>JAUIAY010000003.1 GCA_030425285.1 Bacteroidia bacterium
AACAATGGCTATAATTCATTGCGGTTGAATTCCTAATCGGAATTCAACGCAAATTTGCTATCTTTCGGCTACGGCGGAAAGAATCCTGCGGATTTTTCCGCAACGAAATCATAGCCTAGACCGTTGGTGGTCATTTAAGAACAGAATACAATGAAAAGAATCGGATTAATATTCCTACTCATTTTCCTGCAATATTCCATTGCTTATTCCCAGAATGAAGCACATAGAATTATTAAGGAAAGAATGAAATCTATGGATATTCCGGGAATAGCTTTTCTGATTGCCAAAGATGGAAAAATAATTGACGAAGGATATTATGGAAAAGCTAATTTGGAATTAGATGTTGAGGTGACAGAAAAATCGGTCTTTGCTATAGCGTCAATGAGCAAAACCTATACAGCCGCAGCTATATTGTTGATGGCGGAAAACGGACAATTGGACTTGGATGATTCAATAAAAAAATATATACCGGAAGCTCCTGATTTTTGGAAACCCGTTACCATAAAACATCTTCTAACCCATTCATCTGGGTTGGTTGAGGATTGGAGTCTATACGACTGGAATGCATCAAATGAATTGTTTTTGAAAACACAGACAGACAGTGACTTTCTAAAAGTTCATTTTAAGGAAGAACTAAAATTTAAACCCGGAACTGATGTATCCTATGCAAGTGGACACTTTATTTTAGGGATTGTGATTGAAAGGATAACAGGAGAATTTTATGGAGCGTATCTCGAAAAGAACATCTTCGAGCCTTTATACCTCAAGGAGACATACGTTGACCATCCTTACAAAATTATCCCTCACAGGGTTTCCGGTTATTTTTATTATGACACGGATATAATAAATAGTCCAGTATCCGGAATTGGAAATGGGATTTCAATTGCACCTGTTGCACATGGCAGAGGAGATGCAGGTATTCGAACAACTGCAAATGACTTAATGAAATTTTACAATGCCCTTTTTACAACAGAACTCCTTAATGAGCAATCGAAGAAAACGATGTTTAAGCCAGCAACACTAGAAAATGGCGACTACATTTCAACGGGAGCAGGATGGATGAATTGGCCCTTGGGAGGCATTTCCATTTCAGAACACAGTGGCGGTTTTAGAACTGGATTTAGTAGTCAGGCCTTGGTTATTCCAGAGGATAAATTTGTGGTAATTGTCCTGACCAATTTGAAGGGACCAGACAATTCATATAGTGGTGCCAGTTTTCCCTTGACCAAAGAACTTGCATCAATTTACTATCCCGAATTAGAGCAACTTTCAAAAAAATCACCAGTTAAAGACACTAAAATAGAATTGACCAATAATCATCTGGATTTTTTTCAGGGAATAAAATCAAATGAAGCAAATGTAAATATTAATCGGAATTTTCCCTTTTCCTATTATTCCAATAATTTAAAAGAGGCCATATCGGAGACTGAATCAATCACATACTTGGGTGAAAAGAAAGTTGAAAACCAAAAAGTGAATTTCTTCAGTGTGGATATTCAAATCTTAAGGTACTATCGTTTAAATGGCAAAAAAACGCTTTATACGACTGTGTATCTTGACAAGGACGAAAAGCTGGTATTTATTGATTACCCGGAAACTGAATAAGATGAAAACGACCTCCAACATTGTATAAGCGCAATGCGGGCGAAAGTGCTAAATTTAGATGAATTGACCATTAAAAAACTTAAAGCCAAGCCGGAACTGAAGTGCTTCTAATCCCGCACTACGCTTATACTTGACCGTTGGCAATAATGGTGATCCTGTTTACGCAGCAAAAAAAAGGCCTAGTTTTAGGTTTCGATTTTTTGAGAATTTTAAGGTAGATAATTCAGAAAAACTACTGTGCTGTGTTTCAAAATTACCATAAACCATTTGCAAACCTTGAAAAAAAGGCTCTTTCTCTTGTCTATTTTTATCCTGTTCTTTCCTTTAGTCTTTTGACATGTTGTTAAGTTCCTCTAGGTTTTTTTCTGCCAGTTCATCAGTGATAAATGGTAAGGTAAGATGTAATGACAGGTAACTAGAGTTATTGTTTTGCGTACTAATTTGGTCTTTTAAAATATCGGTAAAACCGTGGTAATAGCGCAAGTGTACAATAATACCCTTGCCTTTATGGGCTTTCCCTAAAACATAGGCAAAGTCTGCCATGAGGCCGTAGTCAACGTCTTCGGTGTACCCATCAAAGTTTTGGGTAAAACTGCCTTCGGGTCTCATAAACTCCGCTCTGGACTTTTGCAAAAACGATATTTGCGGCCCTAATGCAAAGCGGTATTTTTTATTATTGGTTTGGTAAGTAACCAATAAGGGCACATCAATGTAGTTTAAGGTTACATTGGTTTCTGCATTGGCAAATTGTGAATCTAAATTTGGATTGCCGGTAGATAAGGTAAAGCTATCCAATTGCAGGTTTCTTCTGGCCAAAAAGTAAATATTGGGATTAAAAAACCAATTTTCGGATAGTTTGAGATTACCACCTATTCCGAAATTAATTCCCAGTTTGGATCTGTCGGCATTGTCCAAATTGGAATAGAATGGTTGTGTGACACCAAACTCCAAACTGATATTGAATTTTTCGGAGGCTACCTTGTCACCAAACAATAACGCAAAAAGAGCTGCTTGAGCCTGCAAAGCCGTTACAGAAAAGACTGTAAATGCCAAAAGTAAAATAGGTTTTTTCATAATTTAGTTTTTAAAGTCCAAAGCGATATTGCAGACCTCCAAAAAATTGTTGTCTGCCAGATGAGTAGCCATATTCGGCACGTATCATCCAATGTTTATTTAATTGAAATTGTGAACCTACAATAAAGTTCCACATGGTTTCCTGTTCTTTGTCCAGAGTATAGTCCACGGTAGAACTTTCGGCTGTTCCCAAAGCATTTTCGGCACCATTCAACAATTGCGAAGCAGCGTTAAGCTTTAATTGATTGCCTTCACGTTTGGCAATATTTACAGGGTTTGACTGTTGTACCGGACTTAAGCCATTCCACCAGTCATCCAGTTCTATTTGGGCTTCCCCTATTTTAACCTGACCTGCCGCAACTTTACTTTCCCATTGGTCTATGGGCAAAACATCACCCAATGCCAAGCTACCTCGTGTATCCCGACTGACCTTTACCCGAAAACCACCTACCCATACCGAGATATTCCTTTCTGGTTTTTTAAGTTTGAAGGTCTTCCCTATTCTAGGGTCAAACACAAAGGCATAAACCGGGTTTTCCTGGGCATCAACATCGGTCCACGTAAAGTTCATATCAAAAGCAATCCAGCCACCAAAAAAACCGGCCGTTGGCGTTAAACCAAAACCTAGTGTGGTGGTACTAAACTCTGGATTGGTTTGAATTCTGAACAATTCTTCGGAGTTATTAATTCTGGGGATAACCACACTCACATCTACTTGAGTTGATGTATTGGCCCTAGCAATAATGCCATAGACATTCAAAAATGGAAAAATCCACAAGTCCGGACGCACGTTAATACCATTGGATGTTGCCGTTGTTTTATTGAACCGTATAAGTTCATCAACATTATAAAGATCACTGTTATTAAAACCTATACTCACATTTGAAATAGTAATGTTGGACTTTTGCGTCAGGTAATTAACACCCAAACCCGCAGAATAGGGTAAATCAAAACCCAAAGCTGCTGTCTTTTTTCCAAAGATGGGCAGCAAATAATTATATTCTATAGAATCTCTGTCCTTGGTGTTTAATTCAGAATATACTTGGGCATACGATTGATAGATAAAACTTAAGATTACTAAAATTGATAGTGTCGCTTTCTTTATGGACATATTTGGTTTATTTTTATTATTGCGCTTTAAAATTATTCTTTTCTTAATTGTGTTTATTAGTTACGCTGCCCCCAAGCTGTTCCAAAAACCAGATAGTAACCAAAGTCATTATTGGACCAAGCGACATCTATTCCCATACGTATTTTAAACTTCCTGGCTATTAAATAGCGGAAACCTGCTCCGTAATTGTAAACATAATCGGCATCCGAAAATCGTTCCTGCTCCTGAACCGCTTTAGCCAATCCGCCAAAAGCAACAGCACTCCATCGCATGGTAAAATCATAGCGTTGTTCGGTTTCCAGCAAGTAAGTTTCATCTCCCTGATATCTGGCCTGTGGCACACCACGTAACTGAACCGCAGGATGCACATAGAACGGTGCATCGCCGTTTTGCAAATCCATTTGAAAACGAAAACCACTGATCCAGTTATGCAAAATGGGCAGGTAATGCAAGGCCCTTACTTCAAATGTGCCAAATGTATAATCACTTCCTGTCCAGCTGTCATTGAAATGATAGTTTATGTTTACAAAAGTTCCTTTATCGGGCGAGAAAAAATTGTCGCGCCCATCATATTCCACCACCAAAGCCGGACTACTCAAGATACTCTTAAAGTCCTTTTCCTTTATAAAATCTGGCAGCTCGTCATATTGGAATTCGGGTTTTACATGACTCGACACAAAAACGTACTCTATGCCAGCATAAAAGTTTGAGTCTCCAAACTGCTTTAAAAGCGAACCAAAAATGGGTACAGACCTAAAATTGAAAGCAAATTCCCTTTCGCCTAATACAGGTAGGTTTCTATAAAAATCCATATTAATGGAACCGTAACCACCTCCAATGGAATACTTGAATTTATACTTTGTTATAACGCCAATATGAGCGCCGCCAACAAACCACGTATCATTAGCCGTATAAGCTCCCATAATGGCTGTAATATTGGGCGTCGTGTACTTATCAGTATACGGATGCTTGTTTGGATTGATAAAAATTGGGCCACCCATAACGCCTATACCTCCCAATGCCGGTTCGGTAACTGGTTTTAAGAATGGAATAAAACCTTTAGGGTTCAATAGAAAATCACTAAAGTCCAATTTGTTATCCAAAGAATCTCGAAGTATTCCTT
This sequence comes from Bacteroidia bacterium, assembly GCA_030425285.1. Taxonomy (GTDB): domain Bacteria; phylum Bacteroidota; class Bacteroidia; order Flavobacteriales; family Flavobacteriaceae; genus Hanstruepera. The sequence goes on from JAUIAY010000003.1 coordinate 4,914, forward strand.
TTTTCTTTGGGTTTTGGGCAATAAGTATTCCTGAAAAAATAATTAGCAAGATTAGCAAAAATAATCTTTTCATGTTTTTGGTTGTTTGTAGATTATGAAGATACTTATAAAAAATGACATCGGGATACGCTATTTTATTTTGATAGTCATTATGAGTTAAGCTTTCATTAAAAAGAACACAGAAATAATCAGCACCTGTTACAGTCTTCAGTCTTCAGTCATCTGTCATCTGTCATCAGTCACCAAAACCCACCATTCAACCCATAAAAACGCACTTAATCGTAAAAAAATAACACTTTATCGATAAAAAGTCTTGCATATATCAAAATCATTTTCTATATTCGATTCATTATAAGACAATTAATAGCAAAAATCATTGTCAGTTTGAGTGTTTATTTTTCAAGTTGCAACAAAAAATAAACCTATCTAGAACATCAACCACTAAAATCCAGACCGTCAGTGTCTGGACAAAAATCTCTCCCTAAGAACAATAGTTAATAGTAATCCCAATACAGTAGTGTTGGGACTAAAAACTAATGCCTAATACCTAAAAACTAATAGTGTCACACTGAGCAAGCCTGCATCGAGCGAAGTCGAGATGTCGAAATGCTCTCGAATACTGGTGTCTGAGGCTCTCGAAGACACAAATCAAAACCTAACAGAAACCCTGCATAGCCGTGGCAAGAGCAATCTGTATAAAACCGGAAAGCGGCAAAACCAAATCTTTAATAACTTAAAACAAGAAAAGTTATGAGTACTAAATTAAAAAACGGTTCCAAGTCGCACACAGCGGACGAACTAATCAACCAAGTGGCACAACTGCCAAAACAACTATTGGAAAAACACAACATCCAATTGCAAGCCCCAACCGCCAAAGTTCCCACCGATAGCGTCGGGAAAGAGCCAAAACTGAAGCGTGCACGCACCGCAGGCTATTACGAAACCGGCATGGCGCTCAACATCACCCACGGCATTCAGGTGGTAGACTACCTGATAACCTATGGCACCGATTACAACCCCAGTAATCCCGCCATTGCCGTAGCAAGCCTACAAACCATGAACGACAAAGGGCAAGACCTCTTGGACAACGCCCGTGCCAAAATGCAGGAAAAAAAGGGCACCACCCAAGCCCGTCAAGATGTGTATGGTGACCTCAAACCACTGGCAACACGCATCCTAAACGAGCTTGAAGCCTCCGGTGCCCCACAAGCAACCATAGACAACGCCAGGCACTACGTACGCAAAATCCGTGGCACACGTATCATTAAAATAGATCCGGACAGCACCGCAAACCACGTGAGTGCCAGCCAGACCTCCTTTACCGAGCAGATACAACATTTCACGGACCTCATTAACGTGCTAACGCCCTGCACCCAGTATCAGCCCAACATCCCCGAGCTGCAACTCACCGCACTGGTAGCCAAGCGCGATGCCATGAAAACTACTAACAATGCCGTAAGCACCACACAAGCCGTATGGAGTACCGCACGTGTAGAGCGCAACAAGTTCTTCAACGAGCCCGTAACAGGCTATGTAGATACCTTTCAGGCAGTCAAGCGCGCCGTAAAAGCCATCTTTGGCGCCAACAGCCCGCAGTACCATCAGTTTAGAGGCCTATCCTTTAGACGTATTAAAGAGTAAGGCGCATTGTAAGGTAAAAACCCTTAATTACTTTTTAAAAACCACGAATGTTTTAAGTTCGTGGTTTTTTATATCTCATGCTTATCAATTAATTTAATATATTAGTGCTATAGGTTGGATATAATCATTGATTATGTCCAATTGTTAGGCAACGTTATAACTAAACCATGTACTAATTTTAAATATGAAAACACAATTAAAATGGATGACTTTGGCACTTCTTCTTTTTGCTATGGGGTGTCAAGAATCACAAAAAAAAGAGATATCACAAGAAGAAGCCAGAACAATTGCCAAAGAAGCCTATGTTTATGGTTTACCATTGGTTTTGAATTATAAAACCTTTTACGCGAATACTATCAATGAAAATTCGGGAGATTATAAGGGTAAGATTAATAACATATCTTGCGAGGCTAGGCTATATACACCTCAAGACAAAGCCATAGTAACAGTTAATTCCGACACCCCTTACTGCATGTATTGGAATGATGTAAGAACAGAACCTATAGTTGTTACAGTTCCTGAAATAGACCCAAATAGATATTACAGTTTCCAATTTATTGATTTATATACCCACAATTTTGCCTACGTGGGTTCACTAACTACAGGTAGTAAAGCAGGCACTTATTTAATAGCTCTTAATGATTGGGACGGAGAGGTTCCTGAGGGTATTACGGACGTTATTAGAACAGAAACAGGTATTTTCTTCACCATTGTGCGAACACAGTTATTAGATGCTCATGATTTGGATAATGTTAAAGCCATTCAAAGTGACTATAAGTTAGAAAAATTAAGTGCCTATTTAGGTCAAGAACCTAAAGAAAGTACACCAACCGATGTGTACCCAGAATGGGTTGAAGGTGCACAGTTTACAGAAGCCTCATTTAACTATCTGGATGCAGTTCTTAAATTGATTCAAAATCCTAATACTTCAGAAAAAGACCTATTGGAACGTTTTAAAAAATTAGGCATTGGAACTCCTGAAGGTTATGATTTTAATGGTTTTAGTTCAGAGATACAAGACGCTATTAAACAAGGCGTAAAAGAGGGTTTTGCAAAAATGGAAGCTTTTATAGCTGAAACCAACACAGATCCGCTGGGTAGTTCTAAAATATTTGGAACAAGAACCTTTTTAGAAAAGAGTGCTAAAAACAATTATAATTTCAATGATATTTATTTAATCAGGGCGGTTGCCGCACATTTGGGAATATATGGTAACTCGGCTTTGGAAGCCATTTACCCAACATTTTTAGTGGATGCAGATGGCCAACCTATGGATGCGTCTCAAAATAATTACACACTCACTTTTCAAGCCGATAGTTTACCTCCTGTTAATGCCTTTTGGTCCTTGACCATGTACGATGGAAAATCACAATTGTTGGTAGAAAATGACATAGATAGATATTTAATAAACGCTTCTATGGTTGATGATTTTGTTAAAAATGACGACGGCTCTTTAACCATTTATGTCCAAAAAGACGCTCCTGAAAAAACATTGGAGTCTAATTGGCTTCCCGCACCCAATGGACCTTTTTATTCTGTATTAAGACTATATGGACCAAAGGATAACATATTAACTGGGGAATGGGAAACCCCAAAAATGATAAAACAAATTAAATAAGTAGATAACATGACCAAGCAGATAGTTTTAATAGTTTTCAGCATTTGTTTCGTTTTAGGTTGCAAAAACAACACTAAAAAAGAAGCAGAAATAGTTTCGGAAACCGAACTTACTCCCAGCGAAGCGCAATCCATTGCGAAAGAAGCCTATATTTTTGCCTACCCCATATTGATGGGGTATCAGGCCATGTATTTTACTATGGTAGATTCTACTAGTCCGGGATATCGCGGTGATTTCAACACCTTTACCCATGATACCAGTCCAGCAGATCATACCCGTACAGATGTGGTAACTATGAATGCCGACACGCCCTACTCTCTAATAGCTATGGACCTGCGTACAGAACCTATGGTTATTTCTGTACCCGAAATAAAAGACCGGTACTATGTTATTCAGTTTATAGATTTATTCACACATAATTTTGCTTATATCGGTACGCGTTCTACAGGCACGGATGCCGGAGATTATTTGTTTGTTGGGCCCAAATGGAAAGGTGATATTCCTGAAGGAAAGTTTAAAAAAGTGTATAGAAGCGAAAGTGAATTAGTTACCACCATTGGTAGAACACAATTGTTAGGCAAGGATGATTTGCCCAATGTGATTGCTGTTCAAAAAGAACTGAAAGTTCAACCAATGAGCACCTTTTTAGGAGAAGAAACAAAGAAAACCGCTCCTCAACTGGAGTGGATAAAACTAAATCCAGCAGATTTAACAAATGCGAAGTTCATAGACTATTTCAATTTTTACTTAACACTAGTTCAGCCTTTTCATGAAGAGGATCAACCGCTTTTAAAAGAGTTTGAAAAAATAGGGATTGCTCCTGGTGCCACATTTAATTCCGCAGACTATAGTCCGGAAATCGTAGCAGCGATAGAAGCGGGAGTTCAAGAAGGCATGGCAGACATTAAAAACAAAGCAGGAAATATTGCCGAACAAGTAAACGGTTGGAATATGATGGACGCATTTGGTCCTAGAGAATTCTTTAAAGGGAATCATTTATTAAGGGCTGCAGCTGCTATGGTTGGTATTTATGCCAATGATAAAATAGAAGCCTTTTATCCTATGGGCTATGTTGATAATAATGGGGAGGTCTTAAATGGCGAGAATAAATACATCATGCATTTTAACAAAGATCAAATTCCTCCAGCTAAATATTTTTGGTCCATTACCATGTACAATAAAAAAGCTGACGGTGTAGGAGGGTATTTAGTTGAGAATGAATTAGACCGATATCTTATAAATTCTACTTCAGAAGGGTTGGTGTATGATAAAGATGGTAGTTTTACCATTTACATTCAACATGAAAAGCCTACTTCCGATAAAGTAGCAAATTGGCTTCCGGCACCAAAAGAACCATTTTATTTATGCCTTCGTATTTATGGTCCTGAAGAATCAGCGATGAATGGCGACTGGAAACCACCTTATATTGAAAAAGCAAGATAAAAACGTTTGCTAACAATCTATGTGAAAAATAGGCGGAATATCACTAAATTCAAGCATTATTGGTCATTCCCCAAGCGTGATTAGGCGTTCCCCGAGAGTTATTGGTCGTTCCCCAAGCGTTATTGGTCATTCCCCAAGCGTTATTGGTCATTCCCCAAGAGTGATTGGTCGTTCCCCAAGAGTGATTGGTCGTTCCCCAAGCGTGATTGACCATTCCCCGAGAGTGATTGGTTATTCCCCGAGCGTTATTGGTCGTTCCCAAAGAGTTATTGGCTATTCCCCAAGAGTTATTGGTCATTCCCCAAGCGTGATTGGTCATTCCCCGAGAGTTATTGGTCATTCCCCAAGCGTTATTGGTCGTTCCCCATTAGTTATTGCTAGGTACACTTGAGTGATTGAGTGGTACAAACTTTTGATTAGGTGGTACAAAGTTGTGATTAACCATGTTCCAGTTGTGATTAACTACCGCAAACTTGTGATTGACCACCGCAAACTTGTGATTGACTACCACAAACTTGTCATGCTGAACGGACGTTGAGGCTCTCGAAACGTGATTCAGCATCTCACAGCCAACAAGCAAACAAACAGATTACTTCGGTCGTACCTCACTTGTCATTCCTGCGCAGCAGGAACCAGCTGTAGTCAGTATAGATAACCAAATACCGTTAAAAATTTTCGAAGCCTTGTAGCAAATTCAGGTATTTGGTTATGGTTTTTATGGTTAGTGTATAACCATAAAAAATACATACCTACAGCAAAGGACTTTTTGGTTCGTTTTTGGTCCCTCAAATGCGAAGCATTCATGAATTCCTTTAAATAAAATAATACCCATGAATAAAAAAGAAAGAAATAAAACACCACCACAAACTTGTCATGCTGAACGGACGTTGAGGTTCTCGAAACGTGGTTCAGCATCTAATTACCGTCATTCAGAGCAAAGCGAAGAATCTCTAACTCAATAAGCAGAAAAAACAGATTACTTCGGTCTCCAATCATCCGTCTTCGGTCATAAATAAATAACCAAATAACCTTCTTCCGTCATAAACCAATAAACATAAAAAATTACGTGTTAGGCACTTCATTTTAAGTATGTAACCCGTTATTATTTTGTGTCAGTGTAACCTTATAATTTGTATCTTTAAAATCCACTAAAAACCAACGCACTATGAAATCTTTATTACTTTCCGGAATCTTTTTATTCAGTATGACAGTATTTGCACAAGAGGACCCTTATCTATGGCTTGAAGAAGTAGATGGCGAAAAAGCACTAGCCTTCGTAGCCGAAGAAAACCAAAAAACGGTCGACAAGCTTACCAACACACCGTATTATCAAAACATTTATGATCAGGCCCTAGCCATTTACAACTCCACAGACCGTATTGCCTACCCAACCACCTACGGTGACTATGTGTACAATTTTTGGAAAGACAAAGACCATGTTCGTGGTATATGGCGCCGCACAACCCAAGCCGACTATACCAGTGGCAATCCAAAATGGGAAACGGTTTTAGATATTGATGCACTATCGGCAGCAGATGATAAAAAATGGGTTTTTAAAGGTGCTTCGGGCCTGTATCCAGACTATAACCGCTTTTTAATTCGCTTGAGTAATGGTGGTGGAGATGCTGTGGAAACCAAAGAATTTGATGCGATAACCAAGCAGTTTATAAGCGATGGTTTTTATATTCCGGAAGCTAAAGGCTCTGCAGATTATGTAGATAAAAACACGATTTTGGTTGGCTCCGATTTTGGCGACAATACCATGACGACTTCGGGTTACCCAAATCAGGTAAAAATATGGAAACGCGGTACCTCTTTAGCCGATGCCCAACTTATCCATGAGGGCAACACTACCGATGTAGGCTCGTGGCCTGGGGTACTACGTGATGGTGACAAAAAATATATTACTGTTTACCAGGCTGTGACCTTCTTTACACGCAGCATGAAAGTGTGGCACAATGATAAATTGATCAGCTTGGATATTCCAGAAGATGCGGCACCCAGTGGTGTATTAAATAATCAAATGATTATGAGTCTAAAGTCTGACTGGACGGTGAATGATACCACTTATAAGCAAGGTGCTATTATAAGTTTAAACATGACAGATTTGTTGGAGGGAAAACATACCATTAACCTCGTGTACCAACCGGATGAATTTTCGAGTGTATCTGGAATGTCAACTACCAAAAATACGTTGATAATCAATGTGCTTAACCATGTAATTAGCAAATTGTTTATCTACACTTTTGATGGAAAACACTGGCACAGCAAACCCGTAAACGCACCTGATTTTGGCTCTCTTTCGGTAGTGAACACCAATGAACTTACAGATGATTATTATTTTCAGTTTGAAAACTTCTTAACTCCAGAAACGCTTTATAGTGCCAATGCAAATGACAACACTTATAAGGCTTTCAAATCGTTACCTGCATTTTTTGATGGCAGTAAGTTTGAAGTAAATCAGCATAAAGCCAAATCACCTGATGGCACGTTGATACCCTACTTTATTGTATCGCCCAAAAACATGAAAACCGATGGCAGTCACCCAACGCTTTTATACGCCTATGGTGGTTTTGAGTCGTCCTCTACCCCATTTTATTCTGGCGGTTTTGGAACAGGCTGGCTTGAAAATGGTGGTGTGTTTGTGTTGGCTAATATTCGAGGTGGTGGCGAATACGGGCCAAAATGGCATCAAGCCGGTTTAAAGGAAAAACGCCAAAATGTTTATGATGATTTTCATGCTGTTGCTGAAGATCTAATTGCTCGTAAAATAACTTCCCCAGAACATTTGGGAATTATGGGTGGTAGCAATGGTGGCTTGTTAGTTGGCGTGGCCTTTACCCAACGTCCAGACCTGTATAATGCTGTGGTATGCCAAGTGCCGCTATTGGATATGAAACGCTACAATAAACTATTGGCAGGCGCCAGCTGGATGGGTGAATATGGCAATCCAGATATTCCGGAGGAATGGGAGTTCATTAAAAAATACTCGCCTTACCATAATTTAAAATCCAACACGGAATATCCTGAAGTATTTTTCTATACCTCTACGCGTGATGACCGTGTGCATCCTGGTCATGCCCGAAAAATGGCAGCCAAAATGATGGATATGGGCTACCCGATTTACTATTATGAGAATACCGAAGGTGGTCATGCTGGTTCATCAACCAATGAACAGCGTGCGAAATCAACGGCTTTGTCTTTCTCCTATTTGCTGAAGAAACTGAAGTAGTTGCGTGCGGGACATTAGTTACATTTTTTTGTTTCTATCCTTAATTGCTGAAGTAATTGGTACTATTGGCGGTTTTGGCTCGTCGGTATTTTTTGTACCTGTTGCCAATTTCTATTTTGATTTTTATTCGGTTTTAGGGCTCACTGCCCTATTCCATCTATCTAGTAATTTGAGTAAGATATTCCTGTTCCGGAAAGGACTGGACAAAAAACTGCTGATTAATATTGGGATACCATCGGTTGTATTTGTGATTGTAGGTGGTTTTTTGTCCAAGTATTTAAACAGTGCATATTTAGAAATCTTTCTTGGTGTGTTTTTGGTGGCTTTCAGCTTGTACTTTCTTATAAAAAGCGAAGTCATTGTTTTGCCCAACAAGAAAAATGCTATTGTTGGCGGTTCGCTTTCTGGGTTTTCCGCAGGCTTATTGGGAACTGGCGGAGCCATTAGAGGTCTGACCATGGCCGTCTTTAACTTGGAAAAGAGTGTGTTTATTGCCACCTCGGCTTTTATTGATTTTATGATAGACTTTTCACGCACCTTTGTTTACTACCAAAACGGTTATATTCAAGGGGACATACTTCAGTATGTCCCGTTTCTGTTTGTCATTGGGCTAGTGGGTTCTTACATAGGTAAAAAGATATTAGTATATATCCCGCAGAATAAGTTTCGTAACTTATCCCTTATACTTATACTTCTCATTGGATTAGTAACTATAGTCCAGTTGGTGGTTAAACACGATGTTTTATAAATTATCTAACTGGTTGTCGGTTTTGTTTTCACTGATGGTCCAAAAGAAGCCAATAAAAAAGAAACTGTCGGCAGCAGGTTTTAAGGCTCTGCTTTCGTAAAACCCATTGCTATTGGGTGTGTTGGCATATTGGTAACCATTGATGTTTTGTGTACCTAAAACATTGTTCACAGATACATATAGTATTTTTTGCTGGGTGATTAAATAGGCCCAATTCATACTAATACTATTGTAGTTTTTGGTCTTTTGGTTTAGGAAACCACCTAAATTAGGATCGGTATAGCTACGACCTGATGCAAAGGTATAGCTGATGCCCAATTGGCTTTTCCAATCGTCTATCCAATACTTACCAACAACAGACAAGTTATGGGTATTGGCAAAAGAGGGCCTAGCTGCCTGTGGATAATTTTGATAATCGCGTTCGGTATCCAACAAGCTATAGCTAATCCAATAGTCTACATTTTTGATGCTTTTATTATCACGCCAAAACAAGTCCAATCCAGTAGCATAAGCTGAACCACTGTTATTATATTGACTGTTGAAGCTGGCAAAATCGGTGTCATACTTAACCAAATTATGGTAATCTTTGTAGTACGCCTCTGCCCTGAAGATTTTACCATCACCGTTTAATTGATAATTCAGAATATAGTGCGTGGTACTTTCAGCTTCCAAATCCTGATCAAATTTTAAAACGTCGCTATTAGGGTTTTGGTAGAAGTTACCAAATGCTAATGATACTTGACTGTTCTGACCAGTTTTATAAGCAAACGATATACGCGGTGCTAAAGTGAGCTGTTTGAAAATCTCACTATATTCCGAGCGTACACCCGCTTTTAAGGCTAGTTTCTTGGAGAAAATGAAATCGGCTTCGGCGAAAGCTGCAGCAATGTTATTATCATATCCGTAGCTTATAGTGTTGATATTTTCACCTGTGTATTTCTCATTAAAATCGGTTGCAAAGTATTCGGCTCCGAAATTCAGTTTAAATCGGCTACTAAAGCGACGTTTGAGCTTCAGTTTGGCATGAAACGAGTTTTCGGTATCCTTGATATCATCTGAAATAAATTGAAAATCGTTTTTGGCATAGGTGTAACTCATACCTCCAAAAATAGACCAGGTATCGGTGAGCATCCCACGATAGGAGCCGTTAAAATACAGGTTGTTATTATTCAATTTATAGTACACGCCTTCAGGAAAATTAATATCCTCCTGCGTTAGCGCAAAGCCACCAGCATCAAAAGCTGTATACAATTTCAACATACCAGAATTAAACTTGCGTCTAAATACCGCCTCACCTGAACCGCCGTGAAATGGTTTATCCCAATCATTTCTGTCTGGGAACAAAGCTATGTAAGGAGCTAAATTGATGTAAGACCCATTGACGCTCAAAGAACTCTTCTCCCATTTTTCGGTATGTCCCAATGCACCACCAACACTCATGATACCAATATCAGTTTTTTCCTGATCGGGTTCTTCAATAGTGTTTAGCAGTAATACACTGGACAACGCTTGACCAAACTCGGCAGAATAACCACCTGTTGAAAACGTAATACCATCAAACAGAAATGGTGAGTAACGTCCTCGCGTGGGTACATTGTTGATTGTTGGCGTATATGGTGTAAACACGCGAATACCATCAATAAATATTTGGGTTTCGTTAGCATCACCTCCACGCACAAACAAGCGGCCATCTTCAGCGACTGTTGATGTTCCTGGCAAGGTTTGCAAGGCTCCCACAAAATCACCCATAGCACTAGCTGTAGTAACCACATCCAATGGCTTTAAGACAGAGACCTTACTATTGTCGCCAGCTTCAAAAGTTCCCGCTGAAATTACAACCGTATCCAAAGAATTGACATCGTCTCGCATTTTGATGATGACATTGGTAAATGTTTTGACATCACCTACTTGTTGATAGGTTTCGTAAGACAAAAATGAAACGGTTAAGGTTTGTTGACCTGTCTCCTCTGTTTCAAACGAAAAGGAACCATCGGTTTGGGAGGTAGCGCCATCGTAGGTACCATCGAGATAAACATTCGCGCCTTCAAGCGCTAGACCTTTAGAATCAATTACTTTTCCAGAAATAGTGGTTTGGGAGTATGCTGTAAGCGTGCAGATTAAAAAGAAAAGGTTGGTTAGTAATTTCATGTGGTTAGTTTTTACTGTTCGATTATTTTAATTGATACAGCAAAAGTGCGAACAAAACAAAATTAGCGAAACTAATTAGAACCGAACCGTCAATTTTCTATGATGAATTGCATATTTTTGAGAAGAAACACTTTTTTTTATGCTAACAAGAACCGAAAAACTATTTGCCTCTCTGTTTTGTTTGTTACTCATTTTAGAGATGTATACAGCATCAGAAGTTCCGATACTTCATTATTTTGCCAAACCAACTTTGCTAATAGCATTACTTATTTTTTATGCATTTCAAAGTCACCATATTAAGGCTAATATTCGAAAATTGACTTTAGGTGCGTTGGTGTTTTCTCTTTTGGGAGATATCCTTTTGATGTTTGTTGACAGATCACCTCATTTTTTCACGGCTGGATTGGTCTCCTTTTTAACGGCACATATCTTATATATTTTAGTTTTTCTGAAAGCAAGAAATCGCTCTAAAAAACCATGGTTATTTTCGGGTGTTTTAATCATTTATGGAGCGACACTTTTCCTCTTATTGAAAGACCATTTGGGAGTGATGCTTCTACCGGTATTTTTTTATATGATCGTCATTTTAACTATGGCAACTTCAGCATTTTTACGAAAGGGTAGTGTACAGAATTTAAGTTACAATTTTGTATTAATGGGCGCTATTTTATTTTTAATTTCCGATAGTTTATTGGCCGTTAACAAATTTTATGAGCCTTTGGCGTATTCAAATATTAGTATTATGTTTACATACGCTTTTGCACAGCTTTTTATCGTTTTTGGGCTTCTAAAACAGCAATAGATTTTATTTATAGTTGATATTTATAATATTAAAAATCAATTATTTAAATATATTTTATTAAACTATTTGTTTACCTTATTGAAAGGACGAATAATTAAGCGTGCTGCTTTGTCAAAATTGATATAATTATACACCCAATTAAAGAAAACCACAACTCGATTTCGAAATCCAACGAGTGCCATGAGGTGAATAAACATCCAAACGAACCAAGCAAAAAATCCAGCAAATTTCACACGACTCAAATCAACTACAGCTTTATTTCTTCCAATGGTCGCCATAGAACCTTTATCGTTATATTTGAATTCTTGCATCGGTTTTTTAGCTATCAGTTTCAGGATATTTTTGCCCAATAATTGACCCTGTTGAATAGCCGGTTGTGCCACCTGCGGATGACCCTTTGGATAAGCTTCGGTTTCCATGCAAGCAATATCTCCCAAAGCAAAAATATTAGGATAGCCCTCCACTTGATTATAGTGATTTACTTTATATCGGTTAGAACGCTCCATCAAAACATCGGACGACAATCCATTAACAGGGCTTCCAGTAACTCCTGCTGCCCAGATGAGTGTCTCTGATTCTAGTTCTAAATCTGAATTGGTCTCAACAGTTTTACCATCATAATCCTTGACCAAGGTATTACAGTGGACATGTACGCCCAGCTCCTTTAGAAATTTCTCTGCTTTTTGAGAAGCATGCGCACTCATTGGCGGCAATACCCTACCCGCTCCTTCCAATAGGTGTATTTGCATATCATCAGCGTTCAAATCTCTATAATCACGAGGCACAATGTGGTTTTTGAGTTCAGCAATAGCTCCTGCTAGCTCTACACCAGTTGGGCCACCTCCTACTATAACAAAATTCAGAAAGGCTTTACGCTCATCTTCGGTTTTAGCTATAGTTGCCTTTTCAAGATTCTGAAGGATTAAACTACGAATATTCAAAGCCTGCGGAACTGATTTCATGGGCATACTATTCGCTTCCACCTTTTTATTCCCAAAAAAATTGGTCTTGGTTCCGGTTGCCAACACCAAATAATCATAGGTCAGATTACCAATGGAGGTTTGAATTTCATTGATGTCTGGTTTGATCTGCTGAACATCAGCCAACCTAAAAAAAATGTTCCTAGATTTTTTTATGATTTTTCGCAACGGATAGGCAATAGAATCAGGCTCCAAACCCGAACTAGACACTTGATACAGTAGCGGTTGGAAAGTATGGTAATTATGCTTATCTATAAGGACAACTTGTATGGGTTTGTTTTTAAGTGATTTAGCTAAATTAATACCAGCAAAACCGCCACCAACTATGACCATTCTTGGAAATTGTGATTCGGGAATATTCATAATACTTGAAGAAAAAAAATACCCTACAAAGATACGACATCCCAATTTGAAAGACTATTTTTAAACAAAAATTCAGAAGCTTGTAACATTTTAGAATTAATGCTACAAATAGAGTAACTAAACAACCGATTTGAGCGAAGAATTAGAACATAGTTTTATCGAGCAATTAGAACAGCATCAAAATATTGTGCATAAGGTTTGTAGGCTTTATACCAATAATCAGGACGCACATAACGATTTGTTTCAGGAAATAACTATACAACTTTGGAAAGCGTATCCGAAGTTTCGTGGTGAAGCTAAATTTAGCACCTGGATGTATCGTGTAGGACTGAATACAGCCATTACACTATACAGAAAAAAGAAACGTCGCATTAATACAGAAGCTTTTGATGCTTTTGAATTTAAAATTAAAAGTGAAGAATATGATGATACCGAAGAACAGCAGCTAAAGTTGTTATATCAGGCGGTGCATCAACTGAACGATATTGAAAAGGCACTTGTTTTCTTGTATTTGGAAGACAAAAGCTATCGGGAAATAAGTGAAACTATGGGTATTAGCGAGGTGAATGCTAGAGTAAAAATGAACCGTGTAAAAACCAAGCTAAAAACCATATTAAATCCGTAAGATTATGGATGAATTAGATTTATTAAAGAAAGACTGGCAGAAATCGGATGATAGATATCCGAAACTGTCCTATAATGACCTTTACAAAATGATTTTAAAGAAATCATCATCTATTGTAAAGTGGATATTTATTATCAGTATCCTAGAGTTTGTTTTTTGGGTAGGCATATCCTTCGCCTTAAAGGACACCAAGAGCATGGAACGTTTTAACGAGTACAATGCCGATGCTATATTGATTCCATTAGCCATTCTTGGCTATATAGTTTTAGCCTATTTCTTTTATTTGTTCTTCAAGAATTACCGTACCATTTCCGTGACCGATAACGCGAAGCTATTAATGGAAAATATTTTAAAAACCCGTCGTACTGTTAAGCACTACGTCGCCTTTAATTTAGGCTATCTAATACTTTCGGTAATTGTGGTATTGTTTATAGAGTTCAAGCAAGACCCGCTAATTATTGCCCAAGTACAAAAGGCTGCTGCCGATGGTGAGATGTTTAAATTTTATGCCGTATTTATTTTGACAACTATGTTGTTTTTGGCCATTGCCATAGGAATTTTACTTTTATTCTACTGGTTGGTTTATGGTATTTTGCTAGGTCGTTTGAACAAAAACTACAGTGAGCTTCAAAAAATGGAAGTATAGATTATCGTGCTTTTTCTGGACGCCATTCACGTTGTTTGTTTAAAGCTTCTTGTGCTTCAATCTCTTCTTGTGGTATGACTTTTAGGAAAGAAGGATGTTGTTCGATGGCATATTCAATCTTTTCAACAATTTCAGCAACCGATTCATTTTCATAATCAATCTGCAATGGTTCTTTGATTTCCATAGATTGCAGAATATTTTTCTTTTTGATACGCAATCCTTTTTTATCAAATGATCTTCTGAAACCATCAATTACAATAGGAACCACTATAGGATTGTATTTTTTAATAATATGGGCCGTACCTTTTCTAATAGGCTTGAAAGGCGTGGTTGTACCTTGCGGAAAAGTTATTACCCAGCCATCGTTAAGCGCCTTGCCAATATTGGAAATATCACTCATCTTCACTTGTCTGTTCACATCCTTACCTTCAGCTCGCCAGGTACGTTCAATACTCACCGAACCCACATAAGCTAATATTTTAGGCAACAATCCCGCTTTCATGGTTTCCTTGGCAGCTACATAGTAAATATTCAATTTAGGATTCCATAAATAACCTATTCCTTTTATAGAATCATCGCGATTGCTCAAACTCGCATTGAACACATGAAACATAGCAACTACATCTGCAAAATACGTTTGATGGTTAGATATAAACAAAACATTAGTTTCGGGTAAGTTTTTTATAATTTCAGAGCCATCAATCTGCAATTCATTAAACCCTCGAAAACGTCTATGAGTAGCCGCTCCCAAAATTCTAATGAGCCATTTTTTTATGAATAATATATGTCCGAAAGGATTCTTTTTGAACAATCCCATGCAATAATTTCCTTGATAGTTAAGAATACAAATGTAATAAAACTGATACGTTACAGCATTTCTTTTAACAAGTCTTTTATTTCACTAAGCATCATAGCGGTAGCTCCCCAAACAATATGATCGTTCAATTTAAAGGCCGGAACCTCAACATTGAGCTTATAAGAAGTTGATACGCTTTTGATTACTACATTTCTGTCATCGATGAAATCCGTTAAGAAAACCTCAATAATATCCTCAACCTCTTCATCCTGTTTTTTAAATAAGGGAGTATGCTTGGCCAAGCCTATAAAAGGTTGTACATAAAAATTACTAGGCGGAATATAAACTTGCGTAAGTTGTTTTAAAACCGTAATCTCACTTGGGTGCACGCCAATTTCTTCATGGGTTTCCCTAATAGCTGCTTCCATAAGGTCTTTATCGGTAGGTTCTAATTTTCCGCCTGGAAATCCCACTTGTGCAGAGTGAACACCCTTGTAGGTTTTACGTAGAATCAATGCCAATTTGGTTAACTGTTGATTATCTGGGTAAAACAAGGCCATCACACCAGCTTGCTTGGCGTGTTTCATATTTTCCTTCTGCAAATCCTGCAGTTTCTCACGGAATGGTGGCGACATTTTAAACTGCGAAGCTTCTGCTGGAAGCGGGATATTTTCTATTTTTGAAACTGAACTTAAAAACTCGTTGAAATCCATCTATGAAACGTATCCTGTTAATTTCTTTTTGTTTAATACTGATAATAGGTTGTGAAGATAAGAAATCAGAAACAAAAAACACTCCTGAACAACCCATCCAAAAAACCAAAAAAGAGCCTATAAAAAAAGATTCTGTTATTAAGAAAGACCCCGAATTTCCTTTTTTAACCGATGATAATGCCATGGAGTTCTTTTTGGAATATGAAAAAGAAAACAAAGAAAATAAAGCGAGAATCACCACTAGATTTGGAGACATTGAAGTCCTACTCTATGATATAACCAAGTTCCATCGTGCCAACTTTATTTATTTGACTAAGTGTGGTTATTTTGATAAAACACAATTTTACAGAGTCGTTAATAACTTTATTATTCAAGCTGGTAATACCGATGACCCTAAAGTAAAACGCAAGCGTAATAAAATAGGCCATTATTTATTACCGCCTGACACCAAACGTGGTTTCAAACATCGTAGAGGCGTTTTGAGTATGCCCAGTAGCGAAATTGAAAACGCCTATAAACTAGCTTCGCCTTATGAGTTTTTCATTGTGCAAGCTGAACATGGCGCCCACCATTTGGATGGCGAGTACACCATTTTTGGAGAAGTCACAAAAGGCATGGATGTGGTAGATGAAATAGCTGCACAAAAAACTGATAAAGGTGAATGGCCTCTAAATAACATCTATATCAAAAAGGTCGAAATAATTGATTGACAGTTGGCTGTAAAAAATAACTCCTTTGAAATTATAACTCGGAGTTTTTATACAAACTCGGTAAACTAATTTTAAAACGAACAGCAATCAGGCGTATTACAATAACTACCAACCCAGAAATTATAAAAACAATGTTATTGTCTATTGGTAGTTTTCTTATCAAAAAGTAAGACAAACCACCAACTATGCAGGCCGTTGCATATACCTCCTTTCGGAATATGACCGGAATTTCATTACATAAAATATCTCGGATCACACCTCCAAAACAAGCCGACATCGTTCCCAAGGCAATACAGATGATGGGATGCAACCCAGCAGTTATACCCTTTTCTACTCCCACAACCGTATAAAGACCAATACCAATAGTGTCGAATAAAAATAGTGAAGTACGGAGATAGTCAATTTTACTCTTAAAAAGTATAGCAAAAATGGTGGCTCCAAAAATCACATAGACAAAAGTCAGGTTTTTCATCCAGCTAACCGGTGTATCACCAATAAGAATATCACGTAAGGTTCCACCACCAACAGCAGTCACAAATGCAATAATCAAGATTCCGAAAGGATCCATTTTTTTACTTAAGGCTACCAACACACCCGATATGGCAAAAGCAATAGTTCCTAAAATATCAATGGTGTAAAACATTACATATTCTGGGTATAATAATTATAGTCCTTTAGAATAGTATCAATAAATTCCTTATCAAACAATTCAGATTCTATTTGGAGGACATTACAAATCTTATTTCGAAGCAAAGTCAGTGTCTTAAAATCATTGTTCTTTTTAGAAATCTGAAACGTCTCTTTAATGATTCTCACATCTTTATCACTCAATTGCGTAACATTACTAAATACCGGTTGGTAGTCATCTGTGATATCTTCCAAAATGGTACTAGTTATTTTATGCTTCTGTTTCACACTAATGACAACCGTTCCAGCAGCAGCATCACCAACACGTTGTTTTTTATCAGAGAGCAAAATACTCATAACACCTATAGACGAGAAGAACAACCATATATCCACAATACGCAGCATCCAACGAACCAACAAATTATACCACTGTGTTGGCGAACCATCAAATCGGACAACCTTTATTTTTAAGAGCATTTTTCCAATGGTTTGTCCACTAAACAGAATATGACACAAAAGTGAGTAGAAAAAAGCTGGTAATAGAAACAATCCTAACATACCGCGACGCGTCCAACTATCAGTATCGAAAATTGCCGAGACCTCAACCAAATTCTCCACAACGAACATGTAAGCCGTGAGAATGAGCCCATCAATCAAGAAAGCCACAAAGCGCTCACCAACTCCAATAAGTTTATAATCTAAATTAACATTTTGGGCAGTGTTAATTGCTAAATTGCTCATGGAAATGTATATTCGTTTAAATTTAATTTTTCTATGCGCGAAGCATCTTTCGTGAAGCAAAATAAGGAAAAATGGATGGTATTTGAAAAAGCATTACACAATAATGTGAAAATTAATCCTGATGACCTCGCTTCCTACTATATACAACTTACAAACGACCTGTCTTATGCGCAGACTTACTACCCTGACAGTAAGACATTGTTGTATTTAAACTCTTTGGCTTCTGAAGCACATCAGAAAATTTACATTACCAAAAGAGAGTCCAAAAACAAGATTGTTTCATTCTGGAAATACGAGTTCCCCTTGTTCTTTAAAAACTATCATAGAACCCTACTTTATGCCTTTTTAATTTTTATGTCGGCAATACTTATTGGTGTGGTTTCAACTTTAAATGACGATAGTTTTGTGCGACTTATTTTGGGTGACGCCTATGTTAACATGACTATTGAGAATATAGAAAACGGCGAACCTATGGCTGTCTACAAAAGCGGCAGTCAAGTAGGTACTTTTCTGGGTATTACCATCAACAACATTCGTGTTGCTATTATTGCCTTTGCATTAGGTGTGATGTTTAGTGTAGGAACTATCTACGTGCTGTTCAGTAATGGCATCATGCTTGGTGCTTTTATCACCTTTTTTTATAATTATGGTATTTTAGAAAAAACATCAACCATTTGGCTACATGGCACTATTGAAATTTCTGTAATTGTCATTGCAGGTTGTGCCGGATTGGTCATGGGTAATAGTTTTTTATTTCCAAAAACTTATTCCAGACGTGTTGCCTTCATGAAAGGCGCCAAAGATGGCTTAAAAATAGTAGTCAGTACTATTCCGTTTTTTATAATTGCTGGATTCATCGAAGGCTTTTTCACACGTTTTGGTGAGCAAATGCACTGGACCTTGTCCTATGGTATTATTTTAGCTTCTTTAACATTGATTATTTATTACTATATCATTTACCCAATCATACTTAACAAAAAACAAGTTCACACCCTAAAGCCAGTTCATGAATAAAAAGCCCTATATAGAATTAAGAACCCGAAATTCCTTTGGTGATATTATAAACACCTATTTTTTATTTCTTAAGCACAATTTTAAACATTATACAAATCTCTACTTACGCTACAATGCTATAAGTATTATCCTGACCATTATGGGCTCGTATTTATTAGTTACGGGATTCATGGGTCTGGCAAGCCGTGATTTCCGCTTTGGTATGGGTAGTAATGTGGACAACAACATGTATATTGGTTTAGGCGCCATTGTTTTGGTTTTGATTTTGGGGCTAACTGCTTTAGTTAACTATGGAATTTCCAGTGCCTACATTAACGAATATGTTAAACATGAAGGACAAGTAGACTCCAAAAATGTCTGGAATTCTTTAGTGAGTAAACTAGGTTCCATGATTTTATTTATTCTCATAGGAATAGGTATCTATATGGGCTATCTAATTATTTCGGTAATCTTGGCATTTATTCCTTTGCTGGGAATGTTGGCTCAATACGCTTTAAGTTTTACCATAGGAGCACTTTTTGGTCTTGCCTTTATTTCACTTTTTGTCGGAAATAAATCTGTGGGTGAAGCTTTGTCTGAAGGATGGAATTTTACCATTGCTAATTTTATTCGTGTTGTATTTTACGGACTGGTCATTGGTATCTTGAACTTAATGATAACCATGCTTATTCTATCTATTCCAGGATTTATTTTAGGAATTTACATTTATTTTTCTGCTGAAAGTGACACCGAAGTTTTTACAAGTGCCCTATCAACGGTTGTATTTACTTTGGGCTTTGCCATTTTCATCCTGTCATTTATTTTCACACAGGCCTTATCGCAGCTAGCTTATGGCATTTTATATTTTAATCTACACGAAGAAACCTATAATATATTTTTAAGGGAACGTATTGAGGAAATTGGCATTAATGACTAAAACCATCAACCATATTGTTATTCTTGTTATAGGGTTTATCATGACCCCTTTTGAATATGTCTTGGGACAAAACACCATCCAAACGGATTCGTCTGATGTATCGGTTTCCTATTTTAAGGACAACATCAAGGAACGTTATAGCGATTCCGATTTCAATTATGATATTAACGATTCAGGAGGTGTCAATTTAATCCAAGGTATTTTTCGAAAATTCTTTAGGTGGCTGGGCGAACTGTTTGGAATTGAAATTGATTTTATAGATTATCAAACTCTGGAATATATTGTTTATAGCTTGCTGGCTCTTGGCTCTATTTATTTACTGATAAAATTCCTTTTGCAATCTCCTATTCAATCGGTTTTTAAAACCGAGGAACAAACCATAGATAAGTTTCAATATGTTGAAGAGGATATTACTGAAGTTAATTTTGATTCCCTCATAAAAAAAGCCCTTAAGGACAACAACCATCGTCTGGCAACACGCTATTTGTATCTGGCATCCTTAAAAAAACTAACCCGTAAGAACATCATTGATTGGCACTATGACAAGACGAACAACGATTATCTTAATGAGATTCAGGACGAAACCATTAAGGCTTATTTCAAACGGATTTCCTATATATACGATTACGTTTGGTATGGTGAATTTAGTATAGATGAAACCAGCTTCAACAAAAACAAACAGGATTTTAACAACTTAAACCAAGCTATCCATGGATAAACGCTCAAAATTTGCCCTATATAGCATTGGTTTTATCATTCTGTTACTCATGATAGCCGAAGTCACCAAGCCCAAAGCATTGAATTGGCGAGACTCCTACTCGGCTGCAGATAAAATTCCTTTGGGGTGTTATGTGTTGTTTGAAGAACTGAAAGATCTTTCTGGGAATACCTTGGAAACATCTACCAAATCATTATACGAGAAGCTCAAGGAAATCCCTGACTCGACTGAAACCACTTTATTACTCATTAATAACTATATCTCTATTGAAACTGAAGGAGCCGAGTCTTTATTGGAGTTTGTAGAACAAGGTAATTCGGTTTTTATAAGTGCTAATTACTTTTACGGAATTTTAGCCGACACTTTGAATATTGAGTTTGACAGAAACTATGAAGGCTTTCTAAAAAGTCCATCATTCAGTACGTTTTCAAATAAAAAGTTATCAAAAAACGATGCCTTTTTCTCTGATGTTATTGAAAACAATTATATCACTTCCATCGACACCTTAAATAGTGTGGTATTGGGTCACTATTGGGACGAAGACAAAGACTTTTCGGAAGTGAATTTTGTAAAAACCAATTTGGGTGATAATGGCGGTGCTTTTTATATTCATAGCAACCCGTTTGCCTTTACCAATTATCACATGCTCGATGGCAAGACCGATTATGTAGCAACCGTTTTGTCCTATCTTCCAAAAAGCAACCTTATTTGGGACAATTATTACAAAAGCGGTCGAAAAATAGTCACCAGTCCATTACGATTTATTTTAACCAATTCGGCCTTGCGTTGGGCATTTTATATTAGCTTGCTTTCCCTAATTTTATTTGTGATTTTTAAAGGCAAACGCACCCAAAGAATTATTCCTGTTGTTGAGCCCTTAAAAAATGCTACGGTAGATTTCACGCGAACCATTGGGGATTTATACTTCCAGCATGGTGATTTTACCAATATTATTCATAAAAAAATAACTTACTTTTTAGAACATATTAGAAGTCATTATTATTTGGAAACCCACGAATTTAACGAAAGATTCATTCAGAATCTAACGGTTAAATCAGGGAATCCTTTGTCAGAAACCAAATCACTGATAGACTATATTACCTACTTAAAATCCAAAACGAGCCATTCTGAAAAGGAACTCGTTGAACTAAACAAAAAGATTGAACAATTCCTAAAAAAATAATGTCATATGGAAGAACAGCAAGAAGCATTTGAAAATAAGCAATCGGAATCTGAAAATGTAAATTTTACTAATAGAATTGACCTGAAGCCACTTCAGGATCACGTTGAAAAAATTAAAGCTGAAATAGGTAAAATTATTGTTGGTCAAGATGATATGATTGAGCTGCTTATCATCTCTATACTATCTAATGGCCACACACTCATTGAAGGTGTTCCTGGTGTTGCTAAAACGGTTACTGCCAAACTTTTAGCAAAGACTTTGAATGTGGATTTTAGCCGTATTCAGTTTACACCAGATTTGATGCCTAGCGATATTTTGGGAACTTCTATTTTTAATGTGAAGACCAACGATTTTGAATACAAAAAAGGGCCTATTTTTTCCAATATTGTTCTTATTGATGAAATAAATCGTGCGCCAGCAAAAACCCAAGCAGCCTTGTTTGAAGTTATGGCGGAGCGACAAATAACTATTGACAACAACCAATTTATTATGGAAGCACCATTCTTGGTTTTTGCTACGCAAAACCCAATAGAACAGGAAGGCACCTACCGATTACCTGAAGCCCAGTTAGACCGCTTTTTATTCAAAATTACTGTTGAATATCCAAGCCTTGATGAAGAAGTCAAAATTCTATTTGACAACCATAAACGTGAAGACAAATTAGATTATGACAGTATTAACACAGTATTGTCTGCTTCAGAAATAACGCATTACCAAAACTTAATAAAACAAGTTCTGGTTGAAGACCACTTACTGCATTACATTGCTTCTATAGTGAACAATACCAGAGCTAATGCCAATCTATATTTAGGCGCATCACCTAGAGCCTCCATTGCTATTTTAAATGCGGCTAAAGCCAATGCAGCCATTAATGGCCGTGATTTTGTGACACCTGATGATATTAAACGTTGTACAAAAGCTGTATTGAAGCATCGTTTAGTATTAACTCCAGAGCGTGAAATGGAAGCCTTTACGGTTGATAAAGTAGTTGACCAAATTCTTGAGACTATTGAAATTCCAAGATAATTGAAACGAGTTTTTAAAAATATCTATTTAGAATTTAGGTTTTTCTTTAGCCTAATTGTTTTGGCATTTATTTTCATTCTTGCCTTTCAGTTTCCTGGCTTGCTTATAATTGGAAAAACTCTTTTTGTTGTTTTTGTGGCTATTTTAATTGTCGATGCTATTTTATTGTTTAAACAAAAAGGTATTGAAGCCACGCGAGTTTTACCTGAAAAATTGAGTAATGGCGATGATAATCCTATAGAGATTAAAATTCTAAATAAGTATAATTTCAATGTGCTTCTTAACCTTATTGACGAACTTCCATTCCAGTATCAAAAACGTGATTTTCAAATCAAAACCCTTATCAACAACGGAGCAGAAAAGAAAATCACCTACACATTAAGACCTTTGGAACGTGGCGAATATCATTTTGGCCACCTAAATATTTATACTACTTCACCTATTGGTTTTATAACACGTCGTTATCAGTTTGGAAAAGATGTTATGGTACCCAACTATCCATCATTCCTACAGCTAAAAAAATATATGCTCATAGCCTTTTCAAATAAGATTTTTGAATTCGGTTTGAAAAAAATCCGACGTATTGGCCATACTATGGAATTTGAGCAAATAAAGGATTATGTGCCTGGTGATGATATCCGTAATATTAACTGGAAAGCCACAGCCAAACGGAGTCAGTTGATGGTAAACCAATATCAAGATGAGCGTTCGCAACCCATTTATTCAGTGATAGATAAAGGCCGTTCCATGAAAATGCCCTTTGATGGTTTAAGCCTCTTGGATTATGCTATTAATGCCACGTTAGTGATTAGTAATGTGGCTTTAAAAAAGCAAGATAAGGCTGGTATGTTTTCATTTTCTAGAAAAGTGGAAAATAAAGTGGTGGCAGAACGCAGACCATCACAAATGAATCAGATTTTGGAAACCTTATACAACTTAAACACGGACTTTTCAGAATCCGATTTTTCGCGTTTGTATATTGATGTGAAACGAAACCTAACTCAAAGAAGCCTGTTATTACTTTATACCAATTTTGAAACATTAGACGCGCTTCAGAGGCAACTTCCCTACCTGCAAGCTATTGCCAAAAACCATGTATTAGTGGTGATATTTTTTGAAAATACCGAATTAGAAAAACTGACTCTAAAAGAATCTGATAGCACCTACGATATTTTTGAAAAGACGATTGCTGAAAAATTTGTTTATGAAAAGAAACTTATAGTCAATGAGCTTCAGAAACACGGAATACAAAGTATCTTGACAGCTCCTGAAGACCTTACCATTAATACCATAAACAAGTATCTTGAAATAAAAGCACGAGGATTAATTTAGTGGTAAAATGCCATTCCCTTCAAAGTTTTCATTACTAATTCTACAATTCATCCCTATAATTTTACAATTCGGTCAAAGAGGTTATGTGTTGTCCTAAAATCAAGGGACTTTTACAGCGTATTAACAAAAACACATTAAAAATGAAAACCATCGCACTTATTATTGCACTTGTAGTAACCTCTATTTTTGGCTATTCCCAAGAACAAACAGCAACCTATTCTGTAACTGTTAGGGTTGATAATCCACTAAACGATAATGGCCACGTGCTTATTGGTCTACACACGACTGACACCTTCATGAAAGGCAAAGGCATTCAAAATGCCAAATCAAAAGTAAAAGACGGAAAAGTCATAGTAACTTTTGAAAATGTGGTTCCTGGCAACTATGCTATTATGGTATTACACGACGAAAACGACAACGAGCGTATGGATTTTGAAGCTAACGGTATGCCAAAAGAATCCTACGGAATGTCTAACAACCCAATGTTGTATGGACCACCTACATTTGCAGATGCAAAATTTGAATTAACTGAAAGTAAAGAAATCGTTATTCGTTTTTAAAAATGAACTTACTATTAAGACGTGTTCTCGCTGGAGTTATTGACTATGGAATTGTATTAGTCTATGCAGGAACACTTTTTCTGATTGTGACAACTATTCCATCTCTTAACCGTGCATTGGAAACGTCAAACCCAATCATAGGGCAACTTATTGGGTTAATTAGTTTAACCTTACCTGCTTTCTTTTACTTTTATCAATTTGAAAATGGTGAACAAAATGCTACTGTTGGAAAACGATTAACCAAGATCAAACTACAACAATCAGGTTCCGTCTTAAAAAGAAATATTTTGAAGTTCTTACCATGGGAAATAGCTCATACAGGTGTTCACTGGTTAATTTTTTATTCAAATAATCAAATAGATATCCCAGTTTGGGTTTGGACATGCTTGATTATACCACAAGCGGTGGTATCATTTTACGCTTTAAGCATTGTTTTATCACACGGTAAATACAGTCTTTATGACCGATGGAGTCAAACAGCCTTTATAACTACCAACCATAAAAAAGTGGCTGGGTAATTTTTATCATTTACACAGCCACTACTTAACTAACTATTAACCAAAAAAAGAAACTTATACGGTTTCACCTAACCAGGCTTTCATCATCCAAACCGTTTTTTCCTGTTCTGTTATAAAATCACTCATCATGGAGTTGGTCCCTTCATCATTTGCGTCACCTGATTTGTCAAGTATTTCGCGTTCAATCTTTAATAATTCGGTTAGCGAATCTACAATAAGCCTCACCGCTTTTTCATCTTCTGAAATATTCTTTCCAACAGGAACTTTTGCTGCTTTATTATAATCATCAAAGGTGTGAAGTGGTGTCACACCTAATGTTAAGATGCGTTCTGCTATTTCATCAACCTTCATATTTGTATCATTATACAATTCCTCAAACTTAACATGTAAGTCAAAAAAGCGCTTTCCTTTTATGTTCCAGTGAATACCTCTTAAGTTTTGGTAATATATTTGAAAATTAGCCAACAACTGATT
This sequence comes from Bacteroidia bacterium, assembly GCA_030425285.1. Taxonomy (GTDB): domain Bacteria; phylum Bacteroidota; class Bacteroidia; order Flavobacteriales; family Flavobacteriaceae; genus Hanstruepera. The sequence continues at coordinate 30,488 of JAUIAY010000003.1, forward strand.
GAGGTCTTTAGCAATATCTTTTGTTTTTTGTTCGTCTAAACCTATACTATTTAATGTCTTCATTATGTTTATATTTTGTTACTACAAATTTAATTTATAATTAATGGGTGTTTCTATAAATTTTATTGATAGTTTTTATATTTTTATAGCCTAAATTGATATAGATGACCATTACACAATTATATTATGTTCTTGCAGTTGCAGAACATCAAAATTTCACAAAAGCTGCCGAAAAATGTTTTGTTACGCAACCAACCTTAAGTATGCAGATTCAAAAATTGGAAGATGAACTGGATGTTCAAATATTTGATAGGAGTAAGAAACCAATTGAGTTAACGGACGTTGGTCGTAAAATTGTAACACAGGCCAAGAATATTGTAAACGAGTCCTACAGAATTCAAGATATTGTTGATCAGCAGAAAGGTTTTATTGGTGGTGAATTTAAAATTGGAATCATACCAACGGTTATGCCCACATTACTTCCAATGTTTCTAAAAACGTTTATTAAAAAGTACCCAAAAATTAAACTCAAAATTGAAGAGCTGACTACCGAAGAAATTATTTCAAGAATCAACGAAGGGCATTTGGACGCAGCAATTGCTTCTACTCCTTTGGGTAATGATAATATTAAGGAACGTGTATTGTATTTTGAACCATTTGTTGGGTACATTCCCAATCACCACAGACTTCATAAATCAGGAAAAATTCAAATTGATGACTTAGAGATTGACGACATGCTTCTCCTTGAAGATGGGCATTGCTTTAGAGATGGTGTCATTAATCTTTGCAAAGCGTTTAAAGACCATGCCGATGATTCTTTTCAACTTGAGAGTGGCAGTATTGAAACTCTTGTAAAATTATCAGATGAAGGTTTAGGAATGACCTTATTGCCATACCTCCATACGCTCAATCTAAACGAAAAAGAGAAGCAAAACCTACATTATTTTGTTGAACCTGCTCCGGCACGAGAGGTCAGCATTATTTATCACAAAAGTGAATTAAAAATGCAAATAATCGAGGCCATCCAAAGTGTTATTTCAGGTATAATTAGAGGCGCTATTGCTTTTGAAAATGTTCAGATTATCAGTCCTGTTTCCAAATAAAAAAAGCGACCAATTGGTCGCTTTTTGTTTTTATGGTTTTAAATAAATTAGACATTGATTTAATTCGGGGTTTTGCTGTACAAGCGATTCAATGAAAATCTTTAGTTCCTCAATTTCGTAAGGAAGTAATCGTTGAAGCGCTTTTTGTACTTCTTTGCAAAACAACGTAGCGTCAAAACTGACTTTTTTAAGTACAGTTTTAGTGTACTCAAACATTGCTCTTGCCATTAATCTTAAGGTTTTTGGTTAAAAGGTATAGTTGTTTTATAGGCGAACGGTTTTATTAATCCGATTAAATGTACAAAAAAAATACATTCAAAATTCAACCTAAAGAAAATTTTAACAGAACGATTCTTTAAAAACAATTGCACAACTTTTAGAAACCATCTATTTTACTGCTAATTTGAATATGAAAAAGTTGTTAATAAGATTGTTTATTATTAAAACCGGTTATCGCCATCCAATAAATCACCCAAACCACCTAATATACTGCCTTCTCCTTTATCCTTTCCACCACCTCTGGGAGCAGAAGCCAAAACACGTCCTGCCAAACGACTGAATGGTAAGGATTGAATGTAAACCGTTCCAGGGCCTTGCAATTTTGCAAAGAACAATCCCTCGCCACCAAAAATGGTATTTTTTATACCGCCAACAAATTCAATATCATAATCCACATCTTGGGTAAATCCTACAATACAACCCGTATCAACACGTAGTGTTTCTCCCGCTTGCAGTTCACGTCTTGCCAAAGTGCCGCCAGCATGTACAAAAGTTAAACCATCACCTTCCAGTTTCTGCATGATAAAACCTTCGCCTCCAAATAATCCTCTACCTAAACGCTTACTAAACTCAATACCCACACTTACGCCTTTGGCTGCACAAAGAAATGCATCTTTTTGGCAAATAAACTTGCCTCTGTAAGCAGTGAGATCAATAGGCACAATTTTTCCTGGATAGGGTGACGCAAAGCTTACTTTTCGTTTACCAGATAAGTCATTGTAAAAAGCGGTCATAAACAAACTTTCGCCAGTCAAAATTCGTTTTCCAGCTCCCAGTATTGAACCCAAAAATCCTTTGTTTTTGGTTGAACCATCTCCAAAAATGGTTTCCATTTTAATCCCATCGTCCATCATCATGAAACTGCCAGATTCGGCAACAACACCTTCTTGTGGATCCAATTCTATTTCAACATACTGCATTTCTTCGCCGTATATTATATAATCTATTTCGTGTGCATTCATTTTTATTGTTTTTTAATTGATTGATACATTTGTTAGTTCAACATAACTATTATATGTTACACTTTGCACTAACTTTTTAATTTTAAAGTCCATTCAAAATTAAAGGTAGAAACCTCAACACCATCTTTATTTACACCAACCGATTGCATCCAAATGGTTTGCCCCTCACCTGTTTCAATGGTTTTTCTAATGGCTGTATCTATTTTGTCACCATCTTTACAAATAAAGGTAATACGCCCTGTAGCTTTTTTGGTAAATGTGGCGTTATTGTTCAATACCAACATAGAAATACTTCTACCACTACTCTTTATTTTCCCTAATACCAAAGCGCCTGTAGTGAGCTCTGCGGCTATTCCCTGTACTGCCCAAAACATGGAATTAAATGGGTTTTGATTGATCCATCTGTGTTTTACCGAAACGGTACAGGAGTCATCATTTATATCTGTAACCCGAACGCCTGTAAAATAGGCTGCAGGTAACTTAAATAAGTTGAATAGGTTAATTTTTCTAGATGATAGCTTCATTTACGACATTTTATTTTCTAAAAATATTGAAAAAATTTGATAATTCAATTTGTTAATATTATGTTAAATTTTAGTACTTTGTATTGCATAATACCTTTTTTTAGATATATATTTGCATAAGAAACTATTATATGATTTTAAAAATGATCGATAATCACCAAAAAAATATAGCCACATTTATACACCTTTCAAGCTTTTCGAGGTTCGTATTTCCTTTTGGAAACTTCCTTGGACCTATAATACTTTGGATAGCCAACAAAGACAAGTCTGAATTTATTGATTCACACGGAAAGCAAATCATTAATTTTCAAATAAGTATTCTGTTATATGCTTTAATTATTGGCATGCTAACCATTCCGTTTTTTCTTTTCAACATTTTTAATGGCTTGGATTTTATAGATATTGACGCCTTTGAAAGTATACATATAAATATAGACAAGCCTTCTCCTCTATTGTATATAGGAGGTGGATTGGGATTTTTAGCTTTAATAGCCTTTTTATTGGAAATGGTTTTTATAGTTAAGGCCAGTTTAGCCGCCAAAGAAGGTGAACTTTTTGAGTACCCATTGACCATCAACTTTTTAAAATAAAATGCTGAATCATAGATCAGCTTCATCAAATCAATCAAAAAATGAACAGTTTAAAAAATTTAAAACGCTTTAGAATATGAAGATAGAAAACACAAAAGCACAAATGCGTAAAGGTGTTCTGGAATACTGCATTCTTTCTGTACTGAAAGATGACGATGCTTATGTTGCAGAAATACTGGACACTTTAAAAGACGCCAAGTTGCTTGTAGTTGAGGGCACTATTTACCCATTACTTACTAGGCTAAAAAATGCGGGGCTTCTCAATTATCGTTGGGAAGAATCCACATCTGGACCACCTAGAAAATATTATGGTCTAACCGAAACCGGAAAGTTGTTTTTAAAAGAATTGAATACAACTTGGAATGAATTACAAAATGCAGTGAATATAGTAACAAGTCAAAAACAAAAATCAAAATGAATAAAACAGTCAACATAAATTTAGCAGGTATATTTTTTCATATAGATGAAGATGCATACGCCAAATTACAACGCTATCTTGAGGCTATAAGACGTTCATTTACAGACTCTCAAGGTCAATCTGAAATTATTTCGGATATAGAAGCTCGTATTGCCGAACTATTTGGTGAACGCGTAAAACACGAAAAACAAGTCATTGGTATTAAAGAAGTCGATGAAGTTATTGCCATAATGGGGCAACCAGAAGACTATATTGTAGATGACGAGATTTTTGAAGACGAACCAAAACGCTCTTATCACAGACCCTCAGGTCCTTCAAAAAAATTGTTTAGAGATACTGAAAACTCGTATATCGGTGGTGTTTCTGCTGGATTGGGTCACTACTTTGGTATTGATGCCCTTTGGATTCGTTTAGCTTGGATATTACTAATATTTGGAGCAGGAACAGGTGTGCTACTATACATTTTACTATGGATTTTACTTCCAGAAGCGGTAACTACATCAGATAAATTGATGATGCGCGGTGAACCCGTGAACATATCCAACATTGAAAAAAAAATCAAGGACGGATTTGACAGTGTATCGGATGTGGCAAAAAATGTCACTGAATCTGTAACGGGAGCAGCTAAAAATGTTTCAGATTCGGTATCAGAAGCTGCCAAGAATGTCGATTTCAACAAACAAGGTAATCGCTTAAAGTCATCATCAAAATCATTTTTTGATACCATAGGAGATATCATTTTATTCTTCTTTAAAGTGTTTGCCAAGTTTATTGGAGTGATTTTAATTATCACAGGCGCTGCTACCTTAATAGGTTTAATTATAGGATTGTTCACCGTTGGTGCTACTGACATTATTCACGTACCAGGTTTTGACTTTGTTGATGCAGCTAATGCTGCCAATACACCTGTCTGGTTAGTTTCACTATTAATGTTGTTTGCTGTTGGTATACCGTTTTTCTTTATTTTTTATTTAGGATTACGCATACTGATAACCAACTTAAAATCTATTGGAAATATTGCCAAGTTTACACTATTAGGTATTTGGTTAGTTTCAATAATAAGCTTGGTGGTTATATCCATAAAACAAGCCAGTGAGCATGCCTTTGATGCCAGTGTATCTAACAAAGAAGTACTTTATATTGCTTCTTCAGATACCTTGAATTTAAAGATGGTAGGTAATGACAATTACAAGAAGAATATCTACAGACATGGTAGTTCATTTAGAATTGTCTATGATGAAAACGATGATAAGATTATCTATTCTTCTGATATTCGTCTAATAGTTAGATCAACAAAAGATAGCCTAGCTTCTATAAGCATCGAAAAAAATGCTGAAGGCAGTAGCTATCAACAAGCTAAAAAGCGTGCTAATAACATCATTTACAATTATGAACTTAACGGCAACAACTTATTGTTGGATGCATATCTAACTACCAAAATTGAAAACAAATTTAGCGATCAAGAAGTTGAAGTCATTCTATACTTACCTGAAGGAACCGTTCTTTATGCTGATGATAATACCTATAGTTTCCACAGAAACTCTAGCTATTACAACGATATTCTAGACAACGGTATGGAAGAACATTACTTGCAAATTATCGATGATGGTGTTATCTGTTTAGATTGCCCAGAGGACTATAAAGTAAAGGTAGATGTTAGTAATGACAGAACGCACTTAAAAATTGACGAAACCGGCCTAGAAATCAAAACCAACGACTCTAGCCTCGAAATTAACGAAGATGGTGTAAAGGCAGATGGTGAAGAGGTTAAAGTCAATATAGACGACAATGGTATAGAAATTACAACAGAAGACGACAACTAAAATCAATAATCATTAATCAATCAAAAAACAAAAATCAACAATCATGACAACTTTAACTAAAATTATAGTATCAATCATTTTGTCCTTGCTTCTATTCTCATGCGAGTTCAATACAGGCTGGGGCTCTGGTGTTTCAGGAGACCGAAATGTGATAACCAAAGAACATGCGCTTAACGGCGACTTTAACGAAATTCATGTAAGCCGTGGGCTTGATGTGTATCTAACACAAGGAAATTCTAATCAAGTTATTATTGAAGCAGACGGCAACCTACATGACATTATTATAGTTGAAGTGAGCAATAATGTTCTGGATATCACTGCTGAAGAAAACATTCGATCAGCTAAATCAAAAAAAGTTTTAGTGACATTTAAAAACGCCAATAGAATTGTAGCAACAAGCGGAAGCGATGTATATTCAACCAATACTATTAAAACTGATGACTTAGAGTTAGAAACCAACAGTGGTAGTGATATGGAGCTTGAAATAGACACTCAAAAATTATATTGTCTATCAACAAGTGGCAGCGACTTGGAGTTAACCGGAAGAGCCGTAACACTTAAAGCTGAAGCTAACAGCGGCAGCGACATTAATGCAGGTGATTTAATGGCAGAAAAATCGACCGTTAAAGCAACCAGCGGAGCCAGTGTAACTGTAAACTCTAGTAAAGAATTAATTGCCAAAGCCAATAGCGGTGGTGATGTTACCTATTATGGAAATCCTGAACGATTAGAAAAATCTGAAGGTGTTTCTGAAGGCAACATCAATAAAAGATAGTTCTTGTTTTACCAACCAAAATCAAAAAGCCGAAACATTTTGAGTTTCGGCTTTTTTCTTTAGTCTTTTACTTTCTCATTTAGTACAAAATCTGGATGTCCAGCTTGCCAATAAAAAAAGGAAAAAATATTTGAAAAATCATTTATTGTTTGGGTTAAGGTGGTTCTACCACCATGTCCACCATCAAAATTAGTGTAAAATAGAATTGGCGAGTCACCTTTATTGTCATGTTGCATTTTAGCAGCAAATTTAGATGGTTGCCACGCAATTACTCTTGGATCGTTCATACCGGCTGTTATCAACATGGCAGGATAATCCGTTCCTGGAACCAAGTGATGGTAAGAGTCCATTTCCAATAGCCCCTTAAATTCTTCAGGGTCCGATACAGTTCCAAATTCAGGGGCATTTACAGGTCCATTGGGTGTCTCTTCCATACGCACCGTATTCATGGCACCAACCATTGGAGCAGCAGCTGCAAAGAGGTCTGGTCTTTCAGTAATGGCTCGACCGACAAAAATACCGCCAGCACTTCCTCCAAAAATCGCCAACTTATCGGCATTGGTATAACCTTGTTCAATTAAATATTCTGCTGTCGCAATGCCATCTTTCCAAGTATTAGGTTTGTTCAATTTCTGACCAGCCTTATGCCAAGCATCTCCCAATTCACCTCCTCCCCTAACATGTGGCACTACCAAAACACCGTTGTACATAGTATAAGCTAATGTTATAGGGCTAAAAAAAGGTTCTGTTGAAATCCCATAAGAACCATAACTGTAGATAACAGCTGGATTTCCTCCATTCATTTTCAATCCTTTATTATGAATGATGGAAACAGGGACCATAACTCCATCATGCGATTTAACCATAACTTCTTTTGCCACGAGGTTTTCCAATTCAGGATACTCAACAGGCGTAGATAACGGCTGATAATTAAAGGTATTGCCTTTAGGATCATACAAATAGCGTTTGTCAGGAGAGGTCCATCCTGATATATTTATCCAAATCTCACTGAAATCTGAATCACGGACAGACAAATCAGCTCTACCAGCAGTAAAAGGAAGTTCTAGTTTTTTGGAATTGACTTCTCCATATGCCAGAAAGTAAACTTTGGCCTGAACACCATTTTCTACCGTAGCATAATAAAGTCCATCTTTCGTTAACACAAAATCTGAAATAGTTTCTGTTCTCGATTCGCTTACAACAACCTCGGCATTTGAATATTTAGGATTTTCAATAGGCGCCTTAAGTATTTTATAGTTTGGAGCATCATTATAGGTTAAATAATATACATCTGAAGCGTTTAAATCCATGGCCGTAACTTTATTTTCACGACTTATTACAGGTTTCCAATCTTGGGAACCCACCTCATCTTCAATATACATTTTAGAGTTCTTATCTACCGAGCCTGCAAATAATATGTTTTTATTGGCTCGTTTAGAATACATAATATATGGAAATTCAGACTCAAAAATATTAAGGGGTTTGTAGTTCTCTTTTGAAAAATAAGCCTTGTCCATACTCTGATCTGTACCAACTTTATGCACATAGTTGGAAGTGTAAATTTGTCTGTTTACATCTTTAATATCGGCTGAATTCAATTTAATGTAGAAAAAACTATCACCTGATGCATGCCAAGAAACCCCATCTGCTAATTGCAATATTTCATCATATTGTTCTCCAGAACTCTTAAAGATGAGTAGTTCTGGGTTTTCAGAACCATTGGCAGCCACACTAACAGCAATTTTATCGCCTTTTATATTTGGTGTAATACTTGAAATGGTGTAGGTCACACCTTCTTCCTTATTGTATTGTGTTGGGTCAAAGAATAGTGTCTCATCCCCCTTGTAACCATTACGTTTATACATTTTACTTATTTCTTCTCCCGGTACCCGTTTTAAGTAGTAATACGTGCCGTCGTCAGTAATCCTCAAACTTGATATTGAGGCTGCTTGCCGCTCAATTAATTCTTTGATTTTATTGAACATAGCTTGTTTACCTGATATGTTATCTAAAATAGAGGTCGCATAACTGGCATTGTCTTTCATCCAAGCCAATACCGTAGCGTCATCTAAATTTTCTAAATATTGGTATGGATCATCCAAAGTGACATCATAATAGGTATTAGTCACTATTTTTTGAGGAAGAGGTTCAGGTTTCACTAATTCTTGAGCTGTAACAGCAAAAGACATAAGAAACAATACAGCATAGAATAGTCTATTCATAATTATAATATTTATGAGTTAATAATGGCTATTAATATTCTATGGAAAACTCGACACAAGATACAAAAAAACCGAAACAAATGTTTCGGTTTTAGTTCTTTATAAAAATCAAATATTAATTATAAGTAGATGTACTCACTTCAAAAGCAGCATCTTTAGCTGCTAAATAACGTTCTGCATCCAAAGCAGCCATACAACCAGTTCCTGCAGCTGTGATTGCTTGTCTGTAAACATGATCGGCAGCATCACCACTTACAAAAACACCTTCAACATTTGTTTTACTGGTTCCAGGAACCTCATTAATAATATATCCTGTTTCGTCTAAATTTAAATAGTCTTTAAAAATATCCGTGTTAGGTTTGTGACCAATAGCAACAAAAAATCCTGTAGCAGGAATCTCATGCTTTTCACCTGTTTGATTATTAAACACACGAACACCTGTTACCACTTGTCCATCACCTAAAACCTCATCTGTTTCGGTATTGTAAAGTATTTCAATATTTTCAGTATTCTGAACACGTGCAGCCATAATTTTAGAAGCTCTAAACTCATCACGTCTAACCAACATAGTCACTTTCTTACACAATTTAGATAAGTAATGAGCTTCCTCACATGCTGAATCTCCTGCACCTACAATAACAACTTCTTGATTTCTGTAAAAGAATCCATCACAAACAGCACAAGCAGATACACCTCCACCCAATTTCAAATATTTCTGTTCAGAATCTAAACCTAAATACTTTGCAGAAGCTCCTGTAGAAATAATAACAGTATCACAATGAATCTCTTTGGTATCGTTCACCCAAACTTTATGAACATCTCCAGAAAAATCGACTTTGGTAATCCAACCATCACGCACATCAGTATCAAAACGTTCGGCTTGTTTTTGTAATTCAATCATCATTTCTGGCCCAGTAACTCCTTCTGGATATCCAGGGAAGTTTTCCACTTCGTTAGTGGTTGTTAACTGTCCCCCTGGTTGTGATCCTTGATATAATACTGGTTTCATATTAGCTCTCGCAGCATAAATAGCAGCTGTATAGCCTGCAGGCCCAGAGCCTATAATAAGGCATTTTACTTTTTCAATTGTATCTGACATAATTAGATTAAAATTTATAGGACAAAAGTAGAGTTTTTGTCAAAAAACTTTCATGAAACTTATTAAAAGTTATTATGCAACTATTGGAAAATATAATGGTTGTTTAATTTGAATAAAATAAAACCGAAAGTTTATTTAAGTATGCGCTTGATTATGGCGTACAGTCCGTATTTTCCAAAAGCACTAAACATAGTACTCACCCAATTTATTGGTTTTAGATCGTCCTTAAATTCGCTTTTAAGAAGTTTCATTTCTTCTAATGCTATATTCCGCTCAAGACTCAAACGCTTCAAATCTTTCTCAATATCATCAAATGATTCGTACTGCTTCATATTATGAGTTAAAGAATTTTGAAGATAAACTCTTGATTATTTTTCGTTCTATAATGTGTCTTTTATAATAAGCTATCACACAGCCAAGCAAAAAGACAACGCCTATTATAAGGTAACCCAAGGCCAAATTGTCCAGCCACTCTCCTATCGCTAGTGCTAAAGCAAAGGACATAAAGAACAACGCTACCAGCAACAAACTACCAATAACAAGTGCTTTTGTTACAAATGATATTGAAACGCTAATTTGTTGAAACACCTTAAGTTTCAAATACTCTTGAGACTTTTTCACATAGGTCTCCCCAGCATCTGTCATCTTACCAGATGTTTCGTTAATTGATTCAAAAAGACCCATTGAAGATTATTTTTGGTATTGCTTATTTTTAGCTTTCAACTCTGCCAATTTTTTTTCAAGTGAAGTAATGACATCTTCAGCCTTATGACTAACATCCGAAACAATAGATTCTATTTGTTCATCCAATGTTCCTTTTTTAGTAGCCACGGTATTGGCAACTTTGTCCCTCATATTGTGTGCACTTTCTGACACTTTATCGCGTGCAGCTGCAGCTTCATCTGCAATTTTTTGCCTCGTGTTAGAACCCTTGTCAGGAGCAAATAAAATTCCCAGCGTGGCACCAATTGCGGTTCCTGCTAATATTCCCAATAATGTACTACTCTCTTTTCCCATGTTATTGATGATTTAATTCGTTTTATATGTTTAACTACATAAAACATACCAATTTAAGGTAAAAAAAGCAAAAAATTATAGTATTTAATGAACTGTTAACACTCAAAAATAAAAAAGCCCAACAAAAAGTTGAGCTTAAAAGTCGGGGTGGCAGGATGATAACTAAACCGCCACTATGCAGTAAAATCAATACTTTCAGAAATAGACTAAAACAGTGTGAACCGAATTGTAGACCTATCTGTTAGTTTGAAATAGTATTATTTATCTGAACGTCTTACTACAAATTTACGATTTTAACTCCATTAAAACCAGTCAATTTGTATCAAATATTATGATTAATCTATTAAATATTTGTCAACAATTTCCTCTTCTATTCCGCTATATTCAACAAATTCTTTTATTGTGACGAATTGGTAAGACTCCTTTCCAAAGTAGTTTCTAATGTCATTTAGAAGCTTACGCCCATAACGTTCACTACGTCCTGTGATACGCTGAATATCTTTTGGGTATATGCAAGCTCTTTTTGGGGTCATAATACTTTATCTATGCTTTATCCGTACATCATCCATACTTCATTGTTTTATAATTATGGTGATGATGATGCGTTGTTAAAATGTTGGAAATCCCGATAGGGTTTTCAATATTTTAATGACGTTTTTGGTTGTATCGGAATGGATATACAAAAACGGAATTGGATTTTTAACAACGTGCTATAAAATTACGTGATTTGGTTTCATTAATCAAAAAACGAATTATTATGGCAAAACAAACTGGTATTATTAAACTGAAAGGAACTATCGGTGGTATTTCCTTTTACAAAACGACTGATGGCCATCTGGCACGCGAAAAAGGCGGTGTTGATGGCAATCGTATTGCAAACGATCCTGCGTTTCAGAGAACGCGTGAAAATGGGTCTGAATTTGGACGTGCTGGTAAAGGTGGTAAGCTATTACGAAATGCTATCCGTATTCTTTTGCAAAATGCAAAGGATAAACGTGTGGTATCACGTTTAACTAAAACTTTGGTTGCGGTTACCAAAACCGACACAACCAACGAAAGAGGTTTAAGAACCTTACAGGATGGTGATTTAAGCTTATTAAATAGCTTTGAATTCAATTTGAATGGAAAGTTAGGCACTACGCTTTTTGCTCCGTTTACGAATGCATTTGACCGTGTTTCTGGTGATGCAACGGTTAACCTTGATGCGTTTTCTCCAACGGTAAGAATTGCAGCTCCAACAGGAACAACCCATTTTAAGGTGGTAATGGGTGCTTCTGAATTGGATTTTGAGAACGAGACCTCAACATTTGAAAATGATGAGACTGCCATTCTGCCTTATACTGCTGCTGATACTGCTGCCATTGCCTTAACAGCTTCTTTGACTGCTAACTCAACGCTTCCTGTTGTTCAGGTGCTTGGTATTGAGTTTTACCAAGAGGTAAACGGACAAATGTACGAGCTTAAGAACGGTGCTTACAACGCTTTGGCAGTTGTTATTGTTGACACTCCGTAAGTATGGAATTAGTGCTGCATAGAGCCTATTTTGAAGAGGGCACCAATGGTGCTCTCTTTAATTCTAACAAATTCCTTTGTCATACCATCGAATTGCCCTGGAACAATAACAAGCGAAACATTTCCTGTATTCCTGAAGGCACTTATGACCTTGAACCACGATTTTCAAAACGGTTTAAGCATCATCTGATTTTGAAGGCTGTAAAAGGCAGAAGCTTTATCCTGTTTCATCCTGCGAATGATGCCTTAAAAGAGCTTCAAGGGTGTATTGCTCCAGTAACGTATTTAAGTGGTATTGGTAGAGGTGTTTACTCAAGGGATGCTATGCAAAAACTGTTGTCTTTGGTGTACCAAGCTAAAGACCGAAAAGAAACCATTTTATTAACTATTAAATCACAGAATTATGAACATTGTAGAACGTTATAAAAAACCAACTCCCAAATTTTTCAAGACTTTACGAAATATTGGTATTGCATTGGCTACTGCAGGTGGTGCTATCATAGCTGCACCTATCACAATGCCTGCTATTGTGATAACTATTGCTACTTATATGACCGTTGCCGGAACTGTGGCCACCGCAGTAAGTCAAGCCGTAGTTACTGATGATGAAAACACAGAAACTGATGAGAATGACGATGGATTATAACACTAAATCTGCCATTATTGGCGGTACTTTCTTTTCATCGATTGTGAATATTGGTGTTGAAGATTTGATTACCACTATTATTTTGGCTGTTGTTGGTGCTGTCGTTAGTTACATAGTTTCCATTTTAATTAAGTGGATTCATCAAAGGATTCGGAAAAGAGGAAAACCATAATCTAAAGTGCTTCAAATGAAGCACTTTTTTAGTATATTTAGATACAAATTATATCAAATATTATTATGGGAAAATTCGAAGTTTATCAGGATGCAAAATCTGAATACCGTTTTAGGTTAAAGGCAAGTAATGGCCAAAAAATATTAGCAAGTGAAGGATACACTGCTAAAGCAAGTTGTATGAACGGTATAGAATCCGTTAGAACCAACTCACAAGATGATAGTAAATTTGACCGAAAGGTTTCCAGTAACGGTAAACATTATTTTAATCTAAAAGCAAGTAATGGCCAAGTAATTGGCACAAGTGAAATGTACGAGGGATCTTCCGGAATGGAAAATGGTATTGAATCCGTTAAAACAAACGCTCCAAGCGCACCAGTTGAAGAAGTTTAAATATACATTGACTACCGCTTTTCTCGGGGCAAAGTGTCGTAGGTGGAAGTGATTATTGATGTTAAGCGGTTGGAAAGATAAATAAAGGGCATTTTCTAAAAAATGCTCTTTTTTTATGCGCGGTGTTGAGGTGGGTAAATGAAATGAGTGAAACCCTGATAAGGGATTGAGCGAATGTAATGCATCCTACCGCAGACACTTGGCAAAACATTAATAATTACTGTAACCTACACCGTTGAAATGGGTGGTGGGGAAAAGATGGAAAAATTGTGTGTTCTAAATTTCAATGCCAGTTCGGAATTGAGCGTGGGGAATGTCGGATATTTTACATAATGGCGTTATAGTACAGAAAGTGAATGAATGCTACTATAACTACCCGTTATGTAAACATAGCTTTGGGTAGTTTTTGGCGTGAGCGCTGGAAACAGCTCTTTGCTTTTTTGCTTATCCAATGATTGTAAATAACACTTTAAGCAAAACAAGCAATGTGCTGTGTGAGGGTTGGCAGCTAAAAACTACAAGCGCATTGGCAAGCGGAACAAACCAAAACACAGAGGATTTTTGCCATAGCAACAAACTGGGTTTTGGTTTGTGGGGAAATAATTAATTTTTATCTCTAGGTGGATTAGGGTCGTTACCATGACTATCTGGATTTTGAATACGCCCATCTTTTCTATGGGGTATTAGTTCTGAACCTTCGGATCTACTTTTTTGACGGCTCCAGTCCATTGCTTCTTTTTTAGTTTCAAAATGTTTTGAGGCTCTTTGTGCTTTTTCTCTTTTTGAGTCCCAACCTCCATCTGGGTTAGGCACTACGTGTCTTTCTTTTCTTGGCATTGTTATATATTTTTAATTTAACAAACTTTTTATATCTATTTCGTTATCCCATTGGTCATCTACAAATATTGGAAATTTTAATACTATATTATCTGAATGCTCTCGCTTAATTGTGCATTTTAAATAATGATTCCCGTGATAGCCTGCATGTGCAATACAATGGGCTTGGTTTACAAATTTTCTTTCAAAATCATGGTGTTCATCTTTGGCTTCTTTGGCTTCCGAACCATAATTATAAGCCTCCCAAGTAATTGTTTCATAGTACTTTCTATGATATGGTGTGTTATTAAACATCAATTCATACTTAATTAATCTTCCTTTAAGAATTGCATAGTTATTCTCATAATACAAAGAGCTGTTATATTCTTCTTCTGGTTTATAAACTGTCGCTTTTAAGGTAAATGGGTTATCGAATATTTCCAGTTTACCACTGCCATTTTGTTTATAAAATGAAAAACTATTCAAATACTTTTTCCAGTTAAAATCGAATTGTCTATAATTAAAATCTTGTGATTGAATGATGTATCTGTCATCTACATACTCACCATTTTTAATAATCCTTGGTGTAGAAATATAATCCTCTTTCATTTCAATTGCATCTACCAAGTTTTTCCCAATTCTGATAGAGTTTACAGATGCTTTGTGCTGTAACTTTGCTGCTAGGTCAGTATGTAAGCTCGTCGTTGTTAATTCATTACAATTAGCAATGCCGTAGTGTGACCACATCACATCTTCATCTGACCCATAATCAATACCTACTCTTATTTTAATTGGGTCTAACCCATAGCTAACAAATGCAGACGACAAGTCCTCCGAGACAGCTTGACACAAAACGCTTGCAGCATTTAATGCATTAATTATACTATCACTTGGATTTGAATCTTTTCTAACAAATTGCACAAATGCTGCATCTCCTTGTAGCCTATGAACATGACCGCCAAAATGACTTACAACATTTATGCAAAGAGTCAATAATGTATCTTTTATTAACCGAACTTCTTCAAGTGAATATTTTAAAGCCAACCGTGTAGAACCCTTAATATCAATAAACATTGAAACACAATGATGTTTTAGCATTTGGTTTTCCTCTAAATATTCAAAATCTGGATGGTTTCCAATTGTAACCTTATTAAATGAATGTTTGTTGGAACCAAAATATTTTTGTAATTGATTGGAATCAAAATCTAAAATGGTTTTAGAATTAGGTTCAATAGTTGTAGGAACTGAAGAAAAGGTTTCTCTACTTTCATTCAATAATATGTAAGGTGAGTTTAGCCCTTTTTGAAATGGCTGCCCTGATCTGCTTAAGACACTTTCAATGCCTGATTTATAATTTTTAAATAAACTCATACTATTTTGATTATTATAATTAGTAAAAGCAGAGCCAATTGTACAAACACCAATTTGATTGCCCAACTGATTCTGAAATATTTGGTTTTTAAACCTTTAGATATTGCATAAATTTGTTTAACCATATCTTTGCAGGCTTTTTTATCTTTTTGGTTCTTGTATTGCTTTAGAAAGTTGTCTTCTTCCATATCTGCAATTGAATTAAAAAATACTAGCGAGTGGTATTTTTTACTGCTTGAATTGTTTGTTTTTAAAAATGGATAAACCGCCGCAATTGTAAATGCTATACTTACCAAGCCCACAATTAGAATTGTAACCAACAACCCAATTGTCCAGTCTTTGGCAACTGAATTATTAAACTCTACAATCGTTTTAAAGCTAGTCACAATAAAACCGAACAAAAAGGCACTGAATGCCAATAGAAAATTACCTTTACTATTAGCACCTTCAATGTAATGGTCGAATCTTGCCAATACATATCTTGAATGTTCTATTTCTTTAATTTCTTCCATATTAATCAATTCTAATTCTTGTTTCTTCACGTAGTTTAATATTGTTGTGAATAAAGTTTCTATCCACTAGTAACCTCGAAACTTCGTTATAAACTTGATGCTGACCTTTAGTGTCTCTAATTGTAACTATCATAGTAAAGTCTTGATTTAACACCTCACCATCCTCAATCGCTCTTGTTTCAGCAAAATCTCTATAAGTTCCTTTTATTTTAGCATACCATTTTCGATTGCTTGCCAAACTGTCTCTTTGTCTAGCAGCTTTCATTTCATTAAGATTAACCGAGTATTTTTTTACTGGCTGATATTTTTTACCATAATTCAATAGTACCCTTTCTCTTGCGTAATCACTCTCTGTATCTTTGATGTAAGCACTTTTATAATTAGAATCTAAAAGCACATTTTGAGTGTCGTCTGGACCAATAGGATTTAGAATATTAGATTTTGTAGTGTCTCTATCTTTTATATTTTCGTAGGTACCAAACATCATTTCAAGGTTAGACTGACAATATTCAGCTCCTTGTTTTTCTCTTAACACAGGTTGACCTACTAGCGTTATTTTAACTTCTCCATAAAAATACCCTTCCTCATCGATAAGGCTTTCAGGAAAAGGAAAGTCAAGTATTTCAATAAACTCGCCTTTATTAATATTCTCTTGCAGAATCAAAGTAATTTCATGTGGATCATTATAAATAATTTCATCAGCAGAAGAAGCCACTCCAAATCCCATTTGTTTTACTTTTTCATTAATTGGAAAGTCAACACCCAAAGGATATTTAGCAGAATGTATTGCTAGAGCTTTTAATAAGGTCGGATTAAAACTCTCTCTAACTTTGAAATTCAGCTCTGACAATAATGATGTTACTCTCGGTGTAGAAAAACTTGTACCAATAATTTTAACTGAACTACCATCTGGTGCTATTGCCTTAACACCGTTTTGAACCAACGTAGAACCGTTTAAACCAGCATTGCCGCCATAAGAAACTAAATCGGGTTTAATACTGTTTGCCGGACCAGGACCAATTCTTGTAAAAGGCGAAGGATGATTTACTTCCGCTAAATCATGGCCGTTTTTCGAATGTGCTATAGAGCCAACCACTAAAGAACGAATGGAATCACCAGAACGTGCTATCCTACTTTTTGGAAAGCCTTTTTCAAAATTTCTACAATTCCCTGTCGATTTGCATATAATCACTTCATTAGATAGCTGAATATCATCCAATGCTTTACCAAAGTCAGAAAAATCGTTTAAATCAGCCTCCGTTCTTGTACCTAAAGATAGATTCCAAATTTTAATATCTGAATTCTTCTTTATGGCTTCTCTTATGTTAGCAATTAGTTCATCTTCATCTATACTTTCTTGCTTCTCATCAGGAAAAACAGTTGCATCAAAAAGCTTACAACCTGAATTTCCCGTCCAATTTTGCCCTTCTAGTTCATCACCATATAAAATTATACTAGACACACAAGAGCCATGAGTAGTATCTACTAGTTCTTCGGGATAAGATGAAAAACTTCTATCTAAAAGCCATGGTTTCAAATATTTATTCTTTGCAATACCAGAATCTAACACACCAATAACAGGATATTCTATATTATCTACAGGCGTTTTTACATCAAGTTCTTCAGTGGAACCCATTAAATCCATACCTACAGTATATTTTGGCATAAAAGTTATTGACTCTAATGCTTCAAAATCACTTATGCTATCCAACTGTGCTTTGGTGGCATTCTTAATTTTATAAATTATTAAACCTGAAGAATACTTTGCTTCTTTAACATCAATGTTTTTTTGCTGACAGTAATTTTCGAACGATATTTTTATTGCATTATTTACTTCATAATTCAAAAAATCAATCAAAGAAACTTTTACTGTTGATTCTTCTTTTATATCTGCGACATAGGGCTTGAATATTTCAATATTTTCAACTGCTGATACTGCTTTAGGATTTCTGTGGTAGTGATTTATGTTTCTTCTTATAGCTTTACCATGTTCTAAATTATCAACTTTAACGATAGCACTATTTGAATCTATAAAGCCTATGATGTTATTTTTGGTAATCTGCCCATTGAAAAGCTTTTGAATATCTTTCCTATGAGATTTAGCAATAGCATTATCATCAATATCAATTCGTAAGGTAGCAGGAATAAAACTTCGTGCTTCATTTCTTTTTTCAAAAAAAGCATCTAATTCATTTAATGGCTCTAAAAGACTATCTGCTCTTGCAGCAAGTTCTTCTCCTGTAAGTTGCCATTTAGGTATACTGTTTCCTCCTCCACCTTCAACCCGACGATCATCTATTTTTTGCCTTTTTTGAAATAATTTTATAGGTAAATTCTTTTTTGCCATCTTATTCTACATTTAGTGCGTTTCTAACTTGTCTTAATGAAATATCTAAATAACTAGCTATTTGCTTTTGAGGTATGTTACTCTCATTTAAAAACCGAATCATTTCCTCTGAAGTAAACCTGTTATTATTTTTATACTTAAAATATTCTGAAAAGATTTCGTCATACTCAAATTCCCTATTTTTAATAATAGAATTGTAAAATGCACTATTGATTATCTTTATAATTTCAGAATGGGATAAGTTATTTAAGTATGATGATAGTATGTCAAATTTCTTATCATCTGTATCAAGTTTAGAATCTACTTTATTGAAATAATTCCAGATTAGATTTTTGATTTCATCTGAATTAGGTTTATTAACATTAACTATTTTTTCAAATCTTCTCCAAATAGCACTATCCAACAATTGCTCATGATTTGTTGCTGCAATTAAAACTCCTGTTTCTAAAAAGTCGTCTATGTTTTGTAACAGACTATTTATTACCCTTTTCAATTCACCTGTTTCGTGATTATCATCCCTGGCTTTCGCAATTGCATCAAACTCGTCAAGGAATAGTATACATGGTTTACTTTTCGCATAATCAAACAACTTTCTAATGTTCTTTGCTGTATTACCTAAAAGCGATGATATTAATGAATCAAAACGAGCGATTACAATAGGAATATCTAACTCTTTAGCAATATGTTTTGCCAAAGTAGTTTTACCACACCCAGGTGGACCATATAGCAATAATGATAAATTCATTTGCAAGCCTTTACTTTTTATTTCATTTTTTGAGTTTACAAGCGAAATGAAATTATTGATTGGACTTTGAATACTTTCTGATAAAGAGATATCAAGTTTTATATCTTGAGGTAATATAACATCAGCAATGTTTAATCGTGTATCGTTATCCACAGGTGCTTCAAATAATTGATCCTTAAAGACTGGTATACTAGAAGAGCCCTCAATAGTCTTTATTATTTTATCAGCTAATTTATCCGCCCCATCTTCTCTTAACTTTTTAGCTAGATGTTTGGAATAGCTAATCACCTTTTTAGGGTCATGATTAAGACCTCCTTCAATTATTTTAATAAGCTCTGTATACATATATCCGTAATATTATTTTTGTTTTCCGTTACAAAGATACTCAAAAACGTAATACAAAAACAAACAAATGGTATTTTTTTATTTAAAAATGTAATATTTATATCAAAAATCGTTATAAAACAGGGCTTTAGTGTAATTATTTTCTCTTATCGTGTGAATTTTTATCGAATGCTATTAAATTGAATAGCTGTCGCATTCTGGAACGTACGCGATTACCATAGCGTTCTTCTAATTCTTGAGCATTGAGGTTTGTAGTTGCGTGGGTTCTAATTTTTCTCTGAAGAAATAAATCATAACGCGATAAGAGGATTTCTCCCATAACATTACAGTCCTTTCCAAAATGTCTTCCAGTTGCTTCTATGCCTAAATCATCAAAGCAATAGAAATTACTGTTACCATATTCCTGAATGGTTTTGTAGCCAATGTTATTGAAAGCAAATGTGATGTTTCTTGCCGGAATTAGTACGTATGATTTTTGGTGTGGCACGATGTGTCTTAATAACTTCATTAAACTGGTTTTGCCACATCCAACTGGACCAGATAAAAGAATGCCTTTGTTTGGGTCAATATTTAGTTTTGCACAAGCTTCAAAATCACGAATGAAATAAATACACAGTTTGTAAAGCACCACCTCATCTTCTTCATAAATCTTGAAGTTTTTGCCAAACAATAATTTCCCTTTGGCATCGAGATAAATGAGTATGCTTTTGAAATCGTATTGAATACAATTGTTTTTTAACTCGCCAAGTTTGTATTGTACTCCTTTTTCGATAATGATATGTGGTTGCTCATTTTTCATAAAGGCTCGTTATAGTTTTTATTTTTGGTTGTATTAAGGTTGTCTGAATATGGAACACTCCTATTTTGTTTTGAATCATTTTCAGAATCATTAAAATCTGAATTTTTAAAATTTTCCTGTTTATTACTGTTTTTGTTTTCTATAGTTTGTATATGTTTATATATAGGTACCAGTGCTTGTCCACTGCTTGTCTCGATTTGAGTAGAGTTGTGTCCCACTACTTGTCCAGTACTTGTCCCAAATTTGAGCATCTTAATTTTGCTTCCACGATACGGATTGTGAGATGGGAAATACACGATATATTTCCAATGGTTTAATTCCTTGATGCATCTGTGATAGGTAGATTTAGAACCTATTTTAGATAATTGCATGACCTCATCACGGTTTATAAAAAACTCTTCTAAAAATCGGTTTAAATTCCACAACTGAAATAAGGCTATATATAGGCTTATATGGGTAGGGTTTAAACGACTGTCTTTTGAGAATTGGATAAATACCTCGTTGAGATGTTTAATATAATTTACTTCCTGCATATTAATACATCAGTTTTAAAGCCAATGCGCCAGCTGGCCTCTTCGCTAAAAACATCCACTGGATGTTTTTTAAACGCTTGATCCTATAGTTTACGTCTTCCATAAAAAGACCCCTCGACTGCGCTCGGGGTGACAATTAGAATTTATTATGGATGCGGTTTTCTTCCATTACTTTTAAAATTTCTTCGTAATCGTAATAGATTACTCCGCCGACTTTAGTATAGGGTAATGTACCATTAATGCGAAGATTTTGTAATGTTCCTGGTGAGATACTTAATAGGTCGCGAACCTCTGGTGATTTGAGCCATTTTTTTGGTGCAAAACCTGATTGGTGGTTAATAATTGCTTTGATGTCCTCAAGTAATTCTTCTTTAAATTCTCGTAGGTCTTCGGTAGTAATAATTGTTGCTGCCATTCTCTAAATATTTTAGTTAATATTATCGTGAAAGTCATTCCAATATGAGAGCAAGAGATAACTTATTGCCTGCGCGCCAGCTGGCCCATTCTCTAAAATAGTCCACTGGACTATTTATTAACGCTCTGTCCAGTTAAATAGCTACCGCCTTGAACTTACATTCGCAGCAGTAGCTATTAATGATTTTTAATTAGATCCTGAAACAAGTTCAGGATGACAAGTAAAACCCTCATAGATATCTCGACTGCTTCGCAGTGTGCTTTCAATCAAAATATATTTTGATTTCAACCAATGCTCGATATGACAGTGAGGGTTTTGAGTTAATTTGACTTTCGTTTGGCAAATATGAAGAGGATTAGTGAAGTTTATTCACAAGTAAAACCCAAGTTGGGTAATTTTAGCCCCTCATTTTTAATATATTAGATTATTGTGGTTTGTAAGTTATTTGATAATTATTGAGAAATAAAAAAGCTCAAATTTTATGATTATGGATTTTACCCAAGTTGCACCCAAGTTGGGTGTTTTTATTCATCGAGTTCTTCCATTTTTTGAAGTAGTGCATCCCGTAATTTATCAATGAATTTTGTTTGATTGATTTTACGGGAACGTATCTCAAGAAACGTACGATAGAAATCTCCTAAATCTATGTTGAACAGCTGTTCACAAGCTGTTGCCATTTCCTTAATATCTGCCGTACCGCTATTGATAGACCCTGAACTGTGAAGGGCGTAAATAAGCTCAATTAGGTCTGTTTTATTCGCTGTCCAGAATAATTTAAACCTTGTATTATTGGTTAAAGCTGTTTCCATTGTATTCGTGTTTTCTAGTTTTTCAATTTCAGTTTTGAGATATACTATCAGCATATCGTAGGCCATTATTTTTGCCACGGTACTATCATGGCTTGTAGAAAATTCTTCATCTGAAAAGAAATGAAATGAGTCTGGATGTAAGCGAATATCTTCTTTACCTCTTCTAAAGTATTGTTGATCAAGAAAGGTTGACCCTCGTCTGAAATAATGGTAGAATTCCAAATTTTCGTTTAAATACAATTGCAGTTTATCAATATGACTATTTAAATATTTAATCTGTGATTTGTTGCTGCTACGTGGTCGTTTACTTTCTATAGAAAACAATTTTACATAGTAAATTAACTTACTGTAAATCTCTGGCTTAACAACTTTAAAAAAATAAATCTCATCCTGAATGGTATTGAAATCTTGTAAAATAATGATATTTCTTAATTCCTTTAACGCTTCTTTTGACAGCTTAATCCCAGCTTCTGATTTCTCTAAAACACTTTCTACTTCTGTTTCAACCAATTCAAGTTGTTGCTTTAAATGAACCAAGACTTTATTAGCCTTTTTAATCATAACTTGGGGTTATAAAAAAAGCTGCCTTAAATGACAGCTTTAAACTTTTAATCTAAAATATCGAACCTATTTATTAGCTCTTCATAAGATGATTCAATATTGATTGATTGCTCTACAATATTGTTTGATTGTATAATGACATATCTTACTTGATCAAAATCATCAAATACATGAGGCTGTCCATCATTACTTCTACCAATTATTAACAAACCACCTTCTTCTTCTTCGTCTTCTCCACTAACAACAAAAAAATATGACTTGGTAAGCAAATCAATAGGTATTGAAAACACCAGCTCTTCACTTTCCTCATCAACAACAGTAGCACGTGCATAAACCAAAACCACTGCATTACCATGTACTACTTCCATTAAATTATTACTATTGGTCTCTAGAAAAAAATGTGTATTTACCGCAGGACTATCACTGAATGACACATCGTACCATGGGGATATAGTAACATTAGCATCTTGACCAGGAAGCCCCTGCTCACCATCCTCTGGCGAACAGGCTCCTGATACTATTATAAGTGCTATTAACCAAATTCTACTTATAATATTTTTCATTTATCCTTAATCTTTAATTATTCTTTTTATAATTGTATTTCCTGTATTGGCATGTACTTTTAAGATGTAAGCGCCTGTTGCTAATTGAGACATATCAAGTTTTGAATTAGCGGTTTCCATTACTTTATCACCTAACATATTATATAACTGAATTTTGCTAATGGTTTGGTTTTGAACTTTTACATTTAGCACATTGGATACTGGATTAGGATAGACCTTTACTAAACTATTTTGTTGCTCTTCCTCTGGTACACTTAATGTTGATAAAGCGATAGTATATTTCACGAGCCCTAAATCGTAACTCGCTATATAGGCATCTACACTATTGTTTGTAAAGACAAAATCCATACTGTTAGACCCCATATATTCTAATTCATCTGCTGTTATCGTATTCCAAGAATACCCATAATTTTCACTATACAATATTTTAGCACTTGAATTACTAGATGTATAAACCGCTGCAGCTATATGTGCCTGTGTAAGTGGTGAGAATTGTATTTTTCTAACATTGTTTCCTGTATAAACATGTGTCCAGTCTACACCATTGTTAATCGACTTAAAAATCCCGTTGCCCCCCACCGCAATAAGGTCGTAACCATTCCAATAATTACTCTTTAGGTCGTAGATATAATTTGACCCAACCAATGCTTGTAGATTATTACTAATTTGTAACCAAGAAGTTCCGCCATCAGTTGATTTAAAAACTTTATTGTTGAGTACTACAAAAATATCTGTTGACCAATCATCGAAATAAATACTTGTTACTGGCCCTGATTCCGGCATGGTGATTTGGGTAACTGACACATTGTTAAGGTCACTAAAATCAATTGAAAATAACCCACCATCAAAGAAAGACACCCAAATATTATCCAAATCTTCAGGATTCGTTTCAAGGTCTACCAATAAATCTGATGAAAACCCTTGATAAATACTATTATTAGATTGCCCATAATCATTGCTAACGGTTAATTCTACTCCAGAAAAGTTTTCAATATAACTGAAGATTCTACCTTCGGTGAATTCGTCTACAAAATTAGATGGTGTTGAAGAAAAGTAATTTAAAGGCTCTGTGTTATAAATGCTCTCTTGTGTAGAGGCTATTTCTTTGTGCACTATACCGTTTTGCACCCCATAATAAAGGTTATCTCCATTAATACCCACATTGGCCACAGGATAGAAAGGTATTTCTAATTGCGTTAATGTTTGACCTGCATCGTTAGAAAAAAATGGATACCAATTAGCACTGATTATCAATTGATTTGTGAAGAATGGACTAAAAGATGCATTCATGCCATAGTAATAATGGCTAGGGTCATCATCTGGAAACACTTGATTAGACCATGTTGTGCCACCGTCATTAGAAATGGCTATTTCATTTTCTTCCAAAACAATGATATTGTTTGCATTAAAAGGGTTGATTTTAATATCCAAAATGTTGTTTAGGATATAATCTGACCAGGTTATTGGGACCACTTGCCAAGTATCACCAGCATCGGTAGATTTATATAAATTTTCGGTTGTAGTATCACTAGGAATCCATGTTCCCATATACATTTCGTCTGTATTATTAGGATTGAAATACACGGTGCTTACTGTATTCCCTGATACTTTTTCTGACCAAGTTACACCTGCATCGTCTGATACCAATAAACCTCCGCTAACAGTTGTTGGGCTATCACCCCTTGCAATAAATAGTTTTTGAGGGTCGTCAGGATGGATTGCCACGCTATTAGGAAAAACAGAATCGTTATCGAAATTGTAATAAATATTGCTCCATGTGGTACCACCATCTGTTGTATAATAAACTCTGGCATAAGAAATATTACCTACTCTATAGCCTTGATGTACTACCGCATAGAAAGGATTGGATTGAAGAATATCGTAACTGGAAATCCAAGCATAATTTGGATTATCCATTGTAGGCGGTGTATACATATGCGTAATTTGCTGTGTACTTATATTTATTACATACACCCTATTATCGTAATTTGTAATACCTGTTGAGACTGTAAATGATAAAGAGTTGGTGTTTAAATATTTTAGATTATTCAATAATGCGCCATTAGCAGGGTAAGCAAAAAGCACATCCCAATTTTGTCCATTGTCTATAGATTGAACAATATGATTTCCTTGGGTTGTGGCATATAATTTACTTGGAATTACAGGATCGTGAATAATATTATAGATACGACCAAACTGCTGATTTCCTTCAAATTGTAATTGTGCCACCAGCGAATTAATGGCAAAAAAAAGCATAAAGATGCATGACAAAGTAGTTTTGTTTTTCATGTTAATTGATTTTTATGGGTTTAAATTTATTTTGAGATACTCGTAAAAAAGTCCATTATGATTTTTGGTAGGTTTATATCTTGATTTAGATTTCCTAAATATTCAGGCCATTGATTGAAGCTTGGATTGGCAAAGTGATGACCACCGTTTATAATTTTAAGAAATACTATATTTTTATTTTCCTTTTGAGCCACATAGTTATATTGAATTGCTTGGGAATTGTCTTGAGGGTTAACATCTGGATAATTCATAGTTGGTTCTTCAATTACATCTCCTTTTACCAGACTCAACCAGTACTCTAATGACTGGGATGCAGACATTACCTTGCCTCTGGATTTTCCATCTTTAGCCAGTACCTCACCTCCATTGAATGGATTAATCGGGTCTGAAGTTCCAAAAACCATCATCATGGAAACAGGCTTGTTACTATTTTGGCAATCATCATAAGTTAATACAGGTAAGCTTGCTCCAACTACTGCAAAACCATCAAATTTATTAGGATATTGTTTGGCAAGTTTATAAGCCATATGGCCACCATTAGAATACCCCACTACAAATATTTTAGGGTGGTGTATTGTGTATTTAGTTTTGAGGGATTTGATGATTTTAAATAGAAATTGGACATCATCAATGTTTTCTTTTTTAGCTGGGTATGTTGCTGTTTTACGGCAATCGTTCCAGTTGCCTTTATAGCCTTCTGGATACACTAAAATTGTGTTATTGCTTTTTATGGTTTGTTTATAGAATTCTTTTCCTACTACTTGCTCCATAAAATCGGCATTCATACCTGAACCATGAAGTAACAATACTATGTTAGTATTTGCATTTATATTGTCAGGTATTGTGTAGTTAAACACTCTAACTTTTTGGTTTACCATAATAGAATCTTTAATTGATGCTAGTGCATGTATGGTACCACCCAACAAAAACATTGTTAAGCAAAGGTATTTTAGGGTTAATACTTGTTGTTTTGCCATTGTATTTTAATTGCTATGAATTCTTCAAGCTCCAACTTTATTTGTTCTAAAATGGCAAAGCCATTCTTTTTATAAAAACCAACAGGCGACTTGTATGGTTCGCCATTATTTTTGAAATAATCATCATGTGTGATTACCCACCCATTAAGTTCGGTTTCGTTTTCCTTTGCCTTATCCAATAGTTTAGAACCAAATCCCTTTTTATGAAGTTTAGAATCTAAAAGGATAATAAACCATCGTGCATCCTCACGGTTAAATGTTAAACACCACCCTAAAACATCTTCATTATCAACCAGCATAATATGCCTCTTCTGGGTTAACTTATTTAAATACCCTTCAAGATCTTCAAGTGTATTGTGTGAAATACTTTGGAAATACTCGTTATTCCACAGCTTAAAAATATCTTCTTTTTGGGGCGTTGTTAATGCGTGTTTTACAATGATGTTCATCTCTATATATTTTAATCAAGGGGCAGGCTTGCCCACCCCTTTACCAATTAACTAAACTAACCACCTTAATTATGGTTTAATAGGCTATCTGCGAAAAGCCATACATACAGTTAAACCCAACTGTATTTTCACTAAAATTTGACATATCTAATGTTGCAATAAGTGTTGCCCCTCCTTGAA
Source organism: Bacteroidia bacterium (assembly GCA_030425285.1). Lineage (GTDB taxonomy): Bacteria > Bacteroidota > Bacteroidia > Flavobacteriales > Flavobacteriaceae > Hanstruepera. The sequence goes on from JAUIAY010000003.1 coordinate 57,733, forward strand.
AACCTGCATATAATCCATTACCAGCAACAACATTGTTGGTAGTATTTGCTCTTCTTATAAAAGCATTCATATGTGCAGGTGGTGCAGGAATCATATCGATTAAATTATGTAACACCAAAGTACTTTCTTGTGCATCGTTAAATTGAAACACTGTGTAATTTTCACCAAACATGCTACCATCCTCAAAAGTTTGTGCCGCTACATTTATGTCTATTACGGTTCCAATCACCTCATCGGTAACTGGATGGTACATATCCATAGTAAAAGCATTTCCAGATACGGTTAGGTCTGTACCAGGTAATTCATAATCGGTTACCATTTCACCAGTTGCTACACCTCTTGCATTGATGCTAAACATTTCTGGCATTATAGGTTCTTGGCTAACAACCCCATTGTTATCATCGTCATTACTACATGACACTATTGATAAGGCCGTAAAGACCATTGCTATTAATTTTAAGCTTAACTTTTTCATTTTTCTGATTTTTTAAATTTGATTTAATTATTATTGATTTAATTGTTCTCTTAATCCGAGGTCATCTTCTATAGCCCAAACTTTAATGATTTTGCTATCATGGACTTGAAATACAAAGAGGCCTTTATAATCCACTTTATTGCCTGACGCTTTTTGCTCAAAGAAATCTGCTTCATGTGTTCCAGTATATCTTACCCTAACCGTAACAAATTCACCATCGGCATACATTGCCTCAACTATATGCTTGTAATCCGGAAAGGCCTTATAGTGCTCCTTCACAAAAGGGATAACATCCTTAAATGTTTTAGGCGTTTTTGAACTGGCGAAAAATATTTGACAATCCTCTGTAAATAGCTGTCCGTATTTTTCAATATTTTGGGTATCGATGAGGTTATAAAACTCTGTTACCACTTCAAGACTTTGCTCCCTTACATTCACTTTTTCAGCTATATCTTTGCTTTGAACACTGGTGTTCTCTTTGCATGAAAACATGACCAACAAAGTCATTATAACTACTAAATTTTTCATTTGTAAAACTTATTTTGAACAGAAATAATAGTTGTTCATCATATCATGCTCGTAGTTTTCAATTTCAACCACATCAAATCCAGCATCTTTTAGCATTTCCTGTGCCATTTCAACTCCCCAAACGGTTCCTAACCCCATACCTCCTTGAGCTAATGAAACAGACATACAATGTAATGTTGAAGCTGTATAAAGGAATGGTGCCAATGGATGCTCTTCGTTGTTTTCTAATTTTGAAGACGCATTAATGTCCATCATCAAATACTGACCATTATCATTCAACAGTGAATTAATTTTTTCTAATACTTTGCCAGGAAAGGCTAGGTCGTGAATCACATCAAAGGTTGTGATGAGGTCAAATTGCTTATCAAAACCAAATTCAAGTACATCTGCCTCTATAAATTGAACATTTTCTAACCCTGCCATATCTGCAGCATTTTGGGCCGCACGAATTGGTTCAGAACATAGATCAACACCAATAAATGCACTATTAGGAAACTCTTTGGCCAAAGCCATTAAAATCTTACCATCACCACAACCAATATCCAATACATCAATACCATTATTTAAAGCTTCTAATAATTCTGGTTTTTGAGACAGAATATTCTCGATGAGATTTTGCCCAACGTTGGCATTACTGATTTCTCCCATAACTTGGTAAAATCTACCATATTCGGAATATGGCACACCACCACCATTTTCAAAACAATCCACAATTTTATCCTCAACACCAGACCAAACAGGTAAAATAGACGCAATTGCTGCCATATTCTTTTCGTTTGATTTTCTGGTTAAGAAAAATGCATTTTCGGCAGGTAGAACATAGGTTTGATTTGCTGCATTGAACTCCACAATTTTACCACAAACCATAGCACCCAACCACTCTCTAACATAACGTTCATTCAATCCTGAACTCTCTGCTATCTCATTGGATGTGGCCGGTTCTAAAGTATCCATAACATCGAACAATCTTGTGCGATGCCCTATGGAAATCATATTTCCTAGAGCTGCATTATTTATCACAGACATCATTTGGCCTGCAAAGGCTTCCATTCTGCCAACATCACTAGGTATTCTAGGTATACAAGAATTACACATAATTTTAATTTTTAACGATTAATTTCATGTGCAAATTTAGAGTAGCTATTCGGGTGCTAATTGTAATATCAGTTCAATAAATTGACATTTAAGCTCAATATTAGACCATAGTTAAATCCCTGTATCTAGCAGGTGTTATTTCTTGATGTTTTTTAAACGTTCGAACAAAGTGTGAAGCACTATCGAACCCACATCTAAAAGCTATTTCGTTTATATTATAAGTAGAATTATTGAGTAGTTTTTTTGCCAGTTGTAACTTGCGTTTAAGCAACCACTTTCCTGGGGACATATTATACGTTTTAGGGAACTCCCTTTTGAACGTTGAGAGGCTCATATTACATAACTCGGCATATTCTGAAAGCTTCAATGAACTTGCAAAATTCTCTTCCATAACCTGTCTCATATTAACACGATTATCATTGGTTAAGCTTAATAAATGTGCGGATAGTTCTGAATACTTTGATTGTGTGAACACATTAAGCAACAATTCATCGAATTTAACTTCAAGTAGCTCCTTATTTACCACTTCCATATTGGCAAAATAATTAAGGATAGAATAAAAGAAAGCTTCGAGGTTTGCATCAGTTTTTAAATGGATGAAGCTTTCCAATTCTGGTAAACTTATCAACTCATTTTCAACTTCTATATTAATATAGTCGTATTTTGTAAGGAAATGTTTGATGTATGTTTCTGGCAAGAACAACATTAAAGCACAATAGTCTTCCTCAAAAAAGCTTTCTCCTGTATATGCTCCCTTTTTCATAAAGAATACCGAACCCTTATTTACCTCAACATCCTCATCTTTTGAACTATAAATCTTTTTCCCAGAAGTACAAAACACCAAGCACCCTACATCTGTCCAGAACTGAAATGTTTTATCTTCTAAAAAGCACTTGTACTCCACACAAAGTAAATCGCGAATGATTACTTTTTTATATATATCTAGAGCTTTTAAAGTTTGATAGAAATTAATCATAACTCATTGTTTTTTGATTTCAAATATGCAATGATCCTCTGTTTTTCATAACCTGTTAAATATTTTTCTGCTAAATACCATACAACTTCAGGGCCTTTATTTATGATATCAATAAGTTTTTTATCATCTCCATTTGCTTCGAGTGCCAACCATACTCCTACAGGTAAAGCACCCCATTTTTGCTTCATGGATCCTCTGGATAAGTTTTTATGTAAATTCTCTTTTTGCTCGCGGGTTAAATTATTTAAGGAATCAGCAGCAATTATTTTTTCGACAAAAACAGGATATAACTTTTTGAAAGTAGCTTTGGACACCTCGGATAAACTACCATTAACAGGCCACCACTTTTTTGACATAGAACGGTACATACCTATTCCTTCATAAAGACATTCCTGTAAAATACTATCACTAAATGATTCTGCTACATAGTGGTTTTTCAAAAACCATTTTTTATGCAATAGATGGGTATATTCATGAGAAAATATTCGGTCCATTCTATTAGTGTTTACCGAATCTTTGGCAGAGCCATAGGCATTATTAAGTGCCGTAATATCAAAACAAACCGTATTTAGGTTATAGGTGAATCCATCGTCATAACCACGGTAACCCAAAAGAACATGTGTTGTATCTGGTATGGTGATGTTTTCAAAGGGCGTATTTAGAGAGTCTTTTATGGAACTCCAATAGTTTAATCGGCTATCAATTAAGTTTATCCATTCCTTTTCTTGAAGGTTTAATGGTCTAACCAAGGTTGCTAAAGAATCTAAATAGGTTTTTGATTGTCGGGTTTTTAAAACCTCAATCCATTTTTCTGTGACTTTATCATTTTCAACGGCAAGAGATAACAACACTGGTTTAGCATGTTGCAATTTTTTTTCTTCAACTTTTTTGCATGCATTTAAAGCCAATAAAATGACACCAAGTAATAGTCCTATTTTTATATTGCTAATATTCATCTGTTAATTCTTATTGTTTTTAATAGTCAGATGTAATGCCCTTATTATCATTTTCAGTGGTTTTAAAAATTTTGTTAATTAGGCATTTCATAACTGTTTCTCTTCTTTTTGTAAAACATGTAAATAATTAGCCCCATAACTGCCAAACATATGGCTGTAAACAAAGGCACTAGGAACATTTTATCATTTTCTACATTGATACCTATAAGCATTGAACCCAAAGAAATAATTCCTGCAAAAATTGCATAAGCCTTTTCTCCATAAAACCATGCATAAGGAAAGAAGTGCGCTCCAGTAATAATTGCAAACGTCATTACAAAAAAGTCTGGGTTGGCTAACAAAATGAAGATTAAAAACGGAAAGTAAAATAATTGGGCAAAATTGAGCCAAAGCCCTAAAGGCTGTAATGGATTTCCTTTTATTTTCCAGTTGGTTTTTAAAATTTTAGACAACATGAATGCCAATGGTAACATAGGGCCACCAACAATAAAGGTTAAAATACTTTTATTGTATGTTGTGGCTGTTAAGGTCCATACATAACTTATAGCAAACCAAATAATACAGGCGGCTATAATAAAATCTAAACCACTTTTGGCTTTTATCGATAGTTCATTTTTGAGGGCTTTTAATTCATTTGTTTTCATCTATATTAATTTTTATAGAGCTTTTGAAACTCTTTTTTTCCTTTTGATGTTAAATATGGATATATGGCCTCTAACAGAAGTCCACCATAATCTGTAATTGCTTTTTTGGTTACACCTTTATCATTTAGCACCTTTGCAGATGACATCCAAAAATCACCAAGTATTTGATAACGCTTACATAAGTTTAGGAACTGATTAGGATACTCTTCTGGCTGCATTAATCCTTTATCTACAAAAGCATTTAACATTGCTCCCATTTGCTGTTCCCTTAACTTTGCCATTTGTTGAAAATGCTTTCGTATGGAAGCATTCTCTTGCATGACCTGTGTAAAGTTTAACATTACAAATCTGTATTTATAAAAATTACCCATTACCACATCGGACACATTGAACAGTAATTTTAAGCTTACTTCTTCCGATTGATTATTAATCATGACCTGATCTATATCATAAACCAGCTTGTTATAAAGTTCAAGGATTATATCTTCCCGTTTTTTGAAATGATAGTTTAGATTTCCTTGACTAATGCCTAAATCTTTGGCAATTGTACGAAGCGTTACGTTAGATAAACCGTGCTTGTTAAACAACCTCAATGCGGCACTTAAAATTTTTTCTCTGGTATCTTTCATATAACAAATGTATGCAAATTTTAGTAAACTTGACCTAATTTAATAAATTTTTAGTACTTTTGACCTAAAATAGTAAACATGAAAATAGCAATTATAGGGGCTGGAATAGCAGGATTGACTACCGCTATCGCTTTACAGAAAAAAGGTTACGAACCTGTGATATATGAATCAGCAAAAGCCTTTAAACCTGTTGGTGCTGGTATAAATCTTGCCAGTAATGCCATGGAAGTTTATAAGCGTTTAGGTTTATATGATGATATTATTAAACAAGGGCATGTCGTTAAAAAGATGTGCATTACTAATAAGGATATGGAAACCTTATCTACAAGTGATTTGACAACTGTTTCAAACTTCAAGAGTGTTGCCATACATCGTTCTGACTTGCACCAAATATTAGTAAATCATTTTAAAGGTGTCATTGAATTGGGAAAAACTATGTCTGATTTAACTATACAGGACAATCAAGGCGTTATATCCTTTGAAGATGGCAATACTTATAGTTTTGACCTTGTTATTGGTGCCGATGGTATTCACTCTAAAGTTAGAGAAGCATTATTTGGATCCACTCCTTATCGTTATGCTAAACAAGTATGCTGGCGTGGAATAGCAAAGACCACTACTATGACTGATTACAATCATTCATTAAATGAACTTTGGGGAAATGGTAAACGTTTTGGTTTTGTTAGGATTAAAGACGATTCAATTTATTGGTTTGCATTAGATCAATATAAGAGTGATTATGTTGAAGAATTTAAAAACACCTCAATAAAGCACTTATTTTCAAACTTTCACCCTGTTGCTAAAACACTTATAGATAGTACACCTGAAACACAAATAATTAAAAACAGTATTGTAGATTTTGAACCATTAAAAATGTGGTACCATAAAAACATTTGTTTGGTTGGTGATGCTGCACATGCTACAACTCCCAATATGGGGCAAGGTGCCTGTCAAGCTATAGAAAGTAGCTATGTTTTAAGTGATTGTATATCTAAATACAATTCTTTAGAAGATGCCTTTAAAAACTACCAAACCATTAGAAAAGAAAAAGCCACTATGGTTATAAAACAAAGTTGGCAATTGGGACAAGTAGCCCAATGGAAGCATCCAATAGCAATATGGTTAAGAAACGTATTGCTTAAGATGACTCCCGACAGTTACTTAAAAAACAAAAGTGAAACACTATTTAAACTTAATTTCTAGAACTATGTCTTTAAATACAATCAAAAAAATAGTTATCACCATTTTAAATTATTTTATTGGAACTTTACTTATAGTAAGTGGGCTGTTTAAAATTGCAAAACACGACTATTATGTTCAAATGTTAAACGACCTAAACCCTAACTATACCGAGAACATCGTTCTATTAGGTATTATCTCATTAAGCACTGGACTTCTTTTAATACTACCTAGAACATTTATTTTTGGTTTTATGGGAAGTTTGGTTTTTTTGGGCGGAACTATTGGGGCACATATGCAGCATGATGATTCGTACCTCATGAACATCATATTAATTTTAATATTGGTTGTTATTGCATTTTATAAAATTCCGCAAGCTCTTAATTTAAAAATGACTTCTTGAATTGTATACAACATTGAAAAAATACGATAAGCTTTTGGGTGGACTCTTCTTTCTGTTAATATTACTGTTCATTATAACTGCAATTAACAACACTATCTTTTTTAATTGGGCTTATGAAAGACATAAGAACCCATTGAGTTGGTATGTAAGACCCATCTTATTGATTCCGTTCTGTTATTTTGCCTATAAAAAGAGATGGTCTGGTGTCATGTTTAGCCTGTTCTGCCTATTTACCAGCATGTTTTGGTTTAATAAGCCAGAAGCGGTATCTGAACAGGTAGAAATGTTTTTAGAATTTGAAAAGTTATGGCTTCATTCTGAAATGAATACCGCTAAATTAATTCAACTTTCCCTTATTCCCATTTCATTATTTTTATTAGGATATACTTTCTGGAAACGTAGCCTATGGATTGGTGTGCTTTTATTGGCATGTATAGCTTTTGGTAAAATTGCATGGGGTATTTATAATACAGGAAACAGTGGCACGTCTATTATTTTACCTGCAATGACTGGTCTAATACTATGTCTTGTTTTTGTGATTTATAAAAAACTAAAACCCTAGCTTTTCTTAAAATAGATGCTTAATGCAGTTATTTCTGCTACAATACCTATTGAGTGAATCGTTAAACTAAACCACAATAGATATTCTACCTGAAGTATTTTAAACATACTGCCATACATTACAACTACGAGTAACGGTATTAAGTGCGCTGAAATTCCAATGATACTCCAAACTGGTTTATTGGTATTTTTACAACCACTAACTATTGAGAATCCTATTAAGGCCATTAAAAGATAGGCTTGAAGCAATCCAACCTCACCTATCGGGTTTTCTTTTAAAAAGCCCATAGGACCAACTCCTGTTTTTTGAGCAGAAACTGATCCTATTGCCATTAACAAACCTAAAACTATTAATGCTTTGCCATGAAGTTTTTGAACTTTATTCATACTGATTTACTTTAAAAATGACTACTAATCATTTAAAATCATAGGAATATCGTATTTCTCTACACGAATCGTTTCGATTACAACCCCAAAAATTGAAGGCACTTTTTTAGCTAAATCAGAATTCCAATAAGCATCTCTGGATTCTCTTGAATCAAATATGTAAAAACCTGATGCCAAATGTGTTTCTTCTTCGGCTAAATAATACTTTTGAATTAATCCTGGAACATTTCTAAAAGTCTCTAAATAGTCATTGATTGCTTCCATTAGCTTTTCAGGACTATGTTCTGATTTAAATTTTACCACTAAAACTGCATTTGCATTATTCATAACGTTTATATTTTAAATTTACAATGCAAAAATACTTTGCAAAACCAGCTAATTGATTGCATAATAAGACCTAATGATTGACATATAAGCTCATGTTTAATTAGCTTTTGGATAAAAAATATTCAAATCAATTTCTGGGCCACCAGACCAAAAAGTTTCCCATGGGCCACTAACAACTAATGCCTTAAGTGTTTCGTTTGATAATAACTCTAGCCTTTCCTTAATCATATCCCAATTAGGCATATTTGGTAAACGAGAATTAAGTCTTGAGGATATAGCTACAAATTGACCGAACAAATCGTTTAACAATTGATTTCGATTAGTCTCTAGTAATTCATCATCTACATCTATTAGTTGGCGTATGGAAAAGGATTTGTTACCAACTCTTCTAATCATTGCCTCCCAAGCCCGACTCTTATGTCGATGTTGTAACATATGCATAACCGCCTCATGTTTAGAATAATCTGCAGCTCTTAATACATTACCCTTTAACAATCTCTCTTGTAAGGATTTTACCAGCGACATTACAGAAACAAAACCTTGGTTTAATCCTCTCCCAGGCCAAAAATGTATACCATTAGCAGCATCACCTAATAAAAAAGCATGAGTAGCGTTGGACGAAGATTCGTAATTTATAATTGTTGAAAATCTACTTTCATGTTTCATAGAGATATTAAAACAATTAACCTCCATAACATCATTGGGTTGAATACTGAAAAGCTTTAAACCATCTTGTATTTTTGGCCAAAATGTTGTGGAAAAAATACTATTACTTCTTTTAAATTCTTGCGCTTCACCTTTTGTTAATCTCACATTAAGATGGCCATAACCATCATTTGTCATATTTAGCAAGAAGCGCCTTTGAATAAGCGTTAAAATAACCGCTTCAGAAGTTGACAACCCTGATTTAACTTGAATGCTTAATATTACATCTTCTAAATGCTCTCCATTTATTGAATAGGGAAATGGATCGGCTAATCCAAATTCACTTTTATAATATTGTCGTGTTTGCGAATGGACACCCTCACATATTGCAAGTATATCGCAGTTTAATGATTGTGTTTTTTCAGGTTGGAATTTTTCTGGGATAAGTTGAACATTTGAATTTTGCACATAATTAAGCAATCGATTTTCGATATCAATAATCCTGATATTCTTTGGACGACCTAATTCAATTGGTGAATCCTGGCTGTAAGGCCAAACTTCGGAAAACCCATTATTAGGCAATAAGTGCTCAAGTAAATGTGAAGGCAGCAGCTTTAAAAGTTTACTTTGTAAAGTTATCACCTGTGTTCTGCGTGTATTTCCATCCTTTTTAGTTTTCCAATAAACTTTTTTTCCATTCTTTTTCCAACGCTTGTCATATATTGCGACCTCAACCTTATTACCCAATGTTTCGTTCAACATTATTGCTAACAGCAAACCAACTGGCCCTCCACCGGAAATCACAACTCGAATTGGTAAGCCTCTTAAAGTTTGTTTGCTTTTACAATATTTCTTTATTAAAGTTTCCATTTCCTTCGGAAAATCATCATTGTTGAATATACTTTAATGCAAAAATATTTTATTTAAAGTGCTATTAGATTGCAGAAAAAGCCCAATTAATTGATATATAAGCTCACTGCTACTTTATAGCTTCAAACACCACTGAATTTAGCAATATCTCCTCTGATTGAAGTTCTATTTTCTCTTCAAAACTATGTTTATTGATTTTTGAAAAACCACATGATTTTAGTTTCAATTCTACCTCATATATCTCATAGAAATTGAAATTACTATTAAGCATATTTAATTTTTTCATTTCGGATTTAGGTGTCAGTGTTACATAAAATCTACCTTTAGGTTTTAAGACCCTGTGTATTTCTTTAAAATCAACAAATAGGTCTTTTATAAAGTAAATCCAGTTTATGGCACATGCTACTTTAAAAACATTGGAATCAAAAGGCATATCTTTTGAGTAAGCATTAAAAAACTGAACTCTGTTTGAATCAATAAAACCATTGTTATTTTTTATTGCCTCCTCAATCATTGTTTTTGAAATATCAATCCCATAAACCTTAACCATTGGATGCTTATTCAGAAGCAAGTACAAGAGTTTACCATTACCAATTCCAATTTCCAAAATCTTATCATTCGCATGCAAACCAAAAAGGCCGTAAGTAAATTTTGTGATATCATAATTTACTTGGTTCATTCGGTCTGCAACCATTTTGCCTAATTCACCAACAGGATTTGCTAATTGTTTTTCGAATTCTTCTTTTGAAATTTTTTCACTCATTTTTTAATGACTTAAACTTGTGCTTTGCTCAAAAGTAACCAAAAGAAGATTGTTATAATTTCACAATCAGCTCAATCTTTAGCACTTAAGGTTCAGCCTGTTTTAGTAGTTGAAGCTTTAGCTTTTAGTAGTTTGTCCTTTAAGCTTTGCATATCATCACTCACTTTTCGTTCTATCACTCTTGCATAGATTTGAGTTGTAGCAATTTTGGTATGACCCAGTAATTTTGAAACGGTTTCTATTGGTACACCATTAGAAAGTGTTATTGTAGTAGCAAATGTGTGACGAGCTATGTGGAATGTTAAATTCTTTTTGATTTTGCACAAGTCTGCTATTTCTTTTAAATACGAGTTTAACTTCTGATTTGAAATATTAGGAAATAAGGTTTTTGTTTTCTTGGTTTTAATATGCCCTTTGTATTTCTGAATTAAATCTTCGGCAATTGGAAGTAGAGGGATTTTTACTTTATTATGCGTTTTTTGCCTGTTAGTAATTATCCATTTGCCTCCATCTATACCGAACGTGATATTATGTTGGTTGAGGTTCATGACATCAATATATGACAAGCCTGTATAGCAACTGAAAACAAATAAATCCTTAACGAGCTCCAGTCTTTCGATTTCAAATTCTTTTTCAATAATGGTCTGTAGTTCATCTTCACTTAAAAACTCACGCTCATTCTTGATATACGTTGGCTTGAATTTTATAAAGGGGTCTTTATCTATCCACTCCATCTTATAAGCTAATGTTACCATTTTTCGAAGTCGTTGGATATGTTTCATAACCGTGTTGTTTTCCATTTGCTTTTGATGGTCCTCTGGAACATAGGAACGTAAGAACTTTTCAAAATCAACAAGAAAACGAAACGTTAATTGTGATAAATAGATGTCTTGTATTTTCTTTTTGGTTAGAAAAAGCTTGATGTACTTTTGAGTTGTGAAGTAATTTTTTAAAGTACCATAGCTTAAAGATTCGCTCATTTGCGTGTTGTGATAATCAACCAATGTTAACAAAGAATATTCTTCGTTATCTTCTCCCAAAAACCTTGCTTTAATGGATTGAGCACAGATAAAAGCTTTTTCTTTTACAAGTTCATCGTGGGCTTGATAAATTCTATTTTTAACCTGGTCTAAATACCTGTTGAGTAATCGAGATTCTTGTCTGTTACCTCTTGCTCTTCCTTTGTTGGAATCCCATTCAGATAGGATTACTTTTCTTTGTAAACTGATATTTGCACGCTTACCGTTTACAGTAATTCTGCCAAAAACTGAAACTTGATTGTTTTTTATGCGTGTAGCATTAACCCAAAATGACAGGGTAAAGGTGGTGTGTGATTGCATAGTTGTCGTCTTTTTGTTAAACATTCATTCAAGACGAAAGTCAAATCAACTATTTCAATTACAGTACTTTAAGCATCTATTCGGTTCACACTTTTTGTGTTTTGAAACTGTGAACCGAATTGTGAACCGAATTAAGTCATATTAATTCAATTCTTATGATAGTCTAAAAACCATAAAACCTTGTAAATCATACGATTTACAAGGTTTTAGTTTCTATTGGTATTAATTTTTGTCGGGGTGGCAGGATTCGAACCTGCGACCTCCGCGTCCCAAACGCGGCGCGATAACCGGGCTACGCTACACCCCGAAACTTGGTTATCATTTTAGGATTGCAAATATATAGCTTTTATATAAAATCTTGCAATAATAATTTTTAAATTTATTCCTAAATCAAGAAATTATGAATTTTAGGTTATCACTTATTCTTTTTGTCATAATGTCAGGTGTCTTGGCTTGTGCTCAAGATAAAAATCCAACTAACCCCAATTACACTCACGAAGTTGTGGTTGAAGGCTTGAGGAACCCCTGGGGTTTTGTATTTCTACCAGACAATTCCATGTTAATTACTGAAAAAGACGGCCGACTTATTCATTATAAAAATGGTCAGAAAGTTGAAGTTGAGAATGTTTCAGAAACTTATGAAAACGGTCAAGGTGGTCTTATGGATATAGCCTTGCATCCAAACTACAAAAACAACGGATGGATATATCTAACGCTTTCATCTGCCGATGGTTCTGGAAAAGGAAGCCACACGGCATTGGTAAGAGGAAAGTTACAAAACAATCGCTTTATCGAGCATCAAGTCTTGTATAAAGCTTCACCAAATACAACAGCCGGCCAACACTTTGGTTCTCGAATAGCATTTGATGAAAATAGCTATGTGTTTTTCTCTATTGGTGAGCGTGGCGAACGCGATGTTAATCCACAGGATTTAACCCGTGATGGCGGTAAAATCTATAGACTTTTTGACGACGGTAGAATTCCTGAAGATAACCCGTTTTATAATACTGCTAGAGCTAAAAAAGCCATTTATTCTTATGGTCATAGAAACCCTCAAGGATTATCCATCCATCCTATAACCCAAGAAATATGGTCACATGAGCATGGTCCAAAAGGCGGTGATGAGATTAACATCATCAAGGCAGGAAAAAATTATGGATGGCCAGTTGTTACCTATGGCAGAAATTATTCCGGAACCAAGATTACCGACAAAACAGAAGCTCCTGGTATGGAATCGCCAATTCACTACTGGGACCCTTCCATTGCACCTAGCGGCATGGCCTTTGTGACTAGTGATAAATATCCTAACTGGAAAGGCAATGTGTTAGTTGGATCGTTAAAATTTCAATACCTCAACAACTGCTATCTAAAAGGTAATAAAGTAGTTAAGGAAGAACGCCTTTTGGATGGATTGGGACGTGTACGATCTGTTGAAATTGGTCCTGACGGCTATATTTACGCTGGAATTGAAAACCTTGGTATTGTTAAGGTCATTCCAAAAAAAACTCAAAAGGATTAAGTTAAAGCACTTTCATTTCTATACTAAATGGTTAAATTTGTGTTTGTAAATTTTTAATGCATGTTAATAATAGGTATTGCTGGGGGAACGGGTTGTGGAAAGACAACCGTTGTCAATCAAATTCTTGATCAACTTCCTGAAGGTGAAGTTGGTGTTATTTCTCAAGATTCGTACTATAAAGATACGTCGCATTTAAGTTATGATGAGCGCGTAAAAATCAATTTTGACCATCCCAGATCCATTGACTTTGAATTATTGGAGACGCATTTAAAAGAATTAAAACAAGGTCGCACAATCGACCAACCTGTTTACTCTTTCGTAAAACACAATCGTACAGGTGATACCATAAAAACAAAACCCCGAAAGGTAATGATTGTTGAAGGTATATTGATTCTCACAAATCCTGAATTACGGGACATGTTCGATATTAAAATCTTTGTGCATGCCGATAGCGACGAACGTTTAATCAGACGTTTGAAACGTGACATCTCTGAACGAGGCCGTGACTTGGAAGAGGTTTTAAATCGTTATCAAACTACTTTAAAACCTATGCACCAACAATTTATTGAACCTATGAAAGAATATGCCGATATTATCATTCCAAACAATAAATACAATACGGTGGCGGTTGATATTGTAAAAACTATTATAAACGAGCGTTTAGTATAATGGCAAAACTGCAGGGTAAATATTTAAAACCTTTTAAGAATATCTTTCTATTGATATTCATCGTATTTGCTGTTTGGATGCTGTTTTTTGATGCTAATTCCTGGTTTATTCATCATGAATTGAATACTGAAATTGACGAATTGGAAGCCGAAAAAGAATATTACAGAAAAGAAATAGAGAAAGACCAAAAAGCCATCAAGGAATTAAGCAATGAAAAAGGTGTTGAACGATTGGCCAGAGAAAAATACTATATGAAGAAAGAGAATGAAGACATCTTTATAATAGAATATGAAGATAGTATTCCAAAAGAAAACAAAAATGACTAAATCACTATTTAATGAGTTTCCGGAAGTTTCCTCCAAAGAATGGAAACAGAAAATTCAAGCCGATTTAAAAGGAGCTGATTATAATGACACTTTAATCTGGAAAACCAATGAAGGCATAGATGTCAAACCTTTTTATCATAGTGATTTCTCTCAAGATTCTGTGCTTAATGACTCAAGAACCAATTCGAATTGGAAAATTTGTCAAAGCATCTACGTTCAACACATTGAAAAATCAAATACAAAAGCAAAAGACGCTCTCAACCGTGGTGCCGAAAGCTTAAAATTCATTATTCCTTCACCTGACATTTCCTTGCGCGACTTGTTGCAAGACATTGATTTTAAATCAATCGAAATCTACTTACAACTATTGTTTTTAGACAGTGAATATGTTAAAAAATTTGCTGATATTTTTCAAAACAAGAAAGTTCATTTAGAGACAGACATCATTGACAAACTTTGTGAAACAGGTAATTGGCATCAAAACCTTTCCAATGATCATGAGCAATTTAACTCCATAGTAAAAGAGGTTAATTCAGTAAGTGTCAATACTATGCTTTACCAAAACGCAGGAGCAAACATGGTACAGCAATTAGCCTATGGTTTGGCGCATGTAAATGAATATTTCAATCACCTGGACACTAAAATAGACAGTAGCAAAAAATCAACTTTCCAAGTGGTTTTTCAGGTTGCTGTTGGATCAAATTACTTTTTTGAAATAGCCAAATTGCGTGCTTTTAGAGTATTATATAAAACTCTTGCTAAAGAGTATGGCTTCAATACAAATTGTTTGATTTTTGCGCAACCCTCCAAACGCAACAAAACCATTTACGATTACAATACTAATATGTTGCGAACCACCACCGAATGCATGAGTGCCATATTCGGTGAGGCAGATGTTATTAATAATTTACCCTACGATGCCATCTATCATAAAAACAATGAATTTGGTGACCGTATTTCCCGTAACCAATTATTGGTATTAAAACACGAAAGTTACTTTGATAAAGTTTCCAATCCAGCAGATGGCGCTTACTACATAGAAGAATTAACCAACACATTAGCCGAAAAAGCCATGATATTGTTTAAAGACATAGAATCCAATGGTGGGTTTTTAAACATGCTAAAGGAAGGCACTGTTCAAAGAAAAATTAAAGAGCAGGCTGCTAAAGAACAACAAGATTTTGATAACGGAAAAATTATCTTGTTGGGAACCAATAAACACCCAAATCCCAATGATATAATGGGTTCAGAATTAGAACTGTTCCCTTTTGTAAAACGAGATGTTAGAAAAACGCTTATTGAGCCGATTATTACATCTCGATTGGCTGAAAAATCAGAACAAGAACGATTAAAAACTGAATAAACATCAAATAAAACAAACACAATGAAAAACTTATTAAAATTAACTCTTATTGTAGTATGTCTATCATTTTATGGCTGTAAAAACGAAAATTCAACAGCCTCATTTAGTGATTATAAATATGCCAATGAAACCGAAAATGTTTTGAAGTGTGATGGTATTGATACAAAATTATATCACGAAGCCTTATTGTCATTTGAAGATGATATCGTCAAAGCCTATAACGCTCGTAATAATGATCCACGAGTGGCATATACAACATTCTTTAGAACACATTTGGGAAATCGCGTTAACTTTCAAGAAGTTGTATCTCCTCACACCATGAAAGTATTCGAAGCTTTAAAGGAACAATCGGATTTATGGAATAGTGACAATAGTATCAATTACAATGCTGCTATCTTTGAGTGTTTAAGCAGTAATTTTAAAAACCAAAGTTTAGCAACCACATTTAATGCTTTGGTGGAGACCAATAGTATGCGTTTGGATTTAATTGGTGCACCTCTTCAAAAGGAGATGAAAAATGCCAGTTCAGATCGTTATTTGTCTACTTATATTGCTTTGGACATGTATTTTGCCAACTTATTTAAGGTTGATTCAGCTCAGGTTACTGAAAAACCTGACGTTGAAGAAAATACGCTACAAACAACCCCTAGTAAACCAACCCTACAACAAAAAGCTAGTGACGACCCTCACGCAGGACACAACCACTAAAAATAATAAAATATTGCTAAAGTTCCATAGGTACATATTATTCCTTTTTATTTGCAGCTTGACTTCCTGTGATTTTATCACATTCGCAAATCCAGTTGAAGAAACTCCTGTTTCTGGAAAATATTTTTCTTTGAATGAAGATAAAATCGATCTTTTCTTGCCTGCCTATTATAAAGAATACAGCCTAAAGGAATACAAAAGCAATATTCTGAAAATTGAAGATGAGCGAAGTAGGAATATGGAGCTGTCAAGATTTAATAGATTAAAATATGCCAAGGGCAATGTGTATTTTTTAAAAGATCTATCGCAAACTACTGATGTGAGTATTAAGATGATGGATTACTTTCCATTTACAAAATCTGATTCAGCCAAACTATTGGGACTCCTTTCTACCAATTGTGATAAAGATGCCTATTCATTAAATAAAACCTGCACCAAACTAAAGGCAGGTTATTCCGGGAATGCCAAAACTCGTGTGTTTATGGCAAAATATAAGATTGAATCGCAATTTGAAACATATTACTCAACGTTTTATGCCATCACATCAAACAACAAATCGTTTATAATAACTTTTCGTTCTTATAACGATGTGGACTATAATCAATACATCGAAAAAATCAAAGTTAAATGACCCGTAAAAACCTTCAGCATATCACTATAGAAAAAGGCAAACTAAAAGACAAGTCTAAAGATTCTCTTCTTTCGGGAGAGATGCCCGAAGGACAGAGTGGGCTTTTTATGACTGCCGAAGATATTCCGGTGCAGTCTACCTATTCTAAAGAGGATTTAGAAAATGTGGAACATCTTAATTTTGTGGCAGGTATTGCACCAAACTTGCGTGGCCCTTACTCCACAATGTATGTTCGTAGGCCTTGGACCATCAGGCAATATGCCGGTTTCTCGACTGCTGAAGAAAGTAATGCCTTTTACAGACGAAATCTCGCAGCAGGACAAAAAGGTCTGTCCGTGGCATTCGATTTGGCAACACACAGAGGTTATGATTCTGATCATGAACGGGTGGTTGGTGATGTTGGTAAAGCAGGTGTAGCTATCGATTCGGTTGAGGATATGAAAATTCTCTTCGACCAGATTCCTTTGGATAAAATGTCCGTTTCCATGACCATGAATGGTGCTGTATTACCCATCATGGCATTCTATATTGTAGCTGCCGAAGAGCAAGGTGTAAAACCTGAACAATTAGCAGGAACCATCCAAAATGATATTCTGAAGGAATTTATGGTGCGAAATACCTATATCTATCCGCCAACACCTTCCATGAAAATCATTTCAGATATTTTTGAATACACGAGTCAGAATATGCCCAAATTCAATAGTATCAGTATTTCAGGTTATCACATGCAAGAAGCTGGTGCTACCTGTGATATTGAATTGGCCTATACCCTAGCCGATGGTTTGGAGTACATTAGAAAAGGACTGGATGCAGGTATGGACATTGATACCTTTGCTCCGCGTTTGTCATTTTTCTGGGCTATTGGCATGAACCACTTCATGGAAATTGCCAAAATGCGTGCGGCTCGTATGCTTTGGGCAAAACTGGTGAAGCAATTCAATCCAAAAAATTCAAAATCTTTGGCGTTGCGAACCCATTGCCAGACTTCAGGTTGGAGTTTAACCGAGCAAGATCCTTTTAACAATGTCGCCAGAACCACCATTGAAGCAGCTGCTGCAGCTTTTGGAGGCACCCAAAGTTTACATACCAACGCTTTGGATGAAGCCATTGCCCTACCAACCGATTTTTCCGCACGCATAGCAAGAAATACACAAATTTATTTACAGGAAGAAACCCATATTACCAAAACGGTCGATCCTTGGGCTGGTAGTTATTATGTTGAAAAATTAACGCATGACATCGCCCAAAAAGCTTGGAAACTGATTGAAGAAATTGAAGATTTGGGAGGTATGACCAAAGCCATAGAGGCAGGTATTCCAAAAATCAGAATTGAAGAAGCTGCCGCCCGTAAACAGGCGCGTATTGATTCTGGTCAGGATATTATTGTGGGTGTTAACAAATACCGATTGGATGAAGAAGATCCCATTGCTACTTTAGAAGTTGACAACCAAACAGTTCGCAACCAACAAATTGAAAGACTAAACAACATTAAAGCAACGCGCAATGCTGATAAAGTGGGCAATGCTCTATCAAAATTAACCGAAGCCGCACAAACAGGACAAGAAAATTTATTAGCTTTAGCTGTTGAAGCTGCTAGAGAGCGTGCTACATTGGGTGAAATAAGTGACGCTCTGGAGGTCGCTTTTGGACGTTACAAAGCACAAATTAAATCATTTTCAGGCGTGTATAGCAAAGAAATAAAAGACGACGAATCCTTTAAAAAAGCCAAAGAACTAGCCGATAAATTTGCCGAGCAAGATGGCAGACGACCACGTATTATGATTGCTAAAATGGGACAGGATGGTCATGACCGAGGCGCCAAAGTAGTTGCTACAGGTTATGCTGATGTTGGTTTTGATGTGGATATTGGTCCTTTGTTTCAAACACCACAGGAAGCCGCCAAACAAGCAGTAGAAAACGATGTCCATATATTAGGGGTTTCTTCATTAGCCGCTGGACATAAAACGCTAGTACCCCAAGTTATTGAAGCACTTAAGGCCTATGGTCGTGATGATATTATGGTGATTGTTGGTGGTGTGATACCCAAACAGGATTACCAATATTTATTTGATGCAGGAGCTGTAGCTGTTTTTGGTCCAGGGACCAAAATTAGTGATGCAGCAATCAAGATTTTAGAAATTTTGATTGATTAGTTTGATTTGATTCTAAATCAAAAATCAACTAACTTCTTTTACAGTAGACATAAATCATTAAAACGGATTCATATCAAATCGTTACCACACAAATGAAAAAAACGCTGACATCAATATTCGTCTTTTCGATTTTGACCTTGTTTTTCTGGAATTGCAAAGAAGAAAATGTCATAAGTGAAACCGAATTTGAACAAAACGTTTTCTACGAAGTATTTCCTGCTATTTTAGATTCTATTTACTACGATAAAAGACTAATTCCGCCACCACCACCTGATTTTTTTCAAAAAGAAGAATACAAAAACAATATTGACAAAGGAATTCAGGACTATAAAAAAACTGACACGTACAAAAACGATATTAGAAAATGGGAAAGAAAAAAAGACTCTCTGGAAAGGGATAAGTCTTTAATATTTTTGGTCGTCTCTGATTCTATTGGTGGTTTTGAAAAATATAAAATTGACCTAAATAGACTGAAATCAAACAATGAAAAGATTAAATTCAAATATCGCTCGGAATTCCCAAATGGACGTGAATTTTGGCGAACTGAATATGACTATTTTATTGCAGCAAACATTCAGTTTGGCGGAATAATATTTGACAAAACTAAAAATACTGGCGTGCTGAATGGAGGCTATACTATGGGAATTTTAAATGGAAGTGGCTTTAGAATTTTTATTAAAAAAAATAAAAACGGTAGTTGGATAATAGATAAAATTGAGGGAACTTGGGTTTCGTGAATAAAATACGTGTGGTAACAATGTTTAACCGCAATTACGGTGGATTCGACTACGTCCGAATCCACTCGGAATTACTAACGTCAATGCTTAACCGAAAAACATTATCTTTAATCCCGTAACTGACGGTTATACGAGACCGTAAACGAAACTTAAAAAATGAACCACACACAAAAAATGCTTCGCGATGACGCTTTAAAAGGCAAAACTATTATTGTAACTGGTGGTGGTTCTGGCTTGGGCAAAGCCATGACCAAATACTTTTTGGAATTGGGTGCTCATGTAGCCATCACGTCCAGAAATTTGGAAAAACTGGAAAATACAGCTAAAGAATTGGAAGCCGAAACTGGTGGCACTTGTTTGCCATTACAATGTGATGTCCGCCATTATGATCAGGTGGAAGCTATGCGTGATGCTGTGATTGCGAAATTTGGCAAAATTGATGTTTTATTGAACAATGCGGCTGGAAACTTCATATCACCAACCGAGCGTTTATCAGCCAATGCCTTCGATACCATTATTGACATTGTTTTAAAAGGCACTAAGAATTGTACTTTGGCTGTTGGAAAACATTGGATAGACGCTAAACAAACCAATACCGTCGTTCTGAACATTGTAACTACCTATTCTTGGACAGGTTCTGCCTACGTGGTACCTAGTGCAGCTGCCAAAGCAGGTGTGCTAGCAATGACACGTAGTTTAGCGGTTGAATGGGCCAAGTATGGCATGCGTTTTAATGCCATCGCTCCAGGACCATTCCCTACCAAAGGCGCATGGGACAGACTACTTCCTGGTAACCTGAAAGATAAATTTGATATGGCCAAAAAAGTGCCTTTAAACCGTGTAGGTGAGCATCAGGAATTGGCTAACTTGGCAGCTTATTTAGTTTCCGATTTTTCGGCTTATGTCAATGGTGAAGTCATTACCATAGATGGTGGCGAATGGTTAAAAGGTGCTGGAGAGTTCAATCTTCTGGAAGAAATACCACAAGATATGTGGGACCAATTAGAAGCGATGATTCGCAGTAAAAAAAGTAAATCTTAAACTAAATTTCAGGCTATTTTTTAACCGAAAATGTTTAACGTTTGTTAACAACTTCCATTTTCTAAACCCACAAATAATTGTATTTTTACGCGTATTAAAACCAAATCAATTTAATGGGTAAAATCATAGCAATTGCTAACCAAAAAGGCGGTGTTGGAAAAACAACCACTTCGGTAAATTTAGCCGCTTCATTGGGTGTTCTTGAAAGAAAAGTCCTGCTAATAGATGCAGACCCACAAGCTAACGCCACTTCCGGTTTAGGCATAGATGTTGAAACTGTTGAAATAGGAACCTACCAACTATTGGAACACACCAATAGCGCCAAAGATGCTATTGTAAAAAGTGACACACCAAACCTAGATGTTATTCCCGCACATATTGACCTAGTTGCTATTGAAATAGAATTGGTGGATAAAGATGAGCGTGAATACATGCTAAAAAAGGCCATTGAATCTGTAAAAGATGACTACGACTTTATATTGATAGACTGTGCGCCTTCTCTAGGATTATTGACCTTGAATGCCCTAACAGCAGCTGATGCTGTGATAATCCCCATTCAGTGTGAATATTTTGCATTGGAAGGATTAGGAAAATTATTGAACACCATTAAAAGTGTTCAAAAAGTCCACAATCCGCAATTGGATATTGAAGGGCTCTTACTAACCATGTATGATTCCCGTTTACGATTATCCAATCAAGTGGTTGAAGAAGTCCAAAAGCATTTCAATGACATGGTATTTCAAACAATCATTCAAAGAAATGTGCGTTTAAGTGAAGCACCTAGTTATGGTGAAAGTATCATTAATTATGATGCTAGTAGTAAAGGTGCTAGTAATTACTTAAGTTTGGCAAAAGAAATCATTAATAAAAACTCCTAATTATGGCGAAGGCAACCAAGAAACAAGCATTAGGTAGAGGTTTATCAGCATTATTAAAAGATCCTGCGAACGATATTACATCGGTTCAGGATAAGCATGCTGATCAGGTTATTGGAAATATTGTTGAGTTGGATATTGACGCCATAGAAATCAATCCGTTTCAACCGCGAACCAATTTTAACGAGGAATCGCTTCGAGAATTAGCATCGTCCATCAAGGAATTAGGTGTTATTCAGCCAATTACAGTCAGAAAATTAAATTTCAATAAATTCCAACTAGTTTCTGGTGAGCGTCGTTTTAGAGCTTCCAAATTAATCGGATTGGAAACGATACCTGCTTACATTCGTATTGCCAACGATCAGGAATCACTGGAAATGGCCTTGGTTGAAAACATTCAACGTCAGGATTTAGACCCTATTGAAATAGCATTATCCTATCAACGCTTAATTGATGAAATCAACTTAACCCAAGAGCAAATGAGTGAGCGTGTTGGTAAAAAACGATCGACCATTGCCAATTACTTACGTTTGTTGAAATTAGACCCGATTATTCAAACAGGTATGCGTGATGGCTTCATTAGTATGGGACACGGAAGAGCCATTATTAACATTGAAGATCAAAGTCTGCAGTTGGATATTTATGAGAAGATAATCACCAATAAGCTTTCCGTAAGAGAAACAGAAGCTTTGGTGCGTAATTTCCAAACAGACAAACAACCAGCTAAAGCTAAAGAAACCGTTGAAATTCCTAAATACATCAAAAAAGGTGTTAAGGATTTTTCGGATTACTTTGGTCATAAAATCGATGTCAAGGTTTCTAAAAATGGTAAAGGAAATATTACCATTCCGTTTCATTCCGAAGAAGATTTCAACCGAATAATTAAACTCATCAAGCGTGCTAAATAGGTTTCTGATAGCGCTTTTACTCTTCACCTTCTGTTCTTTCAATGCTTTTGCTCAAGAGGACGAGAAACAGGAAGATAAAAAAGAATCGACTGAAACGCTACAAGTTGATGCGGCTACGGTTATCAGAGATCCCATAGACCCGCTTGCTCCTGCTCGTGCGGCATTTTATTCCGCTGTATTGCCTGGACTTGGCCAAGCGTACAACAAAAAATATTGGAAAATCCCTATCGTGTATGCTGGATTGGGAATTGGGATGTATTTTTATTTAGACAATGACAAAGAATACCAACGCTATCGTGATGCCTATAAACGTCGTTTAGCTGGGTTTGAAGATGATGAGTTTTTTGGAACTGTAACTGATGATGGTTTGCGTGAAGCTCAAAAAACCTTACGCCGAAACAAAGAAATTTCCCTTTTAGTCACCATAGGAATTTATGCCCTGAATATTATTGATGCCAATGTAGATGCGCATCTGATGCAATACAATGTAGATGAAAACCTGTCTTTAAGGCCTCATTATAAAATCAACGAATTTGACAATACTGGCGATTTGGGATTGACCGTTAATTTTAAATTTTAGTTTATGAAAATTGCTTTGCTGGGATATGGAAAAATGGGGAAAATCATTGAACGCGTGGCTTTGGAACGTGGTCATGAAATTGTAATCAAAACATCAGAAGAAGGTGGTTATGACATTCAAGATGCCGATATAGCTATAGACTTTAGTGTACCAACAGCCGCTTTTTTCAATATTGTTAATTGTTTCAAGCACCAAGTCCCTGTGATTTCTGGTACTACAGGTTGGCTGCACAATTACGAAAAAGCCTTGAAAATATGTGAAGATGAAAAAGGTGCTTTTATTTATGCATCCAATTTTAGTTTAGGGGTCAACATCTTTTTTGAATTGAATGCTCATTTAGCCAAACTAATGAATGGTCAAAATCAGTATGCAGTTGAAATGGAAGAAATTCACCACACGCAAAAACTAGACGCTCCAAGTGGAACAGCCATTACATTGGCTGAATCCATTATAGAAAAGAATGAATCATACAACGACTGGAAGTTGGATGAATCATCTGCCCATGTTGTCCCTATCCACGCCAAGCGTATTCCGGATGTTCCAGGAACACATGCTATTACCTACAACAGTCCTACGGACAGTATTAAAATAGAACACATAGCACACAATCGTGAAGGATTTGCTCTAGGAGCCGTAATTGCTGCTGAATGGTTATTGGGCAAAACAGGCGTTTACACCATGAAAGATGTGTTAAATATTGGTTAAGGTGTATGATAATAGTAACAAATCAATATGCTCAACCACTAATAAAGACAATAAAAATTAAGATATGACACTCACACAATTATTTATCGTTTTCCTGATCATTCAAGTTATTCACGGATTAGGAACTTGGAAATTATATGTGAAAGCCGGCAGACAAGCTTGGGAAGCATTCGTTCCCGTTTACAATGCGGTTGTTTTAATGAAAATCATCAACCGACCATGGTACTGGGTGATTTTATTATTTCTGCCTATTGTGAACCTGATTATGTTTCCTGTGGTTTGGGTTGAAACCGCTAGAAGCTTTGGGAAAAATTCTGCTGTTGATACGTTGTTGGCCATTGTAACCCTTGGTTTTTATAATTACTATCTGAATTATGCTTTAGATTTAGAACACATTGAAGATCGAGATTTACATCCCAGAACCTCATTGGGTGATTGGGTGAGTTCCATTTTGTTTGCCATAGTTGCAGCCACCATTGTGCATACCTATTTTATTCAACCCTACACTATTCCAACCTCATCACTAGAAAAATCCTTGTTGGTTGGTGACTTTTTATTTGTAAGCAAGTTTCATTATGGTGCTCGTGTGCCTATGACAACTGTTGCGGCACCAATGGTTCATGATACCATTCCTGTTTTGAAGAAAAAATCGTACTTATATAACGATCATGACAAAAATGCTTTTGTCAATAAATTATCGCTTCCTTATTTAAGAATTCCTGGTTTCCAAAAAATAAAACAAAACGATATTGTCGTTTTCAACTGGCCAGCAGACTCGTCTTACAGTATGGCTGTAAATCATCCAGATAGAAAGTACGATAAGCCTATTGACAAGAAAACCAACTATGTAAAGCGTTGTGTTGGTTTACCTGGTGACTCTTTACAAATAAAGGATGGCTTTGTATATATTAATGGTAAACAAAATGCATTACCAGATAGAGCCAAATTGCAATTCTTCCATACGGTTGAGACCAAGTCTGATATTAGCCAAAACTTTTTAGACAAATATGGTATTACCGAGTTTACTCGCGTATTTTCGCTGCCAACCAATGTTTGGGACGATACACGTGTGCAAGATTTTTTAATTACAAACAATACACATTTGGATGTTGTTTATAAGGATAGCACCAATGTACATGTTGTTGGTCAAATGAGTCAAACGGCATACGATAGGCTAAAATTCAACTTTGTAAATAATAAAATTAGTGCCAATGCCACATTGGAACTAGCAGCACAAATGAAAGCTGATCCCAATGTTGTTTCCATAGTTAAGAATAATTCCAAAACCCGTGATAGCGGTATTTTTCCTCATGATGCCAATTATGATTGGAACAATGATAATTTCGGCCCTCTTTACATTCCAAAGCAAGGAGAAACCGTTGCTTTAAATTTAGAGGTATTACCACTATACAAACGCATTATTACCGAATATGAAAACAACACTGTACAGGTAAAAGGTAATCAAGTTTTCGTAAATGGTGAATTGGCATCTAATTATACCTTTAAGAAAGATTACTACTGGATGATGGGTGACAATAGGCACAATTCATTGGATGCACGTTCTTGGGGATTTGTTCCCTTTGACCACGTTGTTGGAAAACCCGTATTTATTTGGATGAGCTGGAACACCAATGGCAATGGTATCAAAGAAAAGATTCGTTGGGAGCGCTTATTCACCACTGTTAATGGCAGTGGGGAACCTGTGTCCTATTTAATTCCGTTTTTGGTATTGCTAGCCGCTTGGTTTGGATTCAGTAAATTTAGAAAGCATAAAAAAGCTAAAGCTTAAATACCTCTCTAAATAGATAACAAGCTTTTACATGAGTGATATATTAATTCACCCAACTTATTTTCCAAACATTGCTCATTTTTCGGCTATGGTTCAGGCTGATTCTGTTACATTTGAATGGGATGATAATTTTCAGAAGCAAACCTATAGAAACCGTTGCTACGTCTATGGTGCCAATGGGAAACTATCCTTAAATATTCCGGTAATACACACCCAAAAAGACCGTCAAAAATATCGTACGGTTCAAATTCAAAATGCGGAAAAGTGGCAAAGTAATCATTGGAAGTCGTTGGAATCGGCTTATAGAACCTCTCCCTATTTTGAGTTCTATGAAGATGAATTAAAGTTCTTGTTTGAAACGCCTGCAGACAATCTGTATGATTTTAATTTGTTGTGTATTGAAACCATTTGCGACTGCCTGCAAATTGATTTACAAACGCATAAATCTGAAACTTATGTAAAAGATCCTAAAGATAAAGCCGATTACCGCTTTTTGGTGAATGCTAAACAGGAAAAACACATCCCATTTAACAGCTACATTCAGGTTTTTGCTGATAAACATGGCTTCATTGGAAATTTGAGTATACTGGATTTACTTTTCAATGAAGGACCAAACAGCATCAATTATTTAGAATCTCAAACTATTGCAATCTAATTATGCAGGTTTTCATTCATTATGGTATTCATTTTCTTTTACCCTTGATTGTTGCATTATTGTTTTTCAAAAATATGTGGTTAAAAGCGTATGTGATTATGATAGCCTGTATGCTCATAGATTTGGATCATCTACTGGCCAATCCTATTTTCGATGCCAACCGTTGTAGTATCAACTTTCATCCATTGCATAGCTATTATGCTATTGGATTGTACGTTGCCTTATTATTTTTTAAAAAAACCAGGTTATTGGGTCTCGGACTTGTGATACACATTATAGCCGATTGGACTGACTGCTTACTGATGTAAATTGAATCGCGCCATAATGGGATAGTGGTCCGATAATTTTTTATCGAAGGTTTTAAAAGAAGTCAACTCTATATTGGGATCATAGAATATATAATCTATCCTAACAGGGAAAAACTTAAACTCATAGGTACGACCAAAGCCATTTCCATCTTCTTTAAAAGCATCTTTTAAATCACCTTTTATTTCTTTATAGACATAAGAAAATGCTGTGTTATTAAAGTCTCCACAAATAACCATTTTATATGGGCATTGCGCTTTATGGGCTAAAAACAATTCTGTTTGCTCTTGTTGCATTTCAAAAGTTTTTTCAACTCGCTTTAATAAGCGTTCAGATTCCTCTTGGTTCAATTCAACTTTGGTGTCTATTTTCAATGACTGCAAGTGAATGTTGTAAATCCGCAAGGTATCTTCTCCTTTTACAATATCAGCAAAAATGGCATTGTTGGATGTTTCTGGGAATTCTACAGAACCTGAATTCACAATAGGGTATTGCGAAAATATAGCCTGACCATATTTGGTTTTGTTACCAGATAGTTTTTCGTACTTATATTTAAAAAACGATAAATCGATATTCTTATGCGGATGATACTCTTGTATACTCAACACGTCGGGTGATTTCTCTTTTAAAAAACTGACAATTTGATGTTCAACACCCTCTTCAGGAATCCAATCATATAAATTAAATAGACGCACATTAAAATTCATGACATCCAATTGGTTCTCGTTTGGGTCGCTATTGGAAGAAGAAAATTTGTAAAGCGAACCAAAGCTTAAGTAACCAACAATCAATATCAATAGAGACATGATCAACTGTTTCTTGAGTTTAATCAGCCAATAAAGCAAAAACAGTACATTAACAACTATTAAAAAGGGAACGCCCAAGCTTAATACCGAAAGTAGTGCAAAGGTTTTTGGTGGGACAAATGGCAATACATAAGAAAGCAAAAGCAAAAAAGCTAATAGACTATTTACTAGGTAGATAATTTTGTCTATTAACTTGAGATTTTTCATAACTATTTGCCAGCCTTAAACAGGAATTCCTTTTCTTCCTTAGTCAAACTATCATAACCACTTTTACTGATTTTGTCAAGAATGAGATCAATTTTTTTCTGTTTGTTGAACTCACTAAATTCTTCTTTAGAATAACCAGCCACTTTACCCGATTTATTTTTATGAACCGTTTTTAATGGTGATTTAGAGCCTTTTTTAAACATGCTAGATAAACCATCCATCATCTTTTCAAAACCTTTTCCAATATCAGTCCCTTTCAATAATTGTCTGGCATACAAGTAGCCTAACACAGCGCCTCCTAAATGTGCTAAATTCCCACCAGC
The DNA here is from genome assembly GCA_030425285.1 of Bacteroidia bacterium. Classification (GTDB taxonomy): domain Bacteria; phylum Bacteroidota; class Bacteroidia; order Flavobacteriales; family Flavobacteriaceae; genus Hanstruepera. The sequence continues at coordinate 85,812 of JAUIAY010000003.1, forward strand.
ATTACCATTAACTGTGTCGCTTATTCCTGCAATAACTCCAAGAACATCAAGAACAACCACAACGGCGCCAATATACCAGAGTTTGATATTAAAGGTAAAAAACCGTACTTCCATATTGGGCATATAAGCACAAAGAAATATCAACAAAGCCCTAATGGCAGCCGATGCTCCAACCAATTTAGTCCCAAAGGAAAATGTATCAGGAAATAGATTATAACCCAGCAAAAACAACAATCCACCAAAAATGGCTCCTAGGAAATAAACATTAAGCCCCATTTTAATATTAAACATATTTGAAAACATCCCACCAATAAAGTACAACCAAATCATGTTGAAAAAAAAGTGCCAAAAATCGTAATGAATAAAAGCATAGGTTACCAAGCTCCAAGGCTGCAAAATGAATTCTGAAATGTTGCTGGGCAATTCAAACCAATTCAAACCAAAATGGAAGATATTTTTAAGTAATAGGCCAATAAGAAACAAAGCAAAATTGACAACGATGAGTTTTTCAAAAACATTCAATCGTTGTAACTTATCCTTTATGTCGTAATTTAAACTAGTCACTACCTATCCCAACGATTTTTGTTAAACTGTGTTTTTTTCCAGTACCACATTATTAAGAAGCCTGTTAAGGCTCCACCAATATGAGCCATATATGCTGTGTTACTAGGACTAAAGAACGATTGTCCGGTAATGGCCGAAATTAAATCCAAGGCAATAATCCCAGGAATAAAATATTTAGCCTTGATTGGAATTGGTAAAAAAATGAGCATTAATTTAGATTCAGGATACATCATACCAAAGGCTACCAAAACACCCATGATCGCTCCCGAAGCACCAACCATCGTAGCATTAAATACACTTACAAACTTTTGCATACCATCATCACCTAAAACTTGTTGCCAACCTGTATTATACATACCTGATTTCAGTGTTTTTAAAATTTCTGATTGATCCAATCCTGCTTCAGTTAATGCTGATAGACCTGTGTAAAACTGGAAGTAATAATATCCAATCATAACAAGTGCAGCTCCCAATCCTGATGATATATAAAAAAATAGAAATTTTTTACTCCCAAAGCGTTGTTCTACCGCAGTACCAAACATCCACAAGGCAAACATGTTAAACAATATATGGGTAACACCACCATGCATAAACATGTGGGTTATAATTTGCCAAGGCTGAAAGGCATCATTCTTTGGAAAATGTAAAGCAAACCAATCATAAAAGACCGTATTCTCACCAAAAGCAGCTCCACCAATGGCAAGTGTACCAATAAACATAACGACGTTTATTATTATTAAATGCTTTACGGTATCTGTTATATTATTCAACATAATTTCTTAAATAAACTTTCTATCCAACTCGTCAACCGTTAACGTAATAAAGGTAGGTTTATTGGTTGGAGATACATTCGGTTCTTTGCAGCCAAACAAACTATTGACTAAATGTTCCTGTTCTATAGCCGTTAATGATTGTCCTGTTTTAATGGCCAAACTTTTTGCCATAGATTTTGCCAGCATATCGGCAGCACTGAAATGACTATCTGGAATTTCGTTTTGGATATCAACAATCAATTGTTCCAAAACAACCGACACCTCACTTGCAGGTACATTAATAGGTACACCTGTAATCTCAATGCTATCTTTTCCAAAATTAGAAAACACAAAGCCTGTGTGCTCTAAATCTTCTTGAATACTTTGCAGAATAACCACTTCCTCGTTTGAGAAAAACAACTCTACCGGAAACAATAATTGCTGACTCACACTTTCTTTAATGGTGATGTGCTTCAACAAATCTTCGTACAACACACGTTGGTGCGCCCGATGCTGATCAATAAGCATAATACCTGATTTGATATTGCTAACAATATATTTATTGTGAATTTGATACGTGCTATGGGATGTTTCCGCTTGTTTTACATCTTCAAAAATATCACCTGTTTGTTCTTCACTTTCAAACTGCACTTCACTAAAAACCTGTTGCGAATGCGTTCCTTTAGATTCCAAGCCCACATATAGACTTTCCCACGAAGATGACGGTTCTTTTTTATAGGCTGTTCGATTAGCCTTCCCTGAAACTTTTTCCTCCTGAAACGGATTAAATGTGGCATCTACTTCAACTTTAGGAAACGCTGCTTCCCTATCTTTGTAATTATAAGGTGTATCAAGATTGGAATCCCTTTCAAAATCCAAAACGGGTGCAATACTAAACTGCCCCAAACTATGTTTTACAGATGCCCTCAAAATAGCATACAAGGTTTGCTCGTCATCAAACTTAATCTCGGTTTTGGTTGGATGGATATTGATATCTATACTTTGCGGATCTACTTCCAAATTCAAGAAATAACTCGCATGCGTACCATCTTTTAACAATCCATCAAAAGCGGAATTAATGGCATGGTTCAAATAAGCACTTTTTATAAAACGATTGTTGACAAAAAAGAACTGCTCACCTCTGGTCTTTTTGGCAAACTCGGGTTTCCCAACAAATCCTGAAACTTTTAGAACTTCCGTTTCTTCAGTTACTGGCACCAATTTCTCATTGGTTTTGTTTCCAAATATGTTAACAATACGCTGTCTGTAATTACTTTCGGGTAGATTAAAGACTTCACTCCCGTTATGATACATCACAAATGTAATATTGGGATGCGCCAGAGCCACACGATGAAATTCGTCAATGACATGGCGTAATTCTACGGGATTAGACTTTAAAAAGTTTCGTCTGGCTGGAATGTTAAAGAATAAATTTTTAACAGCTATGGAAGTTCCTTTAGGTGTCACTACAACTTCTTGTGATTTTACTTCACTGCCTTCAATGACAATTTCAGTGCCCACATCATCTGCTTCTTGTTTTGATTTTAATTCTACATGGGCAATAGCTGCAATACTAGCCAGCGCTTCACCACGGAAACCTTTGGTATGCAATTGAAATAAATCTTCGGCATTGCGTATTTTGGAAGTAGCATGACGCTCAAAACTCAATCGAGCATCAGTAACACTCATACCCACACCATTGTCTATAACCTGAACCAGTGTTTTACCAGCGTCTTTAATGAGTAATTTAATAGTTGTCGCTTGGGCATCAATGGCGTTTTCCAACAATTCCTTAACAACAGAGGCTGGTCTTTGAACCACTTCTCCTGCTGCTATTTGGTTGGCTACATGGTCAGGAAGTAATTGTATGATATCTGCCATTAGCTATTTGGAAAGAATATTGACAAATCAAACCCAATGATAAACAGGAAGATTAAAACCAAGATGCTAACAATAATCAAAACACGTCTATTGGCATTTTCGTCGGCATTGTTTCTATAGTCATCCCAAGCCGAAACAAACTTATTCTTCAAACCACCATTACTACCAACAGTGGTCCTGAAATCATCAAACTTGTGCTTGATTTCATAAGGATTTCCTTCACCCTTGTAATGTCTTGGAGTATAACTGAATTTTTTATTTTTTTTAGCCTTAAAAACACCCATAATCTTAATTATTCATATTGACTTAAAACATAAATGACTATCAATATAGCTATCAAAAACAAGACCAAAAAAATTGGAGAACTAAAAAAGTTCTTTTTACGTGATCTTGATTGCTTTAAGTTTTCCCATTCAGCTTTAATATTAGCGTTACTGGCTTCAGTCTCGTTATCTTGAAATCTTGGTTTGTAATTAAAACGTCGTTTTGACATTGCCAAAGTAATACCAATTGTGAAATACCCTCAAAAATACTGAATTTACAAGGAAATACTAAAGTAAAAATCCCAAAAATTGTTAACACGAAAATTTCGGGAAATTATAGAGTTTGATTAATCCTGAAGGTTTAAATGTGCCATTTTGATAGCAGCCACGGCAGCTTCGGTACCTTTATTACCATGCTTACCACCAGAACGGTCAATGGCCTGTTGCTTGTTATTATCAGTCAAAACACAAAATATAACAGGAACATTATGCATCACATTAAGGTCTTTGATTCCTTGCGAAACCGCATCACAAACAAAATCGAAATGTTTGGTTTCTCCCTGAATCACACTGCCAATGGCAATAACAGCATCAACACCTTGCTCTTGCATTTTTTTACAACCAAAAATCAATTCGTAGCTACCAGGAACATTCCACCGTGTAATATGTTCTTTTGGCACTTGATTTTCAATAAGCGTGTTGTAAGCTCCTTCAAAAAGTCCTTCTGTAATAGAATCATTCCATTCTGAAACAACAATCCCAAACCGAAAATTCTTCGCGCTTGGGATTGTTGTCTTATCGTAATCCGATAAATTTTTGTTTATTGTTGCCATCCTACTTGTTTGCCATCGCACGTGTTTTTCCTATAAACACATCAATATCGGTTGCTTCAGTTGACTGTGGATAATTTTCCTTTATACTTTCAAAGTGTTTAAGCGCCACATCCGTTTTACCTAAATCCATAGCTACAATACCAGCCTTGTATAAATACATTGGTGTTGTAAAATCATTGGAACGCATCGTTGCAGCTTGCTCATAATATCCTAAAGCATCTTCTTGCTGGTTCAACTGTACAAACGCATCACCAATACCGCCTTTTGCCATAGGTGCTAAAATCTCGTCCTCTCCTGAAAACTCACTCAAATACGTAACCGCATTTTTGTAATCCTTAAGATTCAAATAAGCCATTCCAGCATAGTAGTTTGCCATATCTGATGCTTTTGAACCACTGTATTCTGAAGCTATATCCAACATACCGAACTTCCCTTCGCCGCCATTCAACGCTAAATTAAACAATGAATCTTTTGCAGTTGTAGAAGTTACTGCTTGGTCATAATATTTTTGAGCTTGGAACATATCGTTCATAGCTTCATTTTGCTTTGGCTTGGCTATAAACTCATTGTATCCTAAATAACCCAACACTACTGCAGCAACCACACCAATAATAACAAAAATGTATTTTTGATTGGCAATAACCCAATCTTCGGTTTTAGATGCTGTTTCGTCAAGCGTATTAAAAACTTCAGCCGTTGTTGAGTGTTCCTCAACCTCGTGTTGTTTTTCTTCTTTAGTCTTTGGTTTATATCCTCTCTTCTTGTACGTTGCCATATATTCTAAATTTATGCGCCGCAAAAATATAATTTTTCTTTAGATTTAAAAGAGTATTTTTTTGTTATTTTTCAATAATTTGCACATCTTTTAGCTCAACAAACTCAAAAACTTTAACAAGCTGCTTTTTTATGATTTTAAAGTCGTTAGCCTTACTTAATTATAAAAATTTCGAAAACCAAACCTTTGTTTTTAATAACAAAATCAACTGTTTTGTTGGCAAAAATGGTGTTGGAAAGACCAATGTGTTGGATGCCATTTACCATCTGTCTTTTGGAAAAAGCTATTTTAATCCTGTTGCGACCCAAAACATCAAGCATGATGAGTCCTTTTTTGTGATTAATGGGGAATACGATTTACATAACAAAGTTGAAAAAATTGTGGTGAGCTTAAAGAAAGGGCAAAAAAAAATTATTAAACGCAATGCCAAAATCTACGACCGATTTAGTGATCACATTGGTTTTTTGCCTCTAGTAATAATTTCGCCTGCAGACCGAGATTTGATTATTGAAGGCAGTGCTACTCGCAGAAAATTTATTGACAGTGTTATTTCGCAGAGTGATAAAGCCTATCTGGAAACGCTTATTAAATATAACAAAGTCTTGGCGCAAAGGAATTCATTGCTAAAATATTTTGCTCTAAACAATACTTATAATAACGATACCATTAGCATTTATAACGAACAACTTGAGCAGTTTGGAAAGCACATATACGAGAAACGTGCTGCGTTTTTAGAAACCTTTATTCCTATTTTTAAGGCTCGCTATCAAGCCATTAGCGGTGGTAATGAAACTGTGGATTTGATTTATGAAAGTGATTTGGTTGAAGGGGATTTAGGAGAACTCTTAAAAAAGAATATTAACAAGGATAAAGCATTACAGTATACCAGTGTTGGCATCCATAAAGATGATTTGATTTTTAATATTGAAGGTCATCCCATAAAAAAGTTTGGAAGTCAAGGTCAACAAAAATCATTCTTAATCGCTTTGAAATTAGCACAATTTGATTTTATTAAAGCGCAAAGTGGTGTCAATCCTATTTTGCTTTTAGATGATATTTTTGACAAGTTGGATGAACAACGCGTAAGCCAAATCATCAAATTGGTAGACGATGAAAATTTCGGGCAACTATTTATCAGTGATACTCACGCAGATCGAACAGAAGCAGCCATAAAACAAGTACATCAATCGTATGAAATATTTAAACTATAAAACACTATTAATACTATTAACAACCCTAACATTAGTTGGTTGTCAAAAAAATACCGAAGATTATCTAAATCATCTAGAAGGCTATTGGGAAATTGAATCGGTAATTTTAGCAGATGGGAAGAAGAAAGAATATACCTTTAGCAATACCATAGATTATATCTTTGTGAATATTGACAGCCTCAAGGGTTTTAGAAAGAAGCTTAAACCTAGCTTTAATGGCACTTATGAAACATCAAAACTTGCTGAAAATTTTGACATAAAAATTGAGAATGACAGTTTAAACATGTATTATAAAACACCTTATGCTACATGGAAAGAAACCATTTTAAATGCCTCTGAAGGTCAATTACGAGTTATCAATAAAGATGGTATTATCTATAATTATAAATCTTACGAACCCATAAATCTGGATTAATGGCCAAGCGACACACTGAATATCGAAATATTGCAGACGCATTAAAAGAATTTGTTGAAACCAACAAATTGAACAAAGGTTTGGATGCTGTAAATGTTAAAGATGCTTGGGCTCAAATGATGGGTAATGGCGTTAACAATTACACAACAGACATCCAGCTCAAAGGTGATGTGCTCTATGTACAATTAAGCTCCAGTGTATTACGTGAAGAATTAAGTTATGGCTCCCAAAAAATAATTGATATGTTGAATGATAATTTGGGGAAGGAGTTAATAAAGAAGTTGGTATTACGATAAAAAAAGCCAGAACACATGTTCTGGCTTTTCAATTTAATTATAGTGTAAATAGTTTAAAACATCTCACGACCTGAAAAATGGAATGCACCTTCAATAGCAGCATTCTCATCACTATCACTTCCGTGAACCGCATTTTCACCTATTGATGCAGCATACAATTTACGGATGGTTCCTTCGGCAGCTTCAGCTGGATTTGTAGCACCTATTAAGGTCCTGAAGTCTTCAACAGCATTGTCTTTTTCAAGAATTGCTGCAACTATTGGTCCACGAGTCATGTACTCAACCAATTCACCAAAAAACGGACGCTCTTTGTGAATCGCGTAAAACGTTTCAGCATCTGATTTTGTCATTTGGGTTAACTTCATTGCTACGATTCTAAATCCTGAAGCATTAATTTTTTCTAAAATTGCGCCAATGTGCCCTTTTTCAACAGCATCTGGCTTAAGCATAGTAAATGTTCTATTTGTTGCCATTTCTTTGTTTTAATTTGGCTGCAAAAGTAATGCTTTTCTTCATAAAAACCATCTAAACCCATATTAAAAAATTGTATATTCGCTGCCTATGACACAGGAAGACTATAGTGCCGTAAAAGATTTGTTAAAATCGCCAAAAAGTATTGTGATTGTGCCACATAAAAATCCAGATGGCGATGCTTTAGGCTCAACATTAGCGTTACAACATTATTTGAATGCTTTAAACCATAATGCTGTTGTAATTGCACCTAATGACTATCCCGATTTTTTAAAATGGCTTCCAAATGAGTCCGAAATATTAAAGTACGATTCACAAGAAGAAGCATGTAACAGTTTAATTCAGGATGCCCAACTTATTTTTACACTTGATTTTAATGCGTTGAACAGGGCTGGCGACATGGAATCTGTTTTAGCAGCAAGTTCTGCCACTAAAATTATGATTGATCATCACCAACAACCTGACGATTATGCGCTTTACACCTACTCTGATGTAGCCATGAGTTCCACTTGCGAAATGGTTTATCATTTTATTAATAATTTAGGAGACAAGTCATTAATAGATAAAAACATCGCTACTTGTCTGTATACGGGAATTATGACAGACACAGGTTCTTTTAGGTTCCCATCTACCACCAGTGACACATTACGGGTTGCTGCTTTTTTAATGGATTGTGGTGCCAACCATGCCGAGATACATAATCAGATTTTCGACACTAATAGTTATGATCGTATGCAATTGCTGGGTCAAGCACTATCAAACCTAAAAGTGATTTCGGAATCGCGAACAGCTTATATTTCTTTGTCGCAAGAGGAATTAAACACGTATAATTTTAAGAAAGGGGACACTGAAGGTTTTGTGAATTATGCCTTATCTTTAAATGATATTGTTTTTGCGGCAATTTTTATTGAGGACAAGCAACAGGATATCATAAAAATATCGTTACGTTCCAAAGGAACCTTTTCAGTAAACGAGTTTGCCAGAGCTCATTTTGAAGGAGGTGGCCACACGAATGCTGCAGGAGGAAAAAGCGAAACAGACTTAAAATCAACAATTGATAAATTTATTAGTATCTTACCATCCTATAATAAAGCCCTAAATGATGACTAGATTCTTTTATATTGTATTGCTAGCAATACTTTTTGCTTCTTGCAAATCACCCGAAGCTAGAAGGCCTATTTCTGCTAAAACGGGTTCATTTATTGATCAATCTGTTCAACGCAATATTAAGCTCAATGAGCGTGAAACAGCTGACATTGAAAAAATCATGTCTGAAAATCCACAAATTGAATATATCGCTTCAGAAAGTGGTTTTTGGTATTATTACAACAACAAAGTAGCTGATTCAATTCAAACGCCTGGTTTTGGTGACTTGGTAAACTTTGATTACAATGTAAAATCATTGGATGGTTCATTAATTTATTCCAAAGACAACTTACAAACGCAAAACTATTTAATGGATAAACAAGAACTGTTCACCGGTTTGCGAGAAGGCTTAAAATTAATGAGAGCAGGTGAAACAGCCACATTTTTGTTCCCATCGCAAAAAGCTTATGGGTACTATGGTGATGAAAACAAAATTGGCACCAATGTGCCTTTAATTTGTGAAGTGACCATTAATTCCATAAAAGACCTATAATTTAAACAATCAAAAAAATCAATAATTAACAATTATGAATATTTATAAACAGACTATGAAAATTTTAGTACTTGCACTATTAATGAGTGTTACGTCATGTGAACAGCAAAAATATCCAGATTTGGAAGATGGACTTTATGCTGAATTTGTTACCAATAATGGCACTATGGTCGCCAAATTATATTATGACAAAGTTCCAGTTACTGTAGCCAATTTTGTAGCCTTGGCAGAAGGAACACATCCCAATGTCACAGATTCACTTAAAGGAAAACCCTTTTACGACGGCATTACTTTCCATAGAGTTATTGATAAATTCATGATACAAGGTGGTGACCCAACAGGCACAGGATCTGGCTCACCAGGCTACCGTTTTTTAGATGAATTTCACCCCGATTTAAAACATGACAAACCCGGAATACTATCCATGGCCAATTCCGGTCCTGCCACTAACGGCAGTCAGTTTTTTATTACTGAAGTACCAACACCACATTTGGATAACAAGCATTCTGTTTTTGGAGAATTAGTTATTGGTATGAATGTTTTGGATACTATTTCTAACGTTAAGGTTGCACCAGGCAGTAACAAGCCTTTAGAACCTGTTGTAATCGAAAAACTAAATATTATTAGAAAAGGAGATACTGCTACAAATTTTGATGCAGCCAAAGTCTACACTGAAGAACTACCAAAAATTGAAGAAAAACAAAAAGCCTTAAAAGAAGAAGCGCAAAAGAAACTTAAAGAATCTGCTAGCATTGCCGCTGAAAAATTCATTGAAGACAATGCTGATTTATCAGGTCCAGTTGTTAAATCGGATACCGGAATCGTGATGATTTACATTAATGAAAGTAAAGGAGAAAAACCTAGCAGCGCTGATCGTGTTTTAATAAACTATGCCGGATTTTTTGAAGACGGCCGATTATTTGATACGTCTTGGGCTGATGTTGCCAAAGAAAATAATATTTACAACGAACAACGCGATAACCAAGGTGGTTACAAGCCTTTTGAAGATGCTTACAACGCCACAGCAAGAACGGTTCCAGGATTTAAGGAAGCCATGTTAAACATGAATGTTGGTGATAAAGTACGAGTTTTTATACCATCTTATTTAGGTTGGGGCGAGCAAGGTTCTGGTCCTATTCCACCAAATGCCAATGTCATATTTGATATTGAATTGGTCGGAATCAAATAAAAAAACAGACAATAAAAAAAGCAGCTTTTAGAGCTGCTTTTTTTTAGTTGTTTACTTTTTTGGAATGTTCTTGAGTATTTCTAAAACAAACTTCCAATACTTTTGAACTGAAGAAATTTGCGCACGTTCATCTGGCGAATGTGCTCCTTTGATATTAGGCCCAAAACTTATCATATCCATATCGGGATAGTTCTGTCCAAGAATACCACATTCCAATCCTGCATGACATGCAGCCACATGAGGTTTTTCATTATTCATTTCTATATACAGTTTCTCAAGAACCTTTAATATTTTGGAATCCATATTTGGTTTCCAACCTGGATAATCTCCAGAAAATGTTACTTCACAACCTGTCAACTCAAAAGTTGCACGCAGCGTATTGGCCAAATCCCATTTAGAACTTTCAACCGAAGAACGTGTTAAACACTCTATTTTGATTTCACCATCTTTAATTGAAACTTTGGCGATATTATTGGAAGTTTCAACTAAATCAAGAATATCGGCACTCATACGATACACACCATTACAAGCAGCATAGAGAGCTCTTGTAACACCTTCTTGTACACCCAAATCCATGATTGTTTTTGGCATATCACATTTCGCAACAATAATCTCCAAATCAGGTTCCGTGGTTTGCAACTCTGATTTTATGGTTTGTGATAGCTGAGCCATTTCCATAATAAAGGCATCTTCATGAATAGCATCTATTGCAACTGTGGCCTGACTCTCACGAGGAATGGCATTGCGAAGACTTCCGCCATTGATTTCAGAAATACGCAATCCAAAGTTCTCAAATCCATCAAACAATAATCGATTCATAATCTTATTGGCATTACCCAATCCTTCATGAATCTGCATACCTGAGTGTCCGCCTTGCAAACCTTTTACCGTTATTGAGAAGCCCATTTTAAATTCAGGCGTTTCTTCAATTTGGTAACTTCTAGTTGCTGTAACATCTACACCGCCTGCACAACCTACTCCTATTTCATCATCTTCTTCAGTATCCAAATTTAAAAGGATATCACCTTCCAACAATCCGCCGTTTAAGCCCATGGCTCCTGTCATTCCTGTTTCTTCATCTATTGTAAATAATGCTTCAATAGCAGGATGTGGAATATCATTACTCTCCAAAATAGCCATAATAGTTGCTACACCCAATCCATTATCAGCGCCTAGAGTCGTTCCTTTGGCACGAACCCAATCACCATCAACATACATATCAATGCCTTGATTATCAAAATCAAACTCGGTATCGTTGTTCTTTTGATGAACCATATCCAAATGGGATTGCATAACAACCGTCATCTTATCTTCCATTCCAAGAGTTGCTGGCTTTTTTATAATGACATTACCAACTTCATCTTCAATAGTTTCCAAACCCAATTTGGAGCCAAATTCTTTCATAAAAGCAATGACACGTTCTTCCTTTTTAGAAGGTCTTGGCACAGCGTTTAAATCAGCAAATTTATTCCATAAGGTTTTTGGTTCTAATTCTCTAATGGTTTCATTCATAATTCTATTCTTTTTTAAGTCGAACAAAGGTAACCAATGTCTCGTGTATTACAAACAATTCGTTATTTTTGAATCATGCGAAGAAACCCAAAACTATATCTAGCACTGGCTTTGGTTATTCAGGTAATCATTGTCAAAACCCTTGCTTTTTTTCCTGAATTTATTGAAACCTATTATAGCAATGGTTTATACCAATGGACATCCAAATTGTTTAGATGGGTTTTTGGGTGGTTACCCTTTTCATTTGGCGATATCTTTTATACGTTTTCCATAATTTATATCATTCGCTGGTTCTTTAAAAACAGATGGCGACTTATTAAAGATTTTAAGGGTTGGATAATTGATGTGTTTTCAGCAATTTCCATTATTTACTTTGCTTTTCACTTTCTATGGGCTTTAAATTACTACAGACAACCGCTTCACAAGAACTTATCATTAGAAGCTGATTATACTACAGAACAGTTAATAGCTGTGACCAAAAATCTTATAGAAAAAAGCAATGCAATTCATCAAAAAATAATTGCTAATGATAGTTCTAAAGTTGAATTACCTTATTCCAAAAAAGACATTTTAAAGATGACACCTCTAGGATATACCAATCTTGAAAAAGATTATCCGCATTTAGCCTATTCACCAACAAGCTTAAAAACATCACTTTATAGTTTACCACTCACTTACATGGGATTTAGTGGTTATTTAAATCCTTTAACCAATGAAGCCCAAGTTGACAGGTTAATTCCACCTTTTAAATTTCCAACTACCGCTTCTCATGAAATAGCTCATCAATTAGGATATGCTGCCGAAAATGAAGCCAATTTCATAGGGGCTTTGGCTGCTATTTATCACGATGACATCTATTTTAATTACAGCGGCTATACTTTCGCACTTCGACATTGCCTATTTGAAATTTACCGGAGAGATCCTGATTCCTATTATAACTTGGTAGAGACTATTCATTATGGCATCATAAAAAACTATCAGGAGGTACAAGTGTTTTGGGATTCCTACCAAAATCCATTGGAACCCATTTTTAAAGAAACCTATGATAGCTTTTTAATCGCCAACAATCAAGCAAAAGGTATGCAATCTTATAGCTATGTTGTTGCCCTTTATGTGAACTATTTTCTTTCTCAAACTTCTTGAAATGTTAAAATAAACCATTTGGACAACAGTCCACAACTGTTTGTTTATCTTTAGGCTTCAAAAATTTCTAACCAACTTTTTTATGATAAAAAAATTTATAGTTCCCGTTTTTTTATTGTGTTGCCTGTACACTTCAGCACAAAGATATTTTCCCAAAAACGACGGTGTAAAAGTTGAAAAATCCAATTACACCGCTTTTACAAATGCCACCATTTATACTTCGCCAACCGAAGTTATGCAAAACGCTACGTTACTGATTAAAGATGGTATGGTGGTCGCATCTGGCTCCAATGTCAATATACCGAAAAACTCGGTTGTATATGATCTTTCAGGTAAGTACATTTATCCATCCTTTATAGATGTATACACCAATTTCGGGATAGAAAATCCAAAACGCGCTGAACGTTCCAATGCTCCCCAATATGATGCTTCGCGTGAGGGCTATTATTGGAATGACCATATTAGATCCGAGCAAGATGCCATTGAGCATTATAATTTTGATGCCAAATCCGCAAAGGAATTTCGTGAAGCTGGCTTTGGTGTAGTTAATACCCATATCTCTGACGGTATTATTCAGGGCACTGGAAGTATTATTGCATTGGCGCCTAACACAACTGATGCTGCCAGGATTTTGGATGATAATAGCGGACATTTTTACTCAACAAGAAAAAGCGTAACGTCTAATCAGGCTTACCCAACATCATTAATGGGTACCATTGCCTTATTAAAACAAGTAAACTATGATGCTGATTGGTATGCTAAAGGGCTTTCAGAGGTAACTGACAGATCTTTAGAAGCGTTTAACCAAAATAAATCATTGATTCAATTTATGGATGCTGGTAGTAAAGTTAATGCACTCCGGTTTGACAAGGTGGGCGACGAATTCAACACCCAGTTTGTTATTGTTGGTGGTGGTGACGAATATGAAATGGCTCAAGCTATCAAAGCAACCAATGCTACATTTGTAATTCCAATAAACTTTCCGGATGCCTATGACATGGAAGACCCTTTCCTATCGCAAGCCGTTGGGTTATCCGAATTACGTGAATGGAATCAACGACCTACCAATCCAAAGGTATTACATGACAATGGCATCGTGTTTTCTCTAACCACCCATGATCTAAAATCCCCAAAAGAATTCAAGGGCAATTTATTAAAAGCTATTGAATATGGTTTTGATGACCAGGCTGCATTAGAAGCACTGACAACCATTCCTGCTAAAATATTAGGAAAAGAGAATAAACTTGGTAAACTAAAAACTGGTTTTTATGCTAATTTTCTAATCACATCTGGAGATATTTTTGACAAGGAAACAACGTTATACGAGAATTGGGTAATAGGAGACAGACATGAAATTACTCCCATGGATGCTATTGATATGCGAGGAGACTATGAGTTTAGTGTTGCTGGACAAAAATATGCAGTATCCATTTCTGGAGATATCAGCAAACTTAAATCAAAGGTTAAAACTGATGACCATGAACTAGGTTCTAAAGTTTCTGTGAGTGATGATTGGATGACCCTGATTTTTTCAGGTATCGATTCAACCAAACAAGATTATACCCGACTAACAGCAAAGGTGGTTTCAACAAATAATTTTAATGGTGTAGCAATCCTACCTAATGGGCGTGAGACATCTTTTTATGCCACAAAAAATGTAACAGATACTGTTTCAGATAAGAAAAAAGACGAAAAAGATAATTCTGAAGACACACCTAAAGTATTCCCTATAACCTATCCTAATGAAGCCTATGGTTTTTCGGAAATGCCAAAGCAACAAACCCTATTATTTAAAAATGCAACAGTCTGGACTAATGAGTCTAATGGTATTTTAGAACAAACTGATGTATTGATTAAAGATGGAAAGATTTCTAAAATAGGTCAAAACCTAAATGCAGGAAATGCACAGGTTATTGATGCGACAGGGAAACACCTAACCGCTGGTATTATTGACGAACATTCGCACATTGCAACTGCCGCTGTAAACGAAGCTGGACATAATTCTACTGCCGAAGTAAGTATTGAAGATGTTGTAGATTCTGAAGATGTTGACATCTATAGAAACTTGGCTGGTGGTGTCACTTCTATTCAAGTATTACATGGTTCTGCAAATCCTATTGGTGGTCGTTCGGCCATTATTAAATTAAAATGGGGCGAAACCGCCGATAAATTGATTTACGATAATTCACCTAAATTCATCAAGTTTGCTTTAGGAGAGAATGTCAAACAATCCAATTGGGGTAACAATGTTCGTTCTCGCTTCCCTCAAACCAGAATGGGTGTTGAACAAGTTTACATCGATTACTTTAACAGAGCAAAAGCCTATGATGTTGATAAAAAAAGCGGAAAGCCTTACCGTAAGGATTTAGAAATGGAAGCTTTGGCCGAAATACTTAATAAAGAGCGTTTTATTTCATGTCACTCCTACGTGCAAAGTGAAATAAACATGCTTATGAAAGTAGCCGAACAGTTCAACTTCAACATCAATACGTTCACCCATATTTTAGAAGGATACAAAGTAGCTGATAAAATGCAAGCTCATGGTGTAGGTGGTTCGACCTTTAGTGATTGGTGGGCTTACAAATTTGAAGTAAATGATGCTATCCCACAAAATGCTGCCATTATGCACAATCAAGGTGTTGTGGTTGCCATCAATAGTGATGATGCCGAAATGTCCAGACGCTTGAATCAAGAAGCTGCCAAATCGGTTAAATATGGTGGTATTAGCGAAGAAGATGCTTGGAAATTTGTGACCTTAAACCCTGCAAAATTATTGCACATTGACGATCGCGTTGGCAGTATTAAAGAAGGTAAAGATGCCGATGTCGTGTTGTGGAGTGACAATCCATTATCCATTTATGCCAAAGCCGAAAAAACCATAATTGATGGAACTGTATATTTTGACATTGATCGTGATAAGCAAATGCGCGAAGAAATGAAACGTGAAAAGAACGAACTCACAACTATGATGTTGCAGGCCAAAAACAAAGGTTTAAAAACCAAGCCTATTGAAAAGAAAGAGGATGAACTATTTCACTGTGATACTGTACACTAAAAATTTAAAAAAATGAACGTAACAAAATTATATACCTTAATTGCTTGTTTTTTATTAACAAGCCTTATGCAAGCGCAACAAGCACCAGCTCCAAAACAACAAAAAGCCATTGCAATTGTGGGTGCCACTGCCCATATTGGAAATGGAAACGTCATAGAAAACAGTATCATTATTTTTGAGAATGGCAAAATACAGACTGTTGCTGATGGTTCTACCATCAGGATTGACAGGACCAAAAATGAAATCATCGATGCACAAGGGAAACATGTATACCCAGGATTTATTGCACCCAACTCTACGTTGGGATTGGTGGAGATTGATGCTGTTAGAGCTACAATAGACAGTGACGAAGTTGGGCAAATGAATCCTAATATTCGTAGTATTATTGCCTACAACGCCGAGTCTAAAATTGTAGAGTCCATGAGACCCAACGGTGTTCTAATGGGTCAGATTACTCCGCAAGGTGGTCGTATTTCTGGAACCTCATCCATTGTACAATTTGACGCTTGGAACTGGGAAGATGCTACTGTAAAAGTAGATGATGCCATTCACATTAATTGGCCAAATCCATATTCCAGAGGTCGTTGGTGGATGGGAGAACCAAACGTTTTAAAACCAAATGAAAATTACAACAATCAAGTTACCGAATTGAGTGATTTTTTTGGAGCTTCAAAAGCGTATTTAGCTGGAGATAAACAGCAAAAAAACATACTTTATGATGGTATGTCAGGTATTTTTAATGGTAAACAAAAGCTGTTTGTTCATGTTAGTGACGAAAAAGGTATTCGTGACGCTGTTGAGTTTACCAAAAAACACCAAGTTAAAATGGTAATTGTTGGTGGTTATGATGCCTATAAAGTTGGAGTGCTTTTAAAACAAAGCAACATTCCAGTTATTTTGAACGGTGTACATAGTAGACCAAATAGCGATGATGACGATTATGATTTACCTTATAAAGCAGCCAAATTATTGGTTGACCAAGGTGTTTTAGTGGGTTTACAATCTGAAAGCCGAAATGAACGTATTAACACACGAAATATTCCATTTTATGCAGGAACCTCTGTTGCTTACGGATTGGACAAAGAAGAAGCCTTAAAGCTTATTACATCTAATACGGCTAAAATATTGGGCATTGATGATTTTTGCGGCACGTTAGAAGTTGGTAAAGATGCAACCTTATTCATTAGTGAAGGTGATGCCTTGGATATGCGAACTAATGTTTTGACAAGAGCTTTTGTTCAAGGTCGCAATATTAGTTTGGAAACGCATCAAACAGAACTGGCAAAACGATACTCCGATAAATACAAAAATGAATAATAAAAAAGCCTCAATTATCTTGAGGCTTTTTTTATGTTATTAATTTATAATAAGCTTATTTTTGAATCTTCAACTATGAAAGAAATAAGTAGCACACAAAACCCATTTATCAAAGAGCTTTTTCAGCTTAAAGAAAAATCGCGGGCAAGAAAAAAATCCGGTCAATTTTTAATTGAGGGTATTCGGGAAATAACGCTTGCTATAAAAGGTGGTTATAACATATCACCTATCTTATTTCTACCAGAATTAATATCTGAACAAGCTGTAACCGAACTAACTGACAAGTCTACAGAACGTATTGAAATTTCTAAAGATGTGTATCAAAAATTGGCACATCGTGATACAACCGAAGGTGTATTAGCTGTTGCTAAATCCAAACATCATGATATCAACAATCTGATATTTAACTCAAATAACCCATTAATATTAGTTGCAGAAGCTCCTGAAAAACCTGGTAATATAGGTGCGCTGTTACGTACAGCTGATGCTGCCAATTTAGATGCCGTAATTATTGCTAATCCAAAAACCGATTTATACAACCCGAATATCATACGCTCCAGTGTAGGTTGTGTATTTACGAATCAAATTACGACTGGAACCACTTCTGAAATTATTCAGTTTTTGAAAAAAAACAACATCCATATTTATTGTGCGGCTTTGCAGGCATCAAAAGATTATCACACACAAGATTACACAAAACCTACAGCCATTGTAGTTGGCACAGAAGCAACCGGATTAAGTGACGAATGGCTCAAGGAATCTACCCAAAACATCATCATTCCCATGCAAGGAGAAATAGATTCCATGAACGTGTCAGTTGCCGCTGGAATTCTTATTTTTGAGACCAAAAGACAACGCGATTTTAAATAAATGTCATGACTGCTACTACGCTTTTTTGGATAATTATAGCCATTATTGTACTCAATTTTATCATTGCCAAAATATTGGATGCCCTGAATGCCAAACACTTTAATGATACGCTCCCAAATGCCATAAATGATGTGTATGATGAAGCCGACTACAAGAAATCCCAAACCTATAAGCAAACCAACTATAAATTTGGGATTATCACCTCAACCTTTTCATTCATTTTAACACTGGCTTTTTTGTTCTTAGATGGTTTTGAATATATTGATAATATTGCTAGAGAATATTCAGAAAACTCAATTGCAATAGCTCTTATCTTTTTTGGAATCATTATGATTGGTAGTGATATACTAACAACGCCTTTTTCCTATTATAAAACTTTTGTAATTGAAGAGCGTTTCGGATTCAATAAAACAACAAAAAAAACGTTTGTTACAGACAAAATTAAAGGTTGGATTATGATGGCGATTTTGGGTGGTGGTATTCTAGCTGCTATTATTTGGTTTTTCAATGTCACAGGCAGTTATTTTTGGTTATATGCTTGGGGATTGGTCACTGTGTTTACGGTTTTTATGAATATGTTTTATTCCCGACTTATTGTTCCATTATTTAATAAACAAGCACCATTGGAAGCTGGTGATTTGCGTGATAAAATTTCAGCTTATGCTGAAACAGTTGGTTTTAAGTTAAACAAGATTTTTGTAATTGATGGATCCAAACGCAGCACAAAAGCCAATGCCTATTTTTCAGGATTTGGCAATGAAAAACGGGTAACTTTATACGATACATTAATCAATGATTTAGAGGACGACGAAATAGTAGCCGTATTAGCCCATGAGGTTGGACATTACAAGAAGAAACACATTATTTTCAACTTAGTCACTTCTATTTTATTGACAGGTCTTACCTTATTTATTTTATCCATATTCATATCCAATCCGCTATTATCACAAGCTTTAGGCGTAGAAACTCCAAGTTTTCATATAGGACTGATAGCCTTTGGACTATTATATTCCCCTATTTCTGAAATAACAGGTTTAATTATGAATTGGTTTTCCAGAAAGTTTGAATATCAGGCTGATAATTATGCTAAAGAAACTTATAAAGCGGAACCACTAATTACATCACTCAAAAAGTTATCAAAAAATAGCTTAAGCAATTTAACACCACATCCTGCTTATGTATTTATGCATTATTCGCATCCTACCTTATTGAGCAGAATAAAGAACCTAACCAAAAACTAATTTATGCACCAAATCAAACTTATTTGGGATTTTAGAGGACCTCATGCTATTCAAACGGCTAGGCATCATGCTATTCACCTGAAAGAATATGTAGACATAGAAAAACTGGAGTTGGACAACACAGGATATGAAGTAATTTCAGAAATGCACAGTATCGCCTTCATGATTGTTAACGAATCTGATATGGCTACCGTTAGAGATGCTTTAAAACCGCATCGAGGACAGCTTTACAATAGTCAAAAAGATTAAACAGAATTATTTTTTGGAAGGCTTTGGTGGCATGGTTCCGAATACCTTATCCCAAAAAGTACTGGAAACTCCAAAAGCTTTTTCAGGATATTGATAGTGGTGTAGATTATGGTGCAACCACAAATGCTTAAATCGTTTAGGTGGTCGCTTGACATGTATAGCACGATGTACAAACGAATACAGTAAATACCCAACAAAAAAACCAGGAAAAAACCCAAAAGTCAAGTCTGGATAGCCTATAACCCAAAACACCACATAAAATATACCGAATAGAATAGACGCCAATACAATCCCAGGAACGGGAGGCATCAACAGACGTTCTTTATCTTTTGGAAATTGATGATGTGAACCATGCATAATAAAATGAAAACGTTGTGTCCATTTGGCTTCAGTTATCCAATGGAATAAATACCTGTGAAGCAGATATTCTGCTAAAGTCCAAAATAATAAACCCGATAGAAAAAGTAAGACAAATTGTAAAACGGAAAGTTTAACAACTTCTATAGCCAGATAAGTCATGCCAATACTTACCAATCCGTAAACTATCACATTAGATAACGGGTCTGTTTTGGTAAGGCGTTCTAAAACTGGGTTTTTAAAGATTTGCGCCTGACCAGTTTCAAATTCAGTTGTAACCTTTGGGCTCATTTTATTTATTTACTTAAAATTAAAAAATAATTTTAAGTAAATAAATCTTTAACGCGAATAATTTGGTGATTCCTTGGTTATGGTTACATCATGAGGGTGGCTTTCATTGATACCTGAAGCCGTAATTTTCACAAACTGGCCTTTATCCTGGAGTGAAGCAATATCCTTGGCACCACAATAGCCCATACCAGCGCGTAAACCACCTACAAACTGGTGAATACTTTCATTCAACTCACCTTTATAAGGTACACGTCCAACAATACCCTCTGGTACCAATTTTTTAATGTCATCTTCTACATCTTGGAAATAACGGTCTTTACTTCCTTGTTTCATGGCTTCAACTGAACCCATACCACGATAGGACTTAAATTTTCTACCTTCATAAATAATGGTTTCACCTGGCGATTCTTTTGTTCCTGCCAAAAGCGAACCCAACATCACACAATCAGCTCCAGCTGCAATAGCCTTTGGAATATCACCTGTGTAACGAATACCACCATCTGCAATTACAGGAACTCCTGAACCTTTGATAGCTGCTGCAACCTCCAAAACAGCCGAGAACTGCGGAAATCCTACGCCTGCCACAACGCGTGTGGTACAAATAGAACCTGGTCCGATTCCTACTTTAACAGCATCAGCTCCTGCTTCTACCAAAAATTTTGCTGCTTCACCTGTAGCAATATTACCAACAACTACATCCAATTTTGGGAATTTAGCTTTGACTTCCTTCAAAACATTTACAACACCTTTGGTATGGCCATGAGCTGTATCAATAATAATGGCATCAACACCAGCACCAACCAAAGCTTCTGCTCTATCAACAGCGTCACCTGTTACACCGATGGCTGCTGCCACACGTAAACGCCCATACTGATCTTTGTTGGCCATGGGTTTTTGGGTAAGCTTGGTAATATCCCTAAAAGTGATTAAACCAATTAATTTATAGTCATCATCAACAACTGGAAGTTTTTCAATTTTATTCTCCTGAAGAATATCTTCGGCATCAACCAATGAGGTTCCTTGTCCGGCTGTAACCAAATTTTCTGAAGTCATGACTTCAATAATTGGTCGGTTATTGTTCTTTTCAAATCGCAAATCCCGATTGGTAACAATTCCTTTTAAGACACCATTATCATCTACAATAGGAATACCTCCAATGCTGTGCTCTGCCATATTTTCCTTAGCATCGCGTACAATAGCCGTTAATGGTAAGGTAACCGGATCGATTATCATACCACTTTCAGCGCGCTTTACCTTTCTTACTTTTGAAGCTTGCTGATCAATAGTCATGTTTTTATGCAGAACTCCTATACCACCTTCTTGAGCAATGGCAATAGCCATTTTGCTTTCGGTCACGGTATCCATAGCAGCAGAAACTATAGGCACATTAATTGTAATGTTTCTAGAAAACTTTGATTGGATACTAACTTCGCGTGGTAATACTTCTGAAAAGGCTGGTACTAAAAGGACATCGTCATAGGTAAGTCCTTCTCCTAAAATTTTGTTTTGATGAGCTATCATGATGCAATTACGATTATAATTGCATGCAAATATACAACTTAAAACAGTAACTAGGTTTTAAGTAAGAGTTAATTTATTTATAATGTTCCCTGCAATAGTCGCGTAGTGTTCCCAAAGCATACTCATAACGTGTTCTAGCATCAGAAACATTTCCTTTAAATCGTATTTCCTTGGGTACCACAAGCGCATAAAATCCTTTCCCTTGAGACATGCGTTTAATGGTCTTGAGCGTTTTATCGTCAATATCCGAATAAACTTCCTGAAGCCAATTGTACTGTTCCAAGTATAAAATGTCCTTATCCCATTCCAAAGCAGCATCACCTTGTAAAACATCTGAAGTATAGTAAGCTGCTTTTAACTCCTTAAAGACCGAATTAAAAACCAATTCACTTCCCTGATAGGCATATTCCTTAACGGTATCTTTTGTAAAAATGCTAAATGGGAAAGCCTTTATTAATCGTAGTTTTTTGGAAATATAATGTGCCATTTTGGGCCATAAAACTTGATGACCTTTTGTTTCTATACTTTTATAATACCATTCATAAAAATCACGACGCTCGGGAATACTTTGATACTCTTCAGGAAGTTGGTTTTCTAAATTATAAGCATTAGCTTGTTGCCAAACTATTGTATTGTTCTTTCTATCTGATTTTAACCAATCTGAAGATGTCAATTCAGTTCTACCTGTTTGCTTTTGGTATGCTTTTAATGAAGGCCATTCTGAAGCATAGCAAGAAACCGATAGCATCCCTACGATAAAATATAATTTAACCCTCATATAATTTAATGATAAACACTAAATATTTTAGTAGCCTCATTATAACCACTTTCAAAACTCATGGCATTGAGATCGGATTTCTTTTTGGAAGTAAAATATGAGAGTAATTTTTCGGTAGGCATATTACCAGTTAATTCATCTTTAGCCATTGGGCAGCCACCAAATCCTTGAATAGCACCATCAAATCGTCTGCAACCCGCTTTATAGGCTGCATCGACCTTTTCAAACCAAGTAGTTGGTGTTGTGTGCAAATGGGCACCGAATTCAATTTTTGGATATTTTGGAATTAAGTTTGAAAACAGATAATCAATATTTTCAGGATCCGAACTTCCAATGGTATCACTTAAGGATAAAATCTTCACGCCCATATTACTCAACCGCTCGGTCCACTCTCCTACTATATCCACATTCCATGGATCGCCATACGGATTCCCAAATCCCATGGAAATATAAACCACCACTTCCTTGTTGGATTTATCGGCTATCTCTAAAATCTCTTTCAAAGTAACCACCGACTGCGCTATGGTTTTATGTGTGTTACGCATCTGGAAATTTTCTGAAATAGAAAACGGATAGCCTAAATAATTAATTTCAGGATGTTGAGAGGCATCACTGGCGCCACGTGTATTTGCAATAATAGCCAACAGCTTGCTAGTAGTTTTACTCAAATCCAATTGTGAGAGAACCTCGGCTGTATCAACCATTTGTGGAATAGCTTTTGGTGACACAAAACTTCCAAAGTCAATAGTATTAAAACCCACACGCAATAAGGATTGAATGTATTGTACCTTTTTTTCAGTGGGAATAAAAGCCTTGATGCCTTGCATAGCATCTCGTGGACATTCAATGATTTTAACAACATCGTTCATGGTCTCCAAAGATAGTAAAGAAAAGCATCTACGAAAACGTTTTCAAGTAACTATATCAAAATTAAAATAGCGATACCTACAAACACAACAATCTGTAACCATTTCAGAAAAACCCCAACTTGATTATGTGATTTAATATAATTTGCTATCAAGCCTGACAAAAGAGCTATAGTTGAAAAAATCATCAGGGAAACACCCATAAAAATAAAGCCTAAAATATAAAACTGAAGAATCGTACTTAATGAATCACTAAACAAAAACCCTGGAAAAAAGGCTAAAAAGAAAATAGTAACCTTGGGGTTTAATACGTTCATGATAAAACCCTGTTTAAACAATTGTCCCAATGATTTTTTTGGCGCTTGACCATGTGCTAAGTCTATGGCACTACTGCTTTGATACACTTTGAAAGCCAAATACAACAAATACAAGGCTCCCAATAATTTCAAAACAAAAAACAAGGTTTCACTTTCACGGATAATCAACGAAACGCCAAAGGCCAACAAGGTAGTATGAACAATACAACCTGTAATAAGGCCCGCTGTGGTTGCCAAGCCATATTTTGTGCCATTCACGACACTTTGAGTCAGCACATAAATATTGTCTGGACCTGGGGAAATGGCCAAGGCTGCGGTAGCCAAAACAAACGATATGATAATATCGTAAGCCAATGTTTAATGTTTTAGCAAAGCTTTATTGATATCCTTAATCAGTTTGGGACCCTCATAAATGAAACCTGTGTACAACTGAATTAAATCGGCTCCTGCTTCCAGTTTTTCCAGAGCATCAGCAACCGAATGGATACCACCAACACCAATAATCGGAAAAGCTTTGTTGCTTCTTTCGGACAGAAAGCGAATCACTTCTGTGGAACGTTTTGTCAAGGGTTTTCCACTTAATCCACCAACTTCAACTTTGTTTTCAGATTGTAGGCCTTCCCTGGAAATGGTTGTATTGGTAGCGATAACACCATCAATTTTTGTGTCTTTTATAATATCTATGATATCCAACAATTGTGAATCGGTTAAATCCGGTGCTATTTTTAATAGAATCGGTTTGGGATTTTGCTTTTCAGCATTCAAAAGCTTTAGGGTTTGTAACAATTTAGTCAACGGTTCTTTATCCTGAAGCTCCCGTAAATTAGGTGTATTGGGTGAACTCACATTGACCACAAAATAATCCACATGGTCAAACAACGCGTTAAAACAGAGTTTGTAATCGTTAACCGCTTCCTCGTTGGGCGTCACCTTATTCTTTCCAATATTGCCCCCAATTAATACGCCTTTGTTTTTCTTTAAACGTTCTACAGCCTCTGCAACACCACCATTGTTAAAACCCATACGGTTGATAATAGCCGCATCCGATTTTAAACGAAACAAGCGCTTTTTAGGATTCCCAGACTGCGGTTTTGGCGTCAGTGTGCCAATTTCCACAAAACCAAATCCAAAATTATTCAGTTCATTAAACAACTTGGCATCCTTATCAAAACCTGCAGCCAACCCAACAGGATTTTTAAATGTTAAACCAAACAATTCGCGTTCCAGTCGTTTATCCTCAATACAATACAAGCTTCTAAACAGCCCTGAAATCAAGGGTATCTTATTCATAAAACGAATTAAGGAAAAGGTTAGATGATGTATTTTTTCAGGATCGAATAGAAAAAAAAGTGGACGAATAATTAACTTGTACATGGTGGATTTTTGAAGTACAAAAGTACAATTCTATTTAAGGAAATATTCCTAAAAGTTAGTCTTTTTGTGAGTGTCTAATGTATTTTTCCACAACAACTGCTGTAATAATCACCAAATAAAACTGACCTGCCATAGCTATAAACATGGACGCCTTTTGAGCAATATCAGTTACTGGTATAATGTCACCGTAACCAATCGTCATTAGAGTAATGAAACTATAATACATTAAATCATTAATATTGTTAGGTGTCATTCCTGTTTCCTGTAATCCATTAAAAGAACCTGGACTTATAAGCTCGATACAGTTGAAAATAAAAAAACCTATCAAGCCTAAAGAAATATAACCGCTCATCAATCCATAAATAACTGTTTTATCTACTTGTTTAGCGTTCCATACCTGAAAAATAATCCCGAACGTTGTTAAACTGTAAAACAGGAAATAAATAAAAAAGCGAATATATTCTAAAATACGTTCATCGGTATTGGAAAAATAGCGGTATAAAAATACGCCTATGGTAAGAACCAAAAGAACCTTGACAACAACAGATTGTTGTTTTTGCTTTTTGAAAATCACTAATCCTGATGCTATATTTAGAACAAATAGCAAAGGCATAATAAGTGTATTAATAATATTCTTTGGAAAAATTAATGAACCAAAAAGAATAACAACCAAACTATAAAAGAAAAGTTCAAAACGATATCGATAAAGCTTTTTCAAAACCACTTTAATCTTCCATTAAATCCTCATTAAACTCATAGTCATTGTAATTGACCTTGTATAACACACTGTAAAATGATGGAATAAACAATAAGGTTATAAAAGTACCAAACAAAAGCCCTACCATAATACTAACCGCCATACCTTCCCACATTTCACCACCACTTAAATACAACGGAATCAATCCTAAAACTGTTGTAAAGGTTGCCAACAAAATAGGTCTAAAACGCTGTAAGCAAGCGGCAATAATGGCATCTTGAATAGGACGTTTTATTTCGGTTTCTTCTATTTGAATCCTATCAATCAAAACTATAGCATTATTTATAACAATACCTGCTAAAGATATAACCCCTAAAAACGGCATAAAACCAAAAGGTTCTTGAAAAATTAATAGCCCAATCACTACACCTATGATGCCCAACGGTATGGTTGATGCCACCATGGTTGTTTTTCTAACCGAATTAAATTGAATTATCAGCAATAAAATAATTATGAATCCTGACAGTGGTAAATAACCAATTACAGCACCCATATTTTCTGCTGTGTTTTCTGCATCTCCACCAAATTTATAAGTATACCCTTCTGGCCAAGTTTTGGACTGTTCTGCTATCCAAGGCGTCATTTCCTTCATAATAGCCGAGGCATTGCCATCATCATTTAACTCACTAGAGACTATAATAGTTCTATCAATGTCCAAACGCTTTATTTTTGCGTATTGCCATTCTGGAATAATAGTGGCCACTTGACTCAAAGGCACACTTTTTCCAGTATTTTGGGCGTAAACATTTAAAGTTTCTATTGAAGCCAATGTTTGTTGCTGACTACCGTCACTACGCATCAAAATAGGAATAGATTTATCATCCTCGCGATACTCACCTGTTTTAAAACCGTCTAAAACCGTTTGTAAGGATGTAGCTATGTCTTGATTTGAAACACCTGCCAAACGGGCTTTGTTTTGATCGATATTGACTACAAACTTTTTACTCTTTGGTCCCCAATCGTCTTTGACGTTTTTTGTTCCTGTAATTTTTGATAGTTTTTGTTTAGTTTGTTCCGATAAAGCGGCCAACACATCTGGATCCTCACCTGATATTTTGACTTCAATAGGAGTCCCTCCACCTCCTGAACCTAACAAACTAACCTTAACATCGGCATCTGGAAAATTGTTAAAACAAAACGCATCCAGTTTATTAACCAACTCTTTATTATAAATAGCATCGGAAACATTCACCAACATGTGTCCATAACTGGCATCGGGTTCATCTGGTGTATAGCCTAAATCATAAGATTCAGGCCCTTTTCCAACATAAGATGACCAATCGGTAATACCATTTTCACGGGATTCATTGACTAACAAAGAATCACGCATATAAACTTCTAATTCTTCAACTAATTCTTGAGTTCGTTCAATTCGTGTACCTTGGGTTAAGTTAATATCAACCGTTATCATGTTTCGGTCACTATCAGGAAAGAAAACAAATGGAATTTTAGTAAACCCGTAAAGAGATAAAATAAATAATCCTACTATGACAAGGAGCACTGTAACCTTTATAGATAACGCCTTTAGAATTAAATCCTTGTAATACCCTTTTAATTTAAATATGACTTTATCAATCGCACTAGGTTCACGTTCTGCTTTAGGTTTTATTTTCAGGAATAAAACACAGAACAGAGTAATCACTGTTAACGCTAAAAGCCAGGAGGATAACAATGCTAAAGATATTACCACGAAAATGGGTCCTACAATATCGCCCATTGTGGATTCAGCCAAATAAAAAGCCAAGAATGCTGCCGATGTTGTTAATGTTGAAATCAACAGAGGTGTAAATAATTCGGAACATGCTTCAATTGCGGCCGTTTTAGCTGCGGTACCATTTTCCATTTTTACCATTATGGTTTCTGCCACAACTATGGCATTATCAACCATCATACCCAAGGCCATAATCAAGGCTGCCAAAGTCACCTGATTTAAACCCATGCTGATCACACCCATAAGCATCAACGTCATGATTGTAACTAAAGGGATTAGACTCGCAATAATTGCTCCTGTTCGAACCCCTAAAAAAATGAGCATCACCAATAATACAATCACAATGGATTGCATGAGATTGACTATAAAATCACTGATTTTAACATCAATATATTTATCCAAAGAAGCCAAGCGTGTTAACTCAAGACCTACAGGCAACTTGTTTTGCCAATCAGAGATAACCTGATTCACATCTGCTCCCAATTGAATAACGTTGGCACCTTCCTTCAAACTCACATGCATAGAGATGGCATCTTTGCCATTCACTTTCACGATTTGAGTTGGTGGATCAATATAACCTTTTACAATGTTAGTAATATCACCCAAGTAAACCATTTGAGTCCCATCACCTACTGGAATTAAGGTGTTTTCAATATCTTCAACCGAATTGAAATTACCCGTAGGTTCCAAAATAATACGTTCATTTTGCAGATTCACCTGACCTCCGGAACTCAATATATTAGTAGCACTGATGGCTGATTGTAATTTAGATGCTGATAAGCCATATTCTTTTAAACGGGAATTATCAAACTCTACAAAAACGCGTTCATCTTGAACACCTCCTAATTCCACTTTAGCAGCGAATTCCAGCTTTATTAAATCGTCTTTTATATCATCAATGTATTCCTTTGATTCGGCATAAGAAAATCCGTCTGAAATTAAGCCCACTGCTATTCCAAACACTTCACCAATACCATCATCATCCAAAAAAGGCACAGCACCAGAAGGTAAACCTTCAATGGCATCCAACTTACGTCGTAATCTATCCCAAACGGCTTGCAATTTTTCAGGCTTAACCTCATCTTTTAACTCAACTGTCACCACTGACAATCCTGAACGCGACGTACTACTGACTTCCTTTAATTCTGGTAATTCCTGGGAAATTTTTTCAACCTTATCAGTAACCAAAAGCTCCACCCGTTCTGGACTTGCTCCAGGAAATTGCGTAACAATAGTGGCTACACGAACCGTATAAGGTGGCATACTATCTCGTGATAAACCTTGGTATAAGACAATACCCATTAACACAATGGTGGCTAAAACCGTAAAGGTTATTCTATTGCGCTCTATAGAAAACTGGGCTAAATTCATCTAGCAGTTAATTAAGTTTTACCTGTTGTCCGTCAAGCAAGGTCTGTAGACCAGCCGTTGCTATTTTTTGTCCTGCTTCCAATCCAGATGTGACTAAAAACCCTTCCGATGTCAACGCTCCCAATGTAACAGGTTGGCGCTTGACAGTATGTTTGTCTTGATTTTCCTCAATTACAAAAACAAAACGGCTTTCTCCATCTTCACCTACACTCACAGCTGGTATAACCAATTCTCTTTTAACTTGATCTTCCATTCCAAATTCAAACATAACATTGGCGGCCATACCACTTTTTATGGCTTCGTCATTATCATTAATTGTTACTCGAATAGGATAGGTTGATGTATTCTGGTCTAAAGCAGGTGCTACTTCTGAAACTGTTGCATCAAATTGTTTATTGGGAATAGCTGTAAAAGACACCTTTACTTTCATCCCTTTATTCACATTGTTAATCACACTTTCCGGTAAACCCAATGCTATTTCAATTGCCGTTCCGGCATTCAATACACCAATAATTTGTCCAGGTGAGACATTTTCATCCACTTCAGCTACAACAGAAGCTATAGAACCATGTTCTGGTGCATAGAGATACCCAAACTTAATTTGTTCGGCTTGAATGGACACGCTACGTTTAGCCGATTCAAAACTGGCCACAGCAGTTCTGTAAGAATTCTTGGCTGCTTCATAATCACTTAAGGAAGCGCTCCCTTTTTCATACAAGGTGCGAACACGATTTAAACTCAACTTGGCCGTATTCATTTGCGATTCAGCACTATTCTTACTTTCTAACGCACTTTCATAGTTTAATCGCGCCTGCACGTTATCCAATTGCGCCAATAAATCGCCTTTCTTGACCTGTTGCCCCAACTTCATATCTAGCATCACAATAATTCCCGTGTTCCTGAAACTTAAGTTGATTATTTTTTCGGTTTTTGCCGTGCCACTGAAATTTCTAACCTTTTCACCGCCTGAATAGGCCACTTCTGTATACTTAACGGGTCTTAAAACCTCTGCCTTGGTTTCCTCCTTTTTACTACATGCCATAATCAGCATGGTTAAAAAGAGTATCCAAATCTTACCTGTATTTTTCATAATCATTGTGATAGTTTATTAATCTTCAACACTGGCTTTAAATTCAATAAATCGAGCAATAAATTCCTGACGCTCGTCTGTAGATTCCAGTAAAAAGAAATTTCCAATATAGCGTTCCAAAGTCAACATAACCAATAAGTAATTGTAAGTTGCATTACTACTGGCCAATTGTGCTTTTAAATAATTATTTTGAGCGTCCAACAGCTGAATAATATTGACAGCACCATTCTCATAAGAGGTTTGAGTCAGCTCTAAAACTTCCTTTGCCGTCTCTTCAAATACTTTTGACAATTCTATATTGGTAATTTGATTGATAATATTTAAAACGGCATCATTGATATTCTTTTCAATTTCCAACTTAATATTATCCGAAGCAATACCTAACTGGTCTTTTTGAATAGTTGCAATCTGTTGATTAATATTCTGCTTATTCTGATTGAAGATTGGCAACGACAAATTCACGCCAACATTATAAAACCCATCAGGTGGTGTCGTTAAAAAAGCCGGAAATGTGCTACCTGCTCCGCTTCTGGAAAAAACATAGTTATACTGTCCTTGTAAAGCTACCGTTGGTAAAAAACGCCCTGGACCAAATAGTTTTTCACTTCGTTCGGTAGCTAATAAATTATAATCTAAATATTTTAACTCTGGTGAATTTGCTAACGCTTCCTGAACCAAAAACTGTATAAATGGTTTGCGTTCTAAAGGGTCATTTAATAAATTACTGAAATCGTGATAATCATAGGCTTCAAAAACACCTTGGTCTAATTCCACCTCATTCACATCAATACTATACTCAATTGGATTATTCAGCAATTGGTTCAATACATAAAACCCTTGTTTGAGTTGGTTAATAGATTCAATATTATCCTGCATATTCTGAACCAGTTCACTTCGAAATCGTAGTACGTCCGATTTACCTGATTGTCCAGCTTCGAAATTTTGTGCTGCAATTTGTAAATTACGTTTGGTAAGGTTCAGGTTTTTGTTTTTAATTTTATAATTGGCCTTCAGTATCAAAGCATTAAAATACGCCGTTGCCGCCTCAAAGACAATATTCAATTGCTCTCTATTATAATCTTCTTGTTGGGCTTTTTGAAGAGCCTGCTGAATACCAATATTGGCATTAGCTGCTTCAGAAAATACCGTTTGCGACAAGGTGACATTGCCTGATGTTGAAAATTCGGGGTTTTGCCCGTTAGTGGCTGCTGCAAATTCAGGATCTACGTAACTTCCAGAAGCTGCTGCAGAAACATCTGGCAAATAATTGCTTTTGGCCAATTGGGTATCCTTTTCTGAAAGGCGTACATTTTGCTGACTTTCCTGCAAAGTCAGGTTTTCTGCTATAACCTCTGTCATAACATCCACCAAACTATAATTTTTTTCAGCATCCATTTCTGAAGCATCACCTACAAAATTAGTAGTTGCTATCAAGCTATATTTTAAGGGAACTCCCAGTTTTTCAGCCGTATTGAAATTAATGGTCAAGCTTTTGTTGAGCGTCAACAAGGAGGATGGTTCCGCAAAGTCATCATCTATAACAATAGATTCAACACTTAATGCAACTCTTCTAAAAAACTGATTAATTTGTGATTGGTCATGATTACTGGCCAAAAACCCATTTTCAACATCTTGAATAGGTGTCGTGGTGAATGAGGGAATATTTTTGGCAATTAACGCCTCTGAAATGGTTTTGATTTCAGCATCAGTTAAATACAATCCTCCTGCAAAGTAAACAGCATCGTATCCATCCACTGAATGTATAATATCATTCGCAGTTTCAAATGGCAATATGGTGAGGTTTAATTCCAGATCCCGTTCCAGATTGGGAATCATTTCAGCAATAGGTGTATAATCCATAACACCACGTTCTAAAATGATACCAACATTTTTACAACCAACCAATTGCTTTAACAAGGTTAAATCTTCCTCATAAGATAAGGTTGTGAGTATAGACGTAAAATTGGCTTTGTCATTTTGTAAGGCTTCACTGGAAAGAAACTCCTTATTAACTGTACCAAACAATATGGTTGGTTTGGGATAGTCCTTTAATTGCGAAATAACCGCATTATTAATGTTTCCAAAGGCTACAATAATATCAACTTCAGAAAGCAACTGCTGGTAATTTTGAAGTGCCAATGTTGCGTCAAAATGATTTACCAATCTGGTAGCCCTGTCAAAACTAATAGTGGCATCTTCACCTACTACTGCTTTAATCTCTTCTTCCAATTCATCAATTAAAGCATCTATTTCTTCACTTTTACTATCTAACAAATAGCCTAATTCAAAAACTTTTTCTTGAGAGAAACCTGATAACCCAATAAAGAAGAGTAAACTTATAAACCAGAAGCGCATTAAAACGTATTTTTATGGGATAAAAGTAATTGTAATTTTATTTTATACAAAGAGTTGAGTCAAAATAAATTAACAGTCTATTTTTTTATTAATGCGTTATGAAAGTTTACTTTTGAAAAAAAATTAGAAGGAATGATTAACAAACAACATATTATTGACCGTTTTATTGGTTATGTAACCGTAGATACAGAATCTGATCCTAAATCCGAAAGCACACCAAGTACCGCCAAACAATGGGATTTGGCAAATGCTTTAGCCGAAGAACTCAAAGCTATTGGTATGACTGATGTGACGATTGATGACAATGCCTACATCATGGCTACCTTACCGAGTAATGTAGACCATGAGGTTCCTACCATTGGTTTTATTTCGCATTTTGATACCAGTCCCGATTTTACAGGTGCTAACGTGAAACCGCAAATTGTTGAAAATTATAACGGCAAAGACATTGTCTTAAATGCAGAACAGGATATTGTACTGTCTCCTGATTATTTTGAAGATTTATTGTTATACAAAGGCCAAACCTTGATTACTACGGATGGTACGACACTTTTAGGTGCTGATGATAAAGCTGGAATTTGTGAGATTGTCTCGGCAATGGAATACTTAATCCAGCATCCTGAAATTAAGCATGGACCTATTCGTGTTGGGTTTACTCCAGATGAAGAAATTGGTCGTGGTGCCCATAAATTTGATGTTGAAAAATTTGGCGCTGATTGGGCCTATACCATGGATGGTAGTCAAATTGGCGAATTGGAATACGAAAATTTCAACGCGGCAGGTGCCGTGGTAACGGTGAAAGGAAAAATAGTACATCCTGGCTATGCAAAAGGGAAAATGGTGAACTCCATGTATATTGCCACCGAGTTTATTAACTCTTTACCTCGATTGGAAACACCAGAACATACTGAAGGTTACGAAGGCTTTTTTCATTTACATAATATGAATGGTGCTGTAGAAGAAACCGTTTTGGAATACATTATCCGTGACCACGATAAAGGCCATTTTGAAGCGCGCAAGGAGATGATGCAAAAATTGACAAACGAACTCAATGAGCAATATGGCAGAGAGGTTATTTCTGTTGAAATCAAAGACCAATACTTCAATATGAAGGAAAAGGTAGAACCCGTTATACATATCGTAGATATTGCCGAAGAAGCCATGAAACAATTAAACATTAAACCGCTCATAAAACCTATTCGCGGTGGTACCGATGGTTCCCAATTGAGTTATATGGGTTTGCCTTGCCCTAATATTTTTGCAGGAGGACATAACTTTCATGGTCGTTATGAATATGTACCTGTAGAAAGTATGCTTAAAGCTACGGAAGTAATTTGCAAGATTGCGGAGTTGACAGCTAAAAAGAATAATTAATGCTAAACCCCAAATACACAACAGCTTAAATGAAAAAAAAATTAGCGACCATATTATTATGTGGAATTGCTTTATTCGCTCAATCTCAAGAAGCAACCGTAGAAAAATCTGTAATAGGTATACAAACAGGGTTTCTTGGCATTTGGACTCATGGCGAATTTAAGCTTTCTAACAGAATTGCTCTACGTGGAGAAATTGGTATAGATGCAGGAATAGCTGGCGGCGATAACTACGAAAACACAATTTATTTGTCTGCTCCAGTTATTACATTAGAACCTCGTTGGTATTACAATTTAAAAAAGCGAGTAAACAAATCTAGACGAATTGATGGTAATAGTGGAAATTTCATATCTATAAAAACTAGCTATCATCCTGATTTGCTTATTACCTCTAGTGAAGACAATATTGATTTCATTAATGATATTTCAATAGTTCCAACTTGGGGTATTAGAAGAAATATTGGTAAGCATTTTAATTACGAAACAGGTTTAGGCATTGGCTATGTTCATTATTTTGAAAAGGAAAATGCTCCCCTAAAGGAGCAAAGTGATATTGCCTTAAATTTACATTTAAGAATTGGTTATCGCTTTTAATAATATTTATTATGAAAAAAGTCACATCCGTAGAAGAATATATAGAAAACAACAATCACTTTGGTGAAGAATTAACGTTGCTTCGCAACATCATTACCAAAACCGAATTGGAAGAAACCCTAAAATGGAGCGCACCTGTTTACGCCCTTGATGGTAAAAATGTGGTGGGTTTGGGTGCTTTTAAAAATCATTTTGGTATTTGGTTCTTTAATGGCGTGTTTCTTAAAGATGAAAAGAATTTGTTAGTAAATGCTCAAGAAGGCAAAACCAAAGCTTTACGCCAAATGCGTTTTGATAGTATTGATGACATAGACCAAGCAGCTGTTCTTGCCTATGTAAAAGAGGCTATAGAAAACCAAAAACTGGGTAAAGAAATCAAACCAGAACGCAAAGGCAAAAGCGTAACAATTCCAAATGAGCTAAAAACACTATTTAAAAGCCAACCTGATGTTCACCAGAGTTTTAAGGCCTTAACTCCTGGCAAGCAACGGGAATACTGTGAACACATCGAATCTGCCAAGCGTGAGGCTACCAAACAATCGCGTTTGGAAAAAATCACACCAATGATTCTGCAAGGTATTGGTTTGCATGATAAGTATAAAAACTGCTAGTGATTAGTGATTAGTGAAATAAAAAAACTCCGAAGTTTCCTTCGGAGTTTTTTTATAATAAATTGAATTGAATCTTATTTAGCAGGAGTATTCAATTTTCTGCTCATTTCCATGGAAATCGCCGACTTATCAAATTTTATTTTACCTGCCAAGGTTTCAATCACACAGCTTCCGTCTTTATCATTCAGTTCAACAATCTTACCATGCATGCCGCTTTTGGTAATGACTTTGTCTCCCTTTTTTAACTCGGCTGCGAATTTTTTCTCTTGCTTTTGACGTTTCATCTGTGGCGCAATCATGAAGAAATACACAACTACAAACATTAAAATAAACGGCAAAAACGTACTAATACTTTCTCCCATAAATTATTTTACTTGCGGTACAGCTGGTTGTGCCGGTTGTACAGCATTAGGATCTGGCTTTACAAAAGCAGTGATTTTAACAGTTTCCTTACCAGTTTCTGTATTAGCTGTAATCGTAACCGTTTTAGTAACCTTGTTCTTACCAGAACCGTTAAATTTTACAGTAAACTGACCTTTATCACCAGGAGCTAAAGCCTCTTTGCTCCAATCTTGAGGCACAGTACATCCGCAAGAACTTTTGATATCAGTAATTACCAAAGGAGCATCACCTGTATTGGTATAAGAGAAAACAGTTTCTACATTTGTTTTCGCTTCAATTTCACCAAAATCATGCTCGGTTTTATCAAACGAAAGTACAGGGAATTTAGAAGCAGCAGCATCTCTTTCAGCAGCTTCAGCTACATTGTTGTCATCAATCTTTTTTGTGGCATCTTCTTTACAAGATGTAAATGCGATTAAGCACATGGCACTTAATCCTAATATTACTTTTTTCATAATAAATTATTTTTGTTCGGGCCGTAAAAGTAAGAATAATTTCGAATTACATCAACCCACGACCGGTTTTATTTAGCTTATCAACTTCTTTGTATTCCTTAACCAGCTTATCCAAGATACCATTTATAAAGATACTGCTCTTGGGCGTTGAGTATTCCTTGGCAATTTCCAAGTACTCATTAATGGTCACTTTTACCGGAATTGATGGGAAATTATTGAGTTCGCAAATGGCCATTTGCAACAAAACATTGTCAATATCAGCTATACGGTCTGCATCCCAGTTTCGGGTTTTCTCGGAAATAGCTTCGTTTAATTCATTCTGATTCAATATGGTTTTTTTGAATAAATCCAGAGCAAATTCTCTATCGTCTTCATCTTTGTAGAGTTCTGGCAACAATTGTCTTTCAGGTGAATTGGCTTTTAATTTTCTTATTATTTTAAGAATAGCAGTATTGACAACTGGCAAATCGTCCGTCCACGTTAAATTTTGATCTTGAAGATAATCGTACAATTTGTCGTTGGGAGCGATAATTTCTTTGTAAACATCAACGATAAAGTTTTTATCTTCTTTATAATCTGATGTTCGGGTTTGCATGTATTCTTTATACAAATCGCTTGCGAGCAATTCCTTAAAAATAACATCCACATACTCATTATCCAGTTCCCAATTGGTGATTTTATGGTCTTCAAAAGCCTGCTTCAGCGACGTGTTATTCTTTATTTGCTGAAGGACTTCGTTATTGACAAATTTACTGTTGGGATTCTTATCCTCTGATGTAGCCAGATGCTTTTTCTGGGTTTTTTCCAAGTGGTCTGCAGAGCGCTTCTGAAGTTCTATTAGCAGCGAAAGCATGAGCAAATAGAGATTGTACATATTATCCAAACTGCGTAGTAAAAACGTTTGGTCAGCTTTAAAATTACCGCCTTCGCCACCTTTATAGGCATAGATGGTCTGCATCACCTTAATACGTATATGTCTTCTATTTAGCATACTTACAAAGAACTTTTAATTTAAAGAGGCGAAAGTTATGCAACTTTCGCCTCGCAAAAATAATACTATTTATTTTAAAAACTTACTTTGAATTTTCCTTTTTTCTGGCATCAATTCTACTCTGTGCAATATTCAAAGCGGCATGGTTTGTTGTAATGTTATGTGTTTGTGCGTTCGATAATATCTCTAACGTCGTGTTGTAGATATTTTCGGTTTTACGCATAATCTCTTTTCTGTCATAACCTTCCAATTCGGCATAAACATTAATAATTCCGCCTGCATTGATTAAGAAATCTGGAGCGTACACAATTCCTCTTTCTTGAAGGATTTTACCGTGCTTTTCCTCTTCAGCCAACTGATTGTTTGCTGCTCCAGCTATGATAGAAGCCTTAAGATTATATATGGTATCATCATTAATCGTTGCTCCCAAAGCACATGGTGCATAGATATCCATGTCTTCGGCATAAATATTTTTACCACCATAGATTGTAACACCATATTTAGAACGCACTGCTTCCAAACGCTCCTGGCTAATATCAGCAATTGTTACGTTGGCACCTTCATCAACCAAATGTTCCACTAAAGCTTCTCCAACATGTCCGATACCTTGTACATATACCGAACGACCTTCCAACACGTCACTACCAAATTTAAATTTAGCTGCTGCTTTCATACCCATAAAAACGCCATAGGCTGTTATAGGCGATGGATTTCCGGCTCCTCCTTTGGATTCAGAAATACCCGTTACATAAGGTGTCACCTCACGAACGGTATCCATATCGGCAGTAGTCATACCAACATCTTCAGCAGTGATATACTTTCCGTTTAAGGAATGTACAAACTCACCAAACTTTTTCATTAATTCAGGTGTCTTTTGGGTTTTGGCATCACCAATTATGACTGCCTTACCACCACCTAAATTCAAACCTGTGATAGCCGACTTAAATGTCATTCCTCTAGACAAACGCAAAACATCATTTAAGGCTTCCCATTCATTTTGATAAGCCCACATTCTGGTACCTCCAAGTGCAGGTCCTAAGACTGTGTTATGAATACCTATTATTGCTTTTAATCCTGTATCTTTGTCGTTGCAAAAAACAACTTGTTCATGATTATCAAAAGATTGCTGACCAAAAACAGGGTCTGCTTTATGTAAATCTTTTGTGTTTATGACGTCTGTAACCATTGTGTAATAATTATTATTTAGGGTTGCGTTTATATATTTCATAAAAACGACGTGCAAAATTACGCTAATATTAGTGTTTAAACAACATAATTAATCTTAAAATACGAATTTGTTAAAAACTTTATTTTTAAACCCAATCTATTAATGAAGGAGTTAAGGCATTTAAATAAGTACTTTTTAAAATACAAATACAAATTAATAGTCGGGATTATCATTACCATTATAGCCCGAATCTTCCTGCTGTTTACGCCACGTTACGTTAGAAAAATATTTACAGCTATTGAAAAGGCTTTAGATGGCACTATAACAAAGGAAGCTTTTAAATCGGAATTGTTTATTGCCATTCTTTATATTGTTGGAGCTGCCATCATTGCTGGAATTTTTACTTTTTTAATGAGACAAACCATTATTAATGTCTCGCGTTATATAGAGTATGACCTAAAAAATGAAATCTATCAGCAGTATCAACGTCTTTCTTTGAACTTCTATAAGAAGAATAGAACAGGTGACCTAATGAATCGTATCAGTGAAGATGTTGGGCGCGTGCGTATGTATGCTG
Organism: Bacteroidia bacterium; assembly: GCA_030425285.1. Taxonomy (GTDB): domain Bacteria; phylum Bacteroidota; class Bacteroidia; order Flavobacteriales; family Flavobacteriaceae; genus Hanstruepera. The sequence continues at coordinate 124,447 of JAUIAY010000003.1, forward strand.
GCCCAGCCATCATGTACAGTATCAACACAGTTACTTTATTCGTCATTGCATTGATTTTCATGTTTAATGAAGCGCCTTTATTAACACTCTACACCGTTATCCCGCTTCCTATTTTATCGGTTGCCATCTATAAATTAAGCAAGGAAATTCATAAGCGCAGTACCATAGTACAGGAATATCTTTCCAAGCTTTCAACCTTTACGCAAGAATCGTTTAGTGGTATAGCCATTATAAAATCTTATGGAATCGAATTGCAAACGTCAACCAACTTCACCGAATTATCTAATGAGAGTCGTGATAAGCAATTGAGTTTGGTTAAAGTGAGTGCCTTGTTTTTTCCGATGATGATTCTTCTTATTGGTGTGAGTAATTTAATGGTTATTTATATTGGAGGTTTACAATATATCAATGGTGAAATTGAAAGTTTAGGTACTATTGCAGAGTTTATTATCTACGTAAATATGCTTACATGGCCAGTCGCAACTGTAGGTTGGGTAACTTCCATTGTGCAACAGGCCGAAGCATCACAAAAACGTATTAACGAATTTTTAAAGATAGAATCTGAAATACAAAACCCGACTCAAGAACCACTGAATCTTGTTGGTGATATCGTATTTAAGAATGTGTCTTTCTCCTATGACGACACGAACATCCAAGCCTTAAAAAATGTTTCATTTACCGTTAACCATGGCAAAACCCTAGCCATCATAGGAAAAACAGGCTCTGGAAAATCAACTGTTTTAGATCTTATCGGTCGCTTATACGATATTGACAATGGTTCGCTGTTGATCGACGAGAAACCCATTGACACCATTAACTTAAATGATTTAAGGGATAATTTAGGATATGTTCCACAGGATGCTTTCTTATTCTCGGATACCATTAAAAACAATATCAAATTTGGAAAAGAAGATGCCACTGATGACGAAGTGATTCAAGCTTCTAAATATGCCCAGGTTCATAAAAATATTGTCGGTTTTAAAAATGGTTACGACACTATATTGGGTGAACGTGGCATTACACTATCTGGTGGACAAAAACAACGTATTTCGATTGCTAGAGCCATTATAAAAGACCCTAAAATATTGTTATTTGATGATTGTCTTTCGGCTGTTGATACCGAAACCGAAGAAAAAATTCTAAAAAATTTAAATAAGTTGTCATCGGGTAAAACTACCATTATTGTCAGCCATCGTATTTCCGCAGCCAAAAATGCCAACAAAATTATTGTCTTGGATGATGGTCAAATCGTAGAATCTGGAACCCACGAAAGCCTTATAAATACAGATGGTTATTATAAAGACCTATACCTAAAGCAATTGAGTGAAACCGACTCCAAGTAAGTTATAACAACCTATTTTTTATTTAAATACCTGTTTTTCAGTATTTTGATACCGAAAATACCGACTAAACAAAAGAAAATTCATAAAATGTTGGTTGGTTACCTTTTTTTTTAGATTTTTGGTGAAACAACAACGCAATTTAATTGAATATGAATAATAGTGACATGATGGAGAAAGAAGAGATTTTTTCAAAAGTATTACGCGCTGGTAGACGTACGTACTTCTTTGATGTACGCGCAACAAAGGCAGGAGATTATTACTTAACGATTACAGAGAGTAAGAAGTTTACTAATGACGATGGGTCTTATCATTACAAAAAACACAAAATCTATTTGTACAAAGAAGATTTTTCGGAATTCAATAGTATCCTTCAAGAAATGACCGATTACATTATTGATGAAAAAGGAGATGAAGTTATTAGTGAGCGTCATCAAAAAGACTTCAAAAAGGAATATGATAATGACGTAACTGCGGATGTGAGTGATTCAAATACCGATTCGCAATCAACAGGAAGTTTTACTGATATCGATTTCGACGATATTTAATAGCAAAAAACCAAACAATTTAAAAGCCATTGCACATTGAAATTTTCAAAGTGTTATGGCTTTTTTTATAGTTTAACTGCTGCAAGCGCAATAATCAATAAAGTTAGAAGGAAGTACAATCCAGCTGACAAACCCATACTGCTGGCTAAAACCAAACAGACTCCTATTATCCATAAAGGTACCAGCGTGATAACGATGGCAAAGCGAAAAGTCGCAACAAATTCTACTTCTTTAATTTTAGGTTTTATCACAAAACGCCAGAATAACCAAACCGGTAACAGGCTAACAACCATCAAGAACTTACACACAGATTTCAACCCTTTAAAAAGGTTTTCTGATTGCTGAACTTGACAATCTTTAAAATCAGATTCAATACATCTGTTAACTGCTAAAGGATTTAAAAAATTGGCTTGCATCTGATTAAGTCTGTCCAATATCTGACCATAATTTTCAGCAGGAATATGAGTTGTTAATTGCTTAATTCTTTCAGAAACTTGATCTTTTAACGCTAAAACACGTTCGTTTTCATTGTCTGAAAAATAATCTTGTTTTTTAATGGGCTTGCCAAAGTAAATGGATACACTATCAGCAAAAGCATCGGCTTGTTGAAAATTTAATCCTATGGGAACAATCTCTAAATCTGTTTGAGGATACGTTTCAAATGTCTCAAACACAATCCGAGTAAACCCCTTACTCAAGGGTCTTACCGATCGTTTGATATTATGATTCCCTTCTGGAAACAGTGCTACGGTCTCACCTTTTGAAAGCACCTTTGAACAGGCATTAAAAATAGCATTGTTATTAGAAATAGTACTCCATCCATCGCGTATTCTATAAACCGGCAGCATATTCAAACTTCTTAAAAAGGCATTGACCATAGGTTTCTTAAAAACACTAGCACGTGTTAAAAAGTAAGAAAACCTTCCTGACTTTGTGGCAATCAATAAAGCATCAATCAAAGCATTGTTGTGATTGGAAACCAACAACAAGGAACCGCTTTTAGGCACATTTTTTTTATTGACAACCACAATGCGCTTGTAATAAAAAAACAACCCGATTCTTAAATAGCTTCTTACAATATGTAGCCAAATATGTTTCAAGCCAATGATTCTTGTTTGTTAGTTTTAAGTGACCAATAAAAAGCCAATATAAGGCCAGAAACTATGTGCCATATTCCCCAAAAAGCGGCAATAATAGCCATACCTCCCAACCCATCAAAGAAAGTAAAAATGAGTAGTAGTCCCAATCCCGAATTTTGAATTCCGGTTTCAATAGCTAATGTTTTCTGATTTTTAAATGACAATCCAAATCCTTTAGCCACTAAAAGACCCAATAAAATCGCCAAAACATTATGACTAATTCCCAATACCAGAACATGGTGGATGTAGTTATTGAACACATCCAAATTATTGGTAAAAGCAATCACCACGATGGCTACAAAAACCAAAATAGAGAGTGGTTTCAAGGCTTTTGAAATTTTTACAGCAATCCTTTCAAACCTATGTCGTATCAACATTCCTACAAGCAACGGGATTCCCAAAATTAGTAACACCAATTTAATCAGTTCATAAGGACTTAAGGATACTAAAGCCAATAATTGTGATGTAGGCTCATAGAGATTTCCGTAAAACTGAAAATTAAAAGGCGTCATAAAAACGGCTATCAATGTAGAAAAAGCTGTCAAGCTGACAGACAAAGCTGTATTACCATTTGCCAAATGAGTCATAAAGTTTGAAATGTTTCCACCTGGACAGGCAGCAACCATCATCATTCCTAAAGCGATACTAGGTTGCGGATTGACCAAATAAATAAACAAAAATGTAACGAGAGGAAGCAAAACAAACTGCGACAGGATACCTACCAATACCAATTTAGGTTTTCTAAACAGGCTTTTAAAATCATCAATCGTAATGCCTAGGGCCACACCAAACATGACTACCGCAAGCGCAATATTTAAAACCCAGAGATTATCAGAATCAAAATTAATTTGAACTTGATCCAGTTCCTGCATAAAAAAGTTAGTTAGAGGTGTAATATAGAAAATAATACAAAAAGAAATCTTTTGTTAAGACACTATTGTACCGTTCTTCACTTTGACTTCAGGATTTAAAAGAATTACATCTTTGTTGTTTACTGCGCCCAAAACCAAGCATTCACTCATAAACTTCCCTATTTGTTTTTTTGGAAAATTAACCACAGCCAGTATTTGCCTGTTCAACAATTCTGTTTTTTGGTATAAAGTCGTTATTTGAGCTGACGATTTCTTAACTCCCAAATCCCCAAAATCAATAGACAGCTGATAAGCTGGGTTGCGGGCTTCAGGAAAATCCTGCACATCTATAATTGTCCCTATGCGTATATCGACCTTTTGAAAGTCTTCAAAATTTATTGTCTCATCCATTTTTTAAAAGTACAAATTTTAACGAACTTTGGTAAAAACAACTTATCATGGCATTGACACCTTCTAATATGTTGCCTTTGGGAACAAAAGCTCCAAATTTTGAATTACCCAATGTGGTTTTCAACACCAATCAATCCCTGGAAAGCCTCAAAGGTGTTCAAGCAACTGTTGTCATGTTTATTTGTAATCATTGTCCGTTTGTAAAACATGTGAATCCAGAACTTTCGCAGCTAGCAAAAGACTATATCAGTAAAGGGGTAGGTTTTATAGCTATTTCAAGTAACGATGCGGACAACTATCCTGATGATAGCCCAGAACATCTGAAACAACAGGCCGTTGATAATGATTTTAAATTCCCCTACCTATATGACCAGACCCAACAGGCTGCAAAGGATTATATGGCTGCATGTACACCAGACTTTTTTGTCTTTGATGCCGATTTAAAATTAGTTTACAGAGGACAGCTAGATGATTCCCGACCAGGAAATGATAAACCCCTGAATGGGTCAGACCTTCGCCATGCCCTGAATTGTATTTTGGAAAGCAAAGAAAACCTACGTGCTCAAAAGCCAAGTATAGGTTGCAATATTAAATGGAAAGCGTCTTAATATGATTGTGAATGACGCTTTTTACAACAGCCAACCTGAAGCTAATAAAGCTTGCTTATTGGCATTGCGTGATATTATTTTAAATGAAGGTGAGTATATAACAGAAACCAAAAAATATGGTATGCCCTGTTTTTGTTATAAAAATAAAATGTTCGCCTATTTATGGGTAGACAAAAAAACGCAAGATCCTTACGTACTATTTGTTGAAGGTAATCATCTTGATTTTCCAGAATTGGAAACTGGCAATCGCTCTCGAATGAAAGCCTTACCAATTGATCCATCTAAAGATATTCCAATTGAATTAATCAAAAGTATTCTGAAAAAAGCACTAGACTTGTATAAAGATGGTGTCATCAAAAGCAAATAGAAATGTTAGGTCGTATTCATCTCTTTCTGGGCATATTTATAATAATCGTGTTTTTGCTAACAGGGCAATATATGCATCATAATTACGACCATTTGAAGGAAATGGAATTAATGAATCGTGCTCTTTTTAGAGCTGGTCATTTGTATATTTTACTATTTGGATTGATTAATGTAGGACTTGGAAGCTATTTCAAAATTTCTACAAACAAGGTGTTAAAAAACCTTCAAATAATTGGGTCAATAGCCATAATTGCCTCTAGTGCTTTGGTTATTTATGCATTTTTTACAGAATTACCTTCTGAAGGTATCGAGCGTCCTTTGACACGATTGAGTCTATATATTATTTTGTTTGGAGTTTCGACACATGGGTTAGTTGGGCTTCTTTTTAAAAGACTCAAATAGTTAATACTGAAATATTACCAACCCTCTCGCTTCATCAGATTTTGAATATGAGCAAAATGATGGTTACAATGCCAGGCATAAATACCAATATTCTTTTTTAAAACAACTTCTTCATTATGTTCTGGGTGAATGAAAGTTCGGTTTAATTCAGCTTCACTTAAACCCTTTAATAGAAAAACTAATTTAGCATGCACTGCTTTTAAATGGAGTAATGACATGGCTATAGGTCCAGTTTTTGAGTCGGATAACTCTGCCCAAAGCGCTTCATAGTAATATTTAATAACCGGATTATCTTCGGTTAAAGCCCATTTAAAACGAATATAACTGTGATGATGGCTATCAGCAACATGATGAACTACTTGCCGAATAGTCCATCCACCTGGTCGGTAAGGTGTATCTAACTGATTTTCTGAAAGCTCACTTACGAGGTTTTCAAGACGATCAGGAAAGACCTCTAAGGTTTCAATCCATTGGGATATATGGCCATCTGAAATGTCTTTTGGACAATTAAAAAGTCCTATAGGATATTTTAACTCATTAAGTTCTTCAGTAGTCATCACAAGAATTCTTTTTAATTTTGCTGTTCTTCAAAAGCTTTCACAAACTTTCTAGCTCTTGGGTTTCCAGAATCCAATTCTAAAGCTTTTTTGTAATTGTTATAGGCATTTAAACTGTCACCACTACGCAAAAAAGCATCAGCTAAACTATCATACACATTATCACTTTCAGGGTATAGTGCCACATTCATTTTGAATACCGCTATAGCATCGTCATTTTGTCCTTTTCGCAACAACTCATAACCGTAACTATTGAACTCGCGTTCTTCAATAAAGATGCTAGTTGAATCCTGTTTTTTTATTTCCAAAAACCCTTCTAAAGCTTTCTCAAAATTATGCTCTTTTAAATACATACTAGGTGTTTTAAAAGAATCCGCCACCTTCAGATAATCGTAGGTAAATTGAGTATCATCCTCTTCAGATACCACTCCTAAATAGCGGTTTTTAGTTTCAGGGTTCTCTACAAAACGAAGTTTTTGGTACATATCTACCATAAAAAATGTATGCTCATCTAAAATAACAGGTTCAATTTTTTCAGCACCACGCCACTTCACATAAAGTTTATTGTCTTTATAATAAACATCAATAACCTCATCAGCATTATACAAATATCGTCCAGATGTTTTCTCTATATGCTCTGGCGAATAGTCAACGTTTTTTGAGCAGCTTACTCCTAGTAGTGTAATTACAAGAATAATAAGTAAAAGTTTTGATTTCATATTTTTTGATTGATTAGTTTTTTAAGCAATGTACTTTAGTAAAGAAACTATTTATCGAATGCATCTTTAACATTTAAGACCTATTTTGGTATTTCAATCCTGATTATCAAGTAAAATATAAGCAAAAAAAAGTCTCATTAAAAATGAGACGATTTTTTTGAGAAAATGTTACTTATTTAACATCCATAAGTTCAACATCAAAGACCAAAGTTGCGTTTGGTGGAATAACACCTCCTGCGCCTCGACTACCATATCCTAAATCACTAGGTATCACCAATCGAGCTTTATCACCAACTTTTAGAAGGCAAATACCTTCATCCCAGCCTGGAATAACTTGACCTACACCTACTGGAAACTCCAAAGGCTGGTTGCGTTTATAGGAAGAATCAAAAACAGTTCCATCGGCTAACTGCCCTTTATAATGCACTGAAACGGTTTTTCCTTTTTCAGCTTTTTTTCCAGAACCTTTCTGAAGAATTTGATATCGTAAACCACTATTTGTCTTCTCAAAACCGGTTGCAATTTTATCCAATTCAACTTCACGTGCTTCCTTTTCAGCTGCTACTCTTTTTTCTCTTGCACCCTCAAAGGTTCTAAAAGCCTCTACAGCATTAAAATTTTCGGCATCATCACCTACTCTTATAATCTCTAAAGATTCTATTTCATCACCTTGAGCAATCGCATCCACAACATCCTGACCTTCTACAACATTTCCAAAAACAGTATGATTACCATCTAACCATGGTGTTTCTACATGCGTAATAAAAAATTGACTACCATTGGTTCCAGGGCCTGCGTTGGCCATAGAAAGAACACCTGGACCATCATGTTTTAAATCAGGGTGAAATTCATCGTCAAATTGGTAACCTGGATTACCTGTACCTGTTCCTTGAGGACAACCACCTTGAATCATAAAATCTGGAATTACTCGGTGAAATTTTAAACCATCGTAATAAGGGTTACCTTGCTTTTTGGCTGAATTCTCTAAATTACCTTCGGCCAATGCCACAAAGTTACCAACAGTACCTGGAGTTTTTTGGAATTCTAAATTGACTAAAATTGCGCCTTTTGAAGTATGAAATTTTGCGTATAATCCGTCTTGCATCTTATTAATTTTTAATGAGGTGCAAAGATACGGAATGATTTTAGATTGAAGAATTAAAAAACAGAAAGCTATCCGTTACTTTCAACTTCTAACTAATTTGCTACTTCACTAATAAATTTAATACGATACAAACGAAGTTCCTCATCGTCATAATCACCATCAAACTCTTCAATGGCGTCATCAATTTTATCGGTTTCAGATTCCATAAAATAGTCATGGATTTCTTCTTGCTGATCTTCATCCAAAATATCTTGAATCCAATAATCAATATTCAATTTAGTACCCGAATAGACTATAGCTTCCATCTCCTTGATGAAGTCAGGCATTTCCATACCTTTTGCAGAAGCAATATCATCTAATGGTAACTTTCTATCTATATTTTGAATGATATATAATTTTAACGCCGAGTTAGAACCTGTAGATTTAACAATCATATCATCAGGTCGTTCAATGTCATTATCTTCGACATAACGAGCAATAAGTTCAATAAAATCCTTACCATATTTTTTGGCTTTACCATCACCAACACCATGTACATTGCTTAACTCATCAAGGGTGATGGGATATTTTAATGCCATGTCCTCCAATGAAGGATCCTGAAAAATCACAAATGGCGGGACACCTAATTTTTTAGCATTCCGTTTACGCAAATCCTTAAGCATATTCATGAGTGCCTCATCAGCAACACCACCACCGCCTTTTGAAGCCGTAACTATGGCATCGTCTGCTTCACTATCAAAAACGTGATCTTCGGTCATCATAAAACTAGTGGGATTGTCCAAATATTGCGTTCCTTCTGGTGTCAATTTGATAACACCATAGGTTTCAATATCCTTTTTCAAATAACCAGCAACTAAAACCTGTCTGATCAAGGCCATCCAATGTTTGTCATCTTTATTTTTTCCTTTACCAAAAAACGGTTGTTCATTGGTTTTATGGGATTTTATCATAGCATTTTCCTTGCCTATGAGCACATGTACCAAATCCTTGGATTTATATTTTTCATTGGTATCCTGGACTGTCTGCAACAATATTACAACTTCGTCCTTGGCTTCATGCTGCTTTTTTGGATTACGCATGTTGTCATCCATATCACCACCTTCGCCTGTCTCATTATCAAATTCTTCACCGAAGTAGTGTAGAATAAACTTGCGTCTGGACATGGACGTTTCGGCATAAGCCACAACTTCCTGTAATAGAGCATGGCCAATCTCCTGTTCGGCTACAGGTTTCCCAGACATAAACTTCTCGAGTTTTTCAATATCCTTGTAGCTGTAGAATGCCAGACAATGACCTTCACCACCATCACGACCCGCTCTACCTGTTTCCTGATAATAACTTTCTATGCTTTTTGGAATATCATGATGAATAACAAAACGTACATCGGGCTTGTCAATTCCCATTCCAAAGGCTATGGTTGCCACTACAACATCCACATCCTCCATTAAAAACATATCCTGGTGACTGGCACGAGATTTGGCATCCAACCCAGCATGATAAGGAACGGCTTTAATACCATTCACCTGAAGTGTTTGCGCCAATTCCTCAACACGCTTTCTGCTTAAGCAATAAACAATTCCCGACTTACCTTCATTTTGTTTGATAAATCGGATAATATCGGCATCCACATTTTTTGTTTTGGGTCGTACTTCATAAAACAAATTAGGTCTGTTGAAAGAAGCCTTAAATGTTACAGCATCCGTCATACCCAAATTCTTAAGAATGTCTTCTTGCACTTTGGGAGTTGCAGTAGCCGTTAAACCAATCATAGGAATATTGTCACCTATTCGAGCTATGATGTGTCGTAAATTTCGGTATTCGGGTCTGAAGTCATGACCCCATTCACTAATGCAATGGGCTTCATCAACTGCCATAAAGGAAATCTTGACCGAGCGTAGAAATTCGACATTTTCATCTTTGGTCAACGATTCTGGAGCCACATAAAGCAGCTTGGTAATACCAGAAACTATATCTTTTTTTACTTGTTTTATTTCGGTTTTATTCAACGAAGAATTAAGGACATGAGCAACACCTTCGTTTTCGGAAACACCCCTAATGGCATCTACTTGGTTTTTCATTAAGGCAATAAGTGGTGAAACAATTATGGCCGTACCATCCTGCATGAGAGCAGGCAATTGATAACAAAGAGACTTCCCGCCTCCAGTAGGCATAATGACAAAGGTATTTTTACCCGACAATAGTGTTTTGACGACTTCCTCTTGTAATCCCTTAAATTTACTGAATCCGAAATATTTTTTTAGTGCACCTTGCAGGTCTTTTTCTATAACAGACATCTACTTTTTAATATTAATTATCCAAATCAAATACACCAAAACCAAAAATGCTATTAATTAATTATGTAGTGTATTTAGAGAACTCACATGTATTTTTTTGTTAGCTTTGTAGCTTTAAAAACTAACCCTTATCAGGTCGTTTGAATTACTTTAAAGATAACAAAATCTTTAAAAGCATCAACCCAAAAAAATAATAAATTTTGAACAGTCAAAATTCCATTATTGAAATAGCCAAGCAAACCATTGAACTGGAAAGCCAGTCAATTGCTAATCTATCCCATTTAATCAATCAGGATTTTGAAGATTCGGTTTCCTGCATCTACAACTCCAAAGGCCGTGTCATTATTACAGGCATTGGAAAAAGCGCCATTATAGCCACCAAAATTGTAGCGACCCTTAATTCAACTGGAACACCAGCCGTGTTTATGCACGCTGCCGATGCCATCCATGGTGATTTAGGATTGATTTTAGACGACGATGTGGTTATTTGCATTTCAAAGAGTGGTAACACCCCTGAAATAAAAGTTTTAGTACCTTTAATCAAAAGAGCTAAAAACAAAATGATTGCCATAACCGGTAACCCAGAATCCTTTTTGGGAAAAAATGCTGATTATGTCTTGAATACCTTTGTGGAAAAGGAAGCTTGCCCTAATAATTTAGCACCAACTACCAGTACGACGGCACAATTGGTAATGGGTGACGCTCTAGCTGTTTGCCTGTTGGAATTAAGAGGGTTTTCAAGCAAAGATTTTGCCAAATACCATCCAGGTGGAGCACTAGGAAAAAAATTATACCTACGTGTCAGCGACATGTCAGATGCCAACGAAAAACCAATAGTATCTCCCGATACAACCATAAAAGATGTTATAGTCGAAATATCAGAGAAAATGTTGGGAGTTACCGCTGTTGTTGATGACCAAAAAATTGTTGGTATCATTACCGATGGTGATTTAAGACGTATGCTGAATAAATCGACTGACATTTCCAATTTGTCTGCTAAAGACATTATGGGTTCCAACCCAAAACGTATTGACTACAATGCTATGGCAGTTGATGCCAAGGAAGAAATGGAATCCTATGGTATTTCACAACTATTGGTAGAAAAAGATGGCCATTATGCAGGTGTGGTACACTTACACAATTTAATTAAAGAAGGTATTCTGTAATGGCTAAAAAGAATATCAATGAGATGTCGTTCCTCGACCATTTAGAGGATTTGCGTTGGCATTTAATACGCGCCTCTCTTGGTATCATGATTGCAGCTGTTGTAGCTTTCCTTTTTAAAAGCTTTATTTTCGACACGATTATTTTGGGCCCCAAGCAGATGTCCTTTCCAACTTACAAATGGCTATGCAGTGTTTCCAGATTCTTTGGTATTGAAGATACGACCTTTTGTCTGGACGCCTTTCCGTTTATTATTCAAAACCGAACTATGGGTGGGCAATTTTCGGCACATATATGGACATCTATTTATGCAGGACTGATTATAGCTTTTCCTTATGTTATTTATCAGTTTTGGCGTTTTATCAGTCCTGGATTACATGAAAACGAACGCAAACATTCACGAGGTTTTATTATCATCACCTCGTTTTTGTTCTTTTTGGGCGTTCTGTTTGGCTATTATGTGGTAACACCATTATCCATTAATTTTTTGGGAACCTATACCGTAAGTTCTGAAATTTCCAATGAGATTGATATCAGTTCGTATATAGCTTTGGTGAGATCCTCATCTTTGGCCTCAGGTTTTATTTTTGAATTGCCCATCGTTATTTACTTTTTGACCAAAATAGGATTGGTTACGCCAAAAACCTTAAAGAAATATAGAAAGTTTGCATTAGTTATCGTGCTAATTCTATCGGCTATTATCACGCCGCCTGATATTACCAGTCAGATAATTGTGGCCATCCCAATTTTAGTACTGTATCAAGTAAGTATCTATATTTCTAAAATAGTCGTTAAAAAACAAGAAAAGAATACAAAGCATGTCTGATATAGTCGAAGAATTCAACACGTATCGTTCCAAAATGAACGACAGGATTTTGGCCGATAACAACAAAATCATCAAGCGCATTTTTAATCTGGACACCAATGCCTTTCAAGCTGGTGCCTTGGATATCAAAACCAAAGAATTATTGGGCCTGGTAGCATCAACCGTTTTACGTTGTGATGACTGCATCAAATACCATTTGGAAAGTAGTTTTAAGGAAGGTCTAACAAAAGAAGAGGTTGTTGAAGCCTTGAGCATTGCAACCTTGGTTGGTGGCACCATTGTCATTCCGCATTTACGTAGAGCCTATGAGTTTTGGGATGCCTTGGAACAACAGCGTTAAACTTTTTTTAAATTAAAAACAGAATATCGGTTGGTGTGTTTGATTTTACTATTTTAGCCCTTAACAAAGACAAGCCATGAAACTAAAAGCAGAGCATTTAATGAAATCCTACAACGGCCGAAAGGTTGTGAAAGATGTATCCCTGGAGGTAAATCAGGGTGAAATTGTGGGGCTTTTAGGACCAAATGGCGCAGGTAAAACCACCTCGTTTTACATGATTGTGGGACTTATAAAACCCAATGGTGGCACCATCTTTCTGGAAAACACCAATATTACCAAATTTCCAATGTATAAACGTGCTCAAAGTGGCATAGGCTATTTGGCACAGGAAGCCTCCGTATTTCGTAAGTTGAGTATAGAAGACAACATTTTAAGTGTGTTACAATTGACCAAATTAAGCAAAAAGGAACAACACCTAAAAATGGAATCGCTTATTGAGGAATTCAGTTTGGGGCACATCCGTAAGAATCGTGGCGATTTACTATCTGGTGGTGAGCGTCGTCGAACAGAAATTGCTCGTGCACTGGCTACCGACCCTAATTTCATTTTATTGGATGAACCTTTTGCAGGTGTCGATCCAGTGGCTGTTGAAGACATTCAACGTATTGTAGCCCAATTGACCAAAAAAAACATTGGTATCTTGATTACCGATCACAACGTACAGGAAACTTTAGCTATTACCGATAGAACGTATTTGATGTTTGAAGGTAGCATTCTTAAAGCAGGAGAACCTGAAGAATTGGCTAATGACGAAATGGTGCGTAAAGTGTATCTGGGTCAGAATTTCGAATTGCGTAAGAAAAAAATCCGCGATTGACTACTTCTTGAAACTTTTAATCACAAATTTAACGCCCTTAAAAATAAGGAGCGCTATTAAACCTACTCCTAAACCAATTACAAAATCACGTAACATACCTGGCCAAGATTCCAATACATGATGTAGGAACTCAATGTTGTGTACAAAAATACCACCTGACACCAACAATAAGGCTATAGTACCTATAACTGATAAGCTTTTAATAACCCAAGGCAAAGCTCTTACTAGAAAATTACCAACAGTATAAAGAAAACCTTTATCCTCTTGGTTCTTGTTCACTAGCCATAAGCCAAAATCATCCATACGCACCAATAAAGCTACAATACCATACACACCAACTGTTGCAATAATGGCCACAATGGAAACCACCAATATCTGAAACAGTAATTCCTGATCGACTACCGTACCCAAAGCTATAATGACAATCTCAACAGACAAGATAAAATCTGTTAAAATAGCAGATTTCACTTTCTTCTTTTCAATATCAATCACGGTATCTTTAGGCATCGCTGCAGACACTTCAGGATTCGAATCATGTTTATGGGGAACAATAAAATGATAAATTTTTTCGGCACCTTCAAAGGCCAAATAAATACCACCTATTACCAAAATAACAGTAACCGCTGGCGGTAAAAAGGCACTTAATAAAAAGGCTATAGGCAAGATAATCAATTTGTTTAAAAAGGAACCTTTGGTAATGGCCCACAAAACGGGTAATTCACGGGACGACATAAATCCAGATGCTTTTTCAGCATTAACAGCTAGGTCATCACCAAGGATTCCAGCCGTTTTTTTGGTTGTGAGTTTGCTCATAACCACCACATCATCCATAAGAGCACCAATATCATCTAACAATGCAAAAAAACCTGAAGCCATAAATTAAAAATTTGATTACGTTTTTTGATTAAATAATGGTCTTTTGAGAAAACAAAGACAAAATAATATACACTAAAATTATAAGTGGAATTGCAGCAAACTGCAAAACAATAAGTAGCACCAAACATAGAATTATAAATAGATAGCGCATAGCATTCGAATTAAAATCCCAAGTCTTAAATTTTAAGGCAAACAACTTAATGGGAGCATTTAACAAATAGGAACTAATAATAGTTAGCGCTATTAAAAACCAGCTGTTTGTAATCGTAGCATTCATTAAGTCATTGTTCTGAAATTCCATAATGAGTGGTAATGACATAATCAAAAGTGCGTTGGCTGGTGTAGGAAGTCCTTTAAAATAGGTTTGTTGATCTTCATCAATATTGAATTTTGCTAACCTATAAGCCGACGCCAAAGGTACCATCAACCCTACTAAACTTATGGGATACCAAGTAACCCCTTCCCAAATCATGTTATTGGTCCAGGATACATCGGTCTCTATGAGTGAAGCGCCAACGGCAAGGGTTAATAACTTATATAGCATAAGACCTGGAACTAGACCGCTGGTCACCATATCTGCCAAAGAATCCAATTGAACACCCAACTCACTTTGAACCTGTAATTTCCGCGCAGCCAAACCATCAAAAAAATCAAAAAATATGCCTAGAAACACAAAACAGGCTGCTGCCACAAACTGATTGGACAATACCATAATAACTGCGATACAACCTGATAATAGATTTAATAAGGTTATCAGGTTAGGAATATGTTTCTTCATATTATTAGTAACGGGATTGTAAAAATAACAAACTATTTGCGTCTAAAACAAGTATCACGCAATAAGTCTTGGATTTTCAAGTTTATTATATTGAAAAATAATAGCATATTTGCAAAAAAGAATTGTATTTGAAAGCATTACTAACCACTATACTATTGCTCATATCGGTTTCGGTATGTGGTCAGGCGGTTCGCAAGTATTCCAATGAGTTTCTAAATATTGGTGTTGATGCAGCAGCATTGGGCATGAGTAATGCTGTTGTAGCCCATTCGGCCGATGTCAATTCTGGTTATTGGAATCCTGCTGGTTTGGTACATATTGAGGATAAGCAAATAGCCCTGATGCATTCCAGCTATTTTGCCAATATTGCCAACTACGATTATATTGGCTTTGCCATGCCCATTGATGACAGAAGTTCTGTGGGTGTATCTATTATCCGTTTTGCGGTTGATGATATCTTGAATACAACCCAATTAATAGACGACCAAGGCAATATCAACTATGATCGTATCAGTTTATTTTCAACGGCCGATTATGGCGTCACCTTTTCCTATGCACGTACGTTACCATTAGATGGATTAAATTATGGTATCAATGCTAAAGTTATTCGTCGTATAATTGGTGATTTTGCTTCCTCTTGGGGTTTTGGTTTAGATGCAGCCATTCAATTTGAAACCCGCAACGAATGGAAGTTTGGTATTATGGCACGCGATATCACGACAACCTTTAATGCTTGGGCCATTGATGAGGATGAATTCGCCACCATTCAAGATGCTGTTGAAGGCCAGAATCAAGAATTACCGGAAACTACCGAAATCACCATCCCTAAACTACAGTTAGGTGTTGCCAAAAAATTCATCATTCGTTATGACTACTCCTTATTGGCAGAATTGGATTTACTGGTTCGTTTTGAAGAAAATAACGATGTGATTTCAACATCCTTTGCCAGTATCACGCCAGCCTTAGGATTGGAATTCGGCTATCTGGATATGGTATTTCTACGAGCAGGTGTCGGTAATTTTCAAAATGAATTACAGATAGACAATAGCGAATCGCTATCCTTTCAGCCTAGTATGGGTGTTGGTTTTAAATACAAGGGTATTCAAGTGGACTATGCATTTACCGATATTGGTGACCAAAGTGTGGCTATATACTCCAATGTATTTTCTCTAAAACTCGATTTCAGTATTTTTAGATAAATTAGCCATTATGGGAATACGGTTGTTTTTCTTGGTGTTTTTGTTTTTTTTGCAAGGCTCTGTTGCCCAAAACTTATCGGAATCATCACAAGTTAGTGTTTTGACAATTGGGCCTGGCACGTCACTTAATGATGCCTTTGGACACAGTTTATTTCGAATTAAGGATCCGGTTACCCGCTTGGACATAACCTATGACTATGGCCGTTTTCCATTTGATGAACCAGGCTTTTATTTAAATTTTGCTAGAGGAAAACTCAACTACTCCATTGGCAAAAGTAACTACCGTGATATTAAGGATTTCTATATCTGGCAAAACCGAACCATTAAAGAACAAGTGATTAATCTGTCACTTGCAGAAAAGCAAGCTCTTTACAATTTTTTAAAAAACAATTACAAGCCTGAAAACCGCAACTATCTGTATGATTTCTTTTATGATAATTGTGCTACCAAGATAAAAGATGTTTTACAAGCCACTGCCGGTCAAATAACATTTCAGGAGCCTCAAGACTTAAAACCAGCATCATTTAGAACCCTTATTCAGCAAAATTTGGATTATAACTCTTGGGGTAGTGTGGGTATTGATATCGCATTAGGCTCGGTAATTGACCAAACAGCCTCGCCTGAAGAGCATTTGTTTTTACCAAAGTATGTACACACCTTTTTTAATCTAGCCTCTATTGATAGTACTTCTAAAAAATTGGTTGCGGAGGAATCTACTATTTACGAACAGCAACCTTTGTCCAAAAATAACCTTTTTATTGGTAGTCCAATGGTCGTTTTTAGTATGATAGCACTTCTTATAATTTTTATAACTTTTCGCGATTTTAAACGGCAAGCTCGTAGCCAATATTTAGATGTGATACTATTTCTGACAACTGGAATTATTGGCATCTTTCTGTTACTGTTATGGTTTGCTACAGACCACACTGCTACAACACAAAATTACAATCTGCTTTGGGCTTTCCCATTAAATATCATAGTTGTTTGGAAGTTAAAATCTCCAAAACCCTGGCTGATTAAATACCTGAAGTTTTTGGTGATCATGATGTGTTTATTGGTGTTTCATTGGGTAGTTGGCATTCAGGTGTTTGCTTATGCGCTAATACCCCTTTTTGTGGCAATGATAATTCGGTATGTGTATTTAATACAGTATTTTAAAAATCGTGAATAAATTAAAAACGCATCCGCTCCCCGCTAGTATTAAAGATATATTTTAACAAGCAACCGCTCGCCACTTTTGATAATGAGGATAAAGAATTTACCGAAGTGATACGCAGGTGAAGAAAGAGGCGTTTAATCTCCTTCCAGTCTATACTCTAGCCTCTAGTGTCTATATTCTAGTCTCTAATCTACCAACTGTCATGCTGAGCCTGTCGAAGCACCAATCACTGCCCCCTAAAGAACACCATCGTACTCAAGGTTTTTATAATAACATTGGCATCAAGTAAGAAACTACGGTGTTTAATATAGTATAAATCGTATTGAAGCTTCAATAAACTATCTTCAACTGTTGAACCATAACGCACCTTAACTTGCGCCCAACCAGTAAGCCCTGGCTTAATAATATGGCGCGTTTCATAGAATGGAATGACTTGCGACAATTCCTTGACAAAATAAGGCCTTTCTGGTCTTGGCCCGATTAAACTCATGTCTCCTTTAAGAATATTTAAAAATTGAGGGATTTCATCCAATCTGGAACGCCTCAAAAATTTACCGAAAGGCGTTATACGATGATCATTCTTGGCGGCCCAAACCGCTCCACCTTGTTCAGCATTAACCACCATAGTCCTAAACTTAATAATATTAAAAACCTGACCATTCTTGCCTACCCGCTCTTGAAAATAAAACAGAGGTCCACGATTACCCAATAGATTGCCTATAAATATTAAAGGAATAAGAAAAAGCCCTATCAGTACACCCAATATAGAAAACACCAAATCAAATAGTCTATGAAAAAATAAATAGAGTTTATTCTGGTTACTACGACTAAATGGAAAATATTTATAAAAGTCCTTGCCCACAAACTGCACCGGAACCCGGTAAGTCGTATCTTCATATACTTGAGTATACTCCCTTATAGGGAATCCGCGTTCCAATAACACAATAAGGTCATGGTAAATATCGGAAGTAATATTTTCAGCATTATAGCTAGCCACTATAATTTCTGATATGTTTTCTTTACTGATTACTTGATGTATCTCATCAGGCCCATACTCCCTTACGCCTTTATATTTAACACCTTCCAATTGGCTTTCTTCACAATTAATAAACCCAACAATTTTATAGTTAGGGTCGGCATTTTTAAAGGCATCTACAATGGTTTCAATATTGGAAGTTTCACCAACAATCAAGACTTTTTTGTAAAATCGAGGCGATGTAATAAAGGTCATATATACAAACCGCCAAACACACAAAGCACCCAAAATAGCCAAGTAGAAATAGAGTATCTGCAATCTGTTAGTTGGTAATGATGGTGTAAACCATGGCGTCATTAAATAAAAAAGCACAGTCACCGATACCGTGAAAATAATATTGGGAAAAACCGATTCCAGTTTGCCTGCCTTCTGCAGGTCATACAATTCAAAAACAGTTCCGAAAGCTGATATATACAACATGAGTACCAACGCCCATGCCCAATTTTCCTTCGTAATCGCGAAATAGTCAAAATCAAAACCATAGCCCACCCAATAGAGGCATAAAAGTGTGCAGACTATATCCATAATGCGGAGGAGAATCTTACGTTCCGAAATATTAAAATGGATATCTTGCTTGGCCATTGGTTGTTAACAAAAGTTAAAAGTAAAGATAATAAGTTCAAAATACTAAACAAGATTAAGTTAGGGTAATTTACAGCGATAATATATGGCGCTTATTATAGATCAAACCCTCCGTCCAGACGCTAAAGACCTAGTCACCTCCCTTTATCTAAATAAACTAACCAGTTGGCAATACATCATAACTAAAGCTCCCCGCTTTAGTCAAAGAGGGGGTGGACAAACGCAGTTTGGACGGGGAGTTTGATTTTAAACACATGGCTACTTTTCAAACCCTCCGTCCAGACGCTAATGGTCTGGACACCTCCCTTTAGTAAAGGGAGGAGCCAATTGATAAATTAACTATAAATGGTACAGATCCCCTCTTTAGTTACGACCAAGCGTGTAGAATTAGTCCAGTGGACTAATTTAGCGAAGGTGCGAGCTTGCGCATTGGCAATGAATTTACCGAAGTGACAACATAGATAAAGAAAGAGGAGTTTGAAGTCTTTCGTCTGTACTCTAACCTATTACTTTAGCCCTAAACACTAACTAACAACTAAAACTACAGACTATCATGATGAGCCTGTCAAATCACCAACCCATGACTGCTAACTGTCACTGCTTACTGAATACTGCTTCCTACCAACTACCAACTACCGACTACCAACTCTTAACCATCCAAAACCCCGAACCAAGAATGTTTCACCACCTCCCAATCAAACTGTTCTACTTTTTTCCGAGCGTTAAAAACCAACTTGTTTTTCAAATCGGACTCCGTACACAATTTTAAAATGGCAACTACAAAGGCATCCGCATCATTAGATGATACCAATAGCCCATCCTCACCCTGATCAATTAGAAAAGGCATGCCACCTACATCGGTTGATATTACTGGTAACCCCAAAGCCATAGCTTCAATGACACTCACGGGCATATTGTCAAAATTGGTAGTGTTTATAAACACATTATAATCGGCTGCCAGGTCTGTCCATTCGGTTTTGGTGAGTTTGCCGGTAAATGTGACCATAACACCCAATTCTTTAGCCAATTGTTGGGTAGCCTGTAAACTGCCATCGCCTGTATCCGGCCCTACCATACACAACGTCGCATCATGACCCTTTTCTTGCAATAGCTTCAAGATCTTGACTGCTAATTGGGGATTATAGATTCTAGAAAACGACCGTACCCAAAGCAACTTGATGGTTTTAAGAGACCGCTCCTTAAAAGGATAATTTTCAATCTTAATCGTATTGGGAATATGTACGATTCTAGAATACCCATAGGATTCAAAAAGCGACTTAATAAAAAGCGACGGCGCCACATTAACTCGTGCATGATTAAATATTAAAGAAGACCATTTAGGCGACTGCTGTAAGCGGCTTTCCAAATTCCCTCCATGTAGAATGGGAATATAGGGTAAACGCAATAACCTACATAACTGACTAACTATAAAGGCATAATAAAAATTTTGGGTACTATAGGTGTCAATCAATACAACATCCACTTTTTTATATGCCTTAAAACAAGCCAAAATCATATCTCCCAGCCTAGCCATTTTGTTGGTTTCGGAAGAAGCATATTGGAGATTATAACTGGATGCCTCCAACAAGGGACCCAAAATGTCTACGGCCGAAACATTAGACTGCTTGAGGCTTAATTTGTTTCCTATGTACAGGACGTTTATCATGGGTTACGTGTAATAAAGCGAGTGCATATATAAAGGCTGGTGCCGCTATTCGCATGGATGAATGATTGATGGTAGCAAACCAAAATGCCAAAAAGGCATAAAAAAAATAGTTCCCCTTATTTTTAAAGCGTATGGATAATGGCTTAAACAGTAATATCACCAACATAGCAATTCCAAAAATACCGTGTTCTGATAAGGTTCTACTAATTTCGTTATGCGATGTAATTCCTTGACCTTCCTCTTCAATCCGCTGGTCTTTTGCACGGCTTGAACCAATACCAAAAAAGGGATTGGATAAAAATCCCTCAATCTCTCCAAGAAATAATTCTTTCCTTCCAGTTGTAACATCCTTTTTTTCTATACCTTGAGCATTTTTATTTGCATAACGTTTTTCTGTCAGCCCTCTACTTTGATTGGAGCTTATAAACCAGGCAGCGACCAATGCCACAATCAACAGTGCAAACATTCCCAGTATCTTACTTTTAACATGTGGTGTCGCTTGATAAAAATAAAAAAAAGAAAAAATTAAGATACATAAAACTCCAGTAATAATACCGCCACGACTCAAGGTCAATACACCACGATAGCTAATGAGAATCAAAATGGAAAAATTTAATATTTTTAAACCTAAAGTTGGCGAATTATTAAATATCCTATAGGTTACAAGAAACATCCCCAATCCTAAAGCTGTAGCTACCTGATTGGAACCAAACCCTCCAGCAGCTTCACGGTTAGATGCGGTACTAGTCAACACATCCCGTAAATCTGGGTTATAAAAATATATATAAACCACATGTGCTATAATAGGCAGCAACATATACAATAAAATTTTTGACATTTGTCCTGTTGTTATTGGCTTATCATAACAAAACAAAGATGCAATTCCCAAACATACAGGACCACTTAACACAAAGGCTATATTGGTTCGAAAATTAGCATCAAAACTTAAGGTTGTCGATGCCACAAAAATGGAGGGCACCAAAAACATGAGATAAATAAAATAAGGATACCCCTTACCCGATGCCCCTTTGTAAAACATGCCCATTAGTATAAAAAGGATTACCAAATATTTACCGGCTTCATAAGAAATGGCACCCTTTGTGGTTCTAAAAAACACTTCGGCTCCCACAAAATAGGCGCAGGCCAACAAAACCTCAAAAGTCTTTTTATGATTGGCTGCCATAACAATACGGTATGTAAAAAACACCATAGCCAAACCAAAATATAATTTAGCCAAACTTTCGTTTAAGTACAGCAGCAAACCTAGTAAAGCATGAAAACCTACAGCACTTACATATGTTATATTAGTTTTCATATTAAGTAAAAGCCTTAAAAATTAGGAAAAATTCAAAATATCTTTTTATAGTCATCCATTGGAAACCGATAATGGTAACTCTTGTTTAAAAGGTACAATAGAAAATGTATCGCAAAAACAGGAAGATAGGGTCTAAATAGTTTTAGGAACTTATCATAAGTTTTATTAGAGTAATCACAGATTAAAAAAGGAACCGTTTGGGGGTTTAAATAATTCTTATAAATAATAGTCTCATCCAATTCAATAGCGTTATTGAACGATGCAAACCTTATTTGCTTGTCCGAACGAAGTAGTTGATAAAGTTCTATCACAGATAACGGGATTTCATTGTCACTATAGAACAGGGTACAATAAGACACATCTACCAAAACCCATTTATTCAATTCCTGACAGTATACTTCATTAAACGAATGTCCACCGTAATCTTTATCAAAGGGAGCTCTAGTAGACCCCCATTCCCTAACCAATTTCTTATTGACAACACAAAAATTGTTGAAAATCTGCGCCATATCACTACACACCCCACCTTGACCAGCTAACATAATTTTCAAAGCTTCTTCAGAAGGTACACTTAAACCAGGGCCACCTTTAATATTCTTGACTAACCAGTTACTTATTTTTTTTATAAATTTCAAATCCGTTTTGGCTTCACCATCAAAAAAAACAACCTCATTTATTTCATGAAAGTATTTTGGGATATCTTCTTTTTTATTAATCTGATTATAATTGTATTTACTTACTTCACTAATGCTTGCATTTTTAGACAGTAGCTTAAATCGTGTGGTGTACAGGAAAGGATGCCGCTTTAATGCCCAAATAAGTTTGTTGAAAATCATTAATGAAAGTTATAAATAGCAATTGCTAAAAATATAATTTTTTTTTTTAGTTACACCTAATTAATCAGAGTATTACAAGATTATTTGTTAAAAGACTCTACTAACAACTCTATCACAAAATTTGGACAGCAACATGGGCATAATAACTTTTTGAGGACTTCGTGTAAGCTACTACCTCAAAAGAAACACCATAGGCAGCACAATAATCTTCAAATGCACGGAATTCATGTAAAACACTGGAAAACTCATCAAATATGATAATTGAACCCTTTTTTAAAATCCTATGCCCCATAGTTAAAACAAATAGGGTCGAAGAATATAAATCAGCATCAATATTAATCACTAAAAGCTTATCTGATAGATACCCCAAAAGAAAGTCTGGAAACGTATCCTGAAATAGTCCTTTATGGAAGACTACTCGAGCATCATCTATATCAGGCACCTGTCCTTGTGTGTCAAAAGTGCCCTTCTCTAATCCACCTGTAAAATTATTCCAACTTTCAGGCAAGCCACTAAACGTATCAAATCCAAAAAAACTAGAGTTGTTATGATTATTTATTCGGGTCCAATATCTGATACTGTCACCTTGAAAAACACCAAACTCACAGTAAGTAATAGCCTGATTGGAAATATAATTATTAATATACTTATATAATTGTTTCCTACTGCTTAAAACAGCACCATGTCGACCATGTTTTCTATGAAAAGTATGCAGCTTGGGCAGCCAAAATAAATAGCGAAGCTTTTCAGAATCGGGCAACAATTTGGAAAATAGTATTTTAAATGTAGTTGTAAATTTTAGTTTCATAAATTCTTAAAATTAATCATAATAAATAACCTGTCGTTTTAAGTAAAACCATAACCAGCGGGTAGCTTTTATCGAAGCAATTTTTTGAAAAGCTGCTTTTTCAATCCCTTTTATTGAACTAATATTGGATTGATTAACAACCATAAACACCTCTTTGCAACCATCTACTAACATTTTTTCAGCTATATAATTGATAACAAAAGGATATATAGATTGCCCTCTGTAATGTTTGTTGGTAAAACAGTCTCCTATTACAGGTCCTGTTCGCCTAATGGATTTTAATAAATATATGCGCTCAAACAAATAACTCTCATGAACTAATACATCTAAATCCTTAATAAAAAAGCGTGTTTTAGAGCCATACGCTTCACGCTGTATCGTGTATGTAAATCCTGGTAAATGAAAGGCCGTATAGTCTGACATCCTATAAATATAAACGTCAATCCGTACAACGCGTAATTTCTTTAACAACCGTTTCATCATTTAAAAAGGCTTAATAATTTAGATATTTTAGCCTTGTGCGGCTTCATATAGGTATCAAAAAATTTGAATAGCTTAAAATAAACAGGATTCAACACCAAATGATAATGAGGCTGGTCATAATAAACAGCTTCTGCCCCAAACCTCGACTTAAAATCTTGAACTCCCACAGACCCCCCCATAGATATATTGTAACCTCTAAACCCTTTTTCAAAAGATTTTTTAATAATTTCCCATTGAAGCATATATCCCAACTTTATATCAGGTTTTTCACGCAATACGCCACCCATAATATTCGTTATAAAACCTTTTGTTTCCACAAAAAAACCAGCAGCTTTGGGGACACCACCTACTTCACAGATTATAAAGTGGGCATATCCTTTATTAATTAATGCCAAAATTGTAGATCCAAATTCCTTGAAAGAACGCACTTGGTAATTGCCTGCTTTAGCATTTTCAACTATTAGTTCGTATCCTTTGGCAATTGAAGGTTCATCTTTAACAAATATAACGTTAGCTCCTTTATTATAAGGCATTCGAATATTCCGTCTAACCTTAGGAGATAACTGGCTCAAATAGTCTTCTGCCGAACTATTGGTTCCAAAATCTACCCAATTAAGCCCATAGGATGTATAGACGTACTGAAAAAGTTTACCCGGTTTGTACAATGAATCAAACCAAGTCCTAATATCAAGATTATAGGAATAATCCTCAATTTTTTCATTGGATGCTATGGGGAGGCTCAACTGCATATAGCAACAACCACTTTCTTTTGCCCGTTCTTGGATCTGTTTTAAAAAATACTGATAGTCAACACCATAACCATCAGTATAAATAGGACCATGAGGGATAATATAGAATTTAAACACTAAAAACTTGGGAATGACAATACCACAGCCTCCAACTATAATACCGTCACTTACAATAAGCCCTACTTCATAATCAAATCCATAAGATTTAAATGAGGTCAACCAATCGGAAAGTACTAAATGGCTCCCCATAGGGCTTTCCAACACATACATGTCCCATAATTCCAGCCATTTCTTTTCTTTTGTGAAAATAACTTCCATTAGTTGACTTGCCGTATTTTTAATTGGTTTTGATGGTGAACAATAAGTTGTCCACTTGAATCACAATCAAAAACAATGGTTTCAATTTGTTTTAAATAATGAATGAGTTCAGTCAAGGTAGGATTCCATATTTCTTTCAACTGAATTTTTTGGGATAAATAAGCAAAGTTTTTATCTACTTGGGCATCAATCTCACCTATTTTACCAAACAATTTCCCTTGATGGTAATTCATGGGTGCTGAAAAATAAGTATGGGCAATAAACAAACCACGTTCAGCTATCAACAAATCAAGGTTTTTCTGACATAAACCCAATTTAAAATCAATCATCTCCAGAGTTTGGAATATAGTAAAAGGTATGCCTGTAATATCGTGACTAAAAATTACAGGTGAATACTTGGCGAGTGGATAAATAGTATGCTTTCGCTTATGCCAAAAAAGCGCTATCGGAATAAAAAGTCTAATTAGTTTTAGTACATTTACAAATAGATCCAAATGCTTTCTTAAGGATTTTTTTCTGTTTATAGTTTTAAAATACCGAGCAACATAGCGATATAGGCGTAAACTGTAGTCATTATTAAAATAATGAAATACAGTGTTTTTCAAGAACATGGATTGTCTGGTTTTCCAATCTAAATTGACAATGCCACGCCTAAAAGTCTCTAAAGTAAATTGATTGGGGTTTATTTGGTTAATAACACCGTTAACTGCTGTACCAGTATCAACATAATTCCATAGGTTTTCTACACCTCTCTCATGTAATGTAATTCCATAATCACTATTGATTATTTTATAGTTTTTATACAGAGAAACATTATAAGGCTGAAAACCATGATCTATATAAGTAGCTACGTCTTCAAACGGCGGTTTAAAACATTTAAAGTCATTCAGACTTTCTGTTAACGGTTTAATAGATTTAGAAAAAGAATGATAAGCCAATTCATGTCCATCATCAATCCATTTTTGCAATGCCTCTTTATGGTTTTCATAGCAAGCTGTTGTTTTTTGGTTGGAAAAATCCTTCAGAAAAAAACCTTTAGTGATGGTTACATTTTTATTTTTAAAAAACAACCGTTGATCCTCTAAATTATCTAGACTATCAAAATCGCAATGATCGGTAAAACAGGCTATAGCCGAAAAAGGCACTTGCGATCGACTGACCTCAATACCATAGTCCTTGATAAATAATAACCCTAATGGCGTAGTATTAGTTTCTTTATGGACGCCTTCAACTATACATTTAGAATTATTTAGATCATATTGTGCTAAAGGTTTGGAATGCCTCGGATTCAGATGCCATAAAAGCACATGCTTTTGGGAAGCATCAACCTCCCAAACCCCCAGCTGCTGGTTAGCCTGTATAAGTTGATCATTTTCAAGTTTAATAATTTTTGGCGAATGCCAATTGGCAATATGGTTTTTTGTAACAGCAACCCAAGTATAATCATGATTACGAAATTGGGTGATGTCACAATTAAATACAATCTGAATAGTGGCAGACTTTGCTTCTAAAATAGATGAATCAAAAGTAACTTTATAGTCATGATGCCTAAAGAATGAACATGTCTTAGATGTCTTACCGTTAATGAGATTAATAGATTCAACCATAGAGATTGTTATAAGTAAGAGTCAACTCAAACTTTTTAATAAGAAAGCAAATTACAAGATTTTTTATAAAATGTCCTTTGAAATTCGGGAATTATAATAAGCATAGCTAAATCTGTTAATTTTTTGGATGCCAGATTGGGTCATAACGGAATAATTTCGTGATGATAATTGTAAAAATTCTCGTAAGGCCAAAAGGACTCCTTCAGAATCAATAGAGCGTAGTAGAAATCCGTTTTCTTGATGCTTAACATAATGTCCTATGGAAGAAACGTCAGAAACTATGGGTAAACAACCATAATTCATAGCTTCTGCAATCACTTTTGGGAATCCCTCTGAAGCAGATGGCAACAAGATGGCATGCGCCTTTTTATAGATGTTGTGAACTTCCAGTCGTGATAAAAACCCATAAAATGCAAACGGGACATCAGTTTGTTTGGCCAGTTTCAGATACCCTTGTTTGTGATTGCCATCCCCAACTACGTGAATCATGGTTATTTGCTGCTTTTCAGATTCATTTAAAGAAGCAATGGCATCTATAAGCAATCCAATTCCTTTGGCTTCCTCAAGGCGGCCAACGAAACACAATTCAATATGATTAGTGTGTTTTTGCTTTTTGCTAACCAAAGCTTTTCCAGCTGCAAGCTCATCATCAGTCAAACAAGGATTTTCAAACGATAAACAATGTTTTGGCTGTTCTGGCCAAATACCATTGATGGTAACAGGTCTTTTTTGGTTGGTTAGCAACCATTTTTGAAAACGGTAGGCCAGTGGCGGATCTGGTTGTATCCAATTACCCGCATACTTAAACCAGCCTTTGGTTTTGGTGACAAGCATTAAATAAGGAACAACAAACACACCGATGCCTGTTGGAGCTCGAAACTGAAAATAATCACCGGCGCCTACTTCATCTTTAACAATTCGTAAAATTTTCAGGGCTTTCGACACTATAGCAATTTTATCATTAAATGACGCCCCCCCAACAGTTGGAATGGCAACAAATCGGATGCTATTTGACGAATAGGGCAAAGCGCTGGGTGGTGGAGTTCCCTCATGCAACATAGCAACATGGATAATCGTATCAAAAACTTCTAGAAGATGGTTGATTTCTGTCACGGTAGGTCCCAATCCAACAATATTGTCTTCGGAGTTTTTATAATGTTCCGTATGGGAAATGATTGTTAATGAAGGCATGATATTACTTTAATATAGTGTTTAACAATAATTTCCCAATCATGCTCTTTTGCCCAAAGCATTGAATTTAATTTAAAATCCTCCATACCATTCAGTATGTTATCTATGCAATCAATAAGCGCTGTAGTATCATTTTTATTAATTAAAAAACCTGAATAGCCAGGCTTTATAGCATCTTCAATACCACAGTTTTTTGAACCAATGGCAGGTATTCCTAAAGCATTGGCTTCCAATATGGCTATCCCAAACCCTTCCACATCACCGGTACTACTTTCAGTACTCATCATAACAAAGACATCAGTAGATAACAAAACAGCCTTTAAGTAGTTATTAGAAACAGCACCGTGAAAACTAACATGGGAGTCAACTCCCAAAGATACAGCAACAGCTTTAAAGGCATCAGCTTCAGTTGGAATGCCTATACAATGATAATGCATATCAGGAAAATCATCTAGTAATTTTGGTAAAAGTTTAATGACCTCCAATTGCCCTTTTCGACTGCTCACACGGCCTACAGTCGTTAAAACTGGGCTACCTGTTAATGCCATGGGCTCTACCCCTTCAGCCTTCCAGGCATCAAAATCAATACCATTGGGTATAACAATGATACGGTTGCCCAAATGCGACACCAAACCTTTGGTATAATTGGAAACCGCAATAACCTCTGTAAATCGCTTAAGCGCCCAATTAACTGCAGTTCTTAAACCTAAAGATCTAAAATTAACCTCACTTCCATGAATAACTGCTAAACTCGGACGTTTCAAAAATAAAGTACAACACGCCACATTCCATAAAGAAAATTTTCCTGTTGCAATAACCAAATCACTCCGTTTTATAGATTTATATGTTTTAAACACTCTATCAAAATACATAAATATACGCGGATTGCGAAGCTTTATTCGTTTCACGACAAAGGGGACTTTCTGGTCAAACTCGAGCTCAGTTTTTAAATCAAGTGATCGTTGGTCTGCTATGACCTCAACATTATAGGAATGCTTTGATAAAAACAATGCCAAATGATAGGCATGATTACCTATCCCTCCAGGTAATGGTGGGAATTCAGAAGTAACGATAACTATATATTTATGAGATATTTTCACTCTAAAATTTCAATCTTTGGGCCTTCATTCATTTTTTTACTAGCCAATTTCCAAGATTTACAAACTTGAAACAGCACAAATGGAGCTAATAACAAAGAAACAAATATACCCACTATCAGCATCCCTTTATTTGCTTTAAATTTATATGGCATAATAGAGATTGGTATGGTTTTAAGTAATAACCATCTTGTGGCTTTATTTTTATAATATGTTCTGTAAAAATATAAAACACTAGGAATTGGTCTTGGAGCAAATAAACGCTTGGGTCTAAACGCATCCCAACTTCCCATTTCACGCAAACCTCCACTTCCAACTTTCAAATGCAATCGTTGTGCAAGAGGGTTAGAAATGTTTAAATAACCTGCAATGTGTGCCCGTAAACCGAATTCACCATCTCCCATACGTTGCTTTTCAAATTGCCTATCAAACAAACCTATATCCTTAAATATATTTTTATGAAGTAAGACATTACCTGTATCTAATTGGTCACTAATTCTAAAAAAAGAATAATTATCAGGTACTTTTGCTCCTATTTTGGAAATGGATACTCCAGAAGATATACTAGCATCAAAGACATCTAGGCACTTTAGGTGATTTATAATCCAATTTTCGTCCACGCGACTATCATCATCAAATAATAAAATATAATCGCCTTCAGAACATTTTATGGCTTCGTTTCTAGCTAACCATAAAGCTTTTTCCTCCTGATAAATAATCTTAATATCTAAATTAAAATCGCTATAAAATTCAGAGTGAAAAGGATCAGATTGATCAACAATTAGAACCTCAAAATTTTTATAAAGTTGGTTTTCTAAATCTTTAAGGACATCCTTTAAATAAACATATCTATTAAGGGTTGGTATAATGACGGATACCCTTGGAGTTTTTGCAACCAATTTTGAATGATATAAATCCCAATTCCTTTCAATTATAGGCTTTTTCAAATATTTACTTCGCTTTACTTTTCTAGAATTATAAATGGCATGCAACTCTTTAAAGGGGTTTTTCAGACTTAAAAGTCTTATAAAAAAAACATAGTACACCCAAGCCTTACTAAAGTATTTACGAATAAATACGTACTCGTCTTTAATTGGAATTTTCTGGAAACTTGTGTATGTTTCTGTCTTACCAATATAGCCTTTTTTTATGGCTTGCCAGGATAAATCATAATCTTTTGCAATGGCAGATTGGTATTTATTATCTAAATTTAATTGGTCTAAAACAGAATTAGGTAAATCTTTAACTATTGGAAAAACAGATTGTCCAGCCTTATTGAGCAAGGTAAAATACTGTGTGGGTTGTAAATATTTTAAAAATTGGAATAACAAAATATAGTATTTAGAGGCTTATTTTGAAAAGCACCAAACGACATGACTTTTACTCAAGCCATACCTGTTTATCTGGTGAGTACTTAAATTTTCTATTCGTAATGTTTTAGTCTTAAAACCTACAGCTTCAAACCGTTTATAATAATCTAAACCACAAGATCTGCAATGATCTTCATGACCGTGAATTTTTTTATAATCTTGATATAAAATATTAGAATCTTCGAAAGTCACTGCATTGTTCTTTGGATAAATAGGAACACTTAATAAAAATTTTCCATTTGGTTTTAAAATTCTATAAACTTCAGAAATGGCTTTGACATCTTCCACAATATGCTCAAACACATGCCAAGATATGGCTAGGTCATAAGTATTACTCTTAAGTGTCGTACTGGTCAAATCTTGCTGAATATTTATATGATTTGCAGACGTAATATTCAATCTGTCATATTGAGATTTCTTGGAGATGATCCTTTTAATAAAATTGTACTCATTAACGTTTGGTGCTATATGCAGCAATTTGATGTCCTCATTAAACAAATTAAAAAAACTGATAGAAAATGGGATGAGTCGTGTTCTTGATAAAGAGTTACACTTAGGGCATTTACCAGAAAAAAAATATGCTCCATTCCAGTTACAAATTTCACAAAGTACGTTCTCTCCTTTATAAAACCTTGCTCTAAAAAAATTAGCTACTAGTTTTTGTAAAGCCGAATAATACCCTTTAGGATTTTTTATAGCCTTTATCAGTTTCATTTTAATGTATGTTACTTGGCAATTTAGATCTTTCAGAAATACCTTTAAGATATTCCGGGTAAGGCTTTTGTTCTGGCAACAATAATAAATGGCATTTCCCCCTAGATTTTATCGTTTCCGCAGTTTTTAATTCTTGTCCAGTTTTTAAATACCAAGCTTTATAATTAACCTCTTGACACCAATTTAACATGGTTTGAGCGCCATCTAGCATGGATATGTTTTCAACAGTATGCATTTCAATAAAAAATGCACATTGAGTTGACCTTGCAACCTCCACAGCACCCTTCATGGCTAAAGTTTCCGCACCTTCTATATCTATTTTTATTAAATCTGGTTTAATACCATAGAACGAAAACAGATAATCCAATGTTATCGTTTTTACTTCCATAAACGAATTAACTAAAGCAGCAGTTTTTGCATGTGAAGCAAACATACTACCAGCAGCACCAGCTCCAACTGTGTAAAAATTAACCGTATCGTCTACTCTATCACTAACAAAACCAGTAAAATATTGCGCTCTAGCTCCAAGATTATTTTTTATAATGTTCAAGGCCGCCTTTTGTAGCGCTTCAGGATTAGGATCTACTAAAATAATTTGTCGGTTTGGATTTTGAACTAATGCTAATAAAGCAGTATACCCAATATTACAACCAATATCGTAAATGACATTATGGTGTTTTGCTAAATAAAAAAACCAAGTGTCATCTTGATCTTCATTTGGTCTTAATGTTCTATCCGATAAATTTAATGGGACTCCACAGAGCTCTGTTTTCTTATATTTTTCACTTTTTGGCTTTACAAAATAGTAAAGTCGCTTTAGAGTTTTTTTTACCTTCATTAAAATTTAGATAGCTGTTAAGTATTGCAATTTAAGGTATAAATTATTTATAACCAATACCTACTTAATGTGCAGCCATAATTGTCTATTTTAACACCCAAACCTTAAAGTTAGATTATTAATTTTAGAACCATCAGAAATCAACTATTTAGGATTTCAGCTATAAAATGTAACAAATTTTTTGATTTGTTGCTCTATTGTAAAATCTGATTTCACTCTTTGAATAGCATTTTTTCTTATTAAAGATTTTTGATCTTCAGGTAAATTCAAAACTTCAATTAGTTTTTGTGCTAATGCTTCAGGATTACATTTTGGGACTACCCAACCCGTTTTTCTATCGATAATGTTTTCTGACAAGCCTTCTGCACTAGACACAACACATAGTAAACCCATTGCTTGTGCTTCTAATACAGCATTACAAAATCCTTCAGAAATACTACATTGAATATACAAATTGGAATTGGCGTAAATGTCTATGACTTCATTAACATTTTTTTTTCCAACCAAATTTACATAGTCTACTAAATCTAGTTGATATATGGCATAGACTATGCGTTCATAATCATCGCCATTTCCAACAATAGTATAATTAAACTTATAACCCATGTTTTTTAAAATTTGTAATGCGTGGAGCGTATCTGTAATACCTTTCTTCCAATTCAATCTAGCCACTGTGAGTATTTCAATCACGGACTGTTTTGAAGGTTCTTCCCCATTTTTATGGAACTTTTCAACATCAATTGCTGGTGTTATTTTTTGAATAGCATGATGTTTTGAAAGTCCTAAATTTAAAGCAATCTCTAATAAGTCATTTGAAATGGTATGGACTTTATCAACATGTTTCCATAACAATTCATAACAATTTTTATTTTTCAAGGGATAAATCGATATGTCAAAACCTCTAAAACTCACTGCCATTTTAGCTCCAATAGCTTTTGCTACTAGTTCACTTCCAATGGCTTGAGTTGCAAAACCAAAATGCAACCAATCTACTTTTTGAGATAAAACATGCGAATTTAAGTACACCTTTTTTATAATATTTAAAGTTGAGGTGTTCTCTTCTCTTTCTAGTCTTATGTATTTTACAACAGTGGCTACGCTAGTTATTAATTTAGTTAAAGTTAAAATCATGGATACTAGTTGTAACACAGCATTTTTATAGACTTTAGGAGCTTTGATTACTTGACAAAGTACAAAATCTTCATTCCTACTTTGTGTAAATAACACCACTTTAAAACCATGATCTTGTAATCTTTTTATTTTTGAAGTGAAAAAGGTTTCAGAATAACCAGGTGTAGAAGAAAGTACAAGTCCTATTTTCATTAAGTTATACTAATTTGGTCTTTATAAAAAGTATAAAAGGCGCTTTTAAAATTTTCCCAATTATGTTGTTCCGACACCTTTTGGAAGGCATTAGTAGCCATAGAAGTAATTTCTTTTTCGGTCATGGTATTAAAATATAATAATTTATCTACCATGTCAACAATATTCCTATTCTCATACAACAAGCCAGTTTTATTATGAATAACCAATTCCGGCATTCCTCCTGCATTAGAACTAACTACAGGTAAACCCAAAGCCATAGCTTCAACAGCAACATTAGCTAAACCTTCACACACACTTGGTATTAGTAACACATCTGCTTTTTGCATGTGGTAAAGTACGTTTTCATAGTCCATTTTAGGAGTTAATATTATTTCATTATTTATGCCTAATTCATTAATCAAATATAAAAGTTCTTCAGAATTTGCGCCACCAATAATTGTATAATTTACCTTCACTTTCTTGTCTAAAAGTTTTCTTACCGCTTGCAAAGCATAACTATAGCCTTTAATCCAATGTTGTCTTCCAACCGATAATATATATAAGTCATCCTTTTTAGAAACTATTTTCTTTTTAAAGGGGATTAGAGAAGTTTTGCTTATTCCAGAATAAATAACTTGAATTTTCTCTTTATTAGCTGCATAGTTTTCAGCTTCCTGTCCGATGGCTTGAGAAACTGCATGAAAGGCATCTATTTGCGGAAAATTGAAACGATACATTTCAGCCAATTCTGGATTAGCAATAGGTGAATAATTAATATGAGCACCACGTAAACTCAATACCAACTTTATTCCAAAATCTTTTACCCACATCCAATCGGCCAATCCTTTTGCCCATTGTACATGAAATATAGTTGGGCTATGATACAAAACAGGATAGTATTTTAACCGTAAGTGAAATTTATTTTGATCTTGAGACTTAATAAACCTATCTAGCCTCTTTTTTTCATTGTTTTTAAATAAAAAAAGACCTAAACTATATTTTAAAAACACGTAAAGCTTGTGTAATTTACCGCTATACGTTTTATATATAACATGCTTAGATTTTTGAGGTTTTCCGTTATTCAATCCAAAAATATAAACATCAATATTTTGCTCTGCCAAGCCTGTTATTAAGCGCTCAATAAACGTGGTGCTTTTACTAACTCCTGAATATAAGGCTACAGAAAAATCTTGTTTCAAAATATGATATAATTAATTTATTTTATACATTTTTCAAAAAACTATAGTTTGTTTCTTGATGAAAAAATAGATAATGTTAAAAGTACACTTAAAGGATGAGAGTAAAAAATGGTATCATCCTCTTTGAATTTTCTATAAAAATGTGTTCTAACCTGATAAGGAACCAGATTTTTTAAATTAGGATTATCAAACAAATAAGCCTGTAGTTTTTTATCATTTTTCTCACCTAAAAACTGCAACTCCCAATTACGTTGTATAAAATATTTTGAGTTTATAAGGTGTTTCAATTTATTACTTAATCGGTAAGGCAAGTTCCAAGGTATCTTATTATATTGATAATTATACAAATTAAAAGGCCTATGTGCTTCCCAAGTCAGCTTTGCTAATTTAGGCATTCGTTTCTTGATATAAGCAATTTGTATTTGCCTTCCAGCTAAGTATTCTTCAGGTACAGTACAAATAAAATCACACATTCTGTTATCATAATAAGGCATTGTTATTGGGCGAACAGATTCAAAAACAGACAAATTAACACTTGTCCATCGAGGTGCCCAATACAGACTTTTAAATGCTCTTATTTGTGTATTGGCATTCTCTGGAATATTAATTTCCAAAAGCAGTTTGTGAACTCTCTTTTTTAGATAACTTTTAAAATCACCCTTTAATTGCCAAGTTTCCCATAAACTATTCGCAAGGTCTAAACCGCCTTTTTTTATAATTTTTTTTAGGATGACTTCAACTTGATTTTCTAATGTCAAATTCCTAGGAACTCCCATATCGTCAAATAAAACATCTCCCCAATGCCCTAAAGAAAACACATCACCTAAAGTTTTATATTTCTCTATAAATGCCATTTGTCTTGGATGCGTGAACTCAGAATAACAGCCATTGATTTTTCCAAGTGCTTCTATAGAATTCCACAAATAACCTTTTGGAACTGTAAACGATTCGAACGGAAATCCACAAACCTCTGCAATTTTGTTTCCATACCACGTTTCATCGTGTCCGCCATCAAATGCATAACTATAGGCATGTGTTTTAATTCCTAAATAGTGTATTGCGACTGCTTGCGTTCTACTATCTAAACCGCCAGACAAAGGTAAGATTACATTTTTTCCTGAAACCTGTTCTTTTATAATGCTTTCAAATACATCTGCAAAAGCATCAACTGTCTGTTCCAAAGTTCTTTGTTTCGGACTGTAATGCCATTTGAAATAAGGTTTCTCCGAAATAATTTTCTGGGTATCGGCATGAATTTGATAATCAGTTGCAGGTTTTAATACACGTTGCTCTTTGAAATATGTATCTTGATCTAAAAAAAAACCAGTTGCTGCAAACACGCAAATCGCCTCATAATCTAAAGTAGAGGTATTACCTACCAGAAACTGTTTAGGAGGAATAATTGCAGTTTTAATAGTCATATTAGCACTCTATGTGTTTGCAAGTTTTACATACAAGTTTTCATGAGCCTCTATAAAAGGGTGAAGTGAAAAATGTTTTATACAATAGGTTCTCAATTCAGTTCCTAGATTGGTTCTATCCTGATTAGATAAAAATCGTATGCTCTGTATTTTTGAAGCCAATACCGCTACGTTTCCGGCTTGAAATAATAAATTCTCAAAATCTTTTAAAACGAAATTAATTCCTGTAATATTGGATCCTAGTACAGGAACACCCATACACATAGCTTCTACTAAAGCCATGGGCATCCCTTCTTTTCTGCCTTCATCTAAAGTTGGAATCACGTACAAATCTGATGCGGCAATATAAGGTCTAACATCTAGTTTCTTACCTAAAAACTGTACTTGATCTTGCATTCCCAACCGATTTCTTAACGCTACCATTTCCTTGCCGTAATCATTTTCATAATCTCCCAATACGGTTAATTTTACTGCTATGTCATTTAGTTTATGAACGGCCCTTATTAAAATTTGAATTCCTTTAACCGGTACTAAATTAGCCACCGTTATAATATTAAATCCATTAGAGTTATCTCGCGTAATGGCAGCTACATTCTCTGGATTATAATACTCCGTATCAATACCCAAAGGAATTAAGGCTTGTTGTTTTTTATTAGGAAAATACGCTTGCATCTCATTATTTATCGTCACAATAAAATTGGCCAAATAACTTCTTATATTCCAATGTTTATTAAAACCCATGGCCTTTTTGGTGTATAGCCATTTAACGCCAGACATACGG
Organism: Bacteroidia bacterium; assembly: GCA_030425285.1. Taxonomy (GTDB): domain Bacteria; phylum Bacteroidota; class Bacteroidia; order Flavobacteriales; family Flavobacteriaceae; genus Hanstruepera. Next base: position 161,262 of record JAUIAY010000003.1, read on the forward strand.
GCAGCCAAAGCTTCTGTCCAATCACTACTCCAATGCCAAGAGTGCACAACATCAAATTGATGGCCTTTAATAAAGTTTTTGAATGGTTTTATTCTGAATAATAGATTATGGTATGGTCTTAAGGGAACTGTTGATTCTATAATATAGATTGGTAATCCCAATGCTTCAACTTCTTTAAAAAAAGATCCCTTATTATGATTACAGGCAATGGCTATATCAAAACGTTCAGAATCTAGCCCCTTAACCAAATCATAGAGCACTTTGCCGCTACCAGCCGTATTAAAATTCGGAATAGTATATAATAGTTTTATTTTTTTCAAATCTACTTTCGATAATATTTTTAAAAACAAAAATAACAATTCATTGCTCTATACTCTATTTTTTAAACAAGTATCGATTCACTCTCAAAAAAAACGTCCCAGAAAAAAAACCAAAAGTATATAATTTTAAAGTCAAAGTACCAAGTACAAAACTACTGTTAGAAATAAACTTCTTTTTATAAAACATATTCAAGTTTATGCGAACATGTAGAGCATCTTGATAACTTCCAGAACGCTCAAGGTATTTAGCACATAAATAGTAATATGAAGTTAATAGTTGTTTTTGATGTGCTTTTAGTTTTGATGTATCTAACAATTCATTTATAAACAAAAATACAGACTCACAAACCGGTTTTACAAGGCCTTGTCTTTCCCTAATAGGTTTTATATGATAATAAAAATCAGCTGAATTATCTATTAAGGCAAAACAACTGCTATTTTGTAAAGCCCGAATGACCAATTCTACATCCTGTAATCTTGAAAGTTCAGGATGGAATTGTCCTATTGAATTAAAAAATTTTTTATCCCATAAAACACAACTTGTTTGCCATAAAAATTGTGCTGCTAAAAATTCATTTAAAAAATCCTTTGTGTTATTTAGCTCTTTTTTTATCGAAAGACCAGAATCATCAACGACATAATAGTTACCAAAAACCGCAAATTCCTTAACATCTATATGCCGATTGGCAACAAAATGATCTGAAAAATAATCGTCAGAATCCATAAACACCAAATTATCAAATAATGCCACTTCTGCACCAATGTTTCTACATATTGAAGCATTAGATTTTTGTTTATTTTTAATAAATCGAATGGTGTTACTCTCCGTAGTCTTTATCCATTTTTCAATTTCCATAAGAACTGAACTGTCTGAAAAATCATCCACTATAATCCATTCCCAATCCGTAGTGGTTTGATTTTGTAAGCAGGTAAAAATGCGTTTTAGCCCATCAAAATTTTTATAATGTGGTGTAATAATACTTAAGCCCATATCTGGTTTTTAATGTAGATTCTAAATATAATCAAGGCTAGTTCTCAAAATTAATATGAATTCCAAATATATAAGGTTTATTCTTTTTTACAATGAAATTCAATTAACAATCCTCTCAACTCTAACTTTAAAATTTTTAAATTATTTATGACATCAAAGTATTCATATTAAACATGATAGACTCTTTCAGTTTATTAGCTAAACTTTTAAGTAATGTATTTGATATTTATATTTTGTATGTTAAATTGCCAATTAGGTTTCTAAAAATGAGCCCCACAAATATGAATGACTCTTTTGAAAATACTAATGAAAAAAATATTGGTCAGAAATCCCAAAGCAATCCTGGATGGAAAGGGAAAGGTGTGCCTAATTTAAAAAGTTTAAGTTATCAAGCATTAATCAATTTCAAAAGAAACCTTTTGAAAGGAAATATGACCTTGTTTTTAAATAATATCAAAGCGATTCATACAAATATGTCTGCTTTTGTTTTAAAAAAGAATCAGAAAAATGTGATTTGTCCGTGTTGTAATTGGAGTGGCCCTGCATTTATAACATCTTGTAATAGTAAAAGAATGAATTATAATTCTAATTGCCCAAAATGTGATTCAAGATCGAGGCATCGAGGACTCTCCAAATTTTTAGAGCAAACCCTAGAAAACAAAGACTTAAATCTTCTATTCTTTGCACCCGAAAAAATATTAATGAAAATTCTAAATGACAAATTAGAACACATTACTATTCAAACTACCGATTATTATTCAACCGATGTTGATTTTCCTAATGAAGACATCCAAGGTCTTTCTTTTAAGAGTGAAAGTTTTGACTATATATTATGTAATCATGTCATTGAACATGTTCCTAATGATGATCTAGCCTTTAAAAAACTATCGAGAATACTGAAGGACAATAGAAAAGCCATTATTACCATCCCTGGCGATTATCATTTAAATGCAACAATAGAATTTAAACAAACAGACGCTAACGGTCATTTCAGACATTATGGTTTGGACGTCATTGATAAAATGAAATCTTATTTTAGCGACGTTAATGCCACTGATTTACATTCCGTGTCAAAATTAGAATATGGTGTAAGGCAGAATGATTTGGTATTTATTTGTACAAAATAAAATATCATTCTGAACTCATTGAGTTAAATGACATGATTAAAAAAGGTTAAAATTATATTAAATATTGTAATAATAAAGCTCTTTCAGCAATAATCACTCCACTGATTTATATTAATGAAAAGAAATTAAAACCTTTACTTGGCCAAGTATAGCAGTCAATTCAAACTATTTATATTTTTTCACTCTATGTCAATACCTTTTACACAAAATTCACTTTAATATAAATTTCTCAATTTTCATATGTTTTTTTTAATGAACCATTGAAGATTTTTATCATCAGCGTAAAGTAACTTATAGTTATGTTTTAATATAAATTCATTTACAGCTTTGTAAACGCCATGGTGTCTATGATTAACATCTGGTTGCCAATCATCACCGCAAATTATCCCTGATGCTTTTACCTTTTTAAGTAATAATTGTAATTCAGAGACAGTATGTTCATAACCATGTGTTGAATCAATATAAACCCAGTCGAAATATTCGTTTGGAAATTCCTTTAATAATTTGAGATCGTCTTGGATATGAACATAAACTATCTTATCATTGATTTCTTGTTTATTAGATTTCAGAACATTGCAAAGCGCATCAACCGTACTTTTATTTCTTGATGCCCAAGGCCATTCAGAAGTTAACAAAAACCAAGGATCTATTAAATGGAGCTCTTTAGGTTTGGTCCTATTTAACAGTACTCTTGAAAAATGTCCTTTAAAAACTCCCAGTTCAGCACCAATAGCTCCTTTTGGCAGGTATGTATCAATTAAATCACCTCTTCTTGCATCAAGTCGCCCAATCTTATATTGCCAATATTTGAAATCTTGTTTTTCTTTATATAAAGGGTAAAGAAATGATTTTTTTAAAATACTTTTTATTAATCTCATTTATTAAATAACTAAATTAAAATCCACTTAATCTTTTATATAAATAGGTGTTACTGTTTTGGTGAATATTGCAAATTGGTAAAAACTAGCACTAAACTTAAATTAATTAAGATATACTATAAGTTCCAAATATAGGAGCTTTCTTGAAAAGAATAAAAAATCAGCAGTAGTTAATTAACTACAGTTTTAAAAAATTTATATAGATTGCCAAAAAAGATTATTAAACCTATAATACTTGATGAGTTTAAATAAAACAATCCTATCTACTGATTGGTTACTATAAATTGAACTCTGGTTTAATTTTGGCAACACATTATTCTCATTTTTATATAAAAACTTGTTATTTGAGATCTCTTCCATTTGCTCTCCATCTTCTATGCCTTTAAGTGCTATTTTAAAATCGGTATCATGAGCCAAACGAAATTTTTGTTTCAATTGCATTATATCGTGTTCAGATCTTTTTGATCTTACCAAAAACTTATAATAGATATCCTCTGGTTTTTGATAAAAATCATGGATTCCAGCTATATAATGAGATATATCATTTCTCCAAGCATGACCTTGTTCTTTAAGCTTCTGTTTAGTAAACGATTCTGGGCGTAATTTTAAATTGGGAGTTGGCAGAACTGAAATTGCACTCTCCAATAAGTTTGTTCTGTATACATGTAGCCCTCTATATTTTGGTCTATCATAAAACCGATCCCATAAGCGCAAACCAAATCCTAAATCGGTATCATCTAGTTTTTTAATTTGCTTTTTTATTTGTTTAATAGCATGTTTTCTTAACAGAATATCTGCATCAATAAATACTGCAAAACCCCTTCCTTCCTGAATTGCAAGTTCAAAACCACGTTTAAGTTTGTCTTCAAAACACTCTTTTTGATCTAAAAGAAACAAATCATCGTGTATAGACATCTGCTTCTTTAGCTGATTCGTCAACATCGACATTGTTGTCTCTCCAGTAGCTCGTACAATAATGGTTAATGATTTATCTTTTTGAGTACTCATCTAAATGGTTCTTTCTTTATCACAGCTTATTATGATTTGTTTTCTACCAATTCTAATATCATTTCTAAAGACACTAAAGCATCTACGGCGCGACTATGATCTATAGTTCGCGTTCCAATACCTTTAAACTCCTGTTGTAAAATTTGAAACGCTTCTGGTTTAAACAAGTTGCGTTTTTCTATTTGTTCTAATTTTTCATTAACTAAAACAGCTATTTGAGGATCTTGGTGTATTAATTTTTTTAGAGATAGATATTTTCGTCTCATGCTTGGTGCATCCCATGTACCAAAAAATTGCTTGTATCGCTTTATTAAAGCTCGCTTTTTCCCATAAACATCTAAACCTAATCCACCATTTCTATTACTTGGAAATTTGACTAAATATGGATAGTGTTTTATTATCATATCCCTTAACAAGCCTCTATTTGTTCTGAATTCTAAAGGAAGGGAAAGAAAAAACTGAATAAGTTTTGGATCTGTAAAAGGTAGCACATAACTTAAATCTCTATGAATTTTCGTAGGAGCAATTAAATGATGATGATGTAAATAAATATCTAGAGTATCACTATTAACAGATTTAAAATTGGATGTTAGTTTTTTTAAATCATGAATAGTTGGTCTTTCATCTAATAGGGCAGAACTCAAACTTACCACAGAATTAATCCGTTGATTAGATTTTAAGAAACCAACCAAAGGATTATCTACAAAAGAATGAGGTAAATTAGAACCAGAAAGTGTGCCTCCAAGCAAGCCCATCCATAGAGCACCATCTACATCTTCTGTAATTTTTTTAACCCAATCTTTTGGCCAATGGTCAAATAAAGGTACAGAACAATCTGATGCATCTGCAAATTGCATCAATCGCTTTTCTGTTATTTTATAGTTATCTATATTTAAGGCATGGTGCTTAATTCGTAGTTTTTTACTTATTTTTATTCCTGTTTCATAATCATAACTTCCTGGAAAACCCCAAGTTAAAGCTGTAATATTTTTGGCTTCAGTACACTCCAATAAACCGCCAAGTAGCATTCTACTATCTAATCCTGATGTAATGGGTAAAACGACATTCTTATTTTTTTCGCTGTATAGTTTATCAATAACGTGGTTAAATAATGCTCCACCTTCAGTAATTAATTGATTTTTCGTTTTTCCCTTATGTAAATTAGTATCTACTAAATCTTCGATATTAAACGTATTTAACAGTTTTAATTCATTGTCAACTAGTTTTCTCGAATGAAATTCGGTTGTGATTTCTATATCTTCAAATAAAGTTAAGTGACTAGGAATATAGCCCAATTCTAAAAACCATTTTAATCCTTCTTTTGATAAGGGATTCTTATCATATACTTCTAATAAAGAACCACCATACACGTTGGTTTTTTTATTAAAGAAGAACCTGTCATGGCTAGGGGTTTTTAAATATTTATCCATAAAAAGCATCGAAGCTTGTAGTTGCAAAGTAGTTTTAACTTCAACTGTAAATTTAAATTAAATAATCTACTTCATGCCATGTTTTTTATTAGAAAACTTTAAATTATTAATCTTGTGTGATTTTTAATTAAAAATCTCATAATTTGCGATGTGATTTTTTATTAAATAACCATTTTACAACATCCATTTATTAAAATTTATAAGCATCAAATAAAAGTTGTTTCTTACATAGAAAAACTAAATTAGGCTAAAAACATTATATAGTAAAATCTATTAACCACTAAAATAGTGTATCTCAAAAAATCAATCATTTTAACATTTAATCTTATTCATAAGTTATAAAGATGCTATTTAATTCCATAGATTTTGCCATATTCCTACCTCTTGTATTTTTACTGTATTGGTTTGTTACCAACAGAAGTTTAAAACTTCAAAATGTACTAATCGTCATTGCGAGTTATGTGTTCTATGGCTGGTGGGATTCGCGTTTTTTATCTTTAATCGCATTTAGTACGCTGGTTGATTATACTATTGGATTGTATTTAGGAAGAGAAAGCAATAAGACCAAACGAAAATTATTATTAGGAACTAGCATCTTGGTCAATTTAGGTTTTTTAGGTTTTTTTAAATACTATAACTTTTTTTTGGATAACTTTGTAACCGCTTTTACTTTCTTTGGTCACGCTATACATACAAGAGCTTTGAACATCCTACTACCTGTTGGAATAAGCTTCTACACCTTTCAGACTCTAAGCTACAGTATTGATGTATATCGAAAGAAATTAGAACCAACTAAAGATTTTATCGCATTTGCAGCGTTTGTTAGTTTCTTTCCACAATTAGTGGCCGGACCAATTGAACGTGCCACTAATCTCCTGCCACAATTCTATAAGAAAAGACACTTTAATTATAGTAAAGCTGTTGATGGCTTACGACAGATTCTTTGGGGTTTATTCAAAAAGATTGTTATCGCAGATAACTGTGCTGTTTTTGTAAATTCTATTTTCGATAATCATCAAGACTATTCTGGCAGTACTTTAGTATTGGGAGCTGTGTTTTTTGCTTTTCAAATTTACGGTGATTTCTCTGGGTATTCTGATATTGCCATTGGTACTGCAAGACTCTTTGGATTTAATCTGAAGCAAAATTTCGCATTTCCCTATTTTTCAAGAGATATAGCCGAGTTTTGGCGCAGATGGCACATCTCACTTTCTACGTGGTTTAGAGATTACCTATACATTCCATTAGGAGGAAGCAGAGGAACCAAAACGAAAGTGGTAAGAAATGTGTTTATTATTTTTATAGTCAGTGGGTTTTGGCATGGTGCGAATTGGACTTTTATAGTTTGGGGAGCATTAAATGCCATCTATTTTTTACCTCTTTTATTAACCAACAAAAATAGAGATCATATAGAAGTAGTCGCTTATAATAAAAAGTGTCCTTCCTTAAAATCAATTCTAAAAATCACCCTGTCCTTTGGATTGACGACGTTGGCATGGATCTTTTTTAGGGCAGAAAACATGAACCATGCCTTTCAATATATAAAAGGTATTTGTAATCGTTCTATTTTTTCGATCCCTGAAATAAAACCCACCAATGTATTACTGCTTTTAATAGTGTTTATAGGTGTTGAGTGGTTAGGGAGACGCAACCAATATGCGATTGAGACGTTAGGCTTTGCATGGAAACGACCTGTGAGACTTGCGTTTTACTTTGCAATCATTATCTCGATATTTTTGTTTAACAGAAACGAACAAACCTTTATTTATTTTCAATTTTAGGCTATGAAAACATTTCTAAAAAAAAGTAGTAATTATTTATGCTTCACAATATTAAGCATACTACTAATTTGTATGGGTTTCAATTCTTTTATGAGTAAAAAAGGACATTTTAAACTCAATCAAAACAAAAAAAGTATTGTTATGGGAAATTCGCATTCTGAATTGGCTTTCAACGATTCATTAATAACAGGTTTAAAAAACATAAGCCAATCTGGAGAATCTTATTTTTATACCTATGTTAAAGCAAAACAGGTACTAAAACAAAATCCACAGATTACAACCGTATTTATTGAATTTACAAATTACGCCATTACCTCTGTGATAGATGAGCAAATATGGAGCGATAAATATATTAACTACCGCTATCCTAATTATTCGGCATTTATGGAATGGGAAGAAAGAATGCTACTTGCAAAAAACAATCTAAAAGCGGTTATTGCTGCCACACCAATTACACTAAAAAAGCAAGCCTCTAGAATTATTCATAACAATTATAATTACACTAGTGTTACTGGCGGATATTACTTTACAAAAGAAAATAAATTAAACATTAATATAATTATAGACGATACACTAAGTGAATATAAAAAGAAGCAGATAAATACCGCTGCTATTTACAATTTATCGTATTTAGAAAAAATAGTAGAGCTCTGTGAAGAAAATAATATCAAATTATATTTTATAAGGAGTCCGTTACATGAAAAATCTCTATATCTAGCCAATGAACCATTGTTTTTAAAAATAAAAAAAAAAAGATTTCCTAATGTTGAATTTTTAGATTTTAAAGATTTCCCATTGGAAGACAACGAATTTAGAGACACAGACCATCTAAATAATTTAGGAGCAAAAAAATTCTCATTATGGTTTAACCAAATATTAGTAGAGAATGACTTAAGTAAGTACAAAATCTAAATTAAATGCCGATACAATATCTTCAATTTTTTTCTTCAAAGTAGGATCTAGTTCTTTCTTCCAACTATCTCTTTTTTCTTTGCTACTCAATGATTTTCTATATTGACTTGTTGTTGCGCTACTTTTTTCTCCATAATTGTTTTCATACCATTTAAAGTTATAATTGGATAAAAAAGATGTTACGATTTTAAAATCTGTCGTAATGAGTTCATCATAAGATACCCTTAAAAAATTTTTTTCATCTGACACATTGTCTATTATAAACCTTTCGGTTAGACACCAATACGCACAAATTCTGGATTGAACATCTTGCTCATCGTATTTAAGAATGAATTCTTGAAAATTATTAAAATAATCACTTCTACCATCATTCATATTTAAAAAATGGTCTTGTAAACTAAAATCCTCAAACCAATAACCCCAACCATTTCTTGTAATAGATGCAATTACAGCTCTAGGATCTCTATAAATATGTATTATTGGAATTTCTGAATATTCTCTAATTAAATAAGGCAACAATAAACTCCCTCGAACAAATTTACATACAACTATGTTTCTGAATGAAGATAAAAATGATGGCCTTAATCTTCTAATTACTTTAGATTTTATATTAGCATTTAAACTTGAGTCAATAAATTCATTTAAAGAACTTGATTTCTCTTTGACGCTTACAAATGGCATAAAAGCACTTTGAAATTCTCTTGATAAATTAGATTTCATAAGATCACTTTTACTATAAATTACATCATTACCAACATATGGACCAAAAGGTTCAAAAACCGATTTACCTTTAACACTCACACAAATTTTACTCTGCAACCATGTCGTGCCACTTCGCCAAAATCCATTGATAATAATTTTTTTTCTAACAGATTTCCTTAATAGTCTATCAACTAGAAATCCTGCATACATATCATAAGATTGATAAGCACGCCTAATCTTCTTTTTTTGATGATAAAGGCTTCTTTTAAGGCCTAAATTAAAATCCATATGTACTTTAATTGTTTAAAAAGTATAGACTGTAAAAGGTGATTTTCAAATATGCCCTTTGTATTATAAACTAAACTTATTTTTTAATAATCTCATAAAATTAATGCTAATCGTTTTAAAACTATCCGACCATTTTATCAAACTCACATACAGTTGAAAAAATAATAAAAAATTCCTTATTGCATAGCGACGTTTAGATAATCTCCAAATTACAAAATTTAAAAAATCAACCTTACTGTTTCGAGTTGTTAGGGTTTGAAATACAGTTTTAGATTTTGAAAGCAATATCAAGCTTTTAAGCATTTCTTTATTAGAACGCTTTATCCCTAAAACTTCGTTTTTATTAACAACACACAAAGTTTCGGGTATAAAATAAATTTGAGGCTGATGCACTAAACTTAATATATCGTGTACATAATCTTCATGGTCTCTAAAACTTTTCCAATTGACACTTAAACTAATCTCACTTCTCCATAATGCAGCACCAGTTGCCCAATACTTTTTCTCTTTAAAGATGAGATCATAAAAATTATAAATGCCTTGATCCATAATCAGTCGCTTGGTAGAGCTATGGGTTCTTTTTAGAAGTATGTTTGCAAATACCATTGACACAGATTTTTCTTTTTCTAGTATTTCAACTGTTTTTTCTAAAAACTCAGGTTTCCAAACATCATCCGAATCTAAATAAGCAACATAGCTTCCTTTAGCTAAAGTTTTTCCTACTGATCTTGCTTTTCCTGGCCCTTGATTTTTAGGTAATCTGTGATAGATTATAGGAATTTCTACAAGAATATCTCGACATTCCTGAATGCTTAAACCCATTTCTGAAGCATCGTCAATTAATAACACTTCAAAATTACGAAATGTTTGATTTTTTATTGAAATCAAAGTATTTTTCAACAAATCTATCCTGTTAAAAATCGGAATAACTATCGATACTTGAGGATTAACTACCATGTGTTTCTAACAACTTCTTTTCTAGGGTTTGAATTAAGTTATACTTTTATCAGAAAAATCATCTCCATACAAGGCTAAAAACTGATTTGCAATAACATCTATAGAATATACATTGTTTGCATATTCTTGGGCTTTTAAACTCATCATTTTATAACGTTGTGGGTCGTTTATGAGTTTAAAAATCGCTTTAGCATAAACATCAATATCTTTTTCTGCCACTAAAAGTCCTGTCTGTTCGTTTAAGATTGTATCTGGTACGCCTCCAGAATCAAAGGCAATAACAGGTAAACCCATGGCTTGAGCCTCCGCAGAAACAATACCTTGGGCTTCTGCTTGCCCTTTAGCATTAGTAATAGAGCTCATTAGATAGATATGATTTGACTTTAAAAGACCTTTAATTTCAGCTTGATTTTTATAACCCACCAATTCAACCTGTTTTTCTAATTGTAATGCTTTTATTTTATTCTGTAAATGGTTATACTTCTGTCCGGTTCCAACAATAGTGTATTTGATATTTAAACCTTTTGCGACTAATAATTTTACAGCATCAATCGCCAAATCAAAACCTTTTAGCTTAATGAGTCTTCCTATGGAGATGAGCTTCACAACGTCATCCACAGGTAATTGCTTGGAGATTTTAGTGTTAAAATACTCAGTATCAATTCCCATGGGCACAACTTCAATTTTATTTTTATCACATCCAAGGGCCATTACTTTGGGAACTAAATATGAGGTATTTACAGTGACGAAATTAGAAACCGTAAACAAATTTTTATACCGTTGTTGCAGACTTTTTAATTCTTTATCATTTTTATAGTGTGCATCATGACCATGAAAGGTAGTTATAATTTTTGCCTGTAAAAAGCCATTCTCTGACATTACTTCAATAGGCTTACCTCCATTTGCAAATTGAATATGAAACACATCCACATGGCGGAAATTAGAAAAAAAATTCAGTACATAAGGCAAATTAGTAAACCTATGTTTTATAGATAAGTGTGGGGTTTTTAACCAGTATTTAAAGTACTTGATTATAGGTATAATTCCCAGGCCCAATCTTACTATATTAGATTTTGGTAACTTGTAATTGATTTCTACTACATTCTCTAAAATACCATATTCTTCAAGTAGTTTTTTTTGTGTTGATTGTTCGATGGCTTTTAAGTTGTGGGCCAATACACAAACATTATAACCCTTCTTTTTTAAAGCAATAATTTGATTGGTAACAAACGTTTCTGATGCTACAGGAAAATTAGGCACAACAAAACATATTGTTTTCATTTTAGGTTAATTGCGTTATTAACGATATTAACTAGTTGATCCTCGTCACGCAAAACTTTAATCAAATTATGATCTCCTCTTCCAAATGGATAAAGGCTTACATTTTTGATTTTATGCAACCTTTCAGAGTGCAAACGATCTAACTTATCCTTTGTTGAATAATAAATATTTATTTTAGTTAAATAATCATTTCTCTTTAGAAATGATTTCAAATTATAAAACATCTTTTGATTTCCATTGTTCGAATGGACATTTGATATTTCTTTAGACCATCTAACATCCCTATAGAAAAAGCGTTTTGTTTTACCAATGAATGTCTGAGGGGAAAATGCAATTACACAATCTATGTTAAGGATAACTCCAAAAAGGATTGCACCATATCCACCCATAGAATTCCCAATAAATACAACTCTTTCGTAAGCTTTCTTAAGAATTATACTTTTCAGTAATTCACTTGTCAGTTGGATGTTTTTCACCTCTTTATTTATTCCCTTGTGGTACCAAGATTGATTTATATCCTTAATAAAAACTTTATCACAACTTATATTTTTCAAACTATTATAGAATTCATAAACAGCCATTCCAATCCCCTGCTTTATCCCACCAAACGATACAAGTAGAACATTTGAATTATTGTCTTCTATAGAAAGATTGTCAAATTTCAATATTTTTTGATTTAATCCATTCATCATAAAAAAATAAATCTTCTTTATCAAACATAGGCTCCCATGCATCAATTATTGCTTTATTGGGCAAAAGTCCAATAGGTTTTGCAATAATTTTTAGGTTGTCTTTAGAAAGTTTGCAAGTTGTCTTAAAATAATACTCATGTATTCTTAAATACTGTTTATAAGGCTCATTAATTAAATCCTTATATTTAATTATCATGACCTTATCATTTTTTTCGGCAGCGTCATACCAACTTTTCACATGTTCTGCCCAATGTTCTAAAATAGTCAATTTTGGTTCGACTTGTTTTGATGGTGTCCCATGCCAGTCGATAGGGGTTCTTAAAAATTCTTTAAATGATAATTGACTAATATCTTTATGCAAGAAATTAGGTGTTTTCCAGACAGAATAGGCTACAGCACGACCATCTCTGACAATATAGATTTTAGGTTTGTCATTCTCATTTCTATCAGCAAAATAATGATTTCCAAAAAGTTTACCATAAGGATTGCCTTCTAACTTCACTTTTCTATTAGACCAATGTCCCCAAGCTACATTTGCAATAAACAAGTTTTTATTTGGATAAAAATTCTTAGCTAAAAAAGCTTCTAAAAAATGAGTGCCCGAACGAGGATGCGAATACACTTTGAGTAATTCCGGATCTTTTTCACCTAGAATGTTTTTAATTCTTTTAATCATCTACAACTTTTAATTTTCCGGGAAACACAGCTGTACTGCCTTTTCTATTTAGCTTGCCTGATTTCCACAAATCGCCAGCCAGTACATTTATGGTTGCAGCGTTTTCTATTAAATCAACAAAATTTTCTGCTTGAGTATCATTTTCAGTTATTAAAATTCTCAAATTATACGAGCCTGCTCTTAAATAGAAATTAGGTATTTCTAATTCGATGAATTTGTTTTGTTCAAGTTCTTTTAAATTATAACCCATCTCATCATTCGTGTAGGAAAGTGCAAAGTTAAGATTCGAATCTAAAAAATTAACTGCTAAAAAAAGTCTGTCATAGTTTACAGTAGAATTTTTGTGAATTTCTAATCTTACTTTTAAATATTCTCCTGAAATAACATCATTAACTAAATCATTCTTATTATTGAGAAAACTAATTGCTTTAACTTGTAATTTTTGGTTACCTATTCTATCCGTCCGTTCTATTAATGCAGTATTTTGCTCTTTTTCATTTTTTAAGTAAAAATCAACTGCATCATCTGCTGTGCCTTCAAAAGCAGTTTTACCATGTTCCAAAACAATACCTTTAGCACACAAACTCTTAACCGCAGCCATATTATGGCTTACAAACAAAACCGTTCGTCCTTCCCCCCTGCTAATGTCCTGCATCTTACCAATAGCCTTTTTTTGAAATTCGGCATCACCCACCGCTAGCACCTCATCAACCACCAAAATATCCGGTTCCAAAAATGCCGCTACCGCAAAGGCCAGACGCACGCGCATCCCACTGCTATAACGTTTTACAGGCGTATCAACATACCGCTCACAGCCACTAAAGTCTATAATTTCAGCCTCCTTACTTTGTATTTCGGCCTTGGTCATACCCAATATGGCACCATTTAAATATATATTCTCACGCCCGGTCAATTCGGGGTGAAACCCAGTACCTACTTCCAGCAAACTCGCTATACGCCCTCGGGTTTTAATTTCGCCAGTAGTAGGACTGGTCACACGGCTTAATATTTTTAACAAGGTACTCTTCCCGGCACCATTTTTACCAATAATACCCAGCACCTCACCCTGTTGCACTTCAAAATTAATATCCTGTAAAGCCCATACATAGTCGCTATCAGCCTTGGCACTTCTATCGTTCACGGAGCCCACTTTCAAATACGGGTCTTCTTTTCCACGTACACGGTGCCACCAACGATTCAAATCATGGCTCAACGTACCCGTACCCACTAATCCCAGTCGGTATTGCTTACTTATATTTTCAGCCTTTAATATGACCATGCATCTTCTTTATTCTTAATTCTTTGTACTTATTACTAAATCCCTTGTACTCAATTCCTAATACCCACAACTGACTACTGACAACTGACAACGGTCAACCCACAACTGTCAACCCACAACACACAACTGACAACCGACAACCACATCATTTCCAATCTTTTTCAACATACTGAATAAACTTAAATAATTTTGCTCCCAACATATCATATTTATCCAATAAAATCTGTGCTTCCAAATCTGGATATAATTTATGAATCATTTCTAATTGCGATATACATTCTAAAAGCGAGGCATGGGCATAAACCAAAAACTTAATGAAATCTTGTTTATACCGACGCCTTCCGTAACCTTCTACAATATTATCCTTAACACTCTTTGACGAACGACGAATCTGGCTCCCTTGTTCGTACAACTCAAACTTTGGCAATTTCATAGAAATGCTATGTACTTCTAGGGCATAATCACACGCTAAATTATATATATCTAAATCTTTATACGACTTCATAATCTCTTCCTTACTTTTAAACTAACTCCCAACCGACAACACACAACAGGCAACACAACTGACAACAGACAACCCACAACCCACAACCGACAACCGACAACCGTCTATACCGTATCAATAAACGTCTTCTCCGTCCTATTAAAAATAATGATCCCAACCAAAAACAGTAAAACACTAATAACAAGTGTATAGGAAAATCCAAACCAAGTAAACGTACCCGTATCCAACAACATATACCGAAATCCCTCAATAATCTGGGTTAACGGATTGTACTCAACAAAGGTCGCCACCCAACCTGGAAACTTTTTATGCGCTTCAGAAAGAGGATAAGGTACAGCCGACATGTACATAAGCAACTGAACCCCAAAGCCAATAACCACCGTCATATCCCGGTATTTGGTAGTCATAGATGACAGAATCATCCCCAGACCTAGACCCATTAAAGCCATCATCAAAATGTAAACTGGGAATAATAATAGACTCGTATTAGGTTGAACACCAGCTCCAATGCTCAAATAATACATATAAAATCCAAAAAAAATACCTAATTGTATAAAGAACTTTAATAAATTGGAAATCGTTACAGACATGGGCATAATCACTCGTGGGAAGTACACCTTCCCAAAAATATTCTGATTCTTATTAAAAGTATCACTAGTACCCGACAAGCATTCTTTAAAATAATTCCAAGCAGTAATACCAGCCAAATTAAACAAAAAATTAGGTACCATACCCGTACTGATGCTTCCTAGATTATTAAAAATCAAGGTGAAAATTACAGAAGTAAACAACGGCTGGATCACGTACCACAAAGGTCCTAAAATAGTCTGCTTATAAACGGTGACAATATCCCGTTTCACAAACAGAATCAATAAATCCCGATAACGCCAAATCTCCTGAAAATTAAAGTCTATAAGCTTGCGCTTGCTGGAAATGGTATAAAGCCACGGATCCCTGTCACTAATCGCCAATGTTAGGTGTATTTTTGGTTTTGGCTAATATAAAAAATGCCAGTTACATACGGAAGGATAATGATTTAGATTTTTAGGCAGTAGTGAGTCGTGAGTAATGAGTAATGAGTAATGAGTAATGAGTAATGAGTAATGAGTAAAAAACTATAAAAGCCACCCGCAATAACTAATAACTAATACCTAATACCTAATACCTAATACCTACTGTCAATCACAAATCGTAAATCCTAAATCGTCAATCGTCAATCGTCTCCCGATGCTCAAAGAAATAATCCCAAAAAGCAGTTAAAGCATGCATAATATAAAATTGAAGGGTTTATAAAGAACAACAAAATCAAAATATAAAAGAATAAAAAAGCTATTTCAACCCATTAATCTGTTTAAAAACATCATCAAAGGGCAAGCCCATATAATCACAAAATTCCCATATAGTTACTACTTGATGACGCTGCTTTTTATGAAGAAATCGAATGTCCCGAATCAGCTCTCGGGCATAACTGGCACTTCGGCCTGTTATAAAAACCACATCTTGTGGATAAATACATAGTCGCTGCATAATTTAAAATCTGCATTTAGTTAATAATAAAAAATCAACGACAAACAATACTAATCATTTTTATAAAAATGTACAAGAGAAAAAACAGCAATTTTGAGTATGGATTAGCTATGGCTAGTGTATGGCTAGTGTATGGCTAGTGTATGGAAGGGGCATTTCAGCAGAAATAGTCATAAACAGTAGAAATAGTCAAAAACAGCGAAAAATCACGAAAACAACAAATATGAACAAAGACAACACAAACAACAGATTTAAAAAACAACCCAAACAGTTTATAGCGACATTCGTATCAGGTACTTTGGCCTTCTAAAATAGGTTAAATGCAATTCAGCCTAGGCAACCTAAAGCGAAAGCCCCAAATCAGGTACCACAAGTTTAACCAGAAACTGTATAACCCAAAACACAGTTTCACAAAACCTAATATCATGGCAAAACTTAAAAGTTTTATCAAAATTGAAGGTACACTAGACGACTTGACCTTTTATAAAGGTAAGGAAGGGTACCTTGTAAAAACCAAAAGCGCAGTAAGCGCTAAACGAATCAAATCAGATCCAGCATTCGCAAGAACCAGAGAAAATGGTTCCGAATTTGGACATGCGGCCAAAAGTGGAAAACTATTACGCCGTGCCATCCTTGACCTTTTGGCCGATGCCAAAGACGATTTAGTAACGGCAAGACTCACCCAAGTCATGACACAAGTCAAAAACGCCGATACAACATCGCCTCGCGGGCAACGTAATGTGGCTATAGGCTTGGCTACACCCACTGGAAAATTGGCGCTTAATGGTTTCAATTTTAATGGCAATGCTATTCTAGGGAGCGTTCTATTGAGCGATTACACCCTAGATACGGCTACCGGCGAAATTGATATCCCAGATTTCGTGCCACAACAAAAACTGGCAAGTCCAGAAGGGGCTACACACGTGAGTCTGGAAACCGGATTCTTAAATTTGGACTTCGCCACAGATGATAAAGATCTGCAATTGAGCCCAATTTTTAATACGCCAATTAATAATACGGTAACCCCAGTTACCCTAACACCGGCAGCAGTTCCGTTAGGAAGTGGGAATCAGTTATATTTCTTAAAAGTAGCATTCTTTCAAGAAGTAAACGGCATACAATACCCACTAAACAACGGTGCTTATAATGCCCTGCAATTAATTGATGTATTGTAACCCGATACGCACGTAATCAGAAAAGGAAGCTTCGGCTTCCTTTTTTTTACAAAAAGCTTTAACCATATATAATAACTATAAGCTCCCCTCTTTAGACAAAGAGGGGTGGACAAACGCAGTTTGGACGGGGAGTTTGATTAAAAAAAAGGAAAATGATTTTACCGAAGTAATAACTTAGGTAAAGAAAGAGGAGTTTGATTAAAAAAAAGACTTTTAAATGTGGTCAAATTGACCGGTGCAGGCCCAAGCGTCTGTAAATCTCAATATCACAAAAACTGCTGTCGTAAGCATAAAGCACAAAAGCTTCGAGAATTAGGGCTCAAGCGTTTAAAAATGATCCTGTGGATCATTTTAGCGAAGGAGCCAGCTGGCGGGATGGCATACCCGCGAAGTTTTGAGCTTGGTTCACCGAAGGTAAAATGCCTACCGACAGCAAAGGCACTTTTTGGTTCTTTTTTGTGCGTAAAAAAGAATAAACCAAAAACACTTGTAATCCTGTCACGAAACTTTGGGAGATTCAGGGTTCAGTATCTACTGTCAACTGTCTCCCGCAAATCGTAAATCATGCACCGTCTTCGGTCAACTCACAACTCCCAACTACTGCCTACTGCCTACTGTCTTCCGTCTCCCATCTTCGGTCAACTCCCAACTCCCAACTCCCAACTACTGAAAAAACTCCCAAGTCAATTTCAACCCGTCCCTTACAGAAACCTGCGGATCATAACCCAACAGGTCTTGAGCTTTAGAAATATCAGCCAAACTATCCCGAACATCCCCTTGGCGAGGCGGTCCATAAATAGCCTTTAAATCAGACTGGGCGGCCAGTTGCAAGGATTCCCAAAGATAGTTAACCGAAATACGCTCACCACAAGCGACATTAAAAACCTGGTTACGAGCTTTTTCATCAGCAAAAAAGCCTTTAATATTGGCCTGAACAGCATTATCAACATAAGTAAAATCACGTGTTTGTTCACCATCACCATTAATTTTGGGCGACTGATTGTCCTTCAATGCCTGCATAAATAATGGAATAACCGCTGCATAAGCACCATTGGGGCTCTGTTTAGGACCAAACACATTAAAGTAGCGTAAACCTATGACATCAGTACCATAGGTTTTCCCAAACACATCAGCATAGAGTTCGTTTACATATTTGGTAACGGCATAAGGTGATAAGGGTTTCCCAATGTTGTCTTCTATTTTAGGCAAGGTTTTACTATCCCCATAAGTCGAACTGGAAGCCGCATAGACCATACGTTTTACAGTACTAGAATCCTTCAAGGCAATCATCATATTCAAAAAACCGGATATATTGACCGCATTGGTTGTGGCCGGATCATTAATAGATCTGGGTACCGAACCCAATGCCGCTTGATGCGAAACATAATCCATATCAACCATAGCTTGTTTACAAGTATCCAAATCTCGAATATCCCCTTCTAGCAATTCAAAGGAAGGGTGATCCATAAACTCCCTTAGGTTTTCACGATAGCCATTCGAAAAATCATCAAGCACGCGTACTTTTTGGGCACCATGTTGCAAAAGATAACCAACCAGATTACTTCCAATGAACCCAGCTCCACCAGTTATTAAATAGCTATAGTCTTTTATTTTGTTATTTACTTCTTTCATCTTACTTATTGACTTGACTCATGAAATAAGATTTGAGGCGGTTCCCCAAATACATTTTTCCATAACGAATATTATTTTTGCTCATAATATTAAAGCTACGGTATAAAAATAAAACTAATTATAGGATAACAAACGAAATAATAAGCTAATTAGACAAAGCGATAAACCTAATCGAGCAACTGTTAATGGAAGACACAAAGAAATTGCTATAATCAATCAAACCCTCCGTCTAAATCTTTTTTTATTAAAAAGCTTTAGCCACCTCCCTTTATCTAAAGGGAGGAGCCGGTTGGGAAACATCATAACTAAAAACTCCCCTCTTTAGTCAAAGAGGGGAATGAATTTGTCGTAGCTTGCGGAGACAAAGAAAGGGGAGTTTGATTTAAAATATATAATTACTATTACAAACCCTCCGTCTAAATCTTTTTTTTTATTAAAAAGCCTTAGCCACCTCCCTTTATCTAAAGGGAGGAGCCGGTTGGGAAACAACATAACTAAAAGCTCCCCGCTTTAGTCAAAGAGGGGTGGGCAAACGCAGTTTGGACGGGGAGTTTGAAAAAGAGACTAAAATATATTTAAAAAACTATAAATCACTATATTTATATGGTGACCAATCAAAGCTTACATAACAAAATCCAACTGAAAGCAAGAAGGCAGGAATTAAGAAAAAACCTGACTCCGGCTGAAGCGTTTTTATGGAAACATCTTAAGGCTAAACAATTTTACGGAAAGCGTTTTACCAAACAACATAGTATAGGTAATTATATTGTTGATTTTTATTGTGCCTCTGAAAAGCTTGTTATTGAACTGGATGGTGAAGTCCACAACAATACCAAGGCTGAATCCTATGATGATATTAGAACAGATTATTTAAGGGCTTTAGGATATCTTGTTATCCGGTTTGAAAACAAAATGATGTTTGATAACTTACAATCTGTTTTGCAAGAAATTTCATCACATTTTAAAAAACCCTATTTATAATTTAATCAAACCCTTCGTCTAAATCTTTTTTTATTAAAAAGCTTTAGCCACCTCCCTTTATCTAAAGGGAGGAGCCGGTTGGGAAACATCATAACTAAAAGCTCCCCGCTTTAGTCAAAGAGGGGTGGGCAAACGCAGTTTGGACGGGGAGTTTGATTTTAAAAACATAGCTACCATTTCAAACCCTCCATCCAGATCCTAAAGACCTGCCCCCCTTTATCTCAAGAAACTAATCTGTTGACAGTACAATATAACTAAAGCTCCCCGCTTCAGATGCGACCAAACGTATAGAATTAGTCCACTGGACTAATTTAGTGAAAGGCGAGCTTGCGCATTGGCAATGAATTTACTGAAGTGATAACGGAAGTAAATAAAGAGGCGTTTGATTTTAAAACATAGCTACCATTTCAAACCCTCCGTCTAAACCTTTTCTAAAAAAGCTTTAGCCACCTCCCTTTAACTAAAGGGAGGAGCCTGTTGGTAAATTAATTACAACTTGTACTGCTCTCCTCTTCAGATGAAGAGGAGAATGAATTTACTGAAGTGATAACGCAAGTAAAGAAAGAGGAGTTTGATTAAAAAAAGACACTACCTACTGACTACACTTACTGTCACTGTCTTCTATCTGCTGTCTACAGTCTATTCTCTACGATCTACCGTCTACCAACTAACACCAAATGCCTATCCTCTACTGCCCACTGTCTACAACCGCGCATCAACTATATCTTTAGGAAGCAATGATTTCACATCAAACACCACACAGTTTTCAGATTTCAACTGGTTAATATCCAATTCCAAAAACTCATTATGACTCACCGCTAATACGATAGCTTCGTAGGTATCTGCCAATTCGGAAGCATCGGTTAACAATTCAAAACCGTATTCTTCACGCACCTCTTCTTTAGAGGCCCAAGGATCATAAACATCTACATGCACATGGTAGGTTTCAAATTCCCTAATAATATCAATAGCTCTAGAGTTTCTAATATCTGGACAGTTTTCTTTAAAAGTAATACCCAACACCAATACACGGGAGCCTTTAATAGTGGCACCTTTCTTAATCATCATTTTTACCGTTTCGGTTGCCACATAACCGCCCATACTATCATTCATTTTCCGACCTGCCAGAATAATTTCTGGGTTATAGCCACTTTCTATGGCTTTTTGCGCTAGATAATACGGATCGACACCAATACAATGACCACCAACCAATCCAGGAGTAAACTTGATAAAGTTCCATTTGGTACCTGCTGCTTCTAAAACAGCTTGGGTGTCAATATCCAATAATCTAAATATTTTTGACAATTCATTGACAAAAGCAATATTGATATCCCGTTGCGAATTCTCTATCACTTTGGCTGCTTCGGCTACTTTAATGGACGGTGCCTTATGGGTGCCAGCAGTGATAATGGATTGATACAAGTCATCCACCACATCTGCTATTTCAGGTGTTGATCCTGATGTAACCTTCAAAATTTTGGTGACCGTATGTTTCTTATCTCCTGGGTTAATACGTTCAGGCGAATAACCTGCGTAAAAATCAATGTTAAACTGGAGTCCTGAAACCGACTCTAAAATAGGCACACAGATATCCTCGGTAACACCTGGATAAACTGTCGATTCATAAATAACAATATCACCCTTCTTAAGCACACCACCAATAGTTTCACTGGCCTTAATAAGCGGCGTAAAAATGGGCTTGTTTAACTCGTCTGTCGGAGTCGGGACCGTAATAATATAAATGTTGGATGCTTGTAAATCGGCAACAGAATCAGTTATAAAAAGTCCGGTATCATCCGTACTGTTAACTAGTACCGATTGTAATTCCGGTGACGCGACTTCCAGGGTACGGTCTGTACCTTCCCGTAGTTCGCCAACACGTTTGGTGTTGATATCGAAACCAACAACCGGAAACTTTTTGGCAAACTCCACAGCCAAGGGCAGTCCGACATATCCTAATCCTATAATGGCAATCTTTTGTTTTTGCATGTCTATTTTGGGGTAATATTAGTGTTTGTTTATATACGTTTAATAAAGTCAGTAATTTTTTTCCAGGCACTGCGTTTACCACCTTCGTGGTAGGCATTGCCATAAACACCATAACCATAACCGTAGCCATAACCGTAGCCATAGCCATAACCGTAATTATGATTGGTTTTATGCTTATAGAAATTCAGTACAAAACTGATGTTTTTAATCTCCCCAGCACGATACTTGGCGTTAATCAATTGTAACATACCCTTTTTGGTATAATCCAATCGCACCATAAAAATAGAGGTATCTGCATATTTCACCAATTCCAAAGCATCTGTTACCAATCCTAATGGCGGTGTATCCAATACGATAATATCGTAGGTCTCACGTAAACTGGTAATAAGAGACTCCATACGGTCGCTCATCAACAGTTCAGAAGGATTGGGAGGAATAGGTCCAGCTGGCACCACCGATAGATTCTCAATATGGGTTTTGTTGTTAACAGATTCAAAATCAGCCTCGCCGATCAGATAATTAACAATACCGGAATCATTAGTGAGCTCAAAATCATCAAAGATTTTAGGCTTCCGTAAATCCAACCCCAATAGAATGGTTTTCTTACCCGACAAGGCATACACTGTGGCAATGTTAATGGAGGTAAAGGTTTTCCCTTCCCCACTTACCGAAGATGTCACCATAATGGTACGCCCGCCTGTTTTAGGTTTTTTATTTAAAATAAATTGTAAGCTGGAACGTATGGAACGGAACGATTCTGCCACAGCCGATTTGGGTTTTTCAAAAACCACCAAGTTATTGTGGTAACGGTATTTACCAATCAATCCCAAAATGGGAATATTAGATAGCTGCTGAATCTCATCAGAACCATGTATGGTGGTATCCAACAGGAATATCACAAAAATAAGGAACATGGGGATAAAAAATCCCAACATGAGCCCCATCATATAGTTCAGGGACTTGTTGGGGCCTATTTTTCCTCCGCCAATATCCTTGGCTTCATCAATAATAGCGATATCCGAAATATTGGCTGCCTTTACTATGGCTGCTTCGCTGCGCTTATCCATATACACATTATAGGCTTCCTGACTAATGTCCAGTTTTCGTTGGATCTTTAAAAACTCCTGCTGATCTTCAGGCAGATCGCTTAATTGAGCTTCTAAACTAGCAATATTACGGTTTAAACCTTGCATCAGAACCCGAATGGTAGCACGTGTAGCTTCAATTGTTTCTAAAAGTACATTCTTTTCAGCATCAATCCGTCGATCCAAATCCTTAAACAAATCGGAGCCTTCGCGTGTACTATACTCCATACTTTGCCGTTCAATGGCCAAGACTGTAATTTTAGAAACAGACTGTTGAATATTAGGCTCGTCTATTCCTACCGAACTGGGTGCTGCAATAAGGGTATAGTCGGTCTTGGTACGTAAGTAAGATTCCAAGGCCTGTAAATAGTCCAGTTTTATTTGCTCACTTTCAAGTTCAGCCTCATAGCTTTTAAGCTTATCAGAGATTTGGCTCATTTCGATCGACACATCAAACACCTTGTTCTCCCTACGAAACCGGTTCATCTCCTCATTATAATCTTTTAGGTTGTCATTGACTGCGGCCAGACTACTATCAATAAATTTAATGGTATTGGAGGCATACTGGTTCTTGCGTTCCAATTCGGTTTCACTTAAAATAACCGCAGTCGTATTTAAGTAATCTACAAGCTTTAATTTATTATGCCCTGCAAGAGACAGTTGTAAAACAGATGAGGCATTGGGGTTGAAAGGCCCAACTATGATATTGTTTTTATATCTATTAACCACAATATCAAAATTACTGAATTGAACGTAGAACTCTGATTGAGGTTTTATCGTTCCTTCACTACGCAATAGAATTTCACCTTTAAAAAAAGCTAAATCAATGGGTTCACCCACTTTAAATGACTGCTTAAAAATTCCCATTGGGACAGAAACACTCCCTTTAGCTTTGGTATCGTACCGTTGACCAACCCGTTTTTCAGATTCAAATTCAGTGAATACTTCAAAAGTTGAGTTATCCAAAAACCGAATACCAATAGGGTAATCAAGTACTTGTAGTTTAGTTGAATCTAAAACAACAACAAATGGAGCCTGTCTATAGATATCGTTTTTACGGTACTTCCCTTCAACAAAATAGTCTATGTAGAATTGTAATGAATCTACAACTTTTTCATTATGTGTTCGAGTCTTTAAAGTGGTGATAGTCTTCCCTACTTTACCAGATACACCACCCCAGTTAAAGGAAATACTGGTATTGGCTGTAAAAAAAGGGTTTTGATCATTTTCAACCGAGATCAAGGAACTTAATTTATAAACGTTCTGCTTTCTAACATTAATTAAATACGCAATAAGCAAAGCGACACCAATACATAACAACACAAACTTCCAGAGGTTAAGCACCTTAAATAGATAGCCTCTAAAATCAAACGATATATTGCTGGGTTCCTGATGCTCGTGTTCTAAATAATCCTCACTCATAACAAACGCTATAATCTATCAATTAGCAAAATAGTTGTGGTGACAAAAGATAAAACCGCAACAATGGTTGTAAAGGTCTGTACACCTGTTGTGCCTGTTCCCCAAGATTTCTGCTTTAGGGGCTTCACATAAATCATATCATTGGGTTGGATATAATAATACGGTGATTCCATAACTGCTGCATCCAGCAGGTTTAAATGGTGTATTTTTTGGCCTTGGGGATACTGTCGTACAATCATCACATCTTCACGGTTACCAACAACCGTTATATCACCAGCATTGGCTAACGCCTCAAAAATATTCACACGAGGTTGATAAAGCGTTTTGGTTCCAGTAGAACCTACTTCTCCAGTAACGGTATACCGCAACCCTGTTAATTTGACGGTTACAAAAATATTGGCGGTTTCCTTAAACTCTTCCTCCAACAGTTTCTTTTCGAGCATGTTTTCAATCTCTTCTGTGGTATAACCCAAGACATTTATATCACCCAATACGGGAACACGTATATTACCGTGCAAATCCACGGTAAAACCATCAAAAAAAGCTCGTTCTTCACCATCAGCATTGAGATTTTCTTCTCCAACCGGGTTAAAAATCTGAACATTTTTTTGGTCCAATGCTTTTACACGAATATTTAATATATCGTTTATCTGAACACGATAAGGCTTTTGTTTTTCGGTTATAGCAAGTATACTATCTTGTGCCTGCTCTTTATTCTGTAAATAAACAAGTTCTTTATTCGGAATACAAGAAGATATGACTATAGAGAAAATAAGTATTAAAAGAATATGCAATTGCTTCATATCGAGGGCTCAAGTTTGTTCACAAATATAGCCTTTCAATAGGAATATCAAAACTAAACGTTTAAATTTTGGTTTTTTTCCGTTATTTGCAAAAAAGACTCGTTGAACTACGTTACTGTTGAAAATATTTCGAAATCTTATGGCGAATTAACGCTGTTCGAAAACCTATCCTTTTCCATTCACAAAGACCAGAAAATTGCCTTTGTGGCAAAAAATGGAACTGGAAAAACATCCATTTTAAATATGCTATCTGGAAAAGATGCTCCCGATAATGGTCAGATAATTTTCCGAAAAGACATTACAACAGCCTTTTTGTCCCAAGAACCGAATTTGGACAATAACTTAACGGTTGAACAAGCTGTTTTTGATACCAAAAACCCCGTTCTTGATATTATTAAAAACTACGAAGCAGCCTTAAAAAATCCAGATGACACGGAAGCGTACCAAAAAGCTTTTGATAATATGGATAGGCACCAAGCCTGGGACTTTGAAACACAATACAAACAAATATTGTTTCAGCTAAAATTAGACAACCTCAATCAAAAAATAAGCACCTTATCAGGTGGGCAAAAAAAACGCTTGGCTTTAGCCAATGCACTATTAAAAAAACCTGATTTGTTAATTTTAGATGAGCCTACTAACCATTTGGATCTGGAAATGATTGAATGGTTGGAGTCGTTTTTTGCCAAAGAACAGATAACGCTTTTTATGGTTACCCATGATCGGTATTTTCTGGAGCGAGTGTGTAATGAAATCATCGAACTAGACCATGGTGAGTTATACGCCTATAAAGGCAATTACTCATACTATCTAGAAAAAAGGCAGGCACGAATTGAACGGGAAGCTGTTGAAACAGGTAAGGCAAAACAACTCTTTAAGAAAGAGCTGGACTGGATGCGGCGCCAACCCAAAGCACGAACTACCAAGTCCAAATCACGTATAGATGATTTCCATGATATTAAACACCGTGCCCATCAACGCCGAAAAGACCATGAGGTTCAACTGGAATTGAATATGGAGCGTTTGGGCAGCAAAATACTGGAATTGCACAATGTGTCTAAACGCTTTAAAGACAAGACTATTCTCGATAAGTTTGATTACACCTTTAAAAAAGGAGAGCGTATTGGCATTATTGGCAAAAACGGCACTGGAAAGTCAACCTTTCTAAACATTCTGACTAAATCTGACCAACCTGATTCAGGAAAAGTTGTAACTGGGGAAACGGTAAAGTTTGGATACTACACGCAATCTGGGATTGCTATAAAGCCAGAGCAAAAGGTCATTGATGTTATTAGAGAATTTGGCGACTATATACCCTTAAAAAAAGGGAGACAGATTAGTGCGCAACAATTATTGGAACGGTTTCTATTTGACAGAAAAAAGCAATATGACTTTGTTGAGAAATTAAGTGGTGGCGAACGCAAACGCCTCTATCTATGTACTGTATTGATACAAAATCCAAATTTTCTAATATTAGATGAACCCACCAATGATTTGGATATTGTAACCTTAAACGTACTAGAAAACTTCCTTTTGGATTTTCCAGGTTGCCTGATAGTCGTATCTCATGACAGGTATTTTATGGACAAAATTGTGGATCATCTTTTTGTTTTTCGAGGCCATGCGATTATTGAAGATTTTCCCGGCAACTATAGCGATTATAGAAGTTATGAAGACAGCCAGGAGCCTGAAAACAACGACGCTAACAAAAAAGACAAAAAACAATGGAAAAAGGATAGCAATAATGCACTATCTTACAATGAACAGAAAGAATATAAGAATATTGAAAGTAAGTTAAATAGTTTAGAGTACGATAAAAAGGAATTGGAAAAAGCATTTAACAATCCGAAATTAAATCCAGATCAAATAAACGACCTGTCACACAAGCTCCAAGAAATCATTGATGAGATTGAAGAAAAAGAATTGCGCTGGTTTGAACTTACCTCTAAAATGGAAGATTAAAGATGTGGTATTCAATTTGGTCCTATATTAACTTTATATTTTCTGCCACTAACCAACATGGTGTACACTCCCCTTTTGTATATGATTTAGTAACTAAATGTTTTTATGACAAATCTGAATACACTCATTACTCAAAGTTAATCGCCTATAGAAATCATCTATTGATAAATGACAGCCTCATTTCCATAACCGATTTAGGGCCTGGTTCAAAAAAAGTAAAATCTAATAAGCGGCAAATTTCAGAAATTGCTAAAACTTCTGGAACTACACTAAAGCGCAGTAAACACCTATACAGATTGACACAATACTTTAAGCCAAAAGAAATTTTAGAGTTGGGAACCTCTCTAGGTATAGCAACAAACGCCATGGCATTGGGAAATCCTGAATCCAAAATAACCAGTATAGAAGGTTGTCCCTCACTCTCATTATTCACCAAGAAACAGTTCAGAGAGCATAAAAATGTTTCAGTACTAACTGGTGATTTCAATACTCTTGTACCAAATTTAAAAGACAAGACTTATGATTTCATCTTTTTTGATGGCAACCATACTAAAGAAGCAACACTACACTATTTTAATGAATTGACATCTACCACTAACAATGACAGTGTATTCATTTTTGATGACATATATTGGTCCAAGGACATGACGGAAGCATGGGAAACCATTAAACAACATCCAAAAGTAACCGTAACCATTGACACGTATTTTTGGGGATTCGTTTTTTTTAGGAAGGAACAGGCCAAGGAGCATTTTAAAATCAGGCTATAAGAAGAACCTCTTCCGTCTTCTGTCTTCCGTCTTCCATCATCTCACATTAAATCATTTCCCTTTTGCCTTGTAAATTTTTCCTACTAACTTTGTTACTATGAAGATATACACTAAAACCGGTGACAAAGGAACCACGGCCCTTTTTGGCGGAACTCGAGTTCCCAAACATCATATACGCATTGATGGTTATGGAACCGTTGATGAATTAAATTCACATTTAGGATTGATTCGTGACCAAAATATCAACCAACACTATAAAGACATTTTAATCCATATACAAGATCGTTTATTTACAGTTGGTGCCATTCTAGCTACAGACCCTGAAAAGGCTATCCTTAAAAGTGGTAAGGAGCGTTTGAATATTCCCAAAGTTACCGAAGAAAATATTTCCCTTTTGGAAACCGAAATGGACACCATGAACGATGCGCTTCCACCTATGACACATTTTGTTTTACCTGGCGGTCATCAAACCGTGTCATTCTGTCATATTGCGCGTTGTGTTTGCCGTAGAGCCGAACGCTTGGCCTCCGCTCTAAACGATTTAGAACCTATAGATCCTTTAGCATTAAAGTATTTAAACCGTCTCTCTGACTATCTTTTTGTATTGGCACGAAAATTGTCCAATGACTTGCAGGCAGATGAAATAAAATGGATTCCTGAAAAAGAATAATTCATCGTCTTAATAAAATTGTAGCAACTGCAAAACCTTACTAATTTACAATGGTTTGCGGTATCCATGACGTTCTTATGATTATTGAGTAATAAATTGTTTTTTTTCTTGCCTATTTAAACTAAAAATTTATTTTTGCAAAAAATTAAAACGAATAACAAATGTATTGGACATTAGAATTAGCATCTTATTTAAGTGATGCGCCTTGGCCAGCCACAAAAGACGAACTAATTGACTATTCAATTAGAACAGGAGCTCCTTTGGAGGTTGTAGAAAACCTACAATCTATAGAAGACGAAGGCGATTCGTATGAGTCTATTCAAGAAATTTGGCCAGATTATCCAACCGACGAAGATTACCTCTGGAACGAGGATGAATATTAATATTTATAAAACCTAAGAAGAAAGTCTCGTCAGAGGCTTTTTTTGTGTCTTATAATTATAAAATTGTTAGAATCAACCCTATCTTTGAAGACCCCAA
Source organism: Bacteroidia bacterium (assembly GCA_030425285.1). GTDB lineage: Bacteria > Bacteroidota > Bacteroidia > Flavobacteriales > Flavobacteriaceae > Hanstruepera. The sequence goes on from JAUIAY010000003.1 coordinate 190,585, forward strand.
ATCTTCGAAGCGTAAAATATATATTATAACTGGTATGTAGCCAGTTCAACTTAAACATACAAACATGAGTTTTTTAAATTCTGTACTAAAAGTATTTGTTGGCGACAAGTCAAAACAAGACGTAAAAGCCATCATGCCAATAGTCAAACAAATAAAAACATTCGAATCGGCACTTGAGCAACTCTCACATGATGAGCTACGTGCCAAAACAGCTTTTTTTAAGGAGAAAATTGCGGAAGCCCGCAAACCACTCAACGATAAAATTGAGGCCTTATTAGAGCAAGCTGAAAACACCGAAGATATTGATGAGCGCGAAGACATCTATGTTGAAATAGACAAAATTAAAGATGACGTTTATGCCATTACCGAGGATGTTCTCAATGATATTTTGCCAGAAGCATTTGCGGTGGTCAAAGAAACCGCCAAACGATTTGTAAACAATACTGAAATTTCAGTAACTGCTAATACTTTTGATCGTGAGATTTCAGGAACTAAAGACTATGTAACTTTAGATAACGACAAAGCCCTATGGGCTAACTCTTGGGATGCTGCCGGAAAACCAATTACTTGGGATATGGTACACTATGACGTACAGCTTATAGGTGGTATCGCTATGCACCAAGGAAAAATTGCAGAAATGCAAACAGGTGAAGGTAAAACATTGGTAGCGACATTACCTGTTTATTTAAATGCATTGGCAGGTCGTGGTGTACATTTGGTTACGGTAAACGATTATTTAGCAAAACGTGACAGCGCGTGGATGGCACCTATTTTTGAGTTTCATGGTTTAAGCGTTGATTGTATTGATTATCACCAACCGAATTCAGCAGCTCGTAAAAAAGCCTATTTAGCTGATATCACTTACGGAACAAACAACGAATTTGGTTTTGATTACCTGCGTGATAACATGGCGCATTCACCTGACGATTTGGTACAACGCCCACATCATTATGCCATAGTCGATGAGGTGGATTCCGTATTGATTGATGATGCGCGTACGCCTTTAATTATTTCCGGGCCTATTCCACAAGGTGACCGTCACGAATTTATTGAGTTAAAACCAAAAGTTGATGAGATTGTATCGGTTCAACGAAAGTATTTAACTGGTGTTTTAGCTGAAGCTAAAAAACTAATCGCTGATGGTGATACCAAAGAAGGTGGTTTCCAATTGTTGCGTGTATATCGTGGTATGCCAAAAAACAAAGCTTTGATTAAGTTTTTGAGTGAAGAAGGCATCAAACAATTGCTTCAGAAGACCGAAAATTTTTACATGCAGGATAACAACCGTGAAATGCCTAAAATTGATGCGGAGTTATACTATGTTATAGAAGAAAAAAACAACCAGATTGAGTTAACAGATAAAGGTATAGAGTTTCTATCTGGTAAAGATGACCCGAACTTTTTTGTGATGCCTGAAATGGGATTGGAAATTGCCAAAATAGAATCACAGGGATTATCGACTGAAGAGGAAGCCAACTTGAAGGAAGATTTATTTAGGGATTTCGGTATAAAATCAGAACGTATCCACACCTTAAACCAATTGCTAAAAGCCTATGCGCTATTTGAAAAAGATATTCAATATGTAGTGATGGACAACAAGGTTATGATTGTTGATGAGCAAACAGGCCGTATCATGGATGGTCGTCGTTACAGTGATGGATTACATCAAGCGATTGAAGCCAAGGAGAATGTAAAAATTGAAGATGCTACCCAAACCTTTGCAACGGTAACATTACAGAACTATTTTAGAATGTACCGCAAACTTTCAGGTATGACAGGTACAGCGGTTACAGAAGCAGGTGAATTCTGGGAAATATACAAATTGGATGTTGTTGAAATACCAACCAACAAACCAATTGCTCGAGATGACCGAGAAGATTTGGTTTACAAAACCAAGCGTGAAAAATATAATGCCGTTATTGAGGAAGTAACTCAATTGTCGGAAGCAGGTCGTCCTGTATTAATTGGTACGACGTCTGTTGAGATTTCGGAGTTGCTGGGTAAAATGTTGAGCATTCGTAAAATTTCACATAATGTATTGAATGCCAAACAGCACAAAAAAGAAGCTGATATTGTTGCTGAAGCTGGTAATGCTGGGCAGGTTACTATTGCCACCAATATGGCTGGTCGTGGTACGGATATTAAATTATCTGAAGAAGTTAAAGCTGCAGGTGGATTAGCCATTGTTGGTACCGAACGCCACGATTCGCGTCGTGTTGACAGACAGTTACGTGGTCGTGCTGGTCGTCAAGGTGATCCAGGTAGTTCACAATTCTACGTATCTCTGGAAGATAATTTAATGCGTTTGTTTGGTAGCGAGCGTATTGCCAAAATGATGGATCGCATGGGACTGCAAGAGGGTGAAGTCATTCAACATTCCATGATTTCAAAATCCATTGAGCGTGCGCAGAAAAAAGTAGAAGAAAACAACTTTGGTGTTCGTAAACGATTATTGGAATATGATGATGTCATGAATGCCCAACGTGAAGTGGTTTACAAACGTCGCCGTCATGCTTTACATGGCGAGCGTTTACGCGTTGATTTGGCCAACATGATTTACGACACCTCTGAAGGCATTGCTGAAAATAATAAGGCAGCTAACGACTTTAAGAATTTCGAATTTGAATTGATTCGTTACTTCTCAATGAGTTCGCCTATTACGGAAGCTGAATTTGGAAAATTAGGTGTACAGGAATTAGCAGGCAAAATCTACAAAGCAGCTTTTGAGCACTATCGTCAAAAGATGGAACGCAATGCAGAAATAGCTTTTCCAGTTATCAAAAATGTTTATGAAACACAGCGTGACAAATTCAAGCGTATTGTTGTACCGTTTACCGATGGTGTAAAATCCCTTCAAGTGGTTACCGACTTGGAAAAAGCTTATGAAACTAACGGAAAACAGCTTATCAATGATTTTGAAAAGAACATTACGCTGGCCATAGTTGATGACTCTTGGAAAACCCATCTTCGTAAAATGGATGAATTGAAACAATCGGTTCAATTGGCGGTCCATGAACAAAAAGACCCATTACTTATTTATAAGTTTGAAGCTTTTGAGTTATTCAAAAGCATGATTGACCAAGTGAATAAAGATGTTATTTCCTTCTTGTTCAAAGGTGAGTTACCTACAGAAACACAAAATACCATTCAAGAAGCTAGGCAAACTCGTAAAAAAGAGAATTTAGAAACTTCCAAAGAGGAAATCCCTAATATGGATGAACGTGCTGCACAAAATCGTGCTGCCGGTAATACCCAAAGACAACCTGAAGTGGTTGAAACTATTGTTCGTGACAAGCCAAAAATTGGCCGAAACGATCGTGTAACCATAAAGCATGTGATGAGTGGAGAAAATAAAACCTTAAAATACAAACAAGCCGAACCTCTTATTGCAAAAGGCGATTGGGTGTTGGTAGAGTAGTTTTTAAAATTTTGTAAGAGAAGCCTTGTTCATTCAAGGCTTTTTTTTGCATTTTTTTTCAGCACAACCAATATATTTTCATTACATCGAATAAACGTTAAAATACTCATTCACTTATGACTATATAGTTAAATTTACCTAATAATTCCCTTTCCAAAAAAATTTTTCGATTAATAGCGATAATTGAAAATTTATAAAATGATAGTTTTTAGAAGCCAACCAAATTCAGCCATCAACTTAAAAGTTGTTATTGTATTATTTTTAGCATTTTTGTCTAAAAATACTCTTGCCCAAACCATTAGTTTTGGATCCACAGGATTAGTCAATGAAAATGTATTAAATCCAACCTCGTTAGAGTTCGGTCCAGACGACCGTTTATATGTGGCCCAACAAAATGGTATTGTTTGGGCTTACACCATAGAACGCGACAATGCTGTTGCAGGCGATGGCACCTATACAGTAATTGAAAGTGAAGAAATTACCAATATCCGATTTGGTATCCCTAATCATGACGATGAAGGAAACTTTAACCCAAGTCAACAACGGTTAATAACAGGAATACTAACTGCAGGTACAGCGGAGAACCCTATTCTTTATGTTGCCTCCTCTGACTTTCTATTGGGTGGTGGTGCTGGTGGTAATGACACCAATTTGGACACCAATTCCAGTATGATATCTAAACTTGAAAAAATTGATGGGGTTTGGGAAAAAACCGATTTAATACGTGGTTTACCTCGTTGTGAAGAAAACCATGCCGTAAATGGTTTGGATATGTTTGAAAGAAATGGCTCCACTTACTTGCTGATCGTTCAGGGTGGTCAAACCAACAAAGGCGCTCCTAGTAATAATTTTGCAGGCACTCCAGAGTTTTTCTTTTCGGGTTCCATGCTAATAGTCAATTTAACCGACTTGGAAAGCATGCCTACTTATATAGATCCTAGAAATGGCTCTAAATATGTGTATGACCTCCCTACGCTAAATGATCCAACCAGATTGGACATAGACAAAAACCATCCGGAATTTCCTTATCCGGAAGGACACCCTATGCGTGAAGCCACAATAGATATAGGCGACCCTTTTGGAGGGAACAACAGTTTAAATCAAGCATTTCCAGAAGCCAACGGCCCAGTACAAATTTTTTCGCCTGGATTCAGAAATGCCTACGATGTGGTCATTGCCGAAAACGGCAAGATTTATACAGCCGATAATGGAGCTAATGCCCTTTGGGGTGGACTCCCTAGAATTTATGACAGTGCGACAGATACTTTTTTAGGAGATGAAAGTAATATGGTTTACGACCCTAATAATCACTACATCACGAATGAGCTTAACGAAAATGGTAGTACTATTATTCATGATCCATTACACTACGTAGGGACTATTAACGATACTAATGAAACTTATTATGGTGGGCATCCTATCCCTATTTTAGCCTTTCCATCCAGAGCAGGAATTTTTACTTATGAGAAAGTTGGCGGCTCTTGGGTTGCTACAAATACTTACGATCTGGAAACATTAATAATTGGAACATCTGGCTATTTTAACACCAGCTTTACTATGGCTGATTTTCCCGACAGACCAGAACTTGGAGAATTTCTAGCTGACGAGCCCATAGCCAGTCCAAGAAACAATATTTTGGCACGCGTGAGTTCTTCTACGAATGGTATCACAGAATACACTGCCACCAACTTTGGTGGCGCCATGCAGGGTAACATTTTAACAGCTTCCTTTAACGGAAACATCAATCGTTATGAGCTTAATGAAGCAGGCGATTTAGTCACTTTTGAAGAAGCTACTTTTAATGGTTTTGGAAGTTTACCATTGGATGTTACTGCTTTAGGCGATGATGCTATTTTTCCTGGAACAGTTTGGGCAGCAACTTATGGCTCCAACAGTATTACTATTTTTGAACCTACTGACATCAACTGTCTATTACCTGGTGATGAAGGCTACAGTGAAGAAGCCGATAATGATGGTGATGGTTATTCGAATCAGGATGAGGCTGATAATAATACGAATTTATGTTCTCAAAGTAGCAAACCTAAAGACCATGATGGTGATTTTATTTCAGATTTAAACGATCCAGATGACGATAATGATGGTATTTTGGATGTCAACGATGCTTTTGCTTTGGATCCAGATAATGGCATGACAACCAACCTACCTATTGAATACCCTTTTTGGAACAACGATCCAGGCTTTGGCTTTTTCGGCCTTGGCTTTACTGGACTTATGCTTGACCCAAGCGGAACTACTGATTATTTAACCCAATTTAATGAAAATGGTGTCTCCTTTGGAGGTGCCGCAGGTAAGGCTACCGTTGACAACGTAACTGGAGGCGATGCCTTTGGTGGTTTAAACGATCAGGATTTTGGCTTTCAATTTGGTGTCAATGTAGACTCTAATTCCAATCCGTTTACAGTTCACACTAAAATTGAATCACCATTTTTCGGTTCAAATGGTTCCCAGAATGCGCCTGTAGATTATCAATCCTACGGCATACAAGTTGGAACTGGGGATCAAGACAATTATTTGAAATTGGTATTTATGAATGGTAGCATTAATGCCGACGCCTTAAATGGTTTACAAGTGATTCTTGAAGATAATGGTATTGTTTCTGTTAATGAAAGCTATGACATTCCCAACATTCTAAACTCAAGTGCTATTAATCTATATATTTCTATAGACCCACTGAACAACACGGCCCAGCCGTTTTATTCCATTGATGATGGTGAAACGTTGAACCTTTTAGGATCTCCCATTGTTTTGCCTTTGAGCTTCTTGGATGACTCCGATAATAAAGGTTTGGCTGTTGGTATGATTTCTACTTCAAGGAGTGACACCTCACCAAATCCGTTTACCGCAACTTGGGACTATATTGAGGTCTATGAAAATTTAGATGGGGTTCTGTCTATAAATCCAGACCCTTTAGATTTTGGGTTAACACCAGTTAACAACTCCCAACGAACAAAATATGTGACCCTAAATAATGAAGGTGGTCCAACTGATAGTTCTATAACTGTCACTACCTTAAACTTTTTGGGAACTGATTCCGGTCTGTTTTCAAGTGATATGGAATTGCCATTCACATTAAGTCCTGGAGCATCGATGAAAGTGCCTATCGATTTTAGCTCTGATCAGATACTTGGAAACAAATCAGGGGTTCTGGAAGTGACACATAGTGGCTCCAACTCCCCTACTACTGGTATATTAATTGGTGAATTGACAGATATCTATTCACCTGTGGTTCGTATAAATTCTGGCGGTGTAATGGTTCCTTCATCTGATGGAGGTCCGGAATGGGAAGACAATACCAGTGACACTGGCAATTCTTATGTCGTAACATCAGGAGGTCCTTTTACCATTGAAGAAATTATTTACGAAGACCGCGATATCTCTATTCCAGATTATATCAGTCAAGCCGAATACGAAGAGGTTATGCGTTCTGAATTGAGTACTAGTGATCTTGATTTCCCAATTACCTATTCCATTAGTATCCCTAATGGATCCTATATTGTCAACCTCTATTTTGCCAACTTGTATAATGGTACATCAGAACCTGAAGAGCGTATTTTCGATGTTAATATTGATGGACAAAGGGTTATTGATGATTTAGATCCCTCAAAAGAATTTGGTCATCGTATTGCCGGAATGGTTCAAAACAATGTAGAAGTCACTGATGGAGTCATGGACATAAGTTTATTGTTTGATTTTCAAAACCCAATTATAAACGCTATCGAAATTTTAGGCATTACATATCCGCCTCTAAATCTGATGCCAATTGCAGACCGATCGGATTGCGAACTGATACTTTCAGATTTTCAAGCCGAAGGTTCTGGTGGCAACCCTGCAGACAATCTAGTATATGCTATAAGTGGACAACCCTTGGGTATTGATATTGAACCTACCAATGGTTTAATTTTTGGTACTATTGATGAAACTGCCGTAAATGGTGGGCCCAACAGTGATGGTATATACCAAGTTACTGTAACCTTAAGCAAACCTGGCAGTTTAGATGTTACAAGAGATTTCACCTGGACAGTTATTGATGATGTAGAAGCTCCTGTAATTACATGTCCTGACAATATCACGGAAGCTGTATCTTTAGGAACAACAGAAACACCTTTAGTAATTTCTGAACCTTCAACAACTGACAACTGCGCTAATGCTATAACTGTAGTTGGAACACGATCTGACGGATTGGAACTCACTGATGCATTTCCTCTAGATGATACAACCATTACATGGACTGCCACAGATGCATCTGGTAATATATCTGATTCTTGCGAGCAAGTAGTTACTGTTGAAATTCCAGAATACACACTACAACTCAATGTGACGCTTCAAGGGCGTTCAGATTATAGTGGAAACTATGAAGTGGAGCTTTATAGTTTGGATGATTTGGTTACACCACTTCACGTGTTCAATGTTTCAGCCAATGAATTTGGTGAAATAACATTGCCATCATCCATAAGTCAAGGTGAATATAAATTATTAGTCAAGCACCCTATGTATTTAAAGCGTGTTAAAACTATTAATTTAGCTGATAATAGTATTGAAACTTTTGCTGATGCCTTACTCGCTGGTGATGTTAATAATGACAATGTTATCAATATTTTTGATTTAGGTATATTTTCTGGAACCTATAATTTAAACTCTACGGATGCAGGGTTTGATGCACGTGCCGATTTCGATATGAATTTAATAATTAACATTTTTGATTTAGGCCTGTTTTCAGGCAATTATCAATTATCTGGAGATACTCAAAACGATTAAAACAGCCAACCATGATTTCATTAAAAAACACATTTTCGCTTTTAACTTTTATATTGCTGTTCTCTTCGACCATAGTGACGGCGCAATCAGTAGATTTGGTTGCCAGTGTGGATGAGATACCACCATTTACTAACGGGCAAACCTTTAACTATTCTATTATGTCTACTGGTAGTCCCTATAATGCGTTACGAATCAAATTGGAATACAATCCTAGTGTTTTACAACTAAATAGTCTAACACCAGTTTATGCATTTGACTTTACACCAGTAAATGATACTAGTACACCTGGGCTTATAAAATATGAAGCTGCCAGTCTTTCAGGGAATATTACAACTGATGAAGTAATATTTAATGTTGAATTTGAAGTTTTAGATAATAGTCAGACCATTTCCATTGTCCATAATTATGATGCCGCTGATGGAACAGTTGTTGTAAACAGTAGTGGAAGTGATATTTTAGGAACTGCCAACGACATTATATTGGAGACATTGAGTGTTAGCAATACATCATTGTTGGAACTATCTATTTATCCAAATCCTGCAGACAATCAAATTACCATAAAAAAAGCTAGTGACTTTTTGATTAAAGCAATTAAACTTTATACTATAGATGGTAAAATGGTTTTAAGTACCAGTATGAGCAATCAACAAGAATCAGAACAACATATAGTTATTGATGTATCGTCTCTAAAAAACGCCTTGTATTTTATGGATGTCATTGGAGAAAACGGTCATAAAAGTACCTATAAAATTCTTGTTTCGCACTAATAGAGTTTTAGCAACAGATTAGGGTCAGGACAATTAGTCCGGTAATATGCAACTTCAGATTGACTGCAAACACCCGGGTAATCGCCTTGATAATCAGCCATATCCCTTATTATCTGAAAATGTAAATGCGGAGCATAATCACCATTCACTTTTGCGGTTCCAAGTGTTGCCAAAGTATCACCAACTTCAAAAAATTGACCTATTTTAATTTGCTGTATGGATTCTAGACTTAAATGTCCATAAAGGGTATAAAACAGGAATCCTTTCAAATGATGTTTCAAAATTATAGTTGGTCCATAGTCACCAAAGTTGGTGTTGTTTGCAAAACTGTGTACTTCACCTTCTATTGGCACAAAAATTTGGCTGCCAGCTGAAATCCATAAATCGATACCTAAATGGATGTTTCTTTCAACACCTAATTGAGTGGAATTAAAATAATCACTACGATTATAAAGGTTACGTTTCTCCAAATAACCACCATATGCCACCAACGCATTTTTATGTTTACAATAATCGGAAATGTAATGTTCCCAAGCTTTGGAAGAACTTATTTCAAAAGAATCCAGTTCAGAGTTGTTAATCGATAAATCAATGGGTGTATACTTTTCGAGAGGAATTGATCTGTCTAAAACTAAACACGGGTTGGGGTTTAGGGAAGCTAAAAAGGAAGGAAAATTATGTGCGTTCATATTGAGCATTAAATACTCAAATATAGTAATTCTATTGCATGACAACTTTACTATAACGTGCATTTATGGCAATAGTTTTATTGCTGCTCATACTGCCCAAGTTAAATGAGGGAACTTGATTACTTTCTTTATTTTTAGGGTGGTGCAACCTAGAATATTTACCTTGGTATTGCAAGTTGAAATCAATATTAGGCAATTTTACAGCAGCATTACTATTATCTAAAGTAATGTTGATGTTATTGAAATCATCAGAAATATTGTGAATGGTTAAATCGCCAAAACTTCCAGTCAAAATAGCATTTCCAGATAGCTTATCGACACCAATATTTGATGAATTTGAATTTAGCACCAAACCATTAACGTCCTGTAGTATTGCATTTTCTACAAAGTTCAATTTTAATGACCCTAACTGCCATTTTTTAATGAACACCGAACCATAGGAAGCATTGACGGAGGTTTTCTCTCCGTCAATACTATTTGCCAAAAATGTAGCATGATTAAGATCTGCCTTTAAATTGTTGATTAAAGACGATACTTTTAACTCTCCATGTCTGACATTTAAATTTAATTTAGTCTTTTTAGGTATCTTTATTTTAAGTGTCTTTTTAACATTTAAGTTTTTAGATGTTTGACTCTCAAACAATATGCGTTGAGCCTCCTCATTTTCTTTGTAGCGTTCCTCAATGACCTTGGCATGTTCTTCATAAATTTTAGATTGCTCTTCCATGCGTTTTCCATATTCTTCCCCCCATTTTTCCATGCTTTTACCAAATTCTTCTCCCCACTTCTCCATATCCTTTCCAAAATTTTCACCCCATTTTTCCATACTCTTGCCAAACTTTTCACCAAACTCTTCTCCCCATTTTTCCATATCCTTTCCAAAGCTCTCTCCGAATTCTTCACCAAACTTCTCACCCCAAGCTTCCATTTCCTTTTCATACTTGGCCAAAGCTTCAGAGTCTACCGATTTGGCCCAAGCTTCCATTTTTTTTGCATAAGCCTCACCATATTTCTCGGCATATTCGGAACTCCATCTATCCATATAGGCTTCACCTTCTTTTTCATACTTATCAAAATCAAAGCTAATAGCATTCATCCCTTCCGGTAGGTCTGGTAACTTTGGTAGTTTAGGCATCTTTGGCATGTTCGCCAAATCCATAGATTCCAGCAAACCTTCGACCATAGGCATTACAGGAATATCGGCTAGTTCTATTTCTAGATCCTGCAAGGCATCCAATGATTGCAACTCAAATAAGCTGGTATGGTCAGACCATGGAAAGCCGTCGGAATTGGACGATATAATAATGTGATCCTTTGAGCCATCAACACCTACTCGCCAATTATCAGCGTGCTTTTTTAATTCGTCCTTGCTCAATACATTACTTTCAATATAGGCCTCAATTTCAATAATATCCTTGTTCCATGTATCAATCTCAATATTGGTATAACTAGTATTAAGGTCTATACTGACATTATCGTTAACATTTACCGATTGTGAAATTTTTTCCAACTTTTGCTGGGCAGTCATGCTCAAGCAAAGGCACAAAAGGATTATATTTAAGATTCTATTTTTCATGTTTTTTATTTTTTACGTTGTTGTTCGTTTTTGATCTGATTGTGAATTGTTTAGAGTGTTTAATTGTTCTTTAAGACGATACATGAGATTTAAACGCAACTTTAAATTGGTAATCAAAGCATTTACTGTTAACTCATTAGGTCCCGAATTGGTGAGCTCCAAAGACAGATTTTTATATTCCTTGTTCAATTCGGCCAACTGATTTAAGTAACCATCAATGAGTTCTTTATTCTCGGGAGTTAGTTTGACTTTGGACAATTCTAAATTGATGTTAGCCAAATAGTAATCCTCAACCTTCTTTAAATCGGGTGACACATCACCTAAAGACTTTGTAACCTCCTGGGTAGTATTGGTATCAACCACAGTGGTAGAAGGATCAATTTCACCAACCTTGAAAAAGTTATAGGCTCCAAAGCTTAATCCCAAAACAATAACCACACTGGCTGCTATTTGCAACCAAGACCATGATTTTTCTTCTTTGACGGGCAGCTTTGTATTTAATTTTTCAAGGAATCTTGCTTCATGACCTTTAGGCATATTACCTGTTGCCTTTTCAGTATTGTCCTTAATTAAATCTCTAATATCTTGTGCCATTTTTTTTGTGTGTTAACAGTTCTTGTAATTTTAATTTTCCTCTATAAAGCTGTGTTCGTGAAGCCACTTCCGAAATACCCAATATTTCAGAAATTTCCTGGTGGTCATAACCTTCAATCAAGAAAAGCATCACCACATAGCGGTACTTTTCTGAAAGTGAATTGATAGCCTGTTTTACTTCTTCGATTGTAACAGCATCGTCTACCAACCATTTGTCATCATAACTAGTATCTACAACTTTAAGGTGTACATCTTCCAATTCTACCAAACGTTGTTTGTTAGCCTTAAGGGCATCGATACTGGTATTAATGACAATACGTTTTAACCAAGCGCCAAAAGTAACTTCAGCATTGTATTGATGGAGTTTCGTAAAGGCTTTTATAAAAGCATCTTGAACAACATCTTCAGCCTGTGCATCATTTTTCATGAATCGTTTAGCAACAATATACATCCCATTGCAGTACTGGTTGTACAACTGCATTTGTGCTTTACGGTCATTGATTTTGCATTTTTCAATAATTTCTGTTTGAAACATGCTTTACTTTTGGTTTTTGATTAGTTCTACTTAAAGACGACAAAAAAAATCTAATGTTGCAAAAAGGTATTTATTTTTTTAAATTAATACTATTAGTCAAAAAAAAATGTTTAGTATTTTATTAGATACGGCAATAGCGGTATCTTTAATCCATAAAATTTCAGAATTACATGAACAAGCTATTTAAGTGGTTTTTTGGTTTTCTAATCTTTGTGGCTATTGGTCTTTTCTGTTACTCCTATTTTGTTGATGACAGTTTACTAATTCCAAGAAAAAGTCCTATTGATACAGTTTCATTAGCTCAAAATGATTTACAATTGGATGTGGTTTATAATAGACCCTCCAAAAGAGGAAGAGAAATTTTTGGAGGACTAGTGCCTTATAAACAAGTATGGCGTACAGGTGCTAATGAAGCAACAACATTTAGAACAAACAAGCCTTTAAAAATAAATAATGATTCACTTCCAGCAGGAAAATATACACTTTGGACGATTCCTAACGACTCAACTTGGCAAGTGATGTTCAATACCAAACAATATTCTTGGGGCGTTGACACCGAAATGAAAGCTATGCGCGAACCCGAATTTGATATTATCAATATGACAGTTCCCGTTCAGCATATTGACAAAACCATCGAACAATTCACCATTGGGTTTGATAGTACTTTAGATCATTTAGCATTAACCATGGTTTGGGATCATACCAAAATAGTTGTTCCAATAGAAACTTTTGAATAAAAGAAAATCACATAAATCCGCATTACATGAGCGTGCTGGCATTTCAGATTCTGAAATCACCAATTCACGGGCTATTGACAAAATCAAACAAAAACGCCACGCGCAACCTTCAACTGAAACGCTACTTTCCGATATCCTTAAAGGTGATATTACAGCTTTAAGTCGTGCCATTACTTTTATTGAAAGTAAAAATCCACAACATTTAAATAAAGCCCACGATATAATAAAAGGATGTTTGCCTCACGCCAACAATTCAACCAGAATAGGTATTACAGGTGTGCCTGGTGTTGGAAAAAGCACCTTTATTGAAGCATTGGGAAAGCAGCTATCCAAGCAAGGCAAAAAAATTGCCGTCTTGGCAATTGATCCTAGTAGTTCCATTACCAAAGGAAGTATTCTGGGAGATAAAACCCGTATGGAAGATTTGGTTAAAGACACTAATGTCTTTATCAGACCTTCACCATCGGGAGAAACTTTGGGTGGTGTGGCTCGGAAAACCCGTGAAACCATTATCCTTTGTGAAGCTGCTGGTTTTGATACGATAATAATTGAAACAGTTGGTGTAGGTCAAAGTGAAACAGCCGTGAATGATATGGTTGATTTCTTTTTACTTTTAAAACTGGCAGGCGCTGGCGATGAACTTCAGGGCATTAAACGCGGTATTATTGAAATGGCCGATATTATTGCCATTAATAAAGCCGATGGTGACAATTTAAAACCTGCCAAACTGGCCAAAGTTGAATTTAATAGAGCTTTGCACCTATATCCCAAAAAAAGCTCTGGCTGGCAACCCAATGTCCTATTGTGTAGTGCCCTAAAAAATGACGGGATAGATACTATTTGGAAAACTATTGAAGACTATTTAGTGTTAACAAAAGGCAACGGTTATTTCTCAAAAAGACGACAAGAACAAAATAAATTTTGGCTCATTCAAACCATTAAAGAGCAACTCCACATCGATTTCTTTGAAAATTCAACCATTAAACAAGCTCTGACTGAACAATTGAAACTTATTGAAGAAAACCAAACGACACCATTTGCGGCGGCTGACTATCTTCTAAAAAAGAAGCGTAAACTATAGAAAATTCTCTTTATACCAAGCCACTTGCTTTCTTACGCCTTCAACCAATGAAGTTTCTGGATTGTAATTCAACAATTTTCTGGCCTTATCAATATTTGCTTTGGTCCGCCATTGGTCACCTGCTCTAGCTGCTACATGATCTATTTTAATGGCCATTCTCATGACCTCCTCAACGGCATCAATGCCTTCCTGTGTTGTGTGCTCAACCTCCGTTCCTAGATTAATGACTTCACCATTAACCAATGACTCCTTTCCAATGACACTTACAACACCATCCACAATATCGTCTACATAAGTAAAGCTTCGCAAATGTTTGGCACTCCCTTCAAATAATGGAAATGCTTTATCATTAAAACCGCAGGCTATTAACTTGGTATACATTTTTTCTGGACGTTCCCTTGGCCCAAAAACGGAATACAATCTTAATGAACAAGCTTGCATCTGCTTTTCACGACTTTTTTGAAGTACTAATTGTTCGGCTGCCAATTTGGTAACACCGTAATGCGAAGCTGGCTTAGGCGCCATATCTTCAGGAAAGGTAGCTTCCAGTCCATAAATAGATGATGTTCCAATATTGACAAACAATTTTAAATCCTGAAGCTGTAAAGCGTAATCAATTAAATTTTTGGTCGCAATAATATTATTGGAAAAATAATCCTCAAAACTCGATGACGCCGAAATTCCTGGTTGCGCGGCAAAATGAAAAATATACTGGATATCATTTGGCAGCTCAGTTGTTAAATTGGCTGTTCGTAAATCTACTTTTATGACATCAATGCCTTTTTTGTTAAGAGCCGATTCGTTTAACCTTTTTAACTCTTCACTGTAATAAGGTGAAAAATTATCGAGCCCAATAACCTCATGTCCCAATTGTTTTAAACGCTCTGCAGTGTGCGACCCAATAAAACCAACAGCTCCTGTAACCAATATTTTCATAAATCTATATTATGTTGCAAAGAAACATTTTTTTTCTGTAAGATTAGAATTCCAACAAAAAGAATACATTTGTATAACCAACATATTCAATATGGCTTACGATTTTACTATCATTGTACCGGTGTATAATGAAGAAGACAACTTACTTCGTGTTGAAAAAGAGCTTTTAGAATACTCAAAAATAGCCACCAAAAAAACAAAGATACTTTTTGTCAATGATGGTTCAAAAGATAATAGTCAGGAGCTTATAGAAACCATATGCAATAGACAGGAAAATTTCAGTTATATCAGTTTCGTTGAAAACCGCGGCTTGAGCGCTGCCATTAAAGCAGGCTTTGATTATGCAGATACTGAATTGGTGGGTTACATCGATTCTGATTTACAAACTGCACCTGAAGACTTTAACTTACTTTTAGAGCACATTGGTGAATATGATTTGGTTACGGGTGTTAGAGCTAATAGAAAAGACTCCTTTGTGAAAAATATGTCTTCTACCATTGCCAATGGTATCAGACGAGCTTTTACCCATGATGGTATGGACGATACGGGTTGCCCACTTAAGGTTATAAAAACGGAGTATGCTAAACGCATTCCTATGTTCAAAGGCCTTCATAGGTTTCTACCAGCGATGATTTTACTTCAAAATGGAAAAATTACACAAATTCCCGTTCAACATTTCCCACGTATTGCAGGACAGGCCAAGTTTGGACTTTGGAATAGATTGATTGGTCCCTTAATGGATTGTTTTGCTTATCTATGGATGAAGAAAAAGTACATTAATTATTCCGTTGCAAAACAGAGCGAATGAGTAACTGGCTAATATATAGTATTGGATTTTTGGCTCAAATCTTATTTTCTTCCCGTTTAATTATCCAATGGCTATATTCCGAAAAGCATAAACGTGTTATAACACCAACTATTTTTTGGACCTTAAGCCTAATTGCATCTCTTCTGCTCTTTGTTTATGGCTATTTACGAGATGATTTTGCTATTATGTTAGGACAGGGCCTCACCTATTTTATTTACATACGTAACTTACAGTTGCAAAATGAATGGGAAAAATTTCCAAAATGGCTACAATGGTTTATACTATTGATGCCAACTTTTGTTATTATTTATTATTTCAACAATAACACCATTGATGTTGAAAAATTATTTAAAAATGACGCCATTCCATTCTGGCTTTTAACATTAGGTATTGTCTCACAGGTGGTGTTTACCTTACGTTTTGTTTATCAATGGTTATATTCTGAAAAGCAAAAGCAATCCTCCTTACCTTTTGGTTTTTGGTTGTTGAGTTTGGCAGGCTCCGTACTTATTTTAACATATGCCATTTTTAGAAAAGATCCCGTATTGTTTACAGGTCATGTTTTAGGTGCTATTATATACATCAGAAATTTAATCTTAATCCAAAGAAATGGTAACTGATTTCGTAAAACAATATCCTATTCAAGTACTATGCTTAATATTTGCTTTGGTACTACTTCCAAGCCTTCATGTTTTAGATGTTACCATTATGGAAGCTCGAAACTTTATAACAGCAAGGGAAATGATAACCGATGGCAATTGGCTATTGACAACCATGAATGGTGAAGCACGATACGAAAAGCCTCCATTGCCAACATGGCTGACCGCCATTTCAGGGTTTGTTTTTGGGATAAATAGTGTTTTTGCTATGCGTCTTCCTGCTGCGCTTATGGTAATATTGCTAGTTGTATTTATTTATAAGATTTCTTTAAAATTAACAAACGACAAAACGTTTGCTTTTAATAATGGACTCATTCTAGGCTCCTCATTCTACGTCATTGGTATTATTATAGAAGCACCATGGGATATTTTCACCCATGGGTTTATGAGTGTATCCATTTACTATCTCATTGTACTGTTTCAGGATACCAAAACCAAGTTAAGGTATTTAGCTTTGGCAAGTTTCTTTATAGGATTATCATTTTTAAGTAAAGGACCTATTTCGGTCTATGCGCTTCTGCTACCATTTTTATTGGCTTATGGGTTTACCTATAAATATAAACCGTTACCAAAAAAAATAGCAACCATCACTGGATTGTTGATAATTGGTATTTTAATTGGTGGATGGTGGTATTTATATGTTCGGGCTTATGATCCTGAAACCTTTGCGGCTATTGCCGAAAAAGAAACAGGAAACTGGAGTAGTTATAATGTTAGACCGTTTTATTATTATTGGAGTTTCTTTACACAAAGCGGCTTATGGACTATTCCTGCATTTACAAGTTTGCTTTACCCATACTTGAAAACCAGAGTAAATAACCTCAAAGGCTATCAATTCAGTTTGCTTTGGACATTATTTGCAGTCGTTTTACTATCAATTATTCCAGAGAAAAAATCACGGTATTTAATGCCTGTTTTAATTCCGCTTTCAGTTACAATCAGTTTTTATATTAATTATCTGATAAAACATTTTAAAACCCTTACCGACAAACGCGAAACCATTCCGGTGTATTTTAATTTTGGTCTAATTGGACTTTTAGGTTTGGGGTTTGGATTTGTAGGCTATGCCCTTTTAAAGGAAAATTTAGCAGGTTACTGGATTTGGTTTGTTGTTAGCGCCGTGCTACTTTTTATAATTGGCCTTTTGATTTTTAAGTATTTAAGACATAAGGATATCTCGAAAACATTCTACCTGTCATTTAGTTTGTTTGCCGTTTTATTGACCTTGGCCCTTCCTTTAAAAAATGCTTTTACAAGCACTACATATATGCCTATTAGTGACCTAAAGAATTCTAGCGATATAGCGCTGTATCAGTTTAATTATATTGCTCCTGAAATGATTTGGCAGTATGGCGATAAAATTCCTCAAATTAAACTAACCGACGGTTCTTTAAAACTTCCAAAGGAAAGCACTTTTGGATTACTCACTATTGGCATTAGTCCAAAAGATGTTACAACACTTCAGGAGCAATATGACTTTGAAAAAATAACTGTTTTTAATTTAAATAGGGCATCCAAGGATTCCAGACAGTATAAAGATCGCTTAAAAGCCAATTACTATATACTTACAAAAAAGTAGCTACCGCATTCTGAATCGGTTTTGCAGGTACTTGTCAAATTTATAAAACATAAAACCCGAAAGGGCACCAAATACCATCCCACTTACAACATCCAAGGGATAATGCACGCCAATGTAAATACGACTGTAACCCATTAGCGCTGCCCAAAACAACATAATAAATATAAGATATTTATAGCGGTATTGTAGCATCAAGCCGCTAAATACAGCAACAGCCATAGAGTTAGATGCATGCCCAGAAAAATAACCAAATTTACCACCACAGCTAGGCTTTACCAGTCTAACCAATCCTTCCAAAGTTGGATCATGACAAGGCCGCAAACGCATGACCAAAACTTTTTTAAACAGATTAGTTATCTGATCAGTAAATAATACCATTAATGCAATGATGACTACCGTAAGGATAAAAATTTTGGGGTTAGGCATCTTAAAAATTAAAAACAACAGTACCATATATAACGGGATCCAGTAGAATTTGGTGGTATAAAACATCCAAAAAGCATCCCAGGTTGTCGACCCTAAATTGTTTAGATATAAAAAAAGTTCGGTGTCAAGCTGTACTAGTTGTTCTAACATAATTACTCATCATATCGGCTTATTTCCCTATCGTAAAAATCGGTTGCCTGTTGAATTAAATTTTCGGCTTCGTGCTCCAATTCCTTTTGGTCATGTTGGTCAAAATCTTCCAACCACTCTACCTCATCATTTTCAAGGTTTATAATGAATCGTGGAAACTCGGTATGAACAACAAAAATAGAATCGGGATAATCAGTATTATCGCCCAATAAAAATTTAGGAAATTCCATGCTTTAGGTCAATTAGTTTTTTAGTTAAATAATCAAATCTAATATACAATAATATTGCTGCAGTTGTTAGGCCTGCCAATAATCCCATCCATATCCCGAAACTTCCCATGGTTTCTTCCTGTCCAAAATAAATACTAATGGGGAATCCAATCACCCAATATGAAATAAAGGTAATCAAAGTTGGGATTTTCACATCCTGCAAACCTCGCAAGGCACCCAAAACCACAACCTGTAAGCTATCACTAATTTGAAAGATAGCTGCAGCAATCAATAATTTTGAGGCAATCTCAAGCACTTCAGTATTATCAACTAGGTTAATAACATCCTTTTCATCCAGATAGAGTTTGGGTAATTCGGTATGGAATGCAAAAAATAACAATCCGAAAAAGACAGCAAACAAGGTTCCCATCAAGAAGATGGAAAATGCAATACGCCTTAAATCCAAATAGTGTTGCAATCCTTTTTGATTACCAACTCTAATCATTGAAGCTACACTCAAACCCATGGCTACCATAAATGTCATTGAAGATAAGTTTAAAGCAATCTGATTGGCTGCTTGAGCGTTTTTCCCCAACAATCCGCTCAACCAGATTGCTGCCGTAAAAATGGCTACCTCAAAGAACATCTGCATAGCACTTGGCGAACCTAGAGCTATTATTTTTTTGAGCATGGTATTGTCCAATACAAATATTTTAATCTGACTCACATAAGCCTTCGATTTTTTATGACCCTTTAACATCCACCATAAAAAACCAACCATAACAAAGCGAGAAATCAACGTACCGTAAGCTGCACCAACGATTCCCATTTTTGGAAAACCGAACTTTCCAAAAATAAGCAGATAGTTCAATACGACATTCACGATATTGGCCACAAGCGTTGCATACATGGGATAGCGCGTCATGGACAAACCATCTCCAAATTGCTTAAAAGCCTGAAAAGACACCAACGGAATGAGTGAAAATGCCACTAAATCCAGATATGGAATAGCGAGTTCAACAACCTCATCAGGTTGTTTCATTAAATACATTAAGGGCTTTGCAAAAAAGACCATTAAAAAGAGGATGATTCCCAAAACCGTACACAAGAACAAGCCATGTTTAAAAGCCGACTTTCCAGCCGCAAAATTCTTTTCAGCATCAGCTTCAGCAACCAAAGGAGTAATAGCTGTAGAAAAACCTATTCCAAGAGACATGGCAATAAACATAAAACTGTTCCCAAGCGAAACCGCAGCCAGTTCTGCCGTACCCAACTGACCAACCATAATATTGTCAATAAAGCTCACAAAGGTATGGCCCAACATACCCAACATAACAGGTGCTGCGAGTTTCCAGTTATATCTAAATTCCTTGGTGTAGTTGCTTAAAACCATGGCGCAAAAGTAGTGTATTCCTTTTGGTTTTATGTTGTTAAACTTTACAGATTAACAAAGTCTTAAGAAAGCTGACTTTATGTATTTACTATCTTGTTTAAAAGTTTCCACCATGAAAAATCTCTTCTTCTCAATATTGCTTTTTTTATGTTGCTTCGGGTTTGCCCAAGAACAGCCAAAACCATTTGCAGCAGTCATAACCTCCCAATTTCCGAATGTTCGTGATATTGCCATATCTCCTAATGGGGACGAAATGATGTTTACCGCCCAAAGTGTTATGGGAAATCTATCGGCTATCATTACGGTAAAAAAACGAAACAATAATTGGGAAGAACCTGAAGTAGCATCATTTTCAGGTATGCACTTTGACCTGGAGCCTTTTTATTCACATGACGGCTTGAAACTTTACTTTGCCTCTCGCAGACCTTTGGATCAAAGTCAGACCAAACAAAAAGATTTTGATATTTGGTACGTTGAACGCGATAACCTTAATTCGGAATGGTCAAAACCCAAAAATATGGGAAGCCCTATAAATACCGAACACGGCGAGTTTTACCCTTCGATTAGTAGCAACGGAAATTTCTATTTCACCCGTGATGATACCACTAAGAACCGAAAGGACGATATTTATGTCAGCACATATTCTAACGGAGCATATCAAACACCTGTTCCCTTACCAGACACCATTAATACTGATAGCTATGAGTACAATGCTTTTATTGCGCCTGATGAGTCGTATATATTATTTGGCGGATATAACCGAAAAGATGGATTAGGTAGTGGTGATATTTATATTAGTAAGCGAACTGAATATGGCTGGACAACAGCTAAAAATTTAGGCCCAGAATTTAATTCAGATAAAATGGATTATTGCCCATTTGTAAAAAATGACACCTTGTATTTTACAAGCAAACGTGACCATACTCAAGTTGAACAAGAAAAACCTATGGATTTAGAAGCCTTACTCAAAGAGTTTCACAAAGCCGATAATGGTTCTAGCAGATTATTTAAAATGAAAACAGTTACTTTTGCCGAATAAGACAATATAGATAGTCTATTTATTTTATAAAGCAATAAGTATTTTAGTGTTTCAAGTAATATGAAGACATTTTTTAATTACACACTTTTCATCATTTTATTAATCCTGAACTGTAGTTATGGTTTTGCACAAGACCAAGAAATAATAGTTACTGGTTCACTTGTTGAGGAGGAAAGCAATCAACCTATGCCTTATGCTACGGTTGCGATTTATGATGCAACATCAAAATCCATTATTTCTGGAACTACTACAGATGACTTTGGTAAATTCGAGACCAGCATTCCTAATAAGGATGTATATTTTGAAATTAGTTTTATGGGATACGAAACCAAAACCATTTCAACATTTTCAGTTATTGATGGCGCTGTCGATTTAGGAACCATCACATTGGCAACTGATAGCCAAGCACTGGATGAAGTGGTCGTTACCGGTGAAGTTTCAAAAACGGTTTTTAAGTTGGATAAGCGCGTTTTTAATGTTGGAAAAGATATCAGCAGTACTGGTGTTAGCGCACTTGAAGTTTTAAATAATGTGCCTTCGGTAAATGTTAGTATTGAAGGTGAAGTCAGTCTTCGTGGCAGTGGTGGTGTACAAATTCTAATTAATGGCAAACCTTCTATTTTGGCTGATCAATCCGGTAATGCGCTTGGTACCATAACAGCCGATATGATTGAAAGTATTGAAGTTATTACCAATCCTTCAGCAAAATATGAAGCTTCGGGCACTTCAGGAATTCTCAATATCATCTTAAAAAAAGAAGAAAAACAAGGCTGGAATGGTTCCATATCAGCCAATACCGGAATACCTGACAATCATAGTATTGGTGGCAGTATCAATCGTAGGACAGAAAAATTCAATTTATTTACGCAATTTGGTGCTGGTTATCGTTCATTGCCACGGGATACTGAAGCTATTAACCGCAATCTTATCAATGATGAAACAGTTTATAGTAATGGCGAGGAATTCAGAAATGAAACCTTTTTCAATATTACCCTTGGCACTGATTATCATCTAAATGAATACAATGTATTTACGCTTTCAGGTAATTTTGCTTACGAAATTGAAGACCAACCTTCCGAAACCAATTTCAGTTTTTTTGAGGGAAATAATTTAATATCCCGTTGGGAGCGTAAAGAAACCACTGAAGCCACAAATCCTAAATGGCAATACGAATTTAACTGGAAAAAAACATTTCAGAATAATGAAGACCATACATTACAGGTAAGTGCTTTGGGAAGTTTTTTTGGAAAGGACCAATCGTCTTTATTTACCGATACAACGCTTGAAGGCGAAGACCAAGACAGCAATCAGCGCACGGCTACCGAATTCCAACAAGCGGATTATACCTTTAAAGCAGATTATGTTAACCCTATAAATGAACTATTCACCATAGAAACCGGTTTACAATATGTCATTAATGATGTGGGCAACGATTTTGAGGTAGCAGATTTCATCAATGGTGCTTATGTCATTAATGAAAACCTAACCAATAATTTTGAGTGGAACCAAAAAGTATTGGGTGTTTATGCTACAGGTGCTTATGAAAATGACACTTGGGGTTTAAAACTGGGCTTACGTGTTGAAAATACAGATCTCAACACATTACTCACCAATACCAATGAAGCCAATTCGCAAAACTTTACCAATTTGTTCCCTTCGTTTCATACGTCGTATAAAGTGAGTGAAAGTTTTTCGTTGCAAGCTGGATATTCCAGGCGTATTTTTAGACCCAGATTGTGGGACCTGAATCCGTTTTTTAATATCAGAAACAATTTTAATGTCAGAGTTGGTAATCCAAACCTGCAACCAGAATTTACCGATTCCTATGAATTAACCAGTATTTATAAAATTGGAAAAGCCTCGTTAAGCTCTAGTCTATATCACAGATATACAACTGATGTTGTTGAACGTGTTTCGTATTCTGAAGATAATATCGTGATAACAAGACCTGAAAATATTGGAACAAATGCGACTATTGGTTTTGAAACCAACGGAAAATACAGTCCCACAAAATGGCTGACACTAACGGGTGATTTTAACTTCAACTATTTTGACCGACAGGGAACTTTTGAAGATCAGGTTTTTGATTTCACAGGCAATCAATGGTCAACAAGATTGGGTTCCAAAATAGGGTTCCCAGCCGATATTGATTTAGAATTAACCGGAAACTACCAATCTGGATTTGAGACCGTACAAGGTGAGCAAAGTGGCTATGCATTTCTGGATTTAGGGCTTCGTAAAAAAATATTTAAAGGAAAAATAGTAGCTAATCTAGGGATTAGAGATGTTTTTGCCTCTCGAATAGATGAACGATTTGTAACGCAACCTACCTTTGAAACCTATGATTACAGTTTACGTGGCCGCTTCGTAACCTTTGGCATCAGCTATGGTTTTGGAAAAGGTGAAGCCATGACCTATTCGGGCAGAAGACGCTAATGTGATTTTCTTTAAAGCTTATTTACCTGTTGTTTGGCAGTTTCAAATTCGTCCATTATATCTTGAACTATTTGTGCTGCGGGCTTTATGTCATGAATGAGTCCCGCTATTTGACCTATTTCCAATTCGCCATCTTCCAAATCACCTTCAAACATCCCACGCTTGGCCCTGGCTCTACCCAACAATTCTTTTAATTGTTCTACAGATGGCCCTGTTTTATAAAGCTCTTGGACTTCGTTATAGAATTTATTCTTTATCAAGCGAACAGGCGCTAATTCCTTTAAAGTTAATTGCGTATCACCTTCTTTGGCATCAACTACCACTTGTTTAAACGCCTGATGTGCCGAACTTTCTTCACTGGCTACAAACCGACTACCAACCTGAACAGCATCAGCTCCTAATATCATAGTAGCTAACATAGCCCGACCCGTTGCGATACCTCCTGCTGCTATCAATGGAATTTCCAATTGTTCCCTTACCATTGGAATTAAAGTCAACGTAGTCGTCTCATCACGTCCATTATGGCCTCCAGCCTCAAAACCTTCTGCTACCACCGCATCCACACCAGCTTCTTGAGCTTTTAGTGCAAACTTCACACTACTTACCACATGTACAACCGTGATTCCTTTTTCCTGCAACCAAGCTGTCCAAGTTTTCGGGTTTCCTGCAGAAGTAAAAACTATTTGAACACCTTCCTCCACAATAATATCCATGATTTCCTGAATATTGGGATATAGCATAGGGACATTCACGCCAAAAGGTTTATCAGTTGCTTGCTTACATTTTAGAATATGTTCCCGCAATACATCGGGATACATACTTCCTGCTCCTATCAAACCCAAAGCACCTGCATTACTGGCAGATGAAGCCAATCGCCAGCCACTGTTCCAAATCATACCGGCTTGAATAATGGGATATTGTATATTAAAAAGTTTGGTTATTCTATTGGTCATTATTTTTTAAGTAGTTTTATGGTTTTCAAGCCTTGTTCAAAAGTCTGTATATTGAGGATATAAGCACCAGGCAATAATGTTTTCAAATCAATTGTTCTACTGTTTCTTGTAATGCTTTTTTTGAAAATGCGTTCACCCAATACACTGTAAAGCTCAATGTTTGCTTCTTCTATGTTTTTTGGAAAAGCAATTTGCAAATTATCATAAACCGGATTAGGGAAGATTTTAAAGTTATTCACATCTTCCTTTTTTGTCGATAAGGTGCTTAAGGCCAAACCAAAATTAGGTATTCCATATCCTAAAAGATTGTCAGGAGAATTATATTGAGATGCTGATTGTTTTACAATCTGCATAATTTCAGCATTTGTCATAGTTGGATCTGCTTGCCACAAACAAGCAATGGCGCCTGCTATAATTGGAGAACTATATGAGGTCCCATGCGCTACTCTAACTTCATCGCTTTCATGTATTACAGCACTCTGCCAACCTTGCGCTACAATATCTGGCTTTTGAAAGTCTTGATATAGATAATTGCCTTGAGAACTCCAATTCATATACTCTCCAGCTGAATTAACCGCACCAATAGTGAGTATATTTTCCGCATCAGCAGGAACGATTAACCCTTCTGACCCTTGATTACCGGCAGAGTTAACTACCAACATTCCTTTTTCGTAAGCCATATTAGCTCCTCTAGTGATAAATGAAGTTTCTCCATCTAAATCCGAAGGGCTATAATTATACCTTGCTTCGGACCATTTTAAAAAACCTAGAGAAGAACTAATAATATCCACACCTAAACTATCGGCTCGTTCTGCTGCTTCTACCCAAAGTGTTTCTTCTATTGGTGTATCAGTAAATGTTTCATTTAAATCATAATTATCCGTCCTAAATAAATAATAACTGGCATCTGGTGCTGTTCCAACATATTCTCCTTCAAAATAACCTGCCATTGTACTTAAGGTCACTGTCCCATGGTAACAGCAAGCATCATCTATATAAACATCGGAAGACCGTGTGTAAAAATCATAAGTTCCTAAAATTTTTCCAGCATCTCTTATACGTTGAAATCCTGACATCGTGTTTACTCTACCAAAACCTGTATCTAATGACGCTATAATAACACCTTCTCCTGTATAACCAAGTGAATGTAAATCATCAACATTTATCATTTCTGTTTGGTTTGTAGCATTACCGTATTCGAAGTTTGGCCGTCTACTTTCAATGGAAAATTTCTCATCTTTGGCTACACTAGATGATTTGTTGAGATTTCTATCAAAAAACTCAATGTGATCAACAAAAGTTTCATTTAGCAGACTATTTATAACTGCTTCAGTTCCTTGTACATGAACCGCATTAAACCATTTGGACTTTGCCAGAACAGTGATTCCTTCAACATTCTTTATTTGCGAAATATATGATTCATCAACAGGAACATCCCTGAAATCAATTGTAGTTTCACGTAAGTTTTTTCTATCAATGGCCTCTTGTGTTAAAATAGTCAAAGGGTTTTCAAGTGCCATTGTGACGTTGGGTTTAGCATTGAAATAAACCAAAGCATCTTCTTGTGCCCAAACAATTGACACTGCAAACAGTAAAGAACATATCAAAATTTTATTTCTCACAATGATTTAAGGAATTCAGAATTGTAATGAACCTTAAATTTAAGAATTTTAGCATGATATCCTGATATTCCAGATGTAAAATACTTTTAGAAATTACTTAAAGCAACTTTTACCCCTTTAAGCAATAACTCCAGAACCAATCAGTTCATCGTCTTGATACCAAGCTGCAAACTGCCCTTCTGTTATGGCAGATTGTGGTTCTTCAAACTCAATGTACATACCACTTTCAACTTTATGCAATGTGGCTTTTTGTAGCGGTTGTCTGTATCGAATCCGCACTTTAAGAGTAAGTGATTCACCATCCTGCAAAGCCAAATCTTCGCGTATCCAATGCAATTCTTTATTGGAGATAAACAACGCTGATTTATACAATCCAGGGTGTTGTTTTCCTTCACCTGTATATATCACATTCTCATCAACATCGGTATCAATGACAAACAATGGCTCTACAGTTCCACCAACTGCCAAGCCCTTACGTTGACCTTTGGTATAAAAATGAGCACCTTGATGTTTCCCTACAATTTTACCATCGGAAACGGCATATTTAAGTTTTCTGGACTTGTACTCCAATTCAGCAACTTTGGAATCAAATTCATTTATTTGACTACCATAATTGGAATTGGAATCAGGTACTTGCACAATCACGCCTTCTTTAGGTTTTAGTTGTTGTTGCAAAAAGTCAGGTAATCGTACCTTGCCAATAAAACACAGGCCTTGAGAATCCTTTTTATCAGCCGTTACCAGGTTAAGTTTCGTTGCTATCTCTCTAACTTCTGGTTTTGTTAATTTACCAATCGGAAATAAGGCTTTAGATAGTTGTTCTTGAGATAACTGACACAAGAAGTAGGATTGATCCTTATTCGTGTCCACTCCAGATAATAACTGATAGATTGTTTTACCCTCTTTTTCAATGGTTCCCTTACGACAGTAATGACCCGTTGCTACATAATCGGCTCCAAGATCAAGAGCGATTTTCATAAAAACATCAAACTTGATTTCACGATTACAAAGTACATCAGGATTAGGAGTTCTACCGTTTTCATACTCCTTAAACATATAATCCACAATACGCTCTTTGTATTGCTCACTCAAGTCGACCGTTTGAAAGGGAATACCCAATTTATCTGCCACCAACATGGCATCATTACTATCATCCAACCAAGGACATTCATCAGAAATGGTAACGGAGTCGTCATGCCAGTTCTTCATAAATAACCCGATAACCTCATACCCTTTTTCTTTTAAAAGGTATGCAGCTACACTGGAATCAACACCTCCAGAAAGTCCTACTATTACTCGTTTTTTCTTATTCATAATTTGGATGCAAATATACGTCAAATACCGGAATATTAATGACTATTTACTTTCTGCAAATATGGTTCTCTTTCAAAAAACCAAGCTTTAAAATAGTTTCAAAAAATTATTAAAATCTAAATAACTTAAAATCAAAATAATAAACTTGAAGTTGTAAGTTTTTACTTTAAACTATTTTGAAATATTGATATTAATATCTATATTGACCTCACTTATGTTTAGGTAACTCTCCATTTTGATTGATTAATAGCTCACAACATTAAAATGTTATATACCTAAATAAGAAAAAAGCTCCTTAACTAAATAAGGAGCTTTTGTATTTAAATAACCATCCTGTTATTTCTTTTTGTACGGATTTTTGCTTTTTACCGTAAAATCCTTTTCCTCCTTTAGCTTACCGTCTTCATAATATTTCCAAACGCCGTGTTTTCTGTCCTTACGGTAAACACCTTCGGCTACCAAAACACCTGCTTTATCATAAAACTTTGCTTCACCATGCAATTCACCCATTACATAATGGTATTTTTTAATAAGCACACCTTCTTCGGTGTACCATAAAGCTTCACCATCCAACTTATTAGCTTTGTAAAATGATTGCTCGGCTATTTGTCCATTATTATAATAAATAAACTTGTCGCCTTCCAATTCACCTTTATTGTTATAGTGCTCCAAAGTCATAAGCTGATTGGACTTATTATGATAATATTTCCAAGGCCCTATATAAAGCTTACCTCGCATAAGACCCTCACTAATCACACGGCCATCAGAAGCAAAGAACTTGACTTCCGCTAAATCATCGTTGTTATTAAACTGTCTTGTAGCGGTTAAAACAGCCTTTCCCTTAATACTTTTATAAAACTTAAATAGTCCTATTTCCTTTCCATGCGAAAACTCCCCTTCGTATCTAACAACTTGCGTGCCTTCAAAGTTCTTTTTCCATTTACCATGGCGTTTTCCATTGCTGTCAAAACCATTCAAGTTTTGGCCCAACATAGTTCCTGACACAAATACCATTATCATTAAAACGAGATGCTTCATAAAACCTATTTTCATTTTTATATTTCTGTAAACGAAACTTTTTGCAATTTGTTATAACAAAAAAGCTGCCAAAAAAGGCAGCTTTTATTTATTTACGTTGTTGATTTCTTTTTTGTTGTTCTGCCTGCTCCATCATTTCTGCCATTTTCTTCTGGAACTTATTCTGTTTTTTAGGCTTCTTTTTATTCTCCTGAATCTTGGCATGAATCTTATCTTCGTCAATAATGTAATTCTTAATCACCAACATGATTCCAATAGTAATCAGGTTTGAAACAAAGTAATACAAACTCAATCCAGATGCGTAATTGTTAAAGAAGAACAACATCATGATTGGCGAAAAGTAAATCATATACTTCATCATTTTACCCATATCTGGCATACCTTCCTGTGTTGGCTGCGACGCTACCTGTTGACCTGTGGTCATACGCATGTAGAAGAAGATTGCCAAAGAGGCCAATATTGGGAATAAACTCACGTGATCTCCATAAAACGGAATATGGAACGGGAGTTTCGCAATGGTATCATAGGACGATAAATCCTCGGCCCATAAGAAACTTTTTTGTCTTAAATCGAAAGCTGACGGGAAAAACTGGAACAAAGCATAGAAAACCGGTAACTGCATCAATGCTGGTAAACATCCAGCCATTGGGCTTGCTCCTGCTTTGCTATACAAGGCCATTGTTTCCTGTTGTTTCTTCATTGGGTTGTCCTTGTACTTCTCATTGATTTCGGTAATCTCCGGTTTTAGAACCTTCATTTTAGCTTGAGACACATAAGACTTATAGGTTACTGGCGACATCACAATACGCACCAAAATAGTCATCACAATAATAGCAATACCATACGGTAAGAAACCACTTAAAAAGCCAAACAATGGAATAAATACATAACGGTTAATCCACCCGAAAATTCCCCAACCCAATGGGATAACCTCATCCAGATTTCTGTCATAACTGTTCAGTATCTTATAATCACTAGGACCATAATACCAGTTCATGCTTTTGTTAATCTCGCCACCTTGTAATTCCAAAGGCAATTTAGTAGCAAATGCCTTGGTGAAAAGCGTATCAATCTCTTCATCCTTCACCAAGTTTCTGGATTCTAAACTGGCTGTTTTAAAAGGCGAATCAGCTAAAAGAATGGATGTAAAGAAATGCTGCTTATAAGCTACATAGGTAACATCGGAAGCCGTATCATCAGTTAGTTCTTGTTGCCCTAGGTAATCATCCTTTCCGCCTTCATATTCAAAAACCACTTCGGTGTAACGATTTTCATACGAAATACTCTTGGCATGGCGAATGGCCTTTAAGTCCCAATCCAGATTGATTTCCTGTGAGCTATTGATTACGTTACCCAAACCTTGCGAACGGATGGTAAAGTCCATCATATAATCACCTGGTTTAAGCTCGTAACGGTATTCCAAATATTTTTGTGGAGACGCTTTCAGCTTCATAGACACAACTGTATTCTCGCCATTCTTGGTAATCGTTGGCTCAAAATACAAATCTTGCGTATTCAGAATACGGCTATCGGTTGTACCAAAATTAATATTGAAATTAGCATTACCATCTTTAATGATATAGATAGGCACTTCATTAAAATCTACAAATTCCTTCAGTTTGATTTCTGAAATATAACCACCTTTGCTACTGAACTTGATGGCCAACAAATCGGTTTCAACCAAAGTCTCGGTTGGTTTTGCCGATGGCAATGTAGCAGAGTACGCAAACGCACCCAACTTATTGTTCAATGCCACCATTTGCGCAGAATCCTGAACGTTTGCTACCGAATAGTCTTCGGCAGTAGTAACAGCCGTTGCTTCTTTTTCGGCAGCCTTTTTCTCGGCATCTATCTGTTCTTGCTGTGCTTTCTCCTGTTCGGCTACCTCTTCAGGGGTTGGCTGGTTGGTGTACATCATGTACACTAATATTCCGAAAATAAGAATGAATCCTATTACCGAATTTAAATCTAATTTCTTTTCTTCCATATTTAGTCTTTCTCCAATTTGCTTTTGGAGCTACGTTGGGTTTACAAAAAGCTTTCCAATATTATTTTTGTGCCATAGTGACACCTTTTTGCTTGTTTTTGTGCTTGAGAGCTGCCTTTACAAATGCCACAAACAATGGATGCGGATTGGCAACCGTACTCTTGTATTCTGGGTGATACTGTACGCCCACAAACCATGGGTGTTCAGGAATTTCGACAATCTCAACCAATTGGGTATCAGGATTAACACCTGTGGCAATCATGCCAGCCGCTTCAATATCGGCTTTATATTTATTGTTGAATTCATAACGGTGTCTGTGACGTTCCATAATGGCATTGGCCTTATAGACCTTGTGTACAATACTATTTGGTTTTAGGTCACAAGCCCATGCGCCTAAACGCATGGTACCACCTTTATCGGTTATATCCTTTTGTGATTCCATTAAATCGATAACTGGATTGCCTGCCTTGGCATCCATTTCGGTGGAGTTGGCATCCTTGAGGTTCAGTACATTTCTGGCATATTCAATGACTGCCATTTGCATACCCAAGCAAATTCCAAAGAACGGGATATTGTTCTCACGCACATACTTTACGGCATCAATCTTACCTTCTATACCACGCTCACCAAAACCTGGTGCTACCAAAATTCCGTTAAGGTGGGATAGTTTTACGGCAATGTTATCTTCGTTTAAATATTCTGAATGGATAGGCTCTACATGCACTTTTACTTCATTTTCGGCACCAGCATGAATGAAAGCCTCCAAGATGGACTTGTAGGAATCCTGTAATTCTACATACTTCCCTATCAACCCGATGGTCACTTCGGTAACCGGGTTTTTGTGGCGCTTTAGGAACTGGTTCCATCGTGTTAAATCTGGCGAGGCACATTCCAAGCCCAATTTCTTAAGAACCACTTTATCCAAACCTTGCTTAAGCATCAGATTTGGTACATCGTAAATAGTTGATGCATCTATAGATTGTATGACTGCCTCTTCGCGCACGTTACAGAACAATGCCAGCTTGGTACGTAAATCTTCCGGTAGTTCATGCTCGGTACGACATACCAATACATCGGCTTGAACACCACTTTCCATAAGGGTTTTGACACTGTGCTGGGTAGGTTTTGTTTTTAGCTCGCCAGCAGCCGAAAGGTAAGGCACCAAGGTTAAATGAATAACAATGCCATTGTTTTCGCCCAAGTCCCATTTAAGCTGACGTACGGCTTCTATATATGGTAGGGACTCAATATCACCTACGGTCCCGCCAATTTCGGTAATGACAATATCGTAATCGCCCGACTTGCCCAACAGTTGTACACGTTCCTTAATCTCATCGGTGATGTGTGGGATTACCTGTACGGTCTTACCCAAAAACTCACCACGACGTTCCTTTTCAATGACACTCTGGTAAATACGTCCGGTAGTCACGTTGTTTGCCTGACTGGTTGGCACGTTTAAAAAGCGTTCGTAGTGCCCAAGGTCCAAATCGGTTTCGGCACCATCATCGGTTACGTAGCATTCGCCATGCTCGTATGGGTTTAGGGTTCCTGGGTCTACATTAATGTAAGGGTCCAGTTTTTGAATGGTAGTGCGGTATCCTTGTGCTTGCAGTAGTTTGGCCAGTGAGGCGGCAATAATGCCCTTTCCCAATGAAGAGGTTACGCCTCC
This sequence comes from Bacteroidia bacterium, assembly GCA_030425285.1. GTDB lineage: Bacteria > Bacteroidota > Bacteroidia > Flavobacteriales > Flavobacteriaceae > Hanstruepera. The sequence continues at coordinate 222,976 of JAUIAY010000003.1, forward strand.
GGTTACAAAGATGTATTTAGTTGTCGTTGTCATGTTGCGTTGTTAAACGCAGGCAAATTTACAAAATTAAATTAGGTATTTGGGCATGGATTGCTTGTTAAAAAAAGCTATTTTTTTGGGGCTTGATTTTGAGGTGGTTTTATGGGGTTTTGGGGTTTAAATTGCGTAAACGCCCTCCTTTTGTAAGAATTTTCGATAGCTGACCCGAAGGACATCCGAAGAAGACCCGAAGGAAACCCGAAGGAGACCGCAAGGAGCTCCTAGGAAAACCAGCTTTTGCGCGGTTTAATTTGTAGGAATTTTCGATAGCAAACACCAACTAAATACCAAGTAAACACCAACTACATACGACGGGGATATGGAGGAAGTATTAGGAAGACTCGTTAGTGTTTGAATGATACTGTTTAAAAGTGATTTCTGTTAAGCGCAACAAAAAAGTTTTGTTATCCGGGTATGAGACCGATTAAACACATATATTTACATTCATATAACAAGTTGGGTGTAATTTGAAAAAACAAAAACCTATGCCAATACCAAATTTTCAAAAAATCTTTCTTCCTCTTTTAAAAGAGACTAACATCGAAGATGAAATATCTATGAATAGTGCAATAGAAAAAGTAGAAGATTTCTTTGAATTAACGGAAGAAGAAAGAAAAAGACTATTACCAAGTGGTAATGCTATAATTTTCAAAAACAGAGTGCGATTTGCAAGATTATATTTAATTAAAGCTGGTTTAATAGAATCTAAAAGAAGAGGCTATATAAACATTACACTTAAAGGAAAAGAAGTTTTAAAAAGCAACCCTAAAGAAATTAATCTCAAATATCTTGAGCAATTTCCTGAATATTTAGAGTTTAAAAACAAACTCAAGAAAAATCAAGAAGAAAAGAGAAAAAACAAGAAAGATTCAAATGCTGAATTGATTAACAACACTGAATTAGATAATGAGCAAACTACAGAAGAAACTTTAGAATACGCATTTGACAAACTTCAAAAAGAAACCGCTTCAGACCTTTCTGAAAAAATTAATAACTGCACTTGGAGTTTCTTTGAAAAATTAGTAATTGACCTATTATTAAAAATGGGATATGGAGGCTCAAGAAAAGATGCAGGACAAGCTTTTACTAAATCAAATGATGAAGGTATTGATGGGATAATTAAGGAAGATAAGTTAGGATTAGATATAATTTATGTTCAAGCAAAAAAATGGCAAAAAGGAAATACAGTTGGTAGACCTGAAATTCAAAAGTTTGCTGGTGCCTTACAAGGACAAAGGGCAAAAAAAGGAATATTTATTACAACTTCAAACTTTTCAAAAGGTGCTTATGAGTACACGAAAGTTATTGATTCAAAAATTGTCTTAATAGATGGAATTGAATTAGCCGAATTGATGATGGCAAATAACTTGGGTGTGTCTACAGAAAATATTTATGAATTAAAAAAAGTAGACACAGACTATTTTATTGAAGAATAAACTACACCCAACAATGTATAACCGCAATTACGGCGGATTCGACTACGTCCGTATCTAGTTAGAATTTATAAATTTACTACCAAACCAAAAATTAACGCATATAAAACTGTAACTGACGGTTATACGTAAAAGTTGGCATTCATTTGAGAAAAATTATGAACGGAAAAGAAATATTAGATTGTATAATTAACAAGAGACTGAAAAAGTGTCGAATTCAATCGTTTTTCTTAAACGGAGAATTAGTTGACAGAATCAATGTTACTTATCTGAAATTTGACAATTGGATTAGCATTGTGTCTACGGATGAAATGACAACAATCCGAAAAGCAGAAGATTCTTTTGAATCGATTAAATCTTATGGAGATAGCGAATTTAATTATCCTGTTGAACAAGCTGAAATTTACTTCCCTGAATTTGAAAAATATATCGGAAAAAAACTGGTCGAATGGAAAGAATTAGTTTGGAAAAAAGATAACGATTTGAGTTTTGGCATAAATTTATACTTTGAGAATAATTTGAATTTAATAATTCATAACGAAACAATTCCTGACGATAAAAACGAATATATTTTCGAGAATAAATTACCGGAAGATTTAACTGAAAAATAAAAACGAAATGCCAACACCGTATATAATTTATTGCTGGCTTCTAGCGTACTTACGAAAGTCCTCGCGGACTTTCTTAGTCAGTAATTATTTACTAAATTAGTTGCTTAAACCACGCAACAAACCATATACAAACACGTTGGCAATAATTAAAACCAAAGAATATGAAAACAAAAAAAACCTTGTTACTGATTTTGGGAATATGTCTATTATTCTCTTGTAAAAAAAATGAAAAACAACGAGTAG
>JAUIAY010000015.1 GCA_030425285.1 Bacteroidia bacterium
TAATGCATCAGATGAAGGAACGGGATGTTATACAATCATAACATTTGACCTGATAGTCAATCCAATTCCAGTGTTCACGCCAGATCCGTTGTATACCATTTGTGTCAACGCTAACGGCACCGAAGTTGTTGGATCACCGACTATTGACACGGGATTGAGTACTTCAGATTATACTTTTGAATGGGAAGACCCGAATGGTGTTATAGTTAGTATAGATTCGAGTTATACGGCCGTTCAGGCAGGAACACATATCGTGACCATCACGGATATTGATACTATGTGCTTTAACGTCATATCTGTCGTAGTGGAGGAGAGTTCACCACCAACTGTAGATGCAACGGTTGTATCAGAAGCCTTTGCCGATAATAATGTGATACAGGTTGTTGCTTCAGGAAATGGAGCTGCCTCCTTTGAGTTTAGTATTGACAATGGTCCTTGGGTGAGCAATGACCCCAATGACAACACCTATACGTTTACGGATGTTACCCCTGGCGAGCATGTTATACAGGTAAGGGATATCTATGGTTGTGGTATTGGGAGCGACACTGTCTTGGTTATGGACTACCCGCTGTTCTTTACGCCAAACAACGATGGTGACAATGACACCTGGCAGATATCTGGGATTAGTTCACAGATGGATGCCAAGATCTACATCTTTGACAGGTATGGCAAACTGTTGAAACAATTAAGCCCATCAAGTGAAGGTTGGGATGGGACATCAAAAGGATACGAGCTGCCAACTAGCGATTATTGGTTTACTGTTGATTATAAGCAAGATGGCCAAGCGAAGCAATTTAGGTCTCATTTCACTTTAAAGAGATAAAAGAAATGCTATCTTTAATGTATGTCGAGAAATATTCGTAATACATTAAAAAGATATTTACTTTCATTATTAGTTTTGATTTGTGCTAATATATACAGTCAAAAGGAGTCTACTTATTGGTATTTTGGTGATGGAGCAGGTCTTGACTTTAGTTCAGGGTCACCAGTTGCCATAACCAATAGTCAAATGTTCGCTAGTGAAGGTTGTGCCACAATTTCAGATTGTAATGGAGATTTACTTTTTTATAGCAATGGTGTAGACATTTGGAACAGAAACCACCAAGCAATGCAAAATGGTAGTGGTCTTTTAGGTGATGTGTCTTCAGCGCAGGGAGTTGTTATAGTACCAAAACCAAATGAAAATAACATTTATTATATTTTCACCATTGATGATAAAGCTGGTGACAATGGATTGAGGTATTCTAAAATTGATATGTCTTTAAATAGTGGTAATGGAGCTGTTGTACTTTCTGAAAAAAACATACTTCTTGACGACCAAACTACTGAAAGGTTGGCAGTTGTTGGTCATGCCAATGGACAGGATTTTTGGGTAATTGCGCATGACTGGAATTCATCACATTTTCAATCATATTTAATCAATAGTTCTGGAGTTAATACGCCAATAGTATCAGCAATTGGTGCTAGTTACGGTGGTCACCCTGACAATGCAATAGGATGTATAAAAGTGTCACCCAATGGATCCAGATTGGCTATATCTAAAATTAGCCCCGATGAAGAACGATTTGTTCAAGTTTTTGATTTTGATAGTAATACAGGTTTATTAAGTAATTCGGTTTTTATTAATGGAGTTTTTTATGGAGATGGCTTATCTGGGACTTATGGTCTAGAGTTTTCTCCAGATAGTAACTTGTTATATGTGTCAGATATTAAAACTGAAGAAGGCTTAAGCCGAGTGCATCAGTTCAACATTAGTTTAGATTCACCATTAGAGATTATTAATTCAGATGTTATTTTGTATACAGGTAATGGTGTTTTAGGATCTCTACAGATGGCTTTAAATGGTAAAATTTATATTAGTCAATTAAATAGTAGTAATTTACATTCAATAGAAAACCCAAATGTAATTGGTGAAGAATCAAACTTTATATATGATAGTGTTTCGTTAAATGGTGCACAATCATATTATGGCCTTCCTCAATTTATCTTTAATGATATGAGTTTTCAAATAGACGATGTACAAGAAACTTGCTCTGGTGAGAGTATAGATTTTTCAATTGCTACAAGTGAAATCATAGATTCTATTTTATGGGATTTTGGAGATGGGAATACATCAAATTCAGAAAACCCCAGCCACACATATACTGATGCAGGATCTTATGTGGTTAATGTTACTATTAATTATGGGGTTTATTGTAAGTCTAAAAGCAAAATTGTAACAGTTACAGGTATACCAAATTTAGATACTTTACCAAATTATGAAGTTTGTGACGACGAAAGTGGTGACGGTTTTGAAACCTTTGATTTGACTGCCTATTTTGAGCAAATTATTGACGTTGAAAGTGAACAATTTGTATTCACATACCATAGTTCCTATAATGATGCTGTAAATCATATTAATACTTTAGATCAATTTTATACAAACTCTATTCCTAATGAAGAATTTGTTTACATAAGGATAGAGAGTGCAATTAACAGTAGTTGTTTCCAAATTGCTCCGGTTTTATTGGTTGTTAACCCTTTATATCAATTAGATGATGGAAGTCAAATTTCAATTGATTTTGAAATAACTGATTGGTCATCCAATAATAATAGCATTATGGTTATAGTGAATGGAGAAGGGGATTTTGAGTATTCAATAGATGGTTATAATTATCAAGACTCTCCTTTTTTTTATGGACTGGAACCAAATGTATACCTGGTATATGTTAAAGATGTAGACGATTGTAGAATATCAAAAAAAGAAGTGTTTCTTCTTCATTACCCGAAAGTTTTTACACCAAATGGCGATGGCGTAAACGATTTTTGGCAGATAAAATATGGCTATGAAGAGTTGAATATTACTATTTTTATTTACGATAGATATGGAAAACTAATAAAACAAATAGCCCCAAACTCTAACGGTTGGGATGGTACTTTCAATGGAATGGAATTACCTGTCTCTGATTATTGGTTTGTTGTAAAAAGACCAAATAACCATATAGAATATACAGGACATTTTACATTGAAACGATAACAAAAAAGCCAAGTATTAAACTTGGCTTTTTTTATATTATCTTCTTGAACGTCTTGGTCTGGAAGAAGCTGTTGAGGTTCTGGTTTTTGAACGTCTAGGTTTGCTTTCGCTATTGTTTCTGCTTTTTCCTGAACGTCTTTCGCCTCTAGGTTTATCATCGCGTCTGCGTTTGCCACCGTCACGACGTCTTTTGCCACGGCTAGTACTCTTGCCTTTGTCTTCACTGACTTCTACATTGACAAAACGGCCATTGTATTTAAAATCGGTAAAGAAAGCCAAGACCTTATCCTGTAATTTGCTTTCGGTAGTAAAGAATGAGAAACTATCTTTTACATCTACTTTAAAAACATCATCACGACCTAACTCCAAAATTTCTTTTAAGAAATCTTTCAGTTTCATCCAATCGTAGCCATCTTTTTTACCTACGTTAATAAAGTATCTGGTATTGTCACCAGAATCTCCTGGTCGGTCACCTGATACATCACCTGAAATGTTTAAGTCATGGGATTTTTGATAGTAATTGAAGAAACGGGTAAACTCAACCGAAAAGAATTTTTTAATCAATTCGTCTTTACTGGTGTCTTCAAATAGTTGATTGATGCTATCTAAATATTTATCAATTTCATGGTTTACTTCGGTGTTGTGGATTTTATTTGCCAAGGACATCAATTGCACTTCGCAAATTTCCATACCATCCGGAATATCCTTTTTTACAAAGTCCTTTTTAATGATGCGCTCAATGCTTTTAATTTTTCGCACTTCACTTTTAGACACGATAACCATAGAAACACCTGTTTTTCCTGCACGACCTGTACGACCGCTACGGTGGGTGTAGGTTTCAATTTCGTCTGGTAATTGGTAATTGATTACGTGCGTAATATCATCAACATCAATACCACGTGCAGCCACATCGGTTGCAACCAGCATTTGGATTTGCTTGTTACGGAATGCTTTCATTACCAAATCACGTTGGTTCTGGCTCAAATCGCCATGTAAAGCACCAGCACTGTAGCCATCTTCAATGAGTTTTTCGGCTACTTTTTGGGTGTCTCGTTTGGTACGACAGAAAATCACCGAAAAGATATCTGGGTTGGCATCGGCCAATCGTTTTAGGGCTAAATAACGGTCTCTGGCATTCACCAAATAGTATTCGTGAGAAACCTGATCGCTACCCACGTTTTTTGTTCCAACAGTAATTTCAACAGGTTGGTACATGAATTTTTTAGCAATGGTTGCCACTTCCTTTGGCATGGTAGCCGAAAACAACCAGGTGCTTTTTTCTTGTGGTGTATGCGAAAGGATATCGGTGATGTCTTCATAGAATCCCATGTTCAGCATTTCATCAGCTTCATCTAAAACCGAGTATTCAATTTTGGAGATATCCACCAAACGACGGCTAATCATGTCTTTCATACGACCCGGTGTAGCTACAATAATTTGCGCACCTTTTTTTACCTCTTTAGCTTGTTCCGTAATACTGGCACCACCATAAATAGCAACCACATGTAAGCCTTTACAATGCTTTCCGTATTGCTTGAGCTCATTGGTAATCTGTAAACAAAGTTCGCGAGTAGGGGACAGGATTAAGCCTTGTGTAGTACGACTGTCCATCTGGATTTTTTGCAACATAGGGAAACCAAAGGCTGCTGTTTTACCGGTTCCGGTTTGTGCCAATGCCACCAAATCGGTGTCTTGGTTTAATAAAATAGGAATGGCTTGCGCCTGGACATCACTAGGGGTTACAAAACCCATGTCATTAATAGCTTGTAATAGGTCTTGGTTAAGACCTAAATCTTGGAATGTGTTCATTCGTAAATGTAAGTATTCGATTATGTTATACAGTGTTACAACAGAAGCGAATCGACATACTTAACCTGAAACTTCTTGGTAACACATCCTCACCCTGAGGAATACGAAATACAAATGGCTGTATTTCAGTGGGCAAAGATACACATTTATTTGAGATTAAATATCAGCTTAAGAAACAAGATAATAAGTTACTGTAAACTTGTTTTCCATATTAATCTTTTTTTATTGGAGGAGGAGGTGGAGGAGGTGGTAATTGTATTTTATCGATTTCCATTGATTCTTTAATAAGCGTCGATTTGTCTTTAAACTTTAGATTGTCTATCAACAAGTCGGTATTCGATTTAAAGTTTATATAAATTTGAAATTCGTGTGCATTTGTAAGATAGTCATAATATCCAATATTTAACGTGAACCCATCCTTATAAACCATTATAATACTCAATATTGTAGAGTTTTTAACTTTATTGATTTCTTCTTTACAGGTTTCTAATTTTCTTAAAGTTTCAGGTGTTTTTAAATTATCATTAAAAAACTCAATCAAATCACTATTGGATTTATTGTCTTCTAATGCAATTACGAATTCTTTACCTTTAAGGTAGATCTCTCTAGATTTTATATCATCAATTAAATAACGATCCAATTTTAAATCTAAAATTCGGAACTCTTTACATTTAACTTGAAGCGCGTGTTGAAAATATTGGTCAAACTGTAAAGCACTTCTTCCAGTTTGTTGTTTAAAATCGTTAAGGTCTTTATTCCAAAGAGAAATATTATCAATTAAAAACTTTGTCACAATATTTTTTGACTCCTTGGCGGTTATTTCATGAAGGGGCTTTTTAATTTTTGAGACGGAATCACATATTTCTTCAGTTACTTTTTCTACAGCTGATTGTTGGGATAAACCAATAACAGGTATAAAGAAAAAGATGTAAAAGTATGTTTTCAATATTTTAAATGATGTTATCAAAAATTAATTATGATAAGCCGTATTATGGGCTAACGCATTGCCACAAGAACTGCAATTTCCAGCAGATGCACCACCGCCTGCACAGCCGTTGCTACAGGTATAATGCCACACGCCAGCAGCGTTCTGGCCACCAGTTTGGGTTGTGGGTGTTGTGGTTGGGTTGGTTGGTGTGGTAGCAGGTGTATTATTCGCGTTGTTATTATTAGCATGATAAGCCTGATTGTGGCTTAAGGTGTTGCCGCAGGTGGCACAGTTTCCAGCTGCAGCTGCACCGCCTGCACAGCCATTGCTGCACGTGTAATGATAAACGCCTGATGTGTTTTGGGCTGTGTTGGTGTTTTGTTGGTTTTGTGCATCAAAAACCTGCAAAGGTTGCAATTCGGCTTCTTTGTTTGTGGTTTCTTCGGTTGTTTCGGCTTTGTCTTTACAGCTATGAAGCGATAAGGTTGCTAAACAAAAAAGGACCGTGAGTATTTTAAAGTATTTCATGATAGTTTGTTTTAGGTGTTTAAATATAGTATTAATTTTTTCAATGGGTATAAAGTCTACGTCCTTTGGCAAAAATTATAGACCATTTAAAAATTCAACCAATTGCAGGACAGCTTTGCCACGATGGCCAATTTGGTTTTTCTGCTCCAAGGTCATTTCGGCAAATGTTTGTGTAAAGCCGTCAGGTTTAAAAATAGGGTCGTAGCCAAAGCCATCGTTACCATGTTTTTCTGTAGTAATTTGGCCTTTACAAATACCTGTAAATGTTTGTGATTCTTTATTGAGGTGCAAGGCAATAACGGTTTTGAATTGGGCATTTCGGTTGGGTTTGCCATCCAGGTTTTTTAGGAGCAAGTCCATATTGTCTTGGGCATTGCGTTGTGCGCCTGCATAGCGTGCTGAAAATACGCCAGGCTCACCATGAAGTGCTTCAACTTCTAAACCGGTATCGTCAGCAAAACAATCGTAGCCATAGTGTTCCTTGACATAGTTAGCCTTTTGTTGGGCATTGCCTTCTATGGTAGGCTGGGTTTCGGGAATGTCTTCGGAACAGCCAATATCGTCTAGGCTTAATAGTTTGATGTGAGCTGGAATCAATTTTTGGACTTCCTGAAGTTTGTTACGATTATTGGTGGCGAAAACGAGTTGCATATTAGTTGAATTAATGTAATTTTAGCTTTTAGCACGATTGATAAAATAAAACTCATCAAATTTAGTTGTTTAAAGTTACATGATTCAAAGAATTTTATTGCTTATTGTTTTTTTAGTTGGTTCTTTGGCTACTCAAGCCCAGGAAGAAAAAAAACGAGAATCGGCGCGTTTTTTTCAAATTATAGATACTCTTTTCATAGACCATGATTTAAGCAACTATTCCGTTCGGTTGTTTTCAAATTATAAGGTGAAGCAATTTCGTTTGGTTAATGATGATTACAGGTCGAGCTATGTTCCCAATAATCGGTTTGGAGCTGGCTTTGGTGTTGCCAATAGCAAAATGGTTATTGATGTTGCCTTTAATATTAAGTCTGATAAAGAACATGTTACCAATAGGTTTGATGGTCAAGGTTCCTTGATTTTAGGAAAGCATAATTTTGTCAATTTTTATTTGCAGACTTATAAGGGCTTTAATGTGAGGAACAATTATGGTGATCCCAATATGTTTAGAGATGATATAAGATCATGGACTGTTGGCTTTAATTACCTCTATACTTTTTCGGAGATAGAGTTTTCTTATTCTCTGTTGAAAGCAGGTTTTTCTAAAAGCAAACGAAAAGTACAAATAACAGGCGGTGTAGGAACCTTTGCTGTTTTTGATTATTTTACCGCCAATAATAATGTATTGACTTTGGTAGGTGAAGATTATTTTAATGATGAAGCTGAAATAGAACGCTACAGCGGAAGAGCTGTTGGACTATTGGGAGGGTTTTTATCCCAATTTATTTTATCAGATAATTTTATTGCAACTTGTAATGTCATGCCTGGAATAGCCTTGATGAACAAAAAGGTACAACTGCAGGATGGTAGTTATAGACCTTCTAATCCCATGCTTTATAAATTGGATTTTTCTGTTGCTGTAGGATATAGGGTAGGACGCTATTATGCCAATTTGATTTACGGAACAGGAATTTACTCTACGAGTTTAGATTTTGATAATAGGTATTTGTTTAACCTCTCTAAAGCTAAATTAGCCATTGGCTATAAACTAAAAGTTAAGAAGTAACAGTAACTATGCTTAACAAAATAGGCGAAAAATTCACCCAATTGTTTTTAAGGTATATGCCAGATGCCTTTGTGTTTGCCATTCTACTAACTTTTTTGGCTGGTTTGGGTTCGTATTTTTTGATGGGTACTAATCCCATGGATATCATTGTAGCCTGGTATCATGGTTTTTTTGATTTGTTATCCTTTGCTATGCAAATGGTACTGATTATCGTTACAGGATATAGTATAGCACTATCCCCAGTAATAAAAAGAGGCATTGATAAACTGGCAACCTATATAAAAACACCCAACCAAGTTTACTTTTTTGTGGTGCTGATTGGTTTGTTGTTGTCATTGGTAAGTTTTGGTTGGGTAGTAATAACTAGTGTATTGGCAAGAGCCTTGGCTCAACGAGTAAAAGGTGTCAATTATCCTTTTTTGATAGCTTGTGTTTATTTTTCGTTCAATAGCTGGGTATTCGGGCTTTCCAGTACTATACCTTTGTTATTGAATACCGAAAAGAATTATTTGATTGAAGCTAATGTGTTGTCCCATACTATCGACACCTCCTTTACTCTTGGCTCTCCACTTAATATTGCTATGATTTTCCTGTTTCTGTTGTTGGCACCCATGTTATTGTTTTTATTACGCCCAAAAACTTCTGAAAATCGTGAGTTGAGGGATTTGTTGAAGACTGCTGATGAAGCCGAAACCATCACTATTAAAGAAGAGGCAGCAAATTTGAAATTACCATTCAAAGCGTGGTCAGATACACTGAATAATAGTCATGTTTTGCAATTTTTGTTAGGGCTAATGGGTTTGGTATACATCATTTATCATTTTTATACCAAAGGGTTGGACTTGAATTTAAACATCATGATTTTCGTGTTTTTAATTACAGGTTTGTTTTTGCATAAAACACCTATGCGCTATGTTATCTCAATGAAGCGTTCTAGTCAGAATATTTCAGGTATTCTCTATCAATATCCTTTATATGCAGGTATCATGGGGATTATGCTGTACTCGGGATTAGGTGAGCGACTAGGTGAATTGTTGGCCTCTGTGGCAACAATAGATACGTATCCATTTTTTGCCTACATGTCTGGCGGACTTGTTAATTTTGCTATTCCTTCAGCTGGCGGCGAGTTTGCAGTAATTGGCCCGAGTATTATTAACGCTGTTCAAGAGATTGGTGCTGGATTGCCTCAAGAGCAAGTAACGGCTATGGTATCTAGAGCGTCTTTAGCAGTGGCCTATGGTGAGAGTTTGAGCAATATGCTCCAACCTTTTTTCTTATTAATAGTTTTGCCAATTATGGGTAAAGGAGTCAATTTGCAAGCAAGGGATATTATGGGATATTTGGTTTTGCCTTTTCTTATGTTTTTTATAGCGCAAGTGTGTTTGGTGCTATGGATGCCTTTATAAGAATACTAAAATTTAGTATCTTTAAGAAATTCAACCAATTAAGACATGTCTGATTTTCATTCGCCTTTGGAGGCTTTCCTATATTGGGAAGCCAAATCCCCCAATAAAGTCTTTTTAAAGCAACCTATTGATGGTAAAGAACTTACTTACACCTTCGCTGAAGTTAGTGAAGAGGCAAGAAAAGTGGCTAGTTGCTTACAAGGTTATAATTTACCTAAACGAAGTCATGTTGCACTACTATCTAAAAATTGTGCACATTGGATTATGGCTGATTTGGCTATTATGATGGCAGGTTATGTTTCCATTCCTATTTATCCTACTTTAAATGACACGTCTATACAACAAATTTTGGAGCACAGTGAATCGAAAGCCATTATTGTTGGGAAACTGGATGATTTTGAAAACCAAAAAAGAGGGATTCCTAATATCCCAATTATTAGTGTTGGCTTGTTTGGAAATACTGAAGGGGATAACTGGGAAGCTATTGTTGAAAGTCAAAAGCCATTGGAGAATATTTTTATTCCACAACATGACGATTTACATACCATTATTTATACTTCTGGAACGACAGGAACCCCAAAAGGCGTGATGCATTCAGTAAGCAACTTTATGGTAAGTTCTAGAACCTTGGTAAAAGTATTTGAGTTGCCCAATAATCTGCGTTTGTTTTCCTATTTACCTTTGGCTCATGTTGCTGAAAGGTTATTGATAAATGCCGGTGTGTTTTTGGGAGCGTCTATTTCATTTTTTGACACTATGGAAACTTTTGCTAAAGACCTTGAAAACACACAACCACATATTTTCTTTGCTGTGCCTAGGATCTGGACTAAGTTTCGGGAGAAAATATTAGATTCTATACCGCAAAAGAAATTGAGTTTCCTATTGAGTATTCCTATTTTAAATACACTCGTAAAGAATAAACTCAAGCAAAAGCTTGGATTAAGAGAAGCGGTTTTTGTTGTTTCGGCTGCAGCACCAATTGCATCAAGTTTGGTAAAATGGTACAAAAAACTAGGTGTTAATATTCAACAGGGTTATGGTATGACCGAAGATTGTTGTGTTTCGCATTTCAATACACCTCAAACCAATAAAATAGGAACGGTTGGCAAAACCCTAATAGGTGTTCAAGCAAAACTATCCCCTGAAGGTGAAATATGCATTAAGAATGATTGTCTGATGCTAGGTTATTACAAATCACCAGAAGTAACAGCTGCTGTTTTTGATGACGAGGGGTATTTAAAGACAGGTGATAAGGGCGAATTTGACCATGACGGGTTTCTATCTATTACAGGTCGTGTAAAGGATCAATTCAAGACCGATAAAGGCAAATATATTTCACCATCACACATGGAACTCATTATGTCAGCCAATACCGATATTGAGCAGATTTGTATCGTGGGAACAGGTATTCCACAGCCTATAGCGCTTGTGACTTTATCTGAATTAGGTAAGATGAAGTCTCAAGAACTATTGATAGCTAGCTTGGTTGAAACGATTGAATCCATGAATCCAACATTGGAGAAGCATGAAAAAATTGAAAAAGTGGTTGTGATGAAAGAGGATTGGAGTGTTGCCAATGGATTGACCACACCTAGTTTAAAAGTCAAGCGTAATGCTATTGAAAAAATACATCAAGACTTTTATAAACAGTGGTTTGACAATTCCAATACAGTAATTTTTGAATAATAGCAAATACTCTTTGATATATGACAAAAGTCATTTTAAAACCATTCTGAAATTCAGTAAATTTATACTATAAAAATTAATATACTATGACGATAAATATTCAGTACGTCAATATGGCGACAAGTGAGGCAATGAATACCTATGTACAGGATAAATTAGGGAAATTGGGGAAAAAGTATGAGTGGGTTATTAGCGCACAGGTTAATTTTGAGGTTATTCATGATCCTAAAGGAAAGGGGAAGATTTGTAGTATGGAATTAAGCTTGCCTGGTCCACGGATTTTTGCTACTTCAAATGAAAAAAACTATGAAAGTGCCGTAAAAGAAACCATAAAGGATCTAGAAATACAACTTAAGAAGCGCAAGCATCAATTCTCAACACATAAGTAGTACAATTATTACATAAATAAGAAACAGCTTACAGATTTATTAAGAATCATCAGTATTTGTTAACAAAATGTTAAATACTGATGATTTTTTTATATATTAAACACATCATCAATCAATTACGGTTCTCAAACCAAAACTTTTTAAGTTTAACCAACCATCAATTATTATGAGAAATCGTGTTGTAAATGTATCGATTGTCCTGTTTCTAGCGCTGGCTACTTTTATCATGATTAAACTATTAATTTTTTTAATTAGCTTTTTTGCTAGTGTTAGTATTGACAGTTCAGCTATGACCACTATGGTATGATTAACAGAAAGACTTTGTCATCTGTGGTGATAAGGTTCATTTTTTAAAATGGTAAATGCCCTGTAGAGTTGTTCTACAACAAACAGGCGTATCATTTGATGCGAAAAGGTCATTTTAGATAACGACAACTTGCCTTGTGCTTTATTGTAAACGGACTCTGAAAACCCATAAGGGCCACCAATTACGAAAACCAATTGCTTGATGCCAGAATTCATGTGCTTCTGCAAATATTCTGAAAAAGCTACCGAATCTAATTGCTTACCTTTTTCATCCAAAAGAATCATGACATCCGTTTGGTTAAGCTTACTCAATATTAATTCACCCTCTTTTTGTTTTTGCTGCGCTTCAGAAAGGTTTTTGACCTTTTTTAAATCAGGAATAATATCAAGTTCAAACTTAATATAATGACCCAAACGCTTTTGATAATCGGCAATTAGACTAATTAATTGCTTATTGTCGGTTTTTCCTATGGCAAGTAGTTTTATGGTCATTAAAAACAATGTTTTATGTGTTCCATTTCTGATTCGTCTTTAAAAATACCAATACCATTTATTGGATACTTATAGAGTGTTTCATTCCATTCTAACTTGAATTGAGTCCAGTCATCACTTTTAATAAGTTTGCTAATATTCTTGTCAGAAAAATGATCGCCAATTAAAAAATATTCACCATCGGGCTTTAAAATGACTGCCCAGTAATTAAACACAATTTTAAAGAAAGTTTCTTTTAATATACCATTATCTGGTATCCAGTTAAAATCTATATATTCTCCAGAAATATTTGAGTCATGATCAAAAGCATGAAAAACTTGAGTGTTGAATTTGCGATCATATGTTTTGACACATTTATTTCTGTCTTTAATGAATTTTTTTCTGTTTTTCTCAAAAATCTGTCTATTGAATTTATGTGGGTATAAATAATAGAATCTTTTTTTTGAAGTATCGGTATATACTTTTTGTTTTTCTTTAGGGTGCTTGGAATGTTCCTTTAACAATTTACTAAAGGACTTTAATGTGTCATAATATCGTACTATAATTGTCTTATTTGATTCTATATTTGACTGCGAAGTAGTAGAGAGGTAATCAATGATTTTCTTATAATCTTCTTGATTTAATTTCCCGAAATTATATTTATAGAGGATTTTGTTTATAACCAAAGAGTCGGTATCATACTTTAAACATTTAAAAATAAGTTGATTGCATTTTTTGGTGAGAGTTATTGAGTCTATAATTTCCATTTTCTCGTCAATATTTTTTACTACTTGAGCATTTGACCATGAAACAATGAAAAGTAACAGAAAAACCAAATATTTCATTGAAATAATTTTGTTTCTAAATTACTCAAAACCTTATGTAAAACAAATCTATTTTTGCTTATTTGAAAAAATGATCTTTAAGATTGCAACCAGTTTCTTAAAATCCCATACTAACAAATAGATGTTGGCTAATAGCATAAGTCCAACAATATAAGGCGTACCCTTGAACCCAACTGAAGTAACAATTATAAAGATATTGATTACAATGGGTAAATATATTATGGCGCCTAAAAATGCGGTTCTAGGAATTACGATGAGTAATGCAACCAATAGTTGCATAAAGCCCAAGAAGTTCCAGTAAAAGCCTGTTTGATATAAGGCTTCAAAAAAGAAACCAACAGGATTGTCTGTTTCTAATGTAGTAAAGCGTAATCCTAAAACTTTTTTTAATCCTGAAGGAATAAATGCCAGGGCCAATAAAATTCGTGTAAACCAGGTGAACAATTTAAAGAGAGTTCGGTTTCTTATAGATTCTGTAAGCATTGATAAAGATTGTGCCATGTATTAGTTTATTTTATGACGACTGACTTATAATCTTGTTACCAATGTTTAAAGAATTAAAAAAGCAATTACTATTTTAGCAGTAAACAAATTTTTATGATTAGTAAAGAACAATTCGATAAGGAAATTGCAGGGATAATAGCTAATGCCATTCGTGAGGATGTTGGGGATGGCGACCACAGCTCCTTGGCGTGTATTCCTGAATCAGCCACTGGAAAGGCCAAACTGTTGGTAAAAGACAAAGGCATTATTGCAGGTGTAGAATTTGCTAAAATGGTTTTTAAATATGTAGATCCCAATTTAAAAATAGAAACACTCATTGAAGATGGTACTCCGGTTAATCACGGCGATATCGTTTTTTACGTATCTGGTTCCTCACAATCTATTTTAAAATCGGAAAGGTTGGTGTTGAATGCCATGCAACGTATGAGTGCGATTGCAACCAAGACCAAGCAATTCGTGGATTTATTGGAGGGAACCAAAACAAAAATTTTGGATACCAGAAAAACAACACCTGGTATTCGTGCATTGGAAAAATGGGCCGTTAAGATTGGAGGCGGTGAAAACCATCGATTTGCCCTTTACGATATGATTATGTTGAAAGATAACCATATTGATTTTGCAGGAGGGATTACTAATGCTATCAATAAAACAAAGCAGTACTTAAAGGATACCAACCGAGATTTGAAAATTATTGTTGAGGCCAGAAATTTAGCCGAAATTGAAGAGATACTGCAATCTGATGGTGTATATCGCATTTTGATTGATAATTTCAATTATGAGGATACTAGAAAGGCTGTTGCGTTGATTGGTGATACGTGTTTAACCGAAAGTTCGGGAGGTATCACCGAAAAGACTATTAGAAAATATGCTGATTGTGGTGTGGATTACATTTCTTCGGGAGCATTGACCCATTCGGTCTATAATATGGATTTGAGCTTAAAAGCTGTTTAATCATGACAAAACCCATTGAGGACAAATTAGAGACCATTCCAGTGGTTAATGTTCTAGTTAGGTTGTTTAAAAAAATAAAACTACCTGCACTCGAAGGGTTGTCGCTTTATGATTTATTGGAACTTTATGCTATAGGTATCATTAAAGGCGCTTTAACTACAAGGGCCAGTGCTATTGCCTTTAGCTTTTTTACGGCTTTATTTCCGTTTTTACTCTTTGTAGTCATAGTTATCCCATTTATCCCAATTGACGACTTTAAAATCCAGTTTCTGAAGTTTTTAGATTCTTTTTTACCGCCAAGTACATCGGAATTTTTTGCCACCAATATTTTTGAAAATATTGATAATACCGAACGTGGTGGCTTGATTTCTTCAGTGTTTTTTATCTCGCTAATACTTATGGCAAATGGTATAAGCGCTGTGTTTTCTGGTTTTGAGAGTTCATATCATGAGCAATTAACTCGTAATTTTTTTAAGCAATATTTGTATGCATTGGGAGTGGCCCTGATTCTGGCTATTTTATTGTTGCTCACTGTTGCAGTATTCGGATACTTTCAAATTTATATCATGACAAATTTAGAGAGTTATGGAATTGTAGATAAGGAAAATACACTTGGTTGGATAATTGCGGCAAAATATGTGTTTTTTGTGGTTATGGTTTACATAGCCACGGCAACTTTGTACTATTTTGGTACTAAAGAAGGAAAGCATTCCAAGTTCTTTTCCATTGGTGCATGGTTTACTACTTTGCTTATTATTCTAAATTCTTATTTATTTGGAGTTTATATTGAAAATTTCTCCAAGTATAATGAGCTTTATGGCTCCATTGGTGCTCTTTTGATACTGTTGTTCTATCTTTGGTTGAATTCAAATATTTTGCTATTAGGTTACGAACTCAATGCTTCGTTAAACCGTCTGCGGAAATTAAATATTGGAATATAGTACTTTAGGTAAAAGCTCATATGTCACATTTTATAGACGTCATACTTCCCATTCCGTTACCCAACTTGTTTACTTATAGCATAACCAAGGCTGAAGCTGAATTTATAAAGCCTGGTATGCGTGTTTCAGTGCCTTTTGGGAAATCTAAAATATATACGGCTTTGGTGTTTTCGGTACATGATAAGGAGCCTCTGGTTTATGAAGCAAAAGATATTCATCAAATTTTGGATGATGCACCAATTGTAACCAACTATCAATTTCAGCTATGGCAGTGGATAGCCGATTATTACATGTGTACAATGGGAGAGGTTATGCGAGCTGCTTTACCCAATGCCTTCATTTTGGAAAGTGAAACAATCATTTTTAGAAACACAGCAACAGTTGTTAATGATAGTGATTTAAAGGACGATGAATTCTTGGTTTACGAGGCTTTGCATCATCAAACATCTTTAACCGTTCAAGATATTACCAGTATTATTGATAAGAAAAATGCTTTACCAGTTATTAAGCGTTTAGTGGAGAAAGCGATTATTCTAGTAAAGGAGGAAATGTTTGAGAAATACAAACCAAAAATGGTTAGGTATGTCAAATTACACAATCAATATGCTTCAGAAAATCAATTACAGGATTTATTGGAAACACTATCTCGGGCTCC
Source organism: Bacteroidia bacterium (assembly GCA_030425285.1). Lineage (GTDB taxonomy): Bacteria > Bacteroidota > Bacteroidia > Flavobacteriales > Flavobacteriaceae > Hanstruepera. Next base: position 16,153 of record JAUIAY010000015.1, read on the forward strand.
GAAACAACGAGAGATTGTACTGACATTATTTTCCATTTCAGCGAGAAACAAAAAGCCTATTAAGGTGTCGGAATTGACGAACGAGAGCAATGCGTCTTCAACTATTATAAAATCTTTGTTGGATAAGGAAATACTCGAAGAATTTTATATTCAAACAGACAGGGTAACTTATGACGAAGCAGAAAATTCAAGTCAATTCTCTTTAACAGAATATCAAACTAAAACTTTAAACAATATTATTGAATTATTTGATAATCAAAATATTGTATTGTTAAATGGTGTAACGTCTTCTGGAAAGACAGAGATTTATATCAAGCTTATTGAATCTATTTTAGATACAAAGAAACAAGCTTTGTATTTGCTGCCAGAAATTGCACTAACAACCCAATTGGTTCAAAGACTTCAAGATTATTTTGGTGAAAAAGTAGCAGTCTATCATTCACGATATTCTTCAAATGAACGTGTTGAGGTTTGGAATCACGTTTTGAATAATTCTCCTAAGGCACAAATTGTAATTGGAGCACGTTCTGCTGTGTTACTGCCTTTTCAAAATTTGGGATTGGTTATTGTTGATGAGGAACATGAACAATCCTATAAACAATTTGATCCTGCGCCGCGTTACCATGCCAGGGATACGGCAATAATTTTAGCTAGTATTTTTAAGGTGAAGACACTTTTAGGTTCAGCTACACCAAGTTTGGAGAGTTTTTATAACGCTAAACAAGGGAAATATGGTCTGGTTGAGCTTAATGTACGTTATAATGATGTATTGATGCCTGACATTGAGCTTATTGATTTGAAGGACAAATTCAAGCGAAAACGCATGACAGGTCACTTCAGTGACAGGTTGATTGATGAAATGACCGAAACGTTGCAGGAAGGTTATCAAATTATATTGTTTCAAAATCGTCGCGGTTTTTCACCTATTGTGGAGTGCCAAACCTGTGGTCATTCGCCGCAATGTCCCAATTGTGATGTGAGTTTAACATACCATCAATATCGGGATCAATTACGCTGCCATTATTGTGGCTATAACACGGTTATGATAAAAACCTGTGAGACATGTGGTTCAAATATACTGGATACCAAAGGTTTTGGTACGGAACAAGTAGAGAAGGAGGTAAGTGCTTTATTTCCTGATGTAAAGGTGGCTAGAATGGATTTGGATTCTACTAGAGGAAAATATGGTTATGAAAAGTTAATAGATGCGTTTCAGCAAGGTGAAATAGATGTTTTGGTTGGTACTCAAATGTTGACCAAAGGCTTGGATTTCAGGAATGTTAAATTAGTTGGTGTTATGAATGCTGATAATATGCTCAACTTTCCTGATTTCAGGGCTCACGAGCGTAGTTATCAATTGCTGGTTCAGGTTTCTGGCCGAGCAGGACGTACCAAGGAGCGTGGGAAAGTGCTTATTCAAACCTATAATCCCTATCATAAAATACTACAACAGGTTTCCACCAATAATTATATTGAAATGTTCGCTGAACAAATGAATGATAGACATATCTTTAAGTATCCGCCAATATACAGGCTTATTAAAATTACGCTGAAGCATAAGGATTATAATAAAGTAAATACAGGGGCTGATTGGTTTGCCAAATCACTTCGAAATGTCTTTAAGGAGCATGTATTAGGGCCTGAATTCCCACCAGTTTCAAGAATACGTAATCAATATCACAAAAATATCATGGTAAAAATCCCTAAAAACCAATCTTTATCAAAAACAAAAGAAGCTATCGTAAAAATAAACAATAGCTTCTCAAGTGTAAAAGATTTTAGGGCTGTAAGAGTAATTCTTAATGTCGATAGCTTCTAAATATTGTTTAGGGCATCAACAAGTTGGGTCTTTTTGTTCCTACTTAAAGGAATCTCGTAAGTACCAACTTCAACGTTTTTACTATTAAATCTATCTACTTTGTCTAGATTCACAATGTAAGATTTGTGAATTCTTAAGAACTTACCTTCTGGAAGTTCATGTTCAAAAGCTTTCATGGTCGAAAGAACCACCAAACTAGTTTCTTCAGTAACAAGTTTTACATAATCACCAAGGGCTTCAATCCACTTAATGTCTTTAATGTAAACCTTACGTTTTTTCAGGTTACTCTTCACAAAAATGTGTTCGCCTTCTGTTTCGTTAAAGTCTAGTTTTAGCTTGTGTTGCTCAACAGCTTTCTCAACAGCTGTATTAAAACGTTCTTTTGTAATGGGTTTGTGCAAATAGTCCGTGGCATCGTAGTTAAATGCTTTAAAGGCATATTCGGTTTTACCAGTTACAAAAATAATCTGGGGTTTGTTGTTAAGGACGTCAAGCAATTCAAAACCATTTAAAACTGGCATCTCAATATCCAAGAAGATTAAATCTACTTTGTGGGTATTTAGACCGTTTTTGGTTTCCAACGCACTATTGTACTCTGCAATTAAGTTAAGAGAAGGATGGTTTTCAATTAACTTTACAATTGAGAGACGTTGTATCGCTGAGTCGTCAACTACTACACAGTTTAATGTCATAACATTTGTTTTATTTCGGTTAAGATATCGACAATAGTACAAAAAATTCGGTTAAAAACCAAAAAACATCGTTGAAATGTTCTTTTTAACATATCTTTAACATTTATTTTGTCGCCAATATTAATGTGGGTTTAGTTTTGTAATATATAGAAAAATAGTTATTTTTGCACCCATTTTTAACTATAAATTAGATTTTTATGAATCATTATGAAACTGTTTTCATCTTAAATCCCGTTTTATCTGAAGACCAGATAAAGGAAACAGTAAAGAAATACGAAGATTTTCTTGTTTCTAACGGAGCGAAGATGGTAGCCAAAGAAGATTGGGGCTTAAAAAAGTTAGCTTACCCAATCCAAAACAAAAAGAGTGGATTTTACCACTTATTTGAGTACACCGTACCAGGTGAAGTCATCAACCAGTTAGAAGTTGAGTTTAGACGTGATGAGCGTTTTATGCGTTACCTGACTGTAACCCTAGATAAGCATGCGATATCTTGGGCAGAGAGAAGAAGAGAAAAACTTAAACAAAAAGCGTAAATTATGTCATCTATAGAACAACAAGCAAAAGGAAAAAAAGATGGAGAAATCAGATATTTGACTCCATTAAATATAGATACGAATAAAACGAAAAAATACTGTCGTTTTAAAAAGTCTGGAATTAAGTATGTAGATTATAAAGACCCAGATTTCTTATTGAAATTCGTTAACGAGCAAGGTAAAATCTTGCCAAGACGTTTAACAGGAACTTCTTTAAAGTACCAAAGAAAAGTATCTGTTGCCGTTAAAAGAGCTCGTCATTTAGCATTAATGCCATACGTGGCCGATTTATTAAAATAAAATTATCATAACAATGGAACTTATATTAAAACAAGACGTTGAAAATTTAGGATTTAAAGACGATATTGTAACAGTTAAGAACGGTTATGGTAGAAACTTTTTAATTCCTCAAGGTCAGGCTGTGTTGGCTACAACTTCTGCTAAAAAAGTGTTGGCAGAAAACTTAAAGCAACGTGCCTTTAAAGAAAAGAAAATTATAGAAGATGCTCAAAAAGTAGCTGAAGCTATCAAGGCATTGGAACTTAAAATTACGGCTAAAGCTACTGAAGGTGCTTCTGCTGGTGATAAATTATTTGGTTCTGTAACTAAATTAGATTTAGTAGATGCTTTTGAAAAAGAAGGACACACTATTGACAAGAAATTCATTAATATTACTGGTGGTAATATTAAGCGTTTAGGTCAGTACAATGCTGTAATTCGTTTGCATAGAGAAGTAACAGTAGAATTACCATTCGAGGTTATTGCTCAAGCATAAGCATAAATTATCATATTAAAAGCCTCAACCTAGTTGGGGCTTTTTTTTTAATCAAAAAAGACTATGAAATACGCCAGATTAACAAAAGAACAGTTTGAAGAACTACATAAAGAATTTATTAATTTTTTAGCCACACAATCCATAACTGCAGATGAGTGGGAAGATATAAAAGTAAATAAACCCGAAGTGGCCGAACAGGAGTTGGATGTTTTTAGTGACTTGGTGTGGGAAGGCGTATTGGGTCAAGTTGAATATGTAGAGCATATATCGCCACAGCAAATGCATTTGTTTCATTTAAACGAAACCAATATGCATGTGATTGGTGTCAAGCTAAAAAATGCCATAGATTTAACCTCAAAAGATGGTTTTAATTGGCTACGTGAGAATTTAATGGATGATGATGTGGAGTTTATGCAAGCCAAAAAAGATTATTCTGAAGACCGACATGCCGATAAATTCCAACTCATTCAGCAAGGAGGTGTAATTACCAAAGGTGAGTTGTTTCAGTATTTTGATAGATTGATTAATCACTAGACGTCACTTTGAGTGTATCGACATTTATTGTCGATATGTATCGAGAAGTTATTAAAACTATTATTTTTGTTTCACCACATCATACAACCGCATAGGTTGTATTCAGATGAGGGTATTTAAGAATCTTAAAAGAGATTCCTGCTTTCGCAGGAAGTTAGTATGGCACAAAAACCAAGCATCCCAAAAGGCACACGCGATTTTAACCCAGAACAGGTAACCAAGCGTAATTATATTTTCAATACCATTCAAAACCAATTTGAAAAGTTTGGCTTTCAACCTATTGAAACACCAAGTTTTGAAAATTCAGAAACCTTAATGGGTAAATATGGTGATGAAGGGGATCGACTGATTTTTAAGATATTGAATTCTGGTGATTATTTAAGTAAAGTCAATGACGGCATTTATAATGAAAAAGATTCTAACAAACTGACTTCTTTCATTTCAGAAAAAGCCTTGCGTTATGATTTAACAGTACCTTTTGCCCGTTACGTAGTGCAAAACCAAAACGACATTGAATTTCCGTTTAAACGTTACCAAATGCAACCAGTTTGGCGAGCAGACAGGCCACAAAAGGGCCGTTTTAGAGAGTTTTACCAATGTGATGCCGACGTGGTTGGTTCCACATCATTATGGCAGGAGGTAGAGTTAGTACAATTGTACGATGCGGTTTTTACGACTTTATGCTTAAAAGACACGACTATAAAAATCAATAACCGTAAGATTTTATCTGGAATTGCTGAAGTGATTGGTGCTAGTGATAAGTTAATTGACTTTACAGTTGCTTTAGATAAACTGGATAAAATAGGCGAGGAGAAGGTGAAACTGGAAATGCTGGATAAAGGTATTTCACAAGCTGGTATTGATAAGTTGCAGCCATTATTTACATTATCAGGGGATTTTGGTTCCCAAGTTTCGCAACTTAAAGATATCTTAAGTAATTCTGAAGAAGGTAAAAAAGGTATTGAAGAATTGGAGTTTATCGATGCTGCCATTTCAGAATTAGGACTTGAAACTGCCCAATTGCAATTGGATGTAACCCTTGCCAGAGGACTTAATTACTACACAGGTGCTATTTTTGAAGTTTCTGCTCCAGCAGGTGTGAAAATGGGCTCAATAGGTGGTGGAGGTCGCTATGATGACCTAACCGGTATTTTTGGCATGCCTAACATGTCTGGTGTGGGAATTAGTTTTGGCTTGGACAGAATATATTTAGTTCTAGAAGAACTGGGTCTTTTCCCTGAAACGGTTTCTAAAACTTTAGATGTTCTATTTATTAATTTTGGTGATTCAGAAGCACTTTATAGTCTAAAAGCTATTAAATCACTTCGTGAGAATGGTATTAACGCAGAACTGTACCCAGAAAATGCTAAAATGAAAAAACAAATGCAACATGCCAATAAACGTAACATTCCATATGTCGTGTTGGTTGGAGAACAGGAAATGTCTAAAAGTACCTATACATTAAAAAATATGCTTAAAGGAGAACAATCTGAAGTTTCTCTTACTGAATTAATTTCACAGTTTAAATAAAAAAAGAGTCCCGAAAAATCGGGACTCATAAAGTATGGTTATGGCTATGGTAGATTTGGGACCACCACTTTGGACTATTTAACCAGTACTTTTTTCGTTATTACGGTACCTTCATCTAGTTTTAGGTTTAGGATGTAAGTTCCTGTACTGATTTCAGTAGACTTTAATCTAATAATTTCAGTTGTTTCAATGTTATTGAATGTATTGATTGTTTGTCCAAGCATATTAATCATTTCAACAGATTTGATAGTTGCTGATTTTGGGTTATGAATAACAATACTACTGCTCGTATTGGAATAGTAGACAGTTAAACTATCGCCTATGTCATTCTCATCTATACTTAATGTGTTGTTTGTGAACGTAATTTCAAAACGATCAAGATATTCACCAGCTGATAAGTAAATGCTATAATTACTATCTCTTAAATCATGATAGATGTTCAGTTCTTTATCATGTGCATAAATATCTAAATCATCAGGTACATTTTCTAGAATATCAATTGTAATATTGTTTAAACCTTCTTCATCCGTATGGATGCCTAGTGGTAAAATAGTATTTTCATCAATTCTGTCGATACCTTGAACAATATATTGGTTGTTATCAATCATCCAATACATGTCATCTATTTGAACTTCATTTAAAAGACCATCAAAGCCCCAGTCAAATCCTTCACTGGCTCGCTCGTCTTCAGTGACCAATAATTGTCTGTGAATAGTGTTGACAGAATTGAAACCAATACGCAATTTCATACGTGTGTCGGTGTCGTTATCAGTCCTGTTTGTAGATGATTCACCATCTCTCATAAATACAGAGCTGGCAGAACCTTCTTTTTGAAACACACGTTGAGAGTTTCTAAACTCAACACTGCCGTTGGATTCACCAGTTACAAAGAACCCTTGTCCAACAGGGATATATCTTCCAGGTGTTTTGGTTCCAGTACCTACTTGAGCCACATCAGGATCTGGAGTTCCCCAAGCTGCGGCAGGAACACCGCCAGAGAAATTATATGTACCATATCCACCTTGGTATTCTGCAAGGATGTGTGAGCCACCTCCCCAATGTTCCCAGAAATAAAGCGTACCACTGATTAATGGATTTGCGCCAGCACCACCAATTGTAGGACCGTTATCGGTAATAAAACGTTCAGCATCTATAGCAGAAGCATAAGGATTACCAACTAAATATTCATTTCCAAGATTTATAGTTAGAGAAACATTGCCATTATTTGGCTTACCATCAAACACATAGTTTTGTTCAGTAGAAACAGCACCGCCAGTATCGTTAACTCCTTTCATAGTGAATCCTTCACCAGCAAATAGGGTTCCGGTATTTCTTACATGTTGCCAGGATGCATAGTCGTCTGCCAATCTGTTATTGAATTTCCAAATCCAATAGTGAGCAATCTCAATAGTTGAACCACCATTAGAGCCATCGTAGCCTCCCACATAGCTAATATTGGAAGGAGAAGCAGATGTTGTCCCATCTTTCATGATGTTGTTATTCAATGTATATCTGTAATTATTTGGGTTTCCAGTTGCGGTAAATCCTACTGGAGAAGACCAATAATTATAAGTATACAAATCTTGTGTTCCTTGTTGATCTTTCTCTAATGCTCCAGTGGCACCAACAACCAAATCACTGTCCGTTGTTTGGATTAACTGTGATTCGCCTTCAAGATCAATTCGGCCATCAAGGTTTAAAAAGTGAGATACCGTTAACCCATAACCTGTATCGGTACTATTGTCTCCATCAACAGTTAATTCGTTGCTCTCTACAAATAGAGCTAATACATTTCTGTTACCGTTATTTCCTGCTGGTAAACTACTGTTGTCCATAGTCACATTATGATTAGTTTCAATAATGTTCCAATCTACCGTAATGGTATTGTCAACAATAGAGTTAGAACCAGGTTTTGTTTGAATACTACCATTGGACCAAACAGAATTGGTGTCCCAGCTGCCATTATTGGCTGTCTGGTAAGGTAGGGGAGCTGTTTGTCTATCTACAGTCCTCAATGTTCTTAAGGCTCCTTGATTGCCATTTCCAGATTCGTCCTTAGTATTAGTATAGGTATAAGTTGACATAGGGTAATAACCAATTAAGTCTGCCCAAGGAATTGTACCAACTTCATCTTTTGTAGGGTTGGCACTTTGGCTAATGAAATAGGATGCTCCAACAAAGCCAGAATTTTCCTCTATTTCTTGGTTCATGATATACCTGATTTGGTCTTCGGTTAGCCTAGCATCCCAAATTCTTACTTCATCTATATTTCCGTGGAAAAAGGCCTGTGGCGATAGTTTTGAAGCAGCACCAATGAAGAATGATTGATCAGTGTCTTCTGGTGATGTTCGGTTAATTTGCTTGTCTAAAACACCATCGATATAAATTTTGGCCAAACTGGCTCCATAAGTTACAGCTAGATGATGCCATTCGTTTTTAGGAACGGTAGTATTGGAAGTTACGGTTTGTACACTTCCACTAGCTCGTTTCCAAGATACCTCAAACTTTCCGGTATTATTGATTTTAAAGTCGTATCCTTCAGTAAAAGTAGCGTCTCGTTTTGATAGGATAGATCGGTTGTTTGAGTTGGTGTTGGCCAAAACCCATGCAGAAATCGTAAATTCCGTTGGGTTTAAATCCAAGGCATCTTCCATATCTACATAGCTGTCAACACCATTAAAATATATAGACCTTATGAAGACATGTTCTGGTGCCCATCCAAAAGTAATGTATTTAACACCATCAAAATCATAGTCTGTAGTAAGTACTGTCTCACCCAATTCATTGGTATCTTCAGTCATAACACGATAATCGGCAGTTGGATCAAAATTTGGTGTATCAGAAATAAACATAAGATACCTGCCATCAGGCGGTGTTGCTGTTCTAACGGCACTTTTCAATATTTGTACCTCTACCGACGGTATGTCGCCTCCGTTTTCGACTACCTTCCATGTTCTAGCTATACCATGGAAATCTACTTCAGTGGTTAAGGATGGAGAGATATCAGAACTCATGTTGACTAAAACATCAACTGATGGATCGTCAAGATCTGCACCATCGTTCCCCCAAATTAAAAATTCTTTGTCGTTCAAGGTATTAGGGTTTAGATTATTTGTATCAAATATTTCATTTATACCTATCGTTAAAACACCTTGGGTACGTCCATCAGAATCACTAACATTGTTTACGCTTCGTGATTGTTTTTGATGCAAATTTGAGGCATCGTCACGGCCAATACCTGCAATATCATAATTGAAGACATCGTTAGCTGCTACTCCTGTATTTTGATCCCAGATAACGGATCCGTCACTATTTACATAGTCTTGAGATGTACCATTTGTTCCCAAAGTAATCCCGTACTTAATAGCTAAATATGATAAAATCCTATTACGCTCTTGGGTAAGATTGGTATCGTCTTTACGTGAGGAATAAGTTATAATTTCAGCAATTCTGGCATCAGTACTTGCTTCCCAACCTTCACTACGACCAATCCAGTATCGAGCGTCATTAACGTTAGCAAAGTCTGAAACATCATTTTGGTGGGTTTCTTTATTTAGGGCATTATAATATAATTCTTGTTGGGTGCCTGCCAGGTTGTTTCTAGCATTTATGATTCCGGCATTATTGTAAATTATATTATTTCCTGGGCTAGTATCTCTTTGTGCAACACCATAACCATCACCGGAAGATGTCGGGCCATGGCAATAAGTTAATACTTCATTGCTAAATCTTGATGTATAATTTCCAAGACCAATTCCTGTTGCATCGGTATTATTAGTAGTGATATCTTCATCACCACAAAAAATATCCATACTTCCAAAATTCTTGTTTACAGTAACATCTGGTATTAGCACTGTAAAAACATCTTGAGAATAATAACCGCTGGATCCCTCCAGAAAGTTTCTGTTGGGAGCATCGTATGAAAAATCACTATCGACTGGAATACTTGAATAGTTTCCATCAAAATCAACAACAGGATTAAAATTAATATTATCTATAACGTTGTCTCTATAGGTAGGTTCTTGCCCAATCCCTGGTGTGTTTACAGTTGCATCAGAGCCATTGCCTTGGTCAGCCCATAAAGTCACCAAGTCACCGTTAGTATAACCTAAACCAGAATTTCCTTTAAGCCATAAAGCTAAATCACTTGTAACGCCTCCTGGAGCAGTGGCTCCAGCTCCTTGAATATTAAAATTATAAGGGTTTTCATTACTATCATTGTTTGCAATGGTTACAGTAGCTGACCTTATTCCTACGTTACTAGGTGTAAATGTAATGTCAAATGTTGTGCTTCCTCCAGCTGCAATAGAATTGTTTGGAGTAGCTGTAACAGTAAAGTCAGACGCATGTGGTCCTCCAATAACTACGTAAGGAGAAGCTCCAGTCAAATTTAAATTTAATAAACCACCGTTATTTTGAATGGTAAATGTTTTTACTATGCTTCCGAAAACGGCAGTGTTTCCAAAGTCAGTGTCATCAGATGGATTAGGTGTCGTATCTCCGTCAACAATTGTAGTGCCATTTCCTTGAATGTTTATTTCTGGTGCAGTAGAATATCCATTACCCTGAATATTAAAAACATAAGGATCTTCATCACTATCATTGTTTGCTATTGATACAGTTGCACTTCTTAATCCTGTAGCACTGGGATCGAAAGTAATATTAAATGTTGTGCTTCCGCTTGGAGAAATTGGACTTGAAGGGTTGGAAGTAAGAGTGAAATCTCCTGCATGAAGACCGGAAATAGTAATATATGGTGACGGGTCAGTTAAATTTAAGTTTGAAAAACCTAAATTTTGAATGGTAAATGTATTGGTGTTAGTACCCAATAGAATATTAACGGTTCCAAAATCTGTGTCATCTGTTACAGATGGCGTTGTATCATTGTTGCTAATATTAGTTCCATTACCTACTAAATTTATTTCTGGTTGCGGAGAGCCAGAAGTTATGTTTATGGTGTAATCTTCAACTTCACCATCAAAATTAGTTTGACATGAGGAAGGGTCGTTGTTGTATCTGGCAGAAACACGCATTCTAGTATTGCCTAAAGTAGCACCAATAGGTATTGTAACATTAACCGGTGATAGGTTAGTTGCTGAATTAAATACGTTACGGGCTGTTCCCATATCATATTCTTCCCCGGCATCTGTAAAATCACCATCTTGATTCCAATCTATCCAAACAATTGCATGTACGGTGTAATTTCCATCTGTGTTAACATGTGTTGTTAAATTATAGGAGTTCCCTTGTGTAACTGTTGTAGATATGTGTGTAAAGTCTTCATAGCCTACATCCTTATAAGGACCATCGCTGTTGTCAATGGTGTTAAATATAACTCTTGTTACTCCAGTTTCATAGGAAGTATTACCATATGAAGTGCAGTAACTTGGTGGAGGAGGCGTTGTGTTTAAATTTATTATTTGTATTTCATGGTCCATAGAATTACCGCTCCTATGAGCCCAATGTGCAGCTTCTGTTGTAGAATTCAAGTAGTAGTTACGCCATCCTCTCCCATAAGCTGTACCGCCACCACTGGAAATAGAAGTTCCTATAATTAGTGATTCGTTTAAACCTATTAATGAAGCGGATGAAATATTAATCGTACTTTCACCACTACTACTACTTGTATCGCTGCTGAATCGGGTAACACTAATATCTGGGTTATTGGCAACATGCACAAAATGACGATTACCATTATTTTGTGCATCATGATTGCCGTCAAAAGTCCAAGAAACAGTTCGGTTGTTACCACCCGGTCTCATTATGGGCCAATTGTCTGCAATGGCCTCATCAACACCATTATCACTCATGTTTCCTCTATGGTGTGTGAAAATCATAGATTCATTCCAATTACTCACATTGGTAGCGGCACCTGTGCCATCAGCATTTGCTCGTAAAGTAATATTTCCTGTATCATTATCTACAGTTCCGGAGTCACCATGCAATATGGTCCAGTTACTTCCCGTAAATTCAACAAGGGTAATATATACGGTAACATTATTAGCATTTGAACCCTTCTGAACACGCATGGTTGAGGCATTTTCCAAATATGCAATCACAGAACCTGAATCTGCATCAGGACCTGATGAGCTATTTATGATACCAGTAATAAAGGGAATACACTTGTTCGCATTTGAAATGCCACTTAATGCTTGAGTAACGTTATTACTGCCCCCATTAAGAGTAACAGTGTAACGGCCTCTAACAATAAACTCATTATTGCCTCCAGGGCTTCCGGTATATTCCCATACGGAAGCATTAAACTTTGTGTTATTATTAGTTGAATTACTTTCTCTATAATAAGTCACAGTGTTGGTTCCCGTTAGGCGAACGGCACCAGATAGATCTCTACCTGACGAATTGGAAGAATTTTCATCAGACCGTCCTGCTTGAGTCAACCTATTGTTGTTATTAAGTACAAAGGCATTATTGAGTGAGGACACACCTGTTATAGAGGATGTTGCTCCTGATCTAGGAACATCTCTTTCAAGATGTTGAACATTAAAGTCTTGTGAAAAAGCTATGCATGAAAATAACAGCACACTGAATAGCAGCAGGTACTTGCGCACCAATAAGGTATAATTTTCCATAAGCGGTTAAATTTTATTAGTTTGGGACTAATCAATTTATTATTAATAGATTACAAATATACAATTTTAACTCCATGAAACGCAAAAAAATTCGATGAAATGCATTTTAATACTTTAAATATTTGATAATGAGTTAGTTAAAAAAGGCTAGAATTCAATATTCCAGCCTTTTTTAGTGATATTTTTTAGAAAACTATCTTTTGACTATCCTTTTTATTACTGATGTATTTGTATCAGTATCAGTTAGTTTAATAAAATAGATGCCAGTTGCAAGACCTTGTAAGTTGTCTATAGTAATGAGGTTATTATTTGGTGTTATCTGATTCAATTGGATAACGGAACGACCGCTAACCTCAATGATTTTAACATCAAGAACATTATTATTCTTGAGCCTAATGTTTATTTCATGATTGTATGGGTTAGGGTAAACCGTAATTGCTTGTTCATTAAAACTTGCAGCATGTAACGTTGGGCTTATAATGTTTAGAGTATAATCTTCTACTTCTCCATAGTTAAAGGTTTCGCAAGGATCATTGGCAGTTTGGCCACTACCGTTATAGTATTTAAGTATAACGCGCATTCGGGTATTGCCTAAAGAAGCATTTGAAGGAACGCTAAAAGTTCCATTTACTATGGCAGTATTGGATGAAGGACTTTCAAATATCTTTTCATTACTTTCAAAAGTACCGTTTTGGTTAAAATCGATCCAAGCAGAAACAGCTTCACGGTAAACGGTACCTGTCCAATGTTTGGTTACAGAAATAGTATTATCAGATGTATCGGTTGCTAAATCTCCAAAAATAATAGTGGCTGTATGATCGGAATAGCCAGAAGAAGTACTGGCAGTAGTATCGTAATCTATGCCATTAATATTAACATTGCCAATATACTCATCTGCAATTGAATTTCCTTGTGCATCACAATAATCAATGTCAGTGGTTGTGAATTGTTCCGAAGTAGAATAAGCAGTGCTATTGGAACCGCAATAGGATTTTACTTGAAATTCATAGGTTGTGTTTGGGTTCAATCCACCTATTTGATAAGGATTTGAAGTTACCCCAAGAATTTCTGTCCATGTAGGTAACCCTACTTCACGGTATCTAATATCAAAGCTATCTGCAGTAGTTGCAGTCCAAGAAGCATTTGTTGAGCTAGAATCTGTTCCAGCAGTTCCAAGATTTGATGGAGCAGAAGCAGTAAGGGGTGTAAGCATAACATCGGCTAATAGCTTGGTTTCATAATCTGCTATTGTTTGACTGTTCAATGTAAACGATTGATAACATGGAGCCTCAAAAAGAATATCATAAGTTCCCGCTTTAACTGGTCTGTAATAGTCACCATATAATGGACTACTAACTGTATGTGAACCAATAGCATCGTGACTAACCAAAGTAATGGTAGCTTCAACTGGATCTCCTGAAATAGCATCTTTAACGAGACCTTGAAAACCATAAGTTCCTTGAATTAAGTATTCTATTAAGGCTTCTCTGTTATAATTCCAATGATTAACCAATTGGTTTGCAGGAATTAGTTTTGTGTTAGATAATTCTATAGTGACTTCTTTACATTGGTGGTAATAGTTCATAAAATCTTGACGGCCTCCAAACACCTGGTACCAATCAGCACCTTCAGTAACTCCTGGCCATTGGTGGTTATTGTAAGTAGCATCCATATATCCGTTAGGACTGTTGTCTTGGCAGTTTACGGCATATTCTTTACTAACCAGAAAGAACCAATCGCTATCAGCATGGTTGGTATAGGTATTATCAAATGGATAGTTTACTACCTCAGTTCCCCCATGAAAATTGGCTGATAGAACAAAATGATTGTTGTCGGCCAAAGTCATGAAATGCTGTGTCTCTACTTGGTAAGGATTACCATCATCGTGTGGTCCAGCTACATTATCAGGATAGTTCCTGTTTAAGTCCACATTATTGGCATTAGCACGACGCGCATTGGCTACAGAAGTGTTTGAAGCATTGTTGTAGTAAGTGCCATCTGGGTTTGCCATAGGGTTTATCCAAACTTCAGAATTATCCAATAAATTTTTAATACGATTATGGTCAGGATGTCCTGTGTCTTCATAAGCTGTAATAAAGTAATCAATTAAATTCATCATCAAAGGGTAGCCGGTAATTTCATCACCATGCATAGAAGAGGTGTACATTACTTTGGGTTCAGCTTCTTCAGTACCAACATTGTCAGAAAGTTTAACGAATAACAATCTTTTATCACCGCCAGCAACACCTTCAGTAGTGCCACCTATATCAATAAATTCACAAATAGTGGGATGATTATTGGCAAATTCTTGCATTTGTTGTGCATAATCAGCATAAGTTGGATAAGCTGTTAGAGGAAACGTAAGCGGGTATGGACCTCTACGACTGCTGGCAGGGAGTTCGTTACTCATTACAATACCATAGGCTTCATTATCAGAGGCATTAACTACGAAGTCTATTCCCAAACGTTGAAACTGTCTGAATTGTTTGGTGTTAGCCCAAGCATATACGGTTTTAGTCGATGGGTCATAGTTTAGAATAGACATTTGTGAAGTGAGTTCTTGCAATTCAGAAATGTCATTGATAACAAAACTAAAGTTTACTTCTTCTTTTTGTTCCAAATACATTTCTGCTCGCTGTAAGTCATTTACTTGAGCAAATATTGAGCTAAAAGAAACAACTAACGTTAATAAGGTTAACGATAATCTTGATTTTGAGTAGATTAATTTCATTTTGATTTGGTTTAAATTTCTTATTCAGGATGCTAATATAGAAGTTTTAAATTATAAACATCCATGAAATGCAAAAAAAATCGATGAAATACATATGGTTTAGCTGCTATTCTATAATTTATTGTAGCCATTTAAATAGTTTGTGAGACTGTTTTATGGAATGAGGAATAAAAAAAGCGGCCACATTGGCCGCTTTTTTAAACTATCTATAATTGTTCAGGATTAATAACCTTTGATAATTATTTTCTTGTTCACAGTTTTATTATCTGAAGTTTGTACTTTAATAATATAGTTCCCTTCAGAAAGGTTTCTAACAGGAATTCTAGTTTCTGTTGATAGGGGAGCATTGGTTTTGTTCCAAGATTTAATGCTTTGTCCTAACATGTTCATTAAGTACACTTGTTTAATATCTATATGGTGAGGTACTTTAATGTAAATTTCATGAGTGTTATTTAAATAATTAACAATAATATCTTGAGTATCATTGTCAGCTACACTTAATACACCTTCTTCTTGGAAAGTAACAAAGAATCTATCAGTGTATATTCCAGCATCTAAATGGTTTTGATAATTAAATTCATTAATGCGCGTGTATGTGCCTAATAATGAATCATAAATGAATACATCAATATCTTCATCAAAATTTTCTAAACCAGTTAAGGCTATTTCAATAATACCGTTGATGCCTAATTCAATAATTACGGGATACATACTGTCTGTGTTGAATTCACCAACTCCCTGAATAACATATTTTTCATGGTTTATATCAAATGACATATCACTAGGAAATGCGTCCGAATTGGTAGCGTCATATCCGTAGTCAAAATCGTCACTAGCTTCGTTGTTTGGTGTGAATGCCAGTAATAGAGGCCTAATGGCACCTTCAGGTGAGGTAAACGCTATACGAACACGCTTTATAAGATCAACCGTTTCTTCTGGATTACGATTAGAATCAGTACTACCATTTCTAATAAATACAGATGTATTGGCGGTTGATTCCTTTCTAAAGGCACGCTGGGCATTGTTAAAGGTCACGAGACCTCCATCAGCATCTCCAGTAACGTAGAAACCTTGACCAACTGGTATGTAGCGCTGCGGTACCTTTCCAATTGTACCAACACCCCCTAAGCCAGTAGGTGGTGTTGTTGCTGCAACACCTCCACTGTTAGAATAAGCAGCATAACCACCTTCATAATCAACTGTAATATGTGAGGTATTAGTTTTGGAGTGTTCCCAAAAATACAAAGGACCAGTGATGCTTCCTGCATTATCAGCAATAAATTGATTGGCATCAATGGCAGAAGGGTATGGGTTTCCAATAAGAGCCTCGTTGCCACCAGTTACCGGTGTTGTAATAGTTCCGTTATTAGGCTGACCAACAAAGGTGTAATTTTGAACATCGTTTATTGGGTCGCCAACGCCACTCCCTTTCATGGTAAAGCCTAATCCAACGGGTACGTTATAACTCGTGTTTATGGCATGCCAGTCGGCATAATTTCCTGCGGTATAATTCTCAAACAAGTATAGCCAGCGGCTACTTAATGTAACAGGGTTAGTGCTTCCTGTAGCATTGTTGCCCGTAGTCCAGTTAACAGCATTGTTTCCATCATATAGTATAGAGCCAATTTGATAGGTATTACCATTTTGACTCACAGGAGAACTCCAGTAGTTGTAATTAAACATATTGGTTGTACCTTGCTGGTCACGATGCAAAGCACCCGTTCCACTGTAGTCTACAATACTGCCTGTATCTTGTAAAAGTTGTGATTCCCCTTCAAGATCCAAAACACCGTCTATTTTTAGATAGGTGGTAACGCGTATACTATGACCGTCATTTGGATTACTGTTTTCAATTGATAGCGTATTGTTGTCAACTAATAAGCCTAGTAAAGTAATATCTTTATTTGTTGAGCTCACATCGTGCTGTGTCCTTACTATATTCCAGGTTACAGGAGACCCGTTAATGCCATTACTGTTTGGTATTTGTTGTACTGAACCATTAAGCCAAGTACTTTGATTAGTCCAATTGCCATTGTTGGCTGAAATATAAGGCAATGGTGCTGATTCGTTTTGAAGACTAGTAATATTTCTCAAAATACCATTAACACCTACATCAGCATTAAGATTTCCAGCTGCTATGTCTGGAGTTCCTTGATTCATTTGATAATAGGCTATTAGGTTGCCCCAATTCAATCCACTGTTTACGGTTGGCCCTGTAATGCTACCAATAACATTTCCACCATTGTTTTCTATCTCTTGATTCATCATCAATCGGATTTGATCGGCACTTAAATTGGTGTTCCAGATACGTATTTCATCTAGCCAGCCATTAAAGTAATTAACAGGTGTATTATTGGTACGGGACATAGCTCCTAATAACGTATTAAAGTTATTAGAACTTGGTGATGGCCCTGTATTGGTATTCATGAGGATGCCATCAATATACAGTCTGTATTGAGAGCCATTGTACGTTACCGCAATATGGTACCATCTGTTGTTTGTTAAGCCATTTGCTGAAATACTAGAACCATTTGCATTAAATGAAATAGTATTGTTTACCAATCTTAAATCATAACCAGTAGCTAAATTAGTAGCGTTTCGTTTAGAAAGTACGGTTTTAATGGAGCTATTTATTACGTTTGGTTTAATCCAAGCTTCAATACTAAAGTTACCACTTAAATTATAATTATTAGCAAAGTTAATATTATCATCTGCACCATCAAAGTCAATAAAATCACCACAATCAGGGAATACAACCTGTAAGGTTGCGGTATCATCGCTACATGGGGAAACATTGTCTAGAGTCCATGTAATGTCATATGTTGAACCACTTTCGCCACTAAATATCGCATTAGGATCATTAACACTCGAGAATGAATATGGACTACCAGAAGGTGTTGATGTAACTGTCCATTGACCAGAACCATTAGCCTGCAATTGTACGCTCGTATCGCTACAATCAGATATGGATGTGACATTTGTAGCCGAAGCACTCACATAAGGTGCTATGGTATAAGTCACTGAATCCGATGTTGCACTACATGGACCAGCTGGATTGTTAGTAGTATAAGTAAGCGTTACATTACCGTTACTGATGTCGTTACTACCAATGGTATAAATGGCATTCGGGTTATTATTGTTAAACGTTCCATTACCAGATGTTGTCCACGTACCAGAACTGGCACCGCCGCCTAAACTAGCATTAAGGCTAATGGTTGTATCGGTTTCACAAATGGATTGGTTAGTGCCGGCATCTACAGTTGGTTCCGCATTAATGGTTACGGTCATACTATCAGATACAGCGCCACAAACACCAGCTGGATTATTTGTTGTGTATGTTAAAATTATTGAACCATTGGAAATATCAGCTGCACTAGGCGTGTAAATAGATCCTGCAAATGTTCCGCTACCACTTGTAGACCAAGTTGCTGTTGTAGCACTGCCACCATAGCTAGCACTTGAAACATCCACAGTTTCTGATGAACAAATGGTTTGATCAATACCAGCATTTACTGTAGCTGCAGGATATATAGTTATTTGAACAGAGTCTGTAGCATTTCCACAAGGGCCTGTACTATCAGGATCATTACTCGTATAAGTTAAAGTTATTGTTCCTGTTTCGCCAACACCAGGTGTATAGGTCGCATTAGGGGCATTACTACTAAATGTTCCGGTTCCACCAGACCATGTACCAAGAGTAGCACTACCCCCAAGGCTAGCACTCATAGTTACAGAGTCACTACTACAAATAGTTTGATCGACTCCAGCATATACTGTAGGAGCTTGATTGATGGTTACCACCATACTGTCACTAACAGGGGGGCACACACCATCACTTGGTGTGTTGGTATAAGTCAGCGTAACTGAACCGTTAAAAATATCTGATGCACTAGGAGTGTAGATCCCGCTTCCAAAAATTCCTGATCCTGAAGTATTCCAGCTACCTGCGTGATTGGTCCCATTAATACTAGCTGAAGATAAATCAACAGTATCGCTTTCACAGATGGTGACATCAGCTGGTGCTGTTACTGTTGGAGTTGAGTTTACATTAACTGTAACACTTTCATTAAGGGTTATATCACAATTATTATTGCCACCAGGATAAGCACCATTAGTGTATCTCACTCTATTAAGAGTATATGTTGTAGTTGTAGTAGGGGAAACAGTTAAATTATAAATACCACTTGCATTTAAGTTAACATTTGTATTTCCTGAACCATCATTATATCTTATTCGTGCGCCTGGTGTTCCAGAGAAAGTTATAATTGTAGAATCACCATTACAAATAGTTGCATCAGATGAGGTAATTTCTGCTTCAGGATCTTCTAAAATATGTATTTGCATAGTGCTTTCAATTGGAGGGCAACCCGTACTTCCAATAGGTATAGTCACTAAACTTATTGTTATTACACTTCCAGGTAGTGCGGATGAAGGTATGGCGTAAGTACTATTTTCGTGGTGGTCATATATATCGTTACAATCTGTACCACAAGGATATGGAATCCCAAAAAAGCTACACCAAATAATACTACAATCTTCACCTATATATTCATCGGAAAAACCTCCTCCAGCACCATTGTCGTCCCAATCCCAATATTGATATCCTGTTGTACCTAGGGCAGTAAGAATAAAACCTGAATCACCATCCATGGTTACACTACTTGTTCCATAACAGACATAAATATCTGGTCCAGCATCAATGTCTGTAACACTAAAATTAATGTTAAGACCTAAAGAACTACTTGATGATCCACAAGCATTTGAGGTTGTTATAGAAATAGTTTCATTAATAGTAGCCCAAGAATTAAAACCAATAACTATCTCATTTGTTCCTTGTCCAGATTCGATGGAAAGACCACTTGACACGGACCAAGTATAGGTATCTACATTAGGGTCTAAATTAACAGAATAGGTTGCATCTTCTGTAACACAAAAGAATGCTTGGTTACCAGAGATTACAGGAGTTTGAGGTAAACCATTATTTACAGTTATTTGCCCATTCATAGAAACAGGAGTGCCACAACCAGTTGTTGTTACTGTATAATCGTATATACCTGGAGATGTACTAGATCCACTAATGGTATATTCTCCTGTGGTGGAGTTATAAGAGCCACTTATTCCAGGAAGAGCAGGACTGAAATTTATATTAGCCCCTGTAGCACCAGAATTCAATTGAAACACTATTGGTGTCATTGGCGTGCCATCATTACATACACTTTCATCCAAAGATGATGATGCTAAAGTCATATTTGCGTCTGGAGCTATTATGATAGTGCCTGTTGTTGTTGCTGTACCACAACCTTCAGGTGTTATTGTATAGTTAAAGGTGCCAATTTGTGTGGATGTACCACTTATAGTAAAAGTACCACTGTTGTAAGTTCCAGTTACGCCTATTGGAACACCTGTTACTGTAGCACCTGTGGCATTTCCTATATTATAAATTATATCTGAAATCGGAGCTCCATCACAAGCTGTTTGATTATCATTTGCAGAAGTCAGTGCAATAGTCGCGTCTGGTGTAACAGTCATGGTTATACTTTGACTGGCTGGTACTGGGTCGGCACATGCTAAACTTGAAGAAACTTCAACTGAAACTATATCATTATGAGCAATTGCAGATGAGCTATAAGAGCTATTCGTTCCTACAGGGTTACCATTTACATACCATTGATAGCTTGGTGTTGCGCCACCATTTATTAAGTTGGTAATGAAAAATGTGACGGTATCACCGCTACATATTGGGTTATCTCCATTTAATGTAAACGAAACAGGTAATGGAGGGTTTACAGTCATAACAATCGTATTACTTACTGTCGAAGTATTACAAGGTCCAGAAGTAATTTCAACATACACATCATCGTTGTTGTTTAATGCTGTGGTGGTATACGTTGCACTGTTGTTGCCAACAGATGAACCACTAACAAACCATTCATATTGAGGATTCGCACCTAAATTGCTTCCAGAAGCGGTAAACGTTACAGAATCACCTTGACAAATGGTAGATGAAGGGGAAACATTTATGGTTGCTGTAGCTCCTTGAACATAGTCTAAAACGGTAACATTTGTGCTACAAGTTGCTGAATTACCGTTGGCATCGGTTACGGTTAAAGTAACTGGATTTACACCAATATCAGAACAATCAAAACTGGTGATATTAGTATCGAATGTTAGCCCACCACAAGCGTCTGAAGAACCGTTGTCTATTGCATTTTCAGCAATAGAAGCCGTTCCAGCTGCATCCAATGTTACGGTTAAAGGTTGACAGATAACCGTTGGTGCTTCATTGTCCTGAACATTTACGGTAAAATCGCAAGTTGCTGTTTGTCCATTGCCGTCATCAGCAATAACATCAACTGTAGTACTTCCCACTGGAAAATTATATGGGAATGTAATAGGGTTTCCACCAACTTCATAAGTTACTATAGGTGCACCACTACAATTATCAGTAGCAGTGGCAGTAAAAGACAGTGATGTATAGCACTCACCAGCATCTGTATTGTAAAACGCATTTGGAGCAGGACAAGTTATTGAAGGTGGCGTCACATCTTGTACTGTAATAATTTGTGCACAAGTAGCAGTAAGACCTGATGTGTCTTCAACAGTCCATGTAACCGTATGTGTACCAACTGGTAATGGTAATTGAGATGCTAAATCGTTTGTTACTGAAGCAATGGCACAATTATCACCAGTAGTAGGAACTCCCAATGTAATACTAGTTGCTTCACAATTGGCATCAGCATTAACAGTCACAGGGGCTGGGCAGGTAATAGAGGGTGATTCAATATCCGTTACTGTAATCGTAAAGCTACAGGTTGTTGTATTTCCGTTCCCATCATCAGCTGTATATTCTATAGTTGTTGTTCCTATTGGGAATAAATCTCCTGAAGTTAATCCTGAAGAATCGGTTTGAGTTACTATCGCTGTTCCGCAAGTATCAGTTGCTGTTGGAATTATAAAATTAACAATAGCTCCACAAATTCCCGCATCATTATTTACTGAAACACTAGGAGGGCAAGAGTTAAAGGTTGGAAGTGTCACGTCATCAATCACGACGTTTTGAGTTTGAGTAGATGCGTTACCATTTAAATCCGTGTATGTCCAAGTCACGATTGTAGTCCCTTGTGCTGTGATAGGCAATGTTGCATCGTTAGTTACGGTTACTGTTCCACCACAGTTGTCTGTAGCCGTTGGCGCCGTCAATGCTGTTACTTCACATTCTGCGGTTACATCAGCAAGGGTTGCAACATCAGGAGTTGGTGCTGTTACATCATCAATTACTACGTTCTGTGTTTGTGTTGCTGTGTTTCCGTTTCCGTCATCGTATGTCCAAGTTACTA
>JAUIAY010000016.1 GCA_030425285.1 Bacteroidia bacterium
TCTTCCATTTGATATATTTGAAAATCACAGATTTTCCAATGGACTATCTCGACAATTGCTTCGCTTCTTCCATTTGATATATTTGAAAATCACAGATTTTCCAATGGACTATCTCGACAATTGCTTCGCTTCTTCCATTTGATATATTTGAAAATCACAGATTTTCCAATGGACTATCTCGACAATTGCTTCGCTTCTTCCATTTGATATATTTGAAAATCACAGATTTTCCAATGGACTATCTCGACAATTGCTTCACTTCTTCCATTTGATATATTTGAAAATCACAGATTTTCCAATGGACTATCTCGACAATTGCTTCGCTTCTTCCCAAAAAACGTCCATTTCAGAGAGAGTCATATCTTTTAGATTTTTGTTTAACTCTTTGGCTTTGGATTCAAGATATTGAAAACGTTTTGAGAATTTTTTGTTAGTTCTTTCTAATGCATTCTCGGGATTTATTTTTAAAAACCGTGCAT
Source organism: Bacteroidia bacterium (assembly GCA_030425285.1). Taxonomy (GTDB): domain Bacteria; phylum Bacteroidota; class Bacteroidia; order Flavobacteriales; family Flavobacteriaceae; genus Hanstruepera. The sequence continues at coordinate 480 of JAUIAY010000016.1, forward strand.
AATTGACCATAGAAAACATAACATCTCCAAATTCACTTTCCATTGCCTGTTTATTTCCCGATTTAACCTCATCTTGGAATTCCCTTAACTCCTCTTCTACTTTTTTCCACACCTGGCTAGGCTCTTCCCAATCAAAACCTACACCTGCAACCTTATCTTGTATTCTGTTAGCTTTTACCAATGCTGGCAAGCTTTTAGGAACACCTTCCAATACACTGGTTTTTCCTTCTTTTAATTTTAAATTTTCCCAGTTCCTCTTGACGTCCTCTTCATTCACTACAGAAACATCACCATAAATATGTGGATGTCTGCTTACAAGTTTATCACAAATGGTATTGCAAACATCGGCTATATCAAAATCTTTAGTTTCACTACCTATCCTGGAATAAAATACAATATGCAACAATACATCACCTAGCTCTTTCTTTACTTCATCGAGATCGTGATCCAAAATGGCATCACCTAGCTCGTAGGTCTCCTCAATGGTGAGATGTCGCAAGGATTCCATGGTTTGTTTTCTATCCCATGGGCATTGCTCCCTTAATTCGTCCATGATGGTTAGCAATCTATCAAAAGCCTTTAGTTGGTCTTGTCTGGAATTCATATTTGAAGTTTTGTTAAAATTACAATTATTATTTTATGGAAGGGCATAAAAAAATCCAGCATGATGCTGGATTTTATTTTATTGAAAATTGGATATTATTCCTCCTCTTCTGATACTTTCTCTTCTTCTTCAAGTTGCAACATGTCATGTTTTTGCAACAAATTATACCATTGAATTATTTTCTTGATATCGCTGGCATAAACACGGTCCTCATCATAATCAGGCAACACTCCAAAAAAGTACTCTTCTAATTTATCTTTGCTGTCCTTGTGACTAATGGCTGTTTCCTGACCGCTTTCCTTCTCCTTAATCAGCGCAAAAACTTCTCTCAAAGGCTTTTCTTCCGTTAAAGTATAAATAGCTATCTCGCTCAAGATACTCACATTGTGATGAATACCAACAGACACGCGTTTTTTATCAATTAACGATTCTGCTATAAAGCCCGTACGGGTTTGTGCAATCATTTGAAATAAACCTGGCTTACCGGCTATTGATAAAACTTTATCTAAACTCATATTCTTTTTTTAGGTGGGCAAATATCTTTTGTTTGTTATTGTTAAGCAAATTTTATCGTTTCTTTTTTAGGTTTGGAAAACGCATTTTGTAATCTATATTAATTTTTCCTTTTGAAATGTTGGAAAGCTTTCCTTTTATTAAGCGTTTTTTTAAGCTTGATAGCTTATCTGTAAATAAAACCCCTTCAATATGGTCATATTCATGCTGAATCACTCTGGCAACCAATCCATCAAACGTTTCTACATGTTTTTCAAAATTCTCATCTAAATACTCAATGGTAATGGTTGGTTTTCTAAAAACATCCTCCCTAACATCTGGTATACTTAAGCAACCTTCATTAAATGCCCACTCATCACCAGTTTCTTCTATAATTTGTGCATTGATAAACGTGCGTTTGAAATTTTTTAAATATTCCTGCTCTTCATTATCTAAATCCGGATCTTCAGCAAAAGCAGCAGTATCGACCAAAAACAAACGGATATCCAAACCTATTTGTGGTGCCGCCAATCCAACACCATAGGCATTATACATAGTTTCGTACATATTGTCCAAAAGATCATTCAACTTGGGATAATCTTTTGTGATGTCTTTTCCTTTTTTCTTTAAAACAGGATCGCCATAAGCGACTATTGGTAATACCATTTCTAATTTTACTTTTTATTGGTCGCAAAAATACAACTCTTATAGCTTAAGTGCATAAAAAAACTCCTTTAAATAAAGGAGTTTCTTCTAATTATGGATATAAAAATTTGTCTTAAATTAACAAACTATGCGTTTATCGGTTACTAAAAATAAACCTTCTTGACCATTAAGTTTCAAGTTTATTTTAGCATTTAAAATATCTTTCTTTTTAGCGGCTACTTTTTCTTCAGCCTTTTTAGAAACGTTTTCTGTTGCAATACGCTCTGTCTTCTTCTCCATAGTAACAACTTGAGAATCAGATTGTGCTTGTAGTCCTGAAAAACTTAAAGCGGCAAACATACATATAATTAAAAATTGTTTCATTGTCTTGTTCTTTATTATTAGAGACAGGACAAATATATGTGCGACAACAAACTAAACCCGAAAAAAATTGATGAAACAAAACGAAAACTCGATAATATGATGAAACTGTGCATTTCATCGATAAACGTACTGTTTTTAAACCTTTACAGCGTGCATTTCATCGATAGCCAAAATTTTAGCACCAAAAAATCATCTAGAATTCAGGTAACTTTGAAGGATTAAAGTCGCACTAATTTCATCTACCAAGGCTTTGTTTTGACGCTTTTTTTTAGACAATCCGCTATCTATCATTGTCTGAAAGGCCATTTTTGAAGTAAAACGTTCATCCACACGTTCAAATGGGATGCTTGAAATCTCTTTTTGAAGCTTTTCAATAAACTTCAGAATTAAAGCCTCACTTTCAGATGGCTCATTGTTCATTTGTTTGGGCTCTCCTATTAAAAACAGCTCTACATGCTCCTGAAGTATATAATCTTTCAAAAAAGGAATAAGGTCTTTGGTTTGAACCGTAGTCAAACCCGAAGCAATTATTTGTAAATCATCAGTTATGGCAATACCAGTTCTTACTTTACCATAGTCTATAGCTAAAATTCTTCCCATATAACACAAAATTACGACATATAATGATCAAAAAAAACTCCCTTGAAAAGTATCAAGGGAGCTTCAACATGATAGTCTGTGTTATGCTGTTAATTAGTTCTATTAGGAACTAAAGTCTTTGCCAACTATCAACCAACCAAATCGTATAAAACCAAATTATTTTGCTTATACATTTTTAAGACACAAAACTTTATATTTGGTCACTCACATTTTTGGTTTTTCAATTTAATATTGTCAAATAGTAAGGGTATATTTGTTTCCTGAAAGAAAAACAATCCGACCTCATGAAACAACTACAACAAATTATTGAAAAAGCTTGGGAAGACCGTTCTTTATTGACCGATAAAGTAACCATCGACAGCATTAGAAGTGTAATTGATTTACTGGACGCTGGAACTTTACGAGTTGCTGAACCTACTGATTCTGGTTGGCAAGTAAACGAATGGGTAAAAAAAGCGGTAGTTTTATACTTCCCCATTCAAAAAATGGAAACTTTTGAAGTCGGCATTTTTGAATACCATGATAAAATTCCATTAAAAACTGGATATCAAGAAAAAGGAATTCGTGTGGTACCTCATGCTGTTGCGCGACATGGCGCCTACATTTCCAGTGGTGTAATCATGATGCCCAGCTATGTAAACATTGGAGCTTTTGTAGATGAAGGCACCATGGTAGATACTTGGGCAACAGTTGGGAGTTGTGCACAAATAGGCAAAAATGTGCATTTATCAGGTGGTGTTGGCATTGGTGGTGTTTTAGAACCACTACAAGCTGCTCCAGTTATTATTGAAGACAATGCATTCATTGGCTCTAGATGTATAGTTGTTGAAGGTGTTAAAGTTGAAAGTGAAGCCGTTTTAGGTGCTAACGTTGTTTTAACGGCATCAACCAAAATAATTGATGTTACAGGTGACGAACCAAAAGAAATGAAAGGTGTTGTACCTGCAAGATCAGTGGTTATTCCTGGTAGTTATACCAAAACCTTTTCTGCCGGAAACTATAATGTTCCTTGTGCATTAATTATTGGAAAACGTAAGGAAAGTACCAATAAGAAAACATCGCTTAATGATGCGCTTCGGGAGTATGATGTAGCTGTTTAATTTATTTTTTAGACAGGCGTTCTTTCCTTTGAAGCTTGAGCAATTTGGCATACTTGGTATACGAAAAAAAAGCTTGAACCATTGCAAAAGTCAGCCCATCCAATCCGTTTAGAATTCCGCTTTTAAAGAAATAACAACGTACAAAAGCTACTGTGCTATTCAAAACAGGCTTGAAACTATTTATACGTTTACCTTGATCAAAAAGTTGTTGCGCATGCCAAGTAGAATATTGGTTCTTTTTGGCGATTATTTGCCCCAGCGAATCCCAACCGTAATGCAAAATGTGCACAGCTACTTTTTTCTCATTGGTTGTTATAATTTTTTGATGTATCGCTGAATTAGACGGTTTGGCCGTTCTCTTATCAAAAAAACGAACTTTACTGTCCGGATACCAACCTGAAAAATCAATCAACTCATCATCTAGATAGTTTTTAACCCGGAAAGCAAAGGCATCATAATTCCCTTCCAGATATTTTTCTTCTTTAATAAACGAAATAGCATCTGTATCTAAAAATTCATCGGCATCTAGGTTAAGAATCCAATCGTTTTGACAATAAGGCAACCCAAAGGTTCGTTGCGGTCCATCTCCCAAAAATTTCTGTTTGATAACTTTAGCTCCTTCTTTTTCGGCTATTTCAACAGTTTTATCTTTACTAAAAGAATCAACTATTATTACCTCGTCACAAACCTCAAAAAGTGCTCGAACACATTTCCCAATGTTCTTTTCTTCATTATAAGTTATAACCAGTCCGCTTATTGCCATAAATTATTCAGAATTTTTACAAAAGTAGTTAAATTATCTTGTCAACATCTTTATATTATTTTGTAGTTGTATATTTTAGCAACTAAATTCCTGAAATGAAATTTTTAGTCATTCAACAAAAACGAATTGGTGATGTTTTAACATCTACCCTAATCTCCAATAATTTAAAAAAAGAGTACCCAAATGCTATTGTTGATTTTATGTGTTATGAGAATTGTGTTGATGTTCTAAAGAACAATCCTAATATTGACAACATTATTGTTTTAAAGGAAAAGACTCGAAAAAATTACAGCTCATTATTTAAGTTTATCTTAAAAATCCGTTACAAAAACTATGATGCCATTATAGATGCATACAGTAAATTGGAAACAAACTTGATAACGGTATTTTCAGGAGCAAAATATAAGATTTCATACAAAAAAGGGTATTCAAGAGTTTTCTACAATCATAATATTGAACGCTTAAGTAACGGAACAGACTCTAAAATAGGTCTAGCTATTTTAAATAGGTTGAAACTTCTATCTCCATTAATAAAAAAAGAAATAACAGATTACAAACCGAAAATATTCCTGACCCACGATGACGTTTTAGAAGCTAAAAATTTATTAAACAAGTTTCCATTACAAAGCAACAAGCCAACTTTTATGATTGGTGTTTTAGGAAGTGAGTGGTATAAAACCTATCCACTTGAAAAAATGGCCGAACTATTGGATTATACGGTAGAGCAAACCCAAGCCAATTTACTTTTCAACTATATTCCCAAACAAACCGAAGAGGCCAAAAAACTTTACGATTTATGTAAACCTGAAACACAATCACATATTTATTTTGATTTATATGCCAAAAGTTTGCGGTCGTTTTTAGGGTTGCTTTCTCAATGCCAAGCACTCATTGGTAATGAAGGAGGTTCTGTAAATATGGCTAAAGCACTCAATATTCCCACATTTTCGCTTTTTTCTCCTAGTGTTGATAAGGAAACATGGCAAATTTTTGAAGATGAAAAGAACATTTCAATTCATTTAAAAGATCTCAAACCTGAAATTTACAAGCAACACAACGAGCAGTACATTAAAGAACATACTTTTAAGTACTTTGAAGAATATCCTATAGATCTCATTAAAGAAAAATTGCATACTTTTTTTAAAACCATTTCTACTCAATAATTGGCAATGTCTAAACTAACAGCTTTAGTTATCACATATAATGAATACATTCATATTGATAGTTTGATCAAGAACATTGATTTTGCTGATGAGATTATTTTTGTAGATAGTTTTAGCTACGATGGTACATTTGAAAAACTTCAGAATTATGACAATGTAACCACTTACCAACACCATTTTAAGAATTTTCCGGATCAAAAAAACTTTGCCCTACAAAAGGTATCCAACGACTGGGTCCTTTTTATTGACGCAGATGAAAGAGTTCCACCAAAACTAAAACAGGAAATACTGGACGTCTTAAAAAAACCTTCAAAGGACATATCGGCTTATTACTGTAAATTTCAATATTTTTTTGGGAATAAACCCATAAAATTCAGCGGTTTTCAAACAGCTAAATCCTTTAGACTTTTCAAAACTTCCAAATGTCGTTATGACGATTCCAGACCTGTACACGAGCGCTTGATTGTTGATGGAAATACCACAACATTACAACATAAAATATTGCATTACAGCTTCAGGGATTACGAACATTATAAAAGTAAAATGGCGCAATATGCCGTCTTAAAAGCCAAAGAACTTCACAAAAAAGGCGAAACGGTTTCTTTTTTCAAATCAAAAGTCAAACCATTATATCGGTTTTTCAACCATTATATTATGAGGCTGGGAATTCTTGATGGTAAAGTTGGCTATGACATTTCCAAACTTAATGCCTTCGAAGTAAACCATAGATATAAGGAGTTACAGAGATTAAACAGCTTATCAGCTGCGCCAGAAAAGTAGTCTTTTTTTCCAACGCTTTTTTCGATAGTATTTCTCTTGAAAGTCGTTTGTGTATTGCCACATTAAATCAAACACTTTCTCGTAAGGTTGATTAATACACTTGGCATACTCATCGCTCATTACTTCCACCATTTCCTTGTGAGTGGTTAAGCGTGCAAAGTTTTTAATGCGCTCATTAAAATTTAGGTTCTTGAATTCCATTCTATTTAAATCAACCAAAAAGAAATCAAAACCACTCTCATTGACCTTAATCAATGTATTACCTGGTGAATGATCCAAAAATAAAATACGATTTTCATGTAATGTAAAAGTGAAACGTGTAAAAGCTCGTAAGATAGCGTCATAATCAGGTATGCTGAAATTAAAAGTCAAATCTCTATACGTATACTCGCAATTCAATTGCTCGCTCATGTAATAGCTCTTTTTAAACAAAAAAGGTGTTTTCATTTCAAAATAAGCAATGGGCTGCGGTGTACCTATACCCAATTCCTGTAATATATTGGCATACTCAAAAGAGCGTTGGGCCTTACTTTTTCTAAAAAACCTATATACAATCTGATTAATAGCATTGGGAATCTTGAAGGATTTGACATTTACTGTCATTCCCTCAAATTCAAATAGTTTCAAGGAATTCCGCTCTTGATTTCCAAAATTTTGACCTGAAACATCAAATTCATTGATGATTTTCAAGAGTGCCAACTCCTTGTCCTGAAACTGTTTGTTAATTTTCCAATTCATAGTAAAGATTACTTTTTAAAAAAGTAATTGATATATTGACCTAAATTCTTCTTGAAGATGTAAAAACTCGACTTGTAAAGTTCTTCTTCCTTTTGCTCTTTAAAATTCTTAAAGAGTTCTTGAAAATCGTTTCCTTCAATATAATCTAAATGTTTCCACTTCATAGGTTCTATATAATAAAACCCTTCAAAGTCTTGATAATTATCTTTGTTAACACTATCCCATTTTTTTATAAAACCGTCAAAATCGACATCAACATTATGACCCCAATTTTCAAGTTTTGTAACCAATTCATTGCGATCACGAGATAAGCATTCATGCAAAATCAAAGCATTGACGTAGTGAACACGACCAGTCGTTTTTCGGCCATCTACATAGTCTGGAAAATTGGTTGCTACTACTGTCTTGGTTGTATTTGTAATATACAAATAGCCGCTGTCCAATTTTTTGTAAAGTGTTACATGAAATGGTTTAATTTGAATTTTATGCTTTTCAGGGTTATCCAGATAATGGTCTTTACTCTTTAAAAAACGAACAAATTTTTCAAAATTTATAAAATATTCATCAGCATCCAATTGAATGATCCAATTACCTTCACCCATTTGCTCTGCAAGCATTTTACGTTCGCGAACCTCGCAAGCCATTGTCCTTAATTCGGGCACATAGAAATCATCTTCGTAGATTTTAATCTTATGGTCAACATCGTAGGTCTTTATCCACTCAAAAAAAGAGTCGTCGATCGTAATATCGGCACCGTTCCAAGTTTTTCTATTAATATCAATTGCCAAAAAAACCGTATCAGCTTCTGAATATATTAAGGGAATAGCATTTTTAAGTAGTTCATAGTCGTAGGAAACTAAAAAACCAACCTGTATTTTTTTCAAGGTAATTAGGATTTTGCGTTAAATAACCGGGTTCAAATATACGACATCTTTAATAAGAATGGTTTAGATATAAAATTACTACTTTTGACACGCATTATTTATAATCTACTATCCACTTTTTTATGAAAATTTGCTTAATAAGCTTTGATTATTGGGATTATGACAAGCACATTGTTGAAGCATTAAAACGAAAAGGAATTGATGCCAATCATATTGATATCAGCAACTTCAGATATCAATACAAAGGTGTAATTGATAGAGTTTCAAATTTTTTTAGAAAAACATTTACCAAATCAAATATCAAGCGTATTAAATCGCAGGAATATGTAATGGAGCATCTTAAAAAATTAGGTAAGCAAGATCATATATTATGCATCAGACCAGATTCTTTAGATTTGAGTACCCACCAGTTTGTAAAGGAGCAAACTGACCATTATATTGCCTACATTTACGATAGCTGCAAACGGTTTCCCATTGACCATTTACTCAACGGTATTTTTGACGACATCTACTCTTTTGATTTAGATGATGTTAAACAATATGAATTTAAACATCTATCAAACTACATTTATCAAGAAAAACAGGACTTAAAAAAATCTTTCAAACAAGATGTTTTTATTGTTATGACTGCTGATGACAGATCGCCTGTTTTAAGCGACATAGCTTCAAAGCTTGAAGCTTTGGGTATTTCCTTCACTTTTATAATAGTTGGTAAACATGAGCCAAAAAACCTACATCCAGGTATTACCTATCAAAGGGAAGAAATTAGGCCAGAAACTTTAAAAACTTATTTAGAAGAATCAGGTGTGTTTTTAGATTTAATAAGACCTGGTCACAATGGTTTGAGTTTTAGGATTTTTGAGTCATTGGCTTATCAAAGAAAGCTAATTACGACCAATAAAACAGTAGCGCAATATGACTTTTATGACCCAAATAATATTCTAATAATAGATGAAAATAATATAAACTTGGATTCTGATTTCTTCAAGACACCCTATTCACCTTTACCTGAAAACATCTATTACAAATACACGATAGACAATTGGGTAAATATGGTTTTCAATTTAAAAAGCTAATTCTTATTTCGTCAAGATTTTAAGTAAATTCTCTTCCGTTTTTTGTAAAGAAAAAGGTTCCAAAATAGTTTTGGAATGTTTACTTAAATCGTAAAACAACGTTTCATTGGATACAATTTGAAGAACATTATTAGCAAAATCTTCAGCGTTATCTGCAATCATAATGTTCTGAAAAGGTGAAAAATCAAAACCTTCTGCTCCAACATGTGTTGTAACAACAGGCAGACTATACTCTAAACTTTGACCAATCTTTCCTTTTATTCCAGCACCATAACGAAGTGGTGCCACAAAAACCTTTGCCGACTTAAAAAATGGTGCAACATCATCAACAAAACCATGAATTTTAAATAATGGTGAATCTAGTTTTAAAACAGATTCCGTTGGATAACTACCAATTATGTTTACCACCAAGCCTGGATGGACTTTCCAAATCTTGGGCATGATTTCCTGATGCAAAAATAAAACAGCATCCTCATTGGGTGTATGCTTAAATCCACCAATAAATAAAAGTTCATGTCGTTCTTCAAAAGGCACTAAGTCATCTTGTTCTATATATTGGTGTACGTTGCTTAGAATTTCAGCTTTAGACAAATCAACATCATATTGCTTTAAGGCTGTTTTATCTCCCGTTGAAATAAGTACTATTTTATCGGCTTTTTGGCAATTGTCCAACTCAATCTTTAAGTACTCTTTCGCAAGCTTTAAAGTTTCCTTTTTTGGTTCCAATTCATATTCCCGCTTTAAACGTAAATAATGGAAATCAACCATGTCAAATATTATCTTGGCATCTGGGAGAGCAGATTTTATATAGGGATAATAACCATTAAAAATATCTGGTCTGTGTAACCACACAAAATCTATCTTATTACCTAATCTTTTTATAAAACCAGCTTTTGAAACAAACGCCCCACTTTCATCAATATAAGGTTCATAGACAAAAACACCTTTTTCACGAAACTTATCGATATAGTCACTACGGTATTTGTATTCCTTTAAATCGGCCATCAATACCACTGAATAATTGTTTTTCAGCATCAACTGTATGAGTTTGAAAAGGCGTCTGGAACCAGAGTCCTTATCAAATTCGGGAATTAAATTATCAACGATTAGAACAACTGGTTTTTGAGTGTCTATAGAATTTATATCCAAATATTTTTGTTGTTTTTTAAGCTTTTTAGCAAAAAAAATATTCTTGAATTGTATTTTTAAATTGGTTTTCAATGGGAAAAATTAAGAATTCAAATAGTTATCCAATTTAGATTTGGCTTTTTCCATTTCAGAAACCATTTTGGACACTACAACATCTGATGAAAGACTAAATGCTACATTTTCATGGTCAGTAAATGCTTCCAAAATATATCTTTCATTTTTTAAACGACTTCGCTTCTTATAAAACTTATAAAGCCCTTTGTCTTTTTTTAACCTAGCTTCTATAAATTCATTTTTAAAAAGCTCTATGGAGAACAACCAATCATTCCATTTGAATTCGGAAACTTGTTCACCTTCATAATGATGGGCATAAAAACGAAACCGTTTCCAGGGTACTCGCAATATATCAGCAAAAATAGCTCCGTGCATGGCTTCAGAAACCACCTGCTCGCTAGCTGCTACTTCCTTGATAAACGTGTCAACATCAAGTGTTGGTAAAATTAAATGCCAACCCATTTTATCGCATATTTTTTTCCAGTCTATTTTTCCTATGGATTGAAAATATGGCACAAAGCTAATAGGGTACTTTTTTGGCTCTTTCAAATAACCATGATACTCTGGCAACAACATCATAAAGTAAGCGCCATCTGAAATATAATGGGAAGGTTCGTTTGTTAGTTTTAATGAACCAAAGGGTCCTCGTAAAAAATAAAGCTCCCAAGATTCATCCAATTCGATATATTCATTGATAGACCTTAAACCCGTACCAAAAATAATTTTCTTGGGATATTGATTAGCTCTTTCGATAAAATGAGAGTCCTTGATTAAAATAGAACCTATTCCAAAAAAAGCTGTGTCCTGACGTGCCGTTAGAAACTTTTCTCCAAAAATTTTTGGCCAAAGCCAATCGTTTAAATCATCACCAACGTTACCGCTCTTTGAAATGTAGGATATTAATTGCATTTATAGTTATCTTGCGCCCAAATATATTAAATTAAGTGGACAGTACTATTAACCGGGAACTCATTAATACCTTAAATGTTTTAAACGCCAATGGCACCTTACTCTACCCTAGTGACACCATTTGGGGTATAGGTTGTGATGCCACAAATCCGGAAGCTGTCTCCAAAATTTATAAATTAAAACAACGTATTGAAAGTAAAGCGCTCATTTGCCTGGTGAATGGTTATAAGATGCTTGAGGATTATGTTGAAATAGTTCCACAAAAAGCCATAAAGATAATTAGTGAAGCCACGAAACCGACAACCATTATCTATAACAATCCGCGTTTATTTGCAAAGAATTTATTGGCTGAAGATGGCTCTATTGCTATCAGAATGACAACTTCAGGTTTTGCCCATGAATTGATAACCCAATTTAACAAACCTATAGTTTCAACCTCTGCCAACATCAGTGGTGAACCATCCCCAAAAAGCTTTAAAGAAATATCTGATGGAATTTTAAAAGGTGTTGACTATGTCGTAAATTTGCCAGATATAAAAACAGATACCAGACCTTCAACTATTATTAAACTGAATGAAGATGGTACTGTTCAAATCATCAGAGAATAATTTGAAATTCCAAGCCTGAAGTTACACATCAATTTCTTTGGGTTATTGATAAATGAATTACATAAAGGCTTTACAACATCCCATATTCAAAGTAATATCGCAATCAGCCGAAGAGCTTAAAATTGACAGTTATGTCATTGGCGGTTTTGTTCGTGATTTCCTTTTAGGAAAAGAAACTGTAAAAGATATTGATATAGTAGCAATTGGCAGTGGTATTGCATTGGCAAAACAAGTAGCAAAAAATCTGTCTACAAAACCTAAAGTACAGGTGTTTAAAACATACGGAACAGCCATGTTACGTTATGACGATATTGAGATTGAATTTGTTGGTGCTAGGAAAGAAAGCTATAATGAAAATAGTCGGAATCCAGTAGTTGAAAATGGCACATTACAAGATGACCAAAACAGACGTGATTTCACAATTAATGCCATGGCATTAAATCTATCAGAATCTAAATTTGGAGATTTGCTAGACCCTTTTAATGGCACAGATGATTTAGAAAACAAAATTATCCGAACGCCTTTAGATCCAGATATTACATATAGTGACGACCCACTTAGGATGATGCGTGCCATTCGATTTGCCACGCAATTAGGATTCACAATTGAAAAAGAGTCGCTTAATGCGATTACAAGAAACTGTGAGCGCATAAAAATCATTACCAATGAGCGCATTGTGGTTGAACTCAATAAAATCCTTGAAAGTGACAAGCCCTCTATTGGCTTTTTATTATTGGAAAAAACAGGATTATTAAAATACATTCTTCCAGAATTAATTGCCTTAAAAGGAATTGATGAAATTGAAGGCCAACGTCACAAAGACAATTTCTACCACACTCTGGAAGTTGTAGATAATATTTGTGAACACACCGATAATCTTTGGCTACGTTGGGCTGCACTATTGCATGATATTGGCAAAGCACCAACCAAGAGGTTTCATAAGAAAATTGGTTGGACATTCCATGCTCACGAGTTCGAAGGCTCTAAAATGGTCTATCGTTTGTTCAAGCGATTAAAAATGCCATTGAATGACAAAATGAAATTTGTGCAAAAAATGGTTTTTATGAGTTCGCGACCTATAGCTTTGGTCAATGAAGAAGTTACAGATTCGGCAGTACGTCGTTTGGTATTTGATGCTGGCGACTATGTAGAAGATTTAATGACCCTTTGCGAAGCCGATATCACCACAAAAAACCCTAAAAAGTTTAAAAAATACCATAACAATTTTAAAATAGTACGTCAAAAGATTGTTGAAGTAGAAGAACGGGACCATGTTCGTAATTTCCAGCCGCCTATAACTGGTGAAGAAATTATGAAAACGTTCAACTTGAAACCTTCGCGTGAAATAGGCACCATTAAAGAAGCGATTAAAGAAGCTATTTTAGAAGGCGACATCCCTAATGAGTATGAGGCTGCCTATGAACTCATGTTGTCAGAAGGTAAAAAATTGGGATTAACAAAAGTTGGTTAGATGATAGATTTAGTTCGAACAAATTCTGACAACGAAGATTTCAAACAACTGGTTAGGGAATTGGATGCTTATTTAAAAGTAACGGATGGTGATGAACACGATTTTTATAATCAGTTCAACAATATTGATGTATTGAAACATACTGTTGTTGCTTATAAAGATAATAAGCCTGTTGGTTGTGGTGCCTTCAAAAAATATGATGACTCAACAGTCGAAATCAAACGCATGTATACCAATCCTGAATACAGGAATTTGGGAATAGCTGCTCAAATACTATCAGAATTGGAAAACTGGTCTAAAGAATTATACTTCAACTCTACAATTCTAGAAACTGGCAAACGTCAAACTGAAGCTGTTCAATTTTACAAAAAGAATAATTATCAAGTCATTCCAAATTTTGGTCAATATGCCAATATGGATAATAGCGTGTGTTTTAAAAAGATATTAAATAATGAAAAAAGATAATAAACGTGTTATTTATTGGTTACTCACTGGATGTATACTCATCTTTATTATGGTAGTGGTTGGCGGAATAACCAGATTAACACACTCTGGGTTATCTATTTCTAACTATAAACTTATTTCTGGAACCATTCCACCAATGAACGAAGTAGAATGGCAAGAAGCATTTGACCTCTACAAACAATACCCAGAATATCAAAAACTTAACAATCATTTTGATTTAGAAGATTTTAAGGATATCTATTTTTGGGAATGGTTGCACCGTGTCATTGGTAGATTTATCGGATTGGTATTTTTTATTCCTTTTATATATTTTCTGATTACTAAACAACTGACAAGACCAACTATCAAAAAATCAATTGTTTTAATGATTCTCGGTAGTTTTCAGGGCTTTCTGGGTTGGTATATGGTAAAAAGTGGCTTGGTTGACAGACCCGATGTAAGTCATTATAGGTTAGCAGCCCATTTAACAACTGCCTTTATAACCTTTGCTTATACATTTTGGGTGGCATTGGATCTCATGTTTCCAACTAAAAAAGAAGTCAATATCAAATTCCGAAATCTAATTCGAATTGGTATGGTTGTCTTGTTGATTCAAATTATATATGGTGCCTTTGTAGCTGGACTCGATGCTGGATTTATTCACAACTTTTGGCCGTTTATGAGTGAAGGTAAACTTATTCATGAAACGGTTTATATTGAACAATCACCCATAATCAAAAACTTTTTTGAAGGAAAAAGTGGTGTGCAATTTGTACATAGAACACTTGCTTATGTAGTCGTCACGTTTATCCTTATCATTTGGTTTAAGGCAAAAAAAATGCCTCTTACAAACTATCAACTAAAAGGCATTAATGCACTATTTATTTTAGTCGGATTACAATTTTTATTGGGTGTATTGACTTTAATTTATGTAGTACCTGTTTGGCTTGGAATCGCACATCAGGTAGGTGCATTCTTCCTGTTGAGTGCTATGACATTTACCTTGCACCGCTTCAGTAAATAACTTAAATTTAGTTACATTTGCACATAATTTAGCTTATGATTTACCGCTTTAGAATTATACTGGATAATGATACCGAAGATGATGTTTTTCGTGATTTAGAAATTAGGGAAACAGACACTTTGGAAGATTTGCACAATGCCATAACACAGTCTTTTGGTTTTGATGGCAATGAAATGGCTTCCTTTTATGTTTCGGATGATGAATGGAACCAAGGTGAAGAAATTTCCTTGTTTGACATGAGCGATGGATTAAATCCTGTAAAACTCATGAGTAAAACTGTCCTCAACGATACGGTCCACGAAGCTCAAACCAAATTGATTTACATCTATGATTTTTTAAGCATGTGGACGTTCTATGTTGAGTTGGCTGAAATTGTAGAAGAAGCCGAAGGTACTGATTATCCTAATCTGATGTTTGTTCATGGTCAAATCCCTGACGAAGCACCTGAAAAATCCTTTGAGGCTGAAGGCTTTGATGATTACAATGAATTTGAAGATGATTTAGATGTTGACGACTACGACAGTTTGGATTTTGATGAAAATTGGAATTAATTAAACCCTCTATAAAAGCATTTGTCAAGAATGCTTTTTTTATTTCATGTTGTAACATTTTTTTTAATTACTCGTCATACTTACAATACCAACCCGTACTGATCGTTTCAGTATACAAACAATTATACTTTGGACACTATTCTAACCATTAATAATCTAACCAAAAAATTTGGCTACTTAACTGCCGTAAAAGATCTTTCATTTACTATCAATAAAGGAAATGTATATGGTATTCTAGGACCAAATGGAAGTGGAAAATCTACAACCCTTGGCATTGTCCTGAATGTAGTCAATAAAACTAGTGGAGACTTTCATTGGTTTGATGGGAATACTACAACACACGATGCTTTGAAAAAAGTTGGTGCTATTATAGAGCGTCCTAACTTTTATCCCTACATGTCTGCATACCAAAATTTGAAATTGGTTTGCAAAATAAAAGGCGTTGATTACTCTAAAATTGATGAAAAGTTAGAAATAGTTGGTTTGTTGGAACGAAAGGACAGTAAGTTCCAAACATACTCTCTAGGTATGAAGCAACGTTTAGCTATAGCTTCAGCGTTATTGAATGACCCTGAAATATTGATTTTGGATGAACCCACAAATGGACTTGACCCACAAGGTATTCACCAGATAAGGTCTTTAATAAAACAAATTGCTAGCCAAGGCACTACTATTTTACTGGCTTCTCACCTATTAGATGAAGTAGAAAAAGTCTGTTCGCATGTAGTTGTTTTGCGAAAAGGCGAAAAACTGTATTCTGGTCGCGTGGATGAAATGATTTCTAGTCATGGTTATTTAGAGCTCAAAGCTGAAAATACTGACAACTTGATTCAATTTTTAGAAGCTAAAAAAATGTTTGGAAAAATAAAGGTTGAAGATGAGTTAATCACTGCCTTTTTAGATGAACCTATGGATGCCAAAGACGTTAACAAACTCATGTTCGAAAATGGTATCGTACTCACCCATCTGGTCAAACGTAAAGAAAGTTTAGAAGAACAGTTTCTGCAACTTACTGACAACAACTAATCAATCAAAAAATCACAACCATGTTACGACTTCTAAATTTAGAGTTACAAAAATTATTATTAAACAGAACCAGTAAAATACTGATTTTTATATCTTTTATTTTACCTTTTACAGTTTTGATTTTATTGTCCATTAAAATCAATTTCTTTGGTTTTTTTACACTAGAATTAGGCGAATTGGGTATTTTCAATTTCCCGATTATTTGGCACATAACAACATTTTTTGCTTCCTATTTCAAGTTCTTCTTCGCCATAGTAGTGGTAAGTATGATTGGAAACGAATACAGCAACAAAACGATAAAGCAAAACCTTATTGACGGGCTAAGCAAAAAAGAGTTTATCCTGTCAAAGTTTTATACCATTGTGTTCTTTTCGCTTTTAGCAACAATTTTAATAGCAGTAGCATCATTTTTTATAGGCCTATACTATTCAAGCTACACCGAAGTCAATATCATTTTTAGAGAGGTGGATTTCCTGTTGGCTTATTTTGTGAAATTAGTTGGCTTTTTTAGCTTATGTCTATATTTTGGAATGTTGATGCGACGCTCTGCATTTGCACTGGCTTTCTTATTTGTTCTATATATTTTGGAATGGATCACTTTCGGATTGATTGCTTGGAAATCTGATACCGATTTAGCTGAAAAAATTCAAAATTTCTTCCCTTTGAAATCTATGTATAAACTTATAGATCAGCCCTTTCAAAGGGTTATGATGACAAAATTCCCTGACAAAGCCGATTTAGCTTATGATTACGCTGTTCATTGGTATGAGATTATAATCGTTTTAGGTTGGACAGCTTTATTCATCTTTTTATCGTATAGATTATTAAAAAAGCGAGATTTATAATATATTTGATAGCTATTGCTATCAGAAATGAAAAACTTACTTTTTTACATACTCTTCTTCTGCATTTTTGCCACTTTTGGACAAAGACAAGCTGCTAATTGGTACTTTGGTGAAAATGCTGGAATTAATTTTGACAACAACAATAACATCACAGTATTAAATGATGGCAGACTTAATACAAAAGAGGGCTGTTCTTCAATTTCTGATGATAATGGTAACCTTCTATTCTATACAGATGGTTCTACGGTATATAACAGAGAGCATAATGTAATGCTTAATGGTACTGGATTACTAGGCAATGATTCCAGCACTCAATCTGCCATTGTAGTACCTAAACCTAATAGTTCAACCATTTTTTATATTTTCACTGTAGGCTCTAATTCAACTGGGACAGGGTTAAAATACTCAACTGTTGACATGACTCTTGGTGGTGGGCTTGGTGAAGTTGTTACTAGAAATGCTAATTTGCTAAACCAATGTTCTGAAAAAGTTGCTGCGGTACTAAAAGATTGTGAAACGGGCAATATTTGGGTTATCGGATTCTCAAACCTTACTGGTAATTCTACCAACCTTTTTGATACTTTTCATGCATTTGAGGTTTCTGCTGCTGGTGTTAATAATACAGCTGTTATCTCTGAATTTAGAGGACTAAATATCACTGACGCTAGAGGCTATTTAAAAATTTCACCAGATGGTACTAAAGTTGCATGTGCAAGTGTAGACAATGGGTTGGATTTATACGACTTTGATGTTACAACCGGAATATTAAGCAATAGGCTTCGTTTAACAGTGCCAGGGCCAAATAACCAACCTTATGGAGCCGAGTTTTCTCCAAACAGTCAAGTATTATATGTCTCAGGATACAATGATGCCGATGCTTTTGACAATAATCCTGCCAGTCACAGTTCTACATTAGTTCAGTTTAATCTAGCTGCAGCAAATATAAATAACACCGCTATCGTATTAGACAATAGAAATCTTTACAGAAGTGCTTTACAATTAGGTCCTAATGGAAAAATTTATCGTTCTATGGCTGCCACCTATGAAACAGGACTTCCTTTCTTAAGTGTTATAGACAACCCTAATGAAGTTGGATCTGACTGTGATTACCTAAATAATGCTATTTCTTTAGGCAACAATAACTCCACGCAAGGATTACCCCCTTTCATTGCATCTTTTTTCACCGAAAAAATAGATATCATTAGAAACGGAACAGAATCAACTTATTTACCGTTATGCCTAGGTGATATATATACTTTAACAGCAGATATAATTCCTGGAGCCACTTATACATGGTATAAAGATGGTCGTATAATTGCTGGTGAAATAGGATTTGAATTGCAGGTAACAGAAGCGGGTACTTACGAACTTGTTATTGATTTAAACACAACAGATTGTGAACGCTTGGAAGGCGAAGCAATCGTTGAATATTTCGATATTCCTGTTGCTACCCAAGTCAATGGTTTTTTTGCCTGTGATGATAACAACGATGGTAGTTGGGCTTTTGATTTAACAAGTAGAAACAATGAGATTATAAACTCTCAAGACCCAACGATTTATAGCGTGCATTACTTTGAGTCTCTTATTGACGCTCAAAATAATGAAAATGAAATTTTAGGTTTATATAATAACTCTGCTAACCCAACTACTATATATGCTCGTATTCATAACGATGGTAATACAAATTGTCATGATATTACAAGCTTCGATATTGAGGTTTTCAATACAGCTATAGCCAATAATATACCAACACAGCAAGTATGTGACAATGATGATGATGGTAATGATAGTAACGGTCAGCTAACTACAGATTTACAAAGCTTTGACCAAATTGTCCTTGATGGACAAAGCCAAGCAGAATATACTGTTTCTTACCATAGCTCTTTGGTCAATGCTGAAAATGGAGCTGGTCAATTACCTAACATGTATTATAACACAACACCTTTTCAGGAAGAAATTTTTGTTAGGGTTGAAAACAATTTAAATACTGATTGTTTTGACACTACTTCATTTATACTGAATGTTAATCCAATTCCTGAAGCCTTTGATGTAGAATTAATTCAATGTGATGAAGATGACATAGTTGATGGGTTTACTTCTTTTAATCTAACTGAAGCAATTGGTGACCTCACTGGAAACTCTAATGATGTTTTTGTTGAGTTTTATCCTTCTGTATTAGACGCTGAAGGAAGTACGGGAATGCTAAATCCTATTGGTTATAATAATATTTCCAATCCTGAAACAATTTATGCCAAAGTAATTGACAATGATTCAAACTGTTTTAGTATCTCTGAATTGCGACTAGAAGTTAGCACTACACAAATAAACGATTATATTGTACCTGCTGTATGTGATGAATTAGGCTCTGAAGATGGAATTAATTCCTTTGATCTTGATGATATTACCCAAGACATTCAAACTGCAAACAGCTTGGCATTTCCAGTAACTTATTATGCTTCATTCAATGATGCCTTATTGGAACAAAATGAATTATCAACACCATTCTCAAATACAGTTCCTTATAACCAAACCATCTATTCAAGGGTTGAGAATAATAATGCATGCTACGGAATAGGAGAGGTCGTATTAACAATCAATCCATTGCCTCAATTAGAAGAAGATGAAAGTCTTTTATACTGTTTAAATGATTTTCCAATTACAACACAAATTGATGCTGGCATTTTAAATGACAATCCTAACAATTATACCTATAGCTGGTCTTCTGGTCAAGACACTTATGAAATTGGGATAAACCAAACAGGAGTTTACACCGTAACGGCCACCAATAGTTTTGGCTGCTCAAAATCCAGAACCATAACCGTAGAACCTTCTAATATTGCAACTATCGAATCTTTTGATATTGTAGATGCATCATCACCCAATAACTCCATAACAGTATTTGTTTCGGGTGAAGGCGAGTATGATTATGCTCTTTATGATGAAAATGGTCTGTTCATTTATTGGCAAACCAATAATATATTCACTAACGTCCCTCCTGGCATTTATACTGTTCATGTTAGAGATTTAAAAAATGATTGTGGTATTGTTGAAGAAATCGTTTCAGTTATTGGTTTCCCTAAATTCTTTACTCCAAATGGCGATGGAAGTAATGATACTTGGAGCGTAAAAGGTATTTCCAGTATGTTTCAACCCAATACCAAAATTTTAATTTTTGACCGTTATGGTAAATTATTAAAAGAATTGAACCCCACTGGCGAGGGTTGGGATGGCACTTTTAATGGACAACAACTTCCTGTTAGCGATTATTGGTTTACAGTTCAATTGCAAGATGGTCGCTTGTTTAAAAGTCATTTTACATTAAAGCGTTAGTATCTTGGTAAGAAAGCATAACATATCCTATCTGCTGATATTACCTTTTTGTTTTACAATAAACTTTCTTTCTGCCCAACAGCCAACAGATTGTGTTAATGCCATTACAGTCTGTGGTGATTCCGAAATCAGTTTAGATGTAAATGGAATTGGAACGCAAGAACTATTTGGTTTAAACAATTGTAGTAGCCAGGAAAATAATAGTTTATGGTTAAAAGTAACTCTAGTAACTGACGGAACACTTGGATTTATTCTTACCCCAGAGAGTACCAGTATTGTTGAAGACTATGACTTTTTCGTTTTTGGCCCCAATAGAGATTGTAGCAATTTAGGTCAAGCTATTCGATGCTCAACCACCAATCCACAAGCCGCTAACCAAGGTAACAATCTTACTGGTATGAATGGTGGTCAATCGGACACATCTGAAGGTCCTGGACCAGATGGTAACAGTTTTGTGCAATGGCTTGCTGTTTCAGCAGGAGACACATACTATATTGTTATTGACAGGCCTATCGGGAATAGTCCTTTTAACCTTGAATGGATTGGGACGGCTGAATTTGCAAGCCCTCCAACCAATCAATCTAGTTCTGAATTAGAGTTAAATCTTAGAGAATGTGATGCCGTATTTCCCTTTGACGACTTTACGACCACTTTTGATTTAGGTGCAAATACTGATTTGATTATCGGTTCGCAAACCAATGTAACAGTAACTTATTTTGAAACCGAAACCGATGCCAATATTGATAGTAATCAAATAATTGGTCTTTACACGAATACTGCCAATCCACAAGAAGTTTATGCCAAAATCACCGATGATATTACGGGTTGCTTTGAAATCATTCCATTTAGGTTGTTAGTAGGATCTGGTTCCAATTATCCAACTCCTTCAAATTACACTCTTTGTGATGATGATGCAGATGGTGATTCAGCTAATGGCCAAGTTGTTTTTGACTTATTGGTTAAAAATGCTGAAATACTGGATGGGCAAAATGAAAATGACTTAATAATTACATATCATGAATCATATAGTGATGCTGAATTCGATATAAATCCATTGCCAGACTTATATTATAATGATGTTCCTTTTACACAGGAAATATTTGTTAGGATTGAAAACGCTGTAAATGTAAACTGTTTCAGTATTCGAAGCTTCAACCTTATTGTTTCAGAAACACCAGAAGCATTCAATGCAGAACAAATTCAATGTAGTGACAGTAATTCAGCTCCTTTTAATTTAACAAGTTCAAATAATGAACTAACAGGCAATCAAAGCGACTTAAACACCCTGTTTTTCTTAAACTTTAATAATGCCCTAAATGGCAATAATGCCATAGTTAATGACACAAACTTCACCAATACTTCGAATCCACAAACCATTTATGTACAAGTAAAAGACCCTGATACAGGATGTTATAGTATTGGAGAACTCACGTTACGCATTAGCAACACTAGTGTCAATGACTCTCAAATCTTGGTTTGCGATGATGATGGCTTCGAAGATGGTTTCCACATTTTTGATTTAACCGAAGCTGAAACAGATATTATGGTTGGTTTACCAAGTTCAGCTACCATTGTTTACTATGAAAATTTAGATGACGCCTTGCTTGAAAACAATACCATTACTACAAATTACACTAATACGACACCTTATTCCCAAACAGTCTATGCAAGAGTTGAAAATGATAACAACTGTTACGGCATTGCAGAAATTGATTTGATCATCAACGAGTTACCTGATATTGAAACTGAAGACTTACATTATTATTGTTTAAACAATTTTCCAGAAACCATAACTATTGATAGCAATGTTGCTGATACTTTAAACTATGAGTTTTTATGGTCTACAGGAGAAATTACTGAAACGATTGAAGTAAACGAACCTGGTGTTTACACAGTGGATGTTGCTGATGTTACTACTGGCTGCATAAAAACACGGGCTATAACTGTTGAACCATCGAACACTGCCAACATTGAATCAATACAAGTGAATGATGCTTCAGACAATAATACAGTAACCATTTTAACAAGCGGAGAAGGCATCTACGAATATGCATTGTTTAACGAACATGGTAGTTACACACCTTATCAATCCAATAATGTTTTTCACAATGTTTTAGGTGGTATATATACTGTTCATATAAGGGATACCAAAAATGGTTGTGGTTATACTTTTGCTGATGTATTTGTAATTGGTTTTCCAAAATTTTTCACGCCAAACGGTGATGGTGAAAATGACACTTGGAACATAAAAGGTGCTACATCCTTATCTCAATCAAATTCAAGAATTTTGATTTTTGATCGCTACGGGAAACTTCTTAAAGAATTATCTCCTACTGGTGAAGGTTGGGATGGCACATATAATGGCCAACTATTACCTGTCAGTGATTATTGGTTTGAAATAACTTTAGAAAATGGTCGTTCCTATAAAGACCATTTTACATTAAAACGTTAATTACCCTTTAAATTGAGTAAGAGAATAAAACATATTATACTATTATTAGTTTTTATAGGAATAACTGTAAAAACCCAATCCCAAAATGAAGCTGCCAATTGGGTCTTTGGCCAACGTGCGGCTCTTAATTTTAACTTTGGTTATCCAATACCTGAACAAGGTAGTCAAATTGATACACAAGAAGGATGTTCATCAATTTCAGATAGATTAGGAAATTTGTTGTTCTACAGTGATGGAAGTACAGTTTGGAACCAAAATCATCAAATTATGTTAAATGGTGAAGGACTATTGGGCGATAAATCGAGTACACAGTCTGCAATGATTATACCGAAACCTGATGACGATTCTATTTACTACATTTTCACAGTTGATGATCGTGCTCGAGCAAATGGATTACGTTACTCTGAAATAAACATGGCTTTGGATGGTGGTTTAGGAGGTGTTACGGCCAATAAAAACATACTTTTAGAAACACCCACAACAGAGAAAATAACCGCTATTGAAAGCGCTGATGGTAGAAGCATTTGG
This sequence comes from Bacteroidia bacterium, assembly GCA_030425285.1. GTDB lineage: Bacteria > Bacteroidota > Bacteroidia > Flavobacteriales > Flavobacteriaceae > Hanstruepera. The sequence goes on from JAUIAY010000016.1 coordinate 24,100, forward strand.
GTAATAAGTCATAAATGGAATAGCAATGAGTTCATCTCTTATTTAGTGTCGGATGCTGGTGTAAATACAACTCCTGTCATTAGCGCTGTAGGCTCTATGCATGAACGTACCAATAGTAACAATAATAACTCAATTGGATATTTAAAAGCCTCACCTAATCGTGAGAAAATTGCCAGCGTGATGTCTTATCAAAATAACGAAACCCAAGTGTTCGATTTTGATGCAGCTACTGGTATACTTTCAAATCCCATTACCATTTCAAATTATACTTCTGATGATATTGGACCTTATGGTTGTGAATTTTCTCCAGATAGTAATTTGCTTTATGTAACTGAAATAGATAGAGCTAATGTCATTTCCAAAGTTCACCAATATGATTTAACACAACCTAACCAAGCCGCTATTATAAATACCGCAATAGTTATAGCGGAACAAACTGATGAAGAATTAGGCGCTCTGCAACAGGCTTTGGACGGTAGAATTTATATTGCCGTTCAAGGTGGTGAATCTTTAGCAGTTATATCAAATCCCAATGAAATTGGTATGGCAGCCAATTATGATTTTAACGGAGTATACTTGGATGGAAATAGTAGCCATTATGGTTTGCCTCCGTTTATACAATCCTACTTTTTCGCCACCAACGTCTTTAGATATACATGCTTTGGTGACACAACTGAATTTTCAATTAATACATCTACAATCATTGATAATATCAGTTGGGATTTTGGCGACCCTGCTTCTGGAACAAACAATACATCAACAGATTTAAACCCAACACATGTGTTTTCTAATGTTGGTGAGTATGTTGTGACCATTACAATTGATACCGAAGGCGAAACCCAAGTGGTTTACAGAACAGTTACAATATCCGAACAGCCTGAACCACTTAATTTAGATCCTTTAGTTGGTTGTGAAGACGAAAATGGCAATGCAATTTTTGACCTATTAAGCGCCATTCCAGAGGATATTACATCAAATCCTAATGTATCAATTTCATTTTATGAATCTCTGAATGATGCCGAGAATAGAGTAAATGCTATAATTTCAGTTTCTGAATTTGAGAATTCTAGTGAATCCCTAACCCTATACGTCAGAATACAAAATATTTTGAGTGCCGATTGTTATAGTATTAGTGAATTGGAATTAGTTACTGCCTTAAGACCCATTGTTGAAGAATTTGATACCGCTTTCTTTTGTGAAAACAATCCTGGTGATTCTGTTACCATTGATGTTGGTCCGTTGGAAGGCAATCTATCCGATTATAATTTTTTATGGCTAGAAACACAAGAAACCACAGCTGAAATTATGGTCCAAAACCAAGGTAATTATACGGTTCGAATTACACCAATAGCTACTATTTCTGCTCAAAATCCTGAAGGTTGCTTTGCTGAACGTGTCGTAACTGTTAGTTCATCAAGTATCGCTACAATAACCAATGTTGACGTAAACCATGGAAATACCATTACCGTTTTCACAAGTGGTATTGGTGATTACGAATTTGCAGTAGATGATATCAATGGTCCTTACCAAGATAGTTCGCAATTTACCGATTTAGAACCTGGTGTACACACCATTTATGTTCGTGATAAAAATGATTGCGGCATTGCCGAAAGTCAGTTTTCAATTATTGGTTTCCCTAAAGTTTTCACCCCAAATGGTGATGGTGATAATGATGTCTGGCAAGTAAAAGGATTAACTGCTCAATTCCAACCTAATGCTAAAATCTATATTTTTAACCGTTATGGCAAGTTAATGAAAGAATTATTGCCTACAAGTGAAGGTTGGGATGGTACATTTAATGGTAACCTGTTGCCAACAGGAGGTTACTGGTTTTCAGTAAAACTTCAAGATGGAAGCATCTATAAAGATCACTTTACTTTAAAGCGTTAATGGCTAAAATGTTGTAAATTTAAACTATTACTAAATATGGTATGTTTCGGTTTATAATATTTCTGTTTCTAGTTTTTAGTTATTCACAACAAGTATTTTGTCAGGAAATTTCCCTTTTTAGACAATTCAATGGTCGTTATGACTACACAGCCATTGGCAATACCTTAAATCAATTTGAAAACAATATTGACCAGTCATTTTGCGAACTCTTACCCGAATCTGAAGCAGAATTAACCTTAAATTCAGATGAAACTGTCGTTGCTGCATTCCTTTATTGGGCCGGATCTGGTAGCGGTGATGAACAAGTAACACTGAATGAGGAGTATATTGAAGCAGATGCCACCTATAATGTTGATTACAACGATCCAAATTATGGACTGCTCACCTATTTTGCTTGTTATACAGATATCACTCATTATATCCAGTCAACAGGAAATGGCACGTATACATTTTCTGATTTAGATATTTCAGAACCCTTGGCTACATTTCCCGGATACTGTGGCAATAGAACCAATTTTGGAGGCTGGGCAATTTATGTTATTTATGAGGATGACAATCTCCCATTAAATCAAATCAATCTATTTCAAGGATTGGAAATTATCAACCGAAATGTTCAGGAAAAAATCATCACTTTAGAAAATATTAATGTCCTTGATAATAATGGAGCCAAAATAGGTTTTTTGGCTTGGGAAGGTGATTCTTTACTTAATTATGGTGAATCGCTTTCCATTAATGATAATATCATATCAAATCCGCCACTTAATCCTGCCAACAACGCATTCAATGGCACTAATTCCTTTACAAACAGCACTGAATTCTATAATTGCGATTTGGATTTCTATAATATTGAAAACAATATTAGCATTGGAGATTCTTCGGTCGAAATAAAGCTGACAACAGGCGAAACCATTGGCGGAACTATTTTTGCCGACCTTATTATCTTAAATAATGTCATTACTGTGCTAAACAGTCAACTTCCTGATGCAACTGTCCAAATAGATAACATAGAGAATATTTGCGCTTCTACAGATCTTACTATAGACTATACCATTTACAATGTGAATTCAACAGATATCCTTCCAGCCAATACACCAATTGCTTTTTATGCCGATACGCAACTCATTGCTCAAAGCCAAACCATAAACGACATTCCTATTGGAGAAGCTGAAAGTAATAGTATATTAGCAACTATTCCTGATAGTGTTCCACTGAATTTTATTTTAAGTGTGATGGTTGATGATAATGGTACTGGAAACGGCATTGTAATCGAATTAAACGAAAACAATAACACCACTAATACACCGATAGAGCTGATTCCAACTCCTGAAATACAACCACTAGAACCCCTTTTAGGTTGCGATATTGGCTTTAATACAGCCATTTTTGACCTTACCGTTAGAGAAGAAAATCTATCAATAGAATCACCTGAAGATGTTAATTATTTCACTTCACTGGAAGACTTACAAGATAATTCAAACGTCATTTTGGTTCCTGATAATTACCAAAACAATACGCTGCCTCAATTTATCTACATTAGACTAGAAACAGCATTATGCTATGAGATTTATAGGTTCGAATTATTGATCGAGAATTGCCCGCCTTATGTGCCAGAAGTTTTTACACCCAATAATGATGGCCATAACGACTGGTTTAACATTCAAGGGCTTTATGACATTTTTGAAAGGCATCAGTTGCTTATTTACAACCGTTGGGGAACACTCATTTTTGAAGGAAATAATGATTTAAAATGGGATGGTAGAGCCAACAGAGGACTGACAAATCAAGGCGATTTATTACCAGTTGGCACCTACTATTATGTGCTTTATTTAAACGACACTAATTACAAACCATTAACAGGTTTTGTGTATATGACCTATTAATAGAATATTTCACCTATGTATTTAATCGATATTTTTTGCGTTTTATCGTTTTTTTATTTAGGTTTACCCACTAAAAACCAACTGATCTAAATGTGAAAATTAACATTAATCCTTTACCCCTCAACAAACCGTTGTTTTGTTTCCTGCTGCTATGTCTATTATTTTGGACTAATCATCATGTAGTTGCACAACAAATATCTATTGATAATGGAGTTTCTGTACAAGATCTCATTCAAAATAGACTGATTCAAGGTTGTGTTGAAGTGTCCAATATCACTTCCAATAACAATGGATCTGTAAACGGAATAGGAAGTTTTGGGTATTTTGAACGCGATAATTCTAACTTTCCTTTTGAAAATGGTATTCTATTATCAACAGGAAATGCAAATTCAGCTGGAAACACAACTAATGCCAATACCTTAAACGATGGTGAGACCAATTGGGGAACTGATACAGATTTAGAAAATGCCTTGGGTATTTCTAATACTTTAAACGCCACATCTATAGAGTTTGATTTTGTCTCTGTTACCAATCAGGTACAATTCAATTATATTTTAGCGTCAGAAGAGTATTTTGCTAATTATCCTTGTGAATATTCTGATGGTTTTGCATTCTTAATAAAAGAAGCAGGCACTTCAAATCCATATGAAAATGTAGCATTGATACCTGGCACATCTACACCCGTAAACACAAATACCATCCACGAAGAAATAGTTGGTTTTTGCGAGGCTTCAAATGAATCTTACTTTGAAGGTTATAGTTTGGGTGATACTAATTTTAACGGAAGAACTACTGTGTTAACCGCTACGGCTTCTATTCAGCCTAATGTACAATATCATATCAAGTTAGTTATTGCCGACCAAACGGATGAAAATTTTGATTCGGCTGTTTTTATTGAAGGTAATAGTTTTAATGCCACGGTAGATTTAGGTCAAGATATCACAACCTGTGCCGAGGATATTTTCTTATCGGCCGACACGCAAAACAATCTGGCAACTTACTCATGGTTTCTAAATGGTAATTTAATAACTGGTGAAACAAACCCTGATTTAGTAGTAACATCAAGTGGCTCATACACCGTTCAGATATCTATTCCAATCAACAATACAACCTGTGAAATTGAAGATACTGTTGAAGTGACCTTAAATTCAGAACAATCTGCTGAAAACATTAGTAATTATGAAGTGTGCGATGATCCAAGCAATGACGATATCGAAACTTTTGACCTGACTATAAAAGACTCTGAAGTATTAAACGCTGTACCGAGTTCAAATTACAACATCAGTTATCATTACTCGCAAACTGAAGCCGAAAGCAATACCAATACGATTACAACCAACATTCAAAACACTAGTAATCCACAGACTATTTATGTAAGGATTGAAGACATTGACAATGGTTGTTTGGCTTACACATCATTCAATCTCATCGTAAATCCAATACCAACCATTACAGACCCCTCTCAATTAGACGTCTGCGACGATACTACTTCAGATGGTTTTACATCTATAGATTTAACCATTAAGAATGACGAAATAACCAATAGCAATCCTGACTTATTGGTTTCATACCACTACTCTCAAGAAGATGCAGATGCAGGTATAAACGCAGTGCCTACACCTTATGTAAACACTAATCAAACCGAACAGCTGTTTATTAGAGTCGTTGATGCCAATACAGGTTGCACGAACACAACATCAATGGTTGTAAATGTGCTGGACAATCCTTTCATCAACAATGAAACACAAATAATAGACGCTTGTGAGCAAGATGTTGATGGTTTTGAAACCTTTGATTTAACTTCGGTAATTGATGATGTTCTTCAAGGTACAACTGGAGTTTCAACCACATTTCACACAAGTTACGATGATGCACAGACAGGTAACAATCCGATAGACGATATTGAAAATTACGAAAATACCGTGCCCAATGTTCAAACAATCTACATAAGAGTTGTTGATGACAATACAGGCTGTGTTTCTATATCCAATATTGAATTACACACTAATATTCTGGAATCTGGTACTAACATTAGAAATTTCTATCGCTGCGACGATGCCTCAAATGATGGTATTGAAACATTCAACCTTGAAAATATTGCTGAAAACATTATCAATGGTTTAGAAAATGTCCAGATTAATTTCTTTGAAACTGAAACTGATAGAGACAATAACACAAACCCAATTGACCAATCAATACCTTACGAAGTTACAAATAGCCCACATCAATTGTTTGTAACGGTTTTTAGTAATGATTGCACCTATTTTTCGGATTTAAGTTTAATTATTCACCCTGCTGTTATCATACCAACACTAGACCCTGTTACTTATTGCGATAATAATGATGATGGGTTTACAGCTATTGAATTAGCAACTTTCGATGCATATGTAAGTTCCGGAATAACAAATCCAAACGTATCCTATTTCTTAACAGAAGAAGATGCCGAAAACAACGAAAACCTACTGCCGCCATTTTATAACAATATCAGTAATCCTCAAACAATATTCGTTCGTGTTTTAAGCAACGATACCAACTGTAGTGATGTAGCTCCTTTAGAAATTGAAGTCTTAATAGCGCCTACCATTTCAGAAGCAAGCGATATTATTGTTTGTGACGATAACCAAGATGGTTTTTCGGTGGTTAATCTAGAAGCCAAAATCTCTGAAATTGTATCAGATACAAATGAGCTTAACATCAGTTTTCACACCTCACAATCTGACGCTGAAAACAGTATCAATGCCGTTAGTAGTCCTTCAGCATATAATACACAATCACAAACTATATACACACGTATTGAAAACCAAGATACTGGTTGTTTCTCCATAGAAATATTTGAAGTATACATCAACACAATGCCTATCTTTCCTGATATTTCCAATTTTAGAAATTGTGAAAGCGATGGAAACCAAATAGCTGATTTTTATTTTGTTGAAAAAGATACTGAAATATTAAACGGTCAGACTGGCAAACAGGTTCTGTATTTTGAAACGGAAACCGATGCCATAAACCGTACTAATGAAATTGATAAAAACAACGCATATCAAAACACTTCAAATCCGCAAATTATTTATATCCGTGTAGAAAACCTAACGGACGAAACGTGTTTTGATGTAGATAATTTCACTATTGAAGTTGGTTCATTACCAGTTTATAACCCACCTTTGGATGTCTATTTATGTGATAATATATCTAATGATGGTCAGGAAGAATTTGATCTTCAACAAGTGGTTTTTGATATGTCTCAAGGTAGTACGGATAATTTAACAATCACGTTTTATGATAGTCTGGAAAATGCTGAAAGTGAGATAAATGAATTGCCATTAAACTATGAAAATCAAACAAATCCACAACAAATTTATGCACGTATTGAGAACGGCACCTATTGTCATGGTATCGCTGAATTTGGATTAAATGTCATTCAAGTGCCATTGGTAAATTTAGCATCATCTATGGAGCAATGCGACACAGATTATGATGGTTCTGCAACCTTCGATTTAACCGTTTCCGAAATTGAAGTTTTGGATATTAGACAGGACGATATTTTGGTCACTTATCATGAATCTTTAGACGATGTTGAATCTGGTAGCAACCCGATTTCAAATCCAAGTAATTATAGCAACATTGCAAATCCGCAAACCGTTTATATTAAAATAACCAATACGGTTTCCAATTGTTATGTGACCATTCCATTGGATTTAATTGTAAACCTACCACCTACAATCAATGATATTGGTAACTATCCTATTTGTGATAACGATACCAACAGTTTTGATTTAAACGAAACATTAGATTCTCTTATTGGAAATCAAGAGCATGTGGCAGTGTCATTTTATAGTAATCAAACCGATGCGAATAATAATCAAAATGCCCTTTCAGAAAATTATACATATAGCAGTAATAACGATACCATTTTCATTAGAGCTGTCAATACGCAAACAGGTTGTATTGCCATTGACAGTTTCAATTTAAGAGTTAATCCAACACCTAATGCGGTTACACCTCCGAATTTAGAGGCCTGTGACGACGATTACGACGGCATGTTGGTTTTTGATTTATCGGTTCAAACTTCCATTGTTTTGGGCAGTCAAAATCCAAACTTATTCACTGTTTCTTATTTTGAATTAGAAGAAGAAGCCATGGATAATGTAAATGCTATAGATGACTTAAACTATTTTGCCTTTAATGAGCAAACCATTTATGTTCGAGTAGAAAATAACCAAACTGGTTGTTTTAATATCACTAGTTTTGAAACCATTATTTTCAGAAAGCCTGATGTTAATATTCCGGACCAAACGGTTTGTTTGGACAACTTACCATTGGTAGTTTCTGCTGAAACAGGATTTGACACGGACACCTATCAATGGTCAACAAATGCTTCAACTTCAGAAATTGAAATAACCGAAATAGGGACTTACTCTGTTACCATAACTTCCGTTGATGGTTGTACAACTACTAGCACTTTCAATGTTATTGAATCAGAACAAGCTACCATAGAGTTTACCGAAACTGTTGATTTTGCCGACCCAAATAATATTACCGTAACCATAAGTGGCATTGGTAACTACGTCTATATTTTAGATAATGGTGTGCCACAGGAATCTAATGTATTTTATAATGTAACACTGGGTCCTCACACCATTGAAGTTTACGATTTAAATGGTTGTGCCTCGGCAATAAAAGAAATTGTGATTATTGATACACCTCTTTTCTTTACACCAAATCAAGATGGTCAAAATGACTATTGGCATATTACTGGCGTAAATCAGTTAGCAGGTACCATCGTGTATATTTATGACCGTTATGGCAAGCTACTAAAAACTCTACCACATACTTCCGTTGGTTGGGATGGAACTTATAATGGCAACCCCATGCCATCTAATGATTACTGGTTTTTAGCCAATGTAGTCAAAGACGACATCAAGTTTGAAGTGAAAGGACATTTTGCACTTAAACGTTGATCCTTTAATAGGTATTTAAGTCTTAAAAGATAGGATATTACTATCTTTGTATTCCAATTGCATGGAATGAAAAACTACTTGTTTTTATTGGCTTTGTTAACTTCACTTGTCACATGGTCGCAAAATGTCCAGGTAGATGCCAACACCTATTCCCCTCAACAACTCATTGAGGATATTTTAGTAGATAGCAATTGCATTACCAATGTTAATGTCACCAATGTGGTTGGTGGTGATTTTGGAGGTTCCGATTTAAGTTATGGCTATTTTGATGCTACAGGCAGTAGTTTCCCGTTTCAAAATGGTGTAGTATTATCTACAGGAAGATTGAACAATGTACAAGGCCCAAACACATTCCTAAGTGATGATGATGCACCCAATTGGAATGGTGACAACGATTTGGAAACAGTTCTTCAGGAAAGCAGTACGTTAAATGCAACCATTATTGAGTTCAATTTTGAAGCGGTGGCCAATCAAATCAGCTTTCGGTATATATTTGCTTCCGAAGAGTATCAAGAAGGCAACAACAACACCTGTCAATATTCAGACCTCTTTGGTTTTCTCATTCGCCCAGATGGAACTACAGAATATGAAAACATTGCCGTAGTTCCTGGTACCGAAACACCAATAAAAGTTACCACTGTGCATTCAGGAATTCCAGGAGGCGGTGGATGTGACCCTATTAATGAAGGTTATTTTGGCGGATGGAACGATGCATCGGCACCAATAAATTTTAATGGCCAAACGGCTATTTTAACAGCAATGGCTGATGTGATTCCCAATACTACTTATCATGTGAAACTGGTTATCGCGGACCATATTAACTATCGCTATGATTCGGCTGTCTTTTTGGAAGCAGGTAGTTTTCAGTTAAGTGCAGATTTGGGTCCAGATAGACTTATTACCAACTATAATGCCTTATGTACAGATGAAACTCTAATTCTTGATGCGTTCCAAGCCAATGCCGATAGTTATACCTGGTTTCAAGACGGTGTTGAGCTTACTACCGAAACCAGCGCAACTTATGAAGTTACACAACCTGGAACCTATGACGTGGAAGTGATCATCAACGGAAGCTGTATAGCCTATGGTGACATTACTGTTGAATATTCTTCAGATCCTATTGTTTTGGACACCACTTTGGTTGCATGCGATATCGATTTAGATGGCTTTACAACTTATAATTTATGGGATGCCAGTTTAGACATCACGAATAGTGACCAAAATCTAACCGTAGTCGATTTTTTTGAAACGCAAGCTGGTGCTGAAGGTTCGGATACTGGTCTTATTGCAAATCCATCAAGTTACGAAAACAACACTATTGGCCAAACAGTTTATGCGAGAGTCGTTAATCGGAATGGCTGTATTTCTGTAGCTGAAGTCATACTCAATATTGCTAATAATCCTGTTTCACTGGCCGCTTTCCCACTTTGCGATGATAACAATGATGGCATTGCCATATTCAGTATTACTGATTTGGAAAACTATGTTTTAAGCAATCCTGATGTACCCAATAGTGCTAATGTGTCCTTTTACATTTCGGAAGCAGACTTAATCAACCAAGACAATCCTATTACTTCGGAATATGAAAATGTTAACAATCCCTATTCCGATGAATTGTTTGTTCAAATACGAGATAATGGCAATTGCTTTACCTACACAACATTGCCTTTGCTGGTTTTCGATAGCCCTGAAATGAACAATGAGGAAGTTTTAATTTATTGTTTAAATGACTATCCTCAAACCATAACATTGGAATCAGGTGCTATCAATCAAAGCAACTTGACTTTTAAATGGTTTTTAGATGGCAATGATTTGTTTTTAAACTCTGAAAGTATCCAAATCAATGAAGTTGGCACTTACAGAGTAGTTGCAACTAATATTAATGGTTGCTCAACAAGTCGGGAAATTACCGTAAACCCTTCCAACATAGCAACTATAGAAAGTATTGTTGTAAACGATGGCGTTGAAAACAACACTATCGCGATTACGGTTTCAGGAGAAGGTGATTATGAATATGCCCTAAATAACGGTATTTTTCAGGACAGCAACTACTTTTCATATTTACCACCAGGATTCTACACAGTATTTGTAAGGGATAAAAATGGTTGTGGTATTGTTAGTGAGCAAACAGCTATTTTAGGTTTTCCAAAATTTTTCACACCTAATGGAGATGGTGACAATGATACCTGGCAACCGCTAGGTGTTAGAAACGAGAACAGGGATATACGGGTTTTTATTTTTGATCGTTATGGCAAACTCATAAAGGAAATAGGCACAAATGAAAATGGCTGGAATGGTCAATTCAATGGTCAAAATTTAATAAGTTCAGATTATTGGTATACGGCTATATTACCCAACGGAAAAAAATACTATGGCCACTTTGCTTTGGTGCGCTAGTTATGGTAACACAGGTTTAACATTAACCACTTAAAATATTTTCTATTTTTGCATGCCAAGTAATTTTCAATGAAACATTTAGCTATAACAATTACACTTGTTTTTTTTATACTATTTTTTAGTATAAGCTATGCCAACGACAGTATTTGTCCAGATCCAGTAATCACTTCGTTTTCACCCTCCCAAGGTCCTGAAAACACATTGATTACGATTAACGGAACTCATTTCGATAATGCCGTTTCAGTTTTTATTGACGGTATCTCCAGTTCATTTTCCATAATTAATGATAATACAATAGAGGTATTTGTTCCAGCTGGTGCAAACAGCACATCTACAATTTCTATTATGAGTTCTGGCGGTTGCTCTGGAAGTAGTACGAATACATTTACAGTAATTCAATCAGAATGTTTGGCAACTGGCGATATTTTTATTTCAGAAATTTATGATTCAGAAACTGGAAGCTATGGCGTAATTGAACTTTATAACCCAACAAACAATACCATAAACTTGGATGGTGTTTACGAGGTACAACGCTTTGGTGACATAGGAAACCCAACACCTAGTGTTTCAATACCGCTTTCAGGCTCAATCCCTCCATTAACCACTTTTATAATAGAAATGGGTAGCACAGGTAGTGTTTGTAGCGGGCTTTCTCCAAACATTACGCTTGCAGCAGGCATTAATGATAACGATGAAATTAAATTACTAAAAAACAACACCGTTATTGATGTTGTAGAAGCACCAAATGAACGAGGATATTCTATTATAAGAAATGCCGATGCAAATGAACCCCAAGCTATATTTGATAGTAGCAATTTCAACATTGATTTAAATGAATCTTGTTCTAATTTGAGATCACATACAGCCAATCCTATTACATCTACAACACCAAACATAACACATCCTTCATCTCAAGCCGTTTGCGAAAACGATTCAACAACCTTTACTGTTTCTGTAGATTCAGGCACATATACATATCAATGGTTGTTATTAGACACATCTGGAAGCTGGGTAAACATTAGCAATAACGCAAATTACTTTGGTGTAAATACCAACACACTTACAATAAATAATATTCCCATTGGTTTTAATGGCAATCAATATTATTGTCAAATAACCTCTTCCACATGTGATTTGGTTAGCCTTGTAGTACAATTAAATGTTTTAACCCCAGATGTAGATATACTATCTGATCAAACTGATTGTTCCAGCTACACTCTTCCCGCTCTGAACAATGGTACGTATTTTACGGGAACCAATGGCTCGGGAATGCAACTCAATGTGGGCAATGTTATTTCGTCCTCTCAAACCATTTATATTTTTAATCAGGTGGGAACCTGCTCTAATGAAAGTAGTTTTATGGTGACCATTACTGGCATTCCGGACGTAGATACACTTCCCGATTATTCAGACTGTTCCAGCTACACGCTTCCTACACTCACAAATGGCACGTATTTTACGGGAACCAATGGCTCGGGAATGCAACTCAATGTGGGCGATGTTATTTCCTCCTCTCAAACCATTTATATTTTTAATCAGGTGGGAACCTGCTCCAATGAGAGTAGTTTTATGGTGACCATTACTGGCATTCCGGACGTGGATACACTTCCCGATTATTCAGACTGTTCCAGCTACACGCTTCCTACACTGACAAATGGTGCTTATTTTACGGGAACCAATGGCTCGGGAATGCAACTCAATGTGGGCGATGTTATTTCGTCCTCTCAAACCATTTATATTTTTAATCAGGTGGGAACCTGCTCCAATGAGAGTAGTTTTATGGTGACCATTACTGGCATTCCGGACGTGGATACACTTCCCGATTATTCAGACTGTTCC
>JAUIAY010000004.1 GCA_030425285.1 Bacteroidia bacterium
TAAAGCACTTCAAGATAAAGGCATTGATGTTATAATGCTTACAGGCGATAATCACGATACTGCAAAAGCAGTAGCATCAGAACTTAATCTCGCAGATTTTAAAGCCAGTATGCTACCAGAAGATAAATTAAAAGAAGTCGAGAAACTTCAAAACAATGGTAAAGTGGTTGCTATGGCAGGCGATGGTATCAACGATGCACCTGCATTGGCAAAAAGTGATGTAGGTATTGCAATGGGTACAGGAACAGATGTCGCTATTGAAAGTGCTATGATTACATTGGTAAAAGGTGATTTACACGGTATAGTTAAAGCTCGTCATTTAAGTAGTGCAGTAATGAAGAACATTAAACAAAACCTATTTTTTGCACTTATCTATAACACATTGGGCGTTCCTATAGCGGCAGGTGTGTTATTTCCATTTTTTGGAATTTTATTATCACCAATGATTGCAGCTTTAGCAATGAGTTTTAGTTCTGTTTCAGTTATAGGTAATGCATTACGATTAAGAACAATTAAAGTATAACCATAAAATTAAATAATATGGAAAATTCAAAAGAACACTCAAACAAAGGAAACTATAAAACCTTCTTTATAATGTTGGCTTGCTCATTTGTAGCAATGTACATTACAATGTATTTAAATACCTATTCAATAGACCACGTGTATTTTAGTTTAACAAGATTCTATATGACTTGCTTGGGTATTTCAGCAATGGCAGTAATAATGTGGTTTTTTATGCGAAAAATGTATAATGATAGAAAGAAAAATATAGCAATTCTTGCAGGTAGTTTTATTCTGTTTATAGGGGCTTTAGGGTTAGTAAGAGCACAAGCACCAATTATTGGTGATGTCCTTTGGATGAAAGCAATGATTCCTCATCACTCTATCGCTATTTTAACAAGTGAAAGGGCAGATATTCAAGACCCAGAAGTAAAAAAACTGGCAGAAGATATTATTGAAGCACAACGCAAGGAAATAGAAGAAATGAAAGCAATGATAAAACGATTAGAAAATGAAAACAAATAAGATACTAATCTATTTAGGAATATTAGCAGTTGGTTTATTATTAGGTTGGTTGCTATTTGGTGGTTCATCAAAAGAAGCAGCAGACCATAATCAAAATGAAGTTACACAAACTAATCAATTATGGACGTGCTCTATGCATCCACAAATTATGCAACCAGAACCAGGCGATTGTCCCATTTGTGGAATGGACTTAATTCCTGCCGAGGCTGGTGCAGATGGATTAACAGCAGACCAGTTTAAATTAACAGCTAATGCAATGGCTTTAGCAAACATTCAAACTACAATTGTAGGTAATGGTTCAGTCGAAAATGGAATCATAAAACTATCGGGTAAAATAGCTGAAAATGAAGAAGCCAATGCAGTACAAGTGAGTTATTTTTCTGGTAGAATTGAACGATTGAATATCAGTTTTACAGGTGAAGAAGTACGTAAAGGTCAATTGTTGGCAACAATCTATTCACCAGAATTATATGCGGCTCAACAAGAATTGATTACAGCAACTTCTTTAAAAGCATCGCAACCTGCTCTATACAAAGCGGTACGTAATAAATTAAAGCTTTGGAAATTGTCTGAAACTCAAATCAACCAAATTGAATCATCTGGCAAAGTCATTGAAAATTTCCCCGTGTATGCTACGGTTTCTGGTACTGTTACCGAAAAATTGGTAGAACAAGGCGATTACATCAAACAAGGGCAACCGTTGCTTAAAATTGCAAATCTAAATACGGTTTGGGCAAATTTTGATGTGTATGAAAATCAGATTGAACAATTCAAAAAAGGGCAAGAAGTTAAAATAATCACCAATGCCTATCCTAATAAACAATTTAAAGGAAAAGTAGATTTTATAGATCCAATTTTAAATACCAAAACTCGTACTGTAGATTTACGTGTGGTTTTAAATAATAAAGAAGCCATTTTTAAACCAGGAATGTTTGTAACCGCAGCAATTGAAAGCTCTAAAACCAATGCAAATGAAGTAATAATGATACCATCTTCGGCAGTACTTTGGACAGGCGAACGCTCTGTAGTCTATCTCAAAGCAAATCCAAACGAACCTGTTTTTGAATTGAAAGAAGTGGCTTTAGGTAATAAAATCGGTGATAATTATGAGGTATTAGAGGGATTATTTACAGGAAATGAAATTGTTACCAACGGAACGTTTACGGTGGATGCTGCTGCACAACTACAGGGCAAAAAGTCAATGATGAACAAGCAAGGTGGTAAAACAATGACAGGTCACGAAGGTCATTTAGGTATGGATAATAATACATCAAAAAATGAAAGTGACCATACTAATATGAATGAACGCTTAAAAGTATCAGAGAAATTTCAAGAGCAATTAAAAGAGGTATACAATGATTACATCAATTTAAAAGATGCATTAGTAAAAGAAGACTCAAAAGGTAGTTCACAAAATGCATCATCTTTACTATCAAATTTGAGTAGGGTAGATATGAAATTGCTTAAAGATGAAGCGCACAATCATTGGATGCCATTAGTAGATGAAATAAAATCTTCTGCAACTTCAATTTCTGAAACGTCCGATATAAAATCACAAAGAGACCATTTTAAACATTTATCATCACATTTAATAAAAGCGGTTCAAATATTTGGTGTAAATGAAAAGGTATATGTAGAATTTTGCCCTATGGCAGATAACAATAACGGAGCCTATTGGTTAAGTAAAGAAGAACAAATCTTGAATCCATATTTTGGTGATGCAATGCTTAAATGTGGTGAGGTTAAACAAACAATAGAATAAATAAACACAGATAATAATTAAATTTTTAAACAATGAAATCGAAGATTCACGAAAACAAATTAAAAAAAATGGAAATTATGAGTAAAAAAGTAATTTTAAGTGTAGCTGTAATAGTAGCTATGGGATTAACAAGTTGTAAAAACGAAACTAAAAAAGTTGAAGAAACTACAACAACGGAAGTATCAAAAGAAATCGCAATGACAGATTTATCTTTTGGCGTAAGAGGTAATTGTGGGATGTGTAAAACTACCATTGAAAAAGCAGCCAATAGTGTAGAAGGTGTGGCAAGTGCCAATTGGGATGTTGATAAAAAGAAAATTGATGTTTCTTTTGATGATACCAAAACAGATGTAATGGCAATTCATAATGCAATCGCAGCTTCAGGGTATGATACTGAAAAAGTAGCAGGAAATGAAGAAGCCTATAAAAATTTACCTGGTTGTTGCCAATACGATCACGAAATGATGATGAATCAATCTGGTGAAATGAAAAGTGATGTCCATTCAAATCACGATCATTAAGCAAATAATTTAAGAGTCTTTTTCGGAAGGCTCTTTTTTTACATTTTAATTTTAAAAGGGCAGGTAATAAGGTGTTCGTCAGTTGTTCCATTTTGTTTCATAAAGCATAATCACAAATGCGTTGCATTGGTGCTTACCATACATAGCACTACTGCGGTGGCACATCCTCGTTAGCACTATGCATTTGCTTTATTTCACACACTACACAACTTCCTCACCCGCAGCTACTCTTGCACCCCAAACCCCAATAAGGTGTGTGCTCGTGGCACACAAAACATAAATTGGGGTACAACCGCTGCTTAATAATTTGGCTCGCCTGCTGTTCGCTGCGGGCTAATCAGGGTGTCACAGTTTTTGAAGGCAGCCATTTTGCATATACAATAACCGCTTCAAGAAATTTGAAGTATGCGCATACTTTTAAAACCGCTTTAATAGCTGATTAAATAGATTTTAAAACCCAAAAGCGGATTATTCTATATTGCAAACGCACAGCAAGAGTAACGCATTCAGTCAGCTATTTCAGCCACGACACAACCCATTTTTAAATTGGCAATTGCTCGTTAGTAAATTTTATAATCCTCAATTTCCTTAATCTACTTAAATCCTTATAATTAAATAGCGTTAAGCACTCACAATTGCTAAAATTTAAAAAAGGTAGCCACCCTTCAATAGCTTCATTCAATTGTTACACTTGCTTTCCCACGCTACACCCACGCTAAAGCCACCGGCATCAAAAACCTGCGCCACCCTTGCGTTTTCAACGTAGGTGTGGTAGCCCTATCGGGCTATTTTCCCACACCACCCTTGCTCAACTCGCTGGCGGCTCGCTATTATGGCTATCGCCATACGCTACGCGATTACCTGCTAAAGAAACATTGTCGAAAAAAGAAAACCCTCGAAAAGAGGGCTTTACTATTATGGTGTTGATTTTAGTTTAAACTTAAACTTCCACAACAGAAGCATTTGGAGCATTAGTTTTAACAGAAGCTATACCATTTTCCATTCCAGAGGAAGACTCATACATTTCACTGGTCCCAATCACTTGTCCATTACTGGCTTTTAAATTGAAATAATGTTTACCATTACTTGATATTTTTCTATCGAATTTACTATCATCTTGCGAATTTTTCCGAACAGATTCAATACCATTCATACAACCAGCTTTTGCTGAATAACCTTCACTTGCTAAAATAGTTTGACCATTGTTAGCTTTTAACCTAAAACGATACTCATTTCGAGCATCTTGGTATACTTCAAATTTTGCCATAATACTTTTATTTTTAATTACCCATAAATATACGGAAAAGGAAAAAAAAGGTTGCAAAGATAGATGGCTTCTTTCACCCCACGCTCTTCATACTATAAAGTTCAAGCCCTACGGGTTTTGAAAAAAATCTTGCCCCTTTGGTCAGGCGCAAATTTCAAAACCCTTTCCATCAGCAATATTTTTTCCAAAAAACTTGACAGTATGTCAACGCCATCAAAGAAACGGCTTTCTTTTTTCTCTTTTTCTTTGTAAAAAAAATATTCATTTTTTTATTTCTGATGCAAAAGGAAGCAATCTAAAGCAACAAAATCCATATCCAACGAATAGCATAAAAGTTGCCATATATTTCAACGGAAGGTACAACTTCGTGTCAAGTCCGTACCAAGTCCGAAGAAAAGTAAGTTTCATTTAAATTATTTATGTTATGGGTAAAATTGCTCAAGGAATTTTAGGAGGGCTTTCCGGTAAGGTTGGAAACATTATCGGTGGAAGCTGGAAAGGAATTGACTACATCAGAATTAAACCTTCAAGTGTAGCCAATCCAAGAACTGTAGGTCAGGTAAACCAAAGAAACAAGTTTACTGTGACTTTAGAATTTATTCAAGCTGTTAAACCATTTATTCAAAAAGGGTATAAGTTTTTAGCAGTGAAGAAAACAGCATTTAATGCTGCGATGTCTTATGTGTTAAATAATGCCATCACAGGAGTCGAACCAGACTTTGAGGTGGATTATGCAACCGCATTAGTAAGTAGGGGAGGTTTATCAGCTGCCTTGAACCCTTCTACAGATCTTGCAACAGCTGGAGAGGTAACTTTTAACTGGGATGATAACTCTGCTGAAGGTAACGCCAATGCTACCGATAAAGCAATGTTATTGGTTTACAATCCATCAAAGAAAGAATCTATTTCTTTAACAGATGGAGCAGACAGAACAGTAGGAACTCAAATTGTTGCAATACCAACAACCTACGCAGGAGATACTGTAGAGCTATTTATGGCATTTATAACTGCCGATGGTAGCCAAGTATCAAACAGTACTTATTTAGGCTCTGGGATAGCCAATTAATAGCTTGGTGCTTTTATTTGAAAACCGCTCAAATCGAGCGGTTTTTTTATGCTATATTCGTAAATGAATTTATTAATGATTGCTCTTGTTTTACTCTTTTTATGAGTTTTTTGTATCCTATTTGTTGCCCAAACACGAGAAACCCTTTAATTTAAAGAAAAGTTAAATATTGTATCGGAAAGTAAGTAATGATTTATATTTGTGATACTATCAAATGATACTATCATAAATGAAGCCACCTTATCAAATTACCGATACCATTTTAAAATTAGTTGTAGCCATTTCGGAACGTTTGGGAGAAATTAATGCTACCCACTTATATAAGCCACCAACAGAATTACGAAAAAAGAACCGTATTATAACTATCCAATCTTCTTTAGAGATTGAGGGTAATACACTTACAGAAGAGCAGATTACAGCACTTTTAAACCATAAACGAGTTATTGCACCACAAAAGGATATTTTAGAGGTTCAGAACGCCATAAAAGTCTATGAGCAATTGCGAGCGTTTAATCCTAATAAGTTAAAGGATTTAGAAAAGGCACATGCAATCCTTATGAAAGGATTGATTGATGATGCTGGAAAACTGCGTACTAAAAATGTTGGTATTGTAAAAGGTTCAAAAGTTGAACACGTTGCACCAAGTGGAAGTATGATTAAAGGTTTGATGAATGATTTATTTGATTATCTAAAAACTAATAAAGATGTATTGCTAATTAAAAGTTGTGTGTTTCATTATGAGTTTGAGTTTATACATCCTTTTTTAGATGGTAATGGTCGAATTGGCAGACTGTGGCAAACATTAATTTTGATGCAGGAATATCCTGTTTTTGAGTATCTTCCAGTTGAAAGTCTAATAAAAGAAAATCAAGATGCTTATTATAAAGCATTGAGTATGTCGGATAAAATGGCGGCTTCTACACCATTTGTAGAGTTTATGCTAAACATAATACTTCAAGCATTAGAAAACCTCTTAAAAACACAAAACAGAACCCTAACAGCAGAAGATAGGATAGAACTTTACAAAGATATTATTGGAGATAATGATTTTAGTCGTAAAGATTATTTATTAAAATACAAAGATATTAGTCAAGCCACAGCAAGCCGGGATTTAAAATGGGCTGTCGAACAACAGATTTTAATAAAAACTGGAGATAAAAGAGTGACAAAATATAAGTTTAATTTAACCTAAAAAAATATGTGTAGTCACTTATTTGTCTCTTAAATCCCATGAAATTATACAAACAGTATACTCTCTTTTTTTGAATTGTAAATAAATGAAAAGATACTCAATAGTTATTCAACCAAGTAATTCGGTTATTGAAGAAGTAAAGCAGATGAAAGAATTGTTGGCTTCAAGAATTGGTTGGTATAACAGTAAAAATTCTTTAGCACATATTACTGTAAATGAATTTGAACAAGGCGAAATAGAATTAGTAAATATAAAGAGTAAGTTAACAAAGATTACTACTTATTTAAAATCTCAAGAAGTACAGTTTACCAGCTTTGATGTTTTCCCGAATGGAGCTTTCTTTTTAAAACCAAATGTGGCTTCAAGGCACTATCTAAAAGAAATTATGACTTTGGTTCATCAAAAATTTTCGTATCCTACAAATATTAAAAGTTACGAACCGCATATATCAATCGGTAGAAGAATTCAACCGGAAAACATTGAAATCGCAAAAAATTTATTATCTAAAAATCCAAACATTAGGTTTCCTTGTGATACAATTGCTTTACGCTGCTTTAATGAACAACGAAAACAGTTTGATGTCATTGCTACTTTTTCGTTTTTAGGGGAAGAGTCACAAGATGGAGTACAAGGGCTTCTTTTTTAATTGCTTAACGTCAGTTTATAAGCTGACTAAATATTTGTGCTACCTGCTTTTTCAATGCCTTAAGCCAGCTGCATGATGTGGTTAGATGTGTTCCGTTACGTGTTTTTCGGTTTCATTGATTGACATCGTATAGAATTTTTTAAATCTATTATTGATATCATTCTGTAAGTGGGCTATGATATTTTTATTTTTGGAAGTTGGCTTAAAACGCTTTTCTAAATTTTATCAAGACTTTATGGTTGGGACAATTTTTTCAACTTTACAATTTTTAAGGATGTAATTGAAATGTTCTACATCATCTGCATTAAGAGACAATATTCCCTTGACCATTATTAAATCGTCTGTCTGATAGGGTTGTTTTTCCTTAAACTGTAACTCAACGGCTGTTTCTGGCCCACCTACACCACAAAAGAAGCATGAAGCCATAGGATTTTTGGATAGAATATAGATGTTTTCAGCTGGTGAAATGTTTAGAAAGTACCCAACAATCACAATCTCCTTTCCTTCTAAATCTTTTACAGCTTGACTAAACTCTGGGTATAAAAAGGTTTCACCTAAAGCGGGAAAGTACTTTTCTGAAAATTTTACTTGTGCGAGATCATCCCAAGTTACTTTTTCTTGACTGTAACATGAATAGGCACTTAAAACTACAAGTGCTATAAAAAGAGCTATTTTATTTTTCATTGCTTAAAATTTTTGAGACGTTCATTGATATGATTGGGAGTATAGATAATGTGATGGCCACAACAATCATTACAAATACCCATAAACTAGTCTGTAAAATATCAATATAAGATAAATTTTGCAGTATGGTTTGTTTGTATTCTTCTTTGATCATTCTGTAAACAAAAAACAGGCCAGATTGGGAAATAATTACACCAAGGACTGTTGCCAATAATCCAATTAACAAACCTTCGTAAGCAACAATTTTTATCAATTGAAAATTACTGGCTCCATAGGTTCTAAGTAAGGCTAAATCAAACGCACGTTCTTTTACCATTTTAAAAAGACTAATAAAAATGGTGATGCATGAAATAATTAATATTATATAAGCTATCCATGAGATAACTTTTACGCCAATTCCTGTAAATTGAAAAAGGCGTTCTACTTCATATTTTGGTAATGCAGCCTGCATGGATGTTTTATCATTGATCTGTCTTGGAATTGTTAATAGTCCCATAGGGCTTTTAAATGCAATTAATAAAGACGTAATTTCTTTGTCTTCATCTGCATGTTCATTGTGGCTCTTGTGGCTTTCATGGTCTTCGTGCTCTTCATGGTCGTCATGTTCATTGAGACCTTCATGATTCTCATGGTCATGTGCTTCCCAAATACTTTCTAAATTGGTTACAATAAGTCTATCAATAACTTTTTGAGTTGGTTTGTAAATGCCCACTACGGTCAATGGGTCGGAATGTACATCCATATCATTATCAACGAATCCATGGGAACTTAAAAAGGTGTCACCAATCTTAAGGTTCAATTGCTGCGCAACGGTATATCCTAAAACAACTTCCATGGGTTTTTGAACCAATTGACCTTTATCAAGCGCGGCTTCATATAAAGTAGCAAATTGTTCAGTGGTTCCCACAATTCTGTAACCCTTATAATTGTCTCCATACGAAATAGGTACAGCAGTTTTTATCAATGGGTTTTTGCTTATTTTTTTGGCTTCTTGATACGAGATGTTCCCAGTAGGATTGTCTATATGCATGACCGATGCCAATACCAACTGTAAAGGACTTCCTTTAGCGCCTATTACCAAGTCAACATTACCTAAGCTATTATCAAACTGTTGTTTTACAGCGGTGTCCAATTGCCTGATGCCTAAAAGCAACCCAATACTAATAGCCAATGATATGATACTTAATAACGTATATAAGGGTTTATGAAACAGGTTTTTTATGCTGATTTTCCAAATGTTCATAATTCCAATATATTTTGAAAAAGTGGTTTAACGCGTTGGTCATGTGTAATTACTACAAGATTGGCTATATTTTTCTTAGCTTGATCTAATAACAAGCTCATAACGGCTTGACAGTTTTTATCATCAAGACTGGCTGTGGGTTCATCGGCTAAAATTAATTTTGGCTCATGTATTACAGACAGGGCAATGCCCAACCGTTGTAATTGACCTTCGCTTAATTCATTAATTTTTTTTGATTTACAGTTTTCTATATTGAGTTGTTGAAGCAGATTTGTGATGGCTGAATTATCAACTTTTTTCTTACAGAAGAATAAGCGTGCCTGAATATTTTCCATAACGTTTAAAGACCGAACCGCATAGTTTTTTTGAAATACCAAACCAATATTCTTACCAGTAAACTTATCTAATTGCTTGCTGTTAAGCGATTGTAAACTAACATCAGCAATGGTTACAGTTCCTGAATTGGGTTTTAACAAGCCAGCCATTAGGTGTAATAGGGTTGTCTTTCCAATTCCAGACTTCCCCAGAATAAGCAGGTTTTCACTTTGATTTAAGTCAATATCGGGAAATTGAAAAACCGTTTCCTTTTGATGGTATTTGAATGTTAGATTTTCCGTATGTATCATATGCTTTTTTAAAGGGAATTTAAAACTGCTTTAAAAAGGTTATTTTACTAATAAATTGTTTCTTCTGTGTCATGGGGTCAAACAGGTCGCTTTGAATTTCATTAAAGACCAAATATATGAATGATAATGGCATATATTCCCAACTTAATCTTAAATTCCATTGGCCATGTTTATCAAAACTATTGTTTGATAAAAGGTATTGATTGTATTCCAGGGTTTAAAG
Organism: Bacteroidia bacterium; assembly: GCA_030425285.1. Classification (GTDB taxonomy): domain Bacteria; phylum Bacteroidota; class Bacteroidia; order Flavobacteriales; family Flavobacteriaceae; genus Hanstruepera. Next base: position 10,257 of record JAUIAY010000004.1, read on the forward strand.
CTAGTCTTAAGTTGGCGGAGTATAAATCTGTATCTAAATTTTGAGCAGGTAGACCAAGCACATTAATGTTGTTGTTTTCGCACAACATGTTCTCATTCAGGTTATGCTGATGCGTCTACTTGGTGGCGGTTAATTGATCACCTCTTTTTATAGGTTTAGAAATAGTCATAGCAGTATATTTTTGAAAACGTGCATTGACGGATTTTTGAAGTTGTTGAACATGTTGTTTGTTATCAGTTACTTTAGCAAACCTACTCTCCAGTTTTAAATAATCTTCAATGGGTATGCTTGGATATGGTGAATCCAATTGTAAGGTGTTTATGTTCTGGCCTTTTCTTCTTGGGTCATTTCTATATAACAGCCATTGGCCTGAAGCTACTGCTGCTTTATGATACTTGCTAGGACTTTTCATGTCGATACCATGATTGCTACTATGGCAATAGGCTATTATTATGGATGGTCCATTAAAGCTTTCGGCTTCGTTAAAGGCTTTAAGGGTTTGTTCTTGATCGGCACCAATGGCTACAGACGCCACATATACATTTTCGTAATTCATGGCTAGCCAACCTAAATCCTTTTTTTGCTTGTGTTTGCCACCAAAAGCAAATTTGGCTTGAGCTCCCAGTGGTGTTGCTTTGGAAGCTTGGCCTCCTGTATTGTCATATACTTCGTTATCTAGGATGAGGATATTGACGTTTTCACCAGATGCTATAACATGGTCTAATCCGCCAAAACCAATATCGTAAGCCCAACCGTCGCCACCTAGAATCCACACGCTCTTTTTGACCAAGTTATCAACTATGTTCAGTAGCCTTTTAGCGTCAGGTGAATTTATTTCGTTTAGCTTTTCTTTTAGAATACCTATGCGTTCACGTTGTTCGTTAATTTCCTTTTCGTTGTTTTGGTTAGCTTTTAATATGTCGTACGCTAAATCGAAATCCAAAACTGGCAATAAGGATTCCAATAGATTTTTAGCTTGTTTTTCCAGTTGATTTATAGACATTCTGTAGCCTAGTCCGAATTCGGCATTATCTTCAAAGAGTGAGTTTGACCAAGCAGGCCCTTGACCCTTACTATTATTTGACCATGGTGTAGTAGGTAGGGCACCACCAAATATGGAGCTGGAACCTGTAGCATTGGCAATAAGCATACGATCTCCAAATAGTTGTGACATGACCTTTAGGTATGCCATTTCGCCACAACCTTTATCGCCATTGGCATATTTAAACAGAGGCTCCTGCAGTTGTTGCTGACTGACTTTTCCTGTATGGATTTTGGATCTGTCAAATTCTGGAATGCTTTTAAAATGGTTCCAGTTTGAAACTTGTTCTTGAATGTCATTTGTATAGGCTAGGGCATGAGATGGGCAAACATCCAAGCAGTTATTGCAGTTATTGCATTGTTCTGGGTTTACTTGAATGGTATAATTTAGCAAATCAAAATCAAGTGATGCGGTCTGATTGAATGAATCCGGTTTGCCTTCTAAATATTTATCACCATATACTTTAATGCGTAATGCCGACAATGGGCAAGCCATACTACAAGCGCCACATTGTGTGCAGGTATTGGCATTCCATGATATGGTCTCTTGGTTATTGGTTGGCGAATTGAATTGCGATGTGTTTGTTGGGTACGTGCCATCTATAGGAAGTAGGCTTACCGGTACTTCATTTCCTTTGTTTGATAGTAACTGACCTAAAAGCGTTTGATTGAAAGTTGCGTCAAAATCTGCAGTAATATCGTCAGGATTGTGATTCGCTGTTTTATCGACTTGGTAGATGAACTCCCTATATTTTGAAAACTCATTTTTAAACGCGTAATCGGATTTTAAAGCCAAGAAGCATGCATGTATAGCTGAAATTGCATTGATTTTCTGTATGTTGGAGGCTTGTATTTCTTCCGTATTTACCGTTAGTAGCTCAATGTTTTTTTCAATGATTTGATACTGTTTGTTAGCTGGAAGTATTTGCCAAAGTGCTTTTGTTGAAAGCTGTGTTTTGACCAAAATAGTACCACCTGTTTTGGTTTTTGAAATGATAGCATCACTTTGGTTTAGCTGTGAATCGGTACAGCTTATAAAATTGGCTTGCGTGATTATATACGGTAAGTTAATGGAGTTATTACCCATTCTTAAATGTGCCTCACAGTATGCATCGGACTTTTTATAACTTCTGGTTATGTAATTCTGAACAAAGTGGTCTTTTTGATACCCTAAAAGTTTGGTTATGGTATTAAAACTGTTGATCTCTTCATTTGTTTTTTCTTGGTAGAAGATGGCTTCGTAATGGTTGTTATTCAGTTTAAAGGTTTTAGGGTAATCCAGGTTTAAATGCGTGATATCGTCATTGATGCCAACGGTGAAATTATTTTTAGGCTGGTCTTGTTTTAAATTTTGAAAAATGGCGGTCACCATACTTGGTGTGAATTCTTTTGAGGATAGTCCATAACGTCCTCCAACTATTTTAGGCATTGTTGTGATTTTGTTTTCTTGATAAGCCTGATTTAAAACTTGAACGATATCTAAATACAAAGGTTCGCCAGTTGAACCTGGTTCTTTGGTTCTGTCCAAAACAGCGATTGATTTCACTGTGCTTGGTAAGGCTTTTAAAAGGTGTTTGGTACTAAAGGGTCTGAATAAACGTACTTTTATCAAGCCTAATTTCTCTCCATTTTCATTTAATTGATTGATGGTCGCTTCAACCGTACTACAAGATGAAGCCATAGATATAATTAGATGTTCGGCTTCAGGATGGCCTACATAGTCAAAAAGTTTGTATTCCCTGCCTGATAATCGGGCGAAATCATCCATCTTTTTTTGAACTATTTCAGGACATAGCTTGTAATGCGTATTCACGGCTTCACGGCTTTGAAAAAATACATCTGGACCTTGCGATGTCCCTCTAATAACAGGATTGTTGGGATTTAAAGCTCTGTTTCTGTGTTGTTCAATATGCTCATCATTCAGTATGCGTTGAATAGCACTATCAGTGATTAGTGCTATTTTGTTTATTTCATGCGATGTTCTAAAACCATCAAAGAAATGCACAAAAGGCACTCTTGATTCCAAGGTTGCTGCTTGTGTTATCAATGCAAAATCGTGAGCTTCCTGAACCGTTGAACTACCCAGCATAGCATAGCCAGACTGACGTACAGCCATAATATCGCTATGATCACCAAAAACAGAAAGGGCATGTGTTGCGACGCTTCTGGTTGCCACATGAATGACATTGGGCGTGAGTTCACCAGCTATTTTGTACATATTGGGAAGCATTAACAATAAGCCTTGTGAGGCTGTAAAAGTTGTTGCCAAAGACCCTGTTTGCAATGCGCCATGCATGGCTCCTGCTACTCCAGCCTCGCTTTGCATTTGAAATGCAGAGGGAGTATTGTTAAAGGTGTTTGTTTTATTTTCAGTACACCATTGTTCAACCATTTCGCTCATTTCCGAAGCAGGTGTAATAGGATATATGGGAAATACATCGTTTGTTTTAAAGGCTATTTCAGCTACAGCTTGATTGGCATTTAGTATGGCTTGAGGTGCAGGTTTCATTTTTTTGTGAATGATGTGATAACATAATCTTAAAGCAAAAAATGGCTGATCACGTTCTGTGATTCAACCATTTTTTAAGTTTTACTACTCCTTTACAATTTCAATTGAAACTGGAGTAGGATTGGTAATCATGTCGAACACTGGAGAAAATTTGGCTAAATTTTCCAATTGTTCAGCTGAAGCATCGGATTTTACCTTTAACTTAAAAGTGATTCCGTTAAACCCTGTACGAACTTCAGGATCTAATCCTAAAAATCCGTGTAAGTCGGCATTACCTTCTAAAGAAGAAGAAGCACTCTCAATGTCGATTCCGTTTGCAGCCGCATGGTATACCATAGCGCCCGTTAAACAAGATCCTAAAGCATGTAATAATACTTCTGGTGGTGTAGCTGCTTCATCTTGGCCTAAAAGGACTTGAGGATGGCTGCATTCCATAGTGAAGGTTTCTTCACGTGATGAATCTTCTGCACCTGCACCGTAAAAGCTTTTGATGCTCGATACACAATGTCCGCCATCGATCCAGTTGTTTTTAGCTCTAAATTGAAACTTGGCTAATTCTGGTTGTTCTTGAATGTGACTAATTGTTTCTACTAATTGGTCAACGTTTACTCCGTTTTTAACATTTGCTGTTGTAATCATTTTTTTAAAATTTAAATTGTTAAACATTTTTGTTGCCAATATATAGGCAGTTACTATGCCAAACTTTGCAAATAATTGATAATCAAATGTTTATATAGTATTTTATTGTGTTGATGTATGACGACATTTCGTTTTTTAACGAATTATCGTGAATTTATTTCCGAGATTTCGTGAATTTTGGGATGTTTAAATGGGTCTCTCTATACCTAAAGCTTTTATTCTTGAAGAAAGCGTGGTTGGTGGTAGTTTTAATAGTTTGGCGGCACCATTTTCGCCAGAGATTTTCCATTTGGTACGTTTAAGTGCACGTTCAATATTGGCTTTTTCAATTTCTATAAGTTCTGGTGCTGTATATATTGTATTGGATGTTTGTAGCGTAGTTGCTTTCTGTTCAATGCCACCTTGAGGGATAATAGATTGCCAAGAAATGGTATTGTTTTGTGAAATAATAATGGCGCGTTCTATTAAATTTTGAAGTTCACGAACATTACCTGGCCAATTGTAGTTTATTAAGGCAGCTTTATCTTCTTCGGACAATAGGTTAATAGACCTATTCAATTCACGTGAAAATTCTGAAATCATGTGGTCGGCTATCAAACAAATATCATTGCCACGATCGCGAAGTGGTGGAACCGTAATAGGAAAGACATTCAGTCTGTAAAACAAATCTTCCCGAAACTTTTTATCCTTAACATGTTGCATTAAATCACGATGTGTAGCCGCTATAATACGTACATCTACCTTTATAGTTTCGGAGCTACCAACAGGATCAAATTCGCCCTCTTGAATAACACGCAGTAATTTTGGTTGTAACTCTAAAGGTAATTCACCTATCTCATCTAAAAAGATGGTTCCCTTATCGGCTAACAAAAACCGGCCTTTTCTGGTTGATGTAGCACCTGTAAATGCCCCTTTTTCGTGGCCAAACAGTTCGCTTTCAATTAAATTGGTTGGTATAGCACCACAATTAATACGTATAAGTGGTTTGTCTTTTCTATCACTTAATTGATGTATGGCTCGTGCAACAAGCTCTTTTCCTGTACCAGTTTCACCATTGATGAGAACCGTAGCGTTTGTGGTTGCCACTTTATTGACCAGTTGCAGTACCTTCTTCATACTTTTATCTTCAGCTATGATTCCATGGTCGCTGGTGAGTTCCTTAATTTCTTCCTTCAGATACTCTGTCTGTGAGGTTAAAAACTCGATTTTATCTTCTGCTTGAAGTCTGTCTTGTATATTTCTTAAAATTAAGGTGTAAAAAGATGTTGTGTTATCTCCCCATTTACTTATGGTTCCTTCGTTTAAGGTTTCGGTTTCATGTGATCCAATAACTTTGATGACATCAGGAAGGTAATTGCTGCTTAAGGGCTGGTCGTTATTCAAATCGTTTTTTACAAGATTTTGGATACGATCGGCACTGCTTTCGTCTAAAAAGAGTAACAAATTACGTTGGATAACATCGTTATTTTCGAACAACACATTGGCAGAAGGGTTAGTCAATAGAATTCTAAATTTTTCGTCAAACATAATGATGGCATCCATGGCGCCATCAATCAAGCCGCTTAATTTAGAATTGGCTAATTCCAAAGCTTTTTTTGAGGAAGCTAAATTTTCCTGTATGATATCGATGTTACGATGTCTTTTAATAAGCACCGAAAGAATACCTTGTGAAAAACCAATGTCGTTGGAAATGAGTTCAAAAAAATGCGCTCTGTCAATCTTTAAAACCGTAGTTTCCTCGAGTGTTGTAATGGAAGCGGATCGTTTGTTATTGTCAATTAAAGCATATTCGCCAAAACATTCACCCGCAAGCATATGACCAAACACATGATTTTTTTCATGTACCTTGACGCTTCCAGAAACAATTATATACATATATTCGCCAACGCTGTCTTTTTCAAATACCAATTTGTTTTTTCTAAAAGTTTCTTCCTCAAGTACAGTTGATAGGTGCTTGAGTGAGGCTTTGTTAACTTCAGAAAAGAAAGAGATATTCGATAAAAACTCAATTAGATTTTCAGTAGCTGGTTTAGACATTTTCTAAAAATTGTCCTATAAATATATTAATATTTATCCTACCAACTATTAATTTGAAAGTTTGGTTTAAGAATATTTACTTAAATTTAATCGATTAATTAATACTTCATTTAGATGTCACAACAAAGGTTGCTTGCTGCTATCATGTTTACAGATATAGAAGGCTATACTTCCCTAATGCAGCGTGACGAAGCCGAAACCATATTGATTAGAAATAGACATCGCGATGTTTTTAAGGAGATTACAGCAAAACACAACGGTCATATTGTTCAGTATTTTGGTGATGGTACATTAAGCACATTTAAAAGTACTGTTGAAGCCGTTGATTGTGCCATTGAATTACAGATGGCGTTTTTAAAAGAACCCAAGATTCCTATTAGGATTGGTATTCATGTAGGGGATATTGTATATTCCAAAGATGATATTATAGGTGATGCAGTAAATGTGGCGTCGCGTATTGAAGCCTGCGCATTACCAGGCAGCATATTGATTTCTGATAGAGTCCATGACCAAATACGTAACCATAGCCATATAGAATCCAAGTTTCTTGATGCCTTTGAATTAAAGAATGTTAATGAAACGATACCTATTTTTGCCATAGCCAATAAAGGTTTGGTAGTTCCCAAAAAGGAAACCATAAAGCAGAAGTTAAAGACTTCTGTTCCTCAAAAAAGGAAGCATTTAGGTTTGAAAATTTTGGTGCCAGTCTTAATACTATTGGCTCTTATTTTTGCATTTTACCAATTGGATTTTTTTAAGGGACCTAATTCGGTAATTGAAAAATCCATTGCTGTTTTACCATTTGATAACTTAAGTAATGATCATGATGCTGAAATTTTTAGAGATGGTATGACAGATGACATTCTTACCAATTTATCTAAAATAAAAGATTTGCATGTCATTTCCCGAAACTCGGTAATGCACTATAAGGACACGGATAAGAACCTTGACAAAATAGCTAGAGAGTTAGGGGTTTCCTATGTTTTGGTGGGAAGTATTTTAAAATACGATAATGATGTGCGCATCAATACGCAGCTTATTGAAGTGAGTTCAGATAAAATAATAAGCGGCAATAAATATGATGTGGTCTTGACTGATATTTTTAAAGTGCAATCAGAAGTCTCTCAAAAAATTGTCGAAGCTTTAGACATGAGTATTTCATTTGAAGAGCAAAAGGAGTTATCATCGATACCAGTACGTGACATTGAAGCTTACAAACTCTTTTTGACAGGAAGGAAGGAAGCAGACAAACGCAATAGTGAAAGCTTGGCCAAAAGTATTGAGTTATACGAAAAGGCCATTGAGATAGATTCCAATTATGCTGAAGCCTATGCCGAAATAGCGAATTCGATTTATCTGGAAACTTACTATTCTTCAAGAGATCCAGAAGAAGCGTCTCGACTCGCAAATGAGTATCTGGATAAAGCGGAACAAATAAACAATAAAGTCTCTCGAATATATTCGGTTAAAGGATTGATTTATAATATTGAAGGGAAGAAGGAAGAGGCTCAAGCAGCCTTCGAAAAAGCCATAGCATTATCACCAAATGATTTAACGGCAAGACACCAATACTCTACATTTTTTTATTATAATCAGGAATATGAAAAACAACTGGAACAAGCCAAAATAGCCTATAGGTTAGACCCCTTGTCATTTGCTACGGCCAATGGGTATTTTACGGCTTTAATGTCGAATTATAAGTATGATGAAGCTGAACAGCTTATGAAAAAGCTTCAAAAAGAAGATTCAGGAAATAACGAGTTTGTTATTAACAGGAATTTTTTCAGACTTTATGCAGATCAGGATAAGTATCAACAGGCTATTGTGCCTTTAACTGAAATGGTTAAAAAACAGAATGTTTTCAATCGCTTTTTGGGTTATTATTACACGAAAGTTGGAGATACCTTGAGTGCATACAAGATTATTGATTCCATACAAAAAAATGCTCACCCTGATGAGAAAAGCCACCAATTGGCTATGGTTTATTCTAGTTTAAAATTAACAGATAGTGTTTTATTTTATTTAGATACAGTAAGACACAAGCAAACTAGAACTTTAAGACGAGAGCGTAATGACTTTTTTAGTTATTTAGATGATGACCCTAGATTCATTAAAATCTTGAAGGATCATGGTATTAAAGTCAGTGAATAAGATTAAGCAATAATTTTTTTGACGTTTTATAAAACTGTAATTGTCAAAATTGCTAGAATGCATTAAAAATACTAGCTAATAATCTTATTCTTTTTAAGTGCTTTTATCATGCTTTCAGAAAACTTTTTCATGATTCCCCTTTTATCGGGAGAATCTGTGGCTTTTAGGACTTTGGTAAATACTGGTCCTGCGTCTTTTTTATTATAGAATTCAGCACTTAATTGAATTTCCTTTTTGGTTTTGGTGCCACCAGCTATTGGTACACTGCCTCCCAGATTGACTCTAAAAATTCCTAGCTTGACAGGTTTGGTACCAACATTGGCATTAATAGACGGTGTTTTTTTATAGGTGTTGTTGGTTTCAGGGTTTATAAAAGCTATGAGACCTGTAATACCAAGGTCTGTTATTTTTTGTAAAAACTGTTCTTCATTTTCTAAATCTTTGGCAGCAATGTTGCCTTGTGTGATGATGGCTTGGTAGCCTTCTGCTTTTAATTGGTTGACCATTTCGGTTTCCATTTGTTTTGCCAGTTCTTTATCACTAAACTTGGCTAGTACTAAAAACTTTTGTTCTTGTGCCTGACTGGAAACAATGGCAAATAATAATGACAATAAGGTTACTTTAAATTTCATGAAATTGGTTTTTTAATTGTGTTTATTCTTGTTTAAAAATTGCTAGTGTTGCGGTAATAGCGGCTTTGGTGCCAAATTCAACAGCACTTAAATCTACTTCAAAGTCCCCATTGTGAGCATTAAAAGGTAGCTTGCCTTCCTTAAAAGCATTTTTGAATCTTTCAGGTTCTGCAACACCTACCTGAATATAACAATACTCTTTTTTGGTGTTATGAATGACCAAATGATGAAAATCCTCTGAACCCATAATGGAAGGCAGCATTGTTTCATCTAATAAAAAGCTATTGTCTGCCATTAATGGTTTTAAGGAGTTTTGTACTGTTTTAGTCAACTCGTTACTATTATCAAGTGGGTAAGACCATCCTTTAAACTGTATTGTAGGGTATTTTTCTTTTGGAATATTGTAGGCATGAGCAATCCCTTCGTTGATTCTTTTGATACCTTCAATCATGGTTTTTCGGTCATTTTCACTAAACCAACGTAGGTTGACCTTCAACAAGGCTGATTCTGGAATTACATTATTATCACTTCCTGCTTGTATAGAGCCTACCGTAATTACAGCAGAGTTTTTAGGGTCAATTCCACGACTTACTATGGCCTGATATTGCATAATAGCTGCTGCGGCCATTACAATTGGGTCTTTGGACAGGTTGGGTGTAGAGCCATGACCTCCAACTCCATGAAAGGTAACATCCAGTTGGTCTGTTCCAGCCATACGAACGCCAGCGGCGGCTGCAATGATGCCAACCCCAAGAGGTGCGCTGTGAATTCCAAATAAATAATCAGGTTCTGGGACATTGAATTTGGTGTAAAGACCATCGTTTACCATAGCTTCAGCACCTGATATGGGTTCTTCAGCTGGTTGACCAATGAATATTAAAGTACCTTTCCATAAATCTTTATGTTCAGCAAAAAATTTGGCGGTAGCCAGCATCCAGGTTACATGGATATCATGACCACAAGCATGCATCACAGGAGTTTCTGTGCCATTGTCCAATTTGACAATCTTGGTGCTTTTATAAGGCAGGTCTGTGGTTTCTTTTACCGCATTACAATCCATATCTGCACGATACATTACAATTGGGCCATCTCCATTTTTTAGAACTCCTGCCACTCCTGTTATTCCAATACCTTCGGACACATTATAGCCATAGGATTTTAATTCCTTACTAATAATGCCAGCGGTTCTAACTTCCATAAAGCCCAGCTCTGGATTTTGATGAATATCTTTGAAAATAGCTATGAATTTATCATTATCCTTGGCAATGGAACTACTGATTATACCTTCTTGACTTTGTGCAACTAGAATAGGGTTGCACAGGAATGCTATGAAAAGCAAGGTGCAACCTAAAACATTTTGTTTCATTGGTATGGGATTTTTGGTTAGTGTTGAAATGAATCACTAATGTAAGGTTTTTTTTGACAGAAAAACAGAGAACTACCTGATTTATTGTATGTTAAATAATGTCTTTGTTAGAACAAGCTTGAATCTGATTCAGATTTTATGGACAATTTTTATGAATGACAGATTTGTAGGTGTCTATAGACTAGATATAAAACTCTTGCTGTTTTATCATTGCTTGACAATAATTAAAGTTCCTTACTCCAATAATTTGTATCATTGTATAACCAAAAATATACTTTTGTGAAGTTAAAACCAGCTTATATACTTCTTCTTTGTCTTGTATTGTTGTCCAATAAAATATCAGCTCAAGAATTACCACCTATAGAGGTTTATAGTCCCAAACAGTATGGTGCTGAAAATCAGAATTGGGGGATTTCGCAATCTTCAAGTAAATATATTTATGTAGCCAATAATAAAGGTCTTCTGGAGTACAATGGCGCTGAATGGCAGTTGTATCCTTCACCCAATGAAACTATTATTCGATCGGTAACTGTTGTAGACGATATAATTTATACAGGTTGTTACATGGAGTTTGGATATTGGAAACGAAATGATTTGGGTATTCTGGTTTATCAGTCCTTATCTGAAAGTTTACAAACGCCTCTAATAGAAGATGAGCAGTTTTGGAGTATTAAATCTATCGATAATTGGATTTTATTTCAGTCTTTAAATAGAATATACATTTATCATGTCCTCGATAAAGCTTTTAACGTTATTGAGAGTAAGGTTTCTTTGACTAAAATGTATAAGGTTGATGAAACTATATATTTTCAGGACATCCAGGAAGGGCTTTTTAAAATAGAAAATGGCAAATCTGTATTGGTGTCGGATAATACTATTTTTAAGAATAATATCATTGTTAACATATACAATCACAACAATCAGTTTTTAGTTGAAACACAAGATCTAGGGTTTTATATTTTACAAGACTCGGTTGTTAGTCCATGGGAAATTCCTGCTAAAGACTTACTCAATCGTGTAACGGTTTACAGCAGTATCAAGCTAAAGGATAATAGTTTTGCCCTAGGAACCATTTCTAATGGTATTATTCACTTAACCGAAAATGGTGAGGCAAATTATAAAATCAATCAAATAAACGGGTTGAGCAATAACACGGTATTGTCATTGTTTGAGGACTCGGAACAAAATATATGGTTGGGTTTAGATAATGGAATTAACTGTGTTAACATTACGTCTCCTTTTACAATTTATAATGATGATAAAGGTGAAATAGGGACTGTATATGCTTCGGCTATTTATAACAATAATTTGTATCTGGGAACCAATCAGGGTTTATTTGTTAAGGGACTTGACAGAGACGAACCATTTCACTTTATTGAAGGTACTAAAGGCCAGGTTTGGTGTTTGGTAAAGATTGACAACACCTTGTTTTGTGGGCACAATAATGGAACTTTTATTGTTAAGGATAAGTCGGCAGATTTAATTTTAAGAATAAATGGTACCTGGAATATCAAAACTATTAAAGGGTATGATGATTTATTACTGCAGGGAAATTATAACGGTCTCAATATTTTAGAGAAAAAAGATGGCAATTGGGTTTTTAGAAACAAAATAGAGGGCTTCAATAACTCTTCAAAATACTTTGAAATGGATGATGCCCAAAACATATTTGTCAGTCATGAGTATAAAGGCGTTTTTAAGATTAAGGCGGATGATACCTATAGAAAAGCTCTAAAAGTTGAAAAGGATACATCAATAGGACAAGGACTAAACTCAAGTTTGCTAAAACATAACAATGACATTATTTACGCCTATAAAAATGGTGTTTTTAAGTATAACCAAGAGATTCAAACTTTTGAAAAGGATAGTATTTTAAGTAAGATTTTTGAAAATGATACCTACACGTCTGGTAAACTGATTTCTGAAAAGGAAACCAATACTATTTGGGGTTTCTCTCAGAAGAACTTAACTTATGTGACTCCCGGAAAGTTTAGTGGCCATCCTAATGTTAATATGCTAGCCTTCCCAAATTCTCTTCGTAAGGGCATGACAGGTTATGAGAATATTACACATGTTGTGGGTGATAAGTATATTTTTGGGTCTTCTACTGGTTATACAGTTATTAATCTGGATAAGTTTACTGACAAACAGTATGAATTATCTCTTAATTCCATTACAAACCATTCACTGGATACGGAACCGCAACTCATATCCAAGAATACTAAAGGCGATTTTACGAATAAGCAAAACAATATTGAATTCACATTTAGTATTCCAGAATTTGACAAATATCTTGAACCTGAATATCAATATCAACTGGAAGGTTTTTATGATTCTTGGAGTGATTGGTCTAACAATTCAAGCGAATTGTTCAAGAATTTGCCTTATGGCGATTATACTTTCAAGGTTCGAGGTAAAGTAGGGAATACGTTAACTACTAATACGGCCAGTTATCAATTTACTATAGGCAAGCCATGGTATTTGTCAACAATAGCTATAGTTGTTTATATTATGTCCGTTCTGCTGTTTTCGTTGTTTATGCATATACTTTATAAGAATTATTATAAAAAGCAACGCATTAAACTACTTAAGGAAACCGAACGGGAAATTGAATTAAAGGGGTTGGAGAATAAGCAGCAGCTTATGCATTTTGAAAATGAAAAGCTTCAGCAGGATATTGAAAGCAAAAGCAGGGAACTGGCGATTTCGACTATGAACCTTATAAAGAAGAATGAGTTTTTGAATAATATCAAGGATAGATTAAAGGAAGCTAAAGAAGATAAAACTATCAAATCGGTAATTAGAATAATTGATAAAAACTTAAACAATAAAGATGATTGGAAGTTCTTTGAAGAGGCCTTTAATAATGCCGATAAGGATTTTTTAGCTAAAGTAAAAGCAAAGCATCCATCATTAACTCCTAACGATTTAAAACTCTGCGCATATTTACGATTGAATTTATCATCCAAAGAGATTGCTCCGCTATTAAATATTTCGCCAAAAAGCGTGGAGGTAAAACGATATCGATTGCGAAAAAAAATGAATTTACCGCACGAAGCTAGCTTAACAAATTACATTCTTGAAATTTAATACCCAAACAAATGCATTTTTAAACTATACATTACCACTACAAAGGGTGTTTTTTGTTTGGATTACAACGTTGTAGTTCATTTTATCTATCATTTTCAATTTGACATTATTACTGGTGTTTTGTTATTAAAATCTTAAAAAACCATATCTTTTTTTTAATTGTATACTTTTTGTTGTGGTGAATTTTAACGATTTCATAACATATTGTGATAAGTTTACACAACTAAAGATTACACTATGATATCAAAAAACTTATTAACCACATTATTTCTAATAATGTCTGCATTTGCATTTTCCCAAAATGTAGATGTTTCCGGGTCGGTCAAAGATTCGGAATCTCAAATACCACTAGTTGGTGTCAATATTATCATAAAGAATACCACTCAAGGAGTCATTTCGGATTTTGATGGAAATTTTTCATTTCAGAATATTCCAGTTAATTCTGTTTTGGTTTTTTCTTATTTGGGATATGAGGAAAAAGAAGTAGTTGTTTCGAGCAGTGAACCTATTACAGTATTTATGGCAGAGTCTGCTGAAGCTTTGGGAGAGGTTGTACTGATTGGATATGGCTCTCAAAACAAAAAAGATGTTACAGGAGCGATTTCTTTAGTGACATCAGAAACATTGGATGATTTAAAACCTGTTGATGCGGCAATTGCTCTACAAGGGACAGTGTCAGGTGTTACTGTTAACTCTGGTTCAGGATCTCCAGGTGGCGGTTTCAATCTTATTATCAGAGGTATAAGCTCCAACCAAAACAATGCACCGTTGGTCATTGTAGATGGTTACAGAGGTGATTTAAATAGTATAAACCCTAATGACATAGAGTCAATTTCGATATTAAAAGATGCCCAAGCCGCCATTTATGGAATTGAAGGTGCAAATGGTGTGGTTTTGGTAAAAACTAAAGGTGGTAGGAAGAATACCAAGCCTACATTAAGTTACGATGTGTACACTGGCTTTCAGGAAACTACCAGAAAGCTTCCTTATTTAAATGCCAGTGAGTATGCGCTGTTGTTAAACGAAAGTTATGCTGCTAATGGTCAGGAAATCCCATTTGAAAATGTAGGTGGTTTGGGAACAGGAACCGATTGGCAAGATGAAGTTTTTGATACCGCACCAATTATTAACCATAATTTGAGATTAAGCGGAGGTGGTGAAAATGTAACGTATTATTTTGGAGCAAATAGATTGGAGCAAGATGGTATTGTAGCAAGTGATAAGTCTAATTACATTAGAAATAATATCAAAGTCAGATTAGGAGTCGATATTACAAAGAAGCTTAAATTTTCTACTAATGCTAATTATTTTGCTAACAAAAGAAAGTCCATTTCAGAAAATGCTCTAGGATCGGTATTGTTCAATGCTCTGAATTATGCGCCAACTTATAGCCCAAATGAAGATGACATTTCAGGGTTTTTAGGAAATGAAGTCATAAATCCACTATCACAAATTAACAATACCTTCAACGAATATTTAGGAGAAGGGTTGGAAGGTAATTTTCAATTGGAGTATGATCTATTGGAGGGGTTAACAGTAACCTCACGTTTTGGCTACAAGACTTATAATGACAAAGGCAAAACTTTTGCGCCCATAGTTGACTATGGTTCTGGAAAGGTATTTAATAATGTCAGAAGTCGCGTTGATCAAAGCAGAACATCTTACAGTTATTACAATTGGGAAACATTTATTAACTACGATAAAATGTTTGGAAATCACCATGTTACCCTAACATTGGGGACAAGCGCCCAAAAAAGTTCTGGAGATGGCCTTTTTGCTTCTGGATTTGATGTACCAAACAACTCTTGGGATTTTGCAGATATTAGTTTGACAACTGGCTTAAGCGATGCCATACCAAATGGGTCGTATGTTTTTGATAATAGATTGACGTCTTATTTTACTAGATTACAATACGATTTTGCTGGAAAGTATTTATTATCAGCTATGATTCGTAGAGATGGTTCTTCAGATTTTTCACCTGATAACAGAATAGATTATTTCCCATCCTTTACTGCTGGATGGAAAATATCTGAAGAGAGCTTCTTAAAGGATTCAGAAGTTATCAATTTCTTGAAATTAAGAGGTAGTTATGGTTTATTGGGTAATAATGTGGGAAGTGACCTTTATAGAACGACCTTAAACGGAGAAGCCACTTATGTCTTTGATGGTGTGTTAGTAAATGGTGTAGCTTCAGGTAGGTTGCCAAATCCAGATGCCAAATGGGAAGTAGGCGAGAAACTAGATATAGGTATCGATTTAAAGTTATTTAACAACAAAATTGATTTTACAGCTGATGTATTTTCAGAAGATAGAAACGACTTGTTAATTGGAAATTTACCAGTTTCAGGGACTTTGGGAACAGGAGCTCCAGGAGCAGGTAATCCAACAGTAAACGCTGGTACAACAAGAAACACAGGCTTTGAATTTGCTATTGGGTATACAGGAGATATTTCTGAAAACTTCTCATTTGGAGTCAATTATAACTTTACAAGCATAAAAGGTGAAGTCATATCAATTAACGGAGGAGTCATTCAAGAAGGTGGTGCATTTGGAGTAGGTCAATTGGCACCATCGCGTATGGAAGTTGGACAACCAATAGGCTATTTTTACGGATTACAAACTGATGGAATCTTTCAAAATCAAGCTGAAGTTGATGCCCATCCATCACAGCTGGCTTTAGGAGCTGAAGCTGCACCTGGAGATTTCAGGTATGTTGATGTAAATGGTGATGGCGAAATTACCTTTGATGATAGAACCTATCTAGGAAAACCTCAAGCCGATTTTTATATGGGTCTGAATTTAAATTTTAAGTATAAAAATATAGACTTTTCAGCTTATTCCTATGCGGAAGTTGGAAAGGAAATGGTTCGTAATTACGAGCGCGACCAACCTAATGTAAATAGGCTAAACTTATATTTAGACAGATGGACAGGTGAAGGTACTAGTAACTCTGTGCCAAGAACTACCGTGGGAGCTACTACAAATAAATTGTTTTCAGATTTCTACGTAGAAGACGCCTCCTTTTTAAGAATTCAAAATATTCAGTTGGGATATTCATTATCACCTCAAGTTTTGGAGACTATAGGAATGAGCAAGGTTCGTGTTTATGCAGCTGTAAACAATGCATTTACTTTTACGGAGTATAATGGTTATGATCCTGCTGCAACAACAGGAGAGGCCATAGGAGGTGGAATTGATTATGGTTTCTATCCTATTTCAAGACAATATCTTTTAGGATTAAACGTAACTTTTTAAAAAAACAGCGATATGAAAAAAAATATAAAAACATTAAAATTTTTAACGTTAATCATGTTAGCTGCATTATTAACGTATGCTTGTTCAGATGATTTTTTAGATGAAACAAAGCGATATAATCAAGATTCAGAAAACTATTTCAACTCTGAAACAGATTATTACAATGCCCTTGTGGGAACTTATGATTTGTTACAGTCAACTTATGTCAATGTTTTACTAGGCGAAATAGCCTCCAATAACACCTTGTGTGGAGGTGAAAGTGCTACAGACGTAGTTGGTTTTCAGCAGATAGATGACATGATTCATACGCCTGTCAACAGTAATTTAAGAGATGTTTGGAATTGGATGTATGCAGGTGTCAATCGTGCTAATTATATTATGGAGTTCGAAGATAAAACAGACTTTGAAGGGAAAGAAGTTATTATTGGTGAAACCCGTTTTTTAAGAGCATATTATTATTTTGAACTTGTTAAGTGGTTTGGTGCTGTTCCTTTAAAGGAAACAAGATTTCAATTAGGAGACGAAACTACCATACCAAGATCTCCAGTTGAGGATGTTTATGCTTTAATAGAACGAGACTTACAGTATGCTGTAGATAATCTATCCTACACGGCACCACAAATTGGTAGAGTAACAAAGGGTTCGGCACAAGCACTTCTAGGAAAAGTCTATTTGTATCAAGAAAAATTTTCTGAAGCTGCAATAATATTAAGCGAATTAATTGAAGAAGGACCTTATGATTTGGTCACTGACTATGATACCATTTTTGAGAATCAAGGCGAAAATGGCATTGAATCGGTTTTTGAAGTACAATATACTGATGTTGAAGGAGCTGGTTTTGATTGTTTACAGTGTAGTGAAGGTAACGTAGCTGTAGGTTTTAGTGGTGTGCGAAATTATTCAGGACCGCAATTTACATCAGGTTTTAGTTTTAACGTGCCTACACAGGAAGTCGTAGATGAGTTTGAAGATGGCGATTTAAGAAAAGACGTTGCTATTTTGGATATAGAAGCATGGGCTTCACAAACAGGTGCTACTTATGGTACAGGTTACGAGCATACAGGATATTTTAATAGAAAATATTTACCAAGAACCCGAAGCGGAGAAGCTGCTGGAGACTTAAACCTTACAAATCCTAACAACTATAGAGCCATTCGTTTTGCCGATGTCTTATTGATGGCTGCAGAGGCCTATAATAGAGGAGGCTTAAGCGATGAAACCGCTAAAATGTATTTAAACAGGGTAAGAGCAAGAGCTTTTGGTAATTCTGACAATGATATTACGTCTTCAGGTAATGCATTAACATCTGCTATTTATCATGAACGTCGTGTAGAGCTAGTAGGAGAAGGGCATCAGTTTTTTGATTTGGTAAGAACAGGAAGAGGTACTGAAATAGATGGTTTCTCTACTGGTAAAAATGAAGTATTCCCTATACCAATAGAGGAAATACAATTCTCTAATGGAAATTGGCAACAAAACCCAGGATATTAAAAAAACAGAACTATGAAAGTATTATTAAAGTACACATTAAGTTTATCAATTATCATGTTAGCCATTTTAGGTTGCGCATCAGATGATGATAATACAGATTATGTAAATCAAATTAAAGCACCGGCCAATGTTTCTTTAGAAACAAGGGTTACACAAGATAATACAGGTTTGGTAACTTTGATACCTTTAGGAGAAGGGGTTACTAAATTTGTAATTGGATTTGGAGACGGTTCAGAACCTTCCGAAGATATACTTCCCGGTGGAAGGGTTAATCATACGTACGAAGAAGGCTCTTATGAAGTCGTACTGACAGCTTACGGATTAAATGGATTGACAACAACAATTGTACAGCCTTTGATGGTTTCCTTTCAAGCTCCCCAAAATTTAGAAGTTATTATTGAAAATGATGGAACACTGTCTAAAACGGTAAATGTTATTGCAACGGCAGATTTCGCTATGTTTTACGAAGTGGATTTTGGCGAAGATCCTTCAATTGATCCATCATCAGCTAATATTGGAGATACTGTTTCATACACCTACCAAGAAGCTGGAATATATACTATAACAGTTACTGCCATGGGAGCAGCTATTGAAACAACAACCTATACAGAAGATTTTGAAGTAACTGCTATTGTTCAGCCTTTAGCTTCTGCTCCAACACCGCCTGCAAGGGCAGACGAGGATGTCATATCCATTTTTAGCAGTGTTTATACAGATGAACCCAGTACAAACTATTTCCCAGACTGGGGACAAGGAGGTTGCTGTGGAAGTGGATGGACGATGTTCGATTTGGCCGGTGATGAGATGTTGCAATACACGAATTTAAGTTACCAAGGAAATGAGTTTGGCGCTCCAGTTGATGTTTCCCAAATGGAATATATCCATTTAGATGTTTGGACAGCCGATGTTCTTCAAACTATTGAAGTATCTTTAATTAGTGCTTCAAATGGAGAACGACCAGTTGTTGTTGCATTAAACCAAAACGATTGGACAAGTATTGATATTCCTATTTCAGACTATACAGACCAAACAGGCTTTACTGTAGCTGATATCTTTCAGTTAAAGTATGTTGGAGACCCATTTGGTGGAGGCGGAACAGCTTTTATTGATAACATTTATTTTTATAGATCACCTTCTACACCAACATCAATTGTAGGTTCGTGGGTATTGGCACCGGAAGCGGGTGCTTTGGGAGTAGGTCCAGCACCAGGAGATACAAGCTGGTGGAGTTGTGATGACGTTTGTGTAGGTGATAGAGCTTGCTATTATGATGACCAATTTGTTTTTAATACTGATGGCAGTTTTAATAATATCTTGGGTTCAGAGTCTTGGATTGAAGGTTGGCAAGGTGGCAGTGATTCCTGTGGCACTCCAGTTGCACCTCATGATGGATCAAATGCTGCAACTTATATCTATGATGAAGGAGCTGGAACGCTTACTCTGAATGGTGTAGGTGCCTATGTAGGAGTACCTAAAGCTGTAAATACAGGAGAATTGACCAATCCTGCAGATGCGCCAGCTTCTGTGACGTATAATATAACTTTTGTAGATGCCAACACCATGGAAGTATCTATTGAAGCCGGTTCAGGTGTTTTCTGGCAATATAAACTTATTAGAGATGGCGCTCCAGTTACACCTCTAACAGGAACATGGCAAATAGCTCCTGAAGCCGGAGCCTTGGGAGTAGGCCCAGCACCAGGTGATACAAGCTGGTGGAACTGTGATGCAACATGTGTAGGTGATAGAGCTTGCTATTATGATGACCAATTTGTTTTTAATACTGATGGTAGTTTTAATAATATTTTGGGTTCAGAGACTTGGATCGAAGGTTGGCAAGGAGGTAGCGATTCCTGCGGTGCTCCAATAGCGCCTCATGATGGATCCAATGCTGCAACCTACACTTATGATGAAGGCGCCGGAACGTTTACACTAAACGGTGTAGGAGCCTACGTAGGAGTGCCTAAAGCTGTAAATACAGGAGAATTGACAAGCCCTACTGATGCACCAGCTTCAGTGACATATAATGTAACTTTTATAGATGCCAATACCATGGAAGTATCTATTGAAGCGGGTTCAGGTGTATTCTGGCAGTATAAACTCATAAAAATTTAATATAGAAAAAGATGAAAAAACTAATATATATATTTACTTCTTTAGTAGCTGTAGCTTTTGTGATAACGGCATGTCAGGATGATGATGCAAGTTTTGGAGATGTTATTGCTCCTTCTAATATTGTTGTAACGACAGAAATAGTAGGTCAGGATTCTGCAAACCCTTATGGAGATGGTAGCGGAGTTGTGAACTTTACAGCAATAGCTGATAATGCTATCAATTATAAGTTTGTTTATAACAGTGCGGAAGTAAGTTCTCCAATTGGAGAAGCTTCCATGAACTTTTCCAATTTAGGTGTTAACACTTATGATGTTGTAGTCATTGCCTATGGTACTGGAGGTACATCAAGTTCAACAGTTGTTTCAGTTGAGGTTTTGGCAACCTATTCGCCACCACAGGATTTATTGGATATTTTGGTAGGTGATGGCTCTAAAGTTTGGAGACTTAAATCTGAACAAGCCGGACATTTTGGTTTAGGCCCAGTAGGTGGGCAAATCCCTAGTGAATGGTACGGTGCAGGCCCTGAAGAAAAAGCAGGTGTCGGTATGTATGATGACCGTTTTATTTTTAATGAAGATGGGACATTTACATACATCACTAACAATACTAATGATGATGTTACTGAAGACCCTTCGGGAACTGTTTTTGGAAGAGACGGACTTATTAACGAATTGGGTTCTGGATCAGGAACTGTTAATGGTGCTGATGTTGAAAACTTCCCTTATAATGATTATTCCGAATCATGGGTGTTAATTGCACCTGGTGGTCAAGAAACAATTAGTTTAACAGGCTTGGCTTTTATTAGCTATTACTGTGGTGGATCTCATAATTATCAAATTTTTGATAGATCCGTTCCTAACGAGCTATTATTAAAAACTACAGATGGTAACAATGAATTTGACTGGTGGTTCATAATCACTTCAGAGGAGCCAGGCGGTAACTCATTTACCTCACAGTATAACAATTTGGTTTGGGAAGATGATTTCAACACCAATGGTGCTCCCGATGCTGGAAACTGGACTTATGATTTAGGTGCAGGAGGCTGGGGAAATCAAGAACTGCAAACCTATACCGATAATGCAGAAAATGTAATAGTAGAAGATGGATTCTTAAAAATAACCGCTAAAGCAGATGGAACTAGCTATACTTCCGCCAGACTTAAATCTGAAGGGCTTTATGATTTTACATTCGGACGAGTAGAGGTAAGAGCTAAATTACCAGTGTCAATTGGAACTTGGCCTGCAATTTGGATGTTGGGTTCTGACTATCAGACAAACACTTGGCCAGCCTGTGGTGAAATCGATATCATGGAACAAACAGGACAGGATAAAAATGTTGTTTTAGGAACAGTACATCATCCTGGCGTTTCTCCTGGTGCAGGGGACTCATCAAGTATTAGTGTACCAACATCTACAACCGAATTCCATAATTACACAGTTGAATGGACTCCAGATGAAATAATTTTCTTGGTTGACGATACTGTTTTTCATACAGTTGCCAATACTTCAGACTTACCTTTTGATAGTGATTTCTTTATAATATTGAACATTGCTATGGGTGGTACGTTAGGTGGGGATGTGGATCCAGCTTTTACGGAAGATACTATGGAAATTGATTACGTGAGAGTTTATCAATAAAAGTGATTTATGAAGATAAACGTATTTAATATAGTAACATTTTTTTCTATTGGTTTATTCATTTTGTCATGTAAAAACAATCATGATAATGATTTGGCTATAATTGAGGAATCGTCAGTTAATAGTGCTTCTGAAATAGAGTCTAAAGTCAATAAACTCTTGAGTGAAATGACACTTGAAGAAAAAATAGGCCAAATGAACCAATATACAGGTTTTTGGGATGTGACAGGGCCAACACCTACGGAAGGTAATCAGGCATTAAAATATGAGCATCTTAAAAAGGGATTGGTAGGTTCAATGATTAATGTTACAGGAACAGAAAATGTAAGAGCTATTCAAAAAATAGCTGTTGAAGAAACAAGACTTGGAATTCCGTTAATTATCGGTTTTGATGTTGTTCATGGTTTTAAGACTTTGAGCCCAATTCCATTGGCTGAATCAGCTAGTTGGGATATGGAAGCCATAGAATTATCTGCCAAAGTAGCGGCAAAAGAAGCGGCTGCTTCTGGTATTAATTGGACATTTGCACCTATGGTTGATATCTCTCGCGATGCTCGCTGGGGGCGTGTAATGGAAGGAGCTGGAGAAGACCCTTATTTAGGCTCTAAAATAGCTTATGCACGAGTAAAAGGTTTTCAAGGTGATGATTTGACATCAAAAGAAACAATTGCAGCTTGTGCAAAACATTTTGCAGCCTATGGTTTTGCCGAATCAGGAAAAGATTATAATACAGTAGACATTGGGACTTCAACATTGTACAATGTTATTTTTCCACCTTTTATAGCAGCCAAAAATGCAGGTGTTAGAACTTTTATGAATTCATTTAATGAAATTAACGGCGTACCTGCAACGGGTAGTGCGTTTTTGCAACGTGATATTCTTAAAAATCAGTGGGATTTTGACGGATTTGTTGTTTCTGATTGGGGTTCTATAACTGAAATGATTGCCCATAGACAGGCAAAGGATGGAACCCAAGCGGCTGAAATAGCAGCAAATGCAGGTTCTGATATGGATATGGAATCTCATTTATACGTTGCTGAATTGGCAAATTTAGTACAAGAAGGTAAGGTTAAAGAATCACTTATAGACGATGCTGTTAGACGCATATTGCGCGTTAAGTTTGAGTTGGGACTTTTTGAAGATCCTTATAAATATTGTGATGAAGCCTATGAGAAAGACGTTGTTGGAAGCAAAGAAATACATGATGCCGTATTGGATGTTGCTAAAAAGTCTATTGTGCTTTTAAAAAATGAAAACGGTTTATTGCCATTAAAAAAAGAAGGACAAAAAATAGCACTAATTGGTGCATTGGCCAATGATAAAACAAGCCCTTTGGGAAATTGGCGTATTGGAGCAGATGATGAAACAGCTGTTTCGGTTTTAGAAGGTATGCAAAACTATCAAGGCAATACACTTTTCTTTGAAAAGGGAGCTGATTTTGTAACAGGGCAAACAGTTTTTGCACGGGAATTGGATATTAATACAACTGATAAAAGCGGGTTCAATAAAGCCATAGCTGCTGCAACAAAAGCTGATATTGTAGTGATGGTTTTAGGCGAACATGGCTATCAGTCAGGAGAAGGTAGGAGTCGTTCTGAATTAGGCTTGCCAGGTGTGCAACAGGAATTATTGGAAGCAGTTTATAAAGCAAACCCTAATATTGTTTTAGTACTTAATAACGGACGTCCTTTGGCCATTACTTGGGCAGATGAACATATCCCTGCTATTGTTGAAGCGTGGCAATTGGGAACTCAGTCAGGTAATGCTATAGCTCAAGTTTTATATGGTGATTACAACCCTAGCGGAAAATTACCTATGACTTTTCCCCGTAGTGTGGGACAAGTTCCTATTTACTACAATACAAAAAGTACGGGAAGACCTAATATTCCATCACCTGGTGAAGTGTTTTGGTCACATTATACAGACATTAGTAATGCGCCATTATATGCTTTTGGGCATGGCTTGAGTTATACAACTTTTAGTTATAGCAACCTTAAGGTAAATAAGGTATCACAAGATAAAATTGAAGTGTCAGTTAGTTTAACAAACACTGGTACGGTAAAAGGTAAAGAAGTAGCACAGCTATATTTAAGAGATGATTATGCGAGTGTTACTAGACCCGTAAAAGAATTAAAGGGCTTTGAGTTAGTCGAGCTTAACCCTAACGAATCGAAAACAATAACATTCTTATTGACAGAAAAGGAGTTAGGGTTTTATAACAATCAAGGAGAATTTGTGGTTGAACCAGGAGATTTCACTGTTTTTGTTGGTGGAAGTTCTCTGGCTGAACTTGAAGCTAAATTTGAACTAGAATAATGATAAGGATTTGTTGTTTTTTAATGTTGATGGTAGCTCTATCTGCTTGTAAAGATTCGAGAGAGATTATTTTTGAGGATAATTTTGATGGCACATCATTAAATGAACTTCATTGGAATTATCAAATTGGTAATGGTTGTCCAGATCTTTGTGGTTGGGGAAATAACGAACGCCAGTATTATACAAAGGAGAATGTTTTTGTTAAAGATGGGCATTTAATAATTAAAGCAACAAAAGATTCTACAAGATATCAGTCTGGGAGAATTACAACAGCTAATAAAGTTGAATTTCAATATGGAACTATAGAGGTCAGAGCAAAATTGGCAACAGGTCATGGATTGTGGCCTGCAATTTGGATGTTGGGGACCAATATAGGCGAAGTGGGATGGCCAGCTTGTGGTGAGATTGACATAATGGAATATGTTGGTAAGACACCACATGAAATTCATACAACGCTACATACTAATGATAGTTTTGGTAAATCAAAGAATACAAAAATTTCTACTATAGAAACAATAGAAGATGGGTTTCATGTCTATAAGGCAAATTGGTCTAAAGAAAGCATTAAGTTTTTTATAGATGATTCATTGGTCTATACGTTTTCACCGAGCGAAAGAAATGATGATATCTGGCCATTCGATCAACCTTTCTACATTATTCTTAACCTTGCTGTTGGTGGAAATTTTGGAGGCCCGGAAGTTGATGATTCAGTTTTTCCTCAAGAATTTATTATTGATTATGTAAAAGTATACAAGTAAAGTAAATACCTTTAGATTAATAGCACTATTAAAGGCCTATATTTTTATATAGGCTTTTTTTGTAACGTTTTCTGTTTTTTTGCGTCACATAAGTACATCAATCATTTAAAACACCATCATGAGACAAGACAATCAACTTTTAGTATTAACCCATTTAAGTCAGTTGCTGACATTCATTACAGGGTTTGGCGGGCTTATAGTTCCGCTGATAATTTGGGCTACCCAAAAAGACAATGTATATGCCATGGATGAACAGGGTAAGCGTATTGTTAATTTTCAATTGAGCCTAATTGTCTATGCACTTTTATGTGTCCCAGCTATTTTGCTTTTAGGGCTCGGCATTATTGGCTTAATAGTTATCGGTTTAATATCTGTAGCATTTCCTATAGTAAATGCAATCAAAGCCAGTCATGGCGAGACACCACGATATCCTTTATCTCTTAATTTTATTAGTTAGTTAGATTAATCGAGATAGTAAAAACGCCCACAATTTGTGGGCGTTTTCTATTCTAATATATTCGATTGTTTTAGCTATTTAGCATCACTGGCATCACCAACATGGTCACTTGCTCCCCTTCATCCAATCCATCAACAGGTGTTAAAATACCAGCACGGTTTGGTAAGCTCATTTCCAGTTGCACATTATCGGATGTGAGGTTATTCAACATTTCAGTTAAGAAACGCGAGTTAAAACCTATTTGCATATCATCTCCTTGGTAATCACAGGTTAATCGCTCTTCGGCTTTGTTGCTGTAATCAATATCTTCTGCAGAAATATTTAATTCAGCACCAGCAATTTTTAAACGAATTTGATGCGTAGTTTTATTAGAGAATATGCTCACACGTCTTACAGAGTTTAAAAACTGTGTGCGATCTATAGTTAATTTATTAGGATTCTCTTTCGGAATAACCGCTTCATAGTTTGGATACTTTCCATCTATTAAACGACAAATCAATTCCACATTCTCAAATGAAAATTTCGCATTAGAATCGTTGTATTCAATGGTCACGTTATCATCACTGGCAGCCAAAATACCTTTCAGTAAGTTCAAAGGCTTTTTTGGCATAATAAATTCGGCAACTTCATTGGCACTTACATCCTCACGAGAATATTTTACCAATTTATGGGCATCGGTAGCTACAAACGTTAAACCTTCTGTAGAAAATTGAAAAAATACGCCACTCATCACAGGACGTAAATCATCATTCCCAGCAGCAAAAATGGTTTTGTTTATAGCGGTTGCCAATATATCACCTGTAATGGTGGTTGTACTGGCATCTTCTAAAGCAACAGCTTTAGGAAACTCATTACCATCAGCATAAGCCAAAGCATATTTACCGTGATTAGAACTAATTTCTATGGTATTATTATCTTCAACTACAAAGGTTAAAGGTTGCTCTGGAAAGGTTTTTAGCGTGTCCAATAACAATCTTGCTGGAACAGCAATACTGCCTTCATTGTCACTTTCAACCTCTAGTTTAGCCGACATAGTAGTTTCTAAATCACTAGCCGATATAATGAGTTCGGTATTATTTAATTCAAATAAGAAATTATCTAAAATAGGTAAGGTGTTCGAATTATTGATAACACCTCCAAGAACTTGTAATTGTTTTAGTAAATAGGTACTTGATACTATAAATTTCATCTAAATAATATACGTTTTACGATCAATAGTTTAATATTTACAAATATATCCCAAAGCTACTAATCTAGGAAACAAACTTATTAACATTTAGCGGGCGTATTTTTTCTTTCTAAAATAATTGAACAGTAATCCAAAAACACCTAATAAGGCTAGTGGTAATGCAAGGTTTAAAGCTTGCCAAGTGCTTTTTTCTGCAGCTATTTTTTTGGTGTCCAGAAAGGCAATTGCGACTTCTTTGGAGCGAATGTTTATAAGTCCATCATCGTCCAATAAGTAATTAACGGCATTCAACAAAAACTCTTTGTTACCATAAGTCTGTCCGGTCCAATGATCAAAGCCCAATTCTTGAGGGCCGTTTCTACCTACATCATTTTTGGCTACATCGCCATCGGCAATAATTAACATCTTGGTGAAAGGGCTAGTCGATTTATCATCGGCAATATCAAAGGGCTTAACCCGATTGTTATAAACCGAAGTGAAGGTGCCTTCCAAAAGGACTGCTAAATTCTGATGACCATTAGTATAGGATTGAGGATCTGGCTCCTGACCAGTCATAGCAAGACTGATTTCACGAGGTGTGCCATCTGTTTTGGACAGAATGGAACTTTGTAACAAGATGGTTTTAGTAACTGAAGTCGGATTTTTTAAAGTATCTATCTGATTGGCAAAATCAAACTTAACCAAGTTTAAATTATTAACTATTGGGTGATTGGCTGTTGGATTCACCAAAGGAGAATAAAACCAAGGTAGTTGTTGAAACTGCGACTGACTACCTTCACCAGTGGCAAGGGTGATTTTAGCAGAATACAAATCGTTCACCAAAACCGGATTGATGCGTGCGCCATACTTAAAAAAGAAATCAGTTAAGTTTAAATCGCGACTTGTTGCCACAGCTTTTCCTGAAGCATTGTACAGGCTATCCTGTTCCATGGCCACAGCATCCACAAGCCACAAGCTTTTACTACCATTCATGGTAAATTGATCCAATACATACTTTTCATTTTCACTAAAAGCCTCTGTGGGCTTGGCCGAGATGATAAGGTCGTAACCTTTCAAGTCGCTTAATGTTTTTTGCGGGTTACTGGAAACACTATCTAAAGTGAAAGGTGCAATGTAGTAGTAGTCTTTTATGGTTTTTACAAAATCAAAAAGGTATTGGTCTTTAAGCTGATTGTTACCTTTTAAAATCGCAATTTTTCTACGTTTAGGATTTACCAACTTGCTAAACCCATCGGCAAAAGCATATTCCAAATGCTGAATAGAACTGGATGCTATCTCCTGAACGGTGGCGCCAATTTTATTCTTTACCAATGGAATTTTAACTGTCACATTGTTATAACTTGCCAAAGCCCAAGGGAATATTACTTCCTGACTACTAGCACCTGCTTCTTGAACGCTCACTTGCATAGGTGTCAATCCACGATTACTCAACTGCTGGATGTTACTATCTCTTAAGTTTTCGTCCTCTAGTGGATTAATGAAATTATAGACTATCTGATTATTTGTGGCAACAAATTCATCCAGCAACTGCTTGGTTTCAGTTTGTAATCTTCTAAATTCAGAGGGTAAATTAGTGCCATCTAAAAACACATCTACTATTATTGGAGAGTCTACTGATTGGATAGTCTGTACAGCAGCTTCACTTAAGGTGTAACGTTTATCACTTGTTAAATCAAATCGTTGGTAAATGGATTGGGTGAATATGTTTAAAACCAATAACCCTAATAACAGAACAATAATGGTTGTAAAGGTTTTTCTATCAAACTTTTTAGTACTAATATTGGCAGTTGTTAGCATAATGAAAAATAGGGTTACACTTATGAAATACAGAATATCACGTGTATCCAGCACACCACGACTCATGCTTTTAAAATGGGCATTCATACCCAATTGCTCTAAAAAGTTACTTGAGGTAAAATCAGCAAGGCCTTCAAAGCCCATATAGAAAAAGAAGCAACCAAAAACAGCTACTATAAAAGCCACTATTTGATTATCTGTTATACTCGATGCAAAAACTCCAATGGCAGCATAAGCAGTAACCAAAAACAAAAGTCCCAAATACGATCCCAAGGTACTTCCAAAATCTAAATTCCCAATGGGATTACCAAGTTGGTATACAGAGTACACGTAAAGTAGGGTAGGTACTAAAGCCAGAATAATCAGAAGTACAGCGCCTAAATATTTACCCAAAACTATTTGAAACGTACTAATAGGCTTGGTCAGCAATAATTCTAGGGTTCCCTGTTTTTTCTCATCCGAAAAACTCCGCATGGTAACAGCGGGTATTAAAAACAGTAAAATCCAAGGCGCCAAAGTGAAAAAACTTGACAGATCTGCAAACCCGTTGTTTAAGATATTGAACTCACCATTAAACAACCACAGAAATAGTCCATTTAATATCAAAAAAATAGCCATCACCAAATAGCCTATAGGCGAAGCAAAAAAACTGGTTATTTCTTTTCGTAATATAGCAAGCATCTATCTGGTGGTTTATCAGTTGGTTTTTAAATTTAAATTATTTGAGTGAAACTAGTTTATCAACACTCCAGGCTTCGGGTTTCGTATTAAAGAGAGGCTTGGTTTTAGACCAAACATCCTTAAACAAATCAGAATGCCTATAGGCTTCCAAATCGGTTTCAGAATCCCAATAGCTATACGTAAAAAACACGTTGGTATTGTTCTTGTCACGATATAATTCCAAAAATTTGCAACCATTAAACTGGCGAATCTGGTCTTTTTTTTGATTAAAGTTGTGTAGAAACGTGTCAATATGTTCGGGTTCAAAACTCATTTTTACTATCCGTACAAACATAGACATTATATTTTACTAAAGTTAACGGTTACAGTATCCATCAAATTAAGACCCATCAAAGTTGAGGCACTACCAACAGTCGCTGGGTTACTTTTATAAACGGCAATTTCCATATAGTTAGAGGCATTAAAAACTACCAATCCACGACCCTCATCATGACGTTTATCATGTGGAACACTAAAGTCCACAATATCACTGTATTTTTCAAACGTCTTTTTGAACTTATGGTTTCTGGCTGATATCTCAAACGAACGTCCTTTTTGTATGGTCTCAAAGAAGCCTTTTTTAATGTTGGTAATCACATTGCCATAGTTATCAATATAAATAACACTACCAATGATCTGGGTTTTGTCATCATTCACAAATGGAATGATATTCTTAATGGGCTTAATGTGATCAATCACTTTGCCAATGACCTCCAACGTACCACCACGCGCTATATGGCAAGCTACCTTTACAAAAACATCCAGAACTGGAAAACTGGTTTCAATCTTGTCGTGAATGTTTATTTGCACAATCTTTTCTGGAACTATTTCGGCACAAATCATACTCATAATACCATTGTTGGCACAAATGAAATAATGCCCATCCAACAATACCGCTATATGCTTGTTTTCAACATTTATTTCGGAGTCAATACCAATAATATGAATCGTGCCTTTAGGAAAACTATCATAGGCATTTTGAATAATGTATGCCGCTTCCGGAATGCTGAAAGGCGAAACGGAATGTGAGATATCAACAATTTTAACATCGGGTAATTCGTTGTAAATAGCTCCTTTTGTCGCGCCAGCAAAGTGATCTTTCTCTCCAAAGTCAGTCGTCAAAGTAATAATGGCCATATAGGAATTGTTGATATTTTTTTAACCCAACACGTTTTAAAAATGTGTAGCTTTGTTTAGACACAAATCTAATAAAACTTAATAGATATTTTTAATTAAATCACCCAGCTTTTGAACGAAATCATAATCGAACTTGAAGAGGTGTCACCAAAAGAATTTTTTGGAGCTCAAAACACCAACATTACACTACTAAAAAAGCACTTTCCTAAACTTAAAATTGTAGCCAGAGGTACTAAAATAAAAGCCTACGGCGATGAAGACCAACTCGAAGAATTTGATAAACGGTTTACCATGCTCATGGAGCATTATATCAAGTACAACAAACTTGATGAAAATGTTATTGAACGCGTGTTGACCAGCAATAGCAAAGAAGATTATACGACCAATGATGCCAGTGGCGAAGTTATTGTACATGGTGTTAGTGGCCGATTGATTAAGGCTCAAACTACCAATCAAAGGAAATTGGTAGAAAGTATGCGTAAGAATGATATGGTGTTTGCCATAGGTCCTGCAGGAACAGGTAAAACCTATACAGGTGTAGCACTGGCTGTTCAGGCGCTTAAAAACAAAGAGGTTAAACGGATTATCTTAACACGTCCAGCTGTAGAAGCAGGGGAGAACCTTGGTTTTCTACCTGGTGATTTAAAGGAAAAACTGGATCCTTACATGCAACCGCTTTACGATGCCTTACGCGATATGATTGCGCCTGAAAAACTAGCGCATTATATTGAAAATGGTACCATACAGATAGCACCATTGGCATTTATGAGGGGCCGTACTTTGGACAATGCCTTTGTTATATTGGATGAAGGACAAAATACCACCCACGCTCAAATGAAAATGTTTTTGACACGTATGGGCAAAAACGCTAAATTTTTGTTGACGGGCGATCCAGGTCAGATAGATTTGCCAAGACGTACCATTTCTGGATTGAAGGAAGCCTTATTGATACTAAAAAATGTGGAAGGCGTAGGTATGGTCTTTTTGGATGATAAAGACGTTATTCGTCACAAACTGGTTAAAAAGGTAATCGAAGCCTATAAAAGTATTGAGAATAGAGAATAGAGAACAATGAGTAATACCATAATAGATACCAACTTTAAGTTCCCTGGTCAAAAAAGTGTGTATAAAGGGAAGGTTCGCGAAGTATATAATATTAATGATGACCAATTGGTAATGATAGCAACAGACCGCTTAAGTGCTTTTGATGTTGTCATGCCAAAGGGTATTCCCTACAAAGGGCAAATACTGAATCAGATAGCAACTAAAATGATGAAAGCTACCGAGGATTTGGTTCCTAACTGGTTAGTTGCTACACCCGATCCTAATGTGGCTGTAGGACATTTATGTGAGCCTTTTAAAGTGGAGATGGTTATTAGAGGCTATTTGTCGGGACATGCAGCTCGAGAATACAAGGCGGGTAAACGCTTGTTGTGTGGCGTTGCTATGCCAGAGGGTATGAAAGAAAACGATAAGTTTCCTGACCCCATTATTACACCAGCCACCAAAGCCGAAATGGGAGACCATGATGAGGACATCTCCCGTGAGGATATTCTAAAACGCGGCATTGTATCAGAGGAAGATTATGAGATCTTGGAAGATTACACCCGTAAGTTATTCCAACGCGGTACTGAAATAGCAGCTTCTCGTGGATTGATTTTAGTGGATACCAAATATGAGTTTGGAAAGACTAAAGACGGTAAAATTGTCTTGATAGACGAAATTCATACACCAGATTCTTCACGCTATTTTTATGCTGATGGGTATCAGGAACGTCAAGATAGAGGCGAGGCTCAAAAACAATTATCCAAGGAATTTGTACGCCAATGGCTCATCGCCAATGGGTTTCAAGGTTTGGAAGGCCAACAGGTTCCTGAAATGTCTGATGAGTATATCACATCAGTTAGTGACCGCTATATTGAATTATACGAAAACATCACCGGAGAGTCTTTCAAGAAGGCTGATGTTTCCAATATTCAAAATAGAATTGAAGAAAACGTATTAAACTACCTTTAGTAAGTCTCTATGTTATTTAGAAGTGTTTCATTTTCTTAAAAGAGAAGGGTCTAAAATAGCAAATGCTATTCTTTAACCCATCCCAATACCTACTGAAGTCATTGTCAAGGAGCCAGCAACGGGTTTATCATTGAAAAGCGATATACTTTCGTTCTTGTCTTTTAAGGCTAAAGTGTAAAGTAATGGTAAATAATGTTCAGGAGTTGGAATAGCCAAATCAAAAGCTTTGCCTTGTGATTTAAAGTCAATCAAAGGTTGATAGTTGCCTTCAAGAATATATTGTTTCATTTTCTCACTGGCTTCGGCAGCCCAATCAAAAGCATAGACCTCATTGAGCTTGTTCCAGGCTACCATTCGTAAATTATGAACCATGTTACCACTGCCAATAATCAAAACACCTTTATGACGAAAACTATGGATTTGTTTAGCTAATTCATAATGATAACGCGCAGGTTGAGTGTAATCAATACTCATTTGAATAACCGGAATATTGGCATCAGGGTACAAATGTTTAATGACACTCCAAGCACCATGATCCAGGCCCCATTTATCATCCAATCCAACTTCGGTACTCGTAATCAGCTTTTTGGTTTCTTGGGCCAGTTCCGGACTGCCAGGAGCAGGATATTGCACATCAAATAAGGCTTGTGGAAAACCACCGAAATCATGAATGGTTCTGGGGTGCTGCATAGCTGTAACAAAGGTGCCTCTTGTTTCCCAATGTGCAGATATACACAATATGGCATTTGGTTTTTGAATTTCTTTGCCAATATTTCTAAAGCCTTGTACAAATTCGTTTTCTTCAATAGCATTCATGGGACTACCATGACCTAGAAACAATACAGGCATTTTATCTGTATTGCTTAAGTGCGAGGTTATTTTGTTTAAGTCACTTAAATTCATAAAAGGGTCAATGTATATTTTTCTTGGTTTCCAATAGAGTTATTATAGGGATAAGACGAACATAACTAAAATAACTTTCATTACTTTTCAAATACACTAGTTCCATTCCTTTAAAACTTCGTCACGTCTATATTTTACCATCCGTTTGATTAACTCTTTTGGCAAGGGTTTATCCAACGGAAACTGAATCGAACCTTTCCCGGTTTTATAATCCTTAAGTTCATTTTTAAAAGCACTCATAACCGTAGGAAAGGGATAAAACCCAACAAACTTGGCATAACCAGCCATCATAATTTGTTGATCGCGTTTTCCTCCTGG
The DNA here is from genome assembly GCA_030425285.1 of Bacteroidia bacterium. Lineage (GTDB taxonomy): Bacteria > Bacteroidota > Bacteroidia > Flavobacteriales > Flavobacteriaceae > Hanstruepera. The sequence continues at coordinate 43,828 of JAUIAY010000004.1, forward strand.
AACAAGGGTAAAAGAAGGTACTTTATAGTTTAAAACCTCAATGGCATCGGGTGCAGCATCTTTGATGATTTTCCGTAATTCCTTTAAAACAACTTGTGCTTGTTTTGGTTGGTACGCAATGTAATCATCGATAGTTTCAAAATTTGGCATAGGTCCTTGCTTTCCCATAACATTGTATTTAATTTATATGTTTAGTTTTTTTCTTAAGGCTTTACGGCTCGGGTTGCCATAAAAGCTGGAAAATAGTCATTTATGTTATTGTCTACATCCCAATAGTCTTCAAATATGTGGGTTAAATGAAAACCTACTGCCAACTGACCACCAATTTGATCGTTTAGACTATGACCAAATATTAGTGGCTCCTGATCTTTTTTCAAGGCTTCCAATTTAGCTTTTGGTAAGGAGTGAATATCGGAATAAGGTTGTTTATAAATAATTTTCATATTCTCTTCGTCAAGCTGAAGAGCTAGAGGGTTCATTAAACCAGTCATAAGGATGCCATTTGGCTTTAATACGCGATAGCACGAATTCCAAACAGGAAGTACATTATCTACAAAAAGAATGGAACAGGGATTAAAAATCAAATCAAAACTGGCATCGGCGAAAACTGATAAATCTCGCATATCACCTTGTATGGTTTTGATGTTGAGGTCAAATTTCTCACTTATGGTTTGGTCTTGTTGTAATTGCTTATCGGAATTATCAAAGATGGTCACATCGGCTCCTAAAGCAGCAAGAATAGGTCCTTGTTGACCACCACCACAGGCCAGCCCCAAAACCTTTAAACCTTTTAAATTGGGAAACCAATTATGTGGTACGGGTTTTTTGGGTGTCAAAACAATATCCCATTCACCATTTCTGGCATTGGTTATTTCCTGTTCCGTGACTGGAATGGTCCATCGGTCGTTTTTATCTACATAACCATTCCAGGCGTTTTGGTTATATTTTATTAAATCCATTTATTCAAATTTTGCTTCATGACTATGCTTAAAAATAAACATGAAAAATCCTAAAGTAGTAGAGTACTTGTGTGGGTCAGATTTCGTTTATGCAGCGTTACGTTGAAGTATTATTAGCCTTCAACAAGCTCCTTGAGAACCTGTAAGGCCTTTGGCCAGGTTTCATCAAAATAACCGGCATAATCATCGGTTGTATCTGTTTCAATTGAAATGGTTGTTTTACCATTGGTTTCCTTGAAACGGTAGTTTTCCAAACCACCTGCCCAGGCTTCTACTTCAGGGCCTTCGGTAATCTCCGTATCGCCGTTCAAAATACCGTTGTGTTTTATAGATACAAATTCGTTGGGGATGTTTTCGGCAATTTCCGAAACCATTCCACCGCGATTACCGTTTTCATCCGTTCCTACAAAGTAAATTTTGGAACCTTTGTCCCAGTTACCTTCATAGGATGAGGTGGGATTAAAAGCAGCCGTCCATTGCTCATAGTTGACTTTTTTGTCTAAACCCAACATAGTCTCGTAAGCCTTTTTGGCGGGCGCATTAACTGTGATGCTATATAGTAACTGTTTCATAATTGTACAGATTATTAGATTGATTAAAGTTCTTTAAAGATACTATATTTAATCAACACAGAACAGTCAAATATGAATATTGTAACCTAGGTACTAAAGCTTTGCGAAGAGTTCGTCTAGTGATTTAAAATCACGGTTTCTGTATGTTGACCCATCTCGATTATTGATGTAATTCACTAAATCCTTTTTTGGTCCAGAAGTCCAAAAATCAAAGGTGTTGGTAACTGTATTGTTTTCTTTTACATAAACCTTGTCGGTTAGTCTATTTTCAAAGGGTCTAATGGACGAATCATAAACACTAACATCTTCATTCTTTTTATAAACCTCTCGGTATAAAATGGCATCTTCTTTAATAACCGTGAATTTGGTTTTATCATCCTGATCGGAATTTAAAACCACATCCTTAATGGTCTTGTTGGGTATATAAACCCAATCATTATCTTGAACAATAATGGTGTTGTATGTCTTGTTGTTTACATGGTTGAGGCTAATGTCACCAGTGAGAACGGTGCCATCCAAAAGCGTTATGATACCATTATAAAATTCAGGTGTATCATTATTGAAAACACCAACCAATTGTAAATTAAGATAATTGGTTGCTTGGTCATTGGCTGTTTGCGCTTGAGAGTTGAATGTAGCAAGAATGCAGACTAAAAGGTAGAAATGTTTAAGTTTTAAGTTCATGATAACTGGTTTTAAGTTTAGCTTAAATGCATCAAATACTATTCCAAATTTTGGTTAATTGATTATACTGTAATTAGGATTTGCGGTTAGAAATCAAATTATCTACTTCCAAATACTTGTTGCTCATTACCGATAGGGCAAAAGCACCTGCAGTAGCAGCAAATACCGAATAATCAAAAGCACTTTTAATGCCTAGCGAAAAGGTCATGGATAGGGCAAATACCAAAAGCAAATAGCCACTTAACTTGGCAAACAGTTCTGTTTTGAACCCGATGATTAAAAACAGTGCAAAAATAACTTCGGCAGCGGTGGCGACAGCGCCTAGTGTGGGAATGATGGATTCTGGAAACCAGGGATTGATCATTTGGGTGAATTCCAAAAAGCTGTCCCAGTTGCCCCAAGTTGAATTAGCTGGGCTGTACATTCCAAATCTGTCTGCAACGGCCGATAGAAACCCTCCGGCCAAAGCTAGGCGTAAAAAGAGTTTAATGATATTTTGAGTCATATAGGTTGTTTTGTTTCAGTTCTAAAGGTAGTCTTTTTGTTGATAACAATGTAAGGGGTTTTGGTTATTGTTGATGGAGGAAGACTGAAGGAGGAAGACAGGTGATAGGAGACGGAAGACGGAAGATGGTCAATCACAACTTTGCGGTGGTCAATCACAACTTTGTACTACTCAATCAAAAGTCTGGAACGGTTAATCAAAAGTCTGGAATGGTTAATAAAGAAACTAGAAGGAGTAGCCGTAATTGCGGTTATACATTGTTGGAGCTAGTTTTTTATTCAAAATACTCAATTTTTCTTGTCCAAATAAATAGTTTTTTTCCATTGACACTTTTGGTTTGTTTAATCCAATTATTTTTTTCGTCAAATTCGTGTTCAAAGTCTACTTCAGTTCGACTTACTTTTTCTGTGTAAACCAGCTTTATTGGTAAGTCGTGATTACTATATGAGTATTCTAATGTTCGATTGTTATCAGGATATTTTGGGTTACCCACAGATTCCCTTACTTTTCTTCCATTTTCATCATATTCATATTTTCTGTAGTAGTTGATCGAGTCATTTTTATCATAAGAAAGATTTTCAATTAGTAAGCTATTGTCATATTTTCTAATTTCTTTTCCGCTATAGTATGATTCATTACTAACATCATTATACTGAGAATAAAAATGAGTTTTAATGATTCTATCTTTTTCATCATAAAAAAACTCTTTGCTTATGTAATCTGTTCCGTTATTAGTCCTTTTTTGTCTTCTTCCCCTTCTTGTTTTTACCCAAATAAAAGGTGAGTGATTTATGATTTTCGCTTTCCTGCCTTTTGCATCATACTCGTAAAGAGTTCCGTAATCAGCTCCATATTCATCGAAATTTCTAACTTCAATTAGATTGCCAATCGAATCATAATATTTTTCTGTTCTTCTAATTTCTTTAGGGTAATCAGAGTTGAAGTATTCAAAATCTGAAACTAAATTCTTTTTGTTGTATTTATATTTTTCAGTAGAGTAACTATTATCAGCACTTATGGTTTTAACATAAATCAAATTATTATTTATATCGTAAATATAACTTGAATTGGACTCTTGATACGAAATGTATTTACGATTTTTGACTTTGCCAAAGCTGTTATATTCGTATTCGTTATAATTTACAGTATCTTGATTTTTATAAAACCAAACTTCTTTTAAAAGTCTATCATTTTTGTCAAATTCTTTATAATAATTTACATAATGAACCCAATAAGTGTCATACCACCAAATTTTAAAACGACTTTTGGTAAATTCAGCACTCGAAAATCCATAATGACCATAGTCGCCCTCTGTACTAAATAGTTTTCTGTTCTGAATGCTGTCATTTACAAACTTTAGTTCTTCTCTTATGGATTTTACTTTTCCATAAATAGTATCTTTTTCTTGAGCATTGGAAAATGAAAAGAAGAATAACAGAATTACAATTAGGTTGGTTTTATACATATTTTTTTTCGCTAATCTATTCGGTTTAAATTCAGCTCAAAAGTCAAAATAAGTAAATGATTTCTATTGGTTAGTAATTCAGTTAGTTGGTTTAGGGAAATGTGTTACAACGGTCTGTGTATGGTTTCGTTGCGGGAAATCCGCGAGGATTTTGCTTCGCCAGTTCGCACTTTGTGCTCGTGTCAGAAGTAGGCGAGAACAGCGCCATTACTTATAGCCATTGTTAGGCAACGTATTTTATTCAATTAATTTTTGAGGATAAACTTTTCTGATTTCAGTCATTTCTTCTTTAGTCAAGCTATCCAATTCTTTGTTATATTTTTCTTTTGCAAGTCGAGTTCTTAATTTTTTGATTTCACCAATGATTGCATTTTGAACATCAATGTAAGTTTTATACATAGTTTCCCTTTCTGCTTTTAAACTTATTATTGATTCCGATTTATTCTTTTCTTCGTATTTGTTTATTGCAACTTTAAGTTCCTCAATATCTACTTTCTTTTTATTTGCAAAAATTTGATTATTACCATCAATGTATATGTTTATAGCTTTACTTAAATCGTATTCGGTATCTTCTTCTTGAATTTCTGGAAGTTTCCTAATTAATCCATCATCGTTGACATAGGAAATGGTGTCAAATAAGAAAAATACACTCATTTTATAATAGTCAAGCTCAAAGTCCTCGGAATTCAATACAGTTAAAATTCCTTTTGCTACTGATGAAGGTGAAAAGTTATCTGACTCTTTAAGTGAATCAAATACTTTCTGCAATTCATTACTTTTAATGAACTCACTTTCTTTCAATTCCGATTGGCATTTAATAAAGGATTCCGATTGTGGCATTCCAATATCAATTATTTTGTCCAAAAATGATTTCGATGGATTATAGTTAAAATCGTTTTCCTCAACTATTTTCTCAAAAATTGCAACATAGCTTTCGCCACTACTATCTTTTAATATTTTTTCATTTATAAGTAATTGCTCAAATTCAGTTAGTGCTTTTTTGAATTTCGTTCCATTATCCTCATAATTTTGGTAAATACAATTCATTAATTTGTCTTCAACTCTCAATGTTTGAGAATTGCAGGAAATTGTAAAAATTCCAAAAGTCAAATATGTGAATATCAGTTTTTTCATATGTTGCCTAACGGTCTCGTATAACCGTCAGTTACGGGTTAAAGTAGGCAAAATTTTCGGTTTAGAACTGCCGTTAGCAATTCCGAGTGGATTCGGACGTAGTCGAATCCGCCGTAATTGCGGTTATACATTGTTGGGTGCAGTTTTTTATTAAAATGGTAAATCATCTTCTTCACTTGGGTCGTGTCTATCTATTTTGTCAAGTCTTTGCCATAAATTATTTAAAATCACTTTTTGTCTTTCTTTCGATGAGGAACTTAAGAATTTAGAAAAATCGTAAACTGTATCAACTTTTATTTCTCTATTTTTCCAATACCGAAAATTACCTTTGATAAAACATCTCGCAAGTCGGTTTTGATTTTGAATGTTGTCTTCTAAAATTGAATTTCTATGAACTTCTTGAATTTCTCTTATAATATTCGAAATGTCTGTAATGTATTCTGCATCAACATCAATGTTACTGAATATACTCTCTAAACCATCAGCAAAATTTTGGTATGTTGATTTTTCCTCCTTTGAAAATGAAATTTCGCTTGTCAATTCGGAAATCATTTTTCTATTTAGGTCAAAAAATGATGAAACTCGATTGTCATAATCCATTACAACCATATTTTTCAAAAGGTCTTTATACCGAAAGTTTTGAAAATCATTTTCAACGATTATTTCTTCGAACATTTTTCCAATAAAATATAATTCTGTTTTAAAATCATATTTTTTTTCTTCAAAATCATTTGGTGGTGTGTATCTCCAATTTAAGGAAATGCTCTTATCAAAGTCCGACTCAAAATCTATTTTTTTGCTAAAGCCAAAATCTATAATTTTGACTATACCTTCGTTAGAAATCAGAATGTTATCAGGTCGTATGTCTCTGTGTAGAATATTTGAATTTTCTAAATGAACAAAACCGTTTATTGTTTGTCTAAAAATGTCATTTAATTTGTCAGGGTTTTCTTTTAAAAAGTCAGTTATGTTTTTGCCTTTTATAAATTCCATTAATATATATCCTGTATGTTCTTCTGGATATAAATAGTAATTGAAAACTCTAACAATATTTTTATGATTTAAAAGATGAAGTAATTTGATTTCATCTTTGAAGTTGTTGAAGAAAATTTTTTGATGCTCTTCGTAGTATGGTGAATACTTTTTGCAAACAAATCGCTCATTAATTATTTCATCTTCAAGAAGTACGGTTCTCCCAGTTCCACCTTGACCTATTTCTTCTATGAATTTAAAGTCTTTACTTCTTATAAACTGAATAATTTTTCCTTTCATCGATTTTGTTCAAATTGCACCCAACTCGTTATATGTGTATAAATATATTTCTTTTTGGGGTTATTTTCGGGATAAGAACACTTTTTTGTTGTTATTGCTTATTGACTGTGAGGTTGCCTAGATTATTAATCAAGTTCAGGATGACAAGCCAAGTGTCCGATTAGCATGACAAGTTTTTGCCATTTTGTGATTTAGAAGTAGGGTAGAGCCTGCTTGGTTATGCCAGCGGCAGGGATTGGTGCAGTTTTACTCAAACATGGCTTTAATTTTGTCCTTAAGTTTATCATCGCTAACCTTCAAAATCGTTTCTAGTAAATCAGTTGAAGTAGGCTTTGCGTTAGGGTACGCGTGTTGATCTAAAAACATACGTAAAGCCATGTTCAATCGTTCTTCGCCCAGTAACTCACTCAACTCAACAAAAACAATAGCGCCTTTAGAATAGGAAATAAACGCATTGTTTTTTGTAGCTTTCAATAACGATAAGTCATCAGTAAACCCTTTTTCAGCTTCATATATTTGTTTATGTATGGCCACACGTTCTAGCATTTTTGCCTTGCCGTACATATTTTTATATAGCATCATTTCGGTATACATAGCCAAGCTTTCAGTCAGCATGGCATAACCTTCTCGGTAATCAGGATCAATCTGATTGGTTCCCCACCAAAAATGCGCTACTTCATGCCCAGCCAATTCATTAATAACATCTTGATTGTGGTTGCCCGCTAGGTTGGCATGAAACGTCATATGCTCTGTCATAAATATAACACCAGGATAAGCGGTGCCTGCAAAACCTTGTGTAAACGATGACACTTCGGCAAATTGAATAGACGAAAACGGATAAGGCCCAAAATATTTAGTACAATAATCTAATGACAGCTTTGTGTTCTCAATAAGGTGATCTACATTGTTTTCATGCAAAGGGTGATATAAAACCTCAATAGAAACATCCTTATGTTGTGCTTTTTTAACCTCATAAGCAGCTGATGAAACCGCAAACCTAAAAGGAATGGAGTCTGCTTTATACTTATAGTAATTTCTATTAGCGTCTTGCCACTGCGATTTTAACGCGCCTGTACCAATAGCAATTTGATTATTACCTGTTGAAATTTGCATGTCCAAAGAAATAAAGTCGTCTATATGAGTTTTTACCGCATCAAATGGTTTCATGGCTGTGGCTTCGCCCAAAGCATGTTGTTTTCTAATGGTCTTGTCTGAAATTTCCTGACTAGCATCATACCCAAATTGAGGATAATAACGACTTATTCGCATAAAAGAGCCATCTTTTACAATCGCATTAAAAGGATTATGACCATTTACGGTCTGCCATTTGTAAGCCAAATGAAATGTAAGTTTTGCCGAGTCTTGGGCTTGTAATGCCTGTTTTAATGGTATCTCTGAAATAGCCTTGTCTAGCGTTATGGTATCATTTTTATAGCTAAATAAAAGCGCTTGTATCTCAAAGTCTTCAGGCATATGTATTAGTACAGAATCTATAGCGTGCTTGTGCTGGTTTACCAACCAATACGTGCCTTTTATCTGGTAAGCTTGGTCTTCAGGAAACAAATCTATTTCAGTATTAACTTTTTTTATGGTTGGCTGCGGAAGGTTTTGGTATGCTCTATAATGCTTTTCGTAAGCAACACGCGCTAATATGTCAGCGTCTTTATCTTTGGAAACATAACCATCTAAAAACAAATAGCTACTCACCATACCTATACATACACAACCAACCATAGCAATAATCAAGCGGTGTTTTTTAGCTTTAGTTTTTATCAAACCGTATAAAGCACATACAAGTCCTACAAGAGCAAACCCAAAAATCAGTCTGTAAATAAACGGCATTACATAAGCACCGTAACCTATAAAATCGCTATAAGCACCTTTGTAACCAGATAAAAAACGAAACAACGGATTCGTAATCATGTTTTTTGAAATAGGCGTCACAAACAATAAGAACAACAAGATAGATATACCTAATGCCACCGATTTACTCTTACTTATGTTATTAATAAAAAGAAGCAGTAACGAAAAGAGTGTAAGTGGCAACGTATTAAAAACAAACACACCAAAATATGCTTGCCAATCAATAAAAGGGTATTTAAAAACAAGCTGAAAGATAATTGCTTCCAAGAGCATTAAACCGGTAAGAAAAATGATTAAAAGCACCATGCTTATACTGTGCCCTAATAGGCGCTCTTTGGCATAATAAGTCGTATTTTGAATGATTGAAAATCCACTAGCATTGGCACGCCAAAATACATCGTTTGTAAAATAAACCACAACAAGTGCACCTATAAAATAAAATGTTTCGTTAATGGTTTTAGCCAGTAAGCCAGAGCTAGCATACTGTTGCGGCAATCTAATACCCATATCTATATCGCCATACATTTCTACACCTACATAAAATAACAGTAAAGCAGAAACCGAAATAAGCGGAATACTTTTAAACAAATAAATAAAATCGATTTTCACAAAAGATAGCAGCGCATGTTGTTTTGTTTTTGAAGTAAACAACGTGCTTACTTTCGCAAACGGAACATCTAGTAGTTTGATTTTTTTAGGCGTTCTTTCAGCCTGTTTTTTTGTTGACTTTTGTTTGAAAACTGGAAGAAATGAGAACGCATTTATGCCTAATTTCATAATGAATAAAGACAGTAGCACAACACCCAAACGGTTTATCAATAGTATGTTACTAAACGACACGATGTTGTGGTTTCTTTCAAAAACACTAAAGTCCTTGGCATCATAGAAATAAGCCGACAACCCAAAAATATCAGTTATAGCAGATACTTTTTGAGCAAATAAAGACTGCGGTAACGATTGTGCCATAAACGGCGCGTTTGAAAACATGAGTACAATCATATAGGTGATGTACAACATCAATCCTGCAATAGCGACCAATAGTTTATTCTGAAATTTTTTAGCAAAGAAAAACAGGATGCTGCATACCAATAAGCTATTTACCACACCAAAAATCAAATAAGGATATACATAATGCCACAGATGAAAGTCTGCAAGCATTTCAGAATCTGTTTGCACATGCAACCCAATAACATACCCAAGCATTACAATAAAAAAACTGAATGCAGTAAGTAAAAAGAAGGATAAAAAGCGTGCTAATGCAAAGTCGCGTTTTTTTATAGGTGTGGTAAAAACAATTAAATCAAAGTTAGCGTCACGTTCCTTAAACAAGCCAGAAAAGGCGAGTAGTGTAGCAATCAAAATAATAAGTAAGCTCAACAAACCAGTCATAAACCCAACAGCGTAGGGCGCATTGGCTGCAATGCCATCGCCTACATTAATATGAAACTTATAGCCTGTAAAAAAGCCAAGCACCAAATACGCCAACAAGGCAAATTGAGTTGCTATGTGTTTTAGCGCGCTATATATATCGTTTAGTAAAACCGTTTTCATGTTGTGCTGTTTAAATATGTGAAATAAGCGTGCTCTAAATTTGGTATTACAGCTTTAAACCCACTTGGGCAAGTATCTGCATACACGGTTACATGCATAACCTTTTCAATAAATTGCTTACTGATGATGTTGTGGTTTGGCTCAAGATGAAGTAGCTCGTTTTTGGTTGTTGCTTTTTGCCATATTTTCCCTTGTAAAGTTTCAATAAATTCATTTGGGCTACCTTTTGCCACAATAGCACCTTGTTTTATAATCGCCATATCGGAACATAGATTTCGTACATCTTCTACCAAATGCGTCGATAACAAAATGATAATATCTTCGCCTATTTCGCTCAACAACGCATTAAATCTATTACGTTCTTCAGGATCTAAACCTGCTGTAGGTTCGTCTACAATCACAATTTTAGGATCTCCCAATAACGCTTGTGCTACGCCAAAACGTTGTTTCATACCACCAGAAAACGTATGTACTTCTTTATTTTTGGCATCAACTAAATTCACTTTATCCAGAAGATTCATAATCTGATCGTGGCGCTCGTTCTTGTTGTGAATACCTTTTAGTTTAGCCAAATGTTGTAGTAAATTATAAGCCGAAACTTTAGGATAAACACCAAAATACTGTGGTAAAAAGCCTAACTGTTTTTGTATTTCTAATGGGTTTTTTACAATATCTGTATCGTTAAAACTCATGTGTCCTTCGGTTGGTTTTTGTAAGCCTACAATGGTTTTCATAAGCGAAGATTTTCCTGCGCCATTAGGCCCAAGTAAGCCAAAAATACCGTTTGTTATGTTTAAATTTATGGCATAAAGTGCCTGGTGTCCGTTGTTATACACAAGGGACACATTGTTGATATTCAATGTGTTCATAAGATAATATTTAAGGGAGTGCTAGTCTACATAGTCTATAATGTCTCCAGGTTTACAGTCTAAGGCTTTGCATATTTTTTCTAGAGTTTCAAAGCGAATGCCTTTGGCTTTTCCATTTTTTAGTATCGATAAATTTGCAGGTGTAATGCCAATTTCTTTAACCAATTCTTTACTCTTCATTTTTCGTTTGGCAAGCATGACGTCTATATTTATTACAATGGGCATAGTTTAAATGTATAAGTCTTGTTCGTTTTGTAAATGCAATCCTTGGTTAAATATTTCTGACATAAAAAACACAAAAACACCTAAAACAAGATGCAGGATAATAATCAGAAACATTTCGTGTTCTATGGGCATAAAAAACGATGTGAATATGGTGAGTACAGTTGGTAGAAATATATTGACAAGATAAAACCGTCGTAAATGCACAATATTTTCGGCCGTAAATAATTTGTCTTGGTAAAATACCTTAAAGACATTAGATAGTAGCCAAAAAAACAAACCATACCCTAAAACAGGAATTAAAAAAGAAAAGATTAGATACGTTGTGTTGCTGTCTAAAATTAAAAAAGATGTTTTTGTAAAAGGGTAGGTGATAATTGTTTGCTTATCGTTTATAAGCAAATGGGTGTTTGTTATCCAGCTGAATAACCCATAAACACCAGTAATTAAATACAGACCTCCCAATATCCTTGAGATGTAGTATAAAACTTTGGAAATAATAATTGATTTTTGCATAAAATAAAAAGTAATTTATTACTGCAAATATATAAAAAATTATTGTTTTACAATAAATAATTGTTATTTAAAGTAATTTTTTTATTTAGCAATATATTCCAATAACTGTTCAACCTCTATATCGGTAAAATTAAATTGATGTGAGAAATCATAATTATACTCGTCATTAATGGCTTTGGCATAAGCGTCTTTTTCATCATGTAGTTTTTGTTCGTTTCTCACATACTCATAGAAATATGCTTTTGAAGGGTAGGGCTTGTTTTGAACCAGTCCTCTTAAGCTAGGGTCAGTCATTTTTTTATCCAATTTATGGCAAGCGGCACAATTAGCATTAAATAAGGCTCTCCCTTCTGTGGCTTTTTCAGAAAGGAAACTTTGAGTGCCACAAATAGGCGGAGGGATGAAAGTTGCACATCCAGGCTGTTGCATGTTAATTTGGTCAAACGCTAAAAAGACAATACCAATGGAAAGCATCAAGAAGATACCTGAAATCAACAGGATTTTGTTAATGATGGTTTTCATTTATAGATGTCTTTATTTATTGTCATTAATGTAGCCCTTTAATTCTTATTATTCTTTGGGCTTTTCGCAATGTTAAATATCCACCAATACCACATAAAAGAGAAGCGACAAAAATTCCTATTTTGGCTTGAAGAATATAATCTGAATCTTCAAATGCAAGATCTGTTATAAATAATGACATGGTAAAGCCAATACCTGCAAGCATGGCAGCGCCATAAATTTGCCTCCAATTAACACCTTCCGGAAGTACTGCCAATTTTAGTTTGATTAAGATTTTAGAAAATCCAACAATGCCAATAAACTTACCTAAAACCAGCCCCAATATCACACCCAGGCTAATATTACTACTCAAGTTATCAGAAAAGCTTCCAGAAAAAGTTATACCAGCATTAGCAAGAGCAAATATTGGCATAACCACATAACCTACTAATGGGTGCATGCCATGTTCAAGACGTTGAAGCGGTGTCATAGCAGCTTTGGAGTAACGTCTTATTTTATCTAAAATATGCAGCTGGTCAGATGTAATTAGAGACACATTGTTTGGTGTTGTATTTTCAAATTCATTGGTAAGGTCATTCATTTTCTTTACAAACGACTTATCTTCAATCTTAACATTTGCAGGAATTGTAAGAGCTGCTATAACGCCCGCAATTGTAGCGTGAATTCCGGAGAGTAAAAATGCCATCCATAGCCCACCAATACCAACTATTCCGTAAAAAACGGTGCTTCTAATTCCTAATATGTTTGCTAATAGGAGTACAGCAAAAAAAGCACCACCAACCAACAGGCTAATTGTAGAAATATCTGAAGTGTAGAAAAAGGCAATAACCATTACTGCCCCTAAATCATCAACAATAGCCAAAGCCGTTAAGAATACCTTGAGTGATATAGGTACTCTATCACCTAATAAGTAGAGTATTCCTAACGCAAATGCAATATCTGTTGCCATTGGAATACCCCAGCCATAAGATGCTTCTCCTGTTGTATTCAATAACCAGTATAGTAATGCTGGTATTATCATACCTCCTAGTGCTGCAAAAATAGGTAGAATAGCATCTTTGGGTTTTGAAAGTTCACCACCCATTATTTCTCTCTTTAACTCTAAACCGACTACAAAAAAGAAAACCGACATCAATCCATCATTTATCCAATGATGTAAGGACTTAGACACAGTAAAATCACTAAAACCTATGGTGAAAGTTTGCTCCCAAAAATGATGATAAGCATCTTTAAGAGGCGAATTTGCAAGTATCAAAGCTATAATAGCAGATGCAAATAATAGAATTCCACTTGTTGTTGAATTACTTATGAACCGGTTCACTGGAATTAACAAATACTTGTCTATAGGGTCTAGTCTCATTAAGGAAGGTTTTATGATATACTGTTTAATTGCATTAAGTCAGGATTGTCCTAATTTCTTCTTTTTATAGGGTTTGGTGTAACCATTAGTTACGGGATTAAAGGTAATGATTTTCGGTTAAGGACTGGTGAAGCAGATAGAACTTGTGAGATTTATGGGTACTTTAGCATTTATAATCTTACGAATAAATACGGTTGTATAGTGTTGTAAGTAGTTTTTTATTGTCCATATATAGCAGCTAAAACTAATGGAATTGTTATCAAAACAGATATTATTGCTGGTTTTACCCAACTCCTTTTTCTATGTTGAAATTCCTTTCCGATAAATTTATTCCAGAAGTATTCTGTCAAAATTCCTCCACCTGCAATATTAAAAATCAAAGCTATATTGCTTCCAATGTTTAATAAGTTCACAACGACAAGAGTAATAATCGTATATAAAATCCCAAAAATCAAAACTTGAATTCTTCCAGTTTGATTGTTGGTTTGTTTCAGATTATACATTAATAAAACTGTTCCGAAAATAGTTGAGAATATTCCAGAAAAAACCATAATTACTTTTTTAGAATGAAGTTCAGGTGCATTTGGGTCGTCCGTTATGTTGTTTTTCCTTTCGTCTTGCTCGATAGTTTTTTTACGAGCAATTTCTTTTTTCTCCTTTTCGATTTTGATTTCGGTTTCAATAAATTCCAATTTAGGTGATTTTCCGTTACGTTCTTTCAGAATATGAATAGAAGCTACAATAGCTTGTTCGTTGTAGTTTTTTTGGTTTTCTAAAATGTATTCTAATTCCGAGTCAGTTTTATGTTGGAATTTTTCAATAAATCTATTATCGCTCATTATTTGATTTGGTTCGATTTTTATCAAATTACTGCCTATATGCGTAATAAATATAGGTCTATATTTCCAAATAAGTTAGCCAGGCAGAAATTTTATTGACCTGCCAGATACTTTAGTTAAAAGGAGATATGGTAATTTCTCCAAATTCCCAATTGGTGCTAAATCCAACAGCTATAAAAAGTAAAAGCATCATTTCAATAAAAATGAAAGCAAAAAACAGGAGCATTCTATAAGCAAATCCTATTTTGGTATAATCTTCACTAAAGGCATTAAAATAGCCATAAACTATATACAGGAAAATGAGAGCGGTTATAATAAGACTAATAACATCGGCTATGCTGCTGCTAAACCCAACAAGAAAGTCTAAATAAAAAATGACATTGCCCAGTGTGGAGAATAGCAGGATACCCAATAAAATCATACCTGCTACTATGAAATGCTCACTTAAGTTCAGTTTTTTTCGTCTAAAGAGTATAAAGCCGTTTAATGCCGCAAATGGAACAAAAAGAAAGATGACGAACTTACTTTTTTGAGAAAAAATAGTGTCCATTTTTTTGCTGGCCTCATTCAATTGGGTGGTATCATTTATATAGCCTCTGCCTTGTTCTATGATGATTTCATTATAATAATGCCTTAAAAACAGCATCAGACCAATGGTGAGCAAGATGAGTAAAAAAACATTGTAATAGGGTTTTCGTTTCCCTGAAATATAGTCTAGGGCTGCTTTTCCAGGACGTATTAAGGCTTGTTTGGCTGTAAATAGGATACCTTTTTCTATATGAAAGGTTCCGTGCAGTACATCGTGAAAGATGAAATTTTTAAAAGTAATGCGGTGGGTATCCGATTTTTGACCACAACCCGAACAGTATGTATCGGTTACTGTTTTTCCGCAATTGAGACAATTTTTGTGTTTCATCTATTAGTGTCTAGCTGGTTTTTAGAAGTTAGTTTTTCTTAGCGGCTTTTAAGTTCTCTTGAAACAAATCCAAATTCGGATGTTCCTGTGAGGTAGCCAGTGCCACTGCTTTTTCATAATTACTTAAAGCAGCCTTTTTATCGCCATTAGCCAGCAAGCTTTCGGCATAACTGTCATACACATTGGGCGAGTCTGGATACAACAAGGTATTGGCTCTAAAAATACAAGTAGCTATCTGAGGCTTGCCTTTTTCCATTAAATAGATGTAGCCTAAATTATTAATACCGCCTTCATCCATTAGTTTTGCTTCTTGGCATACTTTGAGTTGGTCGTAAATAGCTGTTTCAGATTTATTGGTGCTATACACTTCCAATTGACTGTTCAGGTCTTGTAATAATTGGGTAAAGTGCGCATCGCGTTTGGCACGATAGTTTTTGGCAGCTTCTACAGCGAGATCCAATGTAGTTTGATAAGTGTCTTCTGGAGTGGTTTTTACTTCGGGCACCACACCAACACCTTCCCAGTTGGTTTGGGTTATCGGGTTTATGGCACGACCACTGGGAATAAACACATTTAGATTGTCATTAATAGGCATGGTACCACCTGGATTGGCACCGCCACCTGTTGTTTGGCCTACCAAAGTCGCACGTTTTTGGGTTTGCATGTTATAGGAGAATTCTTCGGCACCAGAAAACGTGCGGTTGCTGGTCATAACAAATAAAGGCACATCGGGTAATTTGGTACCGTTTACCTTATCGAGGGTCCAGAACTCTTCAGTTACATCGCCCTCTCGCCAGTAAAGGCTGTTCAGGTGTCTGTGGTCGTCAAAGAAATAACTGCATAGGTATTGTACCATTCGGGGACTACCGCCACCGTTTTGAGTCAGGTCTATAATAATGGCATCAGCACGCGAGATAAACTGCATAGCGGCATCGGCATGGGCTTGACCATTTTCCAGTCCAGAAAAGCCACGTAAATCCAGATAACCCACATTGCCGGGTATCACTTTCACATCTACAAATCCCGCATTGTACCAGCGGGTACGGTTCATGCGGTCCAGTTGTTCTTCAATGGCGCGCTCCGGAGAATTGTCGGGCGCAACATACGGCGGATTCGTTCGAATACGCATATGTTTGTCTTTATTGATGCTCTGCACACTTTCGGTGAGGGCAGCAGCAAAGGTCTCGTCGGTGGTAAAGGAGTCAAAGTGCCCATTAGCCAATTGGTTTTTCAAATGGGTTTCAGTGGCTTTGGCAACATCAGGAAACACATAGTGGTCGTTCATAAGTTGCGAGAGCTTGGTGATGACCTCTTGTTTATAGTTTTTGCTTAAAGGTTTTTCTTGAGCTAAACCTAAATTGAAATTTAAAAAAAGTACTACAAGCAGTACGGATAGGGTGTAAGATGATTTCATAATGATATTGTGATTGATGAATTGTAAAAATCCTAAATATTTTTCTTTTAAACAAACAATGATGGTTTTCCTTGGTGCTCCTTCGGGTCAGCTATCGAAAGTTCCTATAAAAACCCTGCAAAATGCAACTTATAGGCATAGTTCAAGTTAGGTTCACCCGTGTTTAAGTCATAGATAAGCCGTAGATAAGCCCTAGTTAAGTCCTGTGAAAGGTATCGAGAACACAACACCCAAACAACAACAATCCAAATAACTTTACTATTTTTAGTCCTACTAAATCACCCTATGGAAACCACTAACCATCTAATAGAACGTTTCGCCTCCGCAGCTTGGGGCTTACCTTTACTCATCCTACTCATTGGTGGCGGACTTTATTTGCTTATTCTGTCACGCTTTTTACCATTCCGTATGTTTGGGCATGCTTTACAGGTTCTCCGCGGTAAATATGATAATCCCAATGACCCAGGTGAAATCAACCATTTTCAGGCTTTAACAACCGCTTTATCGTCCACCATTGGTATGGGCAATATTGCTGGTGTGGCTGTGGCGATATCCATAGGTGGTCCTGGAGCTGTTTTCTGGATGTGGGTTAGTGCCATTATTGGGATGTCTACCAAGTTTTTTACGTCCTCTTTGGCTATCATGTATCGTGGTAAGGATAGTAATGGCGACATTCAAGGTGGTCCCATGTACTTCATTACGGAAGGTTTGGGGAAAAACTGGAAACCCTTGGCGGCTTTTTTTAGTGTTTGCGGATTGGTTGGTGCTTTACCGGTATTTAATGTGAACCAATTGACGCAGGCCATCAACGACATTCTTTTGGCACCCAATGGTGTGGCTACCGGTTTTACCACCAATTTGATTATTGGTTTGGTATTAGTGGCTATAACTGCAGTGGTAATCTTGGGCGGACTCAACCGTATTAGTAAAACGGCAGCACGTTTGGTTCCTGGCATGGTATTATTGTACTTTGTATTAGTGCTTATTATATTGATTGTCAATATCCATGAAGTGCCACATTATCTAGCTCTCATTTTCACCGATGCCTTTGCGGCGAAGAATTATACAGGCGATGCCTTTTTGGGTGGTGTGGTAGGTGGTTTGATATTATTGGGAATCCGTCGTGGAGCCTTTTCTAACGAAGCGGGAATTGGTACAGCACCCATGGCGCATGGTGCTGCCAAAACCTCTGAACCTGTTCGCGAGGGTTTGGTCGCTATGTTGGGTCCCTTTATTGATACCATTGTCATTTGCACATTAACGGCATTAGCTATTTTGGTTACAGGAGTTTGGCAAACGACTGATGCCAATGGGGTGAGTTTAACAGCTTCGGCTTTTGGACAAGCATTCTCTGGTGTGGGTAAATATTTGTTGTTGCTATGTATTGTGGTTTTTAGTGTATCTTCCTTGTTTTCCTATTCTTATTATGGTAGTAAGTGTCTGTCTTTTTTAATAGGAGCTAACAATAAGCATTACTACAACTATATCTACATAACAAGTATTATTTTGGGAGCTACCACGTCTTTAAGTATGATGATTAACCTGATAGATGGTTTCTTTGCCTTAATGGCATTTCCAACAATGTTGTCAACATTGATTCTGGCGCCACGGGTGGTAAAAGAGATAAAAGGGTATAAAGAAAGAATTAAGAAATAGACAGTTTAAACTGCTGTGGCGTCATCAATTCCATTTTTTTAAACTGTCTGTTAAAATAACTGGTATTATTAAACCCAGACTTAAAGGCAATTTCAGACATGCGTAAATCTTTGGTTTCCTTAATCAGCTTTTTGGAAAACTTAATCTTTTCAGAATTGATATAATCTATCGGTGAAACACCCAAGGTGTTCTTGAACTTCTTGTGGAAATGTGAGGTACTCATGCAGGCTTTTTCGGCCAACAAATCGACAGTAATATCTTTATTGGTCAGGTTTTGTTTAATATACTTAATCACCATCCCGATACGCGTATCGTTAAAAATACCTTCAGGGTCGTTCAGTAAAAAGGCTTTGGCCTTGGTTTGTAAAAGGCGCACAATAAGTTCTTGAATCATCAGATCTAGTAAGACGTCTTTAGATTTGGTATTGTTGGTAAAGGTGTATACCAAGCGCTCTACTAAATGGTTCACATCGGTATTATTGATGAGGTGTGAAGCATTGTCATCCAATTGCCAGTTGTTGTTTTCACGTTCAATGGTTACATGGTGATTAAACTTTTCAACCACTTCATCAATCTTACCACTATCTATACCTAGCGCTAGGCATTGGGTAGGGTCATTCGCTTTTGCCAGCGGAAAATCAATAACCATCTCCTTGTTGGTTGGCATCACCACAGATTCGCCTGGAAAAAAATCAAAGGAGGGCAGACCGTCAATATGCATGACCTTCTTACCTGTAAGCATACTCGCAATCACAGGAAAGTCGAAGGTCAAGGAAACTTTCTCGGCATGCTCATGGGTTTCATAAATATTCAATTCAGCATAATCGGCATTATATGTTGTACGATTCTCTACTAAAGTAGTGAGCTTTCTAAGACTTTTATGATGATTTAACAGGTGATTCATACTCAATAATACAAAAAAATGAACAAGTCTATTTCGTGATGATAGATATGTTCAACAATTTAATAATTATGTTCAAGAAAATCAGAATATCATAAAATAACTTTATCAAAATTATTAATAACCCAATTATTTGATTCTAAAATTGAAAAATTGTTAAAATAATTAACAGTTTATTAAAATATTTAAGCTTTTGATTTTAAGGGTCGTATAATCTAAATTAAACATGTATGAGTTATTCAAAACCAAAGTTTAAGGAATCCTATAACAATTTTATAAACGGTAAGTTTGTAGCACCAATAGGAGGTGAATATTTTGAAAACCGCTCACCTGTAGATAACAGTGTGATTGCAAAATATCCAAGATCGCAAAAAGAAGATGTAGAATTGGCATTAGATGCTGCCAATGCCGCCAAAGAAAGTTGGGGAAATACCTCGGCAACCGAACGTGCCGCCTTATTGAATAAAGTAGCCGATATTATTGAAGCCAATTTAGAAGAGTTTGCATTGGTTGAAACTTGCGATAACGGAAAAGCTATTAGGGAAACCCTAAATGCCGATGTGCCACTGTCTGTTGACCACTGGCGTTACTTTGCTGCATGTATTCGTTCTGAAGAAGGTAGCGCAACCGAATTGGATGCCAATACCTTATCTATGAATATTAAAGAGCCACTAGGTGTGGTTGGACAAATTATTCCGTGGAACTTCCCATTGCTTATGCTATCATGGAAATTACCTCCAGCATTGGCAACAGGTAACTGTGTGGTATTAAAACCAGCTGAACAAACACCATCATCAGCTACGTTATTAATGGAAAAAATAGCAGACGTTTTTCCGCCAGGTGTAGTAAATGTAGTACATGGTTTCGGACCAGAAGCAGGAAAACCTTTAGCATCAAGTTCTAAAGTAGATAAAGTCGCTTTTACTGGTGAAACAACCACAGGACAATTGATTATGCAATATGCGTCTAAAAACCTGAATCCAGTTACTATGGAATTAGGAGGGAAGTCACCAAACATTTTCTTTAATTCTGTAATGGATGAAGATGATGCCTATTTAGATAAAGCGATTGAAGGTGCTGTGTTATTTGCTTTTAACCAAGGAGAAGTTTGTACCTGTCCTTCGCGTTTATTAGTACAAGAAGATATTTACGATAAGTTTATGGAGCGTGTTATTGCGCGTACAAATGCTATTGTGCAAGACAATCCGTATGATGTAAATACTATGATAGGAGCACAGGCTTCAAACGATCAATATGAGAAAATTCAGTCTTATTTAGAGATAGGAAAAGAAGAAGGCGCTAAAGTGTTGTGTGGTGGTGAAGCCAATAAGTTATCGGGAGATTTATCCAATGGATTCTACATCAAGCCTACCATTTTGGAAGGCCATAATAAAATGCGCGTGTTCCAGGAAGAAATTTTTGGACCCGTTGTATGCGTAACCAAGTTTAAGGATGAGGCAGAAGCTTTAGAGATTGCCAATGACACCTTATACGGTTTAGGAGCTGGTGTTTGGACACGCGATGCACACCAATTATATCAAATACCACGCGCTATTAAAGCAGGTCGTGTTTGGGTAAACTGTTACCATGCATATCCTGCTCACGCACCATTTGGAGGGTATAAAAAATCAGGGTTTGGTAGAGAAAATCATGTGATGATGATGGATTACTATCGTCAAAACAAAAATATGCTTATTTCTTACGACAAGAATAAGTTAGGTTTCTTTTAATTAGTTAGTTTTATTTAGAAACGAAGGCTGAATCTATGTTCAGCCTTTTTAATATATTTAGGGTATGCAACGAATAGCAATTACAGAACAGGCCGCAGCAGTGGTCAATCAATTAAAGGATAAGCATGGAGAGCTTATTTTTCATCAAAGTGGTGGTTGTTGTGATGGTTCTGCACCAATGATTTTTGAAAAAGATGACATGTACCTTGATGAGAGCGATATACTTTTAGGCACACTTCAAGGTGTTAACTTTTACATGAATCAAGACCAATTTGAATATTGGAAACACACACACTTAACGATAGATATTACCGAAGGTAGAGGCGCAAGTTTCTCTTTAGAAATTCCTTTAGGGCTTCGGTTTATTATAAAGTCTAGATTACTAACACAAGAAGAGGAAAACCATTTTAACAAAGAGAAAACAACATAAATAATGAGTAATTACCATATCAAACATTTAGAGGAATACTTTCAAGTCTATCGTAAATCGGTTAGGGAACCAGAAAACTTTTGGGAAGAGGTTGCCGAAGAACATTTTCTATGGAGAAAGAAATGGGATAAGGTCTTAAGTTGGGACTTTTCAAAACCCGAAGTAACATGGTTTGAAGGTGCCAAGCTTAATATTACCGAAAACTGTTTAGATAGACACTTGGCCACACGCGGTGATAAAACGGCCATTCTTTTTGAACCTAATAATCCTGAAGAACCTGCCGAGCATATTACCTATCGCGATTTATATGAACGGGTCAATCAATTTGCTAATGTGCTAAAAGATCAAGGTGTCACCAAAGGTGACAGGGTTTGTATTTATGTACCCATGATTCCGGAATTAGCCATTGCTGTATTGGCCTGTGCCAGAATTGGCGCTATTCATTCAGTAGTATTTGCAGGGTTTTCTTCTAAAGCTTTGTCAACGCGTATAAACGATTGCGATTGTAAAGTGGTTATCACAGCCGATGGTTCGTATCGTGGTGCCAAAACCATAGACTTAAAAGGTATTGTTGACGAAGCACTAGCGGATTGCCCAAATGTGGAAACCGTTTTGGTAGCCAAGCGCATACATTCCGATATCAATATGAAGGAAGGACGCGATGAATGGTTACAACCTTTATTGGATAAGGCTTCAAAACAAGGCAAAGCCGAAGTCATGGATGCCGAAGATCCGTTGTTCATTTTATATACCTCGGGATCTACAGGAAAACCCAAAGGTATGGTGCATACTACTGCTGGTTATATGGTTTATACAGCCTATACGTTCAAAAATGTATTTCAATATCGGGAGCATGACGTCTATTGGTGTACGGCCGATATCGGTTGGATAACCGGTCATAGTTATATTGTGTATGGACCGCTTGCCAATGGTGCTACAACCGTGATGTTTGAGGGCGTACCTAGTTATCCGGATTTTGGGCGTTTTTGGGAGATTGTTCAAAAGCACAAAGTCAATCAGTTTTATACAGCACCAACAGCCATTAGAGCTTTGGCGAAACAAGGAGCCGAATTGGTAGAAAAATATGATCTGTCCTCGCTTAAGGTGTTGGGTTCTGTTGGAGAACCTATCAATGAGGAAGCCTGGCATTGGTACAACGATGTGGTAGGTAAAAATAAAAGCCCTATTGTTGATACGTGGTGGCAAACCGAAACGGGAGGTATTATGATAACACCCATACCCTTTGTGACACCTACCAAGCCAACATTTGCAACTTTACCGTTTATAGGTATTCAACCTGCGTTGATGGACGAATCGGGTACGGAGTTGAAAGGTAATCAGGTAGAAGGACGCTTGTGCATAAAGTATCCTTGGCCAAGTATGGCACGAACCATTTGGGGCAATCACGAGCGTTATAGAGACACCTATTTTTCGGCATTTGAAAACAAGTATTTTACAGGAGATGGTGCCTTACGTGATGAAGTAGGTTACTACCGTATCACAGGTCGTGTGGATGATGTGATTATTGTTTCTGGGCATAATTTAGGTACTGCACCTATAGAAGATGCCATAAACGAACATCAGGCAGTTGCCGAGAGCGCCATTGTTGGTTTTCCGCACGATGTTAAGGGTAGTGCGCTTTATGGCTATGTCACGCTCAAGGATTTTGGAGAAGCTAGAAATCAGGATAATCTTCGAAAAGAAATCAACCAATTGATTTCCGATAGAATAGGGCCTATTGCTAAACTTGATAAAATTCAGTTTACCGAAGGACTGCCTAAAACACGTAGTGGTAAAATTATGCGCCGCATTTTGCGAAAGATAGCCGAGAACAATACTAGTGATTTGGGTGATATCAGTACACTTTTGAATCCGGAAGTTGTGCAAAGTATTATTGATAATAAGCTATAATTGTAACAAGTCGCCCCACTTGGCGTCTTATGGTTATAACGCTAAAATACACCATCATGAAAAAGCTATTAGTCAGTATCTGTCTTATTATGACCATTGTTATTGGTCATGCACAAGAGGCAAAAATACCAACGGAAGTCAAAGAAAATATTCAGGCACGTGTTGAGTCGGGTGAGAATGTGGGTATCTCGATAGCTTTTGTTAATGGTGATAGAGTTGATTTCTACAATTACGGAACCACTGATTTAAAACACAACATTCCTGTAAACGAACATTCGGTTTATGAAATAGGTTCCATATCTAAAGTTTTTACCTGTATTATGTTGGCTGATGAAGTATTGAAAGGCAGTATGAAACTATCGGATCCCATTGCAAACTATTTACCAAAAGATGTTACCGTCCCAACGCGTAATGGTAGAGAAATTACCTTATTGGATTTAGCAACCCATACTTCGGCATTGCCCAGAATGCCTGATAATTTTAATCCTAAAGATCCAAGAAACCCGTATGTGGATTACACTCCAGAATTGATTTATGAATTTATGTCATCATATGAATTAACAAGGGACATAGGTTCGGAATATGAGTACTCCAATTATGCTATGGGTTTATTGGGACATATTTTGGAATTACACACGGGAAAAAGCTATGAAACTCTTTTAATAGAAAAAATAGCGCATCCCTGCAATATGATTAGTACCAGATTAACATTGACTGATAGTATGAAAAACCATTTGGCTAAACCCCATGCACAAGGTGTTGAAGTGTCTAATTGGGATTTAACAGGTTTGGCTGGAGCAGGAGGTATCCGTTCGACAACAGAAGACATGGTCAGGTTTTTACAGGCCAACATGGGTGTGTCACATCCAGCTATTTTTGAAGCGATGCAATTGAGCCAGGAAGTGGCTTATGAAAATGAAGCGAACCAATTTAAAATAGGACTAGGCTGGCACTATGCTCAAAATGGCGACGACACGGTTATTTGGCACAATGGTGCTACAGGAGGTTATAAGTCTTTCACAGGATTTATAAAAGGCACCCAAAAAGGCGTTGTAGTATTGGGTAATGCAGATACAGATATTGGTCGTTTAGGTATGAAATTATTGGGTGACCCAAGGCCATTGGAAGTACCAAAACCATCTATAGCAACGGTTATCAATAAGGAAATTGATGCCAATGGTATCGAATCGGCAATAAAATTGTATCAGCAATTAAAGACGGAACAATCGGACACTTATAAATTTGATGAAAACCAATTGAATACTTTGGCTTATCAATATCTTCAGGAAGATAAAAATCAAATAGCATTGGAGCTTTTTAAATTGAATGTAGCTTCGTTTCCAAAAGCTTCAAATCCTTATGATTCTCTAGGAGAAGCTTATTTAAAAGTAGGCGATACCACACAGGCCATAACCAATTATAAAAAGTCATTGGAGTTAAACCCTGCAAATGATAATGCCAAAACGGTTTTATTACAATTAGGTGTTGATAAATCGGAATTGGTTTCTGATGTTGAGGTTCCCATAGCTACGTTAGATTCTTATTGTGGTCAATATGAACTACAGCCAGGTTTTGTTATTACGGTAACACGCCAAGAAAATCAGTTATTAGCCCAAGCTACTGGTCAGCCGCAGTTTGAGTTGTTTGCTTCAAGTTACAACAAGTTTTATTTAAAAGTGGTTGAGGCACAGGTAACTTTTAATGCCAACGATAAAGGTAAAATAGATAGTTTGACCTTACATCAAAATGGACAAAATATGCCAGCGAAACGCATAAAATAATAGGTTGCTTTCAAGGTTCTTGGTACAATGTTTGATGCTCATTGAAAAACCTAACCATGAAAAAACTATTGGCTCTTGTCGCTCTCATGATGTCCTATGCCTGCATTCCTTTACAGGTAGCTCCCAATATTGAAACCGATACCGTTAAGTTGTCCAAAAAGTTCAAAAGGGATTTGCCTAGGAGCTATGGATTTATTTTTGAAGACCCCAAGGAAGCCAATGAGTTCTATAATTTTATTAATACCAAATACAATCGGGAGCATATAGACGTGGAGTACAATGTACCCATATCAGTAGAGGACAAAACCTATTATTTGTCTTTTCACGAACGTGAAAAAAATACAACCTTCCTGAATTTGGTGCCTTTGGTAGTTGATGCCAAGTTACAATCGGAAGGCCAATCAACTTTAATGGATGGTTATCATACCACCCGAACTGGGCACTGGTATCTTATATTAACTGTTTATGACGACGATTTACAGGACTGCCTGAAACCGGAATATCCAGAACGTGAAGCAGTTTTAACGCATTTAAGAACGCTACAAAAGGAGTATATGACGACCAGCAACTATTTGGATTCCTATTTAAGCCATCAAAATTAAAGCTGCTCCAGTGATTTGAAAATTGCCATTGCAATGGCTGTCTGACCAGATTCACTAATTAGATAGGCTCGGTCTTCAGGATTGGATAAAAAACCCATTTCCAAAAACACCGAAGGACAAACGGCATTTTTCAGAAGATAAAAACTAGCCTTTTTAATGCCTCGTGATTGTAGGTCTATATTCAGACTTTCTGAAAGATTGGAAGCCAGTTTTTTAGAAGCTTCATGGTAATCTCCATCACCATAAAATAGTTCATATCCTGAAGTAGATTCGTCTTTATACCCATTGGCATGAAGAGATATCATATAATGGGGTTTCTGCTTTTCTATAAAAGCTACGCGATCTTTTAAACTTACAAAAGCATCAGAATCTCTGGTTAGAATGATTTTAATGGAGCTATCCTGTGACAATGCTTGAAGCTTTTGAGCCACTTGAAGGGCTATATCCTTTTCAGTAATGCTGTGTTCTTGCTGCCCATGGTCATGACCACCATGGCTCACATCAATAACAACCGTCTTGTTTTTGGTAGGTGTAAAGGATAAGGTAATAATCAATAAGGCAGCGCCTAAAAGGTTACGTAGGGTTTTCATAATATTTTGGTTTAGTAGTATGTAAACGGCGTTTGCCAGCATTTGTTGTAAGTTATTCAATTTTCATTTATGATAATATATCCACAAGGCACGAAACAACATCATAATTTATTATTTTTGATTTTCTAATTTCTAAACCCGAAAACCATCCAACGACTATTCCAATATATCGGCAAGTATATTGAGCTTACACCTGAAGAATTGGTGATATTATCTAATTATGTTTCCGAAAGGAAATACCTAAAAGGGCAGTATATTCTTCAGCAAGGGGATGTTTGTAAACACAGTAGCTTTATTTTAGAGGGTTGCACCAAAATGTTTTATGTTGATGATACAGGTCAGGAACACATCATCATGTTGGGAGTAGAGGACTGGTGGGTGTCCGATATTGGTAGTTTCATTGAACAACAACCTGCCCAGTTCAACATTCAGTGTTTGGAAGATACGGTTTTGGCACAATTCCATGTGGATACCATTGACGAAGTCTTTATAAAAATCCCTTCTTTGGAACGGTTTTTTAGAAAATTATTGGAGCGTGGATTGGCAGCTTCCCAAAAGCGAATCATTCGAAACTTTAGCATGACAGCCAAAGAACGCTACCTTTATTTTAGAAGTACCTATCCCAATATTGAGCAGCGCATTCCCCAATATTTATTGGCTTCCTATTTAGGTATTACCAAAGAATTCTTAAGCAAAATAAAGAGCCAGTTGGCTTCCGAGTAGGCTTTCAGAAAATCATATTAAACTAGTTTAACATTATTTCATAAACTAGTTCATTTTTTAAGCTGTGCTTATGTGGCAACTTTGCATTGTAAAATTAAATACAATGAAACGATTAACAATTATTATGGTTGCATTTGCAACATTCTCAACTATGAATGCTCAAAAAAAAGACATTAAGAAAGAGGATAGCCAAGTACAGTGGAAAGGCTACAAAGTAACAGGATCACACGAAGGTAGTATCGCCATTCAATCAGGTAATTTGATGTTTGATGGTGAAACTTTAAAAGGTGGAAGTTTTGTAATGGATATGACCACTATTGGTTCTACGGATTTATCTGGAGAATATAAAGGGAAACTAGATGGACACTTAAAATCAGATGATTTCTTTGGAGTTGAAAAATACCCAACATCTCAATTGGTTTTTACTAATGTTAAAGCAACTGGTAAAAATGCTTATGAAGTAACAGGTGATTTAACCATAAAGAATACTACGCATCCTGTAACATTTACGATGTCTGTGTATGGTAGTAAAGCTACAGCTAATCTAAAAGTGGATCGTAGTAAATACGATGTACGTTACGGTTCTACTAGTTTTTTTGATAACCTGAAGGATAACGTAATCTATGATGAGTTTGACATCATAGCGGACTTACAGTTTTAATTAATAGCAAACAGCATGCAACCAAATCAAAAAACCACCGGAAAGGGTGGTTTTTTTGTGCACTAATTCCAAGGTCCAGACTTGGTAATGGTATCAAATTGTTTACCATTTAACCGAAACAAACCTTTCCAACCACCAAACCAAAAACGTTTTTTACTATCTCGCAATATGCTAATAATGCCCGAAGAGCCCAAT
Source organism: Bacteroidia bacterium (assembly GCA_030425285.1). Taxonomy (GTDB): domain Bacteria; phylum Bacteroidota; class Bacteroidia; order Flavobacteriales; family Flavobacteriaceae; genus Hanstruepera. Next base: position 71,671 of record JAUIAY010000004.1, read on the forward strand.
CCAGAATCGGTATTGTAAAGGGTAAAGGTGTTACCATAATAATTGTAAACACCAACATGTTCCATTGCAAACCAAACAGAACCATCGGTGTCTTCAAAAAAGCTTGAAGCTTCTGTTCCATTAATTAGACCCTCGTCGGTCAGATTTTTGAAATTCTGGCCATCATATAGACTGATACCGCCAAACATGGTGCCAATCCATATTCTACCAGCGCTATCTTCAAATAGTCCAGAAATGGTGTTGTCACATAATCCATTAGCTTTTGTGAAATGTGTAAATGTTTTGCCGTCATATTTACAAATACCGTAACCATCAGTCCCAAACCATAGGATACCTTCGCGGTCTTCCATGATGCTGGTTATACGATTATAGGACATGAGGGCTTTTGGATTTGATATATTGGATTTAGGTATGGTAAATGTTGAAAATGTGTTGCCATCAAATTGACTGACACCTTCTGATGTGCCAATCCAAATCGTGCCATCTTTGGTCTTGGTCATACACCAAATTTCATTGTGAACCAATCCATCATTGGTGGTTAAATAAGAAAAGCTATCGTCTTCAGGATGATATTGTGATAAGCCTTGAGAGGTCCCAAAATAAATAGTGCCATTGTCCTCAACAACTGCTGCCGATACACGACTGTCACCAAACCCTTTTTCCTTGGTGAAATAGGTCAAGCCCTCACCATCATATCGTATAACACCATAATGATTGGTGCCAAACCAAAGGTTACCTTTAGGATCTTCATGGATGGTGCGAATCCAATGTGCCAATTGCCCTTCATAAAATAGTGGTGCGAAGTTGTCATTCGGGATATTGGTGCTATCGGGTTTCGTGCTAGGCGCAAACAAGTAATCGGAAGGAGTTTCCGTTTTGGCGGGTTGATCTTTTTTGGAATCAACTTGTTCCTTTTGACCATTACACGATATGGTTATCATTGCCAAAATAAACCATAGAAAAGATTGGGTGCGACTCATAAATACTTTTTTCAAAAGTAGTTGAATGAACTGTTGTGCACACTTTTGAATTGTCAAAAAAGTGTCAATTTTTAGGAACCCGTAATATTTTTTCCATTTTACGGCCTTTAGCTAATTCATCAATCAGCTTTTCCATACGTCTACATTGTTTATATGTGTCAAATTCATCCGCTATGTTTTCAATGCGATAACCACAAACAACACCTGTAATCAAGTGTGCATTCTGATTTATTTTCGCCTTTTGAAAAAATGAGCCAAATGTTACTTTTTCATCAATGAGTGTTTGTAAGGTTTCTTGATCAAAACCTGTGAACCATTCAATTACTTGGTCGAGCTCTGCTTTTGTTCGCCCATTTCTTTCCAATCTATTCAGATAATGCGGATAAATGGATGCGAAGATTAAATTGGCAACCTGATCATTTTTTTCTGTTGTTACTTCCATAATAAGGTGTTATTTAAGCCGTAGTAACTGGCCTTTACGTTTTACAATATTTTTATAGTCCCATTGAATGGTTTGGGCTTTTTGAAGCCAACGTTTTAAATCTGCTGGGTTTATCTGTTCAGGTGTAGTATAAAAAATGGAGGCGTCTTTAAACTTTTTACCTCTAACCGACAAGTCTTCTTCATCAAAACTGGCACCACTCCAAAACATCAAGCGCCAACCCGCTTTCTGCTTGCTATAGCCTACAATCGGGTTATCATTCAAAAACCAAACAGGATGAGCGTGCCATATCTTACTGGTACTTTCTGGTAGTTCACTATCAATGAGGTTGGCTAGTGTATTACAGATTTCTTGATCTACTGAATCTTGGGCTTGATTATATGTTTGAATGTCTTTATGCATTACATTCGGTTATATTTTTTAAAAGTTTCTATTAACAAGTCAGGAGGTAGGTTATAGGCTTTATTTCCGTTAATACCCTCCATGGTTTCGGCTGCAATCATGGCATTTACAACGGCTTCCTCTACTGCCTGTACTGTGGCATCAAAAAAGGGTGTCATCCAATCGTTTGATAGCATCTGTAGATTTGTTGTACTTTCCCGGCTAAAGGCATCTTCATTGGCGGTTGAAAACGCTATAAAAATATCTCCAGAACCATTACTGCCTCTTCCGCCTACAACACCTATTCCTATAGTTACTCTTTGGGCAATCCGTTTTAGTTGGTGAGGCAATAAGGGCGCATCTGTAGCAACAACAACTATAATGGAACCATCGCCATCCTGTCTTCTGGATTTAGGAGGTGCATGGTACTCATAGTTAAGCGTATCTTTCAATGCTCTGCCCACAGGGACACCCAATACATTAAAATTATATTTTCCGCCAAAATTAGATTGAACGAGAACACCAAGTTTATACGTCGTATCTTTAAGTTTGATAACGCGCGATGAAGTTCCGGTTCCACCTTTAAATCCCAAGCACATCATGCCAGTGCCGCCACCTACATTGCCTTCTGCAATGGGCCCGCTTTTAGCATCATTTATGGCTTCCAACACATGTTCCTCTTTTACATGAAATCCGTAAATATCATTCAAAAAGCCATCATAGGTTTCGGCAACAACAGGGTAGGTATACCACCAATCCTCACCACGGTACCAATCTGTATCAACATACCATTTTAAAACAGCATCCCTAACCACACCCACACTATTGGTATTGGTTATCATGATGGGCGTTTCCAGAAAACCGGACTCTGTAATCCAGGTAGTTCCAGTCATTTCACCATTACCGTTTAGACTATGCCAATCAGCAAAAACAGGACTGAACTTTTTCTGCTTGCCTCTAGGGAAAATGGCTGTCACCCCAGTTCTAATAGGACCTTCACCTAGAACATGGGTACTATCGCCCGAAATAATGGTACTATAGCCTACTTCAACACCGCTAACATCGGTTATGGCATTATACTCGCCAGTCTCTCCCAAAAACGGAACACCTAAATCTCGAGCTTTAAGTTGTTGACTGTGAACATGAGATATAAATGGGGCAATTAAAAAAAACAGGATGAAACGTTTCATATTTAGTTGGTTTTGGTTTTTACTAAATTAAGAAACAAATGGTTAAAAAAGTGGCTTAAAGACTTTTTTGAACATAATGTCATGTATTTGAAGTGATTCAGATTCTACACAAACGACTTAAACCCACCATACACCATTCTACTGGCATCAAAAATCATACGTTCTGGGTTGATTAATGGTGCAACCAATTCAGCCATTCTTGGGTCTTGGGGAACTTGTTGGTTGGCAGAATCCCGAATGGCTTTGGATGGAAAAATCACCCAACCAAATACCACTACCTCATCTTCATTGACTTCAATGGTTTCAGTAAACGATTTCACACCTTGCAAATGCATATCATCACCCACAAATTCATAATAGGCTAGTGCACCATATTCCTTCCAGATTTCAGCTACTTGTTGTGCAACCTGCTGGTATTCTTTTAAATACTTTTGGGGAATGGGAAACACAAAGCCGTCTATGTAGTTTGTCATCTTAAAATAGTCTTGATTAAAGATAGTGTTTTTGTTAATTCAAATTCAGTTGCCAGGAAACCCCAAATTGATCTACCACATACCCAAACTTCTCACTAAAACCATAATTGTTCAAGGGCATCATGATTGTTCCATTTTCTGATAGTTTTGTAAACAGTTCTTCAAGTTCGTTGGCGTCCTTACAATCTACGTAGTTGGATACGGCTGGTGTAAAGCCCCAATCATGTACTGCTGGTATGTCGCCGCACATAAACTGTTTGCCGTTCAAGCGGAAGGTAGCATGCATGATGGTTCCTTCTTTTCCCGGGCCTTCTTTTCCCCAACGCTTGATGCTGTCAATCTTGGAGTGGTCAAAAAGCCCCACATAAAAGTTCATGGCCTGTTCAGCATCACCTTTTTGAAAGGTCAAAAATGTGGCTATTTGCCCTGTATCGTTTTTTGAGTTTTGCTTGTTTAAAAGCTTTAAACTGTCACGTTCAGCTCGCAATTGGTTTAACTCCTCACTGTTTGCAGTATGCTGCTTAACGTCAGAACAGCTGTAGGAGAGTAAGGTTAAAAGCAGTATGATTGTTAGTCTTTTCATATGTTGTGTTTTTTTAACGCAGTTCTTTGTTGGCAGTAGTTTTTGTTTTACCCATTATTCCTTCGTTAGTGTTTTTGTCAATAAATCCGCTTTCTAATCCAGACCTAATGTCCAAATTCTGATGTTCAATTATATTTTCTCCAAATTCGAATTTGTTCCGTATTTTTTTTAAGTCAAGTACTTTATCAAAATAAATCCAATCCGCTTTGCTTTCAGACCAAGCTTTTCCGAAAATGTAATTCTCGTATTTTCCTTAATTAATTTTTTCGCTAAACGTTTCAATTCAGCCGAACGAATTGAGTTAGAAAAGTCAGAGAAATAATTCTCAAATTCAATTAATTTTTCTCCGATTTTAAATTCATAACCAAGGCTATCAACAACAATTCTACTTAAAATTCCATTCAAGTCAGAAACAGATTGTAATGAATTCAAATTCCGATACAATGATTTTAGAATTCTGTTGTCAGGATTCTGTTTAATTTCAGAATCTAATTCCAATAGTATTTTATCTTTTTCAGCTTTAAAGTTCGTCATTTCAAATTACTGCCAACGGTCTCGGCTATGATTTCGTGGTGGAATCATCCGCAGGATTATTCCGCCAAAATCCAGCCTTTTGATTTATACTTTTATTTTGGTGTGGCACATAACCACAATTAATTATAGCCATTGTTGTATTTAGTTTTTATTTTCAAAATCGCCATCCTTTTTTAAATGTTTTTTTCTTAAACTTTCTGCGTATTCAATAAAAGAGCCGTCAAAAAATTGTTTATTTGGACTTTCTAAAAGTGCTCCAAAGCCAGGAGTTAGTACCATTCCATCAACTAATGATTTTCTAGATTCCCAATTTTTTTTACTCAACATTTTGTTTTCGTTCTGTAAAAATAGATTCTCAACATGCCTAATTTCCGCGGCAAACAAGTGAAAGCCATGATTATGTTCTTCTTCGGTTAAGGCATCTGGATTCACTCGGAAAGTTGAAATTATTCTTGATGATTCTTTTGAAGAACCTAAACTTAAAAGTATATGAATATCTAGGGCCGCAATCTCATGAAAAGTTGAGGCTTGTGTTGCTTTAGTATTACTCCTTATTTGTAACCCAACAAAAATCAGTGAAATGATTACAGCAAGGGCTGATATGATTTCAGCAATCAAAGCATATTCTTCAAGTATTTCTTTCATAATTATCTTCTTTAGTTCTATTATTAAAAGTTCAACTCATTAATTTACTGGCGGTGATTTTTTCCATTTTCTGAAATTAAGCACAACGGTCGCGTGTATGAGTAGTAGCGGATTTCTACTCACAAACCTTTCGGTTTTACACTGACCTTTGTTTTATGTTTATACTTTCGTTTTACCACTTAAACCGCTATTACTTATACACATTGTTAGCCACAGTATTTATTTCTTCAAATATTCAAAAGCACGTCCATTAAAAAGCACTTCAATCCCTTTAATTTCATTCTTTTCGTTTACTGTGAAATTGTAATATACATTGGAATTGCAGACTCTAAAAAGTCGCTTGCTAAATGGCTCTAATTTATCTATAATGTTACCATAGTCAATAGTTAGTAAACTGTCTTTTATCTCAATTTTGAATGTATAGTCATTATTCAAAGTAGAGTATTCGCCTGCATACTTCTTAAGGTCTATTTTTATATCATCTGGATTTATAGGTGGTAGATTTTTCAATGTCGATTTATAATTGGAAGTCAGAACCTTCATTTTCATTTTCTCCAAAGTCTCCTTGTCGTATAACTTTCCATTAACTATTGTGGCATTTGTCTTTTTAAGATTATTTATGTCTTCTAACGGATTTGCGTCTAAAATTACAATGTCGGCTAATTTGTTTTTTTCAATTGTTCCCAGAGAGTCTGTAGCACTAAAGTATTTTGCTGGATTAATAGTAGCAGTCTGAATTGCTCCTAATTCTGATATTCCTGCATCCTTTAGCTCAATAACTTCATCGATTAAGCTAAAACCCGGAATCATATAATAGTAACCAACATCTGTTGCGGCAAGTAGCTGAACTCCTGCATCGTACATTTTCTTGATTAAAAATTTTTCGTGGACGAATATTGAATCATTTCTTTTATTTGTTTCGTCAGATAAATTAGGTTTTGTATCTCTAAAATGTTGCCATTCGGCATATTCATAAAGTGGAATAAAAGGTATGCCTTCTTGGTCTTCAAAGAAATCCATTCCCAAGTTGGCAATGTCTATCTTGCTTGTCCAGATTGTGGGTGAGATAAATGTTTTGTTTTCTACCAATACTTTAACGATGTTCTCAAACTTTTTCTCATCAAATGTTCGTACTGCTTTGGCAAGTGCATCATTGTCAAGCAAGTTTCTTGTGAGTTTTGGTCGAAGCGAATCTTCTATTCCTGAAAAATACAAATGATGCATTGTTACGTGCTCAATACTTTTCATTCCAGAATTTGACAAATATTCCAATGGAATGGATAATGGTGGATGTCCAGCTACATACATTCCTTGCTTTTGGGTTTCCTCTATAAATCCGTCATAAGCCTCTTTATTTATCTTGCTGTAGACTTTTACAAAATCTATTCCTTCATTTTTTAATGTTATGACATAGGATTTTGCATCGTTGAAAGTTGAAATAATGTCAAAATTAGAGTTAATTGGCTCTTCTCCATCAACGATTCTTCCAATATGCATAATTCGTGGCCCTTCAAATTCATTTGTTTCCAATTCTCTCCTCCACATCGTAACTTGTTCAGACTGTTCTTTTGTTTTAACCCACATATCCCTTACTCCAGTTACTCCGTTTGCCAACATAAGCGGAAAGTACCAAGTATTAGGTGGTTGTGGATCGCTGTTGTTGAAAATATGCGTGTGCATATCAAATAGACCAGGAATTACATATTTATCTGTTCCGTCAACTAATTTTCCTTTGTATTGAATATTGCTTTTGTGATTAGTGATGGCACTTATTTTATTTTTGTTTATAGATATATCCATTGATTCCAGAACCTCTCCATTCTCAACATTGATAACATTTACATTTGTTATAGTCAAGTCATTTTCAATTTCCTTTGAACAACCATAAAGAAGCACTGAAATGAATACGAATTTTAATATTTTGAAACTAGATTTCATTTTTTGGTCATATTGTGGCTAACGGTTTTGTGTATGGCTCGTTGCGGGAAATCAGCTATGATTTTCCGCCGTAAACCGAAGATAGCAAATTTGCGAGGACTTTCCGAGAGGAAAGTCAGAAGCAATGAATTATAGCCGGTGTTAGCCACTGTTTTTTTATTTGTCATTTATTAATTCCGAATGAGTTTTTGCTTCTTGAACATCTACTTTCCATTGGCGGGTAAAGTCATCTTGTTCCAAGTCAGAAATTCGTTCGAGTAAGAAAGTCCGAAGTTCCTCAACTGGCATTTCTTTATGCGTATTCTTAAACACAATTTTTGTTTTCCAAACATTTGGAATAAATCTTAACCAATTTCGCCACTTTTCAGTCATTTCAGCTTTTCCAATAGCTTTGTATATTTTTCCATTTACGTCACAAAACAATTTGTCTTTATAATATTTTTTAAAAACCGATTCTTTATTTGTGTAGATATATTCGTCGTAACAAACATATTCCATCAAATCTTCGTAATTCCATTTTTTAGTCGATATGTCAATTATTGGAAATGTCATTTTCAAATTGTGGCTAACGGCTCGGCTATGGATAGTGCGGGAATTGAAAAGCGATAGTTTTCAATCTGCGCACGATGTAAGCCAAACCAAGTTTAGAGGCTTAAATTACCAAAAAATAAGACGTCAAAACTTGTTTTGGCGGATGAGCAGGGTAGAAGCTTTCCCTAACCACTAAAGCCCGCATTATTTATAGCCATTGTTAGCGTTTCGTTATTATTTTTTCAATGGTTGTATTTTAATTTCTTTAATTTTTCTTTTAGAGTTGTTAAAATAAGAATCAGCTATTTTTACTCTTAACCAAATATCAAATTTATCTGTGATCATTGGCATATCTTGTTCTCCGATATTCATTAACCTTACTGTTTTTGTAATTGTTTGATTAGATACAATTACCTTGTAATAATTATCTTCATCAAGTTTATATTCTTTTTCCGTCCAGCCTGTTACACAAGGTGTTTTTAAGAAATTTCTCTATTAATAAACGATTGCCTTCGTTATAGGAAATTGTGTAATTAGTTTTCTTATCGAAATATTCACTGTCAAAAGACGTTTGCAAGAAGTTTAAATAATTAAGTCCATCATTTATAAAAACACCTTTTATCCAATTAGTTTCCTGATGTCCATTAGAATCTTTTACAAACCTCCCGAATTCAAGTTTGTTAATTAAATTTCTTTCCGAATTTAAGTCACACCATACATAAACTTCTTCATTGGCGTAGGTAATACTAACTCCTTTATTATGTTGTTTTTTAACGGGTTTTGAAATGAGAAATTCGAAATATTGGTCAAAATAATCCTCCCAGTTGTTAATTTCGATTTTAGAAGTCATTTTCTAGGTGCTTTTTTAATGAACGCTAACGGTTTCGGCTATGCGTAGTGCGGGATTTCAAGGCACTTCACATTCCGTTTAGCAGTTAGTTTATTTAATGTAATTGCTTTCATATCAGCACTTTCGCCCGCATTACGTATAGCCAATGTTGGCGGTAGTTTTTATATTTTCGGTAGATATAATTTCATTTTTCCGATTTCTAATTCGTCTAAATGTCCCATTTTACTTTCGTCTTTTGTAATCAAGTGCATATGCAAAAATGAGTCGTGATGAGTAAAAACCCCTTTGTGCTTGGTTGAGAAAAAACCAATTATTTCGGCATCTTCATTTTCAATATTGTAATTGGTCTGTCCTTGATGGGCTTCGTCTGGTGATGACACTTTTGTTCCTTTGGGTAAATTCTGAATATGAATTATCGCACTTGAAACTTGTCCGATTAGTTTAAAAGCAAAGGGTCTTTTGAATTCAGTTGTTTTGTCGTCAATAAACTTCTCTAAATTCTGAATTGTCTTAACGTCAGATGGCAAGTCAATTTCATTCCATTCCGTTACATTTCCATAAACAAAGAAAGGTGCAGAAGTATTAAACGTTTTTTCAACGATTATTGTCGAATCCGAAGTCACTTTTGACACGTAGCACTTTCCGTTATTAATCAGCAATTCGCCTGTTAAGTAGCTTACAGGTCCAAGTCCATAAAGTCCATTATTATCCGAAATGGTGTCAAGGTTAATGCGACTTCCTAATTCGCCTTTCCACATTACATTTTTCATTGCACCGACAATCTTAACGTCCGAATAGGTTTCTGTTTCTTCTGCGTTTTTTTCTTTCGGTGTCGAATTGCAACTTATTAGTCCAATTGTTAGAAGTCCAAACACTAACTGTTTAATATTCATATAGTTTTTTCGTTTTTCTCAAATTACCGCCAACGGTTCGGCTATGAGTAGTTGCGTGGGTTAGCACTTAACTTTGCAAGTACACACCAAACTGAAAATCCGCAAGGATTTTCAGAAGTAGGCGAGAACAAGCAATTACTTATAGCCATTGTTGTGCTTTCGTTATTTTTAATTTTCAACATCCGAATTTCATAGATTATTATCCATATGTTCTTTAGACAGTTCTTTAATTCTTGATATTTTTTCAAGCGCAGGCTCTAAATAAAATTCTCTACCACTAGATCTATTCTCATTATAAAGTTTAATCAAACTTATGTTCGACTTTTTCTCGAAAAATGCTTTGGGGTCGGCTGGTATGGCGTACTCGCGCCATTTGTAATCCAAAAAATCTTCTTTAATAATTGGTGTCCAATCCTTTTTAAAGGACTCTTCTACATCTTCAAGTGCCTCATAAACACTATATACCTTTTGGTCATAATAGGACATCAATTCTAATTGTAGCTCCTTGTTAGAAATAACATCTATACCTTTTGACTTTAATATTTCAAAGGCACTTGATTGTGATATAAAACTTTCGAATGAAATAATTTTTCCCATCCATTGGTTAAGGCTATCGATATAATTTTCATTAGTCACTTGCCCTAATAATCTGTTTGTTAGTTTAGTAGCCTCTATTGAGCGAGATATTTGGTTAGTTAAGGTAATGGAATCATTTTTTAAATTTTCATTAATTAGCGTTAGAATTTCTTGTTCGAAGATTCGGTCTTTTCTTTCGGCATTCCAATTATTAATTTGTAGTGCAATCAAAATTCCGATTACTACCAATATTATTTCTCCGAATGCATATTTCAGATACTTTCCAGTTTTGTTTTCCGTAAGTAAGTTTTGACGAATCTTTCTAAAGAATTTTATCATTGGTTAGCGGTTAGTTATAATGAAGCACAACGGTCTCGTATAACCGTCAGTTACGGGTTTATATGCGTTAATTTTCGGTTTAGCACTGACGTTAGCAATTCCGAGTGGATTCGGACGTAGTCGAATCCGCCGTAATTGCGGTTATACATTGTTATATAGTATTATCACTCATTTTTATCAAATTACCTTTAAACCCTTTATATACAAGGGTTTTGTGTTTTTAGGCAATGCAAAATAATGCAATAAAATGCTACTAAAAGTTAGGTTTGTTGTACCTATTGTTGTACCTTCGTATTGCGTTGCACTCATTTGCACCGCCTATTAATCAGGGTTTTATGTCTTCAATTAAAGTAGTATTAAGAACAAACAAGATAGATAAAGCTGGACTTGCACCTCTTTATTTACGAGTAATCAAAAACAGAAAAACTAAATTCATTTCATTAAGTGTAAAATTACAGCCGAATGAATGGGATGAAGATAAGCAAAAAGTAAAGAAAAATCATAAATCTTCAACAAGGTTAAACGCATACATATCAAGAAAGATAGCAGATGCAGAAGGCGAGATTGCAGACCTTGAAAGAAGAAATCAATCTACATCAGCAAGAAGAATAAAAGAAGCTATTAAGGGTAAACCCTTAATTAACTTTTTTGAGTTTGCATATGATAGATGCGAAAAGCTAAAAGATACTGTTACTCTATCTACCTACAGAAGCTATAAAAACAACATAGAAAAGTTTGAAAGGTTTATAGGGCATCGTGAAATAATGTTTGATGATATTACAGCTACAACCTTAAAAGAATATGCATCACATTGCAGCTCTAAATTAGGCAACAATAACACTACTATAAATTATGCGTTTAGAATCCTAAACTTAATGTTTAGAGAAGCCAAGAAAGAAGATTTAATATCCAACGAGCTTGTACCCTTTACCAAATTTAAAGTAAAGAAAAATAAGACTACAAAACGCTATTTAAACGAAGAACAGTTTGAAGCCTTTATCAATTTAGAAGTTCCACAACAGCACAAGGCACAGGTTATTAAAGATATGTTTATCTTTTCTGTTTTTTCTGGAGGGTTACGTTTTGGCGATGTTATCGAATTACAATGGAAGCATTACGATAGTAAAAATCACAGAATTACAAAGACGATACGAAAAACGAAAAGACAGCACAGTATTAGGATAGGTCAAAAAGCGGTTGATATTTTAGAGAAATACAGAACCCAAGACCAAAAGCAAAACGATATAATTTTTCCTTTTGCTAAAGTTGACGAGTTATATTTTAAAGATAGAGAACACAGAAGTTTAATAACCAATAGAGCTATCTCATTAAGCAATATGTATTTGAGTAGAATGGGAGAAGAATTAGAACTACCTTTTAATTTATCCTTTCATATTAGCCGACATACATTTGCAACAAGAGCATTAAACAATGGTATGCGTATAGAACACGTTTCTAAACTTATGGACCATTCCGATATTGGTATTACCCAAGTGTATGCAAAAATTATAAGTAGTGAATTAGATAACGCAGTAGATAAATACATCAATTAATATGGGTGAATATTCAAAAATAGAATTATTGTTGTTAGACAAATTCACGGAAGCTATTGATAATTTTATTCAATCAGCTATTTATTCTCAAACAGATAAGGATAAATTAATGTATAGTTCCTGTGTTAATGATGAAGAAAAAGATGTTTTTACTAAAAAGGAGATTAAGAAAATGCAAAAGAAACTCGCTAAATGTAGTCCAGATATTGCAGAATTTTTAAGATGCTATATAAGTCCATCCGAATCTGATTTATCAGGTGATAGTTATGATCAATACAGAGAGAGATTAATTAGAAATTTTCTATCACAAGAGTTTGATGATGTTTTAGAAGTCTTAACAATGAAATTTAAAAAGGTAGAAGATGTTGAGAATCTTGATGAATTAGAATGGGAAGAAATGATTGAAGAAGGGCATTTTGGTATTGATAATAAGTTTATGTCGCATTTTATTAAATATATGGCGATTGCAGATAGACTAACAACTTTCAAGAGTATATTAGAAACCGTAGAGGAAGAAAAACAACAACAAGTAAAAGAGAAATTGACTAATCCAGTAATGACCTACACTAACTACCAAAACGATGAACCTGTAGATGTTTTTATTGTAGAAGAATTAGAAAAACGTTTAGCAATAGAAGCGGTAGAATACAAACGTAAACTTGATGATGAATGGGAAAAATACACTTTTGACCCTATGTATTTTGATAACTTTATTTCTGGCAACTTATACAATGAGTTTTTAAAATCCTTATATGAAAGAATCAATCCATTAAACGACTTTGAAATTAATAAATACCTCACATTATCAGTAAATCAATTTGAAACCCATACACCAGAAAAAAGAGCAGAAGCATTTAAGCGGTTGTATTACGACACTTATTGGTTTCCAAATTATATGGAATACAAAGAAGAGTCGTATATGTCAAAATACGCAATGCACGTATGGAAACACTATGAATCACATTTTAACAAATACAAAGAAGCTACAGAAAACATATTACAAGACTTTAAAAAAGGCTTAATTGGTAGTGGTAAAAAAGAAATTATTGAGAAGCCGAAAACAGTATCAAAATCGAAATACCACTCATTTACCTATATAAATAATCTCACAGGGCAATCAAACTTAACAGCTTTAAAAGAATCTTTAATTACTAAAGGTTTTATAGCAAATGATACAGACCTAAAAGACTTTAGAAAAGTATTTAGCGGTGAAACAATTGAGAAACCTATTGTTTGGACTGGTAAGATTAGCGAACTTTCATATTTCATAAAACAACTGCATAATGAATTAAAATTTGTTAAAGATTTAAAGCAACAGCAGTGGTTGGTAGCTATAAACTGTTTTGTTCAAGAAAACGGAGAGCCATATATCCGTACTCGATTAAAAAATCAAAAAGTTCCAACTACATCTAAATACATCGATAATGCCTTAAAAACATTAAAATAACACTCTACACTTAAAGCGCAGTATTAAAATATTTTATTTAAAAACCATAGTTAATCTCTTTTAGGTTAACTGTTTTTGCCAATACTCTACACTCTACACCTTACTCTAAACCTTTGTTTGCAAAGTGTTTTTAGGCTCTATTTCTGCCAAAATTTGTTTCCAGAAACATAAAATTTTATTCAAATGGAAGCAATCATTTTAAGCACCCAACAGTACAAAGATTTAGTTAATCGTTTAGATGAGCTAAACAAGCAATTAGAGGAAAAACAAAAGAAACCTCAAGACACTTTTTTAGACAATCAAGAATTTCTTCAGCTAATGAATATTAGCAAACGCACCGCTCAAACTTGGCGTGACGAAGGCGTTATTTCATTTTCACAGATAGGCTCTAAAATCTATTATAGAATGAGTGACGTGCAAAAGTTATTAGATAATAACTATCGTAAAGCATTCACAACAAAAAAAAATAATTACTAATCCTTAAATCTTAAAGTTATGCAAGTTGCCGTATCAGTCTTTAACGACTTCATTTATAAGGTTGAGGATAAGCCTTTAGAAAAAATCCTTAATGATATTAAAATAGGTACTTATAAAGTGGAAATAAGCGATATAAGAAACCTGCTATCCAATGACAATAAAAAGGAAGCTGACCAATTAAAAAAGCAATTAAAAGCGTTTACAGTATCAGGTACTTTTACCAATGGTAGAAGTATTGATAAAATTGATGCTTACAGCCAATATGTAATTTTGGATATTGATAAACTTTCAGAATCTCAATTAAAAGAGATTAAACAAATCACACGTTTAGCACCTTACACCTATGCGTCATTTATTAGTCCTAGTGGTAAAGGCTTAAAAATTATTGTAAAAGTTAGTTCTACTAAAGAGCATCACAAAGAAGCCTACAACCAAGTTGTGGCCTATTATGAACAAGCATTAAATATAGATATAGATACCTCTGGTAGTGATATTTCTCGCTTATGTTTTATGTCTTATGATGAAGACTGTTTTATCAATTCAAATGCTGATATTTTCGAAGTCAATATAAAATTAGAAGAAGAAAAACCAATTACAATAAAACACAATAATTCAATAAGTAATGATATTGAAGCCTATATATCCGAAATAGAAAAAACAGCAACCGATATTACAGGAAACTATGAAACGTGGCGAAATTTAGGTTTTGCAATTTCAGAAGAATTTGGCGAAACAGGTAGAGACTACTATCACAGAATAAGTAGGTTTTATATTAACTACAACTATCAAGAATGCGATAAACAATACACCAATTGTCTAAAAGCAAAAGGTACAGGAATCAATATTTCAACGTTTTACTATATGGCTCACCAAAGCAATATTAAACCATACAAAGAAGCTATTGAAGAAGAAGTATTGATACAAAATGAAGAAACCAATTCAGAAGATTATTCAGATAGTCCAACGTTCTCAAATTCCTTAATTCCTCAACTTCCGCAGTTACTTCAGGATATGGTTAAGTATTCTAAAACAGATAAAGAAAAGGATTTAATGATATTGGGTGCAATAACAACTATTAGTGCTTGTTTACCTAATTTATACGGTATTTATGACGGAGATAAAATATATCCAAATTTATATTTATTTGTTTCAGCACCAGCAGCATCTGGTAAAGGTAAAATAAAGTTTTGTAAGCGTTTAGTAAATCGTATTCACGATAATATGCAAGAAGAAACTAAACTAATGAAGCAAGAATATGAAAAAGATTTAGCATTATTTAATAAAAACAAAGGAAAGGATGAAAACATAAAGAAACCCCAAAAACCACCATTAAAAATGTTGTATATCCCTGCAAATAATAGTTCTTCTGGTATGTTTCAATTGTTGTACGACAATAAAGGTAAAGGATTGATTTTTGAAACAGAAGCAGACACATTAGCTAAAAACTTTACAAAAGATTATGGTGATTATTCAGATGGTTTTAGAAATGCTTTTCATCACGAACCTATTACATATTATAGGAAAACAGAGCGCGAATATGTAGAAATGAAAGAACCTTGTTTGGCTTGTGTATTAACAGGGACACCAAAACAAGTTTTAGCGTTAATGCCAAATGCTGAAAATGGTTTATTCAGTCGTTTTATGTTTTATCAAATGCCTGGTACAACAAAATGGAGAAATGTTTTTGCAATTAGTAATAAAAACGGATTAAATGAATATTATGATGTTTTAGGAAATCAATTTTATGAATTGTATAGATCATTGAAATCGAGTCTTTCAATTAGATTTTCATACACAGAAAACCAACAGCTAGAGTTTTTAGATTTTTTTGAAAAAATCAACTTATACTATCTTAATATTAACGAATTAGATTATGATGCTTCTGTAAAAAGACTAGGTATAATTGCGTTTAGAATTAGTATGATTTTAACTGTTTTAAGGATATTAGAAACAGGCGATGTTACAAATCCTTTGTATTGTTCTGATGAAGATTTTCAATCCACATTAACAATCGTAAAAGCCTTAATAAAACATAGTAGCAAAGTGTATTCTAGTTTGCCGGTTGATAAAACAGCTATAAACTACAAAAACAAAAAAGAACAATTTATAGATAGTTTACCATTACGTTTTTCTACACAAGATTATATCAGCTATGCATCTAAATTAGATATTACGCAAAAAACAGCAGAGCGTTATATCACTAATCTTTGCAAAACCAACTTTTTAGTAAGAGAATCACAAGGCAATTACTACAACCCTTCAAAAGAAGAAAGTGAGGAAAACGAGGGAACTGCGGAGGTTTAGTATTATTTCCCTCACTTTCCTCATTTCCCTTGCGGTTTATCTTTAAAAGATTTATATTTTTAACATTTTAAAATCATAGATAGTTAATATCATCATATATAATGCAAAACCTACAACAAGACTTAATAGAATTACTTAAAAACGAAGACAATTTAGTAGTTGATAATCAATTAAATAAAAATAAGATTATAGAAGCAGCTTTAAAAGTAGAGCCATTTCTCATTAGTCTATTAATTAAAAACGATACGTTTAAAAAACACTTTTTCCAAGAAGTAGAAAATGTATTAGTATTCGATAAAATTAAGTTTCAACGTTTTGTAAACAATAAATCTTTTTTACCTGATAGCTATACAGCATTTAAAAACAAAATAGGTTTAGCCATTAATGATGATACTACAGATAATTTCATTAAAGCCAAAAACGATGTTGTATTAGTATGGCCTCATAAAGATTGTGTTTTAGAAGGTGGGCAAACCAAAGAAGACCAAAAAAGAAACGAGATATTTTGGAACGAAACCCTTGCACCCGATAACGTTGATAGATTATTAGATGCTAAAGCATTTACCAATTTCAAAAAATATGATAAACAAGGTGAGCATAAAGTAACAGAATTTACAAGTGATGAAAACCTTATCTTAAAAGGTAACAATTTATTAGTACTTTCTTCTTTGCTAAAAACACATAGAGGTAAAGTTAAACTAATTTATATAGACCCACCTTATAATACAGGTTCTGATAGTTTTGGTTATAATGATTCATTTAACCACTCTACTTGGCTAACTTTTATGAAAAACCGTCTGGTTATAGCTAAAGAATTATTACGTAATGATGGAGTTATTTTTGTCCATTGTGATAATAATGAACAAGCATATTTAAAAGTTTTAATGGATGAGATATTCTTGGAAAATAATTTTGTTGACACTATCACTGTTGTAAATAATCCAAGAGGTAGGGATTATGGTGGTATTGCTAATATGCACGAATTTATTCATATCTATGGTAGGTCTTCAAGTTATGAAATGTATAAAACAGTTGATAAGGACAAGAAATTTCCATTTAAAGATGAAATAGGTAGTTTTGAAACAAGAGAGTTAAGAAATAGAAATACAGCTTTTCACGATGGTAATAGACCAAATTTATGTTATCCATTTTATGTTAACCCTAAATCTAAACTTGACAATAATTTTTTAGAGTTGTCTATTGAGCCAAAAGAAGGCTTTATTGAAGTTATGCCAGCTAAATCTCAAGGTATCCAAACAGTTTGGCGTTGGGGTAAGCCTAAAGCTGTTGAAAATTTAAATATTAATGTGGTTGGTAAAGCTATGCAAGAAGATGGTCGATTTATGATAGTTGAAAAATATCGTGATAACTCAAGGCTTGCACGTTCTGTATGGTGGGATAAAGATGTTAATTCTGAAAAAGGCACTGTTCATTTGAGAGAATTATTTAATGGTAAGGTTTTTAATTTTCCTAAACCAGAAACTCTGCTAACACGTATTATAGAAATTACAACTAAAGAAAATGATATTGTTTTAGATTATCATTTAGGTAGTGGTACTACAGCTTCAACAGCTCATAAAATGAAAAGGAAATACATTGGTATAGAGCAAATGAGTTATATAAATACTGTTACCACTAAAAGACTACAAAAAGTAATTGAAGGAGAACAAGGTGGTATTTCTAAAGATGTTAATTGGCAAGGTGGTGGTTCGTTTGTGTATGCGGAACTTATGCAGTACAATCAATATTTTATAGGTAAAATACAAGAAGCTAAAACTAAAGAAGATATTTTAAAGGTTTGGGAAGAAATGCAAGACAAAGCGTTTATTTCTTATCAATTTGATAAAGATATGTTCAATAAGCGTTTAGAGGCTTTTAAAACAGCTTCATTAGAAACAATGCAACATTATTTAATTGAGATATTAGATAAAAACCAATTGTATGTAAACTTTAGCGAGATTGAAGATAAAAGTTTTAATATTAGTGAAGAAGATAAAGCGTTAAACTATTCATTTTATAAAAAATAATAGTGGGTATGAGTTTATTTAATCAAGATACTATTCAACGTTTAGACAAGCGTATTGCAAGTAAAATAGATGATGGCGATTTACAGGTAGAGCTATCACCCATTATTAAAAACAATCTAAAATTCGCACCACGTCCTTATCAAGAAGAAGCGTTTACACACTTTAACTATTACATAAATAATCCACGTTTAAGAGCAAAACCAACACAAGTGTTGTTTCATATGGCAACAGGTTCTGGTAAAACGTTGGTTATGGCAGGTACAATGTTAGAGTTGTATAAAATGGGCTATCGTAACTTCATTTTCTTTGTAAATACAGATACCATTATACGTAAAACAAAAGAAAACTTCTTAAATCCAAACAGCACTAAATATTTATTTAAAGAGCAAATTAATATAGATGGTGTAAATGTAAATATTACAGAAGTAGAAAGTTTTGAAAGCACCAATACAGATGATATTAGTATATTATTTTCTACCATTCAAGGCTTGCATACTAAATTAAATGCACCAAGAGAAAACAGTATAACTTTTGATGATTTTATAAATAAAGAAGTTGTTTTAATTAGTGATGAAGCACACCATATTAACACACTTACTAAAAAGAAATTAAGCAAAACAGAAAAAGAAGATTTTACAAGTTGGGAATATACAGTTGAGCGTATTTTAAGAAGCAACGTAAACAATATAATGATGGAGTTTACAGCGACTTTAGACCTCAATCATCCTAATATAGCATCTAAATACGCAGATAAATTATTATACGATTACTCGTTAGCAAAATTTAGAGAAGATGGCTATTCAAAAGAAGTACAAACCAACCAAGTAGATTATCAGCCAATACAACGTGCAATTGTTGCAGTTTTAATAAGTCAGTTTAAAAAGAAAATATTTGCATCTAAAGGCATTTTAGCAAAACCAGTAGTAATGTTTAAATCTAAAACAACTACAGAAAGCGCTGAAATGGAAAAAGCGTTTATTGATGAAATTAGAAACTTAACCGTCGCTAAATTAGAGAATCTTATAAAATTAGATAATGCAATTTTAGATAAAGCAATAGCATATTTTAAAGAGTTAAACATATCATCACAAGGCTTAATTGATGAAATAAAAGAAGACTTTACAGAAGATAAAATTGTTTCCGTAAACTCTAAAAATGATAGTGATGAAAAGCAAATAACTATTAATACATTAGAGGATAATAATAATGAAATTAGAGCAGTATTTGCGGTAGATAAATTAAATGAGGGGTGGGATGTTTTAAACTTGTATGATATTGTTAGGTTATATGATACTCGTGATGCTACAGGAAATAAACCAGGTAAAACAACAGTAGCAGAAGCACAATTAATTGGCAGGGGTGCAAGATATTATCCATTTCAATTAGAAGAAAATCAAGAATTAGATAAACGTAAATACGATAATGATTTAGAAAACATAATGCGTTTTTGCGAAACCTTACATTATCATTGCTCACACAATCCAAGATATATAACAGAATTAAATAATGCACTTCGTCAAATAGGTATGTTTCCTGAAGAAAAAGTAGAAGTAGATTTAATTCTTAAAGATGAATTTAAAGAAACAACATTATATAAAAGTGGTTTTATATTCTTAAATAAAAAGGTTAAAAACAATCCTAAAACATTATTAGAATATCAAGAGCCAACTATTGTAAAAAAGCATACCTACGCATTAAAAACAAATAGATCAGCTCAAACTGTAATATTAGATAACAACAGAGTAAAACAAAATACAGTACAAGCAAATTATTCTAATAAGCATTTGTTTTCTGTATGGCATAAAACTATTATTCAAAAAGGTTTAAATAAAATACCATTTTACCACTTCAATAACATCAAAAAGTTTTTTCCAAGTGTAAAATCTATGAATGATTTTATAACGAATGAAAAGTATTTTGGAGGGATAATAGTAGAAGTAACAGGTTTACAAAAAGACACTAATAATTTATCAGCACATCAAAAATTAGAAATTGTTATAAGTGTAGCTACTAAAATAGCAAACGAAATATCAACTAAATTCGGTGATTATAGAGGTACAAAATCATTCTATAGAGAGCCATTAAGAAAATATTTCAAGAATAAGAAATTAGCATTTTCCGTAAATCAAAATACAACAGCAGAAACAGGTAAACCAACAATGCGTAATGATATACCGCAAGAATATTTTGTTGATTTAAACAAAGCAGATTGGTATGCTTACAATGAGAATTATGGTTCATCAGAAGAAAAGTTTTTAGTAAAATAT
Source organism: Bacteroidia bacterium (assembly GCA_030425285.1). GTDB lineage: Bacteria > Bacteroidota > Bacteroidia > Flavobacteriales > Flavobacteriaceae > Hanstruepera. Next base: position 92,101 of record JAUIAY010000004.1, read on the forward strand.
TTCCACGATAATATTGATGATTTAAAAGAGCGTTTTAAAAACATCTATTTATTAAGAAACGAACGATTTTTTAAATTATATAGGTTTAGCGATGCAAAAGCAACAGAACCAGACTTTGTATTATATATGACAGATAAAAATTCAGATGATGAGGTTATTTATCAATTATTCATAGAGCCAAAAGGAGACCACTTACTATATAACGATGAATGGAAAGAACAATTCCTTCAAGAAATAGAAAAAGAAGCAGTAATAGAATTATACGAAAGTCAGCAATACAAATTAATTGGTATGCCTTTCTATAATAAAGCCAATAGAGAAGATATATTTGTTGAGAAATTAAATAGTTTGTGATTATGATGTTAAGAGGTAAAACTGACAACCATATTATATGTTATCACACTCAAGAGTTTCGTGTAGAAGGAGTAATTGATGGTCCTATTATATGTATATCCAAAGATGCTTGGCTTGGTAAAGGTTATTACTTCTGGGTAGATGAAGAATTTGCAAAATATTGGGGTGAAGATTTTAAAATGAGTACCGGCGCTTATGATGTTTACAGTGTAGAAGTTGATATAACAGATTTTTTAAATACGGTTTTTAATGAAAAACATTATTTTGCATTTAAGAAATGGATAGAAAAAGCATCAAATCATTTTATTAAAAAAAATAAGACTGTAACACTTAAAAGGCTTCATCAATTTTTAGCTGACAATTTTTGGGACAAGATGGGTATAAAAGGCATAATTTATGATGATATGCCTATTAATGTAAATCATAAACCAAACCGTAAATATTCTGTAGTAATACATTCTGAAGATAAAAGACATTCCTTTTTTTATTATAAGAAAAGAATACAGTTAGTTTCATTTGGTATTGATAATATTAGTAACTTTGCACTGCATTTAGAAGAGCAAAATTAAGTAGTTTAAAATGTTAGATATAGATAAATTAGATAAACAATTTGATGAAATTCTTTCTTCATTCTCTGAAGAAAAGATTCAACAATGGATAGATTTTGCAGAGGAAAGAGAAACAATGGAGTGTTTATTCAATGGTGAATCTGTAAATATAAGTATGGAAAAATTAAAACCTAAATATGTTATAGTTAGTAATTCTGATGCTCTTTTTGAAAAAGCAGGCGAGAATAATTACGCACTAGCAGCTTAATATTATGCAGATAAAACTAGAACATATTTATTATAATGATGTTAAATTAAAGGTAGAGTCTTTAGATAAAAACATAACAACAAAACTTCAAACAACTTTAAATTTCAAATCTGAAATAATCAAAGATGAAGAATTAAATAAGTTTGCGGTTCATTTTCTACTAAATCTAAAAAATAAAAACTTTGATTTAGCTGTAAATTCTGTAGCTATATTTTTAACAGATGTTAAGTTGGAATCTGAATTTTTGGATTCTGCATTTTGCAATATAAATGCACCAGCAATAGCCTTTCCTTATATAAGAACATATGTTTCAAATTTGACTCTCAATTCTGGTTTCAACCCAATAATATTACCTTCTTTTAACTTTGTTAATCTTCATAAAGAAAAAAGTAAAACAGTAGAATAGTCCCCACAAAATAAAACCCAGTTTTTTCGTACCTCAAAATCCTCTGTCTTTTATTTTGTTCCGCTCGCCAACGCGCTTGTAGTTTTTGGTTGCCAACCCTCACACAGCACATTACTTGTTTTATTTAAGCGTTTATATTTTAATAAATAGGTACAATAAAAAAGTAAAAAGCTGTTGCCAACGCTCACACCAAAAACTACCCAAAGCTATGTTTACATAATACAAGTTATAGTAGCAAACGGCACTTTTCAAAGGTTTGCTATCGCAGTGTTAATGCATTTTGTAGCTATAACTGGTATTATGTAAAATATCCGCTATTCCAACGCGCAATTCCGAACATTAAACCAAATTTTGAACAAACATTAAACATTTGTACACTTCAAAGATTACATTAGTTGTTAATAATATTCGTTATCTCATTCAAGCTGCACAAAACCATCGTTAAGTCCAAGTATTCCTTACCTCAAGTCTTTGTTTGTTTCATTTCGTTAACAAATATGAATAGTAACAATTGTGTTGTCCTTTGCTATTTAATTCATTGAAAGATTGTATTTTAGCCTAGAAGTATAACCGCTAAAAAAAAGAAACGCATCATTTCTGATGCGTCGGGCCAAGGATACTATCCTTGGTGATGTTTTATAGTGCAAATTTACAATAATAATTTGAAAGTATTTAAAAAAAATGTTAAAAAAGAAAGGGTTATTGTCTACGTAGATGGTTTTAACCTTTATTTTGGGATGACCTCAAAATATAAAAATACCAAGTGGCTAGACTTATATTCACTATCCAAAAGTCTTTTAAAATCTAACCAAATACTTGTAGAGGTTAGATATTATACTGCAATGATTTCAAACAACGATGCAAAAGTTAAACGTCAAGTTTCTTATGTAGATGCATTAAAAAATTCCGGCGTTACAATTACACTAGGTCATTACAAAAAAAAGAAAAAACACTGTCGCTCTTGCAAATCAACTTGGTTTACCTACGAAGAAAAAATGACAGATGTAAATATATCTGTTGATTTAATTAAACACGCAATGGAAGATAGATATGATGCTGCAATGTTAATTTCTGGAGATAGTGATTTAGTTCCACCTATAAATGCAGTACATTCATCTTTTCAGAAAAAGAGAGTTTTTGTAGCATTTCCACCAAATCGAGCAAATGATGATGTACGCCGTGTAGCAAAAGGTTATTTTACAATAGGTAGAAAAACGCTTATCGATAACCAATTTAGCTCAACAATTAATTTAACTAACGGTAAAACTTTAACTAAACCAAAAGATTGGTTATAGTTATCAATACATCCACTTTTCCCCACCACCCAAGTCAGCGGTTATAAAAAAATAGGTTTGTAAAGTGCAGTACTACGCCATAGCATATTACTTTTTATCGTACCTCAAAAAATCAATAAGCTATTGTCTAAAAGTCCTGTATAAGTAGCTTATTTAAATGCTGTTTTATCAAACAACTATTTAAAACGCTACCCATACAAACGCTTCACCCAACGCTCAATACGGTTCTAAAACCTATTTTTTTAAGTGTTAATTCCCCAGAAAAGTTATATTTATACTATGAAACAAATGATTGAAGATTTATTTGATTTATTCTTTCCTCACGATTTAGATGAAAACGGTAATAAAATCGAAAATCCTGAAGGTGATGATTCTTTTGGTACTAAACTTTTCACAATAATTATGCTTGTTATAATAGTTATATTGGCAGGTATAACATTAAATTAATAAAAGACAGCAAATATATGTAGCTTCCTACAGCCCACGCTTTAAGGCTATAAAGCTCAAGCCTACGGTTTTTTAAAAAACTTTTTATTACTACTTCAAAACAACTTTTGGGTTAAACTAAAGCACTTTCATTTTCAATAAAATTTTTCAAAAACTTTTTTAAAAAAAGCTTGACAGCCTTACCCACGCCACAAAGCGGTAGGCTTTCTTTTTTTAATTTTTTTCTTTTTCATTTTCAAAAAAAATATGTGTGAGCGTAGCGAACTTTTAATTGGATAGCTATGCCTTATTTTGAAATGAAAACCCACCAAACCGGAAGAACCTACTCGAACCCTCATTTTTTTATCCTAAATAAAGGGCTTAACAGCGGAAAACCGCTCTCAAATCCTTGTCCTAACTGTTTTGTAGTAATCACAAAAACCGAAGCAGATAAAAACATACTTTTTCATTTATCTATGATGTTGCAAATAGGCGGTTTTTACGCTTATTATTTAAAGGGTAGTGTTATTCCGTTTATTTCTGTAGATGATTGCAGAAACACGCTTAAAAAAGGCGTCAAATCCTCTCATAATGTCAGCGACCAGATGCAAAAACACATAAAAGCGGTTGAGGTTATAAGCAAAAAAGAAAAAGAGCTACAAAATGTCATTGATAAAATGTCAGTTTTAAAGGTTGCATATATCCGTAATTGTTTCAAACTAATGCAAACAAAAGAAGTATAATGCAAAGGCATCAGACAAGCCTAAAACAGTAACAGAATGGCATAATTCTCGTTATATTAGTAACGAAAACAAGGTTTAAAAGCAATATCAAGTCCGTACCAAGTCCGAACAAGTATTAATTTTAAATTGTTATAAAAATGGGAAAAATTCCACAGGGTATTCTAGGAAGCTTATCGGGTAAGGTAGGTAGTATTATTGGCGGTAGTTGGAAAGGTATTGATTACATCAGAATTAAGCCAGCGAGCGTGGCGAATCCACGAACAGAAGGACAGGTAAATCAGCGTAATAAATTTACTATTACATTGGAGTATCTTCAAGCGACAAGCGATTTTATTAAAGTTGGATATAAGGCTTTTGCTGTTAAGAAAACAGAATTTAATGCTGCAATGTCTTATGTGTTAAATAATGCAGTAGGAGGCATCGCACCTAACTTTACAATCGATTATTCTTTAGCTTTATTAAGTAGAGGTTCTTTGTCAAGTGTTTTAAATGGTTCAACCGATTTAGCAACACCAGGACAAGTAACTTTTGATTGGGATGATAACTCGGCAGAAGGTAATGCAAACGCAACTGATAAAGCGATGGTATTAGTTTACAATCCAAGTAAAAAAGAATCTGTATCAATTCTTGATGGTGCTGATAGAACTGTAGGTTCTCAAGTAATTACTATACCAAGTACCTATGCAGGTGATACTGTAGAGCTATTTATGGCATTTGTTTCTGCTGATGGTACACAAGTATCGAATAGTGTGTATTTAGGCTCTGGTACGGCAGCTTAATAACTTTAAGTTTAAATACATATTAAGAACCGTTTCTATAAATTTAGAAGCGGTTTTTTTATATCTTTAGATCACTTCAAATGATAGGTTAAAATGTTATACCTATGTTGTACCCTTTTTAAATTAATCTTTTGAAACCCTTTATCTATAAGGATTTGTTGGTTTAATTAATATAATACATTGTTGTACGCTGGCTTTTTTCAGAACTGCATAACTTTTTCATCAAATTCAGCTTTCAATTCATAGTCTTTATTCGTTCCGAAAAATATTTTATCATAATGAGCGAACAAAATAGCCCATTCCAGACTTTGGTCGAATACAGTCAAATCGTCCGAACCACCATAAAAAATCGAATCCCAATATTTGACAACAAATTTCCATTTGGTTATCATTCCATTTTGTCCGTCCCAAGAAAGGTAAACTTTTTTGTCGAAAGGAATTGCTCTTTGGTATAACCACTTTGTTATTTTCTTTTCATTATTTTCCAAGATTTCAATTTCGTCCAAATTCCGAAAAAATCCGTTTTTGAATGGTTCGTTTGAATGAATCAAACAGTTGTCTAAATAGTCGGCAAGAAATTCTGCTCCAGTTTTGTCTAAAGGTTTTAATTCCGAAATATGTTGTTCGGGAAGTAAGTCATATTTCTCCTCCGTAAATCTCCATTTAAGGGTAAATTCGGTCATCGGAATTATATGTTTGTTTAAATCTTCGAAAGTCATTTTCAGCTTGCGTACAACGGTTTTGTGTATATTTCAGTTGCGTGATTTTAGCACTAAATTTAGCAAATAATTACTGAATGGAAAATCCTCACGGATTTTCCCAAGTAGGCTAGAAGCTAGCAATTGAATATACACGTTGTTGTGGTGTCGTTTTTTATTTTTAGAATATCCAACCTATAACAGTTGTAATTCCGATTATTATTAAAAGTACAATTGCAATTAAAACTCCGAAAAATAACTTTTCAATCAATTTATCTTTAAAAGACCTTTTTTCATTCTGTTGATTTCTCTCTTTTTTAGTCGTTATTTTCTTGAATTTTGGAATATAATTAGACTTTTTTTTACTGTCCAATTCTAATTCAGTCAACTTGTTTTTTCCATATTCAGAAAGTTTAGTTTTGTCTCCACGAAATGTAATATCCTTTAATATTTTCGTTCCAGAATAGTTTACAGATTTTTCATAAATTTCAACGCTTTTTTTTATTCTTTCATCTTTTGGTTCTGTTAAAATCCAATATTTTCCTGCTGATGCTAAAAATCCACTATCGTAATATAGTTCAGCTAAACGATTCCATAATTCAGATTCATTCGGATATAGATTAATCATATTTCTTAATCTATCAGCAGCTTTAAATTTTAATCCGTTTTCTATGTCAGATTCTATTTTCGCTAATTTTTCTTTCAATTTCTGAATTTCGTTTTAAATGCACCACAACGGTCACGCGGATATGGCGAGTTACGTTGACGGCTTGCCGTCATAAGTAATGGTAGCCATTAGACGTATATTCGCTATATCCGTTGTTGGGTATCTGTGCCGAAGGCACATGGCGAATATGCAGTCGTACTGCGTGACCGTTGGGAACATTAAGCAGACACAAAAGCACGTAGTGCGGTGGATGCGTGCCGTAGGCATTGTTCCCAACTCGTTATATCAACATAAATATAAGCGTTTAATCGGTCTCATCCCTGGATAAGAAAACTTTTTTGTTTCGGTTAACAGAAATCACTTTTAAACAGTATCATTCAAATACTAAAAATCTTCCTAATATTTCCTCCCTGTTTCAGTCGTATGTAGTTGGTATTTACTTGGTATTTAGTTGGTGTTTGTTATCGAAAATTCCTACAAATGATAACACCCAAATGGTCGTTTAAATAGGGGTCCCATCTGGTTTCCTTTTGGTCAACTCCATTCAGTCCAAGTCAAAGCATAAAAAAAGGGAAGCACGAATGCTCCCCTTTTGCCCCAAATCTACCATAAACTTAACCTACTTATGTTATGGTACTGCCAATATAAATCCTCTTCAATTACATAACCATAAATATTTGTTAAAGCGCAAGAAAAATCTGTAAAGGGTAAAATTGAAGTCACAAAACTATCTTAATGAGAGTTTTGGTTTTGTTTGGCTTCTTTATCTTTACCATAAAAACCAAACAAGATGCTTACCCAAACACTCACTACGCTCTTTGTCAGGGACTTGTTCAAACTTCAAGAAGAAATACAAGCCTACACTAATGAAAAAGACCTTTGGAAAGTAGCGGATGGCATTTCAAATTCTGCGGGCAATCTGTGTTTGCATCTGGTTGGTAACCTCAATCATTTTATTGGTGCCGAATTGGGCAACACGGGTTACATCAGACAACGTGACTTGGAATTCTCGAACAAGGATGTTCCGCGTGATGTTCTCCTGAAACAAGTAGCCGATACTCAAACCATGATAGCGGAAACCTTAACAACACTTACCGAAGAACAGTTGCAAGAAGAGTACAGGCGCAATCCCTTTGAAGACTACATGACCACCGAATACTTTTTGGTACATTTAACCATGCATTTGGCCTACCATTTAGGACAGATAAATTATCATAGACGTATCATTAGCTAGAAGTTTCATTTAAAAACAAGTATCATGTTCAAAAAAATTATCAGCTTTATAATAGTTTGCTGCTCATGTAGTATCATAGCCCAAAATTCTCAATCTAATCGTGTACTAAAAGAATTAACCTTGTCAGGTACAGGCTATGAGCTGGGCTTACAACATGGCAAAATGCTCAAGACTGAAATAGGTGAGATTGTTACCAAATGGAAAGCTAATACCACTAAATATTTTAAAAAGGATGCTGAATTAACATTAGATGATTTTTATAAGCAAGCCAATTATGAAGCTGCTATAAAAAAATGGACACCTGAATTATACGAAGAGGTGAGAGGCATAGCCGATGGTTCCGGTCAAGCATTTCGCGATATAATGGTGTTAAATTTACTGGATGAGTTTTGGGTGTATATTGACGAATTATACAATCACCATTGTAGTGATGTTGGAGTGCCATCTATTAATGGTAGTAAGAGTTATATTGCCCAAAATATGGATATTGAAAACTACACGGATGGCTACCAAACACTAATACGTTTAGAGCGCACAAATGAAAGGCCAGAACAATTACTGCTAACACATCCAGGATTAATAGTCTTAAATGGTATGAATGAAGCGGGTGTAGGTGTCGTTGTGAATACCATCATGCAATTGAAGGCCTCAACCTCAGGTTTACCTGTAGCGTTTGTTATCAGGCGTATTATCAATACTACTGACAAAACAGAATTACTACAATTTATTCAGGAAGTTAATCATGCATCAGGGCAAAACTACATTATTGGAATTCGTGGAGAAGTTTATGACTTTGAGGCATCAGCCAATCAGGTGGTACGATTTAATCCTAAAAACACCAATGGTACGGTTTATCACACCAATCATCCCATAGTAAATACCGATGTAAAAGAGTGGTATACTGCCCATAAACCAACAGAAGAAAATAAAAGCAAATTACAGAATTCCAACAGCTATTTACGATTGACTGCTCTTGAAAAGCGCATGGTTACCAATCCTATTATTGATGACAGTATTATTATGGAAACCCTACGCTCTAAAGACAATCCAGATAATCCCGTTTGTAATACAAATAATCAAGACGGAAGTGGCTTTACATTTGCTTCGGTTATTATGACTTTAACAGGCGATCTCAATTTTCAGATTACAGCTGGACCACCAGATGAATCGGAATACAAATCGGTAACATTCAGTAGTAAATAGTTCATTATTTGCTTACCATAGTTTAAATATTTGGTAACTTTTGTTGTCTTAAAAAACACGGAATTTGCAGCAAAAACTATGGACTTATTTTTAGTTAGTTTTGGTGCCTTGTTCTCAATTATGAATCCCTTGGGAACGGTTCCGGTATTTGTAGGTTTAACACAGGAAAGCTCCAAAAAAGAACGAGCCGTTACAGCCTTTTGGACGGCTATAGATGTGTTGGTTATTTTGCTCTTGTCCTTTTTCGCAGGGAAGTACATTCTGTCCTTTTTTGGTATCAGTCTCAATGCCCTTAAAATTGCCGGTGGGTTGATTATTGCCTCATCGGGTTTTGCATTATTGACAGGTAAGTTTCGGGAGCATAAAGGTATGAAACGTGATAAGGTTCAAAAGGATATTGAAACACGCGACGCCATATCCTTAACACCATTGGCCATTCCTATGTTGGCGGGACCAGGAACTATTTCCTTGTTGATTACCTACAATCAGGAATACCAGTCAAGTGTGCAAATCGGGACTATTTTGGGTGCCATGATTCTGGTAACGGCAGCTATTTACCTGATATTAAAATCGGCACACTTTATTGTGAAGTTTTTAGGTGCGTCCGGCATCAATGCCCTTTCCCGAATTATCGGGTTTATTGTCATTGCTATTGGTGTGGAATACATCAAAGGCTCGGTTGTCGCTATTTTGACTCAGACTCTGGGCTAGATTGGTTTCTTACAGCAAAGAAGAGCAAGACCGACAACACACCACATACTGAAAAACCGATAAACAACGGCAGGACGCTATCGGTCACAAAGCTGCCAATATAGTTGGCAATGGGTACTGCCATAATGGTTGAAATAAAGCCGTTAAGTGCAGCACCAATTCCAGCTATATTGCCAATGGGCTCCATGGCCAAGGACCGTAGGTTTCCAAACAAAAAACCGATGGCTGTAAATTGGAGTCCAAAAAACATGACCAACACCGATAAATCAGGATTAATACCGTTATGAAATAGGATGACGTATAGAATGGAAATGACACAGTAGGCTATGGCTGCTGCTATGGCTATACGCTTCATGCCAAAACGCAATACCAAGGTGCTATTGATAAATGTTGAAAAACCAATAGCGATAGCCAGACTCGCAAATATATACGGGAATAAATCAGCTAAATGGTACTGGTGCTCAAAGATTTGTTGTGAGGTACTTAAATACACCATAAACGACCCCGTAATCAACCCAGAAATAAAGGTGTAGGCAACAGCATCTTTATGCTTAAAAAACGTTACGGTACCAGTTACCAATTGTTTTCTGGATAGAGTATGTCGCAATCGTTTGGGTAAGGTTTCGGGTTGGCGTTTAAAAAACCATATCATGACAATCACACCAAACAAAAGGTTGAAATAGAAAATGGAATGCCAATCGTAAAAGGTAATCAAGAACTGTCCAAGAGTGGGTGCTACAACCGGAACCAAAATAAAAATCATAACCACAAAGGACATCACCTTCGCCATATAATCACCGCTATAGGTATCCCGAACCATGGCTATACTAATGGTACGTGGTGCCGAAAGACCTACACCTTGTAGGACACGACCTAATATCATGAGTTCAAAGCTTTTGGTGGTCACGCACAGAATACTGGCAATCACGAATAAAATAAACCCGGTGTAAATGATAGGTTTACGACCATAACTGTCAGATAGTGGTCCAAAAATAAGCTGTCCAAATCCCAGACCTAAAAAGATCATGGTTACCAATAATTGGTTTTTAGAAACATCAACCACACCCAAAGTTTGACCAATATCAGGAAGGGCAGGGAGTAGGGCATCAATAGATAGGGCAACGATGGCCATGAGTGAAGCCATCAAGGCGATAAACTCAATATTTACGGAACCGTTTTCGGATTGTTGTTTCAGCATGCAACAAAAGTACCTTGTTTTGTTCTATTGCGCTGAATGTAAAGTCTTAAAGCTATCTTAAAAAAAGAAAAACTCCTTAATCGATAATTAAGGAGTTCTTTTGTTATGAATTTCACAAAATAATCAGGTTTTTTTTGTGTAGGTGATTTCCATGTTTTTCATTTCCTGATCACCCATCACGATAAACATTTCAAATTTATGAGAGGTTTCAGATAAAATGGTAAAGACTTCCTTAACCTTCATATCCTGACCTGTGGCTGGATCCATCATACTACCTTCTAAAGTTAAGGTATTGGTTTTTTCATCCAATTGTCCTTTCATCAACATAATGCTACTACCAAAATTATCGATCCAAGTGGCAATAAATTCTTTTTTGGCATTGTCATAACCGGTAATGCTTTCGCCCATAAATGGCATGCCCATCATATTGCCTGTGTGTTGTGAGCGCTGGTAAAGGCCACCTAAAATCATCTCGTTTTTTGTGGTGGCTTTCGATTCGCTTGGCGGTTGGTCTGGAGCCATCCACATTTTTACGGAGGCATCCCAATCACCATTTAGTGAAGTTAGCCATTTGTGGTATTTTCCCGGCGTCATATTGTCCTGCCAGGCTTTCATTTCTTCTGGGGTTTGTGAAAAAGCAGTGAAGCTTAACAATAAGCACACGCTTAAAAGGATTAGTTTTTTCATGTTGTTTACGGATTAATTAGTCTTATAAAGATACTAAATTACAACGGAATGTTACCATGTTTACGTTTTGGCGTGTCTACATGTTTGTCCTCAAGCATCGCAAAGGCTTTTATCAATTTACGTCGTGTATCTTTTGGTAAAATCACTTCATCAATAAAACCACGTTCTGTAGCACTGTAAGGATTAGCAAATTTTTCAGCATATTCAGCTTCTTTTTCTTTCCATTTTGCTTCAGGGTCATCAGCGTCTTTTATCTCTTTTCTAAAGATAATTTCGGCAGCACCTTTGGCACCCATTACAGCAATTTCAGCACTAGGCCATGCAAAGTTCATATCAGAACCAATGTGTTTAGAGTTCATCACGTCATAAGCACCACCATACGCTTTTCGGGTGATAACCGTTATTCTTGGTACAGTGGCTTCACTAAAGGCATACAATAATTTAGCACCATGAACAATAATACCATTCCATTCTTGGTCAGTTCCAGGTAAGAAACCAGGAACATCTTCTAGCGTTAACAACGGAATATTGAATGCGTCACAAAAACGGACAAAACGTGCTGCTTTTTTAGAGCTGTTTACATCTAATACACCTGCTAAAAACATAGGTTGGTTGGCAACAATACCAATAGATTTTCCGCCTAATCTCGCAAAACCAACAATAATGTTTTCGGCATGGTCTTTATGGATTTCGTAAAACGAATGGTCGTCAATAATACCAGAAATTACCTCATGCATATCGTAAGGCTTGTTGGCATTATCAGGAACAATGTCAGATAATTGTTCTCTCAATTCATCACCTAATTCAAACGGTAAAGCTTTTGGCTTTTCTTGGTTGTTTTGTGGTAAGTAACTCAATAGTTTTTTGACGTCTTCCAAACATTCCACATCATTTGATGAAGTCTTATGCGCTACACCAGATTTTGATGCGTGTGTAGATGCGCCACCAAGTTCTTCAGAAGTTACAGTTTCATTCGTCACAGTTTTAACCACATTTGGTCCAGTTACAAACATATAACTGGTGTTTTCAACCATGAGGGTAAAATCGGTCATGGCAGGAGAATATACAGCGCCACCAGCACAAGGTCCCATAATGGCAGATAACTGCGGAATAACGCCTGATGCTTGTACATTTCTGTAAAAAATATCGGCGTAACCACCAAGCGAGCGCACACCTTCTTGAATACGTGCACCACCAGAATCATTCAATCCAATTAATGGCGCACCAACTTTTACAGCAAGGTCCATAATTTTACAAATCTTTTCGGCGTGAGTTTCAGAAAGAGAACCACCAAATACCGTAAAGTCTTGCGCAAAGATGTACACCAAGCGACCATCAATAGTACCATAACCTGTAACAACGCCATCGCCATAAAACTGTTGTTTGTCCATACCAAAGTCTTTGGTACGATGCGTCACTAAAGCACCAATTTCTTCAAACGAGCCTTCATCTAATACATATTGTACGCGTTCGCGAGCCGTTAGTTTCTTGTTGGCATGTTGTTTTTCTATACGCTTTTCGCCACCACCTAAATAGGCTTGGGCTAATTTTTCGTTTAAGTCTTTTATTTTGTCTTGCATAATTGTCTAGTTTGGTACTCGTAATACGTTTTGGTCTTCCAGATACTGTTTTACAGCAATAAGCGCTGCAATGTTTGCTTCAGTTTCTTGTTTGGCTTTAATGGCTTCTGGAGAGTAATGTTTTTTAACAAAATGAGTGTCAAAATCACCTGAACGGAAAGCATCGTGTTCACAAACAAACGTTCCAAATGGAAGAGTGGTTTGAATACCTTCAATTTGATAGTTTTCTATCGCTTTTATCATAAGTTGAATAGCCTCATCACGCGTCATTCCGTAAGTGATTAATTTGGAAAGCATAGGATCATAATAAATAGGAATATCCATACCCTGCTCAAAACCGTTATCTACACGAATGTTTTCACCAACAGGCAATTGATACACATCTAAATGGCCAACACTTGGTAAGAAGTCGTTTAGCGGATCTTCAGCATAAACACGTAGCTCTAAAGCGTGACCATGAATGCTTAAATCGGCTTGTTTTATGGCTAAAACTTCACCACGAGCCACACGAATTTGTTGTTCAACCAAATCGGTTTTCGTGATTAATTCGGTAACAGGATGTTCTACTTGCAAACGCGTATTCATTTCCAAGAAGTAAAAGTTGTGGTTTTCATCCAATAAAAACTCAACTGTTCCAGCACCAATATAATCGCAGGCTTTTGCCACTTTTACAGCAGCTTCACCCATTTTAGCACGTAACTCTGGAGTTAGTACAGACGATGGCGCTTCTTCAACCACTTTTTGATGACGACGTTGAATACTACATTCGCGCTCAAATAAATGGATCACGTTACCATGCGTATCTGCCATCACCTGAATTTCAATATGACGCGGCGATGCTACATATTTCTCAATAAACACCGAGCCATCACCAAAGGCGTTAACGGCTTCACTAATGGCACGATCCATTTGCGATTCAAAATCGGCTTCTTTTTCAACAATGCGCATCCCTTTTCCGCCACCACCAGCAGAGGCTTTTATTAAGATAGGAAACCCAATGCCTGTGGCTATGTTTTTGGCTTCAGCAATATCTGTAATAGCTTCGTCGGTTCCTGGAACCATAGGAATATCATAAGCTTTAACAGCGTCTTTGGCTGCTAGCTTGCTTCCCATAATTTTTATGGCTTTACTTTTTGGCCCTATAAAGGTAATGTTGTTAGCTTCGCATAATTCGGCAAAGTCAGCATTTTCAGAAAGGAATCCATAACCAGGATGAATGGCATCTACGTTAAGGTCTTTAGCGACTTGTATAATTTTATCACCTAATAAGTACGATTGATTAGAAGGTGCTTCACCAATTAAAACAGCTTCATCAGCATACTTTACATGTGGCGCATGTCTATCTATAGTGGAATAAACGGCAACCGTTTTTATACCCATTTTTTTTGCAGTTCGCATGACACGAATGGCAATTTCGCCTCGGTTTGCTACTAAAATCTTCTTCATATTATTCAAATTCTATTAATAGTTGGTTTTTGTCAACAGCATCGCCTTTTGCTACAGAAATGGTTTTTATAACACCATCACGTGGAGATGTTAATACGTTTTCCATTTTCATAGCTTCAAGGATAAGCAATGTGTCATTTTCTTTAACTTCTTGACCTTGTGATACGCTAATATCTAGGATAAGCCCTGGCATTGGCGCTTTTATATCGTTTACATGCTTTGAAGCACCTACTTCAAATCCCATGTCTTTAATAAGTTGGTCTAAATAATCAGCAATTGCAACGTTATATACTGTGTTGTTTACTTTCACAGCATAGGTTTTGTTATTGAAATCTTTTTCTATGATTTCAGCATTAAAAGACTGGTTGTTTTTTAGAATATGAAATGTATTTGCTTTTGTAGGAACGACATCAAGGTTTTGGATGTTTTCGTTTGAAATTTCAAAATGATCTGTGTTGTTAACAGATGCTTTATATTTTGTCATGAAATGATGTATTTTTTGAAGTGTAAATATAGTGATTCTTAAGCTTTGAAGTGCGAATTGTCCTGATGGCGTTTGATAGCACTTCTGGAAAGCACGATACCAACGGCCAACGATACAAAGGCACCAACCCAAACGCCTGGAATAAAGTCTATGAACAAAAAGAAATCATAGGCGCCATGAAAAATGATGGCTAATAACAATCCAGTCAGGTTGTATCTCATACGGTTTTCAGAAAACTTGGCCTTACCCATATAGTAACCCATTAATATGGCAAAAGTCGCATGGGCTGGAACCGCCGTAAAAGCTCGTAACAAGGCTACTTGATAACCACCTTCCAAAACATAGAAAATGTTTTCGGTTGCAGCAAATCCCATGGATACCATAACCGCATAAATAATGCCATCATAAGGCTCATCAAAAGCTTCGCGAGTTTGTGCATAGTAACGTACAATGATATACTTACTGAACTCCTCGGTGAAGCCCACAATAAAAAAGGCTTTGATGAATTGTTCCAGAATATTGTTGTCTTCAGGAATGATGATATAATCAAAAATAATATAAAGCAGTGTCGTAATAAAGATGCTCACAAATGCTCCAAACAAAAAACAAAAGAAGAGTAAGAGTTTAGGCTCTTTATCATACTTATCCTTCAAGTAAACATATAAAATAATAATGGCTACGGGGGCTATTGATAAAAGTATAAGATCCATGCTTGAAAATTATCAAATAATTAGGGTTGTTGGATTTGCTTTTTAATGGCGTCCAAGATGGTCAGATAATAAGTTCTATTGCTGGCCACAAAATGACCATTGGTGTCGCTGTGCTCCAAAAGGGCAATAAATTCTTCTGTATTAACCAGTTTCAAAGCTTCAACTTCATGTGGTTGTGGCGTTAAGCTATTCAGGTCTTGCTTGAGTTCAACGATGAAGGTATGATGAAATTCGTTGTCCGTAATCCCGTTGTCATACGATTGAAAACAAGGAAACACCCCAATCTTTATAAGCTCTTGTTCTGTAATAGCCAAATCAATCTCCTCTTGGGTTTCCCTAATAGCAGCACTTTTTATCGTTTCACCAGCATCTACATGACCAGCAACCGAAACATCCCAAAGCAATGGGCAAATGGTTTTTGATTCAGCACGTTGTGCTAAAAGGATGTCTCCCTTTTTTGTGAAAAACCAAATATGCGCGGTATTATGATAGAAACCCTGTTTGTGAATTTCTGATTTTAAAGCCGATTGCCCAGTCGGCTTTCCAAAGGCGTCAACAATGTCTATTAATTCATCCATAAGTAAAAAGCCTCATTTTAGAGGCTTTATATTTATTCGAAATAAGAAAACGTTTCTCCGTCCTTAATCTTCAACAAGGTTTCATAAATCAAGCGAATCACATTTTCAACATCATCCTTATGAACCATTTCCACAGTGGTATGCATATAACGCAAAGGCAACGATATTAATGCCGATGCCACACCACCGTTGCTGTAAGCAAAGGCATCAGTGTCAGTTCCGGTCGCACGTGATAAAGCCGACCGTTGGAATGGAATCTTTTTGTCTTCGGCAGTATCCGTAATTAAATCACGGAGTTTTTGTTGCACAGCAGGAGCATAGGCTACTACAGGTCCTAATCCAATTTCCAAATGGCCTTCTTTTTTACGCTCAATCATTGGCGTAGTCGTGTCATGCGTCACATCGGTCACAATGGCCACATTCGGCTTAATGGTTTGCGTAATCATTTCAGCACCACGCAAGCCTATTTCCTCTTGAACTGAATTAGTTATATAAAGTCCAAAAGGCAGTTTCTTTTTATTTTCATGAAGTAATCGCGCTACTTCGGCAATCATAAAACCACCCATACGGTTATCCAAGGCACGGCACACAAACTTGTCTTTATTCAGTATATGGAACTCATCCGGATAGGTAATCACACAACCCACATGAACACCCATTTTCTCAACTTCATCTTTGTCTTTAGCACCTATATCAATGGTAATGTTGTCTGGTTTTGGAGGTTCTTCTTTAGCACGATTACGTGTGTGTATCGCGGGCCATCCGAAAACGCCTTTGACAATGCCTTTTTTGGTGTGAATATTCACAATTTTACTCGGTGCAATTTGATGATCACTACCACCGTTTCTAATAACATAAATAAGCCCGTTATCTGAAATATAATTTACATACCACGAAATCTCATCCGCATGCCCTTCAATAACAACCTTGTATTTAGCTTTCGGATTAATGACACCAACAGCCGTTCCATAAGTATCGGTTATAAACTCATCTACATACGGTTTTAGGTAATCCATCCATATTTTTTGCCCATCCCATTCATAACCGGTTGGGGCAGCATTGTTTAAATATTTCTCTAAAAAGTCCATCGACTTTTTATTGAGTACACTCTTTTTTGCCATGTTTCATTATTTTGGACTAAAATAATAATATTAATAAGATTTTAAGGTTATAGAGGCTGTAAATTGTTAATTTTGGTTGTCAAAATTGGAATGATTTTAGATGATAGTATGGCCATGAAAAGATTATTGTATCTATTTTTTATAATCCCAGGTTTTTTGCTGGCTCAAGTCAATGAGTTTGAGCAAGATTCTACCGATGTGCAGTATATTATCATTGAAGGCGATTCCATACCACATACAGCCATAAATCTCAACGAAGTAGTATTACTGCACAAACTAAAGTTTGATAGTAGCGAAGATCGAAAACGCTATTTAATTTTAAGGCGAAAGACCGTAAAGGTCTATCCCTATGCCAAATTGGCTGCCGAGCGTTTACAGACCTTAAACGAGCGCATCGAATCCATGGAAAGTAAGCGTGATAAGAAAAAATACACAAAAATCATTCAGAAGTACATCGAAGAGGAGTTTTCCGAAGAACTGAAAAAACTCACCCGAACCGAAGGTCAGATACTTGTTAAACTCATCCATAGACAAACTGGGCAAACTACCTTTGACCTGGTCAAGGATCTCCGCAGTGGTTGGCGAGCCTTTTGGTTTAATAATACGGCAAAACTGTTTGATATTTCCCTCAAAGAAGAGTTCGACCCACTGAACAACAAAGAGGATTACTTGATAGAGGATATCCTACAACGTAATTTTCAAAGTGGCCGATTGGAAGAACAGGAATCGGCTTTGGACTTCGACTTTTTGGAACTCACTCAAAAATGGTTACACGATAAGAATAAGCCTTAATGCGACAACAATCCCAAACGGAAGAACAATTAAACGCTATCAGTCATGGTATTGGAGCCCTATTGGGTATTGCGGCTTTAGTTCTGCTGATTGTATTCAATAGCCATAAAACCGAATGGAGTTTATTCAGTGTCATTGTCTATGGCATGTCCATCATTGTGCTCTTTTCAGCATCTACAATATACCACGCCATAAAAGGAGAGAAACAAAAACACTATTTCCGGATACTGGATCATATCAGTATCTATATTTTGATAGCGGGAACCTATACGCCTGTAACGTTAATTACTTTGGAGAAGAGTTACGGTTGGCCCATGTTTTGGATAGTTTGGAGTATCGCTGCACTGGGTCTTATTTTAAAAATATTCTTCACAGGTAAATTTGAAGTACTATCTGTTTTGCTGTATCTGGCAATGGGTTGGCTGGTGGTTTTTGATTTCACCTACTTGTCAGAAGCTATTGGTCCCAATGGTGTGCTATGGTTGTTTGCTGGTGGTTTGGCTTATACTTTGGGCATTGTGTTTTACGCTATTGAACGTATTCCATACAACCATGTCATTTGGCATTTATTTGTTTTGGGTGGCGCCATCTGTCATTTTTTTATGGTGTTCTGGTATATTATTTAAGGTCTGATTCCAACAGACAGTAAATAATACTATCCAAAAACTGACCGTTAAAGAGGTAATTCTCTCGAAAATGGGCTTCCTTTTTAAAACCAAACCTTACTAACAATTTTTCGGAATTGGCATTATTGGGATTAATGTTGGCCTCAATACTGTGCAAATGCAAATCGTTAAAACCAAAATCTATGAGTCTAGTCATGGCTTCAGTCATATAACCTTTGCCCCAAAATTCAGGTTTCAAACTGTATCCAATCTCACCACGACAGCTCTCTCTAAAAAAGCGCCAATACCCAAAATACCCAATGAATTCATTGGTTGTCTTGTCAATAATAGCCCAGTTAATGCCCGTTTTATCTGTAAAGGATTCTTGGTTTCTTTTAATGGCTTCCAAAGAATCGTCCAGACTTTCATGCTTGTTAGAGTCCATGTGAGCCATGACACGTGAATCCGTTTTTAGGTAGAACATATCGGCGGCATCACCAGCATGAAAATTACGGTAAAGCAATCTGTCGCTTTCCAGTTCCGGGAAGCTTTCAAAAACGGTTTCATTGATTTGAAAACGCATAATTCGTATCTTTAAAAATAATTAATGGAATATACCTTATCTTTATCTTTAAAGTAATAAAGTATAATTTGTAGTAAATTAAAGATATATGAGACAAATTAGCCTTCTTTTATTCGTTTTTTTTACAGGCTTGCTTCAGGCTCAAATAAGTTTTGAAGATCAAGCTGCCGATTTGGGAGTACAGCTTTCCTGCGGAACAACCTACCTGGGAAATGGGGTTTCGTTTTACGATTTCGATAATGACGGTTGGGACGATATGACCTTGAACACGGAGTTTGGTCAGGAAATTCGGTTTTTTAAGAATACCAATGGCACCTTCGTAGAGATATTCCCTACCATTCCATATTTTGAATATCAAACCAAACAGGTGAATTGGGTCGATTTTGATAATGATGGTGATAACGATTTGTTTGTGACCAGTGATTACGAAGGCAACAGACTTTTTGAAAACACGGGTGATATGACCTTTGTAGATATTTCAGTAAGTAGTGGCATAATCACCACCAATGAATTTTCCTATGGAGCCTCGTGGGGCGATTATAACAACGATGGATTTTTGGATGTTTTCGTATCCAACAGAACAGCCCTTCATAATAATATTCTTTACAGAAACAATGGCAATGGTACTTTTACGGATGTCAGTATTGAGGCAGGTATTTCAGCTTCGGGACATGGTTCCTTTTGCAGCGCTTTTTTGGATATCAATAACGACGGCTACCAGGATATTTATATTTCCAATGACAGACCACTAAACCCAAACATTTTGTATAAAAACAATGGCGATGGCACGTTTTCCGATATCAGTGTGTCCTCTGGAACCGATGTTACTATTGATGCCATGACTGTAACTGTTGGCGATTTTAATAATGACAGTTGGTTTGATATTTACATTACCAATGGTCCTATTGGTAATGTCCTGTTTAAGAATAATGGCGATGAAACATTTACCGATATAGCCGTGTCATCAGGTACGGTCTTCAATAGTATCAGTTGGGGAGCTTCCTTTTTTGATGCTGAAAACGATATGGATCAGGACTTGTACGTTTGTGGCGAGTTTGATGCCAACCAGACCAATTTTTTACTGGCAGCTTTTTATACTAACAATGACGATGAAACCTTCAATTTAAGCAACGAGTGTTTCCCTGATGATAATCGGGCAGCATACAGTTCAGCGGTAGGGGATTTGGATAACGACGGGTATCCCGAATTAATTGTCACCAATAGTTTTGATCAGGATATCTTCTTTTGGAAAAATACCACACCGCAAACCAATAATTGGGTAAAGATAAAACTAGAAGGCACCGAAAGTAATCGAGATGGTATTGGCTCTGTGATTGAGGTTTCTGTCAACGGCGAAAAACAGTACGCTTACACACATAATGGCGAAGGCTATTTATCCCAAAACTCTGCAACAAAAATTATTGGTACAGGAACCCACACCACTATTGACTATATCAAGGTAAAATGGTTAAGCGGTATCGTAGATATTATGTATGATGTTCCCGTAAATCAACAAATTAATTTGGTAGAAGGCACTTTTTCCGAGTTAAGCGTTTCAGAATTCGACTTGCAGAACATCGCATTATACCCAAACCCGGTCAATGACAACTTGGTTGTGGCTGTAAATGATAATGCCACTGTTGAGATTTACACCATTTTAGGAAAGCGCATGATGACCACCCAGGTTTCAGGTCAGACTAACAACCAACTCGATGTGTCTGCCTTACCATCAGGAATGTATCTTGTCAAAATTTCAACAGATAACGGCCAAACCGTAACCAGGAAACTCATCAAAAAATAATTCAAATACATCAAACCCCATTCCTGCGAAGCAGGAAGCCGCTGTAGTCAGTATATATAACCAAATACCGTAAAGAATTTTTGAAGCCTTGGAAAAAATTCAGGTATTTGGTTATGGTTTTTATGGTTAGCGCAGAACCATAAAAAATACCTATCTACAGCAAAGGTGTTTTTTGGTCCTTTTTTGCACCCACAAAAAAGGACAATACATCAAAGTCCAACAGGAATAAATCTAGCGTTTTTTGTTTGACTCATATCTCGGCAGAAAGGCGTCCAGAAAAGTCTAACCCTTTATCACATCTTTATACTCCTCAAAAAACGCCTCAAATAAACCCATTTTCTCATTAAAAAACACCATCACCTCCTGCCAACTATTCTTATTATGAATACTTACTTTAGCTTCCAACGGCACATAAACACGCGATATTTCCTTACCATTTTCCAAATAGCAGGTTTCTTCATATATAGCTTCAGGAAGATAATCCTCTTGCAGAATACTTTTAAGCGCTACTAACTTTTCCCAATAGTTGATGCGGTTTTCCAGATCACTTTCCACATCCAAGGACACCAAGGCCTGTTTCGTATCAAAATGAAACTTAAAACTAAAACCCTTTATTTTGGTATTGTAGAGTAACCACTTTCTAGGGAAGGACTTTCCAAAGCTTATCCAAAACGTTTCACGCAATTGTCGGCTTTCTTCCTTACTAAACATAGACTAGATAAAATAGGCAATAACAATTGCGGTTATAATGGTTAACATTTTAGTCAGATTGAATTTATGCCCTTCATTGCTTTCAAACAGAATCGTAGTCGAGATATGCAAAAAGATACCAATCACGATGGCCGAAATCTCATTGTAATAGGTTTTAATAAACCCAATGGAATCCGATAAATACACACCCAGTGGTGTCATTAATGCAAACAGAATTAAAAACAGGGCAATCTTGACTTTAGATAACTGCGACTGAATAAAAAAGGTAGCCAGAATAATCGCCACAGGTAGCTTGTGTACTATAATACCATAAACCAAATGGTGGTGCGCTTCCATAGGTATACCTTCCAAAATGGCGTGAATACTCAAACTGATAAACAACACCCACGGGAATAGCGTTTTACTCTTGTCCAAATGCATGTGCCCATGTTCGGCACCTTTGGAGAAGAATTCCAGAATAATCTGAATCATAATCCCTATCATAATAAAGATACCCACATGCTTGCTATCATGCGCATAGACTTCCGGCAAGAAACTGAAAACGGTAATCGATAATAAAAAAGCACCACTAAAGGCCAACAGCAACTTTAAATGCTTGATTTGCGAAGGCTTTAAAATAAGCACTATTAAAAAACCGACTAAAACCGAAAGAATGGGAAGTATATAGTTAATCATGTTTATTTAAAAATCATAATAAGACGTTCCGAAGTCTTGGCATCAAACTTACGCAATTTATAATCACCAAAAACATCCAGTAAATACACACCCGCTTTTTCAAACAAGGCCTCAAAATCGGCTAGGGTAAAGGCACGTACCCGTTCCTGATACTGATAAGTCTCATCTTCATGTGTAAATGCAATATCCTTAACAATGTAACCGTCTTCATGGTAGCGCTTCAATTCAAAGGTAATGCCTTCCACTGTTTTGGTCTCCACAGGCACTAAATTGTTAATCACATGTTCGGAGTTCATAAAATCAATAACTCCAAATCCGGTTTCGTTTAAATCGGCTTGAATAGCTTGTATGGTTTTCAGGTTATCGGCTTCATGCTCAAAATACCCAAAACTGGTAAACAGATTAAACACCGCATCAAAATGCATTCCAAAGGGTTGACACATATCATGCACCTTGAAATGCAGACTATCATTCTCAAACTGCTTGGCGTAGGCAATACTGTTTTCCGACAGATCAGCTCCCGTCACATCATAACCCAATGAGTTTAAATACACCGAATGCCGCCCTTTCCCACAGGCCAGATCCAAAATGGTTCCCTGTTCGGGCAGGTTCAGGTAATTGGTCAGGTTGTCCATAAACAATTGTGCCTCGTCATAATCCCGATCCTTATACAGAATGTGGTAAAATGGTGTGTCAAACCAAGAGGCAAACCAAGCTGTCGTGTCTTTTGTCATAATAATTCCCATGAAACTAGGAATCTTTTAAGTTTCAATTCCCCAATCATGCCACAAAAATACTGTATTTTTGCAATCTATTTAATAGGAGTGATGGAGAATAATTTTAAAATGGTGGCCAAAACCTTATATGGTTTTGAAGAATTACTGGAAAAGGAATTACGGCAACTGGGTGCTATGGATATCCAAAAAGGTGTCCGTAACGTCAGTTTTGTAGGCGATAAGGGCTTCATGTACAAAGCCAATTTAGGCCTGCGCACAGCCATTAAAATCCTCAAGCCCATTGAATCCTTTTGGGTTAAAAACGAGGAAGACCTCTATAAAAAAGTCTATAACATAGACTGGTCCCAATACGTGAAACCCACAGGCTCTTTGGCGGTTGATGCCACCGTACATTCCAAACTGTTTACCCACTCCAAATACATTGCCCTAAAAACCAAGGATGCCATTGTCGATAAGTTTCGCGATACCACCAAGGAACGCCCGAATATCGACCTGCGGTTCCCCGATTTAAAAATCAATGTGCATATCGATAGGCAACAGTGTACCATTTCATTAGATACCTCTGGTGAGTCTTTACATAAACGTGGCTATAAAACCGCCACCAATATCGCACCCATTAACGAAGTCCTGGCAGCAGGCATGGTCATGCTGTCCGGTTGGGATGGCCAGTGCGATTTTATGGATCCCATGTGTGGTAGTGGCACCATTTTGGCCGAAGCCGCTATGATAGCCTGTAACATTCCACCCAACCTCATGCGTAAGGAGTTTGCCTTTGAACGCTGGCAGGATTGGGATGTCGATTTGTTTGAAACCATTGAAGAATCCCTCTTAAAGAAAACCCGCGATTTCCATCATAAAATGATTGGCTACGACAAGTCACCGTCTGCGGTAGCCAAAGCCAAGGCCAATATTAAGAATGCCCATTTAGACGAGTTTATCACCATCCAGCACGAAGACTTCTTTAAAACCCAGAAAGCAGGCGAGGGGAAGCTTCACATGTTGTTTAACCCACCCTATGGCGAACGCTTGAATATTGATATGGAACAGTTCTATGCCAACATTGGCGATACCCTTAAACAAGGATACCCAGGTACCGATGCCTGGTTTATTACCTCCAATCTGGACGCTTTAAAACATGTGGGTTTACGACCTTCCCGAAAAATCCATTTGTTTAATGCCAAACTGGAATCCCGCTTGGTTAAATATGTTATGTACGAAGGCAGTAAAAAGGCGAAGTTTAATGGTTAAGGTTGTGATTCAGGTTTTATTTATGAAATATGGTTGATTAAAGAATTAATTAATTATTATAACAAAAGTCTAAAAATATATTTGCAGTATGTTTAAATTCCTGTTTTACAGACATCGTTAACTACTCGAAATTATTCCCAAATATTTTTTAAAATATCACTTAAAACTTCTTGTCTTCTTCTTCTATTTCCTAAATCTGTACCAGCTCTTATTGCCTGACCATATTTTATAATGTTATCATTAAATTGCTTCATGTCTTTTTCTTCCGTTGTTTTTGTGAAGCTAGTAACATTTTCTCCAAATTCAATTAGTATATTATGGCATAAATTTCTTGATTCCTTGGATAAAGGTAATAAATGTGAGTTAATAGCAAACTCAATAAACAAAGTATAAAAGTCAGTCTTTTTTGACCAACGCCCCATCTTTTCATCTTCAAAAATAGAACAAAGCTCTCCTAATGTTTTTCTAAATACTTGGATTACTTCAGAACGTTCTTCAAACTCTTGTTCATATAATTGATAATATTTGTCTATTGTTTGTTTCTTATTTTGAACACCATGTAGGTAAGCAATAACTAATTCACTTACATATTCAGCATCTAGCATTCTTCGCAAATCATTTGGCGTAAACAAATTTAAGGCAGCCCAATCGTCAAAAGTTATTATTTCATAAATTGTAGAAATAAATTCGCCCCAATAAGTAGCTTTTCTCAACTCCTGAGGGTTTAATGCAACCGTATTTCTATTTAGTCTTGAAAAAATATTTCTAATTTCTAGTTTTGTCATTTCTGGTAAAATTCTTATCACAAAATCATACCCTAGAATTATCTTTTTTTCTTCTACTCTCAAATCGTCAAAATTAAGTCCTGCCCAATCAGGACTATCTTTTTCGTTTAAAGTAAATTCATTATTAACAAATTCAAGACATGCTCTTATTCTTTGTTGACCATCTACTACAACATTTTCAGAAGTACCATCATCTTTAACAATTTCTTGCATATAAAGTTCAGGTATTGGGTATTCATGTAAAATTGTATCAATCAAATAACTTTTTTGTTGATGTGTCCAAACTGGATTTCTTTGAAATGGTGGATTAATTTTTAGTTCACCATTATCGTTTGCTCTTACAAACCAAAGCACGTTGTGATGTGTAGTATGTAAATATTTTTTCATTATTAATTAGTTTCAGATTCAGTTTCTTTTTTAGCCTCTTCCAATTCAATTAGGTTCCTTTGTAATTTTTTAAAACCATCAATATAATATTCTCTTAAAGATTCAAAGTTTTTATATATACGAATATTTATTTGCCTGTTTATAGTAGGATCCAAAGTTGACATTTTTTCTAATGCCAATACCCAATCTTTTCCGAAAGAGAATATTGGAAGTAATTTGTCAGTTGCAATAGTACCCCAATATATGAATTTAGTTCTATGGTCTTCAAAAGATTGTTGTTGATAGGTTTTTAAATCATGATATTTATTACCGTAATTTCTAATTTCAAACCAGCATGTATCAAAAAAATAATCTGAAATTACGGCAATGTCGATATCAGAGTTTTCATCAAAGTCTCTAAAGTTCTTGAAAGGACTAAAACTAAATCCATTACAGCAACTACCGGTAAATAGAATAGCTTGGCTATCCACTTTAATTAGTTTACTGAACTGTTCCTTCCATTGTATAAATAATTCAACATCACCATCAAAAATAATGGGAATTTTATTTAATATCCATCTAGAAAATAAAATTGAAGGTTTTTGATCTAGAAGTTCTTGTTTAAATTTTTCCTTCATTCAGTTTCATTTAATCAACAGCAAAAGAAATTACAATTAAGGATTTTATCGAAATTAATTGAGCGCTTTGTTGAGCATAATTTTAATTTATTTCTTTCAGTACTGCCTCCATAACAGTATTAAATTCAGCTTTTCGTTTGTCTAGGTCAGGACTAATTAATTCATTAAATTTTTTAGCAGTATTTAAACTTCCTTCAATTCTTCCAGATATTCCAGCTACCACATTAATGAATATGTGCTTCATTGACGCACCTTCAGGCGTAACGTTAAGTTTTAATTTATTTATGAGTTTTTTAATATGTTCTGAATCTAAATCAATATTTTGATCTGAATGAGCAAATTCGTTTCGAATTTTCCTAAGAACATTTATGTCATCCATAGAATCCTTGTCGATAAGACCAATTGAAAAAGCTAATTTAATTTTGGAGGAGAAAGTTCCAAGGGGTCCATTGAATGAAAATAAATCTTTAAAATGTTTTTTATTGCCTATTAATTTGTTTTGAAGTAAGCTTTCAAGCTTTTTATCAAGATAAGATGTTGCATATAACGTCATCCCCCTGTCAGATTCTTTAGATAGTTCTCTTCTTAAATTTAGAAAATTTCTCATTGAGTCTTTTGCACTATCAGGTAGTGGTAGTTTAGACAATAAATCTTCAAGTATATTATCCGATATGTTCGCCAGCTCTTTATCCATTATTTATAATTTGGTTTTATCATTTAAATTAAAAGTATTTGTATTTGTTTATTCCCATTTAAAAGATTTGTCTTTGCAACTGATTGGTACGTTAGTAATAGGTTCAAAACTAACCATTTATTGCCATTTAACCTATACGTACTGGTACGTATTTTTTGGCTCATAGCTCGGTAAGGTCTGCGTCAGGTTTCCTTAAGGTCTCATTAAGGTCTCCTTCAGGTCAACCCGTTGCATTCCTGCGCAGGCAGGAATCTCTTTTAGATCCTGAAACGAGTTCAGGATGACAAGTTGTTTTAAATAGGTTTCCCATAGAACTACTTCGGGTTCCCTCGGGTGCTCCTTGCGGTCTCCTTCGGGTTTCCTTCGGGTATGCTTAGGGTCAGCTATCGAAAACTCCTACAAAATACCAAGCCACACCCATGTCCACCAGTTTGTCATCCTGAACTTGATTCAGGATCCAAATAAATTCAGCTAACATAAATGGATTCCGCATCAAGTGCGGAATGACAAAGAAGTTAAAACCCCATTACTGCCTTTCGATATTTCGACAAGCTCAATACAGGCTTGCTCAAGATAAACTCTGGCAGGAAATCGAAGATTCGGCGAAGCTAATCTAAAAGCGTAAGTTAGGAAGTAGATCCTGAAACGAGTTCAGGATGACAGGTTGTTTTAAATAGGTTTCCCATAGAGCTACTTCGGGTTCCCTCGGGTGCTCCTTGCGGTCTCCTTCGGGTTTCCTTCGGGTCTCCTTCGGGTCAGCTATCGAAAACTCCTACAAAACACCAAGCCAAACCCATGCTCACCAGTTTGTCATCCTGAACTTGATTCAGGATCCAAATAAATGCAACAAATACAAATGGATTCCGCATCAAGTGCGGAATGACAAGTAAATACAAACCCAATTTCTGCCTTTCGATATTTCGACAAGCTCAATACAGGCTTGCTCAAGATAAATTCCGGCAGAAAATCGAAGATTCGACAAAGTCAATGACAAGTAAGTCTAGCGTTTTTGTTTGCTTGCCTTGAGACTATCCGAAAGGTAGCCGAGAACAAGCAATTACTTATTGCTATTGTTGTGCATAGCGCTTTTACATTTAAAATTTAATTTCTTTAAAATTAAAATAGGAATCTATAATCTCGTTATACAAGCTTGCGCCATTATCAGAATTTGTCATAATTATAATACCACTTCTTTTTTTAAAAAAATCTATCATCATACATCTATATCCTCCCGGATTAGAGCCTGAATGCCAGTAGAAGGTATTATCCTTTTCACCTCTTATTGCTACTCCTAATCCCCACCAATTTCCTCCTTGCCACTCAATGGTAGGCTGAAGCATTTTTTTTGTAGAGGAAGAGGTTATTAAAGAATTTTCAGAATTATGATATGAATTTTCAATAGCAACGCAAAATTTAACTAGATCGGAAGGTGTTGTCCACAGACCAGCAGCAGCTAATTCGGGGTAAACCAGCCACTCTTCGGGATGTACTGCTCCCTCTTTGTCGTGAGCGCAACTTACATTTTCTTTTGGAAAGAAGTTGTAAGTACTATTGGTCATCTTGAGCGGCTCAAAAATTTCCTTCTCAAAATATTCACTGAAGGTCATGTTAGAAACATCCTCAACTAATTGTTCTAAAATGGTATAACCTCCACCGGAATATAAAAACTTGGTACCTGGTATTGTGTCTAATTGCACTTTTTCATTATTTCCATATCCATTCAAAATTTGCAGAGTAGATGGAATAGTACTTGATTTTGAATATCCGTAGAAACCATCAACATTTACACCTGCAGAATGGCTCAATAATCTTCTTATTGTTACTTTCTGATTACCAGGAAATCGATTGTAATCTACTTGCCATTTTTTTAGGTATTGATTAACGTCTGAATCCATATCTAAATTAAATTGCTCAACAAGCTTTAAAACACCTAGTCCTGTAACTGCCTTGCTAATTGATGCCGCTTGAAATTTGGTATTGGAATCAACCTTATTGTTAGCATTAGATTTTAATACGCCGTATTCTTTTCTCCAGACTATTTCACCATTTTCAAAAATAGCCACACTTGCACCAGGTACTTTGTGGTGTTCTAATCTTTCCTGAATAGAATACCCAGAATGTGATAACGAATCACCTGTATTCTTGATAGCCAGTCCATTTTCGAATTTAGAATAATCTTTGGTGGATTGTTGCGTATTAGATTCACTTTGCTTACAACCTACACTGGTTATAATTAAAAAAATAATTGATGCGATTTTTTTCATTCTCTTTAGGTGTATTAAGCACGACGATTTGTTAGGAAATCGTTTAATTAACTATAACCTGTCATATTAAACACAAGCAAGATACCTTTTTAAGGCCACAAATTCAATAAGTGATAGTACGTAGTTTTTGTCTAAACGCTTCTTGAGGTCTGGTCTGCGTCAGGTCTTATTAAGGTCTCCTTCGGGTCAGCTATCGAAAACTCTTATAAAACACCAAGCCCAACCCATGTCCACCGGTTTGTCATCCTGAACTCGTTTCAGGATCTCATTAGAGGTAACAAAACCCCAATTCCTGCCTTTCGGCAAACGCTCAAGATAAACTCCGGCAGGAAGCAAACGACCTACTAAATCTAGCGTTTTTTGTTTCTTTTTTGGGCGATGTAAAAAAGAATAGAACCACAAAGTGAATAAACAATAAGCTTAATGTATTTAAACCATTATGGATTACTATCATTACCCACAACTGCTTCCGATAGGAGCTTATCAAAATAATCATTCATCATATCCCAAATAGCATAATACTCCAATTCTTTCGCGCGTTCATCATTACCCATATCCGTATTGATAACAATATAACGCCCCGTTTTGTTCACCTTGTCAAAATACATCCAGGTGCCAACGCCCGCATCACCACCAGAATGCCCAATATAACCCTTGGCACTATGCCCAATGAACAGGGCAGGACTATAATCCCCGTTATAGGGATTACTGGCATTACGCGCTTCAAAGTGAGAGGCGTCCAATTGTTCCGTAAAGAGTTCCTGGTAACTGGGTTTTGAAAGTAAAGTACCAGTACCTGAATACCCCTTAACCAATTCAGCCAGGTATTTAGCCATATCACTACTGGATGAAATCAACATACCATCAGGATAGGTTATGGCCGTATAAAAAGGTAATAGTGTGTGATCATTTCTGTACAATCGGGAATGCTTGCTAATATCCACATCTGCTAAAGACCAACCTGTGGCGTCCATACCCAATGGTTTTAAGATATGGGCTTCGGTAAAAGCATCAAATGCCTGACTGGTTGCTTTTTCAATGACTAATGCGCATAAGGTAGCTCCGATGTTTGAATAATTATAACGTGTTCCTGGTTGGTAGTTAGTGTAATTATCATCTTGATAATAGGCACCATTTACTTCTAAATAACCTTTTAAATAGGCTTCCATAGGAATATCAAGTTCCACAGGGTTTAATTGTTGCGCTGGATAATCGGTACTGACGTTGGTCAAGTCTTGGTTCTCTGCAAGGATCCAAGCGCGATTCATATACTGCTCCGTATCGTTAATTCCAGACGTATGGGTAGCCAGGTGTCTGATGGTAATCGTGTCATTAGGATAATTGGGGTTGATGACCTGAAAAGGCAAATAGTCCTGAACGGGATCATCTAAATGGAGCTTCCCTAATTCTTTGGCTTTCATTAAGGCAATACCAATTAGGGTTTTAGAAACCGAAGCAATATGTTGTATGGTGTGTTCAGTATAGGGCTCTTGGGTCTCCCGATTGGCCAATCCAAAACCTTTGGAATAGAGTACACCATGTTCATTGACCATCGCTACGCCAAAGCCATTTATTTGCCCATTTTTTTGAATAGAATCTAATGCCGTTGTTAAGGAATCCAGTACAATTTGATTATAATTGATTGAAGGGTCTGGTTGTTTTTTGTTTTCATCACACGATAAAAACGCCAATACGATCAATATGATAAAAGGGAATCTGCTCATTTATTCTTTTGGTTTACAGTAATGATAAGAAAATTGTATAAATGTTACAGTATAGTTTTTTATGCGACTAAACAAATAACATATAAAACACCATCACACCATTATTTAACAAGCTGATAAATCCCATTTACAAATTCATAATGCTTATACGGCAGATTGGTTTGATTCACAGAAACCACCATCGTAATACCTTCTTCCGGATTATAAAACACATCACTGCCCCAAAATCCCGAATGCCCATAAAACCGTACATCATCAAAATTGTAAAGAAACATACCAAAACCATAGCGGTCTCTGGAATCCGTAATCATGGCATGAAACAAATCTTCCTGTTTGATAAGCTGTTTCCCAAAAAGCGCCTTCATAAACAAATTAAGGTCATAGGTAGTAGACACCAACCCACCACCAGCCCAATCAAAAGAGGTGTTGATGTTGGTGTTAACTTCTATATCGCCCATATACAAACTCGGGAACGCTAAAGTGTTGGTAGCCGCTTCGTGATACTCCAAATACGTGTTGCTCATGCCTACAGGCTCTAAAATGTAGGTTCTATAAGCCTTTACAAGTGGCATCTCACGATATTTTTCAATGATAAGCCCTAGCAGAAAGTAATTCATGTCAGAGTAGTAGAAATCGTCTCCGGGTTTAAAATGCGCACGCTCATGCAACCCAAACTGATAATAGGTTTCAAAAAGATCTGCAACCGACCATTGTTTTTGCGGGTTCTCAAAGATAAGGTTCATAAATTCCTCTTGCGTATCGGTAAAAATATCGGCTAACCCAGACGTATGGTTGAGCAATTGACGCACCGTAATCACTTTACCAAAGTTTTTACCATCCAGCATCATCAACTTGTCAAACCCTACAAATGTTTGGTCACCTATCAGCTTTACAGCTGTGTCGTCTAGTTTGAATTTCCCCTCTTCAACCAATTGAAGCATAAGCGTTGCCGTAAATAGTTTGGTAATGCTGGCCGTTTTAAAAGGACTATTAGGGCTTACAGCCGTATCATCTGAAACCGATAGGTTTCCAAAACCTTTATGGTAAACAAAATCCTTTTTCTCATTTTCCAGATAAACCAGTATGTTGGCAACTGGCTGATCGGGACTTTCCGATAGATGGGTCTTAAAATAGCTGTCCAGCTTTTGGTTTAAGTTTTGGGCAGGCACCATAGCAACAATGGCAAGGGTAAAAAGTACTAATAATAGAGTTGTTTTTTTCATCAGATTATTTATTTCTGGCAAAACTAAAGAGACCGTTCCAAATGGGAATTGACCTAGGTCAATTCGTGCTTTTTTCGTATTCTGCTTAAGCGTTCTTTTGAAATCCCTAAAAAGGAGGCAATATCTTTTAGCGGGATTTTATTAACCAGTTTGGGCTGTTTTAGCAGCAAGTTGATGTAGTTCTCTTCGGCAGTATAGGCTTTCGATTCCAAGTGTCGTTGAATCAACACATCAATATATTCCAAAAGAATGGATTGCATGGTATGCTCTGAAAGCTTTTGATTTTGGAGTTCCTTATAAAAAGCCTCACGCGATATTTTAAGACAGGAGGTGTTACAAATGGCATCAATGGTTTCCTTACTGGGTTCAGCAGTTATAAAAGAAATAGGCGAGCCCTCTAAATCACCCGGAAAAGTAAAACCAAGCACCACTTCCTTATCATTAACAAGTCGCCAGGTTCTTAATATACCATCTTCAATAAGCAGAATAAAATCGGCCTTACCACCTTCTGTAAAGACCACATCATCTTTTTTGTAAAAGACTTGGGTACCAATAGCACGCAAAGCATCCAGAAACTTCTGATAATTATCTGGGTTTCTTATGGTATTTGCTGTGTTCAGGTTGAGATTCATTGGTTTTGAATAATTGTGTGATTTTTAATCATGAGAAGCTATAAAATATAGCACAGCTTTTAAGTAAACCAAGTTACTTTTTTAAAATCACAAATTCAATATGTACGGGGACGTAGTTTTTGCCTCATAGCTCAGTAAGGTCTGCGTCAGGTTTCCTTTAGGTCTCCTTAAGGTCTGCTTCAGGTCAAACCGTGAAAATTCCTACAAAAAATAGGGTTTAAATAGATTTCCCATAAAGCTACTTCGGGTTCCCTCGGGTGCTCCTTGCGGTCTCCTTCGGGTTTCCTTCGGGTCAGCTATCGAAAACTCCTACAAAACATCAAACCAAACCCGTTGTCATTCCTGCGTAGGCAGGAAATCGAAGATTCAGCGAAGCTAATCCATTTTAGATCCTGAATCAAGTTCAGGATGACAAGTCAGTTAAATATCACAACCCTCGTCAGTTCGAGTGTTCCGACCGCAGCGTCGGAATGTATCGAGAACCCAAAACCCCAATTCCTGCGAAGCAGGAAGCAAATGCGCTACTCAATCTTATCATTGTAGTAGCCCATAGTCGTAGCTCAAGGTAGGTTCACCCGTGTTTACTCCATAGATAAGCCCTATATAAGCCATGTCAAAGGTATGTTAGTCCTAGGTCTTAAAACGCGAAGTATAATCAATAACCTAAACCTTCATTTCAAATTCTGGACAATCTAAACGAATATCCTTATCCAATAAGGGTTCGTTTAAAAGATTGCAAAAGTGGTTGTCCTTATTTTTACAGTAGTATTTACAACCAAAGCACATACGTTGTACGCTTAAAACACCAGTTCTGTTTAAGGTATAAATAACAGAGCTTAACGCGTTAAACAAATCATCCTGTACATGCGAATCCATACTATTTAATGTAGCTTGTATCGGATTGGCAAATTCTTCGGTTTCTTTTACTATGCGTTTGCCAGAATCGGTTAATTGAACGGTATAACTTCTACTGTCCGTTGTGGAATACCCCTTTTCAATAAACCCTTTATGGTTTAAAACCTTAATGGCATCACTAATGGTGGGCTTCGTAACATTAAATTCACTGGCCAAATAACTTACATTGCAGAGTTCATCTTTATGACTATCAATAAATAGCACAATCTGAATTTGAATAGGACTTAAACCCAATTGTTTAGCTTTATCCCAAAGCAAAACTTTAAAGGCTTCAGAGATACGTTGTAGTGCAACAACAATCTTTGCATTGATACTTTGGTTTGTATTGTCAAAAGGATTATGTTTCATAGAACTCTAAAATAAAGCCTACCTGCTTTTATAAACAGATAGGCAAATCTAATAAATTTAGGAATCCTAACAAATAGGGATAAAAAATTATCCTCTTACATCGGCAATAGAAGCCCCAAAATTAATGTGAAGCACATTACCATTTGGTGTGACCATGGCTGGCACCGATTGAACACCGGCTTTTTCGGCTTCATCAATACGGTTTCTTGTTTCTCCAATGTTAACAACTTCAACATTGTTTTTGCCTACTAGTTCTACAATGTCGTGTTCGGCACTAACACAAACTGGGCATCCTGCGTGATAAAAAATGGACTTACTCATAATAATTGTTTTTTTAGGTTATTAATTCTTTTAAACAAATATAGTAAGGAATCCTAACTAATAAAAATTTTATTTTGAATTTAACACTAATACGACTTTAAAGTATTTGAAAGAATGACACTAAAAGTAGGAGATAGTTAGAAGTTCTTGAGTTATCTTCTAATTATTTGTCCTTTTTATACAAAGGAATCAAGTAAGAAATATTGTAACCATAGCCAAAACCAAAGTTGCCGCTATCATAGGTTTTGTTATACCCAGGCACATAGAGGTTTTCAAAGTTATCAGGTTGGTCTTGCGTGACCATATACTTAAACTGGATATTGGCACCCAAATACAAATTGTTCAGTACTTCAACCTTAATACCCGTAATCACTTCGGCCCAAATGGCACTCAAGCCTTTGTATTCAACAGACTCATCGGTAGAAAATTGTGGTGACCAATATTGATTATCAGAATACACACCGTAACTATTCAGTGTTTGACTAAAGGAACTCACACCCACACGCAAACCACCGTAAATCATGTTTTCCATACCATACCAATTCTCGTAGGCATTGTAGTCGGCACCAACCTTAAAATAGGTTCCTTTGGCAGTGGCATTTAAAAACTCGGCATCAGTGGTGCGCTCTTCGGCACCAATTTCACCGGCTATATACCATCTTTTGGTAAGCCTGTAATCCCCATTAATCTCAAAACCCGTGTAGTCATCATCAATAAACGAGCGTACCAGCTTACTCAAGTCGCCACCAATGCGCAAACCATACTTTTGCTTAAACTTCACCGAGTCGGTTAGTTTGGTATTATCAGGAATACTGTCTGTTTGGGCAAAAGATGCGGTAACAACAGCACAACTAATAATAAGCGAATTAATGAAACAATATAAAGTGTGGCGCATCTTCGTTTTCTACTATTTGGTTATCATTTACTGATCGGTAACTCTGTATCCAGCGGTCGCCATCATCGGCAACTGTTATTCTAATATTCTTAAAGACAGTTTTAAATCCGCAAGCACGAGATATGTAAACTTCTTCGGTGGTGTATTCAATGGTTACAATATCTTCATTGCCACCAATAACATCATCACTAGGATCGTCTGGTGTTCCATTGTCACTGTAGCTGTAGTTTTTATGAAGACTGTATTCGGTAATGCCTTCAGTGGTTTTTAATGGCAGAAGTATCTCCTGCTTGTTTTGGGTGCCACTTAATTCGGGAAGCGTTTCGTCATTGCCAATACCTTGCACACGAAACCGTGCCACCGTTTTAGGATTCAAGTCTTCCGGGTTTTCAATATTGTAAAAAGCTAAATAAAGCCTTGGTGTGGTATTGTCGCTATCACAAATATCATCACGTTCGCAACTGAAAGCGATGCAGCAAATGAGTAACAGTGATAAAATATTCCTTTTCAAAATGTCAGACTTAATTTATTAATTGTGTTAATATAGAATGGGTTTCATCAATGCTTGGCCTAAATTCAAAACCCGAATGCAAGATGTTACCTTTTTTATCTATGATATTATATGTTGGGAAACCTGTAATATTCAGTTGTTCCTGCAATGCATTAAATTGTTCGTCAGTAACAAAATAGTGTTTCCCTTCAATCTGATATTCTGAAATAGTAGGTTTCCACAACTTCTCATCAGATTTATGGCACAAATATACAAACTCAACAGTTTCTCCAAACTTCTTTTTCAATTCGGGAGTAGCCGTTTTGAACTCCTGCTTACATGGTCCGCACCAAGTTGCCCAATTGTCAATATATACAACTTTTCCGTTGGCATTTTTTATGATTTCATCCAAAAAGTCATCAGGATTTTCAGAACTGAAAGTAAGTAACTGGGCTTTTTGGGGTAATTCAGGGTTTTCTAACCGGTTTTTAGTGGTTGTATATTTCTCGGTTATATTCTTCTTAAAATCAGTCCCATTGTAAAGACTGTCAAGTGTCTTTTGGTTATTGTCAATAATCTCCACCGAGTTATTGTCTAAAAGACTGTTTATTCTGTCGTTAATGGCTATTTGTGCCATTATAGGGTTGTCCTTGTTTTTTGAAACAATCGTTTCGATTATTTGAGTATTTAGAACTTGTGGGTCTTTTTTTTCACCAGGCTTGGCCAAGTCAAATAAAAAATGATAATGATACCTATTGCCAATGTGTTTCAAAACAGAATTCACCAAATGGTCTTCAGTCAGAGGTGGTAAATTGTTTAAATCTTCATAAAACGAATCACTCAATTCAAGCTCTGTGGGCTGGACATTATGGTACATTGAGTAATCTAACGGGTAGCCTAAAAGAAAATCTAATGGGGTATAATGTTCTTCAACAAATAACCAGTTTTTTAAAACAGCAGATGTGTTTGGGTTTTTACTCAAAAAGGTTTTGATATTACTATTGCGTTGTGCAAACAAGCTATCATAAAACTTTTTATAGTTTTCGGTGCTGGCTATTTGTACCTTGTTATAGTATAACTTGTGATCAAAAATGTTTTGCGCTTGGTATGCAATAAAATCGGCATTGAGCTCTTCTGATGTACCGCTAACTTTAATACTTTGCAAAAAGTCTTTGTCATTATCAAGGCTTCCATCAAAAGAAACAGAAATAGAGTCAGATGGTTTGACAAGCAACCTCAAGGTGTTTTTATACCTTAAATATATATCCTGTTGTCTGTCCATATTAAAAGAACCAGAAAATTCACCAGCAGAATCTATTGCAAATGTTGTACTATATTGGTCATTCTGAATGGTTCTGTTGATGTACAAAGTAACTTCTCCAATAGAATCTGACAATGTGTAGTTTTCTATTTTACCGTTGATCAATACCTCGTTGGATTGCTTTTGGACAATGGGTTTTACAACTTCTTTTTGACAACTGAAAGTGAGCAAAAGAATTGTGAGGAAAAATAGATTTTTCATAAGGCGCTGTTATCGTTTGTTAAGTAAAACCACATTTTCAACATGATGCGTCTGCGGAAACATATCTACAGGTTGCACTCTGGTTACCTGATACATATGATCCATAAGCGCTAAATCGCGTGCTTGTGTGGCGCTGTTGCAACTTACGTAAACTATTTTTTCTGGCGCAATGTTTAATATTTGATTAACAACATCCTTGTGCATGCCATCACGTGGCGGATCGGTAATAATCACATCGGGTTTGCCATGTGTATTGATGAATGCTTCATTGAATACATTCTTCATATCACCTACATAAAACTCACAATTTGTGATGTTGTTACGCTTGGCATTTTCTTTGGCAGCTATAATGGCGTCAGGTACAGCTTCAACACCTATTACTTTTTCAGCTTGTTTAGATACAAACTGCGCAATGGTTCCGGTACCAGTGTATAAATCGTAAACCAGTTCGTTTCCGGTCAACCCAGCAAAATCTCTCGTGATTTTATACAATTCATAGGCTTGCTCCGAATTAGTCTGGTAAAAGGACTTGGCATTTATTTTAAAGCGTAAGCCTTCCATCTCTTCAAAAATATGGTCGTCACCTTTGTAACAAATAACTTCCTGGTCGTAAATAGTGTCATTAGCCTTTTCGTTTACCACATATTGTAAGGAGGTGATTTCTGGAAAGGTTTCAGCCAGATAATCGAGTAGGAGCTCACGTTTGGTTTTATCGTCCCTAAAGAATTGAATCAATACCATAATATCACCAGTACTTGCCGTACGAATCATCATGGTACGCAATAATCCCGTTTGGTTTCGGGTATTAAAGAATTCCAAACCATTATCAATGGCAAACTGTTTTACCGCATTCCGAATGGCATTGGAAGGGTCAGCCTGTAAATGACATTTTTTAACATCCAATATTTTATCCCACATGCCTGGTATATGGAAACCCAAAGCGTTTTTGTCACCTAAATCATCACCCGACTGTATTTCTTCTTGAGTCAACCAACGGCTATCACTAAAAGAAAACTCCATTTTATTACGGTAGAAATACTGTTTTTCTGAACCTAAAATAGGTGTGGTTTCGGGAAGCTCAATATGTCCTAATCGCATTAGATTGTTTAGGACTTCTTTCTCTTTAAAATGCAATTGGTACTTATAGTCCATATCCTGCCATTTGCAACCACCACAGGTTCCAAAATGCTCGCACACAGGCGTTGTGCGCTTATCAGATAGTTTATGGAAATGCGTGGCTTTTCCTTCGTAGTAGGCCTTTCGTTTTTTAAAAGTTTGCACATCAACAACATCACCTGGTACGGCATTAGGTAAGAAAATCACCTTGCCATCTGGAGCTTTGCCAATGGTCTTGCCTTTGGCTCCGGCATCTATCACTTCTACGTTTGTAAAAACCTGTTTTTTGTTTCTTCTGGACATGCTGCAAAAGTAGTTTCTTTTTTCATAGCAAAAAACAGCTGTCAAATATTTTAAGAAGCTACTAATATTTAGTAATTTGCAAGCCCTAGGGATGATTTCTTTCCCACGCTGAATTTTCGATTCTTTTCGAAAGGATAAAGGTAGATAAGGAATGGTTATTTTATTCACTAATTAAATTTTATTAAAATGGCTGTTTTAGACCAATTAAATTCGCAACAAGCGATAGATTTAGAAAACAAGTATGGTGCACACAATTACCATCCACTACCTGTAGTGTTAAGTAGAGGAGAAGGTGTCTATGTATGGGATGTAGAAGGAAAACAGTATTATGATTTTCTTTCGGCCTATTCTGCAGTAAATCAGGGGCATTGTCATCCGAAAATTGTCGGTGCCATGACGAGTCAGGCGCAAACACTGACCTTGACATCACGAGCATTTTATAACGATATGCTTGGTAAATATGAAAAATTTGCCTGTGAGTATTTTGGATTCGATAAGTTATTACCCATGAACACGGGAGCCGAAGCTGTTGAAACGGCTTTAAAGCTTTGTAGAAAATGGGCTTATGAAGTAAAAGGCATTGAAGAAAACGAGGCTGATATCATAGTTTGTGAGAACAACTTTCACGGTCGTACTACAACTATTATCTCCTTTTCAAACGACCCGGTAGCCAGAGAGCATTTTGGACCGTACACCAAAGGATTCATTAAAATACCTTATGATAATGTAGGTGCTTTGGAAGATGTGCTTAAAAATAATCCGAATGTCGCTGGTTTTATGGCGGAACCTATTCAAGGGGAAGCAGGTGTTTATGTGCCAAGTGAGGGTTATTTAACCAAAGCTAAAGACTTATGCGAAAAATATAATGTCTTGTTTATTGCTGATGAAGTACAGACTGGTATTGCTAGAACCGGAAAATTATTGGCTGTAGACCATGAAAACGTGAAGCCTGATGTTTTAATTCTAGGCAAGGCGCTTTCAGGAGGTGCTTATCCAGTTTCGGCTGTGTTAGCAAATAATAACATCATGGATGTTATTAAGCCAGGTAACCATGGTAGTACCTTTGGTGGTAATCCTGTGGCTGCTGCAGTAGCTATAGCTGCATTGGAAGTTATTAGAGATGAAAATTTAGCTGAAAATGCTGATAAGTTAGGGCAATTGTTTAGAAGGGAAATGAACAAGTATATTGAGACAAGCTCTATTGTGAATTTAGTGAGAGGAAAAGGTTTATTGAATGCAATTGTTATTAATGATGATGAAGATAGTGATACGGCATGGAATATCTGTTTAGCTTTGCGTGATAATGGGTTGTTGGCGAAGCCTACACATGGTAATATTATTCGTTTTGCACCACCATTAGTGATGACTGAAGAACAATTACTGGATTGTGTGAGCATCATCACCAAAACATTAAAGCAATTTGAAGATTAAATATTAATGCTTTAAATAAAAAAGGCGACCATTTGGTCGCCTTTTTTATTTAACAAATATGGGTTTACTGTTGTTGGTTCTGCATGGTTTCAACCATTTCTTGAACTTGTTCCATATAGGCGTCCCAACCACCAATGGCATATATGTTATAAATAGCATATATTAAATATAGAACATTAATGATTAAAATTACTAGTGCCACTGTTTTAGCTGTATTCATAGCTTTAACGCTTGAGACTTCATAATCATCTGGGTTTAATTGTGCTTGTTTTAGTTTATTGTGAGCAATAAAGAAAGCAATTCCAGATAAAATAAAGCCACTACCAGCAAAGCAGCAGCATAATAGACCTACAATAGCAAGTACATAAACAATAGTTGGATTGAGTTTTTGTTTTTCCATGAGTGTTATTTTAAAATTTTAATAGTGAAACTTATGATAATAATTGCAATTGACAGAATTGCCAATAGATTAATAATCTTGTTGAGTTTTTTTACTTTCAAGAATAGATTCAGAATTATCAATAAAAATAAAGGAATTAAGGTATAAATAGCTGGGTACATATAGAAGGCAGCCACAAAATCACCTTGATAAATTAATAAGACGGAGCGCTGAAGACCACAACCCAGACAATCAAAACCAAAGAGTTTTTTGTTCAAGCACGGCAACATATAATCTTCTAGTGAAGACATTCAAAAAAAGTTTTGAAATTCAACCAATCAAAAATATGAAAAGAAAATAGAAAGACTATTGTTTGTTGACCACTATTATTTTTTTACTTAAGTCATTTCCAGAATCAAATGTAACTTTGGCAATGTAAACACCATCACTCAATTGCTTGGTAGAATAGCTGTAGTTGTTCTCAACAGGTAAGTTAATCTTACTAAAAACTTGTTTTCCATTGACGTCAAAAAGTGCAATACTTTTTATCTGTAATTGGTTAGGGTTAAGTATATGAAGTTCTGAAACATTGTTATTTTGATAAACAACAAAATCTTCAACCGAAATGTCTTCAGTACTTAAAGCGTTTGAAGTAAAGGTTATTTCAAATCTGTCATTGTAGCTACCAGGCTCTAAATGCAACTCGTAATTTTGAGATCGTAAATCAACATATAGGTCATTTTCTATGTCATGAATGAAAATAGGTTGAGCGTCATCAAAATTTTGAACATCATAAATCCTAAAACGAAGTGGTTGGTTGTTGTTGGTTTTAACAACTAAAGGAATGCGTAGGTTCATATCGTAGTTAAAAGCTTGTATAAAATATGGGACATCATCTAAAATCCAGTAAGCATCGGAATTCTGTGTAGAATCCCCTTTGGCTTCCAAACCATAATCAAAATCATCTGTAGCTGTATGATGGAAGTTCATTAATAACTGTCTGGTGTAAAATTCGTTTTCGGAAAAATCGATATTGATTCTGAAGCGCTTAAAATCTGATGGTACAATATTGAAGCCATCTTCATTGTATAAGGTTTCTTCTGAAGTGTTTTCAGTATTATTATTTAAAGTTCTAAAAAAATAACTATCTGCACCAGATTGTTTGTAAAATTCTCGTTGTGCATTGTTAAAAGTCACATTGCCACTTGCAGCGCCTTCAATCATAAAGCCTTGCCCTATTGGGATGTAACGTCTGGCAATTTTTGATCCAGTTCCAGCTGGAAAATTTGTAGGTGTTCCGTCTAAAAGATAAGTGGTAAAAGGTGCTGGAGTAAAAGAATCTATACCGCCAGAAGAAATGGTGTATAAGGCATAACCACCAACATAGTTTGAGAGCACATGAGAGGTCGCTCCAGGAGCCTGTTCCCAATATTTTAAAACGCCAGTCATTTGTGGAGGTGCATTTGCAATTAAGCCAGTATTTAAAGGATCATGTATAAAATCTCGTGCATCCAATGCAGATGGATAAGGATTGCCAACTAAAGTTTCTTCTCCAGCAACCACAGAAACAGTAATGTTTCCATTGTTGGGTTTCCCTCTAAAATCGTACTGTTGTCCACCACTCGGGTTTCCCTTCATGGTAAAACCATAACCAGGATTTACAGAACCGTTAGAGCCCACGTGGTCCCATTCGGCATAAAGTGTTCCAGGGTCGTAACTATACAGCCAAAAACTGGAAATAACTTGAGGGGTAGGAGGAACCGTAGCTACACCATTATAACCTGAAGTATAAGTGGCCAACACACTAGTTATTGGATCTAAAGCTGGATTGGTATGGCCAATATGGTCGTAAATATTATCACTGGGAATGAAAGGTCTGTTGGAGGTAGTATTTGCTGTGGTATTTCCAACTGGAGAAGACCAATAGTTATAGGCATAGGTATTTGCGGTCCCGGATTGATAAGCGCTTAACTTGCCAAGGCCATTGTTTCCTATATTGTCTCCTTGCAAGAGTTGTGCTTCATTACGAAGGTAAATATTACTGTTTGTTCCATTAAATGTGATTCTACCAGTAACATATAAAGGAGCTACATTTGGGCCACTTGTAAAACCTGTGCCATCTACATAAATATAGCTACCATTGCTAACATAAAGGTCTGTTTGAGCAAATGTAAAAATATTGGAAATGAGTAGTATTAATAAGTAAATATATTTCATTGTTATAATTATTTTAACAATTAATTATCAATTCTTATAATTTTTGATTTTATATCTAACTCTTGGGTCAAATATTTTGGTTCTAAAATTCTAGAGTTAATATTGTTTAATTTTTTTGCTTTTGATTCGAATTTTGAATCTAAAATTCTTTTAGGCTTATTAATACTGTCAGAATCAATAGTGAAATCAAGCACTATTTGTCGATTTATTATGTTATTTTTTGTAATATCAGTTAAAGTGTCTTTTGTAGAAATAAATCTTTCAGGTGTTAATACAACTTTAGTTTGAGAAAGGGATATAGGCTCTATAGTTTTATTTTGAGCAAAACTATTTATACTTATTAACAAAATAGGAATAAAAAATAAATT
The DNA here is from genome assembly GCA_030425285.1 of Bacteroidia bacterium. Classification (GTDB taxonomy): domain Bacteria; phylum Bacteroidota; class Bacteroidia; order Flavobacteriales; family Flavobacteriaceae; genus Hanstruepera. The sequence goes on from JAUIAY010000004.1 coordinate 135,020, forward strand.
TTTCATTGGTTTTAAATTTTATTAACTGTAATTGCAAAAACCATGTTAGTATAAGTATAGATATTATTATTATAAATTCTAAAAACTACACTACCATTTTGCGATTCTATATATTCTATTACAAAATCCAATGACCATAAGGGGGTTATTGGGCCAACAAAGTTAACAGACACGCTAGAGTTTAAGGTGACTGATGGAATAAGACCAGTGAACGTTGTTCTTCCTGGAGTAATGGTAGCTGGATAATAATACCAAGTTTCCACATGATTGTATTTGTTTAAAACGACCCATCGACTTTGATTGGCACTATACTGTAAAGAAACTGTAGCATATTGTCCTCTTACCTGCATATCTTTTGCTCCGGGAACCAATATTCTGTTAGCTGCCGTACCTCCAGAGTTATGTACGATATTCATTATAGCATTTGTAGTATTTTGTAAAGTTACTATCTGCCCATCAGAACCTGAAATGGGAATTATACTATTAACATTAAAGGAAGTTGTTGGACCAACAATTCTATAATTAGAATAAGGAATTCCTCCTAAATTTATATTAGTGTTATTACCATTTGATAAACTTAAAGTGCCTCCATCTCTAAATGAAATTGCTCCATCTATATCTAAAGTTGTTGTTGGAGACGTAGTTCCAATACCAACTTGAGCATTTAACGGCAGTGAAATTAAAAATAATAAGATAAAGATTTGAGGCTTAATCGATAGGTAGCATTTTTTCATAATTACTTTATATTTATACCTTTAAATTAGTAATTATTAGCTACTTAAATAAGTATATTCGGTGAATGTGTTAAATTTGTCGATTAAGTATGAAAAAATCTAAACTAGTTAATTATTTTTTGGTTATAACAGGTTGTTTTGTAGCCATTTACGCGCAGGCTGATAAAAAACAAAATGTCATAATTCTGATAGTTGGCATTGTAATTTTAATGCTTGGTATCTTTAGGATTGCAAGTACTATACCCAGTAAACACGAAAAAGATACGAACGAAAACGATAATGAGCAATAATGTTGTTTAAAGTAGGTCAAAGAGTTTCGGTTTTAGACGAAGATATTTCTGGAACCATAACAACTGTCAAAAATGAAAATATCACCATTGAAACCGATGACGGCTTTGAATTTGACTTTCGGCCTACAGAGTTGGTTTTGGATCAAGGTCTGAATTTTTCGAATAAAGTTTCAGTCGAAATTTTAAAGGAAAAAGAGCAATCAAAGAAACAAAGCACCAAAAAAACTAAAGCGAAAGAACGTTATCAGCCAACAATGGAGGTTGATTTGCACATTCACCAGTTAACGGACAAAAAGGGATTGAGTAATCACGATATGTTAACTTTACAGGTTGATACTGCCAGAAGGCGATTAGATTTTGCCATAAAAAAACGCATACAAAAAGTGGTTTTTATCCATGGTGTTGGAGAAGGCGTTTTAAGGACCGAATTGGAATATCTTTTTGGACGTTACAACAATGTGAAATACTATGATGCCAATTACCAAAGATACGGTTTGGGAGCTACAGAAGTCTATATCTATCAGAATTCCAATCCTAACACTAAAACTCAGGATTGACCAATCGAGTTGAAGTCAATCTAGAGTCTTCTAGTGTTCCAAAAATAAACTCATCTTGACTGATTGTAGGAAATGAAACATCTTCAATAATTAACTCTACCGTAAAATTTTGTTGAATAGGGTGTTCTCTGTAGGCTGTTGCTGGAACCGAACTAGAAACATCAGGATTTAAATAATCAGCTATGGTAAGATTTGTAAGGTCGTTTGCAGGATTATTGTCTTGTGACAAATTTTCTTCATCAATTGTGTCGATACCATCATTATCATCGTCAGTGTCAAGATAATCAGGTTCTCCATCGCCATCTGTATCTAATGGGTTGGTTAACGGATTATCGTCACCATCTGCATTTTCAGTATCAATTTCTGCTCTAGTCAAAACATTGTCGCCATCATCGTCTACGTCAATGTAGTTTGGAATACCATCACCATCGGTGTCATCATCTGTCAGATCTCCATTTCCATTAATATCTTCCAATTCGGCGGGAATACCATCGTTGTCATCTTCAATAAGAGAGATAGTAATTAGTGCTTGCCCTCCTGCGCTAACTAGATTTTCCTGGACAACAATATTGGCGGGAGGAACATCAGCACAGAAAAAACCACTTGGGTCCGTGTTGTAAGAACGGTAATTGAAGCTGTTGTCAGCATCTTCAATGTTTATTATTCTTTCGGTTTCAACCAATTGAACACGCATCGTATCGCCTTCAATTTGTTCAACTTCTATCAAATCCTCAAAAGTAATATTTGGGGTGCCAATTAACAAGGATAAGGATTCTGCAGGATCTGATTTGGTTTTATAAAAAACTAATTCACCACAAGCAGAAAAAGTGTCTTCAAAATCAAACTCTACGGTTATGATATCGCCATCATCACAAGATATGAAGCAAATGAAGCAAATTAAGATTAGAAAAAGGGCAGTAAGTTTACGCATAATACTCTGGATACTCATATTCATTGCAAAAGTAATCGATTTGCTAAATATACAACGAGAGCCTCAATAAATAATTTTATTTCAAGTATTTTTGCAACAAATTAACAGTTGCTTTTTTGGATGATTGAGGCGCTTGTTTAGATAATAAAAATTGACCATGAAAACCGTTTATTTTGATAGTGCAGCAACAACTAAAGTTCGCGATGAGGTAATCGACGTCATAGCTGAAACTATGAAAAATGATTTTGGAAATGCCTCATCAACACATAGTTTTGGCAGATCATCTAAAGTTTTAATTGAACAATCTAGAAAAACAATTGCCAATGAATTTCAAGTGTCCTCTGGGGAAATTATTTTCACGTCTAGTGGTACCGAAGCTGATAATTTGGCTATTCAATCAGCAGTTCGTGATTTGGGTGTGAGACACATTATCACATCTAAAATTGAGCACCATGCTGTTTTACATACTGTTGAAAAATTGCAGAATATAGCATCTGTAGACGTTAGCTTTGTGAAGCTTAATAAGCATGGTGAAATTGACTTTGATGATTTAGAAAGGTTGCTTCAAATTGAAGGCCAAGCTCTTGTAAGTCTGATGCATGTCAATAATGAAATAGGGAACATTTTGGATGTTAGGCGTGTGGGTGAACTGTGTCAGTCGTACAAAGCCTTATTTCATTGTGATGCAGTGCAATCTATAGGGCATTTTAAATGGAATCTTCAAGATGTTCATGTAGATTTTCTGGCTGCCAGCGCCCATAAGTTTCATGGCCCCAAGGGTATTGGGTTTTTATTTGTTAGAAAGAACTCTGGACTTAAACCCTTGATTTTTGGCGGCGAGCAAGAACGTGGTTTAAGGGCTGGAACTGAAGCGGTTCATAATATTGCTGGTTTGGAAACTGCCTTCAAATTAGCCTACAGTAATTTGGACGAAGAGCGTGAGTATGTTTTAGGGCTAAAACGATATTTTAAGGAAGCGTTAACTGAAGCTTTTCCAGAAGTGATTTTTAATGGCCTGTCAGGTGATTTGGAGAAGAGTACCTACACCTTGTTGAATGCTTGTTTGCCTATGCTACCAGAAAAAGCACTGATGCTTATGTTTCAATTGGATTTAAAAGGAATCGCTTGTTCAAGGGGTAGCGCTTGCCAAAGTGGTAGCTCAAAAAGTTCTCATGTTCTTGCCGAAATATTGGATGACGAATCCCTGAATAGACCTTCAATCAGGTTTTCTTTTAGTAAATACAACACAAAAGAGGAAATTGACTACGTAGTTTCAGTATTAAAAGAATTTGTGTAGCTTTATGAAAATTTAATTTTAATAAGCTTTTATGAAAACAAAACTGCCTTTCAATTCTTTTTTTAAGTTAATACTATTCATTCCAATACTCTATGCTTGTAGTAGTGATGATGATAGTGGTTCCCAAGATCCGGTTTATGTTCCTAAAGTTTTTGAAGGGAATGTTGTTTTGACATCACAGGATGATGTTGATGCTTTTGGTCTTGAGAATTATAACGAAATTGACGGTAGCTTGTTGATAGGGTTTAGTAACCAAAACGTAACCAACATAACGAATTTAAATGCATTAAGCAGTTTAAGATCTGTTCAAGATGGTCTTACGTTACAAAATAATCCAACTTTAGCTAGCCTTGAAGGTTTAAATGGGTTAAGTTATATTAACGGTGGGTCTTTGGTAATTAAAAATAATGAAATACTCACTACTACCAATGCTTTAAGTCTATTGTCTTTCAGATCATTGTCGGTTGAGGACAATCCAATGTTGCTAAACATCGATGGGTTAGAAGGAGTAAGGTTATCAAGAGGATCTATAGTTATTAATAATAATTCAGCGTTAGCAAACATAAATGGATTGATTAATTTGAATTCCGTTGAAGGGGAAATTCTATTTATTGCAGGAAACACTTCTTTGGCAAGCATTAATGGCTTGAATAATCTACAATTTGTGTCTGGTGATTTTGTAATTAGAAATACTCTGATAGCTAATTTAAATACTCTTGAAAGTTTAGAAAATGTTAGTGGAAGTTTGTTTTTATCCTATAATGAATCTTTGACAAATTATTGTGGACTTCTTCCATTAATTGACTCAAATGGTTTAGATGGTAGTTTTTCTACAAAAGGAAATGCTTACAATCCCAGTATTGATAATTTAAATACTGATGAGTGCAGTATGTAAATTAAAACTTCATTGTTGTACGCACGTTAAAAACCCGTGGTGTTAAGTAATTGGGTATCGCGTATTGACGCTTGCTATAAACATCTCTCACCCATGTATTGGTAATAGAGTTTTGCACGTCAAAAATGTTGAATATTTCAAATCCCAATGATAAATATTTAAACGGTTTACGCCAGCCACTTGTAAAGTCATCTTTATCATCAACTATCACATACTGAAACCCAACATCGGCACGTTTGTAATCTGGCAATCTACTTTGATACACGTAAGGATCGGCATAACTTGGTGAACCTCCAGGTAAACCAGTATTATAGACTAGATTCAAGTACATTTTAAGCTTTGGCAAACTAGGCACATAATCTTGAAATAAGGCGGCAAATTTCAAACGTTGGTCGGTAGGTCTTGAAATGTATCCTCGATTGTCAATATTTTCTTCAGTTTTTAAATATCCAAAGCTAAACCATGACTCGGTTCCAGGGACAAACTCACCATTTAGTCGCATGTCCAATCCGTAGGCATAGGCTGTTGCATTATTTTTGGCACGATAGCGAATACGAACATTTTCAATTGTGTAAGGGTTTACATCATCTAGCTTTTTGTAATAAGCTTCAGTAGTCAACTTAAATGGTCTATCCCACATCTGAAAGCTGTATTCGTTACCTAAAACAATATGAGTTGATTTTTGAGCTTTTACATTAGGTTGAACAACTCCAGAGGAATCACGTAGCTCTCTATAAAAAGGCGGTTGGTAGTAAAAACCAGCACCAATTCTAAATAGCATATCCCTTTTCCAATTAGGCTTAATAGCAAATTGTGCTCTTGGACTAAAAACAGTTTGATTAACACTTTCAATTCCTTCACCACTTACGGTCCAATTGTGAACACGACCACCAACATTAAACCAAGCTTCATGCTCACCTAAATCAACACGTTTGCTCCATTGAATATAAGCTTGAACCCTGTCAATTTGTGTTTGATTTTTGGCTCTCACATTTTGGTAAGGCACTAAAGGTCCTTCATAAGGGGAGTAGGGTTGCTCATTAAAAGCATCGCTACTTGGCGGATTAATCGAAAAACCAGCCGAATCAATAACTTCCCATTCAACCAATCTATCCCTGATGTCTTCATTGGTATACTTTATGGACCAAGCAAAATCGTTATCATTAAGCGTGTAATTTCCTTGATGTTCAATAGTGGTAATTAAGGCGTCTAAATCATTTCGACCATGGTTTAATTGACCACCAATGCCTTCGCTGAACTCCACTTCGCCTAAATCTTCATCGCCAATATTGGTGTTTACTTCACCTAAACGGTACTGTGCCAAAATATCAAAGTGTTCTTCTTCAACGGTGTGATAGGTTGAAGCAACCAAATTCAGGGTTAGGTTATCATTGGCAAAATAAGTGCCCTTTAAAGCGCCGAAGTAGGTTTGATAGGAATCGCGTTCTTCACCTTCATAAAAAACCAATAAGGCTAGTGGGTTCTGAAGCGTTCCAAAGTTGGTTTGACGAGTTTCTGGTTCGTAATTATATTTATTGATGGATGCGTTTCCCAAAAAGCTCAACTGAAACTTGTCGGTGAATTTATATGTCAAGTAGGTTTGTATGTCGGCAAATTTCGGATCGTAATTGGTTTCGGTTTCTTTGGCATTAACCAATAAACTATTGTCGCGATACCTAACACCAACAATACCTGTAAAGCGTGTATCCTTACTGGCAGTTTCAACAGAAAGACTTCCGCCCAGTAAGCTTAAATCGGCATTCACGCCAAATCTATAAGGCTTTCTGTAAGTAATATCCAAAACCGAAGATAATTTATCGCCGTATTTTGCTTGAAAACCACCTGCGGAAAAATCGACATTCTGAACCATATCGGTATTCACAAAACTTAAACCTTCTTGTTGTCCTGAACGGATAAGAAAAGGTCTGTAAACCTCAATACCATTTACATACACTAGGTTTTCGTCGTAATTTCCGCCACGTACAGAATATTGGGTACTTAACTCATTATTGCCACTAACACCTGGAAGCGTTTTTAAAAGATTCTCAACACCTGCATTGGCTCCTGGAATTTTTCTAATGGTTTCCGGTTCTAAAGTAACAATGCCCTCAACATCCTTTCGCTTTTTACTGGTAATAATAACTGTGGCAATTTGCTCGACGGATTCGTCCATAATTGGATGGAATTCTACTTCTTCGCCATTTTTTAAATTGAACGTAGCTACTATACGTTCGTGCGATAAATGTGTAAAAATAACTGTCACTTCTTGGTTGGCAGGTATTTTTAAGGAATAAAAACCATTTTCATTGGTTGTGGTTCCTAAAGCATCTGCCGTTATGTTTACATCTGCAATAGGTATATTGGTTTTGTCTAGAACCACACCTTTTAGGGTTCCTGTTTGTGATACTGCAAATAGTGGGAGCAGTAAGATTAAAATAACTGTGACGTTTAGCTTGCTTATCAATGTTTTGTTATTTTCTATAAAAAAGTGTTTCAAATGTAGAACTATTTCCAACATTATCGGTTACAATGACCTTTAAATTATTTTCTGTTTCAGTTGAAACGGCATCATTAAAATCATAGGTCAACTCATTCTTTTTGTAATCATACTCCATTAAGATCCATTTTCCGTTAATGGTTGCTCTATAGTTTGAAAGCCCTGATTCTTCATCTTCAATTTTAATTTTTAAAAAGCGATATTTGCTCAACCATTTTCCTTTGGAAAAGTTTACTGGTTTAATTTTGGGGCTTATGGTGTCCATGACCAAAGCATAGGTTCCTAACGTTTTAGTGTAGGTTGTCAGGGTGTTTTCCTTTTTGTAGGTTGTTGAATAAATAGGATACTGTTTTTTATAGCCTACCAATCGGGCGATGTATAGTTTTTCGGATTCAGGTTGTTGGTAATTGGTTATATCAAATGAAATTGAAAAATCATCACGAACGGGAACAATATCTTCATGTAGTGTCAAGGTATCATTCTTAACACTGAAATCAATAAAAAAATCGTCGTAGAAGGTATTTTCAGGGAAATTAACCGAAATATTCTTGTTCAAAAGTTCATTGTGTTTCTTGGAATAAATAAAGAAAGGCGTCACGGAATCAGGTTTGGATTTAATGTCATCAGATTTTAGTCCTTCAATATTTATAGTAAGCCAAGTAGGATTGTTGTGGAAATCGTTAACCTTTATTTTATAGACAGAGTTGGTGCTGTCCTCAATTCTTAAATAGCCATTGTTATCCAAGTTTTTGTACATACTCAATGGGTTTTCTGGCTCAACAAATAGCTTTTGAATTCGTGTTTTGTCCTCTTTGTAATGCTTGTAATCTATCAATCTATTAATATGTCGTGATTCATCAAAGGAAAATCGTTTAAAATCAATTTCAAACATCACGTTGCCATTGAAAATGCCTTGAATATTACTAACGCCATTTTGATTAGTAGCCAAATCCTGTCGGTCAATCGTCTCTATTCCAAATCCTATCTTACCAAAGGCTTGAATGTTTTCAACACTATAGTCGCCATTTTGAAGAGGAATTAATCGTAGCTTTTGTTTTTCTTTAGAACTGTTTATGTGTGCGTCGTTGGAAAGCGGATAGGCATAAACTTCCTTAATGGTTGGCCTAGTGTTGTCCTGTATTTCCAATCCAAACAACAAAGGGTTTATAGGTCTTTCTTCGTTGTCGCGAATTTCAAAATGCAAGTGCGGACCACCCGAACTTCCAGTATTACCACTGTAGGCTACAATATCGCCTTTAATAACAGGAAGTTTTAATGCAGTTGGAAACACTTCTATCTCAAAAGATTCCTTTTCATATTGGAGCTTTTTAATGTAGGCCTCAATGGTAGGTGAAAATTCTTGTAAGTGCCCATATACCGACACATAACCATTGGGATGGGTAATATATAAAGCTTTGCCATAACCATAATGCGAAATTTTAATTCTACTTACGTAGCCATCAGCTATGGCATGCACACTTAAACCTTCGCGTTGCTGTGTTTTGATGTCTAAACCTGAATGAAAATGATTAGAGCGTAATTCACCAAAAGTACCTGAAGGTATTAACGTGATATCCAAAGGAGCCCTGAAATAATCTTGGGGATAAGGGTTTTGGGAAAAACCAAAAGTTGATAAAAGCAGTAGTAGAAATAGGAGTTTTTGCATAAAAATGTTGTTGATGCTAAAGTATTAATTTGAATTAAATTTCCAAAAGTAAATACAACTACAGTGCCAGTATGTTGATTATGAGAATTAACGCTGTAGGAGTAATTTTTATTGGAAAACAATTGGTATTTATATTTAGGTATGTTAACTTTGTGTGATAAGTATTGATATTGTAAATGAGCAACATTGAAGAAATTGTAGATGCTTTAGAGAACAAAATAAGCAAGGTTTTACATAAACAGGAAGTGTTAAAACAAGCCAATTTAAAATTAGAGCAAGAACTACAATCCTCTCAAAAAAAGCTTCAGGACCAAAAACAGGATTTAGATGCCTGGCAGGAAAAATATGAAGCCCTAAAGTTTGCAAATTCAATGCTTGGCAGTGACAACAATAAAAGAGAAACAAAGCTTAAAATAAATGCATTAATTAGGGAAATTGACCATTGTATTGCACAGCTTTCCGAATAATGTTACATAGATTCAATGTCAGACAAGCTTAAAATAAGGCTTTCTATAGCTAATAGAGTGTACCCATTGACTATTTCACCAAGTCAAGAAGAAGGTTTACGAAAGGCGGCTAAAAATATAGAATCTATGATAAAGCAATTTGAGCAAAGTTATTCTGTTCAAGATAAACAAGATGTATTGGCTATGTGTGCCTTGCAATTTGCTTCACAGGTTGAACAGAAAACTATAGATAAAACAAATGTGAATGAACAAGTTGAACAAAAGCTTTTGGCTTTGGACGATTTGTTAAAAGAGCATCTAAACTCTTAACGTTCTTTAAAATAAACTAAGGTTACTGCCTGCATTAGTTATTTTTTTTGATAAACTCAACACTAATTCTTTAAAAAGGGTGAGTTTAAGTTGTAAAAGCGAGCTGTCTTTGAGCAGATACTTGATCAGCTTGGTATCCCTAAACTTGTTTTAAGGAGTTTATACAAAACTTTAAACTGGTGCAGGCTTTTTTTATAAATAAATTAAAGTGAATATGGATAGCACAATTATAGCAATTGTAGTAGGGATAATAGGAATAATCATAGGTTTTATAGTGGCAAAGGTTCTTGAGAGAAATAATGCCTCAAAAGTTGTTAAAACCGCAAAAAAAACAGCAGCTTCGATTATTAAGGAAGCCAATAGCGAAGGCGAGTCTATTAAAAAAGACAAAATTCTTCAAGCTAAGGAAAAGTTCATAGAGTTAAAGTCAGAACACGAAAAAGTCATTCTGTCCCGTGATAAGAAAATGGCTGAAGCCGAAAAACGTACTCGTGACAAAGAATCACAGGTATCGGGAGAACTGTCAAAAAACAAGAAGCTCAACAGTAGTCTTGAGGAAAAGTTAAAGGACTACAATCATAGACTAGATTTACTGGACAAGAAGAAAGACGAACTTGAAAAACTTCACAGAAGTCAAGTAGAGCAGCTTGAGGTTATTTCAAGCTTATCGGCTGAAGATGCCAAAGCCCAATTGGTAGAGTCCCTTAAAGGAGAAGCCAAGAATGATGCTATGGCCTACGTACAAAGCACTCTTGAGGAAGCCAAGCTTACAGCACAGCAGGAAGCTAGAAAAGTGATTATTAATACCATTCAGCGTATAGGAACAGAAGAAGCCGTTGATAATTGCGTGTCGGTTTTTAATATAGAATCTGATGATGTTAAAGGACGAATCATTGGCCGTGAAGGACGAAACATTCGTGCCATTGAAGCAGCAACAGGTGTTGAGATTATAGTAGATGATACACCCGAAGCTATTATTTTGTCTTGTTTTGATTCTGTGAGACGTGAAATTGCACGCTTGTCGCTTCATAAGTTGGTAACTGATGGAAGAATCCATCCTGCAAGAATTGAAGAGGTTGTTAAGAAAACAACCAAACAGATAGAACAGGAAATTATTGAAGTTGGTAAACGCACCATTATCGATTTAGGAATCCATAATCTTCATCCTGAATTGGTGAAAGTTGTAGGACGTATGAAATACCGTTCGTCTTACGGACAAAACTTGTTGCAGCACTCTCGAGAAGTAGCAAAGCTTTGTGGTGTAATGGCAGCTGAATTAGGATTAAATCCGAAATTGGCTAAACGTGCCGGATTATTGCATGATATAGGAAAAGTACCAGACGCTGAAGCCGACATGGAAACTCCTCATGCTATATTGGGTATGCAATGGGCTGAAAAGTACGGTGAGAAAGAAGACGTTTGCAATGCTATTGGAGCTCACCACGATGAAATTGAAATGAAATCATTGTTGGCGCCAATCGTTCAGGTTTGTGATGCCATCTCTGGAGCAAGGCCAGGTGCCAGACGTCAAGTGCTTGATAGTTACATCCAACGTTTAAAGGATTTGGAAGATATTGCCTTTGGTTTTGGTGGCGTGAAAAAAGCGTATGCTATTCAAGCGGGTAGAGAACTACGTGTTATTGTGGAAAGTGAAAAAGTTGATGATCAAAAAGCAGCTGATTTATCTTTCAACATTTCCCAAAAAATTCAAACCGATATGACTTATCCAGGTCAGGTGAAAGTGACCGTAATTAGAGAAACAAGAGCGGTGAATATTGCAAAATAAAAGATAAGACTATATTTAGAAGAGCCCATTTTAAAATGGGCTTTTTTATTTTCTGGGATGATAGGTTTCAATGGCTTTTGTAAGTTGACTTCTATCTACATGCATGTATATTTCAGTAGTCGTAATGCTTTCGTGTCCTAACATGAGTTGTATGGCTCTTAAATCAGCTCCATTTTCCAAAAGATGTGTAGCAAATGAATGTCTGAACGTATGAGGTGAAACAGTTTTCTTAAGGCCTATTTTTTCAACCAATTGCTTGATGATGGTAAATATCATGGCACGAGTTAGTTGTTTTCCCCTTCGGTTTAAAAATACCGTGTCTTCGAATTCTTTTGGTATAGATAAGTGACAACGTACTTGGTTTATGTAAATTTGAATATACTTTTGAGTAGACTTTACAATGGGAACAAAACGTTGTTTGTCCCCTTTTCCAGTAACTTTTATAAAACCTTCGTCAAAAAACAGATCGGAAATCTTGAGATTGGTCAATTCGCTAACACGCAAACCACAACTATATAAAGTTTCTAAAATAGCGCGGTTTCTTTCGCCTTCTGGTTTGCTTAAATCTATGGCTCCAATAATGTTATTGATGTCCTGTTCGCTTAAAGTATCGGGTAGTTTTCGTCCAATTTTTGGTGATTCAATAAGATCCAACGGATTGTCTTTCCTGTAATCCTCAAAAATTAGATAGCCAAAAAAACTACGAAGCCCAGAAATAATTCTAGCTCTTGTACGCGCGTTTAATTGTTTAGCCATCTCATAGATGAATTGTTGAACAGTCTCCGAATTGATTTTCAACGGACTGACCTGTATCTTGTTCAAGTCTAAAAACACCATAAGCTTTTCAATATCCAAACTATAGCTGACAATGGTATTGGACGATAGACCACGTTCTATCTTTAAATACATTTGGTAATCCTTAAGGGCTTGTTCCCAAGTCATTCATATGAATTTTACAGGCATAAAAATATAAAATAGAAAGCACTAATAACAATGTTTCAAATTGTTAATAACTTTGAATTTTAATAACTTGAAAATCATATTAATAAGTAGTAATGTTTATAAAATTGTTAATAAAGTATACTTGACATGTTAATATCTAAAAAAAAAGTGCTTAGCTTGAAGCATATCAATTTTAAAAACTTAACAATTATGAAAAAATTATTTTTATTTGCTGTCTTGGCGCTGTTTAGTTTTATGAACATAAATGCCCAAGGCGAGAGTGAAAGCAATGATGGTTCTCCGTATGGCTGGTCCAAAGGCGATGTCTATTTAAGTGGAGCGGTTGGTATTTGGTCAACTAAAATGGGTGATTCTAAAGAAAACCAATTTACTGCGATGCCTCAAGGTGGATTTCTGGTAACAGACCATATTGCAGTTGGTGCGCAATTTGGGTACATGTCCAGCAAAAGCGAGATTAACAACAATGTAACTTCAGAAACCAATACATTCATGGCTGGTGCTTATGGTAAGTGGTTATGTTCTCCTGAAACACAATTTACGCCATATTTAGGTGTAGGTTTTAATTACCTCAATGAAAAGGAAAAAGTTAGTGATATAACTTATGACGGATTTGAATTTGGTGCTGGAGCTGGTTTGTTGTTTAGCTTGAATGAACATTTTGTTATTGGTGCTAATTATGCTATAGCTTCATACAGTACTTTGAAGTCTAATGTTGATGGCGCTGAATCAAGAAATACGTTTACAGCAGGCTTGGATTGGAAACGATTGGATTTCTCTTTGGGATATAGATTTTAGGGTTAATAGCAATTAAGAGAAAAGGAAGCTACGGCTTCCTTTTTTTTGTTTCTAATTTTTAAAAGCTTATATTTAAATATATTAATCAATTAAAAACTTAACAATTATGAAAAAATTATTTCTCGTTACAGCTCTTGTGATCTTTAGTTTTAATGCAAAAGCCCAGGATATTGAGGAAAAAATTAAAGGCGGCGGCTTTTATGCAGGTGCAAACATAGGATTGCCAATAAGTGGTGCAAGTGACATTTCCACATTTAATTTTGGTTTTGATGTAGCTTATTTATTTGAGCTTATTGATAATTTAGAAGTTGGGCCACTTTTGGGTTATACCCATTTTATTGGTGACAACTATTTTGGATTAGACTATGATGATGTATCCTTTATTCCAATTGCTGCTTCAGCTAGATATTATTTTGCTGATCATAAGTTCTTTGGAGGTGTTGATTTAGGTGTTGGTGTCAATGCTGCGGGTGACGCCAAATCAGGGTTCTATGCCCGACCAAAGTTTGGTTATAATTTAGGTGCATTATCATTAATAGCTTCTTTTCAAAGTATATCTGGTGGTACCGATTATCGAAACAATGGCACCTATTACTACAGATCTTACAGTAGTTTCACATCCGTTAATTTTGGAGTTGAATTTGGTTTTTAAATTAGTCTATAGAATAAGTGAAGAGCAAACCAATAGGTTTGCTCTTTTTGTATAATTTGTGAAAATTACATTATGAAGAAACAATTTAAGCTAACAATAGTCGCTTTGATTTTTAGTTTTTTGGGATTTTCCCAATCCGGACTAAATATAGGCGGTAGTATAGGTTTTCCTTATGAAAACTATGAAGGGTATGAGTTTTCATTCGCTTTTAGTATCGATGCTAATTATTTATTTGAATTAAACCAAGCCTTTGATTTGGGTATAGCTACAGGTTATGGCCATGCTTTTGGCGATAATTATAATTACTATGTCGGACCACTTGTAGGTTATGATCGGTTTGATACACCTGATTATCAATACGTACCAATTGCAGCTGCAGCGAGATTTAATGTTAATAGCAAATTGGTTTTTGGAGCAGATGTAGGTTACGCCGTTTCTCTTAACAGTGATAAAGATGTATTTAATAATGATTATTATACGGGTGGTTTTTACTGGCGTCCAATGGTGGGGTTTAATTTAAGCGAACGTTTTCAGTTAATCGCTAACTACATAGGGATCAGTGATGATTATTTTTATTATTCATCCGTAAATCTGGGATTTTCGGTCAATGTTAATTAATCTCTAATAAAAGAATAAACAAAAAACCGAAGTTGAGCCTTCGGTTTTTTTATGTCATATTTTTAATACCTTTACTATATGAAGAAACTCATCATAATAAATGGCCCCAATTTAAATTTGTTAGGTAAGCGTGAACCCGAAATTTATGGTAGTCTGTCGTTTACCGAGTTTTTGGATGAAATCAAGGCTCAATACAACGATATTTCCATAGACTACTTTCAGTCTAATGTGGAAGGTGAGATCATTAATAAGCTACATGAAGTTGGCTTTAATCATGATGGCATTGTGCTTAATGCCGCTGCTTATACCCATACTTCAGTTGGGATTGGTGATGCTGTTGCTGCCATTGAAACGCCAGTAGTTGAAGTGCATATTTCCAATACCTTCGATAGGGAGGAGTTTCGTCATCAATCTTATGTAGCACCTCATGCTAAAGGTGTGATAGTTGGTTTTGGATTGCAAAGTTACGAGTTGGCCATCCAAAGTTTTATTAAGAAATAGCGTACTGAACACACAATAAATTTAGTGTTTTACTGAGTTGTGACTTTTTGGAAGGTTTTGTGTCTAACTGATTGAACATAATACTGACTTTGGAAGATTTAAGAATAGACACCTCAATTTCTGATGAAAAGCTTGTTGCTTTAATAGTACAAACAAAGAGTTCGGAGTTGTTTTCTGTTATCTATGACCGTTACGCACCTCTTGTTTACAATAAATGCTTAAGTTTTGTTCAGAATAAGGAAGAAGCGCAGGATTTAACACATGACATTTTTGTCAAACTGTTTATTAAAATCAAAACCTTTAGTCACAAGTCTAAATTTTCTACATGGTTATACTCATTCACTTATAACCATTGTGTCAATTATGTTCAGCGGGATTTAAATAAACGCCGAAATAAATTTATTTATACAGATAGTGAAGATGAACAGGATTATCTGAATGCTGTACAAAATAGTATTAGTGACGAGGTTATTTTTAACATGGATTCTGAAAAATTGACCAAGGAACTAGAGTTAATTGATCCAAGTGATAAATCCATTCTGTTTATGAAATACCAAGATGATATGAGCATCGAGGATATTCAAGAAGTATTGGATTTGGGCAAAAGCGCTGTAAAAATGCGATTGAGTAGAGCAAAAAACAGATTGGTTAAAGCCTATGAAACGATTTGATTATGGAAAATCCTTTTAAGAAAGTAATACACAGCGAGAAACTGCCTGATATTATCAAGAATAAAGTCATGGATGATATCAATGTGGTGAAATTGGCTTTGGATGTAACCGATTTACTGGCCATAAAATATCCCGAAGCCTTAAATGATATTTTTAATTTTTCTAAAAAAGACAACAAAAACACCAACTAAAATACGAGACCATGAAAAACGATTTGAACTTTAATCTTTTGGATGAATTATTGCAAAACATCTATGATTTTTTACCTAGAATAGTATTTGGCATCTTATTTATCATTGCTGCATGGTTACTGTTGAAGTTAATCATGTTTATAATAAAAAAATCGTTGAAACTAACTAAAATCAGTTATCTCAAGGATAAGCTTAACAATGTACCATTTGTGAATTCTGATTTTAAAATAGATCCTGAAAAGATTATTCTAGTATTTGTGAAATGGTTCTTTATTTTGATATTTATCATTATTGGCGCCGAAATTTTAAACTTTGATCTCATTTCGAATGAGGTAGGAAAACTTATTCACTATTTGCCGCAATTCTTTAGCGCCTTGTTAATTTTTGTGTTTGGAATATATGGTGCTAACTATTTAAAAAAGACCTTACGAACCTTGTTAAAAGCTGTAGATATAAGTGGTTCTAAAGCAATTAGTAATATATTGTTTATAATTTTGGTGGTAATGGTTTCCATTATGTCTTTAAATCAGGCAGGGTTCAACACAGATATTATTACCAATAATCTCTTCTTGATTTTAGGAGCTGTTTTAGCTTCGTTTACCATTGCATTTGGTTTTGGTTCCCGTGATATTGTCTATAGATTATTGTTAGGCTTTTATTCTAAACGAAATTTTACGGTAGGACAACGAATTGTCATTGATGAGAAAGAGGGTGTTATTGATGCCATAGATAATATTAGCATGGTAGTTGTGTTTAACGGCACCAAGGTTGTCTATCCAATTAAATATATATCCAATAAAAAAATTGAAATAAAAGACTGATTGTAGTGACTTTATAGAAAAGAAGGTGTCTTAAAAAATAAATCAAAAAAATTATTAGGTATATATGAGCACCAACATAGATGTTAAGATTATTGTAGTCGTTTTGTTGGTTGCCGTTTTAGTAATGTTAGTTGGTTTGGCTGTTACCGTATTAAAGGATCATAAGTCATCATTTAAATTTTATAAATCTATTTTAAACGACAAGAATAAAAAGGATCAGGATCAAAATTCCCAATCAAAAAGATAAAAACGTGTTACTTGTTGTGGTGGACATATTGAAATAGGATATGTTATTATAAAGAAAGAGCCTGATGCCCATTGGCTCTTTCTTATTTTATACTATATTTAATGTATGAAATATTGTTTGTTTATAATATCACTGGTCTTTTTTGTTTCGGTTAAAGGCCTCTCACAATCCACTGTTGATTTTGGTGTGAAAGGCGGTTTAAACTTAACGTTCATTAAAGTTCCCGAAGCCAGTTTTGGTGACAATATAGAAGTGAAAGTTGGATATTATGGTGGTTTGTTTTTGGATGTTCCTATTCAAACCGATTTGTCCATACGACCGGAAGTTCTCTATATTGGTTTAAACGATTTTAAGTTTATCAATGCACCCATTTACTTAAAATATGAAGCAGCCAATCGGTTTGATATATTGATTGGACCCAGTTTGAACTATTTTTTCGATTTCTTCTCCAATAAATTTAAAGTTAGAGCCGATTTAAGCATCTCTTATGAGATAATAACTTCACTTGATATTCATTTAAAATATACTTTAGGGTTTGAAGAGGTTACCCCTAATGGTTTGTTTTTAGGATTGGATTTAAAGTTATAAAAAAAAAGGTTCAAACTTGTTTGAACCTCTTTTCTATTATTTACCGTTTTTTATAAATGAATTACTTCGTCATAAGCATCTGCCACAGCTTCCATGACAGCTTCACTCATAGTTGGGTGCGGATGAACCGCTTTTAATACTTCATGTCCAGTGGTTTCCAGTTTTCTACCCAAAACAGCTTCGGCAATCATATCGGTTACACCAGCACCAATCATGTGGCAACCTAGCCATTCACCATATTTGGCATCGAAAATAACTTTTACAAAACCGTCTTTGTTCCCGCCAGCACTAGCTTTACCTGAAGCCGAGAACGGGAATTTACCAACTTTTATATCCAAGCCTTGTTCTTTAGCTTGTTTTTCAGTTAAACCAACAGAAGCAATTTCAGGTGTACAGTATGTACAACCAGGTATGTTGCCATAGTCTAATGCTTCAACATGTTGTCCTGCAATTTTTTCAACACACAAAATACCTTCAGCTGAAGCTACATGCGCCAAAGCTTGCCCAGGAGTGACATCACCAATGGCATAATAGCCAGGAATATTCGTTTGATAGAAATCATTAACGATTATCTTATCACGATCGACTACAATACCAACATCTTCCAATCCAATATTTTCGATATTAGATTTAATACCAACTGCCGATAATACTAAATCAGCCTCTAGTATTTCTTCTCCTTTTTTAGTCTTCACGGTCGCTTTAACGCCTTTACCCGAAGTATCAACTTTGGTTACTTCGGAAGATGTCATGATTTTAATACCATTCTTCTTAAACGAACGCTCCAGTTGTTTAGAAACTTCTTCGTCTTCAACAGGAACCACATTTGGCATAAATTCAACGATGGTTACTTCAGTTCCCATAGAGTTATAGAAATATGCAAACTCAACACCAATAGCACCCGAACCAACGACAATCATTTTTTTAGGTTGTTTTGGCAAGGTCATAGCTTCTCTGTAGCCAATCACCTTTTTACCATCTTGCGGCAAGCTAGGCAATTCACGAGAGCGAGCTCCAGTGGCTATGATAATATGGTCAGCACTGTATTCTGTTCCATCAACGTCAATTTTCTTCCCTGGTTTTAGTTTTCCAAACCCTTCAATTACGTCAATCTTGTTCTTCTTCATTAGGAATTTAACACCGTTGCTCATGCCATCAGCCACACCACGACTACGTTTTACCACAGCATCAAAATCTTTATCAGCATCTTTAACCGATAGTCCATAATCTTCAGCATGTTTCAAGTATTCAAAAACTTGTGCCGATTTTAATAAGGCTTTTGTTGGGATACAGCCCCAATTCAAACAAACACCACCTAAACTTTCTTTTTCTACAACAGCAGTTTTGAAACCTAATTGTGACGCCCTAATAGCGGTAACATAGCCTCCAGGACCACTTCCAAGAACAATAACATCGTATTTACTCATTGTGAATTTTTTAATCGTTTTTTGAAGCTACGAATTTACGAAATGTGAATTGAATAATGAATATTTATCATTTTTAAAATTATGATATACGAAAACACTTACTTTTAAGTTATGTTTAAATAAAATTTAGACTATGAAGCGCCTTATTTTTTTCTTTTCAATACTGACCTTAATTATTTTTTCATGCAAAAAAGTAGATAAAGAGCAAACTCCCAAGTTGGATAAAACGGTTTTGAAAGGTTGCGTCATGGGTAGAGATAGCGATACCTTACTATTAGTCAAATCTACAGGCGATGCTAGAAGTGAAGCTTTAGCTAGTATTCCCATAATTGATTGGGAATTTAATTTTGAGTTTAAAACAGACACTGTTCAGGCTTACGACCTGATTTTCAAAGATGAGTTTGATGATGGTAGCTGGAGACCAATACGTTTTTTTTCTGAAAAAGATACCATTAGAATGACGTTGTATAATATGGATTCGTTTCAGAATAATGAAATTATAGGAGGGAAAATAAATGCTACGTACAGTAATTATCAAAAAGAGATTTCGATACCTTATATGGTTGAGCTGAATGATTTTTATAAAATATTTGATAGTATCCCTTACAGTATGATGAATTCCAAAGTGTATGATCAAATTGTAAATAAATTAAAAGAGGCAGAAACACAAGAGGAAAAAGTTGTTTTATATAAAAGAATGGATGACTTAAAGGCTGACAACCTTCATAGAAGTGATTTTGGAAAACAAATAGATTCTCAAGTTAGTGTGATTCAAAATAAATATTGGGACAAAAAATACGCGTTCATTAATAAAAACCCTTCAATAGTGTCCTATTCTTTATTAATTGACGATATAATGAGCTTGGAATATAATCCTGCTCCAAAAGAAAAAATTATAAAGGCTTTCAATGATTTAAAAGAGGCGTACCCAGATCATGTATACACAGCATTAGCCGAGAACTTGTGGATTGGTTATACGGAACTACAACCTGGTGGGCAATTTATAAATTTTACTGCGCCAGATATTAATGATGTTAGTTATGAATTAAAACCTTTTGTAGACAGAAATGATATAGTGCTGTTAGATTTATGGGCTACTTGGTGTGGACCTTGCATTGCACGGTCAAGGTTAATGCGACCAGTTTATGATGAATATAAAGACAAGGGGTTTGAAATTGTTGGTGTGGCAGGAGAGAACAAAAACCTAAATGCTTATAAGAAATTCATGGACAAAGAACAGTGGCCTTGGAAAAATTTAATTGAATTGGACAAAAGAAATAAAATTTGGGAAAAATACAATGTTATGAATGGAGGAGGCGGAATGTTTTTGATTGATGGTTCAGAAAAAATTTTAGCGGTTGATCCAAGTGCTGATGAGGTAAAGTCCATTTTAGACGATAGGCTTAATGATCAATCAATAAAGTTATAAATCATCCGTAAAATGCCTTCGGGTCTTTTCTTTTGAGAATTTTTCCTGATTATAATTTTCGGAGTTTCCTTTTGGTATTGAGAGTGATTGCCATTCGGAACCCTTGTTCAATTTACCCAAGAAAACGATTTGTCCTTGTGATAAGCGTAGTGCGCCAATTGACGGTTAATGGCTTCGGTAACGGTATGACCTTGGTTTCTTATGAAGATTATTCTTTCTAAATCAGATTCTTTTAAAGGCCTAATGGCTTGAAAAAGACAATCCCAACCAGTATGCCATGCTTCTAGAAGTTCATCTTTTGAATTATAAGAATCTATGAATTCCTGATCTCTATTTCGCCAAGTTTTTTCACCATCTTCATCTAAAAAGTTGGTCCACCTGCTCAACATATTGCCAACTAAATGTTTTACAATAATAGCAATAGAATTACTGTCCGTTTCAAATTCCTTTTGTAATTCTTCAAAAGTTAATTGTGATAGGGTTTTGTCTCCCAACAATTTGTAGTATTCAAACTGCTTGATGATACTTGATAAAAATGAGGTTTCCATAACACTAATTTAAGGATATGAATTTTAAAAACCATTCATTCTTGATAACAAGACGTTATAGAGTTATATATAGAAAGTATCTATTTTTTTGAAGGAACAAATTTCAAGGCATCACCGTTTATACAGTGTCTCATTCCTGTAGTACTTCTGGGACCATCGTTAAACACATGGCCTAAATGACCACCACAGGTAGCACAATGTTCTTCATTGCTTTCATAGCCGTTACCATAAGCAACATTACCTTTAATTTCACGGTCAAAACTTGGCCATCCAGTTCCGGAGTCAAACTTATGATCACTTTTAAACAAAGGTGTGTCGCAAGCCGCACAAATATAAGTGCCACTTTGCGAGTTATCGTTTAACGGACTAGAAAAGGGTCGTTCAGTACCAGACTGTCTTAACACATAGTATTGTTCTTCGGTTAGTTCTTGTTTCCATTCAGCATTGGTTTTGGAAACAGGAAACTGCTCTTGCTCTTTTTTCTGGGCATTACTATTGCAGCTTAATAAAAAAGATACAGATAATAATAGAATGAATTTGTTCATTGTTATTTTTTTATTGTGTCGTTATCTAGCTGCTTTAATTACATAAAAAACCATAATAATGATTTTATTCGTATATTAATATAAGAAGTCAAACCTGTGACTAAAAAACAATTTTTGTGTCTAAAATTAAGGAATGATTATTGTAAATTTGAAAATAAAACCATTGACTAACATGAAATTAAAAAATAGAATAGTAGCTGTTGGGGTAATAAGTCTATTCCTGTCTTGTGCTACCAATCCATTCACTGGAAAACAAACTATGGCATTTGTCTCTAACGATCAATTGTTTCCTTCCTCTTTCCAGCAATATAATCAGGTTTTGTCTGAAAGTAAAGTTATTAAAGGCACATCTGAATCAGAAATGATAACTAGAGTAGGACAACGTATAGCTATAGCTGCTGAACGTTATTTAAATGCCAATGGGCATGAAGGCTATCTAAACGACTATAAATGGGAATATAGCTTAATAGATTCGGAAACTGTTAACGCATGGTGTATGCCAGGAGGGAAGATTGCATTCTATACAGGTATTTTACCTGTAGCAGAAAACGAAACAGGTATAGCTGCCATTATGGGCCATGAGGTAGCCCATGCTTTAGCTAATCATGGTCAACAACGTATGAGTGCTGGTTTGTTGCAACAGGCAGGTGCTATTGGTTTGAATGTTGCACTTCAGAGTGATGAAAATATTGCTTTGTATAATCAGGCTTACGGTATTGGGACTACAGTAGGAGGGATGTTGCCTTTTAGTAGAGCGCATGAAACTGAAGCTGATAAAATAGGAGCTTATTTAATGGCTATAGCAGGCTATAATCCTGATGAAGCTGCCGAACTATGGAAGCGTATGGATGCCATGAGTAATGGTCAGGCTCCACCTGAAATGTTGAGTACCCATCCTGCCAATGAAAGTAGAATTCAAAATTTAACAGCTCTAGCTCCTCAAGCCAAGGCCGAAGCACGAAAATTTGGTGTGAATTCTTTTAGACCTTTGGGGAAATACTAGTTTTTAAAAATATTTTTTTACTTTAGAAGCTGCTCATAAATGAGCAGCTTTTTTTATGGAACATTTACCAAAAGGGAGTAAAAAGTTACTGAACGCTTGGGCGTTTTATGATTGGGCCAATTCGGTTTATACCCTAACTATTGCATCATCAATATTTCCTATATTTTATTCTTCATTGTTTGTGGGTAGCCTCAAAACGGTGAAAGCCTTTGGATTTGAGCTTAAGAATACTGCACTTATTACATTTGTTACGGCATTTACATTTATTGTGATTGCTATTATGTCACCATTGCTATCTGGTATTGCTGATTATGTTGGAAACAAAAAGAATTTTTTAAAGTTCTTTTGCTATATCGGTTCTTTGGGCTGTGTTGGCCTATATTGGTTTAGTGTAGAACCAAGCATGATCTATTTGAGCTTGTTGTTTTACTTTATGGGCTTAATTGGCTATTGGGGTAGTTTGGTTTTTTATAACTCTTATTTGCCAGATATAGCATTTAAGGAACAGCAGGACAGCATTAGTGCCAAAGGTTTTTCTTTAGGATACATTGGCAGTGTGGTTCTATTGGTTATTAACCTATCTATGGTCATGTTTCCACAGTATTTCGGTTTTGATATTGGAGAAACTGAGGCAGATAAAGATGCTGCTTCAGTTGAAGCCATGAGGGTAGCCTTTATTACAGTAGGAATTTGGTGGGCTCTTTTTAGTCAATACACATTTAAAGTTTTGCCCAAAGGAGCATCGGCTGAAGAAAAAGTTACCAAAGATGTGATTTTTAATGGTTTTAAAGAGCTGAAACAGGTATGGAAACAATTAAAGCAAAACCTGCGATTAAAGCGTTATTTGTATGCTTTTTTTGTGTTCAGTATGGCGGTACAGACAATTATGCTAGTGGCTGTGTATTTTGGGGAAGAAGAGGTTAATTGGGGTGATTCTGATGAAAAAACCTTGGGATTGATTATTAGTATTCTGGTTATTCAAATCGTGGCTGTGTTTGGAGCTATATTAACATCAAGGGCGTCTGCCAAATTTGGAAATATCAAGACTTTGATTGCGGTGAATGCCATTTGGATGTCCTTGTGTATAGGCGCATATTTTGTAACAGAACCTATCCACTTTTATATCACAGCTGGGTTCGTTGGTTTGGTTATGGGTGGTATTCAATCATTGGCCAGGTCTACATATTCTAAATTTTTACCAAAAACTGAAGACACCACTTCTTATTTTAGTTTTTATGATGTAGCCGAAAAAATAGGAATTGTTATCGGAATGATTATATACGGTACCATTGATCAGGTTACCGGAAGTATGCGAAATGCTATTTTCTTTTTGTTTGTGTTCTTTCTTGTAGGTATCTTCTTGTTGTATAGAGTTCCAAAAAATGAAATCCAAGAGTAATTTAAAATTAGTATGTTTGTTTAAATTAATTAATTCTACGATGAAAAACATAAAAATTGTTTCTGTATTTCTTATTGCTTTTGTTATGTTCTCTATAACATCTTGTGATAATGAACCTCTCGAAGGTGAATTTAGCGATAGTCTAACAAATGGCGGAAACAATAACAATAATAGTGATGATTTACTTGGAGATTGGAGAGCTATTTCATTCAGCGCAAGTAACAGCTCTGAATCTGTAATTAATGGTGAGAATTTTGTAACCGAGAGTTCAATAACAGGTTCTAATTTAGATTATATCATCAATTTTAGCAACAATCAATTCACTACTAATGGGGATTACCAAATTAGAGCAATAACAGAGCTAAACGGTCAAGTTATTGATGATACCTCTATGAATTATACAGGAGTGACCGGTTCAGGAGGCTATTCTACTAATGGTAATACCATTTTGTTTGAAGATTCTATTTTTGATTTATCTATGAGTGGTTTTGATGATGATGTTTTTCAATCAGACCAAACAGCAACATACCAATTTAGTAATAATGGGCAAAGGGTTACTTTTGTTCAAAATGAAGAACAAACTCAAAATCAAGCTGGTATTGAAATTACAGTAGAAGTTTCATCAACAACAGTTTTAGAAAGGTTATAAAAAAAGCCACTCATTGAGTGGCTTTTTTTGTTTCATATAATTATTGTTATCTGCTACTTACACTTCCTGAACCTGATACTTTGGTGTCTTCCTTGTCAGGATTTCCCTTATATTCAATATCTCCAGATCCAGACACCCTAGCTTTAAGGCTTAAATTACTCACCACTTCAGCATCTCCTGAACCTGAAATAGTTACTTCGGTATTGTTGGCGTCAAGCCCAAAACAATTGTAGTCGCCAGAACCTGAAATAGTTAATTCTAAATTATTAGTTTTACCATTTAAAGTAATATCACCAGACCCTGTTAAATGACTTTCTATAGATTCGGCTGAAATGTCCAAATCGACATCGCCTGAACCAGCTAGGGAAACATCTAAATTTGTAGCCGATATCTGGGTTTTACTTATTAAATCTCCAGAACCTGCTAACGATACGGCATGTATGTCTTTAACCGGAATGGTAACCGTAATGGTTTTTCCCATACTGGTTTTAAGACTCTTTCCTTTTTCGGTTTTTACGATTAAGGTACCGTTTTTAACCTCGGTGATGACGTGTTTAAGCAAATTTTCTTCCCCTTTAATTGTCAATTGGCCTTCGGTTCCAGAAACTAGAATGTAGTCAAAAGAGCCTGCACAGCTTATGGCATCATAGTCACTAGTTGTTCGGTTTATGGTCGTTACATTGCCGTTTCCAGAAACTTTTTTCCAGGATTGCGCGTAGCTAAATGATACTGTAAATAATAGCAATACCGATGATAATAGAATTTTAGTTTTCATAATTGTTGTTTTTTGATTGTTATTAGTTTTTGTTGAAGGTCACGCTACCGTAATCTGAATTGATCTTTATCAAGTTGCCTGACGAAGCAGATCCGTAATAGCCAGAATAGTATTTGCTGCCAGATTCAGTACGTTTTTTATTGAATTCAAATCCATCTGAATCCCGTAGTGACGCATAATCTAAATCAAGGTCAAAATTAAAGTGATAACTACTATCATAACCAATAGTAATGCCAACGTAATCAGATTCTATATTCACGTTTCCAGCATTTTGTGTCATGTTTTTAATTTTAATGGAACCATAATCAGCTTCTATAGTCACATTTTTATAAACATCGCCTAATACAACAGATAGATAGTCGCCATTTCCATTTACATTATTAACCTTATCTGCTTCCAATGAACCATAGTCACAATTATAGGTAATATCTTCAGCTATTTCAAACCTAGATTTTGTATAATCAGCTGATAAGTTGATGCTTTTGGCTTTTGCTATTGTAAAACCACTGTAATCGGCATCAATACTTGCTCCGTTGATATATTCAAAATAGCAATTTTTAGTATAGTCAAAGCTTAAAACGTTATTAGAAGCCATTAACTCTTTTGTAGTGATTTTACCATAATCACAACTAATTATAGCACGACCTTCTAGTTTTTCTAAATTAATGCTTCCGTAATCATTATCTAAATTAACAGAATTGCTCATAGGCATTTTAATCACATAATTGACGCTCATGCTAGAGTTGTTCCCACTGTTCCAGTTCCACCACGATTTAGACTTGTTTTTATTAAATATTGTCTTGGCAGAAACCATATTTGAATTAGATTCAAAATCAACGGTAATCTCATCTAATTTTTTCATGACATTGTCTTCGTTGCCTCCTTCAACTGTAATAGTAACCTCGATTTCAATGCGATTTTCGTTCCAAGTTACAATGTCCAAGTTCCCATAGCTGTTATCTACTTTCAGCTCGGCAGAAGCATTGACATTAAAAGATTTTTTAATAGTTTTTTCTTTTTTATGTTTGGCAATACCAATAGGATCTGTTGATGCCAAAATAAAAGTTGGTAAGAGCAGGAGAAGTAAAAGGGCTTTAGATAGTATTGTTGTTTTCATTGTTGCTGTTTTTTAATTGTTCTACAATTTCAATTTGCTTAAGGGTATTCTGTAATATTTCAATACGATTTTGAAAATTTGAGATCATGGCATAAATCACACGTTGGTCATTTCCGCTTTGATTTAAATCACTAATTAGAGATTCGTATTCAGCCTCTAAACGTTTCATTTGATTGAGTGCATCCTGAATCAATAATTTGGTTTCGGGATTTGTGGCTTTTTCTAATTTCTTTAATTCAACAGCGATGGTTGATGTAAAGAAATCTTGTGTCTTGGCCATTTCAGGAGACACGCTTGCCAGGCCTGTAGCACTTGCTTCTTGACTGTTTCCAAAGACCAAAGCTATTATTAACACAATTGATGCCGCAATGCCCAAAAGTGGTTTCCAATTAAATCGCTGTTTAGTTGTTGTATGAGCTATGGTATTCTGCTCATTTAATTTTGATAAAAAGCGTTTCTCATGGTCTTTACCTGGTTCTTCAGTATCAAAATGACCCTGTAAATCCTGAAATAAATTATTTAAATTATCACTCATAATACTCCATTTAATTATTAACCAGAGGGTGTAATTTTTGTCTCAAACTTTCTTTTGCACGAGAAATGGTTGTTCGGCAGTTAGCATAGGACATACCCATAATGCCGCCAATTTCCTCATAATCGTAACCTTCTATAAGATGTAATGTCAAAGCAATTCTGTAATTGTCCTTCAATGAATCCATTGTTTTTAGAACCAACTTTGCCTTGTCGTTAGAATTGGAAAATTCACTGTCCAAACCTTGGTTGTCATCTTCCATTTTATACATCACATTTTCAAAAGGAACGTTTTGGTATTTACTGCTTTTGTTAAAGTGGTAAATACTATTATTTATAACAATTCGTTTTAGCCAAGAACCAAAAGTCACTGTATCGTTGATGCTATCGAGTTTTGTAAAGGCCGACAAAAATGAATCTTGCATAATGTCTTCAGCCTCAAAACTGTCTTTTACAATCCTAAAAGCCACATTATACATGGCTTTATAATATCGATTGTAAATTTCCAACTGCGCAAATTGATTGCCAGTTTTGCAAAGCTCTACAAGCTCTTCGATATTTTTGGTGGTTAGTGTCAAAAATTCAAATTGTTATTATAAAGATGGTCCCTTTTATTATTTGTTACACTTTTAGAAAAAAAAGTTTTCAATAGTTTAAATACCATGGCATATTAATTGAAACTATATCTGTGCATATATAAGGTTGTTTTTTGGTAAATAGCTGAAAATTAAATAGGTATATGTCTTAATATTAAATAAAAATACAATAGAAATTCTGTTATTAGGTATAATAATGACAGAATGGCTTAAATATAACTATGAAGAAATCAAATTTTTTAACGCTTGACAGTTTGTCATTACAGGATTTTGATGAGAATTCAGAATTGATTCCATTAATGACACCTGAAGATGAAGAAGAAATACGTAAAGAAGATTTACCGAATTCCCTACCTATTTTATCCTTGCGAAATACGGTATTATTTCCAGGAGTGGTGATTCCAATTACCGCTGGAAGGGATAAATCTATAAAGCTTATTAAGGATGCCAATAACGGTAGTAAAGTTATTGGTGTTGTTTCCCAAAAGGATGAATCGGTTGAAGATCCAACAGGAAAGGATATTTACAAAACAGGGACCGTTGCCAGAATTCTACGGGTTTTAAAAATGCCTGATGGTAATACAACTGTTATTATTCAAGGTAAGAAACGCTTTCAAATTGATGAGGTAGTTTCTGAAGATCCGTATTTAACTGCTACTGTTAAAGAAGTTCCTGAAGCAAGGCCTGCGGAAAAGAATGAGGAGTTTGGAGCCATTATAGATTCCATCAAGGATTTGTCGCTACAAATAATTAAAGACAGTCCCAATATTCCTAGTGAAGCTTCATTTGCCATAAAAAACATTCAAAGTGATTCGTTTCTGATAAACTTTGTGTCCTCTAATATGAATCTTTCAGTTACAGAAAAGCAGCAGTTGTTGGAGATTAATGATTTGAAGGAGCGTGCACTTGAAACGTTGAAATACATGAATATTGAGTTTCAGAAGCTGGAACTTAAAAATGATATTCAGTTGAAGGTTCAAAGTGATATGAACCAACAGCAGCGTGAGTATTTCTTACACCAACAAATGAAAACCATTCAGGAAGAATTAGGTGGCGTGAGTCATGATGAAGAGTTGGAAGGGATGAGGCATCGTGCTAAAAACAAAAAATGGCCTGAAAAAGTTGCCAAACATTTTGACAAGGAATTGGCTAAAATGCAACGCATGAATCCACAGGTTGCTGAATACTCCATTCAGCGTAATTACTTGGATTTGTTTTTAGATCTACCTTGGAATAAATACAGTAAAGACAAATTCGATTTAAAACGAGCTAAACGTATCTTGGATCGTGACCATTACGGGTTGGACGATGTTAAACGCCGTATTATTGAACATTTGGCGGTTATCAAATTGCGTAATGATATGAAGTCGCCAATTCTTTGTTTATATGGTCCTCCAGGTGTTGGTAAAACATCTCTTGGGAAGTCTATAGCTGAAGCTTTAGGCAGGGAATATGTACGTATGTCATTAGGTGGTTTGCGAGATGAAGCAGAGATACGCGGACATAGAAAAACCTATATTGGAGCTATGCCTGGTCGGATTTTACAGAGTTTAAAAAAGGCAGGAACTTCTAATCCGGTTTTTGTTTTAGATGAAATCGATAAGTTATCTAATTCTCACCAAGGTGATCCGTCTTCAGCGATGTTGGAAGTATTGGACCCTGAACAAAACAGTGAATTTTATGATAACTTCTTGGAAATGGGTTATGACCTTTCTAAAGTGATGTTCATTGCTACATCCAATAGTTTATCAACCATTCAACCAGCATTATTGGATAGAATGGAAATTATAAATGTAACGGGTTATACTATTGAAGAAAAGGTTGAAATTGCCAAACGCCATTTATTACCTAAACAGCTTAAAGAACATGGCTTAACGGAAGAGCATTTAAAAATTGGGAAACCTCAATTAGAAAAGATCGTTGAGGGTTACACGCGTGAGTCCGGTGTCCGTGGTTTGGAAAAACAATTGGCTAAAATGGTTCGATATGCAGCCAAGAATATCGCAATGGAAGAGGACTATAATATTAAAGTTACTAACGATGATATTATAGAAGTACTTGGCGGACCTAAACTAGAACGTGATAAATACGAAAATAACAACGTGGCTGGTGTAGTAACAGGATTGGCTTGGACACGTGTTGGAGGCGATATTTTATTTATAGAATCTATATTATCTAAAGGAAAAGGTAATTTAACGGTTACGGGAAATTTAGGTAAGGTGATGAAGGAATCGGCAACCATTGCTATGGAATTCATTAAGGCCAATGCAGACGAATTAGGTATTAATCCAGATGTTTTCGATAAATACAATGTCCACATTCACGTGCCTGAAGGAGCTACACCTAAAGATGGGCCGAGTGCAGGTGTAACTATGCTAACATCTTTAGTCTCTTTATTTACACAACGTAAAGTGAAGAAAAGTTTAGCAATGACAGGTGAAATTACCTTGCGAGGAAAAGTCTTGCCTGTTGGTGGTATCAAAGAAAAAATATTGGCAGCTAAACGTGCAAGAATTAAGGAGATATTATTGTGTGAAGAAAACAGACGAGATATAGAGGAAATTAAACCCGAATATTTAAAAGGGTTGACCTTCCACTATGTAACGGATATGAGCGATGTCATTAAACTAGCATTGACAAACCAGAAGGTCAAAAACGCCAAAAAGTTATAATTAATCTAAAGTTTAAAACCTCGAAGTTTCTTCGAGGTTTTTTATATGCTTAAAAATAAATTATTCTTGTATTCGTTTTAATATAGATTTAGTTACTTTGCAGCGTTTATGTTGAAAAGAATTACCACGATATTTTGCTTGCTTTTAAGCACTTATACTTTTGCCCAATTAGGTGGTCAATCAACGTACCAATTCCTCAATTTAATTTCTTCGCCACGTCAAGCGGCTTTAGGAGGTAAAGTATTCACCAATATCGACTATGATGTTACACAGGCATTAACCAATCCGTCAAGTATTAATGTAGAAATGGATAATCAATTGGCGTTGAATTATTCCAGTTATCTAGGTGGTATTAGTTATGGTACGGCTGCTTATGGTTATACTTGGGATAGACGTGTATTAACCTTCTTTGCGGGAATATCCTATATTAATTACGGTAGTTTTGATGGTTATGATGAATTTGGGAATTCAACAGGAACTTTTAGTGGTAATGAAGCTTCATTGTCTTTTGGGCATTCTCGTCAAATTGGGTATTCCGATTTTTATTTAGGAGGAACCGTTAAATTAATTACATCCAAACTGGAACAATATTCATCATTTGGAGCAGCCATTGATGCAGCATTGATGTATATAGACGAAGATATTGAGTTTCAGGCTACTTTGGTTGTTAGAAATTTAGGTGTGCAAATTACGACCTATGCAGGTCAAAATGAACCCTTACCATTGGAAATAGCTTTTGGTATGTCTCAAACCCTTGAAAATGTACCATTACGTTGGCATTTAACCTTTGAGAATTTACAGCAATGGCCTATTGCTGTTGGTAATCCTGCAAGAGCTGAAACCGATTTGGAAGGTAATCAAACTCAAGATGATGTCGGTTTTTTTGGGAATGTGCTACGTCATACTATTTTGGGTGCTGAAATATTTCCGGCTGGCGCTTTTAGTATCAGATTGGGTTATAATTTTAGAAGAGGTGAGGAGCTGCGTATTGTTGACCAAAGAAATTTTTCAGGAATTTCAGGAGGTATTGGCTTAAAGCTTAATAAATTTAGATTTAGTTTTACCCACGTAAGATATACAAGTGCTTCAAACGCTAATTTCTTTGGAATGCAAATTGATTTAAGATAAATGCAGAAAATTACGATAGCCATTGACGGTTTTTCATCTACGGGAAAAAGCACTATAGCCAAGCAGCTTGCTAAACATTTGGGTTATATTTATGTGGATTCCGGAGCAATGTATCGTGCTGTAACCTTCTTTGCCATGCAACAGCAATACATTGATGATAAGCATTTTGATATTAATGCCTTGGTGGCTAATCTTCACAATGTCGCTATTCATTTTAAATTGAACACCGAAACAGGCAATGCTGATGTATATTTAAATGGAGAGAATGTTGAAAAGCAAATCCGCACCTTGGAAGTTTCCAATTGTGTGAGTCGCGTGGCAGCTGTTCCCGATGTTCGTTATCAATTGGTTAGGCAGCAACAGGAAATGGGCAAAGAAAAAGGTGTTGTCATGGATGGTCGTGATATTGGCACTGTGGTATTTCCTGATGCCGAATTAAAAATATTTATGACCGCTTCTGCTGAAACCAGAGCACAAAGACGTTTTGAAGAGCTTACCAATCGTGGTGACGATGTAAATTTTGAAGATGTCCTTCGTAACATTCAAGAACGCGATTACATAGATTCACATAGAGCGGATTCCCCTTTGATAAAGGCAGAAGACGCTATAGAAATTGATAATTCCAACTTGACATTAAACCAGCAATTTCAAAAAGTATTAGAGCTGGTTACCATGACTTTAGAGAATTTGGAATAATTATTTAATTTTCAACGATTAAGCTATTGTTTTATTAAGTAAAAAGTAGTATTTTTGCACTCCTTTTTAGCAATGCATTGGAAATTAAAGAGGGAATCTAAATAAAACATAACACTTCTGTGTGTTAATTGCGTTAACTTTCCAAGACATAACAGAATACAAATTAGTATCAGCACATGGCTGAAAAAGCAAAACAAGCGGAAGTTGAAGCAACTGAAGCACAAGCAGTTGAAACAACTGAAACTGAAACAAAAACAGCAGAGGCTCCAGTAGTATCTGAAGCTCAAGCAAACCCAGAAAAATTCTTAAAAAACTTTAACTGGCACAATTACCAAGAAGGTATTGATGAAGTAGAAGATTCTCAATTAAAAGAATTTGAAAAATTAGTAGCTGAAAATTTCGTAGACACTTTAGATGATGAAGTTGTTGAAGGTGAAGTTATCCACATTACAGATCGTGATGCTATTATTGACATTAACGCGAAATCTGAAGGTGTTATCTCATTAAACGAGTTTCGTTACAATCCTAACTTAAAAGTAGGAGACAAAGTAGAAGTTTTAATCGATGTTCGTGAAGACGCTACGGGTCAGTTAGTATTATCACACAGAAAAGCACGTGTTATCAAGGCGTGGGATCGTGTGAATGCTGCTCACGAAAGTGGCGAAATCGTTAATGGTTTCGTTAAGTGTAGAACAAAAGGTGGTATGATTGTAGATGTTTTTGGAATTGAAGCATTCTTACCAGGTTCTCAAATTGACGTGAAACCTATCCGCGATTACGATCAATACGTAAATAAAACAATGGAATTCAAAGTTGTTAAAATCAACCACGAATTCAAAAACGTTGTTGTTTCTCACAAAGCGCTTATTGAAGCGGATATTGAGGAACAAAAGAAAGAAATTATTGGTCAGTTAGAAAAAGGACAAGTATTAGAAGGTGTTGTGAAAAACATTACTTCTTATGGTGTGTTCATTGACCTTGGTGGTGTAGATGGATTAATCCACATTACCGATCTTTCTTGGTCACGTATCAATCATCCAAATGAGATCGTTGAGTTAGATCAAAAATTAAACGTAGTTATCCTTGATTTTGATGAAGATAAATCAAGAATCCAATTAGGTCTTAAACAATTATCTAAGCACCCATGGGATGCTTTAGGTGAAGATGTTAAAGTTGGTGACAAAGTAAAAGGTAAAGTAGTTGTTATTGCAGATTACGGTGCGTTTATTGAGGTTGCTGATGGCGTTGAAGGTCTCATCCACGTTTCTGAAATGTCATGGTCTACACATTTACGTTCGGCTCAAGATTTCGTTTCTGTTGGAGATGAAGTTGAGGCTCAAATCTTAACATTAGATAGAGAAGATCGTAAAATGTCTTTAGGTATTAAGCAATTAACACCAGATCCATGGACAGATATTACATCTAAATACCCTGTAGGTTCTAAACATTCAGGTACCGTTCGTAACTTTACAAACTTTGGTGTATTTGTTGAATTGGAAGAAGGTATTGATGGATTAATCTATATTTCAGATTTATCTTGGACCAAGAAAATCAAGCATCCAAGTGAGTTCTGTAACGTTGGTGATAAATTAGACGTTGTGGTACTTGAGTTGGATGTTGAAGGACGTAAATTAAGTTTAGGTCACAAACAAACTACTGAAAACCCTTGGGATAAGTACGAAGAAGAATTCGCTGTTGGAACCGTTCACAAAGCTGAATTGACTGAAATAGTTGACAAAGGTGCAACAATTGATTTCAATGAGGATATTGTAGCTTTCGTTCCTTCTCGTCACATGGAAAAAGAAGACGGAAAGAAACTTAAGAAAGGTGAAGAAGCAGAATTCAAAATCATTGAATTTAACAAAGAGTTTAAGCGTGTGGTTGCTTCACATACAGCTATCTTTAGAGAAGAAGAAGCTGCTAATGTAAAAGCTGCTGCCGCTAAAAATGCAGCTGCAGAAGTAAAACCAACTTTAGGTGATGCTAATGATACATTGCAAGCTCTTAAAGATAAAATGGAAGGTAAGTAATTATCACCTTCTTTTTAAAAGTAAAAGCCTTCCAGTTTTTGGAAGGCTTTTTTATTTTTTTGCATTATCTTTGTACTCCAAACAACGTTTGGATAGTTTATGAGTCAAAAAGTTTTACTTAACGCAAAAGAGGTAAACATCATTCTTCACCGATTGGCTTGTCAACTTATTGAAAATCACAACGACTTTACAAATACGGTTTTAATTGGTATTCAGCCTAGAGGAAAATATTTGGCCAATAGATTGACTCAAATGCTCCGTGAAGACTACAAAGTCAAAAACGTGCAATTGGGACATTTGGATATCACGTTTTTTCGTGATGATTTTAGACGCAGTGACAAACCTTTGGAAGCCAATACCACTGAAATTAATTTCTTGGTTGAAAACAAGAAAATTGTCTTTATAGACGATGTATTGTACACGGGTCGAAGTATTCGAGCAGCTTTGACTGCCATTCAATCTTTTGGAAGACCAAACGAAATAGAGTTATTAACGTTAATAGACAGACGATTTAGTAGGCACTTGCCCATTCAGCCAAACTATAGAGGCAGGCAAGTAGATGCCATTAATAAAGAAAAAGTCATTGTGCATTGGGAGGAAGAACAGGGAGAAGATGCCGTATACTTAATAAACAATTAATAGTATGAGCGAGTTAAGTGTCAATCACTTATTGGGAATCAAGTATCTGAATAACGAGGATATCAAACTTATTTTTGAAACGGCTGATCATTTTAAAGAAGTCATCAACCGACCGATAAAGAAAGTACCATCGCTGCGTGATATAACCATAGCAAACCTGTTTTTTGAGAATTCCACCAGAACAAAACTATCATTTGAATTAGCTGAAAAACGATTGTCGGCTGATGTCATAAACTTTTCGGCATCACAATCATCCGTTAAAAAAGGAGAGACTTTAATTGATACAGTAAACAATATTTTATCAATGAAAGTGGATATGGTAGTCATGCGCCACCCTAATCCTGGAGCGAGTGTATTTTTATCCAACCATGTCAATGCAAGTATTATTAACGCAGGTGATGGTGCTCATGAACATCCAACCCAAGCCTTATTGGATTCCTATTCCATTCGTGAACGATTGGGTGAGGTTAAAGGAAAGAAAGTGGTGATAGTTGGTGATATCTTGCATAGTCGTGTGGCTTTGTCAAATATTTTTGCCTTAAAAACTCAAGGTGCACAGGTTAAGGTTTGTGGCCCAAAGACCTTAATTCCAAAATATATAGATAAATTGGGTGTTACGGTTGAAACAAATCTAAAAAAAGCCTTAAATTGGTGTGACGTTGCCAATATGCTCCGTGTGCAGAATGAACGCATGACTGTTAGTTATTTTCCTTCAGCTAGAGAGTATACCCAACAATATGGTGTCAATATGGAATTGCTCAATTCTTTGAATAAGGAAATTACCATTATGCACCCAGGACCTATAAATCGTGGTGTTGAGATTACCAGCGATGTGGCAGATTCAGATCAGGCCATTATATTAGACCAAGTACAAAACGGTGTCGCTATTAGAATGGCTGTTATTTATTTATTAGCTTCAAAAATTAAACAATAAGATTATGATTTTTGATAAGAAAGACAATATTACCATTATTACCCAAGAGAAATCATCTATTGTGGAATTGGTAAAAAAGCTGGACGTATTATATGAGCGTTTTAAAAATGACAACGTTATCATATCGTTAACGAGTTTAAAACCTATCGCCTTGACAGAAATAGTTGAGTTTCTTAAGATATCCAATACCCATCGTAAAGCCAAAAATTCGTTTGTAATTGTAACCGATAAAGTGAATTTTGATGATATGCCAGACGAATTGGTGGTTGTACCAACCATGCAGGAAGCATTTGATGTTATCGAAATGGAAGAAATGGAGCGTGATTTAGGATTTTAAAATGAAGCTAACCATTTTAGGCTGTCATAGTGCAACACCTCGTATTAATACCAATCCTACATCACAGGTATTAGAAATTAAAAACCATATTTTTCTAATAGATTGTGGTGAAGGTACACAGGTTGAGCTGCGCCGGAACAAGGTTAAGTTTTCCAGAATCAAACATATTTTTATTTCGCACCTTCACGGTGATCATTTTTTTGGATTAGTAGGACTTATTTCAACCTTTAGGCTACTAACTAGAGAAACAGATTTACATATTTATGGTCCTAAAGGACTAAAAGAGGTTATTACACTTCAGCTGAAGTTGGGTAATTCATGGACTAATTTTAAATTGATTTTTCATGAATTGACATCCAAGGAATCCGAATTAATTTTTGAAGATGAAAAAATTTCGGTCTATACCATTCCTTTGCAACACCGAGTATATACCAATGGGTTTTTGTTCCAGGAAAAACCAGGCGAACGTAAGCTGGATATTAATGCAGTATTGAATGCCAATATTAATAAAGCGTATTATAGAAAGTTAAAGCAAGGATTTGATGTAACAAACGAAAATGGCGGGTTAATAAAGAATGAAGACGTAACAAAAGAACCTAATACGCCAAAAAGTTATGCATTTTGTAGTGATACAGCTTATACCGAGACCATTGTACCAATTATTAAGAAAGCAACTGTTCTTTATCACGAATCGACATTTTTAGAAAAACACGCTCATTTATCAAGCCCTACAAAGCACAGCAGTGCTATTGATGCTGCAACAATAGCCAAAAAAGCAGAAGTAGGCACTTTGATTTTAGGACATTATTCAACAAGGTATGATACGATTGAAGAATTTAAAACCGAAGCACAAACGGTTTTTGATAACGTAGAATTGGCTGAAAGCGGTAAGATGTTTAACTTTTAAACTCTTTCAGGTTTTGCATCCAGTGAAGTGCTTCTTCCAAACTGGAGCATCGTTTTAAGCTATTTTCAGAAAACTGTTTTTCCAAGGTAGCATTCATATAACTAATATCGTCATACACCACAATGGCACTGGCCACAATAAAACCAAACTCTTGATTAAATTTGGTCCATAAACGTGGATCTGTTGAGTACGAATTGACCCTGTTGGATATAAATCCAATTTTTAATTCATAGCCATAATGGCGTATGAGCTCGGTTGCCAATTCCTGAATCTTGTCCCAGTCAAAGTGAATACCTTCATTAAATTCTGCTATTATAAAGTTTTCAAGCAAATAAAAATCACCAAAGTATAAGGTGATTTTGTGATGTTTCAATAGGTTGAAATAATTACTCTTTTCAAAAAACATTTCGTCAAATATTGCTTAAATTTATATGAAATTTCAGTAGTTTAAAAATATTGAACCTAATTAATTATCAATTTAAATAAATCAGTTTCCTAATGGATGCAGACTTAAGCAATTACAGAAAATCTTATGAAAAAGGCGAATTGTCTCTTGAGTTATCACCTGATAATCCATTGGAATTGTTTAAATCCTGGTTCCATGAAGTAGATGCCCACTTTCCAGAAGACGAAACCAATGCCATGACCATTTCGACCATTGGCACAGATGGTTTTCCTAAAAACCGTGTAGTTCTTTTAAAACGGTTCACTTACGAAGGCTTTATTTTCTATACCAATTATAATAGTGAAAAAGGAAAAGCTATTGCACATAACCCAAATGTGTGTTTGTCTTTCTTTTGGCATGGTGCCGAACGCCAAATTATTATTAAAGGAGTTGCTGAAAAGATTGCGGGAAGCTTAAGTGATGGTTATTTTGAATCACGCCCAAGAGGTAGCCAGTTAGGGGCTGCAGTGTCCGACCAAAGTGAGGTGATTCCTGATAGAGAGTATTTGGAAAATAAATTAAAGGCATTAGAAAAGCAGTATGAAGGGCAGGAGATACCTAGACCAGAATTTTGGGGAGGCTACATTATAAAGCCTGTTGAAATGGAATTTTGGCAAGGTCGTCCTAATAGATTGCATGATAGAATCCGTTATCATTTAGAATCAGATTACTCTTGGACTAAAAATCGATTATCACCATGAAATCATCGATTAAAAACACAATTTTCACTTCAAAGCGTGCATTTCATCGATTAAAAACATAAACAATCGACAAAATACACGTTTTTAATCGATTTTAACATTTCTTTAACACTCTCTTTTAGTTAGGCTGTTAATTTTACTATCCCAAATCTAAATAACCTAACAATGAAAAGACCTACTTTATTGCCAGTTATGGTATTGCTTATTATGTTTGCGACCTCGTGCTCATCAGAATCTTTAGATGAAAACGCCAACAATGCACATACCCAATTAGTGGTTCCAGAAACCAAAGCCATTGAAGTGGAGATCATGGAACTTATTAATGACCACAGATTAAGCATAGGATTAAATCCTTTGGAAAACATGAATGCTATTAAAGCACAAGCTTATGGCCATACAGGTTATATGATAGCCCAAAACAATGTTTCTCATGATAATTTTTTCCAACGTAAAAGCTTTTTGGTAAATAATGTAGGTGCCAATAAGGTGTCAGAGAATGTGGCTTATGGTTATACATCGGCACAGTCCGTTGTCAATGCCTGGTTAAACAGTGATGGCCACCGCCAAAACATTGAAGGAAATTATACAGATTTTGATATCTCTGCCGAACAGAATGAAGAGGGCAGATGGTATTACACCAATATATTTGTTAAGAAATAAAAATAGACTCATAATTGTTAGTATATAGATAGGTTAATAGCGTACCCCAAAATCAATTTACTAAAACAAAAAGACTACCGTTCTGGTAGTCTTTTTTTTCAATGATTTATCAGAAACTTTTTATTGCCAATAGTTTGTTAGGTATAACATAAGTATTACCAATATCACAATAAATCCTATACCAATAGTATAATTCCGTTCTTGTTTTAAAATTTCTTTGTAACTATATTTTTTTCTCAAGAAAGTCCACTTAATTGCTGCACCAATGTGATTGAGATTTTCAATAAATAAATCATATAAAAATATTCCAATAAAATCTAGCATAATCCTTTAATCATTTCAGTGAGGAAAACGGAAGCAATGAATCATACACATTGTTGCCCACAGAATTTTATTCCGTTAATAATTTTTTCGGTACTTGG
This sequence comes from Bacteroidia bacterium, assembly GCA_030425285.1. Taxonomy (GTDB): domain Bacteria; phylum Bacteroidota; class Bacteroidia; order Flavobacteriales; family Flavobacteriaceae; genus Hanstruepera. The sequence goes on from JAUIAY010000004.1 coordinate 174,086, forward strand.
TAACTCGCTGAATAAATTAAATTCTTTCCACGACTTTTAAATTCCGCAAACGCTTTTTCATACCATTTTGGGTCATTCGCACTAGTTTTATAATCTTCGAAACTTAAAACATCATAAAAATTTCCATTCAGCCAAGGTTCAATTCCAAATATAGCGATTCCGTTTCTTTCTACTCGGTCAAGTACGGTTTCAAAGTCAGATTCCGAGAAATAGTAAATTGATTCAGAGTCGAATCCGTCATTCAGATTTTCAAGTCCGTTGAACACATTTGTTTTCAGATATTCAAATTCTTTTTTTCGTTCTTCCTCGCTGTAATCTTTTATTTCCATTTCCGTTTCTCCAAAAGTTTTCGTTTCAGTTCTGTTTTTGTTGTTGCAACTCAATATTAAAAGTCCGATTAATAATATTTGAAGCAGTTTTTTCATATTGTGGGCAACGGTCTTGTATAACCGTCAGTTACGGGTTAAAGTACGCAAATTTTTCGGTTAAGCACAGACGTTAGCAATTCCGAGTGGATTCGGACGTAGTCGAATCCGCCGACCAAGCGCAGCGACCCATGAACTCCTTTTTCTAAAATAAAATATGTGAATAGATTGCGGTTATGCATTGTTACCACACGTATTTTATTTACATACATTTTTTCTCCCAACTTTTACAATTTCCTCAATTCCAAATTTGTCAAACCTCTCAAGTAAGTCAATTGCGCTATTTTTCTTTTTAAATTCTAACTCTTCTTTATAAAGCGGAATAATTGTATAAATATCTATTAACTTATTATTCTCCAATTCGATTTGGGTAAACTCGTCAGATAACTCCATTGAATGAGCCAACATTACAGAATTAAAGCCAATTCCATCAGCAAGTTCTTCGTCATCTTCGTGTCCGAGAGTGTGTCCAAATCCTAACCAAGTTTTATTTGGGTGTGGAAGCATCATTAATTCTTTCATAATTCTAATTGGCCAATAATTCCGTTCATCACTGAAAGATTCATATTCCAAATTCCACTCCTTTGGCAATAATATCATTACTTCTGCAAATTCAGAGGATTCAATATCTTCGGGTACTTTCATTGGTAAAGCACTCATTCCACAACTCAATAAAATATGATAAGGTCTATCTTTAGTAGCTTTTATGAAGTAAACATCTCGGTGAATTATTTCAGATTCTATTTCGTCAAATACTTTTATGTCATCGTTTTCATCAAAAAATTGGTCTAAATGACTATCAACTATTTCAACACTGTTTGGGACGTTTTCATTCATTTTTTTCTCGTTCTTTTGGGAATATGCGAAAGTTGAAATTAAAATAAGTAATATCGTTTTATAGTTGATTATTTTCATTCGATTTCGGTTCTTCAATATTACTGGCAACGGTTTTGTGTATGATTTCGTTGCGTGTTTCAGTAACTAAATTAGCAAATACAAACCGAATAGAAAATCCGCGAGGATTTTCGTAAGTAGGCGAGTACTAGCAATGAATTATACACGTTGTTGGGCAACGTTATTTTATTAAATCTAATTTCAATCGATTATGTTCAGAAGGTTTTTCCATTTTCCAAACTGACACGTGTTCATTCAATTTATTGGCTTTCAATACTTTTTCAATATAGTTCTCCGAACAATCATATCCACATATTATATTCCTTAATGCATCTCTATTTAAATTATGTTTTCCAAAATTTTCTTTAATTAGTCTCAACTCTTTTTCATAAGCCCAGTTTTCTTGTTTTAGATAAAAAATTTCAAAAATGTCTTCTTCATTTTCAAGCAGTTCAATTGGAATTTTTTTCAATTCTTTTTGATAGTTCATAAATCTTAAACCTTTGAAAAAATCTGAATCTAAATCCATATTATATTGGAAGTATAATCCTTTATGATTATTGGCATAATTTGCTAATAAAGGCATATTAATTCCGGGAAGCATTGAAAAACAAGCTATTCCGTGTTTGTTTATAAAATTCGGAATCGATTCTCTTATGGTTTCTTCTAGCTGTTTTGGGCTTAATCTTTCTTTAATATATTCTATCTGTTTCTTTCCAGCAATTATTTCAAATGCTTTGAACAGTTTCTTTATATCAATATTTTTTAATTGAATTAAGTTTGGTGTTGAGTCGAATGGGTCATTTAATAATTCACGTTTTTGAAAATAAATATATGAATTTTCTATTTCGTCTAAAGTGAAATCATTGTCAGGTCTATATCTAAAAAGATAAGGTTTTCCTGACTTCTCAATTTCTTTCAGCATAGTTTTGTTAATGTTGCCCAACGTATAGATAAACACACTAGTGTGTTTATTTTTATTATGTATACACCTACAAATCTAATATTTTTAAAATTCAAAAGCCACTCGCTGGGAGTGGCTTTTTAGTTAATAAGATTATTGTTAGGAAGGTTTTAATAGTGTGTAAGCATATTAAATCAATTTACTTAAATCTTATGTAACTAGTATTTTCATCGGAAAGCACCGATTAAGCTGTTTAAACAGCCTAACCAGTATTTCCAGTGTATATGTTTTTATTGATTATCGCTCAATATGATAAATTTAGAGCGTCTATTGGCTTGGTGTTGCTCTTCGGTACATGGTACGCGATTAGAACATCCATTGACTAATTGTGTTTCGCCATAACCTATAGCACTTTCTATGCGGTTTTCTTCAATACCTCTAGAGTATAAGTACTTTTGGGTTGATTTGGCACGTCGGTCAGAGAGCTTCATGTTATAACGATCACTACCGCGACTATCCGTATGCGATTCGATTTTAATCACCATATTAGGGTGCGCTCGCATAACAGACACAATGTTTTCTAACTCATAGGCTGCGTCAGGTCTAATATTCCATTTATCGAAGTCAAAGAATATAGGGTTAATCACTATTTCTCCGTCTCTAATTAATGGTACTAGATTAAGATTGACTTCATTTTCATCACCATTGATGTTAGATGTAGTAATCTCTTTTTTGTCGTCTTTGTAATCATCCATGATACCCAGTATGGTATATTTTTGATCACAATCGGCTTCTATTTCGTATTCGCCTTTTTCATTGGTAATGGTTTCGGCTACAATCTTACCAGATTCGTCAATCAGTTGTACTTTGGCACCAACCAATGGCGTTAATTTTAAACTATCTCTAACAACACCTTTAATAAGTTGTTTACAAGGCATTTCCTTAAGACTGTAAATATCGTCACCACCTTTACCACCTGGTCTATTAGAAGAGAAGTACCCTTCCTTGGTGTCGCTATTGATGTAGAAAGCAAAATCGTCATAACCACTATTGTAAGGAGCTCCCAAGTTTACTGGTTCTGAAGCATCTCCCTTAAGGGTATTGGACTTAAAAATATCCAATAAACCAAGGTTTAAGAATCCATCAGAAGAGAAATAGAGTGTGCTGTCTTTAGCAATAAAAGGGAACATTTCACGACCTTCGGTATTTACAGCTTCACCTAAATTTTCAGGTGTACCATAGCTATCGTCATCTATAGACACCTTGTAAATATCTGTTTGACCAAAACCACCTTCGCGATCGGAAACGAAATAAAGGGTTTTATTATCTGGACTCAATGCTGGGTGACCAGTAGAGTAGACGTCATCGTTAAACGGTAATTCTACACTTTCGCCCCAACCTTCATCGGTTTTTTGAGCTTTATAGATTTTTAGGTGAGAGGTTCCTTTTTTGTCATAACGCGGTTTGTTGCGTTTGTCAACGTTGTCTCTGGTAAAGTACATCGTGTTACCATCATTAGTGATGCAAACACTTGCTTCGTGAATATCGTCACGCTTCACTTCATCAAATTCAACTCCGGCAACACCGCCAAGTTCATATTTGTTTTCTTCATCATTACTTATTTCCCCAGAATAGATATCTAAATACGGTTCTCCATTCCACTTGTAAATATCATTTTCAGTATTTCTAGCCGAGGCAAAGTATAAGGTGTTTTCGAAAACAAAACCACCAAAATCAGAATAGCTAGAGTTGGCATCCAAATTTTTGGTTTCAACCACAATACCTTTTTGGGATTCTAATTTTTCGTAAAGGCCAATATTACTTTCATCAAATTCCTTGGCACGACGGTCGTCATTCTGTAACTCTTTAAAAGTTTCCATCCAAGTATTGGCTTCCTCATAGTTACCTAAACTACGTTGTGATTGAATGTATTTATAAATGTATTCAGGATTTACATTATCATACTTGCGTAAGGCTAAATTGTACCATTTAGCGGCTTGCTGGGTTAACGAATTGTTGTAGTAGCAATCTCCTAGTCTGGTTAAAACATGTTCGGAACTATCACCTCTGGTCACAGCTTCTTCATACAACTCGGCCGCTTTTAGGTAAGCGTAGTTGTCAAAAAACTTGTCAGCTACTTTTTTTTGCGAAAATAGAAAAGTACTACTTAATGCAATTATTGTGAATATTACTTTAGTTTTCATACGATTTTATTTTTAGAAATATCTAGGTGATTTAATTCGCTTTGTTTTAAATAATTCAAACATTACTAAAACTTCATGTGTTCCGCCAGTGTAAGAATTTAAATCCGATAAAGGATATTCATACGAGTATCCAACACGTAGTTGTTTTGACACCTGGAAATCGGCTATACCAGCTAAAGCTGAAGTATTTTGATCAATTCTATAGCCACCACCAAACCAGAACTTTTCATAGAATAAGAAGTTGGCAGTGATGTCAAATGATAATGGCGCGCCATTAGTTGCTTTAAGCAAAAAGGCAGGCTTTAATTTGGTGTTTTCACTTAAGTCAAACACGTAACCACCAGTAAAGTAATAACTCACACGTTCCAGTGCTTCGTATTCTTGACCATCAGGCGATTCGGTACTATAGTCGTTGTTTAAAATTCTAGGTGTTGAAAGCCCTAAATACCAACGTTGACTGTGCCAGTAAACACCAGCACCAATGTTAAAATTCATTCTATCTTCAACTCCAAAAACCGTTGGGTCTTGACCAGTTGGGTCAACATTGGCTCTGTCTAAACTATAACTGGTTAGACCAGCTTTAAGACCAAGGGCCAATTCGGTTTTTTGTCCAGTTTTAATAGTATAAGAGAAATCACCATAGAAATAGTTAAATCGCTCATCACCAAGTTTATCATTAATGAATGATGCTCCTAAACCAATCTTGTCATTTCGTAAAGGCGAATGAACAGATAAGGTTTGGGTTATTGGACCACCATCAAAGCCAACCCATTGACTTCTATGTAGACCAACTACACTTAAGGTCTCTCTACTACCCGCGTAGGCTGGGTTAATAGAGATGGTATTATACATGTATTGAGTGAACTGCGGTAACTGTTGTGCAATTCCAACCGTACAACTTAATAATGCCAATGCAATTATAAAATGTTTCATAAGTTTCATAGGTCTAAGTTTTATTTGGTTCCTACGTAGAAGTAACCTGTTATAGGTTTCAATCCACTATTTTTTAGATTAATGATATAGTAGTATGTTCCTGTTGGGACTTTATCAGAGTTTCCAAACGAAGAACTGTGGGCTGTTCCATTCCAATCGTTTTGGTAGCTGCTTGCTTCATAAATTATAGCTCCCCAACGGTTGAATATTTTAAGATCTATTTCAAAGCCACATTCTTCAATACCTAATACTTCAAAGTATTCATTCCATTGGTCACCATTAGGTGTCACAGCTGTTGAAACGGTAATATCATCACAAGGCAGTACCACACAATCATCGTTGACTGTTATCACAACTTCAGTAGTACTTAAACACCCATTGTCTTCTACTGTATAACTGAATATGTAATCACCAAGTTCAACTTCCAACGGATCAAAAATGCTTCCGTCTAAAGTGGTGTCTCCAGAAATTACTTCCCATGTACCAGATGTATCACTTCCAGAATAATAATCGAATAGGTCTATTGCTCCATCGTCAGTACATCTGTCATCTGTTCTGGTAGTTACAAAGTCCTGTAGAGTTACAAATACATTTTGGGTAAAGACTGCTTTAAGGTTACAGTGGTCAATAACATTCCAAGTCCATACAATTTGGTAATCACTAGGATTGTTAGGATCAAATGTGCTTGTCACTTGTGGATTGTCGCCAATGATTTCAACATTAGTAGAGCACTCATCAAATTCAAGAACTGGTGGTTCAGGAATAGCATCACAAGTCACTGTAATATCAGACAAGTCATTTGTTACTGATGGAGGCGTGGTATCTATCACGTTAATAGTTTGTGATACACTTATCATGTTTCCACAAGCATCTTCAAAATCCCATGTACGTGTAATGACTACATTACATAAATCAGAATTATCCATAGTCTCAACACCTTGTGAGGTTAATTCACCATCACAGTTATCAGTAGTTGATAAAGGCATCATATCTGGCACATCTACGATACAACTATAAGTTGCATCAGCAGGTACTTCAGGCATATCTGGCGCAATGGTATCACCAACTGTAATAGTTTGCGTTACTTCAATAGAGTTGTTACAAGCATCAGTAACACTATATGTTCTAGTAATAGTCTCTGGACAAGATTGACCATCAGAGCTATCACCAACAAATGCAACCACAGGTGTAGAACAGTTATCGGCAGCGTCTGTCACTACTGAAATATCAGCAGCAGGCACATCATCGATACATTGTACGCTAATCGCTTCAGGGTTAGAAGCCGTAGGTGCAATAGTATCACCAACTGTAATAGTTTGCGTTACTTCAATTGAGTTGTTACAAGCATCAGTAACACTATATGTTCTAGTAATAGTCTCTGGACAAGATTGACCATCAGAGCTATCACCAACAAATGCAACCACAGGTGTAGAACAGTTATCGGCAGCGTCTGTCACTACTGAAATATCAGCAGCAGGTACGTCATCGATACATTGTACGCTAATCGCTTCAGGGTTAGAAGCCGTAGGTGCAAT
>JAUIAY010000005.1 GCA_030425285.1 Bacteroidia bacterium
TTTCCTCCTCTCAAACCATTTATATTTTTAATCAGGTGGGAACCTGCTCCAATGAGAGTAGTTTTATGGTGACCATTACTGGCATTCCGGACGTGGATACACTTCCCGATTATTCAGACTGTTCCAGTTACACGCTTCCTACACTGACAAATGGTGCTTATTTTACGGGAACCAATGGCTCGGGAATGCAACTCAACGTGGGAGATGTTATTTCGTCATCTCAAACCATTTATATTTTTAATCAGGTGGGAACCTGCTCCAATGAAAGTAGTTTTATGGTTACTATCTACCCATCTACCGATTTCACTTTAGATGAATCCAATATTACAATAAATGATGATGACATAGTTGTAGATATGACAAACACAGCTATTAGCTATGAATATGCAGTTGACAATTCGAACTTTCAAGTCAGCCCAATGTTTAATAACCTAACCTATGGGTCTCATACCCTATATGTTCAAGATAGTAACGGTTGCATCATAAAATCATTACAATTTGAAATCGTAAATGCTCAAGATATCCATATCCCTTTATTTTTTACTCCTAATAGTGATGGTCAAAATGATGATTGGCAAATAACAGATAATCAAAATTCGATTAAAGAAATTTACATTTTCGATAGATATGGTAAGCTTTTAAAACAAGTTTCCCCACAAACCAAACGTTGGGATGGTAATTACAATGGTCACCCTATGGAAACTAATGATTATTGGTATCTGATTACTTTAAAAACTGGCGATCAGCTTCGTGGGCATTTTACTCTCAAAAGGTAAACATCCATTCGGTTTTTTAACTCGTAAAGAATAAGTAATTTAGTACTTCAGAATAATCTGAAATCTTGTTATGAAATTCAAAATAGAATCCGAATTCAAACCCACAGGAGACCAACCTGAAGCTATCAAACAATTGGTTGGAGGCATAAGCCAAAATGACAAATACCAAACATTATTAGGTGTTACGGGTTCTGGTAAAACTTTTACAGTTGCCAATGTTGTTCAAGAAGTCCAAAGACCTACTTTGGTTTTGGCCCATAACAAAACTTTAGCTGCACAGTTATATTCAGAGTTTAAACAGTTTTTCCCTAACAATGCAGTTGAGTATTTTGTTTCCTATTATGACTACTATCAACCCGAAGCTTATATTCCTGTTTCAGGCGTTTATATTGAAAAAGATCTTTCAATAAATGAAGAAATAGAAAAAATGCGGTTAAGCACGACCTCTTCCCTGTTGTCAGGTCGTCGTGATGTTTTGGTAGTAGCGTCCGTCTCATGCTTGTACGGTATTGGTAATCCTGTAGAATTTCAGAAAAACGTCATCACATTAAAACGTGATCAAGTTATTTCACGTACTAAACTGCTGCATCAATTGGTTCAAAGTCTCTATTCACGTACAGAAGCCGAGTTTAATCATGGTAACTTTAGAATTAAAGGTGATACAGTGGATATTTTCCCAAGTTATGATGACCACGCCTTTCGCATTCACTTTTTTGGAGATGAAATTGAAGACATTGAAGCTTTCAATATTCAAACAAATGAAATTATTGAAAAATATGACCGCTTGAATATTTATCCAGCAAATATGTTCGTGACATCACCCGAAGTATTACAAAATGCCATTCGTGATATACAAGATGACTTGGTAAAACAATATGACTATTTTAAGGAAATTGGTAAACACCTAGAAGCCAAACGCCTTAAGGAACGTACAGAATTTGATCTGGAAATGATTCGAGAGTTGGGCTACTGCTCTGGAATTGAAAACTATTCACGCTACTTGGATGGCAGACAACCAGGAACCAGACCGTTCTGCTTGTTGGATTATTTTCCGGATGATTATTTAATGGTAGTTGATGAAAGCCACGTAACTATTTCACAAGTACATGCGATGTATGGAGGTGACAGAAGCCGTAAGGAGAATTTGGTGGAATACGGTTTCAGACTGCCTGCTGCAATGGACAACCGTCCGTTGAAATTTGAAGAGTTTGAAGCATTACAAAATCAAGTCATTTACGTGAGTGCCACACCTGCCGATTACGAACTTCAAAAAACCGATGGTGTTTATGTAGAACAAGTTATACGCCCTACTGGCCTTTTGGATCCTGAAATAGAAGTTAGACCAAGTTTAAATCAGATAGATGATTTGATAGAAGAAATACAACAGCGTGTTGAAAAAGATGAACGTACTTTGGTTACCACGTTGACCAAGCGTATGGCAGAAGAATTAACCAAGTATTTGGCACGTATTCAGATTAGAGTTCGCTACATCCATAGTGATGTAGATACGTTGGAACGTGTAGAAATCATGCAAGATTTACGTAAAGGCCTTTTTGATGTGTTGGTTGGTGTCAATCTCCTACGAGAAGGATTGGATTTACCTGAAGTATCTTTGGTTGCCATTCTAGATGCCGATAAGGAAGGGTTTTTACGTTCCGCAAGGTCATTGACACAAACGGTTGGTAGAGCTGCCAGAAACCTTAATGGTAAAGCGATTATGTATGCGGATAAAATAACCAACAGCATGCAAAAAACCATTGACGAGACTAACTATAGACGGGAAAAACAAATTCAGTATAACACAGAAAATAATATAAAGCCAAAAGCCCTAAATAAAAGTCTGGACAATGCTTTGGCTAAAAACTCGGTTAGTACTTACAGTTATGAATTGGAAGCAGCCAAAGCAGCAGAACCCGAAAGCGAGTACCTGACCAAAAGTCAATTGGAAAAGAAAATCCGTGAAAAACGCAAAATGATGGAAACCGCAGCAAAAGCTCTGGATTTCCTTGAAGCTGCGAAATTCAGGGATGAGATAAAAGTCTATCAGGATAAGTTGGAGAAACTTAAAATCTAATTGTATTGAACTCTAAAAATATCAATCAATACATCTGGCGGAACAATTTTGTTTGGAAAACTTTCCATCAAATACAGCACCTTATTGATAGATTCATGACTTAATCCCATGCGTAAACCAAAATTATGCAATTTTGTTTTGTCCTTTGGGCTATTCTCTTCATCAATATTCATCAATAAGACCAGCCTATGAAACTGAACAATACGCTCACTATGCGATTCTAAATGGATATAGTTAATGGGATGTTCAATTAAATAATCGAAATCCTCCCTAGAGATATCCAGTTGCTTCGCTATCGCCAATAGAAAATTATACTCAATAGGTTTTAGATGACTTTCATTTTTTGCAAATGATATCATTTCAGATAGGAGGCTTAATTTTTCAACCCTGTTTATCATTGTGAGGAGTGGATTATTAATTAGTGTTATAAAGATACAGAGAATGACCATTTAATAATCCGCTATAAATTGTAACTTGTCGAAAAATGACGTGCGTTTAATCGATATTTTCCTACATTTACTCAAAATAAATTATTTATACATCTGAATATGAGATAATTACTGAATTTTTGCATTTCGTCGAGAAATTCAGTTTCACAATTTTCAACTTAAATTTTTAATGTGAAAAATATGACCATTATTACTATATGACAAACAATGATATTTTTAAAAAGCTTCGTGTAGCCTTGAAACTTCGCGATGATGAGATTGTAAAAATTTTAGAATTAGTAGATTTCAGAATTTCCAAAAGTGAATTGGGTGCTTTTTTCAGAAAGGAAGACCACCCAAAATACAAAGAATGTGGTGATCAAATTTTACGTAATTTCCTCAACGGATTGGTAATCCACTTAAGAGGGCCTATGCCTCAAAAACAAAAAAAACAGGTTAAGCCTAAAACAGAAACCCTTAAAAAAAACATAAAACATAAAAAAAACTAACCGTTTTCTTTTATTCCAAAAGCCTTCGCATTAATATTGTAAATTATTAATAGTCGTAATTAAAAATTTGTGCCTGTAAATCATCATGACAAAACCCTGTTTACAGAACAGGAAGTTCGTTTATTGAATAAAAAATATAAGCCTTTAACTCCTAGCAAGCGTTTAGAGACTTTATATCACGATTTCGATGTGGATGAAGTTATGTTAACCAGTTCCTTTGCTGCAACTTCTGCCTTTTTATTAAAATTAGTTTCCGAAGTCAACAAAAATCAAGAAGTATTTTTTATTGATACGGGCTACCACTTTGATGAAACATTAGATTACATGGCGAAGCTTGAGGAACTTTACGAGCTTAATGTAAAATCTATAAGAGCCATAAAAGAAGAATACCTATTTACATTGAAAGATGAAACCTGGAAAAAAAATCCAGATTTTTGTTGTTCCATAAACAAGGTGAGACCACTGGACATCATAAAAAAACAATATAGCGTTTGGGTTTCCGGTTTAATGGAATGGCAAAGTGACCATAGAGCAACTCTGGATATTTTTGAACAACGTGGCGACATATTAAAATTCTATCCTTTATTGGATGTGACCAAGGAAAGACGCGACAGCTATATTGAAAAACACAACCTGCCATTTCACCCATTGGTCGCCAAGGGTTATCATTCTATAGGCTGTAAACATTGTACAGTTCCTGGTGAAGACCGAAGTGGCCGATGGAATAACAACCCAAAAACAGAATGTGGTTTACACTTATAAAAAAAGCTCTCAAAATTGAGAGCTTTTTATTTTAATAGGCTTTTAGTCTTAAGACAATACCTGTTGAACTTTATCAGCCGCTTCTTGGAATTCCGTAGCGCTCATAACGTCTAATCCTGAATTATCTATTAATTCCTTTGCGATGTCTGCATTGGTACCTTGCAAACGCACAATAATTGGCACATTGATAGTTCCCATATTCTTATAAGCATCAATAACACCTTGTGCAACACGGTCACAACGCACAATACCTCCAAAGATATTAATCAAGATGGCTTTAACGTTTGGATCCTTTAAAATGATTTTAAAGGCAGCTTCTACTCTAGCAGCATCAGCAGTTCCTCCAACATCCAAAAAGTTTGCCGGCTCACCACCTGCTTGCTTAATTAAATCCATGGTAGCCATCGCCAATCCAGCACCATTAACCATACAACCTACGTTACCATCTAAATCTACATAGTTCAAACCAACTTCTTTAGCTTCAACTTCTATAGGATTTTCTTCACGTAAATCTCTTAAATCGGTGTAATCCTTATGTCTGTAAAGTGCATTATCGTCAATAGTCACTTTAGCATCTACAGCCATAATTTTATTGTCACTGGTTTTTAGAACCGGATTGATTTCAAACAATGAAGAATCTGATTTCACATAAGCAGTATACAAAGCCGAAACAAACTTGGTCATTTCTTTAAAAGCCATACCACTTAAACCTAGATTAAAAGCTATACGTCTTGCTTGGAAAGGCATTAATCCTACAGCAGGATCAATTTCTTCTGTAAATATTAAATGAGGTGTTTCTTCAGCAACGGTTTCAATGTCCATACCACCTTCGGTAGAATACATAATCATGTTACGACCAGTACCACGATTTAATAATACTGACATGTAAAACTCACTTGTTTCACTTTCTCCAGGATAATAAACATCTTCAGCAATAAGTACTTGATGCACGCGCTTACCTTCGGCAGAAGTTTGAGGTGTTACCAAGTTCATCCCAATGATTTGCCCAGCAATCTCTTCAACTTCCTTAAGGTTTTTGGCAAGTTTTACACCGCCTCCTTTTCCACGTCCACCAGCGTGAACTTGAGCTTTTATAACATGCCAACCAGTACCTGTCTCATCGGTTAATTGTTTGGCAGCAGCAACTGCTTCTTGAGGATTCTGTGCAACAATTCCACGTTGGATACGCACTCCAAAACTGTTTAATATTTCTTTTCCTTGATATTCGTGTAAGTTCATCTTGTAATCAATATTTAAAGTGGCACAAAAGTAATCATACTAATACTTTTTACCAATAAATTTTAACGGAAGTATTTGCTATGCTTTTTAATTGACTGAAATTTGATATAAATACCTGTATATTCTATGGACTGTACCAAATTACTTTTTAGCTTTGCGAATCTTAAAATTTAAAAAATGAATTCAAGAACCTTATTACAAATTGCAGTGGACCATGGTAGTCCTGTTTACGTTTACAACTCCGAAAAAATTGTATCCCAATATAAACGTTTAACAAATGCTTTTAATAAGGTCAAACAGGTTAAGATTAACTATGCCGTAAAAGCGCTATCAAATGTTTCGGTATTGAAACTCATGAATTCTTTGGGTTCTGGACTAGACACAGTTTCTATTCAAGAAGTAAAACTAGGAATGTTAGCAGGGTTTTCACCTGAAAACATTATTTACACACCCAATGGTGTATCACTTGAAGAAATAGAACATGCTGCCAGTTTAGGTGTTCAAATAAATATTGACAACCTATCCATATTGGAACAGTTTGGCACTAAATTTCCAAAAACACCTGTTTGCATCAGAATCAACCCACATGTTATGGCTGGTGGAAACACCAATATTTCTGTTGGACATATAGATAGTAAGTTCGGTATTTCCATACATCAAATCCCTCATATTTTACGTATTGTTGAAAACACAAAGATGAATATCAATGGTATCCACATGCATACAGGAAGTGACATTCTGGATATTGATGTGTTTTTGTATGCCAGCGAAATTCTATTTGAAACTGCTAAAAACTTTTCAGATCTAGAATTTATAGATTTTGGCTCTGGTTTTAAAGTGCCTTATAAAGAAGGAGACATCGAAACCAATATTGAAGAGTTTGGCAAAAAATTGAGCAAGCGTTTTAATGAATTCTGCAAAGAATATGGCAAAGATCTCACTTTGGCTTTTGAACCAGGGAAATTTTTAGTGAGCGAAGCTGGCTATTTTTTAACCAAAGTTAATGTGGTCAAACAAACAACCTCAACTGTATTTGCACAAATAGACTCTGGTTTCAACCACCTTATTCGCCCAATGCTATACGGATCGCAACATGAAATTATCAATATTTCCAATCCAAAAGGACGAGAACGCTTTTACTCGGTTGTAGGATATATTTGTGAGACGGATACATTTGCCAATAATCGCCGTATAAATGAAATTACCGAAGGTGATATTTTGGCATTTAAAAATGCTGGTGCTTACTGCTACTCTATGGCGTCTAACTATAATTCAAGATACAGACCAGCAGAAGTTCTATGGCATGATGGCAAAGCCCATTTAATCCGTAAACGTGAAACGTTTGATGATATTCTCAAAAACCAAGTTGAAATAGCCTTGTAGACATCTGTCTGTTTGACGAATTCTATTGTTTTGATTTGCTCATGTGGTGAATTTACTGTAATTTTTATGACCATAAATTTCGGTGCCCATGAGCAAAAAATTCGTTGTCGATCCAGATATAAAAGTTGCAGAGACTTTGCCTGCCGAGTTTTATAGAAGCCAAACAGTTTTTGAGGATATCAAGGAAAAAGTATTTGTAAAGACCTGGCAATTTATAGGTGATGAAAACCTAGTGCCGTTTACACAGACGGTTCATCCATTTATTCTATTAGACAATTATATTACAGAACCATTGGTACTTTCCAGAGACGAAGAGGATAGTATTAAATGTTTTAGTAATGTCTGCACACATCGCGGTAATATTGTTATAAACAATCCTGGCAAAGTAAAGCAATTAAGGTGTATGTATCACGGAAGGCGTTTTGCATTGGATGGAACCTTCAAATCGATGCCTGAATTTGAAGAAGCTGAAAATTTTCCCAGGCCTTGTGATAGTTTAAGAGAGTTTTTGGTGCGAACTCTTGGTCCTTTTGTTTTTGTAGGATTGAATCCTTCTTTCGATTTAGATGATGTATTAAGTGTGATGATAGAACGCATTGGTTTTTTACCATTGCATCAGTTTAAATTGGACACGGGCTCAAGCAAGGATTATCTAGTTAATTGCCATTGGGCCTTATATTGCGATAATTATTTGGAAGGTTTCCATATTCCTTTTGTTCATGATGACCTTAATAGTGTTTTAGATTATGGAAATTACACAACAGAAATCTACACTCATTGCAATTTACAGATAGGTTATGCTAATGAAGGTGAAGAAGTATTTGATTTACCACAATACCACAGGGATTATGGAGAAAATATAGCGGCCTATTACTATTGGATTTTCCCAAATATGATGTTCAATTTTTATCCTTGGGGATTGTCGATTAATGTTGTAAAGCCTATCAGCTTGAACAAAACCAAAGTATCTTTTATTACCTACGTTTACGATGAAACAAAACTGAATAAAGGTGCTGGTGCTCTATTGGACAAAGTAGAGCGAGAAGATGAATTCGTAGTAGAAGGTGTCCACAAAGGCGTACAATCGCGTTATTATAACACTGGACGATTTTCCCCAACTCGCGAAAAAGGGGTTCACCATTTTCACGGCCTACTTGCTAAATATCTAAAATAGTATGGAAAAATTACAATGGCACTCATTCGAGAAAAAGATTTACATCAAGTCAAGTATTGAAACACTCTACGAATTATGGGCAACCGAAAAAGGTATCACCTCTTGGTTTTTGAGTCAAGCTAAATTTAAGGATTTACAGGGAAACACCCGAAGTAATGAGGAGCATATTCAAGTAAAAGATACCTATACTTGGTATTGGCATAATTGGGATGGTGAAGCCAACGGAACCATATTACAGGCCAATGGTAAAGATTATTTGGAGTTTACTTTTGAAGGCTCTAAAGTCTGTATAAAATTGGAAGAAAAAAATGGAGTTGTCATTGTTATTTTAAAACAATTTGAAATTCCGGAAGATGATGAAAGTAAATTACGCATACATTTTGGTTGTAGTAACGGATGGACTTTTTGGCTCACGAACTTAAAAGCTTTTGTAGAGCATGGCATTTTGCTTAATGAAACTGAAATTAATTTAAAAGAAAACGAGCTTTCTGGCTATGTGTTTGTGAACATGTAATTTACATACTTTTTTTCACTACCTTTAAAATCTCCTCAAGTCTTTTTAATAGCATATAAAAGACTCGTAATTATGAAACCGACCAAATTTTTTGCGCCAAGTGCTGCAATAAATTTTGTCTCAAATCACTATTCAAAACCTACAAATCGTTTCTTGCCGCTAAATTTTGCTATCTACTCAATAGATACTGCAAATAGCACTTGCTTTTCCAATTTTTTAAAAATCACTTTTAACCAATCAAAACCTATATGAACCTTAAACAATCATTCTTTGTTGCCCTAATCTTAAGCTTTGTTGCTGTAGTATCATGGGAATGCTATTGGCGCTATCAAGGCCTAGAACCTAATATTGACGACAATAAAAACCTTTGGGCTAATCAGCGTGCAAAACTGAAAAATTTTAAGCCCAATACAGCTGTATTTATTGGCTCATCCAGAATACTCTATGACATTCAATTGGATGTTTGGGAACAAGAAACAAACACCAAACCAGTCATGCTAGCTGTTCAAGGTGCTTCACCGCTACCTGTTTTTAAAGATATTGTTGAAAAAACGGATTACAATGGCTTATTAGTTGTTGGTGTGACACCTGGCTTGTTTTTTTCTACCTTATTTCCTCAAGCTTCACCTATAAAACGACCACAATCACTTGTAGAATATTATTATGATAGAACCTATGCACAACGTCTTAACCATGCATTATCCGTTCCTCTTCAAAAGTATTTGGCTTTTTATAGAGATGGTGATGAGGCTTGGGACACCGATGTTGACCTTAAAACACTTATAAGCCGTATTAAACTAGAGCCTCGTTCGGAACCCTTTTATCCACCTTTCAACAATTTTGAAGAAATTACTTTAGAAAGACATATGAAAATGCCAGAGCGCATGATAACAGACACAGCCTATGCCAACACGGTCAAAGAGGCTTGGAAAGCTATTTTAGGTGGTGATTTCCCACCTCCAGAACGAGAAGCAACAACGAATGCTTTTGTGGAGCTAGCTAAAAAATTCAAGGAAAAGGGCGGAAATCTCATTTTGGTTAGATGTCCTTCATCAGGTCTTTTTAAGGAAGTTGAAAGCAAAGGATTTCCAAGAAATGCTTTTTGGGATGGGTTGGTTGAACAAGTAGGAGCCAAAAGCTATAATTACATGGACTATGAACAATTCAGTAATTTACATTTACCTGAATGGTCTCACCTTTCAACTGAAGATGCTAGATTCTTCACATCAGAACTCATTAAAATAATGAAAGCTGACGGTATTTTGTTTAATTCTAAAACTAACTAATTATGCTATTTAATTCATTAAGCTTCGTGGTGTTTTTGGTAATAGTTTTAGCACTCTATTACTCAAAACTATTTAGTTGGACCAATAAAAAGCGAATGTTGTTATTGGCTAGTTATATATTCTATGGTTTGTGGAATCCGCCTTTAGTAATTTTACTTTGGATTTCAACCGTAGTCGATTGGACGGCTGGAAAACAATTGGCTATAGAAGAAAATCAGAAAAAGCGTAAAATGTGGTTGTTGTTAAGCATGTTTGTAAATCTTGGCTTTTTAGCATTCTTTAAATATGGTAATTTCCTGTTAGAAAACTTTACTAGCTGCTTAAATGCCATAGGTTTTGAATATCAAGCCCAACCTATGGATATTATATTACCAATGGGTATTTCGTTTTATACGTTCCAGACCATGTCTTATACCATAGATATGTATAAACGAAAGATTGAACCAGCAAGAACCTTTTTGGATTTTGCGCTTTACGTCACGTTTTTCCCGCAACTGGTTGCAGGTCCAATTGTAAGAGCTAAAGACTTGATAACCCAATTTTATGAAGAGAAAAAAGCAACGGCCAATCAGTTTTTTTGGGGAGCATTTTTATTAACTATCGGCTTGTTTCAAAAAGTAGTTTTAGCCGACACCTTACTTGCTGAAACTTCAGATACTGTTTTTGGTTCAAAAGATGTGTTACATAGTTTAGATGCTTGGACAGGAACATTGGCTTTTTCAGGACAGATATTTTTTGATTTTGCTGGTTATTCAACTTGTGCTATAGGTATTGCTCTCATGTTAGGGATTATTTTACCGGACAACTTTAGGTATCCTTATGCTGCCATAGGTTTTTCAGATTTGTGGAAACGTTGGCACATTTCTCTTTCCAGCTGGTTAAGGGATTACCTCTATATTCCTTTGGGAGGCAATCGACATGGAATAACCAGAATGTATGTTGCTTTAATGCTTACAATGTTACTAGGTGGATTATGGCATGGTGCCGCATGGACTTTTGTGATCTGGGGAGCCCTTCACGGCATCTATTTGGTGGTTGAACGTTTATTAAAAAATAATATTAAAATCAAAATAACACCTGTAAACGGAATCGTTTTGGCATTGTTGACCTATATGCTGGTCAATATTACTTGGGTTTTCTTTAGAGCAAGGGAATTTGTTACTGCCAAAAATATGATTGCTTCAATGTTTTTTATGAATTCAGAAGGCAAAAAAGTACTGCAATCATTCGACATTATAAAAGTACTAGTAGTTATTACTTTACTATTTATATGTCATTGGCTTATGAGAAATACAAATATGAAAGCCGTATCTAAAAAAACCAACCCAATTATTTTAGGTGTGTTTTGGGCCGTTTTGGTTTTCCTAATTATCATTGCCCAAGGCAGTGGTGAACAATTTATTTATTTTCAATTTTAAATTATTTCATTCAATTGATTTATTAAATATAAACCAAAAGCAGAAATAAGTGATTGTTGAGTTATTTATAATGTCATAATTATTAGTTAAAGCACTTCTTAAATTCTTTTAGCTATAACAAAGCCAGTATCTTTGTAGCAAATAATTGTTATGGACGGTTTTAGTATAGTTATGGCATTTGCAATTATCCTTTTCGCTAGATTAGGAATGCGACTGATAACTAAATATTTTGAAATGAAGCGTGAGGAAAAGGAAGAAAAACAACACTAGCCTTTACAAATCCCTGTTAAAAGTCAATCCATTTTTAAATAAGTTATAAAAAGCGAATGCTTTAGTTTGCCAAGGTATGTATTTGCTATTATTCTTTTAGCTTCCCATTAAACACACTGACTTTAGAATTGAACGGATTGCCAGACGATCTTCTTAAAAGCACTATTTGACCACAATGCCAAACCGCATCTTCAATCGGTCCGTTAATTTGATTCCAAAATGGAAATTCTCTAGTTCCAAAAATAAGCTTGTACTGACTAATATCGTCACTGCTCCTTAAAATATCGGCCGCTGTTTTAAAATTGATTAACGTTGCTTTTCGCATATTTTCAAAACTCAATTCAGATTCATCAGTTTTTTGGGAATTATCTTTTTTTAAGGTAGCATTCACAATGACTTTAGACAAACCATAAATATGCTCAATGGTTTCTAAAGAAGAACGCGCATCATCATTCGGTTTAAAATTTAAATCTTCTGTTCTTAAACCCTCTGTTGCCCAATAATACCGAAAGCCTAAACCATCTATTGCTCTTGCCGCTACGGTTCCAGCAGTAAACGATTCGGGATATTCAGGAATTTCGTAATAAGGTAATTGCTCTTGAGATTGAACGGAAAGAGTAATCAACAAAATTATTAATACTAACTTATTCATATCAGTCTTTTAATTTTTCACTATTAGAAATTGGCGATATCCCATACTTATCAATCAAAAACACTAAACTCGTCATGGTTGCTGCACCGAGTTCCAACTCGCGTTTATTAACATGTTCAAACGTATCATTGGCAGCATGGTGATGGTCAAAATAGCGTTGTGAATCTGGACGTAAACCTGCACAAACATTCGTTTCAGTCTTTAACGGACCAACATCAGCTCCACTCCCACCTTTTTCAAAGTAGTGTATTAAATAGGGTTTAAACAAAGACTTCCAGCTTTCTATTTTATTAAAAACTGCATCACTACAGTCAAAACTAAAGCCTCGAGGCGTAAAACCTCCTGCATCACTTTCCAATGAAAAAATATGGTTTTCACCTTTCTGTTTGGCAACTTCGGCATATTTTGTAGCGCCTCTCAAACCATTTTCTTCGTTCATAAACAAAACGACTCGGATACTTCGCTTTGGCTTTATGCCGCTTTCCTTTAACAGGCGTAACACATCCATGGACTGTACACAACCAGCTCCGTCATCATGCGAGCCATCACCCAAATCCCATGAATCCAAGTGGCCACCAACAATAATATACTCATTAGGAAATTCACTTCCTGTTATTTCACCAATGACATTGTAAGACTGAACTTCTTTAAGCTGCTGACATGTTTGATTGAAAAAGAATTTCAAGTTTTTATCTAACGCCAACATACTACTCAACTTTTCAGCATCATTGGTACTAATCGCTGCTGACGGTATACGTTGTGAATTAGGTAGGTCACCATAACTCATACTGCCAGTGTGAGGTAAATCGTCTAAACGCAAATTCATGGAACGCACTATAACACCAACTGCCCCAAGCTTCCCAGCTTCCATAGCTCCAGCATATCGTTGATTGACACAACCTCCATATGCTTCAAAAGTTTGGATTAAATCGGCCTGCATAGGTCTATTGAAAAACACAATTTTACCTGTAACTTTTTCTTTGCCCAATGCCTTTAATTCATCAAAATTTTGAACCTCTACCACTGGTGCCTTTATTCCTCCAAATGGTGTGGCTATAGAACCTCCCAAAGCACAAATGTTCACTGTGTTTGTGGTACCAGAACTTGCTTCAATAAAAGCATATTCTTTTGTGCCACGAACCCATTTAGGAACCATAACAGGCTGCAACCACACTTTATCAAGTCCTAATTTTTCAAGTTCTTCTTTAGTGTATTGCACAGCTTTTTCAGCGTTTAGAGAACCAGAAAGCCTGCCTCCTATTTGATTTGATAAATGATCAAGCCATTCATAACTTTTACCATTGGTAAGTGAAGTTGTATAAATGGTTCTTAAAGTTTCGACATCTGTTTGGGCCTGTACATTAACAATGAACAAGAAAAGTACAAGCCATAGAGATTGTTTCATGAATTTTATTTTAATTAAATTTTGAAATAAAGATAGGCTTTCTAGTAGACTTCAATTCTAAAAGAAAACTTAATTTATTCGTTTTCCAGTTGACTTTTGTATGCTTCCAAGTTGGCTTTAATATCATCATCCAACTCTGGTTCTTTAATATCCTTATAGGTTTTTAATGTATCCAAAAGAATTCTGGCAACTATATAACGTGCTGTGGGTTTATCATCGGCAGGAATAGTATACCAAGGCGCATGCGGTTTGGACGTTCTATTGATGGCATCTTCATAACATTTTTGATAGCTATCCCATAGCTTTCGCTCTTTTAAATCACCAGGTGAAAATTTCCAATTTTTATCGGGTTTATCAAGGCGTCTTAATAATCGATTTTTCTGTTCTTCCTTGGATAGATGTAAAAAGAATTTGAAAATAATTGTCCCATTTTCGGCTATATGCTTTTCAAAATCATTTATTTGACGAAAACGCTTATTCCAAAATTCTTCATTAATATCTGCCATAGATGTAACATCCGGTAAGTTTTCGCCTAATATATATTCAGGATGCACACGAGTTACCAAAACATTCTCATAATGTGTTCTGTTAAAAACCCCAAACTTACCACGAGCTGGTAAGGCAATATAATGACGCCACAAATAATCATGTTTTAATTCCAATTCTGTGGGAACCTTGAAACTATGAACCACAACACCTCTGGCATTGAGCTCCTTGAAAACCTCACGAATCATACTGTCCTTTCCCGCTGTATCAGTTCCTTGAATGCAGATTAAAACGGCATATTTACCATGAGCATACATAGCATTCTGTATCTTGGCCAATTTTTTACAGACATCTTCCAATTCGTCTTCAATATCATTTTTTGAAGCTTCCAAATCTTTTGAAGTTGGAACTTTTTCAATTTGAATGGGCTGGGTAACTCTAAAATCCTGAATCGTGATGTCTTTCATAAATATTCTTTTAAGATTTATAAATATAAGGATTCTAAATTTTAAGATTAAAATATTTACAAGTGATTATTTGAATATGGAATTACAAAAAAAGCACCTTGTTTAAGGTGCTTAATTATCTGTAATCTTACTTGTTTATTTTGAAGCAAACATCTTCACATCGGCTTCACTTACTTCCTTACCACCAAGGATGATTAGACGTTCAACCACATTACGAAGCTCTCTAATGTTACCCGTCCAATCGTACTCTTGTAACAACTTGACGGCCTTATCAGAAAACGATTTTTTAACATTTCCTTGTTCTTGCGCAATTTTATTGGAAAAATATTCAATCAACAAAGGTATATCTTCGCGTCTATCATTTAATGCTGGAACCTTTATTAAAATAACAGCCAACCTGTGATATAAATCCTCACGGAATTTTCCATCTTCAATTTCTTTCTTGAGGTTTTTATTGGTCGCAGCAACAACTCGAACATCAACTTTAATGTCTTTATCATTACCGACACGCTGTATTTTATTTTCCTGAAGTGCTCTTAAAACCTTTGCCTGGGCAGACAAACTCATATCACCAATCTCATCTAGAAAAATAGTTCCGCCATTGGCAGCTTCAAACTTACCTGCACGATCTTTTACGGCACTTGTAAATGCACCTTTAACATGACCAAACAATTCACTTTCAATCAATTCTGCTGGAATTGCAGCACAATTCACCTCAATGAGTGGCCCTTTGGAACGTTCACTTTTTTGATGTAACCAGTGCGCAACCAATTCCTTACCAGTTCCATTAGGTCCCGTAATTAAAACTCGTGCATCGGTTTGCGCAACCTTGTCTATCATTTCTTTTATTTGCTCAATGGCCTTACTCTCACCTACCATCTCGTAATTTTTGCTGACCTTCTTCTTGAGCATTTTGTTTTCAACAACCAACTCTTTTCTATCTAAAGCAATACGAACAGTATTCAGCAAACGATTTAAATCAGGTGGTTTTGAGATATAATCAAAAGCTCCCAAACGCATAGTATTCACAGCTGTATCCAAGTCTCCATGCCCCGAAATCATAACAATGGGAGTTTCTGGTTTTATTTTTTTTACGGCTTCAAGAACCTCAACACCATCCATTTTGGGCATTTTAATATCGCAAAGCACCAAGTCATAATCTTCTTTTTTTATGGCCTCAATTCCTTGTAGTCCGTCCTCGGCTTCTTCTACTTGATAGGTATCACTTTCTTCTGATAATATTTTAACCAATACACGACGAATGGCTGCTTCATCTTCAATTACTAGTATTTTAGGCATCTTTTTTTATTTCTTGTTTTTCTATAATATGAATGTCCCTCTGCGGGAATGGTATGGTAATATTGTTTTCCCTAAACAATCTGTCTATTTCAAAACGAATATCGCTTCTGGGAAATTGTGCTTTGAAACTATCATTAATGGTAAAAACCACCTTGAAATTTAGAGAACTATCTCCAAAATCCGTGAACAACACAGTTGGTTCTGGGTGACTGATAACATCCTTATGTGAACTAGCTGCTTGAAGCAACAATTTTTTTACCAATTGTACATCACTTCCATAGGCAACACCAACCGAAACACTCTCTCTTGTTGAGACACCGTTTTGGGTCCAGTTATACAAACTGTTGGTTAAGTATAAATGATTGGGTATAACCAAAACTTTGTTGTCAATGGTTACAGCTCTTGTGGTACGTAGTTTAATTTCTTCAACACGACCAACTTTCCCTTCCATTTCAATGATATCTCCAACGTGAACTGTTTGGTCAATTAATATAAAAACCCCAGATATAATATCCTGAAACAAGGTTTGAAGTGCCAGACCAATACCTATCAATAAAGCTGCAGAAGCCGCAAAAATAGCAGTCACATTAACTCCTACCGAATCAAAAACAATCAATAAAACTACGACGTAAACAACCCATCTGGCAAACGAAAAGACCGTATTAAATTTAGCTTTGTCATCTTGAGGCAAATGCCTTGTAAACAGCCGTTTTACAATATTTAAAACAACGGTAGTTACTAAATAAATGACAAAAACCAGAAGTATCAAACCAATGGTTATCTTGATGGTTTTGTCCTCATTAACATACAATACAGTTCCTAAAAAGTCAACAAAAGATTCCCAAATGCTGCTTTCTTTCACAATGTCCTCTATATCATTTAATTGACTCTGCATAAAACATTAATATTTAATCCATTTTATAAGCTCCTTATAACTTGGTTTTTTTCCGTACATCAAAATCCCAACCCTATAAATTTTAGCTGCAAACCAAACTGTGAACATAAAAGTTCCTAACAATAGAATCAAAGACAATGCTTGCTGCCAGATGGGCACACCAAAAGGTATACGCATAAGCATAACCACAGGCGATGTAAACGGAATAAATGAAAAAACCGTTGAAACAGTTCCATGCGGATCTTCGATAACGGTAAAAATACCAATATAAACAGCCAAAATCAATGGCATAAGGATAGGCAATAAAAACTGTTGAGTATCAGTCTCATTATCTACTGCTGCACCAATGGCCGCATATAAAGAACTGTACAACAAATAACCGCCTATAAAAAAGAGAATAAATGCAAAAATCAAATTGGTAATAGGCAAGTTATAAAAGGCAACCATAATATTTTGCATTTCCATAGCCATATCACTATTGTTCATAGCCTGATTCATAATTTCCTCCTGTGGCATTTGGGATTGCATCAAGTCTAACCCAAAAATAGCTGAAACCAAAGTAAGCAAAACACCTCCCAATACAATCCAGATAACAAACTGTGTAATTCCTGCCAATGAGGTTCCAATAATCTTGCCTAACATAAGTTGTACTGGCTTGACCGACGAAATAATGACCTCGATAATCCTGCTAGTCTTTTCCTCTATAACGCTTCGCATAATCATGTTACCATAAATAATGATAAACATAAAGAGTAAATACCCTGCTGCACCACCAAAAGCCAATTTAATAATACTATCTATTTTGGATGTTTTTTCGCCTTCAAAACTTTCCTGCTCGATAGCAACTCGAATGCTTGCTGATTTAATTTTTTTAACATCAACACCCTCTCGTTCTAAATTTAGATCGGTTAAGCGTCTTTCCAATTTATTTTCCAAATCCGAAATCAAGGTTATTGATGGCGATTCCTTTGAATAAAACTTAATTCCTTTGGATATAGCGTTAGCATCGGTGTGTTCTTCAACATACAACAACCCATAGTTTTCTTGCTCCTCAACAATTTGTTTGGCTTCATCAAGACTAACCTGTTCCAAAATAGAATACTTAATGTTTTCTGTATCCTCTAAAACAGGACTTAAAACACCTGACTCATCCAAAACCGAAATATGTCTTTCCGAATTACTATTCAATTGGGAGAGG
Organism: Bacteroidia bacterium; assembly: GCA_030425285.1. Classification (GTDB taxonomy): domain Bacteria; phylum Bacteroidota; class Bacteroidia; order Flavobacteriales; family Flavobacteriaceae; genus Hanstruepera. The sequence continues at coordinate 18,236 of JAUIAY010000005.1, forward strand.
TATGCGACTACAGCAATAAGCGCAATCATAATGACCGGACTTAAAATAGTCATGATTAAAAATGACTTATTTTTAACCTTGGTCAAATATTCACGTTTTATAATAAGGGGTAAATGATTCATATCTAACTATTCTTAACGGCTTGAATAAAAATATCATTTGCCGAAGGCACCAATTCTACAAAATGTGACACTTCGCCTTTGGAAGTCAAATAACGCAACAAATCGTTTGGCGATGCATTATTTGATAACTTAACATTTAGTTTAAGCTCGTCTTCAATTGTTTTAAAGTTAGCAGGAGAAACCACAAACCTGTCAGCCATTTCCTTCTGAAGAGCCGCTTCGTCATTGGTTCGAATACCAACTTCAAATGTATTGGTCTTAAACTGCTTTTTTATATCTGTTAGCTTACCATCCAGTATTTTATTGGATTGATGAATCAACGCAATATGGTCACACAGTTCTTCAACCGATTCCATACGATGTGTTGAAAAAATAACGGTAGCTCCTTCATTTTTTAATCGTAAAATTTCATCCTTAATCAAATTAGCATTTATGGGATCAAACCCTGAAAAGGGCTCATCAAAAATCAACAATTTGGGGTTGTGCAAAACAGTGACTACAAACTGTATTTTTTGAGCCATCCCTTTTGATAACTCTTGAATCTTTTTATTCCACCAATCGCCAATTTCCAATCTATCGAACCAATATTTTAAGCGGGTTTTGGCTTCCTGCTTGCTCAAACCTTTTAATTGAGCTAAATACAATGCCTGTTCTCCAACTTTCATCGACTTGTATAAACCACGCTCCTCTGGTAAGTAACCAATATCCTTAATATGGTGAGTTTGTAAAGGTTCATTATCTAGAATAACGTGACCTGTATCAGGCATCGTTATTTGATTGATGACCCTAATAAGTGTTGTTTTTCCAGCTCCATTTGGTCCCAACAAACCAAAGATACTGCCTTTGGGAACTGCAATAGAAACGTTGTTCAAAGCTGTAAAATCTCCAAATTTCTTGGATACAGCATGCGCTTCCAATAAGTTTACCATACGTGTTTTTTGTTTGTTGTAAATATATTAAATGTAAGCCGCAAACCGAATTAAATTATACTTTAATTAGGCTCCATAAAAAACAAAACCCATCCTAAAAAATTAATTAAAGGATGGGAAAAAATTGCTATGAAAAAGAAAAATTACCACTATTATCAAATAGTGATAAATCAAATATAGTATTATTTTCTGATATAGCGGCAAAAAGAAAAAAAATATCTTTAATAAAAATCTTACAAATCCTTTTAAACATAGGATTTACAAAGACTTCAGGCGCCTCAATTATTTTAAGAAAACATATCTTTTACCTTTTCAAAAAAGGACTTATCGCTACTTTCTGGTTTTGGAGTAAAATGGTCATCTTCGCGCATAGATTCAAAAAATTCCTTTTGTTGCTTATTCAAGGTTTTTGGTGTCCAAACATTCACATGAACCAATAAATCTCCTTTACCATAACCATTAATAGAAGGAATACCCTTGCCTCGCAATCGTAATATTTTTCCTGACTGTACACCAGCTTCAATTTTAATCCTAACCTTTCCGGTTACGGTATCTATCTCTTTAGAAGTTCCCAAAACAGCATCAGGTAAGCTGACATATAAATCATAATGCAGGTTATCACCTTCACGCTGAAGTGTCTCATGGGTTTCTTCCTCAATCGCCACCAACAAATCACCCGAAATACCATTTCCAGGAGCTTCGTTTCCTTTGCCATTAACTTTTAACTGCATGCCGTCAACCACTCCAGCAGGTATTTTGATTGAAACGGTTTCTTCCTTTACAATCATACCTTGGGCATCGGCATCATTAGGCTTTTTATCAATAGTCTGTCCTGCACCACCACAAGTGTTACAAGTAGTAGCCGTTTGCATACGGCCCAAAATGGTGTTTGTTACACGGGTAACCTGACCAGAGCCATTACAGGTTGAACAGGTTTTATAAGTTGTTCCAGGGGCTTGAACTTTACGTCTTACCTTAACTTTTTTCTCTACACCATTGGCTATTTCTTCTAAAGATAATTTGACACGTATTCTCAAATTACTACCTTTCACACGACGTTGGCCTCCGCCGCCAAAACCGCCTCCGAAACCTGAAAATCCGCCACCACCAAAGGCTCCACCAAATATATCTCCAAACTGGCTGAATATGTCATCCATATTCATGCCTCCGCCACCAAAACCACCTGCTCCTTCAAAGGCCTGATGTCCAAATTGATCGTAACGCGATTTTTTGTCAGCGTTGCTTAAAACCTCATAAGCTTCGGCTGCTTCCTTAAATTTAGCTTCAGCATCCTTGTCATCTGGGTTTTTATCCGGATGGTATTTCAAGGCCAATTTTCTGTACGCCTTTTTTATTTCGGCAGCACTGGCACTTTTATCTACTCCTAATATTTCGTAATAATCTCTTTTCGTCATACCTTATTGTCCTATAACTACTTTTGGGAATCTAATTATCTTTTCGCCTAACTGATAACCTTTTTCAACAACATCAATTATCTTACCTTTCAAATCCTCATTTGGTGCTGGAATTTGCGTAATGGCTTCGTGAACATCTGCATTAAAACTATCACCACTTGCCACCTGTAAAGGCTTCAAACCTTTTTGCTCCAAAGTTTTCATCAGTTTTTGATAAATCAACAAAACACCTTTGCGCAGCTCTTCGGCTTCTTTATCCTCTTCAATGTGTGTTAAAGCACGCTCAAAATCATCCAAAACTGGCAGCATGGCTAACATAACCTCTTCACTAGCTGTTTTAAACAACTCGATACGCTCTTTTGCCGTACGTCTTTTATAGTTTTCAAATTCTGCAAATAACCGCAGAAATTTATCTTTTTCCTGTTCTAATGATTCAGTAAGCTTTTCTTCAACTGTTGGTTCGTCTTTTTGCAACACTTGCTCTTCAACTTGTTCTGAAGCTACTGCTTCTTTTTTATCCTTTTTGCTCATTGCTGTACAATCAATTATTTTAACATAAAAACGATGGCAAAAGTACTGCCATTATCCTTAAAATGTCAAAATGTCACCATATTTTTTTAAGTTTTTTTTTAGATTATTGTCGCCAACAAATGCTTATTTTTGTTGTTTAACACTAAAAGAGATTATTATGACAAAAAGTTTTTTGAAATATGCTGGTATTGCATTGTTCGCATTGGCATTAACAAATTGTAAAGACAAAGCCAAAGAAGCTGAAACAACTGCGGCTGAAGAAACTGCAGAAACAACTGCTGTTTCAACTAAATATTTAGCCGATGCTAGCAATTCAACAATTGCTTGGAAAGGCTTCAAACCTACAGGTACTCACACGGGTACTATTTCTATTGAAAACGGTGTATTGACCATGACAGGCGATGCCATTGAAAGTGGTACGTTTTTAATTGATATGAATTCAATTACTGTTACTGATATTCCAGTTGAAAAAGAAGGAAATGCAAAATTAGTTGGTCACTTAAAAAGTGATGACTTCTTTGCTGTTGAAACGTACCCTTCTTCTGCATTTACAGTTACTGGTTTTGAAATGAAAGATGGGAAAGGCATGCTTTCTGGAAATTTAAAAATGAAAGATGCTGAAAACAATATCACGATTCCAGTAAGTGTTACTGAAAATGGTGACACACTTACTTTAACAAGTGATACATTTACAATTGATCGTTCTAAATGGAATGTAACCTATGGTTCTAAATCGTTCTTTGATGATTTAGGTGACAAGTTTATCAACGATGAATTTGAATTACAAATTACAGTGGTTGCAAACAAGCAATCTTAAGAAGATAGATTTTAGATAAAAAAGCCGCTTCGACTGAAGCGGCTTTTTTTATTTCAAACATTAAAAATTTAAACTTCAAAACGCTTATCAAAGTGATTTTTTAATAACGGAATTTGTACCAAAAGCATAACTCCAAACAGTAGAATAGTATACATAACCGTTTTTGAAACACTCATAGAAAACAAGCTATCCATAAATTTAAAATCAAATAACCTATCAAAATTAATAGTCTGCAACCAACCGGACTCTTGAGAAGATGAATTGGTAAAAATGACATACATTATTAAGATAAAAGCTAAACCAATACCAATCCAACCTTGTTTGGATATTAAAGGCTTGTATTCGGTTATATGGCTCGCTTTAATGTTATGAACACTTTGCATCACGGAATCCGTAAAGTTGAAAGACGGTTTTTCAATGCTGCTTTCTTTCATTAACTTGTCCGTTACGTGTTCTATCTTTTTATCTAAATGCTTTTCCATACAATTCAATAGTTTCTGGTCCTAATTGCTGACTAAAAATAACCGCCAGCTTCTTACGACTTCTGAATAATTTTACTTTAACATTATTGGCTGTTAGGCCCGTAATTTTCGATATGTCTTCCAAAGACTGCTCCTCAAAATAATACAAGGTCAATAAAAAACTGTCTTCACTGGGCAATAATTGCAAACAGTTTTGAACGGCTTGTTTTCTTTCCTCCTGTTCAAGTTTATCCAATGCTGTTTCAACGGTCTTTATATGATGCTCGGTAAAAGTATCAATAGGAATATGTGTCTGACTCCGTTTATGCTTCTTAATTCTATCTAAACAGGTATTATAAGCAACCCGATAAACCCAGGTTGAAAATTTAGAATCCCCTTTAAATTTATTTAAGGATTTGTAAATTTTAATAAAAGAATCTTGAGACACCTCTTCAGCTTCCTCTCGATTCTTTAACATTCTAAACGCCAACGTAAACACCATATCCTTATAATTGTCAACCAATACAGCAAAGGCATTAGTATTGCCTGCTATAATGTCATTGATTACAGTCTGTTCGTTGTTGGTGGTCATCTGTGTTTTAGACGACACCTCATGCATAGTGGTTACATCAAGAAATGAAAAAAAGTTTGAAAAAGTTGTAACCATAAATTAAAAGTTGTCGTCATAAGCTATGAACACATTAAAAGTAATCAATTAAAAACAAACACTTATGGGATCAGAATTAATTATTATACCGGTTATTTTCGGGGCAGTATTTGGCGTATTTTACTTGTACTTCTCAACTAGAAACAAAGAACGATTAGCATTAATAGAAAAAGGTGCCGATGCCAGTATCTTCATGAAAGGTAAGCAGCATACGGCTCCAATCTGGAAAGTCATTATTTTAAATTTAGCTTTACTGTTAATGGGTATAGGAATCGGAGTTATTATAGGCGGAATTATCAAAGAGAATCTTAATGTTGATGCAGAAATAGCTATGCCAGGAACAATCTTTCTAATGGCTGGTATTGGATTATTTATCGGCTTTAACATGACCAAAAACTTGGACAAAGACTAACCAATTACAATTAAACACGCCTTGAAGCTACAGTCTTTTAGATTGTAGCTTTTTTTTGCTATTGATTGAATAATAGAATGTGTATCTTTAGCTTTCAAATTTTGATTTTAAACTTTATGAGAACCTTTTTAACTGTTTTTTGCCTTGTTTTTGTTTTAACAGCCTGTAAAAACGAAAAAACTGAAGAAAATACCGAAACAACCATGATTATGCCAAATGAAGCCTTTGACACCTTATTGGACAACTATTATGAAGACGGTTTGAAGTTAAACCCTGTGAGTGCTACCTTTGCCGGAGATAATCGTTACAACGACCAATATCCCAACGCTTTGTCTGATGAGCATATTTTAAAAAGCAAAAACCATTTCAACAAATACTTAAATGACCTCATGGCGTTTCCTGACAGCACTTTGACCGATAGTCAAAAAATGTCTAAAGCTATTTTAAAATGGGAAGTTGAAATTGCTCTGGAAGATTTTAAATTCAAACAACGTGAATTGGTTCCTATTGATCAAATGTGGTCGCCACATCTTTCTGTAGGCCAGTTGGCTAGTGGTGCTGGTGCACAGCCTTTTGAAACAGTTGAAGATTACAACAATTGGTTAAAACGTTTGGATGGCTACACCGAGTGGTTGCAATCTGTTAAAAATAATATGGAAAAAGGAATAACCGAAGGTTATGTATTGCCAAAGTCATTAATTGTTAAAGTATTACCGCAAATAGAATCTGGCGCTTCAGAAGATATTGAAAATCACCTGTTCTACTCACCAATCAAAAATATGCCTGATAGCTTTAGCGAAGAAGATAAAACAACCCTAAAAGAAGCTTACACGGCCAAACTCAATGACAAAGTTATTCCTGCCTACAAAAGCCTTTATGATTTCTTAAAAACGGATTATCTGCCTGCTGGTCGTGAATCCTCTGGAATTAATGACACGCCTAACGGTTCTGCTTATTACAACCACATGATCAAGTTGTTTACCACAACCAATATGACAGCCGATGAAATTCACAAACTTGGTTTAAGTGAGGTAGCACGTATTTCGGCTGAAATGGAAAAAGTGAAGGAACAAGTTGGCTTTGAAGGCGATTTAAAAGCGTTTTTTGATTATGTGAGAAACAATAAAGAATTGATGCCATTTACCGAGCCTCAACAGGTAATAGATAATTTCAATGCGATTCATGAAACCATGAAACCACAGATAGAAAAGTTATTTGATGTCAAACCTAAAACACCTTTTGAAGTGCGACGCACAGAAGCTTTTCGGGAAGCTTCCGCTAGTGCGGAATACAATCCAGGGTCTTTGGATGGCACCAGACCAGGTATTTTTTATGTGCCAATTCCTGATGTAACAACTTACAACACCTTTAGTGACGAAGCCTTATTCTTGCACGAAGCCATTCCAGGGCATCATTACCAAATTTCGCTACAACAAGAAGATACCGATTTACCTGAATTCAGAAAAACCCTGTGGTACAGCGCCTATGGCGAAGGCTGGGCTTTATACTCGGAGTCATTGGGTAAAGAATTGGGTTTATATACCGATCCGTATCAATATTTTGGTATGCTGGGCATGGAAATGCATCGCGCAATCCGTTTGGTGGTTGACACAGGTATGCATACCAAAGGCTGGACACGTGAACAAGCCATTCAATATTCGTTGGATCATGAAGCCGAAGGCGAAGCCAGCATCATTTCTGAAATTGAACGTTATATGGCTATGCCAGCACAGGCACTATCCTATAAAATCGGGCAATTAAAAATTAGAGAGCTACGTGCCAAAGCCGAAAAGGAATTAGGCACTAAATTTGATATTAGTCAGTTTCATAACGAAGTCCTAGAGCCTGGTTGCGTACCTTTAGCATTATTGGAGGACAAAATCAATGCGTGGATTTCGGCAAACAAATAATATGATTTTAAAAAGAATAGTTTTATTAACATGTATCCTATTGTCATGGATTTCCCATGCGCAAAAAACCAGCATTCAGGACAGTAAATCCAAAACACCCATTGCCTATGCCACTATTTCATTTGGTGACGGGCAAGGTATTTTTGCCGATGACGAAGGTGCTTTTGTGTTTACCAAAAAACTCTATCCTGATGTAGACACCCTGTACATTTCGGCATTGAGTTATAAAAATGTGACCATTCCCACAGAGCAACTGCCTAGTACTATTTTCTTGGAAGAGGAAATCAGTCATTTGGATGAAATTGTGCTGATAGCCAACAACCGAAAGTTCAAGGAAGAAACTATGGAACCGTATCTGGATGATGATTATTACCATTGCTGGTTACCAACCATAGAATCGGAGATTGCGGTCTATTTTTCCAATCCCAATGACAAGCTTAAAAAATTAAGCACCATCCACTTCCCCATTACGTTAGAATCACGTGACTGGGAACAACGCAAAAAGAAAAACGCCGATAAGAAACCGTTTTCAACCCTGTTTAAGGTCAAGTTTTATAAAAACAACAACGGTAAGCCCGGCGAGGTGCTGGTATATGATAACATAGTTTTTAGAGCCACCGAAAAAAATGGCGACTCCTATGATTTAGATGTGACTGACTACAACATCATCTATCCCGAAAACGGATTCTTTGTATCCCTACAGGTATTGGGTTACACCGATAAAGCCGGCAAATTGTTGCCCAACAAAAAATACAAGGAACTAAAAGGTCGGGATGGTGGCATCGTAAAAATACCCACCAATTTCAGACCACTATTACCATTTACTAGCGAGATTGAAACCCACAACACCTTCATAAAACGCGTGTTTATAAGTGGCAATGATTGGGTACAGTTTAAACCCGGTAGTATGGACTCCAGTTTGCTTAAAACCGGACTCACCAATTACGGCATTGGTATCACCTACAAGGTTTATAAAGATGAATAACCCCTGGCATCTATATGCCATGGCAGCCCTGTATATGGTGGCAGGCATCATGCATTTTGTCAAACCCAAAATGTACATGCGCATTATGCCACGGTACTTACCAAACCACAAAACCTTGGTGCTTTTAAGCGGTTTGGCCGAAATCATGTTGGGCACTGGACTGCTATTTAAAGAAACAAGGACTTGGGCTATTTACGGCATTATGTTGATGCTCACCGTATTTTTGTTAGTTCACTTCTATATGCTATCAGGCAAAAAAGCCAGTGCCGGTATTCCCAAATGGATTTTAATACTACGTATACCCCTACAGTTTGTCCTGATGTATTGGGCTTATGGGTATTTATGATTTGAAATTATCAAAAAAATAATCGAACTTCGTTAATCACCTAGAGTATTAGGAATATTAAAATAATTTGCTTCAGATCGTTGCAATAGTTTTTAAATCGATTTGAATTATTTGATATTATTTTCTGCAAATTCCATAAATTGCAGTTATAAACAAAAATAAAATTGACTGAAAAAAGTAAAATAAAAATAAAGAACTTCGGACCAATTAAGGAAGGATTTGGTGATGAATGGATTGATATTAATAAAGTAACTGTTTTAATAGGGAATCAAGGCAGTGGAAAAAGCACAGTTGCCAAATTAATATCTGTTTTTTCTTGGCTTGAGAAGTCGTTATTCAAACAAACGGTATTAAAAAGAGAGGTCACAAGAAAATCTAAATTTGAAAATTTTTATTGCGAATATCAAAATTTAAAAAACTACTTTAAACCTAATACTGAAATTGAATTTTTTGGAATAGCTTATCATTTTCATTACAAAAAAAACAGATTAAGCATTAGTGAAATTAAAGAGAGAAAATATTCCGTTCCAAAAATAATGTATGTACCTGCTGAAAGAAACTTTGTAAGTGCTGTTTCCCAGCCAGAAAAGCTTAGGTATTTACCTAAAACTTTATATACTTTTCTTGAAGAATTTGATAGATCTAAACAAGAACTTTCTGAATCTTTAAAAATCCCAATCAACAACCTTAAATTTTCTTATGATAATAAAAAAGGGGAATCTAAAATAATTGGAGAGAATTACAATTTACCTTTATACGAAGCTTCAAGTGGACTACAATCGTCAATACCATTGTATTTAGTCTCAAAAAATCTTAGTGAAGGAATTAATAGAAATTTTGACAATTCTGTGGCCAAAGAGAGTTTAGAAGAGATGAGGTTTTTAAGAAATCGTATTCTTACTATTTTAAAAAATGACAAGCTTACTGAAGAACTAAAAAACCAAGCATTGGAACTACTTTCCTCAGTAACAAGAAATGATTGCTTCGTAAATATTGTTGAGGAACCAGAACAAAATCTGTTTCCTACTTCTCAATGGGAAATTCTCAAAAAACTTTTGGAATTCAACAATTCTAATGTGGAAAATAAGTTAATAATCACAACTCACAGCCCATATTTAGTGAATTTTATGAGCATTGCAATTCAAGCTGACTATTTAAAAAAGAAGTTATTTGATTTAAATAACAATAGTTCCTTAATCAAAAAATTGAATACTATTATATCAAGTGATTCCACTCTCCCGTTTTCAGATTTTGTACTATACCAATTAGAAGAAAAAAATGGAACGATTATTAAATTACCAAACACAGAAGGTATTCCATCTAGTAAAAACTTTTTAAATCAATCATTACATCATGGAAATGATATGTTTGACAAGCTATTAGAAATTGAACAAGAACTAGAAGTTCAAAAAAGCTCATGAGTTTAAACTTTTTCAAAGATGAATGCCAACATGAACCAATTAATATAGAAACTTTTGGATTGTGTGATGATGACGATAACAATCAAGCATATCCAGATACAAATATTGACAATCAAGATGATTGGATAGCAACAGTTAAAAACACCAACAATTTAGATATTGTTTTTACAGCTATTGATAAATGCGTATTAAAAGATGGCGAATTCCCAAATAGAGGGAGGTGTGATTGTATGTTAACCACAGATCAACATCTATATTTGGTTGAACTGAAAAACCAAAAACCCCCATGGCAATCTAATGCAGTTGAACAACTAAAATCAACTATTCAATTTTTACTTGAAAAACATGACATTTCTTCTTTTAACAAAAAAAAAGCATTTGCTTGTAATAAAAAGAAAGGAAAATTTGTTTTTATCGATAATGAAGAAAATTTGATGATGTATAGAAAAACTGGTTTTCGAATTGACATTCAATCAGAAGTCCTAATAATTTAAACCAAAAAGATACTACAACAACATTCATTACGCTCTTAACACATAACAAAGTAGAGGATTTAGCGAAGCTAATCTAAAGGATTACCTAATATTATTTATCACGAGAAAGTCTTTATTAGTCATGATCCACCTTTGATTGACCATGTTCTACTTTTGATTGGTCATGTTCCACTTGTGATTAACAATGTTCCACCTTTGATTGACCATGTTCCACTTTAGATTGACTATGTTCCACTTTTGATTAGTCATGTTCCATCTTTGATTGACCATGTTCCACCTTTGATTAGCCATGTTCTACTTTTGATTGAGTATGTTCCACTTTTGATTGACCATGTTCTACTTTTGATTGAGTATGTTCCACTTTTGATTGAGTATGTTCCACTTTTGATTGACCATGTTCCACTTTTGATTGACTAGTACAAAGTTTTGATTAAGTGGTACAAACCTTTGATTAAGTGGTACAAACCTTTGATTAGATGGTACAAAGTTGTGATTGAGTGGTACAATATTTTGATTGGTCGGTACAAAGTTGTGATTGAGTGGTACAAAGTTGTGATTAACCACCACAAAGTTGTGATTAGGTGGTACAAACTTTTGATTGATTGGTACAAAGTTTTGATTAGCTACCACAAAGTTTTGATTGGTCACCGCAAAGTTTTGATTGGTCACCGCAAACTTTTGATTAACCACCACAAAGTTTTGATTAGTTACCGCAAACTTTTGATTGGATGGTACAAAGTTGTGATTGGTCATTCCAGTCTTTTGACTATTCACCGCAAAACCATATAACCAAATAACCAAATCAACAGTCTACCGTCTTCGGTCTTCCATCTTCAGTCTTCTGCCTTCCGTCATCAACTAATCAGCAAATCCTCCAAAGCAGGTTTTAAATTCACAAATTGAAATTCAAAACCCTTGTTTTCAATTTTTTTAGAACTCACCCGTTGGCTTTCAAATAAGAGAATATGCATCTCGCCCAATACCAGTTTCATCATGGTTTTTGGGATGTTGGGTAATATTAAAGGACGTTTTAAGGTGCTAGCAACCGCTTTTGTCAATTCGGTATTACTCACTGGGTTTGGAGCTACGCCATTAAAGACACCATCCAATTGATGTTGGGCTACATACATAAATATACCTGCCAAATCATCAACATGTATCCAGGATTGCCATTGCTTACCACTGCCAAAAGCCGCTCCCATTCCAAATTTGGTGGGTTTAACAATCTGTGGCAAGGCACCTTCTTGGGCATCCAAAACCAAACCAATACGCACTTTGGATACTGTTATATCCAATGCTTTAAAAGCATCGGCTTCAGTCTCCCACTTTTCAACAACGGTTCCTAAAAAACTATCGGAATAGGTTGGAAAAGTTTCTTCGTAATAATTGGTCAGAGAATCAGGGTATGCACCAATGGCACTGGCAGAAATTAACTGTTTAACAGTATGTTTTGTAGTAGAAAGTTTGCTATGGAGTAATCTTAAAGTGTTTATACGACTATCCAAAATCGTTTGTTTGTAGGATGCCGTCCAACGCTTGGCAATACTCGCACCTGCCAGATTGATGATAGCGTCCACACCATCAAAACAAGCCTCGTCAATTATTTCATCTTTATGATTCCAATAAAAGCCTTTGTAGGTATCCGAGTTTTCAATTTTAGATTTGGAAGTCGTTAAATAATGGACCATCCAACCCTTTGCCAAGCATTGTTTTACAATAGCTTGACCAATTAAACCCGTTGCTCCTGTAATGAGAACCTTCATAAACAATTTTTTGTAAAGATACGGATTACCAACGCCAAAGGTTTTAGGTTTAATTAAGGTTTAACAGATTTAACGGTTGTTAACAGAAAAGCTAATACGCTGCTTAAATTTCGCTAATTCTTAATTGCTCGAAGCATTTGGCTCTCAAGCTCACCGAATGTTAAGAACTTTTTCTAGCTCTTAACATTTCCCTCTTACCAGGAGGACCAGGTAAGCGTTCTACCTCAAAACCCACGGATTGCATAGCACGTCTCACACTACCTTTAGCCGAATAGGTTACCAAAACACCTTGAGGTTTTAAAGCCTGATACATTTTAGAAAAAATGGCTTCCGTCCACAAATCAGGTTGTACGCGTGCGCCAAAAGCATCAAAATAAATCAGATTAAAAGTATCTATATCAGTAATATCCTGAAAAAATTGCTGGCGTTTGGTTAAAGTGAAATTAGGTGATATAGATTTAGGAACTTCCCATTCCAGTTCATGTATATTGAAAAACGTTTGGCTGTCACTTCCAAACAGTGTATCATATTGCAATTGATCAATCTCATCTTGAGATACAGGATAAGCTTCAATACCTACATAGTTAATAGGTACATCTAGTTTTTGGGCTTCCTGAAAAGTCAACATGGCATTGAGTCCAGTTCCAAAACCCATCTCAAGAATAGATATCGGTTCAGAAACATTCTCATGATTAGTCACATACTGTAAACCATGCTTAATAAAGACATGCACCGCTTCTTGGTAAGCACCGTGAATGGAATGGTACTGCTCGTTCCAATCTTCAATTTGTATGGTCTTGGAGCCGTCTGCAGTCGTAATGATTTTACGTTTCAATCCTATTTAATTAGTAGCTTCTTGATACGTGGAATAGGTCCTGTACATTCGGTTTGATGACAGGAAATACAAACATTTACAGCATTATTGAAACGCTCTTCTACAGGAACTTCAGAGTCCTCGTTGAAAATTTCACGTTCAGCATTTAAAAACACATTGGAAAAACTCTCAAAAACCTCATTTCGGCCTTTAAGGTCAGTCATTTCCGCTGTATGGATTTTCATAAAATCCATAGGAAATTCGGTTGGTGTTTTGCCAGCTAGAATATCTTGTTTAATCTTCAGGTTGTCTGCATACATCTGGTTCATGAGATTCGCCATTTCAGAAGGCTCATACATATCATAAACAAACGCTTCCTTTTCTTCAGTTGGCTCAACCGGTTCTTCAACCTTATTCTGACAACTAAAAAGGACAACCAAAAAACAACATATAGCTATAAGCTGCTTCATTTATTCTTCAATCAATAAAACACCATCAGCCATGAAAGAATAGGTACGCTTTGGCTCGGTAATGGCTGCTATTTCTTCTTCAGATTTTCCACCATCTTCAGCATAGTGACGTTGCTCTTCTACAGAAACTTCAGAAACATAAGCCTGCCCTTGCATAATAACGTCCTTACCTGCAATGTTTTTTGGCATAAAGAAACCATAATCCTTAAACTTCACCATAACCTCTTCATCATTCCCTAAATCAACACGCATCCAACAGCCTTTCACCTGGCAAACACTGTTTACTTTGCCTACCAATTTAGCCGAAGTACTATCGCCAACCTGCATAGCCTTAAATTTTTCAGATAAATCGGTAATACTTAACGCATTATCAGCTTCAATTTTTTCACCAAAAGAAGCATAAGCAATCTCTTTAGTTTCAGTTTCAACAGCTTCAACTTCGGTAGTTTCAGTTTCAGTAGTTTTTGATTCATTCTTACAAGAAACTACTATAAAAACTAACAATAATAGGGACAATATGTTTTTCATAATTCTAAAATTTATTTTTTAAAAATTTGCCTCAAATATACAAATTAAATAAGGAAACATTAAGTTTTTTATAAGGGTGAAATTAAGTACTTTTGCATCACCAAAAAACTTATTTAAAATGATAGAAGCAGACATTAACGAAATCGATATAGTAAAAGCAGAAAAAACTAAAATTCATGACGTAGATTTTGACAACATCAATTTTGGTCGTGTGTTTACTGATCATATGTTCGTTTGTGATTTTATTGACGGAAAATGGCAACAACCAAAGATAATGCCTTACCAAGCCATGACCATTGATCCTTCGGCAAGGGTATTTCATTATGGTCAAGCTGTTTTTGAAGGCATGAAGGCCTACAAGGACGATAATGGAGAGGTATTTTTATTTAGACCGGAAGACAATCATAGTCGTATTAATAAATCGTCTGCAAGAATGGCCATTCCTGAATTTCCAAAAGAGTACTTTATGAATGGGTTACTGACCTTGCTAAATTTAGATAAAGCATGGGTTAAACCTGGTGTTGGAAATTCACTTTATATAAGACCGTTTGCCATTGCAATAGATTCTGCCATTGCTGCTGCTCCTTCAAGTGATTACAGGTTTATGATTATTTGCTCGCCTGCCAAGGCCTATTACACAGGCAAGGTACGTGTATTGATTGCGGAAAAATACAGTCGTTCTGCCGATGGTGGTGTTGGTTTTGCTAAAGCAGCTGGAAATTATGGCGCACAGTTTTACCCAACAAGTCTTGCTCAAGCCAAAGGATTTCAACAAATCATTTGGACAGACGCTAATACCCACGAATATTTAGAAGAAGCTGGAACCATGAACATTTTCTTTAGAATAAATGACAAATTGGTAACAGCTCCTAATAATGATAGAATATTGGATGGGATTACTAGAAAGAGTGTCATTCAATTAGCCAAGGATAATAATATTGATATTGAAGTAAGACGTATCAAAGTTGATGAAATTAAAGAAGCAGCAGTTAATGGTTCTTTAAAGGAAATCTTTGGTACTGGAACAGCAGCGGTAATCAGTCCGGTTTCTGCTTTTGAGCATGCTGGAACTACTTATGAAATTCCAGATCTTGATGATTCCTATGCAGCTATGTTCAAGAAACAGTTGCTAAATATTCAACATAACATAACTGAAGACAAATATGGATGGCGATATCCAGTAAAATAAATAAAAAAAGCAGCCAGTTGGCTGCTTTTTTTATTTATTGAGTATCTCCTCAATATGTGGTTTAAAATAGTTTGGCCCTTTTAAGACTTTACCGTCTTCTCTATAAATTGGCTGCCCATCTTCACCCAATTTACTCATGTTGCTACGTTGAATCTCTTCAAAGACCTCTTCAATTTTGTACTGCAATCCATGTTCTATAATAGTGCCACAAAGTATGTAAAGCATATCGCCCAAAGCATCAGCCACCTCAACCAAATCATCATTATTGGCAGCCTCTAAATATTCCTCATTTTCTTCGCGCATCAACTTATAACGTAACATGTTCTTTTCCAGACCCAAATCGGCTTTAGGAGTCTCTCGATGCCCAATTTTAAAGGCTTTATGGAACATTTTAACAGCTTCTATTTTATCCTTCATCAATATATTTTGTTTAAATTTGCATAAAATTAAGGATATGTTTACAAAAGGTCAATTAGTTTTTGGAATTTTATTTGCCATTCTATTTATAGGCGTACTGATTTATGCCTATAGAAAAGATATCCAACTTCACAAAAAACATTACAAGGGTAGCATTTGGGTTTTAATTGCCTTTATTTCTTTTATCCTATTTATTGTTACTATAAAATGGCTTTTTCAATAATGTTAGTTAGTATTTTGTAACCGTTATCATACAGTTAAATTCATTATCTTTGATAAACTAACTTAACAACAATGAAAGCATTCAAATACATACTCTTTGCATTATTAATTCTGGTAATTGGTATATCTATTTATATCGCAGTTCAGCCAAACTCCTTCGAGGTTACAAGAACGCGAACTATTAACGCGCCTTCAGCAGTTATTTACAACAACGTTATTGACTTTAAAAACTGGGAAGCTTGGTCCAGTTGGGTAGAAAAAGACCCAGAAACCGTTATCTCATTAGGTAATACAACTGCAGGAGTGGGAGGTTCTTACAGTTGGGTCGATTCCCATGGACCTGGAAAGATGACCACATTGGCAACCAACCCTAATCAATCTATTGAGCAAGAATTGCAATTTAGCGATTTTGAACCATCCAAAGTCACTTGGAATTTTGAACCTTCAGAAGATGGCAAAACCAATGTAACTTGGAAAATGCACAGTGACAAAGTGCCTTTTATGTTCAAGGCGACATCATTGATGTCTGGTGGTTTTGACAATATGATTGGCCCTGATTTTGAACGTGGTTTGGAAAAACTGGATAGTATTGTTGTGGAATCCATGTTGAAATACACCATAAAAGTAGATGGCATTGCCAATCATGGTGGCGGTTACTACATTTACAATACCACATCCTGCAAAATAACGGACCTAAAAGATAAAATGGCTGAAATGCTACCAAAAATAGGCAGTTACGCAAGACAAAACCGTATAGCCATGGCTGGTGCACCTTTCGTGAGTTATTATAAATGGGATGAACCTAACAACGCGGTTATTTTCTCCTGCTGTATTCCAACTACCAATCAAATAATTACTACCGATAGTGATATTTTAAGTGGCCAATTGGAACCATTTAAAGCTGTTAAAACGACATTGAAAGGCAACTATGAAAACCTAAAAGAAGCTTGGGACGAAACGTTTAAATACATAGAAAATTACAAACTGGTTCCAAAAGAAATCGGGCCCAATTTGGAGGTTTATTTGACAGATCCTATGACAACACCAAATCCTGCCGATTGGATTACGGAAATTTATATAGCAATTGAGGAATAAATGAAAAGTATCCTCTTGGTATTTATTGGTGGAGGTGTTGGAAGCGTACTTCGATACCTGATTGGCAAACTCCTAAACAGCCATGAATCTGGAATACCTTACGGAACTTTTTTAGCTAATATTCTTGGCAGCTTATTAATTGGGATCATTCTAGGTCTTGCAGCAAAAAACAACACCTTTAACTCCAATCAAACATTGTTACTGGCTACAGGTTTTTGTGGAGGTTTTACAACCTTTTCAACTTTTGCCTATGAAAACCATATTCTTTTAAAATCAGGTGACTTTACAAGTTTTGCAATCTATACCATTGCCAGTTTTATTGTTGGGTTTTTGGCTGTTTTCTTTGGAATGTATCTTATTAAGTACTTATAATCAGTTCATTTTATAAAATATACGACGTTTTACGTATGTTTTGATGTTGTTTTAAATAGGATTTTTGAACCAATAATCAATAAACCTATTTAAAATGAAAAAATTATTACTGTATGTAGCTTTAGGAATTTTTAGCTACACCCAAGCCCAAAACATCTTAATTGTTGACAACAACAATAACATTGACACGTCGCCAGCACACATGTACGACACTTTTAATGCAGCCATTTCAGCTGCTGGGAATGGTGACATCATTTATGTACAACCTTCAGAAGCTAGTTACGGAAATGTCACAATAAACAAGGAGGTTACTATTTATGGTATGGGACACACTCCTGAATTAAACGCAGGACGAAATGCCTTTTTTGGAAATATAACAATTTCAAGTAGCAATGTAAAGCTAGCTGGGATACGATGTACTTCCAATGTAACCATCACAGGGACAACCCAAAACGTTACTCTTGAAAACAGCTTTTTTAACAATATAGCCTTAAATTCAGGAATAACTTCCAACATCACAATCCAAGGAAATCTCATCGATGGTTCTTTGGGGCTTTCAGCTAACAACAACAATAGTGAAAACATTACGATAACCCATAACTTTTTTAACACCGTTCCTCAAAACGGATTATCTTATTTGAATAGCACAACTATTTTTAACAATAATATTGTAACGTATTCTGGTGGTGGAACTACTTCAATATTTTATATCCCGAATGATTTGGTAGCTCAAAACAACATTTTTGCTCCTACCAGTAATTTTAATGGTACCAACTGGCAATCTGGGGGAACGCCAACACTTTTTAACAACTGCATGACGTATAGTTATAATGGTATTACTCTTGGCGATTTAAATGGAACAGGAAATTTCAACAATACCAACCCTCAATTTGTAAGTATTCCAGGCACAGATCCATCATATAGTGTTGATAACGACTATAATATTGGCGCAACAGCTTTAGGAACTGACGGCAATGACATTGGGCTCTTTAATGGCTTTTATGATTTTGATATGAGAGGATATCCTACATTATTACCGTATTTAGAAGAAATGACTATTTCAAATAATATGGTATCGGCTGGTGCAAACTTACAGGTAAACCTAAAGGCCAACGCCAATAAAACTAACTAAAAAACAAACAGATGAAAGCTTTTTATACCATAGTATTGAGCTGTTTCTGCATAGGTTTTTCTTGGTCTCAAAACACGTCAGATATTGCCAGCTTGGAATATTACTTTGACCAAGACCCTGGTGTTGGTCTAGGAACAAGCATTGATATCAATCCAGATACTGAAGTCATAGATCAAAGCTTCAATATTTCCACAACTGGTCTTCTAGAAGGCACACATAAACTTTTTATAAGAGCCATAAATGCTGATGGAGAAGCAAGTTTAATGGAAAGTAAAACATTCCGTATTACGCCAACTCCTGACAATAACAGCAGTGATATTGTTGAAGCCGAATATTTCTTTAACCAAGATCCTGGTGTGGGTAACGGAACGGCTATTGACCTCATGGATGCAGAAACCATAGATGAAGCGCTTTCAGTGTCAACATCAGGATTACCTACGGGAACACATCGTTTGTTTGTTCGCGTAAAGAACAGTAACGACGAATACAGTCTCTATGAACATAAAATTTTTAGGGTAGCTCCCGTTTCTGACATTAATACGGCTAGTATAACTGCTGCAGAATATTATATAGATGTTGATCCAGGCGTTGGAAATGGGACCACAATATCAGTTACAGGAGACAGTATTGATGAAGTTTTATCTATTCCAACTACGGTTGGTTTGGCACAAGGTGATCATTACCTTCATATTAGAGTCCGTAACACCGATGGAACATGGTCTCTTTATGAAAGACAATTTTTTGAAGTCGATGGTACACTCGGAATCACCAATGAAATCCTATCTGAAATAAGAATATATCCTATTCCTACAGCAGCAAGTGTAAATATCAAAACACCTAATCACGTTGAGATAACTACCATAAAACTGATTGACATGTATGGGAAAGTCATTATCACTACCAATGGAAATCTAAACAAACTGGATGTTTCAACCTTGCCAAAAGGTACGTATTTATTACAATTAATTACCAACGAGGGTAACTTGTCCAAACGTATCATTAAAAATTAAATTTAGCTAGAGTCAGTAACTATTAGGGCGCCTAAACATGTGTTAGGTGCCTTACTTTTTTTTAAACGCCTTGACTCCTGCCTCAATTTTGGTCTCCAAATAATTCTCTCTTGGGACAATAGGGCAAGAATACTTCTCATTGTATGCGCAATAGGGATTATAGGCTGTATTAAAGTCAATAATTAAAGAATCTCCTTCAGGAATACGGCATTCAACATAACGTCCTCCAGCATAGCTCCCTTCACCGTTGGTGTCATCTAGGAAAGGTAAAAACAAATAATCTTCGTAGCCCGGTTTTGTCAACAAACCTAAATTCTGATAAATATTTAATTGATATTTCTTACCATGTAATTCAAAAGCAACCACACCATACTTCACATAATCTGGCAACCTTTCGGTGGTTGTCCTCATTTTAAAAGGTTTTTCATCAGGCGTTCGCGTTAATGAAGCCTTGACCACATAAGTGGAATCAAATTCAAAAAATTCCAATCCATTAAACTTTTTACGGTCCTTATCCTTTAAAGGCGATTTGGTTGCATCCTTAAAGTCAGCATTCATCTCACGTTGCCAGGCAGTTTTTCCTAAAATAGGTTCCTTATTTTGAGCACAAGCGCTCAAGGTAACAATCAAAAAAAGGGTAAAAAGTAGTTTCATTATTTATTTTTTTGTTTTCAAAAATACAACTTAAAGTTTTTTTACCTAGTTTTGGTTAACATTTAGAGAAATCATGAATAACGGCATCGTAGTATACACAAAAAGACAAACCTCTTGGGAAAGAAGTTGGGCTTACTATATATTATGATGATCTAAACATATAAATTAACAATATAGAAAAGTCCGACGTCAACGTCGGACTTTTTATTTTTATAACAACAATCAAAAATGAAAACCTTATTCAACAATTATCTAGACACCTTTAAAGGTCTCTCAAGAGAAGTTTGGTGGTTAGCCTTGATAACACTTATAAATAGGGCTGGGACTATGGTCATACCCTTTTTGTCGCTCTATCTCACAGAGGATTTGCATTTTGAACCCTCTGATGTTGGCTGGATTATGTCGGCATTTGGTTTAGGTTCCCTTGCAGGTTCGTGGCTAGGTGGTAAATTAACCGATACGATAGGCTACTACAAAGTAATGGTCAGGAGTTTGCTGGCTACAGGTATCCTATTTATAGGGCTTCAGTTTTTAAATACATTCGTTAGCATTTGCTTGGGCATTTTCTTGGTGATGCTGGTAGCGGATATGTTTCGTCCTGCCATGTTTGTAGCAATGAGTGCCTATAGTAAACCTGAAAATAAAACACGTTCGGTAACACTTATCAGGTTGGCCATAAATCTCGGTTTTTCTGCTGGCCCTGCTTTAGGCGGATTAATTATCACGACCATGAGTTACGGTGGTTTGTTTTGGGTAGATGGTATTACCTGTATTTTGGCAACTTTGTTACTTATAAATGTTTTAAACCCTAAAAAAGCTAGGATAGTTGACAATGTCATTAACGATAATCCACAGTCGGCTTATAAGGACAAGGCATTTTGGATATTCTTGGCATCTATGACCATCTTTGGAATCATCTTTTTGCAATATTTTTCAACGATGCCCATTTATTACAAAAATGTACATACCTTAAACGAATTGGAAATCGGCATCCTATTGGGACTAAACGGTGCGTTTATTTTTCTATTGGAAATGCCACTCATTAAGTGGTTGGAAAACACCAAGTATTCCAAACCGTTTCTGATGCTTGTTGGCGCCATGTTAACGGCTGCAAGCTTTTTGGTACTGAATCTCACCCCATGGATAGGTATCCTGCTTATTGGTATGCTATTCATGACTGTAGGTGAAATGATTGCGTTTCCTTTTTCAAATGCCTTTGCCATGGAACGCGCCAAAAAAGGAAACCAGGGAGAGTATATGGCATTGTACACCATTTCGTTCTCTGTAGCCCATATTTTTGGGCATAACGCAGGCATGCAGTTGGTGGATAGTGTGGGATTTGAAAATACTTGGTATATTATGACGGCTCTTGGCGTGCTTTGTGCCCTATTATTATGGAGTTTAAAGCGTTATTTAAAAATTAAAAAAGAATTGAATTATGAGTAGACCATGGGAAAAATTACCCTTATTTCAAAAGGCAGAATCCATTAGAACATTAGTGGACTCTATTGTCGAAATTGCCATGGAAAGTGAAATGGAATATGAATCGGAGGCAGAAGGTGAAATGATTGACAGTAGTATAAATGCCCTAGTTGATAACTCACTCATCATTCCTGCCAACATTGCAGGTGTTTGGAATGAAGATACGCTTTATGATTTAAGAATGGAAAATGCCACGATCATTAGATTAGCAGCTAGAGAGATTCTAACCGATTTAACGACTTTGGAAAGCTTTGGCTTTAAGGATGTCGAGTACCTAAACGTGCTTCGTGAAGAAATGGAAGAATTCCGTGTATTATTTGCCGAGTGGGTTAAAACGTTTGATCCTTGGAACTACATTATTGACCGTTGGGGTTTGTTCAATCCACCTGGCATAAACTATGACGATTCCGATCCCGATGATGATCTTCCTTTTAATGAATTTGACGAAGATGAAGAAGACTGATTTATTTCAGCGGCTTAACCGGATTGTGCTTGATAACATGTGAAAGTACAATCTGCGTTTTAGCTTCACCATAAACAATCAGTTGATCTATGAACGCTTCTAGATGCTTTTGGTTTTTTAAAACCACTTCCATAACAATGTTCTCATTTCCGGTAATTCGGTAACAATTGATAACCTCATCATAGGTTTTCACCTTATCCAAAAACGGTTTCAACATACCCATAAAAGCGCGAATGGTTATAAGGGCTTTCAACTGATAACCTGCCTCAAAAGGCGATACGGTTGTATGATAATCCTGAATAATTCCTAGGTCTTCCATTTTCTTAATGCGCTCTGAAACAGCAGGCGAACTAATCCCAACTTGACGCCCTATTTCAGCATTGCTCATACGTGCATTTTGCTGCAAACAGCCCAGAATTTTCCAGTTTAACGAATCAACACTCATTTTAAAGATAAATAGCTAAAAATAATTAATAATTAAATCAAATATACAATTTTACCTTAAATATTAAATAACAAATTCATAACTAGTAAGTACTTTTGATAAAATTGCTATTATAAACATGTTATCAAACGCTCCATCAAATTTATTCCACTCGCCTATATATCAGAAGGCTATGGAAATCATTATCCTATCAAGAAGTATTTCTACCTATTTAAACCAAGATTTAAACGAGTTGTTGGATGATGGTACTGAAGACAGCCACATTTATTTCTCTGGTGACATTGTACAGCAATCGGTCTCATTGGCTCCTGAAATTGAAAAGGCGGAACTGGAACGTTTCACCGAAAAGAAGCACAAGCACATTGCTTCTATTAAGCGATTAACGTTTCTATTGAATAAAAACATCAAGCGTTTAGAAAACTGTAACAGCAATGGCAAGGACTATCTTCCGCTATTACGTTCTGAATTACAGAAATTTAAAAAATTGCAGCACAGCTGGATGCTGACTCTATAGTTCTTTTTATATATTTGATTCATGTTTCTTCAAAAGAATTCCATGAAAAATATCCTTTTGGTGTTATTTACAATAAGTGCCGTTTCGGGCTTTTCTCAACACATAAAGATTGACAAAAAGAAGTTAGGTTTTCTAAAAAACGAAACCCATGTTCAGGTCAAGTTCAAGTACGACAATCTATCCTTTAATGCCGACAACCTTTCGGAAATAGCATTTATTGATTATTTTAAAGACAAGATGGCTTCCAGGCAAATAGATAGTACAGGTTGGACAAATGCCTATTTTCTTCATAAAGATGCCTTATGGCAAGAGGCTTATGTTTCTAAACTCAATGAAACCCTGGAACGTTATCAAGCACCTATTTTTTCTTTGGACGAATCCCAGAATGCTAATTATTATATGCTTGTCGAAGTGAACTGGATTTATGCCGGATACGATATTGGCGTTGCCAAGTCACCATCAAAAGTTAAATTAAATCTGCTTCTATTTGACAAAAAAAACAAAACCAAAATAGCAACCATACCTGTTGGCATAAGCACAGCTGATAATGATAAGGAAGACAATGACAGTGAATGGACCTATTTAAGGCGCATACAAAATGCCTTCACAAATTCTGGATTTAAACTGGGTATTACACTAAAAAGGTTATTTGACAAAAAATAAATACCTATCAAATTTCTTTTCAGATATTATATTGAAAAGAAATTTGATTTTTTAAAGATAACTTACAAAATGTTCTAAAGTAATTTTCTACAATATCAACTGGCTTTTTCTAAATTAACGATAAAACTATCTACTTGATAATACTTTTCAGATTTGATGATATTTAACATCCAATCCAAATGGTTTTCAGACTTTCTACTAAAGTTGTAATTTAAAGTTGCTTCCATAATAATCTAATTAAATTAAACAAATTATGATTCATTGGGACTAATCAAGTTAGTCCAGAAAACAACTTTCTCATAAAATATTGGTTAATAAGTCATTAAACTCTATTACATGTAAATTTTTGCAAAAAAAACCTACAAACGGTAATGAAGCATATTATTTGTTCCTTATTTTTAGAATACTATGCACCTACATAAAAAAAGGCATGACAAATTCCTAAACTAAAAAAGGGAATACTCTAAAAAAACTTGATTAAAAAAGAGTTACCTACCATGTGGCTCCATATTGGGCAGTTGATTGAGGTCACGGACATAGTAATCAAAGTGGCGTTTCATTTCATAAAGCATGTCAGACCTAAACTCTCGGATGCCATGATCGGCACCTTCAAACATAATAAATCGGGTTGGATGTTTGGCTTTGTAGAGTTTTTCAACCAATTCCAAGGACTCTTCAGGCAACACGCGCCAGTCTGCACTGCCATGCATAATTAAAAGTGGTGTAGATTTACATAGTTCGTTAGCCCAAAACACAGCAGAACGCGCTTTTAATACCGCTTCCTTATTTTCCCAATAGTTGGGTATAAGTTCAGCATAGACGTGTTTTTCCATTTCTGGCCTACTATCAATATTTAAAAAGGCGTTAGCAGCTCCTGCCGTGACGGAAGCAGCTTTAAAATCGCAACTCTCCTTTAGGGCCAAATAGGTCATCATGCCACCTCTACTACCACCCTGAATACCAATTCTGTTGGTATCGGCTTTAGGAATTTCTTTTAGAGTGCTTACTAAACTCAATACATCAGTAATATCTTTACCTCCAAACTCCTCTTGACCTTCTCCACCATCAACACCTCGGTATTGACTAGCAATAACTACATAATCCCAACTGGCCATTTTGCCCAAAAAATAGGCAATACCAATATCAGACCACTGTCCAAAATCACGATTACCACCTCTATTGGAAACAATACAAGGGAACTTACCGTCTTTTTTGGGTTCAACTATATAACCCGTAACATGTAATCCATCTGATAAATAAGAAATTTTGTAAAAATTAAGCGCTCGTAACTTTTTAGCTAAATCAGCATCAAAAGTACTGATACGATTAACTATGCTGTCAGAAATAACAAAGGCTTCCCTATTAACAATTTTCCCGTCTTGAGAATGGGATTGGCAACTAAAACTAAAAACCAGTAGTAATGCTAAAAAATATCGATACATCTAAACATGATAAATTGATTGATTTTACAATTTACATATTTCCTAAACATTCTCAACCTTTTCAAAAAAACCTAACAAATTCCAAATCGGGTATTTCATTACTTTGTACAATTCTTGACAGTTTAAAATTACATAAAACCTACTTTTCATTGATGAAGCATCAACACAGTGTTTCCTTGCATATTATTTAGAGCCGTTATTATATTTGATTTAACAAGCCCTGTTTTCCTAAATAAATTAGGTTTTTCATCTATAATGCACATAATACTGTTTAAATGGGAAGATGCATACCGCCCAAATTGGTCTTTTGAACCAATATAGGCAACCTTAATAGTTATGTTAAAAGTTACTCTCAAACTATCAATGAAAGTCTGTAAGTTGTCCTTTTCAGATTCAGAAAGCCGTTCCGCTTTCTCCAAAACCAAAACCTGTAGTTCGAAATTGACATGAACCACGGGCAATGCAAATGATTCTAAATCATCTATGTTTATTTTTTGTTTAAAACTAGATGCAATGGTAATTTGCATAACGTCACAAACTTCAGTACAAGTTGAAACCAGCAACACAGGACACGATCGAATCTTATCCAATATATTTGCCAAAGTTTTATCTACAACTCTTTTCGCTTTGCGGTCGTTTGATAAAATTATAACATCTAAAGACAAGGCATCCACATTTTTCTTTATCGCACTCACCAAATCTGAACATTCTGAAATAGCATGAAACTTATGATTGTTTTTTTCAGCAATAACGGAATACTTTTTTATTAAATCTCCCAACCTATTCATGGACGCTTCTTTTGGCTCATCGTACCAATCATCATAAGCATGGAGTATCTCTAGGGCATTAAGGCTATTTGACACATAATTATAGGTGCTTAAAAAGTAAAAATCACAAGTTTCATTTTTAAAAAGTTCAATGGCATAGTCTACAGCTTGGTGGTTAAACGTCCTGTAATCAATTGGAATTAAAATTTTCTTCATGTTGATTATTTTTTAACGACACATAAAATAGGAAGCCCTGGCATCTTGTATCCTGCTCCCAGTTATTCTCTATCTCCTAAATTTCATAAGTGATTTTAATACCTGCCTTTTTAACACCATACACTCCTCTTGTAGCTTCATAAAATCATTCCGTTTTTGCTCATGGTATTTAGAACGCTTTGTATGATATTCCTCTTTCCCGTACTCGTACTCCGTTTTTAGTTCTTGTTCATATTTACATAATGTTGCCATCATAAGAACGTTCTTCCGTCTTATGCCCTTAATGTTGTTTGAAAGGATCGAGTCTTTTATCAATTGCTTTTCCAATACTGTTAAATAACCCAATTCATCACTAAAACATTCCAATGTATACACCCAAGTTTCCAACTCTTTGATATCTTTAAGGATACATAGTCTCCTGTTGGCCTCAATTTTATGTCTAGAATCTGTTATCAAATCCAAGGATTCATTTTTAATTAGTCTTTAAAAGCGTAAATTCTCCTTGAACCTTATTAAAAAAATCATCCTTTATCCGCCTATATTTATCCAAATGATATAAATAGCTTCTTCTGTAACTTTCATGTTCCGTAATGTAAACCATATCACAAGCAGTGTCCTCACATTCAATAATTTTTGAGCGCGAATTGGCATACTTTAAGAGGGCATTCAGCAACGTTTCATTTTCGCTTTCCTTTTTCTCAAATCGCTCCACCACACTAAAGTCGTTAATTTTATTATTAAACCCTTGGTTACAAATAGCTACAAGGTTAACAAGCTCCTTTTTAATATATTTAAGATGATTGATCCAGTTTTCCAATTCCAAGGTATTTATTTTATGGGTCAAATCAATCTCCATATCATGATTGTATATTTCGGTATTTAAAGTATCCATTATTTAGATTTTTGCATTTATTCCACTATACGATTCTTCCTGTTTTACTTTTATTATTTTAAAATGTTGTTTACCCTTGGGAAATTCCCACACTAAATTATCCCCTTCAGAATAACCCATTAAAGCAGATCCCATAGGTGTTAAAACAGAAATCTTATTGTGCTTCAAATCCTTATCCATTGGAGTAACAACCTGAATGGTTTTTTCCATACCATTGTCAAAAACTATGGTTACCCAACTGTTAAACCTAATCGCATCAAAAGGCATCTCCTCTTCATCAACTATATGTGCCAATTTTAGTTCTTCAGAAAATCGCTTAAGAGATTTTTGAGTTTCGTAATCTCCCGCATAACCCGATATGTTAAGTAAGCGCTTTAGAAACACATACTCCTTCTTTTCCAATATCAAACTTCCGTATTTCATCATCTTATATTTTTAATTGTTTATGGGAAAATCCCGCGTTGGATATAGGCTTTTTCAATACGCTGTATAGCTATACAGTAAGCTGCAGTTCGCATGTCTATACCTTCAACTGTGGCATAATCGTATACCTTATCAAAAGATTCCTTAAGCTTTTTATGCAACTTGGCCATAACCTCATCTAGCTGCCATAGTTCGCCACTTCTGTTTTGTAGCCATTCAAAATAACTTCCTACAACACCTCCCGAGTTACATAAAATATCAGGGATAATAGTAATGCCTCTTTCCAAAAGAATCTTTTCTCCCTCAACATTGGTAGGACCATTCGCACCTTCAGCTATCAATCTTGCCTGTATGATTTTGGCATTATCCTTTGTTATCTGGTTACCTAATGCCGCCGGAATACAGATGTCACATTCCGTCCTAAAGAACTTTTCGTTGTCAAGATCAAACGCTTCAGGAAACCCTGAAACATGACCATTATTTGCTTTTGAGTAGTTAAAAAGATCTTCAACATGAATACCGCTACTATTTCTAATAGAACCCGATGCATCTTGAACAGCAACTAATTTCGCGCCATCCTGCTCTAAAAAATGAGCAGCCCAATAACCTACGTTGCCAAAGCCTTGTACTATAAATCGCTTGTCTTTTAAGCTTTCATTGTTTTTTTCTGCCCAAAATTTTATGGACAAGTAAACACCATAGCCCGTTGCACGGTCTCTACCTTCCAAACCACCACTGCCTGCTGGTTTTCCGGTAACCACATGTTGGTTTGCAGTTCGCTCTGCTGGTGGTCGTGTACTCATGTAAGTATCTGCCATCCAAGCCATGGTCTGGCTATTAGTATTGACATCTGGAGCCGGTATATCGTGTTCAGGCCCAATATTGTCTGCCAATGCAAATGTGAAACGTCTGGTTATACGCTCCAGTTCACCTTGTGAATACTTCGAAGGGTCTAACTTTATACCTCCCTTACCACCACCATAAGGCAATCCTGCCAATGATGTTTTCCAAGTCATCCACATAGCCAACGCTCTTGCCGCATCAATATCAACCGTTGGATGATAACGCAATCCACCTTTGTATGGGCCTAAAGCATTATTGTGCTGCACTCTATAGCCTGTAAATATCTCAACATCGCCGTTGTCCATCTTTACAGGAAAGTTTACAATAATCTCATTATTGGTTATGCTCAATATTTTTTTGATATTTGGGTGCAAGTTTATTTTGTTTGCGGCAGTTTCAAACTGCTCCATGACGTTGTCCATCATACCTCTTACAGGTGCTTTTTTAGATCTTTTTTTTATTTCTGCTGTCAATGTTGCCATCTTTTATAAATTATTGTTTGTTTTTTTTATGTATTAAAGTTTTTTAACGTTCTTATAGAAAATACCTATTTATAATACTTCTTTCTTGATACCTTTCAGTTATATACCTTCTTTTGGCCGACACCTTTTTAAGGGTATTTACCTGTTTGGGACATATAGATGCTATAATTGTGTTAAGTGTCATGATTGTTATAATTTAAATGTTATGCTAGCTCCAAAATGGGTTTATCCTCTCTTTTTGGCTGTTTGGTAGTTTCTGAAGCATCATCAAACAAATGCGCTTCGTCATATTCACTACAAGACCAAACCTTGTCTTTTTGGGCTGTCAATACACAAGTGCTGCTATGCGAACAACTTGGGCAAATATTAAATGGGTTCATATAGAAAAATTATTATTAATTACACCTACCTAAAGACAATGCCCGTGCCAAACACCAACACACCACAACCAAAAAAACCTCAAAACCCATATAATTAAAGGAGTTTTGAGGTTTCTTATTATTATTTGCAATTAATTACTACTGGTACTTTTTTACCCAACTGCGTAAAAAAGTACCACTAAAAAAGTTAGTCAGAAAGTTTTTGCCGAATGGTTTTTCGGTCTATTCCAAGAATCTCTGCTGCCTTGGTTTTATTGTTTCCCGTTGCATGTAGCACCTTTTCAATATATCGTTTTTCCATAACCTTAAGCGGAACAAGCTCATCTGTAGAAAAGTCTAGGCTGTATTTTAAATGCTCGGGCAAATGCTCAACATCTATCACCTTATCGCACATAATCACGGCACGTTGTATAATATTCTCAAGCTCTCTAATGTTACCGGGCCAATCATATCGTGTTAAAATGGCCAAAGCCTCTGGTGTTATCTTCAAAAATCGGTCTTTATACTCCACACCATACTTAAAAAGGAATTTATCTACCAAAAGGGGAATATCCTCTTTCCGCTCACGCAAAGGGGCTATGGCTATCTCAACCACGGTCAAACGATAGAACAAGTCTTCCCTAAACGTTTTGTTGGCAATCATATCCTTAAGGTCACTGTTGGTTGCCGCCACTATGCGCACATCTATCTTTTCGGTTTTTGTGGCACCCACCTTAACAACTTCCTTTTCTTGGAGCACCCGCAATAAACGCAATTGCACGGCTAGTGATGCATTTCCTATTTCATCCAAAAATATAGTGCCCCCATTGGCTGCTTGAAAAAAACCGTCCCTATTGGTTTCTGCTCCGGTAAAAGCTCCTTTTACGTATCCAAACAATTCCGCCTCTAGCAAATTTTCAGGAATAGAACCACAATTAACAGCAATAAACGGATTCCGCGAAAACTTACCTTGGTAATGAATGGCCCGGGCCACCAACTCCTTCCCTGTACCACTTTCACCCTTAATAAAAACCGTTGCCTTATTGTCCTTTATGCGTTCAATAATCTGAATGACATCGTGTATCTTTTCTGAAGCCCCAATAATGTCACCATAAGCTTCCTTTCTGTCCTCAGTTGTCAGTTTTGAATGCGGCACCTCCTTTTTCGAAATGCTCAAAGCCTTGTCCAAAGCCGCTTTAAGCTCACTTTTTGTAAAGGGCTTGGTAAGGTAATCAATGATACCCGATTTAATTGCCGCAAGCGAATCCTGTACAGACGGATAACCCGTAACAACCAATTTTTGCATTTTAGGGTAGTGATCAGATACAAACTTAATAAGTTCAAAACCATCAACCTCGGGCATCTTTAGGTCCGTAATCAATAAATCAATAGGGGTATCCCTCAAAATAGTTACAGCCTCCTTTACCGAAATAGCCTTAAAAACATGATAGTTCCAAGATTGCAAATGCCGCTGCAACAATTCCAAAATATTAACATCGTCATCAACTATCAATATATTCTCCCTACGTAATTGCATAACTCAACTATTGGTCCTTTGGTAATTTCACTATAAATGTAGCACCTTTTTTTGTATTGTTCTTGGCTACTATGCTTCCCTTATGCGATGCCACAATGCCATGCACAACACTTAAGCCCAAACCAGAACCATCCCCTTGTGGTTTGGTCGTAAAAAATGGCTGGAACACCTTGTCCAAATCATCTTCCGAAAACCCAACACCTTCATCCGAAATCCGCAAAACCACATCCTCTTTGGTACTATAGGCTTCCACGGTAACCAACCCGTCTGTGGGCGAAAAATAAATGGCATTTATCAACAAATTAAAAATTATTTGGGTAACCTGAATGGAATCTGCCCGCAACCACAATGCCTCATCCTCAATCTTAACAAGGTATTTCACTTGTTCCCTTTTAAAAGTAGCATCCAAAAGGTTAATGGAACTTTTAATACTCGAAATCAAATCAATATGCTTCATTTCCTGGGGCATTTCACAGGCAAAAAACATGAGTTTCTTCACAACCTCCCTAGAAAAAATAGCATTCTGTATTATTTTATCAA
Source organism: Bacteroidia bacterium (assembly GCA_030425285.1). GTDB lineage: Bacteria > Bacteroidota > Bacteroidia > Flavobacteriales > Flavobacteriaceae > Hanstruepera. The sequence goes on from JAUIAY010000005.1 coordinate 49,480, forward strand.
GGTCCGAAACTACTTTTTTATTAGATTTCAAATCATCCTTAAGTAACTCACTAAACCCAAGAATATTGGCCAACGGCGTATTAAGTTCATGGGCTATCCCAGCAGTAATCTCGCCTATGATACTCAACCTGTCAGCATGCTCCATTTGTCGCTTTAGGGAAGTTTCGTTTTTTTGAATTTCCAAACGTTCCAAAAGACTGCCAATTTTAAGAGCAACATTGTCCAACAACTGCTGCTCTTCTTTTAAAAAGTTTATCTCTTTTGCCTCGGTAGTACTCAAGTGGGCAACAATCTCTCCACTTGCCGTATTAAACATATTAATGTCGGATGCTATCAATAAATCATCCTCAACAAAGGTGCTCGTTTTTATACAAAAATCCCTATAGGTCAATACAATATCTGTTTTGCTCGGATACTGAAAAGCCTTTTTCAAACTAAATACAACACCCCTTAATGTATCTTCAATAAGCTCAAAATTAGCATTTACAATAATTGAAGAAACCTCATAAAGACAAGTCAACTCCTTAATACGTTCCTGCAATGCCGCTTCAGTACTGTTCTCAATCATTTTCAAGTCTAATTTATATCCTTTAACGTTCTAGCTCTAAAAACTACCCTTTATAACACCAAAATTAAATGGCTCATATCCAAAAACCTTCACAGCATCTCCCATTGAAACATTTCCTTATATCAAAACCAAAGATAGGCTTTTAAACCCGCCTGTAAGTGTTTCCATATTCACAATATTACGCCGCTTTCAAAACACTTCACTAATTTAGTGATATTACCCTTCTGTAAAAAATAAGGCAGCAGAACACATCCCACCACCTCAAATATCTAGCACAACACTTTAAAACCAAACTCCACCATTCCCTAATCCCTAATCCCTAATAATTTAATAACTCAATAATCACCACCTACCAACTAAAAACTAAAAACCAAACACCTACGCCACTTCGAGTGATTTGGTATCACAGCAATGATAATAAATAGTATCGAGAAGCAACACAAAAAACACCCAATAAACCAACTTGTATAAAACTCCCGAAAACGGCATTTGAGGTGTTACATTGAGCTTGCCTTGCATTAAGCCTCTCGAAAATGTTCTCGAAGTCTGGTATCTGGTGTCTGAGGCTCTCGAAGGCACATTGAAACTCTCGAAGACACAATATCCCAACAACCCTAGCTGTCAACCACAAAAAATCATTAACTAAAAGCCAAAAGCCAACTCACAAGAATTGGCTTTCAGGGGGAAGCTTAAGGTTTCCCCAGCGCTTCATTACAAATATATTAAAATGTCACAGCTTTATTGGCACAAAAAAACTAATAAATAACGCATCTTAAAACTCTAAAACCATTGTCTGAAATAGCACATCGAAGCTCTCGAAGACACATTAAAACGGAACTTCCCTAATCCCTAACAACGAAACCTACCAACTAAAAACTACCCACATCATGTCAAATAGTTTAATAGTATTAAGAAAACACCCATATCAGGAATGTACATCCGTCAACCGTCTTCGGTCAAACCACCAACTACCCACTAACACCCAACACCTCAACCCCAAAAGCACCACCACCAGGTAACAAATACCCCTTACCATTCACATCCTGATAAAACCCAACACGAGCAACTGCAAACACGTCACCACTACCGGAAGGCAAACCAGAAACCGTTACAGAAAAAGTATCACCATTAAAGTCACGTTCAATGACCAAAGGTGTTTCAATAACCTGTGTATAAGTATAGGTCTCAAAATCAAACCGCACAACACCCACAAGTAGTTCCATATAAGTCGCTTCAGCAGGAAATCCTGCATGTCTAACATCAAACCCCGAAACATGAAAAGTCAAGGTATCCCAATCAAAACCATATTGGCAGGGCAATAAACTAGACCGCTTGGGCGTAAATACAAAGTCCCCAAGCAGCTGCTTCCCACGTTCCGTAGCCATACCAATGGCAACCGCTCGCTTTCCACGTACCGAAACAGAATCACAATCCTTAATCTTTAAAAACAACTGCATCAACCTACTATGCAATGTGCCATCTTTATACCCAATCAAAAAAGGGCGTATCGCTTGCTTAAAAACCTTATTCACTTGAGAGCAGCCTGCAAACTCACTATTACTTTCCCTTACACGTACCATATTAGCACCTGTTTTAATTGCCTTTCTAGTAAAACCTCCTCCAGCTACACGTGCCGTAGGAACACCTTTTCTGTAGTAAAAATTAATACCTCCCAGAGTACCTTCAAAAAATATAACTCCTCGTTGTTTTGCCATAATATCAATATTAATCCAACTCTTAAAAGGGTTAATTTAATGAAAAACAAACATATAAGTCAAATTTAAGCCATATTTATACCAACTATATGCCGACTTTATACCGACTTAAATTTAGGTTAACTCCATAAAAAATCCCGAGCAAACACTCGGGATTTTTATATCTTAAGGTGTAAAAACACACTACATATTACGTCTATACTGTCCGCCTACTTCAAATAAAGCTTCAGTAATTTGCCCTAAAGAACACACTTTACAAACATCCATTAAGGCTTCAAAAATGTTTTCGTTATTAATCGCTTTATGCTGAAGCGCTTTTAGCAATTCCTTGGTATCATTACTCTTATGTAAATTCTCAAGAGTTTGTATTTGGTATTGCTTCTCCTCTTCTGTAGCTCTTATTACTTCAGCAGGTTGTACCGTTGGCGATCCTTTACTACTCAAAAAGGTGTTTACTCCAATAATTGGAAAATCACCATTGTGCTTTAAAGTTTCATAATACAAGCTTTCCTCCTGAATTTTACTACGTTGGTACATGGTTTCCATAGCACCAAGTACACCACCACGTTCTGTAATCCTATCAAACTCTAGTAATACCGCTTCTTCAACCAAATCGGTAAGTTCTTCTATAATAAACGACCCTTGTATTGGGTTTTCGTTTTTAGCAAGTCCTAACTCCTTATTAATAATCAACTGAATAGCCATTGCTCTACGCACACTCTCTTCGGTTGGCGTAGTAATTGCTTCGTCATAAGCATTAGTATGCAACGAGTTACAGTTATCATAAATAGCATATAATGCTTGAAGTGTCGTACGAATATCGTTAAAGTCAATTTCTTGGGCATGCAAACTACGACCCGAAGTTTGTATATGGTATTTCAACATCTGCGCTCTTGGGTTGGCACCATACTTATTCTTTAAGGCTTTTGCCCATATTTTACGTGCCACACGACCAATAACAGCATATTCAGGATCGATACCGTTAGAGAAAAAGAACGATAAGTTTGGACCAAACTTATTAATATCCATACCGCGACTTAAGTAATATTCTACATAAGTGAAACCGTTAGATAATGTCAATGCCAATTGCGTAATAGGGTTGGCTCCTGCTTCTGCAATATGATATCCAGAAATAGACACCGAATAGAAGTTACGCACATTATTTTCAATAAAATACTCTTGTACGTCTCCCATTAAACGCAGTGCAAATTCCGTAGAGAAAATACACGTATTTTGCGCTTGATCTTCTTTTAAAATATCAGCTTGTACAGTACCACGAACTTGTGCAATGGTACGTGTTTTTATATCATTGTAAACATCCTGTGGCAATACTTGATCACCAGTAACGCCTAATAAAAACAAGCCTAAACCATCATTTCCTTCTGGTAGCTCACCATTATATTTAGGACGCTCTACACCTTTTTCCTTGTATATTTTGGCAATCTTTGCTTCAACCTCTTTTTCTAGACCGTTTTCTTTGATGTAAAGCTCACATTGTTGGTCTATGGCAGCATTCATAAAGAACCCTAACAACATTGGCGCAGGACCATTAATAGTCATACTTACCGAAGTCATCACATCTGCTAGGTTAAAACCAGAATAGAGTTTTTTAGCATCGTCTAAACAGCAAATAGATACACCTGCGTTTCCTATTTTACCATAAATATCAGGACGTAAGTCTGGATCGTTACCATAAAGCGTAACACTATCAAAAGCTGTTGATAGTCGTTTTGCTGGCATACCTTGACTCACATAATGAAATCGTTTGTTGGTACGCTCTGGACCACCTTCTCCTGCAAACATACGCGCAGGATCTTCTCCTGTTCGTTTAAAAGGATACAATCCTGATGTATATGGAAATTCTCCAGGTACATTCTCTTGAAGTGTCCATCGTAAAATATCGCCCCAAGCTTGATACTTTGGTAAAGCGACTTTTGGAATTTGTGTATGTGATAAAGACTCGGTATGCGTGTCTATTTTAATTTCTTTGTCTCTTACTTTAAATGTGTAAACAGGGTTTTTGTATTTGTTGACCTTTTCATTCCAACCTATTACAACTTCCCAGTTGTAAGGATCTAAATTTAGTTTTACTCTATCAAACTCTGCAATTAAAAGCTTTATAAAATCATCATTGTCAGTCTGAGCTTGTTTCAGAATCTCATCTTGGTCAATTCCATTTTTATCAAGAAAAGACTTCTCGACTGCGCTCGAAGTGACATTAGCAACAGAGCAAATAGTCTTATAAATACCATATAGTTTTTGAGCTACCTCAACTTGCTCGTTAGCTGTTTTATCATACGCACGATTGTTTTCTGCTATCTCTGATAAATAACGTGTTCTGTTTGGTGGAATTACAAAGATTTTCTCACTCATTTCTTTTGAAATTTCAAAAGTAGAATTCAGGTCAGCATCAGTTTTTTCAACGACCTTATCCATTATCGCTTTGTAAAGCGTGTTCATTCCTGGATCGTTAAACTGCGAAGCAATCGTTCCAAAAACAGGTAAATCATCTTGATTGGTATCCCACAATTGGTGGTTACGCATGTACTGTTTTTTCACATCGCGAAGCGCATCCAATGCACCACGCTTATCAAATTTGTTAATCGCTACCAAGTCAGCAAAGTCTAACATATCAATTTTTTCCAGCTGTGTTGCTGCTCCAAATTCTGGCGTCATCACATACAAGGACACATCGCTATGCTCTAAAATTTCGGTATCACTTTGCCCAATACCTGACGTTTCTAAAATAATGATATCGTAGTGCGCTGCTTTTAATACTTCAACAGCTTCGTTTACATATTTTGACAAGGCTAAATTAGATTGACGCGTTGCCAAACTACGCATGTATACACGTGGTGAATTAATAGCATTCATACGAATTCTATCTCCTAAAAGCGCACCACCTGTTTTACGTTTTGATGGGTCAACCGAAACAATACCAATAGTTTTTTCTGGAAAGTCAATTAAAAAACGACGCACCAACTCATCTACCAAACTAGATTTTCCGGCGCCACCAGTTCCTGTAATTCCTAATACAGGCGTTTTAGACGTTTTGTTTTTCTCATGAATTTCATCTAAAGCTTCTTTAGCAACTTCTGGGAAGTTTTCAGCAGACGAAATAACACGTGCAATAGCTTTTGGGTTTTTCTCTTCTAAAGTCGCTACTTCACCATTAAGTTGGTCTCCAATAGCAAAATCTGATTGCTGTACCAAATCGTTAATCATCCCTTGAAGTCCCATTTCACGACCATCATCAGGCGAATAGATTCTAGCAATACCGTAATCCATTAACTCTTTAATTTCTGAAGGAAGGATTACTCCTCCTCCACCTCCAAAGATTTTAATATGTCCTGCTCCTCGTTCTTTGAGCAAGTCATACATATACTTAAAGTATTCATTGTGACCACCTTGGTAAGAGGTCAAGCAAATAGCATTAGCATCTTCTTGAATAGCAGTATTTACAACTTCTTCAACACTTCTGTCATGTCCAAGATGAATAACCTCAACACCTGTAGATTGGATAATACGACGCATGATGTTTATAGAAGCATCATGTCCATCAAATAATGAGGCTGCGGTTACAATTCTAACTTTATATTTTGGCTTATAGGGTGCTACTTGTTTCATGAACTATGAATCTGATTTTTTAGTGCGGCAAAATTACGAAATATTCAAAAAAATAATCTGGTTTTTGATAATTATCTAACAGTTTAAAGCTCAAAAAGACTGCCTTCTTTTGGAAAACGGAACCCTAAATTTTGAAGGCTATCCATCAAAGGATGAGAATCTTTAATAGCAGGATTGGTATGATTAAAATGTATAAAATGAATCTTGTTTTTAGTTTCCACAGATTCATTTTCAAATAAAGTAGTTGTTTCAGTAGTAAATGGATGCGGAATTTTACTCATATCTCGTTCAAGTTCACCATCAGCAAAGAAAGAAGCATCTAAAAAAGCATAATCTACTTGCTTAACTTCATCAATAATATTACGATTCCAAACATTCCACTTATCAATGTCTGGTATAAACAAAGCCGATTTGTTTTTTCCCTCAATTTTATAACCAACAGTTTCAGAATATTCATCACGATGTGGTACTAAAAAAGGTGTAACCTTTAAGTTAGAGTTCAAAATTATTGTTGAGTCGTTTTGTAAGGTTCTAATGTCAATATTATCCAAAACTACCAGTTGGCTCCAAGGACCATTATTTTCAAGATAGGATTTCATTCTAGGCATTGTGTAAACTGGAATATTCTTTCCTCCAATAGCTTCCTTTCCAAAATACATCAAACCTGTATAATGCCCAATATGAGCATGAGTTAAAAAAACACCGTCTATAATTTTATCATTATCTAAATGATTTGTCTTTAAAATGTGTATTTGTTCAGTAATATCAGGTGTTGCATCAAAGAGCCACTTGCTTCTTTTGTCTAAATCCACCAACCCCAAACAAGACACCAATTTTCTTTTTTCAAGGCCATTATAAAATGACTCACAACATGTTTTCTCACAACCTATTTGCGGATAACCAGCATCCTGTGCTATTCCCAATATGGTAATATATTGCTTTGAAGTTTCATCAGATTCCACATGAGTGTTTGTTGTTTTTTCGTCACAGCCAATTAAAAAAGCAAAGACAATTAGGCATAATAATTGAATAGGTTTCATGAGAATACTTTTATCTTTGTAAAGATAATAAACCCAATACTATGATACGTAAACTGTTAGCCTTTGTTCTTGTTTTAAATGTAACCGCCTGTGCCGAATTACAAGAAGTCGTCAACCAGTTGCCGGAAAATACAACCGGAATAAGTAATGCCGATATTGCTTCGGGTCTACGTGAAGCTCTAGATCAAGGTATAGACAAACAAGTAAGTAAGCTTACCCAAAAAGATGGCTATTTTAGAAATGAACTAGTCAAGATTTTGCTTCCTGAAGAACTACAAAAAGTTGATAAAGGATTACGTGATATTGGGTTGGGGAATTTAGCCGATGAAGGCTTAAAAGTTTTAAACAGAGCTGCTGAAGATGCTGTTGGTGAAGCCACACCTATTTTTGTAGATGCCGTAAAAGGCATCACTTTTAATGACGCCAAAAACATTTTGCTGGGTGATAATAGGGCTGCCACTACTTATTTAGAAAGCAGGACACAAACAAGTCTTTACAATAAATTTCATCCTGTAATCAATAACTCCTTCAGTAAAGTTGGAGCGGACGCTATTTGGGAAAATTTAATTAATAAGTACAATGCTATTCCTTTCACAGCAGATGTCAATCCCGACCTAACAGATTACGTTACAGGTGAAGCTCTAAAAGGAGTTTATAAAATGATAGCCGTTGAAGAACAAGAAATACGCACTAAAGTATCGTCAAGAACAACTGATTTATTACGGAAAGTTTTTGCGCTGCAAGATTAGACTTTAATTCGCTTTCTTACGATATAGACCATCAAAAGCAACGGTAATATCATTACCATTGGTAATGGTCTCCCAATATTGGTGAACCGACCCATCTTTATTTAAAGTCCAAGTAACTCTATGATAAATAGTATCCCCTTTTTTGTTGGTTTCATCGTCGGTTCGCAATATCATCTTATTGTCCTCACGATTGCCTTTAAGATGTAAGCTGCCTCCTAAATTATCTACCCAAATTTGTTCCCATTGTTTGGTTTTGTAATTGTAAAAATTATTGCTCGTTCCTGTAACCTTACCATTGGCACTTTTCCAGTTCTCCTGCAGTAAGCAGTTACCCTGACTTTTTGCTATGGTATTGGTTCCAGCTTGAGACCCATCGGGATTGGTAACAGTCCATTCGCCAACCCAAAAGTCAAATTCCGAATATTTTTCACTACAACAATTACAAGGATTTGTTTGGGAGTTTGCAGAAAAAAACAAGAAAAAAAATAAAACTGGTAATATTAGCCTCATGATTGTTATTGGTTTAAAAACTAAATTTATTAAATGATTCTTAATAAATTACTAATATTAACATAACATTAGTTTTCAATTAAAGTACCAAATTTGCAGTGTTCTCATTAAAGTATTTACTTCCAAATAATCAGGACGAGTAAGAGTTAGTTAGTTGAAAAAATCGGCACTTTTAAAGGCCGATTTTTTTTGTTATTTTTTTTCATTTTTAATTTGTTGAATTCCAATATTTTAAATATATTTAATTCTCTATATGGACTTCAATGAAAAGTTTGTCAGAAATAACCAGCCAACGTAAAAAACTGCTACAGCGTTACAAGCAATTGATTGAGAATGCTTATAATTTAAGACAAACCGATTCGGCCGAAAGCGATATTTCAGAATACCAAGCCATTAAATTATTGGATGAATTAAATCGCTTAAATTACCTTGATAGAGATTCTGTTCAACCCTCTCTCTAGTTTTTAGTCTTAAATTTGTTGATGTAGTTTTTTGAAGTATTCAAAAGATTGCAACAATCTGCTACCATACCATGAAAACATTTCACCATCTACAATTACAATTTTTGCTTTAGGAAAATAAGGTTGTATTTGCTCAAAATGGGCTTCTTTAAAAGGATAAGGCTCGCTGGACAAAAACACATAATCTACATCTGAATATTCTTTATCAAAAGATATTTCTGGGTATCGAGATTGTTCCTGAAAACAGTTTGTAAACCTGTTGATCTTCAACATGTAGTTGATAAAAGTATCGCTTCCAACGACCATCCAAGGTTCTTTCCAAATAAAATAAGCAACATTACGCTCTTGAGTAGAACTTACGAAATTATCAAAATCCAATTGTTTAGTCTTAATTTCTGCAATCAAGTTATTTGCTTTCTGACGAATATCAAACAACTCCCCATACATCGCTATCAACTCCAAACAATCTTCAATGGAATTGATATCACTAACATGCACAGGTGCTACATCTGTTAAAGTGCTTACAATTTCTTTGGTGTTCTCTTCTTTATTACAAAGTATAATGTCTGGCTGCAACCTTTCAATTTTTTCAACATGAATCTGTTTAGTGCCGCCTACAATAGTTTTGTCTTTAAAAAGGTTTTTTGGATGTACGCAGAATTTTGTAATGCCTACAATAGCGTCCTCCAAACCTAAATGACAAAGCAATTCCGTTTGGCTAGGCACTAAAGACACGATGCGTTTGGGAGTACTTTTTAATTGAATTTTTCTATGAAGCTGATCTTTGACTAGCATCTTGAAACTACTTTAGAATAGCTTCCATTTCTTGCTGCAATTCTTTTGCTTTTAGAGCGGCAGCTTGAGCAAAATCTTGTTGATTAGAAGCATAAATAATGCCTCGAGAAGAATTAATCAATAATCCAACAGTATCATTCATTCCATATTTACAAACATCCTGTAAATTACCCCCTTGAGCACCCACTCCTGGAACCAACAAAAAGCTATCGGGAATTATTTGTCTGATATCTGCCAAATATTCAGCTTTGGTAGCTCCTACAACATACATTAAGTTATGGGAATTTTTCCAAGCCTTTGAAGTTTCCAAAACCTGCTTATACAATTCTCTGTTATCAATTGTTTTTGTTTGAAAATCAAACGCTCCTTGATTGGATGTTAAGGCTAGTAAAATGGTCTGTTTGTCTTCAAACTCCAAAAAGGGTTCTACAGAATCTTTGCCCATATAAGGTGCCACCGTCACACTATCAAAGCCTAAATCCTCAAAAAAGGCTTTGGCATACATACTACTAGTGTTTCCAATATCGCCACGTTTGGCATCGGCTATTGTAAAAATTTCAGGATGATTGGTATTTAAATAGTCTATGGTTTTTTCCAAAGCCTTCCAGCCTTTGATTCCATAAGCTTCATAAAAAGCTGTATTGGGTTTATAAGCAACACACAACTGATGCGTAGCATCTATTATAGCTTTATTAAAAGCGAAAATAGGATCTTCCTCATTAAGTAAATGTTGTGGAATCTTATTTAAATCTACATCTAATCCTATACACAGAAAGGATTTCTTTTTTTGTATTTGCTCGGTTAGTTGTTGTGTTGTCATGCTATAAAAAAAGCCTCAAAAAGAGGCCTTGAATTAAATATGTTCGTCACTAGCCTTTAACTTTTCAGTGTTTTCAGCAAGCATCAATTCGTCTATTATTTTTTGAAGGTCACCATTTACAATATTTTGCAAATCATAGAGTGTTAAACCAATTCGGTGATCGGTTACACGGCCTTGTGGATAGTTATAGGTTCTAATTTTGGCACTTCTATCTCCCGAAGAAACCATACTACCACGTTTAGCAGCATCTTCCTCTTGCTTTTTAGCCAACTCCAAATCATACAATCTGGAACGTAAAACCTTAAAAGCTTTTTCCTTGTTTTTATGTTGTGATTTCTGGTCTTGACACTGGGCCACCAATCCTGTTGGGATATGGGTTAAACGTACCGCTGAATACGTAGTGTTAACCGATTGACCTCCTGGTCCTGATGAACAGAAATAATCTATACGCACATCTTTAGGATCGATTTCGATATCAAACTCCTCTGCTTCCGGAAATACCATACATGTTGCGGCACTCGTATGAACGCGACCTTGTGTTTCTGTCTGTGGAACACGTTGTACACGATGCACTCCAGCTTCAAATTTCAACGTTCCGTACACATCTTCTCCTGTTACCTCAAACTGGATTTCCTTAAAGCCACCATTGGTCCCTTCACTAAAATCCACTGTATCAACCTTCCATCCCTTATTTTCACAATACTTGGAATACATTCTGAATAAATCTCCCGCAAAAATACTCGCTTCGTCACCGCCTGTTCCAGCACGTAATTCCACAACGGCATTTTTAGAATCTTCCGGGTCTTTAGGTATCAACAAGAATCGAATTTCTTCTTCAAGTTTTGGAATACCTTCTTTAGCCTCTTCATACTGCATTTTGGCCATTTCAACCATTTCAGCATCACTACCATCGGCTAAAATTTCTTCAGCTTCTTTTAAATTATTGGTCAACTCAACATAAGCATCACGCTTATCCATCAAGACCCGTAAGTCCTTATATTCTTTATTTAATTCTACATAACGTTTTTGATCGGAGATGATATCCGGCTGGATAATCAAATCACTCACCTCATCAAAACGCTGTTTTATTATTTGAAGTTTTTCTAACATCTACTTTCTTAAATTGTGTGGCAAAAATACGATAATTTATGAATTCATTGTCTTTTTATAGGCTATCAAAAAAATAGAAAAATAATCAGCCTTTTTTTTCGTTTTTATTAAACATGCAACGCTTTGAGGCCATACTACTGTTTTACAGACCATATTTTTTATGGTCTTTGGGAATCAATATTGTTTTATTAACTTTTGGTCCTTTTATACCTCCCATAATTGTATCTAAATTGTTACTGACCATTTTTCTTTGGTATCTGGTTACTGAAACCAAAGCCAAGCAGAAGCTTATTTTTTATAAAAATTTAGGCATCTCAACTTTTAAGCTTTTCGCCAGTATATTTTTAATTGATATCTTTATAACACTAATTTTCACCCTACTAATTAGTGAGTTTATATGATATTGGAAATCGATAATGTCGAGCTTTACTACCAAAAAAAAACCGTACTGAATGGTATTTACCTAAAAGCCGAAACTGGTAAGGTAACTGGAATTCTTGGTAGTAATGGCTCGGGAAAAAGCTGTTTGCTCAATATCATTTTTGGTTCGCTGGAACCTAAATACAAACTTATTCGAATTGATAACGAACCTGTTCTAAAGCCTTTATTTTTGGATAATCAGACAGCTTTTTTATCACAGCATGATTTTATTCCAAACAGAATGAAAGTAACGACTGCTTTTAAACTTTTTAAGGTAAGTTGGGATGATTTCGCTGAAGAATTTCCATTATTTAAAAAGTATAAGTTTCAGCGTTTTAATAAACTATCCGGCGGAGAACGGCGAGTTATAGAAATTTATTTAATTCTCCACAAAGAAAGTAATATCGTACTACTCGATGAACCTTTTAATGGTGTAGCACCTTTATACATTGAAAAGATAAAAGCCATGATTCAACTCCAAAAGCAAGAGAAAATTGTGATTTTAACCGACCATCGTTATAAAGAAGTAACCGATGTATCGGATACTATATATCTAATAAAAAACGGCTGTACTATTCTAATAAATGAATTGACTGAACTGGAAGATTACAAATATGTCAATCAATTTCAAGGCAATTAAAAATCAACTACAACGCCAACACCCAACATTTGTTTCCATTGCACTCCTGCACCTTCTTCAACAAACTCTATTTCTTCAGTTTCGGCATTATCAACCTCAACCTGCATTTTGACATCGTTGTCATACTTTAAATGTGAACCTAAAGTTGCTTTAACGTAGCTATTGACCTTAAAGTCAAAGACAACTTCCCAGTCAACATCTACATTGCCAAAATCATTAATGTAATCTGTATAAAAGCTCACAAAATTTTTAATGGAAATATTTTCAAACAAGGTTGTTTCATAGGCACTGGTCAACAACATACCCAGCTCTTTGCGAACGCGCTCGCCATCTTTTATTAAATTTCCTTCGCTATCATACTCGGCTGGCATTACACCAAACGACCCTGCATTGGACAATCTTTCATCCAAAACAAATGTTGCTTTAAGTGTTAACGGCGAAAAATAGGTTGACAACTTTTCAATATTTTTTCCATATTCGGCTCCTCCACCAATAAAGAGATAGCCTGGCGCCATAAATTTTGATATAGGATTCGATGTGTTTGGATAATTATATCCATTGGAAAATTGGGATTTAAAACTAAATCGTGCTGAATAAAACCAATTAGTGAACTTGTTTTTTCGGAACCCTAAATTAGACCTTAATTCGAACACATCGTCAGTTTTTCTCAAGACCTGATCCTGCTGACCATTAATACCGTAGCGTGCGGTAAAACTGTTGTCCCATAAAAATTGCCTGAATTCATACTTGAGAATACTACTTAATGCAAACAGAGCAGATATAGAATTGGTTCCCCCTGCGTTCCAGTTAATAAATGCTACTTCGTTTATATCGACTCCAGCACGATTAGTTTGAGTCCAGATGGGTTCGTCAATTTTGGTTTCCGGTTTAAAGAATAATGTGTTAGGCTGTGCTACAATCCATTCAAAACATATAAATGCCAAAACAACGAATACTTTTTTCATGCTATAATCAATAAAATATTAGGGTTTTAAACTAGTAACTAAATTCACCAAATTCACTTTGTATGGTTAACTTCTTTTCAGAAGATTTTTCAACTCGTCCAACAATTTGCGCAGCAACATTGAATGATTGAGAAATCTCAATAATATCATTGGCTATTTCTGGAGCAACATATAATTCCATGCGATGTCCACAATTAAATACCTGATACATTTCTTTCCAAGAAGTCCCAGACTGTTCCTGAATAAGTTTAAATAACGGAGGTACTGAAAACATATTGTCCTTTACAATATGCAAATCATCAATAAAATGAAGGATTTTAGTCTGTGCACCACCACTACAATGTACCATACCATGAACGGCATCGCTGTCATACTTCTCTAAAATAGCCTTAATAATTGGCGCATAAGTTCTAGTTGGTGATAGTACTAGCTTTCCAGCATCAATAGGAGAGTTCTCAACCTCATCGGTTAATTTCATATTACCGGAATAGACTAAATTATCCGGTACGGAAGCATCAAAACTTTCAGGATACTTTTTGGCCAAATACTTATGGAATACATCATGCCTTGCTGAAGTCAATCCATTACTGCCCATACCCCCATTGTATTCTTTTTCATAGGTAGCTTGACCAAATGATTCAAGGCCCACAATAACATCACCTTCTTGAATATTGTCATTATCAATAACATTTGATCTTTTCATTCTTGCTGTCACTGTAGAATCTACAATAATAGTTCTCACCAAATCCCCAACATCGGCTGTTTCTCCTCCAGTTGAATGAATAGTAACACCAAAGTTTTTAAGCTCTTGAATTAACTCTTCTGTTCCATTGATAATGGCCGATATAACTTCACCTGGTATTAGATTTTTATTCCTGCCTATGGTTGATGACAACATAATATTATCAGTCGCCCCAACACATAACAAATCGTCAATGTTCATTATTAAAGCATCTTGTGCAATACCTTTCCAAACGGATAAATCACCTGTCTCTTTCCAATACATGTAAGCCAATGATGATTTTGTACCAGCACCATCAGCATGCATAATCAAGCAGTAATCTTCATCATTGGTTAAATAATCAGGAACAATTTTGCAGAAAGCTTTAGGAAAAAGTCCCTTATCAATGTTTTTTATGGCATTATGCACATCTTCTTTGGATGCAGAAACACCTCTTTGTGCGTAGCGTTTACTTATTTCTTGGCTCATGGAAAGGAATTGAGTTGCAAAAATAAGAATTGTTATCTATTTAATTGGTCGTAATTGGATTTGATTTAATAACAGTTGGAATGTTTTTAAGAATTTTCTCTTTCTTTTTCTGTCCTCCAAAATAAAAGTTTATTCCAAATGCAATTCGCCAGTAGGTATCGTCGGAATCACCAAAAATCTTTCCATCCAATTCATCACTAGACACCATATTGTAATCGGTATATAATTTTAACCCAACCCCTTCGTATGCTATGTATTCAACACCTATTCCTCCTTGGAATTTTGAATCTACCATTTCAAAATAATTCGCAGCATTTATACCTGCACCCACATAAGCAAATGGTGATATACGATTATGCGGAAAAGGCAAAGCTTCTAAATTCAAATCGAAAGACATAAAACCTTCGTTAAAAACATCCTTATAGGCTAAATTAAACTTATGGTAACCAATATTCACGTTTACATAAGGAATGATGTATCTTTTATAGCCGAAATGTGTGTAAATCTCAAAAAGCGGTTTCGTAAAATCACCATTAATGACCGAAGTTCCTATTCCAATATCTATAGTATTAGTACCTCTATAATCGTAAAATTCTGTTTTGGGAATTATTGTTGGTTGGCTTTCTAGAATTTCCTCTTGAGCTACAAGTTGATTCAACCCAAGCATACTAAAAATAAGCACCAATAGTAGACAATAATTAGCGCCGAAATGCGATTGTTTCATCTATTTATTAATCAATGGATTAGTTAATTAATAACGCAATATAACAAAACCAAACATATCGATAAAAAAGCTCATGAAGAATTTAAATAAAAAAATCACAGCAAAAATACTGTGATTAATATAAAGAGAGAATTAAGTTTCCTTTTTTAAGTATCTCTTATCCTACAACTGAATTATCATTCCCTTGCTTCACAATTTCTTGAGCAGGAGATTCATCTTCACGAGTTTCATTCGCTTGCGAAAAGATGAGAGTTGCAGCCATAAGCATAAGAACACTTATAATGAGCCTTTTCATGTTAACTTAAATATTGATTAATAGCATAACAAAAATACTAATAATTCAAAGCCATTAATTAACAACAAGCCATTTTTCGTTAACCTACTAAAATTATCAGATGAATGACAACTATATGCAAGAAAGCCCTGTAATACAGGGCTTTTAAATCAATTTAAAAACAATTGTTTATTTAGTAAACAATAGTTCTCTATACTTGGTCAAAGGCCACAACTCGTCATCAACCAAAAGCTCTAATTTATCGCAGTGATATCTAATGTCATCAAAAAGTGGCTTTACTTTAAAGCAATAAGCATCGGCTTTCTTTTCGATATCTTCAATAGCATTGGCTTTTTTGCGCTCATTGATCATTTTGGTAACGTTTGAATTTATTGAAGCTATATGTTCTGAAATCTCTTCAATTAAATTCAGTTGCTCTTGAGCTAACTTCTTAAAGCTAGCACCGTAAATCTCTTTTAGCCCTTTTACATTCTTAATCAAAATGTTCTGGTAACGTACAGCGGTTGGAACTATATGATTTCTGGCAATATCACCAAGTACACGTCCTTCAATTTGGATACGCATGACATATTCTTCCATTTCAATTTCATAACGTGCTTCAGATTCCACCTTGTTCATCACACCTAAATCTTCAAACAATTTGATGGCATTTTTAGAAACTTTAGCTCTAAGTGCTTCAGGTGTTGTTTTATTGTTACTCAAACCACGTTTCTTGGCTTCTTTTTCCCATTCTTCACCGTAACCATTACCTTCAAACAAAATATTACTTGATTTCTTGATATACTCTCTTAATACATTAAAGATTGCCTCGTCCTTCTTAAGTCCTTTTTTATCCACAAGGGCATCAACTTCATCTTTAAACTCCATTAATTGTTTAGCCATAATCGTATTCAAAACCGTCATAGCATTGGCACAATTGGCTTTTGAACCAACAGCCCTGAACTCGAACTTATTTCCTGTAAAGGCAAAAGGAGATGTTCTATTTCTATCGGTATTATCCAAAAGAATTTCTGGAATTTTACCAACCACATTCAATTTTAAATCGGTTTTTTCTTCAGGAGATAATTTTCCATTGGTTACATTTTGTAGCTCTTTAAGAACATTGGATAATTGCTCGCCAATGAATACAGAAATGATTGCAGGAGGCGCTTCATTGGCTCCCAGACGATGATCGTTACTAGCAGATGCGATAGCAGCACGCAACAATTCTTCATTATCATTTACTGCCTTGATGGTGTTTATAAAAAATGTCAAGAACTGTAAGTTGCTCATTGGCGTCTTACCAGGACCTAATAAATTAACTCCTGTATCAGTTCCTAAACTCCAGTTATTGTGTTTTCCTGAACCATTGACACCTGCAAAAGGTTTTTCATGGAACAATACTTTAAAATCATGCCTTTCGGCAACTTTATCCATGACATCCATTAACAATGAGTTGTGGTCTACGGCCAAGTTAGCCTCATCATATACTGGTGCCAACTCAAATTGATTAGGCGCTACCTCGTTATGTCTTGTTTTCACAGGAATACCTAAAAGCATACACTCGTTTTCCAAATCTCGCATGTAAGCCATAGCTCTATTTGGGATGGTTCCAAAATAATGGTCATCCAATTGCTGTCCTTTAGCTGGTGAGTGTCCCAAAAGCGTACGACCTGTCAATACGATGTCAGGTCTTGAAGCTACCAATGAGCTATCAATTAAAAAATACTCTTGTTCCCATCCTAAAGAAGCATTAACTTTTTTTACATTTTTGTCAAAATATTTACACACATTAACTGCCGCAGTGTCAACCGCTTGCAAGGCTCTTAATAATGGTGTTTTATAATCTAAAGCTTCACCTGTGTAAGCAACAAAAACTGTTGGAATACATAAGGTTGTTCCATAAATAAAAGCTGGAGAAGTTGGATCCCATGCTGTGTATCCACGAGCTTCAAATGTATTTCTAATGCCACCATTTGGAAAGCTGGACGCATCTGGCTCTTGTTGTACCAATTGACCACCACCAAACTTTTCGATAGCTCGTCCATTACCTATAGGCTCAAAGAACGCATCATGTTTTTCAGCTGTAGCTCCTGTTAAAGGCTGAAACCAGTGTGTGTAATGAGTAGCTCCTTTAGAGATAGCCCATTCCTTCATTCCTGTCGATATGTGATCAGCAACAACACGATCGATTTTTGTTCCATTTTGAACAGCGTCCATAACGCTATTAAATGCTTCTTTGGTCAAAAATTGACGCATCGTATCCTCGTTGAATACGTTAGATCCGAAAATAGCCGAACGACGCTCATTTTCTTCAATGTGAACCGGTTTTCTTGTAAACGATTCTTTGATTGCATGAAATCTTAAAGTTGACATAAAATTATATTTAGGTTTCTTTTGAAAGGGCAAAAATATAATTTTTTGATGATATAATAAATTACACCCCTATTTTTTTAGGGTTAAATATCAACAGTTGTCAATAACCAAATTTTAAGCCCTATAATTTATCACCTGCAAAGGCTAAATAGATAAAAATAATGTATGCCGACAATATCAGCATGCCTTTCCATCTTCCTATAGAAAAGCGTTTGGGCAAGAATGCCAATGGCAGTAATATTGCTGCAAAGCCTAACATCCAAAAAATGTCTTGACTCAATATATTCGGGTTTTTAACAGCAATAGGATGTATAATGGCTGTAAGACCTAAAACCGAAGCTATGTTGAATATGTTGGAACCTATTAAATTTCCCAAGGAAATTGCTTTCTCTTTCTTCAACGCAGCAATGACTGAAGCTGCTAATTCTGGAACACTCGTTCCAATTGCCACCATTGTCACTGAAATAACACGTTCGGTCACTCCAAAAGAAAGGGCTACTTCCTTGGCTCCATCAACCAACCATTCACTACCATAATATAAAGCCAGTCCACCAATGATTAACCAAACAATAATTTTGAAATTGGAAGTCGTTTGTAAAGCTTCATCAATTTCCTCTGAAACTTCAACACCCTCCTTCATGGATCTCCTTATCAATATATATAGAAAGATGATTAACGAACATACCAACGCCAAACCTTCTCCAAAGTTTATTACCAGACCGCTCTTCAGAATAAAATACAAAGCAACAGACAATAGCATCATCATGGGCCAGTTCATTTTATAGAAATCCTTACTAATGGCCAACGGCGAAATAAAAGCTGTTACACCTAGAACCAATCCAATATTGGCTATGTTGGAACCAATGACATTCCCCAAGGAAATATCAGGAGAGCCATCTAATGCAGCCTGCAAACTAACCAAAAGCTCTGGAACTGAAGTCGCAAAAGACACCACAGTCATGCCTATTACCAATTTGGATATATTGAACTTAAATGATAAAGCCACGGATGACCGCACCAAAAACTCACCGCCAACTACCAACAAAACCAAGCCCAAAAGCACCCAGACAAAACTCATATATTATTTTTTTGCGAAGATACTATTTCATTTTATTCTACAATAAAAACTAAAAATTTCGTTAAATAACTATATACATAGTTGTATAACTATAAAAATAGTTATATGTTTGAATATCAAAAAACAGTCATCATGCAAAAACTCACAAACAAAGAAGAAGAAATCATGCACATTTTATGGAAGCTTGAAAAAGCTTTTGTAAAGGATGTATTAGCCGAAATAAAAACAGATAAGCCTCATTATAATACGCTTTCAACCATTATAAGGAATCTAGAGGAAAAAGGTTATGTGAGTTATAATGCTTATGGCAAGACGCATCAATACTACCCTATTGTAAGCAAAGAGGTTTACAAAGAGAAATATATGAACACAGCTATTGAAAACTATTTTAATAGTTCCTATAAAAATGTGGTATCATTTTTTGCCAAGGAAGAAAAGATAAGCGTGGAAGAGCTAAAAGAAATTATTGCCATCATAGAAAAAAACAACTAAAATGGATTACTTACTAAAATCATCAGCCATAATTGCCTTGTTTTATATTAGTTACCGTTTGTTTTTGCAACGTGAAACCTTCTTTGAATCCAACCGTTGGTATTTATTGTTAGGCTTATTAGTTGCTGCCTGCTTACCAGGTGTGGTTATACCTATATATATAGAATATACACCTATTGTTAGTAGCAACACGCCTATATATGTGACCGAAGCAGCCACCAGCCAAATCGAAACAAAACCTTTTGATTGGTTTCAATTGGCTTCCAACATTTACACAATAGGTCTCATATTTTTTACAGCGAAACTCGTAATCGAACTACTTTCCTTACAACGCTTGATAAACAAGAATCCTAAAATACGTATTGAACGGTATTCATTAATCGAAATATTAGACAAAATTGCACCTTTTTCATTCTTTAATTGGATTGTTTACAACCCAACGCAGTTTGAAAAAAACGAGTTAAACCATATCATTGACCACGAAAAAGTACATGCAAAAGAACACCATACGCTTGATGTCTTATTAGCTCAAGTTTGTTGTGCCATTTTTTGGTTCAATCCAATGGTTTGGCTTTACAAAAAAGAGCTTCAGCAGAATCTGGAGTTTATAGCAGACCATAAAGCACAAGAAGCTTCAAACAATAAAGAAAGCTATCAGAAACTATTATTAAAAGCTAGCGTGCCTCATCAACAACTGGCTTCAACCAATAATTTTTACAATTCATTAATCAAAAAACGAATAATTATGTTACACAAATCAAAATCAAACAGATTGAATGCCTGGAAATACGCCCTAATAATTCCGGCATTGGCTATCTTTTTAATGAGCTTCAATACCAAGGAAGTCTACATTGCAAAAGATGCTGGAACTCAACCTCTAATTCAAAAGGATTTCACAATTACTTCATCAAGTTCTAAAGCCGACCTTGATATGATATCCTACTATTTCAAAAACAAACCCGTTCAGGTTCAGTTTTCAGAAATAGAACGCAATTCTGACAACAGTTTAAAAGCATTGACTCTCAACACCAAATACAAAGACGGTAGCGATTTTACCAAGCGCATGCGCGTTTCAAATTTCAACAGTGCTGTTATTGCTCCTTTTAAAATATCTTACGATTCCAAGCAAGAAGACATCATGCTAAATCTATTGGAAGAAGAATCAAATACTCATATTGCCAAGCAAGAAATAACCTTTGGCAAACAAAAAACAGTTGCTAAAATTGACAATAAAAAATCTGAAATCAAAGAACAACAAAAAGACCAATCACTTGGAAAAAACCCGTTATATGTCATTGAAGGTAAACCATACAAGAAAGAAGATCTTACTGGTAAAATAGTTTCAACCGAGGGCAGCATTCAACTCTTAAACAAACCTGAAGCTGAAAAACGCTTTGGAAAGCCCGGAAAGGATGGTGCTGTAATTTTTAATGGGCCAGCATCTTTTTCTAAATCAAGCCCACGAGTTTTTACCAATCAAATTACAGTCAGCATCACAAAAGATTTTTCTGAAGCCGATTTAAATTTAGCAAAAGCCCAATTGGAAAAAGAAGGTTTGAAAGTAAAATTTAAAGGCATCAAACGAAATGGTTCAGGTGAAATAATCGCTATTAAAATAGATGTTAGCTCCAGTAAATCAAAAGCTAATTATAACTTGAATGGAGACGATCCTATAAACCCAATCAGTATCTCTTTTGATTCAGATGGCGACAATATATCCATTGGCAACAGTAAAGTACGTAGTCCTCACGCTTTTACTTTTAGAACAAAGCCTGAACGCGAGAGAGTGAGATTCCGATCTAAAAACAACGCTTTTGTGTATTCAGAAAATAGCCATGACAGTAATCATGAAGTTGAATATGAATTCCACAATAATGGCGATCAAGATGATGATAGTGAAATCATTATTAAAAGCGGAAAGGCTTATGTCATAAAGAACAGCAACTCCAATAACGGTAAACGTGTAGTTACCATAACCAATGATGACGGTGAAGATGAAATTATCGAACTTAAAAACGACAATACTATTTACGAGTTACGAAGTGTTCCAAGAGCGAGATACAGATTCCAATCTCCACGATCTGAAGCTATATATTTTGAAAGTAAGCCAGGTAAAGAAAATGTATGGATAGATGATAAAAATGGAAAAGTCGAATATAAATTCTTAAAAAAAGACAGAGGTAATAGCTTTTTCTTTTCAACTGATGATAACGAAAAACCTTATATCTTATTAGATGGTAAGGAAATCACTCAAAAGGAATTGAAAGAATTAGATTCTGATTCTATAGAAAGCGTCAATGTTCTAAAAGGTGACAGTGCCATAAGCAAATATGGTGATAAAGCAAAAGATGGAGCTATCATTATTTCAACTAAAGAATAGCTTGCCTAAATAAGGCTAATAAAAAAATCCCAAGGAAATCTTGGGATTTTTTATTACTCGACAATTAGTTTTTTAACCACCCTTTTCTTATCCGATTCGATCTTGACAAGATACATACCGCTAGGTAAATCGAAACTTACATTTGATGATCTATTAGGTTGAACAACCGAAGTTATTATTTCTTTTCCTTGAATTGTTAGAATTGAAATATCAGCCTTTTCTTCTAATCCATTGATAAAAATTTGATTTTTTGAAGGATTTGGAAAAATTGAAATACCATTCAATTGGCTTTCAGTAACACTTAAGGGTTGCTCCCAATTTTCACCAATCATATCACCCCAAATATATTCCACCAAATCAGGCTGATCAATAAATGGGTTTCGGTTAAATTGCCAATTATAGACAATGTTATTACGGTTCATCTCAAAATCATCAGGCGGATCGTTTCTGTGCCAGTTCAACAAGGTCGCCAAATCACCAAACTGCCCAACCATACCATCAGGAAAACCGTTTACAATTTCCAACCCATTGTAACGAACAGCTAAATAAAACACACCTCGAGCCACATCACCCTTAAAACCGCCTAATGTTCCTGTTGGGCCATTATACTCGCCATAAAACTGGTTGCCGCGACTACTGTTTTCAGGTCCATCAACTGCTCGAAGAGCATGAGCATCCGAATTGCCATGACGTAAAGAGTCGGCTTTTGTTTCCCAATACACATTTATTCCATCTGCTATTTCATCTTCTTCAATACTAAAATAGCCTGCTCGCGACCGCGGAAAGGTATGCTCCCTATTCCAAGTTCCTACATTATTGGATGTGGTTTGAAAATCCAATTTTGCACGACCTTGCTCCAAATACACCAGCCACACCTGATTGCTATTTTCGGGATTTTGGTCAGCTTGTTTTAAAATATCTACACAATCGGCATAAGTTTGCGCTCTCACAACTGCTGGATTGGCAATGATGTTTTGTAGAGCCTGCTTTAAATCATCATCGCCCAAGCCATCCAAGCTATCATAATAACCAGCTGGCTGCGTACTTTCGACCACTCCATAAGTTGGACTAATAGGTGTACCAAAATCGGCAACGGTATAGTCGTCATCAACAGCGCGAATAACCACATGATTATTCATGGCAATGTATGGCACTTCCAAATCTGAAAAACTTATGACTATTTCTTCATCGCCTTCATCCAAATCATCATCTATTAATGTAATAGTTGTTGTTACAGAATTTTGACCATTTAAAATTGTCAATGTTGTATCACCTACATAATCCGACATATCAAATCCGCCATTTAATAAACTGAAAGTAAATTCATAATCGGCAGTTACATTCTCTTGTGCTGTAAAAACAATATTAAACATATCGCCTTCATCATATTGCGTTTGTGACGTAGAAATAGTAATGGGATTAAAAACGACACCACTTCCATCATTTAATGCTCTAGGCGTTGGCGCGGCAACGGTATAAGAACCATCATTGTTTCGTTGTATGGAATTGGTATTGTTGCCTGAACCCTCGTTTATTTGTTCAGAAACACCTAACAGAGCCATCAATTCCGTGTCATCAGCATCAGTGGTGTCATACACCAAAGCATCTATTAAATTTGTTTGTGTAGCCAAAGTCCCTTCAGGAAAATCAAAATCACTTCCAAGATAAACAGCTACGGCATCAGCTCCATTTTGAATAACGTTAGCACCAATTAATAACTGCGGGAAGGGTTCAACAGTATTACTTCCAATGAGTAATAAACCATTGACATCCGTTTGGTAACCATCTAAATCTATGGTCATATAACTGGAATCGTTTCCAGAATCTGAACCATTAAAAAAAACAACTACATAGCCATCCAATGAAAAATTGGGCGTATCGGACTTTAATTCCACAAATTCCTTATCGTCAACGCCAGGTGTATCACAATCCAATTCGTTAATTACTACTTGACCAAACGATAACTGAAATGCAAAAAACAGCATAACAGGATAAAAAACATGTTTCATTTTTAGGAGAATTTATGCAAAAGTAATCATCTGTTTGTCAATATTTTGCATTAAGGTTTAATAAATCATTATTTTTAACATTCCAGCGTTCATTAAAATGCGTTTATATTTGTAATAGTATTCATGATATGAAAAAACAATTTTTTAAGTTTTTAGCCAAGTTGAATAAAGCTGTATTGCCAAGTTATACAAAACAACGTTTGGATTTGAGTAAGGCCTCTAAATTACAAATGGCTATTTTTGGTTGGAAATTGTACGTTACCAAAAATGCTCTGGATTAATTTAAATTTTATTTGGCAGTTTATCTAAAAAAGGAATATATTTGCACCCACAAAATTGGCCACGTGGCGCAACTGAATAGCGCACTTGATTACGGCTCAAGAGGTTGCAGGTTTGAATCCTGCCGTGGTCACAAAAAAGAAAGCTCGCATTATTTGCGAGCTTTCTTTTTTTTATTATTGGATTAATCAAACTATCTCCGCACTTAACCCAGCTTCCAACAACATAGAACAACGTGGTTTTAGATCATCATAAACACCTGTTTTAACGGTGCACTTGCCTTTGTAATGCACAATAATAGAACATTGTTCGGCTTGTTCTGGAGTATGGTCGCAGGCATACATTAAAGTTTCTATGACATGGTCAAAGGTATTGACATCATCATTATACAAAACAATTTCGTTCTGCTTTAGAACGTCTTCTTTCAACAAAACATCTTCTAACGCTTTTTCTTGTGTACTCATGGCTAACTTTTCAACTAATTTATGAATTTTAAGGCAACCCAATGGTTTTTCTCAATAGTTTCAACGCAGGTAAGACCTAAATTATTACATGTTTCTTTAATTATTGGAATATCATCTTTGTAAAATCCGCTCAACAATAAGATACCAGAATCATTTAAGCAGGCTACATAACTTTCCATATCATTCAACAAAATATTACGATTAATATTTGCAATGATGGTATCATATTGTTTATCATTCAACAAACTAGCATCGCCTTCATAAACCGAAATGTTATGACAATTGTTGCGTTCAACATTTTCCAAACTATTTAGATAGCACCAATTATCAATATCTATGGCATCAATGTCAGTAGCCCCTTTCATTTCGGCCAAAATAGCCAAAACACCTGTACCACAGCCCATATCCAAAACCGATTTCCCATTGAAATCATTATTTAAAATATGCTGAATCATCATGTGAGTAGTTTCGTGATGTCCTGTACCAAAGCTCATTTTAGGTTCAATGACAATATCATACTTTGTATCAAACTTTTCATGAAATGGTGCTCGTACTGCACAAGCCTCATCTACCACTATTGGACTAAAGTTTTTCTCCCATTCTTCATTCCAATTGGTTTGCTCTATTTCATTAAACTCATAGCTAATTTCAAACTCACTTGAATTGAGAATTTGAATGGTATTCAAAATATGTTCGTGCCAATCTTCTTTTTGGATGTAAGCCGTAACACCATCTTCAGTTTCCACAAAACTCTCAAAACCCGCAAAGCCCAATTCGGCAATCAATATTTCAACTGCAGGTTGTAATGGTTTTACTTGAAAATTGTATCCGATGTAAATCGTATTGGACATAAAATAAAGTTCTAAAAGGCGTTTACAATGGCAAAAAAGTCTTCGGCATTTAGTGACGCACCACCAATTAAACCACCATCAACATCTGGCTTTGAAAAAATTTCCTTGGCATTATTAGGTTTCACACTACCTCCATAAAGTATAGAAACAGATTCCGCTATATCTTGCCCATACTTATCAGCTAACGTTTTTCTGATAAAAGCATGCATACTTTGGGCTTGCTCCGGAGTAGCTGTTTCACCAGTTCCAATAGCCCAAACAGGTTCGTAGGCCAATATTATATGTTCAAAGTCAGACGCTTTTAAATGAAATAAGGCATTTTTAATTTGATTCTCAACTACGGTTTCGTGGTTACCAGATTTTCTATCAGCCAATTCCTCGCCAAAGCAAAAAATAACACGTATATCGTGTTTTAAGGCTGTGTCTACTTTTTTGGCCAAAGCTTCATCGGTTTCATTGAAATAGGCTCGACGTTCACTATGTCCCAATATAACGGTTTGAATGCCAATGCTTTTAAGCATCCCAGCACTTACCTCTCCAGTATAAGCGCCATCTTCAGAAAAATGCATGTTTTGAGCAACCACCTCAATAGGGTATTGCCTTGTAGATTCAAACGCATGCCATAAATTGGTAAATGAAGGTGCAATCATCACCTCGGCTTCCGATGTTTGGTTTTGTTGTTTTAATTCAGAAATAAGCGTTTCGGCTTGAATTAAACCATTGTTCATTTTCCAATTACCAGCTACTATCTGTTTTCTCATTGTAATGCGTTTAGTAAGTTATCGTCTGTTATTTTAATTGCTTTAAAAAGCTTGATATTTCCTTGTTTGTCAACCACCATATATCTTGGAATCCAATCTAATTTTAGGAACTCTCCAAATTCACCATCCCATCCGGATTGCATGAAATAATGCTCGCCTTGTATCTTGTACTTTTTGACGCCTTTTTTCCATCGGGGCATATCTTTATCTAAAGATAAAAAAAGAAAAACGACTGCTTTGTTTTCTTTTTGAAGTGTTTTGAGTTGTGGCAACCCTTCAATACAATCACGACACCAAGAAGCCCAAACATCTATAAAAACTGTCTGCCCTTTGTAAGTATCTATGATTTCCTTAAATACCATAGATTTTCCATCCATGGTTATAAATGTGTCATTTAAAGCAGCATCTGAAAAAACAACTGGTGTCTCTTGAGCTTGGCAACTTATGAATAAAAAGGAAATAACAGTATAAATCAACTTTTTCATGGATTCAATTTTTAAACTATCACGATAGTTGAACTTTGGGATCCAACCATGTATAGATAACATCAACAAAAATATTGATAATTATAAAAACAATGGCTATAACCAAAACAGCTCCCATAATCACTGGTAAATCCAACATATTTAAGGCATTTACAATTTCTTTACCAAGTCCGTTCCATCCAAAAATATACTCAACAAAAACCGCTCCAGCCAACATAGACGCAAACCACCCCGAAATAGCAGTAACAACGGGATTCATGGCATTTTTTAAAGCGTGCGACTTAATTATTTGATAGTCGCTTAAACCTTTTGCCCTTGCTGTTCGTATGTAGTCTTGATTCATAACTTCCAACAACGAGTTACGCATTAATTGAATAACCACAGCCAAAGGCCTTATTCCCAAAACAATAGCCGGTAATATCAAATTCTTCCATTTGATATGCATGGATTCCCCATAATCATCCAATTCGTACAAACTTCCCGTCATTTCCAGATTTGTGAATTCATGCAGTAAAAAACCAAATACCCAGGCAAATAAAATGGCACTAAAAAAAGATGGTACACTCATGCCAATAGTGCTGACTATTTGAATGAGCTTATCCAACCAAGTGTCCTTATAGATCGCAGACACAACTCCAAAAACAAGTCCTAAAATAATGGCAATGACTATAGCCGAAACCGCCAACACAAAAGTATTAGGTAACGTTTCACCAATAACTTCAGATACCTTTTTCCCCTGTTTAGTAAATGATTCACGTAAATAGGGAAACTTGAGAGCTACTGTCGTTTGCCCAACAGTAAACAGTTTTGAAAAAGTGTATTTTTCTTTCTTTAAATGCGTGTATGATTCTGGATTTGTACTATGAAATGATAACGGCGACAAATCATTCAAATAATAAAAATATTGAGTGATTTTCGGTTTATCAAAACCATACTTTTTACGAACGGCTTCAACTTGTTCAGCTGATTGGTTTTGACCTAACATCATTTTTGCAGGATCACCTGGAAGTACATTAAACAATAAAAAAATAACTGTAACTACTCCAAAAAGTGTGAGTAACGCATAAAACAGTTTATTTAGGAAATAGCTTATCAAATAATTATAAATCTATGTCATCAATATCATTCCAGTGTGCTTTTTGCTTCACAGTCCCTTTGTGCAACTTAACAATTCCAGGACTAGCCCTTACAACTGTTTTCAATGCTTTTTCGTCACAAAGATAAAAATCGAAATTCAGTTTATGATCGGTCTTAAATTGTAACTTTTCATCGGCTCCCGAAGCCGTAAGTCCAATAACAGTATAACCTGCTTTCATAGCTTTCTCTGAAAATGTTTTGAGCTTGGCAACACCATCCGATTCAGCTGTTGCTAGATTATACATAATTATCATAATCAGTTTTTCCTCATCAAGAAAATGTTCGGTTAAATCTTCATCATCCGTTTCAATCGAAAAATCCTTAACTGGTGGATCGTAACCTTCTTTTACAACTTTAGTTTCAACGCCTACATATTCGCCATCTACAGTAGGATAACTACCGTTTGTCACATATTCCTTTTCTTCGCCATTCACCTTAAAAGTCCAAGTAAACTCCTGAACAGGTTTAGGAGCATCATCAGGAACAATCATACCTTCCATAATGTTGGCTCCAACCTTATAAGCTCGAAAGTCTTTTGCTGGCAAGTGCATGAGAACATGATAACCAAACCACAAACTCCCAATAAAACTTACCAAAGCAATGACAGTGGTTCCCAACGAACTGAAAAGCGGTTTGATATATTTAATCCCAAAGAAAATTACCAAAATTAATACTAACAGTATGACATCTTTAGTAAAGCTCTCCCAAGGTGTCAATTTTAGCGCATCACCAAAACACCCACAGTCTTTAACCTTATCAAAATATGCGGAATAAAACGTGAGAAAAGTGAAAAACACAATCATACCCAACAAACTCCATACAGTGAATTTCGGTTTGTAACCTATTAATAGAAATACACCCAAAACCACTTCAAAAACCACCACAAAAACGGAAATCATAAGTGCATAAGGTTCCAAAAAAGGAATGTTCAATACATCAGCACTAAAATATTCTTGGAGTTTATAGGAAAAACCTAGTGGATCGTTCAGCTTTATAAGCCCTGAAATAATGAATAAAACACCTACTAGAATTCTACAGATTTGTACAATATATTTCATAATACTATTTTTCGTTTAAATGAATCATGGCAAAAACGGCATAGTTTATCATGTCCTGATAATTGGCGTCAATCCCTTCACTCACTAGTGTTTTCCCTTTGTTGTCCTCTATTTGTTTGACACGCAATAATTTTTGCAAAATCAAATCGGTTAAAGAACTGACGCGCATATCGCGCCATGCTTCACCATAATCATGGTTTTTGTCCATCATCAATTGCTTGGTCAATGCTATTTTTTCATCGTAATATTTTGTGGCCTCATCGGTTGTTAAATCTGGTTGTTCAACAACGCCTAATTCCAACTGAACCAATGCCATAATACAATAATTAATAATTCCGATAAACTCACTAACCTCATCTTCATCGACTTTCCTTACGTCATTTTGCTGAAGCCCTCTAATTCTTTGCGCCTTAATAAAAATTTGATCGGTCAGAGATGGCAATCGCAAAATGCGCCAAGCACTTCCATAATCGGACATTTTCTTTATGAATAAACTTCTACAGGTTTCAATTACGGCATCGTATTGTTTTGAGGTTTCTTGCATGAATTAAAATGAATTTTGCGTAAATTTCGCATAAATAAATTTAAAGTTCAAAGTTTCAGGTTTAAAGTTTTCAATAGTTAAACAAACAACCACAAATAGGGTATCAATGACCATAAATTGCAAAGGCAAACTCATAGATTTATCGACGCCCAAAGTCATGGGTATTTTAAATATCACTCCCGATTCGTTTTATGATGGCGGCAAATACAAAAATGACAGTGAGTTTCTCTCTCAAGTATATGTAATGCTTAAGGAGGGAGCTACTTTTGTTGATGTAGGAGCCTATAGCTCTCGACCTAATGCGCCCGAAGTTTCAGAAACAGAAGAGCTAAACAGAATATTACCTATTGTTGATTTGTTACTTAAAGAGTTTCCAGAAATTCTTCTCTCCATAGATACTTTTAGAAGTTCTGTTGCAAAAAAAGCTATTGAAAGTGGTGCTGCCTTGGTCAATGATATTTCAGCTGGTAAATTGGATGACAATATGATTGCAACCGTTGCTAAACTTCGAGTTCCATATATTATGATGCACATGCGTGGGACACCTCAAAATATGGTGCAACAAACCGACTATGACAATTTAATTGAAGACATTATTTATTATTTTTCTGAAAGATTATCTGAAACCAAAAAAGCTGGCATTATTGACACAGTCATTGATCCAGGCTTTGGTTTTGCTAAAACACTTCAGCAAAATTATGAATTACTAAATCAGTTAGAGCTTTTTACCCACCTTGACAAGCCTCTGCTAGTTGGCTTATCTAGAAAATCAATGATTTATAAGTTATTGGAATCTTCACCTGATCAAGCATTAAATGGTACAAGTATTCTTAATAGCATCGCACTTCAAAAGCATGCTAATATTCTTCGCGTTCATGATGTGAAGGAAGCTGTAGAATGTATTACATTGCTCAATCAATTAAGTAATTAAAACTATGAAGCATCTATTTTATGCACTGATATTTTTATGTATACTCTCTTGTGGTTCGGACAAAATAGTGCAGTTGCCAGAGATTGAAAAAGCTACAATCACGGAAATTCATGATGTTTCACCCATCTATATATTTTACGATAAGGAAACGGATAGTGTTGAGTTTAACAGAAAAAATATGATAGGAACAACCAATTGGTTGGTAAATATAGACAAACGCTTAACTTTAAAACAAATTCTTCCCCATTTACAATATTTACAAGAAAAACGTCATGGCGATGGCATGCATAAAAATAAAAATGCTAAAAACTATTTTACCTGCCATGACACCTCAACAAACAATTTAGGGTTTTTAGAGTTTACGGATGTATATTATAATATGGGCGTTTCAGAAAAGCCTAATGAAGAAATAGAAATCAATGTGAATTCTTTAGAAAAGATATCCCTAAAGAAAACTTCAGATGCAATAGTTTCTATTGAAAGTAGTCTTGATAACTTAATTAACGATTTAAATGCCTTATCTTCAAAGAGGCCAATAGAAACGACTCTTTTCATGAAAGGAGAATTGACATTTCAAGATTACATTACACTGAAAGATTACATCATGGGAATTAAACAAGAGCAGATATCTATAAATTCACACGAATTTATTTATTAAGCTTATTTTGTTAAATTTACCAAAACCAATAGCCTTTGGAAATTTTTGATGACCTATTAAAATTTACCGTTGTAGATATCATTGATGTCATTTTAGTGGCATTACTACTATATTATGTTTACAAGTTGGTCAAAGGCACCGTAGCTATCAATATTTTTATCGGAATAGTTATCATTTACTTTATTTATCTCATTACCGAAACGCTTCAAATGAAAATGTTGAGTAAGATTCTTGGTGGTTTTATGAGTGTTGGTTTAATAGCCCTTATTGTAGTATTTCAACAAGAAATCAGGAAATTCCTCTTAATGATTGGCTCAACTAATTTCAGTAAACGTGGTAAACTTTTTAAACAATTAAAATTCCTAAAAACGGAAGCAGAAACTGAAACTGATATTGTTGCTATTGTTAATGCTTGCAATAAAATGGGAACTTCAAAAACAGGTGCTCTCATTGTACTTGAACGCAACAATAATCTCGATTTTTTAACCACAACTGGTGACGAAATGAACATTAAAGTCACCCAACCCATCATTGAGAGTATCTTTTTTAAAAACAGCCCATTGCATGATGGTGCCATCATTATTGAAAATAATATCGTAAAAGCTACTCGTGTTATTTTACCAGTAAATAATGAAAAAACTTTGCCGCAACGATTTGGGTTAAGACATCGTGCCGCTGTAGGGATTACTGAAAAAACTGATGCCTTGGCTTTAGTTGTTAGTGAAGAAACTGGTCAGATTTCCTATTTTATGGATGGAGAATTTATCATGTTTAAAGATACGGCAGACCTCATAAATATCATTCAAAAAGATTTGACATAGTATGCAGTGTAAGAATTGCAAAACCAATATAACAGAATCTGACACGTATTGCAGTTCATGCGGTGGCAAGATTATTCGAAACAGATTGACTATGAGAAATCTGTTTGAACACTTCAGTGAGCAATTCTTGAATTACGACAATAAATTTCTGCAAACCTTCATTGGCCTCTTCACAAAACCAGATGATGTTATTGGTGGTTATATTTCTGGTGTCAGAAAAAAATACGTCAACGTAATAAGCTACTTTGCCATTTCGGTCACAATTGCCGGTCTACAGGTTTTTGTGTTTAAAAAGTTCTACCCAGAACTGTTTAGCTTTGGAAGTTACGCTTCTCCTGGCAGTGAAGAAATAATGCAAAAAATATTGGATTTAACCCAAGATTATCAAGCTATTGCTATGATGGTAAACATCCCTATTTATGCTTTGCTCTGTAAATTATCATTCTTCAGAAACAAAACATTTAATTACACCGAACTACTGACCATTTTTATGTACATCTATTCACAAACAACTATTGTAAGTGTTATAATATCAGTCAGCGGTGCGCTTTTAGGGCTATCGTTTGGTTCAATATCCATGCTACTCCTGCCCTTTTTGTTCGTTTACACAGCCTATTGTCTCAAGAAACTCTACAAACTTTCATTCAAAGGTCTTTTAATTAAAACCTTAATCTTCATTCTCATTTTGGCCGTTCTATATGTTTTGGCCATTTTATTAGCTGTGGCTATTCTCTTTGCTACAGGAAACATGCATATTCTAGAGCAAATGGCTGAAGCCCAAAAAGCAGCAAGGGAAGCATCGGGAAATTAAGCCACCTCTTCCTTTAGAAATTGCACCTCATATAAATTTTTGTAATAGCCTTCCGATTTTTTGAGTAGTTCATCATGAGAGCCTTCTTCAACAATTTGTCCGGCATCCATAACAACAATTTTATCGGCCTTTTTTATAGTCGCTAATCTGTGAGCGATAATTATTGACGTTCTATCCTTGGTTATTTTATCGGTAGCGTTTTGAATAAGCTGTTCGGAATGCGAGTCTACTGAAGATGTTGCTTCATCCAATACCAATATACTTGGATTGGTAACATAAGCTCTTAAAAAGGATATTAGTTGGCGTTGGCCAGAAGACAACATCACACCGCGTTCTTTGACATTGTAATGATAGCCATTAGGCAAGCTCATTATAAAATCATGGATGCCTATGGCTTTAGCTGCTTGAATAACTTCCGACTCACTAATTGATTTATCATTCAATGTAATATTATTCAAAATGGTATCAGCAAACAAAAACACATCCTGCAACACAACCGCTATTTGACTACGCAGCGATTTTAGGGTCATTTCTTTTATATCGGTACCATCTATCGATATCGATCCGCTTTGTATATCATAAAACCTGTTCAACAAATTGATTATCGTAGATTTTCCTGCACCAGTGGCTCCAACAATAGCAATGGTTTTTCCAGATTCAATATTCAAGTTAATCCCTTTTAAAACCTCCTCATCTTGAACATAACTAAACCTAACATCCTTGAAAGCAATACTCCCATTAAAATTTGAAGCCACTATTTTACCTGTGTCATCAATTTGAGAAGTAGTTTCCAGTACTTTAAACACCCTGTTCGCAGCCACCATACCCATTTGGAGCGTATTGAACTTATCGGCTATTTGCCTCAAAGGTCTGAAAAGCATCGGAATCATCATGATAAAGGCCGTCAAATCGCCTAAAGAGGCCGTTTGTCCAATGACAGTATTCAAACCACCATACCACGCTATTAATCCAATAGTTATTGATGATGATAATTCCGCTATAGGAAAGAAAATAGAGTTATACCAAACTGTTTTCAACCAGCCTTGTTTGTGACGCTCATTGATTTCTTTAAACTTTTTGTATTCGGTATCTTCTCTTGTAAACAGTTGTAAAATTTTCATGCCTGTGACACGCTCTTGAACAAAAGAATTTAAATTTGAGACTTCAGTTCTTACTTCCTCAAAAGCCTTTTTCATATACTTTTGAAAAATTCTCGTAGCATACAGGACCAGCGGCAACATAAGAAAAACGATGATACTCAATTCCCAGTTCATCCAAACCATAACACCAGAAACCACTAACATAGTCAACAGATCTCGGAAAATCATAAACAACCCTTCGCCAAAAATATCGGCTATCCGTTCCATATCAGTCACAGCTCTGGTAATTAAAACACCTACCGACGAATTGTTGAAGTACTTCATTTTAAACCCAAGCATGTGGTCAAATAGTTTTATACGAATATCCTTAACAACTGTTTGACCCAACCAACCAGCATAATAAATAAACAATAATTGAAAGATAACCTCCGAAAGCAACATGGCTCCCATAATTAATATATATGGTAAAAAGCCTTTCAACTCTTTTTGAGCTATATTTTCATCTATGGCCTGTTGCAAAACGTAAGGTCTGGCAGCACTTAAAATAGCTAACAATACTACTGCAATAAAAACCCAAACAAACACCGTTTTGTAAGGCTTTACAAATTGGAGTAATTTTTTGAACAGTATAGTACCCAATAGTTGGTTTTGCTTTTTATCTGCCATCTTTAATACTTTCTGGGTATGCAATATTTATCAAATATAAGCCATGTGCGGGAACTGAATAACCTGCTTCGCTCCTATCTTTAGATTGAATAATGGTTTTTAAGTCATCAACACAAATTTTTTCAAGACCAATATTCACTAATGTTCCTACAATGGCACGCACCATATTCCTTAAGAACCGATCGGCTTGAATGGTAAAATGCAATTCGTTATTTACTTGCTTCCATTCGGCTTTCATAATATCACAATAATACGTTTTTACATCTGTATGGGTTTTAGAAAAACATTGAAAATCTTGATGACCCAATAAAATTTTTGATGCCTCATTCATTAAATCTAACTGAAGTGGCTTCTTCATCAAATATGCATTATCAAAATTGAATGTATTTTTCTGCAAAGCAATTCTGTACAAATACGTTCTACTAGTAGCATCAAATCGCGCATGCGCATCAGCTTTGACTTCAAATATATGATGAACAGCTATATCTTGAGGCAGAAAAGCATTCAGCTTATAAACTAACTCTTGAACATCAAAACGTATTTCGGAATCAAAATGAACAAACATTTGCAAAGCATGAACACCAGCATCCGTTCTTCCTGCTGCAACCACGTCTGCTTTCTCGCCAAGCAACGTGCTTAAAGCTTTTTCAACCATCTCTTGTACTGAAATGGCATTCGGTTGATTCTGCCAACCGTGATAGGCTTTACCATTATATGAAAGCTCAATAAAATATCTCAAGAATATAGTACTTTTGTTTTCGAAGCTACAAAGATAAATAGAAATACCTGCTTTTAAATCACAATGTTTTCTTAATGAAAAAAATCCTGTTACTTTCAGACACACACAGTCATATTGATGACAATATTCTAAAATATGTCAAACAAGCAGATGAAGTATGGCATGCAGGAGATATTGGTGATTTAAAAGTTACAGACAACATAAAATCCCTAAAGCCCTTACGGGCCGTTTATGGCAATATTGATGATAAGAAAGCTCGTTTGGAGTTTCCTTTGGACAACCGATTCTTTTGTGAAGAAGTTGATGTTTGGATAACCCATATAGGTGGTTATCCTGGAAGATATAACCCACGGATCAGAGAGCAAATCAAGGAAAACCCTCCGCAATTATTTATTACGGGACATTCGCATATCTTAAAGGTGATGCCCGACAAAAAACTGAATTTATTGCACATGAATCCTGGTGCTATCGGAAAGCACGGCTTCCATAAAGTTAGAACCATGCTGCGTTTTACCATAAACGGCAAGAAAATAGAAAACCTAGAAGTGATTGAATATAAGAGATAAATTGTTATTATTTCAACGAATAATGTTCATCATTTATTTTTTTCAAAAAAACACCTGTCTCGATAGTTCTGTCATCACTTATTGCTTTTAAAAAATAAACCGTTTTTCCCGTTTCTTCTTCATCCGTTTTCATAATTTCAAATGAATTAAAAGCAACTGTTTTTAAAGAAAATTCATCATTAAAATTCGACTCCCATTTTTCTTTAATATAAGCTGTAGTTACTGGGATTTCAACATCATTAACAGCATCAATCAATTGAACATTTACAATTTCTTCAATTGTGCCTGCTTGTTTATTAACAATAAAACTATTTGATTCCTTTTGGCAAGCCAATAAAACCAAGAATATTGATAATGATAAAATTATTTTAGAACAATTCATTAGTTAGCATTTTTAGTAAGAATTAATAAAGATAATAATACGCAAACTTTCTTACAAAAAAAAGCCCAAGATCTTCACCTTGGGCTCACGCACTAATATACTAAGATGATAGGTTTATCGTAATCTATCTACAGATTTTACGAGATCCTCGTCCTTTTTAATGGCTTTATTGGCCAAGGCCAAAAACACGATAGAAACAATAGGAAGAAAAATCCCAATACCTTTCTCAGAAACAACCGTTTCTCCAGATAAATTTAGAGATTGATACACAAAAAATCCTAGTAAAATAAAGTTTAATATGATATTCAGTCGTCCCAACATAAATTGCGACTTCCTGTTTTTATATCTAAAAATGGTTATTAGCGATAATACTGCCGACAACAAAAATCCTGCAAAAACATAGCTAACATCGTTTGCAAAAACTTTTACACCCTCTTGATTTGTCCATAATTCAAACACAAAAATAAGCCCAGCAGCAACAACTGCAGCCAATAATAAATAAAGTGTTTGAATTCTTTGAATCATTACTTTTCGTTAATAACGGGCACAAAAATAATGGTTTCTTTTTTAAAATTAACTGAAAAAATTAAAATAAAGTTGTATAATTGCAGTAATAATTCGCAACTCTCACAGTTGTAAGTTATTAATTCTTCAAAAAACATAAGATCAATTTTTCTTCGGAATTATTCAACTTAAATTATTTAACAAAACATTCAATATACATCAATGTTTGAAATAGCTCAATTAAAAGAAATGAAACTTCCTGAACTACAGGAAATTGCACAAAAATTAAAGGTGTCCAAGTACCGTTCTTTAAAAAAACTGGATTTAGTCTACCAAATTCTTGATCATCAAGCTGCTAATCCAAAAGCAGTAAAAGAAGTAGTCAGCACCGACAAACCTGATGAAAAGACAACCGAATCAAAACCAGCTCAAAAACGTCCTAGACAACGCGTTCAAAAGAAACAAACCAATTCTAACCAAAAACCTGAACCTACTGAACCTAAAGGAAACCCTGCAAATAATACTTCAAATCAAAAGCAGGAGTCTAACCAAAAACAGGAAACAGAAAAAAACAAACCTCAAGACGACAAGAAAAAAGACAATCGCCAAAAGAGGGACAACAATAAAGGAAACTCCAACAATAACAATAATAATGGGAGTAACGGGAATAAGGATAACCGAAACCGTTACCGAGAACCAGATTTTGAGTTCGATGCCATTATACAAAGTGAAGGTGTGTTGGACATTATGCAGGATGGATATGGTTTCTTAAGATCTTCTGATTACAACTACCTATCTTCTCCAGATGACATATATGTATCTCAATCACAAATCCGTTTGTTCGGATTGAAAAAGGGCGATACTGTATTAGGAAATGTAAGACCTCCAAAAGAGGGCGAAAAGTATTTCCCACTTATAAAAGTCAATAAAATTAATGGTCAAAAGCCTGAAGTAGTCAGAGACCGTGTGGCCTTTGAGCATTTAACACCGCTTTTCCCAAAAGAGAAGTTCAATATTGCAGAAAAACAAAGCACCATTTCAACTAGAATTATGGATTTGTTTTCACCTATTGGAAAAGGTCAGCGTGGTATGATTGTATCGCAACCTAAAACTGGTAAAACCATGTTGCTTAAGGATGTTGCCAATGCTATTGCAGCCAATCATCCTGAAGTATATTTAATGATTTTACTAATTGACGAAAGACCTGAAGAGGTTACCGATATGCAGCGAAATGTAAGAGGTGAAGTTATTTCTTCAACTTTTGACAAGGAAGCTCATGAGCATGTTAAAATTGCTGATATCGTTTTAGAAAAGGCAAAAAGATTGGTAGAGTGTGGTCACGATGTAGTTATTCTTTTGGATTCAATCACACGTTTGGCTAGAGCTTACAATACGGTTCAACCAGCTTCTGGTAAAATTTTAAGCGGTGGTGTTGATGCCAATGCTCTACACAAACCAAAGCGTTTCTTTGGTGCTGCACGTAATATTGAAAATGGTGGTTCTTTGACCATTATTGCCACAGCGCTTACTGAAACCGGATCTAAAATGGATGAAGTTATTTTTGAAGAATTTAAAGGAACTGGTAATATGGAACTGCAATTAGATAGAAAAATATCTAACCGTCGTATTTTCCCTGCTATAGACCTAACTTCTTCAAGTACGCGTCGTGATGACCTATTATTAGATGAAAATACAATTCAACGTATGTGGGTTATGAGAAAATATCTAGCAGATATGAACCCAGTTGAAGCTATGGAGTTTATCAATGATCGCTTTAAACAAACCAGAAACAATGAAGAATTCTTAATTTCCATGAATGGTTAAGAACTGATTTCATAATTTAATAAATAAAAATGCCTTGAATATTTTCAAGGCATTTTTTGTTGAAAAGATTTAGATTTATTTCATAAAAAAAGCTCCTCAAAAATGAGAAGCTTTTTTGATATTATTATGTTTCACTTCTTACAAAGACGCTACATGCTTTGCTAAACCAGACTTAAGGTTAGCCGCTTTGTTATTGTGAATGATATTCTTTTTAGCTAATTTATCAATCATAGAAGACACAGAAACCAATAATTCTTCAGCCTCTTTCTTATCACTCATTTCACGTAATTTCTTAATTGCATTACGAGTGGTTTTGTGCTTATATCTGTTTCTTAAGCGCTTCGCTTCGCTGCTTCTAATTCTTTTTAACGCTGACTTATGATTTGCCATTTGTTCTTTTTATTATTAAAAATGTAGCCCGTAGGGGAATCGAACCCCTCTTACCAGGATGAAAACCTGGCGTCCTAGCCGATAGACGAACGGGCCATTTGGTTTTGAGTGCGCAAATATAAATTTAAAAACTCATACTTGCAATACTTTTCAAATAACTCTCAATGTTTCCATTGCGGATGCAAAAATACAACTATTTTTAAATGTTGCAATAACTTAATAATCTTTTTTTGAAAAAATTTTATTTAGTAGGCTTTTGCAAACAAAACCCGCTGTTTTGAAGGGTTTCCTGAATATACACAAATACCTTCTTCCAGTTTAGAATCCATTGGAATACATCTAATGGTGGCTTTTGTGAGTTCTTTTATCTTGTTTTCTGTCTCTGCGGTTCCATCCCAATGCGCTGAAATAAAGCCTCCTTTAGTTTCCAAAACCTGCTTGAATGTTTCAAAATTATCCACTTCAGTAATATGACTGTCTCGATATTGAAGCGCTTTGGAATAAAGTGTGTTTTGAATTTCATCCATTAAACCAACAACTTTTGAAGTTAAATCATCAATGGCTATAACTTCTTTGGTCAATGTATCCCTTCTAGCCAATTCAACTGTTCCATTTTCCAAATCCTTTGGACCAATAGCAATCCTTAAAGGAACTCCTTGTAACTCATGTTGCGCAAATTTAGCTCCAGGTCTAACGGTATCACGATTATCATATTTCACAGATACGCCTTTTGAACGCAACTCACCTATTATTATATCTGCCAGTTTGGAAATAGCTTCAAATTGTTCTTCCGATTTATAGATAGGCACAATAACAACTTGGTTTGGCGCCAAATTTGGAGGCAATACCAATCCGTTATCATCACTATGTGTCATAATCAAAGCACCCATTAGCCTTGTAGAAACACCCCAAGACGTCGCCCACACATAATCTTGCTTTCCTTCTTTATTGGCAAATTTCACATCAAATGCTTTAGCAAAATTCTGCCCTAAAAAATGAGAGGTTCCAGCTTGTAGTGCTTTACCATCTTGCATCAATGCCTCAATACAATACGTTTCAACTGCTCCAGCAAATCGTTCGCTTTCAGTTTTGATACCTTTAACAACAGGAATCGCCATAAAGTTTTCTACAAACGTCGCATAAACATTATTCATTAATTCGGCTTCTTTTATAGCTTCCGTTTCTGTCGCATGAGCCGTGTGACCCTCTTGCCATAAAAACTCTGCAGTTCTTAAGAATAAACGAGTTCGCATTTCCCAACGCACCACGTTTGCCCATTGGTTTACAAGTATAGGCAAATCTCTATAGGATTGAATCCATCCTTTATAAGTATTCCAAATGATGGCTTCACTTGTTGGTCTAACAACCAACTCCTCTTCTAATTTCGCCTCAGGATCTACTCGCAATTTACCTTTGTTATCAGGATCGTTTTGCAATCTATAATGCGTAACAATCGCACATTCTTTTGCAAAACCTTCCGCATTTTTCTCTTCAGCCTCAAACAAGCTTTTAGGTACAAAAAGTGGAAAATAAGCATTTTGATGGCCTGTTTCCTTAAACATTCTATCTAATTCTGACTGAATTTTCTCCCAAATAGCGAATCCGTAAGGCTTAATAACCATACAACCACGCACGGCGGAATTCTCCGCCATATCAGCCTTTACAACCAATTCGTTGTACCATTTTGAGTAATCCTCTGCTCTACTTGTAAGTTTTTTGCTCATATACAGGGTTTTGGCATAAATATTGTGACTATGTTAAATATAAAAATAGTTCAGCAAAACTAACTATTTTTGAAATGTCCAACAATTAAAATTGCTAGTTATGACTTTTAAAAATTACACTTTCATAAAAACGCCAATGCTATTAATTGGTTCTTTCTTTATACTAGCATCATGTGGTACTTATCAAAATGTACCAGACAATGATGGAATTTACGGATCAACTCAAATTCCTGCAGAACATCAGGATGATGTAGTGGTTGTATCTGGTAACCAAAATTCAAGTAATACCTATTATAAAAATTACTTCAAGGAAAAAGCAGACGAATACGATATTTACACACAGGATGAAGTCTTCACTGATGTAGATGACTACTCTAGTGAATATAGAGAAGAATCTGATTCCACTTACGTTGACTACAACCAATATGCTGGTTGGGGTCAGGAAAATAGCAACGTCTCTATAAATGTTTATTCTGGCTTTAATTACGGATGGAACTATGGCTGGGGTTGGAACGCTGGCTGGGGCTGGGGCTACCCTTATTATGGCTGGGGATATCCAAACTATGGTTGGGGATATCCTGGTTTAGGTTGGGCTTATTGCCCGCCATACTATGGAGGCGGCTACTACAGTCCATACTACAGAAACAGTGTTGCATACACCAATGGTAGACGTGGGAGTATGTATATGGGAAGATCAAGCAGATATACTACTAATAGCAGTTCTTATTTAGGACGTAGTGTTGGCCGAAGAACCAATACAACAACTAGAAACTACAATAGTACTGGAAGACCAAATGCTAATTACAACTCTTCAGGAAAACCTAGAGTAAGGTCAAACAGATCGGAATCAAATCCTACTATTAATTCAACGGGAAGACCAAGAACCCAAACAACAAAACCAACTCGAACTAGAACGCGTTCAAATAACACAAGTACGCCAAGAGTGAGAACTACAACACCTAGTACTAGAAGTTACAATTCAACTCCAAGTAGAAGTTATTCTTCTCCCTCAAGAGGAAGCTCTTCTATGGGTAGAAGTTCTGGAGGCGGTGGCCGAAGAGGCGGTTTTTAAAATTATAAAAAATTGTATATGAAAAAAGTATTTTTGCTGGCTATAATAGCCATAACATCGACTATAGCCCATGCTCAAGACATTACTGATGCGTTAAGATATTCGGAAGACAACATTCAAGGCACGGCCAGATTTAGAGGTTTAAGTGGTGCATTTGGTGCTTTGGGCGGCGATATGAGTGCTGTAAATATTAATCCTGCAGGATCGGCTGTCTTTAATTCCAGTCACATTTCGCTTTCGCTGTCAAATTTAGAGACTAAAAATGAAACCCAATACTACAATGGTATGGCAAGTTCAAAAAATTCAAATATTGACTTAAACCAAACGGGAGCTGCCTTTATCTTTAACAATAGAAATGCCAATTCTTCCTGGAAGAAATTCGCCATAAGTGTGGCTTACGATAAAATTCAGGATTATGACAACTATTGGTACGCAGCCGGAACCAATCCGAACAATTCTATTGATAGTTACTTTTTAAATTATGCTAACGGATTACGATTGGATGAAATTTCCGCTTTTCCTAACGAAACTTATTCTCAAGCCTATTCTGCGATTGGAAGCGACTTTGGCTATGGCAACCAACAAGCATTTTTAGGATATGAATCTTATATTCTTGAACCTATAAATGATACCGATGATAATACAGCCTATACTTCAAATATTGGCCCTGGCAGCTACTATCAAGACTACAGCTATGCTTCAACTGGTTATAATGGTAAATTTACGGTTAATGCTGCCACACAATTTGGAGAGCGTGTGTATTTAGGTTTGAACCTAAACTCGCATTTCATTAATTTTGAGCGATCAACCTATCTGTTTGAAAGTAATGACAATCAAAACTCTCTGGTCAGTCAAGTCAGATTTGAAAATAATTTATTTACCGTAGGATCTGGTTTCTCTTTTCAATTAGGAACCATAGTTAAGATTACTGAACAGTTGAGAGCTGGATTTGCTTTTAATTCACCTACTTGGTATAATATTTCAGAAGAAACTTCACAGAGCATCAGAACTTTGGTAGATGATAACGGCACCAACACTTCAGTAAACATAGATCCAAGAGTCATTAATATTTATCCAACTTACAGGCTACAAACACCAGGAAGAATAACAGGAAGTTTAGCTTATGTTATTGGAAAATATGGGCTGATTAGTTTTGATTATTCATTAAAGGATTATAGCAACAGTAAATTTAGACCAACTTCTGACAGGTATTTTAATGAGCAAAACAACATCATAAATAATAATTTAACCACAGCTTCAACCTTTAGAGTTGGTGCCGAGGCAAAAATTAACCAGTTTAGTTTAAGAGGTGGTTATCGTTTTGAGGAAAGCCCCTATAAGAATGGAAGTACCGTAGGAGATTTATCTGGTTACTCAATTGGTGCTGGTTATAATTTTGGAAATGTTATCCGATTAGATATCACATTTGATCAAACTAATCAAACCAATCAAACTTCTCTGTATAATATTGGCTTAACTGACGTTGCCAATATTGATGCTAAAAATTCCAACTTAACTTTTACGTTAAGTTTCAATATGTAACATAAAAGTTACTTCCCAATAAAAAAGAAAAGCTCGGAATGTTCCGAGCTTTTTTTATCATTATCAAACGTAAGCATTACCGCTTTAAGGTGAAATGCGCTTGGAATTGTTTCATCGCATCATCGGCCGGTTCTCTGTAATCTACCGTAAACCAATAATCACTAGATGGTAATGGGTAACCGTTTAAAGTCCCATCCCAACCTTCACTTGATGGGCTTAATTGTTTCAACAGTTTGCCATACCTGTCAAAGATGTAGATCTTGGCATCCATCTGTGAACTAATCCCAGATATCTGCCAGGTGTCATTATCCCCATCGTTGTTTGGCGTAAAGAACAGCGGGTAGTCCATAACCAAGACAGTGTCGCTCCCAATACCACAACCGTAGATATCTCTCACCTGTATAACATGCTCGCCAGGGGTAACATCCGTAAACGTATAGGTGTTGTCATTGGGATCATTGCTC
This sequence comes from Bacteroidia bacterium, assembly GCA_030425285.1. Classification (GTDB taxonomy): domain Bacteria; phylum Bacteroidota; class Bacteroidia; order Flavobacteriales; family Flavobacteriaceae; genus Hanstruepera. The sequence continues at coordinate 93,216 of JAUIAY010000005.1, forward strand.
ACCCAAGGACCATTGTCTATACTAAACTCAAAGGAGGCTGCTCCATTTCCTGAAGCAACAACCTGTATTACATTATTATCGGCAAAGGCTTCTGATACAACCGTGGCATCTACAGTTGGTGGTGAACTCTCCTCCACTACAACAGAAATGACGTTAAAGCACATGGTATCGATATCCGTGATGGTCACGATATGTGTCCCTGCCTGAACGGCCGTATAGCTCGAATCTATACTGACTATAACACCATTCGGGTCCTCCCATTCAAAAGTATACTCGGAAGTGCTCAATCCCGTGTCAATGGTCGGTGATCCAACAACCTCGGTGCCGTTAGAGTTGACACAGATGGTATACAACGGATCTGGCGTGAACACTGGAATTGGATTGACTATCAGGTCAAATGTTATGATTGTATAACATCCCGTTCCTTCATCTGATGCATTATTTGGATCTCCTGTGTTTGTTACACGAACATAAATGGTCTGTGGTGTTTCTGTGTTAGTGTATGCTGTCTCATTCGATATAGCGTTTTCACCTGATTCTGCATCGGCCATCGTTTCGTGGTATGTGACTGTTTCATCAAAATCGTTCAGCATCAGACCTTCATTCTGGGTCAAGTCAAACTCTTCTTGCAGGTCGCCAGGGTTATTATCGTCACAAGTAATCAAATCTGGCAATACATCATTAGGCGTTGGCAAGGTGTTCACTACCAAAGTTAATGTGGTCATTGAAGAACAACTGGCTCCACTGGTAGTTTCTGTAACCGTTACAAAAATTGTTTGTGGATTGTGAGGCAATCCACCAACCGATGTGTTCTGATAAGACGTATCATTAGAAATTGGATTGTTTGGAATATCGGCCATTGTTTCAAAATAATTCACACTCAATGTCACATCGCCTCCAGTGTATGAATCATTTTGGGTTGTCAGATCAAAAATGGCATATCCATCATTGTCATTGGAATCATCACATATTTCAAAGATACCGTCCTCTGCTTCTGTAGGGATGACCGGTAATGGGTTCACCATCAAATCAAACTGGCCTACCTTGGTACAGCCGTTTGCTCCTTCCAACCGGACATAAATAGTCGTATTCCCCGAGACATAATCCGATAATTGGGGGGCTACTATTGGATTGGCTCCAGGTGTTGCCTCTGCATCTGCCAATGTCTCGTGGTAAGTAAGGATATAGTCTACAGGATTTTGTGTACCGTAAATGGTAGCGTCCATGGTTGTCAAATCAAACGACGCTGTACCATCAAAATCGTCATCACAAACAACATAAGGGTCAATGGATGTTGGTATTTCAGGGGATGGCTCTACAATTAGTGGAAGCTCTAAAACTGTTGGACAATCTGAACCTGTTGCAAAAGTAACCCTAACATATACTATCTGATTTGCTACATTTGAAATCATATCATCTAATGGGTTAGCCCCAATTATAGCAGTCTGTTCAGTTAAGTGAAAACTTACAACAAGTGTTGGATCTATTGCTAAAATTTCATCCCTAGTAGTAGACAAATCAAAACTTGCTAAATTATCATTATCAACATCGCATTCATGTAAAGGAGTAGGTGCAGCCACATCAGGTCCATTCGTTACATTTAACAACATGGTCGTAGTCGTGTAACATCCCGTGTTGGAATCCTCAACTCTGATGTATACTGTTTCACCATCGGTTCCTACATAGGCCGTATCTGAAGGAGATACTTCAGGAGTACCATTCTGGGCATCCGTTAAATTATTATGGTAAGTAACTATATAGTTAGAGTTATTGCCTGTTACTTCATCATTTTTAACAGTCAAGTCCATTACAGTCATCCCATCCATAACATCGTCCTCACAAACAACTAATGGGGTTGGATCTACTATTGTTGGGATTGGCAATACCGTGACATCTTGTGTAGAACTGCCACTACAAATTCCTATTACTTCGTATTGTACCGTAAAAGTTTCTCCTGGCAATCCTCCAGTCACTTCTCCAGTAGTTGGATTGATTGAAACTGGTGCTCCTGGATCTGGATTTAAAGTAAATGTTCCTCCTACATCTCCAGTTACAGTAGCAAACCCTCCATCACAAGTAGCTGTCATCGTAAAAGCTGTATCCGCTTCAGTTAAGACTGTTACATCTTGAGTTGTATTTGCTGGACATACACCTGAAGTAGTATACTCAACAGTATATGTAACTCCTCCTGTGCCACCAGTTACAATTCCTGTATCTGGTGTAACCGTTGTACCATCACCTGGATTAGGATTTAATGTAAACGTACCGCCTAAATCACCTATTATGGTAGCAATACCACCATCACAAGTCGCTGCCATAGTAAAACTCGCATCTTCTGCCGGCAATACTGTCACTGTTTGAGTATTACTCATTGGGCACGCTCCATTTGTTGTGTATTCAACTGTATAGGTTGTTCCCGGTGTTCCACCCATAACAGTTCCAGATCCATCAACTGTTGTTCCGTCTCCTGGATCAGGATTCAATGCGAATGAGCCACCTGTTGTTCCTGTAATAGTTGCTGTACCGCCATCACAGGTAGCAGCCATGGTAAAGCTCGGGTCATCCTCTGACAATACCGTAACTGTTTCTGTAGTCAAATCACCACAAGTTCCTACTATCTCATATTGAACTGTATAGGTAACGCCTGGTGTACCGCCAGTAACGATTCCCGATCCATCTACAGTTGTTCCGTCACCTGGGTCAGGGTTTAATGAAAATGTTCCACCTGCATCACCTGTTATAGTTGCTGTACCGCCATCACAAGTAGCTGTCATAGTAAAACTGGCATCGGCTGCAGTAAGTACTGTTACTGTTTGCGTACTACTATCAGGACATACACCATTAGTTGTATATTCTATTGTATAAGTCGTTCCTGGTGTTCCTCCTGTTACTATACCTGTATCTGATGTTACTACTGTGCCATCTCCTGGGTCAGGATTAAGAGCAAAGGTTCCTGCTGGGTCGCCCGTTATAGTCGCAGTACCACCATCACAAGTCGCTGTCATTGTAAAACTTGCATCATCTTCTGGCAACACTGTGACCGTTTCAGTGGTCAAATCACCACAGGTTCCCGCTATCTCATATTGAACTGTGTAAGTTGTTCCTGGTGTACCACCAGTGACGATTCCCGATCCATCTACAGTTGTACCATCTCCCGGATCAGGGTTAAGGGTAAAGGCCCCTCCTGAATCACCCGTTATGGTTGCTGTTCCTCCATCACAGGTAGCCGCCATAGTAAAACTGGCATCGGCTGCCGTAAGAACAGTTACAGTTTGTGTACTGCTATCAGGACAAACTCCATTGGTTGCATATTCTACCGTATAAGTTACGCCTGGTGTTCCTCCTGTTACTATACCTGTATCTGATGTTACTACTGTACCATCTCCTGGGTCAGGATTTAAGGTAAACGAACCTCCTGTTGTCCCAGTAATGGTAGCTGTACCACCATCACAGGTTGCCGCCATAGTAAAACTCGCATCATCTTCTGATAAAACAGTGACTGTTTGAGTACTACTATTTGGGCACACACCATTGGTTGTATATTCTACCGTATAAGTCGTTCCTGGTGATCCTCCTGTTACTATACCTGTATCTGATGTTACTACTGTGCCATCTCCTGGGTCAGGATTAAGAGTAAAGGTTCCTGCTGGGTCACCCGTTATAGTCGCAGTACCACCATCACAAGTCGCTGTCATTGTAAAACTTGCATCATCTTCTAGCAACACTGTGACCGTTTGAGTGGTCAAATCACCACAGGTTCCCGCTATCTCATATTGAACTGTATAAGTTGTTCCTGGTGTACCGCCAGTAACGATTCCCGATCCATCTACAGTTGTACCATCTCCCGGGTCAGGGTTAAGGGTGAAGGTTCCTCCTGAATCACCCGTTATGGTTGCTGTTCCTCCATCACAGGTTGCTGTCATCGTAAAACTAGCATCGGCCGCTGTTAATACAGTTACTGTCTGCGTGGTCAAATCACCACAAGTTCCCGCTATCTCATATTGAACTGTATAGGTTGTACCTGGTGTACCATCAGTAACTTCTCCAGTGGTAGCATTTATGGACGTACCATCTCCAGGGTCAGGATTTAGAGTAAAGGTTCCTCCAGAATCACCCGTTATAGTCGCTGTACCACCATCACAGGTAGCAGTCATAGTAAAACTGGCATCGGCTGCAGTGAGAACCGTAAATGATTGGGTCTCACTTGCTGGGCAAGCTCCTCCTATGGTGTATTCGACAGTATAGGTTGTTCCTGGTGTGCCACCAGTAACCGTTCCAGATCCATCAACCGTTGTACCATCTCCAGGGTCTGGGTTCAGGGTAAATGTACCTCCAGTATCCCCTGTAATGGTTGCTATAGCTCCATCACAAGTTGGTGTCATTGTAAAGCCCGCATTTCCTCCTGCATCATCTACTGTTACCATTACGGTATCGGAATCAGTAAAAGTAGTACCATCACAATTTGTATATTCAACTTCAACTGTATAGGTTTCATCCGCATCAGGGCAAACGGTTATAGTGTCTGTATTATCTATAAAACCACCACTCCCATCGTACCAAGACACTTCATAATTTGGTGTGCCATTTGGTGTAAAACGCCAAGCTTCTATACTTGCCGACCAATTACCAGTGTTTCTTCCCGGAGGCGTATAAGCAATAGTCCCAGCAGGATTTTGGATTCCTATTACGGCATTACCATTGTTCCAACCTAAACACGTTGGTTTGTCTAAAATATAAACTTCAATGGTGTTTGTCCCCTCGTACAACACTACCTGTTGGAATGTTTTTAAACTATTACATGAAAAATGGGCTACATTAAAGTAACTTACCACAAAGGTTCTGCAAGGTGCCGTACCCTTTACTTCCCATCCAATTTCGTGGGTTCCATTACTTGCATTTGGATCAATATCATGTACAGCACCAAAAATATTGACATCTGCCAATGTAGCGTTTGTATTATTTGGTATAGTTTGGCTAAAAGCCCAACCATTGAATGTATTTGCATTGCTAACATCAAAGCTTATACCTCCATTCGCTCCAACAATTAATTGGTTATAATTTTGATTAAAAAAACAAAACTCGAAAGGTAAATTAACTACACCACTCCAAATATCATCTATATTAACAAAAAGTTGATTTGCCAAACCATTAAAATTCGATGGTGGGTTAAATGGAATTGCAGAAACAGCATAACTGTTTGTATCTCCAGTTTCCAAATAGGTAGCTGTTAAATCTACACAACCATCAGCATCATCACACGCTATAGTTTGATTGGGTCCTGCTTGCACATTAGGACAACCAGGCCCTTGTGCATAAAAAGAATGTGCTATTAAAATACAAAAAAGAGTAATTAACTTTTTCATCGAAAAAGGGTTTTAATTTTTTAAAAAGATAGGCTTTGGGGTCAAAAAACTATAATTTTAGCAATGTAGCCATAAGTCGTGAAAAATAAGAATAAATTAGAAAAAAAACCTGATAATTTCGATGAAATTAATTGTTTGTTAAGAAAGTATTCAAAAAAATGGAAATGCTTATCTTTGCAGATTAAAACCCTTATATTTCTATTACATGAAATTAGATACTGATATAGAAGATTTTGATGCTTTAGGAAATGACCACATTGGCACTTCTGCCAATACACCCCTTCGTAAAGATGCCTTTAAACTGAACCATGATGAAAAAATTGAAATCATCAAAGATGATGTTAGACACATTATGGAAACACTTGGTTTAGATTTAACTGATGACAGCCTAAAAGGAACTCCCAACAGAGTCGCAAAGATGTTTGTTAAGGAACTTTTTGGCGGATTGGATCCTTCCAAAAAACCGAGCGCATCAACCTTTGAAAACAAATATAAATATGGTGAAATGTTGGTGGAAAAAAACATTACCGTTTATTCTACTTGTGAGCACCATTTATTGCCTATAGTTGGTAAGGCTCATGTTGCCTATATTTCCAACGGAACTGTTGTAGGTTTATCTAAAATGAACCGAATTGTTGATTATTATGCTAAACGTCCTCAAGTACAGGAGCGTTTAACCATTCAAATAGTTAAAGAATTGCAGGAAGTTCTCAATACTGAAGATGTAGCCTGTGTGATTGACGCCAAGCATTTATGTGTTAATTCCAGAGGAATTAGGGATGTTGATAGTAGTACCGTTACTTCAGAATTTGGCGGTAAGTTTAAAGAAAAAGCAACCCGAAGAGAATTTCTAGATTATATAAAACTTGACACAACGTTTTAACTAAATTTCAACCGATTTCCATGCAACTATTTGACCAACAGCAAATACAAATTTATAATACTTTAAGTGGCGAAAAGGAACAATTCAACCCAATTAACAAAGGCCATATCGGGATGTATGTTTGTGGGCCAACTGTTTACAGCAATGTTCATTTAGGAAATGTGAGAACGTTCATGTCTTTTGATATGATTTTCCGCTATTTCAAGCATTTGGGGTATAAAGTGCGTTATGTGAGAAACATAACAGATGCAGGTCATTTGGAAAACGATGCTGATGTTGGCGAAGATCGTATTGCAAAAAAAGCGCGATTGGAAGAAATTGAACCTATGGAGGTTGTTCAACGCTACACTGTTGATTTTCACAACATTCTTAATAAATTTAATTTTTTACCACCAAGTATTGAACCAACAGCTACTGGTCACATTATAGAGCAAATTGAAATTATAAAAGAGATCATAAACAATGGTCTGGCTTACGTTGTCAACGGATCAGTATATTTTGATGTTATAAAATACAATGAGACAAAACCTTACGGTATTTTGAGCAAGCGAAATGTTGAAGACCTGATCCATAATACCAGAGCATTGGATGGACAAAGTGATAAAAAAAATCCGCAGGATTTTGCCCTTTGGAAAAAAGCTGAACCGCAACATATTATGCGATGGCCTTCGCCATGGAGTGATGGTTTTCCTGGCTGGCATTTAGAGTGTACAGCAATGAGCACCAAGTATTTAGGAGAACAATTTGATATTCACGGAGGCGGAATGGATTTAAAATTCCCGCATCACGAATGTGAAATTGCTCAAGCCGAAGCAACCAACAATATAGCTCCAGTAAACTATTGGATGCATGCCAATATGCTTATTATGAACGGTAAGAAAATGGCGAAATCTACCGGAAACTTCATTCTACCAAATGAAATTTTCTCTGGTGACAATCCGCATATTACCAAAGCCTACTCACCAAGTGTTGCAAGATTCTTTATGTTGCAAGCGCATTATAGGAGCATTTTGGATTTTACCAATGATGGTTTATTAGCTAGTGAAAAAGGATTTTTCAGATTGATGGATGCCATAAATTCATTGGACTCACTAAAAACTGAACAACAATCGAGTTTTGATGTTTCTGTATGGAAACAAAAGTGCTACGACGCCATGAATGATGATTTCAATACGCCTATTGTTATAGCTAATTTGTTTGAAGCCGTGAAGCACATCAACCAGATTAAGGATGGCTCTGCAACAATAACAGAAGGCGATTTGAATATTTTAAAAGATTCGATGCATGCTTTTGTATTTGACATTTTAGGTTTGGAAAATGCAAATGAATCTAATGCTAGTTCTGATAAGCTATCAGGTGCTGTTGAAATACTTATTCAAATGAGGCAAGAAGCGCGTGCCAATAAGGATTTTGCATTATCTGATAAAATTAGGGACGAATTGGCTGAAGCAGGTATCCAATTAAATGATAGTAGGGACGGCACAACTTTTACGACTAATTAGTCATGAAGAAAATATTGATTGCGCCTTTTTTATTTCTAATAAAAGTCTATCAAATTTTAATTTCTCCGCTTACACCAGCAACATGTAGATATCAACCTACATGTTCACACTATTCAAAGGAAGCATTGCAAAAGCATGGCCTATGGAAAGGTGGGAAACTGGCCATAAAAAGGATTTTTAGTTGTCATCCCTGGGGTGGTTCAGGTTACGATCCTGTTCCTTAAAAATTAACCTTTCATTATACTTCATTCCTTTCGTATCCATTTTCATTTATATATATTTACTTTTTCAATTAATAGCCTATGTATTTTTTAAAATTTGATTGGAATCCCATTACTGGAATTGACATTGTCGGAAATTTTCAACTACATTTTTATAGTGTGATGTGGATCATAGCCTTTATTATAGGCTGGTTCATCATGAAGCGTATTTTTATAAAAGAGAAAGTCAATCTAGAATATTTGGATCCTCTTTTCATCTACACTGTTTTGGCAACTATGCTAGGCGCAAGACTAGGTCATGTGTTGTTTTATCAATCTGAACTGATTTCTGAAGATTTCTTTAGTATTTTCTTGCCGTTTAGGTTTAAAGGAGGTTTTGAATTTACCGGATTTCAAGGCCTAGCAAGTCATGGTGCTGCTATTGGGATTATAATTGGCATGTATCTCTACAGGCGAAAATACAAGTATAAGTCCTTAATGTGGATATTGGATCGTATTGTAATATCCGTGGCTTCAGGTGCTGTGTTTATTAGAATAGGAAATTTTATTAATTCAGAGATTATAGGAAAAGTTACAGATTCATCGTTGGGTGTTCGTTTCATTCAAGATTATTATGGTAAAAGACAGATAGTAGCTGAAACTGGTATTGCTGATTATAAAGAAGCTTATGCCGCTGTTACTGATAATCCCCAATTCCAAAATCTTTTGGAAGCGGTTCCTTACAGACATCCTGCGCAGTTGTACGAATCATTTTGCTATATTTTTGTTTTTCTAATTTTGTGGTATGTGTACAACAAAACTAAAAAGTCTGAACAAGCAGGTTATTTATTTGGATTATTCCTGATAATGCTTTGGACGATTCGCTTTTTTGTGGAATTTTTCAAAGAGCCTCAAGGTGACGAATATATTACTATGCTGGGCTTAAATACAGGTCAAATGTTAAGCATCCCATTTATACTTATTGGGCTTTACTTTATGTTTGTTTACAAACCAAAATCTTCAAATTAGACATTAATGATCAGAAGGTATTTTAAAATTGTTTTGTTGTCATTTAGTACAGTGACGCTTATGACTGTTGCTTCCTGCAAAGAAGAAGCGAAAACAGTTAAGCAAAAGAAAGTTACGTTTAAAAAAGAAGGTGAATTGCATTTGATTAAAGCCTCAAACGACTCCGTAATTCAAATTTTGGATATTGAGATTGCAGATAATGAATTTGAAACGCAAACTGGCTTGATGTATCGAGATTCCATGAAAGAAAATCGCGGTATGTTATTCGTTTTTCCTGATTCGAGACCACGTTCTTTTTATATGAAAAACACCCGATTCCCATTAGACATCATCTATTTAGATGACAACAATACCATAGTTAGTTTTCAGGAAAATGCCCAACCACTTAATGAAAATTCACTTCCTTCAAATGCTCCAGCGAAATATGTTTTGGAAGTCAATGCTGGTTTGGTAAAAAAATGGCAATTGGAAGTCGGTGATAAAATGAACTACACCAAATTGTAACTAGATTTTTTACTATAATAAAAAAGCCTTTTTGAAAATTCAAAAAGGCTTTTTAATATCTATTGAAAAATGGCTTAAGCTTTCGCCTCTTCCAATTCTTCTTCTTTTACTTTATTCTTTAATGCATCAGTTGCATCACCTTTCTTAACAGTATCATACATTAATGGTGTTGCAATAAACATCGATGAATAGGTACCAACTATCACACCAACAATCAATGCAAACATAAATCCTCTGATAGAGTCACCTCCAAAAATAAATATCGCTAATAACACCACTAAAGTAGTCAACGATGTATTTAAGGTTCTACTTAATGTACTGCTTAATGACGAATTGATTACTTTGTTAAAAGGCCATGATGTATGCTCATTGAAAAACTCTCGAATTCTATCAAACACAACAACCGTATCGTTTAACGAATAACCAATAACCGTTAGTATTGCCGCTATAAAGGACTGGTCAATCTCCATACTAAATGGCATATATTTATAAGTCAAAGAGAACACTCCCAATACGATTAATACATCATGGAATACTGCCGCAACAGCACCCAATGAAAATTGCCATCTTTTAAAGCGGAATAAAATATACAAGAATACAACAATCAACGAACCAAGTATTGCCCAGAATGATGCTTGTTTAATATCATCAGCAATTGTTGGACTCACTTTATAGTACTTCATTAAACCAACCGTTTTATGAGCATCATCCTTTATGAAGTCATCATAAGAAATACCGTTTAAATAAGGTTGCAAACCATTATACAATGCATTTCTGATTTCTTCATCAACGGCATTATCAGTTTCGTTCACTTTATATTTAGTAGTTATCTTCAATTGATTTGCACTACCAAATGTTTTTGCTTCTGCACTTCCGAAAGCATCAGACAACACAGAAGATATTTCATTGGCACTTACATCTTGATCAAAACGCACTTGATAAGTACGACCACCAACAAAGTCAACACCTTGGTCTAAACCGTTTGTAAATAACGATCCTAAACTGATTAAAATCAATGCAGCAGATACAATATAGGCTGCCTTACGTTTCTTTAAGAAATTGATGTTGATGTTTCTGAATAGGTTTTTGGTAATAGGCGTACTGAAATCAAGACTTCCACCTCTTCCAGCATACCAATCAACCAATAAACGGGTAATAAAAATAGCCGTGAATAATGATGTACCAATACCTATCAATAATGTTGTCGCAAATCCTTTAATAGGACCTGTACCGAAGATGAATAATATCAATGCCGTTAAACCAGTTGTAATATTGGCATCTAAAATTGAAGACAAGGCGTTACCAAAACCGTCAGCTATTGATTCCTTCATACCTTTTCCTTTGGCTAATTCTTCACGAATACGCTCAAAGATAAGTACGTTCGCATCCACAGACATACCAATCGTTAATACAATACCGGCAATACCAGGTAATGTTAACACAGCTCCAAGACCAGATAATACACCAAATATCAATACAATATTGAATAACATGGCAATATCGGCAAATAAACCAGCTTTACCGTAGTAAAGGAACATCCAAACCAATACCAAGCCCAATGCAATTAGGAATGACATTTTACCACTGTCAATCGCTTCTTGTCCTAGAGACGGACCAACAACTTCACCTTGAATAATATCTGCTGAAGCAGGTAATTTACCAGCACGTAAAACGTTTGCTAAATCGGTTGCTTCATTTAATGTGAAATTACCTGAAATAGAAGAATTACCACCAGAAATAGCTCCTGTAGTTACACCAGGCGCGGAATACACAACGTTATCCAGCGCTATGGCAATTTGTGTTCCTTGATTATAGGCCCGTCCAGTCATTTCTTCCCAGATCTTCGCTCCTTTTGCATTCATTTGCATTGACACTGTTGGTTTACCAACCGCATCATAATCCTGTCTAGCATCAGTTACCACTGCACCACTTAATGGTGGTACATTATCACGATTACCAATTAAAGCATACAAATCAACAACTTCACTGTCTTTTGCTGGCTTGCCAAATACAAACTTTACATTGCGTTGCTCTGCAGGCAATAATGCTCTTACTTGAGGCATGTTTAAGTATTCAGTTACCTTTGCTTTGTCTTTTATATTCACAACTGCTAAAACAGCAGGATTAGGTGATTGAAATAATAAATCACGTAACGGATTTACTTCAACAACTGTTGAATCAGGATCAGATCCTAATAAATCTGCAATAGCATCATCTTCAGAAGTGTCTTCAGGTTCTTGGTCATCAGCTACAGTTTCAGAATCAGTCTTTGGCGCTTCCATATCTTTCAATAAGTTATTGGCTTCAACCAAAAACGGACCAAATAAGTCACGCTTGTAAACATCCCAAAACTCTAATTGAGCCGTGCTTTGTAACAATTTAATAGCACGCTCTTTGTCTTTTACACCTGGTAATTCAACCAAAATACGACCAGAACTTCCTAAACGCTGGATACTTGGTGATGTTACACCAAATTCGTCAATACGCTTACGCAATACTTCGAAAGCTGATACGATTGACTCATCTATTTTACGTCTAATGATTGGTTTAACATCGTCATCAGACATGGAGCCTTCAATTTCACCGTCCAAAGCTCTCGTGTAGAAAATATTTGGTGAAGCTAACTTGGTATCACCTTTAATCGCGTCAAAAGCTATAAAAAAGTCTTCAACAAAATCATTTTGGCTATTCTTCTGTAATTCAGAAGCATCGTCCAACGCTTTATTAAAAACTGGGTCTTTACTGTAGTTAGCAAGACCTTTTAAGATGTCCTTTACAGAAACCTGTAGAATAACACTCACACCACCTTTCAGGTCAAGACCTAAATTCATGGCGTTTTCCTTTACTTCGTTATAGGTATAGTTGGCAATACCTAAATTAAACACTTCTTCATTTGACAAGGAATCTAAATACTGGCGTTCCTTTACTTCATCGCCATTAGATATTGCCACAGCAGTGTCTTCAACACTATTTGCCTTGAATGTAAATGACAATTGGTAGATACTTACCAAACCAAATAACACCGCAAACAGCTTTACTAATCCTTTGTTTTGCATTGTATAAATATTTTAGGGTCAAATTTTTTAAAACCGAGCAAATATAGAATTTACTACAAAATCTGACAATTAATTCTTTTTAAATAAATAGAGTTGATTGAGTCCATACTGTATCAAGTAAGGACTACTTAAAAAAGCATTTTCTTGGAATGGTTTTTAAGTTTTTTTTTGAAAGTGGAAGTTGTATTAAACGTTCCCAAAAGTTTTTGGTCCTGCGCGAACCTCTGGAAAAATATTGAAAGGATTACTTATCCTGTTTTCAACATAATCCCAAACCTTGAGGGCCACTTTTTCGCTATTATTATCATTTCTAACTTGTAAAGTAGAAAACGCGAAAAAAGTGTTGGGATCATAATATCTGTCAAATTCAGATTTTTTAACCAAAACACAACCATCAAAACCCGAATTGGACTGGTGGGTATTTTGTATTTCGTAAATGTCTAGGTTAAAATTTGGACTATCTTCTCCCGAAGAATGATTAGCATTGTTTTCTTCGTGTTCAAACACATAGTCAAGGTCCAACTTCATCTTGTTGAAAAGCTCCGCCTTGACGTTAGCTACATCAACATCACTGTAATAGGATATTTTTAGCTTTCCGTTATCCTGATGACTAACCTTAATGTTGTTAACACCTATTTCATACAATTGTTCCTTTACAACAGAAATAGTGTTTTGGGCTTCATTGGAAGATGCCTCAATATTTGTGAAATGAAAAACAATTTCCTGATTGGCTTTTTGGGTTTGTTGTTGACTAACAACACCCAAACAAGTCAGTACTAGGATTAAAATACCAATATGTATTTTTGTTCTCATGCGCCAAATATAAAAAAATAAAGACTGTATTGCTACAGTCTTTATATATATTACATGTTTTTACAGGTTTAGCTGTAAGAAAGTGTTATTTCATCTTAAAAACCCATTAGCTTATCGGTTTTCTCATAACCTTCCAAAGGTGTCATTTCAAATTTTTCGTCTGAAACGGCTTCCTTATTAATTTCGGTTACTTCATGAGTGATTTTAATATTCATACCCATTTGAGACATAGTCATTTCCATATATAATGGAAAACCTTCCACTTTAGTTCCCATTTGAACCGCTTGGTTTGATATAGCCGAAATTTTATCAGTTACAAACATGTCCATTTTCACTTCGGCTCCATCTTTCTTAACCGTTAGGTTATATTCTTGGCATTCGTAACCCAAAACCGTTTTAGTCTCGTCTCCTTTTTCAATAGTGACATTCTTCATATCCTCTTCACCAGGCTCCATACTTTTGGTCATGTATTTTTTTCCAACCATCTGGTTATCCATCATAATCAACATTTCTTTTGTCTCGGCATCCATAATAGTAATGGTATTACCTTGCATAAGGTTAAAAGTTTCTGAACGTGTTTTATTGTTTTTAAAGTAAGTTGTTGTCAACACTTCACCAATCATAGCCAATTGAGCCTGCATTTGCTCATTATCACTGGACAGAGTTTGCTTTGATTTTGCCACACCTTCGGTAATGGCATCTTGAGCAAATGTTGATAAGCTTAAGACACATACTAAAACAAAAAGTAATTTTTTCATTTGATTTATATTTAAAATTTATTGAATAATTGAAGTTGTTTTAGTGTTAGTATCACAACTTACATTTTTGTTACTAAAAATTAGAGTTCTAAAAGACCATTGGTTTTTCTAACACCTTCAGCACTAGTTTGTAAATGCTCTTTTTCGGCATCACTTAAGTCAATTTCAACTACTTTTTCAATACCGTTTCTTCCTAAGATGACTGGTGCACCAATACAAATATCATTTAAACCATACTCTCCTTCCAACAAAGTTGAACATGGGAATAATTTCTTTTGATCACATGCGATAGCTTGAACCAAGCCACTAACTGCTGCTCCTGGCGCATACCAAGCTGATGTTCCCAATAATTTAGTTAAGGTGGCACCACCAACTTTAGTATCTTCCTTTACTTGATTTAATCTATCTTCAGATAAGAATTCAGAAACCAAAACACTGTTTCTAGTCGCCAAACGTGTTAACGGTACCATACCTACATCACTATGACCACCAATTACCATGCCATCTACATCGCTAATAGGCGCACCTAATGCTTCAGCTAAACGGTATTTAAAGCGGGCTGAATCTAAAGCACCGCCCATTCCAATGATTCTATGCTTTGGCAAATTGGTTGTTTTATGAACCAAATAAGTCATAGTATCCATTGGGTTACTTACTACAATAATGATTGTATTTGGAGAGTGTTCAATCAAGCTTGAAGAAACCGATTTTACAATTCCAGCGTTAATACCAATCAACTCCTCACGAGTCATCCCTGGCTTTCTTGGAATACCTGAAGTAATCACACAAATATCACTATTAGCAGTTGCTGAATAGTCATTAGTAATTCCCGTGATTTTTGTATCGAAACCATTTAAAGACGCTGTTTGCATCAAATCCATTGCTTTACCTTCAGCAAAGCCTTCCTTAATGTCTAATAAAACTACTTCGCTAGCAAAATTCTTAATGGCAATATATTCGGCACAACTAGCACCTACTGCTCCTGCTCCAACTACTGTTACTTTCATGATAATTTATAATGTTTTTATTGTTTTTATTTTTTGCAAATGTATGAATTTGAATATGATTAGAAGGTTGAAACCTTAATTAATATTATAACTAATCCCCATATTCAGATTGGCGAACTCGCCAAAAGTCAACATAGTATTGATTGAGAAATCACTGATTCTGTAGTTAACGTTCAAATCGAATTTTACATTGGTTTCTGATTTATCCAAATCTTCCAATGCAATATTTAAACTATCCAAAAGCAAATCGCCTGTTCCCCCAACATTATAATTGAATTTTGTAGATGCTAAACCAATTGATGTTGAAAAATCAAATTGTTTGACTGATTTAGAAGCCACCAGATTAAAACCAAAGGATTCCCCATCAACTTTAATGGCGTTAATGGTCCCCAAAATCAAATCGGCATCACTAAATTCATCTTCAACGGAATAATTAGTATAAGTTACCAATAGCCCAAGATGATAACTGCTTTCTCTCATAGGTTTTATCCATTGATTTAAATGATGAGCCAATCCAATGCCAAAAGAACTATACTTGGTATCGTTTATTTTGATATTTGGCGCGAATCGGGCAATTAGATTGGTTTGTTTCCACAATCCAACGGTTGCTTGTATTTGTCCATGCTTAACAGTTTCTTGCCCAATACCTTCTGGCGAATCGAATTCAAAAGTTTCTTCACCAATATGCCCTTCCAAAACCACCACATCATCACCTCCTAATGCTGTGGGCACTTCTGCCATGGTAGCATTACCTTGAATTCCAATATTTTGTAATTCAGCTTCGTTTATAAGAAAGGTTTTTCGATTATTGGGTATAAACAACAGGTTATACTGTAAGGATATTTCAACATCAAAAGTATTTTTAGGCGTAAAGTTAGTGTACCATCCTCCTGAAGCCTGATAAACCGATGCTTCGGCTGCGGGTGAAATGTATTTTTCAGTTAGAAAAATTAAATCTTCTGCCACTGCTGCAACGTCTTCAAACTGTGCTTGCGCAAAGGATGTACACAAGCAAGCAAGCAGTACAAACTTACGCATCGATATTGGCGTAAATAGCGTTCTTTTCAATAAACTCTCTACGAGGTGGTACCTCATCACCCATTAACATTGAGAAAATTCTATCAGCCTCACTTCCATTATCGATATTAACTTGACGTAATGTTCTGAATTCAGGATTCATAGTTGTGTCCCAAAGTTGTTCGGCATTCATTTCCCCAAGACCTTTATATCGCTGCACACTAACGCTTCCTCCAAACTCTTCTGCAATACCATCACGTTCTTTATCAGTCCAAGCATATTGCTTTTTATTTCCTTTTTTCACTAAGTATAAAGGTGGTGTTGCTATATAAATGTGGCCATTTTCAATCAACTCTTTCATATATCTAAAGAAGAAAGTCAATATTAAGGTTGCAATATGGCTACCATCAATATCGGCATCACACATGATGACTACTTTGTGATAACGTAATTTAGATAAATTTAAAGCCTTACTGTCCTCCTCTGTACCGATAGTCACACCAAGCGCCGTAAAAATATTTTTAATCTCTTCGTTCTCAAACACCTTGTGTGTCATGGCTTTTTCAACATTCAAAATTTTACCTCTTAATGGTAAAATAGCTTGAAACGCTCTATCACGACCTTGCTTGGCAGTTCCACCTGCCGAGTCACCCTCTACCAAGAATACCTCACATTTTGCAGGATCTTGTTCTGAACAGTCACTTAATTTTCCAGGTAGACCACCTATACTCATGACCGTTTTACGCTGTACCATTTCACGTGCTTTCTGTGCAGCGTGACGCGCTTGAGCAGCTAAAATCACTTTTTGCACAATGGTTTTTGCGTCATCAGGATGCTCTTCCAAATAATCAGTAAGCATTTCAGAAACTGCCTGACTTACTGAAGCAGAAACCTCACGGTTACCCAATTTGGTTTTTGTTTGACCCTCAAATTGAGGCTCAGCTACTTTAACAGAAACGATAGCCGTTAAACCTTCACGGAAATCATCACCAGCAATATCAAATTTTAACTTATCCAACATACCTGATTCGTCAGCATACTTTTTCAAAGTGTGCGTCAAACCACGACGGAAACCTGAAAGATGTGTCCCACCCTCGTGTGTATTAATATTGTTTACGTAAGAATGTAAATTTTCAGCATAAGATGTGTTATAAACCATGGCAACCTCAACAGGAACACCATTTTTTTCACCTTCAAAAGCAATCACATCTTGCATTAATGGTTCTCGATTACCATCTAAAAACTTCACAAATTCTGGAAGTCCATTTTCTGAATGGAAGGTTTCACCTTCAAATTCTCCATCTTCTTTTTTGTGGCGTCTATCTATTAAGTGAATTGTAATTCCTTTGTTTAGATAAGCCAATTCACGCATTCTACTAGCCAAAGTATCATAACTATACTCTAAAGTCTGTGTGAAAATTGTTGGATCTGGTTTAAAAGTAACCGTTGTACCTCTTTTGTCCGTTTCACCAATTTGTTTAACTGGATAAAGTGTTTTTCCACGCTCATATTCTTGCTCCCAAATCTTACCATCTCGATAAACAGTTGCTTTTAAGTGTTCAGACAATGCGTTAACACAACTCACACCAACACCATGCAAACCACCTGATACTTTATAGGAGTCCTTATCAAACTTACCACCAGCACCTATTTTAGTCATTACAACCTCAAGTGCGGAAACGCCTTCTTTTTTATGAACATCTACAGGTATACCACGACCGTCATCTTCAGTAGTAATCGAGTTATCTTCGTTAATTGTAACTGTTATATTATCACAATGCCCAGCCAATGCCTCGTCAATAGAGTTATCAACCACTTCGTATACCAAATGGTGTAATCCTCTAACACCAACATCACCAATATACATAGAAGGACGCATACGCACGTGCTCCATTCCTTCTAGCGCCTGAATACTATCGGCCGAATACTGTTTTTTGTTTTCTTCGCTCATGAATTTATATCTTTTAAATCTTAAGTTTTTACAATAAAAAAATGACGCCTGCGCATCATTTTTGGATACTTACAAATATACGAATAAATAAAGCTTATAGAAAGGCTTTTAGTAAGTTTGACTGTTTTTTATTAACATTTGTTAATTAATCAAAAATTGCTTAAATCGTCTAAAAAGCACCTTAAACTTGATTTTGGAATATTTTAACCAAACTTCAAAAGCTGAAATTTCAAAAAAGGCTTAAATCGTTTCTTTTTGATTATTATTTTCTCAAAATAAAGACAAAAACTACATCAAAATTCCATTTTTAGACTCAATACTTGGTGGCAAATCTGTTTCACCCAACATCTCCCTCAAGTCAATCTCTATAACGCGACATAGGGAAAGCATGGGAATGTCATTTGCCATACTAGAAAACGGATTTTCAGAATAGTCACCAACCAATTCCATAGCCACATACACCCAACCTATCAACACAACTACAGGAACAGCCAACCACAATCCTAAACTACTAGCATTCATCATTTCAGGAATAAGGCTAAAGGGCAATAACACTATAAAAATTCCAATAAAATACCGACTCATATTAGAATATTGCCTTGGTAATGGAAATTTTTTAATACGCTCATTTTTGCCTTGAAGTTCATAAAAAGTTCGTAGAATGTTTTCCATCTCAACATGGCGAAAATCATCTATCAAACCCTCTTCTCGCAATGCGCGTAAATCTCTTGACTGCTCGTTAACAATTTGAGTAGCCGTGTTTACTGCATTAATTAAACGGTCATGTTCTTCAGGCTGTAAAAACGAATGCAAACTACTTCTAGTTTCATCATCATCTATTAAACCAACTCCAAATTGTTGTTGGAGTTTTTCTGCTACTTTTTTGTAATGCCCAGTCTGATTGATATGCTCCCATGTGGTAGGAATCAACAATTGACTTCGATGCGCATATAACCAAGCTATATGCCTATATATTAAACGCCTTTTTATGTCATGTATTTCTTTGTCAGATTTTCTTGTTTCGACAAATTGATTGGTTATATAGCCATCTACCATCATACCCCAAGTACGACTATCATTCACAATACCTCCCCAAATTTTTCTAGCTTCCCATAAGCGGTCATAGGACTGATTATTTTTAAACCCTACATAAAAGGCTACAGCTGTACCTATTACAGACACAGGAATCCAAGGGATTTTAAAATTTATAATGTTGAAATAATAAAATAACGCAATTCCCCCCATTAAAGGCACAAGCCACAGGAAGTGTCTTCCCGTAAAACCCATCATCCTTCTGAAGCTTATATTTTTAGTAACAATCATAATTCAGTTATTATTTTAAACATTTTTTATACTTAAAGTACAACTCTAATTTATGATATTTTTTACAAACGTTTTAGAAGATTTTTAATGTGGATTTGGCTGATAAATTATATTTTGCTTCGAACAAAAGACAAATCATTCCATTTCCAAATTAGAAATGTTACCAGTAAATAAAAGCCATTGAATAAAATCAACATAGTAATAAAAGGAGTCCACGTATCAAACATAACCGTATTGGGAATAAAAAAGATACTCTCACCTGAATTATCACTACTTATTAAATGCCGTGTAGCCCAATTATTACCCAAGTGAAGACCAATAGGAAAGTATAGCGTTTTAGATTTTAACAATCCTGTAGCAAATAGCAAATGTCCCACAGGTATTGAAACACCCAACATAATAATCATACCCATGTTACTCAACACACCTTCATCTAAAGCATGAATAAGCATAAATAAGATAGAAAAAATCACGTTTGCTATGACCACACTAGAAACTTCAATCGTTTTTTAAACAAGTAACCTCTAAATAACAATTCTTCAGTGGCAACTTGTGGTAAAATAAAGTAGAACGCATATAATATTGTGGAATAATCAATTGAAACCGATAATTCAAAGGTTTCACCAACCAATAAAGTTCTTAAACATTTAGCTCCAAAAAAGGCAAAAGCCCCAATTAAAATACCTAGCGGTAGAAACAATAAATTCCTTAAGTTAAAATTTAACCCAATAGTTTTTAGTGTTTTCCCTTCTCCTTTATACATAAACCAAGTAGCTACAAACAAGAGGATTGGTGCCGCATAAGGAAAATACTGTTTAACTACGCCTTTGTTAAAAATAGTGCTTAATCCCAATGCAACGGCAAATAGTAAGATTGCTAAAACAATACTCAATACATTGGGATATTGTGCAAACAGTCGTTTCATAATTGACTACTTTTGGATTTTAATATAGTCTTTGATTTAATTAAATAATTCACACATACTAGTGTTATGATAGATGGCAATAACCCTTTAGACAGATTAAAGAAAATCCAATCCCAATCCTGTAAAGAGGTTTTTGACAACTCTATAAAAACCAATTCTCCATATGGATAGGATTCATAAAAGAACGTCATTAAAAAATTGTACCCCAAATGAAACCCTAAACCTAACATTATTGACTTGGTTTTATAAAATGTATAGGCCCAAACATAACCTGTAAAACCTGTTACCAAAATCACATAAACTATAGGAATTATTCCTTCTCCCATCATACCATACGAGAATACATGATAAACACCAAAACACAATGCTGATAGCAGAATAGCCTTTTTTGACCCAATTCTTTGAATCAATACATACAATATTGCTCCTCGAAAGACCAAATCTTCGGTTAAAGCTGATCTGATATGATAAACGAAAGATTGAAAGATTAAACTGTAATCAATAGTCTCCTTTTGTTTCCACTCTACATTTAAAATATATGTTTCAGCAGCAACCATCAAGAGGCACAGAAGCACCATAAAGATCAGTCCAATAAAAAATTGAAGTATTCTATTTGGATAAGGAATGAGACCTAAAACATCGATATTTTTTTTCTCAATAAAGCGTAGAAGCGCCCATGAGATTACTATTATTATTAATAATCCTAACATTTGAAATACGTTTTAAATTAAAGTTACACCTCTTTTGGTTTCAAAAAAGGAATTGAAAAGGGATACTTAAAAGTTCCTGTTTGCAGTGATCTTGAGATATTATATATCGTGGTGATGATACCAAAAAGCACAATCGTTCCAGAAATAAAAAAATTATAACCTGGAATAATAAAAAATGAAAGTAATGACAATATGAACAGCAAGGTAATTGTCCCATGAAAGTTTACAACAGCTCTACCATGCGCATCATACACCTTACTATCTTCAGCTTTATGAATCCAAAGAAACAGCGGAAACAAAATACTTCCAAAGGGAATGATTAATCCTAAAAAAGGAGAACCATGAAGTAACAACATCCATTTGCGTTGTATGACTTCCTCTTTGGGATCTTCAAGAATTAACAATTCGTCAATCTCTATTTCAAGGCCAGCTGCCAATAATTTTACCGTTTGAAGATGCGGCTGTACATCACCTTTTTCTATACGTTGAATGGTTCTAACCGTAACAGTAGTTTTATCAGAAAGTTGCTCTTGCGTATATCCTTTTAGCTTTCGCTGATAGGTTAAGTTTTCGCTTAAAGAATTTTTATTCATTTTGATTATTTTTCTGATACAAATCTACTTCAGGTAATTGGATTTTAACACGACATTTAAATGTCACCTAGCTGTCATTTGCAAGTATCATAATGGTTTATAAAGCACAAGCATCCTTCTTCTGTCATTTCTGTTGTTAAAATGAATATATCTAAAGGTTTTATTTTCCTTGTGAAATGATTAACGAATATGTTAAAAAAATTTAATTATATTTTTCTAGATTAATTTAGGTATTCATCAATCGCATCTATTAATTGCTGATTGATTTCAAGCAGATAGTCAAGTTTTACTACAAGACTTGGATTTGCCAATTCGTTTCTCCTTAATATACCCTCAAGAGCCTTTTGTCCATTTGATTCATTAGATATTATTTTTGGTATTTCACCTTTAAACTTGGATAGATCAATTTCATTAATCAATGAAGTAAAGGTTTCTCTATTATCCACTATAAATCCTTGGGTCCATAAAATAAATTCTGCATTTTCACTAAACGTATTTAGGCGGTTTTCCTCTTGTTTCATTTCTGCTATTTTATTAACATAGTGTAGTTCTAATTTATTTATTATGGCTTCATTTTTACCTGAATAGTATTTTGTTATAGACGTTTCACTTCTTTCAATGGTTGTAATAAAATAGCGTTCTATAAAAATTAGGTAAATAATTTTTGTAAACGAAACAACATCAACATTTTGAATACCTTTATTTAACACATACGTGCTTTTTTCTGCTTTATCTTGTCTAATTTTTCTTATTTCAATTAAACGCGCCCTATCTTCTTTGAGATTATCAAGTTTTTGGTTTAGATAAGTATTAATTTCCTTTTGTAACTTTCTTGACTCATTCCAATTGTTGATTTGGAGTGCAATGAGAATACCAATAACAACAAGGAAAATCTCACCAACAGCGTATTTGAAATATTTGGATGTCTTATTTTCCATAACTAGATTTTGACGAATTTTTCGGAAGAATTTAATCATTTGTTTTCTTTAGTTCGATTTCGTTATTAAACCTAATTAGCATAGCTACAGCCCTATTGAGGTCTGCCTCAAAAACAGCTTTTATACTATTTAAAGCACCTATTCTAAATCGTACAGCATTTCGAAAAAATACATTATCACCATATTTAATAGGTGGTAAACGCTGAATATCTTCATTTAAAAAAGTCTCTTTTGGCGCAAAAAACGAAAGGTCATCAAACTCAAAAAATTTTGGTGCCAAAATGCCTCTATTATAGCTCTGAAATCCCTCAACCCAATTTTGGTTTACATTTTCAAATGTTTTATAATATGCTTGTAAAGAATCTAAAAGGGTTCTATTCTTTATTAAACCCAGTTTACCTGTAGACTTTAAATTTTCCCAAGTAGTCGTTTCCAAATTCGTACCAACCAAACCCAATAAAGGTTCAGTCAATTCAATTGAAAAATTATACAAAGTTTCATCTTTCATTTCCTGCTCAATAACTTTTAAATCATCTAAAAGCGACTGAATTCTTAATATGCTGTTTTTTAAGTTTGTGGTATCTGTTTTAAGATTTTCTTGTAATTTTTCTAAAACAAAATATTCCTCTTTAGAGTCTTTATGATTTTGATTCCATGTGTTAATTTGTAAGGCAATCAATATTCCAATTACCACAAGAATTATTTCACCAATGGCGTATTTGAAATATTTGGATGTCTTATTTTCCATGAGTAAGTTTTGACGGATACCTCTGAAGAACTTAATCATTTAATTTAGTTGGTTAATGTCTAAAGATAAGTAATTTATATAATAAAAAAAGTCAGCTTTTAACCGGCTTTCAATCTTAAAAACCATCAAACCTTTTTGTCACAGCTATTTTCTTAATTTATCATTTTGCCCTGCCAATCAATCCATCTTAAGTTTTTGTAGCATTTCGTTGGTAATGGTTTCGGTATAAATACCATAACCGTTTACCAACTGTCCTTTTAAACCATACTTTTCTGATGAAATGGCATATAGTATACTATTATCTCCTGGATCGCTCATGCCTTCAAAACGGAAATACTCGTCTATTTCAAACTCATTATGAAATACTGTATACTCACCATTTCTACACTCAATACAGTTTTGCTTAAGGTTAAAGTCTTCAACATAGCCTTCTTCGCGTAGCGCGTTCATAGCTTGACTTAAGGTTTCAAAATCTCTCATAGTTTCATGTTTTAATATTGTTCATCCAACTCATCCATAAGTTCTTCTAGCTTTCTCTCTGGCATTAACCAAATAATAGCTACAATTAC
The DNA here is from genome assembly GCA_030425285.1 of Bacteroidia bacterium. Classification (GTDB taxonomy): domain Bacteria; phylum Bacteroidota; class Bacteroidia; order Flavobacteriales; family Flavobacteriaceae; genus Hanstruepera. Next base: position 117,105 of record JAUIAY010000005.1, read on the forward strand.
ATAGCATAACACAGAGAACCATGTATTTACATAAGCTAATGGTAATGCTAACAGATATAGACCTACAGAAACAAAGTCTTTTAGTTTTGATTTGCTTAATTGCTTTAACGCATAGTTGTCGTCATGGTGTTTTTTTAAAGTGTTTTCTAAAATAAAATATGCCATAGCACACATAAATAACACAAAACCATAGGTAGCAATTGGTAAAGGCTCAACATAATGCTGATGTTCACCAATCCAACTTGTAGTAAATGGTATAAGTGACAACCAAAATAGCAAGTGCAAATTTGCCCAAAGAATTTTACCATTTACCTTTTTGGTAACCTGCATTAAGTGATGATGATTATTCCAGTAAATACCTAAATAAATAAAACTCAATAGATAACTAATAAACACTGGAGCAACAGATAGCAATCCTTCATAAGAGGTGTCTTCTGGGGCTTTCATTTCTAGTACCATAATGGTTATAACAATGGCTAAAACACCATCACTAAAGGCTTCGAGTCGTCCTGTTTTCATGATTTTAATGTTGATTCTACTTTAATTTCACCAGTAATCATTTTTTCAATAGGACATTTTGAACCCATTTGTAAAAGCTTTTGACGTTGTTCATCATCAAGGTTACCAATGAGTTCAATCTCCTTTTTAAAGGTTACCGTTTGTGTAGTTATATTGCGTTTAAAACCAACATTAACAATTACTTGTTGTAAATCCCATTCCTTTCTATTGGCATACATCCTGATAGTCATAGCAGAACATGCAGCTAATGACGACTCTAACAACTCGGTTGGTGTTAAGCCTAAATTTTGCCCGCCAACGGATTCTGGCTCATCGGCAGTTATAATATGATTTTTAGCTTGAATTTCGGTTTTATAAAGTTGTGTGCCAATCGTTGCTGATACGGTTTTCATATAAAATATTGGTTGTTAAAAGTTAAGGTTTATCCTCCAAAGCGTTTAGGTTCTGGCAAAGGAATACGAACGGTTTCGGTTGGTACACTTGGAAATTTATTGTTCTGCCAATCTTGTTTGGCTTTCTCAATAAGCGCTTTGTCTGAAGCTACAAAATTCCATTCAATAAAACGTTCTTCCGGAAAGGCGTCACCACCAAAAATATACACGGTTGAATTGGCTTCAATTTCAAAAGCACAAAGTGTCGCATCTTTAGCTACCAAAAGTTGTTTAGGTCCATAGGTATGACCATCGCTAGTAATGCTACCTTCTAGAATATAAAGCGCGCTTTCGCCAAATAAATGTTCGCCAATGGAAACGGTTTTGGTTTCGGTTGTTTTAATTTCAATAAAATACAACGGACTATACACAGGCACAGGCGACTGCTTACCAAAGGCTTTACCTGCTATGAGTTTAAATTGTACGTTATTGTCTGTCCAACTAGGAATGTCGTTTGCAGAAACGTGTGTAAACGATGGTTCGCATTGCTCATCGGCTTTTGGTAAAGCCACCCAAATTTGTAACCCATGAAGCATTTTTTTGGAATCTCGTAAACGGTCTGGTGTACGCTCCGTATGTACAACGCCTTTTCCTGCAGTCATCCAGTTTACAGCTCCAGGAGTAATTTCCATAGCTGTTCCTAAACTATCGCGATGCATTACAACACCTTCGAACAAAAAGGTTAAGGTAGATAAGCCAATATGCGGATGCATGGCAATATCCATATTATCTTGGTCGCTCATACAAACAGGTCCCATATGATCAATAAAAATGAATGGTCCTACCATTCGTTTTTGACGAAAAGGCAACAATCTACCAACAATAAAATTTCCAATGTTAGCTGCGCGTTCTTCAATTATTAATTTGGTATTAGACATATTTCTATTTTCTGTTTAAAGTTTATCGTAACCTTTAAATTTGGGACTCACAAGACGTTTCCATTCAGAATGTTTTTTGATGTAAGCGAATACATAAGGGCAAAATGGTAAAAGTGAGTTGCCTTGTTCTTCAATATACTTTAAGGTTTTCTCTACCAATGCCGAAGCAACGCCTCTACCTCCCAAAACTTCAGGAACTTCGGTATGGACTAATGCGATTTGATTACCAAATTCGCCATAATTGATAAAAGCAAAATAACCATCTACCTCTATCTCAAAACGTTTTTTGGTTTCGTTTTTTACTAACGGAATAGTTTTAAAGTCTTCTCTCATTTCTTAAAGATATAAAAAAAAGCAGCTCATTTTTAAGCTGCTTTTTTGGTTTACATTTGCGTGTGGTTTCTAACTTCAAAAGGTGCTGGAATATCTTCTTTGGGCTCACCTAAATTTTGGCGCATATCAATTTCAATGCCTCTTGCTATGGTTGAAATTGGTACGTCGTTTGCAGAACCTTCAAACGGATTTTCGCCAACACGTCCTATTCTATTCATGGTATGAAATACCCACATTACAGCCATTGAAAACGGAACTGACAACCAGATAATCCAATCTGGACAAGAACCTATTTTACCTGCAATCTTTACTGCTATTTCTCCAAATTGCGATGCCATTGCCAAAGGCAAAATCAATAAGAAAATCCATGTGAAATAATGCATTAACGAAGCAAACTGTCTTGGATATGGGAAGTTCTTAATGCGTTCAGATTTTCCTTGATGTGTAAACAATTCTTCCAATACGTTTTCTAACTCTAAAAATGAGAATTCCCAAATGAGTCCGCGTTCTTTTAATTTACGTAAATGGTTAGATTGTAAATATAGCACTGCGGTTTGCTTGTTGCCTTTGTCTGAAAGGTATTTAAAATCTTCTTCTGTAAGATAGTTTTTTATAGTAGCATCAAAGTCTTCGTTAAATTCAGGTACATATATCTTTTTTGCCCATTCTTTGTTGGTGTGTTCTCGCATCACATATTCCCAAGGTTTTGATTGCCTCATAGAATAGCGTAAAGCGGTTAACCAAGCAATGTGCCTATGGATAACTATTTTACGTTCGTTTTGGAGCTCTTCTTCCGAGATAGGATTTTTAGCGTGATCGTTATTGATAAAATCTTGAGCCATCATACCGAATGTTCTTGACGAATTGACAATTGCTCCCCAAATTTGTCTAGCTTCCCAAATACGACCATAAGCCGAATTACTCTGAAAACCTATAATAAACGCTACAGCTGTACCGATGAGCGCTACAGGAGTAAATGGAAATTGAATAAGTTGGTCGCTCCATACAAATAGCGCCACCTCAATAATTGCTATTATTAAAAATACAATAGTTTCATAGCGTGTCCATAACGCCATGTCTTTAATGCCAAAAATTTTTTTAGTGTACATAGGTTTACTTTAATTTAAGGTAATTCAATATTTAAAGATATTACGAAGCTAATATTCTAAATGTGGAAAAACAACTATTGATTTTTTTTGATATTATTCAATGAGTTAAAAAAGTATACATTCCCAATTAAAAAGCCAGTTAAAAACTGGCTTTAAATCTCATAAATCAATTAAAATTAATACGCATCAGTATGCACTTTTGCCACTGCTCTACCACTTGGATCATTCATGTTTTTAAATGCTTCATCCCACTCTAAAGCAATTTTTGTACTGCATGCTACACTAGGTTCTTGAGGTACACTTAATGCTGCTGCGTCACTTGGAAAATGCTCTTCAAAAATAGAGCGATAATAAAACTCTTCTTTATTTTGAGGTGTTTGAATTGGAAACCTAAAATGGGCGTTTTTCATTTGCTCATCGGTTACTTCCTCATTTACAACTTCTTTTAAAGTATCAATCCAACTGTAACCAACACCATCGCTAAACTGTTCTTTTTGTCTCCAAGCTACGCTTTCTGGCAACATATCTTCAAAAGCTTTTCGCACTACCCATTTTTCCATACGCTCTGGTGTAATCATTTTATCTTGAGGGTTGATACTCATTGCAACGTCCATAAATTCTTTATCTAAAAATGGTACACGACCTTCAATTCCCCAAGCTGCTAAACTTTTGTTTGCTCTTAAGCAGTCATACATATGCAATTTACTCAACTTACGAACCGTTTCTTCATGAAACTCTTTGGCATTTGGTGCTTTATGAAAGTAAAGATAACCACCAAACAACTCGTCAGCACCTTCACCAGACAACACCATTTTTATTCCCATAGACTTAATAACTCTTGCCATTAAATACATTGGTGTACTCGCGCGAATAGTTGTAATATCATAGGTTTCTAGCTGATAAATTACATCTCTTACCGCATCCAATCCTTCTTGAATGGTAAACTTTATTTCGTGGTGAACGGTCCCAATATGGTCTGCTACTTTTTGTGCTGCAGCCAAATCTGGTGATCCTTCAAGCCCTACTGAAAAGCTATGCAATTGAGGCCACCAAGCATCTGAAGTGTCATCACTTTCAATACGTTTTTGAGCATATTTCTTTGCAATTGCTGAAGTCACCGAAGAATCTAATCCTCCTGAAAGCAGAACACCATAAGGTACATCACTCATTAACTGTCTGTGAACAGCTGCTTCAAGCGCTTCTTTTATTTTTGCAATGCTTGTCTTGTTGTCTTTTACTGTATCATAATCAGTCCACTCACGTTTATGCCATTGCACAAACTCACCATCTTTACTAGACATATAATGACCTGGAGGAAATAGCTCAATTTTTGTACAAACACCTTCAAGTGCTTTCAATTCTGATGCTACATAAAAGGTTCCGTTTTGATCCCAACCAATATATAATGGAATGATTCCCATATGGTCTCTAGCTACAAAATATTCGTCTTTTTCAACGTCATAAATTGCAAAACCAAAAATACCATTAAGTTCGTCAACAAAATCAGTTCCTTTTTCTTGATACAATGCTAAAATAACCTCACAATCACTTTCAGTTTGAAACTTGTAATCAGGAAATTGTTTACGCAACGCTCTGTGGTTATATATCTCTCCATTAGCCGCTAAAACAAACCTCTTATCCTCCGAAAACAAAGGTTGCTTTCCTGAAGCAGGATCAACAATAGCTAACCGCTCATGCGCCATAATTGCTTTATCGTTATCAAAAATTCCGCTCCAGTCTGGACCACGATGACGGATTCTTTTTGACATTTCTAATATTTGAGGTCTTAAGTCTTCAGCTTTTTGTTTTAAATCAAACGCACATACAATTCCACACATAATTCTATTACTTATTATATTTATAAAGCAAATATGATTTAAAATTTATCATAATAAATCATTTAATATATTTTAAATTACAAATTAAAACTTTTTTTGTTCATTTAAGTAAATATTGAAATTAGATAAACAAGAAAAATTGTCTTTTGGTATTAGCTTGAAACTTTAACAAATCCTTTCGAATTTAGAAAGCGCCTATTCAATACCTTTATAACTATTAATTAACCTATTTTCACAACAGTGGAAATGAAAACTATCTTTCTATGAAAAAAATATCAATTTTTACAGTATCAGTATTGGCTTTTATGATGCTACTTTCTTTAAATGTTTCAGCTCAAAATTTTCCAAAAATGGATGCCAGCCCTATGGATGCTGCTGCCTTTCCATCTAGTTATAAGGAATCCAATAAGCTTATTAAAATAACTTACAGCAGACCTCAACTAAAAGGCCGTGAGGTTAGCACATTAGCACCTAATGGCGAAGTTTGGAGAACAGGAGCCAATGAAGCAGCAGAACTAACCCTTTATACTGCCATGAATTTGGGCGGCACAAAAGTTCCTGCTGGAACCTATACATTTTATGTTATTCCAGGTGATTCTGAATGGACAGCAATTATTAGTAAAGACTTAAATGTTTGGGGAAGTTATTTTTACAATGAGGCCAATGATGTTGCTCGCCTTAAAGTGCCTGTTACCCAAAGTGATGATTCTGTCGAAGCATTTTCTATAGTTTTTGACGAAGCCAAAAACGGTGTGAACATGCATTTGGGTTGGGGCAAAACTAGAGTAACCGTTCCATTCACAAAATAATTTACCGGTAAGTATACAACAACATGAATAAAAAATGCCTTGAAAATTCAAGGCATTTTTTTTATGGTATGTTTAAATATTTATGCGTTTGCAGACTAACCTTCCATTTTGGGTTTGCCATAACATAGTCAACAATTTCTGGCACTACCTTATCACGTTTACTCCATTCGGGCTGTAAATATAACTTACAATGGTTATTGACTTTAGCTGCCTGTTCTTCTGCAAATTTAAAATCACTTTTATTGTAGATTATCATTTTAAGCTCGTTGGCTTTTGAATAAATTTCTTCGGTAGGTAGTTTTAATTTTTTTGGAGATAAACAAATCCAATCCCAAGTACCTGTTAATTTGTAGGCTCCCGAAGTTTCAATATGTGTTTGAACATTTTTGGCTTTCAATTGTGCCGTTAACTCGGTCATATCCCAAGTTAAAGGTTCGCCACCTGTAACCACAATAGTATCACTATACTTAACTGCGTTTTCAACTATCTGGCGTGTTTCAGTAGGTGGATGTAATTCTGCCAACCAACTTTCTTTTACATCACACCAATGACACCCAACATCACAACCGCCAATTCTAACAAAGTAAGCAGCCGTTCCCTTATGGTAGCCTTCTCCTTGAATGGTGTAAAACTCTTCCATTAACGGCAACAATAACCCTTTATCTATCAGCTCTTGTCTTTCACTTCTTGTCATAGTGGGCAAAGATAGTTTACACATTTAAGTTTCTTGTTAAAATGTTGAAAAGATTTTTATGGTATTGCTTCAAGATTAGTATTTTTATGGAAATTTTTGAATATGAGCAGACAGGAAGATTTCTTTAACCATATAGTTGAAGGCAATACAAACAAAGGTGAGTTTATTACACTTGGATCAGCTATGCTGGATGGCAAAACCGTTAAAAACGCCTATGTCAATGTTCCACTAAAAACCATGAACCGTCATGGTTTGATAGCTGGAGCTACCGGAACAGGAAAAACAAAAACCCTTCAAGTATTAGCGGAAAACCTCTCGGAAAAAGGTATTCCTGTGTTACTAATGGATATTAAAGGCGATTTAAGCGGTTTGGCACAACCAAGTCCTGGTCACGTTAAAATAGATGAACGTCACGAAGCCATAGGACTGCCCTTTGAACCTAAAGCCTTTCCTGTTGAAGTCCTAACATTATCAGAACAGGATGGCGTTAGATTGCGCGCGACCATCAGTGAGTTTGGACCTGTACTCATCTCAAGAATTTTAGATGTTACTGAAACACAAGCTGGAATTATTTCGGTGATTTTTAAATACTGTGATGACAACAAATTACCTTTATTGGATTTAAAAGACTTTAAAAAAATATTACAGTATGCTACCAGTGAAGGTAAGGAAGAGTTTGAAGAAGCCTACGGCCGAATTTCCACAGCGTCAACTGGTGCCATTTTGCGTAAAATAGTTGAAATTGAGCAACAAGGTGGCGAACTGTTCTTTGGTGAAAAATCATTTGAAGTTGATGATCTGTTACGTGTAGATAAAGAAGGTAGAGGCTACATAAATATTATTCGCCTAACCGACATCCAAGATAAACCCAAATTATTCTCAACCTTTATGTTGAGTTTATTGGCAGAAATTTACTCTACTTTCCCGGAGCAAGGCGATACTGGCAGACCTGAACTGATTATGTTTATTGACGAGGCTCATTTAATTTTTAATGAAGCTTCAAAAGCACTTTTAAGTCAAATAGAAAGTATTGTTAAGTTAATTAGAAGTAAAGGTGTTGGTCTTTACTTTGTAACCCAAAATCCAACAGATGTTCCTGAAGCCGTTTTAAGTCAATTAGGCCTTAAAGTACAACATGCGCTTCGTGCTTTCACAGCAAAAGACCGAAAAGCCATCAAACTTACAGCTCAAAATTATCCTGATACCGAATATTACGACACCGCTGATGTTTTAACTTCATTGGGAACAGGAGAAGCATTAGTTTCTGCTTTAAATGAAAAAGGTCGCCCAACTCCATTGGCAGCCACTATGATGCGAGCACCTATGAGCCGTATGGATATTTTAACCGATTCTGAATTAAGCAGCTTACTATCTGATTCCAAATTGGTTAAAAAGTACAATGAAGAAATTGATCGGGAAAGTGCCTATGAACTATTAAACAAAAAAATTGAACAAGCTGAAGCCGAAGAGGCCAAAGAAAAAGCCAGACAAGAACAAGAAGCCCTCAAAAAAGCAGAGTCCAAAAGAAAAACCCAAACAACACGAAGAAAAAGCACCCGAATGAACCCAATAGTCAAAGTGTTGACCAGTGCTACCTTTATAAGAAGTGTTTTTGGCATCCTTACCAAAGTCATGAAATAATTAAACTTCTAAACAAACATTTATTATACCTATATGAACAAGTATTTTTTACCATTTATATTTAGTGCGGTCTTATTGATTACCGTTAGTTGTGAAAAAGAAAAAGACCCGTTTTTGATTAGTAAGAAAAGTATTGGCCTCCTAACCGATTCTACCCAAGTGAGTCAGCTAAAAACCATTTACAATAATGATTCATTGGTTTTTGTGAAAGACAAAAGTGAATTTATTGATGATGGTCGCGATATCGAAATATATGATAAAACAGGCAAACCACTTTTGGTTTTAACCCCTAGCAAAGCATCTGATTCATTGGCCACCATTCAGACCATAAAAATAATGGACCCACGATACAAAACAGCTAAAGGATTGTCTACATTAAGTACATTTGCTGACATTGAGAACAATTATAAGATATCAAGCATCCAAAATACCTTTAAAAATGTAGTTGTTTTTGTAAATGAAATTGATGCCTTTTTTACCATTGACAAAAAAGAACTTCCTGCTGAATTACAATTTAATTTGGACGCGAAGATTGAAGCTGTTCAAATTCCTGACAAAGCTAAAATTAAGTATTTCATGATTGGTTGGTAATCATTATCTTTTAGACCAATATGAGATCATCCTTAATTTCAAAATTATTAGGCTATGTTGCCAAGAAAAAATTAGAAGCAAAATCCGCCTCTAAAAGTATTTCTAATAGGCAGTTGGTTCCGCTAATACGTAGCCTACGTGTTGAGTTGGAACATGCCATTAAGGAGTATATTTTTATTACTATAGGTGTTTTTGCAGCTGGATTTGGCCTAAAAGGATTTCTTTTACCTAACAGATTTATAGATGGCGGTGCAACAGGTATCTCGCTACTTTTAGAAAACATAACCGATTTGGAATTGGGCTTCTTATTGGTTTTGGTCAACATTCCATTTCTTATTTTGGGAGCAAGAACTTTTAATTTAAGGTTTGCTTTGAAGAGTATTGTTGCCATCACATTTTTGGCTATTGTTGTCCACTTTGTAGAATATCCAACTATAACTGACGACAAATTGTTAATTGCCGTTTTTGGAGGCTTCTTCCTAGGTTTGGGAATAGGTATGGCTATGAGAGGTGGTAGTGTTATTGATGGTACCGAAGTTTTAGCTATTTACTTAAGTAGAAAGTTTTCTATTACCGTTGGTGATGTATTATTGCTAATCAATATTTTGATTTTTTCTTTTGGAGCCTATATTCTTTCTATTGAAACAGCATTATATGCTATTTTGACTTATTTGGCAGCTGCCAAAACTGTTGATTTTGTAGTTGATGGCGTTGAAGAATATGTAGGAGTTACCATCATATCTACAAAACATGAAGAATTACGAGTCATGATTATTGATAAATTAAGACGTGCTTGCACAATTTATGCCGGAAAAGGCGGTTATGGTACAAGCGGTAAAAGTTATGATAAGGATATTATTTACACCGTTGTAACCAGATTAGAACTCGCTAAGCTACACACTGAAATTGATAAAATTGACAAAAAAGCGTTTATCATAATGGGAATCGTAAAGGATTTACGTGGAGGTATGATAAAGCGCAAACCGTTAAAATAGTATGAAAAAGTTCCTCCTTCAAAAATCACCCTTCAAGGTTCCAACAACCGATGGCAAAACGATCTTGGAACATTTTGGTATTGCCAGTAGTGACAGTTCTGACTTAAGCATTGCCCATATGACAGCACCTCCTGGTTGGAGCGAACCCTTTCAAACCCCTGAATTTGACGAATACACATTTATCATAAAAGGTAAAAAACAATTTATTATTGAAGGCGAAACTATCGTCTTAGAAGCAGGTCAATCAATTAAAATTGAAAAAAGTATACGTGTTCAATATTCCAACCCATTTGACCAACCTTGTGAATATTTGGCGATTTGCAAACCAGCATTCTCAATAGATTTAGTTAACAGAGAGGAGTCATGATCATCATTCAAAAGGCAATAGGTATACTAGTGAATTTTATTGGTTTATTCTCCCGAAAATTAGCGGCGAGAATAGCCTTATTTCTATTTACCAAACCTTTTAAAGGTCGTATTAATGAGAAGCAATCTGACTTTTTAGATACATCATTTCGAGAAGAATTGACAGTAAATGGACTTCCCGTCATGACTTATCGCTGGTTGGGAAAGGGCAAAACTATTCTTTTGGCCCATGGGTGGGAAAGCAATGCCGCTAGATGGCAATACTTAATTGAACCACTGCAAAAACTAAACTACAATATTATAGCACTGGATGCACCTGCCCATGGCAGGTCTGGTAGTAATAGATTTAACGCTTTACTTTATGCCGAATTCATAAATAATGTTTCCAAAAAATTCAATCCAGATATTATAATTGGACATTCGGTTGGTGGTATGGCATCGGCTTTCTCCAACTCCAATCATGAAGATTCACGTTTAAAGAAGCTTATTCTAATTGGTGCGCCTTCTGAATTTACGGATGTTTTAAAACGCTACTTTAATATGATGGGTTATAGTAAACGTATACAAAATGCTATAATCAATCTCATAAAAAACCGTTACAAAGTAGATTCCATTTCATTTTCTACAGCAAAACAATTGGAACGGTTTCACATTGAAGGGCTTATTTTACACGATGAGAACGACAGGGTTATTCCCTATTCAGATGCCCTATTAATCAGCAAAAGCTTTAAAAACAGCACATTGATTACAACATCCGGAATGGGTCATTCCATGGTGCACGAAAGTATCTCAAACCATATCTATGAGTTTTTAGAAGGTTAAACTATCTTTGCCTTATGGATCAAAATTTAACCCGACTCAACAAATACTTAAGCGAAGCTGGTTATTGCTCACGTCGTGAAGCTGACAAACTCATAGATGCAGGTCGTGTAACCATTAATGGTGAAGTTCCAGAAATGGGCACTAAAGTAGCAACTGGTGATGATGTGCGAGTTGATGGCAAAGCCATTAAGAACACAAAAAACGATTTTGTTTATTTGGCATTCAACAAACCCGTTGGGATTGTTTGTACAACCGATACACGAGTTGAGAAAGACAACATTATTGACTTTATAAATTATCCGAAACGTATTTTTCCAATCGGTAGATTAGACAAGCCCAGTGAGGGCTTAATTTTCCTAACTGATGATGGCGATATTGTAAACAAAATCTTGAGAGCCAGCAATAATCACGAAAAGGAATATATAGTATCTGTTAACAAGCACATCTCACAAACTTTTATTCAACGCATGTCAAACGGCATTCCAATTCTTGATACAGTTACCAAAAAATGTCATGTTGAAAAATTAGATAGCCATACTTTTAAAATTATCTTGACCCAAGGATTGAATAGACAAATTAGAAGGATGTGTGAGTATCTGGATTATGAAGTTCAAACATTAAAACGGGTTAGAATTATGAACATTAGTCTGGATGTTCCTCTTGGAAAATATCGTGAATTTACCCAAGATGAAATAACTGAACTTAATAAATTACTGGAAAACTCAATCAAAACGTTCAATCCTAATAAGCGATTAAATAGACGAAACAAATCTTAATGTTTCAAAATTTAAACATATCAAACCCAAAACGAACAGTTTTCATAATTGTAACCGTGATTTTTATTGGGATTGTGTTTGAGTCCTTTCAACAATTGTATTACATCAATAGATACCAGCTTTCTGACGATGCCACCTTTTTTGGTCTATTAAAATATCAAGCCTTAAGATGGGTTATATGGCTGCTCTTTTCAATAATACTCTTTCAATTTTCAAAATATCGTGTTTCTAAAAACGAGTTAACTACCCTTGATTTACTGAAATACTTCTTACTTATTGGCTCTTTGGTTATTTTGTCCATTTTCACCATTTCCTGTTTACAATTATTATTGTCCAGTAGTAAATTCTCTTTAGAATTATTGTTTACAGAATTTGTCCCATTTTTTACATTTCAGAAAGCGCCAATATACACTTTAGGGTATATAGCCATTGCTATTATACTTCATTTTCATTTTACTAACGAACAACTTCAAATTGAAGTTCAAAAATTAAGTGAATTAAAAGATTCTCATAAAAAAGAATATGAAAGTTTACGCTCTAATATTGATGATAAAGCCAAAATATTGAATATAAAGATTGGAAATAAACATAAAATTATTGCAGTAGATACCATCAACTGGATTGAGTCTGACGACTATTGTGTAAAGGTTCATACCATCGATGGAGCAGCATACTCCATGCGTAGCTCATTAAAGGCTCTAGAAACAAAATTAAACGGTCAGTTTTTACGTGTTCACCGTACTGCAATAGTCAATATGGACAGAGCTCAATCTTTAAACAATTCCAATACACCGAGTATAACCCTTTTTGACAAATCAACAATATCGGTTTCAAAAAGCAATCTGAAAAAAGTGCGAGATTATCTGCAAAAAAATTCCAGTAATTAGGAAAGTCTTAACGCTGTTAACTGCAAATTTCATTCAGCTCTCTGCAAAATCTGTTTTCAATACTGAAGAATTCACGTAATTCGAGTAAAATCTTTACTTATGAAAACAACTATTATTACTCTGCTTTTATCACTTTCCACCTTAACATTAGTAGCACAATATAACTATGAGGCTTCAGAAGATTTTCCTTTTGGGAGAGCGAATCCAGAAGCTCCAAAGCAAATTAAGGATTTCGAACCTATGATTGGGCTTTGCAATTGTAAATCATCTGCCAGAAACCAAGATGGTTCTTGGGGAGAACCCATTGACATGTTTTGGAAGTTTAAATATACTGCTAATGGCATGATTGTGCAGGACGAAACACTTAAATCGGATGGCACTCATTCAGGAAGCATCAGACAATTCAATACTGATAGCAGTAAATGGTATGTTCATTATTATACTACCAAAATAGCATCTCCTACACTTTCCGCTTGGGAAGGCAACAAACAGGAAAACGGTAACATTGTCTTGTACAAGGAACAAGCTGCGCCAAATGGTACTGAAGGTTTCTACCGATTGACTTTTTATGACATCAGTAAATCTGGCTACAAATGGGTTGGTGAATGGGTAAGTAAAGACGAAAGTTTCACATATCCAACCTGGAAAATTGACTGCAAAAAAGAATAGATGAATTTTACTGGTTATGAATTTCTCTAGCAAGCAAAGTATTCTTTAATAGCATCGCAATGGTCATTGGACCAACACCACCAGGTACAGGTGTAATGTAACTAGCTTTTTTGCTGACATTTTCAAAGTCAACATCGCCAGTAATCACATAACCTTTTGGCGATGATTCATCAGCAACACGTGTGATTCCAACATCAATAATGACCACATCGTCCTTAACCATTTCGGCTTTAAGAAAACCAGGAACTCCCAATGCGGTTATAATAATGTCAGCTTGCGAAGTAATTTGTGTAATATTTTTGGTATGACTATGAGTTAATGTCACCGTTGAATTACCCGGAAATCCTTTTCGCCCCATTAAAATACTCATCGGTCTTCCGACTATATGTGAACGCCCAATGACTACTGTATGTTTACCTTTAGTTTCAACGTTATATCGATCCAATAATTCTAAAATTCCAAAGGGTGTTGCTGGAATAAAAGTTGACATATCCAATGCCATTTTACCAAAATTTTCCGGGTGGAATCCATCAACATCCTTATTCGGATCTACAGCCATCAAGACTTTTTGCGTATTAATTTGAGGAGGCAAAGGTAATTGAATGATAAACCCATCGATATCTGGATTTTCGTTTAATTCTTCAATTTTATCCAACAATTCAATTTCACTGGTTGTATTGGACATTCTAACCATGGTTGACTCAAACCCTACACGTTCACAAGCTCTTACCTTACTACCCACATAAGTTAAACTAGCGCCATCGTTACCAACAATAACCGCAGCCAAATGAGGAACCTTCTCCCCTTTTGCCTTCATTTTTTTTACTTCTTCTGCGATTTCATCCTTGATATCGTTGCTGATTTTTTTTCCGTCTAAAATGGTCATCTGTTAAATTGAATATTGGTTTTTATAAATAAAAAAACATGAGTTACCTCATGTTTTTCATAGCTTGCATCATACGTTTTCCGCCACCACCTTGCATCATTTTCATCATTTTGCTCATTTGGTCAAATTGCTTCAAAAGCTGATTGACTTCCTGAACCGAAGTTCCCGAACCTTTTCCTATTCGTTTCTTACGACTAGAATTAATGATGGATGGGTTAGCTCGCTCTTTTGGTGTCATTGAATGAATAATGGCTTCAATCCCTTTAAACGCATCATCATCAATATCAATGTTTTTCATCATTTTTCCAGCTCCGGGAATCATGCCAATCAAATCCTTCATGTTACCCATTTTCTTGATTTGCTGAATCTGTTTTAAGAAATCATCAAATCCGAATTGGTTTTTGGCTATTTTCTTTTGAAGTTTTCTGGCTTCTTCTTCATCGTACTGTTCTTGGGCTCTTTCTACAAGAGAGACAACGTCACCCATTCCAAGAATACGATCAGCCATACGTGAGGGATAGAACACATCAATAGCTTCCATCTTCTCGCCTGTACCAATAAACTTAATTGGCTTGTTTACAACAGACTTAATTGAAATAGCAGCACCACCTCTTGTATCACCATCTAATTTGGTTAAAATAACACCATCAAAATTTAAAACATCATTAAAGGCTTTTGCAGTATTTACAGCATCTTGACCAGTCATAGAATCAACCACAAACAAGGTTTCCTGTGGCTGAATAGCTTTATGAATATTAGATATCTCGGTCATCATGGCCTCATCTACAGCCAAACGACCAGCAGTATCTATAATAACCACGTTGTGACCATTGGCCTTGGCATGAGCAATACCAGCTTGTGCAATGGCAACAGGGTCTTGGTTTCCTTTATCACTAAAAACCTCAACATTTATCTGATCACCTACAACATGCAACTGATCAATCGCTGCTGGACGATACACGTCACAGGCAACCAGCAAAGGTTTCTTGGTCTTTTTGTTCTTTAAGTAATTGGCTAGTTTACCAGAAAAAGTAGTTTTACCAGAACCTTGCAAACCAGACATTAAAATAATGCTAGGATTCCCTGACAGGTTTATGCCTTCGGCATCGCCACCCATCAATTCAGTTAATTCATCCTTAACAATTTTAACCATTAATTGGCCTGGTTGTAAGGTTGTCAATACATCTTGACCAAGCGCTTTTTCCTTAACTGTATTGGTAAATTCTTTAGCAATTTTAAAGTTAACATCGGCATCTAAAAGCGCTCTTCTAACCTCTTTTAATGTCTCGGCTACGTTTACCTCTGTAATACTACCATGACCTTTTAAGACGTGTAACGCTTTATCTAACTTTTCACTTAAATTATTAAACATAAGATTCTTGAAATTTTAAGAAATGCAAATTTACATATTTGTGGCGTATTTATAAAGTTTCTGCTTACAAAAAAAAGCTACTGTTTCCAGTAGCTTTTCACCTAATTTAATTAACCAAAAATTAGCATTATAAGCAAGTATGGCAATCTGCTTCTAAATTGTATAAGTCACCTACTTCATTATCGCTTAATGCACGTTTGTAGACTCGTAAATCATCTAAATGACCCGTAAACCATTGTCCTAGTAAGTAATTACTTAATGGATCAGAATCCACGTTGAAATTAGAATTTTCATCGATATTACGCAATTGTCCGTCTCTATAAAGGCGAATGGTATTGTTTGAATCTCTAGTTACCACCAAATGGTGCCAGTCGGTGTTATCCCAAACCACATCGACCTCTTGATTCCAATCATTGTCCCAAAGCCCATAACCGTTGGTTGTATCGCTTACCAAAGGTGTATTTAAATCATAAACACCCAGTTGAAATCCTTCACTAGTTGCTTCTCCTTTTTGAAAAATGGTTTCAAAATTTCCGGCATCAGTATTTTGCATTTTAAACCAAATACTTACGGAAAAGTTATCACCTTGTACAATTTGATTAAAAGCCGAAACTGGGATAGAGACACTTTGTGTACCATCAAAAGCAGTAGCACATGATTCGTTTCCAGCTCTATCGGTAACATAGGTTCCTGTTCCTACGATGACTTCAGCAGAATCGTTCATTAAATCGTTTGTTTCATTAGAAAACGGTATATAAATTACCAAACCATCAGTCAATATTCCTGGATTATCACAATTAGCACAATCCTGCTCCATAACCATTGTAATATTACTATTTACAGCTTGCATCACCAATCTATCATCACGGCAATCAACTATTAACCAACTACCTGTAATAGCTTGAATAATTCCTCCATTTACATTACTAAATTCCACAATAGTCCCAGAACCCGATTGTGATGTTGACCATGTAGCACTTATTGTCATACCATTGCCAGTTATTTCGACTGTTGAATTTGAAATAAAATCAAAATCAAACATTATCAATTCATCACTACCTTCATAATCTACAACATTCCAAATGCATTGTTGCAAATAAGTATCGACATCCATTTCAGAGCAGTCACTTCCACAGTTTGAAACTATCAATTCCCTTGGTATGATTTGATAATTATTAGGATCACTAACTAACTCAACACGAACATAAATGATTTGATAATTTTGATTGTTAATATACTCATATGGATTATCGATAGGGTTAATATTGACTTCAGCATTAGTACTACTTAAATGAAAAGAAATATTATAAATATTGGGGTTAACGCAATCCTGAAGACCATTTGTCAAATCAAAAATAGCAGTATCATTATTTGGAATATTATCAGAATCATCACAAGAAATTATTTGTGATAAATCATAATAAATTGAATTAAAACATTCAAAAGGACTTGTTAGCTCACAATCTTGCTCTAAAACCATCGTGTTCTCATTTCCTGTAGTAGCGTCTGTTTGGGTGAATTGAAAGATTTCTTCATCACAACTGTCAATTAACCAAGAGCCGTTTACATCATCAATAAAATTAGAAATAACCAATTCTGGAGAACCTGTATTACTACTTGACATTACCCAATTGGCTTCAATAGTTGAAAAATTAGGAGTCGTAACTTGTAGTGAATCATGCCCTTTAAAGTTCAATATATACTCTGACAAATCACTACTATTATTATAACTTGTTATATTCCAATAGCACTCTTGTAAGTTTGTCACAACAAATTCTTCGGTGCAATCAGTGTCACAATTCTCATTGGCAGCACTGATAGCTTCTTCCAGTTCTTGATTATTAGTAACTTCAACTGTATTACCATTTACATAAACAAGAGAGACTGGAAAATTTAAACTAGCCAATACAGCTCCTTGATTATCCGTTTCCAATCCTTCCAAAAAGATATACAGTTCGTAATCATTATTGACCTCAACCGTATCGATTACCTGAAAATTGGTATTATAAATTGAAAACACCAAAGGATAAACAAAATCCACACATTCTATTACGTCTTCATTAGCCACACAACTCTCAATAAAAGCATCTAGTTCTTCTACCGATTCAATGGTTATTTCGGTGTAATCGTTCAAAATAATTGTAATGGGAAACAGAAACTCAATAGTATCCTCATTAGTGTTATTTTCATCAAAAATGGCTTCAATTAAACTAAAATCATCTATCGATTCGATAGTCAATGTAATACCATTAGCAACAATGGTTACTGGTAAATTCACCGAAAAACAATCGCTACCATCCATGATATTGTCAATCGTTCCATCATTGGATGATGTGTGCCGCATCAAATTGGCCAAAGTCGAATTTGGCGCAATGGTTTCTTCTTGATTTGGAGGGGTTTCTTCATTAGCTTCTTCTTGACAGGATACGCCAACAAATAGCATCATAAGTAGTAACAAAAGTGATAATCTAAATTTCATAACATGAATTTTATTGGTTATTTACAATATAACAGTTGCATTTAAAAATGTCCTACCTCTGTATTTCTTTTTTTATACATTTACGAGCATAAAACCTAAAAATGCCCAAAGATTTAAACAATCATATATGCGATGAAGCCCTGTTTTCAAAGGCGTTTAATAGCTATGCAAAAGATTTACACGACTTCCTATACTACAAATTTGGCAGTCACATAAATCCGCAGGACAAGGTTCAGGAAGCTTTTGTGAAACTATGGCAAAAATGTCAGGATGTTGCGCCTTCAAAAGCTAAATCATTTTTATTTACGGTAGCCAATAATTTAACTTTAAACGACTTGGCCCACCAAAAAGTGGTTTTAAAATTTCAGGAAACCAAACCCAAATCGTCAACATATGAAGATCCAGAATTCCTAATGCAGGAGCAAGAGTATAAATTGAAATTACAAAATGCCATTGCCAATTTATCCGAAGCCCAACGCGTAGCTTTTTTAATGAACCGCATTGAAGGCAAAAAACATAAGGAAATAGCCGAAATTCTCAATATCTCTCAAAAAGCTGTTGAAAAACGTATTTATGGTGCTTTGAAACAATTGCGAAAAGAAATTGACGGTATTTAAAAATATTAAGGTAGGAGAATTTAAGACATAACTGTTATATAAGTAAGTTAGCCCATTATGGACAGAGAGTATTTAATAAAAAAATGGTTGGATCACGACTTGAATGCTGAAGAACTCAAGGCATTTAAGGCTTTGGATGATTATAACGAACTCACAAAATTATCGCGTTCCCTAGAAGATTTCAAGGCTCCAAATTTTGATGACAAGGCTGTTTATGACCATATTCAAAAACGTATTGCTGAAGAAAAAGTCAGTTCCTCTAAAACACAATGGTTTAAACCATTTTTACGAATTGCTGCTGTGATAGTGGTTGTTCTATCTGTTTATTATTACAACGCAACTATTGATACAACAACGCAAACACTTTTAGCTGAAAAAACAGAAATCAGTTTACCCGACCAAACCAAAGTGAGTCTGAATGCTGAATCTAGCCTGACTTACAACAAAAGTAAATGGCAATCCAATCGCGATGTTAATTTAGATGGTGAGGCTTTCTTTGATGTAGAAAAAGGCTCGGAATTCAATGTAATTACAAACAACGGAACCGTTACTGTTTTAGGAACAGAATTTAATGTTAATAATAGACCAGACTTTTTTGAAACCGTTTGCTATGAAGGTTCCGTAAAAGTTGTCACTACTTCAGAAACAAAAATTTTAAAACCTGGCGATAGGTTTTTAATGATTGATGGGAAATATATTGCTCAAGAAAAAGAAAAAAACACACAACCTAGCTGGTTGCAAAATGAAAGTTATTTTAAGAGTATTCCTTACAAGTATGTTCTGGATGAGTTTGAACGTCAGTATCAGGTGACATTCAAATCTGATGTTATTGACAGCAACACACTTTACACAGGAAGTTTTGTACACAATAACAAAGAATTGGCACTAAAAGCCATTACATTACCTCTAAACATTAACTTTACCATTAAAAATAATGTGATTGTACTATATCGTGAATAGTAGTATAAAAACCATAATTTTTAGCGGGTTGCTTATCCTGAATAGCTTTTTAGTTGCGGCACAAAATCAAACCGACCAAAAGCAGCCGCTATCTGATGCCCTGGAACAAATATCCCAAAGACATCAAGTACGCTTTTCTTATGCCGATGAATCTTTGGAAGGCAAAACCATAACATTGCCTGATGAAAACCTAACGCTTGAAGCTCTACTTAATTATTTACAAACAGAAACCAAGCTTGTTTTTCAGGAAATCAGTCCGAAAAACTACGTAATCAGAAACCCAATTTCTCAAACCCAATTTTTAGACGAAGTACTAATCACTAAATACCTCACCGAAGGTATTTCATTACAAACAGATGGAACCTCTAAAATTAATTTGGATGAATTTGGTATTCTACCAGGCTTAATAGAACCTGACGTCCTACAGACTATACAAGCGCTACCAGGTATAATTAGTGTTGACGAACGTGTATCCAACCTGAACATTCGTGGTGGTACCAATGACCAAAACTTAATTTTATGGGATGGTATCAAAATGTACCAATCGGGACATTTTTTTGGATTGATTTCAGCGTTCAATCCATCTCTGATTCATGATATTTCTATTTCAAAAAATGGCAGCAGTGCACAATATGGTGATGGTGTTTCTGGAATCATCGATATGCACAGTTCCGATCAAATAAATACAAAAATACAAGGTGGTTTAGGCAGCAATCTTATTGCTGCCGATGGGTTTGCCAAAATTCCTATTGGCAAAAAAATTGGTTTTCAAGTTTCGGCCAGACGTTCATTGACCAATGTATTCAACACACCTACCTACAACCAATATTTCGACCGTATTTTTCAGGATTCCGATTTAACACAACAATCCAACGAGCGTGTCACCCAAGATGAACGTTTTTACTTTTATGATGTTTCTTCGAAACTTATATATAAGCCTTCTGACAAAGACCAATTAACCGTTAGTGGACTAAAAATATTTAATTCACTGGACTATAGAGAAACAGCTATTGACAACAACCAATCATCAACCAGTAAACTCGTACAAGAAAGTATGGCTGCCAGTATAACCTATCAGCGACAATGGCATTCCAGGTTTCAAACAACGATCAAGGCTTCCATGTCCAACTACGATTTAAACTCAAAAAATAATGATATTGGCAATGACCAACAGTTGATACAAGAAAATAATGTTCGTGACAATCGGTTTGAATTGCAAGCCAATTATCAGATTAATCAAAATTTGAATTATTTGGGTGGCTACCAATATGCAGAAATCGGCATGAGCAATTTAGAAGATGTCAATAATCCTGAATACAGACGATACATCAAAGACGTTTTACGCTCCCACGGACTTTACAACGAGGTTAGCTTTAAGTCGAATTCAGGAAACTCGTATGCAAGATTAGGGTTACGAGCCAATTACATTGAGCAATTCTCCGATTTCTTTTTGGAACCGCGCTTTGTCTTTAATCAAAAACTATCCAAGAACTTTAGAGTTGAACTACTTGTGGAATTAAAAAGCCAAACCGCTTCACAAATTATAGATCTACAGGATGACTTTTTGGGTGTTGAAAAAAGGCGTTGGATTCTATCAAACAATAACGACATTCCCATAATTCAAAGTCAGCAATTGTCGTTGGGTGGTCATTACCAAAAGAAATCACTTTTGGTCAGTTTGGAAGGCTACATCAAACACGTTGATGGCATCACATCACGAAGTCAAGGATTTCAAAATCAGTACCAGTATACCGATGTAAGTGGTTCATATCGCATAACTGGATTGGATTTTTTAATCAACCAACAATTTGATAATTGGAGTGCCTGGTTAAGCTATTCATTAAGTAAGAATGATTACACTTTTGATGATCTTAACGATGGAAACCAATTTCCGAATAACATAGACATTAGACATCAGGTAACATTTGCAGGCACCTACAGCATCAATAATCTAAAACTGGCATTGGGATTCAATTGGCATTCTGGGAGACCTACAACCTATTATGATATGTCCAATCCAATTTCTGCAGGTGACATTAATTATTTAGAGCCCAATGGCTCAAACCTTTCCAGTTATTTTAGGACAGATTGCTCGGCGACCTATAAGTTTAAGATTGCAAAAAATTGGCAAGCACACATTGGTGCCTCTTTATGGAATATCTTCAACACCAAAAACACCATTAACCGTTACTACCGCATAACAGACCAAAATACTGTTTCAGAAATTAACACCAAGTCTTTGGGCATCACGCCCAACCTGACTTTTAGGGTGAGTTTTTAAGATTTATATTTTTTCAAATACCAGTTCGTCGGTACCATCATTGGTCAGCTCAATCCTAGAATCTGTATAAGATTCAACATGCCAATCATCAGATAGTTCTTCATAATTAGGTGGCGAATCAAATCCTAAATTGAAATTAACACCATCATTATTGGAGTTCGGAGCTACCAACCAAATACCATTATGTGTATCAATACCATCAGAAGCAGCCACAGTTCCTTGTGCATTAAACACAAAGCCAAAAGTGGTATAATTGCTAGTTTCCTCATGGTCAGTATCAAAATAAAATGCCACACGCCATGAGTTTTGTTGCATAAGAGCCTTTACCTGTTGCACTTGTACAGCCACATTATTACCACCAGAACCGCCTCCGCTTCCGTCGTCTCCAGTTGAATTATCGTCAGAACCTGAACAAGAACCCAGAACAAACAATAAGGATAAGAATAATATGTTTGTATGAGAAATAAGATGTTTCATAACACTATTTTTTTTATAAAAATATATAAATTTATCATACCGCTCATAGGGTTTACAGAATTAATTGTGTTGAAATTTACGTACAAGTACGTATTGAAATTGTGGATTTAAAAAACTAACTTCGCTTATCATCTGATATAAAACATAATAACGATTTCATATCATATCGTTGGGCACAATTTTGAGTTCACATAACTTTTTTAAGAAGAATTTCAAAACAAAATATTAAAATAGTTATTCAGCAATATTATGAATGAACATAGATTTAAAGAACTTGCTTTAGACTACAATAGATGGATTAAAACATCTTCACACAGTAAATTTGTGGGAGACTCACTTTTCCCTATTATTGATTCATTATACCAGGAATATTCAAAGGAATTTGAAACTTTAGGCTATATGAATAATGAATTAATAAATAAGCTTCAAAGATGTGGAGCACTCGCTGATGCACGAGCTTTTCACTATGGAATTGCAATTGAAAATGCGTGTAAAGCTCGATTAATATATGAAGGAAATATCGTTTGTGATGGCGGGAAAATAAATGGATTAAGAAGTGACCACAATATAGAAGAAATGGCCAGACAATTAGGCGTAATTTCTCCAGAATCAGACCCGGAATTTCTAAAGTTAATTACCTATCAATTACAAACTCTATCTAAATACCCGATAGCTAAAAGCCTAAAAAAACAAAATGAATTTACGGGTAGAACAAATGGGATTAGACATAAAGAAAGTGATTTAACGCAAAGTATTATACTGCAAATCCTAAAGTATACTGAATTACATGAAATATATGACAGCTATAACTGAAGATAAAAACTGTGCCCAACAAAATGTATAACTTATGGCAGGAAATCGAAATACGCAACGTCTCTACTCCGCTTCAACATTTTCTACGGTGGATAGAAAACTGCGCCGCAAATTTGCCACAAGTCATACATGGAACCGTTGTGCTTCATTATTTCTCACTCTTACGGAATAAAAAAATTATTCTAACTTTAGAGAAATAACTAACCAATGATAAAATTCTTTAGAAAAATTAGACAAAAATTACTCTCTGAAAATAAATTCAGTAAGTATTTGATTTATGCAGTTGGAGAAATCATTCTTGTTGTTATTGGAATACTAATAGCATTGCAAATTAACAACAGCAATGAAAGAAGTAAACAACGAAAAGTTGAAATAAGTTACTTAAAACGATTATTAGTTGATTTAAATAAAAACGAAATTCTATGGAAAGACACTCACACAAGACGTAAAACTCAAGTGCAGCATATACAAAATACAATAGCTCTTAATTTTAATAAACAAAAAGATACCATTGACTATATAAAATTAGCAGAGAATTTGAAATTCGCTGTAACGTGGAATAATATTAATCCAACACAAGACACATTTTCAGAAATGTTGAGTAGTGGGAATTTAGACATCATAAAAAATGATTCCATTAAAATAAAACTAATTGCATTGAACAATAATTATACGTCGATAATAAATTGGGACAAAACATCTGAAACTACTCACAAACGTATTATGCAGCATTCAGAAGGTCTTTATAATGCCAAAGATTTTGCGCCTTTAAGTCCTGTTTTTTCTGAATATGTAGATATAAAATTCGCTAAAAAAGATTTTGAAAACGCAATGAGCGCTTTGAAAAACTCTATATCAAATATGATTGATAACAAACTTGTTATGAATAATTTAGACGTATTAAGCGATAATTATCATAGACAATTAAGTGCTTTCAAAAAATTAGAAAGCGATGTCAGAGAATTAAATGATTTAATTGCATTGGAAATAGAGAACAGAGCCGATGATTAAGGTCTTTCGAAAAATCAAACAAATTATTTAAATAACGAAAGCACAATAACGGCTATAGTTCATTACGGCTGAAATTCCTAATCGGAATTTCGAGCCTTTTTGCTAAATTTATGGTTACGGCGGAATGATACTCGCGTACCATTCCGTAACGAAACCATAGCCAAAACCGATAAGCGTAACCCCTACATTCTGTCTGGAACCTGAATTCCCAATAAAGCAAACGCCTGTTTAATGGTTCTGCCAACTACTTGTGATAATTGCACTCTAAATATTTTTTCAGTCTCATTGTCTGCTCCTAAAATCGATACGTTTTGGTAAAAGGAGTTAAATTCTTTAACCAAGTCATAGGTATAATTAGCAATCAAAGCTGGACTGTAATTAGCTGCTGCTTGTTGCACAATTTCCGGGAATAACTGCACCTGCTTAATAAGTTCACGTTCTTTATCATGCATACTATCAGGAGCTACTTGGCTGCTGTAATCAAAATTGGCCTTACGTAAAATCGCCTGAATTCGGGCATAAGTATATTGTATGAACGGCCCTGTATTTCCTTGAAAATCTACAGATTCTTTAGGATCGAACAGAATACGCTTTCGTGGGTCAACCTTTAAGATGTAGTATTTTAAAGCTCCTAAACCAATGGTGTGATACAAATCTTGTTTATCAGCATCAGAATATCCATCCAGTTTACCCAACTCTTTAGAAATGTCTTCAGCAGTTTGTTCCATTTCAACCATTAAGTCGTCGGCATCCACAACGGTTCCTTCACGGCTTTTCATTTTTCCGCTTGGTAAATCGACCATACCATAACTTAAATGATACAGGTTTTCGGCCCATTCAAACCCTAATTTCTTGATAATTAGAAACAAGACTTTAAAATGATATTCCTGCTCATTACCAACCGTATAAACCATACCACCAACATCTGGATAATCTTTAACACGCTGTATGGCTGTACCAATATCTTGGGTAATATACACAGCTGTTCCATCGGCTCGTTGTACTATTTTTTCATCTAGACCTTCATCTGTCAAATCACACCAAACGGAGCCATCTTCTTTTTTATAAAAAACACCCGATTTCAATCCTTCGGCTACAAACTCCTTACCTAACAAATAAGTTTCGCTTTCGTAATATAGTTTATCAAAGTCAACGCCTAGATTTTTATACGTGATATCAAATCCGTCATACACCCAACCGTTCATAGTTTCCCAAAGCTTGACAACTTCGGTATCACCAGCCTCCCATTGACGAAGCATATCTTGAGCCTCCAACAAAATAGGCGCTTCTTTTTTAGCTTCCTCTTCGGATTTACCTTGAGCGATTAAATCTGAAATTTCATTTTTATATTCTTGGTCAAATTTCACATAGTAGTTCCCAACCAATTTATCGCCTTTTAAACCTGTACTTTCAGGTGTTTCTCCATTTCCAAATCGCTGCCATGCCAACATACTCTTGCAAATATGAATACCACGATCGTTAATTATCTGCGTTTTGTAAACCTTTTTACCAGAAGCTTTTATAATTTCAGAAACACTATATCCTAATAAGTTATTACGAATATGCCCTAAATGCAAAGGCTTGTTAGTGTTAGGTGATGAATATTCCACCATAACAGCTTTATCAGCAGGATTAGGTTTCACAATACCAAATTCAGAATCTTTTAGTATATCGTGGAAGCTTTCAAAGAAATAACCATCCTGAATCTCAATATTCAAAAAACCCTTAACAACATTGTAGCCCTTGACAAGGTCAACCTTTTCAGTTAGGTATTGGCCGATACTTTCCCCAATTTGAACAGGATTACCTTTAATCACTCGCAGCATTGAAAATACAACAACCGTAATATCACCAGCAAATTCCCTACGTGTTGCCTGAAATTCAACCGTAGGTAATTCTACATTATAGATATCTTTTACTGCTTGCTTTACAGACTCTAAAAGCGTTTCCTGAAGATTCATGTTTCTTTTTTTAAGACTGCAAAGATACTATTTTATAATGAGCAGTAAAGATTATTATAATGCATTTACGTAACTTTGAAAGCACTATCATGAAATACTCAATACACGTATTATTCCTTTTTATAGTCCTTGTTTCTTGCCAATCATCTGATGAAACGCATGACATTACTGTAGACCCAGAAAACAACAGCATATTTTATAAAGGAATGGATTTATCATTTCAATCAGAATTGGAAAACTACAATTTGAACTATAAAGACAGTTCAGGAAACCCTATAGACCTTTTGGATTTTGTATCATCGCAAGGTGTCAATTTAATTCGGTTAAGGTTGTGGCACACACCACAAAATAGACAAAACAGTCTTCAAGATGTCAAAGCTTATGCGCTACGTGCAAAGACTAAAAACATGGATTGGCTACTTGATATGCACTACTCCGATTTTTGGGCTGATCCAGCAACACAAACGCCTCCAAGTGCTTGGGCAGGCATGACTTTTTTAGAGGTTAGAGATGCTGTATACAATTATACTAGGTCCGTTGTACAAGAACTTAACAATGCGAATGCCCTACCAAAAATCATTCAAATTGGTAACGAAACCGACAGTGGGTTTTTATGGGATTACGGCCGTGTTTGGGATGATTTTTCGGATAACTGGGAGAATTACAGTATTTTGGTTAATGAAGCCATTAGAGCCATTAGAGAAGTTGACACCAATGGCAACATAAAAATCATGCTTCATCACTCTAGTGTTGAAAATGCAATTTATTTTTTTGACGAGTTAAATGATTTTAATTTGAACTTTGACATCATTGGTTTATCCTATTATCCGCAGTTCCAGACCAGGAACTTAAACTTAATACAACAAAAGATTTCAGAATTAGCCACTCGTTTCAACAAAGATATAATGATAGCAGAAACTGCTTATCCGTTTACTTTGGATTGGAATGATAACACTACAAATTTTATTGGTGATAATTCTCAAATTTTACAGGAATTCCCTCCCACACCCAATGGGCAAAAATTATATTTGGATTGGATCGCTCAAACTATCAAAAACATTCCAAACGAACACGGATTGGGTTTTTGTTATTGGGCACCAGATTGGGTAGCTTTTTCAGGCAACGAATCTACATCAACAGGTGGTAGTTCGTGGGAAAATCAGTGTACATTTGACTTTGACCATAAAGCGTTACCTATATTTAACGCCTTTAAAAATAATTGATTTCCCTGACCTTGCATTTCATCGACAAAAGTGTCGTTTTTCCGAATTATTTGCCGTTAATCGAGTAGTATTTTTTTTACAAAAAGTTGGCTTTCCATTTCAACTAATTTTTTGGTATTAAAACCTATAAATTAGCTTTTTGTGAGTGATTTGTTAATTTTTGTTTACGTAATGCTATTAATCCCCAAATTAATGGGCTTTCTTAAACTAACTAACATATCACAGGCTAGTATGATATGCTTGCATCCTTTCCTAGGGAAAACAAGTATTGATTTATGCTGTGTTTTTACTGTATGAAGAAATTAATTACTATAATTACTTTCCTATCTGTCTTTACTGGTTTTTCCCAGACCATGGAACAGGATAGTCTTACTATACAGTTAGCCTTTCAAAAAGCAGACACTTCCAAAGTCAAAACTTCTTTACGTTTGGTCAAGGTACTTTATAATCAAGGTGATTATAATAAAGCCTTACAATACATTGGCCAAAGTGAAAAATTATCTACCGACCTAAACTACGAACGTGGCATAGCTGAAATAACCTATTACAAAGCATTGATTTACGCCAAAAAAAATGATTACATCAATGCTATTGCCAATTATGCGAAATCCAAAGAACTGTTTTTGGCACAGCATGACACCTTGAGTGTTGCCAAAGTGAATAACAGCATTGGTCTAATTGAAATAGAACGCGGCAACTATAATAAAGGTTTACAGTATTCACTTTCAGCCATTGAAGAACTTGAAAAAAGAAATCTGAAACGTGAACTATGTTCAGCCTATAAAAATCTTGCAACGGCTTACAACAAAACTAATGACCGTACCAAAGCCATTGAATTTAATTTAAAACGCCTTGAAATTGAAGAAGATCTCAATAACCAACAAGGCGTTGTTCATACCTATAAGGTTCTTGCTGAATTATATTCCCAAGAAAAAGAAAACCGTAAAGCCATAGATTATTATGAGAAAGTACTGGATGCGATTGGTACTGAAAACGACTCTTTGAGAGGTGAAATTCTTCCTAGGCTAGGTGGCGAGTACCTTCAGTTTAAAGATTACGAACAAGCTTCCGCTTATTTGCTTGAAGGCTTACAGTTAAACCGAAAAACCAATAACCAGTTAGGCCTCCTAATCTCTTTAAACAATTTAGGTAAGCTGAACATTCAGCAAAGACGTGTTAAGCTAGCAGACATCAGATTGAATGAGGCTGGAAAAATTGCCGAAACAATTGACAATAAGAATGAGCTTTTAAAAAACTACGCCTTAAGAAGGCAATTGGATTCTACCAATAGAAATTACGAACGAGCTTTTAAATGGCAACGGGATTACTATGAGTTGAAAAAAGAACTGGATAATCAAAATACGGTAACACCAACTTATACAACTATTGACGAAGATGCCTTAAAAAGTCTAACCCAATCAAGTGCCAATAGTAACCTAGCGCTTGTTGAAGAACATAACAAAGAGAATTTAGCCAATGATAAAAAAATAAAGGATCTGAAATTATTGGTTTATGCACTTGCAGCACTGACAGCTATTATTATTGTGTTCTTTATTTTGGCTTACTTGAAACGAAATAGTAACCTTCAATACACAAGAAATTTAGAGGATAAAAACAAGAAAATTGAATTGCAAAATGAAGCCATTCTGGAGCAAACTAAACATCTTGAGGATATCAATAAAGTAAAGGACAAGTTGTTTTCAATAGTATCACACGATTTGAAGGACTCCTTGACTTCTATTAAAGGATTTATTGATTTATTAAAAGACGATCAATTATCACAAAGCGAATTCAATAGTCTAATTCCTGAATTAAGCGAAAACGCCAACAATGCTTCCATGTTATTGTTCAATTTGTTGAATTGGTCCAAATCCCAAATGCAGTCACTGGAATCCAATCCGTCATTATTTGATATCCAAGAAGTATTTGAGGAGAAGGTTCAACTATTAGAACAAAAAATGGACAAAAAGGGTATTCTATTACGAAACAAAACCCTTCGTGACTTTGTTTATGCTGATAGGAGCATGATTGAAATTGTCATTCAAAATCTATTGACAAACGCTATTAAGTTCAGTAAGGAAGGTGACACCATTACCATTTCAAACCACATTAGCAGTGGCAAATCTATTATTAGCATCTCTGATACAGGAGTTGGTATTTCTCCAGAAAACCAGAAAAAATTATTTAAAAGCAGTACCTTCTCCACTGTTGGCACTGGAAACGAAAAAGGAACTGGTTTAGGGTTAAGTATCTGTAAAGAGCTTGTAGATTTAAACCAAGGGAAAATTTGGGTAGAAAGTGACCTTAATAAAGGTAGTACTTTTTATGTAGAGCTTCCAAAATCCAATCCGCAAAACACCTAATTAAGCTTTAGGCAAAAACACTTCTGCCATCATACAACGTGCGCTTCCGCCTCCACATGTTTCAATGGTTTCCAAAGAACTGGAAATAATTGGGCAGAATTTTTCTATGTCAGCAATTTGCGCCTTTGTCAAACTATCATAAGCCGCTTGGCTCATAACCAAATATCGTTGATTTAAATGTCCTTGAACCTGTAACATATTGCCAGCAAACTGATGCATTTGTGATTCGGTAATGGCAATAATTTCCTTACCATCTTCTTTAAGGCTTTTGACAACCTGTTTGCGTTCTTTTTTGTCATCAATACTATCCAAACAGATAACAGCAAACTTTTCAGCCAAGCACATCATAACATTGGTGTGATAAATTGGTAGTCGCTTACCATCTACTGTTTGATTGGCTGTAAATACAATTGGCGAATATTCAAAATCCTCACAAAATTCAATAAATAAATCTTCATCCGCTCTTGGAGACAACGCACAATAGGCTTTATGGCTTCTTCTATCCAAAAGCAAGCTACCTGTTCCTTCCAAAAACACACCTTCGTCTTCAGCACTTGTGTAATCAATAATATTTTCAATTTTAAAACCTTCGTTTTCCAACCTAATGAAAACCTCATCACGACGTTCTTTACGTCTGTTTTCAGCAAACATTGGGTATAATGCTACATCACCATTTTCATGAAAACTTACCCAATTGTTGGGAAAAATGGAATCAGGCGTATCCATTAATTTATCATCATTTTCAACAATCACATTAACACCAACAGCACGCAATTTTTCAACAAACGCATCAAATTCCTCTTGCGCTTTGCTATTGATTTCAGCATTTTTGATATCTAAATCCTCCTGAAAATAATTATTGACAGCTGTTTGTTCGTTCATCCTGAAATTCACAGGACGAATCATTAAAATAGTATTTGTGGTTTGTTGCATGTTCTTTTAAAATTACGCAAAATTACTTTTTTTTAAAATGAAAATCACTGGTACAAAACAATAAAATTGTTAAATTGAGAAGCAATTGCGTTAAATGATTTTTAATGAGATATTTATTTGTTGTCATATTATGTTCCTTGACTTTTTTTTCTTGTGAAAACAACAAGGAAATTAGCTCTATAAATCCAGTTAATTGGGAAAAAAGACGCGCTTCTGCAACTCTTCCAGACAGTTTGAGAAATGGGCAAAGCTATTTACCTGTTTACTCTGAAATATATAGTGAGTCGGAGCATTTGACCATAAATCTCACGGCAACCGTAAGCCTAAGAAATATTAACCCTAGCGAGTCCATTTATCTTAAAAAGGCCTCTTACTACGACACAAAAGGCAATTTAATCCGTACATATTTTGATTTTCCCATTTATATCAAACCCTTGGAAACTATTGAAATAGTCATAGATGAAAGAGACACAACTGGTGGTGCTGGTGCCAATTTTGTTTTTGATTGGGCTGTAAAGGAACCTTTGCATGAGCCTTTTTTTGAAGCCGTTATGATTTCCACCATAGACCAATTGGGTCTTTCATTTACTACCCAAGGCGTAACCATCAACTAATCTAGTTAATGAAAAAAGCACAAATTGATGATATTATAGGTTGGGATATTGTAAACTGGTCAAAAAGTTTCGCCTTTTGGGACAAACATTTAGATGTTAAGGACAAAGATTATCAATGTCTTGAATTGGGTGCCAGACAAGGTGGATTGTCGCTTTGGTTAGCTTTAAACAACAATCAGGTAATTTGTTCGGATGTAAGTTACACCGACCAGCAACATGAATTGGACAAAACCATTGCCCTACACAAAAAGCACAACTGTGATCAAAACATTAGCTACGAAGCTATTGATGCTTCGAACATACCTTATAAAAATCATTTTGATTTGGTCGTTTTTAAATCGGTTTTAGGAGGTGTCAGTATTGAATCGGAAAAGCGATTGGAACAACAAACCATCGATTCCATTCATAAAAGTTTAAAACCTGGAGGTCGCGTGGTGTTTATAGAAAATTTAGAAGGATCCTTTTTACACATGTATGCGCGTAAAAAGTTTGTAGGCTGGGGAAGTAAATGGCATTACATGAAATTGAAAGATATAACTAATCTTTTTGATTCCTATAAAAGTTTAAAATACCAAACTGTTGGTTTTTTTGGCGCTTTTGGCAAAACAGAAAAGCAACGTCAGTTTCTGGGTCGTTTAGATACGTTGATCGAAAAAATCATCCCAAAACATAAGCGCTATGTCATGATTGGTATCGCGGAAAAATAAATCAAGGTGTCGAATTGGAAACTTGCAATGTTTTTCCATTATAGAATTTATGGCCTTTCAATACAAAATCAGATAAATATGTTGCCATTTCTAAAGCTGAAGTTGGCGCTTGATAACCTGGGAATGCTTCCTCCAACATTTCTGTTTGCACAGCTCCTAAGGCCAAAACATTAAATGCTATTCCAGAATCCTTATATTCTTCTGCCAATAATTCGGTTAAGGTAATTACTGCGCCTTTGCTAGAACTATATGCCGACAAGCCAGGAAATTTCACGCTTCCTTGTATACCTCCCATAGAACTGATTGTCACCACATGACCCTGTTCTTTCATAAATGGCAACACAGTTCGAATCATTTCTGAAACACCAAATACGTTGGTTCGGTAAACACTTTCAAAATCTGCCATAGTAGTATCTGAAAACGGTTTATTGAGTAACAAACCTGCGTTATTGACTAATGCATCAACATGCCCCCATTCTGTTTCTATAAAATCTGAAACCTTTTGATAATGAGATTTATTACATAAATCAAAAGCCAATGACGTTATGTTTTCAAAATGCATATTGTTAACGGGTTGTGCATTTCTTGAAAGCGCCAAGACATTATAACCTTCTTTGGCAAACAAGTGTACCAACTCAAAACCTATACCTCGACTGGTTCCTGTAACTATGATATTTTTACTCATCTTTTAATACAACTTCTTTGGTTTCAGCATTCATCATGCCTTCCAATGCAGGAATCATTTTAGCAATAAAATTTGCCATGTGGTCATAATCCATTTTATCAGCTTCATCATCTACATGATGATAATAATCAAAATTGGTAAAATCGAAAGTAGAGATGGCATGCGCTGGAATCTGTAATTCTTTAAAAAATGGAAAATTATCCGATCTCATAAATAGTTGATATTCTTTTGCCTTTGGAAAAAAGCCAACAACTTCCTCACCAGCATAGTTATTTAAAGTTTCAGCAAAGTTAGACCGTTCATAACCACTCATGTATGACAAAGATTCATCTGAAGATCTTGGTACACCTATCATTTCAAAGTTAATCATGGTATAGGCATTAAATCCTTCATTCTTTAAACGTTCGGCTAGATGTGCAGAACCCTTTAAACCCATTTCTTCGGCTGCGTACAGAGTTACTAAAATGCTACGTTTATTGGTTTTGGTTTTAGCAAAATGCTTGGCAAATTCCATCGCCGCAATAGTTCCAGAAGCATCATCATTGGCACCATTGGCTATTTTATCACCATTGACTTCTTTACCAAAACCAATATGATCATAATGTCCGCCAAGAATAATGAATTCGTTTTTAAGTTTCGGATCATTTCCTTCCACAACACCAACTACATTATACCCAATGATATCTTTAAGCTTGAAACTATCGCGATAGGTTTCAAAATAAGGTTTAATACCATTTTTCTTAAAATAGTTTTCAATATATACAGCCGCTTTTTCTATTCCTTCAGAACCTGTTGCTCGACCTTCCAATTCATCAGAGGCCAAGTATTCCATACTCTGTTTAATATCTAGCACTAATGAGGCCTGATTAATTGGCTCTTGGGCAGTTACTGTGTTCTGTGTTGTTTGTTCCGAAACCGGTTTCTTACTAGTTGAACACGATACCAGAATTAAAGTTAGCAGAAGTGAAAGAGTATATTTCATTCAAAAAAAATTTAAAGGCTTAAAGATAAAAAAATCCCACTTGAAATGATTCGAGTGGGATTTTAATTATTTATGATCACGTTTTTTATTATACCAACATGGTAATCGGGTTTTCAATATAACCTTTCAATGTCAATAGGAATTCAGCACCTGTTGCACCATCTACTGTTCTATGGTCACATGCCATAGTTAGCTTCATGGTATGACCTACTACGATCTTACCATTTTTAACCACAGGCTTTTCTACAATTGCTCCAACCGATAATATCGCTGAATTAGGCTGATTGATAATAGACGTAAAACTTTCTATACCAAACATTCCCAAGTTGGAAATTGTAAAGGTACTGCCTTCCATTTCTTGAGGTGTCAATTTTTTGTTTCTAGCCTTGCCAGCATAATCCTTAACAGCCGCTCCAATTTGAGGCAAGCTTTGTTCATTGGCAAAACGCACAACAGGTACAACCAAACCATCAGGTACGGCAACTGCAACACCAATATGAACATGATTATTCAATTGCATTCGGTCATCATACCATTGAGAGTTAACTTGTGGGTGCTGCTTTAACGCCATGGCACAAGCTTTAATAACAATATCGTTAAAGGATATTTTAGTATCTGGAATAGAGTTGTATTGTTGACGGAATGCCATAGCATTTTCCATATCAAACTCTACATTTAAATAATAATGAGGCGCCGAGAATTTTGATTCTGCCAAACGCTTGGCAATTACCTTACGCATTTGCGAGTGCTTAACCTCATCAAAATCTTCTTGACCTGTTGGAACAAACTTTCCAACAGATGCTACCGAAGCAGCAGGATTATAATTTTCTATATCGCGTTTAACAATACGTCCATTTTCGCCAGAACCTGCAACTTGTGACAGATTAATACCACGTTCTTCAGCCATTTTTTTAGCTAAAGGTGATACAAACACTCTTCCAGAAGATGACGTTGAAACCGAAGACGAAGTTGAAGCCTCAACTTTAGGGGTTTCAGCTTTTTCTTCTTTTTTCGGAGTTGATTTTGGTTCAGGTTTAGCTTCTTCTTTTTTAGATTCAGAAGCTGACCCTCCTACCTTGAAGTTCTTGACTACGTTAGAAACATCAGTTCCTGCTGGGCCAATAACAGCTAATAATGCATCAACTTTCGCTGATTCTCCTTCTTGTAATCCAACATGCAATAAGGTTCCGGATTGAAACGATTCAAACTCCATAGTAGCTTTATCAGTTTCTATTTCGGCTAATATATCACCTTCTTCAACCGTATCACCAACTTTTTTCAACCACGTGGCAACGGTACCTTCTTCCATAGTATCACTTAAACGCGGCATAGTAACAACAGTAACGCCTTCAGGTAAATCTTCAGATTCTTCTTTAGACTCAACAGATTCATTAGAAGTAACAGTTGTCTCTTCTTTTTCTTCTTTGTCTTGAGATTTGGTTTCAGTGGCTTTTCCGTTTAGCAAACCGGAAATATCTTCACCTTCATCACCAATTATAGCCAATAGTTCATCTACTTTAGTAGTTTCACCTTCTTGAACACCAATATGCAACAAGGTTCCTTCATGAAAGGATTCAAACTCCATGGTTGCCTTATCGGTTTCTATTTCAGCCAATATATCGCCTTCTTCAACTTTGTCACCCACTTTTTTCAACCAAGTAGCAACGGTTCCTTCCTCCATGGTGTCACTCAAACGAGGCATATTTATAATCTCTGCCATAGCTTATAATTTATGTTGTAAAAATGGATAATCTTCCTGCTCATAAACCGTGTCGTACATAACATTCTTTTCTGGCCAAGGTGACTCTTCAGCAAACTTTTCACATTCACTCACCAAATCCTTGACGCGCTTATCGATCTTTTTCAAATCGGCTTCAGTAGCATATTTCTTTTCTAAAATAACATCCTTTACTTGTGTAATAGGATCTATTTTCTTGTACTCTTCAACCTCATCCTTTGTTCTATAATGTTGCGCATCACTCATAGAGTGTCCTCTATAACGATAGGTTTTCATTTCCAAAAATGTTGGACCATCACCACGACGTGCACGCTCTATTGCTTCATGCATCGCTTCAGCAACTTTTACAGGATCCATACCATCAACTGGTCCACATGGCATTTCATAACCTAAACCTAACTTCCAAATATCAGTATGGTTGGCTGTTCTTTCCACGGAAGTACCCATAGCATAACCATTGTTTTCACAAACGAAAACAACTGGTAGTTTCCAGTTCATGGCCATATTAAAAGTTTCATGCAATGAACCTTGTCTCACGGCACCATCACCCATATAACATAAAGTCACTGCTCCTCTATCATAGTACTTATCACCAAATGCCATACCTGCTCCTAGCGGGATTTGGCCACCTACAATACCATGACCACCATAAAAACCGTGTTCTTTTGAGAATATATGCATCGATCCTCCCAATCCTTGAGAGGTTCCGGTAGCCTTACCATAAAGTTCGGCCATAACACGCTTGGGATCAACCCCCATACCTATAGGCTGCACGTGATTTCTGTAAGCCGTTATCATTTTATCCTTGGATAGGTCCATAGCATGTAAAGCACCAGCTAAAACTGCCTCCTGACCATTGTACAAGTGAAGAAATCCTCTCACTTTTTGTTGAATGTAAACTGCAGCAAGTTTGTCTTCAAACTTTCTCCAGAACAACATATCTTCATACCACTTCAGGTAAACTTCTTTTGTTATTTTTTGCATTGATTACGTTAATTAAGTAAACGATTAACAAAAGTAACACTTTAGTTAGTAATGAAAAAACCGAAAATCGTAAAATTTGTTTCGAAAACGTTATAGAAATGATTTATCAAAAACCAAAGGCAATAAATTTGCCAATGAATGTGATTTAACCACTTTTCCAGTTTCACCCATAAAATAAATTTCTATAGGCGCATCCTGTTTAACTTCATATTCGGCAATGGCTTGACGACATGCACCACAAGGAGGAATTGGCGATACTGTTTGCTTGGTTCTGGATCCAGCGGTTAATGCCATTCTAATAATTTTAGCATTAGGAAATTGTGCTCCTGCATAATAAATGGCTGTTCGCTCGGCACAAAGCCCAGAAGGGTATGATGCATTTTCCTGATTATTGCCTGTAATGACCTCATCATTATCCAACAAAACAGCAGCTCCAACACTAAAGTTAGAATAAGGCGCATAGGCTTTTTCTCTGGCTGCCATAGCTTTCTTCATTAAAAACATGGCCTCTTCTGGAAGTTCATCAAAGTGCTCATAAACCTGTAAAACTGACTCTATTTTGACTTCTTTCATAGAAAACTAAAATTACTAATTTAAGAAACTATTTTAGACAAAAAAACTATTGCACAGGCAATAGTTTTTAAGTTAAGTTTATTCTATATACTAATATTCGCGATAAGCTCCTCTATCAATATTAAATGACAGTGAAAAACGCAAGGTATTTTCTAATGGGCTTCTTACTTTTGAAGCCGAGAACAGATAGGATAAATCAATACCTATAATATTGTACTTAAATCCTGCTCCCAATGCAAAGAATTGTCTAGCTCCTTTTTCCTCCGCTTCGTGGAAATAACCGGCACGAATAGCAAATGAATCTTGATAAGAATATTCAGCCCCTAAAGCCCAAGTCCACTCCTTCATCTCTTCACTAAAACCACCTGGCGCATCACCAAATGACTGGAACATACCTTGAAAAAATCCTACATCAGGGTCTTTACCATCTACTATATAATTAGGGTCATAACTAATCAAAACATCCTCACCTGGTTGTGGGTTATTAGGGTCGATAGCTGGTTGATAACCTTCTTCTCCATCATTGTTCTCATATTCTAATCTCTCACCGTAAATTGGAGGTGTTGGCACCAATAATTTAGTTACTTCACCAGTTACAGAAATTTTATTGAAATCGTCTAAAATAAAATCGAATCCAGCTCCCAAACGCAAGGTTGTTGGTTGAAAGTTTTCCTGACCACCTTCATCATACTTAAACTTGGGTCCAATGTTTTGAATGGCAAAGCCAAAACGGGTTCTACCGTTAAAACTATTATATGCTTGCTCTTCACTTTGGTAATAACCTGAAATATCTACACCAAAAGTACTTGCTGGAATAGCTTCAGGGTCAACCGCATCAATTTTTAAATCTGAACGCAAGTAACGCATAGTTACAGCCATAGAAAACTGCTCGCTCAACTTCAATGCATAAGAGGCATCTATTGTAAGTTCATTCGGCTTTGTGATAAGTGCTTCAGAAAATTCGTCCTGCACCAACTCTATTTCCCCTAATGAGAAATACCTAAAACTGGCCGCAAAAGCACTTTTTTCATTAATTCTATTAAAATAGGTTATGTTACCTAAAAATATATCTTTTACAAGACTACTTAAATAAGGCGTATAACTCACACCAACTCCTTGTTTGGTTTCTGAAAATGCATATTTAGAAGGATTCCATTGTTGCGAAAACACATCAACAGAAGTTGCCACACCCATATCACCCATTGCAGCTGCTCGAGCATCAGCAGCAATTAAAACAAATGGCAATCCTGTAGTAATTACTCTTGAATCGAAAGGATTTGGAGTAATCTCTACAACAGTTTGGGCTTGGGTATATGTTGTAATGAATAAAACAATCAGTATTAAAATTCGGTTTTTCATGTATTCAATTTATTTAGCAAATATAATTTTTTATTATAGTATTACAAGTTTCTCAATTTTTTCGACGGTTTTGTTCAAAAAAGGCGATCTGACCGTTAACTTATAGATATAGACTCCCTTACCTATTTTATCACCAAAATCATCGCGACCGTCCCAAACAATATCTCGTGACAATGCCGATGTACCATTTCCACAGCATTCTGTTGTATTAGTTTGCCCATTTAAGGTTCTTACCAATTTACCTGAAACGGTGAATATCTGTACTGAAACGTCCAAAGGCTCAGAACTATTGTGGTTGAACCAAAATTCAGTGTAATTTACAAACGGATTTGGGTAATTAAGCACGTTATTTATCACCAAGCTTTGGTTTTCATCATGCACAACAAATTGTATTTCGGATGTAGACGAATTGTTATATACATCCCAAGCTTTAAGGGTCAAGGTATGTAAACCTGGTTCCAAATCTCGCAAAGGATAGGTGGCAGAACCTGCTTGATAATTATCAGTATCTGCTTGGTAGTAGTCATTTAGAACGTATTGATTAGTTTCATCACCATCAATAATAGCTACAATATCATGTCCAATTCCGTTAGCGGTGTTAATACCATTTTCGTCTTCTAGTTTTACCAACAAACTAGGAGACTCATTGGTGATGCCTCCTGAAACAAAACTTTCGTCGTTCATATACAAATTAATAACGGGCCCAATGTTATCTTCTGGAGCGTTGGTATTTAATCCGCCAATAACTATATCTGTAATATTGGCTCCAGATTGGTCTTCAAGAGCATCATTTCTTTTGGCATAAAAACTTACTCTACCATTACCTTCTGGAATTTCAATATCTCGAGGTACAATAAATTCAAATTCAAACTGCCCGTTGGCAATAGTAGCCTGACCTCTAAAAATGGCCGCTCCTAATGTTTCAAAATCCATTCTAATTACACGGTTACCATCTCGTGTACCATCATTTGCCAGAGTTTGACGTTCAATATTTTTATCGAATACTATAGCAGATAAGATGCCATTGTAATCATTAATCACATTTCCTTGAACATCAGTAACTTCACCGGATAATTTGGCTCGACTTAAAGCCTGCAACACTTCATTTGACTGGCCTATTGGGACATCATTGATTTTAGTCAATCTAACATTTGGTTTGCCAAAGGCCAATTTCATTGCAGGATCGCCAATGAAGAAAACCAATCGTTTTTGTCCAGCACTTGATACTAACTCATCTATTTTGGTCAACCTTAATGCTTCAGCAATAGATGGATATTCGTGGTCTTCGTAATTATCATTGTCACTAAAGGAAAACAGATATTCACTTAAGGCTTCGTTGAAATTCCTTCCAATATTCACAAAAATCTGTCTAGTTGTAGTAATCAAACCAATGGCTCCACCATCCTTATTCCAATAAGTGAACTCACCTGCAGTAGGTCTCAATGGATTGTCAAATCGTGTATATTCACAGGTTACAGTAACAAACAAGTTAAGCTTGCAAACATTGTTAAGTTCTTGTGCATCTATCTTTTCAAATATTCTTTCTTTTGCCAATCCGTCTTCTCCTCCATGTCCAAAGTAATTAACAACCAATGCACCATTTTCAATAGCGTTAACCATTACGGTATTGACACTTGGGTATCTATCGCCTCCAGCCGAAGATTCCTGCAAAAATGCATCCGAATGAATTTTAATTGCATTTATAAATGATTTCTCTTCAGTAACAACATTGGCAATCCTATCAGTTGTTAATTGTAAATCCTCCTCCCATGCTTCGTCAACATCATCAGATACTACAACAAAATTATTACGCCAGTTACCATATGAAGCTTCTATATAATACGATTCAATTTTATCGACCATTTGCTTGGCTCGTTGTGGTGTTTCTGCCAATATCCTTCCAACAGCAATATCCAGTTTGTTAAATGTTTGCATACCTCCTTCGTTTTCATCCATCATACCGTAAAAATCATCAGATACAAATGAACCTGTTAAATTGAAACTATCATAAGCATGCCAAGGCGGTACTATATTAGTATTGTATGAAAGCCTATTCTTGTAATCATAGGAGCCGTCACCAAAAAGGCACAAATATTTTAATCGTCTTTCTGGACTACTGGCATTGTCATACACATACTTAACCAAATTTCTAATAGCACCAATATCTTGATTTCCGGTACTGAACTCTTTATAGATTTGACTTAATCTAACAACCTTGACATTCAAACCGTTTCGCGTTCTATTAATCTGTGCTAAACGTTCAGCCTGGCTGTATAAACTATTTGGGGTCACAATCAAGTAATCGATATCCTCAAAAATACCTTGAGAATTGTTAAAAATTGTTCCTTTCAAATTTTGGTTGGAAACCGACGGGTTGGAAACCATAATAGGTTGATAATAGTTTCCACCTACAATAGCATACTTTTTTAAAGATCCCAAAGGAGATGTAAAACTTATTGTTGCTTCGGAATTAGCATTCACATAATTACCCACATTATATATGTCGGTAACATCCCAAATTTCATTTACTTGCGACGCATTGGCAACTTGATATTCACCAATCCCAGAAACCGTAGTTACATCATTGTTGTAAAAAGTAAACTGCGCCCCTGAATAGCTCAATGCTCTAGTAGCTTCCAGCGAAATATAATCTATATAGGCTTGAGCAGAAGGATTACCATTGTTGTTATAGGATAAACTAACCGTGACATTTTCACCACTTAAACTGATATCTTCATCATAGGTTGCTTCGCTAGCTAGTGCCGAATCGTTTGTGGCAGGAATAGTCAAATTCACAACGGAATTCCCATTGACACCCACTTGCATGGTTGTTGGGATTTCAGAAGTAGAAGCCACATAAACCTTAAACCTTACTGGTTCAACTGTTACTAAATTAGGAAAATTGAATTCAAATGATTTATCGGTCTCTATACCAAATCTATCACCAAACCATCTCCTACCAACACTCACTAAATTATATTCGTCAAGTTCGTGAAATTGATAATCTTGAAAGGTATCGATAACCATATCTATACTACCAGAAGGCTGAATAAACGGTTGAATACGTTTTCCATTACCAGGACTGATATTAATGTAATAATAGGTATTATCTGTGTAACAGTTGATATTAGTATTTCTTGAAGCATCGTAACCTCTAGGTCCTTCTGCATAAAACAAGATATAATCATGGTCATGAAAATACCCGTCTGTCTCCCCAATAATCCGAATGGCGTTTTCCTCAATATCAAACGGATAAGGTTCAGAATTTTCATAAGGGATCATCCTTCCGCCATTGCCGTACAATTTAATACTTCTAGGGTCAACACCATCTACATTTATACCCAACTGTTCCAAAAAACTTCTTGATAGTTTATAAACTCCCGTTTTATCTACTTGAAATCGATACCACGACCCAGAGCTCAAAGCAGAATTTGTTATAGTACGTCTGTTGGAATTTCTATTAACAATACTAGAATTTCGGTAAGAAACCGTGAATGATGTTACCTTTTTATAATTGCCATTCTCTTTTACAATAGGTGATAATGTCAAAAAAGCCGTTTTTTTATCACGCGCTATGGAATTATTAAGCTCAAACTTAATAGCATTTGGAATCAATCGTAAATCTAAACTTGCCAATTCAGCTCTAGAAATTGGCGCATAGGACACATTTTCCAGTTGAGTAGATGTTTCATCTACCATTTGTTGAATATC
Source organism: Bacteroidia bacterium (assembly GCA_030425285.1). Taxonomy (GTDB): domain Bacteria; phylum Bacteroidota; class Bacteroidia; order Flavobacteriales; family Flavobacteriaceae; genus Hanstruepera. The sequence continues at coordinate 159,192 of JAUIAY010000005.1, forward strand.
CCATTGGGCAACAAATTGGATACCTTGGGAGGGATCAAAACAAAAATTTTCAGCATTAAAACTGGGTATCGAAACTCTATAAGATTCAGTTGCAACTGTTTTGGAATTCCCCCAAGTTATATTGAAAGATTTTTGCTGCGAAAAAGTCGCAAAAGAAGCGAGTATGGTTAGTAGAACTATTTTCTTTTTCATTACACAAATAACGCGATTTAAGTAGTCTTATTATGAAAAAAACTATTTTTTTGAAAAACGTATCAAATTTACAATAATAAAATAGAAAATTGGTCGTTATATGACACTAAAACAACGTTGAAATACACAAAAAACATCGGTGTAATGCATTATAAATAGGACGAAATGCACATTTTTTTGTTTAAAAATCAAAAAATTGCTTGTATTCTTAGGTTTAATTCTTATATTGCGACACCAAAAATATTAATGGCTTACTTAAAAGTATGGATATGAAAAAAGTAATAACAGTCAAGATACTTCTAGTTTTAGCGGTATCGGTCACAATGGTTGGTTGTAAAAGATCATCCAGCTCTAACAGCTCCAGAGCTACTGGTTGGGACATAAATTCCAAAGATGGCGGTTTTCAATACAACACAAGTTATAAAGGGCAGGAAGCTGGACCTGGACTTGTAATGATTGAAGGCGGTACATTTACCATGGGTAAAGTTCAAGATGACGTTATGCATGATTGGAACAATACACCTAACCAACAACACGTACAATCATTCTATATGGATGAGACAGAGGTTACCAATTTAATGTACATGGAATATTTAGATTGGATTAAACGAGTTTACCCACCTACAGAAGATAATTTCAGACAAATATACAATGGTGCCTTACCAGATACATTGGTTTGGAGAAACCGTTTAGGCTATAACGAAGTAATGACCGAAAATTATTTACGCCATCCAGGTTATGCAGAATACCCTGTTGTAGGTGTTAGTTGGATACAGGCTGTAGAATTTGCAAACTGGCGTTCTGATCGTGTAAATGAAGCTGCTTTGGAAGATGCTGGTTATATTAAAAGAGATGCAAAACTAAATGATGTGTCTTCAGATGCTACATTCAGCACAGATACTTATATTAATGCTCCTACCCAAGTTTATGGTGGAAATACAGAACTTACTGATCCTGCAAGCACAGGAAACAGAAGAGTTCAAACAGATGCTAATGGAGATCCTATAGGAGTTTATGCAACCCGAGAAACTGGTATTATTTCTCCAAAATATAGACTGCCAACTGAAGCAGAATGGGAATACGCAGCTCTAGGATTAACTTCCATTAGAAACTATAACGTTTATAGAGGTCGAAAAAAATATCCTTGGGATGGACAATATACACGTTCTGGAAAACGTAAAGTACGTGGTGACCAATTAGCTAACTTCAAGCAGGGTAAAGGTGACTATGGCGGAATTGCAGGATGGTCTGATGATGGTGCCGATATTACCAATGCCGTGAAGTCTTACGAACCAAATGATTTTGGTCTTTATGATATGGCTGGTAATGTTGCTGAATGGGTTGCTGACGTTTATAGACCGATTGTTGATGATGAATTTAATGATTTCAACTATTATCGCGGTAACGTTTATACTAAAAATGAATTAAACGAAGATGGAACCGTAAAGGTCGTTATGCCAGGTGAAATTGTATTTGATACCCTATCTAACGGTAAAGTTGTTGCAAGAGATTTACCAGGTGAAATTTCCACTGTACCTGTTAATGAAGATGAAACCTATTTAAGAACCAACTTTGACAGAAGTGACAACAGAAACTTTAGAGATGGAGACCAAAGCTCTTCTAGATTCTATCGTGAAAGCTTTGATGAAGAAGAAGGTGGTGCTGGAATGAGTGATACTCGTAAAATGTATAATTCTCCAAAGCACAGTATCGAAACGGATTCTGCTGGACAAATGATAAAGGAATATGATAAGTCAGACAAACGTACTTCTTTAATCAATGACGAAGTTCGCGTTTACAAAGGAGGTTCCTGGAGAGATCGTGAGTATTGGTTAGATCCAGCTCAAAGACGCTATTTCCCTCAAGATATGGCAACAGACTATATTGGATTTAGATGTGCTATGTCTCGTGTAGGATCAAAATCTGAAAGTAAAAATAAAACTAAAAACTAATTTTAGTTTTCAAATAAATCAAAAAGTCCTGACTGTTGTCAGGACTTTTTTTATACATTTATTTTATGAATATTAACCAATTACACCAATATTATCTAGATTGTGATTCGATAACCACAGATACGAGAAAAATATCAACAAACGCCATGTTTTTTGCCCTAAAAGGTGATAATTTTGATGGCAACACTTTCACCAAAGAAGCCATTGCAAGAGGTGCCAAATTTGTGGTTATAGACAATCCTCAATTTCAGGAAGAACCTTATACCATATTGGTAGATAATGTGTTGAAAACCTTGCAGCAACTCGCCTCTTTTCACAGGGATTATTTGGGGCTTAAAATTATAGCTTTAACTGGTAGTAATGGTAAAACCACCACCAAAGAGCTTATCAATGTCGTACTATCAACAACTTATAAAACCAGTGCCACTATCGGTAATTTAAACAACCACATTGGTGTTCCATTAACATTGTTGAGCATGACTAAAGACACTGAAATAGGTATTGTGGAAATGGGCGCAAACCATCAAAAGGAAATTGAACTCCTATGCAGTATAGCAAAACCTGATTTTGGGTATATAACAAATTTTGGTAAGGCTCATTTAGAAGGATTTGGTGGTATAGAAGGTGTTATAAAAGGAAAATCTGAAATGTACACCTATTTGATTTCAAACGATAAATCTATTTTTATCAATTCTGATGACCCTACTCAAGTTGAAAAAACTTCAGAAGGAGAAACAATCCGTTTTGGTACAAAACCTGATAATGAATCAATAATTACCTTAGTAAAAGCTGACCCATTTGTTGAAGTCAAATTTATGGACACTATTATTCAAAGTAATTTAATAGGTGCTTACAATTTTGGAAACATATCTGCTGCTACAGCTATTGGAAACTACTTTCATGTTCCTGTAAGTCAAATTAAAAAAGCTATAGAAGGCTATATTCCTGACAATAATCGTTCTCAAATCATAAATAAAGGAACAACCAAAATAATTCTTGATGCCTATAATGCCAATCCCTCGAGTATGACGGCTGCACTACAAAATCTAGATAAACAAAATCACCCTAACAGGATGATTGTTTTGGGCGATATGTTTGAATTAGGTGATGCAGCGTATACAGAACATCAATCAATTAGAAATCTCGTAGAATCATTAGACTTTAATGTCAAAATTTTGATAGGCGAAAACTTCTATAAAACAAAAAACAATACTAGTACAATTGATTACTTTAAATCCTTTACAGATTTCAGAGAAGCCTCTGAAAAGTATGATTTTGAAAATACCTTAATATTGATAAAAGGATCCAGAGGTATGGCATTGGAACGTGTACTAGATTTATGGAACTAATTAGTTCTCTGTATAAACAAAAAATCCTAATGCTGATGCATTAGGATTTTTTTGTGGGTCATACTGGATTCGAACCAGTGACTTCTACCCTGTCAAGGTAACACTCTGAACCAACTGAGTTAATGACCCAAAATAAAAAAGTCCGCTTAAAAACGGACTTTTTGTGGGCGATGAGGGATTCGAACCCCCGACCCCCTCGGTGTAAACGAGGTGCTCTGAACCAACTGAGCTAATCGCCCTATGTAATTGGATTGCAAATATAAAGTAGTTTTTCTTACCGCAAAACTTTTTTTGATAAAAAAATCAAATTATTTCTGCCACTACAAAAGTGCTTCCGCCAATATAAATTAAATCGTCAGAATTAGCCTTTAATTTAGCTTTTTCAAGAGCATCATTAACGCTATTACAAGCTTCACCCTCAAACCCAAAACCATCAAACTTGCTTTTTAAAACAGATACATCTAGTCCTCTAGGCACGTCTGGCTTACAATAAAAATAATAAGCATCATTTGGTAATAAATGAACTATTGAATTGATATCTTTATCATTGACAACCCCAAAAACTAGGAACAAATTATTGAATTTTTCAGTTTGCAATTGTTTCATGACCAGTTGCAAACCTTCTTTGTTATGGGCTGTATCACATATAATTTTGGGATTGGTTTGTAAAACCTGCCATCTCCCTTTCAATCCCGTATTTTTGACTACGTTTAATAATCCATTTTGTATGGGCCTATCTTTAATATTATAGCCCAAGCTATTTAAAACCTCAATTGTTTTTACTACCGTTTTAATATTGTACTGTTGGTAATTCCCTTTTAAATCTGATTGATAGGTGGCAACACTTTCTTTATCTACAAAAAATATAGGCACTTTTTTACCCTTCGCTACATTTCTAAAAACGTGCTCCGTTTGTTTATGCCATTCACCAATTACAACAGGTGTTTGTTCTTTTATAATACCCGCCTTTTCAAATGCAATTTTTTCTAAAGTATCACCCAAAAACTGCATATGGTCAAAACCTATATTGGTTATTACTGAAACTTCTGGATGGATGATATTTGTTGAATCCAACCGTCCACCCAATCCCACTTCTATTACAGCTATATCAACTTGTTGTTTAGCAAAATAGTCTAGAGCCATTCCTGAAGTCATCTCAAAAAAAGACAAGTGATTATGATTCAAAAATGCTTCATTGCGTTTAATGAAACCCATAACAAACTGCTTACTGACCATCTTACCATTGACCTTGATACGTTCCCTAAAATCCTTTAAATGAGGTGAGGTAAAGAGTCCTACATTTAAACCTGACTCTTGTAAAATGGAGGCTAGCATATGACTGGTTGAACCTTTACCATTGGTTCCAGCTACATGTATGAATTTTATTTTTTGTTGAGGGTTATTAAGATGATGGGCTAGTTTAATAGAATTCCCTAAATCTGCCTTATAAGCTGATTTACCTTGCCTTTGATACATTGGAAGTTTGGAAAACATCCAGTTTAAAGTATCTTGATATGTCATGAATTATTGACCTAAACTAAAGTTAACTTCAACCCAGCCTATTTGCGTTTGAGGCGCTTTAGAATCTGGAGGCCATTTATGGGATAACGCTGTCTTCCGTGCCGCTTCAAACAAGCAAGAATCTCCTGTAGTGCCACGTTTACCAGGAATAGCCTTAATTACTTTTCCATCTCTATTAACGTGAATTTCTACTACCACACGACCTTCTTCTTGGCAGTCAGGAACAACTTTGGTAAAAGTAGCTCTTCCTCTACCACCCAAACCATAACCTTTACCGCCCGAACCACTTCCAGGATCTCCAAAATAGCTTGGCGCATAAGGATCGCCATCCAATTGCCCTTTATCTCCAGGTGAATTATCATTGCCTTCACCACCGGTTTCTGTTCCTTCGGATTTACTAACACCTCCAATTAAGGCGTCCAATTTTTTCTTCTTGGCTTCTTGTTCAGCTTTCTCTTTAGCAATACGTTCGGCTTCAGCCTTTGCTTTTGCATCTGCTTCAGCTTTAGCTTTTCTATCAGCATCCAATTGGGCTTTACGTTCAGCTTCTTTTTGTTTTTTTATAGCAATGGCTTCTTCGTTTTCCTGATTTAAAACTTCTTCAGTTTTAATATTTTCGGAAGTTGCAGGTTTTGAAGATTCTTGTTTAGGTTGCGATACTTCTTCTACGGGTTTGGTAATCTCTCTAGGCTCTGACTTTATTGGTTTTTTAGGTTGAACATTACCTTGCCCAACTGGACTATTACCAAAATTGACAGCCACACCATATTCTATAGGAGGATCCATATATGGAGGTCCAACCACAAACAGTAGCAATAACAAAATCACCGCAATTAATGCAGTAATCTTTGCTGAATTACGTTCATGTTTGGTCTCTAAATACTTCACTTTAATTAGGTTTTACAGCCAATATGACTTTAATTTTGTTTCTATTAGCAATATCCATGACCTTAACCACATTGTCAACAGGGACTGTTTTCTCGGCACGTAATACCAATGTTGGTTTTTCTTGGCTAGACAGAGCATTTAAAACTTCCGTCTCCAAAACACTTTCACCCACCAATTTCTCATCTACATAATAGCGTAAATCTTTGGTTATGCTAACAGCTACAGATTTTTTGTTCTCTGTTTTCCCACTGGCATTTGGCAATATGATATCTATTGCACTGGTCGTTACCAACGTAGATGCTATCATAAAGAATATCAGCAACAAGAAAACAATATCAGTCATAGAAGACATATTGAATTCAGGAGTTACCTTATTTCTACCTCTAATGTTCATATATTAAATTGGTTCGTTTAAGTGGTCTAAAAATTCCAATGAATTCGCTTCCATTTGATAAACAACCTTGTTCGTTCTAACTACAAGATGATTATAAGCTATATAGGCTACGATTCCAACAATCAAACCTGCAACCGTAGTAGTCATAGCTGTGTATAATCCACTTGCAAGCACATCCATCTGAATGGTTCCTCCAGCATTGGCCAACTCAAATATTGCTAAAATCATTCCAATTACTGTACCAAGAAATCCAATCATTGGTGCTGCTCCTGAAATAGTCGCCAACATACTCACGTTTTTCTCCAAACCATAAATTTCCAAACGTCCAGCATTTTCAATAGCCGTATTGATGTCTTCCAAAGGCTTCCCTATTCTGGTAATCCCTTTACTAATCAATCGTGATACAGGCGAATTAACTTGAGCACAAAGCATTTGAGCCGAATCTATTTTTCCATTGCTTACATGATCCTTTATCTGATTCATAAAGTTGTTATCTATTTTAGAGGCGGCCTTTATGGCAAAAAGTCTTTCAAAGTAAATGTATGTTGCAACAATCAATAACACAAACAAAAGCAATATTATCAGCATTCCTGCAGTGCCGCCACTGGTAATGAGTTCTATTATTGATAAGGTTTTTTCAACCGATTCTCCATCGGTTAAAACTTCTGAACCGTCTTGGACGTCTTGAATTATAGAATTTATCATATTATAATTAATCTATTTTAAACTTATAACGTGTGTTTTGTAACTAAATTATGTTAAAAGATGGTTCTTGTAAACATGAATGCCACAGCTCCTACTAAAAATCCAACAAGTGCTAGCCAAGATATCTTTTTTAGATACCAGAAAAAATCGATTTTTTCCATACCCATAGCAACAACACCAGCTGCAGAACCTATAATTAGCATACTGCCTCCTGTTCCTGCTGAATAAGCTATAAAGTGCCATAGTTCATTATCCATTGGCACAGAAAACATTCCTAAACTAGCTGCTACTAACGGTACATTATCTATTACAGCCGAACCAACTCCCAATAACAATACTACTAAATCTGAAACGCCTTCGTGATGTAGTTCGGTACCCAACATAGGCATATTCTCCTGTAAGGATGTGGCAAAACCAAATAATATTCCTAAAGATTCCAAAGCAGCTACAGCCATTAAAATACCCAAGAAGAATAAAATACTTGGCATTTCTATTTTTGAAAGTGAATGATGAACAGGACTATGTGCTCCATGGGCATCATTGTCTTCTGAATCTAAACTAGATAAACTGAATTTTGAGGAACTATAAATTTCAGCAAAAACAGCCACAATACCTAAAGCTAGCATCATACCAACATATGGTGGTAAATGCGTAACAGTTTTAAAAATCGGTACGGAAACAATACCTCCTAATCCTAAATATAGCATAGTTGAGCTAAAACGACTTTTAGGTTTGTAATCCTGATCTTCATACTCCAAATCGCCTTTGAATGCAGGCAAAAAGCTTGCAATAAAAAATGGTACCAGCATGCATAATAATGACGGCACAAACAGGTATACAAATAAATGTCCGGTTGAAACTTTCTTACCAATCCAAAGCATGGTGGTTGTCACATCGCCTATTGGGGACCAAGCTCCTCCTGCGTTAGCTGCAATTATGATTAAACCAGCATACCAAATTCGTACGTTTCTATCAGGTACAATTTTTTGAAGTATGGAAATCAAAACTATTGTAGCTGTTAAGTTATCAATAATAGCCGAAAGGAAGAATGCCAAAAACCCAAAAATCCAAAGAATACGCTTTTTGCTTTTAGTCTTTATGAATGATTTTATGGTAGAGAACCCATCAAAATAATCAATGATTTCAACAATAGTCATGGCTCCAAGCAAAAACACAAGAATTTCGGCTGTTTTTCCAAGATGATGCAATAGTGTTTCTTCCATGAGGTGCATCTTCTCTTCATGATCTAACATGCCAAAATTTTCCAGTAAAGTATGCTTTGCAGAATCAAACCACTGGGGAAAATGTTCCAATCCTAAAGCTATGAGCGCCCAACAAACAGACATCATGACCAAGGCCGGAATGAGTTTGTCTATTTTTAAATTATGCTCTAAAGTTATAGCTAAATAACCTACAATAAATACGATGATAATTAACGATTCCATATATTTTTTCTTGTCTCTTTTTAAATTAATTGCCCTAAAGCAATTTCAAATGCTGTTTTACTTATCTCGGTTTTTGATTGGTTTTGTTTATTCACATTCAACAATGCATTTTTAATAGTATTAGATGTATCATTGAAAATAGCCTCATCTGTCATTTGTACACGACGTTCCATGAAGTAGGCAAAAACCCTTGCCATACCGCAATTGGAGATGAAATCAGGTATTAAGCTAACTTTTCCATCTGTATACTCCATGATTGGGCCAAAGAAAATTTCTTTATCTGCAAATGGGACATTGGCTCCACATGAAATAACCTCTAGACCGCTTTCTATCATTTCATCAATTTGACTTTTGGTAATCAACCTAGATGCTGCACAAGGCATAAACACTTCTGTCTCTAGAGACCAAATTCTACGATTCATCTCTTCAAATGGAATAAGGTTATCAGCGACCAATGTATTACCATCCTTATTTAGAAATAAACTAGTTATTTCCTCAAACGAAAATCCATCTTCATTTATCAATCCGCCACTTATATCAATAATTCCAACAACTTTAGCTCCCATTTTGGAAATATAAAAAGCTGCTGCCGAACCAACGTTTCCAAAACCTTGAACAACTACACGTTTACCTTTGATATTTCCTCCATAAACATCATAATAATGCTTCACGGCTTCGGCCACACCAAAACCCGTAATCATATCAGCTACTGTATATTTTCTAGATACGCTGGGAGAATAGTTAGGATTCTCTATTACTTTAATTACACCTTGTCGCAATTGGCCAATTCTATTGATTTTATCGGCTTGCGAAGGCCTAAAATGCCCTTCAAAAACACCTTCTTGAGGATGCCAAACACCACTCTCTTCTGTAATTGGAATCACCTCATGTATTTCATCTACATTTAAATCGCCTCCTGTGCCATAGTAACTTTTCAGTAGTGGGGAAACAGCTTTATACCAGCGTTCCAAAACACCTTTTTTTCGTGGGTCTTTTGGGTCAAAATTGATACCCGATTTAGCTCCTCCTATAGCAGGCCCTGACACTGTGAATTTAACTTCCATGGTTTTGGCTAATGACAATACTTCGTTCATATCCAAACCTTTACGCATACGAGTTCCGCCTCCGGCAGCTCCGCCACGCAAGGAGTTAATCACTGTCCAGCCTTCTGCTTCAGTTTCATGGTCTTTCCAATTAAAAATAATTTCAGGTGCTTTGTCTTCGTACTTTTGAAGTAAATCTTTCATGTAGTTAGTTATTCGTTAACAAATATAAAAAACAAAAAATCGGTATATATTAAATTTATAATAATTTTATGGGTAATGAATGGTTCCAGAACTATGGTCCTTGATAGCTCCAGTAACACTTGCCAAACAGTTATTTTCATTTCGAATTCTTAAAAGTCCCAATAACCCAAAAATTAGAGCTTCTTTATATTCAATCAATTTTTCATCTGGTATGACAATTATATTCGAGGTCATTTTTTTTATTTCAGAAATCAAAAAATCATTGTAGGATCCACCTCCTGTAATGAGTACTTTTGAATGGCTTTTTTTATTTATTTCCTTTGAAATTTGATAGGCTATGTGACTGACAAATGTTCTTAAAATATCCTTTGTCTCTAAATTGAACGAATCGATTTTAGGAAAAACATGAGCTTTAACCCATTCAAACCCCAAAGATTTTGGATAATGATTATGATAGAACTTCAATGCATTTAATTCATCAAAAAGCTCTTTATTTACTGCACCTTCAGCTGCAATTTTACCTTTATCATCATAATCCAGTCCAAGTTTTTTTACATAATGATTAAGGACAATATTAACAGGGCAAACATCATAGGCTATTCGTTCTTGATTCTCTTCAAAGGAAACATTTGCAAAGCCTCCAAGATTTAGACAAAAATCATAGTCAGAAAACAATAATTTATCACCTATTGGAACCAAAGGTGCGCCTTGCCCATTAAAAGCCACATCCTGTGTTCGGAAATCACAAACCACTATCCGCTTGGTCAATAAAGCCAGATTTTTTAAATTTCCTATTTGATAAGTGATTTTGGCACTCGGATCATGTTTAGCTGTATGTCCATGAGAAGCTATGAAATCTATATTTTCAATATTATTTTTAGAAATGAATTCATTTATTACATCAGCCAACAATCTAGTATACTCTATATCTATTTCATGCAAATCAACATCAGAAATATTGGTTAAATTTGATAAGATAACTGTCCAATTTTTAGAGTAAGGGACGGTTTCACAAGTCAATAGTTGATAACGCCATTTATGTGTTAATTCAAATTTTGTTAATGCCAAATCAATTCCATCCAAAGATGTTCCCGACATAACCCCTAAAACAAAATATTCAGATTTTATCATATTCTGTAAAAATAAAAATCCTTATTGAAAAAATGCTATTAATAGAGTATCTTTGAACTCTTATTTTATCAAATCAACAATTTATTCAAATTATGGATTTTAATCTTACTGAAGAACATATTATGATACGCGACGCAGCTCGCGATTTTGCCCAAACTGAATTACTTCCTGGTGTTATTGAAAGGGATAATACACAAACCTTTCCTGATGAATTAGTCCGTAAAATGGGCGAATTGGGATTCTTGGGTGTTATGGTTGACCCAAAATACGGAGGAAGTGGCATGGATGCTATCTCCTATGTTCTTATTATGGAAGAATTATCTAAAATTGATGCATCTGCTTCTGTAATGGTATCTGTAAACAATTCATTAGTTTGTTATGGATTAGAGGCTTACGGAACAGAAGAACAAAAACAAAAATATCTTACAAAATTAGCTACTGGTGAATATCTTGGTGCATTCTGTTTAAGTGAACCTGAAGCCGGAAGCGATGCAACTTCGCAAGCTACTACAGCTATAGATATAGGTGACCATTATGTTATTAACGGCACCAAAAACTGGATAACAAATGGTGGCCGTTCGGATGTTTATTTAGTCATAGCTCAAACTGACAGAGATAAAGGTCACAGAGGGATCAATGCATTTATTGTTGAAAAAGGAATGGAAGGATTTGATATAGGTCCTAAAGAAGATAAGTTAGGCATTAGAGGTAGTGACACACATACACTTCAATTTAATGATGTAAAAGTTCCAAAGGAAAATAGAATCGGTGAGGAAGGTTTTGGATTTAAATTTGCAATGAAAACACTTTCTGGAGGACGAATTGGAATTGCTGCTCAAGCTTTGGGTATTGCCGCTGGTGCATATGAATTAGCACTTAAATATTCTAAAGAGCGTAAAGCATTTGGCACTGAAATTCATAATCATCAAGCTATAGCTTTTAAATTAGCTGATATGCATACAGAAATTGAAGCTGCTCGAATGTTGGTTATGAAAGCCGCTTGGGATAAAGATCAAGGAAACAATTATGATATGTCAAGTGCAATGGCTAAACTTTACGCCAGTAAAGTAGCTATGGAACAAACTGTTGAAGCTGTTCAAATACATGGTGGTAATGGTTTTGTAAAAGAATACCATGTGGAACGATTAATGCGTGACGCCAAAATTACTCAAATTTATGAAGGCACTTCAGAGATTCAAAAAATTGTGATTTCTAGAGGTATTACTAGATAACCAAATCATCTACATAATCATAAAAAGAAAAAGGCTTGGTTTATTACCAAGCTTTTTTTAGTTACATAAATTAAAAACCCTCACCTTACAAAAAAGCAAAAAACCCTTACTTTATCAAGTAAGGGTTTTCAAAAAAGGCGGCGACCTACTCTCCCACGAGTGCAGTACCATCGGCGCTAACGGGCTTAACTACTCTGTT
>JAUIAY010000006.1 GCA_030425285.1 Bacteroidia bacterium
TCTGGCAATACATCATTAGGCGTTGGCAAGGTGTTCACTACCAAAGTTAATGTGGTCATTGAAGAACAACTGGCTCCACTGGTGGTTTCTGTAACCGTTACAAAAATTGTTTGTGGGTTGTGTGGCAATCCACCAACCGATGTGTTCTGATAAGACGTATCATTAGAAATTGGGTTGTTTGGAATATCGGCCATTGTTTCAAAATAATTCACGCTCAACGTCACATCTCCTCCAGTGTATGAATCATTTTGGGTTGTCAGATCAAAAATCGCATAACCATCATTGTCATTGGAATCATCACATATTTCAAAAATACCGTCCTCTGCTTCTGTAGGGATGACCGGCAATGGGTTCACCATCAAATCAAACTGGCCTACCTTGGTACAGCCGTTTGCTCCTTCCAACCGGACATAAATAGTCGTGTTCCCCGAGACATAGTCCGATAATTGGGGGGCTACTATTGGATTGGCTCCAGGTGTTGCCTCTGCATCTGCCAATGTCTCGTGGTAAGTAAGGATATAGTCTACAGGATTTTGTGTACCGTAAATGGTAGCGTCCATGGTTGTCAAATCAAACGACGCTGTACCATCAAAATCGTCATCACATATCACATACGGATCAATGGATGTTGGTATTTCAGGGGTTGGCTCTACTATCAACTGCAACTGCACGATGGCCGGGCAGCCATCATTGTCGCCATAATCAACACGCACGTAGATTATCTGACCAGCAACGTTTGACAGGGTGTCTCCCTGTGGGTTCACGTCATCCTGTGCGTTTTGAAGCGTCAGGTGGAAGGACACGTCCAGTGTCGGGTCATTGGCCAAGATCTCATCCCTGGTGGTCGATAGATCGAAATCACCCAAATTGTCATTGTCGGGATCACAATACGTCAATGGTGTCAACGGAGCGACCGTTGGGCCATTGGTTACATTTAAAACCATAGTCGTAGTCGTGTAACATCCCGTATTGGAATCCTCAACCCTAACGTATACTGTTTCTCCATCGGTTCCTACATAGGCCGTATCTGAAGGTGAGACTTCTGGAGTACCATTTTCGGCAGCAACCATACTGTTGTGATAGGTAACCACATAATCTGAATTATTGGCCGTAATCTCACCGTTCTTTACCGTCAAGTCCATTTCTACCATGCCATCAGAAATATCATCGTCGCATCTAACTAACGGCGTTGGGTCTATTATTGTCGGGGTTTGGTTTACTACAATAGTCATTGTTTGACCAACAGCACACTGTCCGGAGTTGGGTGTGAAAGTATAGGTTGTTGTAATCGAATTATCCAACGCTGGATTCCAAGTTCCGGTAATCCCATTATTGGATGTTGTAGGTAATGGCGAAAGTGTTTCTCCAATACAAATTGGTGAAACTTGCGTAAATGACGGCACTATTGCAGTATTCACCACAATTTCCATAGTTTGCGTCGTTGCGCATACTCCAGCATCAGGTGTAAACGTATAAGTTGTGGTTGTTGTGTTATCTATTGCTGGACTCCAGGTTCCAGTAATGCCATTATTAGATGTTGTAGGTAACGCTGATAAAGGTTCGCCATTACAAATAGGTGCTACCTGTGTAAATGTTGGTGTCACAACTGGCTCAACCACTATTGTCATCGTTTCAACTGTACCACATTGTCCAGAATCGGGTGTAAACGTGTAAGTAGTCGTTGTTGCATTATCAATCGCTGGGCTCCAGGTTCCCGTAATCCCATTATTGGATGTTGTTGGCAATGCTGCTAAAGTATCGCCACTACAAATTGGAGGTACTTGTGTAAACTCTGAAGTTACAATTGGATTAACAACAACTTCCATTGTTTGAGGAGCTGCACATTGTCCAGAATCGGGTGTAAACGTATACGTTGTTGTAGTTGTATTATCTATAGCAGGACTCCAAGTTCCCGTAATACCGTTATTGGAAGTCGTTGGTAATGGCAATAGTGTATCACCACTACAAATAGGCGCTACCTGATTAAAAGTTGGTGTTGCAGAAGGATTCACCACAATTTCCATAGTTTGTGTCGTCGCGCATACTCCTGTATCTGGCGTAAATGTATAGACCGTGGTTGTTGTATTATCAATCGCTGGGCTCCATGTCCCAGTAACTCCATTGTTCGAGGTTGTTGGTAATGCTGATAAAGGCTCGCCATTACAAATAGGTGCTACCTGATTAAATGTTGGCGTTACAACAGGATTAACAACTATCTCCATCGTTTCTATGGTTCCGCATTGTCCAGTATCTGGTGTAAACGTATAGGTAGTCGTTGTAGTGTTGTCTATCGCAGGGCTCCATGTCCCAGTTATACCATTATTAGATGTTGTAGGTAATGCTGCTAACGTATCGCCACTACAAATAGGTGATACTTGTGCGAATTCGGAAGCAACAACTGGATTAACAACAATTTCCATAGTAACTACCGTTCCACATTGTCCAGCATCTGGAGTAAACGTATAAGTCGTGGTTGTTGTATTATCCAATGCTGGGCTCCAAGTCCCGGTAACTCCATTGTTGGAGGTTATTGGCAACGCTGCCAATGTTTCACCACTACAAATGGGTGATACCTGCGTGAATTCGGAAGTGACATTAGGATTTACAACTATTTCCATGGTCTGTGTTGTTGCACATTGACCAGCGCTAGGTGTAAATGTGTATATGGTCGTTGTAGTATTATCTATAGCTGGACTCCAAGTTCCCGAAACACCATTATTCGAGGTAGTTGGCAAAGCCGTTAAGGCTTCACCGTTACAAATAGGATCAACTTGTGTAAATAATGGAGCAACAGAAGGATTTACTGTAACTGTTGTCGTTTCGGTAAGTGTTTGCGAACAAATTACATCACCAGATGCATTCAAAACTTGTGCATTAACTAAATCAATAGTTGTATTTACACTGGGGCTTTCGGTAATTATTCCTGTACCACTAGCATCTAAAAGTATATCTTGAGTGGCTCCGCTATTTAATGTATAATGAATCGTAGCATTTGGTGTTCCCGTTATAGTGAAAGTTATACTATCACCATCACAAATAGTAGTTGGAGCGACCGATACCATAGCATCTGGAATGGGTGATACAACAAGATTAAAATCAATTAAGGTGTAACAATCCGTAACACTGGACAATACTTTAGCGTAAATCTGTTGTGGATTGGAGGTGTTTGCATAAATTCCTGGTAACTGATTAATCCCATCGGTAGCATCGGCTAGATTGGCAAAATACTCAACAGTTTCATTAGCCAAATCATTACTAATACTACTATTAAGACCAAATAAATTAAAAATCCCTATATCAGGCGTGCTACTACAGGTTATTTGATCGTCAATGGCATTAGGTTCAGGTGGTGCCGGAAAAGCGCCAGTACCATCCATGGCTGTTCCTGTCCATTCTAATTCAAAACCTCCTCCACCAGCAGGTCTATCTATAACAATGTAATAAGTTTCCCCAGGGTTTACGGTTAACCAATATACATAACCATTTCCATTGGCTCCAGGTCCTGTTTGCGTAAGCGTTGTGCTACCATTTATACCTGTGTGATTATTTGGAAGTCCAGCTTGATTTGGATTAGTAGTTGCACAACGTATAGGGGTTCCTAAATTAGAGCAAACCCTATTTGGCCCATATACCCAAAAATCATAGTCAACATTTATATCGGGGTCATCAGGTATTAAATCAAAACCCAATGTTCCTGCTTGAACAATATTAACTTCTAGCCAAATTGAGTTGTGTTCAAATCCTCCACACCCTGAAACTTCTTGAGTGTTACCCATACCTGTAGCGTTTGACATAAACGTTCCATTTCCACATACGGTAACAGCATCAATACAATCATTTGGCTCTTGAGCTTGAATCTGAAAAACTAAAGCTAAAAAAAAACTTAATGTTAAATACTTCCTCATATATCAATCACTTTCCCCTTGTCAACTATAAAAATAACTAAAAGCTAGATAATTTCATTTAATTCTTTACAATCAAAAATTCTGAACGTCTGTTTTGTGCATCTTCCTCTTCAGTACATTTAGACTTACAATCAATCTTTGGATCAGAACTACCAACACCTTTTGCAGAAAGACGTTCTTTAGCAATACCTTTTGATATTAAATACTGAACGGTTGCTTGAGCGCGTTCTTCTGATAATTTTAAATTGTACTCTGAACTTCCTTTAGTATCTGTATGCGATTTTACCAGTATATTCATTTCTGAATAATCACTCATGATTTTCACAAGCTTATCCAATTCAAAAGCTCCTTGCTGCGTTATGTTACTTTTATTGAACTCAAAATAAATGTTATTCAATTTCACTTCTCTTTCAGTTATCATGTCATTTACAGGATTTAAAGCAGCATTAACGGTTAACTTATCTTTTTTGATTCCTGAAACAGGAATAGTCATACTGTCATAGCCTTCTTTTGAAACTGTAACGTAATAATCCTGTTTACACAACACATTGAATACTGCTTCTCCATTAGAATTACTCGCTAATTCCTCAATACCATTGTTCATTGAATTTTTGAGTTCTACTTTAGCTCCCGAAATGGTTGAACCTGAATTAGAATCAGTCACGGAAGCAATAATATCAACATAACAAATAGGAATGGCTGTGTAAATATTGTCAACACCTGAACGGTTAGAAGAAAAATAAGCGATTTCCTTTAGTGTATTAATACTAAAAGCGAAATCGTCTCTTTTAGTATTTACTGCGTTTCCCAGGTTTATAGCATTTTCATTTTTACTTAAATCAACCTTAAAAATGTCAAAACCTCCAAGACCTTGTCTACCGCTTGATGCAAAATAGAGGATATTTTCACTTATAAAAGGGAAACCTTCTTTTCCTGGTGTATTAACTCTAGATCCTAAATTTTCTGGCTCTCCATAAGAATTCCCATCGATACTAACTTTCCAAATATCGGTATCTCCCAGCCCTCCTGGCATGTTAGACGCAAAATATAGCGTCTTTCCATCACTACTCAAGCTAGGGTGACTCACTGAATAGTCATTACTGTTAAAAGGTAAAGCAATAATATTGTCCCACTTACCATCAATCAAAGTAGCTTTATATAAGCCTTGTTGAGCTAGTTTTACCTGATTATTTTTTAATTTTTTGAAATTTCCTTCACTGTGTCCATCTCGAGAAAAAATCATAGTCTTTCCATCAGCACTTAAAGCAATAGGACCATCATGGTATGGTGTATTTAAACTTTTTACCGGTTCAGGTTCAGACAACGTACCATCAGCATTCCTAACAGATTTATAAATATCTAAATAGGAACTTTTAGTCCATTTATCTTCTTTCGTACTTTTATTTCTAGTACTAACAAAATATAGAATATTATCATTTGAGAGAATTGCTCCAAAATCGCTCTGTTCATTATCATTAATTTTTGCAGCATCAACCTCATAAAGTTTAGACTTGTCATTAAGCTCAGAAAGATAATTTGGATTTTGTAAGTGAACCTTAGCGCGCTCATCATTTGGCATCATTTCAGAAAACTTGTCCATTTGTTTATTTGCCAGCTCGTACTTCCCTTGAGATTTTAATACTTGCGCATATCTATAATACGTTTCTGCATCTTGTTGAGATTCTACTGCTTTTGCATACCATTTAGAAGCTTCTTCTACATTAAAAATATTGTAATAACTGTCCGCTAACTGCTTATAAACATGCGGGTCTGCATTATCCTTATCAACTAGTTTAAGATAAGATTCGATAGCTTCAACATACTGATAACTATCAAAAAGTTTATCAGCGTTTTCCGATTGCTTGCTTTGTCCGAAGCTAACCAGAGTTATAAAAGCAAAACTTAAGAGACTATATATTTTTTTCATTTTTTAAATTACTTTTAGATTAGAAGAATCTTGGTGAAACGGATACTTTTTTCGGGAAGTTCAAATCGAACAACAACATAATTTCGTGTGAACCAGAGGTTCTTACATTTAGCTCTGATGTTACATAATCGTAAGCATAGCCAATGCGTAATGAAGGGGTTATAGCAAAATTAGCCATAGCTCCTACCGAATCATCTAAACGATAGGTTGCTCCCAACTCAAATTTCTCAAAAAACAGGAAGTTTGCCGAGACATCCAAAGAAGTTGGTGCTTCAAAAGCAGACTTCAACAAGAACGATGGTTTAAATTTGGTGTTATCTGATAAATTAAATACATATCCAGCAGATAAAAAGTAATGCATAACATCTGTTCCGTACTTAAATTCCTGTCCATTATTGGTTATATCCAAATATGTGTTTTTTAACATATTAGGGATTGAAAAAGACAGGTAATATTTATCTGTATAGTAAAACAATCCAGCTCCAATATTTAAATGAGTGTTGCTAGTGTTTTCACTAAAGGCCTCATCATTGGCATCTGGCACATAGCCATTACCAATATCACTATATAAGCCTATTTTTTGGAATGTTGCACCAGCCTTCAAACCAAAAGCTAAACGGTGTTCACCTCCAAGATTTAATGTATAGGAAAAATCTGCATAAGTGTTGGTTTCTTCAACAGGTCCAATCTTGTCTGAAACAATCGATAATCCTATACCTACATTTTTTCCTACTAGACTGTGAGCTGAAAACGTTGCCGTTTTTGGAGCATCATTGATACTCACCCATTGCGATCTATATAATAATCCAAGTGCCAAACCTTCTTTAGATCCAGCATAGGCAGGGTTAATCACATTCATGTTGTACATATATTGCGTATACTGTGGGTCTTGTTGAGCCTGTGTACTTGCAAGTGTTATAAATACTAGTGTTATTGCAAAATATATTCTTTTCATTGGTGTATGATATTGCTTTTTCATATTTGATTAATGTGCTCTGTTTATATAAACCCACCCTGTGACAGAGCTTCCATCTTCTTTTTGGATACTGTAGTAGTAAGTTCCATCTGGCAAGTCATTACCGTTATTGGACTGTCCATACCATTGATTGGTATAAGCACCACTAAACTTATAAACTTCGCGTCCATGACGGTTAAAAATAATCACGTTTGTTGCACCATAATCTGTAAGGTCAAACGTATCGTTTTTACCATTTCCGTCTGGCGAAATACCCCTAGGTATTTGAACGTCATTACAAGCCAATTGGTCAACAGTATATGATGTGGTTGTTGAGCAACCTCCAAAATCTACAGTAAGACTAATTTGCAATGGAGTTGTAATGTTACTATTTTGGTTTGCATATTGAGTAACATTGAAGGTTTCAGAGTTTTCACCTACTACATTCCCATTTGTATCCATCCAAGTAAATGTCACTTCATTTGGATTGTACGAACCGTTAACTGGCGAAGCTGTTAACCAATAATCATTATCATTACAAGCTCCCTCAATAGCCACTTCTATTTGATCTAAAATAGTTATGTCAAACATGCTGATACTACCTTGAATACAATTGTCCAAATCTTCTACGATTTCATAAATCACTGTATAATTACCAACTGAACTTGAAGCTACATTAATCTCTCCTGTTGAAGCATTGATATTAAGGCCTGTTTCAGCAGAGAAAATACCACCCATTGTAAAGTCAGCACCTAATTCTGGAAGTATATTTTGACTGTCAGCACAATACAAATCATTGGCATAGGTAAAATCAGTATTAGATATTGTTACCTCAACCACCTCTATACTTGTAGTAAATGTTCCATTGGTTATACAATTTTCGGAATCACCATTATAGGTATAGGTTATGCTGTGTGTGCCTGTAGTTGCTGTAGTAAGATCTAGCTCTCCTGAAGTTTCGTTTACTGTTACTGTAGTGGACGTAAATGTACCACCTGATGTAAAACCAGTTCCTAAACTAGGTAAAACTGTTTCAGATGCTAGCGCACAGAATGGTCCAGAACCATAATTAAACTCTGTAATTGGAGTTGTAGTTTCAAGGATCATAATCATAAAAGTACTAACAGAACCTTCAGTACAAGTACTTAAGTCCTCATTGATTTCATAACTAACCGTATAGTTACCAGCAACACTAGTATCTGTACTAATTTCACCCGTATTGGCATCTAAAGTTAATCCAGTTTCTGCACTAAATGTCCCTCCAGAAGTAAAGCCAGTTGCCAATGTTGGCACAATAGTTCCTGTTTCAGTACAATAAGTATCTTCATCATAAGTAAATATAGTCACTGGAACTATGGTTTCTACAATTTCTATAGTAGTTGTAGTGCTTCCACCTTCAACACAATTATCAGGGTCGGCATCGTACGTGTAGGTAATATCATGTGTTCCTACAGTACCAGATGTTAAATCTACTTCACCTGTTACTGCATTAACTGTAATAGATGTAGCACTAAAGGTGCCTCCCATCGTAAATCCAGCATCTAAAATAGGTGTTACTGAACTATCATTTATTAAACAAAACTGGGCATTCCCGTAGTTGAAACCTGTAACTGGAGTTATAGCTGTAGTAATATCAATAGTTGCCGTAAATGTACCTGCAAGTGTACAGTTGCTGGTATCTCCATTGAATGTATAGAGAATATCATGAACTCCTAATGAAGCAGTAGTCATATCTATTTCACCTGTAGTGGCATCAACAGTTACTGTACTTGAAGTAAATGTTCCACCTGTCGCAAAACCAGTACTTAATATAGGCAATTGGTTTTCAGTAGTAACAATGCATGTTGTGTCATAACTAAAGGTCAGTTCTGGTGTGATGGCATCATTAATTGTAACTACAATTTCCGCACGAGGTCCTTCACAACCATTTGTATCTTCATGGGCCACATAGTATGATGTGCTACCCACAACTGACGTATCTGGTGTTGGAGCTGTTGTACTTCCTGTTCCTCCAACTTCTTGGGTGTACCATACTAAAGAATAACTACCACTTGCTGTTGCCATTAATGGCTCAGCTGTACCATTTAAACAATATTCTACTGGAGATTCTACAGTAGGTATTTCTGAAATACCATTATAGGTCAGTTCAATAGTGTTTTCGCAGTAGCGCGTTTCCCATGTAAAGCTGTAAGTTCCTGGTCGTATAAAACCAGAAATAGTTGTTGTGTTACTATTGGCATCATCAAAAATGACTGTTCCAGGGTTCGTGTCTGCTGCCACCCAAGTACCTGAACCATTAGCTTCAAGCGTTATGGTTGGGTTGGTACAATCAACTTCAGAAGGTTGAGAAATAATTTCATTATTAGGTACAAAACTAACGGCATCAAGTGTGTTTCCAATATTGTCTGACCCATTGGCTCTAAAAATAAATCTCGTAATATTTTGTCCTTCAGGCACACTGTATTCTCCTGACACTAACTGCCATGCAGCATCACCAGGGTGTGAAGTTACCTGTGCGTATGGTCCTCCAGGAGGGCCTGCTAGTAGTTCTATCGTGTTTCCAATAAATCTACCATAATGTGCAAAGCTGTAATTAAATAAAGTAATTTCAGATGTATCAAAATCTCTGTAATAACCTTTAACATTAATATTGTCATTTTGATCTATGGTTGTACCTTGATCAGATAATATTTGAACCATTTGACCACCTTCATAAGGCGAAAACCCTGGTGCATTCAATGATTCCCAAATAAAGATCGAATCAGAAGAATCTAAATTACAGCGCCATCCTGGAATGACCTTCATATCTTTAATTGTGGTAATACCACTTAAACCATTTAAAGCTGGTTCTTCAAACCCTCCATTTACGGCATGATTAAAACTACAGGCATCTACTGGGGTTTTAACACATACATTAAAGGTATATTCATAACTTTCAGTAGCATCGAGAGTCACTCGCAATTTATAGTTGTCCCCAATAACTAATTCTGATGTGTAATAGGTTGTTAAGAGGTTATCATAACTACAAGCTATTTCTTCTAAACTACCTGCATTATTTTTATACAGCGTCATAATCAAATTCTGGTAAGGCAAATCACCATTATCCTCTCTAAGAGTGCCTGAATAGTTATTGATTTCCAAAATATGAATGTTGGATTCTGCTGTAAAGTCAAACCAAATATCTCCTCCATTTGTACCGTTGCAAGACATGGTTTCTGAAGATACCGTAGCACCAATGAATGAACCTAAAGAAACAGAGGTATTACAAACCTCATCTGTATTTATTGGCAGTGTAATGGCAGTTGTCACATCATCATTTCTAATAAACTCAAACGGTCCTGACCAATAGCTTTCATCTCCTGCTCCGCAAACTGCTCTTACAAAATATTCATAAGTAGCCGCATATGGGTCTATAAAATCGGCAGCTGTTGGTGTATACGAGTTTGTTGATACTATTGTTCCAGATTGCGGAATAGTTCCGTTTTCAAATGGTTGGATAGCAACTTCCCATTGGTTTTCAGAGCCTCCAGGTGTCCAAGACATCACATTAGTGGCACTTATACTCAAATCCGTAGGTTGTGGACAAGAAACTGACCCACATATCGCAGTTCCTTCATAAACTGTGCGTCTTGGTATTAAACCTGTTGGACTTGTGTAAATTGTAGTGCCTTGGTCGTTACGAATTTCAAAAGAATAATTAGCAAATTGGTTGGCATTACTTCCCAGTGTATTAAAGAATACTGTAAACTCTACTCCAGAACAAAGGAACAAAGTAAACTCATCTCCTTGATTTCCATCAAAAGGTAATGATTGTACTTCTTGGTTGTTTTGTGTTATTTCAAGTTCTCCAGAAATATCAGAATCACTATTCAATACAAATGTATATTGACATAAATTTTCAAAGCTACATCTAGTAAGAGCTTCTACAGGTCCTATCCATTCGCCTTCAACACCATCGCAAACTGCTCTTACATAAATATCATACAGAGTTGACGCATTTAATCCATTTACAGTAAAGGGATTTGTATCAGCAACATACAAATAGCTTGGATCCGTATTGCCCACAGGAGCTGGCGTTCCCGAAGGTTGAACTGAAATCTCCCATTCAGATTCAGAGCCATTGGCATCCCAAGTTACTTGTAAGGACGTATCAGTAATGTTATCTACAACGATATTTGTTGGTTCAGGACATTCTGGAATATCTTCAATATTTATATTGTCTATAACCAAAGTTTGTCCTCTGTAAGGTCCTGTACTCGGGAAAAACGGTACATGAAAAGCAATATTGATATCGCCAGTGATTCCATCAGGAAAGTTAATAATCTTAACCCTGTACTCTATATTGTTAATTAAAACAGTGTCGTCATCTGAATCATAAAGCACTGTAGTAAATTGATCCAACCCAATACCATTAGTAGATAAAAGAACCTCCAAATCTTCTGTAAAGAAGCTATCATTGACTCTGTAGTAATAACGTAATCGTTGATTTTCAGTAATAGTTATGGTTGGAGATATTAACCAATCTTCATTTTGTCCATTTGTTCCTGTAAACATGGCTGCTGCCTGATCACCTTCATAAGGAAAAGCAGCACTATCTAATTCCCAAGTTTCTAAATCACCATTATCATTCACGATTGTCCAACAATCTTCGGACTCGGAATCATAATTAAAGGTTTCAACAAAAGGCGATGTAAATGATGTGCACAACGTTCTAAAAGTTATTGGTCCTACCCATTCACTTCCTTCTGCACCGCAATCAGCCATAACGTAAAACTCGTATTCGGTATCAGGAGATAATCCAATAGCTGAATAACTGGTAGACGTAACTGCCTCACCATCACTAGTTGGCACACCTGAACCTGCTGGCTGCACTACAATATTCCAATCTGTTTCTTGGAAGCCTTCAGTCCAAGATAGCTCTGCGCTATTAGTAAATACAGTATCTACCGTTAAACCTGATGGGTTTGGACATGCAGGAGCATCAGTAATACTCACATCATCAATATTTAAAACTGACCATCCTCCAGTAAACTCTGGCGGAACCCTTAAGGCAATGTATACTGTACCAGAACCTTCTAGAATTATAGATTTCTCAACATATCCTGTATTGGTAAATATTTCCAAAGGCTCAATTACACTAAAGCTCCCTGGACTTGAATTGGTTGTTGACATTAACACCTCAAGTCCGAAACGCGGCGGTCCTGTAAAAAATGAGAAAGCCGCTCGGTATTTATACTTTAACACTTTGGTATTACCATCTAAATTAATAGCTGGGGAAATCAAATATTCGTTGAAGCTTGAAGGTGGGTTAAACATTGAGGTTTGAAGTATGGCATTTTCTTCATTAATACTCCAAGTTGTCCCATCATTATTGGCATCAGTGATTTTCCAACAGAACTTTTGGGTATCGTCATCATCATCATTAAAACTTTCATAAAACGGTGTGTCGTAAGATTCACAAAGTGTTGTAAAAGGAACTGGACCAACCCACTCACTTTGATCATCTGCTGCACAATAAGCCCTCACATAGAACTCATAGCGATGTCCAGAATCTAATCCTGTCGCCATGTAAGGAAAATGGCTATCAACTAACAATCCACTACTCGTTGGAATTCCAGAATCTAAATCCTGAATAACTACTTCCCATTGTGTTTCTTCATCACCAACATCCCAAAACAACCAAGCCGAGTTAGTTGTTATTTGTAACACAAAAGGATTTAAAGGGTCAGGACAAGTTGGCTTATCTTCAATGTAAACATCATCAATAGACAATCTTACTCCTGTAGTTGTTGTATTGGGCTCTACTACCCAAGCAATATTTACTTCACCAATTATGTCTTCGGGTAAATCAACAATGATCTCGGTGAAGTTGGTATTGTTAGTTTGTATAACAGGATCTATTATAGTTGTAAAATCATCATATCCAACACCTGTGGTTGAGAGTTTAAGAGCGTAAGTCATTGAGCCTTGAGTTGCTCTATGTTTATATCGAAGCCTTTTAGGCGAACCATCAAAATTAACACGAGGTGAAGCATATAGGTCATTGTTGTTGTCTGGTGAATCATCGGTCCAAATGGTAGCATATCCAGTCAGATAACCCCAACTTGCACCATCACCATTTAAATCGATAGGTGTCCAGCATGGTTCTGGGTTTCCTCCATTAGAAACTGTTGCAAAATCAGTAAAGTAAGGTGTGTTAAAGGTTGGACATTGTGTTGTGAATGTTGATGGGTTACTCCACGCACCTGGCACACTACTACAAACCGATCTCACATAAAGATCATAGGTTGTACCTGGTGTCAAACCAGTGTTTATTAATGTACCTGTATTTGTATTAGTAATAGTTCCAGTTCCTGTAGGTTCACCTGAACCGGTTGGAACTACTGCATACTGCCAAGAATCGGCAAATCCACCAATATTATCCCAAGAGAACAGCACGCTGTTACTAGTTAAATTATTATATGTAAAATCACTAGGAGGTGCACAGGTTGGGCTAGATATTTCCAGTTCAAAGCAAATTCCTGCCCCAGAAGTCAGTTGAGAAGACAAAACAATTATATAGGTTTGTCCTGCTTGAACTAAAAGATTGTTTATACTTCTTGGATCAAAAGGGTCTGTTGTATTAGTTCCTGCTATACAATTAACCCCCACGTTTGAACAACCTTCGTACACAAAAAGAGATGTTTGGTCATTGAAACAGTTATTACCTCCTGCACCACCATCAACAAATGTAGTTGTGGTTAACGTTAACAAACCATCTACAGTTGGGGTATAAGACAAAAACACCTTGTCTCCATTTAAATAGTTTGTTGTTGAAGATCCTCCAACGGTATTACAGTTAGTTCCTTCAGTGGAATAAACCTCATCAGGATTTACCCAGTTTTGTAAATTATCTGTGAGTACATATGGTGTGGTGTCAATATCTGTAAGCTCAATAGGAAAGTCACAGGACAATCCAAATTTTAAAGTCTTGAAAGTATGAGGACCAGACCATTCACTTTGTGTATCATTATCGCACAATGCCGATATATATATATCATAATCTGTATCGTCATCTAAACTCATTAGTTCGTAACTGTTTCCTGTTACTGGAATACCACTTGCTGCTGGACTACCTCCTTCAGGTAAAACCTGTATTTCAAAGTTAGTAGCCGTAGGATGCGTCCATGTAACCGTAGCTGAATCAACTCCTATATCATCAATAGATACACTAGCATCGTCAATATCCTCACAACCTTGAAGTACAGAAACTTCATCAACAAACCATTCATCTCCTGTTGGTGATGCTCCATTTTGTGTGTTTACCGCTACAAAGGCGATGTAAATGTTTAAACCTGCTGGTATAGATTCAGGCAATTCAACTACTTTTTTCTCGTAGCTTGTTTGCGAGCCAATATTTAAGTTAGTTTCGTTATAGGATTGAATAACAATATTAAACCCATTGATATCTGGTTGGGCTGCTGTGGAAATTCTAATTTGATATTCAGCACCATTATCTATTTCATTTGCCTGCTTGGTATAAAATTGAATTTCTCCATTTTCAGGAACAGCAATTTGTGGAGTTACCAAAAAATATTGAGCCGTATTTTGATCTCCAATGTTATCTGCACTTGGATTTATGGATACTCCATTTGACCCTAAATAGCCATCTGTTGTAGCTGACCAATCTAATGTTCCTATATCGTTACTAAAAAGTGACCAGTCCCCAGGTATACCAGAATCAAAATTTTCGTTTATCTGGGCAAAACCTTTTCCTGAACAAAATAGAAATAATGTTAAGATCAATACGAAGAAAATCCCTTTGTTTTGATACTTCATTTTTGAAGACAAAAGGGTTATAAGTGCTACAGTTTTTTGTAACGTGTGTCTCATATTCAAACAGTTTCAGTTAGTAATTTTGTGCTGTGAATATAAGACTATATATACTATATATATAGTGCTAGTATTTAATATTTACTGAATTTTAAAAGACGAACAAAAGACTTAAGTCGCTGATAATGCGATGATTATGTTCGATTTAAGTTTCTTGAACAATTTGATGTTCTTTTGAACCCTGAAGTTGTTTTATCTTATCCTGAAGTAACAGAATAGCTTTTTTATTTTTCTGTAAAATAAAGAAAATAAACAAAGCTAAAATAATCAAAATAGTGAACATCCATTTTAACTGGGTTTTAAATTTTTGTTCAATTGATTTTAAGTTATCGTTAAATGTTTTTGAATTTTCATCAATGGAACTACTAACTGATTCCCGTTCAGAAATTTTAATTTTTAACTGGGTTTTTAAGTATAGATCATAATAGGTTTGATAATTTTCCCATTGGCTTAACGCCAAATAATTTTCAAAAAGTCCCTTGTATATTCCTAGATTCAGAATCAAATCGCCAACATCTTTTGATTTGTTCAATGCTTCATTCAATAAAGCTATAGCTTTTTCATATTCTCCTTCTAAAGTGTAAACCTCTGCAAGTCCCTTTTGTGCAAATGAAATGAGACTGTTTGCTTTTTCCAATTTAGCAAAAGCAATAGAACGGTTAAAGCTGTTTTTAGCATTACCATATTCAGAAAGCATTGAATAACAGTTCCCAATATTGTAATGCACTATACTAAGGTTTGCATTATTGTTTACAGATTTTATTTTCTCATACTCCCGAATACCTCTAAAAAAGTATTCCAATGCTATATCACAGTTTAAATTATCTTTATAAATAAAACCTTTAACAATATAACTATTTGCTAAAAGCCTTCTTACAGCGTCTTGTTTAGGGTAGGTCAAGGCCAAACGTTCTGTCTTTTCAAGATATTCAACAGATTTGTCAAATATTTTAAGCTGTTGATATAAGATTCCTATTCGAAATAATATTTCAACCTGTAGCACGGGATCGTTTAGGTTTTCAGATAGCTCATTGGCTTTTATAATATATTCTAATGCTTTTTGGTAATCTCTTTTAGATGTGTAGCCTAAAGCTATTAACATTAAAGCTTTGGTTCTGGACTGTAGTGAATAATTTAAGTTTTGGTGTACAGTTAATCCAAACTCAATTGCTTCGTCAGGATATTCATAAATCTTATTCGTTTTGACATTCAATAGACTATCTATCTTTTGCTGATTTTGGTAGAGCTTTTCATCAGCAAAGACTTGACCGTTCAAAAATAGTAGAACAAAGAAGAGTTTATATGTTAAATTTTTGCCCATTTTACGCACTGTCCTTAACGCTTTCACGCTCTTCCTTTATAAGATTGATAAATGTAGCAGGCGACATACCTACAACAGATTTAAAAACTGTAGCAAAACTACTATGTGAAGCATATCCGCTCTCTTCAGCTAAATAGCTTATTTTATAGTTGGAATAGTTTGGGTCGCTTTTGAGTTTTTCAATAATATAGTTTATTCGTAATTTATTGATAAACGTATTGAAATTATCATTGTAGTGTCTGTTTATTATTTCTGACAGGTACTTTGTATTGGTTTCAAACTGACCAGCCAATACAGCTAAAGACATGTCTTTACTTAAGTACTTATTGGATTTTTCAAATTTGTTAAGCTTGAGCAATAGACTCCTTTCTGTTTCTTCAGGAATGAGAATACGTTTTTTAGTTTTCTTTTTGGGTAATTTGGCCTTTATAAGATTTGATTTCGTTATCTCAAGATAACTGATAATTTCCTTAAGTCGTTTTTTTCGACCTTCACTTTTAAGTAGTAGAAATAGCCCTAGTAATGCAGCTAAAAGTCCTCCTGCTAATGTTAAATAGAAATATTTGCTGTATTTGTCTTCTTCAGCCACCAAAATACTTTCTTGCTGGGTTGTCAACATATTAAAAAGTGTGTTGACCGACTCCTGTTCCATCAATCCAACTTCTGTATTCAAAACCAAAAACACATCATTGTAAACTTTGTGTTGACTATTTTGATTGGTTGCTAAATAGTTTATGGCCAAATCACGGTTTATTTGCATTAATAGATTGGGGTTTTCTAGTATTTCAGCAAAACGTAGAGCAATAAACAGGGTTTCTTCACTGGGTTTGAATTTTTTTTCCTGCAGCTGAAGTTGCCCTAAAGCAGCGTAGGTTTTAGCTTTTTGATAAAGATTGTTCTCTTTAGCTCCATCAATTAGATTTAAAACCTTGTTTAAATAAACTTTGGCTGAATCTATTTTTGATATATTACTGAAAGCTTGAGCTTTTATTAAATACAATGCCTTTTTTTTGTTGGGATTTGATTTGTAAAACGCCTTATAGTCATTTTCTATTTTCTGAATACTATCAAAAACAACTTTATCGCGTCTATCAGCCAACAATTTTGCTTGCTCAAGTGCAATTTGTTGTTCCAACTCCTCATCTTTGGGTGATACCTTTGCTACAATTAGCCTTGCACTATCTAAATAATCTTTAAACTGCTTGTCTAAATATAGTTTTCTTGATAGTGAAGCTCTTAATATTAGATTTTGAACACGGGTTTCTGGAAGAATCTCACTGAATTGATTTTCAGCATCAAAAGCATGCTTTGTGGCATTGATATAGTCTCCTTTAATATCGTAGCTTATAGCAAGTAGTAGATTAGCCTGTGCTCTTCCTTGATAATCCTGTGTTGTTTTTAAAATATGATCAGCAATCTTAATTGTTTCACTAGGGTCATGGTACAACAACTCTTTAGCTTTTAGGGCAAGATCATCTTGTTGCGAATACATGACATTTGTAAAAACAAAGCCTATAAACACAAGTTTAAGGGTTTTAACTAGTTGAGAACCTTTTGAATATCTCCTTTTCGTATTTTCAGACAAACAATATTGGATTTTTATTAAACCTCAAAAATAACCTTATGTATGTAATTTTACGCTATTGTAGTCGATCAATTTAAAGTAAATATAATAAACTTTGGCGAAGGCTTTTTGTTTTAATCATTTGCGAGGTGTTTGCTGAAAAGCAGACTATTTATTTTAACACAAAAAAGCAGCCATTTCTGGCTGCTTTTCACATGAAAAAAATCACTTTTTTAAAAGTGCTCAAATAAATATCTAAATTTAACTTTTTACTGAATTACTTACGATATCTATTTATTTTAAAACATAGGTAGCCTCATAGAAACCACCTATGTTTATTCTTTAATTTATTGTTTTACGACTTTAATCGTTTTTTGAGCATCATTAATAGACACTGTCACAAAATACACGCCTTTTTTGAGGCCATCCATACTAATTGTTGATTTTGAGTTGTTAGGTGTCAAAACTTCGACTTGTTGTCCAACAATATTATGTACTGTTACTTTAGTGATAGCTTCTTTAGCCTCTAAAGTTAAGGTGTTAATTATTGGATTTGGATAGTACTTGAATGTCTCAAACGCGACAGATTCAGTACTTAATGAAGGGTCTGGATATACAAATAACTCAAACTCGGCAGCAGATGATGCATGAACCATAATTAAGTATGTGTTACCTCCCACTACATCAGCTGAAACTGCAGATGACCCATAACAACTTCCCGCTAGAAAGCCAGCAGATCCTGTGTCAGCACAATTGTCTGTATTGTAAATTGAGTAATAAGCAGAACCGCTTATCCTTGTAAAATCAAAATTATACAGTCCTGTATATGTTGGCGTAAAGCTATACCAAACTGACTCATAGGAAGCTGACGAACATCCTTCAGGTGAATTATACGAATTATCCAAATTACCTGAAATAGCATTAGAACCATTTTGATCAGGTGATTCTGATAAAACAAATGGTGTAGAACATTCTGAATTTCCTACAGCTGGTGGCAATTGCCATACACATAGGTCAAAATCAACTCCTGGTCCAGAAGTAATTGTTCTAACAACTACATAATAAGTTTCACTTCCAGTCAAGTTTAATATCTGATTGTTATTAGTAGAACAAGAAGAACTTAAATTTGTAAATGTACCACAAGTACCTTCAAAAATAGCATATCTAGTAGTTGAGGTAGACTCACCTGTATTAGTCCAAGAGAACTCATAATAACCAGTTTCTGATGGAGTAAAGGCATACCAAACATCGTTGTAAGGATTAGAAGTGCCTGAATCACAAAGGTTTTCTGCAGAAGGTGTGGCACCTGAAGTAGTTCCAGAAGCAGCATTATCACATTGATCGTCTGTAGACAATGTTAATACTGTAGCATTTGAACACTCATCGTTAGCAGGTGCTGTTGGAGCTGTTCTTAAGCATAAATCATAACTTTGGGCATACTCACCGCTTAAGTTTGTCTTATTGCGAATGTAATAAGTATTACCATCTATTAAATTTGATAGTTGAACATATTGTCCAGTAGAACAAGATAAGCTCGTTAAACTACCGCAACTACCTTCCATTAACTCGGTAGATTGGATAGTACCTCCTCCACCTATCTCGGCAGTAACATTAAGGTATTCCAAAATCATGGTAGAACCATCAGCAACAAAACTAAACCAAACATCATTAGTGTTTCCTGAACAAGAAGCAGGATCTCCTGTTGATTCAGTAGCTCCAGCATTGGTAGCATTTGTAAATAGTGTGCAAGTATCATCTGTATTAATTGAACTAGTAAGATCTATACTGTTAGCACACTCATCATTAGATGGCGGACAATAAAAATAAGTTGATCCTTCAAAAGAACAATTTCCATCTTGATTGTTTGTTAAAGTGAAATTAACAGTAGATCCGCTAGGGTATGGTCCAAAATTAACTACGCCTGTAGTGGTAATATTTGTATTTGAATTTCCAAAGTCATCCACCAAAGTCAATGAAGATGCATCACCCATATAAGTTACATCTACATCTACAGAAAATTGACCGCTACCGCAATCAGAAACTGGTGTTAATAAAAAGTCTGGATTAATACATGAGTTTTGTGTAATAATCAAGCTATAGCTATAAGTTCTTGAAGAAGACGAATTACTTAATACCAA
The DNA here is from genome assembly GCA_030425285.1 of Bacteroidia bacterium. Taxonomy (GTDB): domain Bacteria; phylum Bacteroidota; class Bacteroidia; order Flavobacteriales; family Flavobacteriaceae; genus Hanstruepera. The sequence goes on from JAUIAY010000006.1 coordinate 19,683, forward strand.
GAAATATGATTCTCCAGCTAATAATACAGCTTCAGAAATATTTAAAGAACCTCCAGAAGTACTAAAAGAGCCTACATAGTCAATACACTCTTTGTCAACATCTGTTGGACAACCTTTCATTAAGTGCATAGCCGCTCCATTATTAGAGATATTTGCCAAATCAATATTAATAGAAACATCAGTTGCTGGAATTATTTCATAAAACACATCATTACCTAACATGTAAGATGTATCATTTGATCCACAGCTTCCTGAATTTACATTGTTCTCGTAGTTTGCTGTATCATCTGAAGCAACGATATATGGGAACATATCAACTACATGAGGACTAGAACATGTTGCACCAGCTATTGGAGCCAAACGTGTTGTAAAGCTTTCTTCAGTACAGCTTTCTGCATTACCAAAACCATTAAATGGTACTATATTTACAAAGTATTCTGTTTCATAAGTCAAACCAGATAAAGCATAGTTTGTATCTGTCGTTGTATCTGAAACAATATCTGAAGCCCCAGAAGTTGTACCAACAGAAACGTTATAGCCCGTAGGTATACCTGTTGCTGCTTGCCAAACAAGTGTAACATCAGTATCAGCTGTGTCAGAACCATTGGCTGGTGAAATTAAGGTAGCATCACAATTAGGTATTGTTGTAGCTACTTGTGTTATAGATACATTGTCTAAAGTTATCCAAGTTGCAAAATTATCAACATTTACTGATGTTGCTACAAAACGTGCTTGAAAATCTGTACCTGCAGCCAATGCCCCAACATTAACAGGAGCCATATCAATACAAGCATCGGTAGCTGAAAAAGTAAAGTTGGAATCGTTAACCGTAGCAGCAGTAATCCAGTTAGAACCTCCATCAATAGAGAACTCCAAAACTAAAGAACCCCAACCTGTTGCAGGCCCAACAAATGACGGTGGAGGGAATTGGCTAACCTGCTCAAATACATTTACAGAAAAGCTAACTGTTAAATCGGTAGCATTGGTCACTGTAGTATAGTTTGGAGTGGTTAATGTTGCAGAGTTTCCTGCCGGTAATCCAACACTTGCCGAATTGCCATTTCCTCCACATGCAAAACTATTGGATGCTCTGAAATTATTTGTGTAGGTCCAACCATCTGGAACTTGATTTGGAGATGTGCTATCAAAATTTTCAACAATCTCAACTTGAGAGAACGCTGCAAAACTTAAAAACATCATTAAATAGAAGGTAATTTTCTTCATTGTTTTTGGTTTAAATTAATAATTAGTTAAAGTTTTTTTTGAGAGAACCTTAAAAACAAAGCGACTATTTTTCAAGTTCACAAAAGTTGTTTCCGTTAGTTCTTCAAAGTTGAAATGTATAAATAGAAATACTATATATAAAGACATACACTTTTCTATTTACTGAAATTTGAAAGGCAGAAAACAATCTTAAATAACTGTTTTTTAAGTCTTTAAATACTATATTGAAATTTTCTTTATGAAAATATTAACTAAACCAAAAAAATTGAAAAACATAGTGGATTTGAAAAATTGCAGCAAAATTCTTCTAAATAGAAATTCTCTAAAGGCATTATTTTTTGTTAATTTTTAGTCAAATTATAAGCTTAATTCACAATCTATTTTTTTGTTTATTACTTTTATGCCTAATTTAGCCATGATGTTGAAGCACGTTTTCCTACTTATTTTAATTTTTACCACTACTGCGTCTATCTCACAAGAAGATGATACCAAGGTTTTGGGAGTTGTTACAAATGCTTCCGATGGTATGCCTATGGAAAGCGTCAACATTGTGAATCTTAATCGTGTTGTGGGAACTACAACAAACAACAAAGGGGAATTTGAATTGCAAGCGCAACCCAATGACACACTTCACTTTTCATATTTGGGGTTCAAATCCATTAAAGTACGTGTGACCAATGACTGGATAAAGTATGGAAGTTCCACAATTCAATTAACCGAATTGGCTTTTGCTCTGGAAGAAGTTGTCATCAACGACTTTAAGCTTACAGGTGTTTTGGAAGTTGATATCCTACAAGTACCCATCAATACCAATTATCGTTATAGTATTTCAGGTTTACCTACTACAGGTTACGAAGCTGGTAATCGTTCCAATTCGGTAACCAAGGTATTGGGTGCCATTTTTAATCCGGCTGATTTTCTCTATAAAATGTTTGGTAAGAAACCGAACGAAATGAAAAAGCTCAAACAAATGAAGCAGGATGATGAAATACGAAATTTATTGGCTTCTCGTTTTGACCGGGAGATGCTCACGGTTTTACTTCAAGTAGATCGTGTAGATTTAGATGAAATCGTGAGACAATGCAACTATTCGGCAAGTTTCATACAAACAGCCAACGATTTACAAATTCTAGATGCCATTAGTGAGTGCTACGAAGAATATAAAGTATTGAGTCGTAGTCGTAAGAAAGGGAGATTATAATCTTCTTTTTTATTCCCTTGAATGTAAAGCTATCCTGTTCCCTTCAGTATCTAAAAATACACCCATATAGCCATGTTCTGGTGATATTTGTGTTTTAGGCTGATAAATACTTCCGCCTGCTGCCTCTACTCTATCCAATTCGTTTTGAACATTATCAGAAATAAAATAAACCAATGTACCTTCTTGACTTGGAATATAAGATTCTTGTTTTATAAGTGTTCCTTGAGCACCAGGTACTTCGCCTCTATCAGGAAACCAACCCATCAACAAACCTCCAAAATCAACAACTTGAATATCGATTTTAAAAACAGCTTCGTAAAATGCCTTGGCTCGATCCATATCGCTAACTGGAATCTCAAACCAACCTACCATGTTATGTTTCATAAAAATTATTTTTCTAAAATTTCCTTGAGTTTCGATAAACCATCCTCAAAATCCTTTCCTACTGCTTTTTCAAAATTGAAAAACAACATCATGACATTAAAAGGAATCGGATTAACACCCTTAAATCCCCAAACCACTTTAGTTTGTTTAGGTGCTACCTCATCAACCGTAAAAAAACCTACTGATTGTGATTTCCAAGGTTTAAAAAATCGTAATTGGGTTTCCATGCGTTTGTTCTCTTCTATACTGATAATCTCTTGTTCGCCAGTTCCCACATCTTTGTTACCTTCCCATTTTGAAATAAAACCAACTTCACCATCTGTTCCAACATATTCTTGTTTCATATTGGGATCCTTTTGTTTCCAAGGTGACCAATCGTTTTGATTTTTCACCAATTTAATATACTGAAAAACTTCTGGTAAGCTTTTGTCAATTAAAACTTCACGCTGTACCAAGTAACTTTTGGGTGCTATTAAGGCTAGAAGTAATACTAGGGCAACAATGCCCAAAATGATGTAAAGAAAAATCATGATTACGTGTTTTAGTTAGTTAAGCTAAAGCTACAAAATAGTTACTGATTATAAAATCTTTTAACGATGTCGTCATAACTTTTGATGGTTTTTTTAATCCAATCCAATCGCTTTGCCGCTTTCTCGGCATCAGTAAGTTGCCAGTTTATAGATGATGCTTTTAGTTTTGAAGTAACCTGCTGTAAGATGATAGCGGCTGAAACCGAAATATTCAAGCTTTCAGTAAAGCCTGCCATAGGTATTTTTAGAAATACATCTGCCTGATTTAAAACTTCTTCAGATAAACCTTCAGTTTCACGGCCAAAAAAGAAGCAGGATTTTTTGGTGACATCAAAGTCTTGCAACACACAATCATTAGTATGGGGAGTGGTAGCCACTATTTGATAACCTTGATTTTTTAAGGATTTTATACAATCTTTGACATTGTTAAATCGGTTTAAGTCAACCCATTTTTGGGCTCCCATGGCTATTTCGCGGTCAATACGCTTCCTGTTTATTTCTTCTACAATATTGACCTCTTGAACACCAAAAACATCACAGCTTCTAATAACAGCGCTTGTATTGTGCAATTGATAGACATCTTCAATCGCAACCGTAAAATGTTTGGTACGCTGGTTCAGTACTTGCGAAAAACGCTGTTTTCGGTTTTCGGTTAGATAATCTTCTAAATAATTAAGTAATTCTAAATCTACCATTTAGTCATTAACACCAATATTACCTTGGGCAACCAATGTTCCCAAATCAGAAGCGCTTAAATGAATGTTGATGTAGCCATTGATTTCCAGCACGTCATCATATCCAAAAGGTGTTCCATCATCCAGTTGTATGACGTTGGTTTGGCTCATACCTGTATTACCATCAACATCATTGAATGTGAATAAAATTGGTCCTGTAGTAGCAACATCATTTTCGTGAATATGACCTGGATGCATACCATCCACAGGAGTATTCATTAATTCAATAATGGCCAAAGCTTCTCCATTTTGGCGTCTGAAAAAAGATGCCGTTCCACTAATGTCTGCAACATCCACTTCGCTCAAATCGTATACTACCGATTCGCCAGTAAGCTCATTTTCACCAATATCTCCTTGAGAAACAACACTATTATCTGTTTCACTTAAATGCACATTGATATAACCATCAAAAGATTCAATATTTTTATACATGAAAGGTGTTGCATCGTCTAACTGATTAATGTTGGTATGACTAATACCTGTTTCACCATTAACCGGATTGAAGGTTAATGCAATTCCGCCTGTTTCCAATGCTGTATTATTATGAATATGCGCTGGATGCATTTCACCATCTATAGCATTTGTAAGTTGAATGGTTGCCAATGCTTCTCCATTTTTACGTTGGGAAAATTTTGCTGATCCATCGATTTCCGAGTTATCAAACTGCAACAAGGCATAGGTTTTTGTTACGCCTGTTAATTCATTTTGTCCAATATCAACTTGAGCCACTAAAATATCCAAATTGGTATTACTTAAATGCACATTGATATAGCCATCAAAATCTAATAATTCCTCATAAGTAATAGGTGTACCATCATCCAATTCGGTGATGGTTACTTCACTCCTACCTGTATTGCTATTTACCGTTCCCAAAGTCAAGGCTACACCACCTGTTTCAGCAGCTGTATTGTAATGTAGATGAGCAGGATGCATTTGGTCTACTAATAACCCTGATAGGTTTAACTCAATGGTAACCGACTGGTTTTCGTTCTTTACAAACCTTGCATAACCCGTAACACTTGGGTCACTGATAGAATTCAATTCATAAACTTTATATACAAGACTGGATTCTATTCTGGAAATATTATCATCATTGGCACAATTGGTTAGCGACAAAATTGCCGCAAAGCACATACATACCAGGAAAAGATTTTTCATGTTTTGATTTTTAGACTGTCTAAATTTACAATTTAAAGTATAAAACTAAATAAGTTCTTAATTATTATCTCGTAATTTTTATAATTTTAAACCATGAAACATGTTGTAATACTTACTGGAGCAGGCATGAGTGCCGAAAGTGGCTTAAAAACCTTCCGTGATGCGAATGGCCTATGGGAAGGTCACGATGTTATGGAAGTAGCTACTCCTGAAGGCTTTGCTAAAAATCCAGAATTGGTTTTGGAGTTTTATAATCAGCGGAGAAGACAACTGCACGAAGTAGAACCTAATTCAGCGCATAAAGATTTAGCTAACCTTGAAAACCATTTTAAAACTACGATTATTACCCAAAATGTAGATGATTTACATGAACGTGCTGGTAGTTCAAACGTTCTGCATTTACACGGCGAATTGTTTAAAGCCAGAAGCACTTACAATGAACAAGATGTGGTAGATTGGAAAACTGATTTGATTTTGGGTGATCTTTGCCAACAAGGCTACCAAATGCGTCCACATATTGTGTGGTTTGGAGAAGCAGTCCCTATGATTGAAAATGCCATAGACATTTGCACAACTGCTGATATCTTAATGATCATCGGAACTTCCATGCAAGTATACCCGGCAGCTAGTTTAATGCATTATGTTCCCAATGGCACACAAACCTATTTTATAGACCCAAATCCAGCAATAAACAGCTCTAATAATCTTACTGTTATTTCAGAGCCAGCAACTGTTGGTGTTAGTCAAGCTATTGAACAACTAAAGCTACTTTAAGTAGTCTTCTATTTCCTGAATTAAATCATTAGTAACTTCCAACAAGACTTCACTTAAAATTTTAGCACTGTCAGAGCCAGCACCTCGGTAAGTAAGTTGTGATAATATGGTGGCTTTATGCTGACTAGTAAATTTTGTATCAGTTACAATATTGTTGTTTTCATCAACTTCCAGACCTAACCCGTTGTTGGCCACGAAACTTCCAAAGTTGGTATCAACCATTAATAAATTATTATTATTCACAACTGATTCCACGTAATCTAAACGTTGAAAATACCTAACAATGATATTTAGTAAATCCGCATCGGAAATAAGGTTAATGCTTCCGCTGGATATCATATTATTAAACGTAGCCCTGTTAGCTTTAAACGTGCGTCTTGCACCAAGTTCACCAAATAACTTCCCTAAAACCGCCTTGTCATAAGCATCTGAAACATAGATTTTAGCTGAATCTACTTTAATTAAAATACTGGACTCAAAATCTATTTGTTCTTGAATTAATTCCTTTTGGATCTCTAAATCTTCCTTTAAATTTTCAAGAATGGTCATTTCAAGGGCTTTGTTTTGTTTTTCCTTATTCCACGTATTAATCTGTAAGGCAATAAGGATCCCTATAACCACCAGAACAATTTCTCCTATGGCATAAAAGAAATAACGCTTTGCTCTGTTTTGTTCCAATAATTTCTTTCTGATTTTTCGTAATGCAGATACCATTAGTCTACGCGCTTTAAGTTCAAATCCTCAAAATCAAAGCTAAAATCAATATTGGGTGAAATACCTTTCAAGGTAAAGCCATTCGCTTTTCCATTATCGTCTAAAGTGAACATGGCAAAGGCATCAGCATTCATATCTTGATATTCCCATTTAATAGCAAAGGTTTCATCTTTGTAATGCTTTAAAGGACCATTAAGTAATGGGGAACGATGACATTTTATCCACAACTGGTTATCCTTATTAAAAATCTCAATCTTTCCAAACCACACGTCTTGATACACACCAATATATTTGCTTTTTTCTACAGCATCTTGGTCCATGTTGGAAACGGTTTCCCATACTTTCTTGGTAGCAGCATCATCACCACTTTTTTGGGACGCCATATAAGCCGCATATTTATCAATCCATTGATAATCATCCAATTTGTAATACATATCCAAAATGGTCTGTGAAACTGATGAAAACAAGCCTGCACCATCATTACTGGTATTGGTTAAAATCACAATACCTAAATTCATGTCTGGAATTAAAATAGTTTGCGACAACATACCAGGTAAGCCTCCTGTATGCTCAACTTTCATATTTCCTTTTTCGTCTGATAAAAACCAACCTAAGCCATAACCTGAAAAGTGAGAATTGTAACGCGGATTAGGATTTGCGTCCATAACTGTGTGCATTTTCCACATCTCACTATGGTTAGAAGTAGTAAATAATTGCTTATTGAGGTTTTCACCATATTTCCCTTTGTTTAATTGCAACAATAACCATTGTGACAAATCATTAACATTGGAAAAAATGCCGCCTGCTGCGCCATTTATCATTTCTTCAAAGGTTGGAATGATTCTAATATCGCCTTTTTCAGTAGAATGTGAAGCAGATAAATTACTCGTGTCTTTTACGCTTGTTAATGACCCAACGGTGTTATCCATACCAAGAGCTTCAAAAATTCTGCTTTCTACAAAAGCTTCCCAAGTCATAGCACTTTTTCGGGCAATGAGTTCTCCTGCTACCAAATACAAGAGGTTGTCATAATCCCACTTTGTTCTAAAAGCAGATTCTGGTTTAAAATGTTGAAAATTGGCCAACAAGTCATCAATTGTAAAATCTGACCCATGCGGAAAAAACATCAAGTCACCCATACCTAAACCCAAACCACTGCGATGAGTCACCAAATCGACGATATTGAAATTGTCTTCAACATAATCATTATACATGGTAAATTCTGGAATATGGTCTTTAACCTTATCTGTCCAGTTTATTTTCCCTTCTTCAACCAAAATAGCTAAAGCTACTGTGGTAAATGCTTTACTGTTGGATGCTATAGCAAAGTTGGTATGCTCATTGACAGGTGCTTTGGTTTCTATAGATTTAATACCATAGCCCTTTTCATGCAATATATTGCCATCTTTTACAACTGCAACTGCACAACCAGCCACATTGAACTTACTCATGGCGTAATTAACAATAGAATCTATTTGTTGCGAGGTGACTTGTGCTTGAATCTGGCTAATGCAACATGTAATAAGAAATAGGAATAACGTTGCTTTTCTTTTTTTGTCTCTCATAAAGGAAGGTTGGTTATTTAGTTCCTTAAAGATAATTAATAAAAATATATTATTACCCGTTGTTAATTATGATTTGAAGAAAAATATCTTCCGTTTTATAAACTAAAAACCCCTTAAAACATAAAAGCTTTTATATAAACCATCAAAATTGACTGTTTACCCAATACTTCATCATTTTATAATTAATTTGAATATCTTGCTCCAGTCAACTATATTAAAAATCTACTATGCGTATTGGAATTTTAACACGAGATAGTCATACACTTCTAAATTGGGAACTTCGAATTATTGAACATCTTAAAAATCATTCTGATTACGAGCTTGTATTATTAATGAAAGATGGAAGACTTAATCAACCAGATACAACTTCCTTATTCTCAAAAATTTCAAAAGTATTAAAAAAAAAGAATCCAATTGGGAAATTACTTTTTTACACCCAAATGAAAATAGAATCTTCCTTTTTTTATAAACGGCCTCAAACTGTAAACAAATTGGATATCGACCAATATTTAAAATCCATTCCAGAGATTAACTTATTCCCAACTCGTAAAGGGTTTCTTGATATTTTTAATAGTGAAGATGCTGAAAAGATTAAAGCCTATGATTTAGATGTTATTCTGCGTTTTGAATTCAATATTATTAGAGGTGAAATACTTCATGCCGCAAAATATGGAATATGGTCATTTCACCATGGCGACAATGCCATAAATAGAGGTGGTCCTGCTGGTTTTTGGGAAATTGCTTTAAAACAGCCAGTAGCAGGAGTTACGCTCCAGCAGCTAACGCCTGAACTTGATGGCGGTCTAGTAATTGACAAGGCCTATTACAGCAAGCATTGGTCCTTTGTAAAAACTAATATGATGCTCACCGAAAACTCGGTTAATTTACTTTTAAAGAACCTGCGATTACTAAAAGAAGGTATTTATGAACCTGAAAAATCTTTGGTTTATTCCAACCCCTTATACGTTGCTCCCAGACCACTCGTTGCAATTAAATATATTATTCACTTTTACAGCAGGTTTGGTTCTAAAGTTATTGAGCGTGTCACTGAAAAATTTGGAGTTCGTGTATGTTGCTGGACTTTGTTCATTGGTAAAGGTGATTTTATGCATGCCACATTATTTAGAATAAAGCCTGCCGAATTACCAAAAGGTGAATTTTGGGCAGATCCCTTTTTATATAAACATCATGATGATACCTACGTGTTTTTTGAAAATTACTCTTACAAAACCAAATTAGGTAAAATTTCCTGTGGAAAAATTGAAAACAATACTATTACCAATGTTGTAGATGTATTGGATTTAGATTATCATTTATCATTTCCTTATGTGTTTGAATACAACAACACGCTGTATATGATGCCAGAAACCAGTGAAAACAAACGTTTGGAAATATTTAAATGCGTTGAGTTTCCTCAAAAATGGGAATTACACCGTACAGCATTTGAAGACGAAGTTGTGGTCGATGCTTTTTTTCATACAGATGCCAACAAGCAAATGTGGCTGTTTATGAACAAACTTTCTGCTCCAGGAAGTGAAGCCGATTCAGAACTTTATATTTACAAAGTTGATTCACCTGAATTAAACAACATTGAAAGTCATAAATTAAATCCTGTCATGATTGATGCCAGATGTGCAAGAAATGGAGGCCCAACCTTTGTCCATAACGGAAAAACATATAGACCTTCACAAAGTAACACTCATGGTATTTATGGTCGGGCTTTAAACATTAATGAAATTGAAAAACTATCCATTGATGATTACAAAGAAAGTATGCTGACTACCATTGAACCGAATTTTAGAAAAGGTTTGGAACGTATACACCACCTCCACCAAATTGAGGGGATGTATGTGTTTGATGCTGCTTATAGAAGAAAATAAATCTAGTTATCATACTTCCATTCTTTTTGACTTGATTTCCATAGCTGGAAATAGTCTTCAACATAAAATCCTTTAGTAGGAATAAATTTCTTCCATTTCTGTTTATAATAAGGTACTTTTAAATATTTTTTTGCACTATCCAATTCAGCCTTTTTAACTTTAACATTAGCTTTGTTTTTGAACTGAATTTCTCTGACTTTGTTTTTAATAGAATCCATTCCGTTAAAATACCAACTTCGTTTAGGGTCGTAATATTTAATAGCCCATTTATTGTTTTTTGTCCTAAAAATATCTCTATGAAACATCAAATAATACTTATCATCACAATATTTCCGAACAAATAGCATAGCATATTTATGTTTGTTGTAAATAAAACTGTCAATATAAGCATGTTCTGAAGTTTCGAATTTTATAAAATTATTTTCGGATGAAAAATCACCATAAACCTCCTCCACAATTTCATATTTTCCTATACCATGAGAATTACGAAAATCTGCACAAGGACCGTTGTCAAATACATCTTTCATATAACTCATTTTACCTATAAAAACCAATAATTCTTTGGTTTTCGAGTCACAGTATTGAGAGCTTAAAAACTCTATATCAAATAATTTTACATTAATATTTTCATCATTAAACACTAATCTTTTTGCCATTGTATAGCATTCCTCAACTTTCTCATATGCCTTAAAAATTAAAGTATCTCCAATTTTTCCTTTTATTGAATAATTTCCATCAAAATCAGTGATAACTTTTTCGCTCGAATCAATGTTAACAACTTGTGCTCCTGCAAATGCAAACCCACTTTCATCAACTACATTGCCTTTCAAAATAATTTCTTGATTAAAAGATAATTGGCTAGTTAAAACAATAAATAGAATAATGGCCTTTTTCATATTATTTCTTATTCTTCTCCTCAATCCATTTACTCATATACTTGGTGCTTTGCAAAGTTTGGTACTGTAACATTTGCCCTATAGCATTCTTAAGCCTGCGGTTTTGTAAGTTATCCTGAAGATGTTGTATTTGGTTAATGAACTCTCTTTTGTGAATTTCCTTATCAAATCGCAAGTTTAAAACAGTAAAAGCGTTTTGTTGTTTGGAATTCCATAGTGGTTCATTAGTATATAATTTTACAGCCTGTTCAGCAAATTCGGTTGGGTCATCTGCAATAAACCCATTAGGCTTTAAATCACTAAACACACCTTCGGCCGCAATGGAAGACATTACGCAAGGTGTGCCGTTTTTCATGGCATCAATTAGTTTCCCTTTTAGTCCTGCACCAAATTGTAATGGCGCCAAACATACTTTTGCTTGTTGCATAACAATATTGACATCTTTAGCAAAACCCTTGATATTAAAGCCTTCTTTTTCATTATGCAATTGGGTTATTTTTTGTGAAGCATAGGCTCCATAAACATGCATTTCAGCTTTGGGCAACTGTTTTCTAATCAATGGCCAAATCGTTTTTTTGATGTACAAAATCGCTTGATAATTGGGTTCATGTAAAAAGTTGCCAACAGTAAGAAAATGTTGCCGTTCCTTAAATTCAGGTAATCGATTTATTACTTCGCCACCTATCCTATCTTCCATAAACGGAAGATAAGCTAACAGCGATTGATCTACCTTTAACTCATTTGTAAGTAATTCCATTTCAAACTCTGAAATAATCAAGCTTAAATCACTTCTATAAATACTGGCCAATTCGCGCTTAAATGTGGCATTTAGCAAATAGGTTTTATCAAAGGTTTTTTGATCTTTAAAGGCTTGATGCCTACCTTTCCGAAGTCCATGCAAGTCTTCGGTGTCAAGAATTCGTAATGCATTCGGGCAATTTTCAGAAACACGCCAACCAAATTGTTCTTCCATCATAAAACGGTCAAACAAAACTACTTCAGGTTTTAATTGCGTTACAAACGCATCAAAAGAACTGGAGTTTACTTCAATGGAAACAGTATTAATTCCAAGTTTAAACAAATCAACAGCATGGCTTTTTTTCTCGCAAGGACTCGCAAATGTAATTTGATAGTTTAGAGTTTGAAAGGTATCAATAAGTTGCATCATTCGACTTCCAGCAGCAGAACTATTGGGTTCTGGCCATACATAGCCTATGATGAGCAATTGCCCGCTCTGTCCTTCGGACATCTCTCCCAAATGGAGAGAACTTGACACTTTATTATTTTTTGAATTCGTGTTTATAATCAATGGCCTTTATTGTGGCTTGGGTTCTAGGCCATATTTGACTCGAACAGCTTGGGCCCAATTTATAACCGATTGTATTTGAGCATCCGTTAGTTTGGCTTCTCCATGTGCCCAAGTATAAGAATCAAGTGGCATGCTCTTGTCTTCTACCATTTCAATCAATTCTTCCAACTTATGGTCTTTTTTCTTGGTAGAGTATTCGTCCCAAATTGATACGTTAAAATGACCTTTGCCATGCTTTACATGATCTGCCAACCAATAATTAACAGGTGTAATATTGTTGTACCAAGGATATCTTGTGGCATTACTATGACAATCGTAACAAGATTCCTTTAAAATTACCGCTACATCTTGCGGTGGATTGGTGTCACTTAAAAAAGCATCGATTGCTAAATCGCCATCATTTTTTTCTGGTCCAAAAAATTGTGCAATAACGAAAAGGACCAATAGGATGAGTAAGATTTTCTTAATTATGCGCATTTGTGTAATTTTAGATTCTTAAAAATAGAAAATATTCGTGACTACTGAACAACTTTACGAAGAATTAAATTATGTCAATCACTCTCGAGAAAAACGCTTGCACTATGCCAATTTAGTGATTGCCAATCCTGATTTAATTTCCAAACTTTTGGAAATTCTATTTATGGTTGACGATAAGGTGTCCTGCAGAGCTGCTTGGGTTTTTGAGTTTATGTGCGGTGAAAATCTAGAGGCCTCAATACCTTATTTAGATTTGTTTACAGAACACATGCACAAAGTTCATTTGGATCCTGCTGTAAGACCAGTGGCTAAAGTTTGCGAGTACTTAACAAAAGCCTACTATTCAAAAACAGATAATCAGATAAAAACGGCTTTAACTCCTAAACACAAAGAACGTATTATTGAAGCCTGTTTTGATTACATGATTAATGATGAAAAGATAGCGCCAAAAGCCTATGCCATGAATACCCTCTATTTACTTGGGCAAGATTATGATTGGATTCACCCAGAGTTGGCACTTATTCTGGAACGTGACTACCAAATGCAGAGTTCCGGATTTAAAGCCAGAGCACGCCATATTCTAAAAAAGATTAAAAAGTAATTACCAACTTAATATTTGTTGTAACTCTTCACTAGACACAGTCAATAATTTACTAACAACAAGTCGAGAGGTTAAAGTTTTCCAGTCCTTGTTTTTTTTAAAAATTGATTTTAGAATCGGTTCAGCCTTTTCAAATTGTTTGTTATTTAATAGATTAATTGCGTACCAATATTGCATTTCCAAGTTTTCAGGAAATAGTTCTTGAGCTTTCATGTAAAGCATTTCGGCTTCTGCTGAATTTCCGTGTTCCATAGCTACATCACCTTTGTTCATGAAATCATAGGCCTTATGAATTTTCATCAAGCGCTCCAATTCTTGAATAGGATTTTCATGGTCTTCCACACGTAAATCCATTACGGTATCTTCCCAAGAATTTCCAGTAGACATTCCTTTCACAATCAATATCGCCGCAGACTGCTTCCCTCGAATATCACCTTGTTCATTTTCGGCAGCTTTCATAGCTGTTAACATACGTTCAGCTAATGTCCCTTTGGTAGATTCAAAAGCTTCCGCCATAGCATTCCAAACCGTATTGTTCAACATCATATTGGCTTGTACCGAAAAATTATTCCCTTTCCTATGTCCAGCTTCAGCAATACATAAACTTCCCGTATGCGTAGCGACTTCTCCTTTATGATTTAAGAAAGCTACTTGCCTATACATTTGTCCAGAATCGTTATCAAGTAACGCTTTTAATGCTTGTTCCGGGCTCAATCCTTCAGCCATTAAAGCTAGGCCTTTAGGCCCATAACTAGGATTCACCAAAGATTGTGTAGCAACCACTCCAACACCTGCCTTACCATACGTTACAATACTACCCACGCTAAACCAATGGCTCTGTACAGCAACACCCATTTCGCCTGTAACGGAATCGCGCGCAACTATGGAATAGGTATGCGTGAAGGGTTCTGATTTTTTATAAGACTGCGAAAAAGTTGTTTCAGAAAACAGGAGTACTAAAAAAAGTAATAGATATTTATTCATGACCAATATTGTTTATGTAACTAATATAAAAAATTACCCGTTTATCATAAATCTTAAAGCGTTTAACTTCGCTCTTCTTCTGAAATAAACTATCTTTGCGACTTCAAAAAAACTCACATAAATCATGTCAATATCCTCTCTTAATGCCATTTCTCCTATTGATGGTCGTTATAGAAATAAAGTTGAAAAATTAGCACCTTATTTCTCGGAAGAAGCCTTAATAAAATATCGCGTTCAAGTAGAAATAGAATATTTTATTGCTTTATGCGAAATTCCATTACCGCAGCTTGCTGATTTTAATTCGGGTTTATTTGATGATTTACGTGCTATTTATAAAAACTTCACAGCTATTGATGCTTCGGCAATAAAAGATATTGAGAAGGTAACTAACCATGACGTTAAAGCTGTTGAATACTTTATTAAGGAAAAATTTGATGCTTTAAACATTTCCCAATACAAGGAATTTATCCACTTTGGTTTGACTTCCCAAGACATCAACAATACAGCTATTCCTTTAAGTATTAAGGATGCTATGAATGATGTGTACGTTCCTGAATATATGTTGGTATTGGAAAAGCTAGAGGCGCTCTCGCAAGAATGGTCAAATGTGCCTATGTTGGCAAGAACTCATGGACAACCTGCCTCTCCTACACGATTAGGAAAGGAAATTGCAGTTTTTACCACACGTTTAAAAGAGCAATTTAATTTATTGAATGATATTCCGAGTGCAGCCAAATTTGGAGGCGCAACAGGGAATTTCAATGCTCATAAAGTAGCCTATCCAAATGTTGACTGGAAAACTTTTGGCGGCGATTTTGTTCAAGGTAAATTAGGACTTTATCACTCCTTCCCTACAACCCAGATTGAACATTACGACCATATGGCGGCTTTGTTTGATTGCCTAAAACGTATCAATACCATTATTATTGATTTAGATCGAGATGTTTGGACGTATGTATCTATGGATTACTTTAAACAAAAAATAAAGGCAGGCGAAGTAGGCAGTTCTGCTATGCCACATAAAGTCAATCCTATAGATTTTGAAAATAGCGAAGGAAACTTGGGTATTGCCAATGCATTGTTTGAACATTTGTCTGCCAAACTTCCTATTTCACGTTTGCAACGTGATTTGACTGATAGTACTGTATTACGCAATGTGGGTGTGCCTTTTGGACATACCTTAATAGGTTTTAAATCGACGTTAAAAGGGTTGAACAAATTGTTGCTTAACGAAAATAAATTTGCTGAAGACCTAGAAAACAATTGGGCGGTGGTTGCAGAAGCCATCCAGACCATTTTGAGACGCGAAGGTTACCCTAACCCTTATGAAGCTTTAAAAGGTTTGACCAGGACCAATGAAAAAATCAATCAAACATCTATTTCAAATTTTATTGATACATTAGAGGTCTCAAATCAAATAAAAACCGAACTTAAAGCTATTTCGCCTAGTAATTATACAGGTATCTAGCATTTGTTATGCTAACCGATAAACAATCCATAATACTCTGCCTTGCAGTTACCTTACTTTTTGTGGTTTCAGGAATTTTCGGAATATTAGAAAATTTTGCCATTATAGGTCTTTTATCCTTTGGATTGCTAATGATACTATTGAATATTGCTTGGGTTCATTTGAAAGATGACCAAGAAGATAAATCATAAAAAAAGTGACCAAAATTGGTCACTTTTTACATTAACATATTAAACTAATTGTTTATTTAAAAAAATCAGTAATTCCGTTTAACTGCGATTCGTCAAAATCGGCTTTTTGAATAACATCAACTAGTGTTGCCATATTTTCAGGACGCATATCATCACCCAAAACGCGAAGTATACCAAATCCCATTTCTGGAGAATTGGCAAAAACAATAACCTCATCGGCCGAATCATCATCACCAATATACTTGATATCAAATTTCATTGCCTTATCACTGAATTCCATTAAATCAATATACTTTTTATCCTTAAGGATGGTCTTAACTTTTGAAAGTTCCAAGTCATAAACATCGGCATTGTTTTCATTCTTTTTATAACCTAAAAAGTTTAAGCGTTTAAGAGACTTAAAAGCTTCTTTTTGATCTTCAGAAAGTGAAGCTTCATCCAAAGTTACTATTGACGTAGGAATATCGGCTGAAATGAAATCTGGCGACTCTTGATTATCTACAAAATACGTTTGTAATGATGGCCCATTGTTGCAGCTCACTAGCATAGTTAATGCTAGTAAACCGAACAATATTGTTTTGATTGATGTTTTCATTTACTTAATGATTGTATAATTACTTTTTATTTTTTTCTAAATGCTCACCACCTTGGATGTTCATTTTTTGGGTCAACTTTGAAATTTGATTTAAATCGATATCTCCAGTAAGTGACACCACAACTGTTTCAAATTCACGTTTTTTACCGTTCATTTCAATATTAGCATCTTTGGTAATAGCACTTAATCCATCAACAAACATTAGGAATTCACTAACGTGATCTGAATCTCGGCCTTCTTTTACATAAAAGGTCATATTCACACCATCATCCTTCACAACCATTAATTCTTCTAAAGAACTTTTACGGGAATTTACCCAACTTGTCACATCACTTGAAATAGACTTGTTATCTGTAGTAATCACTTTAAAACTCGTGATACTGTTTACCATTTTAATGTACTCCTGTGCTTCTGGATCATCTGTATTGATATCCATTTTAGCCAACATTTGAAACATTTTTGGTTTAATCGATACATAGGTTACATCTGGATTTTCTGCGTATTTCGCAAAAATATCCTGCGCCATAGAAGTCATAGGCACCATTAACAGAGCCATTAAGACTAAAATTACATTCTTTTTCATAATTCTTGTTTTATTATTTATTAGAGTTCTCATTGTTTTACTATTTAAAAATTGTTCTTGTTTTTTTAATTAATCTTGCTTGCAACTACTTTTTAACAAAGCGTTTTACAATTCGGGAATCTTCATGCGTAATTTCTATTAAATATACACCAGCTTGTAAGCCTGAAACATTTAACGTATTACTTTCTGAATTGATAGCCTGGGTTAACATTTGCTTACCTTGGTAATCTAAAACTGTAATATTTACATCGTTCTTTAATTCAGATGGTAAATTTATAGTTACCAAATCCTGTGTTGGATTAGGATATACTTTTAGGTCTTTGAATAGCATGCTGTCTTCAGTTAACATATTTGCTGAAGATTCTTTCATTTGAACTTGATCTCCTATGAAATCAAAGTTTATTTTTTTAAGGTCAATATTACCTGTTAGAGAAACTACAACCGCTTCAATATTACGGCCTTTTCCTTTTTCTTGAGAGTTGGTGTTGTTCATGTGATCACCCAATCCGTTAACGAAAATCAAAAGTTCTTCAACATGGTCTGCATCCTTGCCATCTTTAGTGTAAAACTTAACAACAGTTCCTTCATCTCTAACCTCCATTAACTCGTCTAAACTTTTGGATTTAGTATTCACCCAATTAGCAATATCATTAGAAATTGCTTCCTTTCCAGTAACAATAGCTTTTAAACTAGTGATACTATTGATCATTTCCAGATAGTTTTGAGCTTCTGGACTATCTGTTTCAACATCTACTTTAGCCAATATTTGAAACATTTTTGGCTTAATATCTACGTACGTTACGTCCGGATTACCATCATATTTGGCAAAAATATCTTGCCCGAATGAGGTTAATGGCATCATTAACAAAGCCATTAGGACTATAATTAAATTATTTTTCATTTTGTTTGGTTCTAATGTTATTTAAAAATTTTCTTTGTGGTATTGTGCATTTCATCCAGATAGCCAACTTTAGACACACCTGTTTCCATGCTATTTAAATAGTTTACTTTACCAACACCTTTGTTGAAGTTTGCAGAAATTAATTCCAATGCTTTGGTCACTTCATTATAAGCAACTTCAGGATCGTCATAAGTTCCTAAATCATCTTGAACTACAAATGGGTTTGCAAAATAAACACTGATTAAAAGAACGGTTACAGCTGCAACAGAAATCCACTTGTAATTAAACGTCTTTTTAGTTTTTAATGGAATGTTTTTGGTGAACTGCTCTTTTTCATTTACCAAAAAATACGTAAACATGGGTTTATACATTTCTAAATGTGGCGCTACAGTTTCTTGAGAAAAATAGCTTTTTAACTGTTGCTCTTCTTTTAGGCTTGTTTCACCGTTTTCGTACTTTTCAAGTAGCTTTTCTATATTATTTAATACCATAACTATGTGTATTAGTTAATTTTTCTCTTATTGTTTTTCTTGCTCTTGATAAGGCTACCCTAACCGCTGTATTATTCATGTCCAGCATTTTGGCTATCTCATCATAATCATATTGCTCTATATCTCGCAATTGAATGACCATTTTTTGTTGCTCTGGCAGGTCTTCAATAATCCTTCCCACCCAATCTAAACTATCGTTTAACTCTACTTGCTTTTGTACAGAAACACTATGGTCTTGGTAATTGCTATGTACAATCTTTAAGTTTTGAGCCTGTTTGGACTTTAACTTATCCAAGCAAAAATTCTTTGTCATGGTCATCGAAAATGCTTCCACATTTTTGTACTCCTCAATTTTTGCTTTATTGTTCCACAACTTCAACAATATCTCTTGAGTGGCATCTTCAGCCTCTTCCCTAGAAACAAGCAATCGTTTGGCTAAACGAAACACCTTGTCCTTAAAAGGCATCACAATATTTAAAAATTCACTCTGTGTCATAAGTTGTGGTTGGTTAAAATTACCCTTTTTGGGGTATTTATCATTACGACGAACAACTATTAATTTTGTTACAAATAATTTTTATTCTACTATAAAGTATTTACTTTTAAAGTGAAAAAGAATACTTATACGCTA
Source organism: Bacteroidia bacterium (assembly GCA_030425285.1). Taxonomy (GTDB): domain Bacteria; phylum Bacteroidota; class Bacteroidia; order Flavobacteriales; family Flavobacteriaceae; genus Hanstruepera. The sequence continues at coordinate 38,974 of JAUIAY010000006.1, forward strand.
TGAAAAAACAGATTTCAAAATTTCTTATGCTACTCATTTCCCTATTGTTTATAGGATGTTTTGAGGATATTGACGACAATCCAGCTTCAGTACAAGACCTCAATGATTTTGTTTGGAGGGGTTTAAATTATTATTATCTATATAAAGATGATGTTAATGATTTACGCAATAATCGCTTCAATAATGACGATGAATACAATGGATTTTTAAACAGTTATAGTTCACCTGAAGCATTATTCAACCACTTACTGTACCAACCTGAAACCATTGACCGATTTAGCTGGATAACCAATGATTATATTGCTCTTGAAGCCTTTTTGAACGGCACATCATTAAACAACGGTATGGATTTCGGTCTTGTTGAACGTGAAACAGGTAGTTCGGAAATTTTTGGATACGTTGGCTATGTTTTACCAAACACAAGTGCTGCCAATCAAGGTGTACAACGAGGAGATATTTTTTATGCTGTGAATGGCACACCTCTTAATCGAGACAATTACCAAAGCTTATTGAGTGGCAATACTTACACCATTAATTTAGGCACTTATGATGATAATGGCACACCTGAACCCAACGATGACACCATAACTCCCAACGGAGAGAGCGTGACGCTAACCAAATCGCAATACACTGAAAACCCCATTTTTAAAAGAGATGTGTTTAATGTTGCTGGTAGAAATGTAGGTTATTTAGTCTATAATGGATTTACCCGTGACTTTGATTCACAATTAAATGATACGTTTGGTTACTTCTTAGGTAACAATGTACAGGATTTGGTATTAGATTTACGTTATAATCCCGGTGGATCAGTAAATACAGCCATTTTATTATCAAGCATGATAGCTGGCAGAAATGGCGAAGTTTTTAGTACCGAAGAGTGGAACAGTGATATTCAAGCGCAACTTTCAACTCAAGCAACCACCAATAGATTTACCAACAACGATGATGGTACACCATTAAATATTATAAATCTAAGCCGTGTGTACATCTTAACCACCAAACGCTCTGCATCAGCTAGTGAATTGGTAATTAATTGTTTAAGGCCCTACATGAACGTTATTCAAATTGGAAATACCACTACCGGTAAATACCAAGCGTCTGTTACATTGTATGATTCTCCCAACTTTAGAAGAAATGGTGCCAATCCTTCTCACCTCTATGCCATGCATCCTTTAGTTTTAAAATCATTGAATGTTGCTGGCGTAACCGATTATTTTAATGGATTGGATCCAGATATTTTGGTTTCTGAAAACTATTCGAATATGGGTGTGCTTGGTGATGAAAATGAATTGCTTCTTTCTGTTGCATTACAACATATTGAAGATAACAGCAGAATCTCTAATCAAAATTTTGAGCCTCTAAAAGTTATTGGAGGTAAAGAAACATTTTATCCGCCAAATACAGGTATGTATAAATAATAAAAAAGCCCAGACAATAATCTGGGCTTCTTATTTGAAGTATTAAAATAATTTATTCTTTAATAATTCGAACTGTTTTTGTTGAATTCCCAATTGTTACTTTAACAAAGTAAGCTCCAGTTTGTAATCCAGACATATCCAATTCACTGTTAACAGTATTAGGCACTGTACGCAGTACTTCTTGACCTAACATATTATGAACAGTTACATTACTAATATTATCTTGCGCTTTAAGTGTTAACACACTAGACACAGGGTTAGGGTAATAAGTGAAAGTTTCAAAAACATTGCCTTCAACACCTAATGTAGTTGGTGACCAAGCACAAATATTAAACGTTCCAAAACTATCATTATTCCATTCCCAAACTCTAACGTAGAATTGTTCTCCTGGTGTTAAACCTGTTAATGTAATGCTTGAAAAAAGACCATCTCCACCATCATCATCACAAGCAACTTCTACCAAACTACCTGATTCTCCAGAGTAAATAGCCATTACAGTATCAGTAATACCTCCTGAAGAACTTGTTTCAACAGTTATTTCTCCCGTGCTAGGGATTTGGATTTCAAACCACACATCGCCTTCAGGATTAGAAGAAGAGCATGATGCTGATACCGTATTAATATTCTCAATTGAATCAGTAGCACCAACATTTGTAGCTTCAACAGGGGATTGACACATTGTACTACCAGTCATTAGCTTTATAGCTCCAGGGATGTCATCATTATCAGGAGCACAAGCCAAGAAAGAAACTGTATCTAAATCAAAATCACAAGCGCTGTCAGAATGCACAACACTTAAGTTAACATCAGTACCAAAAGCATAATCCCCATCAACTGTAGCCGTTGTTCCAACTATTGGATAGGTGTTTATTCCATCAGAAACACCTGTAGCATCTCCAACTGTAGTAAATTCTACAACAATATCGAATTGTGAGTTATCACAATCTTCAACAGGGACTGCACTAGCAAATTCTGCTGCCGTACAAGCTGGTGGTGCTGTACACGTAAGATCAAGTGTAAACTCCGCAGTTCCCGAATAATCAAATATCCTTACCGTGTAAGTTCCAGCTGCGGGTGCATCCAAAACAACTTCCTCTGGGTTACCTGAATCACTACAGTCTACATAAACTAAACTACCACAAACTCCTGAATACACGAATACTACACCATCTAAACCAGATGAGCCTGTTGGTTGATCTAAACTTACAGTGTAACTACTCAATCCATCTGCATTAAATGTATAGAAAAGGTCAAGTCCATCAGTAGAAGCAAATGATCCACATGTAGTATCAAGTCCTGATGCTGTAGCTCCTTCAGTTGTACCTGTAACGGTAACTCCACAAGCTAATGGAAGCGCTCCTGCACAATCATTATTGTCTGGTGGACAAGCACTAAATGTAACAGGGTCGTCTAAATCAAAATCACAAGCATTATCAGAGTGTACAACTGTTAAGGTTACATCTGTACCAAAGGCATAATCGCCATCTAAAGTAGCAGTTGTTCCAACTATTGGGTACGTGTTTGTTCCATCAGAAACACCTGTAGCATCTCCAACTGTAGTAAACTCTACAACAATATCAAATTGTGAGTTATCACAATCTTCAACAGGGTCTGCACTAGCAACTTCCGCTGCTGTACAAGTTGGTACAACTGCACATGTTAATGTAACATCTATTGTTCCTGTTGTTGTATTTCCAGAAGCATAATGCGCTATATAAACATAATAAGTTTCATTTAAAACAGAAGCAAAAGTATGGGTTTCAGTTCCTACTGATCCATCATCACAAATAATATTAACTAAACTTCCACAAGCACCACTCGTGATGGCCACTTCATGATCGAAACTAGCAGTGGACTCGACTGTCATGTCTCCACCAGTACCTGTAAATGTAAACCAAATTCCGTTATCCCCTATAGAACAACCACTATCCTCTTGGGTTCCTGTAGAACCATTTGAAGACGCATTTATTGTCTGACCACAAGCAATTGGTGTTGCATTTGCACAATCTATATTAGAAGGTGGCGCAGGTGGTGTTCCTACACATACCTCAAAATCAGATCTAGTTGTTGCAGTTGAAGACCATGTATATATCCTAAAGTAATACATACTGTTAGGTGTCAATCCAGTTAGTTCAATTGGTGAATTAGGTGTATCTTGACATATCAAGCTTGTACCTCCACAAGCATCAAAAACTTCTGTAACAATATCAGAGCTTCCTCCTGTATTATTTATCGTAATTGTATGTGCGTCACCAATAGCTTCAAAATAATACCACACATCATCATTGGCTGTCCCAACACATCCTGGTAAACTTTCGGTAGCGCCTACCGTAGTGCCAGCAACAGAATTACTACAGCTTAAATCAGTATCAACAGTTAACTCAACAGCTCCAGAACAATCATCATTGTCTGGCGGACAAGCATCAAAAGTGGTAGAGTCTAAATCAAAATCACAAGCGCTGTCAGAATGCACAACGGTTAAGTCTACATCTGTACCAAAGGCATAATCACCATCTAATGTTGCTGTTGTTCCAACTATTGGATACGTGTTTGTACCATCTGATACTCCTGTAGCATCTCCAACTGTAGTAAACTCTACAACAATATCAAATTGTGAGTTATCACAATCTTCAACAGGGTCTGCACTAGCAACTTCCGCTGCTGTACAAGATGGCGCTGCATCATTTACAAACTCATCTATATACAAATAAAACTGGTCTGTACCAGTAGCTCTAATGGCAATGTAAATTGGCGTTCCATCATGAGCTGATAAATCATAGGAAAATTGTTCAAATTCTGGTGCATTAGTACTAGCAATTTCATTACCCAATACTACAGTAAAATCAGAAGGTGCCGTACCAGAAGTTGAAAGCAATACGTCAAAAGATTCAAAATAACTAAGATAACTTGCTGCCCAAAACGATATTCTATCAGAAACTCCAGCAGTTACAGTAAATTGTGGAGAGATTAAGTAATCCTCATGTGCATTGGAATCGTAAGTAATCCTAGCACTTCCTCCTCCTGCATAACTCTGGGCAGTACTGTAAGCCCAAGTGTTTCCTCCATCAACATCAGTAATAGTCCAAGAAGCTGGAATTTCGGTGTCAAAACTTTCCGTAAATTGCGCATTCACTTGCCAACAAAAGGCAAAACAAAAAACCGCAATACATAAAAATGTAATTTTTTTCATTGATTAATAGTTTTTTAAATTGTTTAATATTAATTAATTAATTCAAGGTTTCAATATATTACAATTCTAAAGTATCAATTGCACACCATACTTACTAATCGATAAACCGTTCTATTTCATCGTTAAAATCCAATTAAAAAAGCCATTCAAATTGAATGGCTTTTTTAATGTATATTTCAAATTATCTTAATTAAAATAAACTTTTGAGGCATTTACACCTACCTCGAAAGTATTTATTAAATCTTCAGTACTTAAATCGTAAATCAATAAATCTCCTGCTGATGCAAAGTCTTTGGCATCTGTTACATATACATTACCATTATTCACAGCTAAACCATACGCATTTACGCTTCCTAGGTCTATTATTGCGGCTGTTGGCAACGTAGTTGTTGTTTCTGACATTTCAAAAACTTCATTGTTTAATATGTAATAAATATTTCCATTATCAAAAACCATTTGACTTGGGTGTGAGCCGCTAGCAAAAGTTAAGGTTTCTGAAACTGTATTTGTTGCTAAATCAATTTTAGTTATTGATGCTTGAGTTTCATCTCCAGTCCATGCAGCTTTTCCTTCATTTAACACAACAAGTTCTCCTTCACTATTAATGAACAACTCATCAGGCACATCTCCGACAGTAATTGTTGTAACGGCATTGGTAGAAACATCTATAACAGAAACTATATTATTATTTCCCCAACCACCTTTGTGAGACACATAAACATTTCCACTATGTACTAAAATACGCTCTGGCCCTTCTCCTACTGGGATTGTGTTTTCAACTGTATTGGTTGCTAAATCAACAACAGCAATAAAATCATCACTATCATCACTACCATCTCCCCAGTTACTCACATAGCCTTTACCGTTTGCAAAACCGATATATCTTGGAGTTTGTAAACCCGTTGTAATAGCACCTTCGTTTTCAAATGTGTAACGATTAACAACATTAATAACATTAACATTATCTGAAACAATGTAAGCGTCATTATTGTTAAAACCTATAGACTGTAAATATACGCCAGGTGCTTCACTGTTAACATTTTCATAAACATTGTTTCCGGTAACAGAAAAATCATTAGAAATATATGATATTGAAGCAGGTCCTCCTTCGGCACTTACAATTATTCCATTTGCATAATCACCCAATGATACCGATGGATTTACAAAATCATCATCATTACTACAGGAGGTTGTTATTAAAGCAAACAACAAACTAAAAGTTAAAAATTTAAATAGGTTTTTCATAGTCTAAAAATTAAAGTTTAAATAAAAATTATAATGAATACCTGGCATAAACCTATTGGTTACACTTTGGTAATCTTCGTTAAAAATATTCTTGGCTTGTGCTCCTAAAACAAATCGGTATTCTTTTTCTAAAGCATATTCTACGCCTATATTGGAAACCGTATAAGCATCAAGAATATAATTCGGATTATTATCTGACAATGTAAAAACGTCACCTACAAATAACACTTGATAGTAAAGCGAAGCACGTTTATATTTGTAATTAAAAATGCCAGAACCTTTATGTTTAGGCACATAAATAAGTTGTTTGTCGGTATCTTGATTTTCAGATATTGTATAGGTGTAATTGCCTCCAAATGATAATTTATGAGACTGTAAACTTACATTAATATCAAGCTGCGATTCCAATCCGTATGTTACCACATGGTCTGTATTTTCTGGTTGCCATAAATTTCCTGAAGGCAACCAGCGAATCATATTAGTTATATCGTTATAAAAACCTGTTGCTTTTAAACTGAAGTTTTTAAACGACAGCTCTTGACCTAATTCTACTTGATAAGACGTTTCTGGTTTTAAATCAGTGTTTCCGCTGCCTTCCCAATACAAATCATTATACGTAGGTATTCTGAAGTTTCTAGAACCATTTACTGATATTGAATAATGTTTACCTAGGTTATATTTAAGTCCTAAACTATACAACAACGGACTTTCGTAATTATTTGTAACCTCTTGTCTTAACGCAGCTTCATATAGGAAATTTTTTAATTGTTGCTTAAATAGCAAACTAAATCCTGATATGGTTCTATTTGTTTTTCCTATACTTGAACCTTCTCCTATTGTGTGAGTCACATCAATAACACTTTGTAGAGAAGCATTATTGAATAATTTATAATCTAAATTATACTTACCTAATAAAGTTTTGGCTTCTCCAAACGTATGTAAGTCTTTTTTTATGTTAGGAAAGTACTTATATGTTTCTGTTAAGTAAGCTATTTTTAAAGTTGATGTAAATCGACCATAGTTTCCTAACCACTCCAACATAGTTCTTGAGTTTACATCTTGATATTTGGTTGGTGTTTCTGTTGAAAATATTAGTGAAAAATGACGTTCGCCATCATATAAGTAACTATATAGTTTCAATATGTTTTTTGAATTCAATTTATAAGCAAAATTGGCAGATAAACTTTGGTTATAAAACGCTCCATTTAGGTTTTCTTTTTCACTATCTACATACTCATAATCGTTATCAGATTGTGCTCTACTTAATGCAATGTCTACACTAAACCTATTTGTTGAAAAACGAGACTTATATCCTACATCCCAGGAATTAAAACTACCATAGTTAGTATAAATGGTATTTTCAAAACCAGAATTGAATTTAAGCAGATTATTTAAGTGAATGGAGCCACCTATGGCACCACTGCCGTAAAGCACACTACCGCCACCACTACGAACAGTTACATCATCAAAGTTCCTAATATTTATAGTATTAAAATCTGTTTGCCCGTTGAACTGCGAGTTGATATTAATACCATTCCAGGTTACTGCTGTTTGTTGTGCTGTTGTGCCTCGAAAGGATGGAGACGAAACCATTCCCAATCCATTTTCCTTAAAATAAATTCCTGAATTGTAATTAAGTAGATTAGTCAGAGAAGATGAACTTCTAGATATTACACTGTCTCTTAAAACACTAACAGATTGTGTGTTAGAAAAAGTCTTTAAATACGTATCTGCATTTAAAACAACTTCATCAAGAAGCTGTAAAGAATCTAGCTGCGTTTGTGACCAAATTGAGCTACAAAAAAAAACTAAAATATAAAATGCAAATTGCCTCATAACCTAAAAGCCTTTTTCCCGAAAGCTTTACTGTTTAATTTTGAATATTGGCAGGTCTCCTGACTTACATTTTGTTGTGTTACCTTCCCAGTTTTCACCAGTGGTTTATTGAAGTGCACAACAACTCTTCGCTAAAGAGATGCCCAATTAAGTTGAGCAATATGCTTACAGTTGCGGGAACAGTTCTGGACTTGAAAATAATACTCTCACCAGATTCCCTTTTAATCGAGATTAAAACAACAATCTCGAACCAAAATTCGCCGCAAAATTAAACATTTTGTTTAATGTTTTACCTATAAGGTTAAATAATATTACTTTTGAATGAAAATAAATACACAGTGAAAAAACTATTTCCAATTCTACTTTTAATTATCTGTTTTGCGTGTAAAGACAATAAAAACAGTATCACAGACCGATTACCTGCAAAAGACTATTCAGAAATTATACGTTTGTATGCTGATGGCTTTAGTATTATAAATCATGGCCACTACAAAGTTTTAACTATAAAAAGTCCATGGCCTAAAGCTGAAAAATCGTTTAAATATGCTTTAATCCCAAGAGAAAATCTTGCTACAATTACTTTAAATAGTGATGAATTCGATGGCATTATTGCAACACCTATTGAAAAAATAGTCGTGACATCTACAACACATATTCCTGCTTTAGAATTGTTGGGTTCTGAAGAAACCTTGGTTGGTTTTCCTGGAACCGATTATATTTCATCTGAAAAAACCAGAGCTTTAATAAATGCTGAAAGCATTAGAGAGTTAGGAAAAAATGAAGGTATTAACACCGAAGTTTTACTAGAGTTACAACCTGAAGTTGTTGTAGGTTTTGGTATTGATGGCAACAATAAAACCTTTGAAACCATTAAAAAATCTGGTATTCCAGTCATGTACAATGGCGATTGGGTTGAAAAATCACCACTTGCAAAAGCCGAATGGATTAAATTTTTTGGTGCACTTTACAACAAAACTGCTGAAGCAGATTCTATTTTCAACAGTATTGAAAAAGCGTATAACGATGCAAAAACATTGGCTTCAAAGGTTAAAAACACACCAACTGTTTTAAGTGGTGCGCTTCATAAAGATGTTTGGTATTTACCTAGTGGCACAAGCCCTGAAGCACAACTTTTAAAAGACGCCAACGTAAATTACCTTTGGCAAGACGTTGCTGGTGAAGGCAGTTTAGCATTAAGTTTTGAAGCTGTTTTTACAAAAGGAAAATCGGCAGATATTTGGTTAAGTCCGTCGTATTATAATTCATTAGAAGCTTTAAAAAACGCTAACGAACACTACACCGAATTTGATGCTTTTAAAAACAAAACAGTATATTCATTTGTAAACGTTACAGGAGCAACTGGTGGTGTTACCTACTATGAAGAAGGCACTGCAAGACCTGATTTAGTTTTAAAAGACATTATAAAAGTGTGTCACCCTGAATTATTACCAGAATACGAAACTCATTTTTTTAAACCGTTAGAATAGTTGACTAATCAAACTACATACAAAGTGCCGTTTACAATTCTAATTGTAACGTTATTGGTATGCTTTTTAGGCAACATTAGTTTAGGGTCAGTATCTATTCCTGTAACATCCGTATTTAAAAGTTTATTTACATCCATTGACAACGATTCTTGGCATTACATTATTCACAACTACAGATTACCAAAAGCATTTACTGCGGTTTTAGTAGGTTCTGGATTGGGCATTTCCGGATTATTAATGCAAACCTTGTTTAGAAATCCATTGGCTGGTCCGTTTGTGTTAGGTATTAGCTCTGGAGCTAGTTTAGGAGTCGCTATTATAATTCTTGGTGCAGGAATTTTTGGTGGCAGTCTTGCTACACTTTTACTTTCAAAATGGAGTGTGGTTATTGCGGCTAGTTTAGGTAGTTTTTTAGTGTTATTATCTGTTTTAGCTGTGTCTTTAAAAGTGAGAGATACCATGGCTATTTTAATCATTGGGTTAATGTTTGGTAGTATTACTTCTGCGGTTGTCAGTGTACTCTCCTACTTTAGTTCTGCCGAACAACTACAGCAATACATTTTTTGGGGATTTGGTAGTTTAGGAAACCTATCTTGGAACGAGTTGTTTATTTTCTTCTGCATTTATCTCCTAGGATTATTTATGAGTATCATCTCAATCAAAGCCTTGAATACACTTTTACTGGGCGAAAATTACGCTAAAAGTCTTGGGTTGAACATTAATCAAAGTCGGTTTATCATTATAATTGCAACAAGTTTATTAGCAGGAACTATTACGGCTTTTGCTGGACCAATTGCTTTTATAGGATTAGCAATTCCGCATATGGTTCGTCAAGTTTTTACAACAGCCAACCACAAAGTGTTATTACCTGCTGTGTTTTTGTTTGGTGCCATAGTCATGCTTATTTGTGATAGTATTGCGCAATTGCCTACAAGCGATTACACTTTACCTATTAATGCCATAACTTCATTAATTGGTGCACCTGTTGTAATTTGGTTATTGGTACGCAAACGTAAAATGTTGTTTTAATGAGATACAAGAAGAAAGAGAAAAGAACCAAGACTGTCATTCCACACTTGATGCGGAATCCAAAAAAAATAGATTCTGCGTCGTAGCGCAGAATGACAAAGCAAAATATTTGTGACAAAAACGCAACTACATACTATTCTAAAAACTGAAAGTCTAACCATAGGTTACACGCAGAAAAAACGTCAAACCGTTGTTGCTGATGATGTAAACATTGCGCTACAACAAGGTGAATTGGTTGGTTTAGTTGGTGCTAATGGTATTGGAAAATCTACCTTATTACGAACACTTACTAAAGTACAACCACCATTAAATGGCTCTGTTTTTATTAACGATAAATTACTTGAAAATTCCTCGCATTTAGAGCTTTCCAAGAGCTTGAGCGTAGTACTTACCGAACAACCTGCATCAAAAAACTTAACAGTTTTTGAACTCGTTTCTTTAGGCAGACAACCTTACACCAATTGGGTTGGTAATCTTTCAGAAAATGATGTATCTATTATTGAAAAAGCGTTATTACAAACCAATATTCAGCAATTCAAAAACAAAAAGTGCTTTGAGTTAAGCGATGGTCAACTTCAAAAAGTTATGATTGCACGAGCATTGGCTCAAGACACATATTTAATTATTCTAGATGAACCTACAACCCATCTGGATATGTACCACAAAGCATATATTTTAAAGCTTTTAAAAACCTTGGCAAAAGACACCAATAAAACCATTTTATTCTCATCTCACGAAATTGATTTAGCCATTCAACTGTGCGATAAAATGATTGTAATGACACATTCTCAAGTGATTTCCGACTCACCTTGTAACTTAATTTCAAAAGGTGTTTTTAATGACTTGTTTCCTGAAGACATGATAGCTTTTGATGAGAAAACTGGAAGTTTTAGAGTAAAGAAATAATTTTTTATTGCTGATTATTTTCACTAAATTTACTTTCTTCATTCTCAAGCCTTTAAACTACATTTTGAATTAATTATCTACTACCATTAATTCAAAAAGTCATGAAAGTCAAGTCCGCACTAATTGGTATCATCGTAGTAATTATTATCAGTTTATTCCTTTTTGATTTTACTCTTCAGAGTAAAACCACAAACAATCCTGAAAAAGTTGGAATGAACTTTATTAAATGTACACCTGCTCAATTTCTTTTAAAAGATATAGACACAACCAAACAAATTTCTCCTCTATTTGAAAATTTAGGCACACACACTTATAAGGTCAGTACTGATAATGAACTGGCGCAACGTTTCTTTAATCAAGGAATACGCCTGACTTATGCTTTCAATCATGCTGAAGCTCACAGGTCGTTTATGGAAGCTGCTCGTTTAGATCCCAAATTGGCTATGGCGTTTTGGGGACAGGCTTATACTTTGGGACCAAACATAAACGATCCTTTACCTACCGAAGATAGAAAGGTTAAATACAATGAAGCCATTGCGAAAGCGCTACAACTCGCACCAATGGCTTCTAAAAAAGAACAAGCTTTAATTCATGCCTTATCTTTTAGATGCTCCACAGATTTAGAAAAAGACGTTTCAGAGTTAAACCAAAGTTATATGGTAGAAATGGAAAAAGTAATGAAGCAATATCCCAATGATTCAGACATCTTAACACTTTATGCAGCTTCAGTAATGAATACCGTACCCTGGAGCTATTGGGATAAAGAAGGTAATCCATCTCCTAATATTCTAGAAGCAAAACTGGCTTTAGAGAAAGCTATTGAGATTAATCCCAATAGTCCGGGTGCACATCATTATTATATCCATATGGTTGAATTACCAAAACCAGATCTGGCAGTACCAAGTGCAGAAAAACTTGGAACACTTATGCCTGCTGCTGGACATCTGGTTCACATGCCTTCACACATTTATATTCGTGTTGGCCGTTATAAAGATGCCGTTTTAGCCAACCAACAAGCCATTCTGGCCGATGAAGATTACATATCGCAATGCTACTCACAAGGCATGTATCCTCTTGGCTACTACCCTCATAACATACATTTCCTCTGGTCTGCTTCAAGTTTATTGGGCAATAGTGAAATAGCAATTGATGCTGCAAAAAAAACAGCTGAAAAGGTGCCAGTAGGTGAAATGGAAGAGTTACACTTCCTACAAAATTTTGCAGCTACGCCATTGTTAGCTTATACCCGATTCGGGAAATGGAATGATATTCTGACCTATCCAAAGCCCAACGACAATATTAAACATTTAAAGCTCATTTGGCATTATTCACGTGGTATTGCTTTTACTCGAAAAAACAACTCTAAAGATGCAAAAGAAGAATTGGATGCCATAAAGCAACTTATCAATGATCCAGATATGGAAAATATTATTGCAACTGGTTTTGACAACGGAACGACTATTGCAAAATTGGCTTATGAAGTTGTTGCAGGCGAAATTGCATCTCTAGAAGGCAATTTAGATTTGGCTATTGAACATTTTGAAAAAGCTGTTGAAATGGAAGACAATCTTATATATAATGAACCATCAGCTTGGCATATTCCTCCACGTCAAAATTTAGGCGCAATTTTGCTTAAAGCAAAAAGATACAAAGAAGCCGAAAAAATCTATTTGGAAGACTTAAAAGTACTAAGACAAAATGGTTGGTCGTTAATGGGTTTGCATGAAAGTCTAACTGCACAAGGCAAAACAGATGAAGCAATAGCTATTATGCAAGAATTCAATAAATCATGGAAAGACGCTGATATAGATATAAAATCATCTGCCTTATAAAAATGTTCATTATTGCTCATGCATTTCTTTTTTATCCTCAAGGTAAAAATTTATCTTTGGGTAAACTTCAATTTTAAATGAACGACAACATCATTCTTATTCTTGCCATCTTATTATCTGGCGGTATTGGAGCATATATTGGGTTAACTATTTCCAAACTGAAAAGCAAAGGTGAAAATAGCACACTCGAAGAACGCCAAAATCAGTTATCCAACAACATTGTTGAGCTCAAGGACAATTTGAATAAAATTGAAACAGAACGCGAAACCATTAGAAAAGAAAAAGACTTTTTAAACACCGAACTTTCCAGAAGAAATACAGAGCTTAAAAACCTTCAAGAACAAAACCTTAAACGCGACGAAGAGCTTGCAAAACAACAAGAGCAACTGCGTAAAGATTTTGAATTAATGGCAAGTAAGATTTTAGATGAAAAAAGTGAAAAATTCACCATTCAGAATAAAGAAAACATTAAACAAATTCTGAATCCGCTTCAAGAAAAAATCCAGACGTTTGAAAAGAAAGTTGAAGATTCTCAAAAGGAAAGCATCAGTATGCATTCGGCTTTAAAAGAGCAACTTTTAGGACTTAAAGATCTTAATCAAAAAATGACCATAGAAGCCAATAACCTAACCAAAGCTTTAAAAGGCGACAGTAAAATGCAAGGTAATTGGGGCGAATTGGTTTTAGAGCGTGTTTTAGAAAAATCTGGACTGGAAAAAGACCGCGAATATTTTGTTCAACAAAACTTTAATCGTGAAGATGGTTCGCGTGTTATGCCTGATGTTGTCCTACATTTACCAGACGGTAAACGCATGATTATAGATAGTAAAGTATCACTTACCGATTACGAACGTTTTGCTAATGCTGAAGATGACGAAAAAGCAATGCATTTAAAAGCGCACGTTAACTCTATAAACAAACACGTTAATCAGCTTTCAGAAAAGAAATACGAGGATTTATACGATATGGAATCACCAGATTTTGTATTGATGTTTATTCCTATTGAACCTGCTTTTGCCATTGCTATAAACGAAGACAATACGCTTTATAACAAAGCTTTTGAGAAGAATATTGTAATCGTTACACCTTCTACCCTTTTAGCAACATTGCGCACTGTTGACACCATGTGGAGCAACGAAAAGCAACAACGTAATGCCTTGGAAATCGCAAAACAAGCAGGTGCACTTTATGATAAATTTGAAGGTTTAGTTTCTGATTTAACAGGTGTTGGCAAAAAAATAGATGCTGCCAAAAGTGATTATTCAGCAGCGATGAATAAACTGGTTGAAGGTAAAGGAAACATTATTGGTCGTGTGGAAAAATTGAAAAAAATGGGAGCTAAAGCTAAAAAGGCTCTACCAGAACCTATATTAAAACGTGCAGAAGTAGATGAAGAAGATGAATAATAATACTGTCATAATATGAGAAAATTCTTTTTAAAATTCTTGGGCATTCTACTACTCATTTTTGTAGCCTATGTATGCTTTTTATACTTTGCTTCCTATAGCGATGGTGTTCGTGCTGGACGCTTGGTTAAATTCAGTCACAAAGGTGTCATCGTAAAAACTTGGGAAGGCGAAATAAGTCAAGGCGTATCAGATGCACAAGTCTTTATTTTTTCTGTAGAACCAGGTGAAAGACAAGCAATAGCCGACTTAAACAGACTACAAGGTAAGTTTGTTAAACTGCATTATTTTGAACGTTTTGGTAAACTATTTTGGTTAGGCGACACTAAATATTTTGTAACAAAAGTTGAAGAAGACAGCTCCATTAATCAATATTTAAATGACTAACGAATTTAAAACCGTTGATGCCTCGCGTATATCCATTTCGGAACTCATGCAACCCTCACATTCCAATTTTGGTGGTAAAATACATGGTGGTTACATTCTCAACCTTATGGATCAAATCGCATTTGCCTGTGCTTCCAAACACTCTGAAACCTATTGTGTAACAGCATCGGTAGATACTGTTGACTTTTTAAATCCTATTGAGATTGGCGAGTTAGTTACTATGAAAGCCTCTGTAAATTATATTGGCCATACCTCTATGGTTATTGGTATTCGTGTAGAAGCCGAAAATATTAGGACTGGAGAAGTCAAACATTGCAATTCCTCATACTTTACTATGGTTGCAAAAGATGATCTTGGTAAATCGATTCCTGTCCCAGGATTGATATTAAATGATAAAACCGAAGTAAAACGCTTCTTAAAAGCCATTAAGCGCAAGGAAACCAAAAAGCATCGACAAGTAGAATTCAACAGCGCTTCCTTTTCCTTGGAAAACTACATGGAAGACCTCAAACATTTCAAGGTTAAAATTGACTTACCTGAAAACATATAAATTAGTATTCCTTAAAAAAGGAATATATTAGTTTATTCTATAAAAAAGGCATATATTTGATTATTCCATAAAAAAGGCATATATTTGGTTGTTACTAAATAAAATGACATGACAGGTGTAATAACTGGCGATATTATAAACTCTACCGAATATAGTGATCCAAATGTTTGGTTAAACCCTTTAAAACAGGCTCTTGAACGAGTGGATAATAATCCTAAAAATTGGGAAATATTTAGAGGTGATAGTTTTCAAATTCAAGTCAATGATGTTTATCAATGCTTCATAAATGCGGTCTATATAAAAGCTTGTATAAAAATGGTAAAAGGATTGGACGTCAGAATGGCTATAGGTATTGGATCCATAACATTTAGAGGTAATACCGTAACAGAATCAAATGGAAGCGCTTTTCAAAACTCTGGTAATTTATTGGAACTCTTAAAACAAACTAAAACCAATTTAAAAGTAAAAGGAGCTGGAAACATAGATGGCGAGCTGAACCTTTATCTAAAACTTATAAATATCCTAATGGATAATTGGTCGGTAAATTCAGCAGAAATCATTAAATTACATCTAGAGAACGAGAACAAAATCCAAAAAGAATTGGCTAAACTAATTGGTATAAGCCAAGATGCAGTTAGTAAGCGTATGAAACGCGCTTATCTTGATGAAATATTAGAAGTTAACAATATGTTTAAACAAAAAATAGCACAAATTCATGCTTTTAATAACTAAACTCTTACTAGCTCACTTAATTGGTGATTTTCTATTACAACCCAAGAAATGGGTAAAGGAAAAAGAGAAACGAAAGTTAAAATCGCCTAAACTATACATTCACGCAGGTATACATTTAGTATTATTATTCTTGATAGTTTGGGATCTTTCAGTCTGGCCTTTACTGCTTACCATTGGGATATTACATTTAGTAATTGATGGGATAAAACTTTTCTTTCAAAAAAAAGAAACTAAAAGGCAGTGGTTTTTTATAGACCAACTACTACATATTACCAGTATTGTCATTGCTTATTTGGTATTTACAGGCCAAACCATTTCGATGGAAGACATATTTACTGAAAATGCTCTTTTATTGGTTACTTGCTTATTGTTTTTAACGCAGCCTGTTTCCATTATTATGAAAGCTATTTTTAGTAAATGGAATATTGAAAAATTAACCAAAGGCAACGAGTCCTTAAAAGATGCTGGAAAATACATCGGGATATTGGAGCGCATCTTGGTATTTATTTTCATAATAACAAATCATTGGGAGGCAGTGGGTTTTTTAATAACGGCTAAATCAGTTTTTAGATTTGGCGATTTAAAGGAAAGTAAACATAGAAAACTAACAGAATACATATTAATTGGCACATTAATAAGCTTTGGAATTGCCATTGTTACAGGAATATTATTTACTGTGTTGATATAAAAAAAACCATCAAAAATATGATGGTTTAAGCTTTATATTAATGATTTTTATTATTGCTTCACAAAACGCTTGGTCAGTGTCTTGTCATCCGATAAAACACGAACTAAATACACTCCTTTTTGCCATTGAGACGCATTAATGGTAAGATTAGGATTCGAAATGTTTCTGCTAAATATCTTGGCACCTAGAATATTATAAATCTCTATTCTAGATCCATTTGAAATAGTATTCAAGCTCAAGTTAAGATTTGTTGTACTCGGGTTTGGGTAAATTGTAAAGTCCGGTTGTTCAAATTCCGTACGATTTAAAGTAGTAGAAGCAGTAATGTTATCCACACGCAATGTAGCAACCATAGATTCACCTCTCCAATTGTCAATATTCTCATCAGTAACACTTATTATACGCATAGTCAACACACTTGAAAGAACTTCAGAAACCGTATTAGTGCCTTGAACAATTGTAAAATCGCTCAACCCTAAAGGCAATGCTACACTATTCCATCCCGAACCAGCCGTAACAACAACCGGTACAGTAGAAATCATACGTGTACCTCCAGGTCCTTGAAAAGCAAGTCTTAAATGTAAGTCATTAGTAACAACTTCGGCATCAAATTGGATTTCGACAATGCCTTCCGAAATGAAATTTCCTGACCACTGATTATTTGCATTAAAAATAGCCATACGACTACCTATGTTACTACCACCATTGGATGTATACTCCAAAAAATTATCTTCTGCTCCAGCTGGACCGCCTGTATCCACATTTACTGGCGAACTTGGTCCTGTAGCACCAATTATCCAATTTTGTACAGTTCCATCTTCAAAATCATCAACTTGTCCTGCAGAAACCTGTGAAAAGCCAACTAATGATAACAATATAAAGGGTAAACAAAGTAATGTTTTCTTCATAACTAAAATTTTTACTAAAATAAGACAATTTTGGAAATGTTTGCCAAAATTCTGTATTTCAGCAAACTATTTACTCAAATACATTTTGCGTCTTGAATATAAGTTATAGAATTCATCATCTTTTAAACTATCAATGAATAGGATACTTTCTCCGGTACTCTTCATTTCAGGCCCCAATTGTTTGTTTACATTAGGGAATTTATTAAATGAGAATACTGGTTGCTTAATTGCAAAACCTTCCAATTTAGGATTAAAGTCAAAATCAGATACTTTATTTTCGCCTAGCATAACTTTAGTCGCATAATTAACATATGGTTCTCCATAGGCTTTAGCAATAAAAGGTACCGTTCTAGACGCTCTTGGGTTGGCCTCAATAATGTACACCTTATCATCCTTAATAGCAAACTGAATATTTATCAAACCAACTGTATTTAAAGCCAAAGCAATTTTTTTAGTATGGTCTTTTATTTGTTGTAACACAAACTCTCCCAAATTAAATGGTGGCAAGGTGGCATTACTATCACCAGAGTGGATACCACAAGGTTCGATATGCTCCATAATACCTATTATGTAAACATTTTCACCATCACAAATGGCATCAGCTTCAGCTTCAATGGCACCATCTAAATAGTGATCCAATAATAATTTATTATCAGGCATGCCACGAAGTAAATCCACAACATGTTCTTCTAGTTCCTTCTTGTTGATGACAATCTTCATACCTTGACCTCCCAATACATAGGATGGTCTGACCAAAATTGGAAAATCCAACCTATCAGCAACAGCTAGTGCCTCATCGGCTGAAGTAGCCACGTCAAATTCAGGATAAGGTATATCGTTATCTTTCAACAACTTTGAAAAACTACCTCTATCTTCCGCTAAATCCAAAGATTGATAAGTAGTTCCTAAAATTTTAATACCGTAGCGATCTAACTTTTCTGCTAATTTTAAAGCAGTCTGACCACCTAATTGTACAATAACGCCTTCAGGCTTTTCGTGTTGGATAATATCGTAGATATGCTCCCAAAAAACAGGCTCAAAATATAATTTATCTGCAATATCAAAGTCGGTTGAAACAGTTTCTGGATTACAGTTAATCATAATGGTTTCATAGCCACATTCTGAAGCTGCCAAAACACCATGCACACAGCAATAATCAAATTCAATCCCTTGACCAATTCTGTTAGGCCCAGAACCTAAAACAATTATTTTTTTCTTATCTGTAACAACACTTTCATTGGCAGGTTGCTTGCTTCCATCAGCATCTTCTACTTCATTTTCGAAAGTTGAATAGTAATAAGGTGTTTGCGCTGTAAACTCTGCTGCACAGGTATCAACTAACTTGTAAACGCGTTTTATTTTAAATTCTTCACGTTTTGTATATACCTGGCTTTCCAAACATTTTAACATATGGGCAATTTGTCGGTCACCATATCCCTTTTGTTTGGCTTCTAACAATAATTCTCTATCAATAGTATCAATAGTATATTTTGAAATTTCTCTTTCAATATGATGCAATTCTTCATATTGTTTTAAGAACCACATATCTATTTTTGTGATTTCATGAATTCGGCTTAATGGAATACCCATTTGAATAGCATCATATATCACAAAAACCCTATCCCAACTGGCATTGGTAAGTTTTTCAATTATTTGATCGTAGTTTTTGTAACCCTTACCATCAGCGCCCAAGCCATTTCGCTTTATTTCCAATGACTGTGTTGCCTTGTGTAATGCTTCTTGGAATGAACGCCCAATTGCCATAACCTCTCCTACTGCTTTCATTTGCAGACCAAGCGTTCTATCAGAACCTTCAAATTTATCAAAGTTCCATCTTGGGATTTTCACAACCACATAGTCAATAGTTGGCTCAAATAATGCTGAAGTAGAACCTGTAATTTGATTGGTCAATTCATCTAAAGTATAACCAATGGCCAATTTAGTCGCCACTTTTGCAATAGGATAACCCGTTGCCTTACTTGCTAAAGCTGAAGACCTAGACACCCTTGGGTTAATTTCAATGGCAATAATCTCTTCTTTTACATCTGGGCTAACAGCAAATTGTACGTTACAGCCGCCTTCAAAATCACCAATACTGCGCATCATATGGATGGCCATATCACGCATACGCTGGAAAGTTCTATCAGACAATGTCATTGCTGGTGCAATGGTAATGGAATCACCCGTGTGAATACCCATTGGATCCATATTTTCAATTGTACAGATAATAACAACGTTATCATTTTTGTCGCGCAACAACTCCAATTCATATTCTTTCCAACCCATCATCGCTTTGTCAATCATAACCTCATGAATTGGTGAGATTTCCAAACCACGCGTCAACAATTCGTCAAAGTCTTCTTCCTTGTAAACAATAGATGCACCAGCACCTCCTAAAGTATAGGAAGCACGAATAACTAATGGAAATCCAAACTCCTGCGCGATTTCCTTTCCTTTTAAGAAGGATGTTGCAGTTGCTTGAGGCGCCATTGGAACACCTATTTTCAACATCAGTTCTCTAAATTGCTCTCTATCCTCTGTAATGTTTATAGCATCAATATCAACGCCTATTAATTTTACGCCAAAATCTTCCCAAATACCTTTTTCATCTGCTTCAATCGCTAAATTCAAAGCTGTCTGACCTCCCATTGTTGGCAAAACAGCATCAATTTGAGGATGTTCCTTTAATATTTGAATTATAGATTTGGTTGTAAGAGGTAGCAAATACACATGATCGGCCATAGATGGGTCTGTCATGATTGTCGCTGGATTAGAATTGATAAGGATTGTTTCTATCCCATCTTCACGTAAAGATCTCAAGGATTGACTACCTGAATAATCAAATTCGCACGCTTGACCAATGATGATAGGACCTGAACCTATAATTAAAACCGATTTTATCTCTTTATTTCTTGGCATGTTTAAAATTTTGTTTTGCAAAAATAGTTATCAATAGGGTACAAAAAAAGGTGTTACGCCTAAGTAACACCTTTAAATATTAACAATTGTTAATCATTATTTCTTATGTCTTGGTTCAGAAGATACAGACAATTTCTTTCTTCCTTTAGCTCTTCTACGAGCAAGTACTTTTCTTCCATTAGCAGTAGCCATTCTTTCTCTAAAGCCATGCTTGTTCTTTCTTTTTCTTTTTGATGGCTGAAATGTTCTTTTACTCATTGCTTATATCTTTAAAATCTTCTTAATTGTTTTTTTGAAATTTGGATACCAAAAAGGCTTATCCAAAACTGCGTGCAAATATACAAACCCTTTTTTATTTGACAAACCTTATTTTAAAAATATTTTTTCAATAAAATTTTTAGTTTCTTTGCAGTCTAAAATAAAAAGTGATTTGTGCTTTCACCATTTCTAATAAAGCCAAATTTAACAAACATCTAAAAAACACAACAAAACCATGTATAATAAGATTATCAAATTAATAATTGCTTTCGGAATCATTGCTTTTGCAATTTATCAGTTTACGGAAGGAAATATTGGTAATGGTATTATGTATATACTACTTTCAGGGATTTTTATCTTTTTATATTTTAAAAATGAATTTATATTGTTAGCTTTCTTGAGGTTGCGAAAGCAAGATTTTGAAGGTGCCAAAAAGTGGTTAAACAAAATTAAAAACCCCAGTACGGCTCTTGTAAAAAAACAAGAAGGTTATTACAACTATTTGCACGGCATCATGGTTTCGCAAGACAATATGAATGAAGCTGAAAAGTATTTCAAAAAAGCTATTTCTTTAGGTTTATCCATGGATCACGATTTAGCCATGGCCAAATTAAATTTAGCTGGAATTGCATTTTCTAAAAGAAGAAAACAAGAAGCGCAGTTATTATTAAAGGAGGCTGAAACGCTTGACAAACGAAATATTTTAGCAGACCAGATTAAAATGTTCAAGCAACAAATGAAAAAGGCGGCTATTCCAAAGCAGCATTACGGCCAACCAACTTCAGCTAGGCAAAACAGACGTAGCAGACGTTAAACTTTACAACAAAGGAGACCACAGACGAGCATAAGCCTCTTTAACCTTATTAAAGGTCGGACGATCGTGCCACCTTTCTAAAGTCAACTCCTCACTATCTTTTAAATCATCAAGGAAGTGTTTTTTAAGCTCTTTACTAGTTTTTGAGTTGTAGATTAATGCATTAATCTCAAAATTAATATTGAAGCTTCTGTAATCTAAATTAGCTGTCCCAATAGTTGAAAAGATATCATCAACCACTATGGTTTTGGCATGAATAAAGCCCTTTTCATATCTATAGATTTTAACATCTGCCTCTAAAAGCATTTCCAAATAGGAATTAGTAGCATGTTTTGCCGTCCAGGAATCTGATATTTTAGGAATCAAAAGCCTAACATCTATACCGCTTTTTGCAGCCACCTGTAAAGCAGTAATAATTTGCTCATTTGGAATAAAATAAGGTGTAGTGATGTACACATACTCATCAGCTGTGTTTATGGCAACGAAAATGGCTTCCATAATGTTTGCCCAATCAGTATCAGGCCCACTAGCAGCAATTTGTACTGCAGTTTCAGTCTTTACTGTAGTTTCAGGAAATAGCTTTTTGGTAATCTTCATATTGGAATTTGATACGAAATCCCATGTCATTAAAAAGTGAATTTGCAGCGGCTTGACTGCTTCACCAACAATCCTAACATGGGTATCCCTCCAAAATGACTTGCCATTTTTATAATTGACATAATTATCTGAAACATTAATGCCACCCACATACCCTATTTTTCCATCAACTACCACAATTTTCCTATGGTTACGATAGTTTAATTTACCCGTAAATCTTGGAAACAACACAGGCATGAAAGCATGAAATTCGATACCTGCTTGTTTCATTTCATTTTTTGTTTTAGAAGAAATTTTACTGCCTACATCATCAAAACTCAATTTAACTGATATGCCACTTTTTGCCTTATCACATAATATATCTATCAACTGCTTCCCTATTCCATCGTCCTTTATTATGTAATACTCTAGGTGAATGTGATGTTCCGCATTTTTTAAGTCTTCAAAAAGGTATTCAAACTTTTCTTTCCCATTATTTAAAATGGTTACCTCATTATACTTCGTAAGGGGAGTATTTTCAGACTTATACAATAATTTAACCAGCTTAATTTTGTCATCTAAAAAAGCATCCAATCGATCAATGTCCTTTCGGTCTAATTGAAAATCATTATTCAATTTTTTAACAATACTCTTGTTGAGAATGTTCTTTCTATTAAAAATTTTACTCTTTCGGTATTCTTGCCCGAAAAAATAATAAACTAACAGGCCTACAAAAGGAAACATGACCAAAACCAATATATAGGTTATGGTCTTTGTAGGATTAATACTTTTGAACAATATGACAGCAATAGCAAATAATGCCAGTAGGTAGTTTATCCCTATTAAAATTGACCAAATATGCTCTTTTAGAAAATCAATCATCAAGGATTGGTAGAGTAATAGCCTTCTTTAGGTATTTCAATAAAATATTGTTTTCTAGAACTATTGTTTAAATGTGGTTCACGTAGCCAAGGGTTATGCAACTTCAATATTTTATAGTTGATATTGAATTTTTTGGCAAAAGCTGTGAAATCAGTTACAGCAGTGTCTACCTCTACTTTGTAAGTAGGTACTTCCTTGTACAAATCTTTGTCCCTAAAATTAAAGCCGTATTTGTCTGGGTGTGAAAGGATTTCTTTTAAGGCAACTATTCTAAACATATACCTCCCTGTTTCCTCTCCCAATAATAAATCGTAATAATCAGCAACCTGCTGTTCTTCCAATCGTCTGGCTATTCCTGACATCCCAGCATTATATGCAGCTGCTGCCAAGGTCCAAGAACCAAGTCTTTCTTTAGATTCCTTCAAATACTTACAAGCTACTTCAGTAGCCAATTCTAAATGATAACGTTCATCAACATTATCATTAACCTCCAGTCCAAACTCACGTCCAGTTGTTTTCATTATTTGCCAAACGCCTCTTGCTCCTGCAGGAGAAACGGCATTGGTTAAACCGCTTTCAATAACTGCCAGATATTTAAAATCATCTGGAACTCCGTTCTTTTTCAAAATAGGTTCAATTACAGGGAAATACTTATGTGCTCTTTTGAACATCAACAGACCATTGGACTGCCAGTAAGTATTTACCAACAACTCGCGATCCATACGCTCCAATATATCTGGATTGTTCAATGGCAAAGGCTCTCCCGCAAATTCAAGATTTTCTGGAACCTGCAAAGCATAAACGTTATAATCATTTATGAGTTTTTTTTCAAAATTTTCATCGGTTGGAGCGTCCTGTAAGGCAAATATAAAGAGGCCTGCAAATGACATTAATCCGAATAAGGCCAACGAATTTTTAATAATTTTCATAAGAATTAGTTTTTGCTTAAAGTTATAAAAAAAAGCGACACGTTATATCGCATTGCCATTTAAAATTAATGAAGGTAAATGCTCATTAAACCATCGAAACTTATTGATAATCATAATATGTGTTCCGCCTTTTATCTTAATACAATTATGGATATGGCTACAAGGAAAAACCATGTCTTTGTCACCATGAATATGTATAGCATTGGGTATTGGTTTGTCCTGGTTCCAGCAAACCATGTTCTTTATTGCCCAATCTAGATAGCGCTTGTCATTAACCGACAAATACTTCCTATATAATTCAATACGCTTTTTTACATTCGCTCCAAAGGCATATTTGGCAAAAGTATCTATCTGACTCGCCAAACTTGTTGGTGCCAAAGAATATGCCTTTGTTTTACGGGCAATTTTCATGCGTTTTGGTAACTCGTGTTTTGAACTGACACTGGAAATAATAATCAGTCTTTTTAAATTCAAATGATTACTCATTTCCTGAACCAATACACCACCAAAAGATACACCTATTAAAGCAATATTATCATGCTCAATGTTTTTGGCCATTCTTATCGCGTAATCAGACAAAGCCTCATTTTTTTCGGGAATCAACCATTCTAAAAAGTGCATTTTAAATTGATTTTCAGGCAATTGAATATTTTCAAATATTTTTGGACTTGCCGCCATTCCTGGCATGAAATACACATGTATTATATCTTGATTCATAGGGTTTTATAGGAACATTATGTTTAAAAACACAATATTTTTTCGTAAATTTGCGTTACAAAGCTATATAAAATAGTCCTACTCGTTATAGTTCCATTGAATAAAAAAGATATTATGATAGAAGCACATGAACTCGTTGACAATGACTTTTTACGTCAGTTTGAATTAAAAATTGATAATGAACTTGCGAAAATTGAATACTCCCTTCAAGAGCGTAAAATATTTTTAACCAAATTAATTATTCCAGAAGCTATTTTTTCTGAAGCATTTCAGAATGAGTTTATTAAAACGGTTTTTGAACACATTGAAGAACGCAACTTAAGCGTAGTCCCTACAAGTCCTGAAATAGCAAAATTTATTAGGCGAAATAGACAATATAAAAGTATGCTGCCGGTTGGGGTAAGAATTTAATACTTTGATATAAGAAAAATCAATATCAAATCCGAAGTTCTTGAACTTTGGATTTTTTTGTATAGAGAGTTTAGTAATAGTCCAATGTCGTGTCAGAGATTTTATCAAATGGCAATGTATCTAAATCTTCCGAAACAAGCTGTCCTTCAGAATTTAAGGAGTAGACACCAACAATCTCGTTGTCTTCTTCATAAATTGTCACCACATTGTCTTCTACATACCAAGAATATGATTTTACAGTAGAAATAACTCCTTCTTCATCCGTTTTTCTATATATTTTTAGACCTGAATAATCTGACGCGAATACTAACCTATGACCAGAAGTCTCCATAAAGCCTTCCTGTTCCCAAACACCTACAATTGAAGAAGAGCGATCTACAACATTATCATCATGGTCAGTAGAGCATGAAGTAACAGAAACCGTCAGGATGACAAAAAATAATGATGAAATAAAATGGCGCATAAGTAGGTGATTTTGAGATAAAAGTAACCCTATAATTATCTGCCTGTATAAAAAAGAGACGAACAACTCTTAAAATCGTTAAAATGCTCAACAAATTTAAAATGAGCGTGCTAAAATACTGTAGATTCTTTCTGAAAATCAAACCTTACAATACCATCTTCATCAATATTCGTTAATTCAACCTGATGAATGGTATTGACTAATTCAGGGTTCCAAGGTGTTTTAACCTTTACGTAGTTTTCTGTGAAACCGTGAATATATCCTTCTTTATTTTCGCTCTCAAACAGTACTTCTCGAGAAGAGCCAATTTGACTTTCATAAAATGCCCGACGCTTTTTTACTGATAAACCTCTTAACATTTTACTACGCTTTGATCGTACATTTTTCGGGATTACACCATCCATTCTTGAGGCTTCGGTATTATCACGTTCAGAATAGGTAAAGACATGCAGATAGGAAATGTCCAGTTGATTCAGAAAATTATAAGTCTCTAAAAAATGGTCATCGGTTTCACCAGGGAATCCAACAATAACATCCACACCAATACAAGCATCTGGTAAAACTTCCTTTATTTTTTCTACCCTATCCACATAAAGTTCACGCATGTAACGTCGCTTCATACGCTTCAAAATATCATTGCTTCCACTCTGCAAAGGCACATGAAAATGAGGTACAAAACTATCGGAATTTGCTACCACATCTATGGTTTCATTTTTAAGTAGATTTGGTTCTATAGATGAAATTCGCAATCGTTCAATGCCATCAACCTGATCCAATTCTTTCACCAAATCTAAAAAAGTATGGTCATGGCGCTTGTTACCAAACTCGCCTTTACCATAATCACCGATATTAACACCTGTTAGTACAATTTCTTTAATATCTTTAGCGGCAATCTCCTTGGCATTG
The DNA here is from genome assembly GCA_030425285.1 of Bacteroidia bacterium. Lineage (GTDB taxonomy): Bacteria > Bacteroidota > Bacteroidia > Flavobacteriales > Flavobacteriaceae > Hanstruepera. The sequence continues at coordinate 65,463 of JAUIAY010000006.1, forward strand.
GCAATTACATTCTCAACGGTATCACTTCTAGAAATACCCCTAGCAAGTGGAATAGTGCAATAGGTACATTTATAATCGCAACCGTCTTGGACTTTCAAAAATGCACGGGTTCTATCGCCAAAAGAATAACTTCCTACATAAAAATCAGCTTCTTGAATGTCGCAGGAATGAACAGCCCCAAAATCATTTTTAGCCAGATCATTGATATAACTGGTTATCTTAAACTTTTCGGTTGCTCCCAAAACCAAATCAACACCATGCACATCAGCCAATTCCTGCGGTTTTAATTGTGCATAACAACCTACAGCTGCTATAAAGGCTTCTGGATTGTTCTTTTGGGCTTGCTTAACAATGGTTTTAAAGCGCTTATCAGCATTTTCAGTAACCGAACAGGTATTGATAACATAGATATCGGCATAATCTGAAAAATCAACACGATCAAAGCCTTCTTGTTTAAATGACCTTGCTATGGTTGATGTTTCTGAAAAATTCAGCTTACAGCCCAATGTATAAAATGCTACTTTTTTACGCACAACACTTTTTTATTTTGAAAGCGCAAAGGTACAAAAAAGGCACTTACCTAAGTAAGCGCCTTTTTATAACCATATATTAGTAAAACAATCTTTTACTTTTTTACAATACGTTTAGAAACAACTCCATTATCAGTTTTGACTCGTAAGATGTAAACACCAGATTTAATTTTCGAAATATCCATAGTCTTTTCATTATACTTTTGCATAACTTGTTTACCAGTTATATCATATAACTGCGAAGTGAAATTAGATGGGTTATTAGGGATATCAAGTGTTATATAGTTGTTAGCTGGATTAGGGCTTACAGATATTTGATCCATATTATATTCATCAATTGAAAGAGAAGATTCTTCAATTTTAAATGCTAATGAACTCCAACCTACTAAACCACTTAATGACGTCCAAGAAGTTGCTCCTGCACCAAAAACATCTCCTGGATCAATTAATTGAGCTTGAGATAAGGTTCCGTCAGTTGATTGATACCAATTCCAACGATCAGCTCCAGTTGTCCCAACATAGGGAGCAACAACCAACCAATAAGTCCCAGCATTAAGTGAAAAAGTTGAGCCATAAGCATCAGCTACATCAATGACTATATCATAACCGCCAGTTCCATTGGCAACAATATCTACGGATGAACCATTAGGATCAAGATTTACAAGTTCAAGCAACCCTGTTCCAGATAAGGTTGGATTAGAGCTAGGGACTCCTCCTGCATCAGCATAAATAAAAACATCTATTCCTGTTGTAAATGTATCAAAATCCATATTGTTTTGAAAACCATAAGCGGTAATCAGGTCAATATTACTGGTTGCTGTTAAATTAAAATCGTCTGCTGAATACACACTTGCTGTGCCATCGCTAAAGTTATCACTCACTATACCATTTGTTCCATCAATTGGCTGTTCAAACAAAGTTGTTTGACTATTTACCAAAAAGGTGGTTGTGAGAAAAACAAAAAATAAGAGGTAATTTTTTTTCATATGAATTAAATTTGTTAATTGATTTAGCACTAAAAGTATAACATCCGCTCTACATTATGAAATATATTTTAATATTTTTCCTACTTATTGTTAGTTGTGACTCAAAGAAAATTAATAATGAGAGCGTTTTTAGATACAACGAACATAAGAACATTGGCTCATTAGATCCTGCTTTCTCTAAAGACTTGGCTGACATTTGGGCAACCAACCAACTTTTTAATGGGTTGGTTGAAATGGATGATTCACTTAATGTGAAACCTTCTTTAGCGAAAAACTGGCAAATTTCGAACGATGCGCTTACATATACCTTTACACTTCGCGATGATGTTACCTTTCACAATCATGTTTTATTTGGTAAAGATTCTACACGTACTGTTACTTCAGAGGATTTCTTATATAGCTTCAATAGACTAAAAGATAAAAAAATAGCCTCGCCAGGAAGCTGGGTTCTTAACAAAGTAGAAACGTTTTACCCAGTAAATGATTCGATTTTTGAAATAAAACTAAAACAACCTTTTCCTGCTTTTTTAGGACTGTTGACAATGAAATATTGTTCGGTTGTACCTAAAGAAATAGTAGAACATTATGGTAATGATTTCCGATCGAATCCCATAGGCACTGGGCCCTTTCAATTTAAAAGATGGGAAGAAAACCTAAAACTGGTATTTCGAAAAAATCCTGATTATTTTGAAGTGGATGAAGATGGTAACCAACTTCCCTACCTTGAAGCTGTAGCCATTACTTTTTTACCAGATAAGCAAAGTGAATTTTTACAATTTGCCCAAGGAAACATTGACTATGTTTCTGGTTTAGATGCCTCTTACAAAGACGAAATTTTGACATCAGATGGCAAACTTCGAGATGCTTATGTTTCAGATGTTAATATGATTAGAGGTCCTTATTTAAACACTGAATATCTGGCCTTCTATATGGAATCAGACGCTTCTGAAATACAATCCGATTTAATTCGTCAAGCCATCAACTACGGTTTTGATAAAGAAAAAATGATGATTTATTTACGGAATGGTATTGGCATTCCAGCTCACGGTGGTTTTATCCCAAAAGGCTTACCAGGTTTTGACAATACTATTGGGTTTGATTATCAACCTGAAAAGTCCAAACAACTTGTTAAACAGTTTATGGATGAAACAGGTAACAGAAACCCTGAAATAACCATAACTACTACCAGTAATTATTTAAGCTTTTGCGAATACATCCAACGAGAAATTCAAAAAACCGGATTGATTGTTAATGTAGATGTTATTCCGGCTTCTAGCTTAAAAGATGCCAAAGCAAATGGAAAATTAGACTTGTTTAGAGCCAGTTGGGTGGCAGACTATCCAGATGCTGAAAACTATTTGTCGCTTTATTACAGTAAGAATTTTGCACCAAATGGTCCTAACTACACACATTTTAAGAATGAGCAATTTGATAATTGGTACGAGCAGGCTTTTATGGAAACCGATATTAAAAAACGTCAAAAGTTATACACAAAAATGGACTCCCTTGTTATGAGTCAAACTCCCATAATCCCTATGTTTTATGACGAAGTGGTTCGTTTTACTAGAAAAAACGTCAAAGGATTGGGCATTAACCCCACAAACCTATTGGAGTTGAAACGTGTTAGAAAGACCGAACAATAGTGACACAAGAATTGTATTATATTAGAGGAAATTTCAATTATCAGATCGATATTTTAATCGAATCATATGATAACAATTCTATAATTTTAAATAAAAAAAATGACAATCTAAACAATAAAGTAAAAAAGACACCATTTGATAGTGATGATTTCATGTCCACTATAATTGAACAAATTAGATTAGAGAATGATTTTAAACCACTTGTTATTAATTCTATTTTTATAATGAGTTTTTCTTTGTTCGAAATTGTATTAAAAAAAACATGTGATTTATTAAATAGATCTAACCCAAAAGTTTTAACTTTAAATGACATCAAAGGAAATGGAGAAATAGATAAATTCAGAAAATATTTATTTAAAGTTCAATCAATCGAAAAAGCAAATCCGAATACTCTACAATGGAAAAAAATATTAGCATTCAAAAATATTAGAAATGCAATAATTCATAACCATAATAAACTTCAAAACACTTCAAAGAAAAATTATAAGTCCACGAAAGAATTTATGCTACTTAATGATTACCAAATAAAGTTTGAAGAAGAGGAGTTAAGTTTTAAGATTTATGACAAGAGTTTTCTTGAGGACTTTAAAGCAAACTGTAATGATTTTATACAAATGATTTATTTTGACATTTTAAGTAATAACTAATCTCTTCTAAATTTTTTGGTTTCCTCAAAAACGTGCTCTAATATAGCAGCATCTTGATCGGTGAATTCTATATTTCTTCGTGACATCACAACTTTGGCAACCTCAAAAGCTTTTTTGGTTAAATAGGTTGTGAATCCACTACTACCACCCCAAGAAAAACTTGGTACAAAATTTCTTGGAAAACCACTTCCAAAAATATTGGCACTCACACCTACAACTGTTCCTGTATTAAACATGGTATTAATACCGCATTTACTGTGATCTCCCATCATAAGACCACAAAACTGCAAGCCTGTTCTTGCAAAACTTTCAGTGTCATAATTCCAAAGTCGAACCTCTGCATAGTTATTTTTTAAATTGGAATTATTGGTGTCTGCACCCAAATTACACCATTCCCCTAAAACAGAATTTCCCAAATAGCCATCATGACCTTTGTTTGAATATCCAAAAATAACTGAATTAGTAATCTCTCCTCCTACTTTACTATAAGGCCCAACTGTAGTTGGTCCATAGATTTTAGCACTCATCTTAACAGCTGCACCTTCACATAATGCAAAAGGGCCTCTTATCATACTACCTTCCATAATTTCGGCATTCTTACCAATATAAATCGGACCGTTTTCAGCATTCAGTGAACATAGCGGTAATTTGGCACCTTCTTCAATAAAAATATCCTTTCGATTAAAAGCCACAGTCATCTCTGGAATAGCTTGTGACTGTCTTCCTTTGGTTAAGAGTTCAAAATCATCCTCAATGGCTTCTCCATTTTTACTAAAAATATCCCAGGTATTTTCAATTCTTAAAATATCATCCAGATATTCAATGGCTTCAAATGTTTCCAAATCTATGTCTTCCTGATTTTCCTTTGTGTAGAAAGCAACAACATCTTCATCTTTAAACACAGCCTGATTTTCCTCAAGTCCTTTGATAATTTCCACCAACTCTTTGTTGGGTAAAAAGGAGGCGTTAATCATGATATTGCTTTCCATTTCAACCATTGGATATTTTTCAGCCAAATAATCTTCGGTAATGGTCGTCGTGGTATATTCTAAATAATTCTCCCATTTTTCGCGAATGGTTAAAATACCAACGCGAATATCTGCCACTGGTCTTGTATAGGTAAATGGCAACAGGTTGTTTCTGGAAGGACCGTCAAAAAGTATGTAATTCATGAGAATGCTTTTGGTAAAAATAAAAAAAGCCTTTCAACAATTGAAAGGCTTTTTAGAATATATTTTAAACTAAATTATTTTTTGAATTTAGCATATTTAGTCTTGAACTTATCAATACGTCCAGCAGTATCTACCAATTTAGATTTACCAGTGTAATAAGGATGAGATGTTCTAGAGATTTCCATTTTCACTAAAGGATACTCAACACCATCAACTTCAATAGTTTCATTGGTATTTGCAGTAGATTTTGTTAAAAACACATCGTCATTAGACATATCTTTAAAGGCTACCATTCTATAATTTTCTGGGTGTATATCTTTTTTCATCGCTTTACGCTTTAAATATCTTTACTTTTTTCGAGGTGCAAATTTAAGCAATTTTAATAAATCCACAATACTTTTTTGTTTTTTTTATTATTTACTAATTTCTGTAACGTTTTGGTATATTTGTTTACTAACCAACTATAATTAACTAAACTATCAAACAATGGAAAAATCTTTAAAATCAATTTCAATAAACAACGGTCTTATTTTAGGTCTTATTCTATCAGTTATAACTGTAGCTGTTTATGCTATAAATTTAGAATTATTTACAGAATGGTGGCTTGGAATTATATTACTGTTAATAGCAATAGGATATGGAGCCTATTCTGGAATAACCTTCAAGAAACAACAAGGTTACCTGACATTCAAAGAAGCTTTTAGCTCTTACTTTATAACCATCGCTATTGGAACTCTTATTGCTACCATAGTGAGTATCGTTATTTTCACATTTGTGGATACTGAAGCAGCTAAACATTTAAATGAATTAATACTAATAAGCACAAAAGAAACTATGGAAAGTTTTGGTGCACCTCAAGAGGCTATTCAACAGGCACTTATTGAAGCTGAAAAGAAAGATAACTTTTCAATTGGCTCTCAAATTCAAGCCTATGTAATTAGACTAATTGTATACTGTATTTTAGGACTTATAGTTTCTCTAATAATTAAGAAAAATAATCCTGCCGAAGAATAATTTCTGTACATTTGAATCAGAATAAGAAATTATTTGAATGAATATATCAGTAGTCATACCACTACTTAACGAAAAAGACTCTTTACAAGAATTACATGATTGGATTGCAAAAGTTATGCAATCCAATCATTTTTCATATGAAATCATTTTTATTGATGATGGTAGTACCGATGGCTCTTGGGAAACCATTTGTCAACTTTCCAAAAACAACCCTAACGTTAAAGGTATTCGGTTTTTAGCCAATTTTGGCAAGTCTCAAGCCTTACACGCGGGTTTTGAAAAGGCACAAGGCAATGTCGTCATTACAATGGACGCAGACCTTCAGGACAACCCTGAAGAAATTCCTGAACTGTGCGCTATGATTCTTAAAGAGAATTATGATATGGTCTCTGGTTGGAAAAAAAAGCGCTACGATTCTGTTTTGACTAAAAATATGCCCTCCAAGCTATTTAATTGGGCAGCTCGAAAAACTTCTGGTGTTAAGCTCAATGATTTTAATTGCGGATTAAAAGCCTATAAGCTTAATGTTGTCAAAAATATTGATGTCAATGGTGAGATGCACCGCTACATTCCTGTTTTGGCTAAAAATGCTGGTTTTTCAAAAATTGGTGAAAAAGTTGTTCAGCATCAGGCACGTAAATATGGTGAAACCAAGTTTGGAATGGATCGCTTTATACATGGATTTCTAGACCTGATTACCATTTGGTTTTTATCGCGTTTTGGCAAAAGACCTATGCATTTATTTGGTGCATTAGGCGTTTTAATGTTTGCTATTGGGTTTATGTTTGCTCTGTATTTAGGCATAGACAAGCTTTTTTTAAACAAATCAGGCAGACTCATCACTGAACGACCGCAATTTTATTTGTCATTAGCAACCATGATTATAGGTACTCAATTTTTTGTGGCTGGATTTCTAGGCGAAATCATGTTACGCTCTAAACAGGATAAAAAACGCTACCTAGTAAAAGAATCCCTTAATTTAGATTTAAAGGGTGATTAATACTTAAATAGTCCATTTCATTTTTTTGATTTACTTATTTTTGCATACAATTTAATTATAGCATGATATACATTGAACCTGAATTATTAGACCGTGTAAACTCTTGGTTAACAACAGCTTTTGATACAGAAACACAAGACTACATAAAAAACCTAATCGCAAGCAATCCTAAAGAACTCAAAGAAGCATTTTACAAAGATTTAGAGTTTGGAACTGGTGGTATGCGTGGTATAATGGGCATTGGGACTAATAGAATTAATAAATATACATTAGGAAAAAACACACAAGGTTTAAGTAATTACCTTCACAAGGAATTTCCTGGTGAAACCATAAAAGTTGCCATAGCCTATGATTGCAGACATAATAGCAAAACATTGGCCAAAGTTGTAGCCGATGTTTTTTCGGCCAACAATATTGAGGTATTTTTATTTGAAGATTTAAGAACAACACCCGAACTATCTTTTTCCGTTAAGCATTTAGATTGTCACTGTGGTATTGTTTTAACCGCTTCCCACAATCCGCCAGAATACAATGGGTATAAGGTTTATTGGCAAGATGGCGGTCAATTGGTACCACCACAGGATGCTGCCATTATTTCGGAAATTGAAAATTTAGATTATTCGGAAATCAAATTCGAGGCAAACGATAACCTTATCCAGCTCGTTGGCAAAGAAGTAGATGACGCTTTTATTGACGCTTCAGTAAAAAATGGAAGTTTTACTTCACAGAATGCAAAAGACCAGCTAACTATTGTTTTTACCTCTTTGCATGGCACCTCAATTACAACAATCCCAGAAACACTGAAACGTGCTGGTTATAAAAATGTACACATTGTTGAAGAACAGCGCGAACCCAATGGTGATTTCCCTACAGTAAAATCCCCAAATCCAGAGGAGCCTGAAGCACTTAAAATGGCACTAGATTTAGCTAATAAAGTACAGGCTGATATCGTCATTGGTACCGATCCAGACAGTGACCGATTAGGAGTGGCTGTAAGAAACAATAACAACGATTTGGTCTTGCTCAATGGAAATCAAACCATGGTAGTTATGACAGACTTTTTACTGCAACAATGGCAGAAAAATGGCAAATTGGATGGCAATGAGTTTATTGGCTCGACTATTGTGTCTACACCAATGATGCAAGAACTGGCAAACGCTTATGATGTAGAGTGCAAAATAGGCTTAACAGGTTTTAAATGGATTGCCAAAATGATAAAAGATTTCCCAAATCAAGATTTTGTTGGTGGTGGCGAAGAAAGTTTTGGCTTTATGGTTGGTGATTTTGTGCGTGATAAAGATGCGGTAACCTCTACCCTTTTAGCTTGTGAGATTGCTGCACAAGCCAAAGTTAATGGCAGTTCTTTTTATAAGGAATTATTGAACTTATATGTTAAGCATGGTCTTTACAAAGAACGATTAATTTCTATAACAAAAAAAGGTATTGAAGGCGCCAAGGAAATTAAGCAAATGATGATTGACGCTAGAGAGAATCCTTTAAAAGTAGTAAACGAATCTAAAGTAGTCAGGTTAGAAGACTATCAGAGTTCCATTTCAAAAGATATGGTTACAGGTAAAGAATCACAAATAACAATTCCAAAATCTAACGTTTTGATTTATTACACCGAGGACGGTAGTAAAATAGCTTTAAGACCCAGTGGCACTGAACCCAAGATTAAGTTCTATATTAGTGTGAACTCAAAACTGGATATTGTTGAAAGCTATCAGGAAGCTGAATCACTTTTGGAATTACGTATTGATGCCATTTTAAAGGACATGAATTTAAGTTAATGGAATATTTAAAAAAACTTTCAAGGTTTGTAATTCCTTACAAGCGTTTTGGCATACTGAATATTATTTGTAATATTTTTTACGCCTTATTCAGTACATTGGCCATGGTTTCATTGATGCCCATGATTAACGTTTTGTTTGGTGAAACCGAAAAAGTTTTTGTTAAACCAGAGTACCAAGGCTTTAAGCACATTAAATCCTACGCCGAAAATTCGCTTAATTATTTAATAACATCAACAACAGACACCTATGGCCCACAACGCGCCTTGTTGTATATGATTTTTTTGATAATTGGTCTTTTTCTACTAAAAAACATTTTCAACTATCTAGCCCTTTATTTTATTACATTTTTAAGAAATGGTGTGTTAAAGGATATTCGAAATGAAATCTATGATAGAGTCCTGCATTTGCCCATTTCTTATTATTCTGAAAAGAAAAAAGGTGATATAATCGCACGAATCTCAAATGATGTTGCCGAGGTAAAGAATTCTCTTTTGGCCATTTTAGAATTAATAGTCAAAGAGCCTTTAACTATTTTATTTGCAATAATTGCGATGTTCACTATTAGTTTTAAGCTAACTATTTTTGTTTTTATCTTCATACCTATTTCAGGTTTGATTATTTCAAGAATTGGAAAAAGCCTCAAGCGAAAATCAGCCAATGTACAACGTGAACAAGGTATTTTCCTGTCGACTTTGGAAGAAACCCTAGGAGGACTCAAGGTTATTAAAGGCTATAATGCCGAAAAACGATTCAACGACAAATTTCAAGATTCAACTAATAGGTTTTATCACTTCTCAAACATTCTTTTAAATAGACAAAATTTAGCTTCACCAACAAGTGAGTTTTTAGGCATTGCTACCATTGCAGCCCTACTATGGTATGGAGGCAGTATGGTTTTAATTGACAAAACGCTTTCGGGAGGTGCCTTTATTGGTTACATGGCATTAGCCTATCAAATATTAACACCGGCTAAAGCAATCAGTAAAGCTAGTTATTTGGTAAAGGCAGGAAATGCAGCTGCTGATCGTGTTCTTGAAATACTTGAAACCAAATCACCAATTGCTGACTTACCCAATGCTTCAATCAAATCTTCATTTGATTCTGATATCAGCATCAATAATATTTCCTTTAAATATGAAGACGATTTGGTGTTAAAAGATTTCAGTCTCAAAGTAGCTAAAGGGAAAAGCGTAGCCCTTGTAGGGCAATCAGGAAGTGGGAAAAGTACTATAGCCAATCTTGTCACACGTTTTTATGATGTCAATGCAGGTAGTATTACCGTTGATGGACAGAACATAAAGGATATTACAAAGAATTCTTTGCGAGGTCTTATGGGATTGGTTACCCAAGATTCTATTTTATTCAATGACAGCATAAAAAACAATGTGCTTCTAGGCAAACAAGATGCTACAGATGAAGAAATCATTGAAGCCCTTAAAATAGCCAATGCATGGGAATTTGTCAAAAACCTACCTAATGGCATCGAAACCAATATTGGTGATTCAGGAAACAAACTATCAGGTGGTCAAAAACAACGTTTGAGTATTGCGAGAGCAGTTCTCAAAAACCCACCAATCATGATTTTAGATGAAGCCACATCAGCATTGGACACGGAAAGTGAGCGTTTAGTTCAAGACGCACTGGAAAACATGATGAAGAACAGAACTTCTATTGTTATAGCTCACAGGTTATCTACCATTCAAAATGCTGACACTATTGTGGTCATGCATAAAGGAGAAATTGCCGAGCAAGGTACCCACAACGAATTAATTGCTAAAAACGGTACTTATAAAAAGCTTGTGGATATGCAGAGTTTTGAATAGGAACTGAAAAAATAAAAAGGGCTGAATTAATACAGCCCTTTTTTTAGCTATTGTTAGACTTGGGGACGACTAACAAACATAAGTAGGTTAGTTGGTGTAAACATAGAACAAAAAAACATAACAACCAAGAAAAAAATGCATTTTGTCGATATTTTTTGCTTTTTATCGATATAATTTCATGTAACAACCTGTAAATCAGTTAATTAAAAATATAACTGTTTTATCATTAAACCTTTAATCAAAAAAAGAGTCTTATTAACCAACTAGTGTACATGAGTCAAGAATCCATTTTATTGGCCAATTTAAAGACCGAAAGCAAAAAAGAAATTGCCTTTAGTGAGTTGGTATCGCTTTATAAAGAGCGATTATATTGGCATATACGTAATATAGTCAAATCTCATGATGATGCTGATGATGTGCTACAAAATACCTTTATAAAGGTTTATAAAAATATAGGTTCATTTAAAGGTGATAGCAAATTGTACTCCTGGATGTACCGAATAGCAACAAATGAAGCTATTACATTTATAAACAAACGAGCCAAGCAAATGCAGATTAGCAGTGAAGAACTTCAAAGTCTGGCAATTGACAATTTGAAATCGGATGTGTATTTTGAAGGCGATGAAATTCAGATTAAATTACAACGAGCCATTGCTACTTTGCCAGAAAAACAGCAATTGGTTTTCAATATGAAGTATTTTCAAGACTTGAAATATAAAGATATGTCCGAAATTTTAGAAACGAGTGAAGGCGCTTTAAAAGCTTCCTATCACATAGCCATAAAAAAAATTGAAGCCTTTTTATTAAACCAATAACCCATTTGTTAGTCTAATAATTGAAATGAAAAAATTAAACAAACATAACGTCTCTGAAACTGGTTTTAAAACACCTGATGATTATTTTGCTTCTTTTGAGGAAAATTTACTTTCTGAAATCAACCTTAAAGAAAAAGTAAATGCTACAGGTTTTAAAACACCAGATGGTTATTTTGACAACTTTAAGGTAACAATCTCTGAAAATGGTAAGCAAAAATCAGAACCTAAAGTTATCTCGCTATTCAGAAATAAAAAATGGTTGGCTGCTGCCAGTATCGCTGCTGTTTTTATTGTATTGATAAGCTTTCCAAAAGAAACGGACAACTCCTTGGATTTTGCCTCATTAGATAGTGATAGTATTGAAACCTATCTCCTAAACAATGATTTTGATTCAGCCGAATTAAACAATTTAATAGTAAACACAACTGATTTTGAGAGCAGTATTTTAGAAGAAACATTAAACGATGTACATCTAGAGGACTATTTGTACAACAATATGGAACTGGAAGATTTAAATTTAGAATAAACAACATAACATGAAACACATACTTATTATAATTTTTTGCCTGACTCTTGGAGCAAATTCTTTTGCTCAAGACCGTATGGACAGAAATGATAAAATAAAGGCTCTTAAAGTTGCTTACATCACAGATGAGCTAGATCTTACTAAAGCCGAAGCCGAAAAATTTTGGCCCATCTATAATACTTTTGATGAGAAGATGCATGAATTGCGTAAAGAAGCTTATGAAGATCGCAAAGCTATCAACTATGAAACCCTAACCGATGCTCAAGCTGATGCATTGATACAGAAATTTAAAGTATCAAATACTAAAAAAAATGAATTATTCAATAAATACGTCAGTGATTTACAAAAAGTAATTCCTTCAAAGAAAATTGTACTACTCAAAAAAGTGGAAGACGATTTTAAACGCAAAATGTTTGAGGAGTACAAAAAAAGACGTCACGATAAAAAAGAAAGACCTTAAATATAGGAAAGAGCCACTGGCTCTTTTTTTATTCCCTAAACGTTAGTTTAGCTATCCTGTCTGCTCCAGCTGCATAGGCCACACTGTCATTTAAAAATCGAATGGTATAAAACCCCTCATCACTTAAATGTTTCCAGGTGTTTCCGGAATCATGACTATAGTCAATGCCCTTAAACCCGATAGCCACCAACTCTTTACCTTCACCATTCGGCACATACTGTACACAACTCCTATAGCCCGGACTTTTATTTTCAGCAACCAATTGCCAAGTTTTACCGCCATCCTGAGTTCTAATTTTATTAGCTGAACTATCGGCTGGTTTAGTATAGTCACCTCCTATTCCAAAACCATTCAGCTCATCATAAAAATCAAGTGAATAAATGCCTTCGGTTTCTTTGTCTTTAACTATTGGAGTGTCAATAATTTCCCAAGTATTTCCTTTATCTTCTGAATAATATATACGCCCTGCTGTTGTACCAACCCAAGTTTTATTGCCAACAATAGCAATATTGGTGTCACTGGCCGCAAAGGCTCCCTCTCCTTCTGCGACAGGTGGTAATTTGTCACACGGTAACTTGCTCCAAGTACTCCCACTGTCTCTTGTAATTATGACACTTAAGCAACCATCTACAGCATCGCCAATGGCAATACCCTCCTCATCGTTCCAAAATTCCATAGAATCGTAGAAAACGTTTGGATGGCTTTCTCGATAAACAAGTTTTGTTCTATTAGGTGCTTCAGATTTATAAAGTAATGCTGGACTTCCTATACAAATAGTAAACAAACCACAACTTTTATGAGATAAGGATCTGAAATTTGGGACAATAGAATCCAATTTCAACTCTTCTTTTTCAACTACATACTTTGTAGTTTCATTATCAAAAAAAATAATTCCAATCTCTCCTTTAGAAGATGCAAAACTTACTTCACCAGAAAGCCCAATTTCCAAAGCCCTAACATTCAACAAAGAATCTTCTAACAAAACCTCAATTTCTACTTTAGAAAAATCTCGTGTGTTTTTTATAGGCTCTTTTTTACAGGCTAATAAACAAAAGGCAATAGTAAGTACAAATAGAATCCGCATAATTTCAAAATTTCATTAAAAATAGAAAACTTCTTAATACAATTTGCTTTTTAACAACCAATCAAATCAACGAAAGTCAAATAATCATCTAAACGATTCTACAAATCAACATATTAAACCTATCTTTGCACGCTATTCAAAACGATATGAGATTACATCGAAATTTATGCTTTGCAACCGTTGATGGATTACTAAAAATCTTCAATGAAGGCGAGTATGCCGATAAGGTTATTCAGCAATTGCTTAAACGTGATAAACGCTGGGGAAGCCGTGACCGTGCTTTTGTAGCCGAAACCACCTACGATATAGTTAGATGGAAGCGCCTCTATGCAGAAATAGCTGAAGTGAAAGAACCGTTTAGTCGTGATGATATCTGGCGCATGTTTGCTGTTTGGGCAACATTAAAAGGCATTAGATTACCAGATTGGAAATACTTTGAAAACACACCAACACGAAAAATTAAAGGCCGTTTTGATGAACTTTCTAAAATTAGAAAGTATCGTGAATCCATACCTGATTGGATTGACAATTTGGGAGAAAAAGAACTTGGCAACAGCATTTGGACCAAAGAAATCCATGCCCTTAATGAACAAGCCGATGTCATTTTAAGAGTCAATACTCTTAAAACAACTAAAGAAAAACTACAAGCTGAATTATTTGATTTAGATATTGAAACTGAATTTATAAAAGGCTATCCAAATGCTTTAAAATTGAAAGAACGTGCCAATGTCTTTCAAACTGAAGCTTTTAAGAATGGTCTATTTGAAGTGCAAGATGCTTCCTCACAATTGGTTGCCGATTTTCTGGATGTTAAACCAGGCATGCGTGTTGTAGATACTTGTGCTGGAGCTGGTGGCAAAGCGTTGCATTTAGCTGCTTTAATGGAAAATAAGGGTCAGGTTATTGCTTTGGATATTTACGCCAACAAATTACATGAACTCAAACGCAGAGCGAAACGTAATAGTGCCCATAATATTGAAACCAGACATATTGATTCAACAAAAGTGATTAAAAAGCTTCATAGCAAAGCCGATAGGGTTTTAATTGATGCACCATGTTCCGGTTTGGGTGTTTTAAGAAGAAATCCCGATGCCAAATGGAAACTTGAAGAATCATTTTTAAACAAAATAAAGGAAACCCAACAGGACATTTTACAACAATATTCTAAAATCGTAAAAGATGGCGGACAGTTAGTTTATGCAACCTGTTCCGTCTTACCATCTGAAAACCAAGAACAAGTTGATAAATTCTTAACTTCAGAGTTCGGAAAAGATTTTACCTTTGTCAAAGACATTAAAATATTATCCCATAAATCTGGCTACGACGGATTTTATATGGCTTTATTGAAAAAAAATTAAGATGAAACAATTTTACACGATTATTTTTTTACTGATATCACTAACCACTTTTGCCCAAATACCCGCTGGCTATTACGATACGGCAACAGGAACAGGATATACCTTAAAAACACAACTTCACAATATCATTGATGACCATAATGATCAAGGTTATGATGCCATTGATGCCTTCATTGGTAATTATGATTTAGATAATTATTATGAAACAACCAGCAACACGATTCTGGATATTTATTCCGAAAACCCAACTGGGAATGATCCTTACAATTTCACACCAGTTACTGATGAATGTGGTGAGTATGACAGCGAGGGCGATTGTTACAACAAGGAACACGTAATCCCACAGTCCTTTTTCAACTCCAATTCACCTATGCGAGGTGATGCACACCAATTATTGCCTTCAGATGGACGTGTTAATGGATTTAGAAACAATGCGCCTTATGGACGAGTTGATGATAGTCAATTAAGTAGTCAAAGTGGTATTTCGAACCCAACTCAAAATGGTTCCAAATTGGGGAATAACTTGAACAGTGGTTATTCAGCTGGTTATAGTGATGAAGTTTTTGAACCTATTGACGAGTTTAAAGGCGATATTGCTCGTATCTATTTTTACTTTGTAACGCGATATGAAGATCAAATTAGTGCCTGGTCTGCTTATGAAATGTTTGACGGCAGTAGTGACAAAGCCATAGCCGATCCGTTTTTAAACATTTTAAGAATCTGGCACGAAATGGACCCTGTTTCGCAAAAGGAAATTGACAGAAACAATAATATTTACTACAACCACCAAGGTAACCGAAATCCATTTGTTGACCATCCGGAATGGGTCGCTACAGTTTGGGATACCGATCCAGATACCGAGAGCCCTACTGCTCCAACCAATTTAGTAGCTTCAAATCCTACTTTTAACTCTATTGATTTAGATTGGAATGCATCTACTGATAATATTGGCGTGGTAGGTTATAACTATTACATTGATGATGTTTATTCGGCAACAGTTCTGAGCACAACTCCTTCTAATACAGTTTTAGGTTTATCACCAAATACAACATACTGTTTCAAAATAACAGCTATCGATGCTGCTGGAAATGAATCAGCATTTAGTAATGAAGCTTGCGAAACTACTTTAGAGAACACCAATCTTCTTTGTATTGATGAAAGTTTTGAAAACATGCCTGCAAGTTCAAGTTCTTATTCAGATAGAAACTGGACTGGAGATGATGGATATACATGGGCGGCAACAGACGCTCGAACTGATCAAACACTAAACGGAAGCCGAGCCATAACGATTAGAAATGGAGAATTAATCCTAAATGACTCAAATTTTCCAATAGAAGAATTAACAGTCACTACTCAACGTGTTTTCTCTGGAGATTCTGGCACCTTTGATTTAGTGATTAATGGAAATGTCATTGGGACTATCCCTTACGGTGATTCCCCTGTAACCACAACAATACCATGTAATATTAATAATGTTGTTGATTTATCAATAAACAATAATAGCAATCCATCAAACCGTGTTATGTTTGATGATTTAAAATGGACTTGTTTTTTATTAAGTAACGAAGAATTCACTCAAAAAACAATTACCATATATCCTAACCCGGTTTCAGGAAATCACATCACAGTCAATACAACTGAATCACTGGATTTCGAAATCTATAATTTATTAGGAAAGTTGACTTTAAAAGGAACGTCTCAAAACGGGCAAATTAATGTAGCCAATCTCACAAAAGGTATCTACCTGATTAAGCTCAAAACAGGCAACAGGACGATCACCAAAAAATTAATAAAACAATAATTATAAAAAAAGCGACTGGTCACACTGAGGTTCTCGAAGTGCAGTCGCTTTTTTGTTGGTTAATAACAAGGTGGATAACTAAAATTTTTCAATAGGATAAATACATACTATTACGACGAAAAAAAGTAAATTTGCATTTTCTTAAACAACTATAACAAACATATAATGATTCATTTCTTTGGAAACCAAAACAGCAAGGTCTTTGCTGTTCAAGCAACAAAAGAATTATCAACCGACACCATTACTAAATTAGTATGGGTTTTTGGCAACCAGCCTAAAATAGAACAAGCATCTTTGGATGCTTTTTTTGTTGGCCCACGTGCTGCCATGATAACGCCTTGGAGTACAAATGCTGTTGAAATCACCCAGAATATGGGTATTGAAGGCATTATTCGTATTGAAGAATTTCAAACTGTTTCTGAAGGTTTCAAAGATTACGACCCTATGATTTCTCAAAAATACAAGGGGTTGAATCAAGATAGTTTTACCATCAATATAGAACCTGAAGCTATAAAAAATATTGAGGATATTGCTACTTACAATAAACAAGAAGGTTTAGCCCTAAATGATGAAGAGGTTGAATACCTAAACAACCTTTCCAAAAAATTAGGCAGACCACTTACAGACTCTGAAGTATATGGTTTTGCTCAAATCAATTCAGAGCACTGTCGCCACAAAATATTTAACGGTACGTTTGTTATTGATGGCGAGGAAAAACCGATGTCGCTCTTCAAAATGATTAGAGAAACATCAAACAAAAATCCTAACGATATTGTTTCGGCCTATAAAGATAATGTGGCTTTTATAAAAGGTCCAAAAGTGGAACAATTTGCACCTAAACGTGCCGATGTTCCAGATTTTTACGCAACTAAAGATTTTGATTCGGTAATTTCTATAAAAGCCGAAACACATAACTTCCCTACTACGGTTGAGCCTTTTAACGGTGCTGCAACAGGTTCTGGTGGTGAAATTCGCGACCGTTTAGCTGGCGGAAAAGGGTCTATTCCTTTAGCCGGAACTGCGGTTTACATGACATCTTACTCGCGTTTAGAAGAAAACCGTCCTTGGGAACAAGCGGTTAAAGAGCGTGATTGGTTATACCAAACTCCAATGGACATTTTAATAAAAGCCAGTAATGGTGCTTCAGATTTTGGTAACAAATTCGGACAACCACTTATTACAGGTTCGGTTCTAACATTCGAACACGACGAGGCTAATGACTCTAACGATGTCACCCTGAGCGCGTCATCTCGAGCGCAGTCGAGAGGCGAAGGGTCTCAACCACGAAAATTAGGCTTCGACAAAGTCATCATGCTTGCAGGTGGTATTGGTTATGGTAAAGCTGACCAAGCCCTTAAAGACACACCAAAAAAAGACGACAAAGTCGTTATTCTTGGTGGTGAAAACTACCGTATTGGTATGGGTGGCGCAGCAGTTTCTAGTGCCGACACAGGCGAGTTTGAATCGGGTATTGAGCTTAATGCCGTACAACGTTCTAACCCAGAAATGCAAAAACGTGCTGCAAATGCGGTTCGTGGTATGGTAGAAAGTGACGAAAACTTTATCGTTTCTATTCACGATCATGGTGCTGGTGGTCACTTAAACTGTTTAAGTGAATTGGTTGAAGATACTGGTGGACACATTGATTTAGATAAATTACCAGTTGGAGACCCAACACTTTCTGATAAAGAAATTATTGGTAACGAGTCGCAAGAGCGTATGGGATTGGTAATTGCTGAAAAGCATTTAGAAACCTTACAAAAAATTGCTGATAGAGAGCGTTCGCCAATGTACACCGTTGGTACAGTTACAGGCGATCATAGATTTACATTCGAGTCTAAAACCAAAGGCAACAAACCTATGGATTTAGCTATGGAAGATATGTTTGGCAGCTCGCCAAAAACAATAATGACAGATAACACGGTTACACGAAACTATACCGATGTAGCTTACAATAAAGATAAATTTTACGATTATTTAGATCAATTGTTACAATTAGAAGCCGTAGCTTGTAAAGATTGGTTAACAAACAAAGTAGACCGCTGCGTTGGTGGTAAAGTAGCCAAACAACAATGTGTTGGCCCATTACAAATACCATTAAACAACGTAGGTGTCATGGCTTTAGACTTTAAAGGAAAAGAAGGTATTGCTACATCTATTGGGCACTCGCCTATTTCTGGATTAATAGATCCGGTTGCAGGTAGTAGAAATTCTATCACCGAAGCCTTAACCAACATTATTTGGGCGCCTTTAAAAGACGGTTTAAAAAATGTATCACTTTCTGCAAACTGGATGTGGCCTTGTAAAAACGAAGGTGAAGATGCGCGTTTATACGAAGCTGTTCAAGCAGTTTCTGAATTTGCTATTGGTTTAGGTGTGAATGTTCCAACAGGGAAAGATTCCCTATCTATGAAGCAAAAATATGCTAATGAAGAAGTTATTTCTCCTGGAACAGTTATCATTTCTGCTGGTGCAAACTGTACGGATATTACCAAAATAGTTGAACCTGTTTTACAAAAAAATGCTGGTGATATTTATTACATCAACTTATCACAAGACAACTTTAAATTAGGTGGTAGCTCATTTGCTCAAGTAGTAAATAAAATTGGTAACGAAGCGCCAACGGTTAAGAGTGCCGATTATGTAAAAACTGTTTTTAACACCATTCAACAATTAATTTTAGATGAAAAAATTGTTGCAGGGCATGATGTAGCTTCAGGTGGATTAATAACGACACTTCTTGAATTATGCTTTGCTGATAATAATTTAGGTGCCGAATTAGATTTATCTGCTTTAGCTGAAAATGATTCGTTTAAATTATTATTTGCTGAAAATGCAGGGCTTGTTATTCAAGCTGCTGATGCGTCTATTGAAACAGTTTTAACTGAAGCTAATATTGAGTTTTTCAACATAGGAAAGGTAACGGATGCTGATTTATTGAGCATCATTAACGGCACTGATGTCTTTACCATGACCATCTCACGTTTGCGTGATATGTGGTATAAAACCTCTTTCCTACTCGACCAAAAACAAACAGCAAACGGTTTAGCAAAAGACCGTTTTGATAATTACAAAAACCAACCACTTCAATATAAATTCCCTGCACATTTTACGGGAAAACTACCTGATGTCACTTCGAGTGATTCGCCTAAAGCGAATCGTATCGAGAAGCCAAAAGCCGCCATCCTCCGCGAAAAAGGCAGCAACTCCGAACGCGAAATGGCAAACGCCATGTATCTAGCTGGTTTTGATGTAAAAGATGTGCACATGACCGATTTAATCTCGGGGCGTGAAACATTAGAAGACATTCAATTTTTAGGTGCTGTTGGTGGTTTCTCTAACTCCGATGTGTTAGGCTCTGCAAAAGGTTGGGCTGGCGCCATTAAATACAACGAAAAAGCCAATGAAGTTATTAAAAACTTCTTTGAAAGAGAAGACACGCTTTCTGTGGGTATTTGCAACGGTTGCCAATTGTGGATGGAGTTAGATTTAATAAACCCAGAGCACGAGCAGCATGGTAAAATGACTTATAACGACTCCCATAAACACGAAAGTGCCTTTACGTCTGTAAAAGTTCAAGAGAACAATTCAGTGATGTTAGCATCATTGGCAGGTAGCACGTTAGGAGTTTGGATTTCGCATGGCGAAGGTAAATTCAGTTTACCATATGCTGAAGACAAGTATCACATAGTAGCTAAATATGGTTATGAAGGCTATCCGCACAACCCAAATGGCTCCGATTTTAACACCGCCATGATGTGTGATAAAACAGGCCGTCATTTAGTAACCATGCCGCATATAGAGCGTTCTACCTTCCAATGGAACTGGGCTAACTACCCTAAAGGCAGAAAAGACCAAGTCTCCCCTTGGTTGGAAGCCTTTGTGAATGCTAGAAAATGGATTGAGAATAGATAATAAAAAAGGAGCTTAAAATAAGCTCCTTTTTTTCGTCGGGATGACAGGATTTGAACCTGCGACCACACGGCCCCCAGCCGTGTACGCTAACCGGACTGCGCCACATCCCGAATTAATTATCTACTGCGACCATTCCGCCTCTAGCGGAATACGCTAACCGGACGGAGCCTGTCTCGAGCATCGCCGAGAGACCACATCCCGAATTAATTCTCTTCGAGAAATCTTTTAATTCCTCGTTTCTTTATTTTGCTTTCAAGTCTCCTTGCTTCTGTTCGATTGGAAACTTCTATAACTTTAACCAACTGCCACGGAATGCCCTTTGTAGTATACTTGTTTCCTCCTTTATTATGGACTAAAAGCCTATTTTCAACATCTTTCGATTCACCACAATAATATCTACCTAACAACTCACTCCAAAGTATGTATACATAATGTCTCATAACCTGCGACCATTCCGCTTCTAGCGGAATACGCTAACCGGACGGAGCCTGTCTCGAGCATTGCCGAGAGGCCACATCCCGAATTAATTGTTTATTGTACTTCTTCTGCGACCATTCCGCCTCTAGCGGAATACGCTAACCGGACGGAGCCTGTCTCGAGCATCGCCGAGAGACCACATCCCGAATTAATTGTTTGAACTCACAAAAATAAAACATTAAATGAATTTCAATTCTATTTACAGCCTTTCTTTTTGAACAATTATCCAATCTTCAAGAAGTTAAAACCTACTCTGATAAAATGAACTTCTTTATTGGGTTACGTTGTCATTCAGAATGAGGCACGAAGAGGAATCTCATTATTTTAGATTTCTGACCCGTTGTGCATTTTGAAAAATTCGTCAATTCGAGTGGATTTTTCGATTGAAATGAGAAAAATTTGTATCGAGAATTAGAATTTTGGTAACCAAAAGTTCTCGATACGATTTTTCGTACCTCAAAATCACTCGAACTGACGCTCAAACTAAATTTTATGCTCAAAATACACAACAGGTTAAATAAAGTTTTGAATTATCTTCAGTAATTTTATATTTTGCCAATGACTTTTTCCCTAATTCAAAATGACAAAAATTACAAGACTTTTTGATTTCCCATACCATCAGTTAGAGACTTACAATCTTGATAAAGCCTTTACTACTAAATATAATGGAACTTGGAAATCTATATCTTCCAAAGAATTTATTGATCAAGCAAACGCTATTAGCCGTGGTTTACTCCGACTGGGTGTAAAGCCAAATGATAAGATTGCTGTTATATCAACCAACAATAGAACCGAATGGAATATAGTTGACACAGGCATTCTTCAAATTGGCGCTCAAAATGTGCCCATTTATCCAACAATTGCCAAAGAAGATTACGAGTATATATTAAATCATTCGGAGTCTATTTACTGTTTTGTATCCGACGAGACTATTTTAGAGAAACTAAATGTCATAAAAGGTAACACGAAATTAAAAGCGGTTTATACGTTTAACGATATTTCAAATGAATCCAGTTGGAAAGACGTATTGGAACTGGGGAAAGATGAATCCAATCAAGATGTTGTAGAAGACAGAAAAAACCAAGTTAAACCTGATGATCTGGCGACATTGATATATACATCAGGAACAACAGGCACGCCTAAAGGTGTGATGCTTTCGCACAACAATATTGTTTCAAATGTACTGGATAGCGAAAAACGGGTTCCTTTTGATTATGGAAAATCTAAATCCTTAAGTTTTCTTCCCGTTTGTCATGTTTTTGAACGCATGATTTTATATCTATATCAATTCTGTGGCGTCGAAGTGTATTTCGCTGAATCCATTGAAGCCATGAGTGATAATTTAAAGGAGGTCAAACCGAATGTCATGACGGCAGTTCCGCGTTTATATGAAAAAGTCTATGATAAAATTGTTGCCAAAGGCACTGAACTGTCCGGTTTAAAAAAGACCTTATTTTTCTGGGCAATTGAACTGGGTTTAAAATATGAACCTTATGGCGCTAATGGTTGGTGGTACGAAAAGCAGCTACAATTGGCACGGAAACTTATATTTAGTAAATGGCAGGAAGGCCTTGGCGGAAATTTGGAACTCATGGTTTCCGGTAGTGCAGCTTTACAGCCACGTCTCACAAGAATGTTTGCAGCAGCAGGAATGCCGATAATGGAAGGTTATGGCCTAACGGAAACATCGCCTGTAATATCTGTTAATGATCAAAGACATGGCGGATTTAAAATTGGAACCGTTGGCCGCATTATAGATAATGTAGAAGTTAAAATTGCTGATGATGGTGAAATTTTGGTAAAAGGCCCAAATGTCATGCAAGGCTACTATAAAGATCCTGAAAAAACAGCTGAAGTCATGACTAATGATTATTTCCATACAGGAGATATTGGAGAGATTGATTCAGAAGGGTTTCTCAAGATAACCGACAGAAAAAAGGAAATGTTTAAGACTTCTGGAGGAAAATATGTGGCTCCAGCCATATTGGAAAACGAATTTAAGCAATCCCGTTTCATTGAACAGATAATGGTCATTGGTGAAGGTGAAAAAATGCCAGCTGCACTCATTCAAATAAATTATGAGTTTGTTCAAGAGTGGGCTAAACGTCATAAAATCAATTACTCTAAAGAAACTATTATTGACAATCAACAATTAAAAGATAGAATCCAAGAAGAAATTGATACGGCAAATCAAAAATTTGGACATTGGGAACAAATTAAAAAGTTCGAAATAACACCTAATGTGTGGTCTATTGAAGAAGGCCACCTGACTCCTACCATGAAGATGAAGCGTAAAGTAATTAAGGAAAAATACCACGACCTTATAGATAAAATATACCGCCCTTAAAATTTAAGCCTGATTAACCAATCAGGCTTTTTAATTATTACAATGTTAAATTTCATACATTTATTATGCATGCATAATAAATTTTCATATATTTGAAACACTAAATTTCCATCCATGAAAGACAAAACCATTGATTATGTATTCAGAACCACATGGTTAGCTATCAATAAAATGTACAACGAAGAAGCTGCGCAATTTGGAACCACTATGGCCACAGGATTTGCCTTGTTGAGTATTGACCCTGAAAATGGGACACCTTCAACGTCTCTTGGCCCTAAAATGGGCATGGAAGCTACTAGTCTTTCAAGAACATTGAAATCTATGGAAGAAAAAGGATTGATAGAGCGCAAACCCAATCCAGAAGATGGTCGTGGTGTCATCATTCACCTAACAGAATTTGGTCGTGAGAAACGGGCTTATTCAAGAGAAAAAGTTTTGACTTTTAATGAAACCATCAAAAAGAATCTTTCCCCAGAGAAACTCGACCATTTTTATGAAGTTGCCGAACTCATAAATAATATGATATCAAACAAAAAAATATATAACCAAAAAGAACACATACTTAAATAAATATGAGTAAACGTAGAATAAACAAAGTAGCTGTTATTGGTTCTGGAATAATGGGAAGCGGTATTGCATGCCATTTTGCCAATATTGGTGTAGATGTACTTCTTCTCGATATTGTCCCCAGAGAACTAAACGAAAATGAAAAAGCCAAAGGCTTGACATTAGAAAATAAAATAGTTAGAAATCGTATTGTTAATGATTCTTTACAGGGAGCATTAAAATCAAAGCCCTCTCCTATTTATCATCAAAAATTTGCCAATAGAATAACGACGGGGAATTTAGAAGATGATATTGCTAAAGTTAAAGATGTCGATTGGATTATTGAGGTTGTTGTTGAACGTTTGGATATTAAAAAACAGGTGTTCGAAAATCTTGAAAAACACAGAACTCCAGGAACACTTATTACATCCAATACATCAGGTATTCCAATTAAATTTATGAGTGAAGGCCGTAGTGATGATTTCCAAAAACATTTCTGTGGAACACACTTTTTCAATCCAGCACGTTACTTAAAGCTTTTTGAAATTATCCCAGGTCCTAAAACAGATTCAGATGTTTTGGACTTCTTAAATAATTATGGTGAACAATTCCTTGGAAAAACATCAGTTGTTGCTAAAGATACACCAGCATTTATTGGAAACCGTATTGGGATTTTTGGGATTCAGTCCTTATTCCATCAAGTAAAAGAATTAGGGCTCACCATTGAAGAAGTTGATAAATTAACAGGTCCTGTAATCGGCCGACCAAAATCGGCAACATTTAGAACCGTTGACGTTGTTGGCTTGGACACATTGGTGCATGTTGCTAACGGTATCTATGACAATTGCCCTAACGATGAAGCGCATGAATTATTTAAGCTTCCGGACTTTATCAACACCATGATGGAGAACAAGTGGTTAGGTAGTAAAACAGGTCAAGGTTTCTACAAAAAAGTTAAAGACGATAAAGGTCAAAGCGATATCCTATCGTTGGATTTAGACACATTAGAGTATCGACCTAAAAAGCGAGCACAGTTTGCAACTTTGGAATTAACCAAGACAATAGACAAAGTAATTGATCGTTTTCCTATTCTAGCTTCTGGAAAAGACAAAGCTGGTGAATTCTATCGTAAGAATTTTGCAGCCATGTTTGCTTATGTATCCAATAGAATTCCAGAAATATCTGATGATTTATACAAGATTGACGATGCTATGAAAGCTGGCTTTGGATGGGAACATGGTCCATTCCAAATATGGGATGCTGTAGGTGTTGAAAAAGGATTGGAGCTAATAAAAGCTGAAGGTCATCAAGTAGCCGATTGGGTAAATGACATGCTAGCATCAGGTAGTAAATCATTTTATTCAGTAAAAGATGGTGCTACGTACTTCTACGATATTCCATCTAAAACGCAAACTAAAATCCCAGGTCAAGATGCCTTTATTATATTAGACAACATTAGAAAATCGAACGAAGTGTTCAAAAATTCAGGTGTTGTTATTGAGGACTTGGGTGATGGTATTTTGAATTGTGAATTCCAATCCAAAATGAACACGATTGGTGGTGATGTATTAGCTGGATTAAATAAAGCGGTTGATCTTGCCGAAAAAGATTTTGAAGGATTAGTAATCGGAAATCAAGCCGCTAATTTCTCGGTAGGTGCCAATATAGGTATGATTTTTATGATGGCTGCCGAACAAGAATACGACGAACTGAACATGGCAATCAAGTATTTCCAAGATACTATGATGCGTATGCGCTACTCTTCTATTCCAACTGTAGCTGCGCCGCATGGAATGGCTCTAGGTGGTGGTTGCGAGTTATCAATGCATGCCGATAAAGTTGTTGCAGCCGCAGAGACCTACATTGGACTCGTTGAGTTTGGAGTTGGAGTAATTCCTGGTGGTGGTGGCTCTAAAGAAATGGCTTTAAGAGCATCGGATACGTTTAGAAAAGGAGATGTTGAATTAAACGTATTACAAGAATACTTCCTAACAATTGGAATGGCTAAAGTATCCACTTCAGCTTATGAAGCTTTTGATTTAGGAATCCTACAAAAAGGAAAAGATATTATTGTTGTAAACAAAGATCGCCAAATTGCAACTGCAAAAGCCCATGCCAAATTATTGGCTGACGCAGGATATACCAAACCTGTTAAAAGAACAGACGTTAAAGTGTTAGGTAAACAAGCTTTGGGAATGTTTTTAGTGGGAACAGATTCTATGGAAGCTTCAAATTACATTAGTGAGCATGATCATAAAATCGCCAACAAACTAGCATACGTTATGGCTGGTGGTGACTTGTCAGAACCTACAATGGTATCTGAACAATATCTTTTAGATCTCGAACGCGAAGCATTTTTATCGTTGTGTACGGAAAGAAAAACTTTAGAACGCATCCAACACATGTTAAAAACAGGAAAACCACTACGTAATTAGATTGTAGACAAGTAGAACCTAGATACTAGACTTATGGCTAGACATAATTTTAAAAAATTAAAAATATGGCAAGATGGTATTGAACTTGTTAGCGAAAATTATAAACTCACAAGAACATTTCCAGATTTAGAAAGGTTCAATTTAATAAGCCAAATGAATAGATGTGCTGTATCTATCCCTTCCAATATTTCTGAAGGATCAAGTAAAAGTACTGATAGACATTTTAAAAAGTTTTTAGAAAATAGTCTTGGTTCAGCATTTGAATGGGAAACACAATTAATAGTTTCTTTTAATGAAGGCTACTTAAGCAAGGATAAATTCGAAAAATTAGAAAATAAGATATTACAAATTCAAAAAATGTTAGGGAAGTTTATTGATAACCTTGGAGATTAGTCTATTTTCTAATCGTATAAACTCTAGACTCTCAATTACAAAAAACTATTTAAATTATGAACAAAACCGCATATATAGTAAAAGCATATAGAACATCTGTTGGTAAAGCACCAAAAGGCGTGTTCCGTTTTAAAAGAACCGATGAGTTGGCTGCTGAAACCATAGCCCATATGATGAAAGAGCTGCCCGATTTTGATAAAAAACGCATAGATGATGTGATTGTAGGTAACGCCATGCCAGAAGGTTCCCAAGGGTTAAATATGGGAAGACTTATCTCATTAATGGGATTGGACATTGTAGATGTTCCAGGCGTGACGGTAAATAGATTTTGCTCTTCTGGAATTGAAACTATAGGAATTGCAACGGCAAAAATTCAAGCTGGAATGGCCGACTGTATTATCGCAGGTGGTGCTGAAAGTATGAGTGCTGTTCCTATGACAGGATTCAAACCAGAATTAAATTATGATATCGTTAAAGCTGGTCATGAAGAATACTATTGGGGAATGGGTAATACCGCAGAAGCTGTAGCCAATCAGTTCAAAGTATCTCGTGAAGACCAAGATGAGTTCGCCTATAATTCACACATGAAAGCTTTAAAAGCTCAAGCCGAGAATCGTTTTCAAGATCAAATTGTGCCTATTGAAGTAGAGCAAACTTATATTGATGAAAACGGTAAAAAAGCAACAAAAAATTATACCGTAACCAAAGATGAAGGCCCTCGTAAAGGAACAAATTTAGAAGCTCTAGCAAAACTTCGACCTGTTTTTGCTCAAGGTGGTAGTGTTACTGCTGGAAATTCTTCTCAAATGAGTGATGGTGCTGCATTCGTAATGGTTATGAGTGAAGATTTAGTAAAAGAATTGAATTTAGAACCTATTGCCAGATTAGTAAACTATGCTGCTGCTGGTGTTGAACCACGAATTATGGGAATTGGACCTGTGAAAGCCATTCCAAAAGCCTTAAAACAAGCAGGCCTAAAACAATCTGATTTGGAACTAATAGAACTTAATGAAGCCTTTGCTTCACAATCATTAGCAGTTATCAGAGAATTGGACCTAAACAACGATATTGTTAATGTTAATGGTGGCGCCATTGCATTGGGACACCCACTAGGCTGTACAGGCGCTAAACTTTCAGTGCAACTGTTTGATGAAATGCGTAAGCGTAACATGAAAGGAAAATATGGTGCCGTTACCATGTGCGTAGGAACTGGTCAAGGTGCTTGTGGAATTTTCGAATTTCTTAATTAAGAATATAGATAAATAGAGTCTAGAAAATAGACTTAAATAAATATCAATCCAATAAAACACAGTCTAGAATCTAGTATCTAGCTGTCTAGAATCTAAATAAACAATGGAAACAAAAGAAAAAGAATTATTAAGAGGCGGTCAGTTTTTGGTAAAAGAAACTAACTGCGAGGATGTGTTTACACCTGAAGATTTTTCAGAAGAACAAAACATGATGAAAGAAGCGGTTATGGAATTCAATGACCGTGAAATCATTCCACACAAGAATAGATTTGAAGCAAAAGATTATGCGTTAACTGAAGAGTGCATGCGTAAAGCTGGTGAACTCGGATTCTTGGGGGTAGCCGTTCCTGAAGCCTATGGTGGATTAGGAATGGGATTTGTATCAACTGTATTAACCTGTGATTACATTTCCAGTGGTACAGGTTCATTCAGTACAGCTTTTGGAGCGCATACAGGTATTGGAACGATGCCAATAACCTTATACGGTACCGAAGAACAAAAACAAAAATATGTACCGAAGTTAGCTTCAGGTGAATGGTTTGGTTCTTATTGCTTAACAGAGCCAGGAGCTGGTAGTGATGCCAATTCAGGTAAAACAACTGCCGAGCTTTCTGCTGACGGTAAAACATACAAAATTAACGGTCAAAAAATGTGGATTTCCAATGCTGGATTTTGCCGCTTAATGATTGTTTTCGCGCGTATTGAAGATGATAAAAATATTACTGGCTTTATCGTGGAATATGATCCTGAAAATCCAAATGGTATTACTTTAGGTGAAGAAGAACATAAGCTTGGTATCCATGCCTCTTCAACAAGACAAGTATTCTTCAATGACACAGTTGTGCCTGTTGAGAATATGTTGGCTGGTCGTGGCGAAGGTTTTAAAATTGCTATGAATGCGCTTAATGTTGGGCGTATCAAATTAGCAGCTGCTTGTTTGGATTCACAAAGACGTATTACAACTACAGCGGTTGAATATGCCAATGAGCGTAAACAATTCAAAACTAGAATATCTGATTTTGGTGCTATCAAGAAGAAGTTGGCTGAAATGGCTGCAAGTGCCTATGCTGGTGAATCTGCAACTTATCGTGCATCAAAAAATATTGAAGACCGTATAGCCTTAAGAGAAGCCGCTGGAAATTCACATCAAGAAGCTGAATTAAAAGGTGTT
Organism: Bacteroidia bacterium; assembly: GCA_030425285.1. Lineage (GTDB taxonomy): Bacteria > Bacteroidota > Bacteroidia > Flavobacteriales > Flavobacteriaceae > Hanstruepera. The sequence continues at coordinate 94,649 of JAUIAY010000006.1, forward strand.
GAAGAATACGCCATTGAATGTTCTATACTAAAAGTGGCCGTTTCTGAAGATGTTCAAAACTGTGCTGATGAAGGCATTCAAATATTTGGTGGAATGGGATTCTCTAAAGAAACTCCTATGGAAGCTGCCTGGAGAGATGCCAGAATTGCTAGAATTTATGAAGGAACCAATGAAATAAACCGTATGCTATCTGTAGGTATGCTTGTCAAAAAAGCCATGAAAGGTCATGTGGATTTATTAGGTCCTGCCCAAGCAGTCCAAGAGGAGTTAATGGGTATTCCATCGTTTGAAACACCTGATTATTCTGAATTGTTTTCAGAAGAGAAAGAAATGATTAAAAAGTTAAAGAAAACCTTTTTAATGGTTGCTGGTGGTGCTGTTCAAAAATTTGGTCCGGATTTAGAAGGCCATCAACAATTATTGGTAGCTGCTGCAGATATTCTTATTGAAATCTATATGGCTGAATCTGCTATTTTAAGAACAGAAAAGAATGCGAAACGATTTGGAGAGAAGGAACAATCCGTTCAAATTGCTATGGCAAAATTATACTTGTACAATGCTGTAAATATTGTAGAAGACAAAGGAAAAGAAAGTATCATTTCATTTGCCGAAGGCGATGAACAGCGCATGATGCTTATGGGTCTTAAGCGATTTACAAAATATCAGAATTATCCGGATATCGTAGACTTAAGAAACGAAATAGCTGAAAAAGTAAAAGCTGAAAATAAGTACTGCTTTTAATTGTAGTTAAGTTTAGTTAGAAGTAAAAAGCCGTTTCTGTATGAAACGGCTTTTTATATTTAAATCAAAAAACTTATTATTCAATCAACTCTTTGATTTTTTCTTCATTCGTTATTTTCGACAAATTAATCGCTGTTTCAATCAATGCTAAATGTGAATAAGCTTGTGGAAAGTTTCCAAGTAAACGCTTTGTCTTAAAGTCAATATCTTCACTGAACAGGCCTAAATGATTACTATAAGTCAGTAACTTATCAAACATACGTTTAGCTTTTTGCACCTCTCCTATTTTGTACAAACTGTTTATAAACCAGAAGGTACAGATAGTAAACGAAGATGATGGCAGACCAAAATCGTCTTGATTTTTGTAACGGTACAATAATCCGTCATTACTTAACTCTCGCTCAATAGCATTTACTGTACTTACATATTTAGGGTCCTTAGCATCGATAAAACCATAAGGTTCCATTAATAACACTGAGGCGTCCAAGTCACTCGAACCGTAAGATTGTGTGAATGCTTTTACGTCATTATTCCAGGCATGTTCCATAATGTCTTCACGTATTTCGCTTTCTATCAATTTCCACTTGGATATTTTTGATGTTTTACCTAATAATTCTGCAACTTTTATAGCTTTATCTACAGCTACCCAACACAATACTTTAGAGAAAGTAAAATGCCTGTCTTCGGTTCTAAATTCCCAAATACCCTTATCAGGTTCTTTCCAATGCTTATTGACAACCCAAACAATGCCTTTTGTAATGGTCCAAAGCTCTTCGGTGTTTTCAATGTCATTAGAAAAGTTAATAAACTGCTGATGGATAACATCCATTAAAATACCATAAATATCATTCTGCTTTTGCTTATATGCCGCATTTCCAACACGAACAGGACTTGAATTATGATAACCACTCAAATGCTCAAGCGTTTCTTCGGTGAGTTTCTTTTCTTTATTAATACCATACATGATTTGGAGCTTCTCATCTTTATCAGGTATTAAATCCATGATAAAACTTAAGTAACGTTTAGCTATATTTTTATGCCCTAGTTGAGATACTACTTTTATAACCATGGAAGCGTCACGAATCCAACAAAAACGGTAATCCCAATTCCTGACTTCACCTATGGTTTCTGGTAACGATGTTGTTGCCGCAGCTAAAACAGCTCCTGTTTTATCATACGTAAGTAATTTAAGAGTCATAGCGCTTCGCGCTATTTCTTTGTTGTATAAATTGTATGAAGGTGTTCTATCCATCCAGTTCAACCAATATACCTTGGTACGCTGATGTTCTAGAAACATATTTTCTACAGTTGTTTCAAATACTTTTTCATTATAACCAATTAAGAAATAACCATCTGAAGTTAACTCAATAGTTTCACTGTTTAATACTTTCTGTTTATCAAAGCTTGTGTAAAGAAATAAGGTATCAAACTTTTCACCATAGGTCAAACTAACAATAAAGTGTTCTTTTGCATATATTTCTGTTTTGCCTTTGGCATATTCCAATTTAGGATCGTAAAGAACTTTAAATGTTGGCTTTCCTGAAATATATTTAAAGTATCTAATGATTTCTGGAGGTGCTTGATAGCCGCCATTGGGCTTGTAGTAGCGAGGCATGAAATCATGTACTTCAAACGTATCTATACCATTACTAAATCTTGTTACCAATATAGTCGTGTTATCTATATATTTTTGAGTGATCTGAAAGCTTTCATCAGTAATTATTTCAAAACTTCCACCAATTTTTTCATCTAATAGTTTTGCAAAAACCGAAGACGAATCAAACTCTGGCAAACAACACCAATCTATAGATCCCGTTTTTGATATTATGGCAGCACTTCTACAATTCCCTATGATTCCGTAGTCTAAATTATTTGTCAAATCGAATAGTTTATAATGGTTCCGAATTAATTTTCATTAAATTAACGAAAATCCTATCTTTAAACCAAAGCATTTCTATGAGTAAGACCATAATAGTATCCAACCGACTTCCATTACAAATTAAACTTGAAAACAATCAATTAGAGGTAGTTCCAAGTGTTGGTGGGCTGGCAACAGGCATGAAATCGGTTCACGAAGATGGAAATGGCCTATGGATAGGCTGGTCAGGACTTACTGAAGAAGAGTTAGATAACGATTTAAGTGTCAAAGTTAAAGAGGCTGCGTCTAAACAAAACTGTGCAACCGTTCCATTGACCGAAGACGATATTGAGAATTACTATTTAGGATTTAGCAATAAAACATTGTGGCCGCTATTCCATTATTTTATGGAGTATACCGAGTTTGAAAACAGCCAGTGGGAATCCTACAAATTGGTGAATCAAAAATTTGCCGATGTTGTTTTAGAACATATTGAAGATGGCGATACCGTTTGGGTGCATGATTACCAATTGTTGTTGCTTCCCAAGCTCATTAAAGACCAAAAACCCGACGTCACTATTGGTTTTTTCCTGCACATCCCCTATCCTTCTTATGAAATTTTCAGAATATTCCCATGGCGTGAAGAATTATTGCACGGTATGTTGGGTTCAGACTTATTAGGATTTCACACCTATGATTACGAGCGGCATTTTTTAAGCTCTGTAAAACGTATTTTGAGATTGGAAGTCAAATTCAATGAAATTACCTATCACGACCGTGTTATTAAGGTAGATTCATTCCCAATGGGAATTGATTACAATAAATTTCATGATGCAGCCTTAAAACATAAAAACCTCAAGGCTAATGAAAAATCAGAATTACAAAGACGTTTGGACGATCATATTCAATCTGGTTCAGAAGCCAAATTAATACTCTCCATTGACCGAATGGATTATACCAAAGGTATTCCCAATCGCATTAGGGCATTTGAATATTTCTTGAATAAATATCCGCAGTTCAAGGAAAAAGTCAGGCTTATCATGCTTGCTGTACCGTCTAGATCGGATGTTCCGCAATACAAAAAACTAAAACGGGAAACGGATGAATTGGTTGGAAGAATCAATGGTCAGTTTGCAACGGTAAGCTGGACACCAATCTGGTATTTTTATAGGTCTATGCCTTTTGATAATTTAATAGACCTGTATACCTCATCTGATATTGCGTTGATAACACCCATTCGTGACGGTATGAATTTAGTTGCCAAAGAGTACGTAGCCACACGAACTGATATGAATGGTGTTTTAATTTTGAGTGAAATGGCTGGTGCATCAAAAGAAATGAACGAAGCCATCTTAATCAATCCCAATAATTTTGAAGAAGTTGCCAATGCGCTTAAAAATGCCATTGAAATGCCTGAAGATGAACAGGAAAAGCGACTGAAATTTCTTCAAAAACGGTTAAAACGCTACAGTGTTGAAAAATGGGCTTCTGAATTTATGAAATCCCTTAATGCTACAAAAAGTACAAAGACGGCTATCATAGCAAAAAAACTTGATAGTGACAGAACAAGTAAAATGATGGACTCCTTCCAGTCTTCAAAAAAAAGATTGTTGTTGCTTGACTACGATGGTACATTGGTTGGATTTCAAAACAACCCTCAAGACGCGAAACCAGACAACCAATTAATCTCTTTATTAGATTCCTTAAACCAACAAAAAAATACGGACGTCGTTATTATTAGCGGAAGGGGCAAAGAAACCTTTGAAAATTGGTTTGGCAATAAAGATTACAACCTTATAACCGATCATGGTGTTTGGCTAAAAACAAAAGCTAGTGATTGGAAAATGTTGGAGCGCCTAAAAACCGATTGGATGAAAAACATTAAACCCATTCTAGAAACATTTGTAGATAGAACACCGGGAACATTCATTGAACAAAAAAAATACTCGCTTGCCTGGCATTATAGACAAGCCGATCCAGAACTGGCAAAAATAAGGACCATAGAATTGAATACCGTACTGACCAGTTTAATTTCCAATAACGATTTATCAGTCTTACAAGGCAATAAAGTAATAGAAATCAAAAGCAGCAATGTTAACAAAGGTCGAGCAACCGCTACATGGTTGGTAGAGAACAGTTATGATTTTATATTTGCGGCAGGCGATGATTGGACCGATGAATATATGTTTGAAGAATTACCAGAAAGTGCCTTTTCGGTAAAAGTTGGCCTAAAAAAAACCAAAGCCAAGTATTATGTAAAAAACACTGAAAATATTAGAGATATATTATTAAATTTCACTTCACACCATAAATAACATGAAAACATTTATAATACTTTGTACTGCGCTATTTTGTATAGGCTACACATGTCAAGCGCAAGGATTACTCGAAGAAAAAACACACTTCACGCATCAAGATACTTTAAGGGGAACCATCACTCCTGAACGTGAATGGTGGGATTTAACGTATTATCATTTAGACGTTTCGGTTAATCCAGACGAAAAATATATTTCAGGAAAAAATATCATAAATTATAAAGTTTTAAAGCCCTACTCTACCATTCAAATCGATTTGCAAGAGCCTTTAGTGATAACAAAGGCAACCCAAAACGGCAAAGAATTATCAGTAAAACGTGATGGCAATGCCCATTTTATTTCACTTATTGACAAACAAATTCCAAACACTATCAATTCTTTGGAAATACATTATCAAGGTAATCCCAAAGAAGCTGTGAGAGCACCTTGGGATGGTGGTCTATCATGGAAAAAAGATAGTAATGGCAACCACTTTGTAGCAACATCTTGTCAAGGACTAGGTGCAAGTGTTTGGTGGCCCAACAAAGACCACATGTACGATGAAGTAGACAGTATGCTCATAAGTGTTACAAACCCAAAAGGCTTAAGCAATATTTCAAATGGGCGTTTAAGGTCTGTTAAGGAAAATAATGATGGAACCGTTACCTCCAATTGGTTTGTGCACAACCCTATTAATAATTATGGTGTTAATGTGAACATTGGTGATTATGTCCATTTTTCAGAAGTCTATCAAGGTGAAAAAGGGCCATTGGATTTAGATTATTATGTATTGAGTTATAACCTTGATAAAGCAAAAGAACACTTTAAGGACACGCCAAAAATGATGAAAGCTTTTGAACATTGGTTTGGCCCATATCCTTTTTACGAAGACGGTTTTAAACTTGTTGAAGTACCGTACTTGGGTATGGAGCATCAAAGTTCAGTTACCTATGGTAATCAATACAAAAAAGGGTATTTAGGAAGGGATATTTCAGGATCTGGTTGGGGTTTGAAATTTGACTATATCATTATCCACGAAGCCGGACATGAATGGTTTGCCAATAATATCACCTATAAAGATATCGCAGATATGTGGATTCATGAAAGCTTCACCACGTATTCCGAAAATTTGTTTGTTGAATATTACTATGGAAAAGAAGCTGGTTCGGAATATGTTATCGGTCAACGTCGAGGAATTGGAAACAAAAGCCCTATCATAGGTTATTACAACGTGAACAAGGAAGGCTCTGGTGATATGTATGCAAAAGGTGCTAACATATTGCACACTTTAAGACAGTTAATCGAAGATGATGAAAAGTGGCGACAAATTTTAAGAGGTCTCAATAGCACTTTCTATCATCAAACAGTGACTACGGAGCAGGTTGAAAATTATATCAGTCAACAAACAGGTATCGATTTAACCGAGTTCTTCAATCAATATTTAAGAACAACTATGATTCCAACTTTAGAATATGAGATTACAGATGAAAATTTAAAATACCGTTGGACAAATATTGTTGAGAATTTTGACATGCCTATTCAAGTTACCATTGATGATAAAGAAAAATGGCTGTTTCCAAAAGCCGAATGGAAAACCTTGACAATAAGTGCAAAGGACATAGAAATAAACCCAAATTTTTATGTGTACAGCAAAAAACTATAACCTGTGGAATATCCCGAATTGTATTTTAAATCAGATTCTGAATGGCGCGAATGGTTACATGTGAATCACGATAAACATTCAGGTATTTATCTGATATTCTACAAAGTTGATCACCCCAAAGAAAGTATGCGTTGGGAAGAAGCTGTAAAAGTGGCTTTATGCTATGGGTGGATAGACTCTACAGTAAAAAGCTTGGGCAATGGGAAACGTCGGCAATATTTCACGCCCAGAAATCCAAAAAGTGTTTGGAGTGCCCTGAACAAAAAATACATCAAAGAGCTTCTTGCTGAAAATCTTATGCACAACAGCGGGCTGGAAAAAATTGAAACTGCCAAACAAAATGGCAGCTGGTCCGTTCTTGACGATGTTGAAAGCGGCATCATTCCTGAAGATCTTCAAGTTGCATTTGACAAAATACCCAGAGCTTTTGAAAATTACCAAAATTTTGCACCCTCTTATCAGAAAAGTTATTTGTATTGGCTCAAGCAAGCCAAACGATCCGAAACCCGCCAAAAGCGTATTGCAGAAATAATTTCATGCTGTGTTAAAAATATGAAATCGCGAAACTAACCAGTACTTTTTACTTATTTTTAATGTTTAACAAACCGAACCGAATGAAAAAAATAGTGACCCTTGTCATGCTTTTATGCATGGCCTTTGTATTTCCTCAACAAGAATTCTCTTTAGATTTAGTAAAAAACATGAAACCGCGTAATATTGGACCAGGTGGTATGTCTGGTCGTGTTACAGCCATAGATGTTGTTCAAAGTGATCCTGATGTTATGTATGTTGGTACTGCTTCAGGTGGGTTGTGGAAATCAACTTCAGGAGGCATTAAATGGGAGCCTATTTTTGACAATGAGGTTACAGCTTCTATCGGTGCCGTAGCTATTCAGCAATCCAACCCTAGTGTGATTTGGGTGGGAACAGGAGAAGGAAACCCAAGAAACAGTCTCAATGGTGGCTATGGTATTTACAAGTCTTTAGATGGCGGTAAAAACTGGCAACTAATGGGTCTTGAAAAAACGAGGCATATCCATCGCGTTATTATCGACCCGACTAATCCTAATGTGGTTTATGCTGGTGCTATTGGGTCACCTTGGGGGGAACATCCAGAACGTGGTGTTTTCAAAACGACTGATGGCGGCAAAACTTGGAAGAAAATTCTATTTGCCAATAACAAAACAGGTGCTGCCGATCTAATAATGGATCCCACCAATCCCAACAAACTAATTGCTGCCATGTGGGAACACAAACGTGACCCTTGGTTTTTTAATTCAGGTGGTGAAGGTTCTGGCTTACATATAACTTATGACGGTGGTGAAACCTGGAAAAAAGTAACTTCAGACGATGGTTTTCCAGAAGGAAACCTAGGTCGAATAGGCGTTGCCATAGCTGCTAACAAGCCCAACATAATTTATGCCTTGGTTGAAGCCAAGAAGAATGCACTGTACAAAAGTGAAGATGGCGGATTTAAGTGGCAAAAAATCAATGATAAAAATGATATTGGAAACAGGCCTTTTTATTACTCCGAAATCTATGTAGACCCTCAAAACGAAAATCGCGTATACTCGGTATTTACCTATGTAAACGTGAGTGAAGATGGCGGTAAAAACTTTCACCAACTCATGCCAGCTTATGGTGTTGACAATGGTATTCATCCAGACCACCATGCCTGGTGGATTCATCCAAAAGATGGTAGTTTTATGATTGACGGTAATGATGGTGGGATGAACATTACGCACGATGGTGGAAAAACCTGGCGCTTCATTGGTAATTTGCCAGTCGCGCAATTTTATCACATTAATGTAGACAATGAATTTCCTTATAATGTATATGGTGGTATGCAAGACAATGGGTCTTGGCGAGGACCAGCTTATGTTTGGCGCTCTCAAGGTATTCGCAATTCTTACTGGCAGGAAATCAGCTTTGGAGATGGTTTTGACGTAGTTCCAGACAGAGACGATTCCAGATTTGGTTGGACCATGAGTCAGCAAGGTTATGTTTCACGTTACGATTGGGAAACAGGCAATAATTTTTTGGTGAGACCTGTAGCTTTGGATGTTGATACCGAATTACGATTCAATTGGAATGCAGCTATCAATATTGATCCTTTTGACAACAATACTATTTATTTTGGAAGCCAATTTGTACATAAATCAACCGATAAAGGCGAAACATGGACTTTAATTTCAGATGATTTAACTACTAACGACCCCGAAAAATTGAAACAGTCTGAAAGTGGCGGACTTACCATGGATGCTACTGGTGCCGAAAATCACTGTACCATTTTAGTCATTGAACCTTCTCCTGTTGAAAAAGACATGCTTTGGGTTGGCACTGATGATGGTCGTGTACACATAACCCAAAATGGAGGAGAAACCTGGATTGATGTATCTAAAAACATTAAAGGCCTACCTACTGGCAGTTGGATTCCGCAAATAAAAGCTTCAAATAAAAACAAAGGTGAAGCCTTGCTAATCGCAAATGATTACAGACGTTTCAACTACACACCTTATGCTTACAGAACAAAGGATTATGGTAAAACTTGGACACGCATTGTAGATGAAAATGACGTGGAAAGTTATACCCTTGCTATTGTTGAAGATATTGAAGAACCAAACCTACTCTTTTTAGGTACTGATGACGGGCTCTACATATCGTTGGATGCTGGCAGCAAATGGATTAAATGGACCGAAGGTTTCCCGACAGTATCGGTTAAAGATTTAGTCATCCACCCAAGAGAACACGATTTAGTTATTGGTACTTTTGGACGTGCTGCTTGGGTTTTAGATGATATTAGACCCTTGCGAGCCATGGCAAAAAGCAATTCTGTGATTAATTCAAAATTAGAATTATTTGAACCTCCAACCGCTTACCAAGCTGCTTATCAGCAACCAACTGGCAGTCGTTTTGGAGCAGATGCCATGTATCATGGTGATAATAGAGGTTATGGTGCGCAATTAACGTACTTCGTAACGATTGAGGACAAGAAAAAATCTGATAAAGAAGAAGACGATAAAGACAAAGATGATAAAGACAAAGATGAAAATGGAGACGAAGAAGAAAATGAGGATAATTCTAATGAAGAAAACAATGATACAAAAGAGTCCGAAAGCAATGAAATTAAATGGGATTCCTTAATCATGAAAATTTATGATGGTGATCGATTGATACGTACTTTAAAACAACCTGCTCCAAAGGAAACAGGTATTCACAAATGGACCTGGTATATGGATGAAGCTGGTGTCTCCAGACCATCACGTAGTATTAGAGAATCAAGGAATGAGCCAAGTGGTGTAAGCGTTAAGCCTGGTAATTACCGAGTGGTTATGAGTTTTGGAGATCAACAATCTGAACAAACCATAAGCGTCAAGTCTGATCCAAGACTCGACGTATCAACTAAAAATACCAATGAAGTTTACGCAACTCTCAAAGAATTAGAAACTGCACAAGAAACCGTGGCTAAAGCTGTGAAACAATTGGTTGAAAGCAAAAATATTGCAAAAAAATACCAATCTGATTTAAAGAAATTGGATAATGAAAAATACAAAGACGAAATAAAGTTATCTGATGAAACTGTAAAAAAAATAGACACGCTTATCAATACGTATTTTGGTAAAATTGATAAACGACAAGGCATCACCCGAAATCAAGAAGTTACGGTCAATCAACGTTTAGGATTAGCCCGAAGTTATGTGAGTTCGTCTCAAAATGGAATAACCAGTACTGAGACCAAACTTATTGAATTGGCATATGATGCTATTTCAAAAGCTCTTGATGAAACCAATACCTTTTTCAAAAATGATTGGTCCGACTATCAAACACAAATGGAACAATTAAATATCAATCCTTTTAAAGAAACGAAGACCTTCAAAATCGATTAAATAACCTGCACCACTTAAAATATATTCAATCAATGAAAAAACTATTAGTAATTTGCTTTATTGGTGCTTTTTTATCCTGTAAAAAAGACGCTAAAGAACCAGTAGTCGAGCTGGCACCCGATATTAAACAGTATACCATTGAACAGTTTATGGACAATGAAGCTGTAGGCAACGGCAGTTTTTCACCAGACAATTCTAAATTATTGGTACATAGCAACCGTTCTGGAATCTATAATTTGTATGAAGTCCCTGTAAAAGGCGGTGAATTAAAACCCTTGACACAATCGGACAGCTCCTCTATTTTTGCTATTTCGTACTTTCCAAAAGATGAACGCATGCTTTTTTCAGCAGATGGCAACGGAGATGAAATCAATCATATCTACTTGAGAGATACTACAGGAACTGTAACTGATCTTACTCCTGAAAAGGGAGCTAAATCCTCATTCTATGGCTGGAATACTGATAAATCAGGATTTTATTATGGTTCCAACAAAAGAGATCCTCGCTATTTTGATGTATACGAAATGTCGCTTGAGGACTTCACATCTGATTTAATTTATCAGAACAATGACGGACTTAACTTTAGCGGAATTTCAAAAAACAAACAGTTCATTGCCCTTTCCCAATCACTAAATACAAATGACTCTGATTTATTTATCTATAACAACGAAACAAAGGAAAAGATTAAGATAAATGATAGCTTAAGCGGTAACTCTGCACAAGATTTTTCTTTAGACAGTAATACATTTTACTATACTACCGATGATGGTGCGGAGCTTGCCTATTTAATGTCTTATGACTTAAATTCAGGAGAGAAAACAAAAGTTTTGGAAAGGAATTGGGACATATTGGGAGCAAGCTTCACTGATAAGGGTAATTATATGACTGTTTTTGTAAATGATGACGGCAAAAATGCCATAGAGGTGTTTGATTCAAAAACCATGAAACCGATTAGCATGCCTGATTTTGGCTCACAAAGTATTACCAGTGTATCATTTTCAGATGATGAAAGTTGGATGCGTATGTATGTTGGCGGTTCCAACTCACCTTCAGATTTATATACCTATAATTTTTCAACTAAAGAGCAGCATAAATTAACCAATGTTCTCAACAAAGAGATCAATCCAGATGATTTGGTCACAGCCAAGGTTATTCGCTACAAATCGTTTGACGGTGTTGAAATCCCAGCCATTTATTACTTACCGCATCAAGCTACTGAAACCAACAAAGTACCTGCAATGGTTTGGGTGCATGGTGGTCCTGGAGGTCAATCACGTCAAAATTTTAGTTCACTAATTCAGTATATGGTGAATCATGGGTATGCTGTTTTGGCCGTCAATAATCGTGGCAGTAACGGTTATGGTAAAACCTTCTATCAAATGGATGACTTAAATCATGGTGAAAAAGATTTACAGGACTGTGTAGAGGGCAAAAATTGGTTAGCCACCCAACCAGAAATTGACGGTAGTAAAATTGGTATTATTGGTGGTTCTTATGGCGGTTATATGACTATGGCTGCCCTAACATATGCGCCGGAAGAATTTGACGTAGGTGTCAACATTTTTGGTGTAACCAATTGGTTACGAACCTTAAAAAGCATTCCGCCTTATTGGGAATCATTTAGAAAATCATTGTATCTGGAATTGGGTGATCCTTATTCGCAAGATTCCGTGAGGCTTAAAAAAATATCGCCTTTATTCCATACTGATAAAGTTACCAAGCCTTTGATTGTTTTACAAGGCGCCCAAGACCCAAGGGTCTTACAGGTTGAATCTGATGAGATTGTTGCAGGCGTTAAAGCCAATGGTGTTCCTGTTGAATATGTTCTGTTTGAAGATGAAGGGCATGGTTTTGTAAAAAAGGAAAACCAAATTGAAGCCTACAGTCGTGTCATCAAATTTTTGGACCAATATTTAAAAGAAGTTGACAAACCAGTGGATGGTGAACTACCAGATACAGAAATTGAAGCTGAAAACCAATAATAAAAGAGCCCTGAATATTCAGGGCTCTTTTATTCTACGCGTTTAAGACCTTCTATATCATCAATCTTTATCTGTTTCCCAGAGGTAGAAATGAATCCATCTTTTTTCAATTGAGAGAGTATTCTTATAGCTGATTCCGTAGCAGTACCAACAACATTAGCATAATCCTCACGAGATAAAATAACACTCAAAAAACCATCTTTGTTGCTCCCAAAATGCTCATGAATATATAGCAATGTTTCAGCCATACGTTGTTTTACAGACTTTTGGGCCATGTTTACAATCACATTGTCACTTTCTTTTAAGTCATGCGCCATTTGCTGTAACACATCCATAGAGAAATTGGCATTGTTTTGAAGATCATTTATAATCTCGCTTCTTGGAATAAAACATACTTCCATGTCATTCAAGGCAACAGCACTTAAATTTGCTGACTCGTTACCTATCAAAGATCGTTGACCTAACAAATCGCCTTTTACAACTAACTTGACAATTTGGTCTTTTCCATTAGCGCTTAATTTTGATAATTTACAGATACCATCCTTAACACAGAATACACCATTTAATGTGTCACCTTCTTCAAAAATAACTTCTCCTTTTTTTATCACTTTAGATGTTTTACAAGCAGAAATCCTTAACAATTCATCTTTAGTCAGTGCCTTAAGGGAATTAAATTGCCTAATAATACATTGTTCACATTTGTTCATACCTGTTTATTGACTTCAGTAAAATTAACTAAAACATGACAAATATCATATTTTAAGTTCACTTCATTTGTGACTTTTGTTACAGGTATAAATGAGCAAATATTATGGACAAGGTTTCTTGTTTCCACTGTGGTGATTTATGTAACTCTGAACAAATTACTTATGACAACAAATCATTCTGCTGTAATGGTTGTAAAACGGTCTATGAAATTTTTTCAGAAAACGATTTAACCTGCTATTACGATTTACAATCGGCACCAGGCAGTACTCCCAAAGGAATTCAAGGAAAATATGATTTCTTATCACAAGAAAACATTATTGAAAAACTCACGGAGTTTAACGACGGTCGCAACCAAATAGTAACACTCTATATTCCACATATACACTGTAGCTCTTGTATTTGGATATTGGAAAATCTGAATAAGTTAAACACAAACATCAGTGCTTCACAGGTTAACTTTGGAAAAAAAACTGTACGAGTTACATATAACAGCACTAATTTTTCATTAAAGGATTTGGTTCTTTTGTTAAGTTCTATTGGCTATGAGCCCTATATCTCTTTAGAAGATTTTCAAACGGGAAAAAAATCTATTAATAGACAACTGATTTATAAACTAGGTGTTGCTGGTTTTGCATTTGGCAATGTCATGTTTTTATCATTTCCAGAATACTTTGAAGTTGGTGAATATTGGCTGGAACAATACAAACATCTCTTCCGTTGGCTTATGTTCGCTTTTTCCTTACCTGTAGTTTTTTATGCGGGACAAGATTATTTTATTTCAGCTTTCAAAGGTCTTCGTTCAAAACTTCTGAACATTGATGTTCCCATTGCATTAGGAATAGCAGTTTTATTCATAAGAAGTACTGTTGAGATAATGTTTGATTTAGGGTCTGGTTTTTTTGACAGCCTTACTGGTTTAGTATTCTTTTTGTTACTTGGAAAATTCTTTCAACAGAAAACTTACTCATTTTTATCTTTTGAACGAGACTATAAATCCTACTTCCCAATTGCCGTAACTAAATTAGAGCAAGGTGAAGAAATTCCAACCCAGGTTTATGATATTAAGAAAGGTGACAGATTACTCATTAGAAATGAAGAATTAATCCCTGTTGATGGGATTCTTATAAATGGTAAAGCACGTATTGATTATAGTTTTGTAACTGGTGAATCGGAAACTGTTAGCAAACAATCTGGTGACAAGCTTTTTGCTGGTGGCAAACAAACGTCTGGTGTTATTGAGATGGAGACTCTCAAGTCTGTTGAACAAAGCTATTTAACTCAATTGTGGAGTAATGACGTCTTCAATAAAAATAAGGAAAGTGGTTTTACAACACTCACTAACGCCATAAGTAAGCGGTTTACAATTGCAGTTTTAACAATCGCTATCTTGGCTACATCTTACTGGTTAATTGTTGACGCATCAAAGGCTATGAATGTCTTTACTGCTGTGTTGATCATTGCTTGCCCATGTGCTATTGCCTTATCAGCACCTTTTACTTATGGTAACTTACTGCGTATTTTCGGAAAGTTAAAATTCTATGTCAAGAATGCTTCGGTTATTGAACAATTGGCTCATATCAATACCATTATTTTCGATAAAACGGGTACTATCACCTCCAACAAAAAAAGCACCGCTACATATGAAGGTGATACCCTATCCCCTTCTGAAGAAATTCTTTTAAAGAATACCTTACGTAGTTCTAATCATCCATTAAGCAGAACGCTTTACGACATTTTAGATGAACATAATATTATTTCCTTAAATCATTTTCAGGAATATGTGGGTAAAGGCATTGAAGCAACATATAATAACGATTCTATTAAAATAGGTTCGGCGGCGTTTGTTGGGCAAATGGATACTTCTGTTTTAAACACAACTGTTCATATTAGTTCTAATAACCAATATAAAGGCAAATACACCTTTTACAATAGCTATAGAAAAGGTATTTCTAAACTTTTTAATAAACTGAAGAAACATTTTGATTTGGTGATTTTATCTGGAGATAATGAAGGGGAATTAGAAAATCTAAAAAAATTATTGCCTTCAAAGACCAAATTGATTTTCAACCAGAAACCAGACGATAAATTGGAATACATAAAGTACCATCAAACTGAAGGTGCCAAAGTCCTTATGGTTGGAGATGGATTAAATGATGCTGGAGCTTTAGCACAAAGTGATGTGGGAATAGCCATATCAGAAAATGTCAATGTATTTTCTCCAGCGTGCGATGCTATTTTAGACGCTTCTAAGTTTGATAAACTATATCATTTTATCAAGACTTCAAAGCAAGCTATCACCATTATTAAATGGAGCTTTCTCCTATCATTTATTTATAACATTATAGGCTTATACTTTGCTGTTACTGGTCAACTAGCACCTGTTATCGCAGCCATATTAATGCCTTTGAGCTCTATAAGTATTGTTGTATTTACAACTATAGCTACAAACATTTTAGGAAAAAGATTAAGAAAACCCAAACATGATAAAAATCATATTTTAAAAAATCAATCGCACGTAATTTTGAACCATAACTTCAAACAGGTATGAGTGTTATATATATTTTATTAAGCATCAGTGTTATTGTTGCTATTGTATTTTTTGCTGCATTTATTCTTGCGGTAAAGAAAGGACAATATGATGACAGTTACACGCCTTCAGTAAGAATGCTCTTTGAAGACGAATTAATAAAAGAGCAAAAAAAACCATCTATTAAAACCAAAAAGACTAATTAATTATTATGGAAGTTCAACAGTTTCATTACGATAACAAAATCGTTAAAAATTTCCTTTATGCAACCATGCTTTGGGGAGTTGTAGGTATGTTGGTAGGATTACTACTGGCATTTATGTTTTTATTTCCAAACCTCACTGACGGCATTTCCTGGTTGAGTTTTGGACGATTAAGACCATTACATACTAACGCGGTTATTTTTGCATTTGTGGGTAATGCCATTTTTGCGGGTGTTTATTATTCTTCTCAACGCTTATTAAAAGCCCGTATGGCCAGTGACCTATTGAGTAAAATTAACTTTTGGGGTTGGCAGCTCATTATTGTAGGAGCTGCAATAACACTACCTTTAGGTTACACCACATCAAAGGAATATGCTGAACTGGAATGGCCATTTGATATCGCCATAGCTTTGGTTTGGGTAGTTTTTGGCTGGAACTTAATTGCTACCATTTTAAAACGAAGACAACGCCATTTGTATGTAGCACTTTGGTTTTACATTGCTACGTTTGTAACAGTTGCCGTACTTCACATATTCAACAGTTTAGAATTACCTGTTAATGCCTTGAAAAGTTATTCGGTGTATGCTGGTGTCCAAGATGCTTTGGTTCAATGGTGGTACGGTCATAACGCCGTAGCATTCTTTTTAACAACACCTTTTTTAGGTTTGATGTACTACTTTGTTCCAAAGGCAGCGAATAGACCTATATATTCCTACAGACTGTCTATTGTACATTTTTGGTCATTAATATTTATCTATATCTGGGCTGGGCCTCACCATCTATTATACACAGCACTTCCTGAATGGGCTCAAAACTTAGGTGTTGCTTTTTCAGTGATGTTGTTAATGCCTTCTTGGGGTGGTATGATAAATGGTCTATTAACATTACGTGGTGCTTGGGATAAAGTTCGTACAGATCCTGTTTTAAAGTTTATGGTCGTCGCTATTACAGGTTATGGTATGGCAACCTTTGAAGGTCCCATGCTTTCATTAAAAACCATGAATGCCATGGCGCATTTTACTGATTGGATTATTGCACACGTACACGTTGGTGCCTTGGCGTGGAATGGCTTCCTAACCTTTGGTATGATATACTATTTAGTGCCTCGATTATTTAAAACTAAACTTCATTCTACAGCTTTGGCCAATTTACACTTCTGGGTAGGCACCTTGGGTATTATTTTGTATGCCTTGCCAATGTATGTTGCTGGTTTTACTCAATGGGCTATGTGGAAACAATTTAATCCAGATGGTACATTGGTATATGGAAACTTTTTAGAAACCGTCACCGAAATCATCCCGATGTACTGGATGCGTGCTATAGGCGGGACACTTTTCATCACCGGAATGCTTATTATGATTTACAATGTGATTGTAACCATAAAATCAGGTAGTAAGGTATCAGACGAGCTAGCTGAAGCTCCTGCTCTACAACGTGTTTCAAAACACCGTGTTGCAGGCGAAGGATGGCATACGTGGTTAGAACGCAAACCTATCAAATTGACTATTTGGGCAACCATTGCCATTTTAATTGGTGGTATTGTTCAAATTGTACCAACCATTATGGTTAAGTCCAACATTCCAACCATTACTAGTGTGAAACCCTATACGCCTTTAGAGTTAGAAGGTCGTGATATTTATATCCGTGAAGGTTGCGTAGGTTGTCACTCACAGATGATTAGACCATTTAGGGATGAAGTAGAGCGCTATGGCGAATACTCCAAAGCTGGTGAATATGTTTATGACCATCCATTCTTGTGGGGAAGTAAACGTACAGGACCAGATCTACATCGTGTTGGTGGTAAGTATTCTGACAATTGGCATTTAAACCACATGTACGATCCACAAAGTACCTCATCTGGTTCCATCATGCCAGCCTATCAGTGGTTAATCCGAAATGAATTGGATAAATCGCAAACAGAAGCCAAGATGCGTGCTATGGTTAAACTAGGGGTTCCTTACAACGAAGAAGATATTGCTAATGCACAATCAAATATGTTGGAACAGGGAACACAAATAGAGAAAAACCTATACAATGACCCTGATTTTGAAGAAACATACGAAGCCGACAAAAAAGCTGGAGGGCCTGATTTTGTTGAAATGCGTAATCGTGAAATAGTAGCACTTATCGCCTATTTGCAGCGATTGGGAACGGACATTAAAGTAACCGATTTAAAAGAAACAGAAGCAACCACTCAAAAATAAGACTATGCTGAAATTTGTAAAAAACCACATGGAGAGTATCACAGGAATAGAAATCTATCCCATTATCTCACTTTTGATCTTTTTCATCTTTTTTGTCGTGTTATTTTGGTGGGTTTTCACCGCTAAAAAGGACTACATTAAGACTGTAAGCAACATTCCATTAGATAACCAAAACCAAACTGAATTATGAAATCGTTATTCCCATCTTGGATAAGAGTTCCTGTTTTATTCTTTATAATTTTTGGACTCATTGAATATTTTATTGATTCAGGCGCGAAGCCTGCATTCATGGAACAACCTGCCATTATGCTATTTCTGGTTTTGGTATTGGTTATTTTGGTGGCTATTGAAGCTATTGTTAGCTCAATGGATAACATCCTGTACCAAAGTCTTGATGAAGCTGGCAAAGCGCGCTACAAAGCAGAAAAAGAAAAACCATCAAAATTTGCCACGTGGATACAAAATACCTATAAAAAGTTATTGAGACAAAAGCCTGTTGAAGAAGAACATGAAATAATTTTAGACCACAATTATGATGGCATACGTGAACTGGATAACGATTTACCACCATGGTGGCTTTATGGCTTTTACGCATCCATAATCTTTGGTGCTATTTATCTAATAAAGTATCATGTTTTCAATGGTGATAATCAATATGATGAACTGGAAACAGAGTACGCCGAAGCCAAAATTGCCATAGAAGAATATAAACGAACAGCCAAAGACTTGGTTGATATCAATACCGTAACAGTCTTAACCGATGCAGCCGACCTTAAAGCTGGTCAAGCTGTTTTTGAAACCAACTGTGTGGCCTGCCACATGACTGATGGTGGCGGTGGTATTGGTCCTAATCTTACTGACAAGTATTGGATACTAGGCGGTGGAATTAAAAACATTTTCAATACTGTTTCCGAAGGCGGTCGTAATGGTAAAGGTATGATTGCTTGGAAACAAAGTCTAAAACCTTCAGAAATTGCACAGGTATCTAGTTATGTATTACAATTTCAAGGCACTACACCAGCAAAACCAAAAGATCCTGAAGGTGATATTTGGGTTGATGAAAATGCCCCTGAAGCAGACATTCCTACTGAAGAAATGGAAATTAAAACCGACTCTGTCATTTCAATCGAAAAAGAACCTATTAATTAAAACACGTGGAAACTCCAGAAAACGAATCATTTAGAGATTCTATTGGTACCATCACAGAAGAAGGGAAACGTGCTTGGGTCTATCCCAAAAAACCCAGCGGTCCTTTGTATGAAAAACGCAAAATAGTGAGCTATTTTTTATTGGCTTTTCTATTTGCCGCACCTTTCATTAAAATTAATGGCAACCAATTTCTGATGTTCAATGTATTGGAGCGTCGCTTCAATATTTTTGGGTTTCCTTTTTGGCCACAGGACTTTCATCTTTTTGTAATCTCCATGATTATTGGTGTTGTCTTTGTCACTCTTTTCACTGTTGGCTTCGGCCGCATTTTTTGTGGTTGGATCTGCCCGCAAACTATTTTTATGGAAATGGTTTTTAGACGGATAGAATATTGGATTGAAGGTGACAGAAATAAACAACGTAAACTGGATAAGCAAAAATGGGATGCCGAAAAAATTAGAAAACGCTTATTAAAATGGTTTATCTTTTTAGTTATCTCATTCCTGATTGCTAATATCTTTCTAGCCTATTTAATTGGAAGTGATAAACTCCTGAAATATGTAACCGACGGACCTACACAACATTTAGGCACTTTATTGCCGTTGATTATTTTCACAGCCGTGTTCTACTTTGTATTCGCTTGGTTCAGAGAACAGGTTTGTATTATAGCTTGCCCGTACGGACGACTACAAGGGGTGCTTTTGGACAACAAATCTATTGTTGTAGCTTATGATCACAAGCGAGGTGAAGGCGAAAATGGTCGTAAGAAATTCAGAAAGAATGAAGACCGTGAAGCATTGGGTCATGGAGACTGTATTGATTGTTTGCAATGTGTTCACGTATGTCCAACAGGTATCGATATTAGAAATGGTACACAACTGGAATGTGTAAACTGTACCGCCTGTATTGATGAGTGTGACCATATTATGGAAAGTATCAATTTACCAAAGGGTCTAATTCGTTATGCCAGTGAAGATGAAATTGAAAAGAAAGAGAAATTCAAGCTCACTGCACGAATGAAAGGATATATTGCTGTTTTGGTAATTTTAATAGGTGTTTTGATTGGCATGCTTTTAATTAGAAATGATGTGGAGGCCAGAGTGCTCCGCTTACCAGGTCAACTTTACGAGCACAAAGAAAACAATATAATCAGTAATGTATTTACATATAAACTTGTCAACAAAACGGTTCACGAAATTGAAAACGTACATTTCAAATTACGCAAATATGAAGGAACCATTAATGTGGTATCCCATTCAGATAATATTGTGATACCCGAAGAAGGCCTTGCAGAAGGCACCTTATTTATTGAAATTAATAAAAATCAGCTATCTGGGGATAAAAACAAACTGTTTATTGATGTTTACAGTGGTGATAAACTCATTGAAACCACCACAGTAAACTTTTTAGGGCCTAGAAGTTATAATTAGAACTATTATGAAAATTAATTGGGGAACAGGCATTGTCATTGCTTTTATAGGCTTTATTGGTTTTATCATGTATTTCGTGATTAACATGAACACCAATAAAAAGTATGATACTGATTTAGTAACAGAAGATTACTATAGACAAGAATTGGAATTTCAAAATGATATCAATAAAGTTGCGAATTCTAAAAATTTAGAAAAAAACATCCGTTATAAAAAAACGGATGAAGGCTTAATCATTGAATTTCCTGAAACACTTAAAGCAGAAAACATTACAGGAAAAGTGTTCCTATACAGACCATCTAATAAACAATTTGACTTCGAAACAGACATTTCCTTGTCAAACCACAATTTGCTCATACCTGACAAACGTTTATTGGATGGTCGCTGGAACATTAAAGTAGATTGGCAATATAACAGAAAATCATATCTATTCAAAAAAGAAATTGTTTACTAAATGCTATGGTCTGCTATCATATTAGGGTTGTTGGGCAGTTTTCATTGCGTGGGCATGTGTGGTCCTATTGCATTTATGCTACCAGTAGACCGTAGTAATTCTATTAAGAAAATATCACAAATCACAACCTATCACATTGGTCGTATTATAGCATATAGCCTTATTGGGCTGTTTTTTGGTTTAGTGGGTAAAAGCCTATATATTTTTGGCATACAGCAACAATTATCAATAGTGATTGGTGTATTAATGATTTTAGTGGTACTGATTCCCATAAACACTTTTAACAAATACAATTTATCTAAACCCGTTTATAGAGTTATTTCTAAAGTAAAATCATCGCTGGGTCAAGCATTAAAAAAGAAAACAACCGATACTTTTTTAACCATCGGTTTTTTAAATGGTTTTTTACCTTGCGGATTGGTCTATATGGCTGTTTTTGCTGCCATTGCTATGCAAAGTATATGGCAAAGTAGTTTGTATATGGCGCTTTTTGGATTAGGAACCATCCCATTAATGACCACAGCTATTTACTTTGGTAAATTTTTGAATGCCCAGGCTAAACAACGTATTCAAAACGCTATTCCCGTATTTGTTATTATTATTGGTTTATTATTCATTATTAGAGGACTTGGATTAGGAATTCCTTACCTCTCTCCTGCTCCAATAACCGAAATAGCTACTAGTGCTATAGATTGTCATTAATACTTAAAGTATCTACATAAGAAAAGGCGTTGAATATTGATTTCAACGCCTTTTTATATGAAACTTAAACTAAACTTATGGATTTAAATTTTGAAAGTCATAACTGGCAATGTAGCATGATTAGCCAAATCCTCTGAAATACTGCCTTCAAAGAAATGCGCCAAGCCTTTTCTACCGTGCGTAGCAATGGCTATTAAATCGGCTCCTACTAGGTTTGAAAAATTGGTGATTCCTTTTTCAACCGTGTAGTCATTTACATAGGTAACATGGGACAAACTATCTAAATTACCATCAGCTTTTTTTAAGAAATTAGTTACTTTGGCTTCCATTTCTGCAGTACTTTTAAAGCTCTCACTTGGCAAGTTTACATAAACAATATTCATTTTAGCATTTAGACTATCAAACATCCGTTTGGCTTTTAAATAGGCAGCCACAGAATCCTCTGAAAAATCACAGGCAAAGACCACGTTGTCAAATTCTGTAAGTATGGGGTTATGTTTAATAACCAAAACAGGTATCTCGGCATATCTCACAACTTTTTCGGTATTAGACCCTACAAAAAACTCCTTAATACCACTAGATCCGTGAGAACCCATTACAATTAAGTCTGCCTGTTGCTCTTTAGCCACTTCGTTAACCTCACTAAACACTTTAAAATGCTTTACAATAGGCGTTACAGAGAGTCCTGCCAAATAATCCTTGTCCAAAAACTCCTCAAAACGCTTTTCGGCTAGTTTTAAATAGAAAACAGTTTCTTGGTGCATATCGTTTTCTCCTTTGGTCAATACAGCTTCAGACATTTCCAACATGTGCAATGCTAATATTTCGGCCTTATTTTTTTTAGCCAACAACGCAGCTGTTTCAAGAGCGAAATCTGAATATTCAGAAAAATCTATAGGGACTATGATCTTTTTCATAACTTGATATTTTGGTTAAACAAATTCTTTCTTATGGGTACATTAATTTACGATTTTTTTCGGTCAAAACCCACCATTTTTCAGAGTTTAATCTTTTATTAACACCACTTAAACAGTCATTGAAAACAACTGTGTTTCGGGCTGTTTGCGCTGTAAACGCCTATCAAATGCCATACACACATTGCGTACAAATGGCTGTCCTTTTTCGGTGACCCGAATAGCCTTTGAATGTATGGCGATCAAGCCGTCCGTTTCCATTTCTTGGAGTTTGATTAAGACATCGGGCAATTCATCAAAGCGCAAAGCATCATCTTGCCAAGAGGTTTCAAAATGACACATCAAATTTAAAATGTGTGTTCTTACAACAACATCTTCTTGGGTCAATATATGACCTCTGTACACCGGAATCTGATTCTTATCCAACAACTGGTAATAAGAGGTAATATCCTTCACATTTTGAGCAAAGCCATACCAACTGTCACTAATAGCCGATACCCCCAACCCGATCATCATTTGGGTTTTAGAGGCCGTATAGCCCATAAAATTACGATGTAGGGTTTTGGTCTGCATGGCTTGGTATAACGAGTCCGTAGGCAATGCAAAATGGTCCATGCCTATTTCATGATAACCCATTTCAGATAGTAACTGTTTTCCCAATTCATATTGTTGGCGCTTTACGGTTGCCGTTGGTAAATCGGAATCATGAAAACCGCGTTGCCCATTCCCTTTAATCCATGGCACATGGGCATAGCTATAAAATGCTATTCGGTCTGGTTGTAACAACTTGGTTTTTTCTATGGTTTCCTGCACGTGTGCAATAGTTTGAAAAGGCAAGCCAAAAATGATATCGTGCCCTACGGACGTATAGCCAATCTCTCGCGCCATGTTGGTAACCGTCTGGACATTTTCAAAAGGCTGAATGCGATGAATGGCCATTTGCACCTGGAGGTTATAATCCTGAACGCCAAAACTCACCCGTCTAAATCCTAAATCATACAAGGTCTGTAAATGTTCCCGAGTCGTGTTATTAGGATGCCCTTCAAAACTAAATTCATACTTTGAAGCTAAGGTGCTTTTTTTCAGAATGCCGTTAATTAACGTTTGTAAGTTTTCAGGTGAAAAAAACGTGGGCGTACCACCACCCAAATGTAATTCCTTAATATGAGGCTTACCCTCAAACAAATCACAGTATAAAGCCCATTCCTTTAAAACATAATTAATGTAGGGTTCTTCAACCTCATGACGTTTGGTAATGCGCTTGTTGCACCCACAAAAAGTGCACAGGCTCTCACAAAACGGTAAATGAATGTAAATGCTCAAACCTTCTTGAGCATTGCTTTCTGTAAATGAGGTTTGCACACTGTCCTGCCACGCATGGGCCGAAAACGTATCGGCTTCCCAATAGGGCACTGTGGGATAACTGGTATAGCGCGGTCCCGCAATATTATATTTATGTATCAATTTGCTAGTCATACCTATTAACTATATTCAAAAGTATGGTTAAGGGATTAAACAGAATATGATAATTGTCATATTTGCGCTTCAGGTTTTCCTATGTCTTAAATTATGTGTAATTTTATAGTAACTAAAATTGAAATTAAACACATGAAAAAAATAAGCCTATTGGCAATCATGGCACTTTTTGTAAGCGTGATGGCCTGTAAAAATGACAAAAAAGAAAATACAGAAACCGAAACGACTGAAACTACGGAAATGGCAGAACCTGCTGTGGTAGAAACCAAAACGGAAGAAGTTAAAAAAATAAAGGTAGCCTTAAACCCTAAAAGTGGCAGCAATGTGAGCGGTAACGCTGTTTTTAGAGAAGAGAATGGCACTGTGCAATTTACCGCTATCATGTCTGGATTGGAACCAGGCAACCATGCTATTCATTTACATGAAACAGCCGATTGTTCCGCAGATGATGGTACTTCTACTGGTGGCCATTGGAACCCTACATCGCAACCACATGGTAAATGGGGTGACGAAGCCGGTTATCACAAAGGCGATATCGGTAACTTTTATGCCGATGAGAATGGCAATGGAACCGTTACTTTTTCTACCGATGAGTGGTGTATTGGCTGTGGCGACCCTGCCAAAGACATCATAGGCAAAGCCATTATTGTACACCAAGGTGTGGATGACTTTACCACACAACCTACAGGCGCGGCAGGAGGCCGTGTGAGTTGTGCCGGTATTATTGAATAACACGTCAATTCAAAACAGATACAGAAAGCTACCAAACGGTAGCTTTTTTTATTGGCTTTTATTGCCTATTTTGTATCCATAAAACACAGCCTATGCAATTAGACCTTTTGGTTTCAAGATTTCAGGAACGCGACGAAAAAGCTTTTGAAACCCTTTATGATATGTACAGTAACAGCATGCATGGGGTTATTTACAACATAGTCAGGGACTGCGATATTGCCGAAGAAGTCATGCAGGATGTGTTTATCAAAGCCTGGCACAATGCCGATAGTTATTCTGCTAAAAAAGGGCGTTTTTTCACCTGGCTCATAAATATTGCGCGCAATGCAGCCATAGATAAAACCCGTTCAAAAGCCTTTAAGAATTCTAAAAAAAACCTGCAAGCCGAATTTTTCGTAGATATTCTTGAAAACCAAGACAACCTAAACAGCCAAACCGATGCCATTGGTATCCAAAAATTTGTAAAGAAACTAGCCAAAAAATGTATTGAAGTGATTGAGCTGTTGTACTTTAAAGGTTACACCCAAAAAGAAGCTTCTGAAACGTTAGACATGCCTGTGGGCACGATAAAAACACGCAATAGAAATTGTATTAAGGAATTACGCACCATGTTAGATGTAAACTAAATGACAAATCAAGAATACATAGAATCTGGAATATTGGAACTTTATGTGGCTGGTTCACTATCTGAAGCCGAAAACGAAGCCGTGTATAACCGCTTGTTAGAAAATCCCGATTTGTTGAGCGAGGTTCTAAATATAGAGGCTTCAGTTATAAAACTTACAGCAGCCGTAAGCCCAAGAGATTCCAAATACCTATTCCCAGCTGTTAAGCAAGCCTTGGGATTGCATAATGCCGAACCAAAAGTGATTCCAATAGATCGCAAACCACGTAACAATTGGTATACCTACACCGGTTGGGCAGCCTCGGTATTATTGGCTGGTGGTCTCATTTGGTTATTCAACCAAAAAACGACTTTAGAGTCCGAAATCCAAACTGTGGAGACCGAACTCAACCAGCAACTTATAGAAAACCAGTTATTGGAAGAACAAATAAGCAAGGCTCAAGTGAGTTTAGAAGAAGCCCAAAAACTGCTATCTGTATTGCGTGATAAAGACATGATTACCGTACCACTGGCAGGACAAGCCGTATATCCTGAAGCTTATGCTATGGTATATTGGGATAAAAAGACCAACAACATCTACCTAGATGCACAGGGCCTACCCGAACCGCCTCGTGGCAAGGTATACCAGGTTTGGTCCTTAACATTGAATCCGCTTACACCTACCAATTTGGGCACTATAGATAGTTTTACTACCGATGAAAATAAAATATTCACCATTAGCAATGCAAATGCTTCCGAAGCCTTTGGTATTACTCTAGAGCCTGCAGGTGGTAGTGCAAGTCCTACCCTGGAACAGTTATATGCTTTGGGTGCGTTACAGTCTGCGCCATAAAACACAACGTCCTTTTTACCTTATTCATTTTCTTTTACTAATTTAGAGGGGTAAATCATTATAATAAATGGTTGAAGGTATCTTAAATATCATTTATGGGCTTGTAGCATCTGCCATATTTGTTGGTGTTGGTTTTATATATGGCCGATACCGCGAAAAAAAGAAAAGCCAAGGCAGCCCACTTGAAAATTATAAATCCTATCCCTTTACTTTGGACGACAACAATATGCTCCAATTTGATTTTGACCTGTTTAATGAAGCCGTAACAGCATTACTTAAAAAAAAGGACCATCAGGCAGGACAACAATTGGTTTTAATTGGTGAGCAAAACAATGTACGTCAAGTTTTAAAGGCTAAAGCACTGCACAACTACAACAAGTTATACAAGGTTTACGATGGCGATAAGGTATTAGACGACTCTACAGAGTTTCTGGAAAACTATAAACGCATTGTCCGACTTATAGGCGACAGTTTTCCAGATTGTGGTATAGAGATCTTGTTGCACAATCTAAGCAACCCCTCAAAAGCTTTATACCACATCAAAAACAACGTTACTGGTCGCAATGTTGAAGCCCCAGCTACCAATCTGGTTATGGACCTCAAAAGGCGGGACTCCAATAAAGAGGACAAATTAAACTACGAACTCAATATAGGTTCCAGGAAATTTAAATGTACCACCATACCCATCTACAAAGATAAAATGGGATTGGTAGGCGCCATTTGTATCAATGTTGACTATCATTATTTTGATGAGAATGTCCGTCAGGACCCGAAATTGGTCAATAACCTCATAGATTCCATTTGTAAAGTAAATATGGTACTTGACGAAAATATCTTAAGTAAAAACGAATACGAAAAGGCTATAAAGGGCAAACGCCATTTTAGGGATTTCAGTATTAATTAAAAAACTAACTAAACCAAACTCAAACTACATGAACAACGAAATTGAAAGCACCAACCAAACTAAAACTTTAACCGACAAAGAACTATTTTACAATATTTGGACCAAACCCCGAGAAGTTTTTAAATACATCAACGAAAAACCTTTTGACAAGTATGTCAAAATACTATTGGTTTTAGCTGGAATATCCAGAGCCCTAGACAGGGCATCCATGAAAGATATGGGCGATAACATGTCTTTATGGGGTATTTTAGGTATAAGTATTGTAGTTGGAGGTCTATTGGGCTGGATATCCTATTATATTTATGCCTCATTGTTAAGTTGGACTGGCGGTTGGTTAGATGGGCAAGGCGACACAAACGCATTGTTACGTATACTGTCTTACGCCATGATCCCTTCAATAGTAGCCATGCTATTTCTCATTCCTCAAATTGCTATTTATGGAAATGAAATATTTAAAGCTGAAGGCGATATTATCAGTGCTGGATTAATCCCCAATATTGTGGTTTATGGCTTTATGATTATACAAATTATTTTAGGTATTTGGACAATGGTTCTTTGTGTGATAGGTGTATCGGAAGTTCAAAAATTCTCTATTGGAAAGGCCATTTTAAATATATTGCTGCCCGTTTTAGTTTTTATTATACCTATTTTCATATTGGTATTTATCTTTATGGCAAACTAACTGCAACCTTGTAGAAACACACTAATATTGACTAACAGGAACAATAGGTGGATGCATAAAATCAACCTATTGCTTGACCAAAAGAATTGTTTATTGCCGTTAGATAATTTCATCATTCACTAAAGGCTATTTGCCTTAAAATCACTATCTTTAGTACCGTACCCATCGTTTCTACGTGAACCTTTCCTATTTCATTTAACCATCTTAAAATGAAAAAAGTAACACCTATTGCCCTACTTATTTTTCTGTTTGTGAGCCATCTGCAAGCCCAAAACACCATTACCTTTCAGGTTGATTTAACCGATGAAGAATCTGTGAACAAAGTGGGTGTTAGAGGTGGCCTGCAACCGCTTTCTTGGAACGAAAACCTAATAATGACCGATAATGACAGCAACGGTATTTATACCCTAACGGTTACTTTTCCTGATTCCCTAACGGGAAAAGTCTTGGAATACAAGTTCCTTAAAGATGGTATCTGGGAAAGAAAAGATCTCAACAACCGTAAAATTGAACTCACGGGAAAAGAACAGATTCTCCCAACGGACAAGTGGAAAATACATAGCGAAGATTACCTTTTCAACAAGATGAGTCGCTCCTATTTTGGGAAATTTGTTTTTATCTTTTATTCAGGAAAAAAGCAGGGCAAGACACCCGAGGAGGTTGTTTTGGAACTCATTGAATATTATAACTGGAGCCCATGGCCCGACCAGCTTAAAGACATGTTTGACATTGTTCAATACGGGCAGGAAGGGCACAAAGGCGGGTATTTTGAAATATTGGAAGACAAACCCAACCAAATCAAATTTGTCATGGGCCGGTATTGGAGAGTCTGGTTTGACTTATATGGCGACGGCTTTGGCATGGACAACAAAGGTGTTATTAAAGGCGTATCTAAAGACGACCTTGAAACCTATTACCGTACATGGATTGACCATTTCTGCAACTACAACAATTGGACCTACAAGATAGAAGACCAAAGCGAATCCAGATGGGTTGTAACCGTAACTAAAGGGGAATAAAGATTACTTCGTCGTTCTCTGCGCGCCAGCTGGCCCATTCGCTAAAACAGTTTACAAAACTGTTTTTTACGCTCTGTCCCGTAATGACAACCTACCTGTCATGCTGAACTTGTTTCAGCATCTCTAACTCGATATGCCTAATATTGAAATTACAATTATTTTTTCATCATTTTGACGCAACCATTTCATTATAATTGCATCTACTAAATAATTGCCTACAAAAACCAAAAAAATTAAACTATGAAGTACCTATTAACCCTTGCGCTATTAATAAATTGCTTGTTGTGTACTGGCCAAACAAGAGAAAAAGGGAATGTTGAATTAACCCCAATAGTTGGGTATAGTGCTTCTTTCGCTATTTTTGATTCAGCAGTCCTTTCTGGAATTCATCTTGGTGGGTATGCCAGTTATTTTTTTAGTAACAGATGGAGTTTACGTTCCGGTGTACTATATCAAGAAATGGGAATCAATGGCGTTGAATTGTTCTTTCTCACTAGTGAATATTCTGAAAGAACTGATTATTTTACGGTTCCGTTAACCTTAAACTTTCATTTTGGAACCAATAGAAATTGGTATGTTAATTACGGCGTTTGCCTAGGGTTTTTAACCCATGCAAAAGCCGATTACAATGACGGAAATGGCTATGTAGATATAAAGGATTTAGCAAATCCCCTGCAATTTGGATTGAACGCCGGCATAGGTTATAAATTTAAAATCTCGCCAAAATTTATTGTTGTTATTGAAAACTCAAATATGTTTGGCCTAACCGATACCCGAAAAGATAGAACCGGCAAGAATTTTTATACGAGCTTTAATGTTGGAACAGTATTTAAAATTTAATACATGTCCCGTAGTGGTATCTTCTTTTTCTGCATTTCTAACTTGATAGGTTGAATACACAGATTACTTCCTTGGCCGTACCTTATCAACAATCACTTGTTAAAAACTTGTATTATAGTGCTTTATCAGTTTTTACATTAAGTACTACATTTAAGATACTAACTGTAATTTTACAAATATGGGAAAAAAACCAAACCCAGAGTATCCGCAGTCTGCAACCCTGATTATGGATGCCCAAATGATTGCCAATGAAGAGTGGTTCACCATTAATGATGCCATGAAATTCTTCAACATCAGCCGGAGTAGTCTGTACAGGCTACGGATTAAAAACCAGCTTCCTTCACTTCAATTGGGTGGTACTGTTGTACTTCCCAAAAGCCTTATCAACAAGCTGCTTTTAGACAAAACTTTAAGCCAAAACAAAGGTTTTTTTGATAAGTGAACGCTTGGCCATCTATATGGTTTTCCCACATAACTAATAGTAATAGCAACAGGCCTTTACCCTATGGTA
Source organism: Bacteroidia bacterium (assembly GCA_030425285.1). Classification (GTDB taxonomy): domain Bacteria; phylum Bacteroidota; class Bacteroidia; order Flavobacteriales; family Flavobacteriaceae; genus Hanstruepera. Next base: position 124,986 of record JAUIAY010000006.1, read on the forward strand.
AAGGCTTTTTTTATACACGTCATTGCGAGGGCCTCATTACAGGTAGGCTCAATGAAGCAGTGTGGGATGACAAACCTTGTGCTGCTTTAATAGATCCTGAACCAAGTTCAGGATGACAAAACCTATGGTTTTTTTTAACCGTTCAATCCTGTAATGACCCACAAAGAAGTTGTGCATGGTTTGTTTTTACCAAAGACCTGTCATGCTGAACTTGGTTCAGCATCTAAAAATTGGCAGTTGCTCCTTAATAGAATAGCAACGCGAATGCTTCGATTTCTGCAGGACATTTCGAGAACCTCAATGCCCGAGCACAATGACCCATAAAAAAAGGCCCTTGCCCTAACAGCAAAGACCTTTTTTATTAACTAGTCCTAGAGATTACAACACCGTAACCACGCCTAAATAGGTACTAACGGCTGCCAGCTTACCGGTTTCGACAACAAAGGTAGCCCATACCTGTACCTCCTGCCCTGCCATAAAGGCCGGAAGGGTGAGCTGCACGGCGGTTTCCTCGCGGGTACCCACAAACTCAAATATTTGGTACAGTTGGGTAGCTGGTGCAAATACCACCGCCACCAGTTGGTCCAAGGGGTTGGCATTGCCCTGCCCACTGTTATCAACCCAGCCCAAGTCTAGAACCTGGTTAGCTGCTGCTGCTAGGGTTGGTCTTTCAAGCCCTCTTAAATCGCCTTTACTAATAAGCACCTTGGCAAAGTCTATTTCAAAACCGCCCAGTACTTCAATAAGGGCCTCTTTCATGTGGTAAGAGGTTGCTAGATTGTAGGGTGACTTATCGCCCTGCTTTTTTCCATAATACTTGCTTACCACGCTCTTTATAGGGTTTAAAAACCTAATAACGGTTTTAAAACGTTCACGTTGTAGCAATTGCTCTTCAGTAGGTGTGTAGTTACCTCGTTGTGGTAAACTGCGCATCACGTTTTTACCTCTCCAGCGAGCGCCAACTACGTTGCCCACTTTTCCGGAAAAGCCACCTAGGATGCCTTTTTCAAATGTTGCCATAATTTATGGTATTTGGGGTTAAACATGCCGCCAAAGTAAATCCTAACGTTTTGATATGCAAGACCCTGACACATATTGACACGTATTGACACAAGTTGACACACATTGACACACATTGACACACATTGACACATATTGACACAATTTTGCAATTTTAAGGGGGTTTTGTTCGAGTGTTGTTCGAGGATTGTTCGAGAACGGGTTTTAAAAATGCGATTTTTTAGGACGATTCTCGAAGGAATGTGGGAGAAGGGGCATAAATACTAGAAAAAACCCACATGAATTGTAAGAATTTTAACTATTTTTAGAGGTGTAAACATAATGGGAATAAACACAATTGTGTTTATTCCATTGTTGTAAGTAATGCAGAAATCGAGCTGAAATTGAGCATTTGAACTAAAAAAGCCAACGCTCAAACAGCACATTTGGTTTTTTTCCAATACATAAGCCAACGCTCAAAAAACCAAAAGAGCTTTTTTTTTGCCAACGATCGAAATAAAGCTAAATTTGAGATATAAAAAACACCAACCAAAGAGTGAGTAAGAACGAAAGAATAACTGAAAATTTAGTCAGAGATATATTAAGAGACTTGAACTACTACAAACAAGAAGAAACTGTTGTAGAAGAACAAAAAAGTCAAATTGAAGAAGTAAAAAAACTTCTTAAAGGAGCTAGTAAAACTGGTAAAGGAGGAATCGGGGCACCTGAATTTATAATTTCAACATCTGAAACACCTGATTTTATAATAGTTTTTGAATGTAAAGCAGACACTAAAAAACATCAAAGCCCAAAATTAGACAAACCTGTCGATTTTGCTGTGGATGGAGTTTTACATTATGGAAAAAAACTCGCAAAATCTTATAATGTCATTGCAGTTGCTGTAAGTGGACAAACAAAATCAAGTTTAAAAATTTCGAATTGGATTATTCCAAAAGGAAATACAACTGCAAAGCAACTTGTAAACAAATCTGGCAAAAAAATATCATCTATAATTTCGTTAGAGGACTATATCGAACACGGGGCTTTTGACCCAGATGTAGCAAAAAAACGTCATAGTGATTTAATGGAATTTTCCAGAGAATTACACAACTTTATGCGTGACCACGCAAAATTAACTGAAAGTGAAAAACCATTATTAGTAAGCGGAACTTTAATTGCACTTAAGAATAAAGCATTCGCAAAAAGTTATGATGTTTACAAGCCAGAGGAATTGCAGAAAGAATGGATGCGTGTAATAAAAGAAGAATTTAAAAAGGCTGACATACCAAATTCAAAAGAATATAGTATGACTCAACCATATTCTTCAATTGCAGTTCATCCAAATTTAGGAAAAGCACAAGCAAAATTTCCACAAGGAGTTTTATACGAACTAATAAAAAAACTTAATGAAAAGGTTTGGCCTTTCATAAGTGTATATCACGATTTTGACGTAGTTGGGCAGTTCTATGGAGAGTTTTTAAAATATACAGGAGGAGACAAAAAAGCTTTAGGTATTGTTTTAACACCGAGACACGTTACAGAACTTTTTGCATCAATTGCCAATGTTCAAAAGGACAGTAAAGTTTTGGACACCTGCGCAGGAACTGGAGGATTTTTAATTTCTGCGATGCATCAAATGTTCAAAAAAGCAGAAACAAAAGCTGAAAAGGAAATTATAAAAAAAGAAGGTCTAATTGGAATAGAAAATCAACCTCAAATGTATGCTTTATCTGCAAGTAATATGATTTTGCGTGGAGATGGAAAAGCTAATTTGCATCAAGGAAGTTGTTTTGACGAAGCGATAACTAAAGAAGTTACCAAACAGAAGTGTAATATTGGGATGATAAACCCACCATATTCACAGAGTGATGAAGATTTACACGAACTTGTTTTTGTGAAACATATGCTAGATTGTTTGGACAAAAATGGTATTGGTATAGCAATTGTGCCTATGTCTTGTGCTATTTCACCACATCCAAAAAGAGAAGAATTACTTAAACATCATACTCTTGACGCAGTAATGTCAATGCCAACTGAATTATTTTATCCAGTTGGTACTGTTACTTGTATTATGGTTTTTAAAGCTCATATTCCTCACGAAATTAGTAATTATAAAACTTGGTTTGGCTATTGGAAAGAAGATGGGTTTACAAAAACAAAGCATAAAGGAAGGATTGACCAAAACAATCAATGGATAACAATTAGAGACAAGTGGGTAGACTCTTATAGAAATCGAGAAGATATTCCTGGAGAATGCATTAAGCAGAAAGTTACTGCAAATGACGAATGGTGTGCGGAAGCCTATATGAAAACAAATTATTCGGTAATTAATAAAAAGATGTTTGAAAATACGATTAAAAACTACGCATTTTTCAAACAAACCTTGCTTAAAGAAAAAGAGTGATGAAACCATTAAACAAAATATTCAATATCACTTACCCTAAAACAATGGTTCTTAATAAACAAACCATAGACCCAAAAGGGGTGGCATTTATTAGCTCTAAAGGCACTAATAATGGAATATCAGCTCGAATTGAGGAAAATAAATTAGCAAGAAAATATGAAGCAGGTGCAATAACAGTATCTTTAAAAGGTACAGTACTGTCCGCTTTTTTACAAATTGAGGATTTTTATATAGCTCATCAAACGGCTGTTCTATATCCAATTGAACCAATGTCAGACGAATTAAAATTGTTTTACTGTCTTTGCATATCAGCAAATAAATATCGTTACAATTACGGAAGACAAGCAGATAGAACCTTAAAAGAGCTAGAAGTTCCATCAAGGAAAGAAATTCCAGAGTGGGTTTTTGATGTTGAAATTCAAGACTATGAAGATTTTTCTGAACCTTATTCAAATTCTAAAATTCCTGAATTAAATCCATCTAATTGGAAACCTTTTAGTTTAAACGAATTATTTGAATTAAAAAAAGGAAAACGACTAACAAAAGCCAATATGACAGAAGGGAATTTCCCCTTTATTGGGGCAATCGATAAGGACAATGGGTATCGTCAGTTTATAGGTCAGAAGCCAATTCATAAGGCAAATACAATAACCGTTAACTATAATGGAAATGGTGTTGCAGAAGCATTCTATCAACCAAAACCTTTTAACTGTAGTGACGATGTAAACGTATTATATCCGAAATTCCAAATGAACCAATATATAGCTTTGTTTTTATGCACATTAATTAGATTAGAAAAATTCAGATTTAATTATGGAAGGAAATGGCATTTGGAAAGAATGAAATCCTCAAAAATTTATTTACCAATAAATGATGAAGGGAATGTTGATTTTGAGTTTATGGAAAATTATATTAAAACTTTAGATTACTCAAAAACAGTTTAACTGAAAACCAGTACATAAGCCATACACATTTGCAATTCCCTATAGCCCACGCTACGCCAAAAATTACAAAAGAGTATCTCTTGCCAAGGCTCACATTTAAACTAAATAAGAAACATCGGAAAACCAAGCAGAACGTGAAAAGCACTACTTACAACAACGTGTATAAAACATAGCTATTACAGGCTTTCCGAGAGGTTTTTGTATATTTATAAAGTACGCCAAATTTTTTATTTGGTTATATTTAGAAAAGAAAATTAAACATAAAAATAAAAAATTCGGCTTGTGCTAAATCCGAAAAGTTAGCGTTTATTTATACGCTACGTTTCATACACAAGACCGATGATAGCGCATTCGCCAAGGGCGAACTTTAATTACTCCGTGCTTTCAACTTCGCTAAGGCTCGTTGAACATAGGCGCACTCCCGTCCTTAAAGTAAATGCGCTATCATCTAAGGGCTAAACCAAATTACTACATCGGCTTAAATCTTAAATATCGCCCTAGACGGGCTTCTAGCCAAAACGACGCGACATCGCCGCCTAAAAGTAATTTGATCCAGATTCTCCAACTCCCAATACAACAAAATGGCAAATAACGGTAATGGCATTACCTATTTGGCAAACGATACCATGATCTTATTTCCTTGTTGTCTATCATGGTATCGTTATCCATTTTATTGTATCTTCGTTCTCGAACCTGAACTACGTTTAGCCCTTAGTTGTAGCCAATTAAAGAAAACATGATGAAACTTATTTATAACATACTCCTCTGCTCATTAGTTACAATCGGATTCCATATTCAGGCGTATGGTCAACTAAAAAAAGTCATGACCTATAATATCCGTTATGATAACCATGGAGACGGTATCAATAAATGGGACAACAGAAAACAGGAAGTTGCACACACCATAACCTATTATAAACCCGATGTGCTGGGTGTACAGGAAGGCTTGTTGCACCAACTAAACTATCTGGATGCACAATTGCCTAATTATACTAGAATAGGTGTTGGCCGTGATGATGGTATGAACAAAGGTGAGTTTAGTGCCATATATTACAACCACAATACAGTATCCCTAATACAGGGTTCCACCTTTTGGCTATCTGAAACACCAGACAAGGTTTCGGTTGGCTGGGATGCCTCTATGGAGCGTATTTGTACCTATGGCTTGTTTCAAGACAAACAGACCAAGCAAAAGATATGGGTATTCAATACCCACTATGACCATATTGGGGAACTAGCTAGAGAACAATCATCGGAACTTATCCTTAAAAAAATAAGCGACTTAAATACCGCTAATTATCCCGTGATACTCATGGGTGATTTTAATTCGGAACCCCACAGTCAAGCCATTAAAACCTTAACAAGCACCTTTGGAGATGCTTCAAAAACGGGTATTTATGGCCCAACAGGCACCTTTACAGGATTCACGGAAAACGCCATTCCTAAAAAACGCATTGACTACATTTTTGTAAAAAACATGGAAGTTGCTTCCTACAGACACATAGACGACAAGATGCCCAACAATCATTATTTATCGGATCATTTGCCGGTATTGATAGAGTTAAAATAACCATGGGTACCCGCTAGGGTTGTGCCTCCCTTGTAAACACGTCATTGCGATGCTGACGTTTACAGTCAGCAGAAGCAATCTCATAGTCCATAAGTAAACAAACAGGTTACTTCGGTCTACTATCTTCGGTCATAAACAAATAACCAAATTAACGAATAAACAGTCATCGGTCTCCAAAGGTTAACAGGCTGGATTCTCTCAATGACAAAGCACTTTTAAACAGGTGACTATATTTACAATTCATTAATCAATTAAAAATCATATATTTAGAGCAACCAACCGACTATGATTAAGTTCTTTAGAAAAATACGCCGGCAACTACTATCTGAAAACAAGTTTAGCAAATATCTGCTTTATGCCATTGGTGAAATTATCCTTGTGGTCATTGGTATTCTAATAGCCTTGCAGGTTAACAATTGGAATTTAAACCGTAAAACACAAGAAAAAGAACAAACCTATCTCAAGGAAATACAGAACAACCTTCAGCAAGATTCCTTAAGACTACAAGCTGTGTTGGATTTTAATAAGAATAAGGCAAAAATTGTTGACAACATGTTACAGATTTTTGTTGATACCCTTACAAACGAAGCGCGCTTTCAGATTTTTAATAAGTATGCCAATGACTTTACCTTTTACGAAGTGTTTGACCCTGTACGTCTGGCTTTCAACAATATGCTTTCGGCAGAAAATATTGATCTCATAACCAATAGTGACTTAAGGCAGGCCTTATCGGCCTATTATAACTACGACTATTTAAAAGGTGTTCAAAATCGTATCATGGTCATGAACAGGCGTGTAGTTGATGAATCGTACCCCAAGTTCTTTACACGGGAGTTTGTTTCCAAGTGGATGGGTATTTCTTCCCAATTACCTCCTGTGAGTGAATTGGACATTGCTACAGATAAAAAATTGTTGTCTGACCTATTTGGCATAAAAATGATTCTTAATGCGCAAGATCAATTGATTATAGATACCAAAAAACAAAACCAGCAACTACTTACCTTATTACATTCAGACTTAAAGGATTAATCAAAAACAATTATAATTATGAAAACACTTACCAACCGACTGCCTCTTTATCTAGTATTGTTCATTATGGCTATTGCCTTACAAAGCTGTGAGCAAAAACAAGCCGAAGAAACACCCGTAATTATTGAAGAGGTTGTTATTGAGCCTGTAAAACCAGAGTATTTTTTATTACGCCCCGAAGTTGAAAAAGCCTATGGCTACTCGCATGCCGTAAAAATTGGAAATGACATTAAAATATCTGGAGCAGTTAGCATGGACGATGAAGGCAACCCTACCGCCATTGGTGACATAGAACAACAAATGAAGAATTGCTACGCTGATTTAGAAAAGATTTTAAAACACTTTGGCTGCACATTTGATGATGTGGTAAAAGAAGACATCTTTACAACCGATATGGCACAGATGCTCGAAAAATCAGCCTACCGCGCCGAAATTTACAAAAACGGTTTCCCTACAGGTTCTTGGCTTGAAGTAAAGGGTTTAGCACTCCCTGAATTTATGGTTGAAATTGAACTGGAAGTACATAAACAGGAATAACAACAGATACATGATATTGTATAGGAGAAAATTCATACCTTTATTTCGGCAACTTGCTTCCAAAAGCAAGTTGTCTTTGTTTAATCCTTATAGATTTGCTTCTGCCTATGAAGATCCTATTTAAAATTGCTTTAACCTTTACCCTATTTATTACAATCACCAGCTGTCAAACCACCACACCTAATCCCATTCTTGAAAATCAATTTTCCACAACTGATGACACCTTGCATATAATTACCAAAACCGTAAAAGGTAGTGGGCTTTTTGAGTTAGGGGCTGGTACTATCATACCATTAGACACATCAGAAACCTTTGCAAATCGTGTAGTCTATCCCAAGCAGGTTGCGCAATTAAAACGCTATGCCCTACAAGTAGACTTTCAAGACCCCTCAAGTGATTATGTAGAGATTATGAAGGGTGTGCAAAACGACAAAGCCATTGTAATTGTAGATGCCAATAACAACCAGGATTTTACCGATGACTTTATTTGGAGATACAAACCCATAGACTGGAGTAAAACTGCCGATTTGATTACCTGTCATTATACCATAAACAACTATGGTGAAAAAGTCAGGGACTCATCGTGGCTACTTATTGGTGATTCGCATGGAAGTTTTTTATTGGGAAAACGTGAGTATATAACAGCTAACATACAACTGGATCAAAACAAGTATGAGATTGGTATTGTAGACCCGTGGAACCCTTTAAGCTTTACATATAGTGACCGAACAGAGATGGCTTTGCTATCGCGTCAAGGTATTAAACGCGACTCGCTATCTAAAAGTGACCTGATTAGTCTAGGAGAGGCTTTACCCCTTAATGGGCAGTATTACCGTTTTGAGCGTATTTCAAAACTGGGCGATTCTGTAACCCTAGTAAAAGACCCGAGCTTCGCTTCTAGAATTGGCACCCAGAAAGGTATGATAGCTCCAGATTTTAAAGTCATAACCATGTCTGGAGATACCTTGACCCATGCCAAACTGCAAGATAAACCTATCGTCATTGCCAATTCCTGTGGTTGTGGTGGAGACCAAGATTCTACCCAAGCCTATTATGACATGGAAGAGGCTCTTGGAAATTCGATTCATATTCTCCATGTAGATTCCAATATTGAAAATACGGCTGTTGGTATTCACATAGATTCTCAAAACAGCTTCAATAAAGATTTTTATACTATTTATCGGAAAGTTTATTGCTCCAGACTCTGCTATGTTATTGGTACAGACAAACGCATTTTAGAGAAGTTTACTATTACTGATTGGAAATCTATTTTGCCAAAAATACAGCAGGCTAAAACCAATTAATCCTTAAACTTTTAATCAAAAAATACCTTCCGTAGTGGCTAGTAAAATGACTACAAATAAATAATACTATTTAATCTTGTTTGGGTTTGTATATTATGATTATCTGAACCAGAATGGCCAAGATTATCAAAATATAGATTTCAAGTTGGGTAAATAACTCAACCGTATTAATGGCTTTCTTACTGATGTCTGTTTGCCTTCCGCCTTCATTTAATTGAATTTTTGTTAATCTGTAAAGGTTTTCTTTGAGGTCAGCAATCTTATTATTTAAAGCCTGTCGCTGTGCAAATTGAGTAAGCACAACATAAGATTCAAGACCTATTAAAGATTCCATGTTGTCTTTGAACGACTGAAACAACTGCGCTTCTTCTGTTGTTAATTTGGTTTGTTCAAATTTTGCAATCAGCCCTTGTATTTCTGTGTTAGCTTGAACGCTCCTATCATTAAAGTATGTAGAGTCTGAAGTAATAACAGCTATTTCCTTTTCTTGAATGTGCCTGGACAATTCAAAAATAATATCATTAACCACCAGCCTATCTTCATAAATAGTAACAACAGAATCCTTTACACGTAAAAAATTGTTTCTATCTATTAGGTTTGTGGCAATAACTAAAAGAAAAATCATTAGGATTCCCAGAACCCACTTCACTTTGTTGAAGAATGTCATAACTACGCTTTGTTGAATATTAGCTTAAAAATACAAAAACGCACGACAGTAACATACAAAGATGCCAGCCTTTAACTAACTATATTTCCTTAAAAACGGTAACTAACCACCCCTTTAATAAAAAACGGTGTGCCTGGCGTAAAATGTATTTCCTCAACGGGATCTATTTCATTTTGCAATCGGGACTCCGTGGCAAACTGGGTTTCGTTCCACTCGGTATCAAACAGGTTTTCTATAACCACGCCTAAATTGACGTTTTTGGTCAGAGCATAATTCATGTTTACATCGGTTACAAAATAGCCTTCGGCTATAATGGAGTTGTCTTCATTGGCTGGCCTGTCATCAATATAGCGATAGCGTATACCAGCTGAAAAACCTTTTAGGTCATTAATGGCCAAACCACCTGTTAGGGTAAAGTCTGGTGCCAGTGGAATATAATCAGCTCCTGTTGGTTCATCCACACTTCGGGCGTGTGTCAAGGTCGCATCGGTATCAAAATACAGCCAGTCGGTAAACTGATAACGCACACCCAAATCCAAACCATAGCGCTCCGATTTGCCACTAGGCTCCACAATACCAGCATCGCCCACATATACAAATTCCTGTTCTAAAAACAAATACCAAGCTGTGGCATTAAAAACCATCTTATTGAAAGGTTTCCATATCGCGCCTAAATCGGTTCCGTAGGCTCTTGGTAAGATATCGGTACCGTTTTGTTGTACCACTACCCTAGCATCATTAGAATGGAAGCCAATTCCCGATTTTAAAAACCATTGTAAGTTTTGATTCTGATTAAAGAATAGGTTCAGTTTCGGGCTAAAGATTGTTTTGGTCTCCGATTGTGTTTCGTAATCGGTTATCAAGGCGTCATTGTACATAAATTTGAAATGGTCCAAACGCAAGGCAGGTGCCACGACAAACTTCCCGAACTCAAAATCTACATTTACAAAACCATAGAGATTGGTTTCATTCACATCACCCAATGCTAAATACTCCAGAGTCTCATTACGGTTACGGGTGTGGGATAGTTCTACATCGTTTACCATGTCATAGCGTAAACCAAAACCAGATGATATTTTAGTATCTACTACTCCCAACTGGGTATCTTTTATAAACTGGGTATTGAAACCAAAGATATCACGGGCTTCATGCTGCTTAATCTGATCGCCATTAATAGGGTCTTCCAGAAAGAAGGTGAAATTGGAATACAGTTCAAAGTTATATTTGGAATAGAATATATTGGATTTGAATTGTAAATCGTCTTTCAATAAGGCGTTATAACTCACGTTCACATTACTTCTGGAGGTATTGCCGCCTTCGGTATCATCAATGGCTCCAAAACGCGAAATGAGGCCACTATCTACAGCTCGCTGTGGTATTTGGCCCGAGGCATCCCATCGACTGGTGAAATGCGACACATTAATCGATAGTTTGTCATTCCCTTTCAAATAGGTTGTGTATTTACCAAACAAATTCAAACGGTTAAAGTTCTGCGGTGAGTCAAATGGTCCATCAAACTCAATATACTCCACAGCCACATAGGCATTGGAACTCTTGTTGTTTTTCATCAAATCAAACAGTCCCAATGTTCTTAAGGAATTAAATTGACCATATCCCACACTTATTTCGCTAGTTTCTAATTTATCCTTGGTACTGAAATCTACAAAACCTGCCGTGGTAAAATCACCCTTATCAGCATAGTAAGGACCTTTTCCAAAGTTAATGGTATTGATGGTTTCGGGAATTAAAAAGTGTAAATCGCTATAACCCTGTCCGTGCGCATGTGATACCATGTTGACAGGCATACCATCAACCGCTAAACTCACATCGGTACCATGGTCAATATCAAAGCCTCGCAAGAAAATCTGTTCGGCCTTACCGCCTCCAGCATGCTGACCAATAATAAGCCCTGGTACTTTTCGTAAAATCTCCTGTGAAGAGTTCACGGGATTGGTTTCCAAGTCTATTCTAGCTACACTATTTAAGGGATTTATCTGCTCGGTAATAACCAATTCGTTCAACAAAATGGTTTTGGGTTGTAAACCAACTTCCAAACCATCCTCAAAATACTGTTGATTAACAATAAGCTCTTGCTTTTCATAGCCTAGCAATCCCAAGTTTAGCGTGTCACCAACTTGATTATTTTCCAAAATAAAAGACCCGTTGGACAACGAATGTGCGTGACTCGTTGACGTGGCATTGTAGATATAAACATGCTCCAATGGCTGACCTGATTCGTCATACACAACACCTTTGATGGTCTGTTGAGACCAAACCGTATGGCATAGAAAAAATAATAATAGGCATTGGAAAAGATTCTTTTTTGAAATCATGGATAGGTTTTAGGTTGATTAAATGTTTTTAATGTCTCGCTCCAACAAAGGTCCCAACTCATAAATACTGGATTCCAATTCAGGTTTCAATTCCTTGGCTTTGTCTTCTAGACCGTTTGCTTTATAAATTACCGCTAAATGGTACATAGCAAGCGGTTCAAAAGTATAACCTAACACAAAATCCTCCATAATGGTTAACGCCTTTTTAACATTTCCCATTTTGTAGTGTGCCCAAGCCAATAAGTCATAGGATTGTGGTGTGGGTCGGTTTTTAACCTCCTGTTTTGCCAGCTTTAAAGCTGTATTTACAGATGCGTCCTGTTCCACATACAGCTCAACGTTATAGGCATTGTACATGGTGCCATATTGCTCGTTGGAAACCAAAGTCCAGTAATCATTGATATTGGCTTGAGAATTCTCCTTTTGATTTAAATAATCTTGAATATCCGCCTTAAACAAATACAAATCTGGAACTTGATAGTTGTCCGTGATGGCATTCAAAATGCGTAAGGCCTCTTCAGGGTTTCTTTCATACGAAAAGACAATCCAAGCAATACCTTTTTTGGCATAGGCATCATGGGGATTCAGTTCCAAAGCTTTCAAATAATAATCATAGGATTTTTGAATATTCCCAGCATGACCGTAAAAATCAGCCAGATTGGTATAGGCCCATTGTTTGGTATCGCTGATGTTTGAGGACTCTGCAATGGCTGTAGCTTTTTCCATATACTTAATGGCAGCGTCTAAATTACCTTCGTGGTCGCTCCATTTAGACAACCTGATTAAATAATCGAAATCACTCAAGTCCTTTATCCTGTCTAAATAGTCTTTAGTGGCCACTACATTACCCAGTTCCAATTGCACGTCAAACAACATCTTATTAGTCGCTTGTATATTTTCGCCGTTGGAAGCTGCCTTTTCCAACAAGGTCAATGCTTCATTGAATCGGTGTTGTGAAATATAGTTTCTGGCCAGTGTTCTCAAATAACCTGCGTGGTTGTAGTTGGTTCGCTTGTTTGCTTCAATCAAATGAGATTCAGCCTTGATTAAATGGGCAATCTCTCCTGTCTGATTGAATAATTGAGAATGACACGCTGCCAATTTAGCAAGGTATGGAAACTGACTCGGTTCTTTTTCTAGCTTTTTTTCCCAAAATAGCAGATCTTTTTTTGCTATTTGCAGCGCATCATTCTCGACTAATTCAAGGTATGTATTGTAAGTACTGGCATCTGTTACTTGTTCTTCTTGCTTGTTACAGCTACTAAAACAAAGCAAACAGATAAGCACACCTAGTTTATATAAATTTGTAGTTTTCATAATTTAGTGGTTTTATTAAAAAAATCAGAGCATGCAGGACGCATGCCCTGACTGTAAATTCCTTACCAAGGGGCTGCCAGGTAAGGAAACGAGGTTAAGAACGGTTTATCGTTTGCATCCACATTATCATTTGATAATGTTGGATTTTCGCTAAAGTCTTCACCTCCAAAAATCAGTAGGAGTTCTACTGTAATAACATCATCTGCCAGTGCTCTACCGGTTAACACATTGGTGCCATCGTAAAAAGTAGTGGTTCCATCCAATGATAGATTCAGTACATCCGTAGCCAAAAGGGTTGTAAAAGCTGCTGAATCTTGTCCCAAAGCGTTCATATCACCTGGATTGGCAAACGCAGGACTCAAAGCTTCCAAATTGGTTTGAAACATGGTTTGAAACCCAGAACTCTGCTGTGATGGTATGGTGGTGTTAAACATATTCTTACTGTCGCTGGACACAAATACCGTATTCACGGCTGGGCGTCCCATTTGGTCTTGCTGTGCATAGACTCCCGAAAAATCAGGTCCATTACCACCACCTCCACCATTGTTGGGTGGTGTATAATCATCGTCATTGGAGCAGCTAAAACTCAACGCTGCTATGGCGCATGTCATTAATAAATATTTTATATTAATCGTTTTCATAATGTATTGTCTTATTGATTATTATTGTTTTCTCTTTGATTCTACCCAGGTATTCACAGTTCCTGAACCTCCTACCATAGTTTTAGGCACTTCAACAACTATAGACAGTACGTTTGTACCTGCAAAGGTGTCACTACCAGGATTATTGAATCCTGTGGCGTTGCCTGCTATAATATCACTGTATTGTGCGAAGTCCATAAAAAACGGATCATCACGTGGGCCTGCAAAAAACTTCATACCGGCATTTTCACTCATAGTGGGTGCTGTTCTGGTAGAAATGTCGACACTGGACTGTGTAGCCGATGTTAAAACAGTACTGTTCAATCCTGTGTTGCCTGGTGTGGCAGGTCCAAAAAAGTACATTTTTCCATCTCTTGGTATCGCTTGAATGACCATATCTTCCACATTATCCTGATCGGTATCGATGTTGAATTCAATCAGTACATTTTCATCAAATGCTGCGGCATCTGTAGATCCAGGTGCCAACAAGCCTTGTAAGTTGGCCACGAATACCACATTATCGGTATCTTCAGCCTGAAAGGCGTAAAAATCGGTGATATCGCTTGTACCACCTGATACGGCAGGCGCATCAATGTGATCGGCTGCTACTAATAGGAAACCGGCTATGGCAATAATTCCGATTCCTACATAAATTTTCATGTTTTTCATAATTTTGAGGTTTTAGTTATTTATTCTTGACTCTCACACATACCTACGGAAAAACATTAAAGGCGGTTTTATAAAATTTCTGTTAATCCAAAAAACAAGTCCGTTTTTCGATTAAAAAAGTATCTTTACCATAAAATTGATAGCATGAATCCATCTGCCAACGGCTGGATAAAAAAACTACTCAAAAGTGAGTCTCTTACCCAACGATTAAAAGGTTATGACGTTCTGACCTTTTATAAAAACCTACGGTCTTCTGGGTTTATTTATGGTAGTAATGTGCTGGTTGTTGACGGTCTTATAGAAAACAACGATTTTACCAATGAAGAAATCTGTAAGGTCAATTTCCTAACCGCTTTTTATTATACGCATACCACATCAAAAAGTGAAGTTACTTTTGTTGATAGTGTTATTGATTTCTACACCCGAATAAATGCTCACAAGACATCATTTTTTTCGGAATTGTTAGGAGAGAAAAAGTCTCATGGTCTTTTGGAAAAAATCATCCATAAGCGCATTCAAATAGATGACAACATCATTGACAAAAGCTTTAACTACTTTATCACCAATGCGCTTTTATATATTGATATATTGGCCTATCAAGTGTTTTTAAAAACCAATACCATTTCGGAATCCTATATCCAGAATTTGGAAGCCTCCATTGAAGCCTTTGTGATTAAAGCTTTGAATGCGAAGATTTCAAAAAGCGATTATGACAAAAGCCTTATTGATTTGTTTGAGCAATCGTTGCGCTATCAGAACACTCATAAACTGACATACGAGGAAGCGCTTAAAAACATTAAGACATCGGAAGAAGCCTATTATATGGTTGATATTTCCTGTATGGCCACTTGGGGCGATTCGGTGATTGACAAGAAGGAAAAAAAGTTTCTGAATCAATTGGGAACCGATTTACATTTGGATTCAGTACTTATTGATTCGGCTATGGAGGCCATTACTGTTTTTTACGAAACCCACAAGGACAAAATAGCCTTGTTAAGTTCTAAGAACATTGTCAAGACCTTTTATGACAATTCCAGTAAAATGGTGCATAAGTTGATTTCCAGAAATAGCAAACGCTTGTTGAATGAACTTCGTGAGAGTAAGGAACTAATGAAACTATTGACACAGTCTACTGTTCGAGATTTAAGTGAGGAAGAACAAAAACGCGTCAATGATCAGTTATTGGACATCTTTAAATCCATACCGAGTCTGGCAATTTTTATGTTGCCTGGCGGCGCTTTGTTACTGCCGTTGGTGATTAAGTTTATTCCGAAATTGTTACCTTCGGCTTTTGATGATAATCGTATTGAAGAATAGCGTTATTCCAACCAATTCTTAAAATCCCTAACCCGTTCCCTAGCGACAATAACCTCTTGCTCGTTGTAACTCTGTAGCTTAATCTGTAAACGCGAATTCGTATAACTCACCATATCCTTAATGGCATGGATGTTCACAAAAAACTTTCGGCTGATTCTAAAAAAGGTCTGTGGTTCCAGTTCGTCCTCCAATTGATCCAATGTGGTATCCAACAAGTAGTTTCTACCATCGGTTGTATGCAAGTAAGTGCCTTTGTTCTCACTGTAGAAACATTCAATTTCATCAATATTTATCAGCTTCAAATGCTGCCCAACCTTTACAGAAAAGCGTTTTTTGTATTCGCGCTCCAGCGGATTGACCAAGAGTTTTTTGATATCGTCAAAGTCCAATGTTACTTGTTGTCTTTTTGGATGGTTCTCCTTATATTTTTTGATGGCTTTTTCCAGCTCCATTTCGTCAATGGGCTTTAACAAATAATCAATACTATTTAGTTTGAAAGCCTGCAAGGCATACTCATCATAAGCGGTGGTGAAGATAATAGCTGATTTTACATCGACCGCTTCGAATATCTCAAACGAGAGACCATCACTCAATTGAATATCCAAAAAAATTACATCAGGATGGCCATGATTCTGAAACCATTCTATCGATTCTTCTACTGAGTGCAACATGGTTTCTGCTTGTACACCCAACTTGTCCAACATGCGCTGTAAACGCCTTGCTGATGGTTTTTCGTCTTCTATGATTATGACATTCATGTTCTTCTAACTATAACTGATTACTATCTATTCCCAAAATTGTCTGTCCTTGTCCATGATTTCCTGAACCTTACGTTGTTCCCATTTTTTAGATAATGGCCAGCTTCCGCCAAACACCAAAACGCCATGAAGCAAAAGACCAAGTCCCCAAAAAACAGCCATAGAAACATGACCATAACCCATACCCCAAAAGCCATATAGTGAGTAGGTGTGCAATAGATCAAAAAAGGCCATTACCACAAACCAGGTTATGTTTACTAACAAAAACAAAAATAAATGCACGTAAAACCCTTTGATCTGTCTGGCTTTTTTAGCTGCTATTTGATAAGACATGCTGCTCTTTTTTGGTAACGATTCCATTTTTAAAGCTTTTTATAAATACTTCTATTGTTTAATTCCAACGCTTTTCTTCGCGTTCCATAATTTCCTTAATCTTTCGCTCTTCCCAATTTTTTCCCAACACCATATTGGGTAAAAAAACCGAGAGTCCGTGAACCGTTAGTCCAATACCCCAGAAAAAGAGGGTAAAGAAATTTTTATACTGAAAGTACGATTCGCCTGGTCCTAAATTATTGATATTGATAATCACAATCATAATGTTTACGACTATGTAAACTAACAAGTGTGAGTAAAATCCTTTTATCTTCTTGACACGCTTTCTAGCGCGATCCAGACGTACTTGTTTGTCAAATTCCGATTCCATTAGCTCCAGTTTTTATTTTGATTTTCTTTCTCCATGATTTCCTTGATTTTACGTTCCTCCCAATCCTTGCCATAACCAAATACGGCAAAGGCATGAAACACAATACCCATTCCCCAGCCCAATGCCGGAAACCAAAACCATTGGAATTCCCATGAGGTTTTATAGTTCAGAAAAATTAAGAACGGTATCACTACGGCATACGAAATTAAATTACCGTAGAAACCTTTTATTTCCTCTACTTGTTTTTTCGCTTTATAATAAGCGTCTTCTTTGTTTTCTAAATACTTTGTTTCCATGAGTGTGATTTGTTTTGTAAGCATAGGTATGGCAACTGCAAACCTATTAGCTTGTTGATTGATGTTTACTTTTCTGTTAGTCAATAATTGGTAGCGTTGCATGATATTACTTAATCCTACACCACTACTCTTTTTGACTATTTGTTTTGGTTGAAAATTATTTTCTACTATTAAATCGCCTTCTTCTTCATATATTTTAATATGCAAAGGTTTGCTAGCAGTAACCATGTTGTGTTTGACCGCATTTTCCAATAACAATTGCAACGATAACGGTACAACCTTACTATCCGAATTGGATGCTCGCTCGGGTATATCAAAAATAATACTGTCCTCAAAGCGCATTTTTAATAGCATCATGTAGGTTCTGGCAAAATCCAATTCTTCATCTACGCTCACCAAGTCCTTGTTCTTTTGTTCCAAAACGTATCGATACACTTTTGACAAGGACGTTGTAAACCGTTGGGCATTTTCTGGGTTTTCGTCTATCAAACTTGTGAGCACATTCAGACTATTGAACAAGAAATGCGGATCCAATTGGTTCTTTAAGGCATCAAACTTGGCACTAGCCGTACCAGCAATAACCTTTTGCTCCTTGATTTTGTTCTGCTGATACTGGTTGTAGAAGTAGATGATGTGAAACGTCACCACGATACTCAAGGTAATCCAGAGTCCAAACTGGTACGGTCTTAGACT
Source organism: Bacteroidia bacterium (assembly GCA_030425285.1). Classification (GTDB taxonomy): domain Bacteria; phylum Bacteroidota; class Bacteroidia; order Flavobacteriales; family Flavobacteriaceae; genus Hanstruepera. The sequence goes on from JAUIAY010000006.1 coordinate 143,167, forward strand.
TTCATTCGCTATAAAGTGTTCAAAACTATTTTCAAAATAGAACAATGCCGTGAGCATCCGGAGCACAAATAAGCCAATAAGTGTTATAATTACCGAACCTACCAAGCCAATGATTACGCGCTTCACACCTTCTGATTTCTTCCAATGGAGTGACTCCAAATAGGTAAAGTAGAACATATTAGAATACCCTAACACAAAAGCATAAACTTGATAGAAGGTAAACTCAATGGCAAACTCTTTGGCGCTCTCAAATTGAAAGCCATTATCCAGCAAACTTCCAATAATAAACACACCAATCCCAATAAAAAAGGTGATAAATATGTTTTTTACGTGCTTGTGCATGATACTAGTTTAAGGTTATTTACATTCTGTGGCAACTTGTTGTGCGCGTTCCTTTCCCCAGTTAGGAGAAAAAGGTGTTTCAGGTTCAAAGGTATCAAATAGTTCTACAGCCTCTTTCATAGCCTCACAATACGGTGCCGTATCGGTTCCAAAATAGCGGGCACTTCCCAAGCCCCATTCTGCTCTACTGAATACCACACGTGGGTTTTTGGGAGCCAAAGCAAATGCTTTTTCATAAATACCTGCAACCACGCCACCATACTTCATACCATAGGTAGCGCCATCAAAAGCAACCCAGTTGGTATAAATATGAGCTTGCATGACCATGATTTCGGGATTATCCGGACTGATGCTCTTGGCAGCATCTATATATTTCTGTGCTTTATCCAATTGGGCTGTTAATACGTTAACATCTTTTTCTTCCCAACTTTTAAGGCTATTGATTTGAGCCACATAATAATTGGGCAGCCACTCATTGGGTTCAGCTTTTGCAATACGCTCAAACAATTGTTCGGCGGCGTTCATATCGCCAGATTCCCACAGCGAAAAGGCCTTGGTCATGCCTTTTTCAAACTGGGTTTGTGCCTGGACGCCAACCAGTACCAAAGTGAACGCAATTAATAGTACTTTTTTCATAATGATGGTTTTAAAGTTTACTGTTCGTAATTGATTAACGGTACAAATATCAATATAAACCAAAGCCTACGAAAATGGAAATAACTGAACTGTTATTTTTTAGGGATGAATTGTTAAAGTGTTTTTGGTAGCTCACTATTTTTATATCTTTAAGTGTTCCCAAGTTATCATATCACTGCTTTTAAACACCCCTGTAATGAAATATCTATATCTTTTTTTAGTCCTTTTCTTAAGTCCCATCTTCATGAATGCCCAAACTAGCGCCCAGATTTCCTCGGTAGATTTTGTAGCTGTGGCGAACGACCATCATGCCGAAGCGCTCTTTTATTACCAAAACAACTGGAAAGCCCTGCGAACAGCCGCTGTAAAGAAAGGCTATATTGCCAGTTACCAACTGTTGGAAGTTGAGCCCAGTGAAACGACTCCCTTCCATTTTATATTGATAACTACTTATGCCAACCAAGCGCAATACGATGCACGGGAAACCCATTTTGAGGAACTCATACAAGCTTCAGGTGGCCTAAAACTACTAAATACCCTGCAACCCAAAGACTTTAGGCAAGTGCTACATGGGCAGGACACTGCTATAAGTCATTAGAAATATTTTTAATTGGACCGTGTTACATTGTTTTAAGAAACGGCTGATATATAATAAGGGTACCAAGCATGTTAAAAAATGGGGGTTATTAATGTAGGAATTTTCGATAGTAAATACCAACTAAATACCAAGTAAATACCAACTAGATACGATGGACATACGGAGGAAGTATTAGGGTATTTAGGTTTTAATTGTTTCTTATTTATGAATGAGGTGCTTTTTATGGAATTGACAATTGGGGTTGGTGTGGTTATAAAAATTATTCAATTTGAAGGTTATTTTTGATTTCAATTTTAAAAAATATTTATATAAAACGTTGTTTTACTGACAATTATAAAATTGAATTGGTTTGTTTATTAAAATTTTTTGTTTATGTTTGGATTGATAAGTTGCTTTTATTGAAGCTATCGCGAGGTTTTAAAATTTGCTTCTTATTAATATCGATATTTATTTCTCTCCCTAAAGAATTTTATTAATAGCCATTTTTATTAACTGGATAAGACCCCTGTCTATATCCTTATTATTAACCTACCTTGGTTGTCTATATATGCCATTGGACAACTGGGCTATAAAATCATTTTAGTTATGGCAAGAAATAATTCATTTATTAGATTAGACGGCACCCTGGATGGGCTGACGTTTTACAACATGGACGGACAGAACTTTGTTAAGACCAAAAGCAGTGTTAACAAAAACCGTATTATGAACGACCCTGCGTTTAAGCGTACACGGGAAAACATGATAGAATTTGCTGGCGCGAGTAAGGCGGGCAAGGCTTTTAGGGATGCGTTTGCGAATATGGTAAAACTTATGGCGGACAGCTACATTACTGGCCGCGTGAGTGCCATTATGAAACGTATTAATGCCAGTGGTTCTGGTGTTCGTGGTGAGCGTGATATTGATGTGGTATCCTTACGGGATATTTTTAGAGGTTTTGAGTTTAACAGGACTTTACCTTTTAGAAGTGTTTTTTATGCACCCAATGGTTTACCTACTATTAATGCTACCCGAGATGTTGTGGACTGGACGGTACCGGATTTTGATACGGATGCCTTTATAACTGCACCTGAAGGCGCCACCCATTTTAAGCTGGTATTGGCGGCAGGTTATGTGAGCAACTACCAGTACGAGCGTGCACCCAACAGCTATGAGCCTGTGGATGACGCTGTGAATGGTTTAGGTGGTTTTACTTACAGCAATGCCATTGAAATAGGTGGTATGGTTGGAAGTGCCACTGCCCTACAGGTTGACATGACGGCATTGGGAACTGTGCCTGCCAGTACGGCTTTGTTTGCCAGTTGTGGTATTGTGTTTTACCAAGAGGTGAACGGTGACCTGTATGAACTTGCACAAGGTAATGCCCTGCAGATTGCGGTTACTGGTTAATTTATTTTAACAGATTAGACTAAACCCACTTTGGTATGGAGAGAACCAAAGTGGGTTTTATTTTTTTTACTATTTTTAGTATTGAATTTTATGATGACTATAACTATTACACTCCGATTTTTTGAACATAACCGTGCCAAGCAAGTTGGTATTGGTTTTAAATATGATGATGGGGTGAAAACGTATGTTAAGCAATTTGAAGGTGTTAGATGGTCTGCGACACATAAAACATTTTATATTGGTTATAGCAAAGCGCTATTGCACGAATTGTTTGAGTATTTGCGTGCTGGTGGTTACTATGTTGATTATAGTGCCCTGAAGGGTAACGCCAATAGCAAGGCTATTAACAAGGCTAAACCGAAACCACCCAACAAGTATGATTTACACAAAGCGCTAACCAAAGAGCAACGTGCGGATTTGAAGGGATTTATTGATTATTTGAAAGGCAAACGCTTGAGTGAGCAAACTGTAAGTGTTTATGGTTATTTTATACTTCGGTTTTTGTATTACAGCAGAGACCTAGCTAAAGAGACATTGGAAACCAAGCATATTACTTTGTTTATGTCTGATGTTATTGCCAAAGAGTGTTATAGCATAAGTAGCCATAGACAATCTGTGAGTGCCTTTAAATACTTGACGGCGTTTTATGGTTTACCAGAGTTTGATGCGAGTAACTTTGAAAGACCTAAAAAGTCTAAATATTTACCTACCGTGTTGAGTGAAACTGACATTATACGACTGATACAAGCTACCAAAAATTTGAAACACCGTGTTATTATTGGGCTTTTGTATTCTGGTGGTTTACGGATTGGTGAGTTGCTGGGCTTGAAGCTTGCAGATTTGGATTTTGAACGCAATCAACTTTTTGTGCGGCAAGGTAAAGGCCGAAAGGATCGTGTGGTTACGATGAGTACCGTAATAAAGCCTATGTTGCATAATTATATAACAACTTACAAGCCCAAACTATTTGTGGTTGAAGGACGCGATGATAATGCCTATAGCGCTGCGAGCGTGCGGCAGTTTTTAAAACGCTCTTGCAAATTAGCTGGTATCAAGAAAACAGTAACGCCTCATACTTTGCGGCATAGCTATGCTACGCACATGCTTGAAAATGGTGTTGACTTGCGGTACATACAGGAGTTACTGGGGCATGCGAAGCCAGAGACGACGATGGTTTATACGCATGTTGCGAAGAAACACTTGATGCAGATACAAAACCCACTAGATGTTGCGGTTGCGCATGTAACAAAATCTGTTAAAAGCAACAAAAAAGTTTTGTTATCCGGCGATGAGACCGATTAAACGTATATATTTACATTCATATAACAAGTTGTGGTTAATGTCCAAAAACCGAAAAACTAAATGAACAAAACGATATTTGAGATTACCAAAATGGATTGTCCTTCCGAGGAAAATCTAATCCGAATGAAATTAGACGGAATCTCAAGTATTGCGAATTTGGACTTTGACATTCCCAACCGAAAATTGACAGTTTTTCATAGCGGAGAAATTGACCAAATCGAAAAGTCGGTTATCGAACTGAATTTAGGCGGAAAGAAAATCTCGACTGTACAAACTGACCAAACGGAATTTAAAGAAAACGAAAATCAGAAAAAATTACTTTGGTCTGTACTTGCAATAAATTTTGCGTTTTTCCTAATCGAAATGACGACAGGGATTATCTCGAAATCAATGGGACTTGTTGCTGACAGTTTAGATATGCTTGCGGACAGTTTTGTTTACGGAATTAGTTTGTTTGCTGTTGGCGGCACTCTGACAAGAAAAAAACGGATTGCAAAACTTGCTGGATATTTTCAAATAACACTTGCGATTATTGGATTTGTGGAAGTTTTAAGGAGATTTTTCGGAGACGAGAAACTTCCCGATTTTTCGACAATGATTATCGTTTCGATTTTTGCACTTATTGCAAACGGAATTTGTCTTTACATTTTGCAAAAGTCAAAGAGCAAGGAAGAAGCTCATATGAAAGCTAGTATGATTTTCACTTCGAACGATGTGATTATCAATTTGGGAGTAATTATAGCTGGACTTTTGGTAAATTGGTTGAGTTCAAGCAAACCTGATTTGATTATCGGAACAATCGTTTTTGTTTTGGTAATTCAAGGAGCATTTAGAATACTAAAATTGAGTAAATAACGAAAAAACACTAACCACAACAATGGCTATAAGTAATTGCTTGTTCTCGCCTACTTCTGAAAATCCTCGCGGATTTTTAGTTTCGTGTGTACTTGCAAAGTTGAGTGCTAACCCACGCAACTACTCATAGCCGAGACCGTTAGGCACCATATAAAACAAAATGGATATAAGACAACAAATTGTAGAAGACCAAGTTGAAAAGCTAAATGATAATTTAGGGCTGAATGACGTAAACAAAGCATTTCAAGTTTTCAGTCATAGTCTTTTCACAGATAATAGTGTTCATTCGTATGATACAAATGATGATGTTGATGGTGGGCAAGACAAACAAATCGATAACATAACAATTGAACAGAAGGATGGAGAAGGAATAATATATATCACTCAATCAAAAAACGAAGATTCATTTTCATCTAATTCTTTAATTCAAATAAGAAACGGTTTAAATTGGATATTCAACAAAAAAAGAGCTGATGTTGAAACTCTTACAAATATAAATTTCAAAGACAAAATTAAAGAGTGTAAAGACTTAATTGCATTAATTGGACCGTCCAATATTGAAGTAAGAGTTGGATATATAACAAATGGTTTATCAACTAACATATCTGAAGAATGTCAACAAGAAATTATTTCTATTGATGAACAATTTAATAATGATACCTTTTCACAATTTTCTTTTGAAATGATTGGTGCCATTGAAATTGTTGATAGACTTAACGCACAAGAAAAAAAGAATAAAAAAATTCAGGCTGATATTAAAATCAAATATGATACGAACTCGCCATCATTAATTAAATATCATTCTCACGGATTGAAAGGCATAATTTGCACAACAACTGCAAAAGAAATAGCAAGAATTGTAAACGAAGATGAAAAAGGTTTTGTATTTGATTTAAATGTGAGAAAGTATCTTGGAAATCTTGGTACTGTAAACAAGGACATAAAAGAGACTTGCGCAAATGAAGACACTAGCTTTCTATTTTGGTTTTTAAACAACGGAATCACAATTGTGTGCGATAAAGTTGACCCAGTAACAGACCCTGATAATCCTCATTTGAAAATTGAAAATTTACAAATAGTAAATGGTTGTCAAACTTCTTCATCACTTGCAATTGCCGAAGAAGAAGGAATACTTCAAGCCGATACTACAGTTATTTTAAAAGTTTTTGAAACATCTGATTTGGAATTAGTGGATAAAGTTGTTTTAACAACAAATAACCAAAATAAGATAACCAATAGAAATTTAAGAGCAAACGACAGAATTCAACGAGATTTAGAAAGAGCCTTTGAAATACACTCATATTATTATGAAAGGAAGCCTAGACAATTTCAAGATAAAGATTCAACGAGAATAATTCCTAATGAATTGGCTGCAACAGCATACTTGGCGATTGCACTAAAACGTCCATCTGATGCTAGAAGTAGAAAGTACAAAATTTGGAATGACTACTACGATAGCATTTTCAAAAGTATTCACGTTGAGACTTTTATTGTAAATCACTTTATTAAGCAAAAGACTTCTAAATTTATTAATAGTTCTGACCTTGTAAAGAGTCCAGACGAATTGAAAAGATATATAGCAAAGAATGGACAATTCCACATTGCAAGAATGACTAGTTTCATTTATCGTAAATCTGACAATTGGAATGACGTTGAGTTACTGAAAAGCCAATTATCTGAATTAGAGGATGACCCAAATTTATTGGATGAGCATATCCAAGCAGGTTTCAATGCAATTTTGGATGTGCTGAATGAAAATGAATCATTAAAAATTGATTTGAACAACACCTTAAAATCATCATCTTTTGATAATCTTTTGAGTGCTGAATTACATAAAAAATACGGTGCCTAACAACGTATATAGCTCATAGCTAGTAAGTCGCTTAATCAAAGGTAAGGCATACTTGGAAAGTCGCCAAATTTTTAAATTTGACGATTTCCAGCAAAAAAAATAAATAGTAAAATTTAAAAATCTGGCTTGTGGCTCAACCGAAAAATAATCGCTAATTTGCACGCTACGAGCCATATACAAGACCGTTAGCCACAAGCTAAAAAGCCAGCCGCACAAACAGCACATTTGGTTTTTGCCGACACGAAAGCCAACGCAGAAAAAACCAAAAGAGCTGTTTTTCGCCAACGCTCGAAAGGAAACTCATTGAAATTTTGTAGCTTTGCAACAATCTGATGAAAATTTTAACTTACATATTAGCCTTCACGGTAATCTTTCTCTCGGTAAAACCAGCGATTGATGCTATTCCGTTTTCGTCAGAAACCCAACAGACTTGCTGTAGCAGTAGTAAGTGTAATCCAATTTCTGACAATCATAATTCAGAAAATCAGAACGAACAAAAAGATAGCGGAATGTGTAATCCATTTCAAATTTGTGGCTCTTGCCTTTTGATTTGTGTTAGTACACCTTTTTTTCCAGCGTTACAGACTGATTTTTCAACCGAAGAGTTCTTCGGATACCAATCATTTATAGCTTCTCAATTCATTTCTGACTTTTGGCAACCGCCACAATTTGTTTAACAACACTTTCGACCACAGAAAAGAACCGAAACTTCGGTTCAACTTTTAGTTAAACAATTTAAATTCAGAAAAATGAAATTTTCAAATATTTTCGTTATGGCTATCACATTTATGTTAGCCTCAACAACAGTAACTTTTGCACAATCGACAAAAGAAAAAGTGCAAATTGCGGACACCACAAAAACTTTAACAACCAAAGTTAAAGGCATTACTTGCTCGACAGACCTAAAAATGATTTCGGCAAATGTCGAGAAACTAAAAGGTGTAAGCACTTGCAAAGCAGGAAAAACAGGACCAACAACCACATTTGAAATAGTGTATAATCCAGCTCTGATTACAGAAAAGGAAATACATTCAGCAATTCAAAATACAGGAAGTTGCGAAAATCCTGACGAAAGACCATACAAAATAAAGCAGTAAACAGATTTAAGGCAAAGCGTAATTGAATTACGCTTTGCTTTTCAACTCATTTAAAAAAGAAACAATGAAAAAATATATATTCATTGTTGGTTTGCTGTTTCCGTATGCCTTGTTTGCACAAAGTATTTTAGGAAAGGTAACCAACGAAAAAAACGAACCTCTTGTTGGAGCGAGTGTCTTTTGGGCTAACACAACCATTGGCACAACAACAGGCATTAAAGGCGAGTTTGAACTTACTACAAA
>JAUIAY010000001.1 GCA_030425285.1 Bacteroidia bacterium
AACTGTTTCATTGGTCCCTGAAGTCAATGCAGGGACGAATGGCTCAATCGATATATGTGCCAATGACACAACTGTTATAGATCTTTTTACAATACTAGGAGGCGCACCTGATTCCGGTGGAACATGGAGTCCATCTCTGGCATCTGGTACGGGTCTGTTTGACCCTGCCGTTGATGCACCTGGTGTCTACACCTATACCGTAACAGGCATTGATCCCTGTCCTGATGCCTCTGCCACAGTAACTGTGGCTATTGTACCTGAACCTAATGCTGGAACCAACGGATCCATTGATATATGTAACAATGATGCTACACAAGACCTCTTTACTGCCCTTGGCGGTTCTCCGGATTCTGGTGGAACTTGGAGCCCTGCTCTTGCATCTGGTACGGGTCTGTTCGATCCTGCTGTCGATACACCTGGTGTCTATACCTATACAGTGACTGGCACACCCCCATGTCCTGATGCCTCGGCTACGGTGACGGTGGCCTTGATTCCGGAACCTAATGCTGGTGATGACGGAAATGCTATCATTTGTTCTGAAAATGGTGTTCAAAACCTGTTTGATTTTATTAGCGGTAATCCAGACACTGGTGGTATATGGAGCCCTTCATTAGCGTCAGGAACGGGAATATTTGACCCCAATATTGATGCTTCAGGTATTTACACCTATAGTGTTGGTCCAAATCAATGTAACCAGAGAGATTCATCAGAAATTACAGTTTCCATTGAAAACAATGCAGATGCTACGGGACTTGAAATACAGATTGGAAATATATGTCTTGGACTACCCAATCCAGTTCAATTAACTGGTGCTGATTTTTTACAAGATGGTAATTACACAATTGTTTATAGTTTAACAAATGCAAACAATTCTCAAAATACAGCTGATATCATTTTCACTTCAGGAAGTTCAGATTTTACTATCCCTGAAAGCTTATTAACAAATGTCGGAACCACTACCATAACGATTGTTTCGCTGATTCCTGAAAACTCGATGTGTAGCCCTGACGTAACAGTCATTTCGGCTCAAGATTTTATTGTATTTGATAATGTTACACCAGAAATTATAGAAGAAGGCCATGTATTTTGTCAACAAGATGAACCAACAATTGCGGATTTAACATCTAATATTAATGGTAATGCACCTATAACTTGGTATGATGCTCCAAGCAATGGAAACGTTTATGATGATTCTACAGTATTAATAAATGGTGAGACCTATTATGCCTCTACATTGACAGCGGAAGGTTGTGAAAGTATTCCTAGACTTGAAGTAACTGTTTTATTAGAAGATTGTCCAAATGATATTATTATTCCTGATGGTTTTTCTCCTAATGGAGATAACATCAACGATGATTTCCATATTGTGAACTTGAGAGAGTTCTATCCAAATTTCACATTGGAAATTTATAATCGTTATGGAAATATATTATACAAAGGCAATATTGACACCCCAAATTGGGATGGTCATTCGGACAAAGGAATTACTCTTGGCAATTCAATATTACCTGTTGGAGTATATTTCTATATTTTAAAGTTTAATGATGGTAACCGAAGCCCTATTCAAGGACGGGTTTATTTAAGTAGATAGTTGATTAAAAATTATGAAGAAACCTATTTTTAAATATATCATTATAATGTTCGTAATTTTTTCAGGATTACAATTGTATTCGCAACAAGATGCTCAATACACACAATACATGTATAATATGAGTGTCATAAATCCTGGATATGCAACAGACAACCCAGATTTGATTAATTTAGGTGTTCTCTATCGTGCACAATGGGTAGGATCGGTTGGAGGACCAACCACAGGATCCTTCTTTGCTCATGGGGTTTTAGGAAGGCGCATGGAAGGTGGTGTTTCAATTGTTCATGACCAAATTGGCGATGTTGTAAAAGAGACCAGTGTCTTTGCCGACTTTGCTTATGCCATTCCTGTTAATGAAAACTCAAAAATATCTTTTGGAATTAAAGCTGGAGCCACCTTTTTTAGCACCAATTTTGACGGATTTGTTTACTCTGATCCATTACCGGATGCTGCATTCCAAAACAATTTAAATAGGACTTTTCCAAATATTGGGATAGGCGCTTTTTATTTTAACGAACGATTTTATTTAGGACTATCAGTACCAAACCTATTAAAGTCTGAACATTTAGATAATGATAGTGGGATTGTGACCTCAGGAACTGAAGAAATGCACTTTTTTCTAACCAGTGGTTATGTGTTTAATTTAAATGACAACCTAAAATTAAAACCGGCTTTTATGGCAAAAGCTGTTTCAGGAGCACCTATTTCACTTGATATAACTACCAACGTCCTAATTCATGATAAATTAGAATTAGGTGTCGGTTATAGATTTGACGACTCCGTGAGCGCATTGGCAAATTTCAGAATTATTGACCCTTTACGTATAGGTTATGCCTACGATTATACCTTATATAATTTGGGAAGATTCAATTCGGGATCGCATGAAATCTTCATATTGTTTGATATTGGAAAACTCGGAAACGGATATGATAAATCACCTAGATTCTTCTAAAACTATGAAAAGAAACTGTATCATATTTTTTATTGTACTAACAAGTTGTTTTAGTTATAGCCAATCAAGGAAACTAAAACAAGCTGACAGACTTTTTGAAAATAAAGCTTATGTTGAAGCGGCTTCCATCTATAAAGAACTAGAACCAACGCAAGAGGTTCTTACCAATTTGGGAGACTCCTATTATTATAATTCACAAATTAAGGAAGCTAAAAATGTATATAATCAATTGTTTAGTAAATTTAAAGACAGCCTCGACAAGGAAGTCTATTTTAGATATGCGCACGCTTTAAAAGGCCTCAATGATTATGATAATGCCGATAAAATACTTGAAGAATATCTATCTAAAGAGGTCAACACGCAAAACTTTATAGATAAACTTACTCGAACAGTTCCTTATTATTATACTATCAAAACTGTTAACTCGGGATCGTCAATTGGTGATTTTGGAGTTTCTTTCTTGGGGAATGATGTGGTTTTTGCTTCATTACGGAATGTAGAAAGTCCAAAATACACCTGGAATGAAAAACCTTATCTAGATTTATATAAAGCTTCTGTATCAAACGATGTCAATTTTGAAAATATTCTCCCTCTTTCTGAATATATAAATAGCGACAAACATGAAAGTAACGCCACGTTTACAAATGATGGTGAGACTGTGTACTTTTCCAGAACCCATAATAAGCAGGTTAAAATTGGTGATTCAAAATATGCTGTGGTCAAAATTTATAAGGCTGAATTAATTGATGATAAGTGGACTAATATAGAGGCACTTCCATTTACAAGCGACATCTACTCCACACAACATCCTTACTTGGACGAAGACAACAACAGACTCTATTTTGCTAGTGATATGCCTGGATCCCTTGGTTCATTTGATATTTACTATGTTGATATCAATGGAGATTCTTTTGGTCAGCCAGTAAATATGGGAGAATCCATTAACACCAAGCATCGTGAGCAGTTCCCTTTTGTATCAAAAGATAATGTATTGTATTTTTCTTCTGATGGACATGAAGGCTTGGGCGGATTGGATGTTTTTATGACGCATTTAAAAGATGAAGGTCATTCAACACCACAAAACCTAGGTAATACATTAAATTCAGGACTTGATGATTTTGGTTTTATACTCAAAGGGTCATTTGAAAAAGGTTATTTCTCTTCAAACAGGGATGGTTCAGATAAAATTTATGCCTTTCAGCGTGAAGAAAACAAAAGAACCTACTTGGTTGAAGGCGAGGTAAGGGACAAAAACACTAAAGCCATTTTACCGGGAACTAAAATAACCCTTTATAATGAAGATGGCAGTATTGCCGGAGAAACCTACGTAGATGAAGAAGGAAAGTATGTGTTTGAAACAGAGCCCAATAAAAAATATAGTATAGAAGGACATCGGGATTTTTATATTCCAACAAGTGAAGAATTTAACACTACTGATGAAGGCAAAATAGAGCTAAACATCGAGCTAGAAATTGAGTCCTATGACGATGCTGAAGAAATTGTGGTTACCAAAGTCGATGGATATATTTATATTGAGCTAGAGAACATTTATTTTGACCTAGACAAATGGGATATAAAACCTCAAGCTGCAAAAACCTTGGATGTTCTTGTTGATTTACTAAAAAAATATCCACGTATGGAGATTCAGTTGGGAGCTCATACGGATTCTAGAAGTAGCGAGGAATACAATTTAAAGCTATCCAACAACAGAGCGCGATCTACCCTAGAATATTTGGTCTCTAACAACATAAACAGAAACAGGCTACGTTATAAAGGATTTGGAGAAAGTCAGCCATTGGTAAATTGTGGTGATAACTGTACCGAAGATGAACACGCCATCAACAGACGTTGCGAGTTTATTATTTTAAAGTAACGAAAGATTAGTTCAAATTAGTTTCAATAACTTGAATACCGTTGTACTCAATTAGGTATTCTTCGTTAAAATAAATAGGTAGGCTTTCACCATTGGGATTTCCAAGGCCAACACCAGCGTACAAAACTTTAGCATCTTTTTCACGTGCATGCTTTTTGAAGGTTTCCATCCAAACCAAATCATAATTATTGGGGTTGTCTGGTAAAATCACTGCTCTTACAATTACAAAAAAATACTGGCTGTTTTTATCAATACAAACAAACTGTGGATGCTTTTTCAACTTACTATTTATGGCTACAAATTCAAAACCACGTTGTTCCAAATCTTTCCCTACATGGTTCATGGCTAAATTGTGTAGTTCCTGTTCTGTAAGTGCCTTTTTCATATTGCAAAATTAACATTTAAAAAATTGAAGCAAGAACAATTAAAAATTGTTTAACAGGAAATCATAAACAACTTTTTTTGATGACATTTTAAAAAACGCTCGATATATGAGTAGTTAAACAAAATAAATGTCATTATGAAACCCTTACAACTTATCTTCGTTTTCTCTGCCCTTATTATCCTAACTGCCTGTAACAATAAAGAAACCAACTACGAATACGATACCGAATTTGATTTTAAAGAAGATGCTTATTCTCAAAACCAAAATGGTAAACAGTACACAAACATTAATCAACCAAACCAAAAAACAATCAATAAAAAAAGCATTAAAGCCTACACCGTTATGAGCCAACAGTTCGGAATGCCTTTTGCTCAAATACCCATTCCAAAATCTTGGAACCGAAGCAACAATAAGCAGGAAAATATCCTTTTTGAAAATACCGATGGTGTCAAAGTATACAATGAGTATTTTGATTCCTTTACATTTTCAAACAGCCAACAAATGAATCAAATAGCTCAACAACAAGGCCGAAAAGTTCAGCAAATTAAACCAGTTCAGCAAGTCATCGAACAGGATTTAAAACCTTACTTACAATCTCAAGGTATAAGCTTTGTAAAGCAATATCCGTTACCACAAATGGCCCAATTGGATAAACAGTTTGACAGTGCTCTTTTTAAAGCCACTCCAGAGCAAAAGCAGTACCAATGTATGGTTACCGAATGGACAGACAATAAAGGAAATAATAGCATAGGTGTAATCAGATACTATGTTACACAGTATAGCATTGGTGGTTATGATTGGGGTTATACCATTAATTCAATGGAATCTCCAAGCAGCATTTTTGAAGAGGCAAAAAAAGACTTCTTAAATGCCTTACTAAACACACAATACAACCCACAGTGGATTCAAGCCAATAACCAATACTATGCTCAAATGGCGCAGCAAGGCAATGCTAGACACCAACAAAATATGGCAGCTATAAAAGCTCAAGGACAAGCTATTTTGAACAATGGAAAGATTTATAGCTCCATTGCGGACAGCAACCATGAAAGTTGGAAAAGAAGAAATGCCATGAACGATGCTGGACACAGTTCTAGCGTAGATGCTATTTGGGAACGCCGAAACATGACCGATCAATCAGGAAATCTTTATCAAATTGAAGGATATGACAACAACGTATGGCTCAATAATAACAATGAATATATAGGTACAGACAATCCCAACTGGAATCCAAATATAGACCAAATGACCAATAACCAACAATGGCAACAATTGGATGAGTATTAATAGAAAACCATAAATTCTATACTAATAGTTATGAAAACAAGAATATTAATAGTATTGTGGATAGGCATATTATGTTTTTCCTGTAATCAAGAAGAACCAATAGATTCGACCCTAAAAGCATCGGCTCGAATAATGCCAGACCAAAAACCAGATTCTAGCAAATATAAACACAAGCATTTTACACCCTATGAGTTATATAGACTAAATGTTCTATATATGGCAGACATGACCTGCGATGTAAAAACAGAAGAACAAAAGCAAGCACTTTTTAATGAAAAAATGGCGATACACACCAAAGGACCTACTCTAATTTGCTTTAACTCTTTGTGTGATCAAGCTAAACAAATAGATTATTCCAGCGAGATAACAGCACAAGAAGTAAATAATATTGAAATCAACTATGACGACTGGAAACCTATAAGTCAACGCTAAAAAACTGTAACCAGTTTAAGGTTGCTTTCCTCATAACTTTCGCCTATATTTAATATGTGAAGCTGAAGAAATTATCCAACCTTACTGAGCCAGTAAACCAACGCGTATTGGTTACAGCTATACAGTCCAACGACCAAGTGGCTCTAAAATCTATATACACTTTAAACTATCCAAAAGTGGAAGCCTATATATTAAAGAACAGTGGCAGTAAGGAACAAGCAAAAGATATTTACCAAGACGCTTTTGTGGCTGTTTGGAGTAACATAAAATCAGGAAAATTTGAAGTACGGAGCGAATCATCAATAAATGGCTATTTGTATACTATTAGCAAGAACAAATGGTTGGATTATTTACGATCAAAACACTATAAAAAAACGACCAACCTGCCCAATCAGGAGTTTAACAACCATTCTGATGTGAATATAGATGAAAAAGATGATGACATTTTAAAAGAAAAACGATTAGAAAATGTTATGCAGGCATTTAAGGGCTTGGCTTCAGGATGCAAAACGTTACTGACCAAATTCTACTTCGAAAAAAAATCAATGGAAACCATTGCCGAAGAACTAAATCTTGATCCTGCATCAACCAGAAACAAAAAATATCGATGTATGCAGAAATTACGTGAAATAGCATTAAAAAATTGATTGATAGCAATGAACCCAAATAACAACATATCACAAGAGCTACTAGAAATGGTAGAACGCTACCTTAATAATACCATGCCTGAACATGAACATAATGCATTTGAAAACCGGATGGCAACCGAACCTAGTTTCAAGACTATAGTTGAGGACATTAAAACCTTACTTTTTGGTATTGAAAAACAAGCCTTAAAGGAAAAACTAGAAGATTTTCACAAAGCGATACCTAATATTTCTCCTGAAAAAAAAGTCACAAAAGTTCGTTATCTGTATTTTAAACTCACTGCTGCTGCAGTGTTGGTTGTTGCTATTGGAAGCTTCTGGTTTTCAACCCAAAACAATAGTAGCCAAAAATTGTACACCAAATACTTCTCACCCGATCCAGGTTTAGCGACAACCATGAGTCAAAACAGTAATTACAATTTTTACAATGCAATGGTAGACTACAAGCAAGGCAACTACAAATCAGCTATTGTTAAGTGGAAACAACAACTCATAAACAAACCATCTAATGATAGTCTAAATTACTTTATTGGTGTAGCCTATCTGGCCAACAATGAGGAAAATGAGGCTATTCCGTTTTTGGAAAATGTAACCAAAAATATAAACAGCACTTTTAACAGAGATGCCTTTTACTACCTTGGCATGACCTATTTAAAAAACAACAAGGTGGAACTTGCAAAAAAAAATCTTACCTTTAGTTCTATTGGTAATAGCAAAGAGATACTTTTAGAACTGGACAAATAATCCGCAATTGATTTTATTATGAAAAAATCATGCAATGGCATGATATCTTTATTTCTGCTACTACTGCTATTTGGTGCACAGATAAGTCTTGCCCAAAATCAACCTATTTCCCATTCATCATACATCAAAAAACTTATTGAAAATGACTCATTAAAAAAAGCACAACAAGAGCTCGCTAAACAACTTGACTATTATAAAAATCAGAAAAATATCGACTCTTTAATTAATTATGTGCTGCTTGTTGGCAACATAAAATTGGTAGAAGACAACCAAGATTTGGCACTAAAAAAAACGGCCAATTTTGTAAACCATATTAAATCGTTCAATAGTGCTTTTCACAGCAAAGAAGCCTTGGCTGATTTGGCTTCACTTTATAGTGATTTTGGCAATTACAAAGCTTCTTATGATATACTAAAGGAAGCTTTGGAATTGGCCAAAACAATTTCTGATGAAAAAAAATCAGGGCAAGAGAATATCCTGTACAGCATGGGCATCAATGCTCGTAATTTTGGCGATTTTGCCCTCTCAAAACAACTCCTTAGCGATGCTTTGCAAATAAGAAACAACAGTAAAAATAAAGACTACGAAAGTGAGTATTTAATCTATAATGCCATGGGTGGCGTGATGTGGTATTCTACCAAACTTGACAGTGCGATGGTTTATTTTAAAGAAGCTCTAAAGTCGTTGAAATTGATGGATTCCACACCATACAATAGGTTTTACCGAACCGGAATTGTACGTGGCAACGTAGCAGTTTTAGAGCAAGCTACTGGAAACATTGGGCAAGCCATAAAAACTACTGAACAAGTTATTAACGATTACCAAAATTTCATCAATCTATCAAAAGACGACTCTCAAAAAGCAAAAGCCTTAAAGTTTCAACTTTTGAATATCGATAATCTAGGTTCGTTTTATCACAGCATTGGGGAATTTAACCGAGCTAATAATCTTATCCAATATGCTTACGACCAAAAATTGACGCATTTTAAAGATGACAAACGAGGCATCTTAATCTCATTGATTATTTTAAGCCAAGCCAAAATAGGTTTAAGAGATTTTGAAAGTGCAGGAACCCTTCTCGATGAAGCTCTTACACTAATTGAAGAAAATCCCAGTATCGATATGTATTGGCAAGCTGCAGCAACCATTACAAGAGCAATGGTTTATGACGAATTAGGGCAGGTGAACAAAGCACAGGAACTCTACAAAAAAAGTGAAGCTCAATACAGAAATAGCCTTAAAGGTGACTATACTAGGGATTTTTTGGATGAACTCATTGAAATGTCCTTGTTTTACTCTAAAACTGGAAGTGAAGATAAAGCCTTGGCGTTGGCACAAGAAAGTTATGACTATGCAACTTCAGCCCAATTTAAAAGCAATCTTCAGAAGTTTCATCATATTTTAAATCTAGCTGAAGTATATTATAACTTAAAGGATTACAATCAAGCCATTACCTATAGCAGCGAAGCCCTAAACCTATTTTCAGGTAAGGATTTTAAAACCAGTAATACGCAAGATTCCATTCTGTTACAATATAGAAAACCAAAGGCTTTGTTGATAAATGCGCAATCTAAATATAACACCAATACTGATAAATCTGAACCGTTCTTAAAGGATTTGCTTCAGCAAATAGAAACTGGAAAGGCCATTCTAGACCAACGAAAATCCATAATAAAATCATTCGACGATCTCAATTTACTGATAACCGAAAACGACGAACTTTTCGACTTTTCGAAAAAATTGTATTTAGAACTCTACAAAAAAACCAAAAGTGAGACCTATTTAAACCAAATAATAACCACCCATGAATCCAGTATGTATAATAGGATTAGGGCGCGACTAAACCTAAAGAACGATTTGGCTTTTGCCAACATTCCCAAAACAATTGTTGATAGAGAGCAGAATTTAAAAAACAGATTGAACATGGCTTTGGAAACCGATTCTGAAACACAGTTGAACGATTTTTTCCAAATAAATAATGAATGGCATGTATTTCAAGATTCCTTAAAAAATCATTATCCAAAATACTACAGCATGCGCTATGCCTCTATTGAGGAATCATTGGACAATTTGCAAAACCAAATCCCAGATAAAACTACGGTTGTTCGCTATCTGTTTATTGAAAACCAATTGTATGCCTTTGTGGTTACCAACATTAACACGAATTTTAGGCAACTGGACACCGAAAATTTGACGTCCCAGATTCAATTCCTGGGTGAAGACCAATCTGATTTTTCAAAAAACAGTTCTGCCTATTTTGAATTGTACCAACAATTATGGCAGCCCATTGTAGAGTTTGTTAGAACCAAAAAAGTCATCATTATCCCAGATGATGAATTGTTCAATTTAAGTTTTGAAACCTTAACACCAACCCAAATCAAAACATTTGAAGACTTGAAGGCTAACAGTCTCTTGGCAAAACACAACATATCTTATAATTTTAGTTTGTTGTTGCTAAACAAAGCCCAAAAACCTTCGTTTTATTCTGACAATTTCATTGGTTTTGCACCACAATTTTCAGATGAAATGAAACAAGACTATCTATTAGCCATTAGTGATTCTCTTTCTTTGGACAAATCCTATATGACCCTTTTACCACAACCTTTTAGTGCTACTTTGACTAATGACTACTCCAAAATATTCAAGGGTTCATCATTTTTAAATGAACAAGCCACTAAAACCCTATTTTCCAAACAGGCTAAAGAACATAAAATTATACATATTGGTACTCACGCTGAATCCAATAACATATCGCCTGAACTTTCCAGGCTTATTTTTGCCAAGACCAATGAAAGCATGGATAATTCGCTTTTCACCTACGAAATTTATAACCTGAACCTCAACTCTAATTTAGCGATCCTTACAGCCTGTGAAACAGGAAAACCAACCTATCAATCTGGTGAAGGAATGATTTCTTTAGCACATGCATTTAACTATGCTGGTAGCGAGAGCATGCTTACTAGTTTATGGAAAATAGACGAACAATCTAGCAACCAAATATTAAAGTTGTTTTATAATAATCTTTCCGATGGTATGTCAAAAGATCAAGCTTTACGTCAAGCCAAACTAGATTATATAGCTTCTGCCAAAGGCCGAACCATAGCACCTCAATATTGGGCTGGTTTAGTCTTAATTGGTGATGCATCACCCATAGATTTAAATTCCTCATCAAATAGTTTGATGTTTTGGTTGATTGGTTTGGGAATCTTGATTCTACTAGTGCTATTGTACATGACCAAACTTCACAAAAGCCAATAAAAAAAGAGTCTTCAACTATTTTGAAGACTCTTCCTAAAACTGATGAACCTTTAATTGTAATCCCCCACAATTAATAGCGTTATATTGGTTCACATACTATTACATCGGAATAGTTTTAAAATGTTAGCATTGCTTTTACAAAAAAGTGACCCCATTTCAAAATAAATCCATATAACACTTAACCAATGACATGTAACCTGCTCTTTTTAAGATGCTTAATGTATTTTTTTAATTATCTTTAAGCTTCACTTTTAATGAAGTTAAATATTCTTCGTTATACATAAAGCTTAATTATTATGGCACATCAAATGGTAAAACCCTATAGTC
The DNA here is from genome assembly GCA_030425285.1 of Bacteroidia bacterium. Classification (GTDB taxonomy): domain Bacteria; phylum Bacteroidota; class Bacteroidia; order Flavobacteriales; family Flavobacteriaceae; genus Hanstruepera. The sequence goes on from JAUIAY010000001.1 coordinate 11,497, forward strand.
TATTATTCTATCTCTTGGGTATAATCGCCTCTTTTTTTATTGGTTTAACGTATGCTGGAATTACAGATGCTGGTAAAAACCAAGGGCTAGCCGGTGGCGCCATTGTATTAGGTTATGGTGTTATAGCTGCTGGTATTGGATTGATAATCGCACTATTCGTTGCTTATAAAGCCAATAGAAAAATCATTTTTAGACTCAATATAATTCTCGCATTATGCATTGCCGGTTTCTATGCCTATTACCATATTAAGTTTTTAGAAAAACAAAAAGAACAAGACAAGCAAAATATTGAGCAACCTAAAAAGGAAACTGCTCCTTCGACTGTTGCAGAACCTACGGCTATGCTTTTTAATAGCGAGTCAAAAATGCAAGAAAGCTCTATGGGTTTGGGTATGTTCTCACCCAATATGTTTAACAGCGAAACCTTGTATTTCTATGGTAATCTTAATTTAGAAAAATCGTTAATAGAACATGTCCCTACGGATAGTATCACATTCAAAAAAAGCGAATATGGCAGTTTTGACATAGCTACAGCACCACCTTGGTTTGTCCCAGACCATTTAAAGCTAGATTACGACATACTCTATTTTAAAGTAGTCTCTGTTACCAAAGACTTTTTGGAGGTTGTTGTAAACACATCTTCTCATCAAACCGCATTTGTATATAAGGGTTCTGGAGTATTAAAGTTTTGGCCTGAATTTTTATTAAGCATCAATAGTGTTGAGTTTATAAATAAAGATTCCCAAAAGGTTTACGTTAAACCATTAGATCATGCCGGAACCGTTAACACAAGTTATGGCTTTATGAAACCGTTGAGAGTTCAACAGAATTGGATGTACGTACTTTTACTAAATGATGGATTTGAAGTAACTGGAAAAGGGTGGATAAAATGGCAAGGAAATAACCAGCTACTTATAACCTACAATTTATTAAGTTAACAGTCTATGATTAAATTTTTCAGAAAAATACGTTACAATCTTATGAGTGAAAATAAAACTGGTAAATATTTTAAATATGCTGTTGGTGAAATCATATTGGTCGTCATCGGTATTCTAATTGCACTTCAAATTAATAATTGGAAACAAAAGCAAAACAACAAAGTATTAACCATTAGCTATTTAGAAGATTTTAAAAAAGATTTAATTAATGACACCATTATATTCAACAAAGCCATAAAGCGTGCTACTAATACCATAAAAAAAGATCAAGCTATTCTAAAAATCAATGCGTTTGAATCCATTAATTCCGATTCACTCTATAATATATTGAGAGTGCACCACTCCATGCGTATTTATCAAATCAATAATTCAACATACTCCAAATTGCTTAATACTGGTTTCACAGAAGCAAAAGAATATCGAGAATTATTTAATACGATTAATTTGTATTATACCGTTGAGTATAAAATTTATGGTGAATACATTGAATGGGATAAAGAACAAACTATTGACATGAATGACAGTGCATTTTTAACTATAAATAGCATTGACCTCTCTATTCTAGATGAAAACAATGAATTAAATCATATCAATCATCTGGATGAGGAAACTAGAGTTGAGATTATAGAATTTATTCTTTCAAATACATATCGCAACAGATTATTTGCAGATTATACCCGAAAGAGTAGAGTTGTTGAACGAATTCTAATTCAAAAAGAGTTAGCCACAGATCTTTTAAAACAGATTGACAAAAAACTCAAAATCAGAAATTGAAGTTTGGGTCAAATCGGAAAAAACTATTTTTTGTAACTTTTATTGAAATTTAAAAGCCATGACAACTTCCAAAAGATTTGAATCTGCCATAAAAAAACTATACACAGCATTTCACAACAACACACTTCATCCTGAAGATTGTAAACAATGTGCTGTTGGAAACATTTTAAACAATCAAGATTTCTGGAAGCATCTTTCTAATGACCATGGCTCTCTAAAACTAAATTATGTTGGTATGGTCAATCAAAAATTGGGTAAGCGATTCAACGGTTATTCACCTTTGGAATTATTACAAATAGAAAAGGCTTTTTTAAAAGGTTGTGGTTATGTTTTACCACTTCATCATAATAATCCGAAGCCTCACAATCCAACAGACCCTAATAATCTATTTAAAGGGCTTTCATATGCTATAGAAGTCCTTTGTGAGTTGGATGGCATTTCTAATGTTTTAGATTATTCAGGGCTATTTAAAAGAGAAAATCAAAGACCTGAACATTCATTTGCTATCTAATTATCAGTCCTCATTTAAACCTTACAAATTTTGAATCATAGAAGGTATAGTTCGATACGGGAATTATAGCGTCTTTTTCTAACTTATACCATGGCGAAATACTGCCATCTTCCAAATTCTTTACCAAATGTACACTTTGAGCTGGTGTATTCCCTTGAAATAGCAAATACCGTTTTTCGCCCGATTCATTGACTATTTCATCACAAATCATAGCAATATGTCCTGGTGAACCACCCTTAATAAGCATGTCTCCTAGTTTCAAATTTTTGACATTATTAATCTTTGGCAATTCATGATATAATGACAAAGTGCCCGAATAGGTATATATCAGGTTTAAGTATCTATAAAAATTGGCTTTAGAAGAATCTGGCTTCGCTGTTTTATGAAAACTTACTTTATTACCATTAATTTGAGGCCGAAACCCTTCAGCATATTTTTTCCAGGAACAATAATGTCCTGAAGTAAAATTAAAACCAATCTCTTCTTTTCGATTATTGTCCCAAAGATACTCGCTTCTAATCCGAATAAGAGCATCTGCGCATTGTTGTAAACCATTTTTTGGAACAGGTATGTCCAAAATCCCAATATGTCCTAATTGCCAATAATAATAGCTGTCATCATAATTAATGATTTTAGAACCAAAAGGTTTCAATTCATAATTTCGCAAATACTGCTGAAAAGAACCTTCGGGATACACTACACGCTTAAACCCTTCAGGAACTAGCACACGGTCATTAATTGTTGTTCCTTCTTTGTTTATATAGTTTGGCAGCGTCACAATAGCATTGGCTACATAACTAACGGGTTTAAATTGAAAGGCCACAATACAACCCACAACCAATAATAAAACTATAAGGAATCCTTTCTTCATAAATTTAATAACGAAAAAACCCAACACTTTCGTATTGGGTTTTGTTATTATATAGGATTTTAAGTCTATCCTCCAAAGTCATCAAATCTAATGTGCTCGTCTGGGATTCCAAAATCCTCTCCCATTTTCTGAACAGCTTTGTTCATTAATGGAGGACCACAGAAATACAATTCGATATCTTCTGGTGAATCATGATGATTTAGGTAATTATCAATCACACAGTTGTGTATAAATCCAACAAACCCATCACCTGGCGCATCAATATTTTCTTTTACTTTCCAGTTATCTTCCTCTAATGGCTCTGACAAAGCTAAATAGAACTTGAAGTTAGGGAAATCTCTTTCTAAAGCTCTAAAGTGCTCTAAGTAGAATAACTCACGCTTAGAACGACCACCATACCAGTACGTTACTTTACGACCGGTCTTTAAGGTTTTGAACAAGTGGTACAAGTGCGAGCGCATTGGCGCCATACCTGCTCCACCTCCAACGTATAACATTTCAGATTCTGACTCATTGATGAAGAATTCTCCATAAGGTCCTGAAATGGTTACTTTATCGCCTGGCTTTTGGTTAAAAATATATGACGAAGCCACACCTGGATTCACATCCATCCAACCGTTTTTGTTACGATCCCAAGGTGGCGTAGCGATACGAACGTTCAACATAATATCACGTCCTTCAGCTGGGTATGAAGCCATGGAATAGGCTCTTTCAACTGTTTCGTCATTTTTCATCACTAGTGGCCAAAGACCAAATTTATCCCATTCTGCTTGAAACTTATCTGGAGTTTCATGTTCTTCTGGATGGGCAGTGATATCCATATCTTCATACTTTATCGTACATGGCGGAATTTCAATTTGGATATATCCACCAGCTTTGTAGTTCATATCTTCAGGAATTCTAACTACAAACTCCTTGATAAAAGACGCTACATTATAGTTTCTAACAACTTCAGCCTCCCACTTCTTGATACCAAAAACCTCTTCAGGAATGGTAATCTCCATATCCTGCTTTACTTTAACCTGGCAAGCTAAACGTGCTCCATGTTGTAATTCTTTACGTGTAAAGTGTGGTGTTTCAGTTGGAAGGGCTTCACCACCTCCATCTAATACATGACACTCACATTGAATACAGGTACCACCACCTCCACAAGCTGATGGTAAAAAGATTTTTTGGTTTCCTAATGTAGATAACAACGTACCACCTGAAGCTACTTCAATTTCTTTTTCGCCGTTAATTTTAATCTTAACTGGTCCAGAAGGTGATAATTTTTGTTTTACAAATAATAATAATGCAACCAATAACAAGGTAACCACTAAAAAGGCTACTACTGTGGTCATGATTGTTCCTAATGTACTTGAAGCTAATATCATGTTACTCGATTACTTTTGTATTGTTAGCTAATTCTTTTTCTGTGTCTTCCAACGTATCTACTTTTGCAGATTTCGTTTCTTTTGCAGTTTCCTCATCACCTCCAGTTAACATACCACCAAAACTCATAAACCCGATAGCCATTAAACCTGTGATTATAAATGTAATTCCCAAACCTCTCAAAGCAGGAGGCACATTAGAATAACGTATTTTTTCACGAATAGCAGCAATGGCCAAAATAGCCAAAAACCATCCAATTCCTGAACCAATTCCATAGGTAGTAGCTAATCCAAGCGTTGGAATTTCACGAGATTGCATAAATAAAGAACCTCCCAAAATAGCACAGTTTACTGCAATTAATGGTAAGAAAATACCAAGTGAATTATATAATGAAGGAGAAAATTTCTCCACTACTATTTCTACAAGTTGTACCATAGTTGCAATAGTTGCGATGAACATGATAAATGATAAGAAACTCAAATCATACGTCGCATATTCTTCACCTAACCAAGATAATGCTCCAGGTTGTAAAAGATATTGATCCAATAACCAGTTTAAAGGAACTGTAATGGCCAATACGAAAATGACCGCTGCTCCCAAACCAACCGCTGTTGAAACCTTTTTAGATACGGCTAGGTACGAACACATTCCCAAGAACGTGGCAAATACCATGTTATCTATAAATATCGATTTTAAAAATAATTCTAAATGTTCCATATATTTTTTTAGTATTCAGTATTCAGTTTTCAGTTTTCAGTAACTGCTTACTGCAACTGTCCGCTGCATACTAATTTTTAATGATCTTCTACTAATGCTTTATTTCTTGTACGTTGTACCCAAATAATAATCCCTACAACTATCAATGCCATTGGCGACAATAACATAAAGCCGTTGTTTTCATAACCTATTGAGTAAAGTCCGGTTTTTTCAATGGGATCTCCCAATACTGGAATCCCTAATAATGTACCTGAACCTAATAGTTCTCTAAAAAATCCTACTATAATAAGAATCACACCATATCCAGCAGCATTACCTATACCATCAAGGAATGAACGCCATGGACCATTTCCTAAAGCAAAAGCCTCAAAACGTCCCATAATGATACAGTTTGTAATAATCAAACCAACGAATACCGAAAGCGTTTTACTCAACTCGTATGCAAATGCTTTCAGTACCAAGTCAACAATAATTACCAAAGTTGCTACAACAATAAGCTGAACAATAATTCTAATTTTACTTGGGATAATGTTTCGCATTAATGAAACGACAACGTTACCAACCCCTAATACAAATAATACCGAGATAGACATCACAATTGAAGCCTCTAACTCAGCGGTAATTGCTAATGCAGAACATATACCTAAAACCTGAATGGTAATCGGGTTATTATCTGCTAACGGATCTGTAATTAACTTGGTATCCTTTTTTGAAAGTAATCCCATAATTAGTTATTTTTTAAATTATTAAAATAAGGCTGATAAAGTTTCAAATCACTCTTCACCATTGCCGAAACACCATCACCTGTAATAGTTGCACCAGCAATAGCATCTACTTCATTGTCTTCTTTGTCTTTGTTGGTTGGGTCGGCATTACTTTTAGATACGGTAACACCAGCAAAATTGCCATTTGCATCCAACAAATGCTCACCAATAAAATCATCCATGAAGTAACGTTGCTTAATGTTTGCTCCAAGACCAGGAGTTTCACCTTTATGATCAAAATAAGCACCTTGAATAACCATATTTTCATCCATAGAAACATAACCCCAAATAGCATCCCAAAGGCCTTTACCATAAATAGGTGCTATGTAATATGTTTGCCCATCTTTCTCACCAATAAACAACGGTAATCTTCTAGAGTAACCATCTTTCTTGGCAGCAGACTTCTCTTTCTTGACGTCAATCAAGTAAGCTTGGTCATCTTCAGTCACTTTTCCATCCTGAATAACCAATTGCTTTGTAATAAACTCTGAAAACGCTTGAGGTGCTTTATCTGTAGAGATAAACGTCGCACTGCTCTCATCATTTTCGTTTACACCCATAGCGTATAAAATGTTCTGTTGTTTTTCTAAACGCTTATTTTCAGAAATAGTAGGCTCTAAAGATGATGCTGCGAAAGCCAATAAAGAACCCACAATAACAACCATTGCAATAGCAAAGATGATTGTATATATATTCGAATCTGTTTTATTACTCATAATTACGCCGTTTTAACTTTTAAACGCTTCATACGTCGTTTGACATTTCCTTGAACTACATAGTGGTCAATAGTTGGCGCGAATACATTCATAAGTAGAATTGCCAACATCACACCTTCTGGATACGCAGGGTTGAATACTCTAATAAGGATAGAGATAAAACCTATTAAGAATCCATATATCCATTTACCTTTATTGGTTTGCGAAGCCGTAACAGGGTCTGTTGCCATAAACACCGTACCAAAGGCAAAACCACCAATCAATAAGTGATGCCACCAGGTTGTGCTCATCAAACCGTAAAACTTGCTAGATTCTGTTATCCATTCTGCATTAACAACACCATTAAAAATCAATCCCATAACCAATGCTCCCAATACGGAAGACAACATAATTCTCCAGCTACCAATTTTGGTAAAGATTAGGAATAAACCACCCAATAGAATTAATAAAGTAGATGTTTCACCAACCGAACCAGGAATAAAACCATAGAACATATCGGCTACTGAATAACCTAAATCTTTTCCTTGTGCTAAACCACCTAAAATGGTTTCTCCCGATATAGCATCCAATTCAGCTCCAGCAGCAATTTCATTGGCTCTTTCTACTGCGCCATGTACCCAAACCTTATCACCTGACATCCATGTTGGATAGGCGAAGAATAAGAAGGCACGTATGGTTAAAGCTGGGTTCAGGATATTCATTCCCGTTCCACCAAAAACTTCTTTTCCAATAACAACACCAAAAGCTACTGCAACAGCCAACATCCAAAGTGGTGTATCAACTGGTACGATTAAAGGCACTAACATTCCTGTTACCAAGTACCCTTCTTCTACTTCGTGTTTTTTAATAACCGCAAATAAGAACTCAATAGCCAATCCTACACCATAAGAAACAATCACTAATGGCAAAATCTTGATTAGACCAATGTAAAATGCATCCCATGATAAAAACTCAACTGAAGTTCCAAATGCTGCGTAATGCTGATAACCAGCATTGAACATACCAAAAATCAAACACGGCACCATAGCCATGATAACAGTGTTCATGGTACGCTTCAAATCATCAGCCGCCTTAATATGAGTTCCATTGTGAGTGGTCTCGTTAGGCAAATACAAAAAGGTATGAATGGCATTAAATGCAGGAGCCATCTTGGTACCTTTATATTTCTCTTTTAAATTATGTAATGTACTTTTTAAACCCATTCTTGGTAAAATTTTTCATTTTGTCTACTTATATATGCTTCCAAAATTATTTATCTAATTACTCTATTATTCAAAATTGAGGTTATCATTATCCAAAATGAATAATTTAACCAATTTCTTTAATCATGACGTCCAACCCTTTTCTAATGATATCTTGATGTGGTTGTTTTGACACACATATGAATTCTGTTAAAGCAAAATCTTCAGGAGCAACCTCATACATTCCCAATGCTTCCATTTCATCTAAATCACTATACATGCAAGCCTTAAGAATCTGTAACGGATAAATATCCAACGGAAAAACCTGCTCATAGTTCCCAGTCATCACAAAAGCACGATGCTCACCATTGGTATTGGTGTTCAAATCGTATTGCTTGTTTGGGGTTAACCAAGAAAACGTCAGCGCTCTCGAAGTCGATAGCTTATTGAAAATAGGCTTATTCCATCCAAACAATTCGTAATCATCACCTTCGGGGATAACCGTAATGGTATTGCTGTAATAGTCTAAAGCACCATCAGGTTTTACTTGCTTTCCAGTTAATACGTTACCAGAAATAATACGGTCGTTGCCATCTTGGTCAACACCGTTATCATATACCATAGTCGCTACTTCGCTACCTATTTTGGTTCTAAAATAGCGTGGTTTTTTAACTGAAGAACCTACAAGAGCCACTAAACGCTCTGCGTTGAATTTCCCAGTTAATAACAATTCACCAATAATTACCAAATCTTGGGCATTCACTGTCCAAACCACTTCTCCTTTATTTACAGGATCAATCTTATTGATTAAGGTTCCAACATTACCCGATGGATGCGGACCAGAAACTTTGTGAAGTGTAATGCCATTTAAACCAGCTAAAGGCGAATTGGCACTTTTACCAACTGAAACATGAACTTGGCCTTCAGTCATTTTGCCTAGAGCAGTAACTGCAGCTTGTAATTCAGCTTCTTTACCTTGAAGTACGTAATCCAAATCGGCTGCCAAAGGTGCACTGGCATAACCAGAAATAAAAACAGCCTTTGGAGACTTGTTAGGATTGGCAATAACGTCATAAGGGCGTTGTTTAATAAAAGGCCAGCAACCTGTTACCAACAAATGCTCCTTAACAGCATTCCCGTCAGCAGCATCTAGATTAAACTTACCATTATCTTGGTAAGATTGCTCTTTATCAGCTTGAATTTTAAAGGACATAATACGTCTTCTCTCACCACGATTCACCTCAACAACTTCTCCAGATACGGGCGCTACAAATTTCATAGCTTCAATATCCTTGTTGTAAAAAATAGTTTCGCCAGCTTTTACTTTGGCACCAACTTTAGCGAGTAGTTTTGGAATAACTCCGTGAAAGTCTTCAGGTCTAATGGTGCATGTATTGCTAATTATCGCATTTTCAGTCGCTTTTTCAGCAGCACCTTTAAGTTTGATGTCTAGACCTTTTGTAATCTTAATGTCGTTTGACATACTTATAAATCTATTTGTTAATAGTAAAATATAAATGTGATTTTCAATCAACTCGAAAAATCCGTGCAAATTTACGAATTTCTGTACTAAAACATACTAGAGATTCATTTGATTTACTATTTATATTTGTTCTAAATAATGAAACTGCTTTAGGCACAAATTTTGATTATCTTTATGCTTCAAAACAATACTAAATGACACATCGCTTAATCTGCCTTTTAGGTTTCCTCTTCATATCCCAACTACTCATATCGCAAGTAGAACAGGAATTAAACCCTCCAGAACATATAAAATCTATTACATTTCAAGGCCAAACCAATGAAAGTCAATTACCCATTTTACGATTGGGCGAAAACCTGCTTTTAGAGTTTGACGTTTTAAATGGTAACGAGGATGATTTCTACTATAAAATTGAGCATTTTAACTACGATTGGACACCATCCCAACTCATGCGAACTGAATTTCTGAATGGCTATGACAACCAACGCATTCGCCATTACGAAAACTCCTTTAACACCTACCAAATCTACTCGCATTATATGTTGCGCCTGCCCAATGAACGTACAAGAGGACTCAAAGTATCGGGTAATTATATGGTTAAGATATTTAACGATTTGGACGAACTCGTTTTTTCTCGAAAATTCATGGTTAATGAAAATGGTGCTGGCGTTGGTGTAGCCATAAAACGCTCACGTGATGTCAAGTTTATTGAAGAAAAACAAAGTGTGGATATTGTCATCAATTCCAACAGTATGTTATTGAGTAACCCTACCCAAACCGTAAATACCGTAATCATTCAGAACAACAATTTAAACACGGCTATTTACAATATAAAGCCACAATACAGTATTGGCAACGAACTTATCTACAAGTACAATACAGAGACCAGTTTCTATGCTGGAAACGAATACTTTTTCTTTGAAAACAAAGACATTCGTGGTGCCAATTCAAATATTCAATTTATAGAATTAGGCGATTTGTACAACAATTATTTATTCACCAATGTCGCTAGAAGAAACAAACCTTACACCTATAACCCTGATATAAATGGTAACTTTTTGATAACCGCTATGGATGTTGAAAAACCATACATTGAAGCCGATTATGCCTGGATTCATTTTTCCCTACTCATGAACAAATTACCAAACAACCAATCGGTTCATGTGTATGGCAACTTTAATAATTATGTTATTGATGAAAGCACCAAAATGACTTATAATAGTCAACATAGTATTTACGAAGTACCTGTTTTGTTAAAACAGGGATTTTACAACTACAAATATGTGGTCGTAAACAACAGTACTGGTAAGTTGGATGAAGGTGCTATTGGAGGCAACTTTTGGCAAACCGAAAACGACTACAAAGTCATTGTATATTATCGTGATTTGGGAGGTCGTTACGACCGGATTATCGGTGTAGGACAGGGCAATTCGGTTGATATATCTAATTAATAGGGTAGTTAATCGACTATATCATTATTATTTTTTAAATACTGTTATTTTTCTTACATTAGCTACTCTCTAAACCCTTTGAACTCTAATAATAGCATGGTTCAACAAGTAACAAAAGGCATAAAAATTTCGGTAGAAACGAATTTTGAAGGCACATTTTACAAAAACTATAAGATACAGTTTGCTTATGGTTACAAAGTTACTATTGAAAACCAGAGTAAAGATTCTGTTCAGCTATATGCTAGGGAATGGACTATTCTTGACGCATTAAACAACCGAGAATTAGTTTCTGGCGAAGGTGTTATTGGCAAAAAACCTGTTTTAAAACCAGGTGAATCGCATACTTACACATCGGGCAGCTTGTTGACTTCTCCTTTCGGTGCCATGCATGGATACTACAGTATGATTAATCTAGCTACTACTCAAAAATTCAAAGTGGCTATTCCAAGTTTTAAGTTAAGTGCTCCTTATGCACTTAACTAATCCTTTTTGTTAAAGCGATATACTTTTTCACCTTGCTCAACATGAAAAAATTGACAGTTTGAGTAATGGACAAATTGATATGGACTGTGATATTTAAATGACGGATCTTCAACTTCAAAAACAGCTTCAACATCAATATTTCCATAAGGCGAAATACGTCTAAAAAAATACTCGTGCTCCAATTCCCTATCATACAGTTCAAACCATGCACCTGCTGCTATACCTGACAACCATTGCGCTTGAGGCTCTAAAAAATCAACAGACTTGGGATGCCTTGTACCTACTTCATTAGGAGTATAATTTTTTAACCTGTCCAGGAAAAATTGTCTATTTAATTTACCTAAAGTCGAATTAAACTTTTGAATACTCCCTGAATCATCAACCTGATATATATAATTTTCAGTATCGGCCAGGATAACATTTCCAACCGTACTAGGTGTAAACCATTTCGACTTGATAAGTTTTCTTTTAATGGCTTCATCTGTCACAGAAGCTATCAAAGTATCCGTTACAAAACGTGCGCAATTGCAAGCATCATTTATAAAAGCAGCATAACGAATAAAATGTTTGTTCTGCATCTTGGTGATATGTTTTCTCGCTAAATCATAATCAATATGCTTACATACACTAGCATACAAAGTGCCATCACCATGAGTCAGTTTGGGATTCTTTGCCAAAAATTTCAGTATAGCAGATAGGTTCACTATATCACCGTTATCTATTTCCGCTTTCAAAGGAAAATCCAATTCATTATCCGTTTTCTTACCACGAACACGACCATTGGGTTCTGGTGTTATATAACGACCAAAATCATGATATTCCAACTCACCATTTTCTTTACTAATTAAAACCAAAGCAGCATGTCCAGCGCGAACATGTGTTTTATTACCAATACCCAAATACTTTAAAAAAGGAGAATACCACTCATCGGCGTGCATGACGATGGTTTCAGGATATGCTAGTGTTAAAATTATTCCCGAGCTGTTCATTTACTTACTGAAAGTCCATTTAAAAGTTTTGAAGCTTCATGGTCAGTTTTTAAATCTTTATAATCCATAGATATTTTTCCTTGGTCTTTTACAACCCTTGTGATGCTTGTAGTTTTTACAAACCCACGATCCATAATCACACCATAATTCAAATTACCTTTACCTGCAGTTTGGTGAAAATTATAAAGTGTCTTCGGATTTAATACGTTCACTTTTTGAAACTCCAAAAACCATTCTTTACGTTCTTGACGCATTTGGCCATTGTACAATGTGGAAGAAGACCAAATATGAGGTTCTTTGCTCAAGGATTTAAAATGCTTTTGACTACCATCCCAAACCAATTCGTAAAAATCCAATCCTTCAGCCCAATCTACTAGAACCATTGTAAACGGCTCTATGTCTTCCAAATCATAGGATTCAACAGCAAGTTGAATGCTGTCACAACTCAACAAATCTTTCACAACAACACCTCTACTATGTCTATATTCCGATTGCCTTTCGTGAATTTCAAATCCACCATTAAGTAAACAAATAAGGCGATTTTGTTCACTCAACCCAATCCAAGTTCCATTGGAAAGCACATCTTTTGGAAACAATAATTGCTTATTATTATGCATATAAAATTCTGGAGATTTCGATACTCTGGAAGGCGCTTCATCCCTGTTAGAAATAAGCACAAAGTCATTATTTTGTAATGGAACCAATGTTACTGTACACATAAATCCTGTAGTCAACAATAATGGAAGCAACTTACAAAAAAATAGAAACTTTTAACGTGCTTTTAAGAGGCTTTCTTTCAAAAAAATAGCCAAAAAATCGTACCTTTGCGCCTCAATTTAATAAACTAAAAACACCTAAATAATCATGGGAAAAGGATTCTTTAATGTACCGATTGCAGTCAATGAGCCTGTAAAATCTTACGCACCTGGTTCTCCAGAAAGAGATGCTGTTTTAAACGCATACAAAGAGATGTTCAATAGTAAAGTAGATGTACCTTTATATATCAACGGAAAAGATGTTGAAACAGGTAACACCAGAACCATGTCGCCTCCTCATGATCATCAACATATTGTAGGAACGTATCATTTAGCTGAAAAATCTCACGTAGAAGAAGCAATAGCAACTGCACTTGAAGCAAGAAAAACCTGGTCTCAATTACCTTGGGAACATCGTGCTGGCATCTTTTTAAAAGCTGCCGAATTAATCGCAGGTCCTTACAGAGCTAAAATAAATGCTGCTACAATGATAGCGCAATCTAAAACAATTCATCAAGCAGAAATTGATTCGGCTTGTGAATTGATAGATTTCTTACGTTTTAATGTTCAGTTTATGACTGACATTTACATGGACCAACCTGAAAGCACAAGCGATGCTTGGAACCGCATTGAATATCGTCCGCTAGAAGGATTCACTTACGCAGTTACACCATTTAACTTTACAGCTATTGCTGGAAACTTACCAGCTTGTATGGCTTTAATGGGAAATGTTGTTGTTTGGAAACCAAGTGATAGCCAAATTTACTCTGCAAAAGTTATTATGGATGTATTTAGAGAAGCTGGTGTTCCAGATGGCGTTATCAACGTTGTGTTTGGAGATCCTGTTATGATTACTGATACAGTAATGGCTAGTCCTGATTTTTCTGGATTACACTTTACAGGTTCTACACACGTTTTTAAAGACCTTTGGAAACAAATAGGAAACAACATTCACAACTACAAAACCTACCCAAGAATTGTAGGTGAAACTGGAGGAAAAGACTTCATCGTTGCCCACAAATCTGCAAATGCTAAACAAGTAGCAACTGCTATTGTTCGTGGTGCTTTTGAATTCCAAGGACAAAAATGTAGTGCAGCATCTAGAGCTTATATTCCTTCAAACCTTTGGGAAGACGTTAAAAACTTTGTAATAGAAGATGTTAAATCATTTAAAATGGGTTCTCCAGATGATATGAGCAACTTTATTACAGCTGTTATTCACGAAGGCTCTTTTGATAAATTAGCAAAATATATTGATGGTGCAAAAGCTGATGCAGACGCTGAAATTATTGTAGGTGGAAACTATGATAAGTCTAAAGGGTATTTTATTGAACCAACAGTTATAGTGACTACAAACCCAAAATACACAACCATGTGTACAGAATTATTTGGTCCTGTAATTACTATTTATGTATATGATGAAAACCAATATTCTGAAACTCTAAAATTAGTTGACGAAACTAGCGAATATGCATTAACAGGTGCTATTCTGTCAACAGACAGATATGCTATTGATGAAGCTACAAAAGCCTTACAAAATAGTGCTGGTAACTTCTATATCAATGACAAACCTACAGGAGCTGTTGTTGGCCAACAACCTTTTGGTGGTGCAAGAGCATCAGGAACCAATGATAAAGCTGGTTCTGCTCAAAACTTATTACGTTGGGTATCACCAAGAATGGTAAAAGAAACTTTTGTAACACCAACAGATTACAGATATCCATTTTTAGGATAAACAACTAACAACAAAACATTTAAAACCCTTAAGAAAATTCTTAAGGGTTTTTTATTATCTACAAATCAATAATTCTTTTGTATATTAAAGTGCTTTTTCTAACTAATCACGCATACTATGAAAAAAATTACTTTTCTATTCTTTTTAATTTTATCGGTCACCTTTTACGCGCAAACGCCAGGCGAAGTAAGTGCTCTTACTCCAATTGATGCTACCATAGCCTATCAAGGGTTTGGAGAAGCCGAACCTTTATTGGGTTCTGGTGAATACAAAATATTTTATGACAATATTAATGGCGTACTTGACAAGCCTATATTTTTTGTTGATGGTTTTGACCCAAATGATAGTAGGGATATAGATTCCATGTACGATTTATTAAATTATGGCGGTTCAGGAGAAAATCTTGGTGACATTGTTAGAGATGAAGGCTATGATTTAGTTGTACTTAATTTTCCAGAAGAATATGCCAGCCCTACTGATGGAACGACATTGATTAAGGGTGGTGCTGATTTTATTCAGCGAAATGCCTTTATTTTAGTCGAATTAATCAATACCATAAACTCAAACAAAGCTATTGGTTCAGAAGCCAATGTAGTTATAGGACCCAGTATGGGTGGATTAATTTCGCGTTATGCATTAGCCTACATGGAAAGTCAAAGCATCGATCATGATACACGTTTATATATTTCTTTTGATTCGCCTCACCGTGGCGCCAATGTTCCCATTGGACTACAATACTTGTTTAATTATATGGTTAATGGCGATCCTGGTATAACAGAAGCCGAACCACTGGTCTCTGGACTATTGAATAGTCCAGCAGCAAAACAAATGCTTATTGATCATTATTTAGGTCATGTAGACTCTGGAGGTGTCGAACAGGATGGTACTACACCCACGCCAAAAGGTGCGCCAAACTTTAGAGATAATTTTCAAACTGAATTGGATGGTTTGGGTTTTGCTCAAAATGTCAGAAATGTTTCCATAACTAATGGTAGTGGTACTGGAGAATTGACAGGAACACCTGGAATGGAGCTAATAAGCCACACCTTCAATACAGGAGAAGTCGATGGATTTGACACTAGAGCTATTATAGATGTTCATTTTACTCCCGAAGCAGGTCAAAACATCGAAGTTACTGATTTTACTGGCCAAGCATTTGTATTTATCTTTTGGATTACTGGATTGGAATTTAGTGCTCGATCAGAAGCTTCAAGTGATTCAGATGGTCTGGATAGTGCTCCTGGCGGACAGTTTGATTTGTTTGGCTTTGACGACGGCACCAATCCTTTGATTACAGAGTTTGTCAATAATTTAAACACACAATACTTCAATTTCATCCCTACGTTAAGTGGTTTGGCCATTGATTCCGAAACAGATTGGTATACTATTCCCGTCACTAATGATTCTCCTTTTGTAAATACTTACATTCCTAGCAATAATGAGCCACATGTAACCTTAACCGAAGGCAATGTAGCATTTGCACTAGAAGAGATAAGAGGAGAAACTCTTGGGATTAACGACAATGCGATTGTCAGTAACACTATTAGGTTAAGAGAGAACCCAATATCAAATAGTTTTACAATATTAAGTAGTCAATCTATAAATGGTGCCGAAATAAGAATAGTAGATATGTCGGGGAAAATTGTTTACAATGAAATTACACATTTAAACGCAAACACTAGTATTGCTACGAACTTGACATCTGGCATATATATCCTTCAAATAACCAACAATAATGATGTCAATTTTCGCACAAAACTTATAGTGAATCACTAGTTTGAATTTAGGTTAACAATGAATCAAAAACATGTTAAAAACCTTATAGATAAGCTTAAGTTAACACCACATCCTGAAGGCGGTTATTTTAGGGAAACTTATAGAAGTTCGGGAATTATTTCACCCGAAAATTTAGGCAAATCGTTTGGCAGCGAACGTAATTTTTCCACATGTATTTACTTCCTTTTGCCATCCGATAGTTTTTCTGCATTCCATAGAATAAAGCAAGATGAAATTTGGCATTTTTACCAAGGCTCACCTATTCGCCTTCACACTATTTCAAAACAAGGAACTTATGAATCATTTTTAATTGGTAACAATATTATGGCTGGTGAAAGGCCCCAATTAATTGTTCCTGCAGGTTATTGGTTCGCTGCAGAAATGATAGAGCTTAACAATTTCACATTGGTTGGCTGTACAGTATCCCCAGGATTTAGTTTTGAGGATTTTGAGCTTCCAGGCAGGGATGAGTTAATTACAAAATTTCCCCAACACCATGAGTTAATTTCTAGATTAACACATCACTAATTCAACAGAATCTAACTCTTGAATTTTATTGGTAAGTGCACTACTTTTTTTGTTTCAAAAAAATCCTCTAAATAAAAATCGGAAATGTCATAGATTGTAGCTGTTTTATAATCTTGTAATTCTTCGGTTAAATCCCCTCCTTTTAAATATAGAATGCCATTTTTAAGCTCGTGGTTTTGCTTTTTGGATACTTTGCCTTTTATCCAATGTACAAAAGTTGGCATAGCTGCTACAGCCCTACTCACAATAAAATCGTAAGTATCATTTATTTCCTCAACACGCGTATGGGTTGTTTTGACGTTTTCAAGTCCTAAACCAGAAACCACCTCATCAACAACCTTAAGTTTTTTGGCTATACTATCTACTAAATGAAATGAGCAATTTGGGAATAATATAGCCAATGGAATACCTGGAAAACCACCTCCTGTTCCTACATCCATAATTTTAGCGCCATCCTTAAATTGCATAACTTTTGCAATAGCCAAAGAATGTAAAACATGTCGCAGATATAACTCATCAATATCCTTACGGGAAACCACATTTATTTTTAGGTTCCAATCTTGATACAGTGACTCCAATAGCTTCAATTTAGAAACCTGATCATCGGTTAAGTTTGGAAAATATTTAAGGATTAGCTCCATTTCATTGAATTTTCAACAAAAGTAACCATTTTTTGTGCATATTTTTATGAAAACTTTATGTCAGAGGAGACCTATATTAACTATCTTTGGCAGCGTAAGTTAATTTGGTTTTATACCTATTTGATTTAATAGCAACAAGATGACAAAACAAACACTATCTTTTTCAAGAACGGATTCTGCAAAATTTTTCAGAACATTGAACAAACGTGTTAATGCCTACTTCAAAGACAATAACATTAAGCGTACCGGAAACTGGAAACTTTGGTTAAAAACCATAGTCATGTTTTCCTTGTTTTTAGCACCTTATTTTTTAATACTGACACTGAATATTCCTGGATGGGCGCAATTACTACTTACCATAGTTATGGGAATTGGTATGGCTGGAGTAGGAATGAATGTGATGCATGACGGAAATCACGGTTCTTATTCCAACAAAGAATGGATTAACCGTTTAATGGGTAGTAGTATTTATATATTAGCTGGAAACGTCTACAATTGGAAAGTACAACATAATGTCCTTCATCATACTTACACTAACATTCATGGTCATGATGAAGATTTGGAAGCAGGTAGAATTTTGCGCTTCACTGAACATTCCGAATGGAAATGGCATCATAAGTTCCAACATTATTATTCTGTTTTATTGTATGGTTTATTGACCATTAATTGGGCCATCACAACCGATTGGCAACAAATGAAGCGTTACATGAAACGCAAATTATCCTATGGGAAATTTCCAAATCCTGTTTGGAATTGGAGTAAGTTGGTGATTTCCAAATTAATCTATGTTGGAATTTGGATAGTGATTCCTATGCTAATTTTAGATATAGCTTGGTGGAAAATACTTATTGGTTTCTTCGTGATGCATTATACTGCTGGACTCATTTTGAGTGTGGTATTTCAGTTGGCTCACGTTATGGAAGATGCTGAAATGCCTTTGCCTGAAGAATGTGGTACCATGAAAAACTCTTGGGCAGTTCACCAGTTAAAGACAACTGTTAATTTTTCAACAAAAAATCGTATTGTGAATTGGTTTACGGGTGGCTTGAACCATCAGGTAGAACACCATATTTTCCCACACATAAGTCATATTCACTATACCAAAATATCTAAAATAGTTAAAGAAACGGCTAAAGAGTTTAATTTACCTTACAACGAATACAAAACAACCCGTAAGGCAGTTATGGCCCACTTTAAGCATCTTAAGGAAATGGGTATGAGACCAGCCACTTTACAAGCCTAATCAATCATTTAAATATTAATGGGTTTACTTTCAGAAAGAGTTTTAAATATGTCTACTTCTGCCACATTAGCTATGGCAGCAAAGGCTCGCGAATTACGAGCTGAAGGCAAGGACATCATTGGTTTAAGTTTGGGAGAACCAGATTTCAACACACCAGATTATATTAAAGAAGCAGCTATAAATGCCATCAATGAGGATTACAATTCCTATACACCTGTTGACGGCTATGTAGAACTTAAGGAAGCTATCATTACCAAGTTCAAACGTGATAATAACCTAAATTATAGTTTACCACAGATTGTGGTTTCAACTGGAGCCAAACAAGCTTTGCATAATGTTGCTCAAGTGTTATTGAATCCAGGTGACGAAGTTATTTTGCCTTGTCCTTACTGGGTAAGCTATTCTGATATTGTCAAGTTAGCCGAAGGTGTTCCTGTTGAAGTCCAAACGACTATTGCAACCGACTTTAAAATGACAGCCGAACAATTGGAGGCTGCCATTACCCCTAAAACAAAAATGATTTGGTACAGCTCACCTTGCAACCCAAGCGGTTCATTATACAGCAAGGAAGAATTACGTGCTTTAGCAGATGTTCTTCAAAAGCATCCTGATATTTATGTCGTTTCCGATGAAATTTACGAACACATCAATTTTACTGATAGTGGCCATGCGAGTATGGCTCAATTTGACGATATGTACGACAGAACTATTACAGTTAACGGTGTGTCTAAAGCATTTGCAATGACTGGGTGGCGAATTGGTTATATTGGTGCTCCAGAAGCTATTGCAAGAGCTTGCAATAAAATGCAA
Source organism: Bacteroidia bacterium (assembly GCA_030425285.1). GTDB lineage: Bacteria > Bacteroidota > Bacteroidia > Flavobacteriales > Flavobacteriaceae > Hanstruepera. Next base: position 31,234 of record JAUIAY010000001.1, read on the forward strand.
GGTCAAGTTACCAGTGGTGCCAACTGTATTGCGCAACGCGCTGTTATCACAGCATTAAACGAACCTCCTTCGCGAGTTGATTATATGATTTCGGAATTTAAAACACGTCGAGATTTAGTATTAAAACTTCTCGAAGATGTTCCAGGCTTTATAAACAACACGCCAGAAGGTGCTTTTTATGTATTTCCTAATATTTCAGCTTTCTTTGGAAAAACCTTAAAAGGGAAAACCATTAACAATGCTACAGATTTCTCGTTATTCTTGTTAGAAGAAGCTTTGGTTGCAACTGTAACTGGAGATGCCTTTGGAAATCCTGATTGTATCCGTATTTCTTATGCAGCTAGTCAAGAGCAAATCATTGAAGCTATAAAACGTATTAAGAAAGCTGTAAGTTAGTCTTTTCTGATTTTAAGAAAACAACGCCAAAAAGACGATTAAAAACAAAGACACTTTAAGAGTCACTTCAACAGCACATTGCGAGTTGTAAAAACAGCTTTTTATAGCTTGGCGTTTACCAAACAATGTTTGCTTGTTTGATTTTTTGTAATTTGAATCTACAATAGATTTGTAGTTAGAAGTTAATAAACCCATAGGCTTATTGTGTACGGACAAACTCTGTTTAGGAAACGGGTCTAAATCTTCGGTAGTTACTAATAATTCCATTTTTATATTTTTAATTGGTTATACTATATAGACGAGCAACCAATTAAAATGTTACAAAAATAATTTACAAATAGTTGTTTTTCTACCTGTTACGCCAGAAAAAGGGCGTTAAAAGTATCAAGACCGTAAATAATTCCAAACGACCAATAAGCATTAAAAAGGCACTCCACCATTTCCCTAAAGTTGGCAATGCAGCATAATTATGTACTGGTCCAAAGTCTCCCAAAGCTGGCCCTACATTTCCTAAACTAGAGGCAGCCAATCCAACGGAAGATTGAAAATCTATGTTAAACATTGAAAACACCAAAGCACCTACAATAAAGGATAACATGTAGAGAATAAAAAAGGCCAGAACATTAAAAACGATATCACCAGAAACCGATTTGGTGTTATATCTAACTGGTAAAATGGCATTAGGGTGCAAGGAACGCTTAAACTCCATAAAACCATTTTTTATCATAATAAGATGTCTAACAACCTTCACACCACCCGAAGTACTTCCAGCAGAACCTCCCAAAAACATCAACCCAAAAAAGAACACCACAAGAAATGGTGTCCACAAGGTATAATCGGCTGTCACAAAACCTGTTGTGGTTACAACGGCCAATACTTGAAAAAGCGCATGTCTAAAAGCACTTTCTCCAGGTCCCAAAACCATAGGATGTGAAATACTGGATATAGAAGGATCGGCTTTTAAATAAATAATGATTGCAGCAATAGCAGTAAAAATGGCAATAAACTTAAAGTACAGTTTAAACTCTTCGTCCTGAATAACCTTTTGAACCTTTCCTTTAAAAACAAAATAACTCAACACAAAGTTGGTTCCTGCCAAAAACATAAATACAATTATAATATACTGAATCAATGGATTACCATTCCAATGAGCAATACTTGCATTTTTAGTCGAAAAACCACCCGTTGACAACGTACTTAAGGCATGGTTAATCGCATCAAAGAAAGACATACCAGCAAGCTGCAACAACAACGTTTCTGCAATGGTATAACCAAAATAAATTAACCAAAGTCTTTTGGCGGTGTCTGTAATTCTGGGATGAAGTTTATCAGCATTGGGACCTGGAGCTTCAGCAGCAAACAACTGCATACCTCCAATACCCAACAATGGCAAAATAGCAATTGCCAAAACAATGATTCCCATACCTCCTATCCAATGGGTCGTACTACGCCAAAACAAAATGCCTTCAGGCATGACTTCAATGTCATTTAGTATAGTGGCACCAGTAGTGGTATAGCCAGACATCGTTTCAAAAAAAGCATTAGTAAAACTTGGAATGGCACCTGAAAGTACGTAAGGTAAGGTTCCCGAAAGAGCCATAATGAGCCAACCGAATGTAACCACAATATAGCCCTCACGCTTATTCATGACTTTCTTGTGATCTCGGGTTTTAAACATAACCAAAGCACCTGCCATAATAGTTATAATTCCAGCAAGTAGAATATTTAACGTAACACCATCTTGATAGATGAGACTAATCAAAGCCGACAAGAGCATAAATCCACCATTGAAAAGCAGAAGCAGTCCTAAAAAGTGAAATATAATTTTGTCGTTGAGTTTCATACCTATAAGAACAGTCTTTCCACCTCCTCAATTGATCTGGGCAGACCACATATTACAACTTTGTCACCCTCTTGAATTCTAAAATCACCTAAAGCTATATAACCTATATTATCACGAATAACACCACCAATAATGGCTGATCTTGGAAAACCTGCATCTTTAATAAGTTTATTACAGATTTTTGAAGTCGACTTCACTTTAAATTCCAAAAGCTCGGCGTTCATATTGTTAAGCTTGGTCATGGCAACAACATCACCTCGTCTCACATACCTAAAAATATTATTGGCAGCCAATAGTTTTTTATTTATCAACGTGTCAATTCCAATGGATTGTGACAATTCAAAATAATCCATATTTTCAACCAAAGAAATGGTCTTATTCACATTCTTGGATTTAGCCACAAGACTGGACATAATGTTAATTTCACTATTACCTGTTACAGCAATAAAAGCATCCATATCACCAATGTTTTCTTCATCCAATAAATCAACATTTCTTCCATCTCCATTAATGACCAAGACATTAGGCAACTCGTCTGCCAAATCAAATGCACGCGCTTTGTCTTTTTCTATAAGCTTTACATTAAATTTACTATTGGCTAAATCGCGAGCCGTTTTATAGCCAATCTTACTACCGCCAAGGATCATGACATTTTTAATATCGGTATTGGCTTTTCCGGTAATCTTACATAATTCTTCGGCACCACCTTCACAGGTTATAAAGACCACATGATCACCTTCTTTCAATTGGGTGTCACCTCTTGGAATAATAGTGAATTGTGTCCCAAAACGTTGAATGGCAATAGGCACAAAATGTATCTCTGGAAAAATCTGGGCTGCTTCCTTAACAGTTTTACCGGCAAAAGCCATGGTACGGGATAAATCAAAACCAACCATAGTCAATGCACCTCCTTCAAAAGCATAGGTATCACTAAAAGCTGATTGATCCAATAACAATCTAATTTCAGAAGCCGCAAGCGCTTCAGGTGAAATCAATTCATCGATTCCAAATTTTGTAAAACCAACCTCGTCCTTGTGATGAATAAATTCCGTATTGGAAATTCGGGCAATAGTACGTTTGGCACCCAATTGTTTAGCCAAAACACAAACCGTGATATTAGTAGTTTCGGAAGATGTTACAGCAATTACCAAATCACTTAATTCCACGCGTGCATCTTTCAATATCGAAATAGAAGTTGCATCGCCTTTTATAACCTTAATATCCAAATGATTATCTGCGTAAAGCAAACTATCTTTATTGGTGTCTATAAGGGTTATTTCCTGTGATTCGTAAGATAATAATTTTGCTAAATGAAATCCCACTTCACCAGCACCAGCAATAATTATTTTCATGTGTAGTTTTACTAAAAAGTAATACAAATATAAAGCAAAAATTACTATTGCCACATTATTTGCGGCTTTATAATAAATTACTAACTAGTTGCTTAATCCTTTGCTAATAGTTTATATTTGCCTAAAAAAATTCACAATTTGTCAAAAGTAAAACCATATAAAGACAGTGACCTGGGCAAAAAAGAACAGGTAACCAAAATGTTTGACAACATTTCAGGGAATTATGACGATTTAAATCGTGTTATTTCATTTGGCATAGATGTTTCTTGGCGAAAAAAGGTTGTTGCTCTTGTAAAAGCTACCAACCCAAAAACCATTTTGGATATTGCTACCGGAACAGGTGATTTGGCCATTAATCTAGCCGAGACAAACGCTGACAGAATTATTGGCTTGGATATTAGCAGTGGCATGTTGGAAATAGGTAAACAAAAAGTCAATAAAAAAGGATTAGAAAGCACGATTGAAATGGTTTTGGGCGATTCAGAAAATATGCCTTTTGAGGATAATTATTTTGATGCCATAACAGTTGCCTTTGGTGTTCGAAATTTTGAAGCACTAGAGAAAGGACTTGCAGAAATATATCGTGTTTTAAAGCCCGGTGGAACCTTTGTGATTTTAGAAACCTCTATGCCAACCAAAACACCATATAAACAAGGCTATAATTTTTACACCAAAAACATACTTCCAATTATTGGTAAAGTGTTCTCAAAAGACAAAAGTGCTTATAAATATTTGTGCGAATCGGCATCAGTTTTTCCTTTTGGTGAGGCTTTAAACAATATTTTACGTAAAATTGGGTTTATTAATGTTAATGATTTGCCCCAAACGTTTGGTGTGGCAACCATATATACATCATCCAAATAAAACTATGAAGAATATATTTGTTCTACTTGTATTTATAATGACCTTTCAAACGGTTTCGGCGCAACTTTTCACTAAAGAGAAAATACGAAATCTAGATAATGAGGATAAGAAATTTTTAAGCTATGGTTATTTTTTGGGTTTCAATAGTTACGATTTCAATTTTGATTATGAACAAGATAAGGCTGATATTCTTGTTAAAAAGACCACAGGTTTTAATGTTGGTTTGATTGGCAACATGCGAATTCATGAATATATAGACTTGCGACTGGAACCAGGACTTTATATCACTACGCGTAATTTAGAATATGACGAAAGTTATTTTGCCAATTATGAAGATTTTACCGAGTCCGATTTAGAACGCGAGGTAAAATCTACTTATATACACGTCCCGCTTTTATTAAAATTTTCAACAAAACGGTTAAACAACTTCAAACCTTTTATTGTTGGTGGTATTTCTACAGCCTTGAACCTATCCAGTAATGAAAAGAACCCAGACGACAATAGTGCTGGTCAATTTAGGACCAAAAGAAACATGTACTTTTATGAAGTAGGTTTTGGGATTGATTTTTACCTACACTATTTTAAGTTTACACCATCTATTAGAGGTGTTTTTGCCATAAACGATGAACTTGTTAGGGATGCAGACCCAAACAGCCCTTGGACAAGTAATATTACCAGTATGAAAACACGAGGCGTTTTTATAAACTTCACGTTTCAGTAAAACACTTATTGCCGCTTAAACTCACTTAACAAAATGGCAGTTGCTGTAGCCACATTTAAGCTTTCTGTCTTTTTAAGATTGCCAAATCTTGGTATGCTTATCTTATGTGAAATTCTTTTCTCCAAGCTTTCTGAAATACCATTGGCTTCATTTCCCAAAACCAAAACACCTTTTTGTGGCAAATGTGTTTTGTAAACATTTTCGCCATCCATAAACGCTCCATAAGCCGGCAAGCTTATGTCATTTAAAAAATCATCTAGATTTGTATAGGTAATATTGACGCGCGTCAATGATCCCATGGTTGCCTGAATTACTTTTGGATTATAGCAGTCTACAGTTGTTTCACTACAAACCAAGTCGGAAATTCCAAACCAATCGCAAAGTCTAATAATAGTTCCCAAATTGCCAGGATCCCTAACAGAATCCAACGCTACAACCAACTGATTGACATTAACCTGCCGACCCTCTGGAATTCTAAAAACACCTACTGCTTGATTGGGAGACTTTAAAAAACTTATTCGTTTTAAATCGGATTCCGTAATAATGGTTTCCTGTTTGGCATTAATATTGAAAGTGCTCGTAGTGAACAATTGTTCCAACTTGTAAGATGAGTTTAAAAACTCTTGTATTGTTTTAATACCTTCAACAACAAAAAGTTGTTGCTCTTGCCTAAATTTTTTATGTTTTAGGCTGGTTATTAATTTTATTTGATTTTTTGAAAGCATGATGCTTTATTAGTATTTTAAAGGCTTAACAGAAATAATAAACAACCCGTTACCCGGTTTAAATATATGATACCAATTGTCACATAAAAAATGTACTTTTGAATCTTATATCCTGCATGTTTTGCAATTAAACAGCGTAATACGTAATATTTATTAATAGACCTTATTTATAATTTATTTGCACTTGAAAAAAGGCGCTCCAAAAATAGTACTAAATATTATCATCGTATGGCTTCTAGCGTCATGTAGCTCGGTTAAGCGCGTGGCTGATGACGAACATCTATTAACAAATAATACTGTTTACGTTAACGACAAAGTTAACAAAACCGAAACCATAAATAATCTGCTTTATCAAAAAGAAAACAGAAAACTACTTGGCATCCCAATTCGGTTACACATTTTCAACTTGGCTCGTCCTGATATAGACTCCATCGTTGAATCCAATATTGACAAAAAACCAAAAAAAAGAGAGCATTTAGAAAAATTCCTTTCTAAAAAACAATTAGACAAGTATGTAGAATCTCGTATTGGTTTCAACAATTGGTTAAAAAAAACTGGAGAAGCCCCAGTCATTGTCAATAACAAAAAAATTGATCGGTCAGTAAACAGATTGGAAGCCTACTATTTTCACAATGGCTGGTTCAATGCCAAGGCTTCTTCCGAAATGACTACCCAGGACAACAAAAAGGCATCGGTTGAATATTTTGTTACAACAGGAGACCCTTACATCGTAGACTCGCTATCGACCAAAATCAGCTCGCCTGTAATCGATTCATTATATACTGATTCAAAAGATAAGTCTTATATAAAACTAAACGAACAATATAAAACAACCACTTTTGAACTTGAAAAAGACCGCTTATCCTCCTATTTTAGAAATCATGGTGTCTACCATTTTAGGGAGGATTATGTGTATTTTGAAATGGACACTATTAATACCAACAAAAAAGTAAAAGTAGACCTGCAAATTCAAGATCGTTTAATTAAAACTGAAGATTCTTCAAAACGTGTCCCTTTTAATATTTACAAGATTAGAGATGTCAATATTTTTACCGACTATTCCTATAGAAAAAGAAATAAAACCATAAAAGATTCCATGAATTACGAAGGTTACGGACTCTACAGTAATGATAAGCTTCGCTTTAGACCCAAAGCCCTGACTGATGCCGTCATCATAAAACCTGGAGCTGTATTCAGGGATATGGACAGAACACTTTCGTATAGGTACATTTCCGAACTTCGCACCTTCAAATACCCAAATATTGAATATGTTGAAAACCCTGACACGACGCTCACAGCTAATGTGTATTTAACACCCTTGAAAAAGTTCAACTTAAATTTTGGAACCGAGGTATCGCAAAGCAACATTCAACAGATAGGCTTATCATTTAACCCATCCATATTAATGCGAAATGTATTTAGAGGTGCAGAAACTTTAGAGCTTACTGCATTTGGAAGTATAGGAGCATCAAAGGATGCCGCTAATGATGAAGATAGGTTTTTTGATATTCAGGAATGGGGAGGCGACTTGAAATTGACTATTCCAAGGATATTTTTCCCAATAAACACTGAAAAAATTATTCCAAAAAGCATGACGCCTAGTACTCGGATTAGCTTATCAACTTCCAACCAGACCAATATTGGATTAGACAAGCGTACATTCACAGGTACCATAAACTATAAATGGAAACCAAATAATATGGTTACCAATAGATTTGACCTATTGAGTTCGCAGTATGTTAGAAACTTAAATCCAGATAACTATTTCAATGTTTATAGCACATCTTTCAACACACTCAACGATATTGCTCAAGATGTTGGCTATATTGGGAACGATGATGAATTAGGTATTCCCAATGAAGCCAATGAATTTATTAATGAAGCATTAAGTGACAGTCCTCCTTCGGGCTTAAGTGATGATGACATTCAAACCATAAGCTATATTGATGAAAGACAGACAAGACTTACTGAAAATAACCTAATTATCTCTTCAAACTTTAATTATGTTCGTGACAATAGAACCAGTTTATTTGATGAAAGCTTTTCAATCTTTAGGGTAAAACTGGAAACCGCTGGAAATGTCTTATCATTAGCTTCAAGTGTTTTTAATTTGGAAAAAAACGACAATGGTAATTACGAAGTTTTCAATGTTGCCTATTCACAATATGTAAAACCTGAATTTGATTATATAAAGCATTGGGATTTAGGAAACAAAAAAGTAATAGCCTTTCGTTCTTTTTTAGGAATAGCTATACCTTACGGAAACTCCAACAGCATTCCTTTCTTAAAAAGTTTCTTTGCAGGAGGTGCCAATGATAATCGTGCCTGGGCACCCTATAGTTTAGGCCCTGGGAGTTCTGACAGCAACGATGAATTTAATGAAGCTAATTTAAAAATCGCTCTTAATTTAGAATATCGCTTTAATATCTTTGAAGACATTTATGGCGCATTGTTTGCCGATGCTGGAAACATTTGGAATGTGCTGGACAACGTTGAAGATGATAATGCTACTTTTGACAGCTTTAGTTCCCTGGAAGATATTGCTTTAGGAACTGGGTTTGGTTTAAGATACGATTTTGGATTTGTGGTTTTTCGTTTTGACATTGGCTTTAAGACTTACGACCCTTCCTTTCAAAATGAAAACCGGTGGTTCAATGAATATAATTTCAACAATGCTGTTTATAACATAGGTATCAATTACCCCTTTTAAGCTATTTAATTTTATTATTTTTGTAATTCTAAAAAATCAAAAAAATGAGTCACAATATAAAAGCCGGTGTTGCTACTGGTAAAGAAGTTCAGGAAATATTCAAACTTGCCAAAGAAAAAGGATTTGCACTACCCGCAGTTAATGTTGTTGGTTCAAATAGTATTAACGGTGTTTTAGAGACAGCAAGGGATTTAAATGCGCCTGTTATTATCCAGTTTTCTAATGGTGGTGGTGTATTTAACGCTGGAAAAGGATTAAGCAACGAGAACCAAAAAGCAGCAATAGCTGGTTGTATTGCTGGTGCAAAACATGTTCATTTAATGTCTGAAGCCTATGGTGTTCCTGTTATTTTACACACGGATCACTGCGCCAAAAAACTATTGCCTTGGATTGATGGATTATTGGAAGCCAGTGAGCAGCATTTTGCAGAAACTGGAAAACCCCTATACAGTTCCCACATGATAGATTTAAGTGAGGAGCCACTTGAGGAAAACATAGAAATATGCAAAGAGTATCTTTCCAGAATGAGCAAAATGGGCATGACCCTGGAAATAGAATTGGGTATTACTGGCGGTGAGGAAGATGGCGTTGACAATACCGATGTAGATGACTCAAAACTATACACACAACCTGAAGAAGTAGCCTACGCCTACGAAGAATTAAGCAAAGTAAGCGATCAATTTACAATTGCTGCTGCTTTTGGAAACGTACATGGTGTTTACAAACCTGGAAATGTAAAGCTAACACCAAAAATTCTAAAGAACTCTCAAGAATACGTTAGTGAAAAATACGGTGTTGGTCACAACCATATTGACTTTGTTTTTCATGGCGGATCAGGATCTACAGTAGAAGAAATTCGCGAAGCCATTGGATACGGTGTTATTAAGATGAATATTGATACAGATATGCAGTACGCATTTATGAGCGGTGTTCGCGATTATATGAAAGAAAAAGAAGCTTATCTGGCTAGTCAAATTGGAAACCCTGAAGGTGACGATGTCCCAAATAAAAAATATTATGACCCTAGAGTATGGTTGCGAAAAGGCGAAAACACCTTTGTTGAACGCTTAAAAAAGGCGTTTGAAGACCTTAATAATGTAAATACTTTATAACTTTGTAGCCTAACTAAAACTAAACTCACTTTTTATGTCTTGGTTTAAAAGAAAAGAAAAAGGGATTCAAACCTCAACCGAAGAAAAGAAAGACACACCTAAAGGACTGTGGTATAAGTCACCTACCGGTAAAATAGTTGACGCCAAAGAATTGGAACAAAACTATTTTGTAAGTCCTGAAGATGGTTATCACGTTCGGATAGGCAGTAACGAATACTTCAACATCCTTTTTGATGACAATAAGTTTAAGGAGTTGGATGTTAAATTGGAGTCCAAAGACCCACTTAAATTTGAGGATACGAAAAAATATCCTGATCGCTTGAAAGCTGCCCAGGAAAAAACCAAACTAAAAGATGCTGTTAGAACAGCTGTTGGAAAATCTAAAGGAAAGGACTTGGTAATTGCCTGTATGGACTTCAGTTTTATTGGTGGTTCTATGGGAAGCGTTGTTGGTGAAAAGATTGCTCGGGCTGCCGATTATTCTTTGAAGAAAAAAATACCTTTTATGATCATTTCCAAATCTGGAGGTGCTCGTATGATGGAAGCGGCTTTGTCTTTAATGCAGTTGGCAAAAACATCTGTAAAGCTTGCACAATTGGCCGATGCTGGTATTCCTTATATATCCTTATGTACCGATCCTACGACAGGAGGAACCACAGCTTCATTTGCTATGTTAGGTGATATTAATATTGCAGAGCCTGGTGCCTTAATCGGTTTTGCAGGACCACGAGTAGTAAGAGACACTACTGGTCAAGAATTACCTGAAGGCTTCCAAACGGCAGAGTTTTTATTGGAACATGGATTTTTAGATTTTATTTCCCATAGGAAAGACTTAAAAAAGAAGGTAAACTTATATATTGATTTAATAACAAATCAACCGTTAAGAGAATAAAAAAAGCGACCAATTTGGTCGCTTTTTTATGACATATCTTTTCTTACTATCTCAAAATAATATCGATTGTTTCTCCATTATTAAAAGTAAAAGTAGCTTGATTATCACAATTACCATTACCATAATCTAAAACACCACCAAAGAAGGTTCTTTCTACATCAAGGGAACCTCCAACAAAGTGATAACAAGTTACCTCACGACGCAATGGTAAAATTACTTCGTAGGCATGGCTATTGCCATTTCTAAAAGTTGCCAACCAATAACCTGTAACTTCAAAAACATTATCAGTAAAATCACCACTTCCAAAGCCTTCCACCCATTCTCTAACAATTTGTCCTTCTCGGGAAGCTTCAGCACCATTTGGCCAAATAACCGTGACATCTACAGTATGTGTAAATTCCGGATTGCCATTCTCATTAGACATAACTCGTAATATCGAGTTGCTCCCAATAACATTTTTGTTATCAAAATAAAAATCATTCAACACATAATCTAGGGTTACTTGTTGTGCTTGTGGGTCACGTTCCCAAGTAATCACAACTTGACCTCTGTACAAATGACCACGAATCATACAGCCACTTTCGGCGAAGTCAAGGGTCAATTCCCTAAAATTTTGCTGTACTACCAGTGTTCTCGTTACGCAATCTGGCATTCTTGAAAAAGAAGTTGGCATTGCTCGAGACTCATCGGCTTCTTGATTTTCATAAGCTTCAATAATGAAGTCCTCAAGCGATGCTGAAACTTCGTCCATTTCAGCAGCCTGCATAACTTCAGACACATCTTGTTCTTGCGGCACAGTGTCCGTAGAATCATTCTCGGTACATGCGGTAAATGTCAGCCCTAAAACCACAAGAGCTAAAACCACCTTTGTTACTTTTAATGTTTTCATCGTTACTTTTTTATAGTTAATATAATGTTAAGACGCTACTATAACGCAAAGGTTTAATTAAAATTACTTTTTCAAGGAAATAATTATTTTGAAGAAAACTTGTAAATGGCTAAAAATTACTATATTTGCCGCTTGAAAGAAAACCTTTCATATACATAAAAATCATTTACAAAAATATTAGCATGTATTTAACTAAAGAAGTAAAAGAAGAGATTTTCTCAAAGTACGGTAGCGGTAAAAACGATACTGGTTCTGCAGAAGGTCAGATTGCGTTATTTACGCACAGAATTAATCACTTAACAGAACACTTAAAAAACAATCGTAAAGATTTCAATACCGAGCGTTCTTTGGTAAAGTTAGTAGGTAAGCGTCGTGCTTTACTAGATTACTTAACTAAAAAGGATATCATGAGATATCGTGCCATTGTTAAAGAATTAGGATTAAGAAAATAATCACAAATAAGAGGCTTCGCGCCTCTTTTTTTGTTTATATATAACTCATACGGAAGAGTCTAACAATCGTAAATAAGAAGCTAGTTTTCAAGTAGTAATCTTGAAACAAATGGGTTTTTCATTGGTCAAACAACAACTACACAACAACACAACGACCATTGTTTAACAAAGTCTATATGCTTAAGTGTATAGATATTAGAATTAAAATTTATGATTCCAAAAGTATTTAGAGAGGTCATTGACCTTGGTGACGGTAGAGAGATTTCTATTGAAACCGGAAAATTGGCAAAACAGGCCCATGGTTCTGTTGTTGTGCAATCTGGAAACTGTATGTTATTATGTACGGTCGTTTCCAATTACAAGTCGGCCGACGTTGACTTTTTACCATTAACAGTAGATTACAGAGAGAAATTTGCTGCTGCAGGACGTTATCCTGGTGGGTTCTTTAAAAGAGAAGCAAGACCAAGTGATGGCGAAGTATTGACTATGCGTTTGGTTGACCGTGTTTTGCGTCCGCTATTCCCAAAAGATTATCACAGTGAAACACAAGTCATGATTCAATTAATGTCTCATGATGAAAACGTGATGCCAGATGCCATGGCTGGATTAGCTGCTTCAGCTGCTATCCAATTATCTGATTTTCCTTTTGAGTGCCCAATTTCTGAAGTTCGTGTTGGTAGAATAAACGGTGAGTTTATAATTAATCCATCTTTGGCACAATTAGCAGAAAGTGATATTGATATGGTTATTGGTGCTTCTGCCGACTCTGTTATGATGGTTGAAGGTGAAATGGATGAAATTTCTGAAGAAGAAATGACTGAAGCGATTAAAGCTGCCCATGAAGCCATTAAATTACAATGTGCTGCTCAAGTTAGACTTGCTGAAGCTGTTGGCAAAAAAGAAACACGTGAATATGAGCCAGAACGCGAAGATGAAGATTTAGCAAAGAAAATTCACGATATGGCTTACGACAAAGTTTATGCTGTTGCTAAAGCAGGATCATCTAAACATGAAAGAGGTGCTGCATTTGCTGAAATAAAAGAAGAAATCGTAGCTTCTTTTTCTGAAGAAGAATTAGAAGATATAGGTGGACTAGTTTCAAAATATTACAGTAAGGCCGAAAAAGCTGCCGTACGTGATTTAACGTTGAATGAAGGCTTACGATTAGATGGTCGTAAAACTACAGATATCAGACCAATTTGGTGTGAGGTTGATTATTTACCTTCTACTCATGGTTCAGCCATCTTTACTCGTGGTGAAACTCAAGCCTTGGCGACTGTAACGTTAGGAACAAGTAGAGAAGCCAACCAAATTGATATGCCATCTTTTGAAGGTGAAGAACGTTTTTATCTTCATTATAATTTCCCACCATTTTCAACTGGTGAAGCAAGACCTATTAGAGGAACATCCCGTCGTGAAGTAGGACATGGAAACTTGGCGCAACGTGCATTAAAAGGCATGGTCCCTGAAGATTGTCCGTACACAGTACGTGTTGTTTCAGAAGTATTAGAATCTAACGGTTCGTCTTCTATGGCAACAGTTTGTTCAGGTACAATGGCATTAATGGATGCTGGTGTACAATTGAAAAAGCCTGTTTCAGGTATTGCCATGGGATTAATTTCTGAAGGTGAAAAATATGCTGTATTATCAGATATTTTAGGTGACGAAGATCATTTAGGTGATATGGACTTTAAGGTAACTGGAACTGCCGATGGTATTACGGCTTGCCAAATGGATATCAAGGTGAAAGGTTTATCATACGAGATCTTGGTTAAAGCCCTAAAACAAGCTCGCGATGGTCGTTTACATATATTAGAAAAACTTACTGACACTATTTCTACACCAAATGCAGATGTTAAGCCACATGCTCCTAAAATGGTTACGGCTATTTTACCAAACGAGCTTATTGGCGCATTCATTGGACCTGGTGGAAAAGTGATTCAAGAATTACAAAAAGAAACCAAAACTACCATTGTTATCAATGAAGATCCAGTAACTGAAGAAGGTATCGTAGAAATTCTTGGTACAGATCAAGAAGGTATCGATATGGTATTAGCTAAAATTGATTCCTTGAAATTCAAGCCAGAAGTTGGTAGTATTTACGAAGTAAAAGTTATCAAAATGCTTGATTTTGGTGCTGTTGTTGAATATACTGAAGCTCCTGGAAACGAAGTGCTTTTACATGTTAGCGAATTGGCTTGGGAACGTACAGAGAATGTATCAGACGTGGTGAACATGGGTGATGTATTTGATGTGAAGTACTTTGGTGTTGACCCAAGAACTAAAAAGGAAAAAGTATCCCGTAAGGCTATTTTACCAAAACCTGAAGGTTGGCAAGATAGACCTAAACGTGACAATAACCGTGGAGGCAACAACAATCGCGGACGCGATAGCCGTGGACGTGACAACCGTCGTGATGACCGTAAACCACGTGAAAATAGAAATGACGATTAATTCTGATTTTCAGATATAAAAAAATCCCACCAAATCTGGTGGGATTTTTATTTTGTGTTTGTTAATACTATTTAGGCATATAGTTTTTCATGGTTTCCATTTGTTTGTCGTCTAAAACGGAACTCATGCTTTTTTGAAAATCTTTATCCAATAGTAAAGCATTTTGAACTTGCTCTTGACTTTTTTCTGAAACACCAGAACCAGAGAGCTTATCAACACTTAAACCGCTTAACAATTTTTGAAATTTTTCACTTTTAAGCTGGGTAACAACCAATCCAGCAACTTGTTCCTGCTGCTTATCATCTAAATTCAACTTTTTAGTTAAACTCTTAACTTGATCTGTTGCAAGACTTTCTATCATAGTACCATTAGAAGATGTAGCACTTTTAGAAGCCGATGATAAGGTTTGTCCCGAAACTTGCATCATACTTAATGCAAAAAATAGAATAAGTAGTTTTTTCATGATATTTTTTTTAAGGTTAAATCTTATGACAAGATACTACATTTCAATAAATTAATACTAAAGACAGGTAATTATCCTAAATTCTTAAAAGTTTTTTCATCTTTTTGTAACAAAACCTTCATTTTGTACGTATAACTATATGGAGCCTTAATGTTCCAAACAATTTAAACACTAAACTCTTTACATGAGACAACTTAAAATTACCAAGCAGGTTACCAACAGGGAAACTGCTTCGTTAGACAAATATCTTCAAGAAATTGGAAAAGTTGACTTAATTACCGCAGACGAAGAAGTAGAATTGGCACAGCGCATCAAAGCTGGTGATCAGATAGCTTTAGAAAAGCTAACTAAAGCTAATTTACGTTTCGTTGTATCGGTAGCAAAGCAATATCAAAACCAAGGTTTAACCCTTCCTGACTTAATCAATGAAGGTAATTTAGGGTTAATTAAAGCAGCGCAACGTTTTGATGAAACACGTGGTTTCAAATTCATTTCGTATGCTGTATGGTGGATTCGTCAGTCTATTCTACAAGCATTGGCAGAACAATCACGTATTGTACGTTTGCCGTTGAACAAAATTGGTTCTATCAATAAAATCAATAAGACTTTTGCATTTTTAGAGCAAGCTCATGAGCGCCCACCAAGTGCTGAAGAAATTGCCAAGGAATTGGATATGACCATCAATGATGTTAAGGAATCTATGAAGAATTCTGGTCGTCATGTTAGTATGGATGCGCCTTTGGTTGAAGGTGAAGATTCTAACTTATACGATGTATTGAATTCAGGTGAATCACCTAATCCAGACAAGGAATTATTGCACGAATCTTTACGCACAGAAATTGAACGTGCATTAGAAACATTAACACCTCGTGAGGCTGATGTTATTCGCTTATATTTTGGTTTAGGAAATCAACACCCAATGACTTTGGAAGAAATTGGTGAAACGTTCGATTTAACACGTGAACGTGTAAGACAAATTAAAGAAAAAGCTATTCGTAGATTAAAACATACGTCTAGAAGTAAAATATTGAAAACATATTTAGGTTAGTAAGATAATTACGACTAAATAACCGTAACAAACAGTTACAAAACATAACTGTTCGTTTTTTGATTGATGAAAGAACCCTCGGCTGATTACCGAGGGTTCACTTTTTTGCACTATTTTTGCGCAAACAAACAACACACTAAAAATGAGTTCTAAATTAATAGCACCTTCAATGCTTGCTGCCGATTTTGGCAACCTACAACGCGATACCGAAATGGTCAATAACAGCGAAGCCGATTGGTTTCATATTGATGTGATGGATGGCCATTTTGTACCCAATATTTCCTATGGTATGCCAGTTATTCAAGCCATCAAAAAACATGCAACCAAACCATTGGATGTGCATTTAATGATTGAAAAACCGGAACGTTATATTGAGGAATTTGCTAAAGTGGGAGCTGATATTATTACGGTTCACTATGAATCTACCGTTCACCTGCATAGAACGTTAACCCAAATTGAAAATGCTGGCTGCAAAGCTGGTGTGGTTTTAAATCTCACTACGCCTGTTTCGGTTTTGGAAGATATATTACCCAACTGCTACATGGTACTACTCATGTCCATAAATCCAGGGTTTGGCGGACAAAAATTTGAATACATCACTTACCAAAGAATACAAAAACTCCGTAAAATGGTTAACGAACAAGGTCTCGATACACGTATTGAGGTTGATGGTGGCGTAACCGACAAGAACATCAAACAATTGGTTGATGCAGGAGCTGATGCCTTCGTAGCAGGAAGTCATGTATTTAAAAGTGATAACCCTACCGAAACCATAAAAAGGCTCAAAACATTAGCCAATTCTTAATCAATAACCTGCAAAATTAAAATTGAGCATTTGCTTGGTTTTACTATAGATTTTCGGGAATTGGTTTCTAAATTCTTGAGGTGTTTCAATAAAGGTTTCAATAATAACAGCTATAAACTCATATTGGTTGGTATAGGCATAATCTCTGAAATACTCCGATTCAATCAAACGCTCACGGAGTGATTTTTCATTGGACAATAAGTCTGTGAGCTCCCTAAACGAATCAGAAAAAATAGTGGAACTCACATCACGTTCTTTCATACTATTGATATGAATGGCATGAGCAAACTCGTGAATACCTAAGTTTAAATTATCATTTTCAATATCATAACCTTCCAAAAAGTGCTTCCAAGAAAATACCAAAGCACCAAGTTTGGGGTTTAGCTCTCCTTTATGGTACTCACCGTTTGCATTGGAAAAAAACTGGTCTGGATATACAAAAATCTTCCCTACCAAACCAATGTAATAATCCCTAAATCCAAAAGTGAGCATCACAGCAGTTGCCGAAATCAATACCTGCATTTGGTCGGTAACGGTCAAGCCTTCCCTTCCAATAAACGTTTTATCTTTTATAAAAGAGGCCACACGATGCTCAAAAAAGCGCTGTTCTTTTCCATGCAATTTATTATAAAATGAAAACTCCTGCCTCAATAAGGATTTTTGATTTTTGTTAAGTTTTCGCTTCCAACCCAAACCATGTCTATAAAGTGGTTTTTTATGTTTCATGACATGGGTCATTTCATACATTTTAAATGCATAGTGTAGCATCATATAGATAAGAATAGCAAATAGAAAACCTAGAATCATCTTACTTGCTAGCGTATATTCTTGAATCAACAGTAAGTATGGCATACACAAATAACGTTAGTTGGGCTATTAAATTATGAGGGAATAAAAAAGAGGGAATTGAAAGATACAAATATCTTTAATTCAAAAATTCCAAAACGCGAAAATTTTAATCTTTTAAAAATATTTAAACAGTGTTTCAGGAGAAATTACTCTGAAGTTGTTATATAATAAATGAGACATTTTTATTATATTTAACTTTAAACCCATTTGATTATGAACAGGAGAAACTTCTTAAAGAAATCCGGACAAACAATTTTAGCTGTTTCAGCTATTTCTATAACGGCATCATTTATCTCTTCCTGCAGTAATGATGATGACAATTTTAATGGTGGATACTACGACGATGGGTACTATGATGATGGATACTACGATGACGGTTATTATGATGATGATGACGATTAGTCATAGTCTTTAAAGCATTATATCTATTCTTATAAAGGGCGTTTACTATAAACCTCTTACAAAACTTGTATGTCAAAAACTGTTTTATTCTTACATGACACCTCTTTGTCTACACCCAGAGGTGCTGAACTCACTATTAATCAATTAGTTGATTTAGGCGAAAAGCGCGGCCATGAAGTATTGATTGATAATTTAAATAGCTTTGAGCACACAAAACAACTAGTATCCCAAGCAGATATTCTTGTTTACTGTAGCTCTTCCCGATGTTCTTATGAAATAGATTTAATAGAACACATCCTATCCATTGACATACCTTACATCAAGATTGAATATGATTATAATTTTTGTGTCAGGCGTAATATTTTATGTACTGTTGATAAATCAGTTAGAAACTGTTGCAATTCGAAAAAATTCCATACCTATCGGAAGCTATTTGCCAAAGCCCAATTGAATGCGTTTCAATCGCCCAACCACTATGAAGCACATCGTGAATTCTATGGTGAAGCTGCATCTAATCGTATAATCATGCCGCCAACAGTTTCTGTGGATGACCTTAAACCTTCTGATAAAAAAATAGAGGATACCATTCCTTTTTTTGGGGATTTAAGTTATTTGAAAGGTGGTATGGCCTATATTGCCTATGCTGAAGAGAATCCTGAAATTAAATTTCCTGTATATGGCAAAAACAGGTTACGACAATCCATTCCACAAAACATCACGTTTCGCGAGCCAATTTCAAATCAAGAGGTATTGGAAATACTTGGCAGAACAAAAACATTTTTTTGCCAACCTGTTTGGCCAGAACCATCTGGAAGGTTGGTTGCCGAAGCATTCCTATCTGGCTGCAATATTATTGGAAATGATAGAATAGGCACATTTTCATTTGATTTTTATCCTCATGATAAAGACAGAGCAAAAAAAGAAATGAAAGACACTTTGGTTGACTTTTGGAAGGAAACTGAAAACATCTTAATAAAAAAAGAAAAGCAAACATCTCAAAACCTTGGAAAGGTATTAGTTTATAAAAGCTATGGTGGTTTAGGCGATATCTTTTTTGCCATTCCAGCCATAAACAAATTGGTTGAAGTCTCCGATTGGGTATATTTTGCTGTCGCCCCAAGATTAGTAAATTTCTTTACTCAAAATTTAAACCACGTAACGGTCGTTGATGAAGAAATAGCCCGCAACGAAGAACACTTATACGACAATATCTATGAACTAGGCAACTATCCAGCTTTTATGGGTTATGAACTACCGCATGCCCTTAAATATCCAACCCATAAAAAAGTTAAACAACATGCCATAGGGCACTATATAGATACTGTTTCCAAATTACATATATCCATTAACAATAAACATGAGACATACCCTTATTTCGATCGTAAAGAAGCTACAGAGGACTATTACGTTGTCCATCATGGAGCAGGATTTCTATTAAAGATATGGCCAACTGAAAAATATGCTGAACTTATTGAAAAGCTATGGAATATTTATCCTCAATTAAAATGTAAAATAATTCAAGGACCTAAAGATCCTGATATCAAAAAATACTTCTCAAAACCAATGCCTCATATTAAATACATAACCGGTGGGATGGAAGATGTTGGAGAAGCCATGTCTGGAGCATTATTCCATATTGGAAATGATGCAGGAATCACCCACGTTGCTGGAGCATATAATGTTCCCACAGTAGGCATTTACGGTCCAACAGGCCCAGGTAGTTGGGGAAACTTTTCAGAATACAATGAAATAATCTGGGGGAAACACGGTGTTTGTGATATTAGATGCAACTACGATGTTATCTTAAACTGTGACCACAAAATATGCCTACAGTCCATAACCATTAATCGTGTTCTATCGGCTATTTATAAATTACTTCAAAAGGCCTACCCTAAAAAGAAATCGATTTTAAAAGTAAATCCCTACATCGATGTGGATTACTCCAAAAAAGACTGCTTAATAACATTAAATGGAAATGAATTTTTTCTGGAATACCATAACGACACAATGAAAAACCAAATTGAAGCACTACTTAAAACAGAAACTGTTGATGATCTTCCTGATGAAACATTCAAACTTGTACTGGACGTTTTAAACCAACAGGACATTGTTTTTAACATTCCAGTTTTTAATTAAAAAAGTGCTCAAGTAAACTTGGTATAATTAGGGATTATAGTTCCCAAAGCGTTCCGCTTTGAAAATGGAATAGCCAAAAAAACGCTCAAGTAAACTTGGCTTTTTTTTGGCTATTCCGTTTATTCGTGACCACGGAGGGATTCAAACCCCCGACCGCTGGAGCCGAAATCCAGTGCTCTATTCAGCTGAGCTACGTGGCCTTTATTTATGTTAGGAAAGCTTGGCTTTTACAATGTTAGAAATGGTCTTCCCATCGGCTTGACCCGCCAACTCTTTACTCACTATACCCATCACTCTTCCCATGTCTTTCATGCCTTCTGCTCCTATACTATCAATTGTAGCCACGACAACACTTTCAATTTCTTCCTCTGTTAGGGCTTCTGGTAAAAACTGACTAATAACTTCGGCTTCAGCAAGTTCTGGAGCGGCTAAATCCTCTCGCCCTTGCTCAATAAAAATAGCGGCACTATCCTTACGTTGCTTAACCTGTTTTTGTAATATTTTTAGCTCTTGTTCTTCTGTCAATTCTGCTTGCGCGCCACTCTCGGTTTTTGCTAATAGAATAGCAGATTTAACAGCTCTTAAGGCCGTTAATGCTGTTTGGTTTTTACTTTTCATTGCCTCTTTCATGGCAGTCATTACCTCATCCTGTAAACTCATACTTCTTGAAATTTGATGCGAAGATAAA
Source organism: Bacteroidia bacterium (assembly GCA_030425285.1). Taxonomy (GTDB): domain Bacteria; phylum Bacteroidota; class Bacteroidia; order Flavobacteriales; family Flavobacteriaceae; genus Hanstruepera. Next base: position 52,035 of record JAUIAY010000001.1, read on the forward strand.
AAGAAAACCCGAAATTAACTTAAGAAGTTTTCGGGCTTTCAATGAAGTTTAAACACTAAACTTAACTTGCTATTAATCTACGTTGTCGTGCAAAAACGAATTATTGTTTCTCAATTGAATATCATCATTATCATCTAAACTCAAACTGGTACTTGACCTATTTGACTCCGAAGATGGTTTTGAATTGTCCAAATCGACACCTTGCCTTTTATAAGCTGGCACTTTTTCGATATCATCAATTTTAGCATTATTGAACTTATAGTTGAAATCTTTCATCTTACGACGTCTTTCTTCAGCACGTTCCTTAAGCATTTCAGAGATTGGACTGTTCATTGGGTCAAATTCTTCTTCCTCTTGATCTATCTCTTTTACTTCAGATTCCACAGTTTTCTTTTCAAAAACAACTTCAGAATCTTCAATTTCAATTTTCTCTTTAATTTGTGGTTCTGCTTGTACTTGGTTCATATTGGATTCTACTTCAATATAATCGTCAAGAGCGTAACGCACCTCTCCTTCTTCATTTGATTCTGTAACTGGAATTAGTTCTACATAATCTTTAACTGGAAGTTTTTTGATGTTCTCTTCCAATTCATGGACTACCATATCATCACCCTTATTCTCTATAGAAGCAGATTCGCTTATTGGTAAATCGAATGTCAAGGTAATCTGTTGTTCTTCTTCAGACTCATCAATAATAGTATCTGTTTCAACCTTACTTTCTACCTCTGTAATAACAAAGTCGTCTTCACTAATATCTGCTAAAACCTCATCATAAACAACATTCATATTTTTGATAGCTTCAGTTGTTATGATTAAATTATTTTCAGGTGTTTTTACTTTAGAAGTAACTTCAACCTCATCAATTTCATCTAAATCCAATGTATGCTTAACAACAGGATCTTCTTGTTTTTCTTCCAATTCAATGTTTGGTGTGATGATTGCAGGCTCGCGCATCTTTCTACTTAAATCTTGCTCCATAGATTGATCATCTTCTAAAGCATGAATAACCTTCTTGGTTTCAGTATTGGATATTTCATCCTGCTGATCTATATCAAATCCAGTAGCAATTATGGTTACAGCTATAGAATCTTCCAAAGCTTCGTCTTCACCAACACCCATAATGATATTAGCTCCATGTCCAGCTTCATCCTGAATATGGTCATTAATTTCACCTATTTCATCTATCGTGATTTCTTGCGATCCAGACACTATTAGCAGCAATACGTTTTTAGCACCTGTAATCTTATTGTCATTCAACAATGGTGAATCTAAAGCCTTTCTGATGGCTTCTTTTGCACGGTCTTGGCCAGACGCTGTTGAAGAGCCCATAATAGCTGTTCCACTATTGCTTAAAACCGTTTTAGCATCACGCAAGTCAATGTTCTGTGTATAATGGTGGGTAATAACCTCGGCTATCCCACGTGCAGCAGTTGATAAGACTTCATCGGCTTTTGAAAATCCAGCTTTAAACCCTAGATTACCGTAGACCTCACGAAGTTTATTGTTGTTTATTACTACCAAAGAATCTACAACGTCACGAAGTTTTTCAATACCAATTTGAGCTTGTTGGTTTCGCATTTTTCCTTCGAACTGAAATGGCATGGTCACAATACCAACCGTTAAAATATCAAGGTCTTTCGCCATCTTTGCAATAATTGGCGCTGCACCTGTACCTGTTCCTCCACCCATTCCAGCGGTAATAAATATCATCTTGGTATTGGTGTCCAACATGTTCTGAATATCTTCAAAACTTTCTACAGCGGCTTTTTCACCAACATCAGGATTAGCTCCTGCTCCCAATCCTTCAGTAAGATTAACACCTAATTGAATTTTATTAGGAACACCACTATTTTGAAGGGCTTGCGAATCTGTGTTACAAATAACAAAATCCACACCCTTAATACCTTGCTGGAACATGTGATTGATGGCATTGCTACCACCTCCACCAACTCCAATAACTTTGATGACATTTGATTGATTCTTTGGTAAATCAAATGAAATGCTTGGTTCGAATTCTTTGTTGCTGCTCATGAATTACGTTTATTTATTTTTAATATTTATTTTATTGTCTTTTGACTTATTCTGCGTTATCTAAAAAATCTTTTACACGATCTGTTAGTTTATCCAAAAACGATCGTCTTTCAGGTTTTGGGGCTTCTATGGTTTCTTCAACACCTGAATCCTCATTGGACTCTTGCTCGTTTACTGCCTCCACATAGGCTGCCTCCACCTTTTTGCGCTCTTGCCTTTTTAATCCATCCATTACCAAGCCAACTGCTGTTGCGTATAATGGACTGGTAATTTCGTCATCACTATCTCCAGCTAAATGCTCGTTAGGAAACCCTATTCTGGTATCCATTCCAGTGATGTACTCAACCAATTGTTTTAAATGCTTTAATTGGCTGCCGCCTCCTGTGAGCACTATACCTGCGATTAGTTTTTTCTTTTGTTCCTCATGACCATAGTTTTTAATCTCGACATAAACTTGTTCGATGATTTCAACTACACGAGCATGAATAATCTTTGAAAGGTTTTTTAAAGTAATTTCTTTTGGTTCTCTTCCTCTTAATCCGGGAATTGAAACAATTTCATTTTCTTTGTTTTCGCCTGGCCAAGCTGATCCAAACTTAATTTTTAAAAGTTCTGCTTGCTTTTCTATAATGGAACACCCTTCTTTTATATCTTCAGTAATCACATTACCTCCAAAAGGAATAACAGCCGTATGTCGAATGATACCATCTCTAAAAATGGCCAAATCCGTTGTTCCTCCACCAATATCAATTAGCGCTACACCTGCTTCTTTTTCTTCTTGGCTTAAAACCGCATTTGATGAAGCTAAAGGCTCCAGCGTGATTCCTTCCAAATTCAATCCCGCGCTTTGAACGCAACGACCAATATTCCTAATTGATGATACTTGACCAACCACAACATGGAAATTAGCCTCAAGTCTTCCACCGTACATCCCAATTGGTTCTTTTATTTCGGCTTGCCCATCTACTTTATATTCTTGTGGTAACACATGAATAATCTCTTCCCCAGGCAACATCACCAACTTATGCACTTGATTGATGAGCCTATCTATGTCTTCTTCATCTATTACCAGATCAGAATTTGGACGTGTGATATAATCACTATGTTGCAAACTTCTTATGTGCTGACCAGCTATACCAACTGTAACATCTTCAATTTTCATTTCGGATGCCATTTCAGCTTCTTGAACCGCCAATTGAATAGACTGAATAGTTTGTGTGATATTATTAACGACACCTCTATGAACACCAAGACTTTTAGATTTTCCTATACCTAAAATCTCAACTTTACCATACTCGTTTTTACGACCAATCATCGCCACTATTTTAGTGGTTCCTATATCTAATCCTATTGCTATATTTCCTTCCATAGTTTAAGATTTAGTGCCTATCACTTGGCTATCAAACTGTAGGTTTACCCTACTATACTTATCCATTAATTTTTCTTTTGTTGCTTTTTTATAAAACACTTTAAGATTGTTTATCTTCTTGTCCAATTGCTTCAAATCTCCCACAAGCACATCAAAACCACATTGCCTTAACCGTAGTGAAATATTACCATTAGAGTCTTGATCTATAATTGTGACATGTTTTTTTAAAAAAACATCTTCTTCAACTTTTTTTGCCATTTTATAGACATTTTGCAAGTTGTTTTTATCAATTGCACCTACAACAATTGGCACTCTAGCCGTGTAATTTGTTGACAAAGGCATAAAACTTCCTTGGTCGTCTATATAAAAAGGCGACGAGTTTTGCACTCGTGCTATAGGTTTCTTTTGTTCTACTTCAGCTGTCAGTTTACCGTTGACCTCAACAAACACTTGAGCTGAACGAATCATTGGATTTAAATTTAGGGCAGTCTCCAATTGATTCAAATCTAAAATTTCTTTAGGGACATTCTTAACCCCTGCTTGATTTTGTATTAACAATTTACTAACAGTCTCGTGAGTGATAAAAAGATTTTCTTCACCTTTAAAAATTATTTCCGGTTCAGCTACTTTACGACTATCGTTTTTAGCATTCGAAAAAGCATATAACATGACTACCAAAAGCAGCAACACAAACATTTTTATGTAGTTCCAATTAACTCGCATAAGACAAAGCTTGTTTAATATGTTTTACCTCTTCCCCTATATCTCCAGCACCAATAGTCAACACAATTTTTGCCTGACTTTCTTTAATTTTTGCAATCAGGTTTGACTTATCTACTAATTGCTTGTTGGAGTTTTCAATTTTATCCAATAGCCATTGTGATGTGACACCCGCTATGGGCAACTCTCTTGCAGGATAAATATCCAAAAGGATAATCTCATCAAACTTTGAAAGGCTTGCTGCAAATTCATCAGCAAAATCCCTTGTTCGGCTATACAAATGCGGTTGAAAAACAGCCAAGACCTTCTGGTTAGGATACATTTCCCTGACTGCTTGATGAACTGCATTAATTTCTTCGGGATGATGTGCATAATCATCAATATACACCACATCATCATTTTTAATGTGATACGAAAAACGCCGTTTAACCCCTTTGTAAGATGCTAAAGCTTTGGCGAGCTGCTGGTGAGGGCAACCAAACTCTGCAGCCATCGCCAAGGCTATTAATGCATTCGACAGATTATGTCTACCAGGTAGGTTAAATTTGAATTTTCCAAGAGTTGCTTTTGGTGTTTTAACATCAAAAACATAAGCTCCATTTTCTATTTTTAAATTGACGATGGCATAATCTGAACCATCTTCAATACCATAGGTTATTCCATTGATTGGCAATCCATTTCTAACAAATAGTTTACCGTTTTGTTTTATTTTATTGGCGAAGTCTTTAAACGACTTCTCCAACTCTTTGGCATCTCCATAAATATCCAAATGATCGGCATCCATAGAAGTAATACAGGCTAAATCTGGCGAAAGCGTTAAAAACGATCTGTCAAATTCATCAGCTTCAACTACTGTGACATCAGTGCCATTAATAATTAAATTAGATTGGTAATTCTCGCTGATTCCGCCTAAAAATGCCGTCACCGGAACATCACATTCATTAAGCAAATGCCCCAAAATACTGGTTGTTGTTGTTTTTCCATGAGTCCCTGCGACTGCTAAACATTGCGTGTTTTCGGTAATTAGTCCTAAAACTGCTGCACGCTTCATAACAATAAATCCAGCTTCATTAAAATAGGCTAACTCTTTGTGATCTTTAGGAATTGCAGGCGTATAAACAACCAATGTTCTATTAGCGTCCAAAAACATTGAATTGATATTCTCAACAGCATCTTCAAAATGAACTGATATTCCTAAACCTACCAATGAATCTGTGATTTCAGATTTGGTTTTATCATAACCTGAAACATGCTTTTTATTAGCATGGAAATATCTAGCAAGTGCACTCATGCCTATGCCTCCAATCCCAATAAAATACACGTTATCAATAGATTCTAAATTCATTTTTTTAACTTCAATAACTTATCAACTTCATCTGCAATTTGACTGGTTGCATTAACCAATGCTAATTTTTTTATGTTTTGTCCCAACTGCTTTTGTCTATCTGGAGAGACCATTAATTGCGTAAACTTATTTTGAAAATCAACTTCCAAATCTGCCTCCCTTATCAACACAGCAGCATCTTCATCAACAATAGCTTGGGCATTTTTTGCTTGATGGTCTTCAGCCACATTTGGTGATGGGATAAAAATTACTGGCTTGCCAACGATACATAATTCTGATACCGAACTCGCTCCAGCTCTAGAAATAATAATATCTGCAGATGCATAGGCACATGCCATATCATTTATAAAAGCGTGCACCTGAATATGCTTGGTATTCCCATAAATTTTATACTGGTCGTAGTATAGCTTACCACACTGCCAAACCACCTGAAGATTATGGGTTAGCAAATAATCCAGTTCTTTCTCAATTAGCTCATTTATTCGTCTGGAGCCCAAACTACCCCCTAACACCAATACTGTTTTTTTCTCTTTTTCTAAACCAAATAGGCTTAATGAATCTTGCCTTTTATTATCAATATCTAAAAGGTCTTGTCTAACAGGATTGCCTGTTTTAATAATTTTATCTTTTGGAAAAAAACGTTCCAAACCATCATAAGCCACACAAATTGTATTCGCTTTTTTAGAAAGCAACTTGTTGGTTATTCCAGGGTAAGAATTTTGTTCTTGAATTAATGATGGAATCCCTTTTGAAGTAGCTACCTGTAACAAAGGCCCGCTCGCAAACCCTCCAGTTCCAATAACAACGTCTGGCTTAAATCGTCTAACAACCTTTCTAGCCTTAAATAAACTGCTCAACAACTTAAATGGAAAGCTCAAGTTTTTTAAAGTCAGTTTTCTTTGAATACCTGAAATCCATAGACCTACGATATTATAACCTGCTTGAGGAACTTTATCCATTTCCATACGATCCTTGGCACCAACAAACAAAAACTCTGCATCTTTATGACGTGACTTTAACTCATTGGCAATAGCTATAGCAGGATAGATGTGACCTCCTGTTCCGCCTCCAGACAATATGATTTTATAGTTACTCATTAAATCGTTTCTGATAAAATTTCCAATGGATTTTCATTATCCAATTCCTGCTCTTTTATTTCTTCTCTTTTGGCACTGACACTCAATATGATCCCAATTGCCAAACACGTCATCCAAATAGAAGTACCTCCACTACTAATCAACGGTAACGTTTGACCAGTAACTGGAAATAACTCTACTGCCACTGCCATGTTTATTAATGCTTGAAATACTATGGGCAATCCGACTCCCAAAACCAGTAACTTGCCAAAAATGGTGTCGGATTTTTGAGATGCAATAACAATCCGAAATAATAACCAGAGATAAAAAATCATTAATGTAAAACCTCCTAACAAGCCATATTCTTCAACTATGATTGCAAAAATGAAATCAGAAGAAGATTGTGGCAGAAAGTTCTTTTGTTTACTTTTTCCAGGACCAACCCCTTTAATTCCACCAGATGCAATGGCAATTTTAGCCTTTTCAATTTGATAGTCAGCTTCAGTTACTTCGTCCGATGAAAAGTTTTCAATACGACTCATCCAAGTATCAATTCTATTTGGCATTACATCAGGAAAAGCTTTGGCTATTAGAACAAAAAATGCTAATCCCACAATACCAGAACCAATAATGATTCCCAAATACCGTATAGGATATCCTCCTAAAAACACCAACACAACCACCATTAAAAACATAATAGCGGCTGTTGAAAAATTGGCTGGCAATATCAATGCCAAAACCAAGAAAACAGGAATCCAAAGCGGCAGGATAGACTCTTTAAATGTAATTGTTTTGTCTTTTATTTTGGACATATATCTTGCCACATAAACCATCAACACTACAAAGGCAAATGTTGATGTTTGGAAAGACATATTAACAATAGGAATTTGAATCCATCTACTGGCATTAGCTCCTTCAATGGTAGTCCCTTGTAGCATAGTTATAACCAACAGGACTATAACAACAGGCATCATAATCATTGACAAGCCTTTAAAATATCTATAGGGGATTTTATGGACGCCATACATGATAGCAAAACCCAAAAAAAGATGCATCAAATGCTTAACGAAGTACGCGAAAGTGTTCCCGTTTCCTCCTACATAAGCTAAATTACTAGCAGCACTATAAACAGGTAAAAATGAGAAAATAGCCAACAAAGCAGCTATTGCCCAAATTAACCGATCTCCTTTTATATTTTTAAATACTGCTTGCATTAACCCAATTATAGATTTCTTACTGCGTCCTTAAATTGTCTTCCTCTATCCTCATAATTCTGAAACAAATCGAAACTCGCACAAGCAGGTGACAACAAAACGTTATCACCAGACTTCGCAATTTTATAGGCAATTTTGACCGCTTCACTCATATATTGTGTTTCAACAATAATGTCAACCATAGACGAAAAATTATCCAGAAGTTTTTGATTGTCAACACCCAAACAGATAATAGCCTTAACTTTTTCATTCACAAATGGAAACAATTCGGTGTAGTCATTCCCTTTGTCTTGACCACCAACAATCCATACTGTTGGAGCCTCCATACTTTCCAACGCATAATAGGTTGCATTTACATTTGTCGCTTTTGAGTCATTGATGTACTGAACTTTATTAATCTTCAAGACATGTTCCAATCTATGCTCTACGCCTTGGAAGTTCTCAAGACTCTCTCTAATAGTTTGCTTTCTAATCTTAAGTAAATGGGCAACTGTTGAAGCTGCCATGGCATTTTTAATGTTATGTTTTCCTTCTAATGCTAAATCCTTTGTTGGCATAATTATCTGGTTATTATCTATAGTTATTTTTATATTCTCATTTTCTAAAAAAGCACCGTTTTCAAAAGTTTCAACTAGTGAAAATGGCAATAAGTTCGACTGAACAGGGTAAAGCTTCAACCAATTGGTTATCACGGGATCATCAGCATCATAAATTAGATAGTCATTGGTATTTTGATTCATGGCAATCCTAAACTTAGATGCGATATAATTTTCGAACTTGTAATCATATCTATCCAAATGATCTGGAGTGATGTTTGTAATCACAGCTATGTGCGGTTTAAAATCCTTACACTCATCCAACTGAAAACTGCTGATCTCTAAAACATAATTCTCAAAATCTTCTTCAAGAACTTGTTTGGCAAAACTGGCTCCAATATTACCACCTAGACCTACTGACAATCCCTGTTTAAGAATATGATAGGTTAATGATGCCGTTGTCGTTTTGCCATTACTCCCAGTGATTCCCACTATAGTAGCATCTGTATATTTTGATGCAAATTCTATTTCGGAAATCACGGGAATGTTGGCTGCTATTAATCTCTGGACCAGATCCACTTTTGATGGAATTCCAGGGCTTTTCATCACCAAATCAGCATTCAAAATTTTGGATTCCGTATGCTTTTCTTCCTCCCATTCAATCTCACTATTTTTAAGAACGTCCTGATATTTCGGTTTTATTTTTCCTTTGTCAGAAACAAACACTTCATATCCTTTGGCTTTCCCCAATAAAGCGGTTCCAACACCACTTTCACCACCGCCCAAAATCACAAGCCTTTTCATACTATCTAATTTTCAATGTCACAATTGAAATAATAGCTAGCAGAATTCCTACAATCCAGAATCTGGTAACAATTTTACTCTCGTGATATCCTGATTTTTGATAGTGATGATGAAGGGGAGACATTTTAAAAATTCGCCTACCTTCACCATATTTTTTGCGCGTGTATTTAAACCAGCTTACCTGCATAACCACCGATAAATTTTCGGCCAGAAATATGCCACATAACACTGGTATTAACCATTCTTTACGGACAGCTATAGCGATAACCGCTATAATCCCGCCTATAGTCAAACTTCCTGTATCTCCCATAAAAACTTGAGCTGGGTAAGTGTTATACCACAAAAATCCAATTAAGGCTCCTACAAAGGCCGCTATGTAAATAGTGATTTCTTCAACCCTTGGTATGTACATAATATCAAGGTATTTTGAGAATATGATATTACCTGAAACCCAAGCAAAAATTCCTAAAGTGAGTACTATAATAGCCGATGTTCCAGCAGCAAGCCCATCAATACCATCAGTAAGGTTTGCCCCATTTGAAACAGCCGTAATTATAAAGATGCTTACTAAAATGAAAATAACCCAAGCGTATTGATTTAAGTCAGGGCTAATCCAAGTAATTAAGTCTGAATAATCGAACTCGTTGTTTTTAACAAAAGGAATGGTAGTCTTTGTTGACTTTTCTTCAACATCAAACAATTTAGCAGCCGGCAAATCTGGGTTTTCCGCAAGCAGTACTCTTTGCTCCTCGATAGGCAATTCTTCTTTTATGGTTACATCATTACTAAAGAACAATGTCGCACCAACAATGATTCCCAGTCCAACTTGACCCAAAACCTTAAATCTCCCTTTTAATCCCTCCTTATCGTTTTTGAATTTCTTAATGTAGTCATCAATAAATCCAATAGTTCCCATCCAAACTGTAGTAACTATCAATAGGATGATATAAATATTTTCAAGCTTTGCCAATAACAGAACAGGAATGAGCGTAGCCAAAATGATTATGATTCCACCCATAGTTGGTGTTCCCGCTTTTTCAACTTGTCCTTCCAAACCTAAATCACGAATAGTCTCACCAACTTGTTGCTTTCTTAAAAACTTGATGATGCGTTTACCAAAAATGGTCGATATCAATAATGACAGTATGATTGCCATGGCAGCTCTAAAGGTTATAAACCCAAATAATGATGCCCCAGGAAATTGGTACTGTTTTTCTAGATATTCAAATAGGTAATACAACATGCTATTTCTTTATTTCTGTAATTGCTTTAAAAAATCTTTTACTATTTCAAAATCATCAAAATCAAAGCGTTCACCTTTTATTTCCTGATAGGTTTCATGACCTTTTCCTGCTATTAGAATAATATCATTCCCATTAGCCATTTGGCAAGCTGTTTTGATTGCTTGTTTTCTATCGGTTATAGAAATTGTTTTTTTGAAATTCTGTGGTTCAACACCCGCTTCTATTTCACTAATAATTGTATCTGGATTTTCGCTTCTTGGGTTATCACTGGTAAAAATTACCTTGGTACTCAATGCAGAAGCGATATGCCCCATTTTGGGTCTTTTAGTTTTATCTCGATCGCCGCCACATCCGACAACTGTTATAAGTTCTTCATTCTTTGTACGAATACTATTTACAGTTTCAAGAACATTTTTCAATGCATCTGGTGTATGGGCATAATCAACAATAGCCGTAATTTTATCATCAGAAATTAGATACTGAAACCGTCCTGACACACTTTCCAACTCACTAATAAGCCTTAAAATCTCAACTTTTTCCAAACCCAGAAGTTCTGCAGTGGCATAAATGGCTAAAACGTTATAAGCATTGAAGTTTCCTATTAGACGCGTCCAAACTTCATTGTCATTTATCTTAAGAAGTAATCCGCTAAATTGATTTTCAAGAATTTGAGCTTTATAATCACCGTAACTTTTAAGTGCGTAAGTGAATTTTCTTGCTTTGGTATTTTGAAGCATAACCAAACCATTCTTATCATCAATATTGACTAGCGCAAATGCCTTTTCCGACAGTCCATCAAAAAATGCCTTTTTAACATCTCTATACTCTGCAAAATCTTTATGGTAATCTAGATGATCATGGGTTAGGTTGGTGAAAATACCACCTTCAAAATGCAACCCTTCAGTACGTTTTTGATGAATGCCGTGCGAACTGACTTCCATAAAACAGTATTCAACGCCTACATCACTCATTTCCTTCAGATATTTATTTATCGTCAATGAATCTGGCGTTGTATGGGTTGCCTTATATTCAACGGTATCAACCATTATCTTAACCGTTGACAACAACCCAACTTTATAACCTGCATTTTTAAACAACTGGTAAAGTAATGTTGCGATAGTTGTTTTTCCATTAGTTCCTGTAACGCCAACCAAACGCAAGTTTTCAGAAGGAACACCGTAATAGTTTGAAGCCATAACCGCCAAAGCACTTGACGAATTTTCAACCTCAACATAAGTCACTTCAGGCGCTAATTTTTCTGGTAATTTTTCACAAATAATAGCATTACAACCTTTCGAAATGGCCATATCTATGAAATCATGTCCATCAGACTGCGTACCAACGATAGCAACAAAAACATCATGGTCAGATACATTTCTGGAATCAAACACAATGTTTTTCACAGATACATTGGTTGTGCCAGCAACAGCATTTAGGGTAACCTTGTACAATATGTCTTTTAAAGTCATCATGAAGCTTCGATTACAACTGTTTGATTTCGTTTTATCTTATCACCTTTATTAATGGATTGCGATTTTACTTCACCTATACCTTGAGCTCTCACTTTTAAGCCCATATTTTCAAGGATGGCAATGGCATCCATGGTAGGCAAGCCAACTACATTGGGCATAATCGTTTTATGCTTTTCCGAAATATCATAGTACTGCTCATACTCCTTTTCAACACCTGCATGCTGCACTTCTAGTGATTTCACTTCATCAATCAATGGTGTATCTGTAAATATTTTTTGAGCAATACGCTTGAAAACTGGCCCTGTTACATCGGCTCCATAATATCCTTTCTCAACACTCGGTTTATGAATAACAACTATGCAAGAGTATTTCGGGTTTTCAGCAGGAAAGTATCCAGCAAAAGATGATACATATCGTCTATCTTTATCCCAATCGGCCATCCAATATTCTGCTTTGGCCGTACCGGTTTTTCCAGCCATTGAAAAGTATGGCGAATACAAGGATTTCCCAGTACCTCTTTCAACTACATTTTTGAGTATGGCTTGGATTTCTTTTAAGGTTTTACCAGAACATATTTTGCTGTTGATAATCTCCTCATCAAAACTTTCTATTTGTTTATCCAATTCCTTTACTTCTCTAATGAATCTTGGCTTCACCATGACACCATTGTTGGCAATGGCATTATAAAATGTTAGGGTCTGCAATGGCGTTAATTCTAAATTATAGCCATAGGACATGGAAGGCAATGCGTTCTTACTCCATTTATCATGACCTGGTGCATAAATTTCTGGTTTGCCTTCTCCAACAATTGGCAACCCTAATGGTTTATCTAACTTCCAACCCTTTAATCTGTTGAGAAATTTTTCAGGTGTTTTGGCATAATTCTCATCAATAATTGTTGCCAAACCAATATTTGAAGAAACTTCTAGAGCTCTTGCAGCCGATATCTCACCATAACCACCATTTTTAGAATCGTTTATGTAACGCCCATAGAACATTTTACGGCCTCTTTTAGTATCAACAATGGTTGACGTATCTATCACCTTGTCTTCTAAAGCAGCCATTAAAGCCATGACTTTAAATGTTGAACCTGGCTCATGCGATTCCCCAACTGCATAGTTTAATTTTTCGTAGTAAGTACCCTTATCTGTTCTTCCTAAATTTGAAATGGCCCTAATCTCTCCTGTTTCAACCTCCATGACCACCACACATCCATGTTCAGCCTCATAATACTCCAATTGTTGCAACAAGGCGTGATGTGCTATATCCTGAATGTTTACACTTATGGTCGTATAAATATCGTAGCCATCTTTTGGCTCTACTTGATTGTAATCAGCAATAGGTTTCCACTGTCCTTTACCAATTTTTTGTTTTAATCGGTGACCGTCTGTCCCTCTTAAATACTTTGCTCCAAAAGCACCATCCAACCCAGCTCTTGTAGCATTTCCATCTTCATCAAATCGCTCATAACCTATAGATCTTTGAGCGATTCCACCCATAGGATGCTCCCGTTTTGTTGTCTGCTCAACAATCAACCCACCTTTAAAAGCACCAAGATTCAACAACGGGAAATTTCTGATACGGATGTAATCCGAATAACCTATGTTTCTACTTAATAATAGATACCGGTTTTTATTGGCTCTCGCCTTACGTATGGCCTTTTCGTAATATGATGACGACTTTCCAGAAAACTTTGACAACGAATCGCAAAGTGGTTTTAAGTATTTTTCAAAGGTTGTTGATGAAGGCGTCATCGCATCAATCCGGATATCGTATTTTGGCACAGAAGTAGCCAACAGATTTCCATTGGCTGAATACACATTTCCTCGATTGGCTGGGATGACCACATTTTTTACGGTACGCTCCTCGGCTAAATCACGGTATTTATCGCCCTGTAAAAACTGAATGCTCAATAGCTTAAAAACCACTGCTAGAGCAAAGATGAACATACATCCTGCTATAAAATACAATCGGTTTAATATGTTCTTCTCGTTTACTGCCAAGTTGAACTCAATTTTGTGATTTAACTTTTATTTTTGTTGGTGGTATTTCTGAAATAGCCAATCCCTTCTCTTTCATTTTCCGTTCAACGGTAGTTTCCTTTTTTAGCTCCATAAGTTTTTTACGGCCATCCACAAAAGCAGACCGCATTTCTTTGGCTTCGTTATTAAGACGCGCTATTTCATGGACTTTTTTATCTGCACTGTGAGAACTCGCAATCATAATGATGGCAAGAGCCGAAAGAAATAATATCATACGCCAGTTTTTAAAAGCATCGTCACTTACTAAAAAGGTTCCTTTTAAAATGCTATACAATCCTTTTTTCATGTGATAGTTGTCATTTTCTATTTTTTGTCACATGTAATCTTTAATGATTAAACTCATTTTTTTGATTTACCTATAAAATGTTTTTAATCATGTAGATTTCATTTATAACTTTTCGGCTATTCTTAATTTTGCACTACGTGCACGGTTATTAATTCTTATCTCTTCATCAGATGGCACAATAAGCCCACCTACTTTCTTGAACGGTACTTCAAAATTTCCAAACACATCCCGTTCGGGCTCTCCTTCAAATAGTCCATTCCTGATAAAACGTTTCACCAATCTATCTTCCAAAGAGTGATATGAAATCACACTTAAACGCCCGCCTTTTATCAGAACTTCTTGAGTTTGCATTAAAAACTCCTTCAAAACATCAATCTCCTGGTTCACTTCTATTCGTATGGCTTGAAAAATTTGGGCCAGCACCTTATTCTCTTTTTTATGGTTCAAAAAAGGCTTGAGCACTTTTTTCAACTGTTCACTAGTCTTTATAACACCTTGATTCCTACTCTCAACTATCACCCTAGCCATAGCTGGAGCTTGCCTCAATTCACCGTATTGCCACAATACCTGTCGCAATTGCTCCTCATCATATTCATTAACCACATGAAAGGCCGACAAGGCATCTTTCTGATTCATCCGCATATCCAAGTCGGCTTCAAATCTGGTTGAAAACCCACGTTCAGCTACATCAAACTGATGAGATGATACACCGAAATCCGCCAAAACACCATGAACTTCTTTAACCCCATAGAACCTTAAGAATCGTTTTAGATATCTAAAATTCTCATGAATAAGCGTAAAGCGGTCATCATCAATTGTATTTAAAAGAGCGTCTGGATCTTGATCAAAAGCATAAAGCTTTCCGTTTTTTCCCAATCTATTTAATATCTCCCGACTGTGTCCTCCACCACCAAAAGTGACATCCACATAAACACCATCTTCAACTATATTTAAGCCATCAACTGTTTCTTTTAGCAGCACAGGATTATGATATTCCATAGTCATCGTCATCTTGTCCCATTACCTCTTCAGCTAAATCAGCAAAATCGCCAGTAGCATCATCAATAGCTTGCTCATATTTTGTTTTATCCCAAATCTCCACAATGTTGATTGCTGAAGACACAACTATTTCCTTTGAAATATCTGCGAATACTACCAAGTCTTTCGGTATCAATAATCGCCCCGTTGAGTCCACTTCCACCATTCTAACACCAGCCGTAAAACGTCTGATAAAGTCATTGTTCTTTTTCTTAAAACGATTAAGCTTATTGACCTTCTGCATGAGCGATTGCCATTCGGTCATAGGATATAATTCCAAACAAGGCTGAAATACGGCACGCTTTAAAACAAACCCATTTTGAAGCACAGGAGACAGCTGCTTTTTCAGTGCAGCAGGCAACATGAGCCTACCTTTTGAGTCAACCTTACACTCGTATGTTCCTATTAATGAGTTCAAACCGCTATTTTCCAATTCTTGGGATTAAGTTTCAAATATATTGAAAAATATACCACATTTTACCACATTTTACCACTTTGTTGATAATTTTTCGATTAACAGTCGGTTTTTGGCGATTTGAAATTTTCAAAAATTATCTTAAACACTTAATTTCAAAGAGTTAACATATAGTCACAATAACTCACTCCGTAATGTTAATATCTTGAAGAATGGACCTTTGCGTGCCCACAATAATTATCCATATATTGTGAATGAATTGACTATATTTGCCTTTAAGAATAGCTAAACCAAATAATGGCGCACCGATTAAAAAAAGAAAAAAGTTACAGATACATTGAAGTTGGCGAAGGCACCCCAATTATTGTCCTACACGGACTTATGGGCGGATTAAGCAATTTTGATTCCGTCACAAATTATTTCAGTAAAAAAGGCTATCGTGTCATTATTCCCGAGCTTCCCATTTACACCATGTCCCTTTTAAAAACCAATGTCAAAAGTTTTGCTAAATACTTGCATGATTTCATTGAGTTCAAAGGATTTGACGATGTTATTTTGTTGGGTAATTCGTTAGGCGGTCACATAGGGCTTTATCATACGAAATTGTATCCTAAAAAAGTTAAAGCTCTTATCATTACAGGTAGTTCAGGGCTTTATGAAAGTGCAATGGGTAGTGGTTATACCAAACGAAGCGATTACGAAGTGATCAAAAAGAAAGCTCAAGATGTTTTTTATGACCCTGAAGTGGCAACTAAAGAAATTGTTGATGAAGTTTTTGAAACTGTTAACGATCGCAATAAACTCATCAAAACATTAGCTATTGCTAAAAGCGCCATTAGGCATAACATGGCCAAAGACCTACCTAATATGCAAACACCAACTTGTATTATTTGGGGCAAAAATGACACAGTCACACCTCCTGAAGTAGCTGAAGAATTTGATGAACTGTTACCAGATTCTGAACTGTTTTGGATTGACAAATGTGGACATGCTGCTATGATGGAACATCCTGATGAGTTCAATGAGATTATGGACTCTTGGTTAACCAAAAGAAATTTCTAAACTCAATTTATTAGTCATGGATATTAAATCGGCAGAATTTGTAATGAGTAATTCTGATGTAACGAAATGCCCTAAAAATTTACTGCCAGAATATGCATTTATAGGTAGAAGTAATGTTGGAAAATCTTCCTTGATCAATATGCTGACCAATAGAAAAAGTTTGGCAAAAACTTCTGGAAGACCTGGAAAAACACAGCTCATCAATCATTTTTTAATTAATAAAAACTGGTATTTGGTAGATCTTCCTGGTTATGGTTACGCTAGAGTATCCAAGAGCGCCAAAAAGACCTTTCAAAAATTTATTACCCAATATTTTAGCTTACGGGAGCAATTGGTTTCTGCTTTCGTTTTAGTTGATATCAGACATGAAGCCCAACCTATAGATTTAGAATTTATGGAATGGCTAGGCGAAAACAGCATCCCATTTTCCATTATTTTCACAAAAGCCGATAAACTAAAACCCAATGCCATAACCCGTCATGTGGAAAACTATAAATTGAAACTTCTAGAGACTTGGGAAGACATGCCTAACTATTTTGTGACATCGTCTTCAAAATCCATTGGTAAAGATGATGTTTTGAATTATATAGACTCCATAAATATTGATTTCAACCCATGAAAATTGTACTCTCATTTTTTTTCATCATTCTAGTTTCTCATTACAGTTTAGGACAAGAGAAAATCTACCTAGACGAAGATGGTAACAAGGTTAATCAAATTGAGTTCAGAAAAAAATGGAGTGATAAGGAGTTGCTTTTAAGCCGATGGGACTCTATTGGAAAAAACAAAAAGCGTTATGCAACTTTGAAAAAAGATCTTTATCAATATGGCAATTTCACTCATAGTTCTTTAATTACAGAACTTGAAAAAATCACAGGTAAGAAAATTCAAGACAGTCTGATTATTATTTTGGAATTCTATTATAAAGATGATTTATGCAATTCTGTTTGGGACAACAAATGGACTAAAAGTGACATAAAAGAACGGAAGGAATTTATCACCCCTATTAGAGATTATTTATACTCAAATGATATGATATTGTTTTGTTTATTCGAAAAAACTATTCAGTTAAAAAACAACCCAAATAGTGAAACTGAATTTTTCTTTTCAGACTTAAACAGTTTTTTCAGAAACAAAATATTTCTTAATCCAACTCTTTGTGGCTCACACGCTATCATTAAGCCGAATGGAGAAGTACTGGTTAGAAATGGAGAGAATAGAGCGGATTATATGACAGGGCATTTAAAACCAGAAATTTGGAATCGATTTTTTAATGATAAAGAGGGGAATTAATTGTCAACTCCTCACATCCAAAGCATCTCGTAAAGCATTACCTATAAGCATAAATGCCATAACCAGACTCATAATACAAAATCCGGGGATCAAAGCTAGATAAGGTTTTCCCAGAATGATATAATTATAATGATCCTTTATCATAGCACCCCAACTGGACATAGGTGGTTGTGCGCCAATTCCCAAAAAGCTCAACCCGCTTTCAATTAAAATAGCAGCAGCAAAATTGGCTGCCGATATCACAATAACAGGAGCCATAATATTTGGTAATATGTGTTTGGTAATAATTCGGAAATCATTAAACCCCAATGCCCTTGCTGCCGTAACATATTGCATTTCCTTAACACTCATAACCTGACCCCTAACTACTCTGGCCACTTCAACCCACATGGTTAAACCAACGGCTATAAACACCTGCCAAAATCCTTTTCCAAGTGCCAGTGTTATAGCTATTACCAACAACAAAGTTGGAATGGACCATGACACGTTGATTAACCACATAATAATAGCATCTACCTTTCCCCCAAAATAACCAGCCAAACTTCCCATAAGGATGCCCACAACCAATGAAATAAAAACAGCAATAAAACCGATAAAAAATGATATTCTGGCTCCTACCAAAACTCTACTCAACAAATCTCTTCCATATTTATCAGTCCCAAAAACAAAGGTCTTACTTTCCACATAGGGTTTATTCCCTTCTTGATACTGATTTAAATTCAGTGTTTTAACCTGTCCATTTAAATTATCGGAAGCATATTCGGTGTAAGTCAATTGATTTTTTAAAATTGTGTGTTCAGAAATAGGAATTTCGGTCTCAAAAGTCTTTTCACCAAAAAAAATTCTATTAAAAAAATTCTGTTGAACTTTTTCTGAAGTTGGCATCACCAACATATCTACCGTAAATCCTGGTTTCTTGGAATGAATAGCCAAGTGCATTTGATTGGCATGCTGCGAATTATCAGGAGCCAACACATAAGCAAAAATAGAGATCAATCCAACTAGCACAATAAACCCAAAACTAAAAACGCCCCAGAAATTCTTTTTAAATTTCTGGAGCGCTAGTTTACTTAATGAGCCAGGAGATTGAGTCATAAAACTAATCCTTGATCGTAGCCACTTTCTTTATGGAATAAGATGATTTTAAATCCTCTAACACATGAAGAGCCTCTTCAACATACACATCTTTACTTAAGCTTTCATGCCAACGAACACGCTTTTCTTTTAGAACCGTATCTTTTTCAAAAAGCTTCAACTCATAAGGCAAGGATTCGAACGTCAGATTGGTTTGGTAATTCGAAATTTCATCAAATTGCTTGGCCTCTTCTTCATTTAAATCCAATTTAGCTTTATATTTTTCGTAGTTTAATGAATATTGCTTTTCATCCATTCGCGCCTTAACCCATTTGGCATTTTCCTCGATGAGCTTCAATTGCTCGTTGTTACTCATTCTTTCATTGCTTTTTTTAATGGTTGTATCATAATCAAAATACCCATCCCAAAACGAAAATTCAGCGGCATCGATTTCATCCCAACTCAACGGATTTTCCTGATCTTTTTCACCAATATCAATGAAACTATATCTATCTGGAACAACCACATCACTCTTAACACCTTCCAATTGAACCGAACCACCATTAATTCTGTAATATTTTTGTCTAGTTACCTTAAGCGCTCCTAAATCACCATCCTTATTATTTCTTATCATACGATTTAAATCAAAGAAAGACTGGACAGTGCCTTTACCGTACGTTTGCTTACTTCCAATAATGATAGCACGCTTATAATCTTGCATAGCCGCAGCCAATATCTCAGATGCTGATGCTGAAAATTCATTTACTAAAATAACCAAAGGACCATCCCAAGTAATAGATTTATCAGTATCTTTTAAAACTTCTTTAGGCTCGTCGGTTGATCGCACCTGAACTACAGGCCCTTGCTCGATAAACAGCCCTGCCATTTCAACTACTGTAGTCAATGAACCTCCTCCATTTCCACGCAAATCCAATACCAAGCCTTCCATGCCTTGATCTTTAAGACGTTCTATTTCTCTCTTAACGTCTGCGGCAGCATTCAATTTGTCGTAATGCTCAAAATCGGCATAAAATTTTGGAAGATTAATAATACCATAACGCTTGTCGTTTTTAGTGACCATAGACGTTTTGGCGTGGGTTTCTTCTAATTCAACAATATCTCTTGTAATCTTGATTTCTTCTATAGTTCCATCAACCTTTTTCACCGTCAAGTAAACATTGGTTCCTTTAGGCCCCTTAATGAGTTTAATGGCATCGTCAATGCGCATTCCAACAATACTCACAGGCTCTTCTTCATTCTCCTGCTTAACTTTTAATATAATATCACCTACTTCCAATTCCTTTCCTCGCCATGCTGGCCCACCAGAAATAAGTTCAACTATCTTAATATTGTCCATACGCTTTTGAAGCCTTGCGCCAATTCCTTCCAATTGTCCTGAAATTCCTTGGTTAAATACCTCTTTGTCTTCAGGTGCAAAATAGGTTGTATGCGGATCGAATTCTTGAGTAATGGCATTGATATAAACCACAAACCAATCCTTTCGTTCCATATCATCTATATAATCATTGTAATAGATATCTATTGTCTTTAAGGTTTCCTTTCGAGACTCAACCTCAATTTCAGTCATTGTTTTTGTTTCAACCTCTTCACCTTCCTTTGCATTTTTTTCTGCAGTCTCTTGGGCATAGACTAAATCGTCATAATTAGCCAAATTTGTATACTTGAGACGTTGTCTCCAACGCTCGGTCATTTCCTTTTTATTGCTTACAAATTCCAAGGACTCATAATCTGAATTAAACGTTTCGTCCATGGTGTAATCAAATGGCTTGGACAAAACATCCCTGTAAATTACTTTCGCCTCTTCAATTCGCTGCATAAGTCTTTCATGTGTCAAATTGAAAAATGAAATATCCAAAGCCTTGATTTGATCATCAATTTCGGTTTTGTATTTTTCAAACTCCTTGATGTCCGATTGATAGAAATATTGCTTCAAAGGATCTAGTTGGTCCAAATAATCTGCATAAACTTCAGCAGAAAAAGCATCGTTCATATCCTTTGGGTCAAAATGACCTCTTTCTAAAACATAGGTTATAACCTGTATTAAAAGCTTGTCTTTATTAGGATCACTAAATGTTTTTGTAGTAAAGCTGCATGATGCAAATGCCAACAGCAGCATTAGTATCAAAATGTTATAATTCCTTTTCATAATTCTTAAAATAAACATCATATATTTTCTACTAAATTAAAGAAAAAACTATGCCAATATAATCAAATGGTACTAATTTTTTGTTAAACGCCAAATATTATACAAAAGCATACGAATTTGTGTATTTTAGCATACGAACAAAAACCCAGAAATCATGTCTAAAAAACCACTCATATTAGTTACAAATGATGATGGTATTTCAGCACCAGGAATTAGAACTCTAATTGAGGTTATGAAGGATTTGGGTGATGTAGTGGTTGTGGCGCCTGATAGCCCGCAAAGTGGCATGGGACATGCTATTACCATTAATTCAACCCTGCATTTGGAACGTGTGGTTATTGATTCTGGCAAGCAACCTGAATACAGTTGTTCAGGCACTCCTGCCGATTGTGTTAAACTGGCCGTTAATGAAATTCTGGATCGAAGACCCGATTTATGCGTGTCTGGTATCAACCATGGTTCCAATTCATCTATAAATGTCATTTACTCTGGAACTATGAGCGCAGCTCTTGAAGCTGGTATCGAAGGCATTCCCGCTATTGGTTTTTCATTGTTGAATTATAACTACAATGCCGATTTTAAGGCCTCAAAGCCTTTTGTTAAGCAAATTGTCAAAAATGTCTTAAAGAATGGCCTGCCAAAAGATGTTGTTTTAAATGTCAATATTCCCAACCTGAAAAGATCACAAATAAAAGGGGTTAAAATTTGCCGACAAGCACGCGCCAACTGGGAAGAAGAATTTGACAAACGAAAAACACCTCAAGGAAAAGATTATTATTGGCTCACCGGAAAATTTGTTAATTTAGACAAAGGCGAAGACACCGATGAGTGGGCGTTGGAAAACGGTTATGTTTCGGTTGTACCGGTTCAATTTGATTTAACGGCACACCATTGTATTCAACAATTAAACACTTGGAATTTCAATGATTAAACAAGAAGTTATTAAAGGGTTATTAGTAGGTTTTATAGCCAATATCATTGGTCTTTATCTTGCCACTTTGATATTGGGAAATGGAGAAGGTTTTGTTCAAGTTTTAAAATCGGCTTCTTCGGAAGGGTTTTTAGGAAAACTGATAAGTTTAGGCGCCATTTTAAACCTAATTGCCTTCTTTGTTTTTATCAAGAAGAAGCAGGACTATCGAGCTAGGGGTGTTTTACTAGCCACTATTTTCGTTGCCGTTTTCACCTTTGTTTTTAAATTTATGTAATTGCTTTATATGAAATATTACATTATAGCTGGAGAGGCATCAGGCGATTTACACGGTTCCAATTTAATGAAGGCATTACTCAAGGAAGATGTTGATGCTCAATTTAGATTTTGGGGTGGTGATTTAATGCAGGAGGTTTCCAACAATTTAGTAAAGCATTACAAAGATTTAGCATTCATGGGCTTCATTGAAGTCATCATGAATCTTCGAACCATTACGCGCAACTTGAAATTCTGCAAAAAAGATATCGAGGAATATAATCCAGATGTTATCATCTTTATTGATTATCCAGGTTTTAATATGCGAATAGCCAAATGGGCGAAACAAAAAGGTTTCAAAACCCATTATTACATCTCTCCACAGATTTGGGCCTGGAAAGAAAACCGCATCAAAGCTATAAAGCGTGATGTAGAAGAAATGTATGTTATCCTGCCTTTTGAAAAGGATTTTTACGAGAAGAAACACAACTATCCTGTCCATTTTGTGGGTCATCCCCTGATTGACGCCATAGTGAATAGAACGCAGGTTGATGAATACACCTTTAGAGCCGATCATGAATTGAACGAAAAACCCATTATTGCCTTACTTCCCGGAAGCAGAAAACAGGAAATCACTAAAATGCTCTCTGTTATGTTGACTATGGTCGATAATTATCCTAATTATCAATTTGTGATTGCTGGCGCACCAAGTCAGGATTATAGTTTTTATGAACAGTTCATTAAGAACACCAATGTACATTTTGTCTCAAACAGAACTTATGATTTATTGAGTGTGTCTTCGGCTGCATTAGTGACATCAGGAACTGCTACTTTAGAAACAGCCTTATTTAAAGTTCCTGAAGTAGTTTGTTATAAAGGCAGTTGGCTGTCCTACCAAATTGGAAAGCGTCTCGTAAAACATATTAAATACATATCACTGGTCAATTTAATCATGGATCAAGAAGTAGTTACTGAATTGATTCAGGATGATTTCAATCCAAACCGGTTAAAAACAGAATTAGATCGAATTTTAGACCCTTACGAACGCACAAAATTCTTTATGTCCTACTATGAGCTTGAGAAAAAATTAGGCGGTAAAGGCGCGAGTACCAAAACAGCAAAACTCATTTATGAAACCATTAGTCAATAGTTTCAGCTTCATGGAATAGTAAATTGGTGTTAGCATCCATTTCAACACCATTTAAAATCTCTTTTATTTTACTTGCAATAGCATAACCCATTAAAGGTGGTACAGCGTTGCCTATTTGTTGATATTGACTCAAGCCTTTTTCCCAACTCATCTTGGTACGCATACCCTGAAAAACAAAATCATCTGGAAATGATTGTAATCTTGCACCTTCCCTAGCTGTAAAATTTCGATTTAGAAATGGATGAATGAAATTACTTTGAAAAGATGCCGCAATGGTTGGCGCTGGCTTATCTGCATGCAAGCGTTGATTATTTTGAGAGAAAACGATTTTTGATTTTTCGGTTGGTCTTCCACGTTTTACGGCCGCGTGTTGTTGTGGAACATGCGCTAAAGATTGCCCTGCTTTTATGACTTTAAAACGCTCAATCAGACGCTTGGTATGGCGCATGGCGACATGGTTAAAAACCGAAGTTGCCGATTTTCGCATGAGCTCTTGATATGTGTTTTGAGGACTCTCCTGATAACTCATTTTCTCTTCACCTTCACAAGCTTCTATTTGAGGTAAATCTGAAATAGCTTCCCAAACAGTAATGGGTTTTGAATAGGCTTTAGAAGGAAATTCAGGCTTTATGTTCAAATCTTTTCTAATACCTAGCATAATGACGCGTTGCCTATTTTGTGGAACCCCATAATCTGAAGCCATCAATACCTTAAAATCTACTTGGTATCCCAAGCCAGCATTTTCAAACTCTTCTTTCATCAATTTAATGACCTTCCCTTTTTGCATCGATAACAACCCACGTACATTTTCCATAACAAACGCTTTGGGTTGCAAATCGGTAACAACTCTTACAAACTCATAGAATAATTCATTTCTGGGATCGTCCTTGACCTTGTTTCTGTTTTTATTGGCCAATGAAAACCCTTGGCAAGGTGGCCCACCAATGACTACATCAACAGAATCATCTATTTGACTTTTTATCTGCTTCGTAGTGATTGTTCGCAAATCACCTTTTACAAAGGGAACATCAGGAAAATTATAAGTATAGGTTTTTTCACAGTTTTCATCCAAATCACTGGCAAAAAGGGTTTTACAATCTGCCCATTTAAAGCCTAACGCCAAACCACCACAACCAGAAAACAAATCGATTACATTCATAGATCACTTCAATATTGAATGCTAAAAATAATAGAATTTGCATGGAAGACAAATCAAGTTTTTGAAAGGTTATTATTTTTTTAATAACAAAATTGTTTATTTTCGAAGCATGCAAAAAATAGCCCTGATACTTTGTTGCTTTTTGGTTCTTTCGTCTTGTAAATCGAAAAAGACAGCTAAATCTTCCGCCAGAAAATCGCATCAAACGGTTTCAACCTATGAAGGCAGGAGTTCAACTTCAGAATATAGTAGTAAAGCCAATGCCATTGTTGATTATGCCGAAACCTTTCAAGGTGTCAAGTACAAATATGGCGGAACCACCAAGAAAGGTATAGATTGTTCAGGATTGGTCACCACGGCATTTAAAAAGGAAGCTATTAGCTTACCCAGAACCACATCACAACTAGCTGTTACAGGTGATTGGGTTGATGTAAAGGAAGTTCAAAAAGGTGACTTGCTCTTTTTCGCCACTAAAAAAAACAGCCGCAATGTTAACCATGTAGGCATCGTTACCGAAGCCAGACCAGGCTATGTCGCCTTTATTCACTCGACCACGAGTAAAGGTGTTATGACGTCACTTTTATCAGAAAAATATTGGTATTTTGCCTTTGTACAGGCAAGACGCATCTTGTAAGAATTTTTTGTAACTTCCTGTTATGAAGTTACTTGATTTCCCCATAGTAAAACTAACACTCTGCCTCATCACAGGCATTATTATTGGTTCGAAAACAAGTTTTACGGTTTCTGAAACACTTATTACTTCATGTTTGCTACTTTTAGCCACTTTCGTTAGTTACTTTATTTCCAAAAACAAATTCAAAAAGACTATTTGGTTTGGTGCTCTGGCGTTTTTAACAACAATCTCTATAGGTGCTTTAATTACAGAGCTTCACAATCAACAAAGTCATAAAAATCACTACTCCAATTATTATGATTATGACAACCTTAATGATTCCCGAATAATTCTGAAGATTAGAGAACAGCTAAAACCAACAACCTATCATGATCGGTATATAGCCAACATTATTCAAATAGATTCTGTATTGGTAAGCGGCAAAGTCCAACTGAATATCTCAAAAGATTCAACAAATTCTAAATTACCTGTTGACCATCAAATTGTGATTGTTTCTAAACTACAAGCCTTAAAACCGCCTTTGAGCCCTTTTCAATTTAATTATAAAGCTTATTTAGAAAACAAAAACATCTATGCACAAATAAATAGTGATTATAGCAGCTTAACAATTCTAAAAACTACTAACCCGAGTGTTCTTGGTTTTGCAAACACTGTCAGACAATCCATAATTGCTAAATTAGAAAACTACAGCTTTAAGCCTGACGAACTTGCAGTAATAAAGGCACTACTGCTAGGCTACCGACAAGACATCAGTAAAAACCTTTATGAAGATTACGCCAATGCTGGCGCCATTCATATTTTGGCCATATCCGGTTTGCATATTGGAATCATCCTAATCATGTTAAACTTTTTATTAGGATTCTTAAAAAGGTATAAATATGGTTTATACGTAAAAACTGGTATCATACTGATTTTATTATGGAGTTTTGCCCTCATAGCCGGATTATCACCTTCTGTTTTAAGAGCGACCACCATGTTCACGGCACTTGCTATTGGCATGAACCTCAAACGACCATACAACAGTATGAATACATTGGCAATTTCGGCTTTTGTACTTCTACTTATTAATCCATTTTTATTATTTGAGGTAGGTTTTCAATTGAGTTATTTAGCGGTCATTGGCATTGTAACTGTTTTTCCTATGCTGAAACCTTTAGTAAGAAGGAAGTATAAAATTCCAAACAAAATATGGGAATTACTTGCCGTATCGTTTTCAGCTCAAATTGGTATTCTTCCGTTAAGTTTGTTTTACTTTCATCAATTTCCAGGTTTGTTCTTTATCTCGAATGTTTTGATCATTCCTTTTTTGGGACTTATTCTAGGCTTTGGTTTCTTCATTATCCTTTTAGCCTTGTTGAACACACCTCAAAATATCCTATTTGATATTTACGGTTATGTTATTCATGTCATGAATTCTCTTTTTAAATGGGTAGCTCACCAAGAAGCTTTCTTATTTAAAGATATTCCCATGAATTGGTTTTTAGCCATTGGAATGTATCTCATTATTTTATGTGCCATTAACTATTTTAAATCAAAAAGCTATAAACGTTTAATTGGCATACTACTATCCGTTTTAATCTTTCAAGCACTATTAGTTTACAACAAATGGCAAGTGACAACACATGATGAAATGGTCATATTTCATAAAAGCAGATATAGTTTGATAGGTTTCAAACATGGAAATCATTTGAATGTTTCCCATAATCTAGATAGCACATCCCTTCACAAAAACAATAGTATCTTAAGCTATCAAGTTGGCAACTTTATAAAACAGACTGAATTTGACACCTTAAGGAATATCTATCAATTTAAGAACGAAAAGCTTTTAATTGTTGACAGTTTAGGTGTTTATCCTTCAAATATGAAGCCAGATTACATACTATTAAGAAACTCACCAAAAATCAATCTTAACCGATTGATCGATAGTTTGATACCTACTACTATAATTGCTGATGGTAGTAACTACAAATCCTATATCTACCGATGGAAGCAAACCTGCATAACAAGAAAACTCCCTTTTCACTATACTGGCGAAAAGGGAGCTTTTATAATTGAATAACTTATTTTCTACTCTGAAAATTCTGGCTTAAAAGCGTTATAATAAGCCGTAAAATCCTCTTGAGATTTAAAGCCTTTATGATCGTCGTTTTTAAACAACTTTAAATACAACTCTAATTGTTTTGGTGTTTTATACCCTACAACTGAAGTCAACCAAGTACCATCTTCTGCTAAAAAGATTATGGATGGGTAAGACCTAACTTGAAAGTGACGTGACAATTCATGTACGCTATTTCGTCTATTGGCTTTTGCTGGATCGTATTGTGGATTATCAAAAGTCTGGCCATTAAAGTTTATGGTATCATCACCTTCTGCATTGAACTTCACTGCATAATAGTTCTTGTTCACATAATCTACCACATCTTTATTGTGAAAAGTATTACGATCTAACATTTTACAAGGACCACACCAATTGGTATAAACATCCATCATTATTTTTTTAGGATTCTTTTTTTGAAGGGCAACAGCCTCTTCCAAAGACACCCAATTTATTTCTTGTGCATGAACCTGAACTGCAAAAAACAATACGGTTGCTAATAGGAATACTCTTTTCATGTTTCTGTTTTTTTTAATTGTCGGATTATGAAAGGAAACTTTCAAAAACCGTTCCTAAAATATAAAAAACACGCCAAGAATGACGTGTTTTGAGGATATTTTAACGATTTTTTCGATTAACGAACACCGTGCATTAAGCGTTTTAATAATGGATTTAGCACAATGGCTACAAATCCAGCTCCAATTGGCACTAATGTAAAAATCAAAAAGAAGGTACTCATGGAATATTCTTCAGAAATCTTATCAATCATTCCTCCCATAGTTCCTGCAGCTTTTTGACCAACGGCAATAGCTAGATACCATATACCAAACATAAAACCAATCATACGGGCTGGAACCAATTTACTCAAATAGGACAATCCAACTGGCGAGATACACAATTCTCCCATAGTATGAAACAAATAAGCCATTATTAAGAATACCATACTTACGGAAGCAGTTTTAGCACCTGATGGGATTTCTCCTGCTCCATATGATAAAAAGGCAAAACCTAATCCTAAAAGAATTAATCCAATACCATATTTCATGGCAGCGCTCGGATTATATTTACTTTCCCACCATCTTGAGAATAGTGGTGCCAAAGTAATGATAAAGAAGGAGTTTAAAATTCCGAACCAAGTAGCTTCAACTTCATTTCCTTCTTGAGAAAATTTATCATTTAATCTATATAATACCAAAATCCATAAACCAATGAATGCGATTGCCAAAATAATATTTGATAGGCCTATTCTTGAAAAGGTCTTTTTAGCTAAAAGTATAAGAACCCAAGTAATAATAATAAGCGGAACCGTTGTCAACAAAGCGTCGATAACTTTGAATACCATGGCTGAATTGCCTACTAAAACTCTATCGGTATAATCACGAGCAAATAGCGTCATGGACCCTAGAGATTGCTCGAAAAATGCAAAGAAAAATACCGTAAACACACCAAAAATAGAAACGGCAATAATTCGATCTCTAACTATTGGTATATATCTGGCAATCCTTGTCACCAATAGCACCAAAAACAAAACTAAAGCTGTTAGAACAACTACATTCGAACCACTTAAACCGCCAACTTCAAAAGGAAGCATGTTGATATTCCCTATTTTTTCCAAAGGATCATTAAACAAATACAATAACCCACCAATAGCAGAAAGTACCATTAGAGCTTTGTCAAACATAGTGAAAGGGTTAAGCTTTTCATCAGCTTCGGCTTCTTCTTGTTCAGCCGGACTTGTTTCATTAATATTTTGAGGTAATTCAACCTCATGAACTTTAGTAGGCTTCGCTCCAATACTTCCAAACAAGCTACCTGCCAACCAGAATTGCAACATCCCAAGTAGCATAAAAATTCCTGCTAAACCAAAACCATAAGACCATCCAAAGTTTTCAGCTAAATAACCACAAAGCATCATACCAAAAAACGCTCCAGCATTTACACCCATGTAAAAAATGGTATAGGCACCATCTTTTTTAGATTCTTTACCCTTATACATGGTTGATATGATAGATGTGATATTAGGCTTAAAAAAACCAGTTCCAATTACCAATAATGCTAAACCTAAATAAAAAGACATTGTTGTTTCTAAAGCCATTGCAGCATGGCCTAATGTCATGATAACACAACCAATAACTACAGCCATTCGGTAACCTGTAATCTTATCGGCTATCCATCCGCCAATAATTGGCGTTAGATATAACAGCGATGCGTAGGTACCAATAAGTGCTAGTGCATTTTCTCTTGGCCATTCCCAGCCAGGATTATCACTCAAAATAGGAGCTGTTAAGAATAAAACGAGTAAAATACGCATCCCGTAGAATGAGAAACGTTCCCACATTTCGGTAAAAAACAACACGAACAATCCAGCAGGATGACCTATAACCTTGTCCTTAAATAAATTTTCAATATCAGTATTCATATATAGTTTAGTTTAGTTAATCTCAATTAGTGTACGTTACCCATTAAACGTTTTAGAAATGGCGCCAGAATAAATGTTATTATTGCGGCTCCTCCAGCATACATAGCTATCATATGGAATCCATCGGTGTAAACACCAAGCGAATCAAAACCACCAACATTTTTATCGGAGCTTTCTATAGATAGTTCTTTACCAATAAAACCGACTATCTGAAATGCAAATGCCGATGACAAAAACCATACTCCCATCATGAAGGCAACAATTCGTTTTGGTGATAAATCAGTAATTTTAGATAATCCAACTGGAGACATAAAGAGCTCTCCAACAGAAAGGATAAAGTACATAATCATTAAGTACGCAAAAGGCACTCTTCCGTTGGCATCAGCACTTTCACCACTAATGGCCAACACATAAAAACTGATAGCCGCAAAAGCCAGTCCCATAGCAAACTTAAAAGGTGTTCTAGGGTTTATTTTCTTTTTAGATAAATACTGCCATAATAGCGAAATCGGTATCGCCAAAATGATAATATACATAGCATTTATAGAGTTAGTTTGCGCAGCATCTATTACTGATAGGTTTACATTTCTATCAGCAAACAGGGTAATCACACTACCTGAAAGTTCGTGGAATCCCCAAAATATGGTCATAAAAACAGTTATGAAAATGGCCACAATCAACTTCTTACGTTCATCAGGTGACACATTAGCCAATATATATATTAAGTAAGCTAAAACTGTAAAACCAATTCCTTTAAAAATTAGGTTCACAATATTTTGTTCTCCAAAAACTGGTTGATAAGACGATAACAAAAAAGCAATTAGTGGTACTGCTAAAAACGACAATATAGTTACCAACTTATTATTTTTGACACCTACAATTAGCTTATTATAGGCACTTTCGTTTACAGGTCTACCTTTATCTCCAAATACATTTTTTTTGATACCACTCCAAAAGAAAGCCAAACCTAATAACATTCCAAATCCAGCCAAGGCAAAGCCATAATGCCAACCATATTCGCGACCAAGCCACCCACAAAGCAGTGGTGAAGCAAACGCTCCAATATTTATACCCATATAAAAAATGGTGAATCCAGAGTCTTTTCTAGGGTCGCCATCTTCATAAAGTGAACCTACAAATGTGGAAATGTTTGGTTTAAAAAATCCATTACCAACCACAATAAATGCTAAAGCCAAAAAGAAAGCGATATCATTCTCAACAGCCAAGACAAAATGACCAATAGCCATCAGGATACCACCTAAAAAGATTGAATGGCGCATTCCCAGAATACTATCTGAAATCTTACCTCCAACAACCGTAGAAGCATAAACTAAAGAACCATAGGACGCATAAACAGCAGCAGCTGCATAATCTCTTGTCGACAAGGCTTCAAAAACCACATCAATCATGTAGAGCGTTAATAACGCACGCATACCATAGAAGCTAAAGCGCTCCCATAGTTCAGCAAAAAACAAATAGAA
Source organism: Bacteroidia bacterium (assembly GCA_030425285.1). Classification (GTDB taxonomy): domain Bacteria; phylum Bacteroidota; class Bacteroidia; order Flavobacteriales; family Flavobacteriaceae; genus Hanstruepera. The sequence goes on from JAUIAY010000001.1 coordinate 83,347, forward strand.
CAACCCTTTAGGATGCCCTAATAATTGCGGTTCTTCTTTAAAATGGTCTAATTGATCTGACATAGTATGTGTGTTAGTTAGTTTTTATTACTGAATTACCAAATGAAGTAGCCACGGAACTTAAAAAACAGAAATATGTAGATAATTTCATTTAAGATATGGTATTGATAAAATAATGCCAAGTTTACTAAAAATTAAGCAAAAAACCGTATTTATTAACAGTTAAATAGCCCTTGGCATTAGAACTCACACAATAATAGTATCTTTACATTTTCAATTTTATTGTAATGGGCAAACCTATTTCTGGCTTTTCAAAACTATCAAAATCCAAGAAAATTGATTGGATAGTCGACACATATTTTGCACAAAACGCGAATGCCAAAAACATCATCAAACAATACTGGAATTCCAATGATAAACTCCAACAACTTCATGATGAGTTTATTGAAAACACTATTACAAATTACTATTTACCGCTTGGTGTTGCTCCCAATTTCCTAATCAACGGCAAATTACACACCATTCCAATGGCCATTGAGGAAAGCTCTGTGGTTGCTGCTGCTAGTAAAGCAGCTAAATTTTGGTTAGATAGAGGTGGTTTTAAAACGACCATCATTTCCACAACGAAAATTGGTCAGGTACATTTTATATATCCAGGTGATTTTGAGAAATTGCAGCGGTTTTTCAATTTGGTTAAACCCAAACTTGTTAGTGATAGCAAGCCCATTACCAAGAATATGGAAAAACGTGGTGGTGGTATTTTGGATATTGAACTCATTGACAAAACTAAAGACATTCCCAATTACTATCAGCTTCATGCTACTTTTGAGACACAGGACGCCATGGGAGCCAACTTTATCAACTCCTGTTTAGAGCAATTTGCCAAAACCTTCAAAACGGAAGCTAAAGTCCATGCTGATTTTTCTGATGAAGAAAAAAACATTGACATAGTGATGAGCATCCTCTCCAATTATGTTCCTAACTGCCTAGTGAGAGCTGAAGTTTCCTGTCCAGTTGATGACTTAAGTGATGATGATAAAATTAACCCTAGAACCTTTGCCAAAAAATTTATTCAAGCTGTCAAGATTGCCGAAGTGGAACCTTATCGTGCGGTAACCCATAATAAGGGTATTATGAATGGTATTGATGCGGTTGTTTTGGCGACTGGTAATGACTTCAGGGCTGTTGAAGCCGGTGTTCATGCTTACGCATCTAGAAACGGACAATATACTAGCTTGACACATGCAGCCATTGAGAATGACATTTTTAAATTTTGGATTGAAATTCCATTGGCTTTGGGTACTGTTGGTGGTCTAACCGGCTTACATCCTTTGGTAAAATTATCCTTGGAATTGCTTCATAAACCTTCAGCAAAAGAATTAATGGGCATTGTTGCAGTAGCAGGTCTTGCCCAAAATTTTGGCGCCTTGCGATCCTTAATTACAACTGGAATACAAGAAGGTCATATGAAAATGCACTTAATGAATATTCTCAATCAGTTTGAAGCCACTGATTCCGAGAAGGACCAACTTATCGAGCATTTTAAAACCCAAACGGTTTCCCATAGCGCTGTTGTTGATGCCATAAACAATTTAAGAAGTGTCAAAAAATAATTTTTACAGCAACGGAAAATTATTACTAACAGGTGAATATCTGGTTTTAGATGGCGCCAAGTCTTTGGCACTTCCCACTAAATACGGACAACACTTAACCGTTGAACCGAATGATCCCAATACCATAAATTGGAAAAGCATTGATCATAACGAGCATATTTGGTTTGAAACAAATATTAAACTGAATAATCTTTCTTCAGATGATTCTAACACAGATTTTGAAAAACGTCTCATTCAAATTTTAAAGGCTGCCAAACAATTAAATCCAGATTTTTTAAACACAGGATATTCAGTTGAAACAAAATTAACATTCCCAAAAGATTGGGGATTAGGCTCCTCTTCAACTTTAATTAACAATCTGGGCAATTGGGCACAAATTGACCCTTATGAGCTGTTAAAATTAACCTTTGGTGGTAGTGGTTACGATATTGCTTGCGCCCAATATAACAAACCGTTAACCTATCAACTCCCAGCTAACAATGATGAGATTCTGAATCAAGTTCAGAATGACAAAAGCATTATAATCAACACAGTTGATTTCTATCCTAACTTTCAAGACAATCTCTATTTTGTGTATTTGAATAAAAAACAAAATAGCCGAGATGCCATTGAAGCCTATCGTAAAAACAAGTTTGACAAGTCAGGAGCAATAACTTCTATAAACAAAATTACCGAACGCATTATTGCTTGCAACCAGTTATCGGAATTCAATGATTTAATAACACAACATGAAGAAATTATTGGCACTATTCTGAAACAAGAACCTATAAAAAATAGACTGTTTAATGATTTTCAAGGCGCCATTAAAAGTCTGGGTGCTTGGGGAGGCGACTTTATTTTAGCAACAGCAACCGAAGACTCTTCAGCTTATTTTAAATCCAAAGGGTTTGAAACGGTTATTCCTTTTCAAAAAATGATATTATAAAAAAGCCTTTCTTTTCAGAAAGGCTTTTTTAAAGTTATATAGAATAGAAACTATTGCACTGTTTTAGCTCTATTATCTTCAATTTCTGCTGCTTCTTTTAAAGCATTGTATAAGTTAGTATTAACAGCATTTACTTTAGCTGTTTGTACTTGATTGGCAAATCCTTGGTAGTTGTCCATTTCTGTAGCCAATTCTTTTTTAACCACGTTAATCATAAAAATACCGGTTACACCTTCTATTAATCCAGAGGTTTCGCCCTGCTCCATGCCAAATGCTGTACCAATAACCAATGGCTCTCTACCAACTCCTGAAAGTGTTGGGTTTTTCATAGTTAATGCCAATGACGTTCTTGGTGTTAAACTTTCCGCTTTTGCCAAATCTTCAACCGTTGTTGCAGTGATACGAGATTTAATCTGTTCAGCCTTCTTTTGTTTTCTAATAGCAGGTAACGCTGTAATTGAAGCTTCTTCTGTTCCCATTAAACCGGCTTTGTTTTTAGCTACCAACTGAACAATGGCATAACCTCCTGGCACATTAAAACGCTTGTAATCACCAACTTCGGTTGCATCTTCAAACGTCCATCGCACCATAGCACGTTGACTACCTAAACCAGGGATGTTTTCATCCAATTCCTTAATGGTATTAACTGGTCTAACTACATATTCATTCTCTTCGGCCAAGGTTTGGAAATCACCTTTCTCTAAAGCTATCTCAAAGTTTGATGCATCTCTAAAAACAGCATTGACAGTTTCTTCTGATGGCTCAATCTTTCTGGCAATGGTTCCCACTTTAACCGAACGTTGCTTATTCTTTTGTCCTAAAATCTCTACGATATGAAATCCGAAAGCAGATTTCACAACACCTATGTCACCCGTTTCATTTTCAAAGGTGTAATCTCTAAACTCTGGCACCATAGCATTGTACGTATACCAATCTAACACACCATCATTTTCATTACTCACTTTATCAGCTGAAAAGTCCAAAAGACCTCTAAATTTAGTGGTATCAGCCTTAACAATACGCATCAAGCTATCAGCTGTTGCTTTTGCTTGAGGTTCCGTTTGTGTTGTAGAATCCGTTGCAGAACGTGACCCAATAAACGGAATCAAAATATGTCTGGCTTTTACTGAATCTGGCATTTGAATATCAGCCACAACCTTAGACAATTTGAAAAAACCATTGTCTTTGTAAGGACCAAATACTTCTCCTACATTCAGATTATAGATACTATCTGCAAATGCAGTTGGTAATTGGTTTTTCTTAACGTAACGGTTATCAAACTTAATATCAGAACCTGCTACAAAATTGATGTAATTAGCATGGTCCTTAACTTGTGAAAATGGCTTGATGGTATCTGTACGGCCATTGTTATATTCCACTTTTCCGTCTTTGAAAGATGCCACAGACTTTTCTATTTCTGCTTCATCTTCAACTGAAGCAACTTCCTTGAACTCCACAAATTGGATGTTTCTGGAAGCTTCAACTTCATATTGCTCTTTGTTTTCTTCAACATACTTGGCAATTTCACCTTTAGTTACTGTAATAGTACTATCTGGAATAGAAGAAAAAGGAATTTGAACAAATTTCAAATCAACCTTATCACCTTCTAAATGATACGCCAACTTTCCTTCAGCCAAAGTACCAATCATACCAGCTTTAACCATATTCATATAGTTAGTCTGTAAGGCATTATTGGCCAAACTTTTTTCGTAATCAACCCATTGTTGATAAGCCGCTTGGGAATTGGCCTTTAAGTTTTGGATGTATTCTGATAGTTTAGCCTCATCAAATAGCCCAGCTTCATTTTGAAAATCAGGATTATTCGCCAACGCTGTTTTTAACAAATCACGCATTTGGTCTTGCTCAACAGTAATACCCAAAGCTTCGTATTGCGTCTCCATTACAGCACTTCTAACTTCCTGATCCCAAACACGATTCATGGCTTGAGTTGTTGTTCCGTTAGGGCCCATTTGTCTTTGAATAGCCTCAACCTTGCTTAAAAAATCTTCACGGGTAATATCTTTTCCGTTAATGGTTGCCACAACATTTTGCGATTTTGCAGAAAGTGCATCGCTGTTTCTGAATAAATCAGATAATACGAAAGAGAATAACGCTAAAGCGATTATTAATATTAGAAAAAGTGAACGTTGTCTAATTTTATTTAAAACTGCCATCTGTCATTTAAATTTTTTACGATATAGTGCGCGAAAATACCATTTTCTATTTAATAATAAAAGCAGAAAACGGCATTAATTGTTATAATGTTCAGGAAATTAGTCTTCTTGCAATAATTTCAGTTTCACAAGGTCTATTTTGGTATTGGAAACCTCAAGAATCGTAAATTGGAAGTCTTCAATAGTGACCACTTCATTGTGTTCTGGAATCCCTTCGGTTTGATCTACAATGAGGCCGCCAAGCGTTTCGTAGTTTTCGCTTTCCGGCAAATCCAGTTTATAGGTTTCGTTCAAATAATCGACTTCCAATCTTGCGGAAAATATAAAAGTGCTTTCATCTATCTGTTCTTCCTTGAGCACAACAGTATCATGTTCATCTTCTATTTCACCAAAAAGCTCTTCAACAATATCCTCAACCGTCATAATTCCAGAAGTCCCACCATATTCGTCTAAAACCACTGCAATACTTTTGCGTTTCTTTATGAGAACATTCAGGATGTCCTTAATCAGCATGGTTTCTGGCACAAACTCAACTGGCATGATAACCGACTTGATGTTTTTGGGTTTTTTAAACAATTCAAAGGAATGCACATACCCTAAAATATCATCGATGTTTTCTTTGTAGACCACCATTTTTGAAATACCAGTCTCGGTAAACAACGCATTCATAGCCTTGATGGATTCCTTGACCTCGACTGCGATTATTTCGGTTCTGGGCACCATGACTTCACGTGCTTTTACTTCAGAAAATTCCAAAGCGTTTTGAAAAATCTGAATTTCGGTATCCATATCATCATGCGCTTCCACACTTTCCATCTGCTCACTGATATAGTTGCCCAATTCTACTTTGGTAAAAGCCAACTGTACTTGATCACCTTCGGTTTTAAAAAATTTCTTGAGAACAAAATCGGAAATCCAGATGACAAAATTGGAAATCCATGTGAACAACACATAGAATATATAGGCTGGTAAAGCTAAAATTTTAAGCAGGGAATTGGCATAAATCTGAAAAAACACTTTTGGTAAAAACTCGGCCGTAATTAATATTATTAGCGTAGAAATTATGGTTTGCGTCAACAGACTCAAATCAATCAATAGATAATTTACAAAACCAGATGACGAAGGCAGCATGGATTGAAACCAGTTGACTAAAACATCACCCATAAAAAAGCCATAGACAACCAATGCTATATTATTACCAATGAGCATGGTGGCTATGAATTTTGAAGGGCTTTCGGTTATTTTAGAAAGTATTTTGGCTAAAAGCCCTTCTTGCTTTTTCTCAATTTCAATATGAATTTTATTTGAAGATACGTAGGCAATCTCCATTCCTGAAAAAAAAGCCGACAATAAAAGCGATAGAATAATGATTAGAACTTCTACAGACATAAGCCCAAGTTACTTTTTATTTTCGTAACGCTTCATAAACCTTCTTCTAAAGAAAAACACAAAGATAGCCAAAGCTGCCAATCCTAAAGATATGTATGTCCTGGATCCGCGACCCCAATTTTGAACAGCATCAATAATAAAGAGTACAGCAAAAATTAAATAGGCGTAATGGAAAAACTTATAGATTTTCATTAAAAAGAAGTTTAAAATTTAAAGTAAAGATACTAAAAAAAGGACTGATAAATGACTTATTCGTCAAGTGTGATAATACCATCTATTTCCAAAACTTCGGCTTGATTAAACTCGGTATCCGAATCAAAGCCATTGCCATTAATGACATCTTGGCCACGTCTGAAGGTCACAGGTTTATTGGTAAACAACCATTCGCGTTCTTGGTCATAATACAATTGCTCGGCAAACAAGGTGTCTTTTTCCGCAGAAGCCAAAATAACATTCCCTTGCATGTCAATAATGCCTGTTTTGTCATACACTATGGCATAATCGGCTGTAACGGTACTTTGGGAGTTGTCTTTGTCAAACAGTATGAGATGTGCTCCATCTGGGAATTCATTATAAGCAAAATCCCTATTAGAAAAATCAAGCATTTTAGGGCTTAACAGATTAGCCGTTACACGACCCGAATCAGTGTATTTTAAATTGATATTTTCGGCAACACCAATGGGTTCATTTTCTGAAATTCCAATTTTGTTGACCTCATCTAAATTGCTTTTACATGAAAAAAACATAGTCATGGCTATTACCATGACTATGCTTGAATATATTTGATATTGTGTTCTAAACATTAGATTTTAGGAACTGTAATGGTTCTTCCAATCCAGCAACCAATACTGATAGATTTACCAGACATATCTTCACTAAATATCTCACTCTTTTGAGGTGCTTTAGCTCTATAACTTGCTGCTGATTGTGCTGCTGAACTTTTTAAAGTTGGATCTACACGACCTGCCTTTTCAGCTTCACTTGCAGCTAACCAGAATACCGCACGCTTATTAAAGTTTGAGTCACCACAATCGTTGGCACTTCTGTTGTACATATCAGCAATTTTTAAGTGTGGACGACCATTTGAAGGGTTTAAATCCAATGCCTTTGAGTAGTAGCTTCTCGCACTACCATAGCTTCCTCTCTTTCTTAATTTATCACCAATTTTTTCATTTAATTTCGCTTTCTTGAAATTATCAGTTTCTAAACTAATAGCTTGCTCATAGAACTTAACAGCTTCACTAGATTTTCCTTCTTTATCTTTTAGGATACCTAAATAATAAGCTGAATTAGCCGAAGGACTCAATGCATGGTAAGCATTTACTAACTTAAAGAACAATGGGTCGTCAGTACATTCTTTTTCTGACATCTTTCCTGCTGCACGCTGTAACCAAACTGCATCATTTTTATTAGCTTCAAAATCTTTGGTATACAATGGAATTAAGTTCTCACAATTAGCACGGTCACCTAATTTTTTGTCGATACTACTTGAGATTTGATCATAAGCGCCCAAATAGCTTTCATAAGATCTTTTATATCGTTCCTCTTTACTTGTCAAACTTTTCCCAGCATCTTCTTTGGCAACCAATTTGTTTAAGTCTTCAGAATAGTTACTTACTTCTGTTTCTACTTTTTCAGCTATATCATCATACTTATTAAATAAATCAGCTGCAGATTTTTTACCAGCATCATACAAATCAACCATTAAAGAAAAATAGGTATATAATGATTTTGGATTGGTGAATGATTTAGAATCGGCTTTGTAAGCAGCATCAAAACACTCATACAACTCTTCATCTGTTAACTTTAACAACTCTCTGTTATCATACATTAACTGACATTCTTTGGCACCATATTCCCCTTTAGGCGTCTTGCTGGCAAAATGTGTAGCTCTTTCTTTCCACAACTTCTTAAGGTCATTGATGTAAGCTGTTTTTTCGGCTCCAGAAGATTTTTCGATTTTGTGGTCCAAAATCTTTTCACCATAGGAATAAATAGCATTGTTCAACTTTGGACATTTGTTTCTTACCTTCATCCAAGGCTCATAGGCTGCATCATAGTTTTTAGCTTTTGCATATTCAGAGAAAATAGACAAGTTAGTCATACATTCTTCGTCTTGTTGTGCATTAACACTATTAAAGGCCAAAAAAACCAGCACAAGCGTTAACCATGTAATTTTCGTTTTCATAATATCAAATTTATAGTGTTTAATCATATCTTCTTTTTTGGAACCATCTGTCGTTTAACGACAAACTTAAGTGGAAATTAAAAAAGTTTTCCTGTATTAAGTTATTTTTTGTGGTTCCTCGTTTTCCTATTTCAAATCCTAGGTTGGCATTCGAGAAAAAGTCTCTGGCACTACCTATTGGTAATCCTACTCCAAAAGATATGCCAAACTCATTAATGTTAGTATTGTTAATGTTTAAACCAGTGTCCTCAAAGCGTAAACCAGCCCTGTAAACCATTCGGCTAAAGTAACTTGAGAAGGAATTATATTTTGGTACAATAAATCCCCCCAAAGCAAAGCTTGAACCGTTTGAGTAAACCGTTCCGTTTGAACCGTGAAGCTCATTTACAAACTTCTTGGTGTTTTGAAATGTATATTCAGCACCAATGAACCATATTCTTGGCTGACCAACACCTGCTCCTATTGAAAATTTAGATGGTAATAAAAAATTCGTTTCATCCAATCCCTGTGATTCTAAATCAGCTTCTATGGTATTTACAATAAACTCCTGTCCTGAAGACGAATTGATAACAATGGTATTAAATGAGCGTTCGTTTCGTGATCTTAAGTTTGTTTCGGGTGTATAAGTAAAACCAGATTTTAATTCAAGCCTATCAGTTATCATAGCTCTATAGGTCAACCCTAAATTTAAGCTTAATCCACTTAAATCTGAACGGTTGTTTTCTCGAGACTGATACTGAACCAATTCACCATCATCATTATAATCAAATACAATGGTGCTATTTTTAATGTTACCAAAGTTGTAACTTAAATCTGCACCAACACTAAAATTGTCATTAATTAGATAACCCAAAGACAAATAGGTTCTGTTTAGCCCACCTTCTCCTCGAAATCTTTCGTTTAACTGATTACTACTATTAAGGGTTTCTAATTTATATCCAACCGAAGTGTAGGGTATTAAACCAACACCAACACCTAATCTACCTATTGGAATGGATAGCGACAAATAATCAAATGTAGATGAGGAAACTCTATCCTCACCTGAATCGCTTTTAAGTTTTATACTAGAATGTGATCCTGCAACTGCGAATTTAACAGGTCTTCCTTCGTTACCATACATGGCTAAACTCTTCCCTGCATTCGAAGCAGGATTTAGTAAGTTGATATGGATACTATCTGTATAAATGCTTAAACCACCCATACTTCGATTCTCAACCGTTCCTTTAAATTTCAGACTTCCTATTCCGTAAAACGAGTATGGTGACGATGTACCATCTTGGGCATAGATTTGAATGGTAAACAGTAAGATGAAAACTAATACAAGTTTTTTAATCATTCTTTTGAATTAAATTGTAAAATATAGTTTAAGCCCTCTAACAGGAAATTAGAGTTCGCAAATATGCTACTTTTTAATTGTTTAGACAAGAATTTAGCATTTCCTCCTGTTAAAATAACTGTTAAATCTTCGTATTCCTGCTTGTAAGCGTCAATTACGCCATCAATTTCAAGTATAATACCATTCATAACACCAGAGTGAATGGCGCTTTTTGTGGTGTTTCCAATTATTTGTTTGGGAGCTTTTGGTTTTAATAACGGTAAATTGGCGGTTAAATTATTCAGTGATTTATAACGCATGTCTATTCCAGGAGATATACCGCCTCCTAAAAAAGTGTTGCTTGCCGTTAGGATATCATAGGTAATACAGGTTCCAGCATCAATCACCAAAACATTAGAATTGGGATAGTTTTTTACGGCAGCCGACACCAACGCTATTCTATCAACACCAAGTGTTGTAGGTGTCTTATAAAGGTTTTTGAAAGGAACCTTCGTTCTAGAATTAAGTTCCAATACGTGCAAGTTATCCTTCAAAAATTTAGCATCGGATTCTTTAAGTCTCCCAACTGATGAAATAATACAGTTTTGTATTGAATCGTGTGCTTTTAGAATTACCTGCAATTCCTTTTTAAACAATGCCAATTCAAAACTTGTTTTAAAAATTATCTTATCTTTTTGAAAAACAGCGAATTTGGCAAATGTATTTCCAATGTCTACAATTAAATTCATACAGCAAGTAAAAGCGGTAAAATTACAAAACGATTTTTTATAATTTTTCTTTTGGAGGATAATAAAAACAACTTATATTTGCATCCGCATTAATGAAACTGGTGCCTTAGCTCAGTTGGTAGAGCAAAGGACTGAAAATCCTTGTGTCCCTGGTTCGATTCCTGGAGGCACCACCATAAAAAACCCGAACAAATTGTTCGGGTTTTTTGGTTTTATATATGATCTTGAACTATCTAAAGTTCTGCTTTTAAAGCTTTCAGGTTAGCTATCAAAAGCTCTGAACTCAACCTTACTTTATAATTAGGATTGATATACTCAAATAAAATGTCGCCTTTTGTATTGAGTACCATAACAGTAGGGACCGGTAAAATTTCAGTAGCATCCATTTTTGTTTTCTTGGCAATATACATTTTGGCCATACCAGGTGTTTGGAATCCAATACCAACTTCTTGAATAAGCTTTGCTTGAGGATCGGCATATACCTGATAGTTCAATCCTTCTGTATCTATTGTTGGTTTCAACGACTCAACATGGTCTGGGCTCACAGCCACAATTTGATAGCCTAAATCAATGATTTCTTGCTCCGATTCTCCTAAAGCTGCCAATTGCTGATTACAATACGGACACCAACCACCTCTATAAAAAACCAACACAGTTGGTTTTTCCTTGATAATGTTATGCAGGGAAACTTCTGTTCTTTTGGCATCCCATAAATTAGCATCGGGAATGGTTTCACCAATTAGCAACGGACTAATATCTTCTGCTTTTTCTGGAACTTGGGAAAATAAACTAAATGATAAAAATAAGGCAAGTAATAAGGATAAAGACTTCATAAATATGTTTTTCCCAATTAGGTCTTTCCTTTATTCAAATCCTTACAAAATAATTTAATGTGGTAATTTATCCTTTAGAACACCATACACAAAAGTGCCTAAAATCGCTGCCAATATCACCACTGCCATAGACAAATAGCCAGCACCCAAAAGTGTATACATAGGCCCTGGACAAGCACCTGCCAAAGCCCAACCCAATCCAAATAGCACACCACCTACAAGATACCTAACAACGCCTTTGTCTTTAGGCTCAAAATGAACAGTGTTTTTGTAAAATGATTTTACCTTAAATTTTTTAATGCCTTGGGTAATTAAAATTCCCAGTATTAAAGCCAATCCAATTATGCCATACATGTGAAAGGCTTGAAACTGAAACATTTCATAAATACGAAACCAAGAAGCTGCTTCCGATTTAAACATCGTGATTCCGAACAAAATGCCTATTGCTAAATATATAGTTGTTCTCATAAATTAAAATATTAAAGGGAATAAAACATGGACCATTAATAATCCACCAATAAAAAAGCCAATAACTGCAATCAATGATGGCAACTGCAAATTGCTCAATCCTGAAATGGCATGACCCGAAGTACAGCCTCCTGCATATCGCGCACCAAAGCCAACCAAAAATCCACCAATAATTAAAATTGCCAAAACTTTAAAATCTGAAAAAACAGCATTACTGAATAACTCGGTGGGCAAATAAGCCGTTCCAGCACTTTCAAAACCCAAATTCTTTAAATCTGAAATAGTCTCTGGGCTAATAGCAACCGCTTCATTAGGTGTCATAAAGTTAGCTGCCAAAAAACCACCTATAATTGCACCTAAAACAACTATTAAATTCCAACGTTGTGCTTTCCAATCGAAATTAAAAAACGTAACATTTTTGCCTGCACCAACCATACTACATACAGTTCTCAAGTTTGAAGACATGCCAAAACGCTTGTCAACCATAATAAGCAAAAACATGATTAAGGCAATCATGGGGCCTGAAACATACCAAGGCCAAGGTTCATATATTAAATCCATATTATTTTTTTTGCAAAGAAAATAGTTATATCGCAAAGGTAATGTAACAATTGTTACGGAATCTTATAAAGTTTCTGAAGTAAATTTGATTTACCCCTCAATTGTTCAGTAAATTTGTATGACAAAGGTTTTTATACACGAAATGACAGAATATTTACAGGTATTTTTAGAATCTTTTCTCGGAACATTAAATTGGATTTGGAATTCCATAACATTTAATGTGCCTTGGTACACCAATTACTTTTGGGGATTGATTATCATTTCCTTTATCGTTTGGATTTTAGAAATTGCCTTTCCTTGGCGTAAGGAACAAGCTATTTTCAGAAAGGATTTTTGGCTGGACGTATTCTATATGTTTTTTAATTTTTTCATTTTCACGATTGTTATCAGTGGTATCTATAGTGTTCTTGAATTAGCCTTTGGAAAAATAGGTTTGACTATGAACAGTTTAGCTCTTGTTGATATTTCAGCCTGGCCTATGTGGCTCCAGTTATTGGTGTTCTTTGTTGTTTTAGATTTTGTGCAGTGGTTTACACATGTCATGTTGCATCGATTTGACGTTTTATGGCGGTTTCATCAAGTACATCACAGTGTTAAGGAAATGGGTTTTGCCGCACATTTACGCTACCATTGGATGGAAAATATACTGTACAAACCACTAAAGGTTTTTGGCGTGATGATTTTAGGGGGCTTTGAACCAGAACAGGCTTACATTGTCCATTTTATAGCCATTACTATTGGCCATCTTAACCACGCAAACATTAAGATTACTTGGGGACCTTTAAAGTATATTTTTAATAATCCAGTCATGCATTTGTACCATCATGCTTATAGCTTACCAAATAACAGGCAATATGGCGTAAACTTCGGAATAAGTTTAAGTTTATGGGATTATATCTTTAAAACCAATTACGTACCCGAAGACAGCGGCACTATAGAATTGGGCTACAAAGGTGATGAGCAGATGCCCAAAGTATTTTGGAAACAATTGTGGTACGGTTTCAAGAAAAAAACGTCATAAAAAAAGAGCAACTATTGTTGCCCTTTTCTCTATAGTTTTTATTGTTTAGTTTATTTTAAAGTTGACGGACAAACATAATCTGTCACAGGTATGCCTGCTTTCTTAATAGCACCAAAACCACCAGCCACATCAACCAAATTATGGATGCCTCGACTTTTCAAAATAGACGCGGCTATAACACTACGGTAGCCACCAGCACAGTGCACATAAAAAGTTTCATTATCTGGGAACTCACTTAAATGCTCGTTGATGAAATCTAAAGGAGTTAAATGCGCATCTTTTATGTGGGCACTGGTATATTCACCTTCTTTTCTTACATCAAAAACGGGTATTTCTGAAGCTTCTAATTGTTCTTTAAACGTTTCAGCTGAAATGGAAGTAATGGTATCAAACTCCTTTGAAGCTCCTTTCCAAGACTCAAAACCACCTTTTAAGTAACCTAATGTATTATCAAAGCCTACTCGCGATAATCGCGTAATGGTTTCTTCTTCTCTTCCTTCAGGTGTTACTAATAAAATAGGTTGTTTAACATCTGCAATCAATGCACCAACCCAAGGGGCAAAACCGCCATCTATTCCTATAAAAATAGATCTTGGGATATGTCCTTTTACAAAGTCACTTTGATGGCGCACATCCAAAATCAAAGCTTCGGTTTCATTGGCAGCAGCCTCAAATGCGTCGGGAGACAAAGCCTGCGTTCCACGCTTGATTACGTCATCAATATCATCATAACCTTCCTTGTTCATTTTAACATTTAATGGAAAATACTTTGGAGGCGCTTGTAAACCATCGGTTACTTCCTCAATAAACTCCTCTTTCGTCATGTCAGCTCGCAAGGCATAGTTCATTTGCTTTTGATTACCAAGCGTATCCACCGTTTCCTTCATCATATTTTTACCACAGGCAGAACCGGCTCCATGGGCAGGATACACTATGACATCATCTGCCAATGGCATTATCTTGCTTCGCAAACTATCAAATAACATACCTGCTAATTCTTCTTGAGTCATATCGGCTGCCTTTTGAGCCAAATCTGGTCGGCCAACATCCCCTAAAAACAACGTATCACCACTAAAAATAGCATGATCTTTTCCATTCTCATCACGTAATAAATAGGTTGTACTTTCCATGGTATGTCCAGGTGTGTGCAACGTAATAATAGTAAGATCACCAAGTTTAAATTCCTCATTATCTTTAGCTATGTGAGCATCAAATGAAGGATGAGCAGTTGGGCCATAAATGATTGGAGCTCCTGTCTCTTTTGCCAGTGTCACATGCCCACTGACAAAATCGGCATGGAAATGGGTTTCAAAAATATACTTAATCTTGGCGTTATCCTTTTTAGCTCTCTCAATATAGGGTTTCACTTCACGTAAAGGGTCAATAATAGCAACTTCGCCCTTGCTTTCAATATAGTAAGCTCCTTGAGCTAAACATCCTGTATATATTTGTTCTATTTTCATAATTCTTAATTTTAAAATCTTTACAAATTTACGTCACGTTGTGAAGTTTGGCAGTAACTTTAGTTACAAATCTATTTGATGAAAAATTCCATGTAGAATATAAAGATAGCCATTACAAAAATAAAATAGCCAAATCCTTTTTTCAACTTGTTACCATCTATAAAGTTACTCAAATAACTACCAACAAAGATACCTAATAATGAGATTCCAGTGAAGGTGAACAAAAACATCCAATCTATCTCCATAGTCAATGCATCTCCTAAAAAGAAGCCCAATAACGATTTGAAAGCAATAATGATTAAAGACGTGCCAACGGCCACTTTCATTTTAACATGAGCTAAAATCACCAAAGCAGGAATGATTAAAAAACCACCGCCTGCACCAATCAATCCTGTTATGGCTCCAACAAACAAACCTTCAACCAAAATCAAAGGGTAGTTGTATGCTACTTCCTGCTCAACAGATTTGTCCTCTCGTTTTCGCAGCATGGAAAAAGCTGCGGGAATCATCAATAATGCAAACAAACCAAACATTCCCATACGCCTCGTGAACTCAAAACCGTTTAGGGTGAACAATACTTCAGGTAATGCCGGCACTAAAAAGTATCTCACCACAGTCACACCAACTATAGCTGGCAAACCAAAAACAAAAGCGGTTCGCCAATCAACATAACCCTTAAAATGTTGTTTCAAACCACCTACCAAAGCACTAAATCCCACAATGAACAAGGAATAGGCAGTAGCAATTTTTTCATTGACCATAAACAAATAAGCTAATACTGGCACAGCTAAAATGGAACCACCACCACCTATTAAACCTAATGAGATGCCTATTATTAATGCGCTTATATAACCTAAAATTTCCAGTAATTCCATATGTAGAAATGATAACTTTTGCTGCAAAAGTACTAATGATACCAAAAGCTATAAGTAACAACTGTTACATTATTCAATTTATATTGGTTATGACAATATGATTTCTGTGCAACTCCACCTTACCCAGATTTTCCAACTTTTTCAATAAACGCGAAATTACCACACGTGATGTATGAAGCTCATACGCTATTTCCTGATGGGTATTGTTCACAATATTATCACGTGAAATACGGGCTTTTTCTTTCAGATATTTCAGTAAGCGCTCATCCATTTTTAAAAAGGCAATACTATCTATCGTTTCTAAAAGTTCATTAAGTCGGTTATGATAGCTTTCAAACACAAAATTCCGCCAGCTTTTGTACTTTGCAGACCATTCTTCCATCTTTTCTATGGGAATCATAATGAGCTTGGCATCTGTTTCGGCTATTGCACGAATCTCACTTTTGGTTTGACCTAAACAACAGGTTAAGGTCATGGCACAGGTATCGCCTTTTTCCAAGAAATACAATAATAGTTCATCACCATCATCATCTTCGCGTAAAATCTTAATAGCTCCTGAAACCAACAAGGGCATCGAACGCACATATTCGCCTATCTCAATCATTTTATGCCCTTCAGGAATATCTTTAAAAGTTCCAACCTGATTAATTTCATTTAAAAGTTCCTTTTCAAATAGATGGGCATAATTATCGGTGAGGTCTTGAATCATAACAACATTAATTAATGGTTGGTGAATATTTCTTAACCAACTTGCCCAAAGTTAACCCTTGAACCAGTATAGAGAACACAACAATAATATAGGTGATTACCAGAAACAAATCGCGTTGCATATCCAGCGTCAAACCCAAAGCCAAAGCAATAGATATACCACCTCGCAAGCCTCCCCACGTCATTATCAGATTGGTTTTGGGTGCAAAGTCCAAACGCTTTTCAAAAAACTTGACTGGCAGCAATAATGACAGATAACGACACAACAACACCAACGGAATCGCCACAAGTCCAGCAAACATATAACTGGTTTCAAAGGTCAACACCAATATCTCCATACCAATAAGGACAAATAATATAGTGTTCAATAAAATATCTACCAGTTCCCAAAATTTATCCACATAACTCTCTGTGATTTCAGACATAGCCGAATTTCTAACCGTATCATTGCCAATAACCAATCCAGCAGTTACCATAGCCAATGGCGCAGACAAATGATACTTTTGCGCAATAACGGTTCCGCCCATTACAGCTGCCAAAGTTATAATGACTTCAATATCATAATCATCAATAGATTTCATTAAACGGTAAGTTACCCATCCAACGGCTAGTCCTAATGTGATACCACCAATAACTTCAACCACAAACAACTCAAAGATTTCAGACACTTCAATTTCACCGTTGCCCAATTGGGCAATTTTAAAAATAGTTAGGAATACCACAACGCCCACACCATCATTAAATAAGGATTCACCAACAATTTTGGTCTCCAGTTTTTTGGGAGCGCCTACATTTTTAAGAATCCCCAAAACAGCAATCGGATCAGTGGGTGAAATCAATGCTCCAAATAACAAACAGTAAATTAACTGAACTTCCAAACCAAACAATGGCAACAGAAAATACATCCCATAGCCCACCAGAAACGTTGAAGCCAGGACACCCAATGTTGCAAATACCAAAACAGGCCAACGTTGTACCCGTAACTGCTCAAAATTGGTATGCAAAGCTCCGGCAAACAGCATAAAACTCAACATGACGTCCAATAGAATTTCCTTAAAATCAATTTGAGAAATAATATAACGTTCAGCATTTAACAGGGTGGAATCCACATAACTCAACGCAAAAACGGCCAAAGTAAAAACAATGGTTATAAGCATAAGCCCTATGGTATTCGGAAGCTTTAAAAATCTGACATTGACGTAACCAAAAAAAGCCGCTAAAACTATCAGAATAGTAGCAATGTGAAAGTAATCCATTCTATCAATTTATATTACCCGCAATATACTATTTTATGTAATCTTTAGTGACTAACTTCGACTTAAAACCGTATATTCAAGTTTTACGTAAGAATTAATAAATCACGAAATAAAATCATGCAAAAAACCTATTACGACCCAGCCGATCTCAAGAAATTTGGAAAAATATCCGATTGGAATGAAGAATTGGGTTCAAAGTTCTTCGAGTATTACAATGCTGTTTTTAAAGAAGGGGCACTATCTGAACGTGAAAAATCGCTTATTGCATTAGCCGTTGCTCACACCATTCAATGTCCGTATTGTATTGATGCTTATACGGGTGATGGACTACAACGCGGAATTACCAGAGAAGAAATGATGGAAGCGCTACATGTAGCTGGTGCCATTAGAGGTGGTGCATCATTGGTACATGGTGTTCAAATGATGAATAAAGTCAATAAACTGGATTTATAGATGCTCCAATCACTCCATAAGAGACATAGTGAATTAGCCGAAAGCAACCGACAACTGGAAATACTGTCCAATGGTATTTTTGAAGCTAACGAATTACCCAAATTCAAAAACAAACTTGCCGAAAGCCAACAATTTCCATTGAAAGCTAGAAAGCTGGAAATCCTTCAAATTAATGTAGGTTATATGTGCAATCAGGTTTGTGCACATTGCCATGTAGACGCAGGTCCGGATCGAAAGGAAATAATGACCAAAGAAACCATGCTACAATGCTTGGAGGTCATCAAACAAACCGAAGCGCATACTTTGGACTTAACTGGTGGTGCTCCTGAAATGAACCCTAACTTCCGATGGTTTGTGGAAGAGGCTGCCAAGGCTGGCATTAAGGATTTCATTGTACGCTCCAATTTGACCATTATTAGAGCCAATAAAAAATATCACGATTTACCCGATTTTTTCAAAACACACAATATCCATATTGTGAGTTCCATGCCACATTGGACCAAAGGAAAAACCGATAAACAACGTGGTGATGGTGTTTTTGACAAATCGATTAAGGCGCTTCAAGATTTGAATGCGGTAGGTTACGGTATACCTGAAAGTGACTTCCGCTTGGATTTGGTTTATAATCCGTCTGGAGCCTTTCTACCAGGCAATCAAATGGCCCTTGAAAAAGATTTTAAAAAATCGCTATTGGATGAATTCGATATCCATTTCCATAATCTATTTGCACTAACCAATTTACCCATCAGCAGGTTTTTGGATTACTTGATAGCTTCCGAAAACTATGAAGATTATATGTATGCTTTAGTCGACGCTTATAACCCAAAGGCTGTTAAAAACGTGATGTGCACCAATACCTTATCAGTAAGTTGGGATGGATTCTTGTATGACTGCGATTTTAATCAAATGCTACGATTACCTGTTAACAGCAAGACAAAACACATTTCCGAATTCAACGAATCGCTTCTTGAAGGTAGAAATATAGTAATTTCGCAACACTGTTATGGCTGTACCGCTGGTGCCGGTAGTAGTTGCCAAGGAAGCGTTACATAAACAGCAAAAGGTCGCAGTATGCAGTTAACAGTCAAAAATAGAATTAGTTTGTCATTTCGAATGTATATGAGAAATATCCTAGCTATAATTCTTATTTGTTTTTCTTACGTTTCAAATGCACAAGAATCACTATCTGAATTACTAAAAAAACACAACACCCATTCGGTGCCATACATCAGTGTTAAGGAATTGGCTATGCCAAAAACACAAGCGGTAATACTGGACGCACGGGAACGCTCAGAATTTGAAGTGAGTCACATAAATAATGCTATGTACGTGGGTTATAATAATTTTGACTTGGAACAAGTACAGACCAAAATACCTGATAAAAACCAAATCATTGTTGTCTATTGTTCTTTGGGCATTCGCTCGGAAGATATTGCCGAACAGCTTCAAAAAGCGGGATATAAGCGAGTTTATAATCTGTATGGTGGTGTTTTTGAATGGAAAAATGCCGACTTCAAAGTTTTTGATAACAAGGGTGAAACCACCAAAGTACATGGATTCTCAAAAGAATGGAGCAAATGGCTAAAAAAAGGAGACTGCGTCTATGAGTAAGGATTTGCTGATTGTATTTGTAAAAAACAGCGTATTGGGTAAAGTGAAAACGCGCCTGGCAAAAGATATTGGCAATCAAGCCGCTTTTGAAGTCTACAAAACACTCGTGTCTAAAACCAAACAAGCCATTCAAGATCTCCCGATAGAAAAACACATCTATTTTTCAGATACCGTTGAAGAAACCGGATGTCACAATGATTTCAAAACCATTCAACAAGGAAATGATTTGGGTGAACGCATGAATAACGCTTTCAAAGATGGTTTTGAAAATGGCTACCAAAACATCGTACTGATAGGTTCGGATTTGCCTGATATTTCAGAAGACAGTATCAAAAAAGCCTTTGACCTCTTAAAAACTTCCGACACGGTTTTTGGTCCTGCTGAAGATGGTGGTTATTACTTGGTTGGTATGAAACAGCTTCATAAGAACCTTTTTAACAACATTCCCTGGAGCACATCAAGAGTTTTAGAAGAAACGATGAAAGTGTTAGAATCTCAATCTATTTCAGTAGGTTTGCTAGAAACACTTAACGATATAGACACCTTTGAAGATTTAAAAAACTCATCCATTTATAAGACATATTTACATGATAAAATTCATTACTGAAACCACCGAATATTTACAAAGCAAAGGCTTTGAGAATCCAGAAATTGGTATTATCCTAGGAACAGGATTGGGAAAACTTTTAGACGAAGTGGAAATTATCCATGAAGTGAGCTATAACCATATTCCCAACTTCCCGACTGCAACAGTCGAATTCCATAAAGGCAAGCTCATTTACGGAATTATTGAAGATAAAAAAGCCGTCATCATGCAAGGGCGTTTCCATGTGTATGAAGGTTACACGCTTCAAGATGTCACCTATCCGGTACGCATTATGGAAAAACTGGGTATCAAAACACTTTTGGTTTCCAACGCCTCTGGTGCCATCAACCTAAACTTTAAAAAGGGGGAACTCATGCTTATTGAAGACCATATCAATCTGCAAGGTAGTTCGCCATTGGCTTTTAAAGGTGTAGAATTTTTAGGTGAACGCTTCACCGATATGAGCGAACCCTATGATCCTACAATCAATTCCAAGTTTGAATCCATAGCCAAGGAACAAAACATCACACTTCATAAAGGCGTGTATGCATCGGTTGTGGGTCCTCAATTAGAGACCAAAGCCGAATATCGCATGCTAAAGATTATTGGTGCCGATGCTGTGGGTATGAGTACTGTTCCTGAAATTATTGTAGCTAATCATCTGGGGTTAAAAGTTGCAGCTGTTTCTGTTTTAACTGATGAATGCGACCCAGACAACTTGCAACCAGTTGACATCACAGAAATTATTGAAATGGCTGGCAAGGCAGAACCACAAATGATAACGCTTTTCAAAGAATTGATAAAGCAACTTTAGGGATTTGTTCGATTTGGAATAATTATTGAACTCAAAAGGTAAATCGATATGATGATTCGAAATTTGTTTTTAATTACATGCTTTCTTTTGGTTTCTATAGCATCCACAAAAGCACAAACAAAGGATCATAATCAATGGACAAGCTTCCTACAAAAGCATGTATCCAAAACTGGGCAAGTTGATTATAAAAACATGTTGGTTGATGATGCTGAATTGAAGGCTTATATCCAGCAACTAACTACTAATACTCCAAATAAAAACTGGTCCAAAAACGAAACTTTAGCTTACTGGATAAACACCTACAATGCTTTGACTATCGATTTAATCCTTCGGAACTACCCAGTAAAAAGCATCAAGGATATCAAAGACCCTTGGGATCAAAAGTTTTATTCATTCAATGGCGAGATGCTTTCCTTAAACCAAATCGAACATGACATCTTACGCAAAATGGACGAACCACGCATACATTTCGCCATTGTTTGCGCCTCGGTATCCTGTCCAAAATTGCTCAATGAAGCCTATGTTTCCAATAAATTGGAACAACAGCTAACTGATGCTACAAAGACCTTTTTAAATGATAACTCCAAGAACATCATAACAAGTAATCAATTAGAATTATCTAAAATTTTTAAATGGTTTACCAAAGATTTTAAACAACAGGTTTCGCTGATTGATTTTCTAAACCAATATTCAGAGGTGCCCATTTCTGATGATGCTAAAGTCAATTATCTGGAATACAATTGGGATTTAAATGACTAACTTACTTTGTCATTACGAGGATCCAGACTGTAAGTAATCTCTTAAAAACATTATATATTAACCTGTCATTCCTGCGTAGGCAGGAATCCATTTATGAAAAACCAACTATCCATAATCATTCCCATTCTAAATGAAGCTGACAATATCATCTCCCTGTTAAATCACCTCAACACCAATGCTTCACTAGAAAACCTTTCCGAAATCATCCTAGTTGATGGTGGTAGCACCGACGGAACCACAGAAAAAGTAAACGCCTACCTCACTTCAAGTGATTTAAATGCTTTCAAAAGCAAAATTAAACTTTTAAATGCCCCAAAAGGGCGCGCCAAGCAAATGAATCTGGGCGCCAAACATGCTACCGGAAACATTCTTTATTTTTTACACGCCGATTCATTCCCTCCCAAAAACTTTGACCAGCTCATCATCAAGCAGATTACTAATGGCAATCAAGCGGGTTGCTTTCGATTACAATTTAACAGCAACCATTGGTGGTTACGTTTGGCAAGCTGGCTCACGCAATTCTCATGGCGTGCCTGCAGAGGTGGTGACCAAAGTCAGTTTATCACCAAAGCTTTGTTTGAAGAAATTGGCGGTTATGATGAATCCTACATTATTTACGAAGACAATATCCTAATCAACGAACTCTACGCCCGAAAGGAATTCGTGGTCATCAATAAAAAACTGGTAACATCAGTACGACTTTATGAAAAACACGGCGTATGGAAATTGCAATACCATTTTTGGGCTATCTACGTTAAAAAATGGTTCGGTGCTTCGGCAGAGGAACTCTATAGCTATTACAAAAAGCACATTGTCAAGTAACAAAATCCATACCTCACTCGTCTGTTAAATATAAGATAAAATTGACTTAAGAAACTTTTAAAAGTGATTATCAATTCTTTTTAAAAGAATACTTTCGAGTAAAACAAACAATCAAATGAGACTAACCACCATTGCTTTAATCGTTACGGGACTTGTAACAACGACTACATTTTCACAACACAACGTGTCTGCCAAACTAATAGATTCCACCACCCAAAAACCCATTCCCTTTGCAACCATTGCCATTGACGACCGAACAGGTGTCATCACCAACGACAATGGTGATTTTAATATTACCATTGACAAAAAAATCACAGAATCCGATTCGCTGTTCATCAACTGTTTGGGTTATGAAGAAAAACGTATTGCCATCAATACCTTTACCGATAGCATCATTCAGTTGCAAACCAAGGCCATTGACTTAAGCGAAGTCTTTCTGACCAATAAAAACTACACCATCGATGAGATTTTGGAACGCGTCAAGGAAGGGCTAGAAACCAACTACGATTTTGGCTATACTAAACGTAAGCTATTCTACCGTGAATCCTATTACACCGAAATGCTTAAAACAGATGTCAACATAAAAAAATCCACCATCCCGGAATTCAACCAGGCCTTTATGGATAGTGTTCTGTCTGCCATTCCCAGAAACACCGACAGTCACACCGAAATACTGGGCGAATTATATGGCAAAATCGAAAGCGGACAACCACAAAAAATGGATATCCTAAAAGCCTCCCGTTTATACGACAAGAAAAACGAAGTAACCTTTGAAAATTATGAGGAGCGTTTTAACCAAATCATCAAAAAGCATGTAAAACGCGATTCCTATTTCAAAATCAAATCGGGTTGGTTTGGCACGAAAGAGGAGATAGATTCCACGTTTTTTGAAGAGGAAAAAGTGGATGAAGAAACTGCTGAATTCATAGCTCAAAAACAAGAGCAGGAAGCAAAACGTAAGGAAAACTTCCTAAAATGGCGCAAACACACTATTCACAATTTTGAAAACGACGGCTTCATGGCCGAAGATACCGACCTCAACTTTCTGGAAAAGTCCAGAAAATATGACTTCGAACTCCATGATTTCGCCTACCTCAACAACGAGTTTGTATACACCATCAGTTTCAAGCCAAAGCGCGGAGCCGATTTCGAAGGCACCATGTACGTGAACACGCAGGATTTCGCAGTGGTTCGTGTAGACTATAAAAACGTCAAGCCATTACGTAAGTTTGGTTTATTAGGTATTTCCTTAAACGAATATTTAAAGGAAGGCACCATTATCTACCAAAAAAATGATAACGATAAATACACTTTGAAATATGCGGATGCCTCTTTCGGACAGCGCGTGGGCATTAAAAGACCTATTAAGATTATTGAAAAGAACAAACACGTTAAAGGCCGACGTAAACAAAACGAAGTGGCCGGCGATATCCACTTTATCGTCAAGAACATTGACAAACGCGAACTCATTGTTTTTGAATCGGACCCGATTACTGATGCCGATTTCAATGCCTTTACCGAAGTACCCGATGTCACGCCAACCTACCTACCTAAATACGATCCTGAATTCTGGAAAGGCTATAACATCATTGAGCCCAATCAAGCTATCAAAGACTTTAAAATCATGGATAGCGCCAATTAAGTCTTAAAATTATTATAAATTAAGCCAGAATCCATAAGGTTTTAGAAATTGCACGACTAAAACCAAAAACGGAATATGAGCAACAGCATCAATCAAACCCAAGAAAAAGAACCCAATATATTCAAATGGGCATTGAAGTTCGCAGCATCGGCTGGTATCGCAGGCATTATTTGCTGCGTAGCGCCAGCAGTGCTATTTATGTTTGGCCTTATGGGTGGCATATACGCCATTTCCTTTGCCGATTTCTTTTACGCTGAAGACGGTTCGGTTGGCTTGGGCTCTTGGATACTTCGTGGCGCTGCGGTACTCATTGGTATTTATGGTATTTACCTCTATCGCAAAAAGCAAAACCAATGTTCTATTGACCCGAAACGCAAGCGTAAAAATATCATTTTGGTAACCATCATTACAGCTGTGTTGGGTGTGGGTATTTTCCTGACCTTGGAAAAATGGTCCTCTTGGTACTTCGATAAGCACATTGTACCGGCTCAACAGGAAGAATATCGCCAAATGGAACTACAAAATCAGTCTGGCGAATAGCACGAACGCCTAAACAATCGTATTTTTGCATCAGCAAAAAATTACCATGCCCAGTATTTCTGTCATCATTCCGGCATTCAATGAAGCCGATGCCATCACACAGGTCATTCAGGATATTCCTGATACTGTCCATGAGGTAATTGTAGTCAGCAACGGCTCTACCGATAATACAGAAATCAACGCCAGACAATCAGGTGCAACGGTTTTAACAGAACCACAAAAAGGCTATGGTTACGCCTGTTTAAAAGGTATGGATTATCTAGCCAAGCAATCTGCCAAACCAGACATTGTGGTGTTTTTGGATGGCGATTACTCCGATTATCCCCAAGAACTCACCAAACTCATTCAGCCCATCACCGAAAACAATCGCGATTTTGTAATAGGTGCGCGCAACAAACGACTACGAGAAAAGGGTTCCATGACAGGTCCGCAGATTTTTGGAAATTGGTTAGCAACAACCCTCATGCGTATTTTGTTTGGAGCAACCTACACCGACTTGGGTCCTTTCCGAGCCATTAAGTACGATAAGCTATTGGCTTTAAAAATGGAAGACAAAACCTATGGTTGGACGGTAGAAATGCAACTAAAAGCCCTCAAACACAAGCTAACCTACACCGAAATTCCGGTGCGCTACCGCAACCGCATTGGCGTGTCTAAAGTATCAGGAACGGTGAAAGGGGCAGTTATGGCAGGCATTAAAATATTGGGATGGATTTTTAAATACGGATTCACAAAATGATTTGGGAAGGCATCATCATAAGCATGTACACCTTGGCCATTTTGGTCATTTTTGCCTATGCCTTGGCGCAGCTAAACCTGCTCACCAATTATTTACGAGCCTCCAAAAAAACAGACCAAGCACCACAATTCGATTTAGCCAATCCCAACGAAGTACCATTAGTCACCATCCAATTACCGGTGTATAACGAACTCTATGTCATGGAGCGTTTGCTCAACAACATCGCTCAAATAGCGTATCCCAAAGACAAACTGGAAATACAGGTGCTGGACGATTCCACCGACGAGTCCTTGGAAACCACCAGACAATTGGTTAAACAATTACAGGCAACAGGTCTGGACATCCAACATATCACACGTACCAACCGCAACGGATTCAAAGCTGGAGCACTCAAGGAAGGACTGAAAACCGCTAAAGGTGAATTCATCGCCATTTTTGATGCCGACTTCCTACCCAAACCCAACTGGCTACAACAGACCATTCCCTATTTTAAGGACAGTCACATTGGCGTGGTACAAACCCGTTGGGGACATCTCAATCGCGATTACTCCCTACTCACCAAAGTACAGGCCTTTGCATTAGATGCCCATTTCACCTTGGAACAAACCGGCCGAAACAGCCAAGGACACTTTATAAATTTTAACGGTACCGCAGGCGTCTGGCGAAAGACCTGCATTCTGGATGCCGGCAATTGGCAAGCCGACACCCTCACCGAAGATCTGGACTTAAGCTACCGCGCCCAATTAAAGAACTGGAAGTTCAAATACTTGGAACATGTCGAAACACCTGCCGAACTTCCCGTCGCCATTAGTGCAGCAAAATCGCAACAGTTTCGTTGGAACAAAGGTGGTGCCGAAAACTTCCAAAAAATGCTGCTTCGGGTATTAAAAAACAAACAGCTTTCAGCCAAAACCAAAGCACATGGTCTGCTCCATTTACTTAACAGCACCCTGTTTTTAAATGTGCTCCTTGTGGCCATATTGAGCATCCCCATGCTATACATCAAAAACCAGCACCCAAGCCTCAAACCCTATTTCAGTGTTATGAGCATTTTTGTGCTAAGCACCATGATATTCTTTGCCTGCTATTGGGTGGTTTACCGGCGTATCTATGGCAACACCCTCAAGGATTTTATAAAATACATCGGGATGTTTTTCACCTTTTTCTCGGTGGCTATGGGCTTTTCCTTGCACAATACGGTAGCGGTTTTGGAAGGCCATTTGGGCAAACGAAGCGAGTTTATACGCACGCCAAAATTCAATATCAATACGGTGCAGGATTCTTATAAAGACAACAAATACCTCAAAAGCACTTTCTCATTTCGGGTTGTTTTAGAAGGTCTACTCATGGGCTATTTTGCCTTTGGCATGTACTCGGCGTTTGTGGTAGGCACTGGCGATTTTGGACTCTTCCCCTTTCACCTGATGCTGTTTTTAGGCTTTGGCTATGTGTTTTTTAAATCTGTTTTACAAGGGTTTGATAATCATTATGTACCTTAAAAGCTATATTTGATCCATGTACAACAATGATGGTATTAAACAAAACACCTGGCTTGGGGTTTATATCATAGCATCCATAGTCCTGTATGACCTGTTTGCCTATACCTTGGAGCGTACCCAAAGCTTTAAATTAGTCCTGCTGTACGCTGGGTTGTTTTGGTCCTTTTATAAGCTGGTAACACTATTAAAACACCATCCCAAATGGCTCACAGCTTTGGCATTTGGCTTTCGGGCACTGTTTATTTTGGCAATTCCCAACCTTTCACAAGATTTTTACCGCTTTATCTGGGATGGTCGTATGCTATTGGAGGGTTTTAATCCCTACCTCTACATACCACAAAGCCTGTTGGACCAAGGGTTACTGCCAGTAGCACAAACCCAAGAACTCATTACTGGTATGGGCAGTTTAAGTGCTGGGCATTTTACCAACTACCCGCCTTTAAACCAACTATGCTTTGTTGTTGCAGGCCTGTTGGCAGGTAAAAGTATTATCGGTTCAGCCATCGTGTTACGCATCATCATCATTTTGGCAGATTTGGGCACGTTGGTTTATGGTAACAAGTTGCTAAAAGCATGCAAGCTACCCACACATCATATCTATTGGTATTTACTCAATCCGTTTATCATCATAGAACTCACAGGCAATTTACATTTTGAAGGTGTCATGGCCTTTTTTCTGGTATGGAGTCTCTATCTACTACACAAAAACCAATGGCGATGGGCAGCAGTGCTATTCGCTTGTTCGGTATCGGTAAAATTAATCCCTTTGTTGTTCCTGCCTTTATTGTATAATTGGTTTATGCCCTCAAAACCTCTCGACTCCGCTCGAGGTGACAACACAAACAAAAACACCCTTTTGCTGTCAGGTCGAGCATTATTGAGTTCAAAATATATTTTGAACGAAGATACTTTGCATAGTAAATCGAGACCTAATGGTTTTCTTAAACTAGTCATTTTTTATATAATAGTTTTTGCAGTAACACTAGTATCATTCCTACCATTCTACAACCCACAATTCCTAACCAACTACACCGAGACCGTTGCCTTATGGTTTCAAAACTTCGAGTTTAATGCCAGTGTGTATTACCTCCTCCGTGAAATAGGCTATTGGGTATCGGGTTACAACCAAATCGCCCTCATTGGAAAGATTCTAGCCATAGCGGTTTTTGGTTGGGTGCTTTACCTAACTTTCGCTAGAAAAAACAACAGCATGCCACAACTTATTACAAGTATGCTTTGGGCATTGGCAGGCTATCTGGCTTTGGCAACCACTGTGCATCCTTGGTATCTCACAACGCTACTCATGTTGTCAGTTTTCACTCAATACAAATTCCCATTGGTTTGGAGCTTGATGATTATGTTAAGCTACCTCGCTTATAGCCAAAACGACTACCAAGAAAACCTCTGGATTATCGTATTTGAATATGTGGTGGTTTTTATAGTATTTTTGTGGAACTTAAAAACAACAAAGGCACTTGACAATTAATTTTCCAAAGCTCTTTAGAAGATTCCTGCGCATCATTGCCACCTTGGTGTTGTTGTATATCCTGTCTTTGGTATTTATGTACTTTAAACAGGAACGCTTCTTTTTTAATCCGAAGCATTTGGACAAAAACTATGTCTACACCTTTGAACAAGACTTTGAAGAACTGGACATTCCCGTGGCTGAAGGCGTTAAGCTAAACGCCTTATTGTTTAAAACAGAGCAACCTTCCAAAGGTGTCATTTTATACTACCACGGTAACGCAGGAGCCATACACGAATGGGGTATGCATGCGCCACTATACTTGGAAAACGGCTATGATATTCTGTTTTTTGATTACCGCAACTATGGAAAAAGTGATGGTGAGTATTGCAACAACGAAGACCTATTAAATGACTCCGAAGAGGTCTATGAGTTTGTAAAACAACGTTACAACGAAGACCAGATTATCATATTGGGCTATTCGTTAGGCTCTGGATTGGCTACCTATGTAGCTTCCAGAAACAAACCCAAGATGCTCATTCTAAATGCGCCTTATTACTCTTGGAAAACACTCATTACAGAAGAAATTGCACCGCCAATTCCCAAGTTTTTAATCAAGTATGATATTCCAACTTATGAATTTATTAAGTCGGTTTCATGCCCTATAAACATTTACTATGGCACTCGTGACTTTTTAATCCATCCAGATAGCAACGCTAAAAAGTTGCAACAAATTCAGCCTGACAACATCAGTTTGCATCCCATTCGTGATGGCGGACACAACGGTTTGCATATCACCAAACAATACTACGACGAGCTAAAGAAAATCCTGTAGATATTGTCATTCCTGCGAAGGCAGGAATCTATTGACTATTCAAACAGAACATTTCGAGAGCCTCAATGTCCGTTCAAAATTATAGTTTTAAAAAAACAATTTAGCAATAAATAGATCCACAACTTCAACTAAAATAAGGATGATAATAATCCACTCCTGTTTACTGCTTTCCTTGTGGTCCATAATATCCTTAAATAGTTCCAGGTTCTCTTTGATAATATCTATTCTATCATGGATAACATGGTAACGATCTTTAAGGTCGAAGGTTTGTTTAAGGTCCAGATTCAGTTTGTTCAACTGTTCATCTTCCCATGTAATATCAGGTGAATCAAAAATATAGAGGTTCTCGGAAATCTTGTTCTTGATGTTCAGTATTTTTCCTATAAATCGCTTGAGTTTATTTCCTGAAATATCGAGCTTACCCTTCTTCTCTAAAAACAAGGTATGCTCATTGGTTTCAATCAATAGATTTTCGGTAATCTCGGAATAGTTGTTCAATGCCACCGACTGTGAGGCATTTAGCATCACCAGTCGTACCATCTCTGAACTCAATGTAGGTAGAATCACCTTTTCAAAAGTAACTGTCAGATTGTTTGGAACAATCTCAACCTGTATATCCTCTACATGCTTTTCTGAAATGGGATTACGTGTAAAAGGCATAATATCCTGCAATACCAAATCAATATCTTGAGACGACATATTAAAAAAACTGACCATCCCATAATGAAAGATATACAGAAACTGATCGTCTGACTTTCTAAAAAACAACTCATCACTATCTTGAAAGAGCAGCTGCCATGGCAACTGCTCTTTACATTGTTTAATATTGATGGTGTCTGCTACTTGATAAGCAACAACCTGATACATAATGTTATGATTTGAATGTTTCGTTTGGCTTTTTAAAGCTTTTAAATTCGAGCATGTACCCGTTAGGGTCTTTAATAAAAAAGGAGGAATGTTGACCCATTTTACCTTCTAAAAAGGTTGCTTTTGTAGCCAACTGCAAACCAGCATCCTTAAGATTACTGTATATTTTCTTCCAAGCAATACTGTCAACAATAACGCCAAAATGAAAAGATGGCAAAATATGCCCTTCAAACACATAGTTTGGGTTATTAAAGTCAAACTTTCCGGCTTTTGTAAATGTTATTTGGTGACCAAATAGATTGACATCAACCCAGCTTTGTGTGTGTCTTCCCAGCGATGCTCCAATGCTGTTAACATAAAAGTTCTTGGTGTCCTTAATGCTTAAGCATGGTAGGGACATGTGAAATGATGTTTCCATAATGAACGAATTAGATAGGTTTTAAACTCTCAACTCTATAAATAACCAAGTCTTCGTCATCATCTTCGTATACTTCCACAAAGGTGATACGAAACTCCTGGCCCTTTAAACTTTTATCATTCTTAAGGTCGAATTGCTTTAAGACACGAGGGTGTACCTCTTCAAAAACCAACTCATCTCCATTATCAAACCAAAACGTATAATAACCGTTTTTGTAAGATTTAAAAACAGCTGTTCTCATGACTCAAGTAGGTTAATCTTCGTCTTCCTCGTCATTTGAAACCTCATCCTCAACATCCAGTTCTGGATCTTGAACAGCTTCTGGATCATCATCGTCAAAGTCTTCATAATCATCCTCATCATAATTCTCCATGGTTACTGCCAACTTGGTACTGACTTTCACCAAATACTTGGTGTCGCTGGTTGTTACTTCAACGGCGTCAACTATTTCATTGTTGGCATTTCGGAATGAAATAATTTGTTCATCATCGTAGCCATCTGGATACTTTTCAACCAGAAGAGCTAGGATTTCAGGTGTTAGTTTTTTAAAATCAACGATGACACGTTTTAGATTGTCTCTTTTGTTCATAATTACATATCTAATAAGTAGGCGAAAATTAATGGTGCCACAATGGTAGCATCACTTTCTATTATAAATTTTGGTGTGTTAATATCTAATTTACCCCAGGTTATTTTTTCGTTTGGCACAGCTCCGGAATACGAACCGTAACTGGTTGTTGAATCACTGATTTGACAGAAATAACTCCAGAAAGGTGTATCGGTACGTTCCATATCTTGATACAACATAGGAACCACACAGATAGGAAAATCGCCAGCAATACCTCCTCCTATTTGGAAGAACCCAATACCTTTTTCTGAATTATCGGTGTACCAATCGGCTAAAAAAGTCATATACTCAATACCCGATTTCATGGTACTGGCTTTTAATTCTCCTTTTAGTACATAGCTTGCAAAAATGTTTCCCATAGTGCTATCTTCCCATCCTGGGCAAACTATTGGTAAATTCTTTTCGGCTGCTGCATACATCCACGAATCTTTCAAATCTATTTCATAGTATTCTTCCAAGACACCCGAAAGCAACATTTTATACATAAATTCATGCGGCAAATAGCGCTCACCATTAGCTTCGGCTTCTTTCCAAATATTGAAAATGTGCTTTTGCAGTCTTCTAAAGGCTTCTTCTTCGGGAATACAGGTGTCGGTTACACGGTTTAAACCTTTTTCCAACAAATCCCATTCTTCCTGTGGTGTTAGATCACGATAATTAGGTACACGTTTATAGTGAGAATGCGCCACTAAATTCATGATATCTTCCTCCAGATTGGCACCTGTACACGATATGATGTGCACTTTATCTTGGCGTATCATTTCGGCAAAAATCTTACCCAATTCGGCCGTACTCATAGCACCAGCCAAGGATACCAACATTTTGGCACCAGAATTAAGCTGATCCTCATAAGCCTTTGCGGCATCAACTAAAGCTGCTGCATTAAAATGCAAATAATACTTTTCTATAAATTGTGATATGTGTCCTTTAGTTGCCATCCTCGTCATTAAATTTAGAAAATTTATTAATACCTATTTTAGATTCGTTGAAATTATTGTCAAAATCATCACCTACCTCATCATGCATAAATTTGTAAGACAACATTTTGTAGTACAATTTAGCTGCTAAAAAGTCAGAAGACTTCTCTTTTGGATTAGGGCACAATTCAACAATATCAAATCCTACGACATTTTTTTCCTCAAAAACCTGTCTTAAAAATTCCATGGTTTCATACCATAACAATCCACCTGGCTCAGGAGTTCCTGTACTTGGCATAATTGAAGGATCAAATGCATCTAAATCAATGGTAATAAAAACATTGTCAGTCATTAAATCGATTGCAGAATCCATCCAGTTATCATCAACGGCCATATCGTGCGCGAAGAATGTTTTGTCTTCATCCATAACCGTTGTTTCTATAACATCCATACTACGAATGCCAACTTGAATCAAGTTAGTTGTTTGACTAGCTTCGTAAACCGCACATGCGTGATTACAGGTACTTCCTTGATACTCCTTACGTAAATCGGCATGAGCATCTAATTGTAAAACGGTTAAATTATCGTAACACTCGTTGAATGCTCTAATGGTTCCTATGGATATGGAATGTTCACCACCAAAAATGGTCACAAACTTATTCTTCTTGATATATTTTTTTGTGATATCATGAACAGCTTCAACCATACTTTCTGGCGATGCATTTTCTGTTACTGGATTAGCTAAAAACACACCTTGCTTGTAAACCTCGGTTCTGGTCTCAATATCATAAAGCTCCATGTTTTCAGAGGCATTTAAAAATGCTTCAGGACCTTTATCAGCTCCTTTTTGCCAAGTACTTGTACCATCGTAAGGTACTGGAATTAGTACAATTTTCGAATTGTCTAATTTGGAATATTGGTCTTCTATTCCTGCATACGTTTTATTACTCATTGTAACCTAAAATTTTAAGTAAGTCTTCACTTTTTTGTTGTTCACTAAATAGTTTTGTGGTGATGTTTCCGTCATCATCCTTGTTAATTAATATATGCTTTGGTGAAGGAATCAAGCAGTGTTGCAAGCCTCCAAATCCACCAATAGTTTCCTGATAAGCTCCTGTATTGAAGAAGCCTATGTATAATGGTTTTTCCTTGTTATATTTTGGTAAATAGATAGCGTTCATGTGCTGCTCGCTATTGTAATAATCATCACTATCACAGGTTAAACCACCTAAAAGCACACGCTCGTAACTGTCATACCAACGGTTAATTGGCAGCATAATAAATCGCTTGTTAATAGCCCAAGTATCTGGCAATGTGGTAATGAATGATGAGTTAATCATATTCCATTTCTCACGGTCGTTTTGTTGCTTTTGGTATAGTACTTCATAAATGGCACCACCACTTTCTCCAACGGTAAAGCTTCCAAATTCGGTAAAAATGTTTGGCACAGCTACCTCTTCGATTTCGCAAGCTAATTGAATTTGATTGATAATTTCATCAACCATATACTCATAATCAAAATCGAAAGCTAATGAGTTTTTAATGGGGAATCCACCACCAATATTCAAGCTGTCCAATGTCGGACAGATCTTTTTCAAACTGGTGTAAACCTTTAAACATTTAGACAGTTCATTCCAGTAATAAGCATTATCCCGAATTCCTGTGTTTATAAAAAAGTGCAACATTTTTAGCTCAACTTTTTTATTGTTCTGAATTTGGTTTTTATAAAAAGGCACAATGTTTTTGTAACCTATTCCCAAACGCGAGGTGTAGAACTCAAATTTAGGCTCTTCTTCAGATGCAATACGAATACCAACATTGAACTTGCCCTTAATCTCTTCCGAAAGCAAATCGATTTCCTCGTAATTATCAATAATCGGAATAGCATTTTTATGTCCATTATTTATAAGTCTAGCAATGTTTGTAACATATTGCGCACGCTTAAACCCATTACTGATGACGTAGGTTTTATCTGATATTTTTCCTTCAGCCTTTAAGCTTTCAACAATATCAATATCAAATGCTGATGACGTTTCAATGTGAATATCATTCTTTAAAGCTTCATCCAAAACATGTTTAAAATGTGAGCTTTTAGTGCAATAGCAATAGTTGTATTTGCCTTTATACTTATGTTTTTTAATAGCATTACCAAACCACGACTTTGCACGATTGATATTGTTGGAAATCTGTGGTAGGTATGTGAACTTTAATGGCGCACCATATTGCTCTACCAATTCCATAAGATCAATATCGTGGAATTGTAGTGTTTTATTTTCAAGTTTAAATTCATCTTGTGGAAAATCAAATGTCTGATTCACCAAGTCAATATATTTTGTATTCATTAATTATGTTGTTTGAAATTTAAAGGTAAAACCGAAAATATTTTTCAGCATTAAGATATCATTAAATATCAAATATTCAAACTTGAATTTGAGGATGTGTCGTAGGTATGAAGCCATACAAATGTTGGCTCATTACGATGTAGAAAGCGGAAGTTAGCTCTAAAATTCGGTTGCTCAATCTATAAGCTGCTTTTGAATATGACTTCCTAATTTTCAAAAGCCCGAACGTATAAACAGGGTTCAATTTGTTCAGCTAAATATGCA
Source organism: Bacteroidia bacterium (assembly GCA_030425285.1). GTDB lineage: Bacteria > Bacteroidota > Bacteroidia > Flavobacteriales > Flavobacteriaceae > Hanstruepera. Next base: position 118,086 of record JAUIAY010000001.1, read on the forward strand.
GCAAATGTACTTTTTTTTTTGACACACCAAACATTTTCAATTTTTTTTTAAAATTATTTTTAAGTGTTGAAATTCAGTATCTTTCAATCATTAAACTTAAAATTCTGTTTACTAATTGAAATGGCTCGTTCGCTCTTCAAATTGTTGGAATAACTAATCTACATTATTATGGTATTACTAATAACGATAGATTTGGATAAAAATTTATGATTATGAAAACAACTGCGACTCCTAAACAGAAACAAGACAACTTTAAAAAAACGAAAACCTCAAAAGATTCAACCATGAAAAAGAACTATCATTGGCCATTTGATTTAGACACACAAGCCGTCAAAAAAACATTAAGTCTGATTGGTGTAATAATAATGACACTCGTTTTTTCGAATTCAATACAGGCACAAAACAATGACCTAACAATTAAAGGCATAGTAACTGATGAAAACGGCCCTTTGGACCAAGTTACTATATTCTTAAAAGGAACCGAATCCAGAACCATTTCTGATAAAAAAGGCATGTTTACCTTTCCACAGACCTTAAAGGAAAATGACGTATTAGTGTTTAGCCATTTGGGTTATGAAACCCAGGAAATTAAAATTGACCCAAATGCGCCTTTCATTGAGGTTGAATTAGCTTCGGAGACTATCCAAATGCTGGGTGCTTTACAAAGTGACAAACCTTACAAAAGCAAACACAAAAAATAGGCAAACAGTTGTTTATGAAACAGTATCTATACATCGGTATTTTTTTAATAGCATGCCATATCCAAGCCCAGCAATCCGATTTTAGTCACATTGATTTTCGGAAAGCCGACAGCTTGGCTTTGGCACATAAAGATGCTGATTTATATGACTTGCAGGAATTGACCAATAATTTAATATCTGGCTTGACAACCGACGTTGAACGCTTTAGGGCTATTTACTTTTGGGTTTGTACTAACATTGAAAATGACTACAGCCTATATTTAAAGAACAAACGCAAGCGTCAACGATTTCAATCGGATAGTTTGAAAACCCAAAACTGGAACAGTCAGCTAAAAAAAGACGTGTTCCGAAAACTTATCAAACATAAAAAAACCATTTGTACGGGTTATGCCTATATGGTTCAAGAGCTAGCCACTTTGGCAAACATACCTTGCGAGATTGTTCATGGCTATGGAAAAACAAGTACCAATCTTATAAGTGAAACCGATACACCAAACCACACCTGGAATGCCGTAAAGCTTGAAAACAAATGGTATTTATGTGATCCAACATGGGCCAGTGGTATACAGAATCCTGAAACCGCTACTTTTATGTTTCAGTATAACGATGGTTATTTTCTAACAAACCCAACACTATTTGCCATTAATCATTATCCACAAGACACCAAATGGTTGTTATTGGATGACAAAGTGCCAACTTTTAATGAGTTTTTAGAAGCACCCATTGTTTATGGAAATGCCTACAAAAGTCTTGAAACGCACAATGAACCCAAAATGTTTCACAACACCATAAAGAAGTACGAAACTATTGGGTTTTCTTACACGTTAAAAAAGCCTGTTTCCAATAATTCCATTCGATTACTAATTGACAATGGTAGCAGTAACCGACAGATAACTCCGAAAAACATCCAAATAACAGACCAAAACCTCACTATGGAACACCAATTTAATAGTACTGGTTTTTATGATGTCCATCTGATGATGGACGAGAAGTATATTTCTACCTATACGTTTGAGGTGAAGAGGTGAGCTTTTATTTTTAATCCACAGTAAACATGAAAAATATTTTTCAAGTTATTATTCTTTTAACAGCCGTTTTAACTTTTTCACAAGAAAAGTTAATTGGTGAGTATTGCTCAATACCAATTGGAGAATCAGGTGTTACTTGCATTGAATTTAAAAAAGATAAACTATTTAAATATAAAATTACTGAATGTTTAGGAGTATCTACAATTGGTAGTGGTAAGTTTGAATTAAAAGACGGAAGCTTAAATCTATTTTTTGACAAAAAAGATCAAGTTTCAAGAAGCACAATTAAAATAACTGAAAACGAATCAAAATCAGAGAAAGAAGTCAAAATTCAGTTCAAAATAAAGGATGAAAACGGATTTGATATTCCAGCTAACATAATTAGATTGACTGACCAAAAACATTTCATTTTTGATGAATATACCAAAGTTTTTATGGTTGATAAAAATAGCTTAAAAGCTAATTACAAAATTGAATTTATAGGCTACGAAACTGTTGATATAGAAATTGAAAATAATACTGACAAAATGATTGAAATTCAATTGTGCCCTACTCAAGCAAAAATAATTTCTGATACAAAAATCATAATGAAATGGGAGAAAATTAATGACAATGAATTTCAAACCGGAACCAAGTTATGGGACAGGTTTAAAAAGATGTAAAACTTTTAAACCTCAATTTTTTCAATAAAAATCAACTAAAACTACAACATCCTTAAAGTATTCACTTCCTGCTCCGTAAGATGTTTCCAGTGTCCGCGTGGAATATCCTTTTTGGTTAAATGGGCAATAGCCACACAGTCAATTTTAATGATGTCGTACTTAAAATGGTCAAAAATAGTTCGAATTATAGTATTTCCCGTGTTCTTTATTTTTAGCCCTATTTGGTTCTTACTCTGACCCTCAATATAACTAATCTCCTCTACAGTGATTGATTTGCCATCAACAGTAAAACCATCCTGAATACTTTTTAGGTCTTCAAATTTTAGATTTTTATCCAATTCCACCTGAAACAAACGCGACACACCATTCTTGGAATTAGTGAACTTTTTAACCACTGTTTCATCGTTCGTGAATAATAATAAACCCGTAGAATTTCGACCCAATCGGCCAATTGGTTTTATTCTGGCATTGGTGGCATTGGCAACCAAATCCATAACGGTTCTACCTTTACCTTCGCTGGTTGTGGTTGCAAAACCTTTAGGTTTATTCAACAACACATAGGCTTTTTTCTCCGGGTTAATACGTCTGCCATCGTAACGCACATCGTCATCCAGTTTGACTTTGTAACCCATTTCGGTCACCACTTGGCCGTTAACCGTTACCAAACCAATAGCAATATGCTCATCGGCTTCACGACGTGAGCAAATACCTGAATTGGCTATGTATTTATTTAATCGAATACTATCTGAATCTTGCGATTTTTGAGGAGCGCTTTTCTTTTTCATAGGTGCGTTGCCACGAGCGAGGCTTTTGCCATTAGAATTCCCACTATCTCTACCTGACCTAACACCTTGGTTATGTCTTTGCCCTCTTCCAGAAGGTCTTTTCTTTCCACCTGTTCCTTGCTTTCTGCTCATAGTCATTTCCCTTAAAAACGGGAATCGTTTAATTAATATTCAAATTTTATGCAAAGATATATGATAATTAGTTGCTTAACTAATAATTGGAATTTTATTCAGAATCACAGAAACATCAATCAATGGAATACTGGCAACTCCTGCTATAATGATAAACTTCAAAATATTGTGGAGTGCCAAATAATGTGTCTTATTGTTTGATTTCCACAACAAAACCTGGAAAACCACCAAGAGCACGACACTTAAATAGAAGAAATACGACATCCTACCAACCTGAAATTTATAGATGAGTAAAAATGCTGGAATCAATGTTAGAACGCCTAGAATAGTCAACATAATTTTAGAAATCTTTTCACCATAAACCACAGGAATGGTATGATAGTTTTGTGCCAAATCTCCTGTGATATTCTCCAAGTCTTTGGTCAATTCTCGCATAGATATAATCAAAAACAAAAACATAGCATGCACAAAAATGACTGGTTCAAAGTTTTTGTAATAAATGAAGATGATAAAAAATGGCGTAATGGTTAAAACGGCTGATGTCAAATTACCAACAAATGGCATTTTTTTCAATTTGTGGGAATAAAACCAAATAGCAAAAATATACACCGAAAAGAAAATTACTGCCCTAAACGACACATAGCTTGCTAGAATAACGGCTATAAAATTCAACACGAAATAAAATGACAGTTTGGTATTTTGACTCACCAGTCTATCCAACATGGATTTTTGCGGCCTATTGATTAAATCTTTTTCGGAATCGTAAAAATTATTAATGATGTATCCAGCTGCTATAGTTGCTGAAGATGCTAAAACAAGCATAAACAAGTTCACATCCAATAAGACAGAGCGTAAGGGTTTGTGATGTGCCAAAATAAAAATTGCAGCCAAATATTGTGCTATAATTATAATAAGAATGTTATAACCACGCACAACAGAAAACATACTAAAAAACTTTAGTAAAATGTGTTTTTGCCTACGGGATAACATGTTGGGAAGTTTTAGAAGTTGTATACAACCTCTAATTTATAATCTTTAAGGGATTCTTTGGCCTTATCAATATTTTCAGTAAAACCAAGGATATAGCCTCCACCACCAGAGCCACACAACTTTAGGTAGTATTCATTGGTCTCAATACCTTTTTTCCAAAGGTCGTGAAATTGACTTGGAATCATAGGCTTGAAATGGTTCAATACTACTTTGGACAATTGCTTGGTGTTTCTGAACAATGATTTTACATCGCCTTTCAAAAAGTCATCCACACAAGCATCTGTATGTTTGATGAATTGATCTTTAAGCATACTTCGGAAACCTTCATGCTTCATGTTTTCCATGAAAATACTCACCATGGGAGCGGTTTCACCAACAACACCACTATCCAATAAAAACACGGCTCCTTTACCATCAATTTTTTGAGATGGGATTCCTGTAGCTTCAATATTGTCTTTGGAATTAATAAGAATAGGAATACTTAAATAACTGTTTAACGGATCTAAGCCAGAAGACTTTCCGTGAAAAAACGATTCCATTTCTGAAAAAATGGCTTTAAGCTTTAGTAATTTTTCTCTGGTTAGGTTTTCTAAAACTGTGATTTTATTAAAAGCATATTTATCATAAATAGCCGCAACCAAAGCTCCACTACTTCCTACACCATAGCCTTGCGGTATGGATGAATCAAAATACATACCTTCTGCCAAATCATTTCGCAACGATTCAATATCAAATCTAACCAATTCGGAATCCAATGTTTCCAAATAATCAGCAAAACGCTTTAAATTACCATTAGATTTTTTGGTAGCTTCTGAATCTGTTTCAGAAACTTTTAAAGCACCATTGTAAAAATTGTAAGGAATCGATAATCCTTTGGAGTCCTTGATGATACCATATTCACCAAAAAGTAGAATTTTAGAATAAAAAAGTGGTCCTTTCATTGTTTTAATGAAAAATTAATAATGTAAAGTTAATAATTATTCTTTAGATGATTTTACAATACTTACCAATAATCTTAACATTTCCTGTGATTTAGCTTTATAACTTTCAAATTCATCTTTCTTCAAAAAATCTGTAGCATGTAGTAAATCCAACCAATAATCAGTCTCATTGGCCTCTTTTAAGCTAATAGACATTTTATTGGTGAAATCGGGTTTGCTTTGCGCAAATTCTGCCTCTCTTACATTTGCTCCAATTGACGTGCCTGACTTTAAAAGCTGTCTAGACATTACAAATTCCTTTTCATTGTAGGCTAACGTTTTGTAAAGATTTACAATGTCAACAGCAAAATCGAAGCTTTTCTCTTTTATAATATTTGGTTTCATTTCGAATAATTTAGGTTACACAAACTAAAGTTAACCATTATGAATTATCCATTCTTAATTTTTAATTATTAATTGTTTTGGCACCAAATCCAATTTCGTCGCAAATATATTCTCCATTTTTACAATATGCAACTAACTCGTTATGAATAAATTCCAATATTTCACCAGACTCATTTTTTGGATAAAGAACATGCACATTAGCGCCAGCATCTAAAGTAAAGCCTATGTGTAATCCTGATTTTTTCCTGAATGCCCATATTTTATTGATAATCTCCAAGGTGTTGGGTTTCATTAAAATAAAATACGGCATGCTTGTCATCATCATGGCATGAAGTGTCAATGCTTCACTTTCCATTAAAGCAATAAAGGCTTTTAGATCTCCAGACGCCAGTATTGATTTTATTTTTGCCATATTTTCATGGGCTTGATTAAAGCGGTTTTGAGCAAAAGGATGACCATGCATTAAATTATGGCCAACGGTACTACTTACCTGCTTTTCTCCTTTATCTACTAGCAAAATGGTGTCTTGGTATTGCTTAAAATTATCATGAACTGTATAAGGATATTTCACACCATATAAATCTGTACTACCAACAATACTTTCGGTTTTTCCCCAAACAATTAAATCGCCTTCAATACTTCTGCATGCTGAACCAGAACCTAAACGTGCTAAAAACGATGCTTTTTTGTTGAAGTATTCTTTTGTCACCTCGAGCGCAGTCGAGAGGTCTTTTTCAACGCTCATTAAACACAAAGCCAAAGCACTCATTCCTGATGCAGAAGATGCAATTCCAGAACTATGCGGAAAGGTGTTTTGGGTTTCAATTTTAAAATGAAATTGCCTTAAAAATGGTAGATAAGCTTCAACACGCTCAAAGAATGTCTCGATTTTGGGTTTGAAATCGTCTTTTTTATAATCATCTAAAAATACCTCAAATGAATAATCTGTATTATTTTCTTTAGGCGTATAGGATAAGGTTGTTATGGTCTTACAATTATTCAATGTAAAACTAATGGAGGGATTCTCTGGTATCTGATCCTTCTTTTTTCCCCAATATTTTACTAGTGCAATGTTACTTGGCGATTCCCAAGAAACTTTTCCTGTTTGCTTTGTTATAGTATACGGTTTTGAAATAAAATCGTGTTCGGTCATGGTTCAGTTAATCTTCGGACAAAGATAACAACTTTATCATGGTATTGTAATTTCTAGCTGTTGCGAATGTTTGAAATTTTCGTTCAAAAAAATTGACATTAAATTTTGCCTTACCTAACCCTTTATCGTGAAAATAGTAGATGCAATCATTAATTATGTAATATTCCTCACCTTCATACACTTTTTGAGAAGCTTCACGAATTGCTTCAGCGTTTGGCTCATCATGTAACATCATAAAATAGCTGGCTTTCTTTTTTTCTTCTGTGAAAGGTGAGTTGTCAAAAATGTGTTGTAATTCTTTTCTGGTTTTCGCTAAAACGGATACTTCAAATCCAAAATGAGATTGTATGGCTTTTGAAACATGTGTTTCAAGGGGCAACTTATTACTTTCTGTGGTTTGCAATATCACATTGCCACTTTGAATATAGGTTTGTAAATTTTTAAAACCTTCTTTTTCAAGTAAGGCTCTCAAATCGGCCATTGGCACTTTTTTGTGACCGCCTACATTAATGCCTTTTAATAGAACGATATAGGTTATCATGATGATATTGCTTTAGATGCAATGTACGCTCCAGTCCACGCATTTTGAAAATTGAATCCGCCTGTAACTGCATCAATATTCAAAACTTCACCTGCAAAATACAAATTGGGGAACAGTTTACTTTCAAAAGTTTTAAAATTAACTTCCTTTAAATCAACACCACCAGCGGTCACAAATTCATCTTTAAAGGTACTTTTACCATCTACTCTAAAAATTGCTTGAGTTAGTTGATCAGCTAAACTTTCCAATTGCTGTTTATTAATATCGGCCCAACGCTCATCTTGACCAATGTTTGAGGCCAGTACCAACTGCTGCCACAAACGTTTAGGCAAACTAAATTGAGTTGATTTATAAACGGTTTTCTTGGCTAGATTCTGTTTAAAATTCTTTAGTTTCTCTAAAGATTCTTCTAAAGTTAGTTTGATGAAATTAACTTCAATTTCAAATTTATAATTCATTTCAGCGAGTTCCAGTGCTCCAAATGCGGAAAGTTTCAATATGGCTGGCGCACTCATTCCCCAATGGGTTATAAGCAGTGGCCCAGAGGAATCTAAACTTGTGTTTAAAACCTTTACATCTACATCAGCAACTACAACGCCAGGAATATTTTTAATACGTTCATCTTTAATGTTGAATGTAAAAAGTGAAGGGACAGGCTTGCAAATAGTATGACCTAAATTCTCTAACTGTTTCCAAAACTTAACGCTACTACCTGTTGCTATTAAGAGTTTATTACATTCGAAGTTTTCATCCTTGGTTTCCAGTTTAAACCCCAAACTATCTGTTGGAATTATTTTGGAAACATTTTCACGATACAAAATATCAACCTGATGATTTTTGGCTTCCTTTAAAAAACAATCTATTATAGTTTGTGAAGAGTCAGTAATAGGGAACATACGTCCATCTTCTTCAATTTTAAGCTCCACACCACGTTTATCAAACCATTCAATAGTATCGCCTGTCATAAACTGATGAAAGGGACCCAATAACTCTTTTTCCCCTCTTGGATAATTCAATACTAACTCCTGTGGTATAAATTCGGCATGTGTGACATTACAACGACCTCCTCCAGAAATCTTTACCTTTTGTAAGCCTTCCTTATTCTTTTCAAGAATGCAAATCTTCAAATTTGAATTTTGTTCTGCGATATTAATAGCGGCAAAAAAACCTGCGGCACCTCCACCGATTATAATAATGTCATATTGCCTCATAATCTATCAGGGAAATCACTTATTATACCATTAACTTGATACGCTTTCATCCGTGAAATAGTTTCGATGTCATTGACAGTCCAAACATTCACCTGATATCCGTTTTCTTGAGCTATAGTAATATTCTCGCGAGTCACCAAAGCAACATTAGGATGAATGATTTTAGCGTTAATGGTTTGGGCAAATTCAATAGCTTCCATAACACTGGCCTTTGTCAATACAGCGAGTTTAATTTTTTTATTTAAACCATAAACCGTTTCTAACTCATGATGCTGAAAACTCGATACAATAAAATCATCATAATTCCAGCTATTTTCAGCAATATAATACTGAATAACTTTAACCGATTGCTTTGCCGTATCCTTTCCTTTTAACTCAATGTTGATAAAACATCTTTTATCAATCGCATCTAATACCTCTTCTAGAGTTGGTATTTCATAGCTACTATGAACCTTGAGTTTTTTTAATTCAGATAAGCTGTATTTATTAACTTCACCTGAACCATCTGTCATGCGGTCTAAAGTGAAATCGTGAAACACTACCAATTCACCAGAACGACAAAGATGTACATCTATTTCAATTCCATCAACACCAAAGTCCAATGCTTTCTTTATGGAGGCTATGGTATTTTCTGCAACATGACCCATTGCGCCGCGATGTCCTATTTTTAGAATTTTTGAATTCAATAGATTCAAATTATTGAGAGTGTTTAATAGTTTGTAAATTTATACTAAAAATTACAGAGTTGAATTTAAATTTCAAAGCAAGCCTCTTTGTACTTGTACTTCTTTCCCTTTCTTGTGATAGCGGAAAACTCAAAATCATTGCTGATTTACCAACAAGCCTACCCGAAATTAGTGCTGTTGAGAAACTTCCAAATTCCGATGTGCTTTGGGTAATTCAAGACGCTGGAAACAACAATCATCTTTACGGTTTAAATACTAAAGGAAAAATTATTAAAGACATTGAAATCACGAATGCCAAAAATATAGATTGGGAGGATTTAACTCGAGATAGTCTTGGCAATATTTACATTGGTGATTTTGGTAATAACGATGAAAAACGAAAGCGGTTTGAAATATATAAGGTGAAGCCAACAGAAGCGACAGAAGCAATAGCTGAAATTATTTCGTTTGAATTACCTAAAAAGCAAAAGCCCAAAGATTTTGAAGCTTTTGTTCTGCATAATGGGTACTTCTATATTTTTAGTAAAGAAACCAAAAAATTTATCACAATTAAAGTTCCAAACAAACTTGGAGAACATAAAGCAGAAATTACAGAGGAGTTTAATTTAGATGATAAAAACAATCGTATAACTTCGGCCACAATCAGTTCAAACGGGTCACGTTTATATTTATTAAACCATAACAAAGTTTGGGAAGTTACCAACTTTAATTGGGATGCTATTTTTGAAGGCACCATAAAGCCCTATAAGTTTGACCACGATTCACAAAAAGAAGGTGTTTGCATAAAAAACTCAAACACTCTTTATATCACTGATGAATTCAAAAAAAATGAAGGTGGTAACTTATATGAATTCCAAATACACTAGCACTATTTAATTATAGGGCGCATTAAACCTTCTTGAGCTACAGATGCTACTAACTTACCATCTCTTGTAAAGATATTTCCTTTTGCAAAACCTCTAGCATTGGATGTGTTGGGTGACTCTATGGAATAAAGCATCCAGTCGTCAAAATCAAAATCCCTAAAATACCACATAGAGTGATCCAAACTAGCTGTTTGAGTATTTCCCCAATGCGCTTTGCTGGCATGACGATTCATGGCTGCAGCCAAAATATTATAATCAGAAACATAGGTCAGTATTTGCTGCTTGGTTCCTAAATCAAGATTTGAAGCATTGCCCTTTAACTTAAACCAAACATTGGTTGAGGGTGGTAAATCTTCTTTATTGAAAGGGTTTACAACCTCAACAGGTTTAAATTCAATAGGTCTTTCAATCTCGATAAAACCTTTTGTTTTCTTTGGGATAAGATCACCAAACTGTTCCAACATATCGGTCCAACTTAATAACTCTTCAGGTTGTTTCACATCCGATTTTATATCAATTTGATGGTTGTACCCTTCTTCATCTTTATGAAAGGAGGCAGACATAATAAAAATAACCTGTCCCTTTTGACTAGCAGTTACCCGTCTGACTGAAAAACTGCCACCATCACGCATAATACTTACGTTGTATTCTATTGGAAATTCTAAATGTCCCGCTTCCAAAAAGTAAGCATGCATGGAATGAAGTACCCGGTTGTTATTTATAGATCTATTTGCCGCATTAAGCGCTTGAGCCAATACTTGACCTCCAAAAACATTGGGACTACCTACTGTCTTACTAATGCCGTTAAATTGGTTTTCATTTACTTGCTCTAATTGAAGCACTTTTAATAAATCATCAACTGAATTCATGTTTTTATTTTAAAATTTTAATCCAAATGCCAGTGCAAAACGCGCACTGTCATCACTATTAAAAACAGAAATATTGGCCGTAAACAATTCGGCAGCTATTACTAAAATACCTCCACCATAAGAGTTGTGCCATACACTAGAGCTGTCATTAGATAACCAAACCCTACCATAATCAAAGCCTCCATAAATGCCTAGGTTTATGGGCAGCAAACCTGTTTTTAATTTTCTAAATGTATATCTTAAATCGGTTAATTGATAATAAGCGTGTTTACCTGTAAATCGCTGGTTTCTATACCCTCTCAATCCATCGCTTGCACCAATTGAAGCACCTTGATAAAATTCATAATTGTTCCCGAAAGTTATATGTCCTTTCAATTTTGTAGCAAAAACCAACTTACCGTTAGGCGTTATTTTATTATCAAAACTTAAGCTTGGGATGAAATACCCAAAATCCGCGGAAGTATCAACATTAGTTCTATATCCTATCTTAAAATCCGATTGAAAACCATTGGACGGATATGCTTCATTATCTCTATTTTTAAAATGATAACTCAATTCTGCTCCAAAGAAATTATTCCTGTTTTCAATTATATTGGCATTGTAATAGTTATTAATGAATCTGTCTTGGGTTTCTTCAACTTCAATAGATTCATAGCTTACTTCTAGCTTTACTTCACTTCCTAATTCACCTTTCTTTATTAATGATGGCGCCACTCTGAATGCACTTAATTTTACTCGGTTGAAATCCATATTTTCACCTGAACCATCAACATTTGGGTTTGATGTCTCATTACCAAAACCGAAGAAATTTATACTGTAATTAGGACTCGTAAGACCTGCTTTTAAACCAAAGTTCAATCTACCAATCACATTTGAAAACTCACCAGAATACAACACATCAAAACCACTGGTTGCAAAATAGTAAGAAGCCGTTAACTTATGCTGGGATGAAAACGGATTTCTTTCAAACCCATAAGCTGTATAGGTATTTGAAAAACCAAGTTTAACACCATCGTCTGGGTTAAACCCGATTAAAGGCAAAAATTGATTGGCGTTGTTTTTAAGCTTTTTATAATTATAAACATTGGTTTCATAGTCGTCAATCAATTTTAGGCCACCTTTTTTGGTTTTAAATGTATTGGGTTTAGACTTGAAATCATAGGCTTTAACCTTTTTGCCATTTTCAATATCATAAACATCATTGTTTTGACCTCCAATTAATCGGATTTTAATGAGATTCGAGCCATCTCCAACCACGTGTAAAACATCATCATCATCCAAAGCGTAAATCCAAATTTCTTTTGTGATGTCTTTGTTATATACTCTATCGTGGAACACATCTGCCTTTTCGCCTCCCTTAATCCTGTAAGCCGTTACCCTAGTTTTACCCATTGATTGCCGTTCAATTTCAAACCAATCATCCTTATTGGTCCCCTTAATCACCGCATATTTATTGATATAAGAGTAGTATTCATCAGAAATTTTTTGAAGGTTCTTCAATCTACCTTTTAATTTTTCTTTAATCAAGTTAATAACCTCGTCATGTAATTCTTTAGGAACGTGTGCGAAAGCTTCTTCAATAACTTCGTCCGTAATGTTAGCGGTAATTATTTCCACCTGTTTATCCCAAACTACTTTTTCAGAATTATTTATTAGAGCCATATCCAAAGGATACGGCGAAATACTGAACCATTTTGGGCTACTTAATTCAACTTCATATCCTTTAAATTTTCTTGCAGCTGGTATCAAGGTAGATCCTATCCCCATTAAAAACCCATCGTTCATATTAGAAAAAACCTGATCACGATCTCTTGGCATTGGCACATAAACCGTTTTTCCATTACGTTCAGTTTCTGCCCATCGCCATTGATCCTGATGCCTATCCCAATCACCAATTAACATATCAAACAATCTTGCTCTAACGTAAGCTTCTTCATCTATTACAATATCTTCATCCGATTGAATTTCCAAAAGCATATCTGCTGTACTAATCAACTCATCAGAAAATCCGAAACTTGCTTTGTCACCATGATCATCACCAGTATGCTCTTCTATCATATACAGTTCATCCCCAAAAAAATCATTGTAAGGCTCAATAGCTTTTTGATGAGGTACATAATATAATTTTGGATTGGTATGCAAAAGACCTATAGCATCTGATAGCGTTCCTGTTATAAAAGGTGCATAAGGATATGAACCCGTAAATACATGAAATAATAAGGTTTCGGCAGCGGTATCATCAAATTGCCCCTCAACGTATTGATCCTTAAATGCGGATGCTTGAATAAAATTAACCGCGTTTTTACGCAAACCTCTCATAACATACTCGCGGCCTAATGAATCCTTTAATCGTAACGAGTTAGATTGGGTTCCTCCGCCTCTTCGCACAGGAGTCAATCCACCAAAAAGCGTGTCCAATTTCACTGTTGGAACCTCAATGGGTGTACTGTAATGTTTAGCATATCTTTCGCCCCATAAAAAATTGTAAAAAGCACTTTTTTCAACTTCTTCTTGTGTGTAAATTGATGCTTTTACTTTTTGGGGCACACTTTCTTCATAGTTTTTGTTTTGTTCAATTTGCTTTGCATGAACTTGCTTTGAGAAGGCAGTCACATCTGAATTTACAGTTAAAAATTCAACGTGAGAAGAACCATCTTTATAAACGTCCAATCGTGCATAACCATATTCGGCATAAGAAAAAATACCACTTCCAACATTTCTTGTTTCCGTTTTCTTGGATCCTGAACCACTAACTATTTGAACTAAATTATCGGACGATAAATACTGCAAACTATGTTCATGACCAGAAACAAAAACAACCTTGTCATTCTCTTGTGATAAGGTTATGATTCGTTTTCTGAATTCATTGTATCTTTTGTTTTGCAAATCTTCAGGACTCACTCCTGTACCTTTTCTTAAAATGTTTTTTAGTGTTCCTAAAAAAGGAATAGGTTTCATGTGTTCAATAAAACTATACTGCCCACCGTGAGGCCCATCTGTAAACATTGGATGATGAATAGCAACAATAGTTGTTTTTCCTCTAGCTTTTTTAATCAAACTCTCGTACTCGTCAAAAAAAGCTTCTCGAGTTTTAATATCACAGTCATCATTAATAGTTGGATGATTATCCCAATTGGTTAAATACCATTTTGAATCTACTATAATCAGCTCGATGTCATCAGTGATTGACTTATCTTCAATTGGGCAGCCATGTTCTGGTAAAAAAGTATTCTTCCCCAAAGCATCATCTACAAAATCTTCCTGGCGCTCCAAACCCTTTAACCCTTCAGAATACCAATCGTGATTACCTGGAATAAAAATAGTTTGCCCTTTAAAATCTTTGACTGCATCTATTTGAGACTGCAAATAAAATTCAGCATCCGACCTGTTTTTATGATCTTTATCTGGCAATCCTTTAGGGTAAATATTATCACCCAGGAAAATGACCGTACTATTTTTTGGGGCTTTTTTTAAATCTTCTTTGAGCAACTGTAAGGTTGTTGCTGGAGTATTGTTGGGCGAGTAACCAGCGTCACCAATCAAATAAAAAGAATGTGCAACTTCTTGATTTGTAGAAAATCCTTCATTGTTAGTATCTACAATTTGTTTTTGGTATGTAGCGCATGAATACACTATACCTAGTAAAACCAATAGAAATAACTTATTGATTATTTTCTTCATTGAGTTGAATTGGTTTAGCAAAGATACATATTATAGTGTTTTTTTAGACATATCACGAACTACATGACAACATAGAGCAACCTACTTTATGTCTAGCCCATTCAGGGCGTTTTGCAAACCATTTCTCATTTGCTGGTTGCTCATCATAAGGTTTTTGAAGTAGTTTAAACAATTCGTCGATTAAACCATAATTACCTTTATCAGCTTCTTCAATAGCTAATTGTGCCATATAATTTCGAAGCACATATTTAGGATTGACCAAATTCATTTTCACTTTTCTTTCACCATCCGTAAGACTTTCTTTTTTAAGTCTGCTTTTATATGCATTAATCCAATTATTCCAAGTTTGTCTGACTGAATCAGATATTTCATTAGGCTTATAAAATGCTTTTTCAACAACCTGCAAACTGTTATCGGAATCATCCTTTTGTACATTGGCAAGATTTCTAAAAAAGATGGTCATATCTGTTTCTGAAATCTGTAAAACATCTTCCAAGTCTTGAATCAATTTTATATCATTTTCCAATTGTAACTCCAAACCAAGTTTTGATCGCATCATTTCCAAAGATTTTACTTCAAAATTGGTTTTATAAGCATTCAAAATAGCTTCTAAAGGTTCAGCTTCTTCAATTAAAGGATACAATGCGTTTGCCAATTGGTATAAATTCCATAATCCAATGTTTGGTTGATTGCCATAACGATAGCGATTATGTTGACTATCTGTTGTATTGGGTGTCCAACCAAAATCGAAACCTTCCAACCATCCATAAGGCCCATAATCAATTGTAAGCCCCAGTATTGACATATTATCAGTATTCATTACACCGTGTACAAATCCAACACGCTGCCAATGGACAATCATATCTAAAGTGCGCGAGGATACTTCCTCAAAAAAATTGATATAAGTATCCTTTGAAGGCTTACCTAAATGTTGAAAATGCTGTTTAATAGTGAAATCAAGGAGTGTCTTTAAAGTTTCTAAATCTTGTCTTGCTGCAAAAATTTCATAATTACCAAATCTCAAAAACGAAGGTGCTACACGACATACAATAGCTCCTTTTTCATAAGCCGGATTACCATTGTACATAACATCACGTAAAACCTGATCGCCTGTTAATGCCAAAGAAAGCGCTCTAGTTGTAGGCACTCCCAAATGATACATAGCTTCACTACACAAGTATTCCCTGATTGATGAACGCAACACGGCCAAACCATCTGCTGAACGCGAATATGGTGTTTCTCCTGCACCTTTTAGTTGCAATTCCCATGATTGATTATTATGCTGAATGTCTCCTAAATTAATAGCTCTTCCATCTCCCAACTGTCCTGCCCATTGTCCAAACTGATGTCCACCATAGCACATAGCATAAGGTTTTGAATCTTTAGGGGTTTTGTTTCCAGTAAACACTTTTAAGAAATCATCTGTTTCAGAATCGGCTTTACTTAAACCCAATTCCTGAAGTACTTCAGGTGAAACATGAAGCAAATGAGGACTTGAAGTTTGCTTCGGATTCACATAAGAAAAACAAGCATTTAAAACCTGTCTTCTTGCGTTTTCAGAATTAGAATCAGCGGGAAGATTATCAGTAAATGTGTGCTTAAGTTTCAGGTTCATTATTTTAGTTTATTGGCATGCATCTGTTTCAACTTGGCCAATTTTGGATTTATTACAAAGGTACAATATCCATAGTCAGGATTATTCTTATAAAAATCCTGATGTTCTTGTTCGGCTTCATAAAAAGCTTCAAATAGACTTATTTCAGTTACAATGGGATTGTTATAATATTCCTGAAGTGCTTCAATAACATTTTCAGCTACTTGCTTTTGCTCTTCACTATGATAAAAAATCGCCGAACGGTATTGTGTTCCAACATCAGCTCCTTGACGATTTAAAGTTGTGGGATCATGAGTGGTCATAAAAATCATCAGAATATCTTTATAGGATATAACACTTGGATTGAAAGTCACTTGAATTACTTCGGCATGACCAGTTAGTCCTGAACAAATTTCACGATAAGTAGGGTGACCAGGAACATTACCTCCCGAATATCCTGAAACGACTTTTTCAACACCTTTAACTTCTTGAAAAACGGCTTCTGTACACCAAAAACATCCACCTCCAAATGTCGCTACTTGAACCGTATTAGTTTCCATTGGCAACCTCCTTGTCTAAAACCATAGATTCAGAATTGATGCAGTAACGCAATCCGCTAGGTTCAGGTCCATCGGGAAACACATGCCCTAAATGCGCATCACAAGTGTTACACATAACCTCAACACGAATCATCCCAAAGGATGAATCTTTCTCATACTTAATGGCATTCACTTTAATGGGTTGCGTGAAGCTTGGCCAGCCTGTTCCTGAACTAAATTTTATTGTAGAATCAAACAAAGGTGTATTGCAACATACACAATTGTATTTACCTGCTTCGTGTGAATGACAATAGGCACCAGTCCCAGCCATTTCGGTACCTTTTTTTCTAGTGATCCTATATTGTTCATCGGTTAAAATGGCTCGCCATTCAGCTTCGGTCTTTTCAACTCGCTCATCTGGAATGGGATTCCCATTTACCGAAAAATTAATAACATCTTTCCATGTTAACATAAAAATATCTCCTCTTTTTAATTCGATTAAAAATACTACTTATTCATGACTAATTATGTCGTAATTGGTCTAAATACCTAACTTCATCAATGAATTCCTTGAACAAATCAGTAAATTACAATTATATTGTATCTTTGATTTAAGCTGAATTAATTAATAGTCAGATAAACTCGCTATGAAAAACAACAAGATCAGATTACATTGGTTTTGGGTTTTCGTGTTGCTATTGAGCGCGAAAAATGGCTACACACAGCTTTCTGATTTTAATTTAGAGGTTTCAGCAACACCTGAAACTTGTATTGGAAACGGTGCTTTAAACATGTCTGTATCCAACACAGAGCCTGGTGCTACAATTCTTTATCAACTATTTTTACTACCAGATTTAGACAATCCCATTTCTGAAACTTCGGCAAATTCATTTATAAATTTACTATCTGGTGACTATCGCGTAGTTGCCATTCAAATTTTAAATGGTGAGGAAAGTTCAGAATTTGTAGATATAACTGTTGAGGATTTAACAACAGAATTAGATTTTGAAATATCTCATGAAAGTGTTGCGAATTGTGATTTAACTTCAACCATAATCGTTAATGTACTAGATGGCAATGCCGTATCTTATGAAATTATTTCGGGACCAATCACTGTGCCACCTCAAGATTCCAACGAATTTAACAATGTCCCTCAAGGCACTTATATTATAAGGGTTTTTGATGACTGCGGTAATGCGGTTTCAAAATCGTACACAATGTTTTTATCGGCTAATGACATTCAGGTATACCCAACTCAAACCCCTGAAATGATGGATTCCTGTGATTCAGTGACAATAACCAATTTTATTGGTTCTCCCTCTGGCGCACCACTATCCTTCCCTCTAGTAGTTACCTATACCATAACACCTCCAAACGGAGCTCCTGTAGAAACAATAGTTGTAAATGTACCCAGTGAATCGGTTGAGGGATTTGATATTAGTCAAAGTATTCCTTTATATGGGAATGACATTTTTGATATTACTATTTCAGTTACCGATGCTTGTAATAATACATTTGAAACCAGTAATACCATAGACCCAAATCCTTTTGTTGAAATTGTAGCAACACCTGCAAATTGTGGGCAAACTTTTTCGGTAACCGTTCGTAATATTAATCCGCCTTTTACACTTAACTTCGTAGAATCTCCAACTGACTTTAATCCTTTGGATTTTAATAGTGACTATCCTGGTCCATATACTAGTTCTTCTATAACATTTGGCTCGATTCTATCTGAAGTCCCAACAGGAAATTATACAGTTAGTATTACTGATTCATGTGGTAGAACTGGTGAAGCCTCGTTAGAAATCATTGAACCTATCATCGAACCAATTGTCGATGCTGGCAACAATGGCTGCGAATCAAACTTTGGATATGCCAACATCACCATTGCAGACAGAATCATTGAGTATGCTGAAATAATAGCCGCACCTAGCAGCTATCCTAATAGTTTACCTGACGAAGTAACTACTTCTACAAATGATGGTATTCTAAATCTTATCGATTTACCAGTTGGAACTTATACTATCTTTTTAATTGATGACTGTGGCGATGAACACACCTTTGATTTTATTGTGCCTGAATTTGTATTTATGAATTTAAGGCTTTTTTCATCCAAAAATTGTTTAACAGAAACAGGCTCATTACGAATTGATAGTGACAATGGCGATATCACTTCAGTAGTCATTACATCTGCTCCTGCTGAATATGAAAATAGCTTACCTGATGATGTGAGTGAAAACATTACAAGTCAAGGATTCTATTTCCAAAACTATTTACCTATTGGAAATTATGTCATAAATCTAACCGATACTTGCGGCTTCAACTATACTGAAAATATTAATATTTTTAACTACAACCCTACTCCTTTTGCTTATAGTGTAGATCGACATTGCGGCTCGTTTGATTTAACCGTTAGTGATTTTGATGAATCTGTAGCTGACATCACCTATTGGTTTCAAAAATTTAATCCAGGTTCCAATTCCTGGGGACATCCATTTACAGGTTCGCCCTATACAGAAGGTGACATTCCAAACTCCACCAATTCTGTTGAAATGCAAAATATGGAAACCATGCTCAATATTTTTGAAACGGGAGAGTTTCGTGTTATAAAAGTTTTCCATGCGTATCATAGTAATGCTAGTGAATATTGTTTGGATATTATGACTCCTTTTGAAGTTACATCTCAACTTGTAATTTCTGGTATTTACAATTTAAATTGTGATGGTGGTACTGGGCCTTCAGATATTATTTTGGATGTAATTGGCGTTGAACCCTATAACTTCAGTATTACCTCTCCTTTCTTTTTGGACAATGGTGACAATAATGTTTTTACTGGACTACCCTTTGGAACTTATGAAGTTAGAGTTGAAGATTCTTGTGGTAGTATAGAAACGGCTACCGTTAATTTAGAGAACTTACTACCTTTGGTTCGCGTGAATACGCCTGACAGCATGTTATCTTGCCGAGATGATGGTATAGAAACAGATGCTTTTAATCTTACTAATCAAAACAGTCAAATTTTAGGCAATCAAGACCCAAATGACTATACTGTTACCTACCATTTAAGCCAACAGGATGCTAATACTGGCGATAATCCATTACCTGAATCTTACACAAATATCTCTAACCCGCAAACAATTTATGTAAGAGTCGTTCATAATAGTCTAAATGTGTGCTTTGGCTCAACATCATTTCAGATATTTATTGGAACATCTCCTGAATTGCCTGATGACGAAACCGTTTTTATATGTACAAATGACATGCTTGTACTATCTACCGCTCCTGGCTATACGCAATATGAATGGTCAACGGGTGAAACCACACCCACAATCGTGGTTAGCGAAACAGGCACTTACACCGTAACTGTTAGTAATGAATATGATAATTTAACTTGTACATCAACACAAACGTTTACGGTAATTTCTTCAGACGTAGCCGTAATAGATGATGTAGAAATAGAAGATTGGACTTACTATGATAATAGTATTACCGTTTCTGCTAGCGGTATTGGTAATTACGTTTATTCTATTGATGGTGTAACCTATCAAAACAACAATACATTTTTAAATTTAGAGCCAGGGGAATACACGGTTTATGTAATGGATTTAAATGGTTGTGGAATTGTTACCGAGACTATTTTCATTTTAAACTATCCCAAATTTTTCACTCCAAACAATGATGGCGAAAATGATGTTTGGCATATACAATATGCTGATTTCGAGCCAGGCATCCTTATAAATATTTTTGACAGATACGGTAAGTTCATTATAAATTTAGATTACAATGATCCAGGGTGGGATGGTACACTCAATGGATTTCCTATGCCAACAAACGACTATTGGTTTACCGTTACAAGGGCAAGTGGCATAATACACAAAGGACATTTCACGTTAAAACGTTGATAATCCTGAAAGTTTTAACCCTTTGTTCGACTTACTCGAAAATAGAATTTATTTTTAATCAAATTCCTAATATTTTGTAATTTGGAACTTTAAAAAACACCTTTATGACCCACAATATAATAGAGAAAACAGAAGCTTTCGTTTTTGATTTGTTTAAAAATCAATTAGATCCAACTTTTCTCTATCATAATCTAACACATACAAAGCGTGTATTGAAAAGTCTAAACGAACTTATAGAACATTCAAATTTGAATGATACTGAAATTGAAGTACTGCGTTTGACAGCGTTGCTACATGACACTGGGTATACAAAAGGGCATAACAATCATGAAGAAGAAAGCGTAAAAATTGCTACAGATTTTTTAAAGAATGAAGGTGTTTCAGAAAACATAATTTCTCAAGTTTCCGAATGCATCTTGGCCACTAAATTTGAAGACGAGCCAAAAAACAACTTAAGTAAGATTATTCGAGATGCAGATGCATCGCATTTTGGCAAAGACTATTTTGACGAAGCCAGTGAGTTTTTAAGAAAAGAACTGGAGTTGATGGGAATTAAATCGTACTCCCAAAGAGAGTGGCTATCTGAAAATATTGAAGTTTTAACAAAAAAGCATCAATTCTATACGGATTATGCCCTAAAAAACTGGCAACCGGTTAAAGAGCGAAATTTGGCTTCGCTGATGAAGCGGAACAAAAAATTAAAAACGAAAGCCAACAGGGAAAAGTTAAAAGCCAAATACAAAGCTGCCTATAAAAAAGAAGATCCAGACAGAGGTATACAAACCTTCTATCGGGTGGCATTAAGAAATCATATTAAGTTAAGCGACATTGCCGATACTAAGGCCAATATTTTATTATCAGTAAACGCTATTATTATTTCTTTGGTTCTTTCTAATTTAATCAGCAAACTCGATAACCCATCCAATGCTTACTTGATAACACCTACCGTTATTTTTGTTTGCTTTAGCGTGGCATCTATGGTGCTGTCCATTTTAGCCACCAGACCCAATATTACCAGTGGTGAGTTTACTAAAGAAGATGTTGCACAAAAAAAGGTAAATCTGACATTTTTTGGAAACTTCCATAAAATGAAATTGGATGAATTTGAATGGGCTATAGGTGAACTGCTAAAGGATAAAAATTACGTTTATAATTCATTGACCAAGGATCTTTACTTTTTGGGTAAAGTTTTAGATAGGAAATACAGAATATTAAGAACTACCTATACCGTATTTATGATCGGAATAATCATTTCTGTAATCGCCTATGGTATTTCATTTCACTTGGCAGAAATCTAGGATTGAATTTCTTTCATCAAATCTTCGTAAGTATAGAAGCTCTTATCTTTTTTGTTTTTATGGTACAAAACGCTAACCCTTATGGCTTTTAAACCAGTTACAGCTTGCAAATCTTGCAATTCAACTATTTCAACATCTGTGTCCAACATATGTTTGGACTGCAAAAACTGAATATATCTTAAGTATTCTATTTCATCCTGTTTTTGCGAATAGACAATAGTTAGTTTTCCTTTTTGCGTTACCCGTTCTTTAGTGCCTTTTATGTAGGCCTTATCTACACGTTTCTTCACAATCTCATACCTAGCATTGTATGTACCATCAACATCAAATTGTTTTTCGTCCATTCTAAAACTAATCGACAACGGTTGATTAAATACCAAAATCATGGAAGCTACATCCAATGAAATTGGAAACTTGGAACGCATTTGATAATAGGCATTCTCCATTTCGCACATAACCTGCAACTGCCATAATCTTAAATTATACAGGTATATCAGATTAAAACTATTCTCTTTGGTAATAGATTCACCGATGTACATGTTATGCTCTACACCATCTGTTTTATAACGTTCAAAATAATGCGGATACATGCTTTGAGCATCCTTCTGTTTGTAATCCAATAAAGCAGCCATTTTTTTGTTTATGGTTGCAATGGTAAGGTCGTAGTCCTTTCGGTGTTTATAAATCTCGTTGATAGTTGGATCTATAAATTCGTAATACTTATCGACTACAGGTTTTAACGGATCAAAAGTCTGAAGATGTTCTAATAGCGGCTCGATATCTTGTTTGAAAAAAGCTGATATTTTTTGTTCACTATCCACTTGAAAATTAGAATCCAAATCTTTTTCATACGTTTCAATTTGATAAACAAACTGCTCATATATAGGAAGGTTATCCAATTCCAAAGCTTGATTCATAATGTTTTTAACGAGATTCAATTGAAGTTTTAAATCTTGTTTGGTAGCGTGGTTTCTAGCATCAGAAGAACCTTGAATATCAATTTGACCGTATAAAGGATAAATATTATCAAAAGCTATTTTTCTGAAAATAGCCTCCTGACCATTCATCTCGTTTTTAATGTAGTTTTTAGCCTCGGCTTCAAATCGCCAGAGAACACTATCATGAATAGATGTACATTCCTTTTGAATAATAGCCTTTATCAAATTGTCCTCTTCATCTTTTGAGCGTTCAACAGTTGCCACAATATACGGCATAACATCAATCAATTTGTTAGCATTGATACTGTTTAAAACTTTGGGTTTATCAGACACCAATTCTAAAATCCCCAATAGTCCATTTTTATTAGCTATAGGCGCAAAAATGGCACTCTTAATGTTTTGCTCATGAAGTGTTTTTATATGGGGTACCTTACCTTTAGATTTTTTATACAATTCATCAACATCTGAAATTGAAAAATACTGTTTATCTTTAAGTAACTTGTCATAGGACCATTTACACAAAGCATCATCACAACAAACACTTTCTCTTTTATTCAAAAGATAACTGGTCATTCCAGCACCATAAACCCTCTCAAACTTATCTTCACGAGCATTATAAACCGAAAATCCTACTTTGAGGTCTTTAATGCCCAAAAGTGATCTAAAAATTTCATGAAAATTGGTCATGAAATTTTCGTCTTTGCGCTTATCCTGACCAATTAATGTGGACTTGATATTTGAAATAGACTGATCGTCCGTTACATCGAAAATATTTGAAATCACAAAACCCTTGAAAGTGTAGCTTCCTGGTGGAAATTTTTCTTTCCACAAATCAATATTCTCAAAATTGTCCAACAGTTCGTAATAGTCATCATCCGTTATAATTGGTGCATTTTCCCCTCTAATACTTTCAATGAAATCTGCATTATACAATATTTTATAAAACCTTAAAACACCATTCTCATCTGGAATTTCATAATAAAGTGGACGTTTAAAATTTAGCGAATAGCCATAGTTGAAATTCAAAATAGCTGCACAAGCAAAAATATAGAGGTCATCCTCTGGCATATTTTTCATTTTCAAGTTAAAATCTTGTCCAGCTGTTTTAATAATATTTTTAAATCGTTCAGAAGAATTAAAAACCACATCATGAAACGGAATAGACGCTGTTTTAATTTCATTGAGAGATAGTAACGGACTGAAAGCATCCTTTAAGATAAATTCAATTTCAGATTCATATTTTTTTAGTAGAGAGATATCAGAAAAGCCATTACGAAGTATTGGATTTTTTTCCACCAAATTCAAAACATGCTTGGCTTGGGAAGCGAATAAACTATTCTCGTTTTTAGAGAGGTCATCATACTGTTTTAAATACCTATCAAAACTGATAAGGAACTTAAAAGGGGCTTCGATGTTATCGTTAATATCACTCATGATGTTGCTATTATGAATACAAATTTACAAATTAATGTGTTTGTCGTAATTCTAATCTATTTCTGACACTTCCTTAAAATAGTATTTTCATTGATAGTTGATTAAATTGTTCATAATATTTTAACCTTTTTATTAAATATTTATCATTCAATGCTATTTTTAATTTCATATTAACTAATAAAACAACTGATATGTTTTCAAAAACTAATTTAATAGCTTATTTATCTGCTGCCCTATGGGCATATTTTGGTGGTTATTTACTTTGGGGAATTTTAGGAGACCCTTTACTCAAAGATCATTTAGGAACTGCAACTGGTGTCATGAAAGATATGCCAGATATGTTCCATTTAATTTTAGGATGTGTCATTCTTGCTGTATGTTTTACTATAATTTATTCTAAATGGGCCAGAGGACACCACAGTGTATCTGAAGGTATGCAATTTGGGGTTTTAATGGGCATTTTAGCTGGCTTTGGGTCTGGTTTAATAGATTACTCAACTTCAAATATCATCGCTTTTTCAGGATATATCATTAATGCTTTTATATATCTTGTTTATTACATTGTAATGGGATGTATAGTGAGTATGGTCTATAAAAAGTTTTCAAAATAACAAAAAAAAGGCCTCAACGCTTGTTGAGGCCTTTTTTTTTAATGCGTTATCTATTCTACTGTTTTACCAAAATCTTGTATCCCCAAGCATCAAGTTTTAATGTATTGTCTATATCTATTTTTTCAGCAGTCATGTAGTCTGTAAATGTTCCCTGTAACGAGGTTGAAACATCTTGTACTTGATCTGAAAAGTTCCCGATGTAAACCACTTCGCTTTCATTTTTGCTTCTCTTAAAAGCTAAAACATTTTCGTTACCCGTTTGTATTCTTCCATAATCCGCTGGTTTTTTTCCTCCATGTAATGCTGAATTAGTGTTTTTAAGCGCTCCTAATTTTTCTAAAGCTGGCCAAACTTTCCCTTTGGTTTTTGGGATTAAGTCCTTTTCAAAGAATTTTAAACGATGACTTAAATCGTATTCTTGCCCAGAGTAAATCAATGGCATACCTGGAATCATATAACTTAAAGCCAGGACAGATTCTGAAGCCTCTCCATATCGATCGGTAACAATACCATTCCATGAGTTTTCATCATGATTGGTTACAAAATTCATGATTATATCATCTTTCTCGTATGCCTTGTCAATATAATTCATCAAACTATCAAATTCCGCAACAGGCTTGTGACCTTTTGTAATGTCTTTCATCAAGTGGTGGAACTTCCAGCCATATTCCATTTCAAATAAGTCTGAACCTTTCATAAACTTTGGTTCATCATTTTCACCAAGCATAAATACATTACGCTCTGCTCTTAATTCTGCAATAGCACGTTGCCAAAAATCTACAGGAGTTGGCTCGATATGATCACATCTAAAACCATCTACTTTTTCTTCTTTTACCCAATACATCATATCCTCTATCATTTTATTTTGCATATCCATATTGGTGTAATCCAATTGAGCAACATCGCCCCAGCCTTTTGACGTACCATCTGGATTTAAAGGATCTGTGATTTCACCTTTATTATTTTTTACATAGTACTCTGGATGATCTTTTATCCAAACGTGGTCCCAACCCGTGTGATTAGGCACCCAATCTAAAATTACATAAATACCATTATCATGTGCGGTTTTAACAAGTTCCCTAAAATCCTCAATGGTTCCAAACTCTGGATTTACTTTGGTGTAATCACTTACGGCGTAATAGCTTCCAAGCATTTTGGCACGTTCCGCTTCATCTTCAATTTTATAGGCAAAATCGCCACCTGTCGCTTTTCGCTTGGTTTCAGAAATAGGGTTAATAGGCATTAACCAAATGACCTTTACTCCTAACTCTCTTAACTGTGGTATATCTTTAGTAAATTCATCAAAAGTTCCTGCTTCAGAATATTGACGAATATTAGCTTCGTAAATAACTGCTGATTCTAAAATATCATCGTTTATTGGTTGAATTTCAGATGGTGTTTCAACTGTAACTTCTTCTTCTATTTGGGTTTCTTTTTCTTTTTTACAAGAAACCAAACTTAAAATCGCTATTAAGAAAATCGCTGTCTTTTTCATAGTTAGTTTTTAAAATTAATTTTTACTTCTGTCGCTTTTGCTGTGTTCCAACTTACTGGAACAGTTAATTGGTTATTACTTTTATTAAAATCGTAATGGCCTTTTTTACCATTTATTTTTATGTTTTTAAGTTCACGTTCTATATTGTGAACAATAAGATTAATTTCTTTTGTATTTGTTGAATAATTAGCTCCTGTTTCGGCTTCAAATTCTATTTCCAAACAGTTGTTTTCTATTTCAGTTTCAAACTCCAACAACTCATACATCCCTTTTTCAAAAGCATTGATGGTCAAACCATCATCGTTATACATTTGGTATTCACTCTCTTCTACATCTTCGTCAAAATAATAGTGAAGTTCCAACACCGAACCATCGTAAGTTGTGGTAGACTGTATAGGTTTTACCATAGGAATAAAACTGCCACCACGTACAAAAGTCGGGATTTTATCTGCTTCTAAATTATAAGTTGTTGTGGTGCCAGCCTTGTATTTCTTGTCCGAATAGAAATCGAACCAATTGTTAGTCTTTGGAAAATAAACGGTCTGCTTTTCTGCTTTAGAATACAGTACTGGAGACACCAAAAAATCATTTCCCCAAAGATACGATGTCGCATCTTGATAAAGTATATCTTTACTACAATCTTCAAAAAACATGGGACGCATTAGAGGCGTTCCCGTTTGGCTGTTTTCAAACATCAGGTTGTAGTTATATGGCAATAGCTTATAGCGCAACTCTATGGCCTGTTTTGCTAAAGCCTTGGCTTTATCGCTTCTAAAAACAGGTTCACTCGCCACTTCTTCTTGAGCGTGAGGCCTGTAAATTGGCTGAAAAACACCATATTGCAACCAACGTACATATAGCTCGTCGTCAAGGTTTGCTCCTGCAAAACCACCCAAATCACTATGCATATACGCCAAACCTTGCATGCCCATTTGCAATGCAATTTCTGGTTGACTTTGCAGTCCGCCCCAAGTTCTGTTTACATCGCCAGACCAAGGCACCATTCCGTAGTGTTGCGAACCAGAATAACCTGCGCGCATTAAAATAAATGGTCGCTGGTTGGGTTTGGCTTCCAAACAGGCTTCGTAAACCAATTTAGCCCAATCGTGACCATAAATATTATGTACCTCATCAGCAGTTCCCGTAGCATGTTGCACCCAAGATGGGTGTACTTCAGGTTCGCCTAAATCGCCCCAAAAACCATTGACGCCCATTTTGGAAATATCTTTATAAATATTCTTAAACCATCTTTTACCGCCATTATTATAAATATCGATAATGCCAGTATTTCCAAAATAAAAATCGTAAGTAGCTGGCTTTCCAATGGAATCCTTGGCTAAAATATTCTGTTGTACGGCTTCGTCCCAACGCTTGGATGAGGTTAAAATGAAAGGCTCTGTAATTAAGATAGTTTCCACATTTTTGTCGTGCAGATCCTTTATCATTTGTTTTGGATTTGGGAAGGAATCTCTATGAAACTCGAGATTGCCCATAGTGCCTTGAATGTCTTTACCAAACCAATACAAATCTAGAATAATGGCATCTACAGGGATGTTTTCTTGTCTGAATTCATCAATGGTTTCTTCAACTTCTTGCTGTGAATGATACCCAAATCGGCTAGAGAAATTTCCCAAAGCCCAACGTGGTAACATAGGTTGTTTTCCTGTTAAATCGGTGTAATTATCTATGATATCATACCATGAATCTCCTGCAATTACTTGATAGGTTTTTCTACCAGAAATGGTTTCGTAGATTAGTATATTATCTTGGTTACTATCTAAATCCAAATAACCAATTGGTGCATTGTCAAAATGTAACATGTATTGGTTGGAAGAGATTACAATCGGCATGGTGTAATTCATCAATTCACTTTCGGTTTCGTAACCATAATGTGCCTTATTATAGAGTTGCAGTCTATTTCCACGTCTATTCATTCCTAAAGCTCTCGCACCACCACCATAAAGTATTTCATCATCGGTTAATTCAAAGTCAAGGTTTTCAAAATCATCCGTTTTGTAATAGCCATTTTTTTCTTCGGTGAGTTTTTTGCCTTTGTACCAATATGAAATATTAAAAGGTTTCTTATTAACTTTTACTGTAAAATCTTCTGTTTTAAAAATGACTTGATTGTCATCTTCAGAAAAACCTACAACCTCAACTGTATTGTTTAAAACAACTGCATGAGAATTAGGATTGTGTTTTTCACCACTAGGAAGAAAAGTAGTTTCTACAATTTTTGGTGAGTAAAATTTAGTGATATATTTTCCGTCTGAAACCAAAATTTGCAACTCATTATTTTTAGTAATTGTAGCACTTAAGAATTCTCTTTCTTTAAGTCTATCGGAAAACAGCCACGAAATGGTTTCTTCAAAATTTTCGCGCCAAAGAGTTTCGTTATGCTTCCCTTCTGGAACAACTTTAGATTTAATGTTTTCTGATGGGAAGCCCTTTTCTGTTAAAACTGAAACCATATGGTTCATATCTTTAACCGTTTGGCTTATCTCATCGAAACGCACATTTTCGCCTTCTTTGCCACCAGCTAAAAAGTACATTTTGGTGTCTTGAAGATTTGCATTCTCTTGTGAAAAGTCATTTACTTGTGGTGCAAACCAAAATGCTGGCGAATACACACCTACTTTACCAAAGGTTTCAGGATATTTTAATGCTGCATAATGGGAAATCAAACCTCCCATGGAACTTCCGATAATTGCTGTATTTTCTTTCTCTTTTAAGGTGTTGTAATTACTATCTATGTACGGTTTTAACATATTAACTAAAAAATCTAGATAGGCGTCGCCTTCGCCACCACCATATTTCTCGTTTTTCCAAGGCGAGTATTCATCTAAACGTTTATCTCCACCATTATCAACACCAACTACTATCAATTTTAATTGTTTTTCTTTGAAGAGTTTGTTTAGTGTTTCATCAACTTCCCACTCGTTGGAAAAGGAGGACGTTTTTTTATCAAACAAATTTTCGCCATCGTGCATATACACTACTGGATAAGACTCGTTTGATGTGTGATAATCAGGTGGTAAATACACCCAAACACGTCGTGTTCTGTTTAGTTGTGGTATCTCGAAACCTTCAGATAAAACGGTTACATTTTTAGCTGCTGTTGATGGGTCTTCAGTTTTAAAATTGTTAGTCCAACCTGCTATTTTAACTTTAACGGTATCATTGGGAACTTCAAAATTGTGCGTGCGATTTTCTATAGCTATTCCCTTGTTATCAGACTCTACAGAATCCCATGAACCTTGAGTGAATTTGAATAAAATAAGATTATCTGCCTTTGGAAGTGTAATAGAATACACACCTTCGTTTTCCTGAAGTTTATAAGCTTCATTACCACCTGACCAGCCTTCAAAGCTTCCAGAAATATAGATCCCTTTTTCAGCATCATGGATTTCCGGTAACTCCTCTATCACAAAAGTGACTTGTGCATTTACTACTTGAAATAGAAAGAAAAATAGTATGTATAGAATTTGTTTCATGCTTTTATTAAGATTCCGAAACAAGTTCGGAATGACAAGTTGTTTTTATTTAGTGGTTAGTAGTGTTACACCTTTTTTGTTTAATATTATTGCATCTTTCCAAAGGACTTCTTCATCTGTTTCAATATTCTTTAATGTTTTGCCATCAAGTCCAATTTCAGCATATTGATTTAGGTCTATTGTAATGGGCTCTTCATTTTTATTTAAAATTAGAACAACCGTTTCTCCTTCAATTACTCTGAATAAAAAGTACGTCCCCATAAATGGTGCAAAATGAATTGTTTTCCCTTCATGGATAGCCTTACTGTTTTTTCTGTAGTTAAGTAATGTTCCTAAAAAAGATTGCATCTCTTTTTGGTCTTCGGTTAATCCTTCGCCTGTAAATCCGTTAACAGAATCACCTTCCCAACCTCCAGGAAAATCGGTTCTAATAAGTCCATGATCACCTGGTTTTTCAATATCACTTATCAACACTTCAGTTCCATAATACACCTGTAAAGTTCTCGGCATACATGCCATATATGCCAAAGCCATTTGCGTTTTGGTAAGGTCTTCTCCCAATTGTGTATAAATACGGCTCATATCGTGATTGTCAGGAAACACCAAAATATCTTCTGGTCTGGTATAGGAAAAATCGTTTGCCAAACCATCATAGATTTGCACCAAACCAGTTCCCCAAGATTCGTTTTCATTCAATGCCTGAACAATGGTTTGCTGCATTGGGAAATCCATAGTCGATTTTAAATTTGAGTCGTAACCGTCCTTATTTTGATGACCATCTTGCCAATAAGCAACCAACAACGGATTAGTACTCCACTCTTCACCTACGATATTAAAGTTAGGATACTCATTCATAATAGCTCCTGCCCAATTGCTCATAAAAGTCTTATCAGGATATGGATACGTGTCTTGACGAATGCCTCCCAACTGCAGGGTTTCTATCCACCAAATGTTATTTTGAATAATGTAGTTTGCCATAAAAGGATTGCGTTGGTTTAAATCTGGCATGGTTCTTACAAACCAACCTTCGCTCATTTCGGCCTTATCTTTTTCTGAAGCATACAAATCTTGATTAACCGTACGACGGTGATTGGAATTTTTAAGTGCTTGATCTGCTTCCAAAACCTCTTGCTGATTTACCCAATCTTTAAAAGGTAAGTCTGCCATCCACCAATGATTGCTACCACAGTGATTAGCCACCATATCCATAATGAGTTTCATGCCTTTATCTCGCATATTTTGAGATAAGGTTTGGTAATCTTCCAAACTTCCAAAACGAGGATCTACCTGGTAGAAATCGGTCATTGCGTAGCCATGATATGACGCTCTTGGCATATCGTTTATAAGCATTGGTGTTGGCCAAATGGCTGTAAAACCCAAATCTTCAATATAATCCAAATGCTTGATAATACCTTGAATGTCACCTCCATGACGTCCATAATCATCCTTACGGTTTATGGTAGTTTCACGTAAATTTTCATCTATATCATTGGACGTATCGCCATTGGCAAATCGGTCTGGTGTAATCAAATAAATGGCATCGCTACTATTAAACCCTATAAAGTCTTCAGCAGGTTTCACTCTGGATTTCAGCTCATAAGTATGTGTCTTTTCATTGCCGTTTTTACCTTTGAATACGATATCAAACTTTCCGGGTTTTGTAGTACTATCAATATCTAAATCCACAAATAAGTAATTTGGGCTATCGGCTTGATGCACTTTGTTTACGGTAACACCAGGATAAGAAATCTTTGGTATGGTGCTACCAATATTATCATGATGAACCAAAAGTTGTAACTGGGTGTTTTTAAAACCAACCCACCAGTTTGGTGGTTCAACACGATTTAATGATTCATTGGAAACTTCTTGAATTATATTCTCAACGGAACTGTCATTGTTTTTTTCTCCACAAGAAATTGCAATGAAAAAGAGTGCTATTAATATTATTTTCTTCATGCTGCTTTAAGTCTTTGGTTGCCAACTAGCTATTGGCATTTTTTTAAAATCAATCCCCATTTAGCTTCAACTTCAATTGGATTGTTAATTTCAATGGTTTTAGAATTTAATAGATCTTCCAAACAATCTTCATTTAAATCGGGAATAGTTATTGTTTGTGATTTGTTAGCGTTATTAATAACTACAATAATTTTTTCGCCTTGAAATTCCCTTTCAAATATCAAAACATCATTTACGTTATCTGCCAACAAAGTTTTGTAAGATCCAAGTTGCAATGCTGGATTTTCATTCCGTATATGTATTAATGTTTTGTAATGTGCATATAAATCATTGTTTATGGCGACTTTATCAGGTTCATGTTTGGTTATTCCGTCTGCATGATAGACTTCATCTTCATAAATAACATCATCCCAAAGCATGGGTTTTCTGCAATCGGGATCGTTTGCTCCCCACATACCAACTTCATCACCATAATAAACCATTGGTGCACCAACATAGGTCATTTGCATAATCACAAAGAGCTTCTGTAATGTTATATCCTCTTTTTGCGGTTTTCGAGGAGAATATTCTCCGTTGTTAATTGCTTGCGAAACACCAAAATAGGTTCCCCAATTTCTAAAGTTTTCTATACCTCTATTTACGATATGTGAACCTATTCTATTGGAATCATGACTGCCAAAAAGATTTTGGGACACATAAGCCACACCTTCAGGATATAAATCTCTTAACTCTTTGAGTTTACTATCATACTCGCTTGCAGAAATTCTTGACGAATCGGGATTGAAAAAAAACTCAGCTGATGCAAATGCAAAATTATAGTTCATCTCTCCATCAAACTCATCGCCTTGCATATAGGGTTTTACTTTTTCAGCTTTATCTACAATTTCAGCTGTTAAATAGGCTTCTGGATTAATTGATTTTACGTGAGCTCTCCAATGTTTCCAAAATGGATGACCAATGCAATAGGCAACATCCAATCGCCAACCATCGATACCATTATTAATACCTCTGTTGTTTGGATTCATCCATCGGTTTGTAGCATTGAAAATATACTCCTTTGGACCTTTTACAATTCCGGTACTATCCTCTTTTAGTTCTGGAAGCGACTTTACTCCAAACCAACCTTGATAATCAAATTTCACGCCTGTTTCAGGATTATCCCAAGATTTTATGATGAACCAATCTTTGTAAGGGGAACTTTCTTGATTTTTAAGAACATCCTGAAAGGCAAAACTGTTATAACCCAAATGGTTGAAGACTCCATCAAAAATAATTTTCATATTTCTTTTGTGTGCTTCTTCAATTAATTGCAAAGCCAATTTATCAGCACTAGTCCAAATCCAAGTTGATGGATTTAGAGGATCTTCAGTGGTAATTAACTGTCTATCACCTTCTGGATCTGGCCCAAAATTTGGATCGATATGATGATAACTTTCACCATCATACTTGTGCAATGAGGGTGATTGAAAAATAGGGTTTAAGTAAATTGCTGTGATTCCAAGCTCTTGCAGATAATCCAACTTATCAATGACACCTTGTAAATCTCCACCATACCTTCTGCGCAAAAGATGTTTCCACATTTCGGGTTCGCCATTGGTTTTTTCATATTCCTGTAGCTCATACCAATCGCTTACCCAAGGATGAATTTCCCATGATTTGGGCTCTTCTTCCGGATCAGCTCCTTTTATATCATTAACCGATGGATTATTAGTAGTATCACCATCTCTAAACCGTTCTGGAAATACTTGATACCAAACTACCGTTTTAGCCCATTGAGGTACAAATTCAGTATTCTCTAAAGGCAAGGGTTTTTCTACTTGCCCACAATTAAGCAAACTGCATATTGATAAAAAAAGTACTAATGGCTTAATTGCCCTAATCATGATTATACGGTTACTAAATTATTTGGAGATATTGTAATTAACTCATTGTTTACAAAAACTTGTAGCTCGCTATTTCCTTCAATTTCAAAACTGGTATCGTTTTGTGTGACATTTACCTTCAGTATTTGATTTCTAAAGTTGATTTTAAAGGAATAGCCTTCCCATTGATTTGGTATTTTTGGTTCAAATGATAATTTACCATCCTTAATACGCATGCCTCCAAAACCTTCAACAATACTCATCCATGTACCTGCCATTGAAGTTATATGCAGACCTTCATGTACTTCTTTATTGTAATCATCTAAATCCAATCGTGAAGTTCTTAAATAAAACGTATAGGCTTGTTCCATTCTACCCAATTTGGCAGCTTGAATACTGTGTACACAAGGCGACAAAGAACTTTCATGAACGGTATATGGCTCATAAAAATCAAAATGCCGTTCTAGTTCTTCGGTAGAAAAATGGTCTTCAAAAAAGTAAAATCCTTGTAAGGTATCGGCTTGCTTTATGTATGGCGATCTTAAAATTCGGTCCCAAGACCAAAATTGATTTATAGGCCGTTGACTTGGGTCTAGTTTATCAACTTTTATTAATTCTTTATCTAAAAACCCGTCTTGTTGTAAGTATACATTATGCTCTTCAGAATATGGGAAATACATCTCATCAGCAACTAATTTCCATTGTGTTATTTCAGCTTTTGACAACTTAACTTTGTTCATTACTCTGGTAAAGTCTGTGTCGTATTCAGCCTCAACTTTATTAATACTTTCAATGGCATAATCGATACACCATTTAGCAATATAATTTGTGTACCAGTTGTTGTTTACATTGTTTTCGTACTCATTTGGACCTGTAACACCCAATATTACATACTTGTTCTTGTTTGTCGAAAAAGTTGCGCGCTGATGCCAAAAACGGGCAATTCCTATTAAGACTTCCAAGCCTTTTTCTGGAATATAACTGTAATCTCCTGTAAAACGGTAATAATTGAAAATTGCAAACGCAATAGCACCATTACGATGAATTTCTTCAAAGGTAATTTCCCATTCGTTATGACATTCTTCGCCATTCATAGTAACCATAGGATATAAAGCAGCACCGTTTTTGAAGCCTAACTTTTCAGCATTTTCAATGGCTTTGTCCAAATGATGGTATCGATATTCCAATAAGTTTCTAGCCACCTGCTGATCTTTGGTTGCCATGTAGAATGGAATACAATAGGCTTCGGTATCCCAATAAGTACTTCCACCATACTTTTCACCCGTGAAACCTTTAGGGCCAATGTTGAGTCTGGCATCCTTTCCCAAATAGGTTTGGTTTAACTGTAAAATATTAAAACGGATACCTTGCTGAGCTTTTACATCGCCTGATATGGTAATATCTGCCATATCCCAAATGTGTGACCAAGCTTGTTTCTGGGTATCCAATAACTTATCAAAACCTAAATTGATTACTTTTTCTAAAACATCTTTTGCAGCTAAAATCAATGAATCTTTATCATAGTTTCTATCTACAGTGTACCCACCAAATTTATGGATGCTAAAGGTTTGGTTTTGATTTATTGAAGCCGTATAAGTAAACGCTATCTTATTTGCGGTTTGTTCTATTGTAGGTTCTATATCACCCTCAAGATTATTCACAAAACATCGCGATTGCATAAAGGTGCAGGTATGAAAATTGGTTTTCATGGTATGCGCCTCTATAAATGCCTGGTGTGTGGTATGAGTAAGCTTTGTTGTGTTCCAAAATTGATCGTCCCAATTGGTGTCTTCATTTGTAATGCCAGAATCCACATAAGGTGTAAAGCTTATTTCAGCATCGATGTTTAGTGGTGTTACCGCATAATTTATGGCACCAACCTCATCAAGCTCTAAGCTTAAAAATCTAATGGACTCTACTTTTAACTTTACATTATTTGGTAATGTAGCTACAAAACTTCTAGATAACCAACCTTCTTTCATATTAAGCTCTCGTCGGAAGCTCTCAACTTTCTTACACGTGTTTAGATCCAAAACCTCGCCATTTACGCTAACATTAATACCAATCCAGTTTGGCGCATTCAATACTTTGGCAAAATACTCTGGGTATCCATTCTTCCACCAACCTACTCGGGTTTTGTCTGGGTAATATACACCAGCAATATAACTTCCTTGAAAGCTATCACCTGAATATGTTTCTTCAAAATTGGCTCGTTGTCCCATAGCACCGTTTCCAATACTGAATAAACTCTCGGAAGACTTAACACGACTAGCATCAAAGCCTTCTTCTATAATGGACCAATTATCTGGTTTTATATAATCTTGATTCATTTTTCAATTAATTCTTTAATAAAATCTGTTGAGATTTCTGTGAAATCCTTAAACACATAATTGGCTTCGTGAAGCACATTTTTATCTCCTATGCCAATAGAAACCATATCAGCTCTGTTGGCTGCTTGAATACCAGCAACAGAGTCTTCAAAAACCACACAATTTTCAGGTTCTTGATTTAATAATCTTGCACCAATGATAAATACTTCCGGATCGGGTTTTGCTTTACTGACATCATTACCATCCACAATAGCCTGAAAGCTTGAAATAAGGTTTACCTTCTCTAGTATTTTTCTGGCGTTTTTACTTGCCGAGCCCAAAGCAATGCTTTGGTTCTTTTCTTTTAAATAGTTTAATATTTTAGGAACATCTGGTAGAATTTCACCTTCGCCCATTTTATTGATATACTCCAAATAGTCATTATTCTTTTTTGACATAAGAGACATAAATTCGTCTTCAGAAACGGTTTTATTTCCCCAAGCCAAAATTTTCTCTAGTGACCTCACACGACTGACACCTTTAAGTTGTTCGTTCTGTTCTTCATTAAAATCAATATCTATACTATTGGCCAGTTCTTTCCAAGCCAAGAAATGGTATTTTGCTGTGTCGACAATAACACCATCCAAATCAAATATGAATCCTTTTTTTGACATCATTTATAATTCTTCTGCTTGATAGGTTATGGCATTTTTGTTTGTAATCAACAAATTGCAAAGCCCAGCAATTATTAAACTAATACCAGCAACAGTCATGGCATTTATAGCTTCTTCCCCAAACAAACTAGACACATAATTGATTCCTCCTAGAGCTGCTATAATTTGAGGAATAACAATAAACATGTTGAAAATTCCCATAATAACACCCATTTTTTTAGGATCTACTGCGCTAGATAGCATAGCATAAGGCATAGACAATATACTTCCCCAGGCAAAGCCAATAAGAATAAAGCAATACTTCAAATTTTCAGGAGAGGTATAGTTCATCATTAAAAAGCCCAAACCTCCCAACATTAATGAAAACATATGAACTAGTTTTCTATTAATTCTTCTTTTTGAAGTATAAAAAGTCAACAATAGTGCGAATGCCATTGAGGACAAACCATAAACACCCATAGCCGAACCTACTGCATTTGAAGATTCTTGGAAAGCTGTATTAGCCACGTTGAAAGCTTCAACTTGACTAGGCAAAGTCATATCATACGATGCCTCTAGAGGAGCGGGTGTTTTAAAAACATGTTCTGTTAAAGCTGGATTTGCTAAACTCCACATGGTAAAAAAAGCAAACCATGAAAAAAACTGGATTAAACCCAATTTCTTCATAGTCAAAGGCATACTGCCAATATTATTTAAAATATCAGGTATGAATTGATTTTTTTTAGCTTTCTCACGTTCGAATTCCTCCATATCTTCTGGCGGATATTCAGAAGTTGTAAAAATGGTGTAAAGAATGCTGGCTAAAAACACAAATGCGCCAATAGCGAAAGCTACTTTTACAGACATGGGTACAACACCTGATTCTGCTGAATTGCTGACTCCTAATTGCGAAACCATCCATGGTAGATTACTTGCCACCCAAGTTCCAATTCCAATAATAAGCGTTTGGACAACAAATCCATAAGATCGTTGGGAGTTGGGTAATTTGTCTGCAACAAGTGCCCTAAAAGGTTCCATTGAAATATTAATGGAGGCATCCAATATCCATAAAAATCCAGCCGCCACCCACAATACTGGAGAGTGAGGAACAAGGAATAAGGCTAGTGAGCTTAAAATGGCACCAATAAGAAAATAAGGTCTGCGGCGACCTAATTTGGGATGCCAAGTTCTATCGCTTAAATACCCAATAATGGGCTGAACCAATAATCCTGTTAAAGGTGCAGCAATCCATAATAATGGTATAGCGTCTTTTTCGGCTCCTAATGTTTGGAAAATTCGAGACATAAAGCCTCCTTGCAAGGCAAATCCAAATTGAATTCCTAGGAAACCAAAACTCATATTCCAGATTTCCCAAAAACCAAGCGTGCGCTTTTTCATCATAGTATAATTAAATTAATACTATTTTGACAAGCATTCTACTTATCAAAACTTATGGTGAGAAGTGAAAATATAAGTTTTGATTCGGGTGTAAATATAGATAAAGTTTTTAAATATCTGCTGTTAAAATTCACTTTGTGGATTCCCGCTCAATCAATTCGGTCTCAATTACCATCGTTTGAAAGTGTTCTTCCTCACCTTCGTGTTCCAACTTATAAATGAGCAATTCTGCTGCTTTCTCGCCTATTTCTTGACCGTGTTGGCTTACGGTAGTTAGACTTGGTGTTGCATGTTTGGAGAGTACACCATCCGTGAATCCAATAACCTGAATATCATTGGGAATATGCTTGCCAAATTTGCGAGCGACCTTCATAGCAGTAATGGCATACAATTCATTTACGGCAAAAATTCCATCAAGCTTTTTATTTTGTTTAAACAGTTGCTCAATCTCATCTTCTAACACGTCCAAATAATCTTCGGATACCAGTTTATCATCTACTTTTAGAATCAAACTAGCTTTAGGCTGTATCTTATGTTCTTCAAGGGCTTCTAGATAACCCTGGGTTCGCAATCTACCAACGCTCACGTAGTCCTTGGTGGTAATGATAGCTATCTGTTTACAGCCATTTCCAACCAATTTTGCTACTGCCTTTTTCGCACCCTTAACATCATCCACAATAACCTTATCACAATGAATTTCATTAACAATACGATCAAACATCACGATTGGCATTCCTTGGCTTATGGTCTCATTGAAATGATGGTAATCCTGTTGCAAAAGTGTTTCTTTTGAAATGGACAATATAAAACCGTCAATACTTCCATTGGCCAACATTTCCATATTAATAACCTCTTTATCAAAGGATTCATTTGACAGTCCTACAATGACATTATAACCATGTTTGTTGGCCACCAACTCTATTCCCCTTATAACTTTTGAGAAAAAGTGATGCACTATTTCAGGTATAATTATGCCAATGGTTTTAGTCTTTCTATTCTTTAAACTTAGAGCAATGTTATTAGGACGATAATTGTATAATTTAGCAAAAGCCTTTACTTTTTCACGCGTATCTTCACTTATTTCCTTACTGTCTCGGAGTGCTTTTGAAACCGTAGAAATAGACACGTCCAATTCGCGTGCAATTTGCTTTAATGTGACCTTTCTCTTCATTTGCTGAATTTATGTAGTAAATATAGGGTAAATTAGCATTTTCAATGGTTTTTCTTACTCAAATAATGAATTTCTTAAAAAGTTGTTAACACGAAAACGTTTTCGGTGCGGATATCGCAATATCACGACTTTTTTTTACATAATATTTACATAGATTTAACATCGAGAAGTGGAAATATAGTGAATATAATTAAGACTAATTCAAAAGCTTTATATGAAAACAACAGTTAATAGCATACTGTTTTTGTTATTTATTTTACCAACTTTTATGTTTGGTCAAAATATGGTAACAGGAACAGTCACTGAACAAACCTCTTCATTGCCTTTACCAGGTGTTAATGTCGTAATTAAAGGCACCTCAACTGGTACAGCAACCGATTTTGATGGCAACTATCAAATTCAAGCTAGTAATGGAGATGTAATAGTATTTTCCTATTTAGGATATGTGACTAAAGAAATAACCTATAATGGAGAATCTCGCCTTGATGCTGCTCTAGATGAAGATGCGTCTCAACTTGACGAGGTAGTTATTATTGGATATGGTAGCGTTAAAAAAGAAGATGCTACAGGATCCGTTTCTTTGGTTACCGACGAAGACTTTAATAAAGGTAACATTGTTTCTACCGACCAGTTAATTAACGGTAAGGTTGCCGGTGTTAGAATTACGAATTCAGGTGGGCAGCCAGATTCTGCTCCTAATATCAGAATTAGAGGTGGCTCTTCTTTAAGTGGTAACAACAACCCACTTATTGTTATTGATGGAGTACCTATATCCAACATTAACCCAGCAGGTGTTAGCAACCCATTGTCATTAGTAAACCCTAATGATGTTGAGAGTTTTTCTATTTTAAAAGATGCCTCTGCCACAGCTATCTATGGAGCACGAGCATCTAACGGTGTGATTATTATAACCACTAAAAAAGGAACATCAGGTGAACCACAATTCAATTTCTCGACTGATATTTCGGTCAATAGTGCTGGTGAAGGATTGGATATGATGGACAGTGATACCTATGTAAGATTTATTCAGGAATATCATCCAGATTTAGTTGATAAATTAGGAGTTCCTGTTGGTTCTGTTCAAACTAACGAGTCAATATCACAAATAATTGATACACCAAGCGGTCCTCGTGCAATTTATGATACTGATTGGAGAGACAATGTTTTAAGAACAGCTTTTACTTCAAACACAAACTTTAGCGCAAGAGCAAACTTGTTTAATGCGCTACCTTTTAGAGGTTCCATTAGCTATACTAATGCCGAAGGTGTTGTTAAAACTGATGATTATGAGCGTGTAACAGCAGCGATCAATTTGTCTCCTAAATTTTTCGATGACAAATTAAAAGTCACTTTAAATGCGAAGGCAACTTATGCTGATAAAAATTCTGTTGATGCTGGTGGCGCATTGGGAGGTTCATTGGTATTTGACCCAACGAAACCAGTTTATAATAATGCACCTGATAACCGATTTGGAGGCTATTATTTCAATACCAATCAAGATGGAAACCGATTAATTCTTGACGGACAATGGAATCCATTGGCTTTATTAGAGCAACGTGAGCGTCCAGAACGCGCTACACGCTTTTTAGGAAATTTGGAATTAGATTACAACTTTGATTTTTTACCAGGTTTACGAGCAGTTGTTAATTTAGGTTTAGACGCTTCAAAAGCAAAAATTAGAGAAACATTTAACGATAACGCAGCTGCAACTTATCAATTTGATATTGATGATAATTACTTATTCAATCCAGGTGAAAACTATGCTGAAAACCAAGATATCACCAATACAACAATGGATGCCTTTTTACAGTATACTAAATTGTATGATGATAAATTTGTAAGTAAGTTTGATCTTCAGGCTGGTTATTCTTATCAAAACTTCAAAAATGATGGTACCAAAAGAGAATATCGCTATCATGTTGACGATACGGAAACCGATGATGACAATGATTTAGTTGGACAAAGAGAATTGATCTATGATCCTGCAAACCCTAATAATCGTTACTATAACGAGTATAATTTACAGTCTTTCTTTGGAAGAGCAAATGTTGATCTCTTAAACCGCTATTTATTCACTTTTTCATTAAGAGCGGATGCTTCATCATTATTTGTACTTGATGATGTTTGGGATTCAAATGCTTGGGGGTTTTTCCCAGCTGCAGCTTTTGCTTGGAAAGTATCCAGTGAAGAATTTATGCAGAATGTCAACTTCGTTAATGATTTCAAAATTCGTCTTGGTTGGGGTAGAACAGGACAAAATGACATTTCTCAAATTGTAGGTTATTACCCAACAACACCATTATTTACTGCTGGAGGAGCTAATAGCCAGTATCTGCCTGGTGTAGGATTATATTCCGCATTACCTTACAACCCAGATTTAACTTGGGAAAAAACAACTACTTATAACTTAGGAGTTGATTTTAGCTTCTTCGAAAACAACTTTATTTCAGGTTCATTTGATATCTATCAGAGAAAAACTAAAGATCTTTTGGCACGTGTTAACGTTCCACCAGGGCAAGGGTTTTCAGACACTTTCGTTAAAAACATTGGTGAAATAGAAGGTAAAGGTTTTGAATTAAATTTAATGTTAAACGCTGTTCAAACTGATGATTTATCAGTATCTTTAAATGGTAACTTAAGTTACGTATATAATGAAATCATAGATATTGGTGGTCAAGCAGACATCAATAGAGGTGGCGCTTTAAGAGGTACAGGTGCATTTTTGTTAAGTGATGTTGTTGGTCAACAAGCTCAAAGCGCATCAGTGTTTAAGCAATTATATGACAATGACGGAAGGCCTATCCCAGGTGCATTTGCTGATTTAAACGGCGATAATATCATTAATGATGATGACAGATATCATGTTCAAATAGCTCCTAACTGGACATATGGTTTTGGTTTGGATATCTCTTATAAAAACTGGGATTTTACTTCTGGTTTTATTGGTCAAGTTGGTGGCAATATTTACAACTACAACAAAATGAATTTTGGTTTCACAGAAGCGGTTGTTCCAGCTAATAACAATAGCATCACAAATGCCTTGAATTTTTATAATGGTTCTGCTGACCCAGCATTTGAAAATGTGAATGGAAATATTCAATTTTCAGATTACTACCTTGAGGATGCCACATTCTTGAGATGTAACAACATTGTTTTAGGTTACACTTTTGACAACATGATAAAAAATGGCAACGTAAGAATGTATGGTGCTGTAACCAATCCGTTTACAATTACCGATTATGACGGAATGGATCCTCAAAATTTTGGAGGTATAGATCGTGATTTCTATCCAAGACCAACAACCTTTACATTAGGTGTTAATTTTGACTTTTAAAAAATAAACTATGAAAAAAATATTATTAATAACTGGAGTTTTGGTCATGACGCTGCTAACGTCCTGTACCAATGATTTAGACACTGATCCTAAAGTAGAACTATCTTTAGAGGAAATATTAGCTAATGACCCTAATGCCGTTGAAGGTATCGTATCGAGACTTTACGCTTCTTTTGCTCTTTCTGGACCCGATGGACCAGGAAGTTCAGACATTAGTGACAATGCAGGTGAATCTCCTTTTTTAAGAGGCATTATAAACCTTCAGGATTTTACCGCAGATGGCATGAAGAACAGGTGGGGTGATGACGGTTTAGATCAATTGACAACTACTTCAAATTGGGATGCCAATAATAAGTTTTTTAGATATTTATATAATAGAGCTTATTACACCATCCCGCAGTGTAACAACCTTATTAGTATTTTGAGTACAAATGATATTCCTGATGCCGACGAAGCATTGTCTGAAGCGCGCTTCTTAAGATCATTGGCCTATTTTTACTTAATAGATACTTTTGGAAAGGGTGTTATTGTAACTGAAGAGAACCTTAATCAAACTGAACCACTACCAGAATCCACTAGAAGAGAACTTTTCGAGTTTGTAGAAGCCGAATTATTAGAAATACAGCCAACCATGTCTACAGACAATGGCTATGGCCGAGCCAACAGATATGTTGCTGCTATGCTATTAGCAAAGCTTTACATGAATGCTGAAGTTTATATTGGTGAAAACAAATATTCAGAAGCATTAACCTATTTAAATATTGTTATAGATGAAGGTGGTTATCAATTAGCTAATAACTTTTTAGAAAATTTTTCAGCTGACAACGATACTTCTTCTGAAATTATTTTTCCATTAATTGCAGATGCTGTAGTTAGTCAAAGTTACGGAAACACTACTTATATTGTTAATGGCAATTTAAGTTCTGATACCATGACACTATCCGATTACGGTGCTGCAGAAGGCTGGCAAGGCCATAGAGCAACAGAAGCATGGTATGGTTTATTTGGTGATCTAGGAACATCCAACGATGCTCGTGCAGCTTTATTTTGGACATCAGGCCACAACTATGTGATGAC
Source organism: Bacteroidia bacterium (assembly GCA_030425285.1). Taxonomy (GTDB): domain Bacteria; phylum Bacteroidota; class Bacteroidia; order Flavobacteriales; family Flavobacteriaceae; genus Hanstruepera. The sequence continues at coordinate 161,781 of JAUIAY010000001.1, forward strand.
TGACTATAAAGAATGGACAGATGGATATCCTTCAATTAAGTTTAGAAATACTGAATACAATTCTACCTCAACTTCTACAACAGCTTTTTCTAGTACAGATTTTCCTCTATATAGGTTGGCAGATGCTAATTTAATGTATGCAGAATGTGCTTTAAGAGGTGCGGCTGGTGCCGATATGAACAAAGCCCTGACACTAGTAAATAATGTAAGAACACGGTCTTCAGCAGCTCCAATATCAATGAATGAACTGACATTAGATTTTATCATTGATGAACGAGGTCGCGAATTAAATTTAGAGGGACATCGAAGAACCGACCTGATTCGTTTTGGTCGTTTTACCGGTAGCAGTTATTTATGGCCTTGGAAAGGAAATGTGCAAAATGGTGCTTCAATTCCGGTACATTATAACTTGTTCCCTATTCCAGAACAAGCATTAAGTGCTAACCCTAATCTTCAACAAAACCCAGGTTACTAATCTAAAAAATGAAGAAAATGAAAAATATAATCAAAATAACATATCTCTTTACTTTAGCTTTGATTTTGGGCTCTTGTTCAGATGATGATGAAAAGCTAATCCTAACAACTGATGGAGCTAGCGTTATAAATACACCCACTAATGGCCAAGAGTTTATTTTAAACCCTTTGGAAGAACAAACTAATATCGCTATTACTTTCAGTTGGGATCATTCTAGCTATGGGACACCAACTGGTATTGACTATTCTGTTGAAATAGCAAGTAGTGGAACAGATTTTAGTGAAGCTAGAACCTTAGCAACAATAAGTGACACGTATTTTACGATGACCATTGCCGATTTTAATGCGGCAGTAAGTTCACTAGGCTTATCGCCTTTTATAGCGAGTAATGTAGATGTCAGAATTAAATCTACAGTAGGTGACCCTAGTCAACTACCTCAATATTCAAACCCAATTACTATTTCGGTAACACCTTTTACAACCGATTTACCCAAAATTGCAGTGCCCGGAAATCATCAAGACTGGGCTCCAGATGCCACTGATCCTCCAGTTCCAGTGCTCGCTGCTTCAGCGTTTGGCGAAACGGATTATGAAGGCTACGTTTGGTTAGATGGTGAGTATAAATTTTTAGCTCCAAACCAAACAGGTGAATTTGCTTGGGGAAATACCGATTGGGGAGACGACGGAAGTTTCAATGGTATGCTAGTAGCTGACGACGAAGTTAACTGTACTGCTACTACAGGTTATTATTTAGTAAAAGCCGATACTGATGCCCTGACTTATTCAGCCGAAGCGCATAGTTGGGGGGTTATTGGTAATGCAACGCCAACAGGCTGGGACAGTGACACCGATATGATATACGATCCTGCAACACAAACTTTGAGAATTACATTAGATTTAGTCGCACAAGCTGCTCCTGATAATGGTTTTAAATTTAGAGTCAATGACGATTGGACTATAAATTTAGGTGACACAGGAGCCGATGGAACTATGGAATTTAGTGGTGATAACATTGGTGTGCCAGAATCAGGTAATTATACGATAGTATTAGACTTATCAAACCCAAGAGAATACACCTATTCCCTGACATTAAACTAATTAATTATGAAAAATTTATTAAAATCAATATACCTTTTAGCACTACTTTTTGTAGTTGTTGGTTGCAATGACGAAAATGATTTTGGGTTTGTAACACCTGATGATACATTTACGATTGTATCGCCCAACAGTGGCGCTTCACTGTTTTTAGATAGTGAAAATGAGCAAAACGTTGCTTTGACCATTGTGTGGGAAGACAATGTCACCAACTCAAGTAATTACACAGTTGAAATGTCTTCAAACGAAGAATTTACAGAGTCTATTAGTATTGGTTCTTCTACGAGTAACACATTCTCTTTAACTGTTGCAGATTTAAATACCATTTTATTGGGTTATGAAGTTCCTGCTTTTGAAGAAACTTCATTATACTTCCGAGTGAATTCTGGAGGTCAATTTACCGATGTTATCTCATTGGTAGTTAGTTCCTATCCAGAATCAAACCCGGTAATAACTAGCCCGGATAACACGTTTGCAATTGTATTATCTGATGTTACAGAAGATGAAAACGCATTGACTGTTACATGGGATGATCCTGATTTTTCTGATAATACTCCAACAATAATCAGTTATAATTTAGAAGTAGCTGCTGCAGGTACTGATTTTGCCGTAGTAGAAAACATTGGAACGACCACTAATGAAAGAATGGATGATACCACTCATGGCGAACTGAATGATGCCGCATTAAATCTTGGTCTTGCTGTAGATGCTGAAGGCACCTTGGATATAAGAGTCCGTTCGGTTATTGAAACAGCTAGTGGTGATTTAGAACGTATTTCAGATTTTATTACTATTACTGTTACGCCTTATGAAACTGCGCTATTACCAGTGATATATGGTGTTGGAGCAGGATTACCCGATGCTGGTTGGGGTTGGGATTCTCCTGTAGAACTTTTACTTCAAGGATCTGTGTATTCTGGTAATATTAATTTACAAAACAATGGTGGTGCAGATAACAATTTTAGATTTTTTGCCCAAATGGATTGGGGACCAACAAGCTTCAATTATCCTTGGTATGAATCTAGAGGTTTTACCATTGACCCTAATCTTGTTAATGCCAATGATGGTGATAGTAATTTTGCTTTTGTTGGGACAACAGGGCAATATTTCATTGAAATAGACATGGAAAACAAAACCATAACTCTTGGTCCTCCAGTTGTAGGCCCTAACTGTGAGTTCGACCAACTTTGGTTAGTTGGAGCTGGTGTTCCTGATGCCGGTTGGAGCTGGGACTCTCCAGTTCAATTACCATGTACTGGAAACGGTGTATATTCTGGCAATGTAAACCTTCAAAATAATGGTGGTGCAGATAATAATTTTAGATTCTTTACTGACGCTACATTAGAATGGGCTTCTCCAAGTTTTAATTATCCTCATTATGTAAGTGAGGGTTACACTATTGATTCTGATTTTGTAGATGCTATGGATGGTGACAATAACTTTGCATTTGTTGGAACTACTGGTGAGTATTTCTTAACCGTAGATACAATAAACCTAACTATAACTTTAGGCCCTTCACAAACTACTTGCGAGTTTGACCAACTATGGTTAGTTGGTGCTGGTGTACCTGATGCTGGTTGGGGCTGGGATACTCCTGTAGAATTCCCTTGTACTGGTGCTGGCGTGTATTCTGGTAGTGTTACATTTGCTAATGATTCATTTAGATTTTTCACTGATAGTTCATTAGAATGGGCATCTCCAAGTTTCAACTTTCCTTACTTTGAAGGAGAAGGTTACACTATAGACGCCAATTTTGAAAATGCCAACGATGGTGACAGTAATTTTAGATTTGTAGGAACTCCTGGAACCTATATACTGACTATGGATACTGTTAATAAAACAATAACCTTACAATAAATTCTTAAAAAGGCTATGGAAAATCCATAGCCTTTTTTTAATTAAAAAACTATGAAACAAAAATTACTTTCTATTCCTTTTTTATTCCTCTCAATACTTCTTTGTGCTCAAACACAAGATGATGTTGCTTTTAGTGTATCACCATCAGCATTCGAGGAAAATGAGGAAATCACAATAACCGTTTCTAATTTAGATGCCTCCGTTTGGGGAAGCACCGATGGTGAAGATATTTATCTTTGGTCCTGGTATTTTGATACAAATGGAAACCAGGTAGGCGATTCTCCAACTAACGGTCAATGGGCAGATTCAAACGAAGTTCAAAAGTTCACCAATAACAATGATGGCACCTATACCTTTACAATGACGCCTACGTCTTTTTTTAATGATACTGGAATTGGTCAAATAGGGATGCTTGTGAAGAGTGACGATGGCGCTCAACAATCTCAAGATGAATTGTTTTATGTTGGTATTGTTACACTTGTACTAAACAATCCAACTTCCGATACGGTTATTATAGAATCTGGAGGCAGTATTTCAATTAGTGCCTATATGATTTCTGGCGGAAGTACTGAAGTTGGTAATTTTGAAGTTTTTCTAAATGACAATTCCGTAGATACTGGAACAGGTTTTCCGAATTTTGGAACAACTATTAACAATGTCACAGAGTCAGGCACGATGCGTGTTGTTGGAACACCTTTTAGCTCTTCGGAATCTGGAGAAGCAACGTTTGAAGTATCCATTGCATCTGTAACACTTGAAAATCTTCCAAATGGCCTTGTTGACGGCATTAATTATAATGATTCAGATCCTACCAAAGCAACTTTGGTAGTAGATGCTCCCAATAAAGATTTTGTTTATCTGGCTGGAAGTTTCAATAATTGGGCTCCTTATAGTTCTCATTTAATGAAAAAAGACCCTTCCAGTTCAAAATTCTGGCTGGAATTGACAGGTTTAAATCCAGGTGAAGTATATACGTATCAATACTGGATTTACGATAACTCGCCAGTTGCCAACTCGCCTAATGAAGTCAAGACAGCCGATCCTTTCTCTACATTGGTTCTATCTCCTTTTGATGATCCTTGGATTCCGGCTTCGTCATATCCAAACCTTCCTACATATCCTGCTGGTCAAGAACGTGAAGTAACTGTACTACAAACCGGTCAATTAGATTATGATTGGCAAGTAACCGATTTTCAAAAACCAAAAAAAGAAGACCTCATCATTTATGAAGTATTGATTCGTGATTTTGATGAAGACAGAAATTATCAAGACTTAATTGATAAAATCGATTACTTCAAAGACCTTAATGTCAATGCTATTCAATTAATGCCAGTAATGGAATATGAAGGGAATGAAAGTTGGGGCTATAACACGGCTTTTCACATGGCGTTGGATAAGTTTTATGGAACAGAAGAAAAACTTAAAGAATTTGTAGATACCTGTCATCAAAACGGTATTGCTGTTATTCTAGATATTGCTTTAAACCATGCCTTTGGTAGAAACCCAATGGTTCGCATGTGGATGGACGATCCTGATGGTGATGGTTGGGGTGGACCAAGCATTGAAAATCCTTACTTTAACCAAACACCAAGACATAGTTACAATGTTGGTAACGATTTTAATCACCAAGAGCCTATGACACAATATTATGTGCAACGTGTTGTACAGCATTGGATTGAAGAATTCCATATTGATGGTTTCCGATGGGATTTGACCAAAGGATTTACTCAAAACTGTACAGCAAGTGATGAAGGTTGTACCAATACATACCAAGCTGATCGCGTACAGGTTTTAAAAGAATATGCCGATTTTAGTTGGAGTTTAGACGACACCCATTATGTAATTTTTGAACATTTGGGTTCTGATACTGAAGAACAAGAATGGGCTAACTATAGAATTGGAGAAGGAAAAGGTGTTATGATGTGGGGCATTATGACCCATGATTATAACGAACTAACTATGGGTTATCCAGCCAACATTAATAGAATGGGACACAGCTCTAGAGGTTTTACGGCTCCAAGATTAGTGGGTTATGCTGAAAGCCATGACGAAGAACGATTAATGTATAAAAACCTTCAATTTGGAAATAGTTCTGGAGGTTATGATATTAGAGACCTAAACACCGCTCTTGAAAGAATGTCAGCTCTAGGCGCTGTTACCTTAACTATTCCTGGTCCAAAAATGATTTGGCATTTTGGCGAATTGGGAATGGAGAATTCTATTTTCACCTGCAATGATGGAAGTGTCAATGAGCCAGGAGGTACCGATGGAGATTGTAAACTAGATATCAAACCGCAACCACAATGGGTTAACAACTGGACTGAAGATCCTACTAGAAGTCAAATTTATAGCGATTGGGCTAGATTAAATGAGTTAAAAATTAACAGTCCTGTTTTTGAGGGTAATTACACTATTGATTCTGGAGACTTAACACCACGAATTTATATTTGGGATGATGCTATTCCTACTAATGAATTAAAAAATGTTGTGATTTTAGCAAACTTTGATGTTACTGCTCAAAATATCACACCAGATTTTCCATACGCAGGTACTTGGTACGATTTAATGGATGATTCCGGTAGCACTTCTATCAATGTAACCAACACTTCGGCTCCTATCAATATACCAGCTGGAGGCTTCAGAGTTTATGGAAATGCATTAGCTACATTGAGTGTTGACACTGTAGAAACCGTTAATAACATCCAATTATATCCAAATCCAGCAAAGAATAATTTTTATATCAACTCAAATGTTAAATCTGTTGAGATATTTGATACTACTGGTAAGTTAATTAAATCCTTTTATGGCAATTTTAATAAGAATCACGCATTTGACTCAACAGGCTTAAGTAAAGGATTATATTTTATAAAAGCAACGAACAACTCAGGAAGTCATTTTACCACTAAACTTATGAAAATCTGAGTATATAATTGATTAATAGCGATTGTCAATTACAAAAAAAGCTTCTTGAAAACAAGAAGCTTTTTTTCTGTGCGGGCGGAGAGACTCGAACTCTCACACCTCGCGGCACTAGATCCTAAGTCTAGCGTGTCTACCAATTCCACCACGCCCGCAATATGTTTCCCAATAAATGGGATGCAAATATAAACAATAGTTTGAATATTCAAATGTATCTGTTGGGAAAAAATTTATAACCTTTTGTTAGTGATAAATTTGAAACAAACTTTAAAAAGTCAGCATATTTATACAAAAGAAAATTATATTAAAAAACCACCACTTTTATATAAAAGTGGTGGAACTTAAAAATTAAAAAACTAATTCTAAAAAACACTTACTGTGCTGTCCATCCACCATCAAGGACAAACTCTGATCCAGTAATGGTTGACGAAGTTTCTTTTGCCAACAATAAAGCCATATCTGCTAAAGCCTCAACTGGCACAAAAGACTTTACTGCTTGCTTCTTTAACATGACTTTGTTTATGACCTCCTCTTCAGACATATTGTGTGACTTTGCCTGATCTGGTATTTGTTTTTCAACAAGCGGCGTACGAACATAACCTGGACAAATAGCATTACAGGTAATATTGTAAGGTGCTCCTTCTAAACCAAGTACTTTGGTCATACCTATTACCCCATGTTTTGCTGTCACGTAAGCCGTTTTATATTCTGAAGCACGTAATCCGTGAACCGATGAAATGTTTATTATCCGACCAAAATTTTGCTCTTTCATATACTTCCAAGCGGCTTTTGAGGCATAAAATGCAGCATTCATATTAATGGCAATGATGGCTTCATATTTGTCGTTTGGAAATTCATCAATTGGCGAAACATATTGAATTCCTGCATTGTTTACTAAAACATCCAATCGACCAAAAATGTCATAGGTTTTTTTTACTAATTCTTCTACTTGATCAGGTTGCATTAAATTCACATTGGAAAAAGCTGTTTTAACATTGTTCTTATTTCCTACTTGCGTTGCTATTTCTAAGCCATTAGACTCAAGACCATGAAACATGATATGGTATCCATTTTGAGCAAATTGTTTTGCTATACCCAAACCAATACCACTAGTACTACCCGTTATTAATGCAACTCTATTCATCTTTTAAAAAGTCTAAAACAATTTTATTGAAAGCACTTGGTTGATCTAACACCAAACCATGTCTTGAGTTTTCAATCACTTTTAGTTGTGCATTTTGCATCCTTCCAGTATACTCCTCTTTAAAACTTACGGGCGAATAATCCATGTCCGATGCCACAACTAATGTTTCAGCTTCAATATCTCGAAGTTTATCTCCAAGCCCCCAATTCATCAAAGTAACGAAAGACTGATAGTACGCATCAAAATCATTTGCAGCACAACGAATTTCAAAGTCATTTTTTAGAGATTCTTGTTGAGGCTCCGGAAACATATTATATGCTATTTCCTTTGCTAAAGCCTTCAACCCTTTGGTTTTCAAAAAAGTTGTTCTAGTATCCAATAGTTCTTCTCCAAGTTTTCCCATGGCATTAAAATCAGGTCCGCTGTTTACGATAACCATTTTATCAACTAAATCTGGATAGGAATATGCTAACTGAAAAGCTACTGCACCTCCCATTGAAAATCCTATTGGTATCACTTTGTTTAGACCTAGTTCGCTTAAGAGCTTTATGACATCTTTAACCATAAGGTCGACACCATAGTTTAGATTTTCCTGAAAGGAATTTCCATGTCCTCGCAAATCTGGGACTACAACTCGATACTCTTTTGAAAAGGCAGGGATTTGAAATTCCCAATCTTGTTTAGTTGATCCCAAGCCGTGTAATAACAATAGTACTCTTGTATTGTTGTTACCGGTATCAGAATAGTCCAAAGAAATAGGTTCTCTGTTTACTTCTTTTGGCATTTTCTAAAATTATTGGTTCTTTTTAAAGAAATTGAATTTATACTTTAACTCAAAAGAAACTAACCTACTAATTACTGGTGATGCTACAAATTCTCTTATTTCAGTATCAAACAAATTGGTTACATTCACGCCCAAGGATACATTTTCATTCAAGTTGTAGCCAAAATTCGCATCAATGGTAAATCCGCCTAAAGGACCATAATTCCACGTTCGTCCTACTCTTGCATTTTCAACTATTTCGTCAACACCATCACCGTCTAAATCTTGAGTTTTTGCCGCAACATTTATCCCCGAAAAGAAATCATAATCTTGGATCCATCTACCAAAAACTGCACCATAAAACTTATCAGAACTATAGTGTAATCCGACATTGAACTTATTTTCTGGAGTGTTTATTGGAAGTTCGCTTTCCAAAACTACACCGTCCAAATTTCCATCATTATCTAAATCATCAGTATCTAAACTGCGTCCAAAATAGGAATAGTTAAAAGAAGCTCTAAAGGCATCTGAAAAGTAATAGTTTAATCCTATATCAATACCATAAGTATCAACACTACCAAAATTACTATAGGTTAATAACGCAGGTGATTGGCTAGCTCCAGGAGACACCTCATCAATTGGCGTGTCTCCAATATGGGTTACGAAGTTTCCATTGGCAGCATCAGCTATATTTCTTAAAGGACTTATGAAATTTTCTGACATATTATAATATGCACTAGCATCTATAAAAAACTTATCTGATATTTTTCCTTTGAAACCCAATTCAAAAGAATTAATGGTTTCAACTTCCAAAGGATCTATTTTAGTTCCATCTGTTAAGGTAAATCCTTCTCCATTTCCTAAAACCAATCCTCCAAATAAATTTCCTTTTAAGTTTAATATTGAAGGTACTGCCATACCTCTACCGTAGGTCAATCTAAACGTACCTGCGTCTATAGATTTAGTGATAGCAGCTTTTGGTAAAAGGTTTGTTCCGTATAAATCATGATTATCAGCTCTTAAACCAGCCAAGAAATTCCAACCAGAGTCTAGTTTATACTCAAACTGCCCATAAAAGCCTATTTGTCCTATTTCTATTGGTCCATCAGCATCCAATAAATAGGTTCCTTCAGAATTTGCCATATCTAATTGGTACTGACCTCCCAACGTGAGATAAAAATTTCCCCAATTATTGTTGTATTGGGCTTCTCCATTAAATCGTTCCGAGGCATCTTTAAACAGTGCACCTCTTGGTATAGCGATACCTAATGAAGGCACCCATTGTTCATAAAGTGCACGACTCCATGCTTCTTCTTCAGAAAAACCATTTTCAATAAAAGAGACATAGTTTTGAGTACGTTGATTAATGGCATATGTTTCATCTGTTCTACTCCAAGTATAGTATGCGTTTGCAAAGATATTTTTAGACACAAATTTTAATTGGGCTATATCTAAAGTCCAATCTTTAATTTGGTTTCTACCAGCATTAGTTACAGCCAAATTTGTATTATTACTATGCCCATAATACCCGATTAATTCAGATTGTTTTCCAGTTTTATAATGTACCGCTCCACCATATTTAAGTGCATCAAAATCACGATCTAGATTATGCTCTTCATACGCTGTTGTACCCACATATACAGAATCAACATACATAAATTCTTTTCCTGCTGTTCTTTCAAGATGTATTTTATATGATAATCTGTCATTAATAATTTGAGCATGTCTTAACCTACCTGTAATCACATTTTGATTTCCAACTCCAAATGCTAAAGTAGTCCCTTCAGATGTTCTTGGATTTTTGGTAATTGTACTTACCAATCCATTATGAGCATTAGGTCCATAGAGCGTTCCATTTGGCCCCAATAAAATCTCAACGCGTTCAATATCGTCTTTAGTCACGGTCGAGAACGAACCATACGGTAAACCTGTTGCAATTAGCATGGAAACACGATCATCGGTCATTTGAAGATTTTTTGAATTGAAAGCAGAGTTAAAACCACGAATATTAATTCCCGTTCCCAATACACCACTTCTAATAAAATCCACACCTTTTTGCCTAGCAGCCATCTCACCTATATTAAAACTAGGAAACTCTGCAATTTCCCTGGCTGTTATCACTTCTACTGTTGCAGGAACATCAGTTACCTTTTGAAGTTTTTTCCCTGCAGTTATAACAACTTCATCGAGCACGTTTTCGCCATCTTCTAGTGTGCTATTTAATTCTGTGTTTTGTCCACTCACTACAGTCACACTATTCTCAATACTTTTATAACCTACGTAACTTATACTTACAGAATGCGTTCCTGCTGGAACATTAGCTATAATATATTTACCGTCAAAGTCTGTAATAGCTCCTAATTTTAATTCAGTAATTTGTACTGTAGCACCAGTTAATGGCGAACCATTTATATCTAAAACCGTTCCGCTTACAGTTCCAGAATCCTGCGCATAAGCTAAACCAGTAATCATTAAAATGGCCAGAAGTAATATTTTTCTCATGATCTTATTAGATTAATTAAGTTATTGGCGCAATCTATTAGGAATAAATATGGAATTTAAAATAAAATGTAAAGTTGTTGGATGCGACTTTTAAATATTTCGCATTAAAATAATCACAAAAATCTCTAATATCACTTATGTTATAATGAATTTTTATAGGTATGACTTTAGCTTCAAAAAAGCTTCAGGTAAATTATTTGACAGCGTATCTATGACCTGAACCAAGACCGTTTTTTGGCTTTTAGTTGGCTTAAGACCTTCCATTGGTGCTTTGATATCTTCTAATAATTTTGAAGAATTTATCTGCCCTTCCATATATCTTGACAATGAAATACTCCAAGAAATATTGGGCACATAACTATGTCCAGATTTATGTTCTTTCTCCTTGGATGTGATGTCGAATTTTGAGGCGATCTTGAGTAATTCGGTGTATTTTTCTTGGGCAATCAATACAATAAAATAGGAGGTAAAGAAATGGTGCCAACGGTGCTTAAGCACTTCCTTTTTGTTCTGCTTTAAAAAGTTCGAGGCTACTTCTTCGGCCAGTTTGTTTTGTCCAACTTGGTTTAACGCTCGTATTCTGTAAGAACAAAACCCAATTTTTTGATGATAGTTATGTGATTCTTTATACAGCTGATGGTATGTATCCAAAACATTGTTGGCCTCTTTTGGTTTTTTATTTTTTAATAGTATGGCTACTAAATTGTTCACGTACATTAAGGTGTCGTTATTATACTGCCTTATTGAAAGGTAAGCATAATATTCAGCTAAGTCCAGTTCGTTTTCCTTGGAATGCATGAGTACACGGCTTGCATAATAATTAGATAACAATCGTCTTGAGTACATTTCGCCTTTACTAAAAAATAGGTCAATCTCGTCAAACAATAGTTTTAGTTTCGTGCTCTCTCCATAATTGGTGTACATAAAAGCCAAAGTAATAAACGCCATATATCGATTTTTACCATCTACATCTTCATCTTTAAAAACCTCTAACAGCCAAGGCTCCCAATATATTGTTTCGCTATCTTTCTGTGTGTATTGGCTTGTTATTTCAGTTGTTGCATTATAAAGCTTTTGTTGAATGTTTTTTGCTTTTTCATAATCATCTGAATAGTTCTCCAAAAAATTTGCGACTATTTCATGGTCTTTGTACCGCAACCTGATGAGCAAATACGGTTTGTATTCTTGGGCCAATTCATAAACGATTTGGAAATTGTAACCTGCCTTTTTATAGTTTGCCAAAAAGTTGAGGAACGCTTTTTCTTCTGAAGAAACTATAGCATCTAAAAGGATTTTCTTATTGAGATCCAAAATCCATTTTGCCGTTTCGTCAACATCTACACTTTCCAGTTTTCTTGACACCCAATTTTTCACATAAGAGTATTTTCGCTTGTCAATACTAGCATCAAAATGACCCTTTGCATTATTGGTTAAAGCACCATTGACCAACTGATTTAAGATTTCAGTTTTTTCGTTATCGGTAAATTGGTGTTGCGAAACTAGGTATTTGGCCTCGTTGGGAAGAATTGTTTTACTAAACTCTGTGAATTTTTTGAGTTTAACCTTCTGCATTATTCCTTTTCTATAAACTCCTTGATTAATGTATTCACTTTTTCAGGTTGTTCGAACTGTAAAAAATGGCCACTTTCATCAACAAAAACAAGTGTGCTATTTTTTATACCATCTTTGGCATTATTACCAACTTCATTGATGTCCAAATCAGGGTTGAAGTAACGATTTGGAATCAACATATCATTTTTACCATAAAGCACCAATGTGTTTTGAGAGATTTTATCTAAATCATTAACAACAGTGTCGTCCAACATCCCTGCAATGCTTTTTGATATCGCATGGCAATGCGCTTCAAAATCTGACGCTTCCTTTATGGCTATTCTATCGGTTATCATTTCGTTGACTTCTATTGGCTGATTATAAAAATTAAGTGCATAGTTGGTTTTAATCTGCTCGTTTGTCGTATTCGCAACAAAACCTGGCGTGAACATCGTCTTCATAATGTTGCCTTGGCCATCCGTAAATGTTTCTATTCCTGCTGGTGCTACCAAAATTAGCTTTTCAATCTTATTAGGTGAATTGACCACAGTTTTTATAGCAGCCTGCCCACCCATTGAATGCCCAATAAGGGTTACATTTTTTAGTTCTAGCTCATCTATAAACCCAGAAATGATTTCAGAAAAATAGGTTGGTGTGTAGCTGGCATCTTCAGGTTTTCCAGATTTTCCATAACCTGGCAAATCCAATGCGACACAAGTAAAATCATTTTTTAAAACTTCCACATTTTTGGACCATGCATCCAAATTACTACTTAATCCGTGCACGAACAAAAGGGTTTCCTCTCCTTTACCTTCTTTGACGTAAGCAATTTCCACACCATCTACTGTAGTATAATGCGTTGGGAACTTATATTTAGACACTATGCTTTTCATTGTATTATCATTGGTTTGGGAGCACGCAACTATTGGCAATAAAACCAATATTAACAATATGTGTTTCATTTCTGTAAATTTATGATTGTATTTTGGATTTGTATGCTTCAAAATGAGCATTAAGTTTTTTTCTTGAAATTTTGCCAACACTGGTTAATGGTATATCATCCAAAATAATAATGTGTTTTGGTCGCTTGAAGGACACTAAATTTTTATCAACAAAATTGTTTACCTCATTTATTGATTTTCCTTTTTTCAATACTACAAATGCTACGCCACATTGCCCCCAAACTGCATCATCAACACTTAAAACCGCAGCTTTAGTAACACTTTTACACAATAATAATTTTGAAGTGATTTCCTGCGGATATACATTTTCACCACCAGAGATATACATGTCGTCTCGTCTCCCTTTAAGAAATAAGTAGCCTTCTTTGTCCTTTAGTACCAAGTCACCAGTGTGCAACCAACCATTTTTTATTTTGTTGTTGGTTTCAGTTGAATTGTTCCAATAACCTGGTGTAACGATTTCGCCTTTTATACAGAACTCACCTACTTCATTCACTCGGGCTTTTCGCCCAGAGGATGTCACAATTTTTGTTTTTAAATAAAAGTTGGGTTTGCCAATGGATTCTGGTTTGGACATCGCAATGTTATGGTGCAAGGATGTAATGCTTGGGCCAGCTTCGGTTAATCCATAACCTGGCCTAATAGCAGTACCTTTTTTTTCTTTCCAAAGTTTTAGTAAATCGGGTGAAACCGTTTCACCTCCTGAAATAATGAAACGCAAATACTCTAAATTTACTTTCTTGAAAACTTCGGTTTTTTGCATCATCGCCAACATCGTGGGCAATGCCATAAAGAGTGTTGTTCTGTTTAATTCCAAAAGACATAAAATGCGTTCGGCATCAAATTTTTGAACCATACCAATATGCGCACCTTTGTGTAACAAAGGGGTTACAAAAATGTTCCACCCTGAAGTGTGATATGGAGGTAATGTATTAATTGTTGAATCACGAAACGTTATACCCAACTGCATTGAAGTATTCAGACTGTTCCAAAACATCATTTTGTTGGTATAAATTACACCTTTGGGTCTTCCTGTTGTGCCAGATGTATAAAAAATGAAGATTGGGTTTCGTTCTTTAATTTGAAATGTTCTGGGCTTAACACAAACATCATCTTGATAATAATACTTTATAAGATCTAAATGGATGGTTCTTGGCAGCGCAACTGTAAGTTCTTCCAACTTTTCCTTCTGAGTTTCGCTGTAAAGCAACAAGGCAGGATTACAATCCAAAAACAACGCTTCAAGGTCTTTTAATGATAGTCTGTAATTTAAAGGAACAATAATAATTCCACTGCGCTGGCAAGCTGAAAGTAATACGAGATAATGCAGGCTGTGTTCTGCTAGTACGGCAATTCTATCACCTTCTTGAAGGCCTAAACTTTCAAATTTTTCAACCAATCTATTGGCATAAATATGAAGCTGGTTGTATGTGTATTTTTCTTCTGTATCAAAAGATGTTACGGCTACTTTTTCAGGTGTATAATCTGCCCATTTAGCTATCCAATCCAACGTGTCTGTGGTCATCTTTATTCTTATTAAAATAGTACAACAAATACCCTACTACTACCGAACTCACAATGGCTATGGCAGCCGGAATTCCGGGATTATTTACAGGTTCTTGCATGTATGGTGTGAGCCTTCCGTAGTAAATTCCAAAATGAACTACCAGAGCTACAAAACTTGCCGAAAATACCGCTTTAAGCGGTACATTTTTTAAGAACATCCCAAAAAGCACTGGCACGAAAGCAGCGGCAAAATAGGCATAAACCCCATTTTGGGCAAAAATAGCAACACTCACATCAGGGTTTACTATCTGGTTCCAACTCAATATAAAACTTACTATTGCCAAAATAACAATTACACCTTTATTTACCAACACTGAATGTTGAGAAACACGTTCCTTAAAAATCGGCTGTAATATATCTTGCGTAATTGTAATTGATAATGATTGAATCAAACTTTCCAAGGTTGATAATCCAGCAGATATTAGTCCAACAACAATGAACATTCCAAGTCCAACCGAGAATTTCACCACGACATAGGTTGGAATAATTTCATCCATTTTTAGAGCTGTCCCATCTACAGTTAAATCAGGAAAAGTTAACCTTGCATACAAGCCAACAATTACCACTAAAAAGAAAACAATCATAAACATAATACCACTAAACAGGTATTTGTTTATTTTTTTGGAGTCTTTTAAAAGCAATGATTTTGTTATGATGTGCGGTTGACAAACAATCGCAACACCAATGACAACCTGTGCTAAAATAATTTCAAAATAATCCCTAAACAGAAAACTGTTTTTGTTTGTGGGTTTGGTCAAGTTTCCATCAATGGCTCCTAACTTTTCAAAAAAACCAGTTATTCCATTTTCAAAAAACTCATAACCAGAACCAATCAATATCAACGCCACAAAAAACATAATTATGGCTTGAATAGTATTGGTATAGACCATAGAATTGGCTCCTCCAAACATCATATAGCCAAATACGAATACAGTTATTCCCAAGAGAACGTAAAACGGTTCTGCATTTAATGATTTTGAAATAACCTGCGTTAATCCTACGTTGATGAGTACAATAAATGTTATGAGTAGTAATGCTAAAATCGCCATAAAAAAAGCATAGGATTTACTTTTATACCGTTGTCCCATCCATTGGGCCATAGTTGTCGCCTTTACACTATGACCATATTTAGCAAAACCTTTGGTAAGCACAATTAAGGACACAAAGGCAGCTATTGGCAAAACAATACCAAAGGATAATACGCCTGTAACTCCATAAAGCGCAATAAAACCTGGGTTAATTATAAATGTAGCAGCACTGGTCATAGAAGCCGCTAGAGAAAGTCCAACGACCCAAGACGGAAACTTTATATTGCCAACAGCAAAATCTGAAATGTTCTTCGCTTTTAACGCGCCTCTAATTACAAAAAACAAGATTACGGCAGCATAAACCACCAATAAAATTGCCATAAAAGTCACCCATTTTTCTGATGCCTGCATTGTTTAAGTCTTATATAAAACAAATAAACTTTTTAAAATTTCAATATAAGCAAAGAATGCAAAAATAACACATGTGACTTTTAGCTTTAAAAAAGTATTATACAATTATTTAATTGATATTCAATTAAATAGCAACCAGTGACTTTTATATGAGTTTTCATAATAAAAATCCAATATGAAAAATTGAACACTGAAACCAAACTTGTTTGATATACTAGCTTCAAAGCATCATTGATAACTAGGTAAAGAAACCTAAAATGAATAAAATATTCAAATGTATCTATTGGGAAAAAGTTCTTACTCTTTTGTACTTTTGAAAAAATTGAAAAAACTTACCATGAATAATATAAAAGATTACGTTTCTGCAAACAAAGACCGTTTTTTAAACGAACTTATTGAACTACTTAAAATACCTTCTGTAAGTGCCGATTCAGCTTTTAAACAAGACGTTTTAAAAACTGCTGATGCTGTTAAAGAAAGTCTTGAAAAAGCAGGCTGTGATACAGTAGAAATTTGCGAAACAGATGGGTATCCTATTGTTTATGGCGAAAAAATAATAGATGAAAAACTTCCAACCGTTTTGGTTTATGGCCATTATGACGTGCAACCAGCGGATCCAATCGAACTTTGGGATTCACCACCATACGAACCCATAATTAAAAAAACAAAATTACATCCCGAAGGAGCTATTTTTGCTCGTGGCGCATGTGATGATAAAGGGCAAATGTATATGCACGTTAAAGCTTTGGAGTTTATGACATCAACCAATCAATTGCCGTGCAATGTTAAATTTATGATAGAAGGCGAAGAGGAAGTTGGCAGTGTTAACCTATCAACTTTTGTAAAGAACAATCATGAAAAACTAAAGAATGATGTGATTCTGATTTCAGACACAGGCATGATTGCTAAAGATGTGCCAAGTATTACAACCGGTTTACGCGGTTTAAGCTATGTAGAGGTTGAAGTTACTGGTCCAAATCGTGATCTGCATTCTGGGTTATATGGTGGCGCTGTTGCTAATCCTATAAATGTTTTGACCAAGATGATTGCTTCGCTACATGATGAAAACAATCATATTACCATTCCTGGTTTTTATGATAAGGTAGAGGAATTATCAACCGAAGAACGTGCTGAAATGGCCAAAGCGCCGTTTTCTCTAGAAGATTATCAAAAGGCACTCGATATTGATGCGGTATATGGCGAGAAAGGCTATACAACCAACGAACGTAATTCAATAAGACCTACATTGGATGTTAACGGAATTTGGGGAGGCTATATTAGAGAAGGTGCTAAAACAGTTATTGCCAGTAAAGCTTATGCCAAAATATCTATGCGATTAGTACCTCATCAAGATTGGGAAGAAATCACTCAACTATTTAAAACCCATTTTGAAAGTATTGCTCCAAAGGGTGTTACAGTTAAAGTAAAACCACATCATGGTGGACAAGGTTATGTAACACCAATTGATAGTATTGGTTATCAAGCCGCTAGTAAAGCTTATGAGGAGTCCTTTGGGAAAAAGCCTATTCCGCAACGTAGTGGTGGTAGCATTCCAATTGTTGCACTTTTCGAGCAAGAGTTAAAAAGTAAAACCATTTTAATGGGGTTTGGATTAGATAGTGATGCCATTCATTCGCCTAACGAACACTATGGCATTTGGAATTACTTTAAAGGCATAGAAACTATTCCATTGTTTTACAAGTATTTTACTGAATTAAGCAATTAAATTTTATGGAATGCGTTATTCAAATAACTGACTAACGCATTCTAAAAATGATTTTAACTCGCGAACATCGAGAAAACTGGAGCGGTTTTTCCAAAGTTTTCTTCCGATTTGTTTTTTGCTATTTCATTCTATATATATTTTTCTCCTTTAGTGGTAGTCTTTTACAAACGCCACTGAAATGGATTGGCAGCACCATATTGGGTATCGACTACGAGTATGATATTAGTGGTTATGGCAGTGGTGACCATACATTTTCGTATGTCAAACTATTTTCAGGGTTATTAATTTCCTTGATTTTCACTTTAATATGGAGTATCCTAGACAGAAAAAGACCAGCCTACAATGCTCTACTATATTGGCTTTTAGTCATAATACGCTTGTATCTCATTTATTTCATGTTGGTTTATGGCTTTATTAAAGTTTTTAAATCGCAATTTCCCTACCCTTCTTTAAGTAGAATGTTACAACCTTTAGGAGAATTTTCACCGATGGGCTTGGCATGGACCTATATGGGGTATTCAAATGGGTTTAACATTTTTACAGGAGGTTTAGAAGTTATAGCAGGCTTGTTATTGATTCCTAAACGCACGCAAACACTAGGCGCATTAATGGTTGCTGGCGTTATGACACATGTTGCCGCCATGAACCTTATGTTTGATATTCCTGTAAAACTCTTTTCAGTTCATTTAGTATTTATGGCTTTGTTTATTTTCAGTTTAGACAGCAAACGCTTTTTTAATGTATTCCTATTTAATAAGCCAACCGACACTAACAACTATTTTAGACCAAATAAGGAACCTTTATACAACAAAATAACCTTTTGGATGAAAATAGTATTATTGGCTTTAGTATTATTAATGATAATCCCAAGAGGAATTTCAAGCACCAAAAGATGGGGTGATAAAAGAACTAAACCTCATTTATACGGTATTTGGGAAACCGCATACTTCATTAAAAACAATGACACTTTACCTCCTTTAGTTACAGATTTTGATAGATGGCGTTATTTGATTATTGATTATAAAGATCGAGCTACTGTCAAAACTATGACAGACGATATTAGAGCCTATAATTTTATAATTGATTCTACGAAACAAAAAATAAGTGTCTTTAAAAGAGATTCTGATACTTTAAACAACAATTTTAATTATAAATATCCAAACAAACATTTCCTTGAATTGGAAGGCATTATTGAGGATGACACACTTCATATTATTTTTAATAAAGTAGACCACGAACAATTTTTATTGAACAGTCGTGGGTTTAATTGGATTAACGAAAGACCCTTCAACAGATAAATTTCAACCTCTACATTTGTAGAATACAATTTTTTATTCTATGTTTGTAGAACATATTCTAAATTTGTAGAAAAATGCAATTATCAAAATCAGAAGAAGAGTTAATGAACCACCTGTGGAAACTGGAAAAAGCATTTATGAAAGACTTATTGGATGCTTATCCGGAACCAAAACCAGCTCCTACAACAGTTGCCACACTTTTAAAGCGCATGACTGACAAAGGGTTTGTTGCTTACACAACCTTTGGGAAATCTCGTGAATACTATCCATTGGTTAAAAAGAAAACCTATTTCTCAAAACATGTCAATGGACTGATCAAAGACTTTTTCAATGATAGTGCTTCGCAATTTGCATCGTTTTTCACCAAAGAAACCAATTTGTCTAAAACCGAACTGGAAGAGTTAAAAAAACTGATTGACAACGAAATTAAAAACAGATAACCATGATACTATACATTCTAAAATTCAGTGCCTGTCTGGCTGTTTTTATGCTGTTCTACAAATTGTTTTTGGAGAAGGAGAGCTTCCATCAATTCAAACGTGGTTATTTGTTGGGAACTTTAATTGTATCGGCTATTATTCCGCTGATAACATTTACAACTTACGTTGAAGTGGCTCCAATAGAAATGCCTGTTTACAATTCTGAAATAGCAACACCACCTTATGTTCCTGAACACCTGTTTGAAGAACCTGCAAACTATTGGCCAACGATTTTGTGGAGTATTTATGGTATTGGCGTCTTGGTTTTTACGATTCGTTTCGGAATGAACTTAAGTAACATTCTTAAACGTATTAAACACAACCCAAAATTTAAAAACCGTTCAGTTATTCATGTGTTATTAAGTGATTTAGTACATCCGCACACCTTTTTAAACTATATCTTTTTCAACAAAACCAAATACGAAGCGCATGAAATCCCTGAAGAAGTCATACTTCACGAGGAAACCCACGCTAGGGAAAAGCATGCTTTAGATATCTTGTTTATTGAGGTGTTTCAAATCATCTTTTGGTTTAATCCGCTACTCTATTTCATTAAAAAAGACATTAAGCTTAATCATGAATTTTTAGCCGACAAAGCTGTTATAAAGAATGGCTTTGAGCTAAAAAATTATCAAAATACTTTATTGGTATTCTCATCAAATGCTAACGAACCACAATTGGCAAATGCCATTAATTATTCATCTATCAAAAAACGTTTTACAGTTATGAAAACACACACATCAAAACACATTATTTGGGTTAGGAGTTTAGTGCTACTACCCTTACTCGGTCTATTAATTTATAGCTTCAGTAATGAAAAAGAAGTAATAAAAGAATCCAACAACTTAAATACTTTCACCATTACTATTGAAAAAGAAAATGGTGAAGTAAAATTAGAGTGTTTAGAAGGTTGCGCATGGAAAGAGCTTACATTCAAAGACACTCAAAACAATTCAAATATTATAGATTTCTATGGTGTAAGTTCAGAAAAAGGTGATACCGATAGTGGGTTTGCTTTTATTGTTGAATCCAAAAACAATGGCGTTAACTTAAAAAGCTTAAAAGGAACTGCTTGGACTGATTTAAGCTTTACACTGCCATCAGATAGAAAGCAAATAATTGATAGAAATGGAATGGTTACTTTGAAAACACAAAACAATTCTTATTCATTATCAAAGACAGATGAAAAACAAACCGAAATCCCCAAACTGGAATTAGAACAAAATCCTCTTAAACTAATTCTTAATGGCAAGAAAACTTCATTAAACACCTTAAAAAATGATTTCAGTAAAGTTACCAACGGCCAAAAATCAGATTTATTTATTGATTCAAAGGGCGAGGATATTAAAATAGAATTATTACAAAAAATAACTAAAGAAATTGAAGGTATTCTTGGAAAAGCAACATTATCGGATGGGGTTGTTCATGATTCAAGTAAAACCGAATTAATAAAAAATGATAACGGTTCAATCTCGTTTAAGTCTCTACAAAAAGGCGCTTCCAAAGAACAAATTGCTGAATACAACAAACTGGCTAAATATTATAATTCACAAAAAGGCGAAAATTATACATTAAAACTTTCTGACATGCAACGTATTTATTATTTATACGAACTAATGACAGAAGAACAACAAAAATCAGCAGAGCCATTTCCAAAATTCCCGCCTCCTCCACCGCCTGTAGATGCATCAGAAGCTATTACATTAAGTAAAATTAATACTTACAAATACACTAATGAAAATGGAAAAACTATAAAGGTAAAATACGATGTTACGGAAAGCGATTCGAAAAATCCTCCAAATAAAAAAGAAGTAGATGCCTATAATACTTGGGCTAAAAAAATCCATAGTAAAAGCAAAACTATATCAGACAAAGCAACCCTACTGCCAATTGTTGACGAGCAAAACTTAATAAAATTCACAAAGATCTATAATAGGATGACTCCACAACAGAAAAAAGAATCTGTGAAATTTCCTTTTCCTGGTCTTAATAATAAAGAAAGTAATCACAATTCTTTAATACCACCGCCACCTCCTCCTGTTCCTGCAAATGCTACAAAAGAGCAAAAAGAAAAGTATCAAAAAATAAGTGAGGAATACTATAAAAAGTATAAAGTTGAAAATGGAAAGGTAAGTGAGCGAGAGCCTTTACCACCTGCACCACCAAAACCAATGTCTGTAGCGCAACCACCAAAAGCTCAACAACAATACTATGATTCTCTTGCCACGTTTAAGTATAAGGGAAAACTCACTAAAAGTAGCCCAAGAGATAATCAAGAAATTGTTGAACTACCGCCACCACCGCCACCACCAAAATCGCCACTTGATCATGTTGTTGGTATGGCAAAAAAAGGTGCTACGTTTTATTATGAGGGTAAAAAAATAAGTTCTGATAAAGCCATTGAAATATTAAAAGCCAACAAGAGCATGAATATTTCAACCAAAAATTCGGACTCTAAAAATCCAAAAGTCTATTTATCAAAAGAACCCATAACCATCAAAGAGAAATAGTTGATAAAAACCGTAAAATGTTAAAGCCTCGAAATATCGAGGCTTTTTTGTAACATTTCAACACTTTTTACGTTCTAATAGTCAATCAACCTGGCCTTTGTATAGTTTAAAGGTCAAAAATATCATCAATCATGTTAAAACAATTTTTTATCATTTGTTCGGGTTCTGACACCGATATTCTGGACAACTGTTCCATTGGCGAACAAAACAAATATGCAGGCATTGGCGCTACAGTTTTCTTTACAGCTGTTATGGCTTTTATAGCTGCCAGTTATGCACTTTACACCGTTTTTGACAATCTTTTAGCCGCTATCTTTTTTGGATTTGTTTGGGGTTTGCTCATTTTTAATCTCGATCGGTTTATTGTATCAACTATCAAAAAACGAAACAACGTTTTAGATGAACTTATTCAAGCATCTCCACGTATAATTTTAGCCATTATTATTGCCGTAGTGATTTCAAAACCTTTAGAACTCAAGATTTTTGAAAAGGAAATCAATCAGGTGTTACTTACCGAAAAAAACCAAATGACGTTGGATAACAAAACCGAATTGGCAAAACAATTCGATCCTGGAGTAGCTGCTTTAGAAAGCGATATTCAGTCCTTGCAACAACAAATTGACACCAAAGAAACGGAAGTCAATGCTCTTTATGACACTTACATTTCTGAAGCTGAAGGCACTGCCGGAACAAAGCTTTTAGGAAAAGGCCCTGTTTATAAAGAGAAACGTGAAAAGCATGATGCAGCTTTAGCTGAACTCAACCAGCTTAAAGAAGAGAATAAATCTAAAATTCAGGAAGCCGAATCACAAATCGCCCAATTAAAAACCGATTATAATTCTCAAGTTTCCAATACACAACCTATTATTGATGGTTTTGATGGTTTAATGGCACGTGTTAATGCATTGGGGAAATTACCTTGGCTACCATCATTTTTTATTTTCCTGTTGTTTCTAGCTATTGAAACCTCTCCTATTTTTGCAAAATTGTTGTCTCCAAAAGGTGAATACGACTACAAATTGGAAGATGCCGAAACTGCCGTAAAAACTTGGGTTGAGCAAAAGGTTAATGAGCGTGGCATTCTACTTAAAACCGATATGGCTATCAATAACAAAATCTATAATGATATTGCCGAAGAAGATGAGTTATACACCTACAAGCGAAAAAAAGCCCGCGAACTTATGCAGCTACAGGCCGATGCCTTTTTTAAACATCAAAAGAATGCACTTTGATAATTAGTTAGTATTTTTAGGAAAACAATTCAACTCGTTTTCTTATGAAATCACTATTAGTCATTTTATCAATATGCTTTTCAACTTTTGCTTTTTCACAATCTGCTGATGAAACAGCCATTAGAAAAGTCATGCAGGAGCAACAAGATGCCTGGAACAACTATGACATTGAAGGCTTTATGGAAGGTTATTGGAAGTCAGATTCCTTACAATTCTACAGTCGCGGTTACATAACCAAAGGTTGGAAACAAACTTTGGACAACTATAAGAAAAATTATACCTCTAGTGAGCAAACAGGGCAATTAACCTTTAAGCTTAACTCCATAGCACCCATAGAAGATGGCTCGTATTATATTATGGGGCAATACTTCCTAAAACGCACTGTTGGCGATGCAAATGGTGAGTTCATCATTATCTTTAAAAAGATAGATGGCGAATGGAAAATTATAGCAGATATGTCTACTTAATTAAGCTGCATCATTCGTTTTAAAATGATCGTATAAATCTTTACATCCAAAGCCAATAATTGATAATCGTTTTTGTTTTGAAATAGATTCATTGTGCAGTTTAGCCAAAGCCATCACACCATATTTATCGATACCTTCCAAATCTTCAATACTGATGGTTATAGATTGTAGGCGTTCGAAAACATGTTCAAATTCTTTTTGGAATAAATCAATTGATGATTTATTAAGATTTCCCCTAAGGTTAAAAAAATTGTTGTAATGTGTAATTTTTAAATTCATAAACACATGGTTTAAAAGTTAATCAATAAAAAATGTGCTAATAATCAGTGAGGGAATTGGTATAAATATACCGTTGAAAATGAAATTATTACTATCTTTTCGATATACAGTAAAAGTATTGGATAACAGAAAAAAGTGTGTTTAAATAATCGATAAAAAACACAGCAGCTAGTTAATTGTCAAAATTTTCTGTCTGGATGAAGAGGTTCCAAATTAAGGGAAGCTTTTTGCCCAGAAATTATTTCTGAAACCAAAGTTCCTGTGGCAGTTGCCATACTCCAACCCATCATGGCATGACCTGTAGCTACGGTTAGATTTTTACATTTTGAAGATTTTCCTATGTATGGTAATCCATCGGGAGAAACAGGGCGTAAACCTGAAGCAGCGTTGTCCTTTTCTTCATCAGAAATATGGATGTCAGGCAAATGATTACTAACGGCTTTAGCTATGGCTTCAACACGTACAGGATTGATATTGTTATTTATTCCAGCTATCTCCATGGTTCCTGCAAATCGTGTAAAGCCATTCATAGGTGTAACGGCTACTTTAGCTTCGGCTAATATGGCTGGATGCAAAACACCTGTTTCTTTAAATGTGTTTATGCGGTAGCCCTTTCCTGCTTGCAGTAACAGATTTAAACCCAGTTTCTTGCTCAAGATAGGGCTCCATGAACCAGCTGCTAAAACATACTCGTCTGCTTTCAGTCTTTGCTTATCAGTTATCACTGATATAATTTTATCATTCGTAACCTCTAAATCTTGTACGCTTTCATTTTGTAAAACAGTTACACCATTTTTCAATAGCCAAGACTTCATATCACTCATAAACTCATGAGGTGTAGAGTGTGAGTCACATTTGTAATAGGTGGCTCCTAAAGCATTTATTTTTGTATTAGGTTCTAATGTTTTCAATTCAGACAAACTAATCTCACGTACATCCAAACCTTCCGATTTAGCTAATTCAGCAGTTTTCACCTCTTCTTCGAGCATCTTTTGGGTTTGACATAGCATAAGCAATCCTTTTTTTTCTAAATGGAAACTGAAATGATTGTCTTCTTTGATATCGTCATAAAGTTCTTGGGACAACAAGGTTAGTCCTTTTATTGCAGGAATTGCTTTTTTAACATGTTTTGGATTGCAAGACCTATTGAAAGCTCTAGCCCATTGTAAAAACTCTTTATCTAATCTCGGTTTAATATAAAGCGGACTAGAAGGATTGAACATCCACTTGATTCCTTTCTTCATGACACCAGGTGCCGAAAGCGGAATGATATGACTAGGTGATAAGTATCCTGCATTAACATAAGATGCTCCTGAATCCATACTGGATTGATCAATTACAGTAACATGGTGGCCTGATTTTTTTAAGTAGTACGCTGAACATAACCCTATAACACCGCCTCCAATTATAATGACTTTCTTTCCCATATTAAATGACTTGAAATCCTAAAGCATAAGGATCATCTTCTGTATCAATGGTTATGGTATTACGACCAAAAACTTTAGCCCAACCTTTTATACTCGGAATGATAGCTTTCTTCTTACCAATTTGAGTTTCAACTTCCACTCTACCAATGAATTTACTTCCGATAAAGCTCTCGTGTATGAAATCTTCACCAATTTTTAACTTTTCTTTTGCGTATAGTTGTGCCATTCGCGCTGAAGTACCTGTGCCACAAGGGCTTCTATCTATAGCTTTATCACCATAAAAAACGGCATTTCTTCCCGAAGATTTTGAATCTATTGGTGTTCCTGTCCATAGTAAATGTGAAACATCTCGTATGGTTTCATCTTCGGGATGCACAAACTGATTTGGATATTTTTTATTAATTCGATCCCTTAAAATTTGAGAGTACTGTATGATTTTTGAAGCTGAAAAATCTTGAATCCCAGAAAAGTTTTTTTGCGGATCTACAATAGCATAAAAATTACCACCATAAGCCACATCAAATTTAAGCTTTCCTAATTCTGGGCAATCAACAGTTAGGTTTTCAGCGGCTAAATAACTTTTAACATTGGTCAGTTTTACCCAGTCAACCTTGCCATAGGTTTCTTGGTATTCAATTTCTACCAAACCCGCAGGTGCTTCCATTCTGATTTCACCTTGCACTTTTGGTTTCACTAATCCTTCTTCTATAGCGACAGTAATAGTACCTATAGTTCCATGACCACACATGGGCAAACAACCAGATGTTTCAACAAACAATATGGCAAAATCGTTTTCAGGATTATGAGGCGAAAATAACATACTACCGCTCATCATATCATGTCCACGAGGCTCAAACATTAACCCTTTTCTTATCCAATCATATTCTTTAAGAAAATGCTGACGTTTTTCACTCATGTTGTTGCCAAAAAGTTCCGGAACACCTTTGGTAATTACCCTTACCGGATTTCCGCAAGTATGTGCATCAATACAGACAAAAGTCCCTTTCATTTTAAATTCGTTCGCTAGTTTGTTTACCGTTCACCAATCTTAAAATCGCTAAAGGATTTTCATTTTTTAACTCATCAGGTAGCAATTCATTTGGCCAGTCCTGATAGCTAAATGGCCTAACCCAACGTTTTATAGAATGTTTTCCAACTGCCGAAAAACGACTATCGGTTGATGCTGGATATGGCCCACCATGAGTCATGGACGGACAAACCTCAACACCAGTTGGCACGCCATTATAGATTAAACGCCCAACACGATTCTGCAAAGCAGATACAATTTGGGAATAGTTTTTGGCCTCTCCATCTTCGGCTATTAAAGTTCCTGTTAATTGTCCTTCTAATTTGGAAATAATCTGATGTAGTTGCTCCGCATCATCACATTCCACAATTATTGAGTATGGCCCAAATACTTCTTGGTGAAGTGTAGGGTTTTTTAAAAAAGTAGCTCCAGATACATTTGTAAGAGTTTGTCTTGCATAATTTTGCTTGACCTCATGTTGATATTCTGCTACAATATGCAAATCTTTTTGTTCGGAAGCTTTTATTCGGCCTTTTTGATAGGCTTCAGCTATTTTAGGATGCAGCATACATGAGGGATCGATTTTAATTATTTCTTCAGATAAATTAATTATGAATTTAGTTAAGTTTTCATCCTTAATACCTAAAATCAGGCCTGGATTTGTACAAAACTGACCTGTTCCCAATGTGATAGAATTAGCATAAGTTTTAGCCAAGCTTTCGTTTCTACTTTGTAACGCTTCGGGTAAAATAACTACTGGATTAATACTTCCCATTTCAGCAAAAACAGGAATGGGTTCTTCGCGTCGGGATGCTAAATCATATAATGCTCTACCTCCTCTTATACTTCCCGTAAACCCGATAGCTTTAACTTCAGGATGCTTTGCCAACTGCTCACCGACTTCTATACCACTACTGTTTAAATTAGAAAAAACACCGTTAGGCATTTCTGTTTGTTCAGCAGCATCAATGACCGCTTTAGCAATCAACATTCCCGTTCCTGCATGCATAGGATGTGATTTTACAATTACTGGACAACCAGCAGCCAATGCTGCAGCTGTATCGCCTCCTGCCGTTGAATAGGCTAATGGGAAATTACTGGCTCCAAAAACGACTACAGGTCCCAAGGGAATGTGCATTTTTCTCAAATCGGGTTTTGGTGCTGGCTCTCTTTCAGGAATAGCTGTATCAATGGATGCTTCTACCCAAGAGCCATCTTTAACCAAATTGGCAAACATGTGCAATTGACCAACAGTTCTTCCGCGTTCGCCTTTCGCACGTCCTTCAGGCAATCCTGATTCCGAACAATAGGTTTGTATGAGAGTATCTCCCAAACTCATAATATTGTCCGCAATAGCATTTAAAAAATGAGCTTTATTTTCACCTGAAACGGTACGATAGGTTTTAAAAGCTTCCGAAGCTAAACTAACAGCTTCATGAATTTCATCAGTAGTGGCTTCAGTAAAAACGGTGTCATTTTCTGAATTGGTTTGCGGATTAAATGTTTTGAAGGTTTTACTTCCTTTAGCAGATAGCTTGTTTCCTATATAATTTTTTCCAGTCATACTTTTTAAGTTTTTTTCATGTTTAAAGGTTTTTGTAATCAGGCAAGGTTGGTCTACAAGCTAGACTATCTTTAATAACCTTTACAACCCTTTCACGTTCCTCACCATAAAGCGGTAGACGTGGTTCCCTAACATTTTCTGTACCTATTTTGGCATAAACTTCGGCCAATTTTATATTCTGTACTAATTTAGGATTTATATCCAACTCCAACAATGGTAAAAACCAACGATAGATTCCCAATGCTTCCTGAATTCTACCGGCTTTTTGTAGTTCATAAATAGCAACGGTTTCTCTTGGAAAAGCGCATACCAGTCCAGCTATCCATCCGTCGGCTCCCATAAGCAAACTTTCAAGTCCCAAGGTATCAACACCGGTCATTATTTTTAACCGGTCGCCAAATCGGTTTTTAATTCGCGTAACATTTGTGATGTCTCTTGTT
The DNA here is from genome assembly GCA_030425285.1 of Bacteroidia bacterium. Lineage (GTDB taxonomy): Bacteria > Bacteroidota > Bacteroidia > Flavobacteriales > Flavobacteriaceae > Hanstruepera. The sequence continues at coordinate 190,502 of JAUIAY010000001.1, forward strand.
GATTCTTTAACGGCTTCAATATTATTGCATTCTATCAATTCTTCAAACATATCTAAAGTCACCTCAACTTTGTAATCAATTGGATTATTATAAACCATAATCGGCAACGATGTACTATTGGCGACTGTCTTAAAATACTCAACCGTTTCCCTATCTCCAGATTTATAACGCATAGGTGGTAACATCATCAGTCCGTTAGCGCCATCTTCTTCAGCTTTTTGGGCTGCATTTACAGCCGCTCTTGTGGATTGTTCGGCTATATTGATTAAAACTGGGACATCTTTTACAAAGTCTGTTGTGAATCGGGTTAGTTCTCGTTTTTCTTCATCTAACAAGGTACTGGCTTCACCAAGAGTTCCTCCTAAAACAATACCATGAACTCCTGCTTCAAGTTGTGCTTTTATGTTTACCGCAAACATGTCAAAATCCAATGTATCATTATCTGTAAATTTAGTAGTTATTGCAGGCATAACGCCTTTCCATTGAATACTCATAATCTATTTATTTTATATCTGTAAAATTACTTCAGAATACCAATTGCTATTAATAGGCTTTTATCCAATTTAGATACTATATTATCCATATATTTGAAGTAAGAGTATTTTTTGAATAGTATTTTATCAATATGAAAGTTTTACCATTTAAAATACCCAAACCACAAAACGAAGCTTTTGTTTATCAAGTTGATAAGGAAATAGCTTTTTACGACAAGCTTCACCAACATGAAGAAATACAAATTAGCTATATCGTTTCTGGTGAAGGATCCTTAATAATTGGTGACACAATAAATCACTATCGAAGTGATGACATCATGGTTATTGATGGGAACTTACCACATGTTTTTAAAAGTGACGACACTGGAAAAGAGTCACACATGCTGTCGCTTTTTTTTACCAGAGAATCCTTTGGGACAACATTTTTTCAATTAGCTGAAATGCAAGAGTTAAAACCATTCTTTAATCGTTGCAAGCATGGTTTCAAGGTAACAAGCAAGCAGAAAGCCATTCGTGATATATTTTTAAGCATAGAACATACATCAAAATTGAAACAGTTCATTGGTTTAGTGGAAATTTTAAAATTAGCTTCAAGTTGCATGTATTCCAGTTTGTCTTCATTTGTATACAACAGAGCCTATACCAACGATGAAGGAGAACGCATGCGCAATGTTATTGAGTACACTTTAAAGCATTATAAAAAACCCATAGATTTAGATACGATTTCTGAAGTAGCGAATATGACCAAAAATGCCTTTTGTAAATACTTTAAAAAACGAACCAACAAAACCTATATTCAGTTTTTAAACGACATTAGAATTGAACAAGCTTCCAAGCTACTGCAAACCAATAATGATTTGTCCATTGCTGAAATTGCCGAATTATCGGGTTTCAATAATATATCTAATTTTAACAGACAGTTTAAATCCATTAAAAAAATGAATCCTTCACAAATTAAAAAGCTTCAAAATTAATGTCGGCTAAAACGCAATACACCTTAATGATACTTGCTGCAATCATCACAATATATGGTTTGGTAACTGGCAAGTTTTTATTTTTACTTTTTATGATTCCGTTTGGGTTTTCGTTTTTAAAGAAGAAGAACGACGAACACAAAGAATAATTATTAAATCTTTTTTACAAATTTGGTGATAATCACAATTTGCTGACCATCAACCTTGCCCTCTATATATTCAGCATTTTCATGATCCAAACGAATATTCCTAACTGCTGTACCTTGTTTGGCAACCATACTAGAACCTTTGACTTTTAAATCTTTCACCAAAACCACCGAATCGCCATTTTCTAAAATAACACCATTGACGTCACGATGAATTATTTTTTCAGATTCGTCCTTATCCTCTCCTGTTGCCCTTGCTAAAGAAAGAGCCTCATCATCCAAATACATCATGTCCAACAAATCTTTTGGCCAACCCTCATTACGAAGACGTTGTAACATACGCCAAGCCATTATTTGTACGGCTACATGTTCACTCCACATACTATCATTTAAACAACGCCAGTGATTTGGATCCATTTCGGTTTCACCATTTATTTGGTCTAAACAGGTTTTACATGCTAAAATATCGTTGGCAACATTTTCATTTAAAGAAGGTGGAATAGTATACTGCTGTAAGCCTTTTGTAGCTGAACACAGTTCGCAGATATTATTGCTTCGTTCTTGAAGCATTTGTAAGACACTCATAGTTTCAATTTATTCTACAAACATACTATTTTACTGAAACGTATCACGCACTTTTTTGGGCAAAGACTTTACAATTAAATCATAGGAGTGATCAATAAGCTCTTTGGTAAAATTCCAATCCAATTCTCCTTTGTAAAGCCTGACCGTATTCCAGTGTTTTTTACTCATGTGATAACCCGGTTCAACACTTTCATATTGCTCTCGTAACTCCAAAGCATACTCTGGATCGCACTTCAAGTTAACTGCAGGCTCACCTTTTTCCCAAGTGTCCAAACCAGTAAGAAGAAATATCTTTCCAGCAACTTTAAATACCAACACATTATCATCAAAAGGGAAATGCTCGGTTACTTGTTGTTTTGCCAGACAATAGCCGTGTAATTGCTCAATATTCATAACTTATAAAATAAATCAAAAACCTTATTCAAGTATTCGTTCCATAACCTTTTCAGGATGTTTTAATTCTGTGAAGCCAAACTGCTTGTACAAGCCGTGGGCATCCGATGTTTTAAGCATCCATACCTTGCAAGTTTTCAGCAAAGGTTCATTTATCACAGATTCCATGAGTTGTTTCGAATATCCTTTACCCTGAAATTCTGGTAAAACAAAGACATCCATGATATACACAAATACCACAAAGTCAGTTACAATTCTGGCAAATCCTATTTGCCTGCCATCTAAATATACCCCAAAACACAAACTACTATCTATGGTTTTTTTGACCTCGTTTAGTGTTCTTCCTTTAGCCCAATATGTAGTCTTTAAAAAATCATGAATAACCTCAACTTGAAGTTTTGATTTGTCTTTAGAAATTTCAATTATTTTTTCCAATTTTACCTAAATGTGTGTCTTGAAACGAAGACTTATATTTTAAACCATATCCAAAAATCCTATCCATGCAAGCATGTGAAAATACTATAATTCCTATTAATTGTAACAAAGTGTTATTATAAATAACTCCTATAACATAAATCAATACAGCTAATCCTTTATGGTGAAATAAATTATAAATAACTGCTCCAACTTTCGAATTGATTAAGTAACCCAACATACCAATATCAGGCGTTAATAATAACACCAAAAACCACCACCATGCATAATGTAATTGATTAAAAGCAAGAATACCCAAACCAAACATAGCGAGTTCTTCTAATTTCAATAAATTTCTCATGTTATTCTAAAAGTTGGTATAAGACAGGTTTACTGGGTGAAGCATCATTTTCAAAAGGCGCAATCTGTAAGTTTAAAAAATACGTGCCATCTTTAATTTTATTGGACACATAAATAAACTCGGTAATGGTGCAATCCTTTCTCAATTTTCCATTATAATTCCAAAAGGCTTTATGTCCTTTAAGCTCGCCATCATCCTTTTCCTTATCCACACTTGGTAGATCAATAAGCAAATGTTTGATACCCATTTTTACCAAGAATTTAATGGCATCTTCTTGAAAATACGGCCAATTGGTATGACTATATTGCTTTGATTTTTTTTCAGAAGTATTCGGGATGGTCCTTATGACTATGGCATCACGCTTTTTATTTCCAAAAGCGAATTGTAGTTGTTTTTTTGAGATAACAAAATCATCCTCAATCAGCTCTGGAGCAACAGTCACCAATTCAGCTAAAAAAAAGAACTGCTTCAAATTTTTATTTACCGAATGAACCGTATCTGTTATATGCCCAACACATTCGGTGTGTGTGCCATGCGCATGCGGATTAAACTGAATATTATTAAAATTCACACTCGCTCCTTTAGCAACACTCGCTATCCATTCGCCATCTTCAACGGGTTCAATTTTGGGCTCATCAATGTACCAGGCATTTACATTGGATTTTGAAGCTTTTAGCGGAATGGAAATATCTAAAGGCTTTGAAAAGTCTATTTTATATTTTCTTGAGTTGGTTTCAATGGTTGCAATCATTATTGGTTGAGTTTAAACAAATCTGAAGCGATGCCATCGCTTAAAAATTTTCCTTTTTTGGTTACTAAAAGTTGGTTGTTGTCAATATACAACAAATGTTGTTCGATAAATTTATTGGCTTGTTCTAATAAATACTTTTTATACGAAATTCCAAATTCTGCTTCAACTTTTGATAATGACACACCCCAAATAGTTCGTAATCCCGTCATAACATATTCATTGTAGCGGTCTGTTTTGGTTAAAGTTTCCCATTCAATAGGAAGTTGATTGCCCTGTAAAGCTTTAATATACTTGGTGTTGTTTCTAACATTCCAACCGCGTTTTTGCCCATTAAAAGAGTGTGCCGATGGTCCAATGCCCAAATAGGTTTTCCCTTGCCAATAGGATGTATTGTTTTTACTAAAATAATTGGGCTTTCCGAAGTTTGAAAGTTCGTAATGTGTAAAACCTTCTGTTTCCAATTTATCAATCAATAAATGAAATTGTTCTTGAGCTGCTTCATCATTAACATCTTGTATAATTCCTTTTTTAATGAAACTTTCTAAAGCTGTTTTGGGCTCAACTGTCAATGCATAGCACGAAACATGCGGAACGCCATAAGACAATGCTATTTCAATATTTTTCAACCATTGTTCATTTGAAGCATTTGGAATTCCATAAATAAGATCGATAGAAATATTATTGAAGTATTGGGTGGCAATAGACAAACATTGTTTTGCTTCTTCTGCATTATGAGCCCGATTCATTAGTTTTAAATCATCTTCAAAAAACGACTGAATACCAATGCTCAAGCGGTTAATACCTATCTCTCTATAACTTTCAAAGAGACCTCTCGACTCCGCTCGAGGGGACAATTCACTTTGAATTAAATCATCAGGATTCGCTTCTAAAGTAATTTCAGGGGATTTAGAAACCTGATAATGCTTGTTTATCTCATAAATCAACAATTGTAATTCGTCAATCGTTAATAAAGATGGTGTTCCTCCACCAAAGTAAATGGTTTCTACAACTTGATTTTGTAATTCTGATTTTCTTAATAGTAATTCATTTTGCAAAGCTGAAACCATGTCAGATTTCTTCTTTAGAGAAGTTGAAAAATGAAAATCACAGTAATGACAGGCTTGCTTACAAAAGGGAATATGAATGTAGATGCCAGCCATTTTTTATTTTCTAAAATTAGATTCCTGCCTTCGCAGGAATGACAGATAATTACTTTTTAACCCGATCTTCATTCTGCTTAACAAAACTCGCCCAACCTGAATAACTTTTACCAACACTAACACGTCCTTGATTGTAGAAGTGGCATACTGCTGCTGCCAGACCATCGGTAGCGTCTAAATTTTTTGGCAACTCTTTTAAATTCAATAAGCTTTGTAGCATTTTTGCTACTTGCTCCTTACTCGCATTACCATTTCCTGTAATGGCCATTTTAATTTTTTTTGGCGAGTATTCTGTTATTGGCACTTCACGTGACAAACCTGCTGCCATGGCAACACCTTGAGCACGACCCAACTTGAGCATACTTTGTACATTTTTACCAAAAAAAGGCGCTTCAATAGCAATCTCGTCTGGATGATGGGTTTCAATAAGTTCAATGGTGCGTTCAAAAATAAGTTTCAGTTTTAAATAATGATCATCATATTTTTTAAGATCCAATTCATTAAGCTGAATAAACGACATGGTCTTGCCTACAACTTTTATGAGACCAAAACCCATAATAGTTGTACCAGGATCAATTCCTAAAATAATTTTTTCCTTACCCATTATTCACAAAAATAACAACCACTCAAGGATATGGAAACGCCAACAGTAACCGTTAACAAATTACCATTAAATGATCCATAACCATCTGTAATAGGGTCAAAATCTCCTCCAAACCCAAAGATATAAGAGGTATCTAAATACACAGATAACGTCCTAGAAATAGAGTAATGAAACTCAATTCCAGCCATGGCATTGAAAAATGTATTCTTGTTATCAGCATAATCGCTCAATGGCTTTATAAAAGACATGCCTGGACCAGCATGTCCCACAATCCCTATTTGAGGTGGCAAAAATGTCAAAAGTGTCGTAGCATCGTACACAAACTGCGCATTGATTCTAGAATAATTGATCTTAAAATATGGTGAATCGCCATTATTTGATATTCGGTTATAACCATAATCCAATTTCACACCATATTGTGGTTTAAACATGCGCTGTACACCAAGATTAATTGTTGGGAAATTAACAGGTTTAGACTCAAAACCAGGAACAAATCCGCTTGAGCTAGGGCTATTAATACCAATAGCAAACTGTCCTTTCCATCTACTGGCTTCACTTTGCGCAAAACCTTCCGTAGCAAAAAATAAAAAACCGAGTATTAAGCAGTAAAATCTATAATTGGCAAAAAAAGACTTCATATAAGTTTAATGTTTTATTTTGTAAAAATTTAACTGCGACCTCAAGTATATGTTTGGAGCCGTTCCTTACAAAACTAAACAATTCTTTTTTGTACTTATTAAATTAAGCATAGTTGTTGGTGCTTTTTATTTTATCTACCACAAGCTCACAACAAACAAGGAATTAGATTTTGATATTTTTGTTCAGTTTTTATCAAAAAACAATCCTTTTTCACTGAAAAATGGCTTTTTTCTGATTGTTTTAAGCGTTTTTAATTGGTTTTTTGAAATTTTAAAATGGCAACATTTAGTGTCCTTTTTTAAAAAAATAACCTTTTTTAATTCCATGGAGCAATGTTTAGGGTCATTGACTGCCTCATTATTTACGCCTAATCGTGTTGGCGAATATGGAGCCAAAGCCATGTATTTTTCAAGAAACGAAACCAAAAAAGTTTTAGCATTGAATCTGTTGGGCAATGCCTTACAAATGACTACAACAGTTATTTTTGGTATTATAGGTTTATGCCTATTCATTTTAAAATATCCTGTAGACATTGAACACTATAAATTATTTAAACTAACTGTCCTAATCATTATTATTGCCTTGTTTCCCATAGTGGGATTATACAAAACCAATTTTTCCATTAGAGGGATTTCTTTTTCAACGGCAAAAACTTTTTATGCTTCTGTTCCATGGCTTGTTTACTTAAAAGGGTTTTTATTTTCAGTAATTCGATATGTATTGTTTTCATTTCAATTTTATCTTTTACTCAAAATATTTGGTTCAAGCTTGGGGTATTTTGACTCTATGATAATCATTTCAACCATGTACCTATTGGCTTCCATTATTCCAACAATAGCGCTTTTTGATGTCGTTCTTAAAGGAAGTGTGGCTGTGTATCTCTTTTCATTCACCCAAATGAGCAGTTTAAGTGTTTTGAGTGTAGTCATGCTCATGTGGCTATTGAATGTCGTTTTACCTAGTTTGTTGGGTGTCATGTATGTTTTAAGATTTAAACTTCCAAAATCTGAAGCATGATTGCAATAACAATAATCATTTTGTTTAGTTATGTCATGCTTATTGGAAGCTTTATTTATGGTTTTGATAAAGTGACCTATTTTGAGTCTAAATCCAACATACCAAAAACTAAATTTTCAGTAGTCATCCCTTTTAGAAATGAGGCTAAAAACCTAAAAGACCTTATAGAATCCATCAAGCAGTTAAACTATCCAGAAACACATTTTGAAATTATTTTTGTAGATGATAGCTCAACCGATGATTCAGTATCAATAATTAAAGAACTTCTGGCATTTAGCAACTTAAATTGGACTCTATTAAAAAATGCTGAACACACAAAATCTCCAAAAAAGGATGCTATTAAAAAAGCTATTGATCATTCGGTGTTTGAATGGATTTTAACTACAGATGCCGATTGTATACTACCAATAAAATGGCTTTCAACTTTTGATGGATTTATTCAGCAACACGAAAGCTCTATGATTGCAGGCCCAGTTGCATATTATGATTTGAAATCCTTCTTGGATTATTTTCAAAATTTAGATTTTTTGAGTCTGATGGGCTCAACCATTGGTAGTTTTGGTATAAACAGACCTTTCATGGCTAATGGTGCTAATTTGGCCTACAGAAAATCTTTTTTTCAGGAGCTTAATGGATTTAACAATGATTCAAACATTGCCAGTGGAGACGACGTCTTTCTTTTACAAAAAGCCGTAAAAAAAGGCTGTCATCATGTGACCTATTTAAAATCAAAGAATGCTATAGTAACCACAAAACCTGAACCGACTTGGAGTAGTCTAATTTCCCAACGCATGCGCTGGGCTTCAAAATCAACTAGCTACAAAAATTCCTTTTCAATAATTACAGGGTTTATAGTTTTGCTGGCCAACTACCTGATTATTGTACTCGGTTTACTAACCCTTACCAGCATTATAAATTTTAGCGTTTTTTGTTTTGCAGTTCTCATAAAAATCTTGGTTGATTTCACCCTCATTTATAAATCAAGCTCCTTTTTTAGTCACAAAATAGGGCTTCTACAATTCGTTTTTTCCTGCTTGTTATATCCGTTTTTTATTTCTTATGTGGCCTTTTTAGCTACGTTTAAAGGCTATAAATGGAAAAACAGAACCTTTCACAAATAGCCTAACCATATATAAGATGTCGTTTAATTTTTATAGTTTTACAAGTATCCAAAAAATGAAAAAATGAAAAAGCTACTTTTATTAATCGGTTTTATTGTTTTGAGCCTTTCTGCTTCTGCCCAAAACACCTATACCGTTAACAATGAAACGTTGGAATTAAAAACGGAAGTTGAAGGAAACCTTGATTTATTATGGAACATTTTTGATGGTAAGTACCGCTATTTTGTAAGGACTAAAGACGGTAGTATCCAAGAGCTTGTTAACACCAAAAGTGACGAAACCAAAAAGTATCAGGAAGAATACAAAGCTGTTCTAAACAATTTAACCCAAGATTATGATTTAACTGCTGACAAGGTAAACTTGACCTTATTCAGTTTAAAGGAGTATTTCAATACATATAACGCAACTTCGGACTTAAGCTATAATTATGAAGAACGTGCAAAAATACAAACTAGACTAGGCATTTTTGGGGGTTTGACCAATCAGCCTTTTGTTGAAAACCCTAACAACCAATCTGTTCCTTTTTTTGGATTGGAATTTGAAGTTTTTGAAGCAAGCAAATTACCAAGACACGCCCTATTTTTTCATTTAAGGCATTCGCTAAAACATGATGATTTTGATTTTTCCTCTACTCAGCTAGCAATTGGTTATCGATTTAGATTTATAAACAAACAAGCCTTTAATTTTTACGGTAATTTAAAGATTGTAACTTATGGTCATTCTGATGGCAAGATCTATTATACCGATGAAGACAATCCTGGTTCTTTAATTGTGGAAGATGTTTCAACCACAGGTATACAGGTACCTTTTATTTTAGGTGTTGGAGCAGATATTAAGGTTACCAAAAACAGTTTTATTACCTTAGCTTATCATGATATTTATGCTGTTTTTATTGATAACAACGATAATTTCCCAATAGATTTTGCTATAGGCTACAAGATTAATTTATAGTGCGTTTAGACAAGACTTCAAACCCTGCTTTTTCAGATTACTTTTGGGAAGATAACAATAACGTTTCCCAAACCATGAGCGTTAGGGGTATTCTTGTGAAATCATTGATTTCAATACTTATGATTGCCTTTGTAACAGGGTGTATCTGGAAATTGCACAGTGATGGTTATCCTGTTAAATGGTTTACCACAGGAGGTATGTTAGCATCAATAGTTATTAGTATTATTATTTCAGTGCGTCAACACTGGGCTAAATTTTTGGTGCCACTATATGCCATTGCCAAAGGTTGTTTTCTTGGTGGTTTTAGCAGCTTTATTCAAGTTAAGTTTCCTAACATGCCTTATCAAGCTATTGGTGTTACCATTGTGACGTTTTCTGTAATGCTTGTATTGTATCAAACACGCTTGATTGTAGTCACCAAAAAACTTCGGAGTATTATTATAACAGCTTGCGCCAGTATTTTTGTAACCTATATCATCTCATGGATTTTAGGCTTTTTTGGCATTAAGGTTTTTATATGGGGAACATCATGGTGGGCCATAGCCTTTAACGTGGTGGCAGCTATTTTTGCTTCCTTGTCTTTGCTTCTGGATTTTGACTATATAGAACGGCACAAAAACAAAGCCCCAAAAGAAAAGGAATGGCTGGCCACTTGGGGACTATTGGTTACTTTGGTTTGGCTGTATGCTGAAATCTTACGCCTTATGCGCAAATTGGCCATTCGTTTTTAGTTAGCTTGAATAACAACCGGAAGCGTAAATGCTGTTTTTACCTGTTGACCACGTTTTAAAGCTGGATAAATTTGAGGTAGCGAATCTAAACTAGCATGTATCAATTTCTTGATATTAGGTATTTCATTTAAAGTCAAGGAATCTACTTGAAAATCCTGAATAGAAAGCTTTCCTTCTTCAGAAATTTGGAATTTGATTACAAGCGTATCGTTCAGGTTTTGAGAAACAACAATTGTATCTACTTGGATATTTTTTGTGATTGCTTGGGTTAGTGTATTTTGAAAGCATCTTTTTTTGCTTTCCTTGGACGTTTCTTTTTCGCAAATAGCAAAGGTTGGGTATTCATCAACCTCGCTCCAATTAAATGTTTTAAGTTCCTCATTTAAAATAGCTTCGGAAGATGTTTTTTTGACATCAAAGTAATTGCACGATGTTAAAACAATAAAAGCAACAATTAGACAGCCTTGTTTCATAGTTAGTTATGAAACCGAAAAGTACAATTTTTTAGTAACTTATTAAGTTTTTAGTAAACTTTAAAAGTTGAAAAGCCACTAGCTAGTATTAATCAATTATTGTAACATTCTTTGGTTATCTTCGTCTTACAAACAAAAACGTATGGATATTTTACTAACCTGTATTGGGTTTATATTTATGTTAGCGGGTATTTTGGGAAGTTTTTTACCCGTTTTACCTGGTCCGCCATTAAGTTGGATTGGTCTTCTGCTACTTTACCTAACAAATGCTGTTGAAGATAATTGGGTGTTTTTGGGAATTACATTAGTGATTGCCCTATTGGTTTTTGCTTTGGATTATATTATTCCAGCTATGGGAACTAAAAAATTTGGAGGTAGTAAATACGGCATGATTGGAACCACTGTTGGTTTATTGATTGCTATTGTGTTTCCGGTTCTTGGCCCTATAGGCATTATAGTCTGGCCTTTTGTGGGTGCTTTGGTTGGTGAACTGATTAATAAGTCCGATTCCAAAACAGCCATGAGAGCTGCTTTTGGCTCTTTGCTCGGGTTTCTTACTGGAACTTTTATAAAATTTTTGGTTGCTATTATTTATTTAGGCTTCTTTATTTCGACTGTTTGGGACTATAAGAGTAGTATTTTTTCCTTTTAAAAGAAGAAACCTCATGATTTTCGGTTAGTATGAAAACCACGAGGTTTGTGTAAATGCTATTATCAACAAATTTTTTTGAGGGATTCATCAAATCTGTCGTTGATATTTCAAATGTATGTATAAAAAACTGTTTTCTGTTGCGGAAAAACCGTAGACTTGTTATGGAAAAACCGTAAAACACAGTGCCTTAAAGGCTTTAAAGCTGATTGCAAAAAAGAAAAAAAGGGTAATTTTAACAGTTTTTGAAAGAATTTTTAGATAAAACCCTTACGTCTGGCTTCATCCAATAGGGTTTCATCATTTCCGTCTTGTACATCAAAAAGCAATTTTAGTTGTTTTTTGCGTTTTTCAATAGCGCTCATAGACATATCTATATGATCCTTAAGACTTTTTGTTCGAACACCCTGGGATAACAGATACAAAATCTTTCTGTCTACATCATCTAAATCGATGTCGTTAGTAATAGACTTTCTCACAATACTATTTACAGTTCCACTATAAAATGGTGGGTTGTTCAGTACTGCCTGAAAAGCACTTGCCAATTCACTTGAGGTCAAGTCACTCTTTATTAAAAACCCTTCTGGATCAATATTCTTTATAAGGTTATGAACCCGATAGTTTTCATTGAACATGGTAAGCATGACAATTTTAGCCTCAGGCATTATTTTTCTGGCATACTTCGCCAAATCTTCACCTGAATTAAACTTACCATCCACAGAAGGGGGTAGGCTTATATCCATAAACAGAACATCATAAGGTTTTTCTGCTTCAACAGCACGTTGCATAAACTTTACCGATTCGTCACAATTATTGGCAATATCAATCAATAATTTTTGATTCTCCTTTTTGGTTGCCAATAATGTGTTTTGATAACCCTCAATAATAATTGGGTGGTCATCGGTCATAAGAATGCGAATCGTTTCTTCCATGAGGTTTTTAATTTTTAGGTTAGATTGGGATTTTTATCAATATACTAGTTCCAATGTCCTTTTCAGAAGTAATTTCCAAATTTCCTTGAATTTCCTTCACTCTCGAACTCATATTTTTTATGCCAATACCTTTTTTGGCTTTATTGACATCAAAACCGGAACCATTGTCTGTAATAAACAGGCAAATTACATTATTTTTTAATTTAAAACTAATATCAACATGGGTCGCATTGGCATGTTTATATATGTTTTGCAGCGATTCCTGAATAATTCTATAGATGTGAATTTTAGTTTTATTGGGCATGTCTTCCCAAACAATGTCGCCTTCAATATTAATATCACTTTTAAAGCCATAAGCATCGGATTGTGTCTCGATTAAAGTGGATATTATGTCCTCATAACCTGATCCCGAAACAAAATCGGTATTCAGCTCATGGGAGACCTTTCGGATTTCCTGTTCAATGTTTTTAAGTTCAACTATATAGCCTTCGCGTGTTTTTATAGCTTCTTCACTCGTGCTCAAATTAAGACTATCGAGGCTCAATCGTGTTCCAAATAAACGCCCCAAAATACCATCATGTAATTCTTCGGATATACGTTTCTTTTCTATGGATCTGGCCTCGTCTATCTTGTCTTGTTGTGAAAGCATGAGGTTATAAATCTCTTCATTGGCCTCTTGTTGTTGTTGAACCAATTTCAACTCCTTGTTTTTTGCTCGTTGCGAAATAATGATGTAGAGCAGTATCAATGTAACCAATAAACCAGCGGATAAAATTAACAGCCACATACGCTCGCGTGATATCTGTTGGTTTTTTAATTCTAACTGGTCTGTTTCCAATTCAATACGTGCAAATTTATTCCTTATGGCACGTTCTTTATTAACTAAACTATCACTTAATTCGACATATTCCTTCAAATAAGACGTATCTGTAGTATCAATTTTTGATTTAAGTTTCAGTGCATTTAATACAACATCGTTGGTTGAAAATTTCCTACCTAATTTATAAGCGATGTCAGAAAAATACATAGCCGAATCCATTTCTTTTTTACCAATATAGTATTCAGTAGCATTTAAGGCTATAGACATAGTACTCCCTTCGTCTTGAATACTATCACTTATTCTATACGCTTCATGAAGCATCTCTTTTACTTCATAATCAGGATAACTACCCATTAAATATTTTAAGTGCGCAAAATCACCTAATATTAGCGCATAGTTATAAGGTTCCTCCATTAAAAGTGGCTTACTTTTAAATAAATCTTGATAAATCTCGAGGGCTTTATCATATTGCTTGAGCTCTTTATAGATTAAAGCTATATTACTGTTGGAGTATAAGGTATAAAGGTAATTGTCCTTCATCTTGTCACTATAAGAGAGTGCTTTATAATGATATTCAATAGCCTTGTCAAACAGCTTTAATTCATCAGATGAAATAGCAATTAAATTGTATAATGCCCATAAATTATCAAGTGTGTACTCTGATTGAGGCATTTTTTCATATAGCTTAATGGCCTCAACAGCGGTATTTTCACAGCCTACATAATCGCGTTCCTCAAATTGGATATCTGCCATTGCATATAATGCTTTGGCTTCATCATCTGACATTTTCAAGGCATTGAAATATTTAGATGTATTGTAATAATAGTGATAGGCACTATCCGGCCTTATTTTAATATTATGGTACCACCCTAAAACATTATTGATATAGGCAAGAGCAAGTGTGTCATCAACTTTTCTAGCCAGCTTAAGGTTTTCGAGATTAAGTTTATATATTGAATCCGGCTCCATGGCACCAGTCCCAATTTTATTTAGATAAAGTGTCGCCAGTAAGCGTTTAACTTTTAAAACAGAAGTGTCTTGCTTTGATGCGTTTGCAAAACGAATGGCAGTTTTTACATTTTTTATTCTATCGTCTAAACTTAATTCTTTGTTTTCTGCGAGCGATCGATAATATGAAATACTATCTAAAATAGAATTGCCAGAGTGTTCTTGGGCATAAAAAGAGAGATATAAAAATATTGAAATTAAAAAAAGTGTATTTTTTAAAGACATGGTAATTGGCTATAACCATCAAAAATATCAAATTTTAAAGCAAAATTACTATTTGGAATCAAATTATACATACAACAAGTAAACCTCTATGAATTCATAGAGGTTCAAAAGCAAAAATATTATGGCATGAAGATCTATCCGTTTGAAGGAACACTCGACACCTGTCCCTTTTTCACATGTCTTTTAGAAGTAAAAACCAAAGAAAAATCTTCTTGAGTTGTTACTTTTTCTTGTTTTGGTTCAGTGGTTGGCACATCGGTTTTAATACTCAATCCTGTAAGGGTTGTGCAAAATACGACTGCCAATAATGTAATTTTTAAGGTTTTCATGTTAGTTCATTTAGGGTTAAACAACAATTGCTATTAACTATTTACTATTAATTATTAATCGATTCTTAAATTAAGAATCGCTGTTGAGGGAAGAATGGATTATTAACCTTAAAATATTTAAATGCCCAAAGGCCTTAAATTATGATTTTATAACATGAGGGAAACAGACAAAATATGTCTTGAATGGATTAATTTACCTTAAATAAGCTGAATAATTCGATTTAGGGACTTATTTGAAGGACTGTAAATATAGATTCAGGCACTGTGATTGTATTAAATAATCGATAAAAAGCATTTTATATCGATAAAACACTAATATTATAGAATTTTCTTACAAATAAAATCATTATTAAAACTAGCGTAAAACAAAAAAGCATCCCAATTTTCTGTAAAGAAAAAAGGAAAGCTTTCCATCGGTAAGCCCCTAATTGAATAAGGAATCTCACTACATCACACCTAGGGCGTGAACAACACAACTAAATTTTATTGCCAAAAAAAGCTCCAAGTTTAGGAGCTTAAGCAATTTTGCGGTCTGGACGGGACTCGAACCCGCGACCTTCGCCGTGACAGGGCGACATTCTAACCAACTGAACTACCAGACCGTCGCTTAATTGCGGATGCAAATATACACGGCTTTTTTTATAAGTCAAACCTTTTTTAAAATTATTTTCCTGTTTCTTACAAAAACTTTTGCCGCTCAATCATGTAAGTAGTTAAAATATGGTTGAAATCTTTATTGATATCAGCCTCTACATACTTTATTCTGTATTGAGTACATTTTAATTTAATTTCATCAAAATATTCAGAAACAGCTTTTTCATAATTCTCTTTAATGTTTTCGGCATACAGGTTAATGTGCTCACCTGTTTCAACATCTACAAATCGTTTTGGCGCATTGCTAAACTCAAATTGCTGCTCCTTGTTTTTATCAAACACATGAAACAAAACCACCTCATGCTTATTGAACTTTAAATGCCGTAGCGCTTCAAATAATTTGGTTTGACTCTCTGACGTCTGAAACATATCTGTAAAAAAGAAAATTAACGAGCGCCTTTTAATTTTTTCGGCTATTTGATGTAAGTAGGTATAAGTATCTGTGTTTTTATTGATAGGCTCATTGACCACCATATCACTTAACTGATGTAACAACATTTGATGATGTCTTTCACTACCCTTTTCTGGGGCATAGTAATCATACTTATCACTATATATACTCAAACCCACCGCATCACGTTGTTTTTTTAAAATATTCATTAATGATGCCGAAGCCAATGCCGAAAAGGCAATTTTATTTAAGCTATCTAAACTAAAATTTGATAGTTTAGGATAGTGCATGGAACTACTATTATCAATAATCAAATGACATCGAAGGTTCGTTTCTTCATCATATCGTTTAGTGAACAGCTTATCGGTTTTGGCGAATAATTTCCAATCTATGTGTTTAGTACTTTCACCTTGATTATAGATTTTATGTTCAGCAAACTCTGAAGAAAACCCATGAAAGGGGCTTTTATGCATGCCTGCAATAAAACCTTCAACTACTTGCTTTGCCAATAGTTCTAGGTTTTTGAATCCACCTGCTTTGTTAAGTTCCTGTTGTAAATTCATTGTTGTCTAAACTAAAAAAGGTTTGCCGTATGGACAAACCTTTTATCATTTCTTTTAGAAAGTATTTTACAAAAGCGAGTCGATAGCTTCCGTATAAGCACTTTTTTGCGCTACACCTACTTGACGACCTACTACTTCTCCATTTTGAAATACTAAAACTGTAGGAATGTTACGCACACCATATTTAGCGGCGAACTCTTGGTTAGCATCTACATCTACCTTACCAACTACGGCTTTACCTTCATATTCGTTACTAATTTCATCAATGATTGGGCCAACCATTCTACATGGACCACACCAAGCAGCCCAAAAATCTACCATTACTGGCTTATCACTTTTTAATACTGTTTCTTCAAACGTTGCATCTGTTATTTCTAATGCCATAATCTATATTTTAAATCTGTTTTACTTCAATTTATTATGCAATATTAGTCAAAAAAAATGCCAAAGCTTACACACTGTCAATTTGTTTTAACTATAACTTTATTGTCTGATGTTATAATTAGTGTTTTTGAACTTTATTTAGCTCGAAATATCCATAAATCAAACTAATACCACAAATAAAACCAATGATGTTATTGGAAATGTTTTTATCATTAAAATAGTTGTAAACTGATGCCAAAACTCCCAAAATGCCAATAATCAACAAAATATACTTTGTGTTTTTCATAATAATAATGGTTATTGATTGTGATTATTTGTAATCTTTATTTTAGAATTGTTACAAAATGTAACACTAATTCAATTTATAAAACACTTCCTGACTTTCCAATTCATCCAACAACTCTTGTGAAATCTTTACTTTCTGTTTTCGGCTTGGCATGTTTAATTTTATCTGTTCATCATTGTCATAAATAACAAAATTAAGAGCATGATCACCTTTATGGATGGTAAACAATTCCTTTAGTGATTTTATTCTAGCATCTACCAAATCATTAATATTCAATTGAACGGACAGTTTTTTGGCATAGGCATCCATGACATCATGTAATAATTGGAAACTATTAAACTGCAGCCTTGGATCGCTCTTCTTACCCGTCTCTCTATTGGTCCAACCTTCCCTTACAAACACCTTCACGTATACAAAGGAATTTTTTAATAGAAAATGTCTAAACTTGAGATACTCTTCTCCAAAAATTCGAAATTCGTAACTATCGGTATAATCCTCAATAGTAAATAAAGCCCACCCTTTTCCTTGTTTACTTACACGGTGTTGTACATCAGTAACGACGCCTCCAAAGGTCAATTCTCTATTGACATAAGGCTCTAAATTAGTGAACAACCCAATTGTGGCATTGCAGAATGTTTTCATTTCTATTTTGAAATCATCCAACGGATGTCCAGAAATATAAATACCAACTACTTCTTTCTCTCTGGCTAATTTTTCCATAGTTCCCCACTCTTCACATGGTGGTACTTGCGGTTCGGCTATTTGCACATCACTTGATTCTCCAAACAAACTGACTTGCGCCGAGTTTTCATTTTCTTGATGTTTAGCTCCATACTTTATGGCTTTCTCTAAAAAGGTAATACCATCACCTTCATCAGAAAAATATTGTGCTCTATGCGTTGAACTAAAACAATCAAATCCACCAGCAAGCGCCAAGTTTTCAAAAGCTTTTTTATTGGCAGCGCGTAAATCTATGCGTTTGGCAAAATCGAAAATAGACTTATAATGACCATCTTTTTTTCGGTTTTCTACAATGGTCATCACAGCACCATGACCAACACCTTTTATAGCTCCCATACCAAAACGCACTGCATTATCTTGGTTTACCGAAAACTTATAATAACTTTCGTTAATATCTGGTCCAAGAACATTCAACTTCATACGTTTACACTCTTCCATAAAGAAGGTTACCTGTTTGATATCATTCATGTTATTTGATAATACGGCAGCCATGTACTCTGCGGGATAATGCGCTTTTAAATAAGCGGTTTGATAAGCTATCCACGCATAACAGGTAGAGTGCGACTTGTTGAAGGCATAACTTGCAAAAGCCTCCCAGTCTTTCCAGATTTTCTCTAAAACATCACGAGGATGTCCATTGGCTTCTCCTCCGTCCAAAAACTTTGGCTTTAGTTTTTCCAGTAACGCGAATATTTTTTTACCCATAGCTTTACGTAAAACATCGGCTTCACCTTTAGTAAAACTTGCCAACTTTTGTGAAAGCAACATCACCTGCTCTTGATAGACTGTAATACCATAAGTTTCTTTTAGGTATTCTTCCATGGCAGGTAAATCGTAAACTATGTCTTCACGACCATGCTTTCTAGCAATAAAGCTTGGGATATATTCCATTGGTCCAGGGCGATACAAAGCATTCATAGCAATTAAGTCATCAAAAACAGTAGGTTTTAAATCCTTCATATGTTTTTGCATTCCGGGAGATTCGTATTGGAATACACCTACTGTTTCACCTCTCTGGAATAATTCATAGGTTTTTTCATCATCCAATGGAAAATTATCGGGCTCAAGCTCTATACCATGTTTTGCTTTTACAATTTTCACGGTATCCTTAATCAGCGTCAAGGTTTTAAGCCCCAAGAAATCCATCTTCAACAAACCAGCGTCCTCAACAACCGAGTTGTCAAACTGGGTCACATACAATTCAGAGTCTTTAGCTGTAGAAACTGGAACAAAATTGGTAATATCATCTGGCGTGATAATAACACCACATGCATGAATCCCCGTATTTCGAACCGAGCCTTCTAAAACACGTGCTTGATTTACTGTTTCTGCTTCTAAATCTTCGCCATCAGAAATATTAAGTAGTTGGTTAACTTTTTCTAAATCTTCAGATCTAAACTTCTTGCTTAATTCTTTTTCATCCAAACCAAAAATCTTTCCTAGCTTGGACATAGTAGGGATTAATTTGGCGATTCTATCAGCATCAAATAACGGCAAATCCAATACACGAGCAGTATCACGAATAGAAGACTTGGCAGCCATAGTACCATAAGTTATGATTTGTGCCACTTGGCTACTTCCGTATTTTTCGATAACATAATCCATGACACGACCACGACCTTCATCATCAAAATCGATATCAATATCAGGCATACTCACACGATCCGGATTCAAGAAACGCTCAAAAAGCAAGTCGTACTTAATTGGGTCAATATTGGTAATCCATAAACAATAGGCTACAACAGATCCTGCTGCAGAACCACGCCCTGGACCAACTGATACATCCATATTTCGAGCTTCACGAATAAAATCCTCCACAATCAAGAAATAACCTGGATAGCCTGTCTTTTCAATAACCTCAAGTTCAAAGTCAAGACGTTCTTTTATCTCTTCAGTAATTTCACCATAACGCTTTTTAGCACCTTCATAGGTTAGATGACGTAAAAAGGCATTTTCACCGCGTTTACCACCATCATTTAAATCTTCTGGATTTATAAATTCATCAGGGATGTCAAATTTTGGAAGCAAGACATCACGAGCCAACTCATAAGCCTCAACTTTAGCAACCAATTCCTGAATATTTAAAATGGCTTCAGGAACGTCTTTAAAGAGCGTCTTCATCTCTTCAGAAGACTTGAAATAATACTCCTGATTTGGCAATCCATAGCGATAGCCACGACCACGACCGATTGGTGTAGCCTGTTTTTCACCATCTTTTACACACAATAGAATATCATGCGCATTGGCTTCTTCTTTTTCGGCGTAATAGGTATTGTTTGTTGCAATTAACTTAACATCATGTTTTTTCGAAAACTCAACAAGCACCTGATTCACACGGTTTTCATCTTCTTGATTATGACGCATGAGTTCAATGTAAAAATCGTCACCAAATTCTTGTTTCCACCACAAAAGTGCTTCTTCGGCTTGATTTTCACCTACATTCAATACTTTACTAGGCACTTCACCATATAAGTTTCCAGTGAGCACCAAAATATCTTCCTTGTATTGTTTAATCAATTCTTTGTCAATACGTGGCACATAATAAAAACCTTGCGTGTAGGCAATAGATGATAGCTTGGCCATATTGTGATAGCCCTTTTTGGTTTTTGCAATCAAAACCACTTGGTAGCCATTATCCTTTCGACTTTTATCTAAATGATTTTCACAAACAAAAAACTCACAACCTATAATAGGTTTTATTTTTTTAGCAGTTGGTTCTTCGCCTTTTTCAAGAGCTTCTTTGTTTTTATCTTCAACCGATTTGTTATGATTATTAGCTGCTTTCACAAAGTGAAAAGCTCCCATCATATTAGCATGGTCTGTTAACGCAACTGCAGGCATATTATGCTTTGCAGCAGATGCTATTAGCTTTGGAATGCTGATTGTAGACTGCAAAATGGAGAATTGCGAATGGTTGTGAAGGTGCACAAAATCAACATCAGCTAAATCGGAAATATTCTGTTTTATCTCCTCGGTTGAAATGGCATCGGTTTGTTGCTTTTGAAGACGTTCACGAATTTTAGCACTTTCACGTTGTAAGTTGATGTGCTTTAATCCGATAAGTTGAATTTCCTGCGGATTAGCTTCAGAGAATTTCTGAAAATAATCTGGTTGAACATCTAATTGCTCAATAGTGTATTCTTCACGACGAATTAATTCAAAAAAGCAACGTGTTGTTGCTTCAACATCGGCTGTTGCATTATGCGCTTCAGCGAAAGGTTTATTGAATAGAAATTCGTGCAACTCGGTTAAGGTTGGCAACTTAAATTTACCGCCACGACCTCCAGGGATTTGGCAAAGTTCTGCCGTATGTTCTGTACATGTATCAAGAACTGGTAATTCTTGTAATTTATTTGCAACATCGCCTCTATAAAATTCGGCACCCATAATGTTGACATCAAAGCCAACATTTTGACCAACTATAAACGTGGTTTTGTTTAATGCTTCATTAAATTTCTCAAGAACCTCTGATAAAGAGACACCTTGCTCTTCTGCTAATTCGGTAGAAATACCGTGAATTTTCTCAGCATCATAAGGAATATTAAATCCTTCAGGTTTTATTAAATAATCTTGATGCTCGATACAATTACCAAGCGCATCATGTAACTGCCAAGCAATTTGAATAGCTCTTGGCCAGTTATCGGTATCGCTAATTGGCGCATCCCAACGCTTTGGTAATCCGGTTGTTTCGGTATCAAAAATTAAGTACATAAAATGGTTTTATCTTGAAAAATAAGAAGGTTAAAATTAAGAATAATTATTAGTTTTTTGACCGAAAGTTATAAACAGTTGTAAACAAAAAACGCAACCTACTTAGGTTGCGTTTTAACTTTCTATTTCATGCAATTAAGAGACAAGCTCTTCATGAACTTTTTCGGTATTAATAGCCGATTGAATGGCGTTTTTATGCTTTGCCAAAAGGGAGTCGATACTAGGTGGCAGTGCTCGATCCTTTAAAACATCCTTATACTCATCTAAACTTGTTTTTTCTCCACGAATGGCCTCTTCTAAAATAGCCTCTTCATCATTTGATGAGAAGATGGACTTTAAACTCATCCAATTTCTATGAGCCGTACCTTTAAGACTACCTGAATCCTCGGGTAATTCACCATATTGTAAGATTTCAGTTCGGAGTTCTTTGGCAAACTGACTACGTTCTGTAGCTCTACGCTTAAAAAACATTTTCAGGTTTGGAGAATCCACGTTTTCCATAGCATTAAGATAGCCTTTTTCGGCATCATAATTCTTAACCAATAAATTGTTTAACTTGTTTGAAATTTCTTCTGAATACTTCATTTTCTTTTACATTTAAATTTCAATAGATTCTTTATAGATGCGTATTGTTTCACATCTGCTATTTTTAGTATACAAGAAATATGAAGTCATGTCAAGTTTTAGACTTACAATCTCTAAAACTTTAAGAATCCTTAACAAAAAACGCAGCCTTTTGAGCTGCGTTTGTTAATGTTTTTATAAAGATAATCTATTGGCAATCTCCCAAACCATCAATAATCATTTGAATAGGACTGTTTGCACCGCCACCGCCGCAAGTTGCTATTTGTTGTTGCAAGGCTTCTTTATAAGCTAGGCAGACTTCGGTATATTCTGCACTTCCTGGATCGGTATTATTATAGAGTTCTTGAGCTGCTTGTGCATCAGCTACAACCTCATCACAAGACATAAGACCTCCTTCTAAATTGAATAAAGGCACATCAAAAAATACACCTTGACTAAAGTTGACAGTTTCCATTCCAGTCTGCGAATAAGCATTAAACCAAAAACGCCCTGAAACCGATGTAGATGTTACTTGGGTTATTTCAATCTCACCATCTGGAGGATAAAAAGAAAGTTCAGGGTCTGGTAATAGGTTAGTTGAATAGATAACACCATTTGCATCTTCAAACTCTGCTTTACTTGAGCTTCCTCTTCCTAGCCATTTAACCCCTATTTCCAGATTGGGAACCGTAAACACAAGAACTTCATTTCCTATTCCTCCAGTTATAGTTACCCTACCTTGCTCATTAAAGCTAGCATCTTGGTAGACAGCACGCCATAAATTACCATCTTTTTTACCTTGAATTGCAGGCGAATTAAACTTTATTTCATCACCACAACCTATAATAGTCAGTAGTGCCAGCATTAAAACACTTAATCTCTTCATAAAATCACTTTTTTTGAAACTCAAAAATAACATAAAAAACGAAACTAGTCAGAATTTTATATAACTATTTAAAAATCAAAAAAAATGTAGTATCTTTGCGCCCTTATTAATAATCGAGGTCGCGAACCTCACTAATTAATTTATATGTCAGTTAAAATTAGATTACAGAGACACGGTAAAAAGGGGAAGCCTTATTACTGGATCGTTGCAGCAGATGCACGTGCAAAAAGAGATGGTAAATACCTAGAAAAAATTGGTGCTTACAACCCAAACACCAATCCAGCAACTATTGAATTAGATGTTGATGGTGCCGTAAAATGGTTACAGGATGGTGCCCAACCAACCGATACCGCTAGAGCTATCCTATCTTACAAAGGTGCTTTGCTTAAAAATCACCTAGCAGGTGGTGTTAGAAAAGGTGCTTTAACAGAAGAACAAGCTGAAGAAAAATTCAATGCTTGGTTGGAAGAAAAAGCTGGTAAAGTTGAGGCTAAGACCGAAGGTTTGGCAAAAGCTCAAGCCGAAGCTAAAGCAAAAGCTTTAGAAGCCGAAAAAGCAGCAAATGAAGCTCGAATAGTTGCAAACACTCCAGAAGTAGAAGTTGCTGAAGAAGCAGCAGAAGAAGCTCCTGAAGTTGAAGTTGAAGCTTCAAACGAAGAAGAGTAAAAAATTTTATTTTATACCTTTGAACCCAGGCTTTTCGGTCTGGGTTTTTTGTTTGAAAATTATGAAAAAAGACGATTGTTTTTATCTAGGCAAAATTGTAAAAAAGTACAGTTTTAAAGGCGAATTACTAATTAAATTAGACACCGACGAACCTGAACTATATGAAAAATTAGATGCTTTATTTGTTGATTTAAGAAACAATTTGGTGCCTTTCTTTATAGAATCTTCGCAATTACATAAATCCGATTTGTTGCGTGTAAAATTTGAAGATGTTGATACCGAAGAAGATGCTGACTCTTTGATTAAGAGCGACCTCTACCTACCTTTGGAATTCTTACCTAAACTTGAAGATGACAAATTTTATTTTCATGAAATCATAGGCTTTCGTGTTATTGACAAAATGCATGGGAATATTGGCACTGTGAAGTCTGTTAATGATTCTACTGCACAAGCTCTATTTGAAATAGATAAAGATGGTGTTGAGATTTTAATCCCTATGAATGATGAATTTATCTTAAAGGTTGACAAAGTCAAAAAGGAAATTTTGGTAGACACACCTGAAGGACTAATCGATCTTTATTTAGAATAATCATGTCCGAATTCAAGTTTAAGCAATTCACTGTTAAACAAAACAAATGCGCCATGAAAATTGGCACTGATGGTGTTTTATTGGGTAGCTGGGCAACTCTAGACCATAATCCATTCTCGATTTTGGATATTGGTGCTGGAACGGGTGTTTTATCTCTTATGATGAGCCAACGCAGTCAGGCCGAAATGATTGATGCTATTGAAATAGATGATAACGCCTATGAGCAATGCGTTGATAATTTTGAGCAAGCTCCTTGGTCTGACAGATTGTTTTGTTATCATGCTTCTTTATTGGAATTTGCTGAAGAAATTGAAGATAAATATGATCTTATAATCTGTAATCCGCCTTTTTATTCAGAAGATTATAAATCTAAAAACAAACAACGTGATTTGGCACGTTTTCAAGATGCTATGCCCTTTGAGCATTTGGTAGAGAGTGTTTCAAAATTACTATCTGAAGGTGGTGTGTTTTCTGTAATTGTGCCTTTTAAGGAAGAGGAAGATTTTGTTGGTTTAGCATTGAAGCAAAAACTTTTCCAAAATAGAACGCTACACGTTAAAGGAAATACCGACTCTACTATTAAAAGAAGTTTGATAGAATTTTCATTCACTAAAAAACCATCAATCACAGAAACACTTGTTATTGAAACTAGTCGTCATCAATACACCCAAGAATATATAAACTTAACCAAATATTTTTATTTGAATATGTAAATCAATTTTGGTGTCTTTTGTTCCACTTCATTAATATATAAAAAGGTATTCCCAATACTAATAGAATAAATCCGTAGAAAACGGTTTCCTGGCCAGAACCAAAAATGGCCCATAGGGCATACAAAAAGCCCAAACCACCTAAAACAAAAGTTTTCACCCAACTATTCACATGAACTTTCTTCTCGATAAGGATTAAAATATAGGCTGCTGCTGTAAAAAGATAAGGTACTAAAGCCACAAACACCACAATATCTACGATAAACTTAAATTGATCAACAAGACCTTCTGATAAATTCATCAGTAATACACCAGTTGTCAGCAAACTACCTATAACTAAACCCATTGCTGGTGCTCCCTTTTCATTTTCCTTCTTAAATATTTTAGGAAACAAACCATCTTTTGCAGTTGCCAAAGGAACTTGTCCAGTAACCATAATCCAACCATTCAATACACCCAAACCAGATATTATGACACCTATTGCAACAAAATAACCGCCAAAATCACCCGCTATGATTCGAGCTGCTTCGGCAAAAGGTGCAGCGGAAGTTTGCAGTCTATCAATAGGTAAAATCCCAAATAGCACTACAGTTCCTAAAATGTAAACACCTGCTGTTATTATAGTTCCCATCATAGTTGCTCTAGGAACTGTTTTTTCAGGATTCCTAATACTTTGTGAGGGAATAGTAGCACACTCAAGACCAAGAAAAGCATATAATGTCAAAGCTGCAACCATCGGGAATGTAGCAAAATTACTTTCGGTTGTTAGATTAAATTCTGGGAAATTATCAATGCTAAAAAAGAAGACTCCAACAACAATCACAAAAACTAGAGGCAATAACTTGAGCACTGTTGTAACAACCTGTACCCTTCCTGACTCCTTAATTCCTCGAGTATTTATCCAAGTAAAAGTCCAAATCAATCCCAATCCAATAACAACTTTGTAAAGCGTGTTGGTTTCGAGAATAGGAAAAAAGAAACTCAATCCCCCAATTATAGCAACAGCTAAGGCCGCATTACCAATCCAACAAGATAGCCAATAGCCCCAAGCAATCAAAAAGCCTATGAAATCTCCGAAAGCGGCTTTAGGATAAGCATAAGGACCTCCTCCCTTTTTAACTATCTTACTAAAATTACTGAATATTTTAGCCAGAATCAAAGCGCCTATTGTTGTAAAAATCCAACCTAGCAAACTTATACTACCGTATTTAGACAAGGCAGCTGGTAAAATAAAAATCCCTACGCCTATCATATTTCCAATGACAATGCAGGTTGCGGTAACCAAACCTATTTTAGGGGGAGTTTTGCCCATTTTTACAACTGAATAAAGTTTTTTAACTAATTAATAAAAATGAGGCTGGATAAATGTACAATTAAAATATTTCTAATGAAATCTTTCACCTTTTTATATGTATTTGGTTAAATTTGGCGAGACTTAAAAATTCGATTAAAATGAAGCCAGACTTATTTGAAGCACCTGATTATTATAACCTAGATGAGTTGCTTTCTGAAGAACATAAATTAGTGCGTGATGCCGCCAGAGAATGGGTTAAACGTGATGTTTCACCTATCATAGAAGACTATGCCCAAAAAGCAGAATTCCCTGAACAAATTATTGGTGGCCTTGCCGAAATAGGCGCTTTTGGTCCTTATATTCCCGTTGAATATGGCGGTGCTGGGTTAGATCAGATTTCCTATGGATTAATCATGCAGGAAATTGAACGAGGTGACTCAGGGGTTCGTAGTACGGCTTCTGTGCAGTCATCATTAGTGATGTACCCGATTTGGAAATACGGGAACGAAGAGCAACGTCAAAAATACTTGCCAAAATTAGCCAGCGGTGAATGGATGGGCTGTTTCGGGTTAACAGAACCTGATCACGGATCCAACCCTGGAGGTATGGTAACCAATTTTAAAGATATGGGCGACCATTATTTATTGAATGGTGCCAAAATGTGGATTAGTAATGCACCTTTTGCGCAAGTAGCTGTGGTATGGGCAAAGAACGAAGAAGGTCGTATTCATGGGTTGATTGTTGAGCGTGGTATGGAAGGATTTTCAACTCCTGAAACACATAACAAATGGTCACTTCGCGCAAGTGCAACTGGTGAGTTGATTTTTGATAACGTAAAAGTTCCAAAAGAAAACTTATTGCCTAATAAATCTGGATTAGGCGCACCGCTTGGTTGTTTGGACTCAGCTCGTTATGGTATTGCCTGGGGAGCCATTGGTGCTGCTATGGATTGTTATGATACAGCTTTACGATACAGTAAAGAACGTATTCAATTCGGAAAACCCATTGGTCAATTTCAATTACAACAAAAAAAGCTTGCTGAAATGATTACCGAAATCACCAAAGCACAATTACTGACTTGGCGTTTGGGTGTGTTGCGTAATGAAGGCAAAGCGACTTCAGCACAAATTTCAATGGCAAAACGAAACAACGTAGATATGGCCATTAACATAGCTCGTGAGGCCAGACAAATGCTTGGTGGCATGGGAATAACTGGAGAATACAGTATTATGCGCCATTCTATGAACCTAGAAAGTGTGATTACCTATGAAGGTACTCACGATATTCACTTGTTGATTACAGGTTTAGACATTACAGGCTTAAATGCCTTTAAATAAAATCAAAACATCAATCGATATCATTCAAATGCTTCCACCCGGAAGCATTTTTTATTGAAATTATCTACATTTACAATATGTCTTCGAAAAAACGGTTAGATAGAGCTTATAAAAACGCTAAAGTTGTTTCCTTTAACAATGATAGTAAGTTCATTTTATTCAGTGATTGCCATAGAGGCGACAATAGTTTTGCCGATGATTTTGCCAATAACCGTAATATTTATTTTCATGCTTTAAAACACTATTATGCTGAAGGTTTTACTTATTGCGAATTGGGTGATGGTGACGAATTGTGGGAGAATCTATCATTTGAACCTATTTTAGAAGCTCATAAAAACGTGTATTTGCTCATGAAATTATTTCATGAGCAAAACCGCTTACATATGATTTGGGGAAATCACGATATGGTGTATCGCGATCCAAAATATGTAGAAAAGCATTTATCTACTTATTTTGATCCAAAAATTGGTGAAGATGTTGAATTATTCTGCAACTTTCAATACCATGAAGGTGTAGTTCTTAAGCATCAAGATTCTCGTCAGGAGCTGTTTTTAACTCATGGACATCAAGCTGATTGGTGGAATTATTTATTTTGGAAATGGAGTCGGTTTATGGTTCGCGTTCTATGGAAACCATTGAACGTTATGGGTATTGCTGATCCTACAAGTCCTGCAAAAAACTACAAAGAACTTATTAAGGTAGAACGCCGAACCAAGAAATGGATTGCTGCAAACAACAACTTAATTACTATTGCTGGCCATACACATAGACCACGATTTCCAGAACCTGGCGATATTGCTTTTTTTAATGATGGTAGCTGTGTACATCCAAGAAGTATCACTGGTATTGAAATTGAAAATGGAGAAATTTCATTAATCAAATGGCAAATTGCCACTACTGATGATGGGACACTGAAAATTGTGCGAGTGCTCCTGGAAGGACCACAAAAACTACAGGACTATAAAACGGGTTAACTTTCTGGAGCCAACTCAACTTCCAAACCATCCAATTCAGGGGTAACTTGAATCTGACAACCTAAACGCGAATTGTCCTTTACGTAAAATGCCTCACTCAACATCGCTTCTTCGTCATCCTGCATTTCAGGAAGTTCATGGTCAGACATAACATAGCATTGGCAGGATGCACACATGGCCATGCCACCACAAATACCGATGGTTCCCTCTGGAGCTAATTCATAACTCCTGACAACTTCCATGAGGTTCATGGCCATATCGGTTGGTGCCAGAACTTCATGGGTATTACCATCTCTGTCTGTAATTTTTAATGTAACGTCTTGTTCCATTAGTCAATAGCCTTTACAACTGCTTTAGGAGCCTCTTTACGCGTACCATCAAAACCATCTACACCACTCACAGTTGTATATTTTAAAACATATCTTTTCCCAGGGTTGATAATTTGGTAAGCTGCCTGACACATTAAGGTAGCTTCATGGAAACCACAAAGAATAAGCTTTAGCTTTCCTGGGTAGGTATTGACATCTCCAATAGCAAAAATACCCGGAATATTTGTTTGATAATCTAAAGCATTGTTGACCTTGATAGCATTCTTTTCAATTTCCAATCCCCAATTAGCAATAGGCCCTAATTTAGGAGACAACCCAAACAATGGAATAAAATGATCACATTCTATTTCATATTCCTTATCAATATGGATGCTATCAGATTCCTTAACCACAACAGCCGACACTTCATAATCTCCAACAATACCAATAACCTCTGCTGGTGTTATTAAGTTAATCTTCCCTTTGTTTTTGAGTTCTTGAACTTTTTCAACAGAATCTAAATGCCCACGGAATTCATTTCTTCTATGAATAAGGGTTACCTTGCTAGCTACATCACTTAAAAAAATACTCCAATCCAATGCCGAATCGCCACCACCTGCTATGACCACTTTTTTATCACGATACATTTCAGGTTCTTTTATCATATACTCTACACCTTTATCTTCAAAATGTGAAATGTTGTGAATTAAGGGTTTTCGAGGCTCAAAACTTCCCAAGCCACCAGCAATAGCAACAACCGGCGCATGATGTTTTGTGCCTTTATTTGTTGTCACTACAAAAGTCCCGTCCTCTTGTTTATCAATGGTTTCAGCACGTTCACCAAGGGTAAATCCAGGCTCAAACTGCTTGCATTGCTCCATTAGTTTATCGGTTAAATCACCTGCCAGAATTTCGGGATAGGCTGGAATATCGTAAATTGGTTTTTTGGGATATATTTCAGAGCATTGACCACCCGGTTGTGGCAACGCATCAATTAAATGGCATTTTAACTTGAGCAGTCCAGCTTCAAAAACAGTAAATAGACCTGTTGGACCAGCTCCAATGATAAGAATATCAGTTTTAATCATGAATTGAATTTTAGGATAAACAAAGTTATTATTTACATTAATGATAAAATGTGATATTTGTCACATAAGTAGAATTTTTAGGATTCTACATTAATAACCTGTTCAATTTGAGGTGCATATTTCTTGATAGTCATTTCAACGCCAGATTTTAGTGTCATTTGGTTGACACTGCAACCTACACAAGCCCCTTGAAGCTGCACTTTCACCAATTTATCATCTTCAATTGACAATAACGAAATATCGCCACCATCACTTTGAAGAAACGGGCGAATTTCATCAAGCGCTTTTTCAATATTTATTTTTAACTCCTCTGTATTCATTGTTTATTTTTTTACCGCTGAACATCCAGCCATAGTTGTTATCTTAATCGCTTCGGTAGGTGGTAAATTATCATTTCGTCTAACTACTTCTTGAACCACATTTTGGGTAAGCGTTTCAAATGCCTGCTCCAACACCGTAGCTGTTTGTAAAGCAGCTGGTCTTCCAATATCACCTGCTTCACGGATACTTTGCACCAATGGCAACTCTCCTAAAAATGGCACCTGTAAATCCTCGGCTAAATTTTTAGCACCTTCTTGTCCAAAGATATAATATTTATTATCAGGAAGCTCCTCTGGTGTAAAATAAGCCATATTTTCAATAATCCCTAAAACTGGTACATTGATACTCTCCTGCTGAAACATAGCCACACCTTTTTTAGCATCGGCTAATGCCACGTTTTGAGGGGTACTCACTACCACAGCACCTGTAATTGGCAATGACTGCATAATACTTAAATGAATGTCACCCGTTCCAGGAGGTAAATCAATAAGCATAAAATCCAGTTCACCCCAATGTGCATCAAAAATCATTTGGTTTAAAGCTTTGGCCGCCATTGGACCACGCCAAACAACAGCTTGATTAGGTTGTGTAAAAAACCCAATAGATAAAACCTTAACGCCATAATTTTCTATAGGCTTCATTTTGGACTTGCCCTCTACGTTTACCGCTAGAGGTCTTTCATGTTCTACATCAAACATAATGGGAACTGAAGGCCCATAAATATCCGCATCCAAAATACCTACTTTAAAGCCCATTTTGGCCAAAGTAACTGCTAAATTGGCTGTAACTGTAGACTTACCAACACCACCTTTTCCGGAGGCTATGGCTATAATATTTTGAATACCCGGAATAGCCTTTCCTTTAATCACATTAGGTGCTGACTTGGTAGGTGCATCAACCTTGACATTCACTTTAATTTTAGCTTTTTCATATACTAAATCATGAATAGTTTTCATGATATCAACCTCGGTTTTCTTCTTGGCTTGCAGACTTGGGTTTGCTATGGTAATATCGACTACCACCTCATCACCAAAAGTAACGACATTTTTTACAGCACCACTCTCCACCATATTCTGACCTTCACCAGGCACCGAAATGCTTTCAAGGGCTTTTAATATATCTTGTTTGTTTAATTTCACGGAATTCTAATTTAGATTTATTCTAAAGTGCAAATATACAGCGAATTGTTTAGATTTTGAAACGGATTGATTGAAATGATTGATGTTCTAATTTGTGTTTGTTATTAAACATTAAACAACCAAAAATTGAAATTTTCTAAATCAAATTTCTTGCGCGGGATCCCAAAATACCTCATCAAAATTCTGGATTTGACTATTGATAACGATTATGCCTTCACTTTCCAATAATTGCTGCATAAGATTGGTGCCGTCAAAGTGATGCTTACCGGTTAACAATCCATTTCTATTAACAACCCTATGAGCTGGCACGTCTTTTCCCACAGAACCATTCATAGCATAGCCTACCATTCTGGCACTTCTAGGAGCTGCTAAATATTTAGCAATAGCACCATAACTTGTCACTCTTCCATAAGGAATCTGTCGAGCTACCTCATAGACTTTTTCAAAAAAATTCAAGGTTTCCGGTTTCATTACAGTTCCTTTAAAATATTAATAAGTGTAATGACTGCTATCACACCTGTAATGATTCCAATGAGATAATTCATCCCTTTTTGCGAAGTGATTTTTGTACCTTTTATTTTATCAAAAAAGAACATATAAATATATAACGCTACAAACGCTCCAGAAGTCGCTCCAGCAACATAAGCTGTAATACCTGTATTGTCAAACTCCAACCAGCCAAAGGAGGCTATAGTTATAGCTACATAAGATTGAAATGGAATGGGAAATACATTTATGGCAGACATGAATATACCCTGAAAAAAACGACTAGATTTACTTTTGACTTCTACATCCTTGTTCTTTTTTTCAGTGCTTTTAGCAATTAGTAAAAAATAGATACTAATCAAAACGAAAATAACAAACGCTACACGTTGCAAAATATCGATAACGTCTGGGTGTTTATTCAAATAGCGTGCAAAAACCGTGGCTATAAGTGCTTGAAAAATGATGATGAGGCAAGCCCCCAAAGAAAACATAATGCCACGCGTGTGGCCATCTTTAAGGCTTATTTTAGCAGCTGTCATATTTAACAAGCCTGGTGGTAGCGTTGCCAAAAAGGTCGCAATGAATCCTGCCAAAAAAACTACCGTGATATTCAAGAATCCTTTATTTTAAACCTAATATACGTAATTGGTTTGTTTTGTTCTAAATATTGACTCTCATAAAATGTTTGAATACTGGTCACTGCTTCAGGACTCCCTTCCTGTTTATAAACATTGTGATTAGCATAAAGCACCTCGTGTCCTTCGCCATGCAATAACCCTAATGTATAACCATGCATAAATTCACTATCGGTTTTAAGGTTTACAACACCATCAGGTTTCAGGATCGTTTTGTAACGCTTTAAAAACTCCGAATTGGTCATACGATGTTTGGTGCGTTTATATTTTATTTGCGGGTCTGGGAACGTAATCCAAATTTCATCTACTTCATGTTTTTCAAAAGCCCAATCAATAAGTTCAATTTGTGTTCGTAAAAAACCAACATTGGTAATACCTTCTTCAATAGCGGTTTTAGCACCTCTCCAAAAACGAGCACCTTTAATATCAACTCCTATAAAGTTCTTTTCAGGATACTTTTTGGCTAATGCTACAGAATACTCACCCTTGCCGCAACCTAGCTCTAGAACAATGGGATTATTGTTTTTAAAAAAGTCTTTGTTCCAATTTCCTTTTAATGTAAACTCTTGACTCACCAGTTGATCTCGCGTAGGCTGAACCACGTTTTTAAAAGTCTCGTTTTCTTTAAAGCGCTTGAGTTTATTTTTACTTCCCACTACTTATTTAATGTTTTATAAAAGTTTCGGTAAAATTACGGAAATATGTTGAAGCGAATATATGCTTACCTTTGTTTTTAATGTCTGAAAAAAAGCGAATTTTAGTAGCGCCTTTGAATTGGGGTTTAGGTCATGCCACGCGATGCATACCTATCATAAAGGCTCTACTAGCCAATAACTTTGATCCTGTAATAGCCAGTGATGGTGCTGCATTGGAACTGCTGAAAAGGGAATTTCCAAATCTACTTTGTTTGGAGTTGCCTCCTTACAACATCACGTATTCCAAAAAGGGCAGTCGATTTAAGTATAAAATTTTAAAGGACTCTCCAAAAATACTTAAGAACATTAAAGTTGAAAGGCAGGCTACAGCTAATATTGTAGCAAATCATAATATTGCTGGTATTATTTCCGACAATCGATTTGGGGTTCTACACAAAGGCATTCCAAATGTTTTTATGACCCATCAATTACAAGTTTTAAGTGGTAGCACAACATGGTTGAGTACCAAAATGCATCAAAAAATCATCAAGAAATTTGATGAGTGTTGGGTCCCTGACTCTAAAGATGAGCCAAATTTAAGTGGTAAACTTGGTCATACTGACGCTATGGACCTTAAACTGAAATATGTTGGTCCGATAAGTAGATTTAACAGACAAGACATTCGTATTGTTTATGATATTATGGTTTTAATATCAGGACCCGAACCACAACGAACCTTATTGGAAGAAAAACTGATGAGCGAACTTCGTCATTTTACAGGAAAAGTGTTATTTGTAAAAGGTATCGTGGAAGGTGATATTAAAAAAGACACCAGGAACCATATTACTTATTATAACTATCTCACCAGTGATTTATTGGAAAAAGCCATAAATGAAAGCAAGCTGGTCATTTCTCGATCTGGATACACCACCATTATGGATTTGGCAAAATTAGGAAAACAAGCCTTTTTTATACCAACTCCAGGTCAATTCGAACAAGTATACTTGGCAGAGACCCTACATAAAAACCGAATTGTACCGAGTTGTTCCCAAGAAAGTTTTTCTCTGAATATACTTGAAAAGTTAAAAGATTTTGAAGGTTTACAGGCTATAGATTATAATGTGGATTACAAAAATCTATTCGGCCTTTTCCATACTGAATGAAAATTCGCTACCAACATCTACTTCACTTTCTATATAAATACGTTCGTCGTGCGCTTCAATGATATGTTTCACAATAGATAAGCCCAAACCTGATCCGCCTTCTTTTCTGGAGCCGCTTTTATCGACACGATAGAATCTTTCAAAAATTCGTTTAATATGATCAGAAGCAATTCCCTCACCATTGTCCGTAACACGGACAATTACCTTATTCTTTATTAAATTTTCGATACTTACTTCAGTAGTTCCCTTTTCTCTTCCGTATTTAATGGAGTTAACAATAAGATTTGTAAGTACTTGCTGAATACGCTCTTTGTCGGCATAGACCATAATTGGCTTTGGGTAATCCATGTCAAAAGTCAAGGATATTTTCTTTTTGGCGGCTTTCATCTCCAATAGGTCAAAAACACTTTGAATCAAATCTACAATGTCAAAAACCTCTTTATTAAGGCTCAAATCACCTACTTCCAATTTGGTTATCATATCCAAATCCTTAACGATGTATATGAGTCTTTCAACTCCTTTATTAGCCCTATTTAAATATTTAGTCCTGATTTTTTTGTCTTCAACTGCACCATCCAACAAAGTGAGTAAATAGCCTTGAACCGTAAACAATGGTGTTTTTAATTCGTGAGATACATTTCCTAAAAATTCCTTTCTATATTCTTCACGAACTTTCAAGGTCTCTATTTCCAACTTTTTGTCCTTTGCATATTTGTCAATCTCTTTGGTAAGAGTTGCCATATCTGTTGTTATGGGCTGATTTCTTAAGGTTGTCGCTTCTAATAGAGTCAAATCGTCATAAATTTTCTTGACCCGTCTATAAATAAATCGTTCGACTCGATATTGAATAGTCAAAAAAGAAAGAACACAAAAAACTAGTATGAATGGCAATAACAACCAAGAAAGCGCATTGGAGTAATATAAAAAAACACTCAAAAGGAGTGTTAATAAAATAGTAAGATAGAGCGATGTTTTAATCGCAAACTTATACGTTTTCTTTAATTTCTGCATCAATCAATAAACTTATAGCCCACGCCTTTTACAGTTTTAAACGATTTATCGCCAATTTTCTCTCGCAGCTTTCTAATGTGAACATCAATTGTACGGCCTCCGACCACAACCTCATTGCCCCATACTTTGTCCAAGATATCTTCGCGTTTAAAAACTTTGCCTGGTTTTGACGCCAATAAAGATAATAATTCAAACTCTTTTCTAGGCAAAATAATCTCTTCGCCTTTCAAGGTAATCTTATATTCATCGCGATTAATGACTAACGACCCAATTTTCATAACCGAATCTGTAGTTTCTTCTTCTTTCAACCTACGCAACAAAGCTTTTACCTTACTTACTAAAACTTTTGGCTTGATAGGTTTGGTTATATAATCATCTGCTCCAGCATCAAAACCAGCAACTTGTGAGTAATCTTCACCTCTTGCTGTTAAAAACGTTATGATGGTTTCACTCAATTCTGGCGCTTTTCTAATTTGCTCGCAAGCTTCAATACCGTCCATTTCAGGCATCATAACATCCATAATTATTAAATGCGGGCGTTCTTTCTTGGCTTTTTTTACAGCCTCAACACCATCGGAAGCTGTACTAATTTGATATCCTTCAGCGGATAAGTTGTAACCTACAATTTCTAAAATGTCTGGTTCATCATCTACCAATAGGATCTTAATGTCTTTTTTCTTCATTATAATTAAAAATACAAAAAGTAAAGATAAAATTAATAACAGACAATAAACCTCTACAAAGGGATAAATAACATTTAGGTAACCTTAATGTTACAATTCGATTAATTTAATACAGCAAAAACCTGTTTTAACATATCTTTTGGCATACATATTGAAGATAAATTAGTAACTTGTTAGTAACAATATTTTTTTATGGGCAAAAAAAATACTTTTTTTATACTATTTTTTTTCATTTACGTAGCAATGCATCAAGTCAATGCACAATCGGTTGTGGAAAAAAATCCGCCTGCCCAAGTTTCAAATATTGATGATTTATCAATCTACCCAAACCCAACCACAAATGGTAAGCTATATATTGTTACCAAAAACAATTTTACTAAAGAAGTAACCATTTATAATGTTTTAGGAAAAGAAGTTATTTCTACTTCCTTGTATGGCAAGGAGTTAAATGTTTCAAAACTAAAACCTGGCGTATATATAATAAAGGTTACTGAAAATGGTATTAGTGCCACTCGTAAACTAATAGTTAAGTAAACATTTTCAATATTAACTTATTGTAAAAAAACTTCATCCTTCTCATAAAATTAGAAAAAAACCTAATTTCTGCCTATATTTGTTGACCTAATTTTATATAAAATAATTATGAAAAAAATTTACTTTTTATTTTTTACTTGTTTAATAAGTGCAATTTCTTTTGCACAGACCTCTGACTTATACTTTAGTATGTATGGAGAAGGTTCAAGTAACAACAAATTTTTAGAAATTTATAATGGTACAGGAGCTGACGTTAATTTAGACGATTATGCTTTTCCAAATGTATCTAACGACCCTTCTGTTGCTGGTGAGTACGAATTCTGGAATACATTCCCTTCTGGTTTTATTTTAGCCGATGGTGATGTTTTTGTTATTGCTCATGGAAGTGCAGATGCGAGTATAGTAGCTGCATCAGACATGACCTTCAATTTTTTAAGTAATGGTGATGATGGCTTCGCTTTAGTTGCAAATGATGGAACTTGGGATGATGCTAACTCTGATGGTGATGTTGACCCAGGAGAGATGACTGGATTTACAATACTTGATTGGTTAGGGACTTGGGACGGTGACGGCCCATGGGCGATTGCTGGCACCACTAATGCTACAACAAACCATACTTTAACAAGAAAATCTTCTGTATGTGGCCCAAACAACAACTGGGCTTCGTCTGCTGGAACTGATGCTAATGATTCTGAATGGATTGTTGGTGCTTCTGATTCTGGTTGGGGAGATTTAGGTTCTTATGTTGGTTGTGTCTCTGATCCAGTTTTAACGATTACATCTCCAGGAGATGGCACTGTATTTGGATCAGGTACTGCTAATGTTGATGTAACAATAGATGTTCAAAACTTTATTGTTGATGAACTACCAGGAAATGGAGGTACTGGAGATGGACATATTCACTGGACTTTAAACGGTGTTGCTCAACCTATGAAATATGATACCGATCCTGAATCAATAACTGTTGTTGATGGCCAGTCCTATACAGTATTTATGCAATTAGTTGATAATTCACATACGCCTATTTCCCCTGCTGTTGAACAAACAATAACATTTTCTGTAGATTACCCTTGTGATTTACAAATAGGAACTATAACGACTACATGTGACTCTGAAACTGCAGGTGTTGACACATATACTGTAAGTATTGATTTTACTGGTGGCGGAACATCTAACTATACCATAGACACTGAAGGAAATGGTACTGTTGCTGGAGATGATCCTTCAAGTGCTACAGATGGAACTATAACTATTACTGGGGTTGATGAAGGTACTAACTTTACTGTAACATTTACTGGTGATGTTTCTGATAGTAGTTGTGATTTCACACGATCTATCACAAGTCCAGCTTGTGTTGGCGGAGTGGTATGTGGAAACTATGGAGACATAATAATAACTGAAATCATGCAAAATCCAGCTGTTGTTGGAGACACTAGTGGTGAGTGGTTTGAAGTTTACAATACAACCGGTTCTCCAATAAATATGCAAGGCTGGATAATTAAAGATGATGCTTCAGCCGGTGAAGAGTTCGTAATTAGTGCTTTGATAGTTCCTGCGAATGATTATGTCGTTTTCGGCTTAAATGCAGATATGGGAACAAATGGAGGTGTCCCTGTTGACTATGAGTATTCAGGTGTTTCTTTAGGTAATGGTGAAGACGGATTAATTATTGAATGTAGTGGAACTATGATCGACCAAGTAATTTGGGATGGCGGGACAGATTTTCCTGATCCAAATGGAGCAAGTATGGAACTATCCATAACAGCTATGGATGCTGACGATAATGATTTGGGATCGAATTGGGGAGAGGGCTCTTCAACCTACGGTGGTGGAGATTTAGGAACTCCAGGCACAGCTAATGATTTTACTCTTTCTGTTGACACATTTAACATTGATAAATTCAACGTATACCCTAACCCTGTTACAAGTGGATACGTAAACATTACCTCATCAAACAGTAACGATATTTCGGTTGCTATCTATGATATT
Organism: Bacteroidia bacterium; assembly: GCA_030425285.1. Lineage (GTDB taxonomy): Bacteria > Bacteroidota > Bacteroidia > Flavobacteriales > Flavobacteriaceae > Hanstruepera. The sequence continues at coordinate 229,021 of JAUIAY010000001.1, forward strand.
TTAGGTAAGCGTGTTGTGAACACGAATGTGCTGAACAATCGTGTTGATGTTTCTAGTTTGAATACTGGTATTTACATGCTACAGATTTCTCAAAATGGAAAATCAATCACCAAAAAATTAGTGATTAAATAAACCCGATTCCATTTATAATATAAGCGCTATCAAATTTTGGTAGCGCTTTTTATTTTTACATATTTTTACAGTATGGTTGATAGTCAGGCTATTTTCAATATTACATCAGATAGTGCTTTTGAAGAATTAGCTTTAAAAATATTCAGGTTTCAATTTGAGAACAATCCAGTATATCGTTCTTTTTGTGATTTACTTTATAAACATCCCAGTGATGTAACTTCTTTAAAGGATATCCCATTTTTGCCTATTGAGTTTTTTAAGTCAAAACAGGTTATTAGTTCTCAAAAACCCATTGAAAAAACTTTTTCGAGTTCAGGAACAACAGGTTCCAAAACTAGTAAGCATCATGTAACTGACATAAGTCTTTATGAAAAAAGTTTTAACGCAGCTTTTAAAGCTTTTTATGGGAATGTGGAGGATTACACCATCTTGGCCCTATTGCCTTCTTATTTAGAGCGTGAAGGTTCTTCTTTAGTTTATATGGTTGATAATCTCATCAAAGCTTCAAACAATGTTCACAGCGGGTTTTATTTAAATGAGCTAGATCAATTAAACAAACAACTAATTGAGTTAGACAATAGTGGAAAAAAAACGTTGTTGATAGGTGTATCATTTGCTCTTTTAGATTTGGTGGAAAAACATCAATTTAATTTAAAAAATTCGATTGTTATGGAAACTGGCGGTATGAAAGGCAAACGAAAGGAATTAATACGAGATGAATTGCACAACATCCTAAAAACCGGCTTTGGAGTTGACTCCATCCATAGTGAATATGGTATGACAGAATTGTTGAGTCAGGCATATTCAAAAGGAAAAGGTATTTTTAAATGTCCTCCTTGGATGAAAATTTTGACGCGCGATCCCGAAGATGCACTTTCAATTCAAAGCAACCATAAAATAGGTGGTATCAACGTTATCGATCTTGCTAATATTAATTCCTGTTCCTTTATTGCAACACAGGATTTAGGTCGTGTAAGCTCTAATGGCACATTTGAAATTATTGGCCGCTTTGACAATTCAGATATTAGAGGTTGTAACCTCATGGCTCTGTAAGGTTCATCAAATTATTACGACAAATTCTTTGCTAGAAAAAGAAAACTTATTTTTTAGCTAGTTGGTTAATGGAAAACGCCTGAATCTTCAGGCGTTTTTTTATACAACTTTAATTATGTAAGTATTTTTCTTTCCTTTATTAATAATTATATACCTATTATTAATCAAGTCGGATTCTCCCAAGGTATATTCCTCATGCACTTTTTCTTTGTTGACTGAAACCGAATTTTCTTTGAGTGCGCGACGTGCTTCACCATTGGAGGCCAAGAAGTTGGTTTTAGCTGAAAGTGCTCCAATCATATCCAAGCCATCATCAAATTCAGAACGAGAAATTTCAGCTTGGGGAACACCCTCAAAAACATCCAAAAACGTTTTTTCATCCAAAGTCTTAATATCGTCTTTAAAACTCTTGCTAAACAAAATATTGGAAGCCTTTTCAGCATTTTCAAAATCTTCTTTAGAATGTACAAAGGTTGTTACTTCTTCAGCCAAACGTTTTTGAAGTAATCTAAAATGTGGTTCCTCTTGGTGTTCCGAAATCAAGTTATCAATGGTTGATTTATCTAAAAACGTAAAAATCTTAATATACTTTTCGGCGTCTTCATCTGATGTGTTCAGCCAGAATTGGTAAAATTTGTAAACAGAAGTTTTATCGGCATCCAACCACACATTTCCACCCTCACTTTTACCAAATTTGGAACCATCAGCCTTGGTTATCAAAGGACAGGTCATGGCAAAAGCCTTGGCATCTTCACCTACGTTCATTCTTCTAACAAGCTCGGTTCCTGTTGTAATATTGCCCCATTGGTCACTTCCACCCATTTGCAACAAGCAGTTCTGGGTTTTATATAGGTGGTAAAAATCGTAACCTTGAATTAACTGATAGGTAAACTCGGTAAAAGACATTCCCACACTACCTTCTTCACCAGACAATCGTTTCTTTACAGAATCTTTGGCCATCATGTAATTAACGGTAATACGCTTACCAACATCTCTCGCAAAATCGATGAAACTAAAGTCCTTCATCCAATCGTAGTTATTGACTAAAACTGGTGCGTTAGCTTCAGTGGAATCAAAATTCAAGAAACGAGACAAGACATTTTTAATGCCGTTTACATTGTGATTTAAAGTTTCTTCATCCAATAGGTTACGTTCATCACTTTTCCCTGAAGGATCTCCAATCATACCGGTAGCTCCACCAACCAAAGCTATGGGCTTATGACCCGCTTTTTCCAAATGCACCAATAAAATAATGGGAACCAGACTACCAATGTGCAAGGAATCTGATGTAGGGTCAAATCCTATATAGGCCGTAGTCATTTCCTTGTTCAATTGTTCCTCTGTTCCTGGCATAATATCATGTACCATCCCTCTCCAACGCAGCTCTTCTACAAATGCATTTGTCATAATATAAAATGTGAAATTTAAATCGAGACAAAGATAAAAATCAATGTATAATTACAGAGTCTTTATGAATAATTCTTTATTTTGGTTCTATGATTCTTGTAACGGGAGGCACAGGTTTGGTTGGTTCGCATTTGTTATACCATTTGGTTAGCAATCATGAGAACGTTAGGGCTATTTACAGAAGACCTAAAAAACTAGCTATTGTTAAAAAAGTCTTTTCTTATTATACAGACGATTTCCAAAAGCTTTACGATAAAATTGATTGGATTGAATGTGATTTATTGGATATTCCTAAATTAACTGAAGCTTTTGAGAACGTTAGCTATGTTTACCATTGTGCGGCTTTCGTATCGTTTGAACCAGACAAATACCACCTTTTAAGGCGAACCAATATTGAAGGTACTGCAAATATTGTCAACCTGTCTATTTCCAATAAGGTAAAAAAAATATGTTATGTAAGTTCTATAGCCGCTCTTGGAGAATCTATTAAAGATAATATTATAAATGAACAAACAGTCTGGAACCCTGAAGCCGATAATAGTGTCTATGCCATTACCAAATATGGTGCTGAAATGGAAGTTTGGCGAGGTACCCAAGAAGGATTACCAGCCGTAATTGTCAATCCAGGTGTTATCATTGGTGGCGGAATTTGGTCTCACGGTAGCGGAAACATTGTAAAAAAAGTCAATAACAAACTTCCTTTTTATACAAATGGACGTGTTGGCGCTATTGACGTAACCGATGTGGTTAACATTATGATTTTGCTTCTCAAAAGTGATATAATTAATGAGAAATTTGTTCTAGTTACCGAAAACATATCCTATCAAAAATTTCTTGGAAACATTGCGAAACATTTAAAGGTAGAACCTCCAAACAAGGAAGCCAAGCCCTGGCTATTAGCCATAATCTGGAGACTTGACTGGTTAAGGCATAAAATATTTGGAAAGCGTCGCGTATTTGTAAAGCAAATGGTTTCCTCATTATTTAACCAAGCTTTCTATGACAATTCTAAAGTTACTAAAGCTTTGGGATATGAATTTATGCCTCTTGAAAAAAGCATTCAAATAGTAGCCAAACAGTTTTTAAAAGAGCAAGGTTAATCGTCAAAAAGTGTTGGGGGTTGTGACAAACTATCGTTTCTTCTTTTTCTCGTGGAATCGGCATTAACTCTATTTTGTTTCTTTTTGGCTGTTTTAGAGTTCTTCTTTTTACTATTCTCCTTTTCCTCCAATCTAACATATTTAATTTTAAGCCTTTCCAAACTATCCTTAACACGCGTGTAGATTTGATCGTAATCATCAATAAAATAAGCATAATACGCATTACTAGCAGAAAATTGCAAGCTGTCTATTCCATGTTTTTTATACACGTAGGCATCTGGTGTAATGCCATTTTTCTCTATAACTTTTTTATTGACTCCTTTAGCCGAAGACAATAAAGACAAGTCGATTAGCACAGCTACCATCTTATCTTCAGACATTAGGTTTTCAGGTTTTGGCGGTGCATTTTTGTCTTTACAGGCAATCACCAAAAGACACATACTTAAGCAAATTGTCAATATCTGTCTCATCTATTAAAAGTTAATCGTTTAGCAGCTTTCACATTATTTAAGCCATTTTCATTATAAACCTCCTGACCATTTAATATGGTATGCACAACTTTTGATTGAAATGTAGTCCCTTCAAAAGGAGACCATCCGCATTTATACAAAATATTATCCGGTTTTACTGTCCATGGGCTTTTAGTATCTACAATAACCAAATCAGCAAAATAGCCTTCTTTCACATAACCTCGCTTTTCAATTTCAAATAAAATAGCTGGATTATGACACATTTTATCAACCAGTTTCTCAATGGATATTTTACCCTGATGATGCGCTTCGAACATGGCAACCAAAGCATGTTGAACCAAAGGCCCTCCAGATGGCGCTTTGGTATATGGGTTGTTTTTTTCATCAACAGTATGTGGCGCATGGTCAGTCGCTATAACATCTATTCTATCGTCCAACAATGCTTTCCAAAGCTCGTCTCTATCTTGCGCAGTTTTTACAGCTGGATTCCATTTAATTCTCGTTCCTTTAGTATCATAATCGGCATTAGAAAACCACAGGTGGTGCACACAGACTTCGGCTGTGATTTTCTTATCTTTTAATGGTAATTCATTTGAAAACAAATGAGTTTCCTTACCAGTTGACAAGTGAAAAACATGAAGCCTAGCACCTGTTTTTTTTGCCAACTCAATAGCTTTAGAAGAAGACAAATAGCAAGCCTCTTCACTTCTGATTATGGGATGGTATTTAATAGGAATATCATCACCAAACTTTTCAATATAGGTTTTTGTATTTTCACGAATAGTCGTTTCGTCCTCACAATGAACCGAAATTACCATATTGGTACTCGAGAATATTTTCTCTAGAATTTCCGGATTATCAACCAACATATTTCCTGTTGAGGAACCAAGAAACAACTTTAAACCTGCAACTTCCTTTGGATTGACTTTTAATATTTCATTTAAGTTGTCATTAGTACCTCCAAACATAAAGGAATAGTTGGCAAACGATTTTTGTTCAGCTACAGCAAACTTTTCATTGAGCTTTTCAATGGTTGTGGTTTGGGGATTGGTATTGGGCATTTCAATAAATGAAGTTATCCCACCAGCTATAGCTGCTCTAGATTCGCTTTCAATATCAGCTTTATGGGTAAGTCCAGGCTCCCTAAAATGCACTTGGTCGTCAATAACTCCGGGAATAATATATTTTCCTGATGCATCAATTACTTTTACATCTTCCGCTGAAATATTTAAAGATGGTCCTATTTTCTTAATAGTGCTACCTTCAATGTAAACATCCAATTGCTGAATACTACCTTCATTTACAACATAACCTCCTTTTACTAGCAATCGTTCTAAACCCATTTTATCCTTTATTAATTAAACTATTTAATTTCATACTCATAACCCCAAATATGGCTTCAGAAACAATACCACCGCTCATTTTGGACTTTCCTTTGGTTCTATCAGTAAAAATCACTGGTATTTCTACAATACGGAACTTTTTTAAATAAGCCTTAAACTTCATTTCGATTTGAAAGGCATAACCAACAAATTTAATTTTATCCAAGTTAATTGCCTCCAAAACTTCTCGCTTATAACAAACGAATCCAGCTGTGGTATCATGAATTTTCATTCGTGTGACGAACCTCACATATTTTGACGCGAAATAAGACAGCAAAATACGGCTCATAGGCCAATTGACCACATTGACACCCTTAACATAACGTGAACCAATTGATATATCAGCTTGATCAATTTTACAGGCGTCATACAACTTAATCAAATCGTTGGGATTGTGCGAAAAATCAGCATCCATTTCAAAAATATACTTGTAATCCCGTTCCAAACACCATTTAAAACCTGCAATATAAGCCGTACCCAAACCCGTTTTGTCTTGCCTCTGAAGTAAATGCAACTTATTGGGAAATTCTTCCTGTAGCTCCTTCACTTTTAATGCCGTAAGATCAGGTGAATTGTCATCTACAATAAGTATATCAAACACCTTCTTTTGAGAAAAAACAGCTTTAATAATAGCTTCAATATTTTCAATCTCGTTAAAAGTTGGGATTATAACAATGGCATCCTGCATTAAAAGCTCGTAATTTTTAACAAATGTAACCTTTTGACCGATACTTTTTTTTAAATATTCCTTAAAATATTTCGATACCATATCATATTTTATAATAATTTTACGATATGCTTCGCCCTATAATATCAAATGATTTATACACCATTTGTATTGTAATTGGTTTTATACTAATAGCAATCTCAAAAGTGTTGTTTACAAAACGTTTTGACGAGTTTGTATTTGTTCTGGGGAATTCCAAATACTTGAAGATTTACTCAAAGGACCAAAAATTCTTTGACGTTTTTGATGCCTTGCTTTTCGTGAATTTTGTTTTTTCATTGACAATTTTTGGCATTCTTTCCTATGAAATGCTTTTTAGCTCGTTAACAATATCCTTTGTTTTGCTTCTGAAACTCTTTTTGGCAGTAGCTATTTTCCTAACGATGAAAATCCTAATTGAGCGGCTAATTGGAAGTGTGTTCGATATTGATTTTTTAATAGACAATTATCTGTTTCAAAAAATAAGTTATAAAAATTTTGTCGGCATCTTATTGTTACCATTAAACGCACTACTGATATATACTTTTAAAGGTAGTCCATTACTTATTTATGGTATTTTGTCCATAATTCTTTTAGTTTTTATAATTGGCTTATTAACAACATTAAAGGTGTATCAAAATCTTATAAAACAGAACATGTTTTATTTTATTTTGTATCTTTGCGCACTTGAAATCGCACCTTACGTTGTTATAGTTAGCCTTATAGCAGATGTTTAAGGCTTTAAAAAAGACTTATATTTTATGAAAGTGAAAACAATTTTAGTATCTCAACCAGAACCTAAAATAGAAAATTCGCCATATTTTGATCTTCAAGAAAAGCAAAAAGTAAAAATTGACTTTAGACCATTTATCCATGTTGAAGGAGTTGATGCCAAGGAGATTAGACAACAAAAAGTTGATTTAACAAAATACACTGCGATTATATTAACAAGTAGAAATGCTGTAGACCATTTTTTTAGAGTAGCTGAAGAAATGCGCTTCAAAGTACCTGACACCATGAAATATTTCTGCCAGTCTGAAGCAGTTGCCTACTATTTGCAAAAGTATGTAGTTTATAGAAAACGTAAAATTTATGTTGGTAAACGTACCTTTGCGGACTTGTCTCCTTTAATCAAGAAGTACAAGGGGGAAAACTTTCTACTGCCCACTACTGATAAATTAAAACCTGAAGTTCCTGAAACACTCAATACACTTAATGTTGACTGGAAAGAAGCTGTTTTCTATAGAACTGTTATCAGTGATTTATCTGATCTAGCTAATGTCTACTACGACATTCTTGTGTTCTTTAGCCCTTCGGGAATAGATTCACTATTTCATAATTTCCCTGATTTTAAGCAAAACAACACACGTATAGCTGTTTTTGGAAACACAACTATTAAAGCGGTTGAATCTCGTGGTTTACGAGTTGATATTGCCGCACCAACTCCAGAAACACCTTCCATGACTATGGCCTTGGAAAAATATATTAAAGAAAATAACAAGAAAAAATAAGCTAAATCTAACAAGCTATTAAACAAAAGCCCAACTTTTAAAGTTGGGCTTTTTGGTTTATATATTTTATTAGTACAAACTACTTAATTAATGATAAGTTTTTTGGTTTCTACATTAGAGTCTGATACTAACCTAGCAAGGTAAACGCCAGACTTTAATTGCGTAACATTTACAGTATTCTTGCCCAATCCTAAATTTTTAGACAACACCTGCTTACCAGTAATATTGTAAATCTCTATGGAACCATTTTGAGATTTTGACGTAATGTTAATAACATCGGTTGCAGGATTTGGGTATAGATCAAATACAATTTCATGATGAGAAGCAACACTTAAAGTAGAGCATTCTGCTTCACTTTCAACAAAATTACTACCACCGTCAATAGCCCAAGTTGCCAAATTAGGTTCAGAAGAATCATCAACAAAAATGCACAAAAGATTTGTGTCAAAAGTTGAATCAAAACTTGTTACATTCGCATTATTCCCATTACGCATATCTAAACTGGCTAATGGTAAACAGCTTCTAACATTTACTGATACAATACTAGAATTAGCAGACAAATCTAAACTTGTAAGGCTACCATTTCTAGCGTTAAAATCGGTTAATGCCGTATTAGTGGAAACATCTAAAGTAGATACCGCCGTACCATAAATATTGATGTTTAGCAACGAGGTTAAATTGGTAAGTGTCAATCCTGGTAAATCATTACACTCTTCAAAATTAACATAAGTCAATAATGTGTTTGCTGATAAATCAACCGCCACATTTATTGGATTATAAGACATATTGAGGCCATCAATATTAATAAAGGCTTCAATACCTGTTAAATCCATAATTCCTTGCCCTACAAAAGACAAAGCTCCTGTAGCTGCATTGGCTTCAGATGTCAAAATCTGACCATCTGGTGTGCCATTACTGTCATAACCAAAAGTGATTAAAGCCTGCTCAAAGTTAGTATCAGGAATAGCTGTGAACTGACCAAATGACAAGTTTTGAAATGCAATAAATATTGCTATTAAATAAGTAGTTTTTTTCATGCTATAATATAGGTTAAATTTTCAACTTATAAAACTACTACATTTGTTTAATACAAACAAGTAAAAACCGTGCATTACGTCTAAAATACCTGAAAATTAATCTATTCTGGCTTCAAATTAGGCGCTCCAGCAAGAATTTCGTCGTTAGCATACTCTTCAAACTTCTTGAAGTTTTCCCTAAAGGATTCCGATAATTTGTAAGCCGCTTTGTAATAGCCTTCATCATTATCCCACGTTCTTCTTGAGCTTAACACCTCAGAAGGCACTCCTGGGCAATGTCTTGGTTGCAATAAGCCAAACACTGAATGTGTATGATAGGTTTTGTAAGAAACTTCGTCCAAATCACCATTGAGAGCCGCACTAATCATCGCTCTGGTATACTTTAACTTAATACGGCTCCCAACACCATAAGGACCACCTGTCCATCCGGTATTGATCAACCACACGTTAACTCCTGCTTCTTTCATTTTAGCACTTAACATTTCAGCATATTTTGTAGGGTGAAGCGGCATAAAAGGTGCTCCAAAACAAGCTGAAAAGCTTGGTAATGGCTCATCAATTCCAGCTTCAGTACCAGCAACTTTAGCCGTATAACCTGATATAAAGTGATAAGCAGCCTGACCAGGCGTTAGCTTTGAAATTGGAGGCAGTACACCAAAGGCATCAGCAGTTAAAAAGAATATATTCTTTGGGTTTTTACCTATTGAAGGCACTTGAATATTGTCAATATGATGGATTGGGTAACTAACACGAGTATTTTGAGTGATAGACGTATCAGTAAAATCTACAACACCATTTTTATCCATGATAACGTTTTCCAGAATAGCACCTTTTTTAATGGCTCTATAAATATCTGGTTCATTTTCTTCAGTTAAGTTGATAGCTTTAGCATAACACCCACCTTCAAAATTAAAGACCGTATTCTCATTAGTCCAACCATGTTCATCATCACCAATCAATTTTCTTTCAGGGTCAGCCGATAACGTCGTTTTTCCAGTTCCAGATAAACCAAAGAATATTGCTGTATCGCCATCTTCACCAACATTGGCACTGCAGTGCATTGGCAATGTGTTTTTGAACACTGGCAGTATGAAGTTCAATGCAGAAAAAATTCCTTTTTTAATTTCCCCTGTATAACCTGTGCCACCAATTAAAGCAATCTTTCTAGTGAAATCCAAAATGGCAAAATTATGCTGACGTGTTCCATCAACTTCAGGGTCTGCCATAAAACCAGGAGCATTAACAATTGTCCATTCTGGTGAAAAATTCTCCAATTCAGACGCTTCAGGTCTTAAAAACATATTATAAGCAAACATATTGCTCCAAGGATATTCATTGATAACACGAATATTCAACCGATAATTATCATCAGCACATGCATAGGAATCCCTAACAAAAACTTCTTTTTCTGACAGATAGCCCACTACTTTGTCATATAGCTTTGCAAATGCATCTGAATCAAATGGGATATTAATGTTTCCCCACCACACACGATCTTTTGTGATGTCATCCTTTACAATAAATCTGTCTTTAGGAGAACGTCCTGTGAACTCACCTGTATTAACAGCTAAAGCACCTGAAGAGGCTTCAACTCCTTGACCTTTTTCTATTGCTATATTCTGTAATTCTTCTGAAGATAATTGATACTGAACTTTAGCATTCTTAATTCCGTACTGTTCTAACGAAATCGTTTTCGATGCCTGAGTCTGGTTTACCATAATATTTTGTGTTGTTTTATCATGCAAAATTACACATTATTTTAAAGTAGACCGATTATTTCATAAAATATCAACTTTGTTTTTCAAAAACTTTATTAACAATAGCACCCAAGCCAAAATAAGCAACAAACCACCTATAGGTGTTATAAACCCTATACTTGTAAAGTCAAAAGTGGTTAATGAATTGGTGGCCAAACCATATATAGAGCCTGAAAACAACAATACCCCAAAAAGAACCAAATAGCATATTATTTTCTGGGTTTTGTCATCAATTAATCGGATGCTTCCAATAATTAAAAGTAAAAAGGCATGGTACATTTGGTAACGCACACCAGTTTCAAACACTTGAAGGGATTCAGGAGCTATTAATTCCTTGAGTCCGTGCGCTCCAAAAGCTCCTAAAATGACGCTCAAACCTCCTAAAAATGCTCCAAGAGCCAATATCTTATTGTTCATAGAATTTTACAAATTGGGTTTTTATAACAGTTACTATTTACTACTTTCGTGAACACAAAAATACTGAACACATTTCATTATGCGAAAGATATTAGTTATTGGTGCAGGGAAATCAGCATCATACCTCATAAAATATTTAATGGACAAATCAGAATCAGAAAATCTGATTGTTATTGTGGGCGATGTCAATTTTTCACATGCCAAAAAACTAACAAACGACCATGAAAATGCCCAAGCTATTATGCTTGATATTCATGACAAGCAATCTCGCCAAAGTGCTATTCAAAATTGTGATATAGTAGTCTCTATGCTTCCTGCCAGGCTTCACATAGAAGTTGCCAGAGACTGTATTGCTTTCAATAAAAACATGGTCACAGCTTCTTACATTAGTGAAGAAATGCACAAACTAGATAAAGCTGCTAGAGACAAGGGACTCATCTTTATGAATGAAATAGGTGTTGATCCTGGCATAGACCACATGAGTGCTATGCAGGTGATAGACCGTATTCGCAACAAAGGTGGAAAGATTATTTTATTCGAATCCTTTACTGGTGGATTGGTAGCACCAGAAAGCGACAATAACCTTTGGCATTATAAGTTTACGTGGAATCCTAGAAATGTAGTTGTAGCAGGCCAAGGTGGTGCTGCCAAGTTTTTACAGGAAGGCACCTACAAGTATATTCCTTACAACCGCTTGTTTAGACGCACCGAGTTTCTGGACGTAGAGGGTTACGGCCGCTTTGAGGCTTATGCCAACAGAGATTCCTTAAAGTATCAATCGGCTTATGGACTGGATGATGCCAAAACGTTATACCGTGGGACTATGCGACGTGTTGGCTTCAGTCGCGCGTGGAATATGTTTGTACAATTAGGTATGACCGATGATGAATATACTATTGATGATAGTGAAAATATGTCATATAGGGATTTTGTAAATGCCTTTTTACCATACAGTCCTACCGATTCTGTTGAGCTTAAGTTTAGACATGCATTAAAAATCGATCAAGATGATATTGTTTGGGATAAATTGATTGAATTGGATATTTTCAACAGTAAAAAAATGGTTGAACTTAAAAAAGCTACACCCGCACAAATCCTGCAAAAGATATTAATGGACAGTTGGACATTGGCTGAAGATGACAAAGATATGATTGTGATGTACCATAAATTTGGTTATGAGCTTGATGGCAAGCAACATCAAATAGATTCAACTATGGTAACCTTGGGCGAAGACCAAACATACACAGCCATGGCTAAAACCGTTGGATTGCCTGTTGCTATTGCTACATTGGCTATCTTGAATGAAAAGATAACCACACCTGGTGTTCAAATGCCAATTACTAAAGAAGTATATGAACCTATTTTAAAAGAGCTGGAAACTTACGATATCACCTTTAAAGAAACCGAAGTGCCGTATCTTGGGTATAACCCTTTAAACCTCTAAATGAAGGTTATTAATCAAAATATTGAAATTGATGGTATAGACAAGACCATCCTGCGTGCCTTAATGCGTGATGCACGAACACCTATTCTGGCTATTGCTAAAGAAGTGGGTATCTCTGGCGCAGCTATTCACCAACGGTTACGGAAACTGGAAGCCTCTGGTATTATTTCAGGTTCCAAGTTTGTGATTAATCCGAAGGTTTTAGGTTATACCACTATGGCGTTCATTGGTATTTATTTAGATAAGGCCATGAGTAATCCAGATGCGGTTAAGCAATTGAAAAAAATACCTGAAGTTTTAGAATGCCATTATACCACTGGAAACTGGAGCATTTTTATTAAAATACTCTGTAAGGATAATGAGCATCTCATGCAGTTGCTCAATAAAAACATTCAATCCATACCGGGTGTTTCGCGAACAGAAACCTTTATTTCACTAGCTCAACAGATAGATCGTCAAATAGATCTATAAAAAAAAGCTCCTGAATTTCAGGAGCTTTTTTTGATTTATCATTAATTAGTCTCTTGATAAAAATATAGACAACACATACCAAAACAACAGCATTAAAGACGCGAACAACCCTAATGAAGCTGGTATGTAATCATCTATTGAATACTTATTAATTAAGTTGGATGTTTGGTACAAAATAGACCCTCCAGCCAATAAACACATACCTACTGAAAACCACAAGCCTAAGTTAAAGCCAAAAAGTGTTCCTGCTATAATCAGTCCGATAGCTATAAAAAAGCCAATGGTCAACCCGGTTTTTATAAATGAGAAGTCTTTTTTGGTTACAAAGACCACCGCCGAAAGACCTGTGAACAGGGCCAGAGTAACTATGGCAGCTTGGTTTAAAATTTCAGGCCCTGAATCCATATAAAATGCTGCAAGGTAAATAAGCGGTACAAAAATCAAGGCTTCAGCAAAAATATACAAGCTATATGCTAAATATTGGGTATTCTTATTGGTGGTTTTCATAGTCATGCTTTCGGCATAATTAGTTACCAACATAAAACCGCCTAACATAATTAACCATCGGTATCCTTCTGTCATAGAGAACATGAATTCAACAATGGTTTCACTTTGTAACAATAAATATTCAAAAAGAACAAAAATTAATACACCTCCAGCTACATGTGCGTAGGTTTTTTTGTAAAATGCTACACGTTCAGCGTCTGAAACTTCACTTAATAATAATGGTTCTTGAACTTGATTTTCCATAAATAGGTTTGTTAGTTAGAATTTATAATTGTTGAAATTTAAGCAAAAAAAAGTCGGATTAATCAAATCCGACTTAAATATCTTGTTTTTTACTTTTTAATCTCTTCCTCCAAAGATTTGAAGTGCCCAATATAACAATGATGCCAATGCACCAATAGCAGCCACTAAATAGGTTCTTGCAGCCCACTTTAAGGCATCTTCGGCACCAGTATATTCTTCTTGAGATAGCATGTGCTTGTTTTTTAACCAAGCCAATGCACGATTACTCGCATCATACTCCACAGGCAATGTAATAAAGCTAAATAAGGTTGCAAAGCCCATAAAGACTAAACCTGCAACAGCTATCCAAAAGCCCATCCCCATTCCTGCAGCAGCACCTAGTACCAAACCACCAATAACCAACCATTGTGACATACCTGAAGTTACCGAAACCACTGGCACCAAAGCCGAACGCATTTGCAAAGCACTATAGGCTTGAGCATGTTGTACGGCATGACCGCACTCATGGGCAGCCACGGCCGCAGCAGCGGCATTACGCTGGCTGTAAACCGCTTCACTTAAATTAACTGTTTTGTTTTTTGGGTTGTAATGGTCCGTTAACTGACCTGGTGTTGAAATCACCTCAACATCAGTGATACCGTTGTCTGCCAACATTTTTTCGGCAATCTCTTTACCGCTCATGCCATTTCGCAGATGAATTTGCGAGTATTTTTTAAATTTCTGCTTCAATTGATTGCTTACCAACCAACTCACTAAAGCAATTCCACCTATTAATATATAATATCCGATCATTGTTTTCTATTTTAAACTATAAATTTAGTAGTAATATAGCAAATAATGAGCCAAATATTCGTTAAGATAACAAATTGTCAGTTTGTATATTCCACATCCCAATCAAAAGCTTCTGCTATGCCTTTGTAAACCAATTTTCCTTTGACAATATTCAAGCCTTTATTTAGGGAAGCATCAGCATTGCAAGCTTCCTTCCATCCCATATTGGCTAGTTTTAAAACATAGGGCAAAGTTACATTGGTTAATGCCAATGTTGATGTATAAGGTACAGCTCCTGGCATATTGGCCACACAATAATGTACAATATCATCAATAATATAGGTTGGATCTTCATGGGTTGTTGCTTTAGTGGTTTCCATGCAACCGCCTTGATCTACAGCAACATCCACAAGGACTGTACCTGGACGCATGTCCTTGAGCATTTCTCTTGTAATAAGTTTAGGAGCCTTCCCTCCTTTGATTAAGACACCTCCTATTATTAAATCATGCGTTTTTATATGCCTTTTTATGTTGTACACGCTTGAAAATTCGGTAACCACATGACTAGGCATGACATCATTCACATAGCGTAAACGCTTCATATTTATGTCCATAATAGTAACATGAGCTCCTAATCCGGCAGCCATTTTTGCGGCCTGAATACCCACAACTCCAGCGCCCAATACCAATACTTTTCCAGGCGAAACACCTGGTACACCTCCCAATAATACACCACGCCCTTTGATGGGTTTTTCCAGATATTTAGCGCCTTGTTGAATAGCCATTCTACCCGCAACTTCAGACATGGGAGTCAATAATGGCAATGAACCATCTTCATCCTCAACGGTTTCATAAGCAATACAAACAGCCTGACTTTTAAGCATTGCTAGGGTTAGCGCTTCACTAGACGCAAAATGAAAATAGGTGAATACAATTTGGTTAGGCTTTATTAGGTGGTATTCAGCTTCTATGGGCTCCTTAACCTTGACAATCATGTCGCTTTTTAAATAGACATCTTGGATGTTATCGACAATTACGGCTCCAACTTCCTCATAATCTGAATCAAAAAATCCACTGCCTTCACCAGCGGTGGATTGAATATAAACAGTATGATGATTACTTGTCAGCTCTAAAACTCCTGCAGGTGTCATACCCACACGACTTTCATTATTTTTAATTTCCTTTGGGACTCCAATTTTCATCTTTGATTGGCTTTAAAAGATTTATAATTTGGAATTAAAAATAAAAGGTTTTTATTTAAAATATAACCCTGAAAATCAGGTTTTTGAAATTTTTATGGAATTGTCAAAATCCCATTTAAAAATTATGGAATTAACAAATCTAGTTTTGTTTTTTGAGATATGCTTTTTGCAAAACTGAAATGGGATAGGAAATCACTTCGGTGGCATCTTCCCCAGCTGTTCCTGATTTGGTTTGCTCGGCTTTATTAGCGAAAGTGATTTCAAAATCCATGCTGTCTTTATAAAATCGCTCGGTTGTCGTCAGGATGTTGCCCTGTACTTCAAACATGGAGAAAATAGTATTATCAATCAATTTAGCGTCAATCAGAATACCATTATTTTCATCTACTACATACTCACCTTTGGTAACATCTTTTTCCAATAAATTGTAATGGCGTTCCTGACGATTCCCATCCATAATATACACCAACATATATTGATATTTTCCAATGGAATCAGTTGGATTTAAATGAAACTCCATTTGAATGGTTTGCTTCCCTCTGGTATTAGTGATATGCAAATCCCCTTTGTAAATACCGTAAAAATCTTGTGGGAATTGTAGAGAATCTGTTTGGGCTGACAAGCTGAAACAAGCTAGAGTCAATAGAATTATGAGTATTTTTTTCATGCTTAATTCTAAATTTAATCCTTTTAGTCAAGAGATTCCTGCCTTCGCAGGAATGACAGTACTACCCGACGATGTTTACAATTTTACCAGGTACCACAATCACTTTTTTAGGTGTTCTACCTTGCAATTGTTCTTGAGTTTTGTCGTGAGCCAATACGGTTTTTTCAATATCCTCTTTGCTCATATCCAATGGTAGTTCTAACGTAAAACGCATTTTACCGTTAAAGGAAATCGGGTAGTTTTTGCTGCTTTCTACCAAATGTTTCTCCTCAAATTTTGGGAATGGCACTGTTGAAATAGACTCACTATGCCCTAACTGACTCCATAATTCTTCAGAGATATGCGGTGCATACGGTGAAATCAACACAATCAATGGCTCCAAAATATCACGACTCGTACATTTTTGAGCAGTTAACTCATTAACAGCAATCATAAAGGTCGATACCGAGGTGTTAAAGGAGAAATTCTCAATATCCTCTTCTACCTTTTTGATGGTTTTGTGTAATGTTTTTAGAGCCTCCCCTAACCCCTCCGAAGGAGGGAAATCGTTTACGTAGAAGCTTCCGTTTTCACCTTGATGGTATAACTTCCAGAGTTTTTTAAGAAACCCATGTACACCTGTAATACCAGCCGTATTCCAAGGTTTGTATTGCTCCAAGGGTCCTAAAAACATTTCATACAGACGCAAACTGTCGGCGCCATAATCTTCACAGATACTATCAGGATTAACAACGTTAAACCAACGCTTTGACATTTTCTCAACTTCTCTACCAACAATATACTTATTGTCTTCAAGAATAAATTCAGCATCTTTAAATTGAGGCTGCCAATTTTTCAATTGATCAATATTTATTTCGTCAGAAGAATTAACCAGATTAACATCAACCCTTAACTCCTCGACTTCATAATCATCTTTCAACCCTTTAGAAACATATTTATTTTCACCAGATATACGATAAACTATGGCACTCGTTCCCAAAATCATCCCTTGGTTAATGAGTTTTTTAGCAAACTCATCCACAGGCACCAAGCCTAAATCGTACATAAACTTTTGCCAGAAACGCGCATATAGCAGGTGTCCTGTAGCGTGCTCGCTACCACCAATATATAAATCTACTTGCTGCCAGTAATTCACCGCTTCCTGTGAAAAGATTTCGGTATCATTATGTGGATCCATATAGCGGTTAAAGTATTGGCTACTGCCTGCCCAACCTGGCATGGTGTTGAGCTCTAGAGGAAATACAGTCTTGTTCTCGACTGCGCTCGAACTGACAACTGTATTTGTTTTTGTATCCCAAGCCCAAGTGGTGGCGTTACCTAAAGGTGGTTCGCCAGTTTCGGTTGGTAAGTACTTCTCTACTTCTGGTAAGGTAATAGGTAAATGCTTGGCATCTATCATCTGCGGCATGCCATTAACATAATACACTGGGAAAGGTTCTCCCCAATAACGTTGACGTGAAAACACCGCATCACGCAAACGGTAATTGGTTTTTCCTTCGCCTTGACCCAGTTGTTCCAATTCAAAAATGGCACGTTTAGTTGCTTTTTTGTAATTCAAACCATTAAGGAAATCACTATTCGCAATCACCGTATTTTCCTTATCTGCAAAAGCCTCTTCAGAAATATCTACACCTTCAAATATATTTGGGATTGGAATATTAAAATGCTTGGCAAAATCGTAATCGCGTTGGTCACCACATGGCACGGCCATGACAGCTCCTGTTCCGTAGCTTGCCAAAACATAATCGCCAATCCAGATTGGAATGGGTTCTTCAGTAAAGGGGTGTTCGGCATAAGCACCGGTAAACACACCCGAAATGGTTTTAACATCTGCCATTCTATCGCGTTCGCTACGTTTAGCCGTTGCTTCAATGTAGGCTTCTACGTCAGCCTTTTGTTGGTCCGTTGTGATTTTGGCAACCAATTCGTGCTCTGGTGCCAAAGTCATAAAACTGACTCCAAAAATAGTATCAGGACGTGTAGTGAAAACAGAAATTTGATAAGATGTCTCGTCGACTACGCTCGACATGACAGATGACTGAGCTTCGAGAGCCTCAGCTCCCAATACCTTGAAGGTCACAGAGGCTCCAACCGACTTACCAATCCAATTACGTTGACTTTCCTTTAGAGAATCTGTCCAATCAATAGTTTCCAACCCTTGTAATAAGCGTTCAGCATAAGCCGAAATACGCATAGACCATTGGGTCATTTTCTTTCTAACCACAGGATGTCCACCACGTTCTGAAACGCCATTAACAATCTCATCGTTTGCTAAAACCGTTCCCAAAGCAGGACACCAATTCACTTCGGTTTCTGCTAAATAGGTTAATCGGTACTGCAATAAAATTTCTTGTTGTTTTTCAGAAGCCAAACTATGCCATTCTTCCGCAGTAAAATCAACTACATCATCACAAGCCGCATTCACTTTAGAATTTCCTTCTTTTTCGAAAACAGAAATTAGCGTGTCAATGTTTTCGGCTTTATTGCTATCGTAATTATACCATGAATTGAACAGTTGAATGAAAATCCACTGTGTCCACTTGTAATAACTCGGATCACTGGTACGAATTTCACGAGACCAATCGAATGAAAAGCCAATTTGGTCTAACTGTCTGCGATAGGTTTTAATGTTTTCTTCAGTGGTAATCGCAGGATGCTGACCAGTTTGAATAGCATATTGTTCAGCAGGTAATCCAAAGCTATCATAACCTTGTGGATGCAAAACGTTAAACCCTTTGTGGCGTTTATAACGTGCATAAATATCGGAAGCAATATATCCTAACGGATGCCCAACATGCAGCCCAGCACCGCTAGGATACGGAAACATGTCCAATACATAGTATTTTGGTTTATCTGAATGGTTGTCCGCTTTAAAGGTTTGGTTGTCTGCCCAATACTTTTGCCATTTGGCTTCGATCTCGTTGAAATTGTATTTCATCGTCCTGTTTTTCCGCTTATAAAAGCGCAAATTTAAGCTTATTATAACAATGTTGAAAGTTTAAACGTTGTAATCCTTAACAGAATAGATTTCTTTTATATTTTTACATCACTAACAAACGTTTCTATGAGTTCATCTTTTGATAGGTATCAAAAACGCCGCTTAATTTCATCCTATTTTTCAGTTGTTTTGAGTATTGGTCTCGTATTATTCCTATTGGGTTTATTAGGAATGCTAGTGATCAATGCCAAAAAGGTTTCAGATCATTTTAAAGAACAAGTTGTGGTGACCATTTACTTGAAAGATTCAGCTAAAGATGTTGAGATTAAACAATTGGAGAAGAGTTTAGCACTTTCTGAATATGTTAAGTCAACAGAATTTGTTTCTAAAGAACAAGCTGCGGAGTCTATAAAAGCCGAAAACGGTGAAGATTTTATGGAGTTTTTGGGGTATAATCCATTGCAAAATTCCATTGATGTGCATGTTAAAGCTGATTATGTGAATGAAACCCAATTGCAGGACATATCGGAAGAGGCACTGACTAAAAGCTTTGTTGATGAAGTACGTTATGACAATGATTTGGTTACATTGATGAATAACAACGTCAAGAGAATCAGCTTTTGGATTTTGGTCATTAGCGCCTTATTTACGGTTATTGCCGTGTTGCTTATTAATAGTTCTATCAGGCTGTCTGTTTATTCCAAACGTTTCACCATCAAAACCATGCAAATGGTAGGCGCTACCAAGCAGTTTATACGTAGACCCTTTGTTTGGAAGAGTGTACGCTTGGGTGTTATTGGTGCTATATTAGCTATGATAGGCATGGCTGTTGTGTTCTATTATGTCAACAAAACCTTTCCAGAATTAGATTTACTGAACAATACGGTGCTTATTGCCATATTGTTTGCGGGTATTTTTATGTTGGGTATTGTTATTACTTGGATTAGCACGTTTATTGCCACACAACGTTTTTTGAATTTAAAGACGGATCAGTTGTATTATTAGTGGTTAGTGATTGAATATCATGAAAAAAATAATTGGCGAGCACAATTTAGATCTTATTCAAAAAATTCATTTAATTATTGTTTTATTGGTGATGCTTGCTTTTTATTCAGTCGGAAACAATAATTACTCTTTAATAAAATCACATCTTCCACTGTCTTTAATATTTCTAGCAATTTTTACAATTTTAATATTAGCAACTGTCTTTTCGAAGTCTGGATTAATAATTAAAGAACATAACCTATTTAAAGGTTATTTTGTTTTAGGATTTCTAATTTATAAGCAAAGTATTGATTTAAAAAGTAAGACTAAATTATCAATATTAAAATTGAAAAGAGCTCATGGCATGCCTGCACCTGGAATTATATTTCCTCAAAACGCTCATAGTTTCTATAAGTTTTATATATACCTGCTCAATAAATCTCATACTGAAAAAACTGAAGTGATTGGATTCAAAAAAGAGGAAAATGCTAAAAAAATAGCCGCTTTTCTATCTGAAAACCTAAATTTGAAGTATGAAATATATAGCCCTGATTTTAATTCCTAGTTAATAATAATTGTTGGTCCTCTTCGTTAAAATGGTATAACCAACGTTTTCTAAAGATGAAAAAATCCGTTCTACTCATTTTTATTTCGATAATACTTTTGGGAGTTATCAGTTTTTTTGGCATCAAATCTCTAATAATTCAAGATCCACAACCAGAAGCCTGTGCCATAGAAACAGAAACCATTATTAAGATTACAGAAGGGACGTCCTACGATATTGTATTTAGTGATAGCCATGGTGACCACTATTATATTAATCGTGGATTGGAACGCGGATTAAATTTAGATTCTCTTAACGCAAAAGTTTTAAATAAAAGAGTTACTTTGCACTTACCAAAATTATGGTTAGGAACATCTGAACACATTGCGCAATTGGCAGTTGGTGACGATATTATTTTCACAGAATTTAATTGATTATGGGCGAACAAAAACGAAAGGAAGCAGCAAAAGCAGAATTTATATTTGGAAAAAAGAACTATAAATTTATGCTGATTGGTTTGGCTTTTATAGCGTTGGGCTTTATTTTAATGTCTGGTGGTGGTAGTGACGACCCTAATGTGTTTAATCCCGAAATTTTTAGTTGGCGCCGTATTCGTTTGGCTCCTGCTTTGGTACTCATTGGTTTTGGGATTGAGGTTTATGCCATTCTTTTAAATCCTGATAAGAAGTAACTCTTATTTTCCTTCTTTCTCTTGTTGATACGTGTATTTTGATATTTTTGCCCTATGGATATTTCTGATTCAATTATTTTAGGTGTTATTCAAGGGCTTACTGAATTTCTACCAGTTTCATCAAGTGGTCACCTAGAATTAGGCAAGGCTATTTTGGGTGATGCATCCATTCCTAAAGAAAGCTTATTATTTACTGTGGTTCTTCATTTTGCAACTGCTTTAAGTACCATAGTTGTTTTTAGAAAGGATATTTGGTTGTTGATAAAAGGCATTTTAAAATTCCAATGGAATGAAGACCTACAATTTGCTGCAAAAATCGCCCTTTCCATGATACCTGCAGTAGTTGTTGGACTGTTTTTTGAAGAGCAGCTGGAAAGCCTCTTTGGAGGTAATATTATGCTAGTTGGCTTTATGTTACTTGTGACGGCTGGTTTATTATTATTAGCCGATAAAGCCAAGGACACCTTTAAAAAAGTAAGTTTTTCTAATGCCTTTGTTATTGGCATTTCGCAAGCTATAGCTATGCTACCAGGTATTTCACGTTCGGGTGCAACTATTTCAACATCCGTTTTACTCGGTAATGATAAATCGCGTGCTGCACGTTTTTCATTTTTAATGGTTATTCCGTTGATTTTTGGCAAAATTGCCAAAGATATCTTAAGTGGCGAGTTGACTTATGAAAGTTCTAATTTTGCTTCGTTGGGTATCGGGTTTATTGCAGCTTTTGTGGCTGGATTATTTGCCTGTACTTGGATGATTTCCCTAGTTAAAAAAAGCAAGCTTTCCTATTTTGCTATTTATTGTATCATTGTTGGTTTGGCTGCCATAATTTATGCCTCTGTAAATTAACATGAAAACTGCTGAAGATTTTCTTAATGGACAAGTATTGCTAATTGACAAACCCTTGAATTGGACTTCTTTTCAAGCTGTCAATAAATTGCGATGGGAAATACGACATACATTTAACATCAAAAAAATAAAAGTTGGTCATGCAGGCACTTTAGATCCTTTGGCTACTGGGCTTCTGGTTATTTGCACGGGAAAAATGACCAAGCAAATCAACATCTTTCAAGGTCAGGTCAAGGAATATACAGGAACCTTTGTCATTGGGAGCACCACACCTTCCTATGATTTAGAAACCGAAATTGACCACACATTTCCAACGGACCATATTACTGATGACTTGATTCTTCAAACAACACAACAGTTTATTGGCGATATTGAACAATATCCACCCGTTTTTTCAGCTATCAAAAAAGATGGTAAACGCTTGTATGAATTTGCAAGAGCTGGTGAGGATGTTGAGATACAATCCCGAACAGTTAGCATTTCAGAATTTGAAATCACCAAGATTGATGGCAATAATCTTGATTTTAGAGTAGTTTGCAGTAAAGGCACGTATATTCGTTCTTTAGCTCACGATTTTGGGAAAGCACTTAATTCGGGTGCCCATTTATCTGTTTTAAGACGTACCAAAATTGGCGATTTTAATGTTGATGATGCACTTTCACCAGAATCCTTTATAAAAAGCTTAACGACCAAATAAGCCTTTTTTACGTATATTAGACTGAAACATGCGTGTTTTAACCTAGTTTATTAAAGTGAATTTAACCGATAAACATAAATCTATGTTGATAACGGCCCTTATTTCGGGGACGATGGTTATGGGTATGTTTACATTTCATCTAAAACAGCAGGAAGACTTTATTACTGAAAGTTATTATTTGGTTGAACCAAAGACCGAAGAAGAACTCCAAGAAGAAGCATTAGCTAAAGAAGAAGCTGAAAAACAAGACGCAGAAACCAATAAAGCTTACAACGAAACCGAAAACTACAAACGTTTTGCGCAAGCTTATCAACCTATTGCACCTCCAAAAGATTATGAATACACGCCTTCTGAAAATCAAGGAGAAGACAATAATGGTCCAAATGAAACCACCACTTCACAGCCTGAGATAGATGATGAAGTACTTTCGTCATTCGACAATGTAAACTCTGTGCTAAAAAAGCAGCAAAGCAATTTAAGTCAGCAGTCTGTAAACAAGAAAAGTTCGATGCATTATTCGTTGGTGAATAGAACACATCGGTATTTACCAACACCCATTTACCTTTGTGAAACTGGCGGTAAAGTAGTTGTCAACATCACCGTAAATTCTTTAGGGAAGGTCATCAATGCTTCAATTAATGAAGCTGCCTCTACAAACAATGTCTGCCTACACGATCATGCTATTGATTACGCCAAAGATGCTAGATTTAGTGCTGATTCTTCGAAAAAAACACAATTGGGCTCCATTACCTTTTATTTTGAAGGAAAAAATTAATTGCTATTTTTTACGCAACCTTTTAACTCATTCTGCATCTATAGATAAATGTCTCTTATGAAAAGAATTATTCTTATGCTCGTTTGTGTACCGTTTCTATTTTCAACGCAATGCGACGACGATGACAATTATTGTCCTGATGAAACTTCAGAAACGGAATCTCTAGAGTCTCTTTATGATTGTATGAATACCAAATACCAAATGGATATTGATTTAGCCGATGACTTTATGGTTATTCAAGATCAGGAAACCTTCGACAATTTGGTAACCGGAAGCTGTATGCCTGACATTGATTTTTCAACTTATAATTTACTTATTGGAAAGCAAGGTTTAACAAGTGGTAATACCTCCATTCTGTATTTTTTAAATAGAAACATTTGTATTTCTGATCAATGGGAATTAACTGTGCAGTTTAATCAAAATGCTACTGCTGAAGCGCCTAATTTAACCTATCATGCACTCATCACCAATACCATAAATCCAGATGATATTGGTGTTAATATTATAATCAATTAAACCTCTAATAGTTGCAATAAATTTTCAATGGTGTTTTGGCCTTTATCGCTATTGTACCAACGTTGCAAGTCTTCCTTAAATTCAGGGGTTAGTTTTCCGTGAGACTGTTTAAAATCATTAACCATTTTTGTGGCTTCACTAGGTCTAGGCCCATAAGTTCCCAGCACTTCATTGGTTTCTTTATCCAACATAATCAATTTGGGAATGGCTCTACCACCATTGGTTAAAAACTGATTCATAAGTTCATCATTGTCATCGCGAAGTACTAATTTTAAATCGATATTTGAATGAAGTTCGGCTATTTTGTTTATAACAGGAACAACATGCGCAGCATCACCACACCAGCTCTCTGTAATTACTAACCAAGTAACTTTTTTATCAAAACGTTCTAAACGCCTTTTGGCTTCATCAGAAACTTTTACGGTTTTGTCCCAGCGTTTCATACGTCGGTCATTTAGCATAGTATAATTAACCATAGCTTCTGATTTGTCCAATCCAGTAGTCGATTCATTTTCGACTAATGTTTTAACTAGTTCTATATACTCTTTGTAAGTTATTGCTTCTTTTAAGCTTTCTTCTATAATAGCTCCTATATTATTGTCTTGAGTAACCTCCATATCCATTATTTTAAACAAAATTATGTTTAATTCGCTACTTTTTAAGTAACAGTTGTTACATTAGTAGCAAGAATGATTAAACCTTACAAAACTATGACCTGGCTGCGCATTATTAAGAATTTAAAGAACTTTTTCATCATTGCATTTTTCCTATTATACATAGGAAAAAGGTTTCACCTATATGAAAATTATTATTTAAGTGACTCTTTTTCTTTATATGATTTATCAACTTTATGCGTCTTGATTTTCATCTTTTTATACCTCAAGGAATCGCGCATAGAGTTAAAACAAAAAGATGAAAGAATTAAAGAATTGGAAGCACAATTAAAACAGTAGATTATGGAAAAACACAGATGCGGTTGGTGTGTTGGCGATGCGCTTTATGAAGCTTATCACGATCAAGAATGGGGTGTTCCTGTTCATGATGATGACACAATATTTGAATTTTTGATTCTGGAAACTTTCCAGGCTGGATTGAGCTGGATTACCGTTTTACGAAAGCGTGAAAACTTTAGAAAGGCTTTTGATAATTTCGACTACAAAAAAATAGCTACATACCAACAACCCAAAATTGATAGTCTATTACAAGATACTGGGATTATTCGAAATAAATTAAAGGTTAACGCAACAGTTACCAATGCCCAAGCTTTTATAAAAATACAGGATGAGTTTGGCTCTTTCTCAAAATATATCTGGGGATTTGTAGACCATAAACCCATAAAAAACAACTTAACGAATTATAAAGAAGCTCCTGCCACGACTGCAATTTCTGATGCCTTGAGTAAGGATTTGAAAAAGCGCGGTTTTAAATTTGTTGGCAGTACCGTTGTTTATGCTCACATGCAAGCAACTGGTATGGTGAATGATCATGAGGTAAGTTGTTTCAGGTATGATGTTGTGTGATTATAGATATTTTAAAAATCTCTTTCTCTGAATATCTTCAGCTCCCAAACTTGCCAAATGGCTGGTATAAACCTGACAGTCTATCAACTTATAATCGGTGTTTTGTATAAAGGTTATAAAGCCCACTTTACTGGCGTTGCTAACCTTTGAAAACATACTTTCGCCACAAAACACACCATTGCCTAAATCAATTCCATAGAGACCTCCAACCAATTCACTTTTCAGCCAAACCTCAACAGATTTGGCATAACCCATGTTATGCATTTGGTAATAGGCCTCTAGCATATCATTTGTAATCCAAGTTCCTGATTGCCCATTGCGTTTAGCCCTTGAGCATTCGGTTATGACCTGTTTAAACTCCCTATTGACCGTAACTTCAAAATCCGAATTTCGTAATACCTGCTTCATGCTTTTAGATACTTTTAGTTTGTTTGGAAACAACACAAATCGCGGATCAGGTGACCACCAAAGTATAGGCTCGTCTTCATTAAACCAGGGAAAAATACCCATTCTATAAGCAAGCAATAGACGTTCAACCGATAGATCGCCACCAATGGCTAGCAATCCTTCGGCATCTGCCAAGCTTGGATCTGGAAACACAATTTCAGGGCCTAAAAACTGCATAAGGCATTTAAAATGAGATTTTTGAACAAAGAATTTCAGTTTCGTAAACCTATATAGTTTTTGAAAATACAACTTTTTTCACCATCTTTACAGTGGCCTTTGTGCAATAAATTTTGTTCATCATTGCTTTTTTTGAGTTTGTTTATAAAGGTCAAATCTAAAACCACAAAACTAAAGCCTTGTTCATTCAAGGCTTTTTTAATACAAAAACCCAACTTCTTTAAAGTTGGGTTTTCAGTTTTAATATATTGTATAATTGCTTAAAACGGCAAATCGTCGTGATCGTCTTCGTTTAGTTCATTTGCAGGTTCAAATGCTTCAGCTGGTGGTACTGGTGGCATTTCAGGGTTTGCAGTATTGGCTTGCAATGCTTCAATTCGCCATCCTTGAATGGAATTAAAATACTTGGTTTCGCCTTGAGGGTTTACCCACTCTCTCCCACGTAGATTAATATTGACTTTTACTTGTTGCCCTACTTGAAAATTGTTTAGTAAGTCCGTTTTATCCTGAACAAATTCTATCATGATATGTTGAGGATACTGCTCTTCGGTTGTTACAACCACTTCTCTTTTTCTAAATCCGTTTGCTCCGAAGGTTTGTGTTTCTCCAATTAATTTAATTCTCCCTTGTACTTCCATTTTCTGTTCTAATTTTCTGTGTTATGATAATAATATTTTCCAGGCACTCTCTACGTCGCCAAAGCTTAAATAGTTGTGTGCCAATTTATGTTTTTCTCTATGGGTTGCTTGTGAAATGTTCGGATAGCGTTCACTGACCGAAACCACAAATGCCTTAACCGATTCATCGCTCGGTAAAGCTTCTACATTGCCCAACATGCCTAAATCGTTTCCAGTTAAAATCATACTGTTTTTTATATGATCTGGAAAACTGTCAACACCTATTCCCAATGTTGATAAAGGTTTTGGTATTTCGAAAAAGCCATTTTTAGCTCGGCTATAATAGCTTCCTCCAGCACGTGCTACCAAATCCAATTTTTCTTGAACAATATGTCCGTTTTCATCCATAACCTCATCATCAATATGCATTTTAACAACTTCACATATCACCAAGTTTCCTGCACCTCCTTCTTTTCCTAAAGTAACCACTTCGTTTACCTTGCATTCCATTTGAATGGGTGACTCGGCCACACGAAACGGTTTTACAACATCCGATTCCAGCATGTGCAATCCAGACTTTTCAAACTCGTTCACGTCTTCTGGATATTCCGTACTGCTCAATGACATTTGATGGACGATGTCATAATTCACAACATTAATGACCACTTCTTTTGTTGCCAATACATTTTCCAGCGTATGCTTGGTTGTATTATCCCGAACACGCCTAGCTGGTGAAAATATCATGATTGGCGGGTTAGCACTAAAGACATTAAAGAAACTAAAGGGCGATAAATTAGGATTACCATCCTTATCCATGGTGCTAGCAAAAGCTATGGGTCTAGGTGCTACGGCACTTAACAGATAGCTATGTAATTTACCTGTTGAAAGCTCTTTAGGATCGAATGATGTCATGAATTATTTTTAATTTGCACAAATGTAATTAATCTGATAATGAACTAAAAATGATTTGGTTGCCTTATCGCACAATATTATTAACAGATTTGCATTATATTACCGTTTGTAAATGACTGTATGATTTTTTCTAAACATCGCAATATTACACGCTGGATAATAGTGATTGCTTCTTTTGGGATTATTTCACTAATTCTTTGGAACACGTATGTTTTTTTTCAGCATTTTAAGGAAGAACAACGAAAAAAAATGGACATATGGGCTGCGGCTCAAATTGATATTCAACAAAATGTTTTAACTGACAATATCAACTCTGTTTCTTCAAAAGTGTTTTTTGAAACTAAAAATGATAATCCGATGATAGTTGTCAATGAACAAAATGAGGTCGGATTTTGGCGAAATGTCGATAGCACTATGCTCGATAGTAAGATTTATGTAGATAAACTTGTTAATCAGTTTAAAGAAGAAAATACACCTATTGAACTGTCCTATTTTGATTCCGATTTAAACGCAGATGTTAATTTAGGAAAGCTATACTATGGTAATTCCCCATTAATTAACAAACTAAAATACTACCCTTTAGCATTACTGCTTATCATATTTCTTTTTGGAGCTGTTGTCTATTTCTTTTATCGCAGTTCTAAAATTGCCACCCAAAACAAACTGTGGTCTGGGATGGCCAAAGAAACCGCGCATCAAATTGGTACACCCTTATCGTCTTTAATTGGGTGGACCGAAATTCTGAAAACAGAAAACATCAATCCAGATTATATTGTTGAAATTGAAAAGGATATTAGCCGCTTGCAAACTATTACCGAGCGTTTTAGCAAAATAGGGTCCTTACCAACCCTTGAAAAGGCTGATATTGTTCAAGAAACCGTAGATTCTTACGATTATCTTAAAGCACGTTCTTCGGATCTTATAGATTTTGAATTGGAAGCTCCCAATGAAGCCATATATGTGCAACTAAACAAACAATTATATAGTTGGACCATTGAAAATCTGGTTAAAAATGCCATTGATGCCATGAAGGGCAAGGGCAAATTGTCCATACGCATTCAGCAACTGGAAAACACAGTGAAAATACAGGTTACAGATACTGGAAAAGGCCTCTCCAAAAAACAATTTAAGACTATTTTTGAGCCAGGTTTTACCACTAAAAAACGCGGCTGGGGTTTGGGATTATCACTTGCCAAGCGTATTATTGAAGAGTTTCATGAAGGAAAAATAAAAGTGTTGCATTCTGAACCAAACAAAGGGACTACGATGCAAATTGAATTAAAATCGGTTTCATTATGAAAGAAAGCTTGATAACCATTAAAGAAGTTGCCCTAAAAAATAACTGTCCGGAATGTTATAGTAATGAAGGCTTGCGTTTAACATTCAAGCAAAAGTTTATTGAGACCAATTTTTACAAATCGCTCACAACTGAAACCAGCCATGTCCTGTCCTGTAAAACTTGCAACACAACCATTTATCCGGTTAGTTGGACTGAAGATATCGAACGCGTCTTTAAGTATCACCAACGTGCCTTCGTGCCCAAAAAGGCATTCTTCAAATTAAATAAAAAGGCTTGGATATTGATAGGCATAGCTATTGCCTTAATTATCGCTGGAGTTGTTTTATTCCTATTAAAAGATCAATTATAATTGGGCCCGAATTGCAGAAGCAATTTCTTGAAAATCTTGGTCAGTTAGTTTTTCTTTACTGATAAATCGTGCGTCTTCCATGGAATTTAACGGAATCAAATGCACATGTGCATGTGGCACTTCCAAACCTATTACGGTCATGCCCACACGCTTACAAGGAACCGCTTTTTTAATGGCAGCCGCAACCAATTTTGAAAAAGCCATTAATTCCAAATACGTGTCATCATCTAAATCAAATAACTTATCAACTTCCTCTTTTGGAATGCATAATGTATGGCCTTTAGCATTAGGATTAATATCCAAAAACGCAAAAAACTTATCCGTTTCAGCGATTTTGTAACATGGGATTTCGCCGTTAATGATTTTTGTGAAGATAGACGCCATACTAATAGATTTATGTAAATATAAAAAGATTCCTGTAGGACAGGAATCTTTGCAAAAAATAAATATTATTAAGGGGTTTAATTTGATATAACTTTTCTATATTTTGAAGCACATGCTCCTGATTCATCGCAACTACCTGGAGGTGTTAAAATTAAGCTGTGCTCTTCAAAAGATACAAAATATTCTCTGTAATCAGGATATTCTGGGCAATCAAATGTAATTTCTATATAATCATCAGGATTATTTTCATAAGTGCCTTCACAATTAATATAGTTACTTCTTGTTACAATATTATTATCATCAAATATATACGTATACCTAAAACTTTCTGGTACAGAATTCCATTCAGTCTCTTCACTATTATTTACTTGAACCTTCAATTCTATTAATTCCCAAGTTCCTAATAATGTATCTTCCTGTGGAACATTATTTTGGTTTTCTCTGTCGTTATCATCACTACTACAGGTAAATACCATAAGTGATAATAGCATTACTAACTTTTTCATTTCTTTTGTTTTTTATAAAGTTAACAAAATAGCTTAATCTGAATTATTTATGCTTTGTTTATTCGATAAAAACCCAATTTATTCAGGCTTTTCTATAAAAATAAAAAACGACATGTTTTTTAACATATCGCCTTTAAATCATAGAAGATTCCTGATTTCACAGGAATTTTATCTTGATATTTCTAAAACATCAAATTTCATAACCCCATTAGGCACTTGTACTTCGGCGACTTCGCCAACTGATTTACCCAACAAACCTTTTCCAATAGGTGAATTGACCGAAATCTTTCCAGAAGCTAAATCGGCTTCACCATCGGCTACCAAGGTATAGGTCATTTCCATACCGTTTGTTTGGTTTTTAATCTTAACAGTAGACAATACCAATACTTTAGAGGTGTCCAATTGCGACTCGTCAATCAATCTAGCACCAGCCAAGGTTTCTTCCAATTTAGAAATTTTCATTTCCAACAATCCTTGTGCTTCTTTAGCTGCATCGTATTCGGCATTTTCACTTAAATCGCCTTTATCTCTGGCTTCTGCAATAGCTTGTGAGGCACGAGGGCGCTCAATATCCTTTAATTGTTTTAACTCGTCTCGTAGTTTTTTTAATCCCTCGGCAGTGTAATAAGATACTTTACTCATAACTTCATCGTTTCTATATTAAAAATATCCCGAAGCAAGTTCGGGACTAAAGAAAAAATCCCGCTTGCACGAGATAACATTACAAAACTACATAATTTTTTTGACTCTTTTTATTTAATATTCAAATGAGAATATATGTAGTTTCCCTCTGACCATCTTATCAATTATTAGATGCAGAGGAAATATACAAAATATTTATAGCCAAGCGCTTTTTGTTGTAAATTGCAACCGAAAATTGAATACTATGAAAAAAAATGCATTTGTGTTAATTCTTTGTTTGACAATATTGTCATGTAAAAAAAATGATGATGACAATATCCAAAACAATCAATATATCCCAGATATTACTTTTAATACCGGTGACCTTATTAATTTATCATTACCACAATATTCTGATCTTCAGTTTGCTGGCAACTACTATATTACACCTTCCAATTATGGTGTAAATGGTGTGGTGGTTTATTATGCTGGGAACAACAATTATAGTGCTTTTGAATTGAGTGACCCCAACCATCCATTACGCGATTGCTCTACTTTAACGGTTGAAGGTGTTTTGGCTACTTGCACTTGCGACGATTCCAAAACCTATGATATTCTCACAGGGCAGCCCCAAGAAGGTACTACTGGCAACTACGGCTTAAAACGTTATTTTGTTGAAAAAACAGGCGATATAATCCGGGTTTGGAATAATTAATTCTAATCGCAATTATCTACAAACTTGTAGTGCCAACGTTTTGCAGGATCTTTATAAGCTGGGAAATTTTGTTTAAAAGTCATCTGCCTAAAGCCTTTGTCTTTTTTATACAAGCTGAAGACTATTTCGGTTTCAGTTTGTTTTAAATATTGATTAAGCGGTTTAGAATATCTTAAGTTGCTTTTTAAACTCATTCCATTAATCATTACTGTTGGTTTCAGATCTTCTTTAACAAGGCTATTAAAAGTTATTGAATCTGACTTAAAGCCAAAACTATCGCTAGAACTTAATTTCAAGGATTTTTCTTGATCGAAAGGATTTTGAGCCAATAGCGTCATTGGCAATAGATACAAAACGATTAAGGTATGTAGTACTTTCATAGAAAAACTAAAATCTCTAGAAAAAATCGGTTACTAAAATTACAAAATCAAATTCGGGATTACATTTTGAGAAAGCAATAATCTCTTTGGCATCTTTAAAAAAAATATTCCCCATACTATGATTGTATATAAATATAATGATTTTATTTTCAATATTTTCTAATTGAAATTTTTCATCGAGTGAATTTTCAAAATGGAAGTTTTCAAAAAGTGCCTGTTTAGCATTGGGTATTTTGTGAAACTGGAATGTTTCTCTTCGTCCTTTAGATTTTTTATGACCTGCTTACACCCTAATTCTACCCCCTTGATTGTCTTTAAACTGTAATTGATTGTTATTGTTATAAATTGTTCCAAAATAATAGTAGTAGGCGTTGGAATGGAAAGCCATTAAAAATTGAAGTTTCGATTCAACGCTTGTTTCATCAATAAAGTAATCCTTATCTGGATTTATGTTTTTTCGTTCAAATTTCTTTATGTAATAAGACTTCTCTTTAAATGGTTTATTGGTTCCGTAGATTACAGATGCCGTTTGCTTACATGAAAAACTAACAGCGATTAAAATCGCTGTTAGATAAATCATTTTTTTGTGTAAAAAGTTCATTTCTGAATAAGCCTCCTATATATCTACAATATAGAAACTTTAATTCATCTAAATGAATTGATGGTTTTAAAACTTCAAGGTCATTCCCAATAAGAAATTGGTTGTGGCCTGAGGGTAAAAGCCAGCACCTTCAATAGTTGTTATTGCTGGTGGATTGGACCACGTATCATCATAAGTGTAATAATACCCATTGGATTCATACTTTTCGTTAAAAATATTATTCACCAATCCCGAAAACACAATGGCATCTAAAAATGGTTTCTTGCCTTCATTTCGTTGGAATGACAACTCGTAGTTGATACTAAAATCGTTTACAAAATAGCTATCTAGTTTAGAAGTTTCTGCTTCGGTATTGCTCATGTATTGTTCGCCAACATACTTACTTAACAGACTCATTTGTAAACTAGGTAAGGGCTGAAAAACCAAAGCATTTCCCACAATCACGTTTGGCGAAAAAGAAATATCTGTTTTGCCCAAATTAACCAACTCACCATCAATTGAAGTAATCATTTCCTTGTTTTTATTGGTGCTGATTGTCATATTTGGCTGTATCGCAAACTTTTTTCCCAATTGAATGGCCGCTTCTATTTCTAAACCTAAACGATAACTTTCGCCACTGTTTGTACGAACTGGATTTCCTACGTTATCGAGTTGTCCAGTTAAAACCAATTGCTCATTGTACAACATAAAATAGGTGTTGGCATTCAATCTGAACTTATCCTTTTTTAGACGCCAGCCTAATTCAAAATCATTAAGCTGTTCTGGTTTTATGGTTGTGTTGTTTTCAAAGTCATCTCTATTGGGTTCTCTGTTAGCTCTTGCATAAGAAAAATACAAACTGTTACTGCCATTCAAGGTATAGGTGATACCAGCTTTAGGATTAAAGAATGTATAATTCTCATCAACCAATAGTGGTATTCTGTCAGATGTTAGGCCTGTAGTTTTATAATCAACCAATCGTAATTGTAAATCGGCAAAGAGACTTATTTTATCATTTAGTTTAAAATTGGCTTTACCAAAAAAGTTGATGTCGGTTTTCTTTCCGTTACTGTTATAATATCTATCGGTATTCATACTGTTACTGGCAAATTGAGCCCATATAATTTCCCCAAAGTGGTCACCATCATAAAAGCTATAGGACCCGCCAAAAATGGCATCTATTTGATCTTTTTTGAAGTTTGCATTGGCATTAACAACATAGAAATCATTATCCAACCAACGTCTGCGTACCAAATCGGTTTCAGATACAGTTTCACTACCAATCACAACATCATCCAAACCATAACTGGACAAACTTTCATCTTCCCTAAACTGCTCAAAATAGCCTCGCCCATAGGTATAATTTAGTGCCAAGTTAGTTGACCAATAGTTGTTATAACGCTCATTCCAGTGCAATTGGTAATGATCTTGCTGGTAATTGTCCACTTCATTTTCATAGAACTGAATGTTACCATTTCCATCTGTATATTCACCAGCTGTGTTATAAGTTCTATCGTTTTCCAGTTTTTCTAAGTCTTCCAAGCCATTCCAAGACTGATAAGTTCTTTCCTTACCAGCAAAGGTGATGGCTTTAATAACACGGTTATCATCAACATAAGATCCCTGAAGGAAATAGGATTTTAAATCGGATTCTGCACGATCGATATAACCATCTGATTTAATTGCCGAAAGTCTACCTGCTACTTCAAAATGGTCGTTAAGCAAGCCCGTACTAAACTTCAAAGTATGTTTTCTGGTATTAAAACTTCCAAAGGAATTAGCAAATTCAGCATAGGAATTTTCAGAAATCGCATCAGTCAATACATTGATACTGGCACCAAAAGCACCAGAACCATTTGATGAAGTCCCAACGCCTCGTTGCAACTGTAAACTTTCAACGGATGATGCAAAATCTCCTAAATTAACCCAAAAGGTTCCTAACGACTCCGCATCATTATACGGAATACCATTAATGGTCACGTTGGTAGATTGCGCGTTGATACCACGCACACGAATACCTGTGTAACCTACACCTGCTCCAGCATCGGAAGTTGTGACAACCGAAGGCAGGTAATTTAACAAAATAGGAATATCCTGTCCTAAATTACGTTCAGCAATCTCTTCTTTTGTGAGATTGGAATGGGTAATAGGCGATGTCGCTTTGACTCGCACGGCACTTACCATAACTTCATTTAACACTTCCAGTTTAGTGGAATCTTTAGGTTGGTTCACCGGTTCTTCTTGTGAAAAAGCACTTGTAGATACTACAATTAGTGCTAAAAATGTGAATAGATTTTTCATTCGATAAAATAATTTTTGCCGAATAAAAAGAGGTCATTATTCTTGTTTAATAATTGATTTACAATAGAATATTAAACTGTTCCGGATACAGTTTAACATTCACAATCCCTAAACAGCATTACCTGTTCTAGGTTCATTGGGTATGATCTCAGCCGTTATTTGGCACCCCTTTTTGAGAACGCTGCAAAATTAATGAACAATTCATAATTAACAACGAAAAATCAAGTTATTTCTGGTGGTTTTCTATTAGCTTTTTTATCAGACTGTTGCCGTTTTTTTGACAGTCTTTTTAATTTTACTGCTTTGGGTACTTTTGTTGGCTTACGTTTTTTGGCAACTTTTAGACCTTCATTTATTATCTCTAGAAACCTTTTAATGACAATCTCTTTGTTTTTGTGCTGGCTTCTACTATCATCGCATTGTAATATCAGTAAGTCACTTGCTGTTAATCGGTTTTTTAGATTAACCAACAACAATTCTTTTTGTTCTTCTGAAAATACTTGTGAGTCAGCTAGATTGAAATTAAGAACGACTTTTGATGATACCTTATTGACATGTTGGCCACCAGAACCCGAGCTTCTTACAGCCTTGAATTCCAATTCCGATATCAACAATGTTTCATCAAACATATTACTTGATTTGATGTGGCGCCTTTAGTAAATCATTAACCGTTTTTACGGGGTTGAAGGTAATAAGTGGTACTTCAACAAAAATGGTATTCCAATTTGCCATACTGCCATTCCAAAGACCTGGAAGTTCCAATGCTTTAAGGTCCTTTCCTAATTTGGTTTTTTTGGTAATGAAGCCAGCTTTATGGTCAACATACTTGGTTAGATCAAACTTTTGACCTTTATAGTCTCTGGTTCCACAAACCAAATCTACCGGATTAAAATGTGTGGCATTTTTAAGAATGTCCTTTTGATGCTTGTTTTTTCTATTTATTTGAGCGGTTTCAACAATTTGAAGCGAAATGTTGGCACTTTCATCTTTGGTCCAAAAAGGACCACCACCAGGTTCACCCTCATTTTTAACCATACCACAAATACGAATAGGTCTGTTTAATTTTTCTTTTAAGTACTCAATTTGATATTTTTCAGCATACTTTTCAAATTCAGATGATATTTTGACATTTAACTTGTTGGATAAAAATTCAGCTATCTCTACAATTTCTTCAAAAGTTAATTGGCCACTATCTATTTTATCAAGGTATTTAAAGGTTTGATTCTGGATTTCAATTAAAATACCAGCAAGTACTTTTTTGTATTTGGCCACTTCATCTTTATACTTGTAAACAACCACGTTATCAATGTTTTTTATAAAAATGACATCAGCATCCAATTCATTTAAGTTTTCAATAAGCGCGCCATGTCCTGATGGTCTGAACAATAGACTGCCATCGTCGTTTCTAAATGGTTTGTCTTTAGGCGTAACAGCAATGGTATCGGTAGATTCTTTTTGGTAAGAAAACGAAATGTTGAATTGCGAATTGGTTTTATTTTCTACCTTTTTTTCAATACGAGAAAACTCCTCGCTAAATTTGTCCTTATGTTGCTCGGAAATGGTAAAATGCAAATTGGTACTTGAGTTTGATGGCGAGTACAATGCTGATTCGAACAAATGCTCTTCAAATGCTGTAGAAATGATTCGGTTTTTATATTCGTGAAATGGTAATAAACCTTTGGGGTAATTCCCATAATTCAGCATGTTATCATCTAACATCGCTTTAACGAACAACTGCGATTGTTGGCTCACGCTCATTTCGTCATAATTTGGATAAAGACTATCCAGTTTCTCCTTCACTTCATAATAAAACGGAAACTTCTCCAGTCCCACAAAAAAGATGTATAAATCTTTGTTATCCTTGTTATTTAAATAGGCATTAATACTTTCTTTTTCAGGATTATAAGCCTCCAAAAACGTAAAAAGGAATTTAAACATTCTAGTTGCCGCTCCCGAAGCTGGCACAAACTTGATAATGGATTTATTGTCTTTTTCTTCTTCAAAAAGGTCAATATAACTCGTTATATCTTTTTCATTCAACCTTAAAATTCCATCACCAACAGTTGCTGCGCTTACCAAATTGGAAAAAGGCATACCGTTTTTAAAGGTCTCTATTTGATTTTCAACCTGATGTATTGTCAGGCCTTTACTTTCTATTTGTTTAATGTCTTTATCTGTAAAACTCATCGTTTTATTTTAATAATTTGTCAATATGTTTTATGGCAGTTTTTAGGCGCTCTTGCAAAGTTCCTTCTAATAAAACATAGGGTTTATTATAGGTTTTAAGCGCCTTTTGAAAAGCCAAGAACATATTTTCTCTATCATGAGGTTTGTCTCTAATCCCATCGGCTTCCCAAGGCGTATCAATATTAGTCAAAAAATAGAGATTATAGTAATTTTCAATGGCATATTTATGCAACGATTCAGGACAGTAACCATTATAATACATTTCACTGTATACTTTGGTTTCAAGTAAATCGGTGTCACATATCAACAACTGTTTTGCTTTAGGTGTCATTTTATTTTCCAACGCCATTTGGCCTTTTGCGATAGTCAGTACATCATCTTTTGTGAGCAATTCATTGTTAATTTTCTTTTCTTCAGCAAATATTCGGGAGTATTCAGGCACCCAAAGTGTTTGGTAATGCTCGGAAAGTGCCTTGGCCAAAACCGTTTTACCCGTAGATTCCGGACCGAACAACACAATTTTTATGCAGTCGCTATCTTTTTGTTTAAGTGCTTCTTCCATGCTAAATATCCAAAAATGGCTATAATAGTAAACCCTAAATATTGAAGGCTTGTAAAAGTGAATCCTTTATAGAAATATAAAGGTACAGAAATGATATCGCCTATTATCCAAAAAATCCAGTTTTCAATTTTTCGTCTGGCCATAAGCCACATGCCTACAAAGAAAATAGCTGTTGTTAATGTATCAATATATGCTACCCAACCAGTCCATTTGTCAAAGGCTTGATAAACCACAAAAACAAATAATAAGGTTGCCAAAAATATAGTACTACTGATGGTATTTTCTTTTTTTGTGGTTTTAGAAATAGGCGTTACGTGTGTTTCATCTACTTTTCGCGTCCAAACATACCAACCGTAAACGCTCATGACAAAATAGTATGCGTTAATCATCATATCACCCAATAATTCCCATTTAAAGAGTAGATACACAAAAATAAGCGTACTAATCATGCCAGTTGGGAATACCCAGATTTTGTTTTGCTTGGAATACCAAACCGATAAAAACCCAAAAATAACAGCCACAATTTCCAAGACAATATCTATGGTATCATACCCTTGATATTGACCGAAAAAAAAATCAAAAATGAGGTTCATAGTCGTGTCGGTCAGATTTAACGATTTTCATATACAGCAAACCACGTTCTATAAGTTCAAAAGCCTCTTTGATCTCGTTTTGTAATAGGCTCATTACTTCATCATAATCGCCATATATTTGTGTGCTCAAAGGATTCTCCAATACTTTTAAGTTTGAAGCACGGAGCTTTTTTATAAAATGAATAATGGCTGGTTCGTAATCGTCGTGTAATGGTGTTAATGTTAATTCTACTGAAATTTTCATGTTTTCTTTTTTAAACTGTCAAAAAACGTTTCATCCTCTTCAAATGCAGTTCCAATAACAACTAAATCTGCTCCTGAATTATAAGCCGATTCCAATTGTTTTTTTGATTTAATACCACCTCCAACAATTAATGGAACATTCAATTCTTTTTTTACTTTAGAAATAATACTTTCAGAAATAGGTTCGCATGCTCCGCTTCCTGCTTCAAGGTATATGAGTTTCATTCCCAATAATTCACCAGCTTTAGCTGTATCTGTGATGTATTGCACATTTACTCTTGGCAATGGTTCTGTGTTAGTTACACGTTGGACAGCTGTTTCTTTTCCGTTCTCAACTAATATATAACCTGTTGGTATGATTTCAAGGTTAGAATCTTTTAATTTTGATACAGATTGTACATGCTTACCAATCAAATACTCTGGATTTCTACCTGAAATTAAAGACAGAAACAACAATGCGTCAGCCTTATTGGTTATTTGGGTCACATCTCCAGGAAATAATATCACGGGTAATTGTGTATGTTTCTTAATCTCATTTACTAGAGCATCTGTGAGTTGCTCTTCAACTTCACTGCCTCCAACAAAAATATGCGTAGCAATTGATTCATTCACCTTATTGACAAAGGTTTCTGTATTGTTTAAAGGAAACTTGTCAGGATCTATAAGAATTGCCAATAACTTGTCGCCATTAGAAACAGACTGTAATATATTATTATAAATATGTTTCATTTATGAGGGTAAAGCAAAAGCACAAGTAAAGCCTTCAAATTCGAGAAATGTTGTATTGTAACGATACTTCTTACTTTCATAGTCAATCCAAGCTACTGTTTCTTCATCTTGAATCATAAACGGAATGACCAACGTATGTTGTAAAAAGCTCAAACCTGGTGTAGCAAACAGTTTATACAACGATTCCTTTACGCACCAGATTACAGTTAATTTTCTAACATATTCTTCATTTTCAGAATCTAGATATTGCGATTCATAATCCATGAATTTATGGGCAATACGACCAATTTTTTGTCGTTGTTTTTCAATATCTATACCTACTTCCGTATCACTGACCACAACACCAGAAAAGGTAAACGAATGGGTAATTGAAATATGCTTACCATCCTTTAAATGCGGTTTTCCATTTTCGTCATAAAACAAATCGGAATCCTGATAACCAAATTCAACCAACAAATGCCGTACACTCAAAAAACCACGTTGATGCAACTCGCTTTTCATACCCAAAACACGTTCCATGTTTTCTGGTTTCAGGGTAACGGGTTTTAACAAATCATCATAAGATTCCGTAATCTTCCAGATTTTAACAGTTGTTTGCGGATTGGGAGTAAGGGATTTATATAGAGGCATTTAATATTCTGAAAGTTATTAGTTATCTTTGCAGTCGCAAATAAATACAAAGACAAATATAACAATATGAACACAAAAACTGTTGCCTACGTACCTAATAAGGTAAAAGATATGTCGCTAGCGGCTTGGGGACGAAAAGAGATTGAATTGGCTGAAGCTGAAATGCCAGGATTGATGAGTTTACGCGAAGAGTACAAAGACACACAACCTTTAAAAGGCGCACGTATTGCTGGATGCTTGCACATGACTATTCAAACGGCTGTTTTGATTGAAACATTACAAGCTCTTGGTGCTGAAGTAACTTGGAGTTCTTGCAACATATTTTCTACTCAAGACCAGGCTGCCGCTGCCATTGCTGATGCTGGAACTGCAGTTTATGCTTGGAAAAATATGACCGAAGAAGAATTTGATTGGTGTATTGAACAAACACTTTTCTTTGGTGAAGACAGAAAACCACTTAACATGATTTTGGATGATGGTGGTGATTTAACCAATATGGTATTAGATAAATATCCAGAATTGGTTCCTGGAATTAATGGTTTATCTGAAGAAACTACAACAGGTGTTCACCGTTTATACGAGCGTATGGAAAAAGGTACATTACCAATGCCTGCTATTAACGTAAACGATTCTGTTACTAAATCTAAATTTGATAACAAATACGGTTGCCGTGAGAGTGCTGTAGATGCTATTCGTCGTGCAACTGACGTTATGTTAGCTGGAAAACGTGTGGTTGTTTGTGGTTATGGTGATGTTGGTAAAGGTACAGCTGCTTCTTTTAAAGGCGCAGGAAGTATTGTAACTGTTACTGAAATTGATCCTATTTGTGCACTACAAGCTGCTATGGACGGTTTTGAAGTGAAGAAACTAGAAACTGTTATTGGTAATGCAGATGTTGTGATTACAACTACAGGAAATAAAGATATTGTTCGTGGTGAGCATTTTGAAACTATGAAAGACAAAACCATAGTTTGTAACATTGGACATTTTGACAATGAAATTGACATGGCTTGGTTAAACAAAAACCATGGTAACACTAAAGATGAAATTAAGCCACAAGTTGATAAATACAACGTAAACGGTAAAGATGTGATTGTTTTAGCTCAAGGTCGTTTGGTGAATTTAGGTTGTGCAACAGGACACCCAAGTTTTGTAATGAGTAACTCGTTTACCAACCAAACTCTGGCTCAAATAGAACTTTGGAACAACAAAGACGCTTACGAAAACAAAGTGTATATGTTACCAAAGCATCTTGATGAAAAGGTAGCGAAATTACACCTTGAAAAAATTGGTGTTGAGCTAACGGAACTTAAGCAAGACCAAGCTGAATATATTGGTGTTAAAGTTGAAGGCCCTTATAAGCCAGAATATTACAGATACTAAAAAGACCGCTAGCGCTTCTAGACTCTAGATCGCTTCGCTTTTAGATAATAGACAACCCTTACAGAAATGTGAGGGTTTTTTATTATTTTAGAATATGCAAAAAACAGAAAGTTTAATCATTCTAATAGAAAAACTTGAGAACTTTATTCAATACAAAGACAAAAGAAATCTGAAGGTTTCAGATTCTGATGTTGCTTGGCAAATTGACCACTCGTTAAAGGTTATTAACCTCGTTATTGAAGCAACAATTAATTCAAATCCTAAAAAATACAAATGGAAATTTAACAGTTGGCGACTGTTACTATTTACTCTAAATTATATTCCAAGAGGCAAAGCAAAAGCACCAAAAATTGTGAGGCCTCCAGATTTAATTTCTCAAAATGATTTAACAGAGCAAGTTAGCTTGGCATATGACAATATTGAAACTCTTAAACATTTAGATAATAATTCTCATTTTACCCATTTTATATTTGGACAACTTAATAAGCGAAGAACTATTAAGTTTCTTAATATGCATACTTACCATCATTTAAAAATAATAGATGATATACTAAAATAAAAAAACCCTTTCTGGAAACAGAAAGGGCAATCAATCAATTAAAAAATAATCTAAGCAATTACTTTAGTTTTAATGAATCCAAGGCATGATAGAAAAAATCTTGCTCATCATTCATGGAAACAAATAGGCCATTTGGAAATTTATCGCCCAAAGATTCTGTTACCACATCGCAACCATCAGTTTCTACAGTCCCGAGATTTATAGTTTTAACATAACTGTTATCACTTCTTTTAAAAATATTAAAGCTATGGTCTTGCTGATTAGACACTATTAAAAACCCTTTATCTCCTTCATAGGCTGCAATAGCGATGCCCTCAATATCATCTTTAAAATGTTCGCTTCCAAATAAAGCAATTTCTTGATCTCCCTTATCAGGATTGGCATAATACTTTCTGATTCCAACACCTTCATCTGAATAATAAACAAACCCAAGAGCATCATCTACAGCTATGGCTTCAATCTCTTTTTGCCCGCTAAAGGTTCCTAGTTTTCTTAATAGTTTGGCGTG
This sequence comes from Bacteroidia bacterium, assembly GCA_030425285.1. Taxonomy (GTDB): domain Bacteria; phylum Bacteroidota; class Bacteroidia; order Flavobacteriales; family Flavobacteriaceae; genus Hanstruepera. Next base: position 271,495 of record JAUIAY010000001.1, read on the forward strand.
TACTCCTAAAGAATCCGAAACTAAAGCATATTGATAAATATACCCTTCCGTAGGACCAGCTTTTCTACTTACGAATACCGAAACATCACCTGTTTTGGGGTTCTTGTAAACTGAAACTCCCATAGGACGCTTAAATTCAATATTCGTTTCATCAGTAAATACTTTATAACCACCATTATCCAAAGGTGTCATTTCAGGTATAGTATACAAACGTATTTGATTTTTTTCTCTTTCAGAGAATACCATAATGTCCGTTTTAGTAGAATCATTTAATTTAAATCCATACTCAACATCAACATTATTTGGATAGCTAACACCTGTCAAGCTTTTTTCTTTGATGATTTTACCATCAAGATTAAACGCATAAACACCTCCGTTTACTTCATCTTTATCAGTTCCGAACACGATACTTTGTTCTGGGTTGTCATAATTTATCCAAATAGCAGGATCGTCACTGTCATAAGGTAATTTCTCGGTTTTTAATGTAGGTGGTATTTCAGGTAATTTGTTTCCACAAGACCAAAATACTATAGATACTAAACTTAATAATAAGACTTTCTTCATCATTTTATTTCTTAAATAAATCATATTTTAAACCAAATGTCAATCGTTTTTCGTAGTACTCCATTTGCATGGTTCTACTTTTTACTCCTTGGTAATAACGTAATGGCTGGTTAGTAATGTTGTTAAGGTTAACATATACGCTTAAATTTTTATTGATGGCAACATTGGCATTAAAATCCAAGAAAAATTGCTCATCATAATACCTGTCTTCAAAAGCATTTCCGCCAATTTCATCAATATAGGCATCAGAATAATTAGCTGACAAACGTAAACTGAATATTTTCCCTGCATACCCCAAAGAACCATTGAACATATTTGGTGAGGTTTGTGGTAAATCTAAATCGGTACGCTCTTCACCATCTTCATTACGAATACCATCTGTACTCGATGTTAAATACGTGTAGTTTAGGTAAACACTAAAGTTCTTTGCAAAACCTGGAAGGAAATCCAATCGACGTTGAAAAGAAAATTCGGCTCCAAATACCGAAGCATCATCACCATTTAATGGCTGATATACTTCATAACCATCTTCATTCTCGCTTTGGAAGGTATAAACAAAATCTTTGATGTCTTTATAAAACAACCCACCAGAAATGATACCAACTGACTTGAAGTAGTGTTCAGCCATAATATCAAAGTTCATGGATGTAGTTGGATTAAGATCTGAGTTTCCTAAAAATATTTCTTCGTCTTCGTTGTTTATTTCTCTATATGGCACCAAATCCACATAGTTTGGTCTTGCTAATGTGTTGGTCCAAGCAAAACGTAACACGGTATTATCGCTAATATTATATTTCACATGAACTCCTGGCAGAATATTTGTATATGAATTGTTATTGGTAACTTCATTAATAATATAATTTCCTTGAGCGTCTGTTATAATATCACCGTTTTCATCAAATTCCAATTCATTCCCTTGACTATCAATTGACGTATGCTCTAATCTTACACCAGCCAAAACGCTTAATTTGTTGGTAATATTTTGGTTTAGCATGGCATAACCAGCAAACACATTCTCGTTGACATCAAAATTCGCAGTAATATACTCATCTATAAGGTCTTCTGAACTAAACAAATTGGCATCGTATAAATTTAAGCTTCCCAAATACTCTGGACTTGCAAAATCACCTACTTGGTATTGGCTACCTGCTAGAAAATCAGAATCAGAATAATTTCTTGTTGGGATCATTCCCAAATACTCCAAATTCCCTGTTTCATCACTAAATTCAGTAAAATCATTATCTCTGTTTTTATTTTTCAATCTGGTTTTGGCTCCAAATTTTAAAAATCCGTCTTTATCTTTTATTAGTGACAAAGGAAGTTTTGCATTTACAAAGATGTTAAAATCCTTTTCCTCGGTATATTGGTTTTCTTCGGTGAGTTCACCAAACTCAAAATCTTGATAATTAGCATCTGCAGCGCTTACAGGTGTAAACAATGGTTTGTCTTCATTATTATTAAAGTTGACGATATATTCACTTTCATATTCTAAATAGCGTTCATTTAAACGTTCTTCTGATGCTTTTGAAAAAGACCCCATCCAATCAAACTGCACATTCCCGAACAAATGCTCTCCACCTAGACTATAGTTTTGCATACGTTGGTCTTCTAATCTTCTGTTTTTATTACGCTTATTGTCTATTCCACCTTTTGTTTGTCTTTTTGCCTCAATAGGGAACATGGTTACATTTCCATTGGAGTCAACATTAAAATCACCTGCTTCAATATCCTCACCATCTAACATTTCTTGCGAAAATGCAAATCGGTTCTCCCGATCATCTCGCCAGTTGTAAATAGATTTAAAATAAATGGTATTGTTTTTATCTAATTTATAATCCATGTTTGCTGCAAAACTTCTACGCACACGTTGAACCAGATATTCTCTTATTTCAAATACATTAGCATAAGGATTTACAGCAACCTCTTCCATAATTGGATCTCCTTCAATATCATCAACACCTGTGTAGTACTCAAACTCATCTGTCCATTCAGCTTCCACATTGTCACTTCCAAAATCATTATCATTAATAGAAGCAGAGACCATCCAACCGAATTTATCATTCTTACTTCTGTCACCCAACAAGAATGACCCGTTTAAAATGCGTTTATCAGTAATAAAGTTAAGCCCAGACCCTACAGTTGCCGACAAACGGAATCCTTGGGGTGATGTCCTAGTAATAAGGTTCACGGAGCCTCCAAGAGCATCGGCATCCATATCAGGTGTGACAGCTTTATTCACTTCAATGGTTTGGATCATATCTGAAGGAATTAAATCCATTTGTACATTTCGGTTATCACCTTCAGCCGAAGGAATTCTGCTTCCATTCAAGGTTACAGAGTTTAATTGCGGCGACAGACCACGAACAATTATATTACGCGCTTCACCTTGATCGACTTGCATGGTGATACCTGGAATACGTTTTACAGCATCACCAATATTGGCGTCTGGAAATTTCCCAATTTGATCAGTAGATACAATATTTGTAATATTGGTTTTGTTTTTTTGAGTGTTCAAGGCTCTAGCCTGACCACTAAGGCCATAAGCAACTATTTCCACCTCTTCAAGTTCGGTGTTTTTTGATGCTAACGTAATGTTTAATGTGGCTGTTTGAGAAGCCGTTATCGTGACTTCTTGCTTAAAATCGGCATAGCCTAAATATTTTATTAAAAGATTATAGGCTCCTTCAGCTACATCTACTATTGTAAACTTACCATCAAAATCAGAGACAGCAGCCTTATTGGTTCCTTCAATCATAACAGCAGCTCCCGGAACTGCAAATCCATTCTCATCTGTTATAATGCCCTGTAAGTTTCCAGATTGAGAAAACCCCAAAAAGGACATAGACATAAACAATAAAAAAGTAAAATAATGTTTCATAGTTTGGTTTAATTTGTTTCAAGACAAAACTAGACCGAACACGTGTTTTGTAGCTTTAGAATACGTTAACAAATAGTAATCAACTCTAGAAAAACCGTTATAAAACATAGCAACATTTACAATTACTTAACACGCCATAAAGATTGTAGAAACATTACCTACAAATTGAGCAAATAGGCTTGCAAATCATCTTTGGAATTCAATGGTAGTTTTTTTCTAAGCCTGTATCGGGCAATTCTAACACTATCAGATGTGATACGAAGTATCTCGGCTATTTCTTTTGAAGAGAGGTTTAACCTTAACAACATGCACAATTTCATTTCGGAAGCTGATAATTTTTCAGCAGCAACACTTTTCAGTGACTTGAAAAACCCTGGATGAATCTGACCAAAGTAACCCATAAGTTCAGTCCATTCATTATTATTGTTTAAATCCGATTCTATTTCTTCTGATAATTCTTGTAATTTGGTTGTTACCAATTCACTATTTCTCCCCTTTAATTTGGTTAGGGTTTTTGAAACATCGGACAGCATTTTGTTTTTATGGGCTATGTGAAGACTATAATTTGTGAGGGATGATATTTTAATGTCTATCTCACGCTTTAAAGCCGCTTCCTCAACTGTTTTTTTATCTAAGTCAGCCTGCAACAATTGTTGTTGATACGCCATGATATACTTTTCATGCCTTCTCCGTTTATTCCAATAAAACAGACCAAACAACAATGCTAAAATTATAGTTCCCGTAATGATGATTATTATATACTGCCTAACTGTATTTATTTGATTTTCTTTATTAAGCAATTCCAATTCGGCTTCTTTTTCTTTAACTTCATATAGCACTTGCATGGCACTGACCATTTCAGCATTGCGTTGCATTAATTCTTCTTCATTGACAATACTTTGGTTATTAAGAAATGCGTAAGCTTTTTCAAAATCCCCCAAATCGGCATGAGTTCTTGCTAAATCTTTTAGTGCGCTTTCAATTTGGGATTCATTTTCTGTTTGCTGTGCCAATTGAAGTGCTTGATTGGTATAGTTTAATGCTTTACTATAATTTTCTGTTTTTCTATTAACATCTCCAAGGTTATTGATTATATTAATTTGCAAATCACCCTCACTACTTTTTGCAAACGCATGAGCCATTTTAAAATGTTGATAGGCCACATTATACTCCTCAAGATCCTCGTACACACTCCCAATATTCTCATATACTTGAGCCAATCCTGTACTATCATTTAGTTTTTGAAAAATTGAAAGACTTATCTTTTGAAAACGTAAGGCATCATCATAGTGCTGCTGTTTTTCTTCTATACTTCCTAAAAGAGCATTTGCTTGTGCTATGCCTTTAGAATAATGGATGTCTTCAGATATTTGTAAACCTTTTCGAGAATACTTTTGGGCTTCAGAAAATTTTTTTAAATCAAGATTGATAGAAGCCAATGCATTTAAAACATAAACAAGACTTGTATCATTAGTCTTGTTTAGCTCCTGATAAGCCTGGTAGTTTTTAATAGCTTCACTATAGAGTTCCAATTCTTTGAAGAAATCGCCTAACTTGATGTTTAGATTAGCGATTTGAGAAGTATCCTCTTTGATTTTGGCTATTTCCAGATCCTTCTTTAAATCATAGAGCTTATTATCAATTGCATCTACCTTATTATCCTGTACTTGAGCTTGAAGTGACCAGGCTACAATAAGGGCTGTTGCTAGAAGTATTTTTTTATAGGTTTGCAAGGTGGAAGTTTATTATAAACCTATAAATAAACACTACCAATGTTATCTAAACCTATTGTTTATATAATTAAAATGTTATTAAATAAAAAAAGCGACTATGTGAATAGTCGCTTATATTTTATAAAAGAAAAATATTTCTTAAGCCTCAAAAGGTACTATAGAAACATAAGACTTGTTATCTTTTTTCTTTTCAAACTTTACAATACCATCTACTTTAGCATGTAATGTGTGATCTTTACCAGCGTAAACATTTTCACCTGGATTGTGTGCAGTACCTCGTTGTCTTACAATGATGTTACCTGCAACGGCAGCTTGGCCACCAAAAATCTTAACGCCTAATCGTTTCGATTCTGATTCTCTACCGTTTTTCGAACTTCCGACTCCTTTTTTATGTGCCATTTTATTTCGATTTTATATGGTTAAAACAGATAAGCTTATGCTTTTCCGCCATCTAATTCATCTTGCCATTTCTTTAACTCATCCCACTTACCTTCTGCAGCCAATTTTGCTTGTGCTGGCCATGTATCAGTAACATGGTTTCCACGAACATCAGCAATAATTTCAGCTATAGCTTCTGGTGTAGTTTTTGCTAATTCTGCATAAGTTGTAATTCCAGCTTCTACGATAGTAGTTGCGATTTTTGGTCCAATACCTTCAATCTTTTTGAAATCATCAGCTTTAGCAGTTGATTTTTTAGGAGCTGCCTTTTTAGCTTCAGCTTTTGGCGCTTCTTTAGCTGGAGCAGCTTTCTTTTCAGCTTTTGCAGCTGGTTTAGCTCCTGAAGCTACAATATTTTCAATTTGAATTTCGGTTAAGGCTTGTCTGTGACCGTTTTTTACACGGTAACCTTTACGTCTTTTCTTTTTGAAAACTATCACTTTATCACCTTTAAGGTGCTTTAAGACTTTTGCTCCTACTTGAGCTCCGCCTATAGCTGGGGCGCCTACAGTTACATTGTCACCATCGCCAATTAAAAGAACGTTATCGAAAGAAACTTTCTTACCTTCTTCAGTTGCTAAACGGTTAACAAAAACTTTTTGGTCTTTTTCAACTTTGAATTGATGCCCTGCTATCTCTACAATTGCGTACATAGCGTAACGTTTTTATTAATTATTTATTTATTCAAAAAATGAGTGCAAATATACTGCTAAATAATTAAACTACAAACGTTTTGTTGAAATTAAGAAACATTCCAACTTTTTTTGAAGTACTGCATGACCGTTAACGCCGAAATAACAGTGGTAGCCAAGCCCATAACTGCAACTGTAAAGGTTACAATACCCACACTAACATCGGAACTAAAATCGGTTGTTTCCAAAAGTCCTTCAATAAATTCAGGGTTAATTTCTGTTATGTAGAACAAGAAAAATATTGAAAATACAGCTGTGGCTACAAAACCAGAAACAATGGCTGCCACAATGCCATTTGAGTAAGTAAAGCCATCTCCTTGCTCTAATTTAGAGTACCTAACGGTTTCATAAATACCAAAACCTGTTATAAATGCATTAAAAAAACTATATACCGGATTGGTATGTTTATTGAACATGGCCAGAACTAAAAAATAAGCAATCAAAATACCGCTCATAATTAATCCAAATCGTACGGGAAGCATGACCTTTTTCATAATTTCTTGTTTTAGGTTTCATTTAAATTTCGTGAAAAATTGTTAGAAATAATAATTTCCAATGAAATTTCTTTAAATACGCTATTAAACGACAATCATTTAGTATTTTTGAAATCCTGTAACGTTTTGACAAAAAATGATACTTACAGAACAATATTTAACTACATAAAATTAAACTCACAATGAAAAAACACCTATTTACTTTTGCAGTGTTTGTATTGGCTTTGGCGCATACAAATGCTCAAGAGGTCAAATTTGAAGAATTCGATCTTGAAAACGGTCTTCATGTCATTCTGCATCAAGATAACACAGCTCCAGTGGTTGCTACCTCGGTTATGTACAATGTTGGTGGTAAAGATGGTGACCGAAATCGTACGGGTTTTGCTCACTTTTTTGAACATTTGCTTTTTGAAGGTTCGGAAAACATTGGCCGTGGCGAATTCATGAAAATTATCCCTGCTAACGGAGGTACTTTTAATGCAAATACTTCACAAGACAGAACCTATTACTACGAAATATTCCCATCAAATAAAATGGAATTAGGTCTTTGGTTAGAATCAGAGCGTATGTTGCACCCTGTTATTGACCAAGTTGGTGTAGATACTCAAAACGAAGTTGTAAAAGAAGAAAAACGCCAAAGCTATGACAACAGACCTTATGGCCAAATTCTTAAGGTATTAGGTGAAAATCTATTTAAAGTTCACCCTTACAAAGACACCAACATAGGTGAAATGGAGCATTTAGATGCTGCCACTTTGGAAGAATTCATGGCTTTCTTCAAAAAATACTATGTACCTAACAATGCTGTACTTATTGTTGCTGGAGATATTGATATAGACAATACTAAAAAACTTGTTAGAGATTACTTTAGCGAAGTTAAAAGAGGTCCAGATGTAGATAGAACTTTTCCTAAAGAAGAGCCTATTACTGAAACCATAAAAACAAAAGCCTACGACAAAAACATTCAGGCTCCTGCAATGATTGCTGCTTATAGGACTCCTGGATTCGCAACGAGAGATGCTCGTGTTTTAGATATGATATCAACTTATTTAAGTGGCGGAAAAAGCTCGGTGCTTTATAAAAAAATGGTTGATGAACAAAAACAAGCATTAACAGTTCAAGCTGTAAATTTAGGTCAGGTTGATTATAATATTTTTGCTCTTTTTGCCATTCCACTAGGCGATGTTCCATTAGATACATTGCTTGAAGAAATGGATGAGGAAATTGCTAAAATGCAAAACGAATTGATTTCTGAACGCGATCACACCAAGCTTTTGAATCAATTTGAAAACCAATTTGTAAATTCTAATTCAAGTATTGCAGGTATAGCTAGTTCTCTAGCAACCTATTATCTGCTTTATGGTGATGTTAATTTAATAAACACTGAAATTGATATCTACCGTTCAATCACGCGAGAAGAAATTCAAGCTGTTGCAAAAAAATACTTAAACACCAACCAAAGAGTTGAAATAGAATATTTACCTAAAAAAGATGACCAGTAAAATGAAAACATATAATATCAATACAAAAATAGTAGCTTTTGTTGCATTGTTTTTAATGGCAATTGGCGTCAATGCCCAAATTGATCGTTCGAAACAACCAAAAGCAGGGCCAGCTCCAAAAATCACTTTAGAGGAACCTGGTGAATTTGAATTAAAAAATGGTCTAAAAGTCCTTGTAGTTGAAAACCATAAACTACCAAGAGTTTCTTACTCTTTAAGAATTGACAACAAACCTATTGTTGAAGGAAATATTGCAGGAGTTACAAGTGTTCTTGGTTCTATGTTAGGCAATGGAACTACAAGTATTCCTAAAGATGCTTTTAACGAAGAAATAGATTATTTAGGGGCTAATTTTAATTTAGGATTTAGCGGTGGTTTTGCTAGCTGTCTTTCAAAATATTCTGAACGTATTTTAGAATTAATGGCAGATGCTGTTATCAATCCGTTATTGACTGAAGAAGAATTTGAAAAGGAAAAAGTTAAACTCATTGAGAACTTAAAAAACAATGAAAAAAACCCAGACGCCATTGCTGGACGTGTGGGAAGTGCTTTATCCTACGGAACGCAAAATGCTTATGGTGAATTCACAACTGAAGAAACCATCAACAACATTAAATTTAGTGATATAAAATCCTATCGTTCTACTTACATCAACCCTTCCAATGCTTATTTAGTGGTTGTAGGTGATGTCGATTTCAAAACTGTTGAAAAACAAGTAAAGAAATATTTTAGCAAGTGGACACGTGATGTTTCTGTTGAGACACCAATTACACCTCCTAATCCAAGTGTTCCTTACACGCAAATAAATTTTGTAGATGTTCCAGGCGCAACACAATCCAACCTTTCCATTACTAACAACGTAGATTTAAAAATGAATGATGAGGATTATCATGCTGCTTTAATTGCCAACGAAATTCTTGGTGGTGGTGGCGAAGGTTATTTATTCAGAAACCTTCGTGAAGAGCATGGTTATACTTATGGTGCCTACTCAAGTCTTGGCGCTAATCGTTATGGCATGTCTCGTTTTAATGCCTCTGCAAAAGTTAGAAATGCTGTTACAGATAGTGCTGTAGTTGAAGCCTTAAAAGAAATAAAGCGCATAAATACCGAACCTGTTTCAGCGGAAACGTTACGTGATGTTAAAGCAAAATACACTGGTAATTTTGTTATGGCTTTAGAGCGTCCACAAACTATCGCAAATTATGCTTTGAATATTAAGTTGAATGATTTACCTGAAGATTTCTACACAACTTATCTTCAAAAAATCAATGATGTTACGGTAGAAGATGTGAATCGTGTAGCTCAAAAGTACATGAAGCCTGACAATGCAAGAATCGTAATCATTGGTAATGGTAGCGATGTTCTTGAAAACTTGGAGAAAACCAATATTCCTATCAAGTATTTTGACAAGTATGCCAATGCTACAGAAAAGCCAAACTACGAGATTCAAATGCCAGCCGATGTTACAGCCAATAAAGTACTAGAGGCTTACATTGATGCTATTGGAGGACGTGAAAAATTAGATGGTGTGAATTCTGTATATATCACTGCCGAAGCCGAATTGCAACCAGGCATGATGATTAACTTGGAAATGAAGAAAACGGTGAAAAATCAATCTTTACAACTTATAAGCGTTATGGGACAAACGCAAAAGCAAGTACTTGATGGTAATTCAGGTTACACAATGGCTCAAGGGCAGCGTAAAGACATGACCGACGAAGAAGTTAAGGAAGCTCAAGTTGAGTCTTCACCATTCCCAGAAGTCAACTACCTAAATGGTGGAGTTACTTTAGAGAAAATTGAAGATGTAGATGGTGAAAAAGCTTACAAAATAAAAGTAGATGATGAAACAAGCATCTTTTATAGTGTAGAATCCGGTTTAAGGATTAAAGAAGTTAAGGCATCCGAAATGGGCTCAACTTCCATATTCTATGCCGACTACAAAGAAGTAGCGGGTATAAAGTTCCCTTTTAAAATTTCCCAAACTATGGGTCCACGTAAATTTGACTTCAACGTGAAAGAAATTAAGGTCAATGAAGGTGTTGAAGATGCCGATTTTGATTAAGAACAATCTTTAACAATATCAAAAAGCCTGAAGCGATTGCTTCAGGCTTTTTGTTTTTTCTGGGATAAGTAAACACCTATTAAAATGATAACGGCAGCAAATCCTTGTAAAAGACTAAAACCTTCACCATCTAAAACACCCCAAGTAAGTGCAACAATTGGCATAACATACGTAACCGACGATGCAAACACAGGTGAAGAAATTTGCACTAATTTGTTAAACAATACTTTTGCCAAAGCCGTTCCAAAAAAAGATAATATAGTTACATACAAAATGGATTCTTTTAAATTTGGGTTTTGTAACACATCCTGCTTAAAAAAACCACTTGCAAAGAGAACAATGACAGCTGGCACAAAAATTATGGCATAATTTCCCGCAGCAATAGCCAAAGGTTTCACATGCTGTAAATAGCGCTTAATAATATTCACATTGGCTGCGTACATAACGGTAGAAACAATTACAAAACCAGCATATAAATAATTTTGTTCAGGATTTAACTCGGCTCCTTTTAGAATCAGAATGGTTGTCCCAATAAATCCAATGATAACGCCTAAAACCTGTCTTTTAGTAGAGGCAATCTTAAATATGGCAAAACCCATTAAAATGGTATTCAAAGGCACAAGTGAATTTAAGATGGATGCAACGGCACTATCTATTTCAGTTTCTGCAATTGCAAAAAGAAAAGCTGGAAAAAAAGACCCTAGAAATCCTGAAAGGGCAATCCATTTCCATTGACTTTTGTCAATTGTCTTCAACGTTGAGAAACCAGCAACCAATAAAAACACGCCTGTAATAATGGTACGCAATGCTCCAAGCTGAAAAGCACTTAAGCCCAGTAAAGACTTTTTAATAAGAATAAAAGAGGTCCCCCAAATTAGGGAAAGCACAATCAAATACAGCCATTTAACGTTTATCTGTTTCATAGAAACTAAAAATCACAAAGTTTTTAATTTTGCTGCAATAAACTACTTTATTTAGTAATTTTGTTGAGAACTTAATACATAATTCAAATGAGAACATTAAAAAATATTATAGCTATTCTATTAGTTGCTGTTGTTTTTACTGCTTGTAAAAATGATGCAACTCCTGAAGTTATAACAGTGGACAATGAAGCTATTGAAACAACTAACGAAGCTGTTGCAGAATTAGACCCTAACGCTACCTACGCAAAAGCAGAATTTACAATTGAGGGTATGACTTGCGCCATGGGATGTGCCAAAACTATTGAGAAGAAAATGGCAAAATTGGAAGGTGTAAAATCTGCAAAAGTTGATTTTGACAAAAAGTTAGCCATGGTTGAATATGACGAAGCTAAAGTAAACACAGAAACTTTAGAAGAAGTTGTGAAAAAATCTGGAGACATGTATTCTGTAAAAGACATGAAAACTGTTGAAAGTTTTGATGGTGACAAAAAGGCTTGTGCTAAAGATTGTAAAATGGCTTGCTGTGCTGAAAAAACTGAAGCCGAGAAAATGGCCTGTGCCAAGGATTGTAAAATGGCATGTTGCGCCGACAAAGCAAAAGCTTAAATCGCTTAAAACTCTAAATAAAAAAGCTCTCAATATTGGGAGCTTTTTTTATTTCCATCTTACAGTCTCCATAATATGCTGAATATCCTTTTGCAAATAGTTAGCAGCTGGTAAAATGGAATCATAATTGGGCTTGGCATAAAAATACAGTGAGCCAGTCAGAAAATGGTTGATGCTATCTGTAACGTAAAATTGTGATTGTGAAGCCGCATTACCTCCAACCTCATAGAACATTCCATACACGTTATTCTCTTTGTTAGCATAAACTTGTTCGGCTATTTCATCTGCCTTTTGAGTATGTTCTTGGGTAAAACTTTGCGCGTCACGCAACAATTTTTTTAGTTGCTCTTCACTATTATTTACTTTTTTGTAAGTTAAATAGACAGTACCTTTTAAAGAAGGATAAATTAGGTCGATCCCCAAACTGGCCGAGTCTGTTGTTAATATTCTCGCTTTGATTTCTGTTGCCAATTCATTCTTTTCAAATGTAAAAGGAAAACCAGGATCAAAAGTTTTGTAATCGGCTTGAGGATAGTCTAAACGCAAATAGGCATTGGGTTTGGGCAATGTGTCGTTGCCACATGAAAAACATATCAAAAAAATTAAAGTTACAAATGCCAGTTGCTTCATTTAAATTATGGTAATGTTATTTTTAATCTTGTTATACGTTTATTATCTAATGCTTCGACGGTAAAAATATAATTCTCAAAGGTTATCTTACTGCCTTGTTTTGGAAAACTTTTTGAAATCTCCAAAATAAAGCCAGCCAAGGTTTCTGCTTCACCTTTATTTTCTTCAAAAACGGACTCGTCTTCCAACTTAATGATTTTATAAAAATCCTTTAAAGCCGTTTTACCTTCAAAAACATAGTTCTTATCATCCAGTTTTGAATAGATAAGATCTTCATCATCAAATTCATCACTAATATCGCCAACAATCTCTTCAATAATGTCTTCCAGTGAAATAAGCCCTGATGTGCCTCCGTATTCGTCTACAACAACAGCTAGATGCACTTTCTTTTCTTGAAATTCAGCCATTAAATCGTCTAGTTTTTTGTTTTCAGGCACAAAAAATGGCTCGCGCATTAAGGTTGTCCAATCAAATTGCTTTCTGTCTATGTATGGCAATAAGTCCTTAACGTATAAAATACCTTTAATAGTATCAATATTATCTTCATAAACGGGAATTCTGGAATACCCATTATTTACGATTTCAGGAATTATATCGATGTATTTCTGGTTTATGTTTAACGCAAAAATATCTATTCGAGGTCGCATAACTTGCTTGGTATCCGTATTACCAAATGACACAATACCCTGTAAAATTTTCTGCTCCTCCATAGTGGTGTCTTCCTCACTGGTCAATTCAAGAGCTTGAGATAATTGGTCAACGCTTAAATTGGATTTTTGTTTCCCCAATTTATCGTGAATGGCAATAGTAATACTTCGCATGGGCAAACTCAATGGTGAGAATAAAACATCTAAAACCCGAAGTGGATAGGCCATGAAAATTGCAAACTTCAGTTTATTTCTACTTGCGTAAATTTTAGGAAGAATTTCACCAAATAATAAAATTAAAAAAGTGATAACAACGACTTCCAATAGGAATTTAACAATGTAATTATCTATACCTTCAAATATAAAGTTGCCCAAATAGGCAAAGAGGATAACAATACCAATATTGATGAAATTATTGGCCACTAAAATGGTAGCAAGTAGTTTTTTAGGTCTATCTAAAAGTTTAGATATAATTGAAAGAGCTGTATTCTTTTCGTCTTGATTTCCTTCAATATCTGAACGTGTGAGCGAAAATAAGGCTACTTCGGCTCCAGAGATTAAAGCAGAACAAACAAGCAGTACAAAAAGCAGTACAAAACCAAATATTAATGAATATTCAACTGTTATTAGAAGTGCTAAAAAACTCGGGGGTTCTGGGTCCAATAGTTTGGGTTTTAATTAAATAATTTAGAACGGCAAATCGTCCTCTGGCAAATCAACTTCTGGTTTTGGAGTGATTGGCTCTTGTTTTGGAACTTTTGAATTTGTTTGGCCACCTTGCTGATTAGGCATAGCATTACCACTTTCATTCTTTGTTGTTAAAAATGTGAAATCGGTACATTGAATTTCTGTTGAGTAACGATCATTACCACTTTCATCTTGCCACTTTCTCGTCTTTATTCTCCCTTCAATGTAGACTTTATCACCTTTGTTTACATATTTTTCAAAAATTTCGGCTGCTTTATTTCTAACGACAATATTGTGCCATTCGGTATTAGTGACACGTTCATTGGTTTGCTTATTAGTATACGTTTCATTAGTAGCTAAAGGAAATCTTCCTATACAACCACCACCTTCAAAATAGTGCATTTTAACCTCGTCTCCTAAATGCCCAATAAGCATTACTTTATTCAATGTTCCTGACATACAACCTAATTTTATAGCGCAAAATTACGCTTTTGCAATTCATAATCTTAAATTTAATAAAAAAATATGATTGCAGTAACTTTCAACTCAAAATTTGAATGCATCAATGAAGTTTTTAATCAATACTGGTGTGGCATATTCATCAATTTCGGATACAGAAATACCATCTTTATGCAAACTATTTACTCTAACAATCCAAAATCTTGTGTATAAGTGTTGATGTGACAATTTATGCACGATAACTTGGTCATTAAACAAATGAATATCTTCATAGTTATTGCTCAATTTGTTCTTTAATTCTTGGTATGATAATTCCTTTTCGGACTCAATTAAAGGAAATTGATATAAGTTTTCCCAAATTCCCTTCCCTTTTCGTTTTTCCAAAATGGTTTCATTATTGTTCGATACATAAACAATGTAGTTCAAATGCCTTTTAACTGGCTTTGATGCCTTGATCTTTTGTGGAAGGCTCTTGATTTCATCCTTATGATAAGCATAGCACTTCTTCTGTAACGGACAGATTGTACAATTAGGATTGTTAGGTTTACATTGTGTAGCTCCAAACTCCATAATGGCCTGATTGAAATCAGCTGGATTTTTTCTGTCTATGATTTCTTGAGCTAAAGCCTTAAACTCCTTTTTTCCTTGCGTACTATTTATAGGTGTGTAAATTCCGTAATATCGAGCCAATACCCTGTAAACATTTCCATCTACCACAGCCGTAGGCTCGCCATAGCATATTGAGGCAATAGCACTAGCTGTATAATCTCCTACACCTTTTAATTGCAATAATCCGTTGTAATTTTGTGGAAATTCACCATTTAACTCATCAACAATAAACTTTGCAGTTGCATGTAAGTTTCTGGCCCTTGAATAATAGCCCAATCCCTGCCATAATTTTAAAACCTGTTCCTCATGCGCTTCAGCCAGTTGGAAGATAGTGGGATACTGCTTTACAAAAGCTTCATAATATGGTAATCCTTGCTTAACTTGTGTTTGCTGTAAAATAATTTCAGACAGCCAAATAAAATATGGGTTCTTGGTGTTTCGCCAGGGCAAATCCCGCTTATTATCTGAATACCAAGATGTTAAAATTTTTGTAATATGCATTTATAGTGTATACTAATTGCAAAAATAATCGTTTATATTCTTAAATTTTAATGAATTAGGTTTGAAATATTGAATTTTAAATTCCTATATTTGCATCCCTTTAAAAGATTAATAGTAACACAAAAAATATTTAAAATGACGAAGGCTGATTTAGTAGCAAAAATTTCAGAAAAATTAGGAATTGAAAAAGGTGATGTACAGGCAACTGTTGAAACATTCATGGATGAAGTAAAAACTTCTTTGGAAAGCGGTGACAACGTTTATTTAAGAGGTTTTGGAAGCTTTATCATTAAAACAAGAGCAGAAAAAACTGGTAGAAACATTTCAAAAAATACAACTATCAAAATTCCAGCTCACAATATCCCTGCATTTAAACCTGCAAAAGTTTTTGTTGAAGGTGTAAAAACTAATGTAGACGTTAAATAACAATATTTAATTTAATAACCTTAAAAGAAGACATTTATGCCAAGTGGTAAAAAAAGAAAAAGACACAAGGTAGCGACGCACAAGCGCAAAAAAAGAAGACGCGCTAACCGTCACAAAAAGAAAAAATAAGCTAAAAAAGTAGTTAACAAACTACTTTTTTGGTTTTAAAATCAAAACGTTCTTTGATATTGAGTTACTGTTTCGTATTACCTTGTGAAATGAGTAACTCTACGGATTTAATAAATCCTGTGAAGAATTAGTATTAATCCATCTATCGCGCATTGTCGTGATGGATAAAAATCAACTAAATGGATAAAGAATTGATTATTCGATCTGATTCTGACAACGTTGATTTTGCCTTATTAAAAGATGGAAAACTAATTGAATTACAAAAAGATGAAGGAGGAAACAATTTTTCTGTTGGTGATGTGTTTATAGCCAAAATCAGAAAAGCTGTTCCTGGACTTAATGCTGCTTTTGTAAACGTAGGCTACGAAAAAGATGCCTTTTTACATTATCATGATTTAGGACCTAAACTTCCTTCCCTTTTAAAATTCACTAAACGTGTAAGCACAGGTAAACTAAAAGATTATTCTTTAAAGAATTTCCCATTTGAAAAAGATATTGATAAAGACGGTAAGATCAACGATGTTCTGAAGTCAAATCAATCTATTTTGGTACAAATAGTAAAAGAACCTATATCGACCAAAGGACCTAGAATTAGTTCCGAGCTTTCAATAGCTGGCCGATATATTGTTTTAGTGCCTTTTTCCGACAGAATTTCCATCTCACAGAAGATAGAGGACAAAGAGGAAAAAGATCGCTTAAAACGCCTTGTAAGGAGTATTACTCCCCAAGGTTTTGGAGTTATTGTTCGTACCGTAGCAGAAGGCAAGAAAGTTGCAGAATTGGATAGAGATTTACAAAACTTGTTAGGTCGTTGGACCGCAATGTGTAAAAAACTAGACAGAGCACATCATCCCAGTAAAGTTTTAGGAGAATTGAATAAAGCCTCGTCCATATTACGAGACATATTTAATGACACCTTTACAAACATTCATGTTGATGATGAAGCGCTTTACATTCAAATTAAAGATTATGTGCAAGAAATTGCACCAAAAAAAGAATCAATAGTTAAGTTATATCAATCTAATGTTCCCATTTTTGAAAAATTTGGTGTTGAAAGACAAATCAAAACGTCTTTTGGCAAAACCGTTTCAATGGCAAAAGGGGCTTATTTGGTTATAGAGCACACTGAAGCACTACATGTTGTAGATGTAAATAGTGGAAATCGCTCTAACAAAGCCAAAACACAAGAAGACACCGCATTAGAGGTCAATATGATAGCTGCCGCTGAAATCGCAAGGCAATTACGCCTAAGAGATATGGGTGGTATCATTGTTATTGACTTTATTGATATGACCAAAGCTGAAAACAGAAAAAAGCTTTATAATTTCCTTCGTGATGAAATGCGGGATGATAGAGCTAAACACAAAATACTACCACCAAGTAAATTTGGTTTAGTACAGATTACAAGACAGCGTGTTCGACAAGAAATGAACATTAAAACGCGTGAGGAAAACCCTAATAGTCCTAACGGCAAAGAGGTAGAGGCACCAATTGGAATTGTGCCAAAAATAACTCATGATCTTGAACAATTAATTAAAAAAGACTATAAAAAGTTGACTTTAAACACACATCCTTTTATAGCAGCCTTTTTAACTAAAGGCTTTCCATCTATACGTTCAAAATGGTTTTTTGAACATAAGAAATGGGTAAAAGTTTTACCAAGAGATGCTTACACATATTTGGAATACCACTTTTTTGACAAAGATGGTAATCAAATTAAATAACAAAAAAGCCTTACTAAAAAGTAAGGCTTTTTTTATTGATACTATTTACTGATTGAATTATTCTTGACTGGGTCCGCCACTCACAATAATAAACTCTGAACGTCTGTTCATTTGATGCTGCTCTTCCGTGCACTTGGAACCACAATCAACTTTAAGTTCTTTTTCTCCTTTACCAACGCCAGAGATTCTGCTGGCATCAATTCCTTTAGAAATTACATATTGAACGGTAGACTTTGCCCTTCTATCAGATAGTTGGTCATTATATCTATCAGTTCCTCTTGAATCTGTATGAGATTCTGCCAAAATAACCATACTTGGGTATTTGTTCATAATAGAAACCAATTTATCCAATTCAAAAGCTCCTTGAGAAGTTATGTTAGATTTATCAAAATCAAATAAAATAGGATTCAACACAACACGATCTTCAACTATTATCTTATCAATTGGTTTTAATTCCAATTGTAAATTGACTTCTTCTTCCTTACTGCCTGCAAAACTCAAGGTATTACCTTCATAGTCAGGCAACGTTCCAGAAATTTCCAGCGGTTTATCGCAAGTAACCTGATAAGAAACTTGACCTTTATCATCAGTAGTTTGAGAAGATAAAATACGGTCATTAGAATCTTTTATCACAACGCTAACATTTGACAATGGATTTCCTGATTCACTATCCATAACCGTTGTTACTACCATAACGTCACATGGCTCCAATCGTTTAATACCATATACATCATCATTTCCTTTTCCACCAGGCCTGTTAGAAGACACATAGCCTTCCCCAGTTTCTTCATTGATAGTAAATGCAAAATCATCAGAGTTGCTATTAATAGGTGTTCCTGCGTTCTCTACTTTACCTGATTCAGATACATAGAAAACATCCAGTCCACCAAGACCTAAATGTCCATCTGAAGAAAAGTACAAAGTACCACCGCTAGTCTCAAACGGAAACCTATCATTTCCTTCAGTATTGATAGTATTTCCTAAATTTTCAGGTTCACCAACTGTTCCGTCACTATTAACAGAGACTTTGTATAAATCAAATAAACCATGTCCGCCAGGCATATCAGAATGGAAGTATAATGTTTTTCCATCAGCACTCATAGCTGGAGCACTAACATTGTAATTATGATCGTTGATGTTGTTTAACGGCTCAACATTCCCCCATTTATCACCATCTTTTGTGGCCTTATAAAGATAAAAAACACTTAATTTATTTTTATTAGCCTTATCCTTTTCATAATCACCTTCAAAAAAGCTTTCACGAGAAAAATACATGGTATTTCCATCAGGACTAAAAGCCACAGTCCCTTCATGGTGTCTGGTATTTATACCTCCATTTACCAACTCGCCTTCTTGATCAGATTCATCTAAAGTTAAAGACACGTTGTAAACATCTAAAAAAGGTTCTTCATTCCATCCATAGTTACGTCTAGCTTTATTTCTTGCAGATGTGAAATACACCATATCATTTGCCACAGTCCCACCAAAATCAGATTCTTCTGAATTAAAAGGCAACGCTTTAATATCATATTTTTTCTCTCCTTCTAAAATTCCAGTGACAAAATCAGGATTAGATTTAAATGCAATAGCTCTATCGTCTTTAGGATTGGCATCAGCAAATTTTTGCATCCATTTACTAGATTCATCATACTTACCGTTTGCTTTTAGCATTTGGGAGTATTTATAAATAGTTTCAGAATCTGTGGATGTTTCTAGTGTTTTGGCATACCATCTTTCAGCTTCGGTGGTATTAAAAATATTATAGTTTGATTCGGCCAATTGAGCATACACATATTCGTCAGCCTTGCCATCTTCTACCAATTTATTATAGCTTTCTATAGCTTGAATGAATTCAAATCTAGAAAAATGTTTATCGGCTGTTTGCGTGTGCTTATTTTGAGCAGTTATACTTAAGCTACCCAATAATACTAATGTTATAAATATTTTAAAGTTTTTCATAATGTTTAAGCTTAAGCGGTTAGAAATAACGAGGTGAACGAGATACCTTTTTCGTAAAACTGAAATCAAAGTTTATAAATATCTCATGTGATGCACTTGTTGCTATATTTAAATCTGACCTAATGCTATCATAGGCATAACCTATTCTCAAATTAGGAGCAACCATAAAGTTTATCATACCACTAAAAGAATCTTCTAAACGATAACCAACACCCACTTCAACTAAATTGTACATAAACAAATTAGCATTCAAATCAAAACTGATAGGCGCATCAAAAGCAACTTTCAATAAACCATGAGGTTTTAGGGCAAAGTTATCTGACAAATTAAACACGTATCCAGCAGCAGCAAATAAATGTTGCGTTTCTGAACCAACTTTAGTTCCATTTGTAGCATCTAAATGAACCGAGTTAAGCATATTAGGCATAGATACCGAAATGTAATACTTATCTGGGCTATAAAAATAAACACCAGCTCCTACATTTGGCGTAACACTATCTACATTCTCCTGAAGAAAAGGGTCATTTGGGTCTATAACGGCCAATCCTGTTAAACCAATTTTATGAAATGTGGCTCCCGCCTTAACACCAAAAGCCAATTTATTTTCGTTACCCATTGGTATTGTATAAGAAAAGTCGGCATACGCATTATTCTCTCGTACTGGGCCTATTTCATCATTAATAAAAGAAAACCCTAAACCAACTCTTCTGCCTACTGGTGCGTGGACAGCTAATGTTCCGGTATTAGGTGCTCCTTCCAATCCTACCCATTGACTTCTGTAGAGTGCACCAACTGCAATCCCATCAAAAGAGCCTGCATAAGCCGGGTTAACGACATTCATATTATACATATACTGTGTATACTGTGGGTCTTGTTGCGCCTGTAATAAAGTAACAGACAATCCAAATACTAAAATTATATATAGTTTTTTCATCCTTAAATCTTGGTTGTGTTATTTTACTTATTAATATAAACCCATGAAGTACGTTCTTTATCTCCTTGGTATTTCATAACATAGAAATATGTTCCAACGGGCAACTTATCACCATTATCAGCAACACCGTTAAATTCATTAGTGTAGCCGTTTGTTTTACTAAAAACCTTAACACCATTTCTATTGAAAACTTCTAAACTACTAACATCATAACCACTCAAATCAAAATTATCATTATATCCATCATCATTAGGTGTTATAACTTGCGGAATGATACATTGTTCTGCAATAAAAGATACTGAACTACTAGTAGGGCAAGGACCCGAAGTTGTATATTCAATAGTATATTCCTCATTTCCAGTAGCTCCTGATACTTCACCAGTATCAGAATCAATTGTGGCGCCATCATTAGGCATTGGGTTAAAGGTAAATGTTCCTCCTGTATCTCCCAGTATTTCAACTTGAGCACCACCACATTCAGTAGTTACAATAAATGTAGCATCTTCAGATGATAAAGGTGTTACAGTCTCAAAACTACTAGAAGGGCATTGTCCTGATGTTGTGTATTCAACAGTATAAGTAACACCCATGGTACCTCCAATAACGGTTCCGGTTATGGTATCAATAGTTGTTCCATCTCCTGGATCAGGGTTTAAGGCAAAAGTTCCGCCCGACGTACCCGTAATTGTGGCGATTCCGCCATCACAGGTTGCAGACATGGTGAATGACGCATCATCTTCAGGAAACACCGTAAATGTTTGAGAGCTTGTTTCAGGACATGCTCCAGTTGTAGTATATTCCACAGTGTACGAAGACCCCGGAACACCATTGGTAACCTCACCAGTAATGACATCAATCAAAGCACCATCCGCAGGTACAGGGTTGAAAGTAAACACACCACCTGAATCACCTGTAACAGTTGCTACAGCCCCATCACAAGTTGCTTGCATAACAAAAGAAGCGTCTTCAGCAGGTAATAAAGTTACAGATTCTGTTGTTGATGAACCACAATTTCCTGCGATTGTATAAGTTACTGTATAGGTTTCTCCTGGCATACCATTGGTAATCTCGCCTGTCATATCATCTATTAGAGCACCATCCATAGGCTCTGGATCAAAGCTAAACGTACCTCCGGTATCACCTGTGATAGTCGCGGTGGCTCCTTCACAAGAAGGATCCATGGTGAACGAAGCATCTCCACCTGAACCATTAACTGTTACAGTTACTTCATCAACTACAGTAGCTGTACCGCCAGTACATAATTCATAAGTTACACTGGCTGTATAAGTTGTGGTCTGTGTTGGAGAAACTGTTATGGTTTCTGTATTGCCAAGAGAAGTAGCTCCTTCAAACCATTCAAATGTATAATTTGGTGTCCCTTCAGATGGTGCAAATCTATAAGATTCGTCAGTAGCTGTCCAAACACCTGTGTTTCTTCCAGCTGGTGTAAACGCCACGGTTCCAGGTATGTTTTGCACACCAATAACAGCATTCCCATCATTCCAGGCATTACAAGTTGGCTTATCAAACACATTAACATCAATATTATTTGAAGATTCATACAAAATGATTTGACTGCTAGATTGAAGCTCATTGCAGCTAAAATGACACACATCGGTGTAGTTCACCACAAACATTCTGTAAGGCGCTGTACCTATTACCAAATAATTGATATCACCACAAACGCTAGGGTCAATATCATGGGCAACTCCAAAAATGTTTGCCTGCGCTAATGTTGGATTAGTATTGTCTGGTAAAGTATCACCCGGATCAATATTCCACCCATTAAAGCCATCTGCATTTTCCAGTTCAAATGAAAGAACACCATTCGATCCAATTAATAATTGTGTGTAAGTATCTCCAAAGAAACAAAATTCAAATCCTATATCAATAACTTCAGACCAACGGTCATCAATATCAAGACTAGTTGGCGTCCCGCCTACAGTAGTTGGCAAAGGACAAGAATCCAATGCATTAATGGTATAAGTATTAGTATCTTGACCAAATAAATGGTAATTAGCAGTTAAATCTGTTGATTCCTCACAACCAATTGTAACATCCTCACCTGCATAAATAATAGAACATGGGTTTGGTGGTGGTGGACAGATAAATGTAATTGGGCTGCTAATCACATCGCAGGTATCATCATCCGATTTTAAAGTGGTAATTGTCACAACTGTATTTGCTGCGTAAGGCCCCATGGTTATAACACCAGTTGCATCAGCCGTTTGTGTTGCACTACCTTGGTCATCAGACACAATTATAGAAGCCGCTCCACTTAAATCTGTAATATTAACTTCAATTACAAAATCCGGGTTGTCAGGGTCTGTTTCGCAATCACCAACCGCATTAAATGTGACAACCTGTGGAATACAAATGGTTTTAAATGTTGATTCAATACAACCTGTATCGGCTGGTCCATTATCATTATAAGGTATTATGGTAACATAATAATCCGTTGCATTTTCTAAAATACCTGGGTCATAGGTTAATACATCACCTACATCCACACCATCTAATACATCTGTTCCTCCAGGTGTTGTACCCATATTGATAATATATCCTGTGACAACTATTGTTGCAGGACTCCAAGTCAAATCAGCATTAATATCTACATCAATAGCACCATCGGCAGGTGCTGTAACGGTTGCATTACAGTTTGGCACTGCTGTTGGGTCAAAACAAGCGACATCAAAATCCCATTCAGGTCTACTTCCAGATGAACAGCTTACAGAACCATCTGACTCATACCATACAGTCAAAGAGTCTCCATCAGTGAAAAACGATAAGCCTGTAAGTTCTCCTTGCCCTTCAAAAATAATACTCCCATCAGAATCTGTAATACGGATAGTATCAAATCCTACCTCCATATTTCCAGAGTTAAATGAAATTGCTAAAGGTGAGCCATCCGAACTCTGAAAGCTAAAAACGTCTACCCAAACATTATTCCCTGCTCCGCCACTTGCGTTTTCGTAACAGAATGTCGTATTAATTACTTCTCCTGAAGCACAGTCCACAATTTGGTTAGGATCATCTTCTACCGTAAAACTTTCCTCTGTACAGCCAACAGCATTACCATTATCATTATAAGGAATAATAGTTACGTAATATGTTGTTCCATATTCTAAAGTCCCTGGGTCGTAAGTCAACACATTGCCTACATCAACACCATCTAAAACATCAGTTCCACCAGGTGTTGTACCCATGTTAACTATATAACCAGTAACAAGTACTGAAGCTGCGCTCCAAGTTAAGTCTTCATTTTCATCTACGTCATTAGAACCATTGGCAACTGCCCCAGTAAGTGAAGCATTACAATTTGGAACTTCAGAATCATCAAAACAAGAAACTGTAAAGTCCCAGGGTGCATTGGTAGAACCATCACAGCTTATTACTCCATCTGAATCAATAGCTACAGATATAGAGCCTCCTGAAGACAGGAAAGACAGGCCTGTTAAATCACCTCCGTTATCCCCTTGAAATATAACAGTTCCATCTGAATCAGTTACAATTAGTTCATCCCAACCAGCTTCAATCCATCCTGAATTGAACACAACTGATATTGGAGAGCCATCATTACTCGCATAATTAAAGGTCATCGTATCATTTTGACTATAGCAATATGTGGTGTTAATTACTTCACCATTTGTACAATCTAGTATTTGGTTAGGATCATCTCTTGTTGTAAAACTTTGTTCGTTACAGTTAATAGCAGGGCCATTATCGTTATAAGGTACAATAGTTACATAATATGTAGTTTCATAAGCTAGCGTTCCAGGATCATAAGTTGTTGCTGGCCCATTGTCAAAAGAGTCAAGGATATCTGTACCACCAGGTGTTGTCCCTATAGAAATAGTATAGCCTGTTACAATAACAGATGCTGTACTCCACGTTATGTCAGTATTTTCGTTTACATCTAAAGCTCCATTAGCTGGAGTCGTTAATACCGAGTTACAGTTTGGTACGGCTGTAGTATCGATACATGATACGTCAAAATCAAGTGGCACATAGCCATTAGCCTGACAACTTATAGAGCCATCACTATCAATCTCAATAAAAATAAAACCAGTAGTTGAATTCACAGAAACACCTGTCATATCACCACCATTATTATCATCATATAGGACAACTCCTGTATTATCCGTACCATCATAAATGGTTACTTCATCACAACAGCCTTCCATTTGACCAGCATTGAAAAACACATTTAAAGGACCGCCATCCGAACTCTGAAAGTTCCAAGTAATTGTCTCATTATTTCCGTAGCAGTAAACTGTATTAATAGGTGTTCCAGCCGCACAATCAACAGGTGCATTAGGATCTGCTCCGGTCATGAATGTAAATTCAGAACAACCTTGAGCAGGACCATTAGCATTATATGGAGATACCGTTACATAATACGTTGTTGAATAATCTAAAGGCGCTCCAAAAGTATATGAGGTTGACAATCCTACATCTTGATTATCTACTATTTCAGTTCCTCCAGGTGTTGTTCCTACAGAAAGTACATAACCAGTAGGAATCCCTGTTGCAGCACTCCACTCTAAATTCGTATTGATACCAACACCGTTTGCTCCGTTTGCTGGTGTAGTCAAATTAACACAAGAAGGTGGGTCAACAACTACTTGAGTTGCAGTAATGTTATCTATATAAATGTAATATGTTCCTGCTGTCCAATTTCCTTCAATACGTAACTTAAAATCAGAACCTGTGGGTAAGCTTGCTGCAGGTACTGTGACAGTCATATTGGCGCACTCATTAGAAGTAACATGATTACCATCATTAATTGTTAAAACAGTATTCCAAACACCTCCGTCGTTAGTGGAATATTGAACCAGCATTTCACCCCATCCAGGCGGTGTTGCATCAACTGCTGCTGACCAATCAACAATTTTATAATCAAAAGTTATTGTAAGATCTGAACCATTGGAAGATCCGACAACATTTGGAGAAGTAAGGTGAGCAGTCGTATTGGCATCGAAAAGGTTTACCCGTTGCGAAAATCCGTCACAGACTTCTATCACAGTTCCAAAATAATCTCCGGCGTCTGATGTCCAACCTGTTGGCAAGACCAATCCACCATCAAAATTCTCTGTTAATCCTACTTGCGAAAATCCACATAAAGTGATGAATCCAAATAAGATTGAAAAAGTAATGTTTTTCATTGTTATTTATCAAGGTTAGTTAATTTACTGTAAATCAAATTATTATGGAAATCTATACTGAACAGATAACTGACATTAATTTTGATTTGTTCTTTTGAAAAATTAGTCCTTAAAATTATGAAAATTTCCCATAAGAATAATTAAACCTCAGCTTAATAGACTAACGGTTGATTTTATCGTTGAATTGGACAATAGATAAAGTTGTACTACTGTTTATCGAAGAATAAGGCATTTTACTCTGGTTATGTGGCTGGATTTGGAATGGATTTATGAATAAGGTTTATAGATTCCAAAATTTCTGTAGTTAAATCTAAATGTATGCTATCAATGTTTTCTTTGAGTTGATCCATATTTGTAGCACCAATAATGTTGCTGGTCACAAAAAGTTGTTGCGTTACAAAAGCTAATGCCATTTGGGCAAGTGAAACATTATTTTCAGCAGCTAACTTCATATATTTTTTAGTTGCCTTTGTTGACTGTTCGCTACTGTAACGTGAAAATCTGGGAAACAATTTCAGTCGCGCGTTGTCAGCTGCTGTTCCTTTAATGTACTTACCAGAAAGTACTCCAAATGCCATTGGTGAATAGGCCAGCAACCCTATATTTTCTCTTATAGAAATCTCGGCCATATCCCCTTCAAAAATGCGATTTAATAATGAATAGGCATTTTGAATGGTAATCATTCTTGGCAAATTATTGGTTTTGGATTCTTCAAGATATCGCATGGTCCCCCAAGCTTTTTCATTAGAAATACCTATGTGCCTAATTTTACCTGCCTTTATAATTTCATCAAGAGTATGCAAAATCTCACTAAAATTATCCTCCCATGTATCTTTGGGGTTATGATTATAATCTCTTATGCCAAAAGTATTGGTTTGCCTTTCTGGCCAATGTAATTGATAGAGATCAATGTAATCAGTTTTTAAGCGCTTTAAGCTATTATCAACAGCATCTTTTAGTGCCGAAGAACTAAACCCATTGGTGCGAATATGCGCTGTATAATCTCCTGGACCAGCTATTTTGGTTGCTAAAACAACCTTATCCCTATTTCCTGTTTTCTGAAACCAATTACCAATTATTTTTTCTGTTCTAGAATACGTTTCTGCCGTTGCTGGAACCGGATACAATTCTGCTGTATCAAAAAAATTCACACCTTGAGAAAGCGCATAGTCCATCTGTTCGTGACCTTCGGCTTCGGTGTTTTGATTGCCCCAAGTCATCGTGCCTAAACAGATTTTGCTAACCTTTATATCGGTATGTGGTAGGTTGGTATATTTCATAAAATTAGTCTTTCAATTTACATTATAACATTACATATCATCCAATAACTTGGTTATTTCATCTAGTTTAGGCGTCAGAATAACCTCAATACGTCTGTTTTTAGCCTTACCTTCGGATGTTTCATTGGAAGCAATAGGTGCATATTCCCCTCTTCCAGCTGCAGTTAAATTTTCTGGATTTATAGATGGGTTTTCTCTCAAAATATTAACAATTGCTGTTGCCCGTTTAGTAGATAAATCCCAATTTCCACTTAATTGACCACTTCCTTTGTAAGGGACATTATCGGTATGACCTTCTATTAAAATAGCAATCTCAGGGTTATCAGCAAGCACACTTCCTAGTTGTTTAACAGCCTGTTTACCGTTTGAACCCACAGCCCAACTGCCTGATTCGAACAACAACTTGTTTTCCATGGACACATAGACCTTTCCACCACGTTGTTCTACCGTTAAGCCTTTGCCTTCAAAATCAGTAAGCGCACTAGATATGGCATCTTTTAAGCGTTTCATATCAGCATCCTTTGCAGAAATAACACTTTCTAATTCTGCTACACGATTGGAGCGTTCCTCCAATTCTCTTTTAAGTTTTTCTAAACGTGAATTCTCTGTAGCCAATGCTTGTTCCTTTGCTTCAAGCTGTGCCAACAATTCCCTGTTCTTTTGAGCATTTTGAGCTATTGAAGCCGAACTGTTTTTCTCTAAAGCATCGTAGGAAGCTTTCATATTATCTAGATTGGATTTTGTTGCCTGGTAATCTGCTTGCAACTTATCACGTTGTGCCAACACATCATCATACTGTTTTTGGAGGCTTTCCAAGTCGTTTAATGCTTTGTTTTTGGTGCTTGAAAGTGCATCATTTTCTGCCGAAAGTTCACGATTTTGATCTTTTAATATATTGTACTTGCTTTCTAAATCTTTATAAACTTTAGGAGACACACATGATGTAATAAGAACAATTACAAGTGTACTTAAAAAAAATTTCTTCATCTATATTGCTATTAATCTGTTAATTACTTATTTCCAATAAAACGGGACAATGATCGCTATGAACCGCTTCCGAAAGTATAACGGCTCTTTTTATTTTTTCTTGCAAAGGTTTTGCTACCATAGTATAATCTAAACGCCAACCCTTGTTATTGGCTCGCGCATTAGCACGATAACTCCACCAGCTGTATTCCTGCTTTTCTGGGTGAAGGAACCTGAAGCCATCAATAAAACCACTTCTAATGAAATTTCCAATCCATTCACGTTCAACAGGAAGAAAACCAGAAACCCCTTTCATTTTCGGATTGTGAATGTCTATTTCTTCATGACAAATATTGTAGTCGCCACAAATGATTAGATTAGGAATCTCATGTTTAAGCTCATTTACATAATTCTGAAACATATCCATGTATTCCAATTTATGGTCCAATCGCGCATCATTGGTTCCTGATGGCAAATACAAGCTCATAACCGAAAACCCTTCAAAGTCCAGACGCAAATTTCGCCCTTCAAAATCCATAGACTCAATACCAGTGCCATATTCAACATGCTTGGGCTCAACCTTACTTAAAATAGCCACACCACTGTAACCTTTTTTTTGTGCACTGAACCAATACTGATAAGGATAACCGGCTTCTTCAAATACGCTTAAGTCCAACTGTTCCTTTAATGCTTTTATTTCCTGCAAGCAAATGACATCTGGATCAGCATTTTTTAACCAATCTATAAATCCTTTATTTAAAGCTGCTCGGATACCATTGACATTATAAGAAATGATTTTCATCTTAAGTTGATTAGAATTTCAGCTAAAATAAATAATGCGTTACTTTTACACCATTAATTTAAAGTGCTTTTAACAAAAACTATCAACAATAATATTTTAGACATAAAGTAGTTTAAGTATCAGATGAAATTAACTGCAACGCTTTTACTGTTTCTTATTGGTTTTTGTGCCTTTGCACAAGACCAAAGCTCTAATTACAAAAGCAAAAAGTTTGCGGTTTCAGATACCATTGTCATTGACTCTGTGAGCATCAATTCCAGTTTTTTTTCAATTAAAACCAAAGATAGTTCATTTGTTGATACCTCGTTTTATGAGATTGATTTTGCAAAAGCAACTTTAACCATTAAAAATCCTATACCAAGTGACTCTATCATAATCAGTTATTTGGCCTACCCTGAATTTTTGACCAAAACTTATAGACAATTGGATGATGATGTCATATTGGCCAACACTACCAATCAGCAAAAACTATACAAACTATCCCAACCCAGTGAAAAGTCAAATTTCACACCTTTTGATGGTTTGACAACAACCGGAAGTATTTCGCGAGGTATTGTTATTGGCAATAACCAAAATTCTGTATTGAATAGCGAACTCGATTTACAGGTCACTGGTAAATTAAGCGACAAAGTATCATTGCGTGCCTCAATTCAAGATGCCAATATCCCACTTCAAGAAAGCGGTTATTCGCAGCGATTGGATGAGTTTGATCAAGTGTTTATAGAACTCTTTAGTGATAATTGGAAAATTCGCGCTGGCGATGTCGATCTGGAGAACAACAACTCTTATTTTGGAAATTTCAGCAAGCGTGTTCAAGGACTTTCCATTAATGCACGGTTAAATCATTCAGAATCCACAACCAATTTATTTGCTGCTGGAGCATTGGTTCGTGGTCAATTTACCACTAGTCAGTTTATCGCTCAAGAAGGGAATCAAGGGCCCTATAAACTAAAGGGGCCAAATGAGGAATTGTATGTTTTAATCGTATCGGGAAGTGAAACGGTCTATGTAAATGGTATTGCTTTGGAACGTGGCGAAAACAAAGATTATATTATAGACTACAATGCTGGTGAAATTATATTCAATTCAACATTTCCTATAACTTCCGAAATGCGCATCACGGTTGATTACCAATTTAGTGAACGCAACTATTCACGTTTGGTTGTTTTTGGTGGTGGCAATTATACAAGTGACAAACTAAAGTTGGGCGTGAGCGTTTATAGTGAAAATGATTCCAAAAACAACCCGCTTCAACAAAACCTATCGGAAGAGCAGGTTCAAATTTTGAGCGAAGCAGGTGATGACAAAAGCCAAATGGTTGCTCCTTCCAGCACACCTGAAGCTTTTAATGAAAACCGAATTCTCTACAGAAAAGAAATTATTAATGGTGTTGAAGCTTTTGTGTTTTCCAACAACCCAGATGACACCTTGTTCAGTGTAACCTTTTCATTGGTTGGTGACAATCAAGGAAATTATATAGTGAGTTCCATTGATGCCATCTCTACCATTTATGAATATGTAGAACCTATTGCTGGAATCTCGCAAGGAAATTATGAACCTATAATCCAATTGGTCGCGCCTACTAAACTACAATTAGCCATAGTAAATGGATCTTACACACCAACTGATAAAACGGACATTGGGTTTGAACTGGCAGGAAGCAAGAACGATTTAAACTTATTCTCTAATGTTGATGATGACGATAACGATGGGTATGCTGCCAAACTGAAAATTAATCAGGCGATAATCAAAAACGATAGTCTTTGGAATGTTTCGGCTAATTTAGATACGGATTATATCAATGAGAATTTTAGAACCATTCAGCGAATTTATAATGCCGAGTTTAATCGTGATTGGAATTTAGGCTTGGAAACAGGCTCACAAAACATCATCAATTTTGGAAATCAGCTAATCTTTAAATCTGGTGTAAGTTTGTCTCACATTAAAAAAGGTACGGCTAATTATCAGTTTGAACATTTGAACTATTCCGATAATTTCAATGGGAATAGACATATAATGGGAGTTGATTTTAATTTAAACCGATGGCGCATTACTTCTAATTCCAGTTTTTTGTCTGCTACTGCTAGCACCAGTACCTCAACATTTTTACGGTCTTATAATCAAGTAACCTATAGTTTAAACAAGGCTTGGGCTGGAACACGAATTGGTTTGGAAGACAACGAACAAAAAGAAAGGGAAACCCTTGCTTACACGCCTTTGAGTCAGCGGTTTCAATCCTATGAGGTGTTTGCGGGTATTGGTGACAGCACCAAAATTTTTGCTGAAGTGGGTTACAAATACCGAACCAACGATAGTATTAGAAACAACACCCTTCAAAAAGTAAATACATCCAATACGGTTTATTTGGACTCCAGAATTATTCAAAATGCTAAAACCAACTTATCATTATACGCCAACTATCGTGTGCTAAAAGATGTAGATCCCGATAAAGAAGATGAACAATCCCTGAACTCTCGTTTAATATTCAGTCAGCGTTTTTGGGAACAATTCGTTTATTGGAATACCACTTTTGAAACCAATTCTGGAACTTTACCACAACAAGAATTCACCTACGTTGAAGTAGAATCTGGCACAGGAATTTACACTTGGATTGACTATAATAACAATGGCATTCAAGAATTGGAAGAATTCGAAATCGCTCAATTTCAAGATGAAGCTGATTACATTCGGGTATTATTGCCCAATCAGGTTTTTATTAAAACCCATCAAAATAGATTAAGTCAACTGTTGACCTTAAATCCGCAACAATGGGCTAATTCTGATAATGGATTTTTAAAAGTGTTATCACATTTTCATAGTCAAACCTCATTTTTGATTGACCGAAAGGAAAGGCGCCAAGGAAATGCTTTCAACCTCAACCCTTTTGATGGTGATGAGGCTAATCAATTGGCATTACAACAAAACTTTAGGAGTGTGTTGTTTTTTAATCGTGGTAAGCAACGCTACACAACCTCTTACACCTATTTAAGCAATGCTACCAAAAATACACTATCATTTGGTTTTATTGAAAGCAAACTGAAAAGTCATAAGCTCTTATTTACGCATAAATTCGCCACTAGTTGGTTACTGAATTTGGAATCCAATTTTAATAACAACATTAGCATCAGTGAAAACTACGCGAGCAAGAATTTTGATATTGATGAAACTAATTTTAATCCCAAAATATCCTACTTATTAAATGACAACACCCGATTTGATGTGTTTTTTCAGTATGCTTCAAAAGAGAATACTATTAGTAATTTTGAAACCCTAAAGCAACAGAAATATGGTGCTTCGTTTACGTTTGCCAATTTTCAAAAGTCCGCTATTAGTGGGGAATTCAATTATTTTACCAATGATTTTTCAGGAAGCGCCAATACAGCTGTAGCTTACCAGATGATGGAAGGCTTACAACCTGGCAAAAACTATACTTGGAGCGTGTTGGCACAGAAAAAGATTACCCGCTATTTGGATTTAAACCTGACCTACTACGGTAGAAAATCGGAAACCAGTAAAGTGATTCATACCGGGAATGTGCAGTTGAAGGCTTATTTTTAATAGTACTTTATTTTTCTTGTCCACACATATAAGGGTCCCCCATTTACAATTTTTGTTATTTCGGTCCAGTTTCCTTTTTTGTCGAATTTGTATTTGAAATCTAATACATATTCCCTTTTTCTACCATAATGGTCTTTACCTAAATATTTAACCTTTTTAATTAAATTCTTGTTATTGTAATTGTAAACAATAGTGTCATTGTTATTTGGATATTTTATATGAATATGCTCATAATATGTTTTTAAACTATTAGAATTGTATCTATAATTAATATATGAATTAAGCGTATCTTTTATATTACCTTGATAAACTAAATTGTTTCTATCATCATATTTATAAATCGTTTTGTAAGGTCTTTTAGAATTTTCTTCAATCCAACGTTCTTCATATATCTTATTCTCAAAATCATCAAACTTGCTCTTTTTTATTAAAAACTTTTTCCCAATAGAATCTTTAACTTTAAAACTATCTCCATTAGTATAATTAAAAACTCTTTGATGATATTCATTAATTGTATTTTCAATACTATCTATTTCATATGTAATAATATCTCGACTACCATCTTCATCAAAGCTTTTTACTCCAATTATTTTTCCTTTGTATCCTCTTGTAAAATACCAATGCACAAAATCATTAGAGTCATCACTCCAATAACGGCTTTCAGAAATCAGCAAGTTTGATTTATTATAAAAGTATCTATTTATGTAATAAACATCATCCCAATAAAGTTCTTTAATTTCAACTAAATTTTCATTTTTGTCATATTTATATTGATATTCAAAATAAATCTCTTTATCATAATCGTACCAAACTTCTCTTTTAGGTTTTCCATTTTTATTAAATTCCTTATAATAGTTGATATAAGTACAACCAACATACTTACTCCAATTATTAATAAATGTAGATGTTATCTGTTTAGGTGATAAACCCATTTCTGGATATTCAATTTTTTTGTGTTTTGTGTTTTGAATATCATAAAAATTAACTTCCATCTTAACCGATTTAGGATTCCCATAAATAGTATCCATATTTTGTTGAGGATATAATTTTAAAATAAAAAAACAAGCAATAAGAAGACAAAAATGTTTCATTATAAAAGTAACGTTTGCTTAAAAGTATTTAAAAATTGGAACTAAATAAAACTTGACTGCGTGAATGCACCATCTTATTGAGTGAAACAAAAAATCCCAAGTACAAACTTGGGATTTTGATATAGAGATTTCTGCTTTCGCAGAAATATATTACATCCTCATCAACCACTCTTTGACATCTACTTCTTTTTTAATAATGTCTCGAAGTTCTTCTATTTTAACTCTTTTTTGTTCCATAGTATCTCTATGACGAATAGTTACCGTGTTGTCCTCAATACTTTCACCATCTACTGTAATACAAAATGGCGTTCCAGCCGCATCTTGACGACGGTAACGGCGCCCAACGGCATCTTTTTCATCATATGCAACATTAAAGTCCCATTTTAAGTCATCAACAATATCTTTTGCCATTTTTGTTAATGCCTCATCTTTTCTAACTAATGGTAGAATGGCTGCTTTTGTAGGGGCCAAAACAGCCGGTAACTTTAAAACTGTTCTTTCACTTCCGTCTTCTAAAGTTTCATCTTGTAAACTATTAGAGAATACTGCTAAAAACATACGATCTAAACCAATGGAAGTTTCCAATACATAAGGTGTATAGCTTGTGTTATCTTCATGGTCAAAATATTGTAGTTTCTTTCCTGAAAATTCTTCGTGTTGTTTTAAATCGAAATCGGTACGTGAGTGAATTCCCTCCAATTCCTTAAATCCAAATGGGAATTTAAATTCTATATCGGTAGCAGCATCGGCATAATGGGCTAATTTTTCATGGTCGTGGAAACGGTAATTGTCATCTCCCATTCCCAAGGACTTATGCCATTTTAATCGGGTTTCTTTCCAATAGTCAAACCACTCTTTTTGAGTACCTGGCTTGATGAAGAATTGCATTTCCATTTGTTCAAACTCACGCATTCTAAAGATAAACTGTCGGGCAACAATTTCATTTCTAAATGCCTTACCGGTTTGGGCAATACCAAACGGAATTTTCATGCGACCCGTTTTTTGAACATTTAAAAAATTAACAAAAATTCCTTGTGCTGTTTCTGGACGCAAGTATAAATCCATTGCTGTATCTGCCGAAGCACCAAGCTTGGTGCCAAACATCAAATTAAACTGCTTCACATCTGTCCAGTTCTTACTACCAGACAACGGATCAGCAATTTCTAATTCTTCAATCAACGCTTTGACATCGGCTAAATCTTCATTTTCTAAAGACTTTACCATTCTAGACAAGGTTGCATCAATTTTTTCCTGATAACCTAAAACACGTCGGTTAGTAGAGACAAATTCTTCTTTATTAAAGGCTTCTCCAAAACGTTTAGCTGCTTTAGCAACTTCCTTTTCAATTTTAGCCTCAATTTTAGCACAGTAATCTTCAATCAACACATCGGCACGATAGCGTTTTTTGGAATCTTTATTGTCAATCAACGGATCATTAAATGCATCAACGTGGCCAGAGGCCTTCCAAGTAGTTGGATGCATAAAAATGGCTGCATCAATACCTACAATATTATCATGCATCTGCACCATGGCTTTCCACCAATAGTCACGAATGTTCTTTTTTAACTCCGCACCATTTTGGGCATAATCATAAACCGCACTTAAACCATCGTAGATTTCACTACTTTGAAACACGTAACCATACTCCTTGGCATGAGAGATTACTTTCTTAAATTGATCGTCGTTGTTTGTCATGCTGCAAAAATAAAAAACCGCTCCAATTAATGGAACGGTTTTTTGATAAATAAAATTGGTTAGTTAATTAAGTATTATTTCTGATGACCCTAATTTACAATCATCGTGAAAAACGGAAATGATATAATTTCCTTTCTTAAGTTTTTGTTTTTGATTGACATTTATTTTTGTACAAACATCTAAATTTTGGTTTCGGTAATTCACAGATGTTTTACCACTGTAAGTTAACTCGG
Source organism: Bacteroidia bacterium (assembly GCA_030425285.1). Taxonomy (GTDB): domain Bacteria; phylum Bacteroidota; class Bacteroidia; order Flavobacteriales; family Flavobacteriaceae; genus Hanstruepera. Next base: position 306,885 of record JAUIAY010000001.1, read on the forward strand.
CTTTACCAAAAGTAGCAGTTCCTCTATCTGAAACCACATTGTCATCAGGTCCTAAAATCTGGACATAAATATCTTTGTTACCCTCTGGTGAAAACGCATTTTCAAGAACCGTAAAACAGACTTCCAAGTTATCGGCTTCTTTGGCTTTAAGTGTTTCAACATCATAACTACTATTATTGGTAATTATGGCCGAAACATTAATATTATTGACTTTTAAGGCTGTGATTTCGTTAACAAGATTGGTTAACTTTTTGTTTTCTTCAGCTAACATAGACAATTGATTGGTTTGAAAATCCAATTTTTCTCTTGCATACTGCTCCTTTTCAGCCAAAGCGTCTTTTTGATTTTGAATGGTTTGAATTTGCCTAAACAAACTCTTACGCTCTTGCTTTAATGCCGCTATTTCATTTTTATACTTAGAAATTAGAGGAAAATTGGCTTTCGCTGTTTTCAAAGAATCTAAAATAATATGCATTCTAGATTTAGATTGTTGCAACTGTAAAGATAATTCTTTGTTATCAACACTAACATCATCATATAGAGCAATCATATCCGATAATTCGCTTTGAACAAGATTGACTTCTTGTTGCACAAACTGCTCATGTTTTTTAAGTGTGTTGTAACTAGAAAAGCTATACGACCCTAATACAACAATGGCTATAACCAAAGTACCAATAATTAATCTGTAGTTAAATAATTGAGGGTTAACTATCATCTTAATTAATTTTATCCTACGAAACTAAATATTAAGATCGTGTTCCGAGATTTTTATCGATAAAAAGATAAAAAACTTGTTGAAGTTCTTTTTGACAATAAAATATCTGACATTCTATTTAAAAACTTGTAATATATTTATAATAAATTGATTACAAATGCTGCGATCCTTAATCGATATTTTTTATCCAAAAGTCTGTCATGCCTGCAACTTTTTGTTACAGGATAATGAGTTGTATATCTGTACAAAATGTCGTCATGACCTTCCGGTTACCAATTGTCATTTTAACAATGATCCCAGAGTCTTAAATATTTTTTACGGACGTTGTAAACTTGAAAATGCTACAGCTCTATTTTGGTTTGAGAAAAAGGGGATTACTCAAAAATTAATTCACAATTTAAAGTACAAAGGCTTTGAAGAGATAGGCTTGCTTTTGGGTGACTGGCTAGGCGAAGAATTAAAAACGGTAACAGAATACCAAAATATTGATGTGGTGATACCAGTGCCCTTGCACAAGAAAAAATTGCTAAAAAGAGGCTTTAATCAAGTTACTAAATTCGGTGAACAAATTGCTTTAGCTCTTGAAGCTGAATATCTGGACGATGTACTAATAAAGGCAAGCCATACCAACTCGCAAGTACATAAAAATAGGATATCGCGTTGGTTGAACACTTCCGAAATTTTCAAAGCCAAAAACCTCGAAAAAATAGCCAACAAACATATATTGCTGGTGGATGATATTGTTACAACTGGTGCCACGGTTGAATCCTGCGCGAACGTTTTGCAGAAGGCTCAAAATGTTAAAATTAGTTTAGCAACCATGGCAGTAACCTCCTGATGTTTTTATAATGGCAAATAAGTTGTTTCTTTGCACAAATAACAGATAATAATGCGCAAAATAGTTTCCAATTTTTTTCTCGCTTTCGCGATTATGTTGATGATTTTCAATTGCGCCAACCGTGGAAGACCTAGTGGTGGAATAAAGGATATTATACCGCCCGAAATTATAAAGTCTGAACCCGAAAACCTATCTGTGAACTTTGATGGGGATGAGATTAAAATTTACTTTGATGAGTATATCAAAATAAAGAACCTCCAGCGTCAATTAATTATTTCGCCTCCTATGGATCCTATGCCTGAAATAACACCTTTGGGCAATGCCAGCAAGTATATTAGAATTAGAATAAACGACACGCTTCAGCCCAATACTACCTATGCTTTTAACTTTGGCAATAGTATTGTGGATAATAATGAAGAAAACCCCTTCCCTTATTACAAATATGTATTTTCAACTGGCGATTATATCGATTCCTTATCGGTTAAGGGACAAATTGTAAGTGCTTCGTTAAGACAACCTGAAGATTTTATTTCTGTTATGTTATATGAAGTGGATTCTACGTTAACCGATTCCATAGTTTACTTCAAACAACCAAGGTATATAACCAATACTTTGGATAGCACAACTACTTTTACGCTAGAAAATTTAAAGGCTGGAAAATATCTAATGGTAGCTCTAAAAGACGAAAATCAGGATTATAAATTTCAGCCAAAAACCGATAAAATAGCTTTCAATAGTTCTTATATAACAGTTCCAACTGACAGTTCTTTTACCTTAAAATTATTCAAAGAAGAATTGGATTCTAAAATTGTAAGACCGCGTTTACTTTCTGGCGAAAAAATAGGGTTTGGGTTTGAAGGTGCTTACGAAGATTTTAAAATAGCTATGGTTTCAAACGTCCCTTCGGACTTTGAATATCGTGTGACCAAGGATCCTAAAACTGATACTTTAAACTACTGGTACAAACCCAGACTGGAAGTAGACTCACTAATTTTCCAGGCGACCAATAAAGGTTATAGTGAAAATTTTACAGTGAAAATCGGCGAGCAACCACGTGATACATTAACCGTATCTGCATCACCTTCTGGTACACTTAATTTTAATGATCAATTTGAGATTACGGGTTCGGTTCCTTTTGAAAATTTTGACACCGAAAAAGTCACCATTATGGATAAAGACTCCCTTCCGGTGAGTTTCTCTACCAAGTTGGATTCGCTTTCAAACACCTATTCATTTGAATTTGAAAAGAAAGAAAGTGATCGTTACCGAATCCAAATTCTTCCAGAAGCATTTACTGATTTTTTTGGTGATACCAATGACACACTCAACTATACATTGAGCACCAAAACCTATTCCGATTATAGCAATGCACGCATTATCCTGGAAAATGCTGTCTATCCGGTTATTGTCCAACTAACCAATGACAAAGGTGAAGTGAAATACGAAATGTACAGTACAAAGCCCGAACCTGTTGATTTTAGGAACATTGAGTCTGGTAAGTATTTTATTAGAGCCGTTTTTGACACTAATAAAAATGGGAAATATGATTCTGGAAAATACCTTGAAAGACGACAGCCAGAACGCATAAGTTATATGGATTATACATATGAGGCTAGGCCCAATTTTGACGAAGAAATAACTTTTACGTTAAACTAAAGCTGTCCTTGTCGTCCAAAAACTTGAGTTTATCGCGATAATAGGCAATATGCTTTTTCTCTAAAATAACAGTTTCAATTTGCTCCTTGTTGGGTCTTAAAGGTATAATATTATTGCCCAAAACATCATAAACAGCTGAATGACCGCAATACTCATTTTCTTTACCGTCTAAACCTATCCTATTCACACCAATACAGTAACTCATATTCTCAATAGCTCTTGCCTTTAAAAGGGCATCCCAAGCAGCAATTCGTGGTTTAGGCCAATTGGCAACATAAAGTAATAAATCGTAATCTTCAACATTTCTTGCCCAAACTGGAAATCTTAAATCATAACAGATAAGCGGGCAAATTTTCCAGCCTTTATAATCAATAATAACTTTATCCTTACCTGCCGTAAATACTTTATCTTCGCCTGCCAACGAAAAGGTATGTCGTTTATCATAGGTCTTTATGTTTCCATCAGGAAAAGCAAAAATCAACCGATTGAAAAACTGTCTATCTTCCTCAATAATTAAACTACCTGTGATTGCAACTTCATATTTTTGAGCCTGTTCCATCATCCATGAAACCGATTTTCCGTCCATACTTTCAGCTACGACTTCGGCATTCATAGTGAAACCCGTAGTGAACATTTCAGGAAGGACTACTAAATCGATATCTTGATGAAGTGTTTCAAATTTCGTTTTAAAAAGTTTCCTATTAGCCTTGGGGTCTTCCCATGCCAAATCGGCTTGAATGATAACGGTTTTTAGTTGGTTTTGCATAATCTTGAGACCTTAAGTCTGTTTAAGTTTTTTTTCTGCTTTTAGGATATTTTCGTTGAGTTTATCAATTTTCTTCAGCCATTTTTCTTCGGCTTCAGGACTTAACTTCCCTCTACTTTTAAGTTTGTTATATTTTTCTTCGGTATCTTGGAGTTTGTCTTTTGCCTTTTCCAAATTTTTACGTGCCTTCTCATTTTTTTGATGAGCCTTTTCAGCTTTTTTGTGCTTCTTTTCAGCACGCTTCATGTCTTTTTCGGCCTTTTTATGCTCTTTGTGAATAGCTTTTGTCTCTTTTTCTGACATTTCTTGTGCAGATAGATTAAACCCTATTATTGACAAAGCCATAAACAGAATCACTCGTTTCATATTTCAAAAATATTAGTGTTAATATAAAACTTTAGACACAATAATTTATCAATGGTAACACGAATTATATGTTATTTAAAATTTCGGCTGCTTTCTCTAATGTTTCATTAGTTTTCGCGAAGCAAAATCGCAAGACCTTATCATCCTTTCCTGCTTCATTAAACACAGACATGGGAATTGATGTCAGACCATTTTCTATGGTTAATCGCTTCGCAAAATCAACATCATGTTCATCAGTAATTTCGGAGTAATCCAATACTTGAAAATAAGTGCCTTGAGATGGCTTGATTTTAAATCGTGAATCCTTTATCAAACTCAAAAAATAATCCCGTTTTTCTTGATAGAACGTTGGTAAACTCAAATAATGATTGGGTTCCTGCAAATAATCGGCCAGTCCTTTTTGCATAGGGTGATTTACAGAAAACACATTAAACTGATGCGCTTTTTTAAATTCATCCATCAATTCTTTTGGCGCACAACAATACCCAATTTTCCACCCTGTGTTATGGAAGGTTTTTCCAAAAGAAGCTACCACAAAACTACGGGACCTCAAATCTTGAAAGAGACAGGCGCTTTGATGTTTCAAACCATCAAAAATAATATGTTCATAAACCTCATCACTCAACAAAATAATGTCTGTATTTTGAGTCAATTCCTGAAGCTTGAGCATATCGGTTTCAGATAATATAGTTCCACTAGGGTTGTGAGGTGTATTGATAATTATAAGCTTCGTTTTATTTGAAATCATTTTTTTAACCAAATCCCAATCGACTTGATAGCTAGGCGCACTTAATTGAATAGGCTTGACAATACCACCAAAAAGCTCAATTGATGGCTCATAGCAATCATAAGCCGGCTTAAAAATGATGACTTCGTCATCTTGCTTAACAAATGTTGAAATGATAGTAAATATTGCTTGGGTGGCACCTGCTGTAACGGTTATTTCTGTTTCTGGATGATAGCTTGTGTTATATAAGTTTTCAAACTTCTTAGAAATGGCTTGGCGTAATTCTAAACTACCAGGCATAGGTGCGTATTGATTATACCCTGAATTCATAGCGTTGTTTACCAAGTCGATTAACTTCTGATCACTTTTAAAATTGGGGAAACCTTGTGATAGATTAATGGCATTATGCTCATTAGCCAATGCACTCATTACGGTAAAAATGGTTGTACCAACCTCTGGTAATTTTGAAATATGCCTCATAATTGTAAAGGTAATAACTTCTATTATACGATTAAATGATAAGAACTTTTTATCTTTGAAGGATTCAAAAAATTTAAACCATGAAATTATTCAGATTACTTTTACTTTTTATCACACTTCAGGTTTCGGCGCAACAAGGTGGTATGTGGATTCCTTCGCTTTTAGAGGGTATGAACGAAAATGAAATGAAAGCCTTGGGCAGCAAATTAACTGCTAAAGATATTTACGACGTCAATAATTCCAGCTTAAAAGATGCTATTGGTCATTTTAATGGTGGTTGTACCAGTGAGGTGATTTCATCCAAAGGTTTAGTATTGACCAATCACCATTGCGGATTTAGTCAAATTCAATCACATTCCTCTTTAGAAAACGATTATTTAAAAGATGGATTTTGGGCTATGAACCTAAAAGAAGAGTTGCCTAACGAAGGGCTTTTTATTGAGTTTATTGTGCGCATTGAAGATGTTACCGAGCAAGTTTTAGCTGGCGTAACTGAAACCATGACTGAAAAGGAAAAGCAATCAACCATTGATAAAAACAGTAATGGTTTACAAGCTGAAGTTAAAAAGGAAGCGTGGCAAGACACCAAAGTTAAATCGTTTTATAAAGGCAATCAATATTTCTTATTTGTAACCGAGCGTTTTGAAGATATTCGTTTGGTTGGTGCGCCACCAAGCAGTATTGGAAAGTTTGGTAGCGATACCGATAACTGGGTATTCCCAAGGCATACAGGTGATTTTTCCTTATTCAGAATTTATGCCAATAAAGACAATAAACCTGCTAAATACAGCGAAGACAACGTGCCTTATAAACCAAAGCATTATTTACCTGTTTCTTTAGATGGTGTTGCTGAAGGTGATTTTACCATGGTGTTTGGTTTTCCGGGCAGTACAGACGAGTATCTTCCTGCTGTAGCAATTGAGCATATAACCAAAGATTATAACCCAAGTAACATTGCCATTCGTGAAGCAGCTTTAAAAGTTATTGATGCCCAAATGAAAGCTGATGATGAAGTACGTATTAAGTATGCTTCAAAACAAGCTCGTATTGCCAATGCTTGGAAAAAATGGATAGGTGAAAATTTAGGAATTGAAAAAAGTAATGCGGTCGCTGAACGCCAAGCTTTTGAAGCCACATTTACCAAAGCCTTAAAGGAAAAAGGACTAGAAGATAAGTACGGTCATATTTTACCAGAGTTTGACAAATTATATGCTGATTTTGCTGATGTTAATATTAAACGTAGAAATTTCATTGAAGTCTTTTTAGTAACCAACGAATTGATGCAAATGACGTTTAGAGCCTATCAAGTAGAACAATCGTTAAAACAAAATCCAGATAATATTGAAAAAGACAGAGCATATATAACAAATCTTTTAAAAGGTGTTCACAAGAATTATGATGTTAATGTAGATAAAGGCGTTTATGAAGCTGTCATGCCATTATATAACAAAACAAATGTTGACCCAACTATTTATGACAAAACTGCTTTCACCAATTTAGATAACGCACTAAAACTATTTGATGGTTCTGCTGATGATGTTATTAAAAAACTAAATGAAGATGCTGCCTATGCTTATGCCAAGCCTATGATTGATGAGTTTTTCTCGTCTATTAATGCGGAGTTCCAGCAAAAAAACGAACCTATTACTGCCCTACAAACCGAATACATGACAGCACTTATGAAAGCGTTGCCAAATGCGCGTTATTTTCCTGATGCCAATAGTACTTTGCGTGTTACTTACGGACAAGTACGTGGCTATTCTCCAAGAGATGCTGTCTATTACCAACCTGTAAGTTATTTGGACGGTGTTATTGAAAAGTATGTGCCTGGTGATTATGAGTTTGATGTGCCTCAAAAGCTAATTGATTTGTATGAAGCCAAAGATTATGGGCAATACGCTGACGCCAATGGCAAAGTCCCTGTGTGCTTTTTAGGAACCAATCATACCACAGGAGGAAATTCTGGAAGTCCAGCTATTGATGCCCACGGTAATTTGGTAGGATTGAATTTTGACCGTGTATGGGAAGGTACTATGAGTGATATGAATTATGATCCAGAAATTTGCCGAAACATTATGGTAGATTTACGCTATGTGTTGTTTATCGTTGATAAATATGCAGGTGCCAAACATCTAATTGAAGAAATGGATTTGGTGCACCCGAAAAAATAAACATTAATCTAAACTTTATTAAAAAAATCAAGATAATACTGCCAGCTTTTATAAGCTTATCCATTTTTATTTCATGTAAAAGTTGGCAGAATCAACTGTTAATTGAAAATAATAAAGATAATGCTAGATTAAATGTGATAGCTGATTTTTTGAACTCTAAATCATCTAAAGCAAAGGAATTTCGTGTGTATAATATTACAGAATTTGATACATCAAACGACAAATATTACTTTAGTATTTTAAGGGAAACTAAAATTTTTCCTTCTTTATCTGACACAATCAATGGTGTTGCTAAAACTTATTTTCCGACAAAATTTGTAGAAAAAAACAATAGGTTATTTCTATGGGGTTATGCAGATAAAAACAATTTGATAAGTAGTGAGCTCGTTAAAAAACTTCAAAATTATGACATTGTAGATTCTTTATTCTATAATGTAAAAGAAGGGACAATTCCAAAAAATTCTGAAGAGATTATTCTCACTGACGATAATCAAGAAGCAACTAATTATTTTGTATGCAAAAGTGATATTACACACTATGCTAAAATCATTAATAATAAGGTAATCAAAAGTAGAAACTATCCTGAATTGAATTGCGATTAAAAATCAAACAATGTGCAATTTCCTTAACAATTCCTGCTTATAAGTTCTGCCAATAGGTAATCGGTTTGAGTGTACATAAATTTCGTTACCCGAAATTTTATCGACAAACTTGCGGTTTATAATATAACTCTTGTGGGTTTGGATAAACTGATTATTCGGTAATTTTTCGTTCCAGTTTTTCAGCGAATCAATATAGGACAGTTTTTGTTTGGTGGTAACAACCGTAATATAGTTTCTGTCGGATTCTATATAGACCAATTCATCTAATACAATTTTATGAAGGGTTTTATCAACATTCAAAAACAATACTTCAGATTCATCAGCAGTCGTTTTATTAGAAACTTCCAGTCTGTCTTTAGCTTTATTAATCGCTTTTAAAAAACGGTCAAAGGAAAATGGTTTTACCAAATAATCCACAATGGTGTCCAACTCAAAACTGCTCACAGCATAATCAGGATAAGCCGTTGTCATGATTATAGCTGGCGGATTTTTAACGGTTTTAATAAAATCAATCCCCGAAATATCCGGTAAATTTACATCTAAAAAGATCACATCTACCGTTTCGCTTTTTAAAAAATTATTGGCTTCAATAGCGGCTTTAAAAGTGGCTATTAATTCCATATCAGGTAGCTTCTTCAAGAAATTCTTAAGAATGTTTTGTGCGGGTATTTCGTCTTCTATGATGATGCAGGTCATGCTAAATCCAATTTTAAATACACTTTGTATTTACTATTCTGCGTAATGGTAAGCTCATAATGATCTTTATACAACAACTCCAAACGCTTTTCCAAGTTTTGAAGTCCTATTTTAAATTCAGCCAGATCATGATCTTTTTCTGTGAAATCATTTTCACAAACACACTCCAAAACACCATTTTTTTCAACGATGGAGACCATAATTTCGCTATTCAAGGAACTGTGCTTAAATGCGTTTTCAATAATGGTAATAAGTAATAAAGGTGCTATTTGATTGTTTTCATTTTCAATGCTCTTGTTATAAACAATGGTATTCACTCCTTCAGTTCGCAATTCTTGAAAGGTCATGTAATTGTCAATAAACTGAATTTCCTTGTGCAATGGAATTTTTTTCGCATTACTCTCGTACAATACATGCTTTAAATTATCGGAAAGCCTTAAAATCAATTCTGGTGTTTCATTTGGTTTTTCTAAAGCATAGGAGTAAATGGTATTCAGGTTATTGAACAGCACATGCGGATTAATCTGCGATTTTAAAAACTTCAATTCCATTTCCAAATGTTCCTTCTTTATTTGCTCCACTTCTTCTTGCTTATCTATAAATCGGTATAACACCCAAACAAAGGAGAAGAAAATAAGTGGCACCAAGGTTTGCCATAAATAATCACTTAAGCATTTCATAATGGAGCAACCACATTGGGCAAATTCATAACAATACAATTGGGTGGCCAAAAAGGAAATCAAAGCAATAACAAAAACATACCATGCGTACATTTTCTTCTTGACAAAATAGGGCAGTAAAACCAAATTATTGACATAAACAATGACCACCAGTATGGATATGTATTGTAAAAAAGGATTTTCGCGCCAGTAATAAGGTGAAAAAACAAATAACGATACCATGACAAACAAGATCCAAAACAGGATATGCACCAATATTTGAGAGCTATGCTTTTTTAAGGTTTTCATATTGAAATGAAAAGTAAACAGAATTCTTTAGTTGGTCAAACATAATGTACAAAAGGCAGAAATAACGCAACAAACAACCATTGGTATTGTAAAATAAAACGTTTGTACAACTAAATGAGTAGAAAATACAAAATATTGGCAAGCAAGCCATTAAGCTTCTATTTTTGATTAAAAATCATCAATCATGAAACGAACAATACTAACTTTAGCCATCCTTTTTTGTTCCCAAATCACTTTTTCTCAAACTATTAATCAAACCGTTACTGACGACAAAGGCAATCCCAAATTATTGGGCAAAATTAACAAAAGTGGTCTGCAACAAGCGCCTTTTAACGAGTGGTTTGAAACTAATTACGATGACTACCTTGTCAACAAACAGGTGATATCCAAACTGAAGGATTCACTGAACCAATACACCATAAAAGTGTTTTTGGGCACTTGGTGTGGTGATAGCAAAAAAGAAGTCCCACGGTTTTACCATATTCTGCATAAGGCTAAATTTCCAGCCAGTCAATTGGAGGTCATTGCTGTAGACAACAAACCGGAAGCCTACAAACAAGCTCCAAACCGTGAAGAAAAAGGTTTGAACATACATCGTGTTCCGACATTTATATTTTATAAGAATGGTCAGGAAGTCAATCGTATTGTAGAACATCCTATGGAAACATTAGAACGCGATATATTGACTATTGTTACCGACAATAAATACACGCCAAATTATATGGCTGCTAACTATTTGAACTATTTACTATCTGAAAAATCAATTGATAGTTTACAAATGGAACATGATATTCTAGTTCCCAGATTGGCCGAATTTGTAAAAGGCAGTCGGGAGTTGAATACTTTGGGTTATGTATATTTACGTGCTCAAGAATATGACAAAGCCTTGTATGTTTTTGATTTGAACACTCAAATTTTTCCTTACAAATACAATGTGTACGATAGCTTGGGAGAAGCCTTTTTTGAAACCAAGAATTATGATTTTGCATTAAAAAACTACTACAAGGTTTTAAGTCTAAAGCCGGATGATGACAATGCAGTTAAAATGATTGAAAAGATTAAATCAAACATTAACTAAACAATCTCCATCTTCTTTAATAAGAAACTGGCATTCATATTCTGGCAAACACCTTTTTTAAATTTATAGTCAAAAAAGAGTTCGTCATTAACAATTTGCGCATCAAAATAGTAGTTCTTAACAGGTTCTAATTGGCTTTCAATGTCGCATAGACTCAAATCGTGAGTGGCAATAATACCCGTAGCATTTGAGGCCACCAGTTTCTCCACAAACTTTTTGGAGCCAATGGCTTTGTCGGTTGAATTGGTGCCTTTTAAAATTTCATCCAGTACAATAAAGTATGGTTCTTTGGCGATTTCATCTACAATGAATTTCAAACGCGTTAATTCTGAAAAGAAATAGCTGCTATCATCAGTCAACGAATCGCTGGTACGCATACTCGTTATCAATTTGATAGGATGGTACTGACTGGATTTGGCACAAACAGGCAAACCCACATTGGCCATAACAATGTGCAAGGAAACGGTTCGTAAAAACGTACTCTTACCAGCCATATTAGCACCAGTTACAATAAAGAATTCTTGGTTGTCAATCTGTAAATCACTGCTAACCCGTTTGGTTTTATCTAACAATGGGTGACCCAATTCCTTTGCTGAAATGGTTTTTTTAGTATCAACTATTTCTGGAAACACATATTCTGGGTGATTAAACACATAATTACCCAAGGAGTTATAGGCATCAAAAAAGGAAACCACCTCAAACCATTTGGCAACAGTTTGCTGGTGCTTTGTAATCCACTGCTCTATTTTGTAACTATGTTTTAAATCGGTTAGAAAAAAACCATTACCCAAAATAGCACCAATCATATTATTTCTATTATCCAATGCATCCAAATGTCTTGAAAACTGTTTAAAAATAGTGGATGCCTTTTGGTGATGAGATTCTATTTGTTGTTGCTTTTCGAGCAGTAATTCTGAAGTAAATGATTCTTGCTCGATACTATCCAACAAAGTGGCGTATTGCTTAAATGTATCTTTAACCTTATCAGTATTGGAAGCTAAACTATTAATCTTTTTCAGATATTTTCCTGTGATGGCAAACCCCAACAACAGCCAATAACCAACTAAATTGGGTGATATAACTTGAAATATAGAAAGTATAAATAAAATGATTGAAGCCAAGCCAAAAGCCATAGGTAGCCAACGCATTATTTGCGGTAAAAATGGTTTATGGTTTTTTAACCAAGCAATAATATCGACTGCAAACGTTTCAACCTGAATCAAACTGGAAGCGGCTGAATAATGTTGTCGCCATGTTGGTTTTTGAGCCAATTCTTTGATGGCCTCTTGTCTAGCCTCAATGCCTTCAATAGTATTTGCTTTTAGAAGCTCCGCTAATAGATGAGTCCCTTCAGGAATAGTGGTTCTGTTAATGAATTGAAAAAAGGATCCTTTTCCAAACAAATCTATGTCCAAGCTATAAAAATGCTTCGGATCTTGAAATGCATTACCATTGGGTCTGTGATGAAAGTCTCCGGAAGATATAAGTAACTCTTCTTCATTGATAGCCACCAAAGCCTTATTTAAATCACGGTTGTATTTTACATTCGTGTATTTAGACAATAAAAACAGAAAAATTCCAATCCCTAAAACACCTACTGTGGCTACTAAAACCCAATTAGGATAGGTGAAGTAAATTGCAAGAGCTGTCAGCACAAAAACTAAAACACGTAGTGTACTTAACCTGATAAGTTGTTTGTTTAAATCCCTAACAATTTTTTGATATTTGTTTAATTGTTCAGAATAAAAATCTTGCGGATTTTGCATAGAAGATGTTCTTATATCTATAACTTCATAGCATCAATTTCCAAAAATAGCGAAAGGATGCTTTGAACCGCTAATTTATAAAATTCAGGATGGATATTCTCGTAATCGTCGGTAGGTCTGTGATAATCCTTATGGTCTTCTACTCCAAAATAAAGAAATGGGATACCTTTTCTAAAAAAAGACCCATGATCCGATGAAAAGGTCCAGTTTTGTTTACCATCTTTTCCATCGTGACCCATTATAAATTTAAAATCATCTGAAGCTTTTTGATTTTGGATGGCATTTTGAAAAGCCTCATTATCTCTAGCTCCGGTTATGTACAATTCATTCTGGTCATTTCTGCTTACCATGTCCATGTTCATATTGAGTTTGATACTTTCCAAGGGTACAATAGTATTTTCAACATAGTAACGAGAACCTTGAAGACCCAATTCTTCTGCATCAAAAAAGGCTAAAATTACCGAATGCTTTGGTGGGTTTTTCTTAAAGTATTCGGCAAAAGCCAACATAGCACTCACTCCTGAAGCATCATCATCTGCACCATTAAAAATCTGTCCGTTTCGGATACCTTCATGATCATAGTGCGCACTAATGACAAAATAACTATCTTTAAAATCGGTTCCTTCAATTAGACCTAAAATATTGATGCCTTGATAGTCTTGTTTTCTAGAAGAAAAAGAAAATTTTTGTTCATAGTTGTCTACTAATGGTTTAACTTCTAAATTCTTCAGTTTGCTAACTATATAGTCTTTAGCTTTTAATGCTCCTGTTGTACCTGTTCTCCTGCCCTCAAAAGCATCAGAAGACAATATTTTAACATGATGCAATAGCGAATCTGTGTTAAACTGGAAGGTTACAGAAGTTGAAGTATGCGCTTCTTTTTTTTGCGCAGTGCAACTTATACTACTACATAAAAGTAGTACTATTATTAGTTCAAAATAATTTTTCATTTTTGGTTGATTCTTAAAGTAAAGAAACAAAAAATCCCAAGATAAATCTTGAGATTTTAAGCTTTTTATATGTTAATTTTTTTATCCTTTTAAGCTGGCTTTCAAGTATTCACGATTCATACGTGCAATATTTTCTAAAGAAATGCCTTTTGGACATTCCACCTCACAAGCTCCTGTATTTGTGCAGTTACCAAAACCTTCTTCATCCATTTGTTTAACCATGTTCAATACACGATCTGTAGCCTCTACTTGACCTTGTGGTAACAAAGCAAATTGCGATACTTTAGCTCCAACAAACAACATAGCACTAGAGTTTTTACAACTAGCGACACAAGCACCACAACCAATACAAGTTGCCGCTGCAAAAGCATCATCAGCATCATGTTTGTTGACAGGAATTGCGTTGGCATCTATGGTATTCCCAGATGTATTTACAGAAATAAATCCGCCAGCATGTTGAATACGATCAAAAGCACTGCGATCTACCACTAAATCCTTAATTACAGGAAAAGCAGCTGCTCTAAATGGTTCAATATAAATGGTATCGCCATCCTTGAACATACGCATGTGCAATTGACAGGTTGTAACACCTCTATCTGGACCATGGGCTTCACCATTGATGTATAACGAACACATCCCACAAATCCCTTCACGGCAATCGTGATCAAATGCTACAGGCTCTTCACCTTTATTAATCAGTTGTTCGTTTAATACGTCTAACATTTCAAGGAAAGACATATCTGGTGATATATCACTGATAGGATAATCGACCATTTTACCTTTATCATTAGCGTTTTTTTGACGCCAAATTTTCAACGTTAAATTCATAGCTCTCCTTTTATTTATAACTTCTTTCTTTTACTTCAATGTTCTCATAAACCAAATCTTCTTTATGCAATACCGCATCTTTTGGTTCGCCTTTATATTCCCAAGCAGCCACATACTGGAATTCTTTTCTACGTTTAGCCTCACCTTCTTCGGTTTGGTATTCTTCCCTGAAATGCCCACCAGCAGATTCCTCTCTTAACAAGGCATCTTTGGCAAACAATTCGCCTAATTCCAAGAAATCAGCCACGCGTAAAGCTTTGGCTAACTCTTCATTAAATTCGTCATTGGTTCCTGGAACTTTAACATCTTTCCAGAATTCGGCACGTAATTCGGCTATTTCGGTAATGGCTTCTTTTAAACCTTGCTCGTTTCTTGCCATACCACATTTGTTCCACATAATCTTTCCTAACTTCTTGTGGAAATGATCCACAGAATACTTACCGTTATTATTGATTAGGTGATTGATATTATCACGAACACTTTTCTCTGCTTCTTCAAAAGCAGGAGAATCTGTTGAAATAGGTCCTGTACGAATGTCATCAGCTAAATAATCGCCAATGGTATAAGGCAACACAAAATAACCGTCAGCCAAACCTTGCATTAATGCCGAAGCTCCCAATCGGTTTGCACCATGATCAGAAAAATTAGCTTCACCTATACAGTACAAGCCAGGAACAGTGGTCTGTAAATTATAATCTACCCAAACACCACCCATAGTATAATGCACGGCTGGATAAATCATCATTGGTGTTTCATATGGATTTTGGTCAACAATTTTTTCATACATCTGGAATAAGTTTCCGTATTTGGTACGAACAACATCCTGACCTAATTGTTTTACTAACGCAGCATCATTTTCATCAAGACCTTTAATGTGAGCTTGTTCCTTTCCGTAACGTTTAATAGCAGATGCAAAATCCAAATACACCGCTTCACCAGTCGCATTCACACCATAACCAGCATCGCATCGCTCTTTTGCAGCACGTGATGCTACATCACGAGGAACTAAATTACCAAAGGCTGGGTAACGACGCTCTAAATAATAGTCTCTATCTTCTTCAGCTAAATCTGTTGGTTTTAATTTACCCGCACGAATAGCTTCAACATCTTTCATGTGTTTTGGAACCCAGATACGTCCATCATTACGTAATGATTCAGACATCAAGGTCAATTTTGATTGATGGTCACCTGAAACCGGAATACAAGTTGGGTGTATTTGTGTGTAACACGGATTGGCAAAATAAGCACCACGTTTATGAGCTTTCCAAGCAGCTGTTACGTTACTTCCCATAGCATTGGTAGACAAGAAAAATACATTTCCATAACCTCCAGTTCCTAAAACAACCGCATGCGCTGAATGCCTTTCAATCTCACCAGTTATCATATTTCTGGCAATAATTCCTCTTGCTTTACCATTGACAACCACCACATCTAACATTTCATGACGATTGTACATCTTCACTTTTCCTCGACCAATTTGTCGGTTTAAAGCAGAATAAGCTCCCAACAATAATTGCTGACCTGTTTGCCCTGCTGCATAAAAGGTACGTGATACCAATACACCACCAAACGAGCGGTTATCCAATAAGCCACCATATTCACGAGCAAAAGGAACACCTTGAGCCACACATTGGTCAATGATATTTGCCGACACTTCTGCCAAACGATATACATTAGCTTCACGCGAGCGGTAATCTCCACCTTTCACAGTGTCATAAAATAAACGATAGGTTGAATCGCCATCACCTTGATAATTCTTTGCCGCATTGATTCCGCCTTGTGCTGCAATAGAGTGCGCACGACGTGGTGAATCTTGGAAGCAAAAAGCCTTCACGTTATAGCCTAATTCAGCTAATGTAGCAGCAGCAGAACCTCCTGCCAAACCTGTACCAACAACAATAACATCAATAAGACGCTTGTTGGCTGGGTTTACCAGGTTAATCGAGTTTTTATGATTAGTCCACTTATCTGCAAGTGGTCCTTTTGGTATTTTAGAATCTAAAGCCATATTTAGATAAGTTTTTAATGATTAAAATGATGGAACAATGCAATCACTATAAATCCTAATGGGATGATAATAGCATATGCTTTTCCAAATCCTTTTAAGCCTTGCGTATATTTATTGTTGGCTCCAACCGATTGGAAAGCCGACATAAACCCATGAAGCAAATGCAGTGACAAGAAAACAAAACCAAGGCAGTACAAAGCTACACGCCAGATAGGTGCAAATTTATGAACCAATTCTTCATAATATCTGTACTCGCCGTTTGGCAACAATCCAGACATATCGCCTTGAATGTATTTGGTATTAATTTCAGGAATCCAAAAATCAATAAAGTGGATCACTAAAAAGATAAGAATGAATAATCCACTATAAATCATATTTCGGCTCATCCATGATGAATTAGCGCCACCATTATTTTTAGCATAGGATATGTTACGTGCTTTCTTGTTTTTAATTTCAAGTACAAACCCCATAACAAAATGGAATATAACACCTAAAATTAAAACCGGCTGCATCACATACTGAATCAGCCAATTGGTTCCCATAAAGTGGGACATATTGTTAAAAGCATCTGCACTAATTACAGAAGAAAAATTAATAACAAAATGTTGTAACAAGAAAATCATTAGGAAGAGTGCCGAAAGTGCCATGGCAAATTTTCTTCCAATCGAAGAATTTAAAATTCCGCTCATTGTTGAAGTTTATTTTTATCCCAACAAAGATACGCTACAAATCATATCTAGGCAAAAGCCTTCAACTTAAATTACATATTTAGAATGATTTTAAACAGAATTACAATCCTACTAATTGGATCCCATGGGGATAAGTCCGCGAAGTCCCATATCTACAACCTGTTCACCTGCATCGGGCTCATACTTTCCATCGGCATTTACTTCAGTCCATTCAAAGCTGTTATTTATGGAAAATGATAAGGTTACAACAACATCTTGGGTTTCTTCTCCAGTAATGGTCAAGCCATTTTCAAATTCACCGGTAACAACACAAGACCCTTGCGGAATCGGTGATGAATCAAACAACGGGTTTGGCACCGTTGTCGCACCAGGAGGTGCTTGACCTTGCGACACAAATCCTTCGGCCTCAAAAGCCCAATAACCTTGAAGTTTGTTGGCATTTACTTGAATTGGATTGCCGTTTAAATTAAATGACGTAATGTATGTGTTGTACCCAACAAAACTCGCCAAAGTCCCAGTGTAATCTACACCATTAAAAAGAAAGTCAATATCTCCTTCTTGATAGGCCAAAGACACTCTAACCCATTCATAGGTTCCAGGATTTACATCATTTAATGGTACAGTAAGAAATGTTTCATTATCTCCAGCAAAAACGGCATTTTGAAAATTAATAGCTGTACTTCCGCCAGCTGTTGTTTCAGCGCCATTGAAAACAATTTCACCAGTACCCAATGGTGTAAATGCTCCCGGAGCCAATTCGATATAGTTGGCGCTCATTCTATTAATGGTAGGCGATTGCGCTGCATTCCCTGAAGGAATTGTTGAAGGTTGCCCTAAATTGTCCAAACGCTCTTGGTTGGGATCGAACTTAAACTTGATGACCAAATTGTGTTCTGACGGGTTGTTATTTTGAGGTGGATTTTCAGATGATTCCTCACTACAAGAAAAAATAACAAATAAGTTAAAGCAAAACAATATTCTAATAATTTTCATAACACTTTGTTTTGCTACTAATAACTCAAAAAAACTTAAAAAAGTATACTATTTAATTTCAAATGTTACTTTTTCAGCATTCAACTCAACTATGTAAACGCCTTTTGGTAAATAATATTTATCGTTTTGCGATTTTGGAATATCCAATTCTTTATTTTCTTTCATCAAAGCTTTTCTTCCTTTTTCAGTAATCGTTAAATCGTAAGCAACATAATTAAATCCTTTATCCAAATTTGTTTGAATCTGGTTTAACTCAAGGCCACTTTCAGTCAGAATTTTAATATTTTGATTTCCGTCAGTTTTCGTGAATAATTTGATATCAACTGAAGGCTCATAAGGCTCTAAAAACTGACTCCAAGAGCTTCCCCAACGAGACGAATGCCTAACCTCATCAATCTTGAATATCTTTATGGATTCAGTGATCATTCCGCCTTGCAATGGTTCAATATTTGCTGAATAAATACTCCTTCCGTGTGTTCCTAATATCAAATCATTTGCTTCAGGATGAATCACTAAATCATGAACAGCCACGCTAGGTAATCCGTTTGAGAAAGCTTCCCAAGATTCTCCTTTATTGAACGACACATAAGCACCATTATCTGTACCAACATATAAGACATTTTCATTTTTTGGGTCTTCCTTTATCACATTAACAGATGATGAAGGGATATTAGATGCAATACTTTTCCATGTCTGTCCGTAATCATCAGAGATATAAATATAGGTTTTAAAATCATCCCAACGGTAGCCATTCAAGGTTACAAAAACGCGTTCCTTTTTATGTTGAGAGGCAATCACACGACTTACCCATAAATCCTTTGGAAAACTGTTTGAAACACGCATCCAACTTCCTCCTGCGTCTTTTGTAAGATGTAAAAAGCCATCATCACTTCCAGCGTATATTAAACCAAACTGAAATGGTGATTCACTAATACTTGTTATAGTACCATAAGCCACATTGCCTTTTTTACCTCCTCGAGTCAAATCTAAACTTATTGCCTCCCAGTCACTACCTTGATTCATGGAACGCATGAGTTTATTACCTCCCAAATACAATATATCTTGATTGTGAGGCGATAATAAAATGGGTGTTTGCCAATTGAATCGGTATGGGCTTTCACCTAATTCATGTTTGGGCTGAATATAGGTTTGCTCATCTGTTTCACGATTTACGCGAAAATAATTTCCAAATTGAAATCCTGTGTAAACAATATTGTGATTTCTAGTATCTATTTGAATTTGCATCCCATCACCTCCCATAATACTCTTCCAAGGGTTTTCGCCACTTTGTTGCCAACTTTTATCTGTTGACGCTCGATGAGAACCAACCCAAACACCATTATCCTGCAATCCACCATAAATGTGATAAGGCTTTTGATTATCTACATTAATCGCATAAAACTGCCCAACAGAATTAACATTGAGCTTTTCCCAATTCTCACCATCGTCATAACTCATATTTAAACCACCATCATTGCCATCAATTAAATGACCTGACCGATTCGGATTTACCCAAAGAGCTTGATGGTCGGCATGTACATTTTCAGCACTAATAGATGTAAATGTTTTTCCGCCATCTTTGGATTTTATGATCGGAACTCCCAAAACATAAATAGCGTCTGCATTTTTAGCGTCCACCCTAATTTCACCAAAATAATACCCATAACTAAAATACACGCCATCCAAATAATTGTCATGTGTTTTATTCCATGTATTTCCACCATCGGTGCTTTTATACACTTCCGCACCTATGACTGGTGTGTCAAATAGCATCGCATTGGCATCCTCTAAATAGGTTGCCAAATCCATAGGTTTTACATTACCACTTCGCACCATTTGTTTCACGTTTTCCGCACGATACTTTTCTTGAAAGTTATTGGTCTTTAAAAAGTTGTTGAGTTTTTTGTCATCTAACTCTAAAAAAGCCGCAACAGTCATGGTTTTAAAATCTTCTTTTTTCAGTCCTCGGGTTTCTTCTTTGGATTTGCCTTTTGGTCTGTTAAACTGATTATCATGCAAGGCATAAACGGTATTTTCATCAAAAACAGCCAAGCCTATTCTACCAACACCATCACCAACAGGAAAACCACTTGTTTCAGTTGATATTTTATTCCAGGTATTTCCGGCATCGGTACTTTTATAAATAGCAGACCCATTTCCATTTCCTGTAAAATTCCAGGCTTTTCTATCGCGTGTCCAAGCTGCCGCAAATAACGTATTAAAATTATCTGGCACTTGCTGCACATCAATGATACCTGTTTCTGAATTTATAAATAACGTTCTATTCCAAGTTTTCCCTCCATCAACGGTTTTAAAAATACCGCGTTCGTCATTTGGAGAATACAAGTGACCAGTCACACCAACAACAACCTCATCTGGATTGTTAGGATTAATTAAAATACGTCCTATATGATGGGAATCCTTCAAACCCATATTTTCCCAAGACTTGCCATTGTCAACCGACTTTAAAATACCAATACCTGCATAGCTGGACCGTGACGAATTGTTTTCACCTGTTCCAACCCAAATGGTCTTATTGTCCCAATCAACTGCTATATCTCCTACATTTTGGGTGTTTGATGAATCTAAAATCGGTATAAATGATGACCCATTGTTGGTAGTGTGCCAAACACCACCTGAAGCATAACCCACATAAAACTCGGTTGGGTCATTGGGATTCACATCAATATCGACCACACGACCACTCATGACTGTTGGACCAACATTCTTAAAAGGAATATTTTTAACCAATGATTGTTTCTGATTTTCTTCTTTTAGAAACAAGGCACCTTCAACCAAATCGGCTGAAGTAGCTGGTTGTTGACAAAAAACGGAATAGGAAATTAAGGCAAATAGGCTGAAAAGAAATCTAAATTTCATGATTAGTTGGTTAGAATTTATTCTGAAAAATAACCATTACACCAACAGCATCAAAATTTGTTGTTAAAGTTTAACAAAAGTAGATTGATATCTTTTTAAACACTCTTGAAATACGTAGCTTTGAGAAATAAATTCAGAGAAAATGAAGTATCAACCTATAGACAGTCAGTTATTCATAAAAAACCGAAAGAACTTTGCTTCCAAAATGAAATCCAACAGTTTGGCAGTGTTTAATTCCAATGATATTTATCCCATAAGTGCAGACAGCACAATGCCTTTTCAACAGCATCGTGATATCTTTTATTTAAGCGGCGTTGATCAAGAGGAAAGTGTCTTGGTTATATTTCCTGATTGCCCTAAAGTTAAACATCGTGAAATTTTATTTTTAAAAGAAACTAACGATCACATAGCTGTTTGGGAAGGTGAAAAACTGACTAAAGAGGCAGCATTAAAGACTAGCGGCATTAAAACAGTGTATTGGCTTCAGGATATGGAAAAAATCATGTTTGAACTCATGACACAATGTGATACGGTTTATATCAACACCAACGAACATTATCGCGCGAATGTGGAAACAGAAACTCGTGAAGACCGTTTTACAAAATGGCTCAAAGAACGTTATCCTGCCCATCAGGTTGCAAAAAGCAATCCTATATTACAACGATTACGTTCAGTAAAAGACCCTATTGAAATTGACTTGATGCAAAAAGCCTGCAACATTACTGAAAAAGGTATTCGTAGATTGTTAAACTTTATAAAACCTGGTGTTTGGGAATATGAAATTGAAGCCGAACTCATGCATGAGTTTTTAAGAAATCGTTCTAAAGGATTCGCTTACACACCAATAGTTGCTTCTGGGAAAAACGCTAACGTTTTGCATTATATTGAGAACAATCAACAATGTCAAGCTGGTGAATTAATCTTGTTAGATGTTGGTGCCGAATATGCTAATTACTCTAGCGATTTAACTCGCACAATTCCAGTTTCTGGCAAGTACACTGAAAGACAAAAAAACGTTTACAATGCAGTAAATCGAGTAAAAAATGAGGCGACTAAAATGTTGGTTCCCGGAACACTTTGGGCCGATTACCATGTTGAAGTTGGCAAATTAATGACTTCTGAATTATTAGGATTGGGCTTATTGGATAAAGACGATGTGCAAAACGAAAATCCCGATTGGCCTGCCTATAAAAAATACTTTATGCATGGAACGAGCCATCACATTGGTTTAGATACACATGATTATGGTATTCTTACAGAACCTATGCAAGCCAATATGGTTTTTACTGTTGAACCTGGTATATATATTCCTGATGAAGGTTTTGGTATTCGTTTAGAAGACGATGTAGTTATTCAAGAAAGTGGCGAGCCATTTAATTTAATGGGCAACATACCAATTGAAGCGGATGAAATTGAAGATATTATGAACTCTTAAGATGAATTCCTTCTATAATTAAACCTCATTTATCTCACTTAAATGAGGTTTTTTTATAGTATTAACCAAAATAAACGTCAATATAGCTGGTAATACCCATCCTAAATTCTCATTAGCCAATGGAATTAAGCTTTTTAGATTATCAAGCCAATCAGCTTCAATTAAAAATCCTAAAAAATCAGGTATGCTGAAAATGAAGGTTACCAAAACAACCGCTCTAAAAACCGTCTTACCAATATACCGTTCTGGAAAGAGGTTTAACAGAATAAGCACTATGGTCAAAGGATAAATAAACATTAAAACCGGTAAAGCAACATCAATGATATAACTTACATTCATTTGACCAACAAAAACACCCAACAAACACGAAATTAAGGCCGTAATTAAGTAGGCGTTTTTGAATTTTTTAAACAATTCGCTAAAAAAGTCAGCCGTACCTACGATAACACTTACTGCAGTAGTGAAACAAGCTAAAGCTATAAGAACACTTAAAAACATATTTCCAATATGTCCCAAGGTTTTTAAGCTCAATCCTGACAATAGTTCTGGTCTAGTGATTGACGGATCAAACTCTGAATTGTGTAACGCCCCAACAGCAATCATGCCGGTATAAATAATAAATAATCCCGTTGCTGCTACCAAACCAGATTTAATAATGATTACCTTTTTATCTTCAAAAGAAATACCACCTTCAATATTTAAGGAAATAATGATGACTCCACCAATTAAGATTCCTCCCAAAGCATCATAGGTTTGATATCCCTCCAACAAACCGACTACCAATGCTGAAGATTCCAATACCGAAGGATTCATCTGATCTGGTGACGTGAAAATTCCAATGAAAATGATTGCCAATAGAATTAGGACAATCAAAGGTGTTAAGAATTTCCCTAGAATACTTAAAATACTATCTCGTTTCAAAACAAAGAAAAATACCAATCCAAAATACAAGCTGCTAGTTAATAAAGAGCTAGTCTGAAAAAAAGGAGCAATAGCCATTTCATGGGTTACAGCTGCTGTTCTCGGTATTGGTAGTGTAACTGCTATTAAATAAACACATAAGCAAAAAATCAGACTAAATAAGGGTGAGACTTTCTTGCCAAAATCTAACATAGTCCCTTGCAATTTAGCATGACCTAAAAGCGCCAATAATGGAATAAGGGTCGCTGAAATCACAAAACCTATTGCTACTAACCACCAATCCGGCCCTGAGTTAAACCCCAATTGTGGTGGTAAAATCAGATTCCCTGCTCCAAAAAAACTAGCAAATAGGGCAAAACCAATAATGAAAATGGTTTTCTTATTATTCATATCATAAAAGTATCTTTGCACAAGATAGTTTATTTATGATTTTAGAACACAAAGGAATATCGGTTTTTTACACGGATGGAGGTAGTGGAACACCTGTAGTTTTATTACATGGCTTTCTGGAAAACACGCTTATGTGGAAAAACATTACTCCGCACATATCCAAAAATAATCGGGTTATAACTATAGACCTGTTAGGCCATGGTCAGACAGGTTGTACAGGCTACGTTCATAGTATGGAAGATATGGCCGATATAGTAAAAACTGTTTTGGATCATCTTAAAATTGAAAAAACAATTCTTATCGGTCATTCAATGGGTGGCTATGTCGCATTGGCATTTGCTGAAATTTTTCCTAAAAAAGTTTTAGGGATTTGCTTGGCCAACTCAACTTCGCAAGCTGACAGTGAAGAACGAAAACTTAATAGAAATAGAGCTATAAAAGCAGTTAAACAGAATTATAAGGCTTTTGTAAGTATGGCCGTTACTAATTTATTTGCAGAAAGCAATCGAGAAAAATTTAAAGATAATATAGAGGTTGTAAAACAAGAAGCTTTAAAAACACCCCTTCAAGGAATTATTGCTGCACTTGAAGGTATGAAGATTAGAAAAAACAGGGAACATATTCTAAAAAATGCCAATTTCAAAAAATTACTCATCATTGGTCTTAAGGATACTGTCATTCAGTCTGATACCCTAGTAAATGAAGCAAAATCGACCCATACAGAATTTGTAGAACTAAAAGGTGGGCACATGAGTTATATTGAAAATGAAAATATTTTCCTACAAAAAATAATGCATTTTGTCGATTTTTTATAAACTTTCATCGATTATTTGTTTTTTTTATTAGATTTATTGACCCAAATCGAAAATATATGAAAACAACTACCCAAAAAACAGCGTTATTGCCAAAACTGTATTGTTCTGTTTTTGGTCATGACTATGAAGTTTCCAGAAAGGTGACCCTTCATGTAAAAGAGTACACCTGTTGCCATTGCAAAAAGGAATTGACAACTAACGGAAATGGAAATTTAACCGAATTGACTCCAAAATACCGGGAAATAAATGCCATTTTAGAACGTATGTACACCAGCAGGCTTATGCGTTTACAAAATGAACGTTTTTTGAATTCAAACTTGAGAATTCCAGCTTAATCCCCAAAACTCTTCCATCCTTGAGCCTTTATAGGAATTCGTGAGTCAGCACGAGTAACCAAATGAATTCCAGCGCTAGGTTCTGTTATATGTCCAATGACACTTAAATTAGGGTTTCCTTTAATTTTAGGATAATCATCCTGCGAAATGGTGAACAATAATTCATAATCTTCACCACCATTTAATGCAACCGTGGTACTATCAATATTGAATTCCTCACAAGTTGTAATGACTTGAGGGTCTAATGGTATCTTATTTTCATACAAATCACACCCAACATCACTTTGCTTACAAATGTGCATGATTTCAGAAGACAATCCATCACTAATATCTATCATAGCTGTAGGCTTCACCTTTAAACTCTTCAACAATGCCACAATATCCTTTCTGGATTCAGGCTTTAATTGTCTTTCTACAATATAAGTATAGGGCTCTAAATCAGGCTGATTATTAGGATTCACTTTAAAAACCTCCTTCTCGCGTTCCAAAACTTGAAGACCCATATATGCTGCACCCAAATCACCGGTAACAACCAAGAGATCGTTAGGTTTAGCTCCACTTCTAAACACCTCTTCATTCTTATTAACCTCACCTATAGCTGTAACAGAAATAATTAAACCAGACGTTGAAGACGTTGTGTCTCCTCCTACTACATCAACATTGTAAATTTTAGCTGCATTCTCAATTCCAGAATACAGTTCCTCTAGAGCTTCCAAAGGAAACCTATTGGATACTGCTATAGAAACAGTTACTTGGGTTGCCATGGCGTTCATGGCATAAATGTCAGATAAATTGACCATAATAGCTTTATAGCCTAGATGTTTTAAAGGCATATAGCTCAAATCAAAATGAACACCTTCTACCAACATATCGGTTGAAACAACAACCTGTTTTTTATCAAAATTCAGAACAGCAGCATCATCACCAATACCTTTTAGTGTAGACTTTTGAGTTATCTTAAAATTACTCGTTAAATGGTCAATCAAGCCAAATTCACCTAGCTCACTTAACGACGTGCGTTGTTGATTTTTATCTTCTATCATGTTGCAAAAATAAGAAGCTTAAAATTATAATTTAAGGTATTGTTGTACTTAAATGCTAGAAAGCAGTAACACACCTTGTCATTTTAACATAAAAAAAACAAAAAAAGGTCTAAAATCTCTATTATTCTGTTAATTTTGTTGGGCTTATTTAATCACACTTAACCTGATGTTTAAAAATTTAAAAACAATAATTACTACTATTGTTTGTATAAGTTACGGATTTAGCCAAACGCCATGCGAAGGTGGTTTTGCTTCAGTTTCAGGAGGAGACTCTTACCCTTGTAATGATTATGATTTGATGTCTCAAATTCCTATTTCTATACTTGCAAATACTCTAGGTAATCCTGAAGGCAGTGATATTTGGGGATGGACCGATCCTTTGGACAATAAAGAATATGCCATTATCGCCACAACAAACAGTACTGCTTTCGTTGACATCAGTAATCCCACCAATCCTTTATTTTTAGGAAGATTGAACACAAACACTGCAGCAAATTTTTGGAGAGATGTCAAAGTTTACAACAACCATGCATTCATTGTTGCCGACAACGTTGGTGCGCATGGTATGCAAGTATTCGATTTAACCTTATTGAGAGATGGTGTAGATAGCGATTTAACTTTTGAAGAAACAGAATATCCTAGTAGAATAACAACCTATTCAGGTGATTTGGGTGGTTTAACCATTGGAAGTTGCCATAATATCATCATTAACGAAAGTGAAGCTGTTGCCTATTTGGTAGGCTGCAATTCAGCAAATGGAGGCGGACCTATTTTTATTGATATTTCAACTCCGCTATCCCCTATAACAATAGGCGATTATACCGATAGTGGCTATACTCATGATGCCCAGGTTGTCACTTATAACGGCCCTGATTCAAGCCCAGATTCTAATACTACGAACATCCCAACTTATGTAGGAAGGGAAATTCTAGTTGCTAGCAATGGAACATTTACTGATAATGATAAGTTGGTTCTTTTGGATGTTACTGATAAAAACAATGTGGTAAAAATTTCAGAAGTTAGTTACCCACAACCGGGCTACGCTCATCAAGGTTGGTTTACGGATGACCATCGTTATTTTATTATGGGAGATGAAACCGATGAACAAGCATTTGGAATGAATACACGTACGCTAGTTTTTGATGTTCAGGATTTAGATAACCCTATATTGTCATCAACATATTTTGGCCCTACATTGGCCATTGACCATAATGGTTATGTAAAAGGTAATACGTTTTATATAGCCAATTACAGAGCCGGCTTGCGCGTTTTAGATATTTCAAATATTGCAGCAGCAACTAACTCAATGACCGAAATAGGCTATTTTGATACGCATCCAGAAAGTGATAATACAGGTTATGATGGAGCTTGGAGTGTTTATCCGTACTTTAATAGCGGAAACATTATCATTAGTGATATTGATCGTGGCCTTTTTGTTCTTAGAAAAAGTGGTACGCTTGGAGTAGATACCCAGCAATTTGACAGCAAGTTTTTAATATCTCCAAACCCAGCAAAAGAAGCAGCTACCATTTCAACTAAAGGATTAAATAAAATACAAACAGTAGAAATCTATAACGTTCTTGGCAAAAAGGTATTCGAAAAGAATAATATCAGTTCAGATACATTCGTTATACCTATAACATCCTATGAAAGAGGTGTCTATGTAGTTAGAATAAATTCAATAACAACAAAAAAATTATTGCTTAAATAAAAATATTATGAAAAATGAAATAAGGATTCCTTTCAGAATCCTCCTGTTTTGCTCTTTATTTGGCTTGCTAACTTTTCAAAGTTGTGACAACGAACCCGTTGACCCAATTACATCTGTAGGTCAAGGAAACAACAACGACAGTGACAATGACGGTGTCCCGAATAATATTGACAATTGCCCGTCAGTACACAACCCTGATCAACTTGATGATGATGGTGACGGTATTGGAAATGCTTGTCAGGACAACCCTGACTTAACACCTTTAGAGCCTTGTGTAGACGGTATGGCTGGTCCTTACCCGTGTGATGGTTATGATTTAATGGGTCATATTCCTGTTTCTGTTTTGGCCAATGATATGGGAAATCCTGAAGGTAGCGACATTTGGGGATGGAGAGATTCTGCTACTGGAAAAGAATATGCATTGGTCGCCATGACCAATAGTACGGCGTTTGTAGATGTTACTAATCCAACAAACCCTCTTTTTTTGGGTCGATTGGATACCGCTACAAGTACTAGCTTTTGGAGAGATGTTAAAGTTTACAATAATTATGCTTTCATAGTCGCTGACAATGTTGGCGCACATGGTATGCAGGTTTTTGATTTATCACGGTTGAGAAATGTTTCAAACCCACCTGAAAACTTCACTGCCGATGCACATTATACAGGATTTGGTAGCGCCCACAACATTGTAATCAATGAAAATTCAGGATATGCCTACCCAGTTGGAACTAGTAGATCGGGAACCTATGCAGGTGGTCCATTATTTATTAACATTCAAGATCCCTTAAACCCAACTGAAGAAGGTGGTTTTTCAGGGTATTCTCATGATGCTCAAGTTGTTACATACAATGGTCCCGATTCTGATTATGTAGGAAGAGAAATAGTAGTTGGTAGCAATGAAAACGAAGTTGTCATTGCTGATATTACCGACAAAGGAAACCCAATTGAAATTTCAACAATAGCTTACAATAATGTTGGTTACACCCATCAAGGTTGGTTTACTGAAGATATGCGTTACTTTATTTTAGGAGATGAAACCGATGAAATGGGGTTTGGGAACAATACCAGAACCATAGTCTTTGATTTTACCGATTTAGATAATCCTTCTTTTAAGATGGATTACTTTGGCCCTACAGCAGCCATAGACCATAATGGTTATGTGAAAGGCAATATTTATTACCAAGCAAGTTATACTGCTGGATTACGCATGATAGATATATCAGGAATTGGCAATAACACTATGAACGAAATCGGGTACTTTGACACGCATCCTGAAAACAACAACACCAGTTTTAATGGTGCTTGGAGTGTTTATCCTTATTTACCAAGTGGAAATATTATTGTTAGTGATATTGAAAGGGGCCTTTTCATATTACGACCAAATAATTAAAAAGCTATGAAGCGTCTTATTTTGGCATCAGTTGCATATCTGTTTTTAGCTGCTTGCTCAAACGATGACTCTATTTCAAATAATGATGGTAATTCCCAAAATAGCACTTGCACTAATGGATTTGCTGGAATTTACCCATGTAACAATTATGATTTAGTTGCCCATCTTCCACTTTCCACATTTAGCAATGGTCCCTTAGCGGGAAATGATTCTTGGGGATGGACTGATTCTCTTACAGGAAACGAATATGCCATTGTTTGTACAACAATAGGAACGTCATTTGTTGATATTACCGACGCTGAAAACCCTGTGTTTTTAGGCACCTTGAATACTGCTACTGTAACTAGCACTTGGCGCGATGTAAAAATATACAATAATTACGCGTTTATAGTTAGTGAAGCCCAAAACCACGGCATGCAAGTTTTTGACTTAACCCGTTTAAGAGATGTTGCTTCGGCTCCACAAAACTTTTCAGCTGATGCCCATTATAATGAATTTGGCAATGCGCACAATATTATTATAAATGAATCAACAGGCTATGCCTATGTAGTTGGCTCAAACACCTTTGCTGGAGGCCCACATTTTGTTAACATACAAGACCCGTTGAACCCTCTAGCCGCAGGTGGGTTTTCTGGTTATTCACACGATGCTCAAGTAGTCACTTATAATGGCCCTGACACTGATTATAGTGGTAGAGAAATATTAATTGGCAGTAATGTTTTTGAAGTAGGCCTATTTGATGTTACTGATAAGTCAAACCCAGTTGAAATTTCTACCATTGGTTATTCTAATATTGGCTATACTCATCAAGGTTGGTTTACAACCGATATGAATTATTTCATTTTAGGAGACGAATTGGACGAAGTTAATTATGGTAGTAATACCAGAACCCTTGTATTTGATTTTACCGACTTGGACAATCCAATATACCATACCGATTTTTTCGGAAACTCACAAGCCATAGATCACAACGGCTACGTTAAGGATAATTTATACTATCAGGCTAACTACACGGCTGGCGTTTCAATTTATGATATTGAAAATTTAGAAGACAACTCTGTTTCAAGAATAGGTTTTTTTGACACGTATCCCGAAAATAACTCGACCAGCTTTAATGGCGCTTGGAATGTTTATCCTTACTTTGAAAGTGGTAACATTATCATTAGCGATATAAACAGAGGACTTTTTATAATTAGAAAAAGTGGTACATAACTTATGAAGATACGGTTATTCAAAATATGGTTTTTTGGCCTTTTGATGTTTTTTTTCAATTGCTCATCTGACGATAATGGTCAAATAGTTTCTCCAGAACCCGCATTTCAATTAGCGAAAACCTACGGTGGTTCAAAAAATGACAGCGCTCAATCCATTGCCAAGACCAATGATGGTGGTTATGCCATTTTAGGTTTTTCTCAAAGTGCAGATGGCGATATTATTGATAAAAGCAATGAAAGTTTTGACTTTTGGGTTTTAAAATTTGATAACGAGCATACTCTAGAATGGTCAAAAACTTATGGCGGGACCAATGATGACCGAGGAAATGAAATAATACAAACCTTGGATGGCGGTTATGCCATTTTAGGATACACTTCAAGTAATGATTTAGATGTCAGTGAAAATGCAGGAGCACAAGATTATTGGATAGCTAAACTAAATTCAAGCGGTGATTTAATTTGGCAAAAATCATATGGATATGTAGGAGCAGACATAGGGTTCACCCTGTTGGAGTCTAATGATGGTGGTTATATGATTACAGGTGTTTTAGATGTTACTGCTTCAGGAGGTGAAGGCAACACAAGATCGTCAAATACTAGACATGCTGGTGGTGATTATTGGGCTATCAAGTTAGATTCCAATGGCAACAAGGAATGGAGTAAATATTATGGAGGCAGTTTTACCGACACCCCTTATGGCGCCATTCAAACCTCTGATAATGGCTATATTATTGTAGGATCGTCAGATAGTGACGACGTTGACATTTCGGGCAATAAAGGAACTTACGATTTTTGGGTCATAAAAATATCGGAAATAGGAACTCTTGTTTGGGAACGTTCTTTTGGTGGTTCTGAAATAGATGAAGCTAGAGCAATTGCGCATTCAGGTGATGGCAATTTTTTAATTGTTGGAGATACTAGAAGTAGTGACCAAGACGTTTCACAAAATAATGGTGCTGCCGATTTGTGGCTTATAAAGATTTCTCCAGATGGCGATTTGATTTGGGAAAAGACTTATGGAGGATCCAGTTTTGATGTTGGCCGTTCCATACAGAAAATAAATACTAATTTTATTATTTCCGGAAGCTCAAGAAGTGCCGATGGCGACCTAACCACCAACAACGGTCAGAATGATTCGTGGGTTTTAAAAATTGATAGTACCGGAAATACCCTTTGGCAAAAAACCATAGGTGGCTCTGCCATAGACTTTTGTTATGACGCCACCGAAATTGACAACAATACTGTTGTAGCCGTTGGAGAATCTAGTAGTTCCGATGGCGATATAGAAGAAAACAAAGGATTTACAGATTTATTAATAGTCAAAACGAAATAAAACCATGAAAAAAATATTTTCCTTAATCATCATGTCACTACTTGTTCTGAATTGTAGTGAAGATCAAGATGATAATTTAACTATTGGGCCATCTATGGCCAGCGTTGGCTTCAGCTTTTCCCATGAATGGGATGGAACCTTGATTAACAGCTCTAATTTACAGACTGAAACCGTTACCAACGAACATGGTGAAGTCATTAATATGACTAGAATCAGGTATCTGATATCGCGATTAGAACTCATTAACGAAAATGGGGATACCTACCTTTTTGACGGTTATAAATTCACCGATTTGGAGGACGAAACAACCTATGACTTTGAACCTGCCAATAATAGTATTCCAGTTGGAAATTATACACTTAAATTCATTTGGGGATTTAATGAAACTGATAATATTGATGGTGCTTATCCTGATTTAAACAGTGCTTCTTGGAATTGGCCTGCCATGCTAGGTGGTGGTTATCACTTTTTACAATTTGATGGTATGTATAATGTAGATACCACACCAGATCCTTTCAATTATCACAATGGAACGGCGAGAGTTAGCGATGGTGTATTTGAGCAAAATTTTGCTGTAATAGATCTACCGACTTCTATTAATATTACCAATGATGCCACAATTGAAGTTAAAATGAACATTGCAGAGTTCTTTAAAAATCCAAACTCTTGGGATTTGAATGTTTTGAATACACCCTTGATGCCTAATTATGATGCCCAAAAAATGATGCAAGAAAATGTTTTGAGTGTATTTGCAATTGGAAGTATAACCCAGTAGTTATGAAGTTAAATGGTTTGTATATCGCATTAATTTTCACCCTATCATTTACATCTTGTGGTAGCGATGATGATAATGATGACTATGTAAACCAACCAACACCTGCTCCGCTTAACATACCTCAAATTTTCTCGGATTATATTTTAGATCCCGTTATCCCTATTGACAACCCTCAAACAGTTGAAGGCATCGCTTTGGGTAAAAAATTGTTTTTTGATCCTATTCTGTCAGCTAACAATACCCAATCCTGTGCTAGTTGTCATAGACCTCAAAATGCATTTTCAGATTTACCTCGGTTTAGTGTTGGTATAGATGGTATTCCTGGCGATAGAAATTCGATGCCCATTTTCAACCTAGCTTGGAATTATGACGACAGGTTTTTTTGGGACGGTCGCGCTTTTAGTTTAGAACATCAGGCTCTGGAGCCTGTTACAAATCCCATTGAAATGCACAATACCTGGGAAGTTGTCGTTCAAAGATTGCAGGAACATCCTGAATATCCATCAATGTTCAACAGTGCATTTGGCAATGGTCCAATAACCGAAGAAAAAGCAACTAAAGCCATAGCACAATTTGAACGAACGCTTATTTCTGCCAATTCTAAATTTGACAGACACCTTTTAGGTCTTGCCACACTTACACCTGAAGAAGAAAACGGACTCAATGTATTTATGGATGAAGATCGTGGTGATTGTTTCCACTGTCATGGAAATCCGAATAATCCATTATGGACTGATAATCAGTTTCACAATAATGGCTTGGATGCAACGTTTGCTGATCTGGGATTAGGCGAAGTTACTGGTGATCCAGCCGACAATGGCAAGTTTCGATCACCTTCACTTCGTAATCTAGCTTTCACGGCTCCGTATATGCATGACGGTCGCTTTAACACATTGGATGAGGTTATCAACCACTACAGTGAAGGTCTACAAAATTCTCCAACCATCGACCCATTAATGAAAAAAGTTGATGAAGGCGGCGTACACTTATCAGATGAGGATAAAGCCGACTTAAAAGCGTTTTTGTTATCACTTTCCGATCCTTCTTTTATAAACAATCCTGACTTTCAAAACTGATAGCCAAAAGCTATCAAACCATTTAGTAATATAATGTTAGGTTATATGGTAATCCATGACTTAAATCGTATATTTGCACTCTATTTAGATAATTCTAATTAAAGAATATGATAAAAGTATCTGAAACAGCTAAAAACAAGGTCGTTGAGCTAATGACTGAAGATGGTTTTAATGCCACTACCGATTACATTCGTGTAGGTGTTAAAAGTGGTGGTTGTTCTGGTTTATCTTATGATTTGAAATTTGATAATGAACAACGCGAAGGAGATAAAGTTTTTGAAGATAACGGTGTTAAAATTATTGTTGACAAGAAGAGTTTTTTATACCTAATTGGAACTACTCTAGAATATTCAGGCGGTTTAAATGGAACTGGCTTTGTATTCAACAATCCAAATGCCAATCGTACTTGTGGTTGCGGTGAATCGTTTTCATTATAATATTTGAAAAGAAATTATGTCGAAGTATACAGAAGATGATTTAAGGGAAGAATTAAAAACCAAAGAATACGAATATGGTTTTTATACAGATATTCAATCTGAAACGTTCCCTGTTGGCTTGAATGAAGATATTGTTAAAGCCATTTCAAAGAAAAAGGAAGAACCAGAATGGATGACCGAATGGCGACTTGAGTCTTTCAAAATTTGGAAGGAGATGGTTGAACCCGAATGGGCAAATGTCAATTATAAAAAACCAGATTTTCAAGCTATATCTTACTATTCTGCTCCAAATAGCAAACCTAAATATGATAGTTTAGATGAAGTTGACCCCGAATTATTGGCAACATTTGACAAACTCGGCATCTCGTTAGATGAGCAAAAGAAATTAACCGGTGTTGCAATGGATGTTGTTGTCGATTCTGTTTCTGTTGCCACAACATTTAAAAAAACACTTGCTGAAAAAGGTATTATTTTTATGAGCATTTCGGAAGCTATCAAAGAGCATCCAGAATTGGTCAAAAAATATATTGGAACTGTTGTCCCGCAAAAAGACAACTTTTATGCTGCTCTAAATTCAGCCGTTTTTAGTGATGGCTCATTTTGCTACATCCCAAAAGGTGTCAGATGTCCAATGGAACTATCCACTTACTTTAGAATCAATCAAGCCGGAACGGGTCAATTCGAAAGAACACTCGTCATTGCCGATGAAGGAAGTTACGTGAGTTACCTAGAAGGTTGTACCGCGCCTATGCGAGATGAAAACCAATTACACGCAGCTGTAGTTGAATTGATAGCATTGGATGATGCTGAAATAAAATACTCTACGGTTCAAAATTGGTATCCTGGAAATGCGGAAGGTAAAGGTGGCGTCTATAACTTTGTAACCAAACGTGGTTTGTGCGAAAAAAACGCCAAGATTTCTTGGACGCAAGTTGAAACAGGTTCTGCTGTGACTTGGAAATATCCTAGTTGTGTTCTTAAAGGTGATAATTCAGTAGGTGAATTTTACTCTATTGCTGTCACCAACAATTATCAACAAGCTGATACTGGAACCAAAATGATTCATTTGGGCAATAATACCAAATCAACCATTATTTCTAAAGGTATTTCAGCAGGGAAATCACAAAATAGTTACCGCGGATTGGTACAAGTAAGCTCACGTGCTGAAAATGCTCGTAATTTTTCGCAATGTGATAGTTTGTTAATGGGCAACGAATGTGGTGCCCACACATTCCCTTATATAGAAGCAAAAAACAAAACAGCGAAGATAGAACATGAGGCAACTACCAGTAAAATTGGAGAAGATCAAATTTTTTACTGTAACCAACGTGGTATTGATACCGAAAAAGCAATTGCTCTTATAGTCAATGGATTTAGTAAGGAAGTATTGAACAAGCTACCTATGGAATTTGCCGTTGAAGCCCAAAAACTATTGGAAATAAGTTTGGAAGGATCTGTTGGATAAAAATTATATATAATGAAAAAAATACTATTGTTACTATTAAGTGTATGTGTCTTAAGCAGCTGTAAAAACGATACAAAAACTGAAGGTAAAGATGCAAACATCGAGACCATTGATGTCGATAGCCCAGATAGAACTAAGAAGCAAAGTGATGGCTTAACACTTTTAAAAGGTGAGTTTGTTTACTATGCCGACGCCGCCGTTTTACAAACCCATAGAGATATTTATGCAGTAGTAATTGACGAAAAAATGCACGAACTCGACAACATGGCTAAAAAACATAAAAAAGAAGCTACAGACTATGTTACAGTGGCTATTCGTGGTAAAATAACACCGAAACCAGAAAATGAAGAAGGTTGGCCATATAGAGTTGAAATTAAAGAAATTATGGAAGTTGCTCCTTCAAACCCTGAGAGCAATAATGTTGTTAAATTGGAATCAAAATAAACTATGTTAAAGATCAATAACTTACACGCAAGTGTTGAAGATAAAGCCATATTAAAAGGCATTAATTTAGAAGTTAAGCCTGGTGAGGTTCATGCTATCATGGGACCCAATGGTTCAGGTAAAAGTACCTTGGCATCTGTTATAGCTGGCAAAGAAGAATATGAGGTTGAAGAAGGCGAAATTCTTTTGGAAGGTGAAAACATTGATGAGTTAGCTGCCGAAGAAAGAGCCCATAAAGGCATCTTTTTATCATTTCAATATCCTGTTGAAATACCTGGTGTTTCTGTAACAAATTTCATGAAAACGGCCATTAACGAAACCCGTAAAGCAAAAGGCTTGGATGATATGCCTGCCAATGAAATGCTTAAACTTATTAGAGAGAAGTCTGATTTATTGGAAATAGATAAAAAGTTTTTATCGCGTTCCTTAAACGAAGGGTTTTCAGGTGGTGAGAAAAAGCGTAATGAGATTTTCCAAATGGCTATGTTGGAACCTAAATTGGCCATCCTTGACGAAACCGATTCCGGGTTGGATATTGATGCTTTAAGAATAGTTGCCAATGGTGTCAACAAGTTAAAAAGCAAGGACAATGCTGTGATAGTTATAACGCACTACCAAAGATTGCTGGATTATATCGTTCCTGATTTTGTTCATGTTTTACACAATGGAAAAATTGTAAAATCTGGACCTAAAGAGTTAGCTCACGAGCTTGAAGAAAAAGGGTACGATTGGATAAAAGAAGAAGTTGGTGCATAGCACCAGTAACCAGTTACAGAAAACAGTCTATTGACTGAATACTGAATTGAATACTGACAAAATGGATTTAAAAGACAAAATAGTTTCCTCATATTTAGCTTTCGAAGATCATCTAGATGATATTTCACCGCTTCATGATATTCGAAATGAAGCTATTAAAATTTTTGAAGAAAAAGGCTTCCCAACAAAAAAAGAGGAAGCTTGGAAATACACATCGTTAAATAGCCTATTAAAACACAACTATAGTTTATTTCCAAAACATGAAAATGCCATTGAGTATAAAGATATCAAGCCATATCTTATCCATGATATTGATAGTTATAAAATCATCTTTATTGACGGAAAATACTCTTCCCATTTATCTGAAACAACCCATGACGGTCTGGATGTATGTTTAATGTCTGCCGCACTGACTAAACCCAAATACCGTTTGGTCATAGAAAACTATTTCAACAAAGTAGCTACAAAAGACAGCTTGTCTTCTTTAAATACAGCTTTTTCTTGTGAAGGTGCTTACATTCATATTCCAAAAAACAAATTGGTTGAAAAGCCTATTCAAATAGTCCACTTTTCAACAGGTAATGAAGCTGCTTTAATGCTACAACCTCGCAACTTAATTGTTGTTGGGGAAAACTCGCATGTGCAAATCATTGAACGTCATCAAAGTTTAACTGAAAATCCTGTGTTTACCAATTCGGTAACTGAAGTTTTTGCTGCTAAACGTGCCATCGTAGACTATTACAAGGTTCAAAACGATAAAGAAACTGCCTCTTTAATTGATAATACCTTTATCAGTCAAAAACAGGAAAGTCATTGTTCAGTTCATACCTTCTCATTTGGAGGAAAATTAACCCGAAACAATTTGAACTTTTTCCAAAATGGAGAGCGTATTGATTCTACTTTAAAAGGAGTGACTATCATAGGAAATAAACAGCATGTTGATCACAATACTTTAGTACATCATATAGAACCTAATTGTGAAAGTCATCAGGATTACAAAGGTATTTTTGGGGACAATGCAACTGGCGTTTTTAATGGTCGTGTCATAGTTAATAAAGAAGCACAAAAAACCAATGCCTTTCAAGCAAACAACAATATTTTAGTAAGCGACAAGGCTTCCATCAATACCAAACCGCAATTAGAGATTTTTGCTGATGATGTCAAGTGTTCTCACGGTTGTACTATTGGTCAATTGGATGAAAGTGCCATGTTCTACATGCGCTCACGAGGTATTCCTAAAAAGGAAGCAAAGGCTTTACTAATGTATGCATTTAGCAACAATGTTTTGAGTTCTGTGAAAATTCCTGAAATCAAGCAACGTATTACCAAAATTATTGCGAACAAATTAGGTGTCAATATTGGTTTTGACTTGTAGTTTATGTTTGATACAATAAAGATACGTAAAGACTTTCCCATACTTTCAAGAGAGGTAAATGGTGAACCTTTAGTGTATTTAGACAATGCAGCCACCTCTCAAACTCCAAGACAAGTTATTGATTGTATTGTCGACTATTATTCTAACTACAATGCTAACATTCATAGAGGAGTTCATACATTAAGTCAAGAGGCTACCGACAAATACGAAGCTGCCAGACAAACCATCCAAAAACATTTCAATGCCCAAAAAGCGCATGAAATTATTTTTACATCAGGAACAACCCACGGAATAAATTTAGTCGCTAATGGATTTTCATCGCTATTAAAAAAAAGGGATGAAATTATTGTTTCGGCTTTAGAGCATCACAGCAATATTGTGCCTTGGCAAATGCTCTGTGAGCACACAGGAGCAGTTCTAAAAGTCATTCCAATGAACCAAGATGGTGAGTTGGTTATGTCAGAATTTGACAAGCTATTATCTCAAAACACCAAATTGGTATTTGTTAATCATATTTCAAATGCTCTAGGAACCATTAACCCAATTGAGGTTATCATTGAAAAAGCACATCAAGTTGATGCTGCGGTTTTAGTTGATGGTGCTCAAGCTTGTCCGCATATTAAACCAGATGTTCAGGCTTTAGACGTTGATTTTTATGTGGCTTCGGCTCATAAAATGTGTGGTCCAACTGGAGTTGGTATACTTTACGGAAAAGAAAAATGGCTAAATCTGTTACCTCCATATCAAGGTGGTGGAGAAATGATTGCTGAAGTCACTTTTGAAAAAACAACTTATGCCGATTTACCTCATAAATTCGAAGCTGGAACACCAAATATTTGCGGAGGTATTGCATTTGGTGCGGCTATTGATTATATGAACACTATTGGTTTTGATGCTATTGCTAACTACGAGCATGAGCTACTTGAGTATGCTACAGAAAAGTTACTCGCTATCGATGGGCTTAAAATTTATGGAACTTCAAAACATAAAACATCCGTTATTTCTTTTAATTTAGAAGGTATTCATCCTTATGATGTAGGTACTATTTTAGATAAAATGGGTATAGCAGTGCGAACAGGTCATCATTGTGCGCAACCAATCATGGACTACTTTAAAATACCAGGAACAGTTAGAGCTTCTTTTGCATTTTACAACACTAAAAATGAAATAGATAAGTTGGCTGAAGGTGTCAAAAAAGCAAAAATGATGCTGTCTTAATAACTTTGGCTTCTTTTTTGTATTCTTAAAAGTACTAAATATTTTTTTATGAAAATCACGACTTTTTACCTTGTAATCTGTTCATTACTGACTTGCACTAGCACCAAGACCGCTAAAACTCTAAAAACCCAAACTATGCATTTGTCTGGAACCTACTCCATTATTACCCTGAACGGTGAAACTAATTTAATTAGTGAACTATCGTTAACTTTTAATGACAGTACAAAACAGGTTTCAGGATATTCCGGTTGCAATCGTTTTTCTGGGTCTTATGAAGTCTCTGAAGATTCATTAAAATTAGGACCTTTAGCATCAACGCGAAGAGCTTGTATGCCAAAATACAATAATATAGAAACCCGAATGTTAGAAACACTCTCTAAAATCAACGCTTTTTCCTTTCATGAGGGCAACTTGGTTTTAAAACACGATAGCTCTAATCTCATAACTGCAAAGAAAATCACAACAAGACTATCGGAATATAGTATTAATTATAGTGCATTAACTAGAGGTTCTTATTTAAATTACACTATAGAAAAGGGCAAGATATTCTCACAAAACCAAAGAGGTGCCAAGCCTGTTGAAAAATTCATTTCTGATGAAGAACGTGTATTGTTAGAAAAAGCTATTCAGTCTATTGACTTAAACAGCTTGAATGAACTTGAGCCTCCAACAAAAGCATTTCAATATGATGGTGCTTTGGCAGCAACCTTAAGTATTACCCATAATGGAACACAATATAAAACACCAGTTTTTGACCACGGCTCTCCTAATGCTGCAATTAAAGATTTGGTTGGTATTGTTCTTGAAATAGCCCAAAGGAAGTAGGTAAATAATTGATTAAGAGTTATTCTTATTGTATTTTTGCATAAAAGAAAGACTGTGACAATACAAGAGATACAAAACGAGATTATAGACGAATTTTCAATGTTTGATGATTGGGAAGAACGTTACCAATACATGATAGATTTAGGTAAAACACTTCCACTGATTGATGCACAATACAAAACCGAAGATTACATCATTAAAGGTTGCCAAAGTAAAGTTTGGGTGCATGCCGATTTGGAAAATGACAAAGTCGTTTTTACAGCTGATAGCGATGCGATTATTACCAAAGGTATTATTGCTATTTTAATTCGAGTATTCTCAAACCAACATCCAAAAGACATCATAGAAGCCAATACTGATTTTATAGATGAGATTGGATTAAAAGAACATTTATCACCTACAAGAGCCAATGGTTTAGTAAGTATGATAAAGCAATTAAAAATGTATGCTGTTGCATACCAAACACAATTAAGTTAAAATGGAAACCACAATAGATACAAACGCTTTAGGCGAAAAAATAGTAAAGGTTTTAAAAACTATTTATGACCCAGAAATTCCAGTAGATATTTATGAACTAGGTTTAATTTATGATGTTTTTGTAAATGAGGATTATGATGTAAAAATCTTAATGACACTAACAACACCTAATTGCCCTGTTGCTGAAACATTGCCTTTAGAGGTTGAAGAAAAAGTAAAATCTTTAGACGAAGTAAAATCTGCTGAAGTAGAAATTACTTTTGATCCGCCTTGGAGTCAAGATTTAATGAGCGAAGAAGCCAAGTTAGAACTTGGTATGCTTTAATAAGGTTTTATAAATGCCAAGACGTACGCCTACTTCATTAAAAGACGATAAAAAAACTAATCTTAAGTCGTCTTTTAATGCGCTTGTTTACATTCCTAGGTTTTTTATAGAAATCTGGAACGTCAATAAAAAGCTATTCTTAATATCTGCCTTTTGCAGATTAATTGGCGCATTGCTTCCTGTTATCATTTTATGGGTTGGAAAACTCATTATAGATGAAATTATTCTACAAACCTCATTAGAGGTTACAGATTACACCCAACTTTGGACGTATGTTGCTGTTGAATTCACCCTAGTTATTTTATCAGATTTGGTAAGTCGTGCTATTTCATTAACTGATGGTTTACTTGGCGATGAATATAATATTGCAACTTCGGTTACTATTATAAAAAAGACCAATCAAATTAACATTAGCTTGTTAGAAGATGCCGATTTTTACGATAAGCTAGAACGTGCCAGAACTCAAACCACAGGTCGTGTTGGTCTTATGTCTAACGTGTTAGGACAAGCACAAAGCGCCATTTCTATTGCAACACTTGTGGCAGGTTTAATTTATTTTGAACCGTATTTAATCATCTTGTTGGTGTTGAGTATAATTCCGTCGTTTATTAACGAAGTTCGCTTTAGTCAACAGCAATATTCATTGGCTAGAAGCTGGACAGCAGAACGCAGAGAATTAGATTACTTACGATTTATTGGTGCCAATGATAAAACAGCAAAAGAAATAAAGCTTTTTGGACTTACAGATTTTGTTGTAAATCGGTTTAAAAACCTTTCAGAAGAATACTATAAACTCAACAAAACCCTTGCTATAAAACGTTCGGCTTTAGGTTTTGTGTTTAACGTTTTGGGTTCATTAAGTTATTATGGTGCTTATGTGTTTATCATTTATCGTGTGCTTTCTGGCGCTATTACACTAGGTGAACTTACGTTTCTTTCTGGGTCTTTTAATAGGCTTATGAAAAACCTTCAAGACTTCTTTTCAAAATTCACACGTATTTCTGAAAGTGCTTTATACCTTAAAGATTATTTTGATTTCGTTGATATTTCTGTAGCTTCAAAAACCAAAGAAGATGTACCATTACCAAAACAGATTAAACAAGGTTTTGAGTTTAAAGACGTGCGTTTTTCGTATCCAGGTTCTGAAGTTGAAATATTGAAAGGCATTTCGTTTACATTACAAGCTGCCGAAAAACTAGCGTTTGTCGGTCAAAATGGTGCTGGAAAAACCACATTAACCAAACTGTTATTACGTTTTTACGAACCAACTTCTGGAGAAATTTTATTAGATGGTATTAATATAAATCGCTTTAATAAAGCCAAATACCAAGAGTTTTTTGGAGTGATTTTTCAAGATTTCTTTAAGTATGAATTTACTGTAAAAGAAAACATTGCTATTGGTGATATTGACGAACTAAACAATCAAGAAAAAATTGAAAATGCTGCTGAATTAAGTTTAGCAAACGATGTGATTTCAGAGCTAAAACACGGTTACAACCAACAATTAGGAAAACGTTTTGTAAACGGCATGGAACTTTCTGGCGGACAATGGCAAAAAGTAGCTTTAGCAAGAGCGTATATGAAAAATGCCGAAGTAATGATTCTAGACGAACCTACATCAGCACTTGATGCCAAAGCTGAAAGTGATGTGTTCACAAGGTTTATTGGACTTACCGAAGGAAAAACAAGCATTATTATTTCGCATAGATTTAGTACAGTTAGACAAGCCGATAGAATTTTGGTTCTAGAAGAAGGTCGTGTTCTTGAAATAGGAACTCATGAAGCGTTAATGGCAAACAAATCGTTATATGCTGAATTATTTACACTTCAGGCTGAAGGTTATCAATAGCTTTCAACATATTAAACACTCGATTATCGAGTAAAACAATTTATCTTTGTAGTATGGCAGAAGAAATTATAAATAGAGTCGCTAATAGTAAACTTGTTACTATAGATTTGGAAGACTACTATCCAAAAGGGCAGCGCGTGTTATTTGATATAAAAGACTGGTTGTTTCAAGAACTTATTTTAAAAGAATCTGATTTTAGAACTTTTGTTAAGGAGCACGATTGGTCTCAATATCAAGATCAATATGTTGCTATTACCTGTTCTACTGACGCCATTATTCCTGCTTGGGCATTTATGTTAGTGTCCATCGCACTGAAACCTTATGCCAAATACAACATCACTGGAAATTTAGAAGATTTGGAAACCGCATTATATCATGACATCATAGAAGAACTGAATCTAACAGATTACGAAGACAAGCCTGTAATTATAAAGGGTTGTTCTAAAAAACCCGTTCCTCTTGCTGCTTACAGCATGATTACCAACAAACTAAAACCTGTTGCTAAATCAATTATGTTTGGCGAAGCTTGTTCAAATGTGCCATTATTTAAAAGAAAGTAGTATTTTTGCTTTGTTATTAATCTAATTATAGGTTACCTATAATTAATCCATTTTATTCTTATGAAAAAAATTATTACACTTTGTTTAATGCTGCTTGCGACAGCCTCATTTTCGCAAACCATTGAAGAGTTAAAAGAAGAAAAGTCAAAAAAACAAGATTCTGTTGATGCCATTCAAGGACGTATTGACGATCTTCAAAAACAGATAGACGAATTCCCTGGATGGAAATTTGGTGCATTTGGTACTATTGGTGCAAGTTTTTCTGAATTCAACAATTGGTATGGGCAAGGTTCACCAAACAATTCTGCTGGTAATATTACGATTACAGTTAACCCTTATGCAAAACTTGACCGTGAAAAATATTTTTGGTACAATACCGGAAATATCAATTTAAGTTGGGTAAAGTATGATGATAAAGACGACCCAACTGACAATAAAGACTTTAGAGAAGCCAGTGATGTTTTCAATGTAACGTCTTTATTTGGTTACAAAATTGCCAAAAATCTAGCCGTATCAACGTTAGGCGAATATAGAACAACTATTATAAACAATTTTAATGATCCTGGTTATTTAGACTTGGGTGTTGGTGTTACTTGGACTCCATTAGACGGTTTAGTAGTCGTGGTTCACCCTTTAAACTACAACTTTGTGTTTGCTGATAATGATGCTATTTTTGAGTCCTCTTTAGGTGCTAAAATTGTGGCTAATTATGCTAAATCTTTTGGCGACTTGAAATTTAACTCCAATCTGTCTATGTTTCAAAGCTATGAGAGTTCAGACTTATCTAACTGGACTTGGATAAACTCATTGAGCTACACCATTTGGAAAGGTATCGGTCTTGGCTTTGAATTAGGCTTAAGAGACAACAAGCAGGAAGCACTTAACTTTGCAACCAATAATTGGGATTCAACAGGAACTGATCCTGAACCAACTTTTGATAATGTTGATAACGACTTACAAGTTTATACAACATTTGGTTTAAGCTATTCTTTTTAAGCTTAAAGAAGAAATATTCAAATATAAAAAAGCGACCCAAATGGGTCGCTTTTTTATTGTTCTTCTTCGTAATCTGGATACAAAAAATGATTGTATGGGAATCGCGTTACGTGAATCTCTCTGACTTCGTCGTATACAC
Organism: Bacteroidia bacterium; assembly: GCA_030425285.1. Classification (GTDB taxonomy): domain Bacteria; phylum Bacteroidota; class Bacteroidia; order Flavobacteriales; family Flavobacteriaceae; genus Hanstruepera. The sequence goes on from JAUIAY010000001.1 coordinate 351,366, forward strand.
GTTTTTTAAAGTCCTCTAAATTTTGCTTGTTTAAAGCCGAAATAAATAAAGCATTATTGCCAATACGGTTCATCCAGGTCTTTTTCCATTCTTGCAAACTGTAATTGGCTTTTGTGCGTTCGGTCATCAAATCGGTATCATCATAAGGTTCGGCCTCATAAGCATCAATCTTATTAAATACCATAATGGTTGGTTTATCGGCACTGTCTATTTCACCTAAAATTTTGTTGACTGATTCTATGTGCTCTTCAAAATTAGGGTGTGAAATATCAACCACGTGCAATAATAAATCGGCTTCGCGAACTTCATCAAGTGTACTTTTAAAACTCTCAACTAATTGGGTTGGTAGTTTTCTAATAAACCCTACAGTGTCAGTTAACAAGAATGGTAGGTTTTGAATCACAACTTTACGCACTGTAGTATCTAATGTGGCAAAAAGCTTGTTTTCTGCAAAAACCTCACTTTTGCTAATCGTGTTCATGAGGGTAGATTTCCCAACGTTTGTATATCCAACAAGAGCCACACGAACCATTTTACCACGATTACCACGCTGAACAGCCATTTGCTTATCAATGGTTTTTATTTTTTCCTTAAGCAAGGCTATCTTATCGCGCACAATACGTCTATCGGTTTCAATCTCGGTTTCACCAGGACCACGCATACCTATTCCACCTTTTTGTCTTTCAAGGTGCGTCCACATTCCTTTTAATCTTGGCAATAAATACTCACATTGCGCCAATTCTACTTGGGTTCTGGCATAGCTTGTTTGGGCGCGTTGCGCAAAAATATCCAGAATTAAATTGGTTCTATCGAGTACTTTGCAATTCAGTATTTTACTGATATTTCGTTCCTGCGCAGGCGATAGTTCATCGTCAAAAATAGCTGTACCCACATCATTTTCTTCTATAAAATCTTGTACATCCTGCATCTTCCCTTTCCCAATAAATGTTTTGGGATTGGGCATATCCATTTTTTGGGTAAACCGTTTTACCACTTCTCCTCCTGCGGTATAGGTCAGGAACTCCAACTCATCTAAATATTCTTTAGATTTTTCTTCGTCCTGCTCTCGTGTTATTACACCAATTAAAACAGCTCGTTCTAAAGCAATGTCTTTCTTTTCTATCATAAAGGATTAATATGAAACAAAGTTACAAGTATAAAATGGATTTTTGAAAAATGAACCTTGCAATAATGTTTATATTTACGTCATAATCTATACTTTTAAGTAACATGTCGTCAGTATCTTCTGAAAAAACATATACCATTGCCTTTTATAACCTGGAGAATTTATTTGATATTTATGATGACGACCTAACCAATGACAACGATTTTTTACCGGATTCGGCTAAACGTTGGACACACAAGCGTTATGAGAATAAATTACGAAAATTGGGATTTGCCATTTCAAATATTGGGAAAGAGGAAACAGGGAAACATCCATCAATAATTGGATTGGCCGAAGTTGAAAACAATTTGGTTTTAGATAATTTATTAACTTCTAAACACTTGGCAGAACTCACTTATGATTATGTACATTTTGATTCTCCTGATGAGCGAGGTATAGACGTAGCGCTTCTCTATGACACAACTGTTTTTGAAGTTGAAGTTTCAGAAGTATTTCCTGTCCATATTTATAACCTTGACGGAACTATTGATTATACAAGGGATATTCTAAAGGTAACAGGTTATTTAAATTTAGAACGTGTTCACGTTTTGGTGAATCATTGGCCTTCAAGACATGAAGGTGAAACCGAAACAGAACCCAAACGACTAAAAGCAGCTGAAAAGGTAGGCGAAATTATTAATACCATAAAACTTGAAGATCCTCAAGCCAAGATACTTGTTATGGGTGATTTTAACGATGATCCATCTAGTGAAAGCGTAAAATATATGGCTAATTACAACGACCTATACAATCCTATGAACCAGTTATTGACTACTGAAACTGGTACGACCGTACACGATTTTCAATGGAATTTATTTGACCAAATACTCTTTAGTACCAACTTTTTTGAAACCCAGTCAGAAAAATTATCATTTGAAAAAGCGGCTTTGTTCGATGAAGAATTTTTAAAACAATTTAGAGGTCACTACAAAGGAACACCTTTTAGAACCTATGTTGGAAAAAAGTACAAAGGCGGTTATAGTGATCATTTTCCTGTTTACATTTTACTACAGCAAAACTAAAACCAAACAAAAAGCCTGCTTAACTGCAGGCTTTTTAATTATAGTAGATAGGCTAGATTAATTACCTGTTACTTCTACATTATCAATGTGATATCTTGTTGTAGCCGAAGGATCAGAACCAACATATTTAAATGCTACTCTAATGTCTCCATCTAAACAATCTATACTAATGTCACCAACATTATTAAACCCTCCAAATCCGTTAGAAGGCACATTAGGGATGGTAACATCTACTTCAGTCCATTCAGTCGTTGTAACATCACCTGTGTAGCTATCTGTAATCAACACACTTAAGATAACACCATTTGAATATGCTACTTCTAAATCAAAAGTCAAGGCTTCATCTGTACTGCCATCTAAATTAATATCAGGAGTTACCAACCATGTTTCCATTTCATTTTCACCAGAACTAAATCCAGAAATTTGAGCATATTGGTTTCCACTGAAACTACTTATAACAAACTCTTCGCTTCCTGATACCAAAACTTGTTCCCAACCTTGAGCTTCTAAATCGGAAATATTAGAAACAGACTCCATATTTTGAGAGAAAATAGTTTGAGCTGTACCGATGGCACCACCACATTCCAATACATTAGGATCACATCTATCATCACTATCAAAATTGATATCTGCTCTTGAGTTGATAATCAACACGCTGAAATCATCACCAAAATCACGACTATAAACACCTTGGATAGAACCTCTACCTTCATCAATGTTCAATGATTTAAAATCAGCAAAGGTACTTGTTTGTAAATCTAAAGTGTTGTTTGTAGCACAACTTTCCAATGTTCTAAAACCATCAAATTCATCGCTAGCTTCACCTGCAAAGGTCATACCTAATTGACTTCTGTGAAATTGAGCATCGTTTAACTGAATTAAAGTATTTTCATCAGCTTCAGATAAATCTTCTATTGACGTTACTTTTGGCGTAATTTCAGCTACTTCAGAACCTCTTAAGATAATATCTCTATATTCATACGCTTGAATTTGCTCAACTTGACTTCCCTCTCCTTTGGCCACAACCAAAACACCATTTGATTCACCAATGGTCAATCCGCTTAATTTAATATAAACTTTGCGACCAAATTGGTAGGTATTGTATAAGCTACTTACGTTCACAGATACTCTAATCCCTAATCTTGGATCTTCAGATGGGTTACTGTCATCAGTCTTGTTTTGAATGATTAACTCCTCAAAAAAGTTACCAGATTGATCACTTGAAATAACATATCCTTCAATGTACAATTCCTCTTCTGCAGGAATAATAGCTGTAGGATCACCATCGTTTTGAGCTTGAGCCAATCTTTGGTAAACCGCTAAAAAAGTTGTTATCTTATCTTGAGGAATATTAGGTTCCTCTACTGATACGTCAGGTAAATTATAATCGTCATCACTAACACAAGATGACATGACTAATGCAAGTGATAATACACTTAACACGAATAAATTTTTAATTGCTTTCATTGTTTTTGATATTATGTTTTTCATATTTTTTTAGAATCTAAAGTTAAGGTTTACAAAATAAGTAGCACCACGAGCATACCAATATTTTGAACCAAATACCGGTGTATCAAGTGCTTGATCATCTCGTAATTGACGATAATTGGCATTTCTACCTTGTTCAAAACCACCTGTTTTATAAACTTCATCCAACAGGTTGTTAACACTTGCAAAAAGACCAATATAATAGTCGCCAATTTTCCAAGATTTTCCACCTGTTAAGTTCACTGTAAAATAATCGTCAAACTCTTCTTGTTTCAATAATTCGCGGGCAATGTCTTCATCATAATCATTAAATACATTTCCGTCAGAATCTGTAGTAAAGTTTGTTGTTCTGGTTAATGGGTTCACGTCAACATATGTATTGGTAAAATAATTAACCGTTGCGCCAAACCACCAATAATTAGGATCACGATATTCAAAACCAACCGAATATGCTTGTTGTGGTCCTCCAGCAATTTTATAATCTTTTAAATTAGAAGTTCCATAATCTCTATAACCATTTGTGAATCCAGCTATTTGAGATTCATCATTTGGCTCGGTAGTTAAATATAGGTTTGGATTGTTATCATATGTAAATTGTCCAACCGAAGCTACACCTTTAAGTTTTAAAGTTGGCAATACTTGCGCTTCAATCCCTAATTCGGCTCCTATGTGTTTTTTATCGATTCCTTGTAAAACCTCTTGAACAAAAACGGCATTATCACCACCAACACCATCAGCATAATAAAATGAAATTTCATTGGCATCTTCAATTTTGGTATAATAACCCGTTAATTTAGCCTTTACTATTGGTGAACGGTAAATGTAACTAACATCAGTAGATAAAATCTTTTCTTCGGTAATCCCAATTCCGTTTCTGTCACCAACTACATCATGGTTTTCTCTTGAATTGGCAAACGTGTTTCTTAATGTAGGTGCTTTGGTTAAATAGCCTCCATTTACATCAATTAAATGCTTTCCTGATAGTTTATAAGTCAAACCACCTTTAGCACCAAGACCTGTAAACTTAACTTCTCTTCCTTTACCTAAAGAGTTGTTTGGAAAGGCTCCATTTTGATACAATCCTTCTCTTTGATAAGTGGTATTGGTATAGCTACCTGCCACGTAAAAATCCACCTTGTTGTACTTGAATTGTGCTTGTGCATATCCTGACAGGATATTGGCTAAAAAGTTATAGTTGTATTTAAACTTATCGCCTTCGCCAGCCAATCTGTTAGGATTCAACATATCGTTTTGGGCACTTTCTATGTCAGTTGCAAAAGCATCAACATCTAAATAAGTGCTAGCTCCAAACAAGTCTATTATTTCAGCAAAGTTTTCTGATTTTAAGTTCTTATAGTTAATAGACGCATTCAATAAAATATTTTCATTGATTTCAGAACTTAAAATAGTATTGACGGTTAATTGAGAATCATCGTTGCGATCTTCATACAACGCATAAACAGCATTTCCGCCTGTAGATGCATTACTAATATTAGCAAAATAAAGATCATTCCAATTAATTTGTCCATTGTTCAAAAACTCCTGTTGGGCTCCATAGGCATACTCCAAATTATCAGGGAAGTTTCTAACAAAGTAGCTAGGTAATTTTTGATAGTATGTTGGGCTTGGGTTAGCACCACCTCCTTCAGGGAAACCATCAACTATATCAGTACCGTTCCAATCTAAACGACTATTACCTATTTTACCAAACTGATACGCAACATTGGTATTCAACTTGGTTTTACTACTAATATCCCAATAGTGGTTTAACATTAAAATAGGCTCTTCTATTTCCTTAATTCTGGAGTTACGTTTATCGCCATCGTACCAACCCCAATATTCGTTGTACTTGATACCTTTTAGGTCATAAACCTCTTGCGTGTTTGGTGATGACTTACCTCTACGATTAGGTGTGTATATAGACGTAAAGTTTAAACTGTGCTTTTCTCCAAATTGCTTTTCAACAGATGCAAAGAAAGAGTTTGAGTCATATAATGTGGCTTCTTGATAACCTTCCTTACCCCAACGTCTTCCTGCCATAATCGCATAAGACCATCCGCCATCCAATAATCCTGAAGCATAACTAGCCATAACACGATTGGTGTAACTTCTATTGGAAGCTGAATAGGTAATACGTCCACCTTCTCTATATTTTGATGCTCTAACAATCATGTTGGTTGTTCCTAAAACACCACCAAAGTTATAGTTTGAAGGTTGTAAACCTGTAGTTAGTTCTTGGTTGCGAAGAACATCGTTCAAACCTCCCCAATCACTCCATTGTGGCCTACCATCATAGGTTTTGTTCATCTCAATACCATTGATTAATACCGAGCCATTTTCGGAATCAAGGCCTCGAACTCTAAAAAATGATGAACTGAATTCAAATGCTGCTGTACGCTGGAAGACATCTTGAGACGATTGCAATAGTCCGGAAATATTATCCAATCCGGTTCCATCGTCATTTAACTCGTCGTCTGAAAGTGTAATGGTGAACAAATCGGCACTGTCAACAACTTTTTCCAACGTCATGTCGGTGATGTCAACTGTCTGGCCTTGATTGACCACTATTGGATATCTTTTGGATATGTAACCCGATTTAGATACAACCAATACTTGTTCGCCAAGTGGTACAGATTCTAAAAACTGGAACTCTCCAGCTTCGTCAGTTACAACGTTTAAATCGGTACCTTCTACTGTAACTGTTACTTCAGGAATTGGTTCATAGGAAACAGCCTCGGTGACGCTACCCTTTACTATGGCTTGCTGTGCGTGCATAGCAAATGCTGAAAAAATTCCGAATAAAAAAATAAATAAGTGTTTTTTCATACTTAAACTTATGATTAATAAATTGATTCTGCGTTAAATAATGATTAATTAAAGCCTGCAAATTTACATTATTTATAATAAATATCTACTTTTGGCGTGAGATTTGTAATATCATAACAAAAACATAACATTCTTAACTCAATGAAAAAAATTACATTTTTTGCGACCGCTTTTTTGCTAGTAGCATTAGCCAATACTTATGCACAAGAGAAGAAAAAGTACAAAATACATACTGTCGCATTTTATAATCTTGAAAACCTTTTTGATACCATAAACGACCCTAACAAACTAGATGAGGCTAGTCCTATTATGGAGATGAAAATTGAAACAGGTGACATTTACAAAAAAAAGGTTCACAATATGGCCCGTGTAATTTCTGATATAGGCTATGAAACAGCCCATAATTCACCTGTTTTATTGGGTGTTTCAGAAGTTGAGAATCGTGAGGTTCTTGAAGATGTTGTCAACGACCCTTTACTACTGGATAAGGATTATGGTATTATCCATTATGATTCTCCAGATGTTCGTGGTATTGATGTTGCTTTATTGTACCAAAAGAAATTTTTCACACCGCTTCATACCAGTTCACATGAACTAAAGATTTATGATGACGCCTCTAGAGAACGCATTTATACGCGTGATCAGCTTTTGGTAAGTGGCAAACTTGAAGGTGAAATGGTTCATATTATTGTAAACCATTGGCCATCTCGTAGAGGTGGTGAAGCCAGAAGCAGACCTAAACGTGTAGCTGCTGCTAATTTAAATAAACGCATTATTGACTCTTTGCAAACAATTGACCCTTATGCCAAAATATTCACTCTGGGTGATTTAAATGATGATCCAACTAATGCGAGTGTCAAGGATGTTTTAAAAGCAGAAAAAGACAAAGAAAAGGTTCGATTTAAAGGTATTTACAATCCTTATTATAACATGTTTAAGAAAAATGGCTTGGGAACAACAGCCTATAGAGATGCCTGGAGCCTTTTTGATCAAATTATGTTTACCAAACCATTACTTGATAAGGACTATACATCATGGCGATTTTATCAAGCTGGTATTTATAACAAAAACTATCTTGTAAACAAAGAGGGGCGCTACAAGGGATATCCATTAAGAAGTTTTGCCGATGGTGGTTTTACTGATGGCTTTAGCGATCACTTCCCAGTTTATGTATATGTTATTAAAGAAATGGACAATTAAAACTACCCTCAAATCAATAAAAAAAGACCAGTGTTTACTGGTCTTTTTATTTTGTTATGGTATATCCATGTTAGTCAAACCAAGTGTTCCAAGGAATTTTAGCTAGAATTAAAATCAGTGCCAATGTATAGAAAATGGCAATTGTTTTTAACTTGGTTTTAGATGTCAATTTCTTTTTATGCTTCGAGTAACCCATAGTAATCAAAACAATGGCCAGTATCATGGTAATAGGATGCTCTATAATATTTGAGCGTAGTGAGCTATTTTTCATAATCTCACCCATTCCCATGTCCTTTATTAATGATAGGTAATCTGCAGCAAAAAACAAGACAATTCCCAAAAGTAACTGAATGTGGGAAACGATTAATGTAAAAAGAGATATACGGAAATCCTTTGCTTGATATTCCTTGTTTCCAAAAGTTTTTATCAAGGCATTTAATGTTGCCAGTACTAATATTAAAAGCACCAAATACGCCCAATAGGAATGTAATATTTGAATTGTTCTATACATAATGTCAGTTTTTATTGTATGTAACAAATGTAGTGATTAAAACCCATAAAAAAACCTCTTCGGAATGAAGAGGTTTTTTTAATTATATTTAAATAACTAATGCTAGAAATTAAAACGGATGCTTGTATTCCAAGTTCTACCGTAACCAAAACGGCCTGTGTTACTTTTGTTAATTCCTTTATAGTTTTCTTCAGGATTAGAAGATGCTGCTGTATTTCCATTAACAGATTCCAAATACACCTCATCAAAAACGTTGTTTACATTCAAACGAAACTGTACTGAATTTTGCTTTTCCTTACCTACAAGCACTTTATAAGAAAATCCTGCGTCAACTGTATCATAAGAAGGCATTGATAATGGAGCCTCTTCTAATGACCCTGTTGAAAACATATCATTATACCAGTTCCATCCTGCATCGATACTTGTATTTCTACAAAACTCAAAACTACCATTAATACCTGCTGTAACTTGGGCAGCACCACCTACGTTAAAGCCATCAATAACAATTTCCTCATCATCTCCAATTTGGTTTCCATCGTTATCAAACGTTCTTTGAGTAGCGTTATCTTTAAATTGCCATTCACCTAAAGAAATAAAACCGTTAAGTCTTAAATTATCTAATGGTCTTGTCATTACTTCCAATTCTACACCATAGTGAACTTGTTTAACTCCCATTGTTTGGAAACTAATGAAATCATCACCATTTTCACCATTGTTGTTAACTAGGGTTCTATTATCCCAAGTTGTATGATATAAGTTTAAGTTAGCAGAGATAGCTCTTCCTCCATTAAATTGGTAGCCTGCCTCAAAGCCAGTAATATTTTCATTTTCAACTTCAGGCTGTAACAACTCATTACTTCCTCTATTGTTTTGGAATAAAGAGTCATGAAATGGTTGGCGTGAATAGTATCCAGCATTTACAAATACTTTGTGCATATCACTTAATTGATACGATGCACCTATTTTTAAGTTATACCCTAAATTATTCACCTTATCAGAATCTTCAGAGACACCTTCTTCCTGAACATTTAAGAATTCTGTTCTTACGTGAGACTGATTTGAAATTGCTCCTTGGAAAAATGCTGAAAAATTATTTTTAGCATACTCCAATTGTCCAAAAACACCTGCATAGTTAATTTGCTCTTCATAGTCATAACCAAAACGTTGAGAATGATCTGTATTAGGATTAAAAAACACTTCCCAAGGATTGATACCACCGGCTTCAGTTAACTCATAAGAACCTGAATATCCTGAAGTGGCACTTACAGAATCTACAGTAATAAACTCTCTGACATCTCTAAAATGGATACCATTATATAAACGCACATCAGCACCAATATTGAAGTTTAAAGTTTCAGACAATTGGTTATTGTAGTTGGTAACTAAACCATACCAGTTGTGGTTATTGTTTGATCCTCTGGCATAATCAACAGACCCAATAGATTGCGCAAAACTACCACGACCCATAGAACCATACAATACAGTAGATAGAGCTGACTTGTCATTGATTGTCCAATCCCAACTTAAGTTAGCAACAGGCTTGTGATAAATGTTTCTACCGCCTGGATATGCACCTCCATGTAAAGTGTTTGGACTATTTACACCTTCAAAATTCCAAGAATTGTAACGTCTACCTCTTTCACTATCCAAGAAAGAACCTATAGAACCACTACCTGCAACAGCATGCCATTGCGGTGCACCTGTTAACAAGAAATTTAAGGCATGACTCTCATTTGGTTGGTATCCTACAGAAAGGAAATACGTTTGTCCCTGTCCTTGTGTGTTATCTACATAACCATCACCTTGCCAGTGACCTAACAATCCTGAAAAAGACCATCCTTTTTCACCAACACCAGTAGAAAAATAAGCTGTAGATTTAATATAGTTATCATTACCTACCATTTGTTGAATAAAACCACCTGATTTCTTATCAATAGTTTTTGTAACAATGTTAACAGTTCCACCAACAGAAGAAATCGCTAGTTTAGAAGCACCTAACCCTCTCTGAACCTGAACTGCATTGGCTACATCCAATACACCAGACCAGTTAGACCAATACATTCTACCATCTTCCATACCATTGATAGGTTGTCCATTTAACAAGAAAGCAGTGTTTGTTTGGTCAAAACCTCTCAAAAACATTTGACCATCACCAAAACCACCTGCTTTAATGTTTTGAACAGAAGGTGTAGATTTTAATATTTCAGGTAAATCCCAGTTTCCAGCTTTTTCTCTAATTTCATTAGCCTTGATTGTAGAAACTGCAATTGGTGTCTTTCTGTCTTCGGCTAAATCGATAACACCAGACCCAATGATTACAACCTCTTCAAGTGTGTTGTCACTAGCTAAAGTGATTGCACCTAAATTAGTGTTTCCATTAAAAGATACAGTTACTTTACCATAACCTACATAGGAGATAACCAACTCACCTGAAGCAGCTTCAGTAGTAATTGTAAAGTTCCCATCGAAATCAGAAGACACACCATTGGTAGTCCCCTTTTCAACGATGTTAGCCGCAGGAAGTGGTGAATTCATTTCACCGTCCATAACGGTACCCGTCACAGTACTCTGTGCCATAGCAAAACCAGTAAACAAAATTGCAACTGATAAAAATAATAATCTAGTAATTTTTTTCATTGTATTAATTAAGATTGATTTTTAATTTTCGGCAAAATTAGTCTAATATATCGTACAAATATTACGATATCGTTAAGAAATTTTGATTTATTTGAAGATATCCAATAATTCTCTTTGATAATTTACTAACAAAAAAACCTTTCAACAGGTTTTTCAACAATAAATCAAGCTTTATTTTTATAAAAATTCAAAAGATTGGCAGTAGATGCATCGTGATTGGCAATAGTGTTATTTTTTATATCCTGTAGTATACTATTGGCCAATTGTTTACCTAATTCGACCCCAAATTGGTCAAAACTGAAAATATTCCATATAATACCTTGTACGAAAATTTTATGTTCATACATGGCAATGATTTTGCCCAAGGACTCTGGTGTTAGTTTTTTAATGAAAATGGTATTGGTAGGCTTGTTCCCTTCAAAAACTTTATATGGCAATAATTTTTCAACACCTGCTTCAGACAGATTACTACTTTGAAGTTCTGTAGTTGCTTCCTCTTTGGTTTTACCATTCATTAAAGCTTCTGTTTGAGCGATAAAGTTTGAAATAAGCTTGTCTTGATGATCTTTATTCCCATACAATGATTCCGCAAATCCAATAAAGTCTGCAGGAATTAGTTTGGTTCCCTGATGAATCAGTTGAAAAAAAGCATGCTGGGAATTGGTGCCAGGCTCTCCCCAAATGATGGTTCCTGTTTGGTAATTTACTCGATTTCCATTTCTATCAATACTCTTACCGTTGCTTTCCATAATGCCTTGTTGTAAGTATGTAGCAAACTGATTTAAATATTGAGAATAAGGAATAACGGCCTCACTTTCAGCCTTGAAAAAATTATTGTACCAAACGGTCAATAGCCCTAAAACTACAGGAATATTACTATCAAGTGGTGCATTTTTAAAATGCCTGTCCATAGCATTGGCACCACTCAAGAGTTTATCAAAATTTTCAAATCCAACAGATAAACTGATTGTTAAACCAACTGCACTCCATAATGAAAAACGACCACCAACCCAATCCCACATGGGAAAAATATTGTCTTTCTCAATTCCAAAATCCTGAACCTTTTCAATATTGGTGGATACGGCAACAAAATGTTTGGCTATAGTTTCTTTTTCAAATGATTTTAAAAACCAATCACGTATTGTATTTGCATTGGTTAATGTTTCTTGAGTTGTAAAGGTTTTTGAAACTATTACAAATAGTGTTGTTTCAGGATTCAGTTTTTTTATTACCTCATTCACATGATCGCCATCCACATTACTTACAAAGTGGGTGTTTAAATGATTTTTATAGAACTGAAGCGAATCGACAACCATAGCTGGACCTAAATCCGAACCGCCAATACCAATATTAACGATATCGGTAAAAGCTCTTCCTGTAGCTCCTTTTCTAGCACCACTAATTATACTATGTGAGAAGTCTTTAATTTTTTCTTTTACCTCAAAAACTTCAGGAATCACATTAATATCATTTACATAAACCTTATCAGACTTTTGTGCTCGCAATGCTGTATGGAGAACAGCTCTTTGTTCCGTTTCGTTAATGATATCTCCTGAAAAATAACTTTTTATTGCTTCGTCCAATTTAACCTCTTTGGCCAAATCCAATAATAATTTCTTGGTTTCTTTGGTTATTCTGTTTTTAGAATAGTCAACATAAAAATCCTCCCACGCAATTGTAAAATCTTCAGCTCGTTGAGCATCAATTGCAAATAGGTCTTTCATGTGAACATTTTCAATATCATGAAAATGCTCTTGAAGTTTTTTCCAAGCTTTAGTAGTAGTTGGATTTATTTTTGGTAAAGCCATAAACTATTGTAAATCTGTAATTTCAGTACTTTCAGGTAAGTCTATTTCTAAATTGTCATCAAACTCAATAGCGTCTAATTGGGTTTTGATAGGTTTAATATAATCCAAATATCTTGTTCTTAAACTATCGGAAATAGGTTCGGCTTCCGGTAGTTTTTGCTTAAAAGGGTCAACCTGTTTACCATCTTTCCAAAAACGGTAGCACACATGAGGACCTGATGTATTGCCTGTCATTCCTACCCAACCTATCACATCGCCTTGTTTTACATACTGCCCAACTTTCACATTTTGTTTTTTCATATGCAAGTATTGGGTTTCATAAATATTATTGTGACGGATTTTTACATAGTTTCCATTTCCTCTAGTGTATGCCGATTTAGTAACCGTACCGTTGGCTGTTGCCCTGATTGGGGTTCCTACGTTCGCGGCAAAATCAGTGCCTTTGTGAGGCCTGATTTTATTTCCGTACAAGGCAATGCGTCTTCTTAAATTGTATCTAGATGAAATTCGCTTATATTCAACTGGTGCTTTTAGGAATGCACGTCTTAAGTTTTTCGCTTCTTCGTTAAAATAGTCTTTTAAGTGCTTTATACTATCTGTTTCAAATTCAAAAGCATAAAATGGCTCACCTTTGTGCTCAAAATATGCCGCTTTTATGTTATCGATTCCTGCATAGATACTATCGTCAATATATTTATCAGTATAAATTACCTTAAAATTGTCACCTTTTTGAAGTCTGGTAAAATCAATAGTCCACGCATAAATATCAGACATTTTATAGGCCAAAATAAAGCTAATACCTTTTTCATCGAGTGTTTCTGAAATGTTACTGTAGATTGTTCCCGAAACTTCCTTTTCAACATATTTAATAGGTTTTCGGCTACTGTAAGCATGAATGGAATCTTGGAAATTGATAACCACATACTCTTCTCTATTGGGTTGGTAAATGAAGCATTTTGGCTCTTGAAGAGTATCTTTTGAGCAAAGGATGGTATATGGTTTACCTATTTGAAGTTTTCTAATATCAAAACTGTCTTTAGCTTTTTCGGCTATTTGATAAATTTTTGGGTAACCTATTCTGTTTCGTTCCATAATGGTACCAAAGCTGTCCCCTCTTCTAATGGTATCTCTTTTTACAATGTAATCATTCAGATTGAAACCAAATTCGTAGATTTCTTGAGGTTCAATAACGGCTACTTCCTCAACGACATCATGTTGTTCTGCCTTATCATCTTTACAATTGTAAAAAATAAATGCAGTTACTAAAACTATTAGGCATTTTTTCCCCAATCTGCTAATTCTTGTTTGGTCCATAAATCCGGAAAAAATATTCGTCTTTGATACTTTGGATGCATATATTTTACCCATTCACTTCCTCCTGTTGCTTCGGCTGTTTTACCACCTATGTTTAAATAATGATTTGCTGTATTATAGTGTGCCATAACCCATTTAATGTTCACCGTATTGTCGTAATGGCGCATGGCATCAATTAAAACATCGTTCTCCTTAACACTCTCTGGAAGTTCCTTGAACTTTGTCCAGAGGTTATTTGTGTTATAGAATTTCGCAAATCTAATAAATTCATCTTTGTATCGTTCCTCAAAAACTGTTAATAAGTAGCTTTTTTTACCAGTTTTATAATCTTTTCCTGCTGCTTGCCAATATAAATGCTCAAAAGCATGTTCAAAAGACGTATTTCGGTCGATAGTTTCTCTAAATCTATTATCAATTAAGTTTATAAGCTCAGTAGAGGCAAACTCTATTTTACGGTATTGGGCACTTTGAAATCCGCTAGCAGGCGTTAGTGTAGTTCTGAATTTATTGTATTGCTCCACTTCCATACCTTCTCTCATAATATTGAAAGAAGAGGTTAACATATCAAAGTACCGACTGATCCGCATAAGTTTTGAAGAAAAGAAGTCTACAGTAAGCTTTTGGCTTTTTGCTACTTGATCTATTTCCCAAAGAATCATTTTAAACAACAATTCATTGATTTGATGGTACATAATAAAGACCATTTCATCTGGCAACACCGAACGTTGTGTTTGAAGGTCCAAAAGGGCATCGGTTTGGATGTAATCCCAATAATTAATGGGTTTACTATGTAGTAACCCTTCCAAATGGGTGTCTAAATCCTGTCCTATTTTGTCGAATTTTTCTTTTAATTGGTTGGTTATGTCGTTGGCCATAATCGGTGATTAATTGTCTACAATTATTTTAAAAGGGTGCTTAAGCCCTTTGAAGGCATTTAAATCGGCACGTAGTGATCCTACAGCCAAATCAGCCTTTACGCGTAAAGGTATTTTATTTTTGTCATTTGATACCCAAAGGGTCAAACTTTCTTCTTCCTTAAACACACGACCAGCCATAACATATGGTCTAAACTTCAAGGAATTGACTTTTCCAAATTCTGTTTTAATGGTTTCCTCGCCAAGATATTTTAACTTGAACCCATAATTCTCCTCATCGAAAAACATATTGACAAAAACCTCATCATTAACTTTCAAGTTCTCAACATCTAAATTATTTCGTAAGTAATAAAATGTCGATACCATATCCTGAATGTTGGGCTTGGTGTCGAAAATCGATTTCTTATTATGCTTAATATTATGAACATAGGCCTTGCTTCGGTCTTGGTCAAACTCGATTTCAATATTTTTGGTATGACCACCTTCATCAATATCCCTTATAAACCGATAAGGTTTGTTATTTTTCTTATCAATAAAACTTTCATAACGGTCTTCTACCTTAAAGAACCAGCTAACAGCTCCTGTGGTCCATCCTTTTCCAACGACATGAAAAACGGGCTTGGTTTTATAAACACCTTCCTTAACCGTCAAAGTAGCTTCACCTGCTTTCATCCACCCACTGTAACTCATCTCAAAACGAAACCATTCACCAACGTCATAAGAACTTTCCATTTGAGCAAATGAAACATTAAAACTAAAGAATAATACAGTAAAAAGTAAACTGATCTTTTTCATATGATGTTATTTGTAATTGTAACTATACTAACAAATTTTTATTGTTCTATTGAAATATTACAATTACTATTCCAAAAGTATAAAACAAAAAAACTCCTTCAACATGATTGAAAGAGTTTTTAATAATTATTTCGTTAAACTTTTGTTATAATGTGCCTCTTTTTTCTTGTTCTCTTTCGATAGATTCGAACAAAGCTTTAAAGTTTCCTGCTCCAAAACCTCTTGCTCCCATACGTTGAATAATTTCAAAGAATAACGTTGGTCTATCTTCGACTGGTTTTGTGAATATTTGTAATAAATAGCCTTCTTCATCAGCATCAATCATGATACCTAAACTTTTTAACGTTTCGATATCTTCACGTAATTCATGACTAAATTCTTCTAAACGACCAGGAACTGCTTTGTAATACTCTTCTGGTGGAATAGATAAAAACTCAACGCCTCGAGAACGTAATTGCGAAACTGTTGTTATGATATCATCTGTAGCTACAGCTATATGTTGAACTCCTGGACCTTCATAAAAATCTAGATATTCTTCAATTTGTGAGCGTTTTTTTCCTTCAGCAGGTTCGTTTATTGGGAATTTAATGCGACCATTACCATTACTCATTACTTTACTCATTAAAGCAGAGTATTCGGTGTGGATTTGCTTGTCATCAAAAGACAAGAAATTTACAAAGCCCATGACGTCTTCGTACCATTTTACCCAAGTATTCATTTCGCCCCAACCTACGTTACCAACCATGTGGTCAATATACTTTAAGCCTACTGGCTCTGGGTTGTAATCAGATTCCCATTTTATAAACCCAGGCATAAACTGACCTTTGTAATTCTTACGCTCTACAAACATGTGAACGGTTTCGCCATAGGTGTAAATACCTGCTCTTACCACTTCTCCAAATTCATCTTTTTCAACTGTTGGTTCCATGTAAGATTTTGCACCACGCGATGTGGTTTCTTCGTAAGCACTACGAGCATCTTCAACCCAAAGGGCAACTACTTTTACACCATCGCCATGTTTTACAATATGGTCGTTAATTGGGTGTTTTGAGTTTAATGGTGTGGTTAATACCAATCGTATTTTGTCTTGTTTTAAGACATAAGATACTGTGTCTTTGCTTCCTGTTTCCAATCCTTTGTATGCGTACGATTGAAACCCAAAAGCAGTTTTGTAAAAGTGTGCTGCTTGTTTGGCGTTACCTACGTAAAACTCCACGTAGTCGGTTCCTAATAAAGGTAGAAAGTCTTCTGCGCCTTCAAATATTTTTTCTAGTCCGTAGTTTACTGATTCTATGTTTTTGCTCATTTTGTTTGTTTTTTAGCCCTGATTGAGGCAGTTTGTTGGAGCTCTTAAAAACTGTATCTCGACTGCGCTCGATAAGACAGTTTTTAAAGCGACTGCCGAAAGCAGGATTAGCTTCTTATTAATATGTTATTCTAACCAAGATTTAAAATAATCTTCGTCTGCTATTTTTAATGCGTCTTCGGTTACTTGTAAGGGCTTAAATGTATCAACCATTACTGCTAACTCGTCGGTTTTTACTTTACCAATGCTACGCTCTGTTGCTCCAGGATGTGGTCCATGTGGAATTCCTGCTGGATGCAGCGAGATATGACCTGCGTCAATATCGTTTCGGCTCATGAAATCGCCATCTACATAGTACAACACCTCATCGCTATCTATATTGCTATGGTTATAAGGTGCAGGAATTGCTTCGGGATGGTAATCGTACAGCCTTGGCACAAAACTGCATACCACAAAGGCATCGGTCTCGAAAGTTTGGTGAACTGGTGGTGGTTGGTGTACACGACCTGTTATGGGTTCGAAATCGTGAATTGAAAAGGCGTACGGATAGTTGTAACCATCGTATCCAACAACATCAAAAGGATGTGTGGCATAAACCATATCGAAAATATCACCTTGCTTTTTAACTTTCATTAAAAAGTCTCCTGTTTCGTTATGAGTTTCTAATTCTTGCGGTTGACGTAAATCGCGCTCACAAAATGGTGAATGCTCTAACAATTGCCCAAACCAGTTGCGGTAACGTTTTGGTGTGTAAATTGGACGACGAGACTCCACAATAAACAAACGGTTGTCTTCGGTATCGAAATCTATTTTGTAGATGATTCCTCTTGGTACTAACAAATAGTCACCATATTTAAAATCGAGATTTCCTAAATGTGTTCGTAGTTTTCCGCTACCACGATGCACAAAAATAAGCTCGTCGGCATCGGTATTTTTGTAAAAATACTCTTTGGTAGACTGTTTTGGCGCTGCCAAAATAATACTACAATCGCTATTGGTTAACACTGTTTTTCGGCTTTCGAGATAATCGTTTATCTGTGGAATTTTAAATCCGTGAAGCCTATAGGATTGAATGTTATTTGCTTTGGCAATTTTAGGCTCTACACTGTATTGTTTTTTTATCTCTTTGACTTGTGTTGGCCTATGCTCGTGATACATATTGGTGGACATACCATCAAAACCAATGGTTCCAAATAATTGCTCGTAGTACAAGCTACCATCTGGTTTCCTAAACTGTGTATGTCGTTTATGTGGGATTTTCCCTAATTTATGATAGAACGGCATTTCGTAAAATTTAAAATGTTTTAAAAATTTTCAAACTCTCCTTTAGTATCCTTCAATAAGCTAAAGATACAAAATATGCACGTTTACTCGGGACTTCTCTTAATAAGAAAATGAAGAAATTGCAGTAATCCTATCCAAAATGGTTTCATGCAAGCAAATATCTTAAAAAAATACGGTTTTTAATCCATTAAAACCAAAAGCCTAGATTAAAAAACCAAATTCCCGTTTTCTCCTCTGGTGACCAAGAGTACTTTGCCTCAATTGGCCCTAAAAACGTTTCAAAAGCATAGCCTAAAGCGTAGCCTGAAAAATTGGGTGATGTTATCCATTCGCCTGTATCAAAAATATTATCAGCGACATTGGCATAATTAGCAGCGAAATTAAAATGATGTTTTTTAAACAATTCATAATCCAAAGTAATAACTCCTTTTACAAAACTATCACCAGGAATGGATAAAAAATCATATCCATAAAACGAAGTAAAATTATTTATTAAGTTTTGCCCATAACCTCCTAATACAAAGTTAAGATAAGGCGTCGTATCTTCACCAATCGTAAAACCACCTTGAGTGGTCAGATTAGCTGATAGTTTCCCAAAGCTTTTTGTGTATCCAATGGTGGCTTTTGCTATTGAATACTCTGTAAAGTTGTTATTAAAATCAGAAGAATATAAGTAAAGGTGAAAATCACCATCAAAGAATATTCCTTCGTTAGGAAAGTATTTATTATCGTATGTGTCGAATTTTAACTTTCCATAAAGACTCAAATAATCACTATTTTCAAATATAATCTCTTCGTCATTACTATCTTGAGCCACAATAGTTTCCGATAAAATTTTAAGACGCTTGTGTTCAGCCCCTAGAGTAAGTGCAAAATCTTTCCTAAACAATGTCTGCAGATAGAACTGATTCGTAAAATCGTTAAGCTCTACATCTATTTTATTGACATTGATATTGCTTAAATTTTCATCGTCAAGCAAGGCAGAAGCCGGTACGTTTTTTTCAAATTGATTAAATCTTGACTGCAAACCAATACTCCAGTAAAAACCTTTATCAATGTAGTATTCAAAATTATATCGTGTATTATCTCCTAAAATAAAATCGAATGACACCACATCATTGTTAAACAATAATTGTTTTCTGGTCAAATTAATCAAAGCTGCACTCTTATAAAGATCGTCATAGTGAACTCCAAATTTCAAAAAGGTTTTTTTAGGGCTTTCTTTTAATATAAACGCCAAATCATAGCCTGTTTTTCCAACCGAAGGTTTTAACTGATGAATAACACTTTCAAAGTTGTTTGTTGCTGCCAAATTGTTAACCCCTTCAACCAATGAAGTATATTTTATCTTTTCATCTTGTTTAAATTTAAGCTTTCCTAACACATAGGCTCTAGTATATTTTTCATTCCCTTCAATCGTAATAGAATTGATTTTAACACTATCTATAGGTTTTATAGGATCAAATGCTTTGCGTTTCTGGGTTTGCATAGAGGCTATTTTTTCTAAAGCATCTCTTTTTTTAATCGCTGCCAGCATACCATTTTCAATTATCTTTTCTCCATCGCTAAAGGAAATAACTGTATAATCTGTAATATCAGGCTTAATATAGACATCTGTCTTTTTCGCCTTTTCTCGCATATCGTTAATGGTCCTATAGTTATTAATCTGAAGTAAAATATCTGGAGCCGATTTTAACTCATCCCTTGTTGCCAGATCATCCTGAACATCGACACCAATAATGATGTCCATGCCCTTAGCCCGTAATTCGTCTATGGGATAGTTATTAACCACACCGCCATCTATCAAAATTTGATCGTCTATAATTACCGGCTGAAAAAGGGACGGGAAGGCACCACTTGCCGTAATAGATTGTGAAAGGCTCCCTTTATCCAAAATAACGGCTTTACCGGTTTCCACATTGGTTGCCACACAAAAGAATGGAATAGGCAACTTACTGAAATCATCTACATCACACACATGAAGAGTTAACTTTGAAAGTAGGCTCAAGGTGTTCTGTCCTCTTGATAATGCCGAAGGCAATTTTAATTTAAACTTATCAAAAGGAAGTGTAACTGCATATTTTTCAGAATTATCACGCTCATAAAAGGTTTTGGCTTCTCTTGGTAAATCATCATTGATGATTTTGTCAAAATCGACACCTTCAAAAATGGAATCAATATCTTTTCCTGAATACCCTGAAGCATAAAGCGAGCCGATTATAGCACCCATACTCGTGCCAGCCACATAATCTATTTGGATTCCTAAACTGTCAATTACTTTTAAAACACCTATATGAGCCAAACCTTTAGCGCCTCCACCACTTAAAACCAAACCGATTTTAACGTCTTTTTTTTCTACACCATCTGTGGAAGGATTCTGTGCATTCACAGTCCAACTAAACAAAAACATTATGGTAATCCAGACATACTTCATGTTCTATGATAATAATTATAAATTTTTTCAGCTCTAGATTTTCCAACTACCTCTTCCAACTCATCTAGTTTTACGTTTGCTACACGCTTGGCAGATTTAAAAACCTTTAATAATTCAACAATGGTTTTCTCACCAATTCCAGGAATAGTTTCCAATTCGGTATTCAACGCATTTTTACTTCGTCTATTACGATGATGTTCAATCCCAAAACGATGTGCTTCATTACGTAATTGCTGAATAACTTTCAACGTTTCGCTTTTCTTATCTAAATATAAGGGAATTGGGTCATCTGGATAAAATAATTCTTCCAAACGCTTGGCAATTCCGATAATGGCAATTTTTCCTCTCAAATCCAATGCTTCCAAACTTTTTAAAGCAGAAGACAATTGCCCTTTTCCCCCATCAATAATAACGAGTTGTGGCAAAGGTTGTTTTTCACCCAACAAGCGTTTATAGCGCCTAAAAACCACTTCTTCCATCGATGCAAAATCGTCTGGACCCTCAACGGTTTTAATATTGAAATGCCTATAATCTTTTTTACTTGGTTTACCATTTTTAAATACCACACAGGCAGCAACAGGATTGGTTCCTTGAATATTTGAATTGTCGAAACACTCAATATGTCTTGGCTCTTCGGTCAATCTTAAATCAGCTTTCATTTGAGCCATAATTCTATTGGCATGACGATCTGGATCGACTATTTTAACCTGCTTTAATTGTTCCAATCTGAAATATTTGGCATTACGTAAAGACAAATCCAATATGTGCTTTTTATCGCCAAGTTTTGGAACCGTAACCTTTGTATCCTCACCCAATTCCACTTTAAAAGGCACATAAATTTCCTTGGATTTAGAGTGGAATCGCTGCCTTAATTCTGTTATGGCCAGTTCCAGTAATTCTTTATCGGTTTCCTGAAGTTTTTTCTTGATTTCTAAAGTATGCGATCGAATAATGGAACCATACGACAATTGTAGAAAATTGATATAACCATAACTCTCATCACTTACAATGGTAAACACATCAACATTGCTAATTTTAGGATTGACAATCGTTGATTTAGCCTGATAATTTTCTAAAACCTCTATTTTTTCTTTTATTTTTTGAGCCTCCTCGAATTGCATATCATTTGATAAGGCTTTCATTTGATTTTTAAACTGCGTAAGTGAGGTCTTAAAATTTCCTTTTAGTATTTCCCGAATAGACTCAATATTCCCATGATAACTTTCTTCGGTTTCATAACCCTCACAAGGTCCTTTACAGTTACCCAAATGGTATTCCAAACACACCTTATATTTTCCAGACTCTATCTTCTCTTGCGACAAATCATAATTACAAGTTCGAAGCATAAACAGACCTCTAATCAGATCGAGTAGTGTTGAAACCGTCTTCATACTGGTATATGGCCCAAAATATTCTGAACCGTCTTTAATAACACGACGTGTAGAAAACACTCGTGGAAACCGCTCTTTTTTTATGCAAATCCAAGGATAGGATTTGTCATCTTTTAGTAAAACATTATAACGTGGCTGATGTTTCTTTATCAAATTGTTCTCCAAAAGGAGTGCATCTGTTTCGGTTTCAACAACAATATGTTTGATTTCAGCTATTTTTTTGACAAGAACTTTAGTCTTACCATAATCGTGATTTTTTGTGAAATAAGAGGAGACCCGTTTTTTTAAATTTTTGGCTTTTCCTACATAAAGAATCTTTCCATTGGCATCAAAATATTGATACACACCTGGTAGGTTTGGCAGGGTTTTAAGTTGAATTTCTAAAGCTGTGTGGCTCATTACCTCAAAGGTAATTATTTTTAAGGTTTAAGTCTTAAAATCAGCTTATTAATTACGGCTTAAATTTATCATAAAAAATACATTTTGGAAGAACTATTTTACTACCTTGCGCCACTTTTTTTAAAACATAAAATGCAAAAACAAACCCTTGGAAGAACTGACAAAGTAGACTTTCCAAAACTAGATTTATACGGCATAGATGTCAAGATAGACACAGGTGCTTACACATCGGCTATACACTGCTCACATATTGTTGAAAAAGACAATATGTTATTTTGTACATTTCACAGTGAAGGGCACGCTAACTTTAACAGCATTGAAATTATTTTTGATACCTACTCTAAAACCGATGTCAAAAGTAGTAATGGCTACAAGGAAAATAGATTTAAAATAAAATCTGAAGTCGTATTTTTTGGTAAAACGTATAAGATTAACTTAACTTTAAGCACTAGGGATGATATGAAATTTCCTGTTTTGATT
Source organism: Bacteroidia bacterium (assembly GCA_030425285.1). Lineage (GTDB taxonomy): Bacteria > Bacteroidota > Bacteroidia > Flavobacteriales > Flavobacteriaceae > Hanstruepera. Next base: position 374,301 of record JAUIAY010000001.1, read on the forward strand.
GGCCGACAGTTTTTAAGCAAAAAATTTCTGGTTGATGTAGACAGGCATGACGTATCATATAACTCAAGCAAACATGAACATTGTTATTCTGTCTAGAAACACGCATTTATATTCTACCCAACGTCTCATTGAGGAAGGGGAGAACAGAGGTCATAAAGTCGAAGTCATCGACCCTCTAAAGTGCGATATTATTATTGAAAAGGAAAAACCAACCATTTATTATAAAGACCGTTATTTAGATTATGTCGATGCTATTATTCCGCGAATTGGAGCATCGGTGACCTTTTACGGTTGCGCTGTTGTGAGACAGTTTGAAATGATGAATGTTTTTACAATCTGCACATCGGATGCCATTCAACGATCTCGTGACAAACTACGCAGCTTGCAACGATTGAGCAAGGCTGGCGTTGGGATGCCTAAAACAGTTTTTACCAATTATTCACGCGATGTTGAAGAGGTTATTGAGCACGTTGGTGGCACTCCAGTAATCATTAAACTACTTGAAGGCACACAAGGTTTAGGCGTAGTTTTAGCCGAAACAAAAAATGCAGCCGAATCGGTTCTTGAAGCCTTTAATGGTCTTCAGGCGCGCGTTATTGTTCAAGAGTTTATTAAAGAAGCCAAAGGTGCTGATATTAGAGCTTTAGTGGTAGATGGCCATGTTGTTGGCGCTATGAAGCGACAAGGAAAAGAAGGTGAATTCCGATCCAACTTACACCGAGGCGGTTCTGCCGAAATCATTAAATTAAGTGATGCCGAATTAAAATTGGCCATGCAAGCATCACGAGCGCTAAAGTTACCTGTTTGTGGTGTTGACATGCTTCAATCTGCCAGAGGACCTTTACTTTTGGAGGTTAACTCAACACCAGGTTTGGAAGGTATTGAAGGTGCCACAGGAAAAAATATAGCTAGAGCCATAATCACATTTATTGAACGCAATAGATAATGACTTACAAGCACAAAAAAATAATCACGATTCTTGGAAAAGAAATTAAAGTCGGTGAAAGCTGTGAATTAAGTTTTGGTGTTGCAAATTTACATACTTCTTCTAGTGTTGACGTTCCTGTAATAATTGAGCGCTCTAAAAAACCAGGTCCTGTTGTATTACTTACTGCTGGCATTCACGGTGATGAAGTTAATGGTGTAGAAATTGTGCGGCAAATTATTGCCAAAGGCATCAATAAACCTAAAATAGGAACTATAATCTGCATTCCAATTATCAATGTATTTGGTTTTATAAATTTAAATCGTGAATTCCCTGACGGACGTGATTTAAACCGTGTTTTTCCAGGTATTAAACGTGGGTCTTTAGCCAGTCGCGTGGCATTCAAGCTTGTAAACGAAGTGATTCCTGATGTTGATTTTATTATGGATTTTCACACTGGTGGTTCAGGAAGATTCAATGCTCCTCAAATTAGAATTGTAAAAAACAGTTTAACCTTGGATGCTATAGCCGAAACTTTTGGAGCGCCTTTTATACTCTACTCCAAAAACATCAAAAAATCATTTCGTAATACCTGCTACAAATTAGGTAAGCCCATTTTATTATTTGAAGGTGGTAAATCGTTCCATATTGATGATAAAGTAACCAATACAGGTGTCAACGGTATTAAGCGTGTGCTAAACCATTTAGGTATGCTTTCTTCTAAATTTAAGGCCTCCAAACCAAAAAGACCTTCTGTTTATATTTTGGACAGTCGCTGGCAACGTGCTAATTTTTCTGGTATGTTTAAAGCCTCTATTGCTATAAACTCCAAAGTGACCAAAGGCGATGTTATTGGTAATATTACGGATCCTTATGGTAAGTTCAATCACTTTGTTAAGGCTACTAATTCAGGTTACATTATCAATGTTAATGAGTCGCCAATCGTCTATCAAGGTGATGCGCTTTTTCATATTACTACCAAATTAAAATGACCAAATCTGAACTTCGGAAAATCTACAAGTCAAAACGTAAGGCTTTAAATCCTGAACTTATTGATGATTTGAGCATACAAATTGCCAATAGGCTTTTGGAACTTGCTATTTGGGATAAATCTTTCTACCATATTTTTTTAACTATTGAAGAGCAACAAGAAGTCAACACCGATTTTATCTTAAATATCCTTTCAGGGAAGGACAAGAATATCATTGTTTCCAAAAGCGATTTCAATGCTGGAACCATGACCAATTACTTACTGACTGATGCTACCGTAATTAAAAAAAACGCCTTGAATATTCCAGAACCAGTTGACGGTATTCAAATTCCAAACAACCAAATAGAGGTTGTTTTTATACCACTTTTGGCATTTGACAAAAAGGGTCACCGAGTAGGTTATGGTAAAGGATTTTATGATAAATTTCTATCAGAATGTAACCCAGAAATCATTAAAATTGGGCTTTCATTTTTTGAAGCCGAAGAACAAATTGATGATATTTTTGAAAATGATATGGCTTTGGATTTTTGTGTGACGCCAGAAAAAATATACTCCTTTTAAATTATTTTTTAAAAGCTCTTTTATTAAAAACAATGAGTAATCCAAAACCAGTACTTATAGCTACATCGGCTATGTTAAAAACTGGGTCAAAAAAAGTAAAATACTCGCCACCATAGAATGGCAACCATTCAGGCAAATAGCCTTTCCATAACGGGAAATACAACATATCTACCACTTTGCCATGTAACAAACTATCATATCCGCCACCTTCAGGTAAAAAAGTGGCCACTTGACCAAAGGAATCATCAAACAAAACACCGTAAAAAACAGAATCAATAATATTCCCTAAAGCTCCAGCAAAAATCAAGGCAACAGCCCAAATGAGAATTCTGGAGTTTTGCTTTTTTGTAGCATCATACAACCAATATCCTATACCACAAATGGCAACAATCCTGAAAAGAGTTAAGCAGACTTTGGCTGTTCGGTCACTAATGAAGGAAATAAAATCACTTATTTTGGTCCCCCAAGCCATGCCATCATTTTCAATAAAATAAATTTTAAACCAAGAGAACACCTCAAGATCCTCATTAAGCACAAAATGGGTCTTGATATAAATTTTACTCAATTGATCAATCATTAAAATAATGATTATAAAAAGTATGGATTTTTTTAGGGACATGCACCAATTTATTTCGGGCAAAAATAGAACTATTATTTTGTTTTAGTTACGCTTATGTTTCCGTTAATAGAATGAAGTGACAGATTATTGGTTCCCAACACGAGATTCTCTTGAGAAATTTGACCGTTTTTGGTGTCCAAATTCACTTTCGCATAATTTGATTCAATAGTGATATTCCCATCGATAGTATTAATAAGTGCTGAACCTAAAAACTTTTTGGCCACAAAATGTCCATGATTCAATTCCGTTGTCAATTGATTATACTTCCCTGTGACAAACACCGATCCAATATCGCTTGAAATAACAACATTAATGTCTTCGGGAACTTTCAATCTATAGATTATGGACATGACTTTATGCGCACTTAACTTATCATCTGGAACGGTAAACAATGGTTGAAATTCAGTGGTAATTTGCAGTTCATCATCTGTGTTTTTAGTCACCAATACCATTTGCTCACTATTCTCACCTGCAACTTCCGCCTCAACCGAAATTGTTTTTGCCTTTACGGTTTCAACAAAAATCTCAAAACTATTGGTAGCGTCTAAATTAACCGTTCGAATATGATCAGCTTGAAACTGACGTTCTATGTTTTTTTGGGCGAATAAAAGACTATGCCCAAACAAAACAAACATTATAAGAGTTATAAGCTTCATAAATAAAAAACGCTTCAATTTCTTGAAGCGTTTGTGTTCGTATTTATATAATAATCATAGATTACTGCATATTTTTAGCTTCGATACTCAACGTGGCATGAGGCACCAATTTTAAACGCTCTTTATTTATAAGCTTTCCAGTAACGCGACAAACACCATAGGTTTTGTTCTCAATACGTATTAAAGCGTTTTTTAAATCGCGAATGAACTTTTCTTGACGAATAGCCAATTGTGAATTCGCTTCCTTACTCATAGTTTCACTACCTTCCTCAAAAGCCTTAAATGTAGGTGATGTGTCATCAGTTCCATTATTAAGGTCGTTCATATAGGCACTTTTTATAAGCTCTAAATCGTGCTTTGCCTTTTCAATTTTTTCTTGAATCAAGGCTTTGAATTCTGCTAAATCTTTATCAGAGTATCTTACGTTTGTTTCTGCTGCCATATTCTCTAATGTTTTTGAATAAACAATTTGGTATTTACATCATCAAAAGCAATTTCTATACCATTGTTTACAGTGTCCATAATTTCAAGTTCTTCGGTTAAAGTTTCTGTTTTGATATACTCAAGATTTGTATCTATGGCTTTAACAATATTATCATCTTTTTGAAGTACAACATTAATTCTGTCTGTAACTTCAAAGCCTGAATCTTTACGTAAATTTTGAATACGGTTTACGAGCTCACGAGCAATCCCTTCTCTTCGTAAATTATCAGTAAGTGTAACATCAAGTGCTACTGTTAAAGCACCTTCGTTAGCAACAAGCCAACCTTCGATATCTTGAGATGTTATCTCAACATCAGCGAGTTCTAAAGTAATGTTTTTTCCGTTAACTTCAACATCTAAAACACCCTTTTGCTCGATTTTTTTAATATCTTCTGAAGTAAACTTTGAAATAGCTCCAGCAATAAGCTTCATATCTTTACCAAAACGTGGTCCTAACGCTTTAAAATTAGGTTTTATTTGTTTTACTAAAATATCTGAAGCGTCGCTTAACAATTCAATTTCTTTAATGTTAACCTCATGTTTTATTAAATCGGCAACCGCAAGAATTTCTTCCTTTTGTTGTTCACTATCAACAGGAATCATAATTTTTTGCAATGGTTGACGCACTTTAATCTTCTCCTTTGCTCTTAACGACAATACCAACGACGATATTGTTTGCGCATTCTCCATTTTACGTTCTAAACTTTTATCTACAAAGCTTTCATCATATTTTGGAAACTCTGCCAAATGTACACTCTCAAAGTTTTCTTTTTGTGTTACTTGTGTTAAGTCTTGGTAAAGTTTATCCATATAAAATGGTGCAATTGGCGCGCCTAATTTTGCAAGCGTTACCATACAGGTATAAAGCGTTTGATAAGCCGAAATTTTATCGGTTTGGTAATCGCCTTTCCAAAAACGTCTTCTACTTAAACGCACATACCAGTTACTTAAATATTCTTGTGTAAAGTCTGATATAGCTCTTGCTGCTTTGGTAGGTTCGTATTCTGCATAAAACTCATCTACCTTCTTGATAAGCGTATGTAGTTCAGATAAAATCCAACGGTCTAACTCTGGACGTTCTTCTAAAGGAATATCGGCTTCGCTATAATTGAATGTATCTAAATTGGTATATAAACTAAAGAATGAGTAGGTGTTGTAAAGTGTTCCGAAGAATTTACGTTTTACTTCCTCAATGCCATCTACATCAAATTTTAAGTTATCCCAAGGGTTTGCGTTTGAAATCATGTACCAACGTGTGGCATCAGCACCATAAGTAGATAAGGTTTCAAAAGGATCTGTAGCATTACCTAAACGTTTAGACATTTTTTGTCCGTTTTTGTCTAATACCAATCCGTTAGACACTACGTTTTTATAAGCTACAGAATCAAACACCATCGTTCCAATAGCATGTAGCGTATAGAACCATCCACGTGTTTGGTCAACACCTTCTGCGATAAAATCGGCAGGAAATGAAGTGTTGTTGTCTATTTTTTCTTTGTTTTCAAACGGATAATGCCATTGTGCATAAGGCATAGAGCCTGAATCAAACCAAACATCAATTAAGTCGCTTTCGCGCTTCATTGGTTGTCCTGATGGTGACACAAGCACAATTTCATCAACGATGTTTTTATGTAAATCTAACTTTGCATAGTTTTCTTCGGAATTGTTTCCTACTTCAAAATCAGCAAAAATATCAGCTTTCATTACACCTGCCTCAACAGCTTTAGCCATTTCAGCCTTTAGTTCTTCAACCGAACCGATACAGATTTCTTCTTTACCATCTTCGGTTCTCCAAATTGGCAACGGAATTCCCCAATAACGCGAACGCGATAAGTTCCAATCGTTGGCATTAGCAAGCCAGTTACCAAAACGACCAGTTCCTGTTGCTTTTGGTTTCCAATTGATGGTTTCATTCAATTCAAACATTCTGTCCTTAACATCGGTTACTTTAATAAACCAAGAATCTAACGGATAGTATAGAATTGGCTTATCAGTTCTCCAACAGTTAGGATAGCTGTGTTTGTATTTTTCAACCTTAAAGGCTTTATTTTCGGTTTTTAATTTGATAGCTAACTCTACATCAACTGATTTTTCAGGAGCTTTGCCATCATTATAATATTCGTTTTTCACATATTTACCAGCAAACTCACCCATTTCTGGACGGAATTTACCTTGTAAATCTACTAAAGGCACCAAGTTTCCATTGGCATCTTTTACCAACATTGGTGGCACTTCTGGTGTTGCTTGTTTAGCTACCAAAGCATCATCTGCACCAAAAGTTGGCGCAGTATGCACAATACCAGTACCATCTTCGGTAGTTACGAAATCTCCAGCAATAACTCTGAAGGCATTTTCAGGATTGTCGTTTGGTAACGCATAAGGCAATAATTGCTCATACGTAATACCAACTAAATCGGCTCCTTTAAATTCTTTTACAACGTAGTATGGTATTTTCTTGTCTCCAGATGAATATTCTAATAATTCTGGTTTTGTTTCAACACGTTTAAACTTTCCGTCAAATTGTTTATTAACTAACGGTTTTGCTAGCACTACGTTAATTGGTTCAAACGTATATTGGTTATACGTCTCAACTAAAACATAATCTATTTTAGGGCCAACCGTTAAAGCTGTATTACTTGGAAGCGTCCAAGGTGTGGTAGTCCAAGCCAAGAAATGAATGGTTCCTTCGTTTTGTAAAAAGTCAGGAAGCGATGCTTCATTAGCTTTAAACTGCGCAACAACCGTTGTATCTGTTACATCTTGATAGGTTCCTGGTTGGTTCAACTCATGCGAACTTAATCCTGTACCAGCTTTTGGCGAATATGGTTGAATGGTATAACCTTTATACAACAAACTTTTGTTGTATATCTGTTTTAGTAACCACCAAACCGATTCCATGTATTTAGGTTCATAGGTAATGTATGGATCGTCCATATCAACCCAATAACCCATTTTTTGAGTCAGGTCATTCCAAACATCAGTGTAACGCATAACTGCTTTACGGCAGGCAGCGTTGTAGTCTTCAACGGAAATGGTTTTACCAATGTCTTCTTTTGTAATTCCCAATTCTTTTTCCACACCTAACTCAATAGGTAATCCGTGGGTATCCCAACCAGCTTTACGCTTTACTTGGAAACCTTTCATGGTTTTGTAACGCGGAAAAATATCTTTGATAGCACGTGCTAAAACGTGGTGTACACCAGGTAAACCGTTTGCAGAAGGAGGCCCTTCAAAAAACACAAATGGTTTAGCGTTTTCACGTGTGGTTACACTTTTTTCAAATACGTTATTTTCTTGCCAATAATTGCCAATTTCTTCAGCAACTTTTGGTAAGTCAAGACCTTTATATTCAGGGAATTTCTTACTCATTATATCATTAATTCGTTTCGACGTGCGAAATTAATGATTTTTAGAGAAATAGAGGTGAAATATCACCATTAATGCATCGACATTAATCAGCTCTAGATTTTGATTTATTTACTATTGCATTAACTATTTGAGTAATCGGAAAAACTTGTAACAAAGATTTTAGAGCACTATTAACAGCCTTCATTTTTTTTATAGGCATTATCCAATAAATCAAGATTATTGTTATAATAGTTATACAAATGATTAAAGTTATGATTTCCATTAGCTATTAGATTATTGTAAAACACAAAATTAATTCTAATGAAAATAATTAATTAAAAAAGACAGTATTCATTGTCAACAGTGAGTTAACGATTTAGATGTTAATAAGTTGGTAATACTGGTGATATCTTTAAACAATAAGATTCACTAAATCTTCAATCTTGGAAACTAATTGAATCTTGATAGTCGTATTTTTTAAAGAAATCTTGTTGTATTTAGACACAAAAATGGTAGAAAAACCTAGTTTTTCAGCTTCCAAAATACGCTGTTCCACACGTTGTACCGGACGAATCTCGCCAGAAAGACCTACCTCTGCTGCAAAGCAGTAATCCTGCTGTAAAGCTTCATCTTCATTAGATGATAAAATAGCAGCAACAACCGCTAAATCTATTGCTGGATCATCAACCGTGATGCCTCCAGTTATATTCAGAAAGACATCTTTGGCACCAAGACGAAATCCGGCACGCTTTTCTAAAACTGCTAAAAGCATATTCAACCGCTTGGCATTAAATCCCGTAGCACTTCGTTGGGGCGTACCATAAACGGCTGTACTTACCAAAGCTTGCACTTCAATCATTAAAGGACGCATACCTTCTAAAGTAGCTGCTATGGCATTCCCTGATAATTCTTCGTCTTTTTTTGAGATTAAAATCTCACTCGGATTTGAGACCTCTCTTAAACCGGAGCCTTGCATTTCATAAATACCCAATTCATTGGTAGAACCAAAGCGGTTTTTGTTGGCTCGTAAAATTCTAAACACATGATTGCGATCACCTTCAAATTGTAAAACCGTATCAACCATGTGTTCCAAAATTTTTGGCCCTGCAATATTGCCATCTTTAGTGATGTGGCCAATTAACACAACAGGTGTTGCGGTTTCTTTAGCAAATTTGATAAATTCTGTTGTACATTCCTTTATCTGCGAAATACTTCCCGAAGAAGATTCTATGTAATCGCTATGTAAGGTTTGAATAGAATCAATCACTACAATATCTGGTTCCAAATCCTCAATTTGTTTGAAGATATTTTGAGTTTTGGTTTCAGTTAAAATGTAGCAATTGTTGTTATTCGGATTGATGCGTTCAGCCCGCATTTTTATTTGTTTCTGGCTTTCCTCTCCTGAAACATATAGCGTTTTATAAGGTAGTTTTAATGCAATTTGCAATAGTAAGGTGCTTTTACCAATACCTGGTTCACCTCCCAATAATGTTAAGGAACCTGGAACAATACCTCCTCCCAAAACACGGTTAAACTCGCCATCATCGGTAAGCATTCTGGCATCTTGAGAAGCGTCAATTTCATTAATCAATAAGGGCTTTGAAGCTCTTTTGGTAGCTGATACTGAAGGCTTCCAGTCGCTTTTTTCTGGCTTTTGAATAACTTCTTCAGCAATGGTATTCCACTCTTTACAGGCATTACATTGTCCTTGCCATTTAGCATATTGCGTACCGCAATTTTGACAATAAAAGGTGGTTTTTACTTTAGCCAATTGATAAAAATTTAGGCTAAAATACTTATAATTCTATGATAAAAACAAGTCGTTAATAAATAGATTCATTAATCTGATTCGGCAATAACTTCCCCTTCTATTTCTTCGCCTTTTTTATCATCCTTGGTCAATTCGGCCATTAAATTTTCCATGCTTAATTGAATGGTGTCTTTTTTGATAAACGCGACATCATCTAATACCATAGCTTCCTCATAAAATTTAACTGCTTTTTTGGGCTTGCCTATTTTTTCAGCATGAATAGCCAAATAATAATTTCCCAAAAGTGACTTTGGAAGTTGCTTATTAGCCAACCTGCCTAATTTTTCCAAAGATTCAATATCTTCACGTTCATCGGCTACAGCCGCAACTTTTTGAAATTCTTCTTCTGAAATAGGTTTCACAATTCCAAATAATTCTTCAATACGATCATAGCGAGAAACTAAATAATTATCCAATGTTCCTTCATAAGGCAACACCTTTTCTTTTAATTCCTTTTCATGAAGCGGTTTATACATTTCGAAAATCTTATCAAATGCTTTTGAAATAGCTCCTGTAACCAAAGTGTAGTGTGACTCACCTTCAAAATCATCAAAATAATATGTTAGTTTTGAGTTCTCTATCGCTTTAATTTTCTCATTAGTTTTAAGAATCTCTTCGCGCAGTTTGGTATTATCACCCGAACTAGTTACCATATAATAAAACACATCGTCCTTAACCCATTCTAATCGCTTGACTATATTATCACCCATTGAACCAACCAAATCTGGACTTAAATTCACATACGCATGGAATAGCGGTAAATCTTTCATCATAAACGAATTGATAAAATTCCCCATGATATTATGTCCAACGGCCACTCGGAATTTACTCGTATTATATCTTTCATCTAAATACGGAATAAGCTCCTGTCCAACAAACTCAAAAAATCGCGCTCCAGACTCGAAAGGTAAACCAGTAACTTCATCTGTTAAACTATCATAAGTTCTATTCTTCCCTTGAGAAATACCAACAACAATACTGCCTGGCATTTCATCAAAATATGTCTGGAATTGGGTTTGACCAACCACAGGCCCAAAAAGGTAGTCACCATCAAAAACAATAATTAATGGATATTTAATTGATGAAGCAGCATCATAATCCTTTGGTAATTTGATTTTTAATTGTCGGGTAGAATTTAATTTTCTTGATTTGAAATCTTTGATGGTTGTTTGCGAAAACAACAACGAAGAAAAAGTTAACAACAGTGTAAAAAGTACTGCTCTTTTCATAATTAGTAGGTTAAGATTTGGGATATAAAAGTACTAATTATTCTTTAAAACGCAAAATTAATCGATGAAATACTTATTTGTAGTCTTTTTCGTTCTTTTAGTCTTGTAGTTCATAAGTTTTATCAAGCAACATATCTTTATCTATAAATTCAGACGGTTTTAATAAAAGTCCACTATTATAGTATTGTAGAGCCTTCTTGATATTCCCTTTTTCTTCAAAGAACATCCCTGTGTAATAAGCGCTTATCATGGATTCAGGATATTCTTTTCTCGCTAATTTTGATAGGCTTTCCAATGATTCCATATCATTAAGCTTTTTTGCTGCTGCTGCCACAGCCCTAAAATCGTTTTCTATGGGTTTTTTCTCAAAACCATAGAACGATTTAATATCGTCATATTTTTTTTCCAAATATGCATAAGGTCCCTCTTCATAAGTCAATACTTTTTCTTTGTATTCCAATCTATTGATAGGCTTATAAAGGGTAAATATCTCATTGATAGCTTTTGGAATTCCCAACCCTACCAAGGAGTAGTGATTAGCATCGGTGAAATTATCAAATCGGTAATGCAGTTTTGGGTTGTCTATATTTTTTAGAAGTTCATTAGTCGCTACAATCTTGGTGCGAAGTGCTTGCACATCATCATCGGCTGTTGCCAAATAGTAAAAAGTATCTTCTTGTAACAACGGCAATTTTTCATGAAGGCGCGTATCCATTTGTGGTGCCAAATCAGGACTTAAGGAAATGTAAGCCCTAAACACTGGGTATTCTTTAAATAAATAATAATTGAGGAAATTGGCGCTCAAATCATGACCTACTACCACTCTAAATCGTGATACGTTATAGTTATCCTCAATATAAGGTATGAGCTCCATACCTACGAACTCAAAAAAACTGGCACCTTCATGAGATGGAAAAAAAGTCTCATCGCTATATGTGAAATCCGACGTTCTTGTATCCGATTGTTTGACACCAACCACAACACATTCCGGCATATCATCCCAATAGGATTGATAGTCAATATTACCTATTACAGGCTCAAACAGATAATCGCCATCCAAAACAACAACAAGGGGATACTCTGTTTTATCTTCTTGGTTATAGCCTCTTGGCAATAAAATTTTCAATTCTCTTGTGTCGCCTAATTTAGAGGATTGAAACGGTTCATAAATCACTTGTGACGTGATACTTTGTAAAGAACATAATAAAGCCAAAAATAGGATAAGTTTTTTCATTTAAAAAAGATAAAATTTTTATGGCAAGTTATGAAATAAACCCTAAAGTCTAAAAAGAAAAATAATTGAAGTTCTTGGTTGTAACCTACTCACTTTTATTGTTATAAATAGAAAGAAGCAATAGAGATAAACCTCCTAAAACCATCAATAACAAAGTTTGTGAAGTCCATACAATCCAGCCAAAGGCAATGCTGGGCTGTTCTGGAATATTAAAAATTGCAAACGCAGCATAAACAGCTATGGGATAAGATCCTATACCTCCATTGGTAGCGGCAATACTAAAACTTGCTGAAATAAATCCAATCAAAATCGCACCTAAAGGAATGCCTTCTAGTTCTGAAATTGAAAATGATGTTACGTAAAACATAAGTACATACATAACCCAAATAAAAATAGTGTGGAAAACAAATGCCCATTTCTTTTTCATTTTGAAAATACTCAAAACACCTTCTGCCAATCCGGAAACAAATGTTTTAATTTTTATAGCAACTTTAGATTGACTTCTTCTAATATAGAATACGAAAACCAAGAACAATAACACTAATGCTATCAAACCCAAAAGAATGTTTTTTGGCTGAAAAGATTTACTTAAAAACGACACTATATAATCAAACTGCATAAACAATGTGACCAAAATAATACAGGACATCGCTATTAAATCAGCTACGCGTTCTGAAACAATAGTTCCAAACCCTTTTTCAAAAGGAACATCTTCATAAGTGGTTAAAATAGAAGCTCTAGCAACTTCTCCAGCACGTGGTATGGTATAATTAATAAGGTAAGCCGAAAAAACGGCCATTATGCTATTAGGCAATTTAACATGATAGCCCATAGGCTCCAATTGAAACCGCCATCTATAAGCGCGGGACAAATGGCTCAATAGCCCAAAAAACATGCCCAAAACAATCCAGAAGTAATTGGCATTCTTAAAATAAACCAATAACTCTGAAAATGAGACTTTAGATAAAGAATACCATATTAAAAAAACTCCCAATAAAATCGGGAGTGTCACTTTTAATATCTTCTTTATCGATGAGTTCAATTTTAAATTAACTTATTAGTAGACTCATCAGGAAAAACCAATGATGGTTTAAATACTTTGGCTTCTTCAATATCCATAAAGGCGTAGGTAATCAATATCAACGTATCACCAACCGAAACTTTTCTGGCAGCAGCACCGTTGAGTGTAATTTCGCCACTGTTTCTTGGCCCAGGAATACAGTAAGTTTCCAATCGCTCGCCGTTATCGTTATTGACAATCTGAACTTTTTCGCCTTGAATAATATTGGCAGCATCCATTAAATCCTCATCAATGGTAATACTTCCTATATAATTCAGGTCGGCACCTGTACATTTTACTCTGTGAATCTTTGATTTTACTACTTGTATTTGCATGCGGCAAAGATAATTAATTTAATGCGATATTGTCTATAAGTCTAATATCATCTGCATAGGCCGCTATAAAGGCTCTATACTTCTTTTTGTTAGATTTTCGTTTTACAGGTTTCAACGTTTCCACATCGGCAATTGTGAAATATTCCAATTTCAAAAATTCCTGTTTATCGAATTGTTTTTCAACCCATTCCGTTACTTCTTTAGCACTTTTTGTGCCAAACTGCTTCTTGGCAGACTTTAATGTTTTGTAGATAAATGGTGCTGCTTTTTTATACTCAGGCTTTAAACGTTCATTGCGTGAGCTCATAGCTAAACCGTTGGTCTCCCTATGAATGGGGCAGCCAACTACATTAACTGGAAGTTCATGAATTTTAACCATGGCCTTAATGATAGCCAATTGCTGAAAGTCTTTCTCTCCAAAATAAGCATTATCAGGCTCTACAATTTCAAAAAGACGCTTCACTATAGTTCCAACACCGTCAAAATGTCCTGCTCTAAACTTTCCTTCCATCTCAAATTCCAACCCTCCAAAAGAAAAATGTTCAGATTTTACCTCATTTTCATAAATGTCTTGAACTGTAGGAGCATAAACCAATATATCGGCTGAAACATTGCTCAATAAATCAGTATCTCTCTCCAAGGTTCTTGGGTATTTATCTAGGTCTTCTGAATTATCAAATTGAGTAGGGTTAACAAAAATACTAACAACTACAACATCATTGTCCTCAAGCGATCTCTGCACCAATGAAATATGGCCTTGATGCAATGCTCCCATTGTAGGTACAAAACCTATAGATTGCCCTTTGGCTTTTAGCTCCCTTAAATGTTTTTGGATTTCTTCTTTTTTTGTAAAGACTCTCACCTTAATAAAAAATTAACGCGTGCAAACTTAATATTTTACGGGCAATTAGCATAAATTTTTGTACTTTTGCGTGTTTTTTATTTTGAATCTTCAAAAGCAAAGTTATATGAAAGATAAGAGGATATTATATGTATCATCTGAAGTAGTACCTTATTTACCTGAAACCGAAATTTCTTCCATGTCGTTTGAAGCCCCAAGAATGGTTAACCAACTAGGTGGGCAAATTCGTATTTTTATGCCTCGCTATGGCAATATTAACGAGAGAAGACACCAATTACATGAAGTTATTAGGCTTTCAGGGATAAATTTGGTAATAAACGATCTTGATATGCCTCTGATTATAAAAGTTGCTTCCATTCCTAAAGAGCGTATTCAGGTTTATTTTATTGATAACGATGAATATTTCAAAAGAAAAGCTACGTTGACTGATGAAGATGGCAATTTATTTCCTGACAATGACGAGAGAGCTATTTTCTTTGCAAAAGGCGTTATTGAAACTGTAAAAAAATTAAACTGGTCACCGGACATTATTCATGTTCATGGTTGGCTAGCATCTCTATTACCGCTTTACCTAAAGGAATATTACAAGGATGAACCTTTATTTAACGAAAGCAAAATAGTTACCTCTGTTTACAATCAAAGTTTTGATGGTTCGTTAAATAATGATATGCATGGCAAAATAAAATTTGACAGTATTGATGACGAGGCTATTTCTATGTTAGACAAACCAACTTACAATAATTTAATGAAGGTTGCCATAAACCATTCTGATGCATTGATAATTGGGTCTGAAGAGCTTCCAGAAGAATTAACAAATTATTTACAAAATTCTAAAAAACCTGTTTTAGATTACCACTCAAAAGATGACTTTAGTGAAGCCTACACTGAATTTTACAACACACAGGTGTTAGGCCAGTAATAAAGATTGTCTCAAAAAAATATTATGAAAAAACTATTGAATTTATATAGGCCTTTGGCGTTTTTGGTAATTCTAGCTTTAGCATTTACGGCTTGCGATAGAGACTTTACCACCATTGAAAGTGACATTGAAGGCATTCAAAACTTTGAGAACAACTCAAAATCTTTTCCAATTGTAGCCTATAACAAAAAGCTGAACCCTGTCCAAACCAATGGCCTTACTTCCAATTTACTTGGCATATATAATGATCCTATTTTTGGAAAAACAACTGCGAGTGTTGTGGGTCAAGTAGTCCCTACCTCGTTTGATTTCAATTTTGGTGATGCACCTGAAATTGATTCAGTTGTTTTGATCGTTCCTTATTACTCAAAAAGTGCCGGAACTGATGCCGAAGGTATTAATCTCTATGAGTTAGATTCAGTATTTGGAAGTGATGAAGTAAAGTTGTCGATTTATCAAAACAATTACTTTTTGAGAGACTTTGATCCTGAAACAAATTTAGAAGATGCTCAACGATACTATAGTAATTCAAATCAAACTATCGATTTTGATAACCATATTGGTGAATTATTGTATTTAAATGAAACTTTTAAGCCTTCCAGCCTAGAGCTTAACATAAATGACGAACAGACTGCAGCACCTGGGCTGCATGTTAGATTGTTAAACACAGATAATTTTTGGGATAATTTATTTTTCTTTGATGAAGAAGATCCTGAATCTAGGACTGAATTGAGCAATCAAAATAATTTCAAAGATTATTTTAGAGGGCTCTACTTTAAAATAGAAGAAGGCGAGACCGGAAATGGCAATTTGTCTATGATAAATTTTTCTCAAGCATATATTTTGGTTTACCATAGCACACTAATAAGCTCTGAAATAGACCCTGAAACAGGAGAAGAAATTGAAACTAGAGACGAAAGTTTCTTTAGAATGAATTTTAGCGGAAATATTCTAAATTCCCTTGAAAACGACCCAGCAAACACTATCATTAATGATGCCGATGCCAATGCCAATATGGTAGAGGGTGACGAAACGCTTTACCTAAAAGGAGGCGAGGGCTCAATGACCGTATTGAATTTGTTTAGTGGTGAAATTTTAGATGAAGACAACAATCTTGTAAACGCATTTGATTATTTTAAATCTAAAAAAGATAGTTGGTTATTAAATGAAGCCAATATTACTTTTTATGTGAATCAAAATGAGGTAAATGGCCAAGAGCCTGACCGAGTTATTTTATATGATTTAGAAAACAACATCCCGATTGTAGATTACTTTTTTGATCCTTCCACGAATACCAATAATCCATTAAACTCCAAAATAGCTTATTCTCGAAAATTAGAACGTGATGAAGATAACAATGGTGTAAAGTATAAATTAAGACTAACAGAACATTTAAACAATATTCTATTACGAGATTCTACGAATGTCAATTTAGGATTATACGTTTCAACAAATGTTAATGATATTCAAAAGGCCGATGTGTTAAACGTAAACGATGAATATGTTCCTACAGGCGCTGTATTGTCTCCTAGAGGAACCGCCTTATATGGAACCAACCAAAATGTTCCAGAAGATAAAAAAGTACTATTTGAAATTTATTTTACTGAACCAAACAATTAAAATTTATGTGTGGCATTGTAGGATATATTGGGCATAGAGAAGCCTATCCCATTATTATAGAAGGGTTAAAACGATTGGAATATAGAGGGTATGACAGTGCAGGTATTGCATTGTTTGATGGAACTGATCTTAAAGTTTCAAAAACCAAAGGAAAAGTTTTGGATTTGGAAAATCGTGTTGCTTCTGAAATTTCCACTAACGCCAAGCTAGGTATTGGCCACACGCGCTGGGCTACTCATGGTGTTCCGAATGATATCAATGCGCATCCACATTATTCAAATTCTGGGAATTTAGTAATTATTCACAACGGTATAATCGAAAATTACGATTCACTAAAAAAAGAACTAATTGCCAGAGGTTATACATTTAAATCAGACACTGATACTGAAGTTTTAATTAATTTAATAGAAGATGTTAAGTTAAAAGAAAACGTTAAGTTAGGGAAAGCAGTTCAAATTGCCCTAAACCAAGTTATAGGAGCTTATTCCATTGCCGTTTTTGATAAAAACAAACCTGATGAAATTGTCATTGCAAGATTAGGCAGTCCTTTGGCTGTTGGTATTGGTGAAGATGAGTTTTTTATCGCTAGTGACGCCTCGCCTTTCATTGAATACACTAAAAACGCAGTGTATCTAGAAGATGAGGAAATGGCTATTATTCGCATTAATAAAGGCATAAAAATCCGAAAGATTAAGGATGACACATTAGTTGACCTATATGTTCAAGAACTACAAATGAACCTTGAACAAATTGAAAAAGGTGGCTATGAGCATTTCATGCTTAAAGAAATACATGAGCAGCCAAATGCCATTAGAGATACTTACAGAGGTCGTTTATTGGTCAAGGAAGGGATTATTCGTATGGCTGGCGTGGATGATAACATGGAAAAATTCCTGAATGCCAATAGAATAGTCATTGTAGCATGTGGTACATCTTGGCATGCAGGATTGGTTGCCGAATACATTTTTGAAGATTTAGCCAGAATACCTGTTGAGGTTGAATATGCATCCGAGTTCAGATATCGAAACCCTGTTATAACATCAAATGATGTTGTTATTGCCATTTCTCAATCTGGCGAAACGGCAGATACATTGGCTGCCATAAAATTGGCTAAAGCCAATGGTGCATTTGTATTTGGTGTTTGTAATGTTGTAGGGTCATCCATTGCCCGTGAAACTAATGCGGGTGCTTACACACATGCTGGTCCTGAAATTGGCGTAGCATCTACAAAAGCTTTTACAACCCAAATAACTGTGTTGACACTTATTGCTTTAAAATTGGCCAAGGCAAAAGGATCCATTTCTAATTCCGATTATCGCTATCATTTACAGGAACTGGAATTAATACCTGAAAAAGTAGCTAAAGCCCTACAGTCTGATGAGCATATCAAGGAAGTTGCCGACATCTATAAAGATGCTAGAAACTGTCTGTATTTAGGTCGTGGCTATAATTTCCCTGTGGCTTTAGAGGGCGCTCTGAAGCTTAAAGAAATATCCTATATCCATGCCGAAGGTTATCCTGCTGCCGAAATGAAACATGGCCCTATTGCGCTTATCGATGAACAAATGCCAGTTATTGTGGTTGCGACCAAAAAAGGTCATTATGAAAAAGTAGTAAGCAACATCCAAGAAATTAAATCTCGAAAAGGTAAAATAATCGGTATTGTTACTGAAGGCGATGTTCATGTTCAAGAACTAGCTGATCATATTATTGAAGTACCCGAAACACTTGAGCCTTTATCTCCTTTGCTTACAACAATACCTTTGCAGTTGCTGTCTTATCATATAGCGGTTATGTTAGGTAAAAATGTTGATCAACCTAGAAACTTAGCAAAATCCGTTACCGTAGAATAATTTTATCCTTATTATCAATTTATCATTTTTTATAGTGTTATTTTGTTAATTTTTATTATGCGCGCATAATTTTTTATGAAAATCTCATTCAGTTTTCATAGATTTATATATATTGCTATCATAATAATTAACTAAAACTAAAAAATGAGATCAATTCTTTCAATTTTATTGTTGCTTTGCGGCACTATTTCTTTTGCGCAAACAACAATTTCAGGAACAGTTGTAGATGACAATGAACAACCAGTTCCGGGAGCCAATGTGATTATTGTTGGAACTTCAACAGGTACTATTACGGATTTTGATGGAGGTTTTTCAATCACAACAGACTTATCACCACCATTTAGCGTTCAAGCTAGTAATGTTGGTTTTGAAACAGCAACGCAAGAGGTCGTTTCAAGTTCTGAAACCTTAAAACTAGTTTTATCTGAAGGTACCGCTCTTGATGAAGTGGTTATTTCTGCCTCCAGAACACCTGAACGTATATTTGAATCTCCGGTTACGGTTGAACGTTTTGGTCTAAAAGAGATTAAGAATACCGCTTCAGCCGATTTCTACGACGGTTTAGAAAACTTAAAAGGTGTAGACATCAACACCAACAGTTTAACGTTTAAATCTATTAACACAAGAGGTTTTGCTACCTTTTCAAACAACCGTTTTATGCAGTTGGTAGATGGCATGGACAACTCAACACCTGCGCTAAACTTTCCAATAGGAAATTTAGTTGGAATGGTTGAAACAGATGTACAAAGTGTTGAATTATTGCCAGGTGCCGCTTCAGCATTATACGGTGCAAATGCTTTTAATGGAATTTTGTTTATGCGAAGTAAAAACCCTTTTGATTTTGAAGGAATCAGTGGTTATGTAAAACAAGGTATTACTTCTCAAGATGCCGCTGGAGATAATAGCTATACTGATGTTGGTATCAGAATGGCTCATAAATTCACCGATCATTTTGCTGCCAAAGTTAATTTTGGCTGGTTGAGTGGAACTGATTGGGTGGCTGACAATTTAGCAGGAAAACCTGGTTCCGGAGCTACAAGAGCTAGTTTAGACTATGATGGCTACAATGTTTATGGTGACGAGGTGTCTACCAATATCCGAGCTGCTTCTGGTGGATTGGGAATTATACCTGATGTAGTTGTTAGTAGAACTGGTTATAGAGAAAGTGATTTAACCGATTACAATGCAGAAAGCATTAAAGCAGATTGGGGACTATATTTAAGACCATGGGCTAACGATTTTGAAATACAGTATGTTGGTAAAATTGGAACTGGTTCAACCATCTATCAAGGAACCAATAGATATTATATAGATAATTTCACACAGCAACAACACAAAATTGAAGTCAGAAATGATAATTTCTTTGTAAGAGGTTATGTAGTTGCAGATAAAGCTGGTGATTCTTATGATATGGTTTTCACTGGGATTCAAATCAATAGAGCTTGGAAAAGTGATGAAGATTGGTTTGGTGACTATATAAATACTTATGCTGGGGCTACACTTGGTGGTGCAACGGAAGAGCAAGCACATGCTGCTGCTCGTGCTGCTGCAGATACAGGACGTTATTTACCTGGCTCACCACAGTTCCAAGCTGCATATAATAGAAGTATTAATGACCCTAATTTAGTTACAGGATCTAAATTTCAAGATGCCTCTAAATATTATCATTCAGATGCCAATTATAACTTTAGCCATTTAATTGATTGGGCTGAAATTCAAGTTGGTGGGTCATTTAGACAATATAGCTTGAACTCTTCAGGGACTATCTATACGGATTCAGATGGCTCTATTGAATATAATGAATATGGTATCTATACTCAATTGCAAAAAGATTTAGAGCTATCTGAAAATGTAGACTTAAAGCTAACAGGGTCTATTCGTTATGATAAATCAGAATTGTTTGATGGTTTCTTTTCTCCAAGATTATCAGCAGGTTTCACAGTTAATGAAAACCATAACATTAGGGGCTCTTTCCAAACTGGATTTAGAAATCCTACAACACAAGATTTATTTATTGGTCTAGATGCTGGTCGCGCAGTACTAGTTGGATCGGCTGAATCTAATTTAGACAGAGACGTAAGAACTTATTCAGTAAGTGCTAGTGGCCAGTTGTTAGGTCAACCTTCTACAACTACAATCGTTGGTCGTGATGCCTACGAAAATTCGTATTCGGCTAGTTCAGTCCAAAATGGTGCTCCTGTAGTGGCTGATATTGAAATTGTAAAACCAGAACAAGTTACTTCATTTGAGGTTGGTTATCGTGGTAAATTCAATAGATTAATAGTTGATGCTAGTGTTTATTATAACTCATATAAAGATTTTATTTCAAATGAGAATGTAATAGTACCGTTCTATGGAACTGCGGGCGATGGAGGTTTGTCTTTGGCTGCTCTTCAAAATGATGATTTTGCTGTTTACCAAACGTATACCAATTCAGATGCTGATGTCAACTCTTATGGTGCATCTATTGGGTTAACTACTAAAGTATTTGGAGATTTTGACCTTGGCGCTAATTATACCTTTGCTAAACAAGATTTTGATCAAGCAGCAAACCCAGATTTTAGAACAAGTTTTAACACGCCAGAGCATAAAGTAAAAGTAAACTTTGGTAACACAGATTTATTTAAAAATTTCGGGTTCAATGTCGCTTGGAGATGGAGTGATACGTATTTCTGGCAAGCAACATTTGGCGATGGTGACATTCCTGCATATCACACACTTGATGCCCAGTTAAGCTATACTATTCCAAAACTAAAATCTATAATTAAAGTTGGTGCAACCAATATTCTAGGTGATGAATATTTCACCGCCATAGGAACAGGATATATTGGTTCTATGTATTACGCATCATTAGTAATTAATAACTTATAAGAACATGAAAAAGATAAATTTAAACATAACGTATGTTTTGCTGTTGGCACTCTTTTTGGGCTTTACAGCTTGTGAAAGTGATGATGACTCATCAACTCCTTCCGAAACTTTACCACCTTTAACTACTGGAAGTGCTAATTTTTCAAAATATGTTTCTTTAGGAAACTCTTTGACTTCAGGATATTCTGATGGTGCTTTATTTAGGGCTGCTCAAGAAAATTCTTTTCCAAATATTTTGGCGCAACAGTTTGCTATGGTTGGAGGAGGCTCCTTTGTACAGCCATTAACCAATGACAACTTTGGTGGTTTAGCTTTAGCTGGAAACAGAATTGCAGACCCAAGGCTTGTAACTACTGGTGGTGCTCCTGAACCTCTAGAAGAGGTCATTGGCCCTGTGACTGTCACTACTGATATAGCTTTAAACAATCCAATGGGACCATTCAATAACATGGGTGTTCCTGGTGCTAGAAGCTTTCATTTATTGGCTCCTGGTTACGGAAACATTATGAATTTACCTAATAATGCAAATCCTTATTTTGTTCGAATGACAGGTTCAACACCTGATGCCAGTGTTTTAGAATTGTCAATGGCTCAAGCACCTACATTCTTCTCTCTTTGGATAGGAAATAATGATGTTTTGGGATATGCATTATCAGGTGGTGATGGTACAAGTCCAATTACCGACCAGCCAACATTTGATTTTGCCATATCAACATTAATAACCACTTTAACTTCGCAAGGAGCTCAAGGGGTTGTGGGCAACATTCCTTATGTAACTGATATCGCGCACTTTACTACAGTGCCTCATAATCCATTAGATCCATCAAATCCAGATTTTGGGCCACAAATCCCAATGTTAAACTCTATATTCGGAGCCTTAAATCAAGTTTATGTTGCTTTAGGGCAGCCTGATCGTGCAATAGTTTTTTCTGAAACGGAAGCTAGCTCTGTAGTTATTAGAGATGAAAGTTTAACCGACATATCTGCACAAATTACTGCAGCTCTTAATGCGAGTCCAACTTTCCCTGCTTTTTTAGCGCAATTTGGATTACCTCCTGAAGCCGCTCCATTGGTTGCTGCTTTATTAGGAAACACTTACGGACAAACTAGACAGGCAACAGCAGAAGATTTATTTGTGCTACCTAGTAGTTCTATAATTGGTGAAGTAAATGAAGATTATGCAGCTATTTTAATTGGTCAAGGATTGCCCGCTGCATTAGCTGGACAATTTGCTGTTGAAGGTATCACACTTCCTTTAGTTGATAAATGGGTTCTAATACCAAGCGAACAAGCTGAAATTAGAGCAGCTGTGGATGGCTTTAATGCAACTATTCAAGCTGCTGCCAGTCAAACAGGACTTGCTTTTGTGGATGCTAATGCTTTATTATCTGAATTAAACAGCACTGGAATTGCTTCAGGGAGTTTTGTTTTAACTTCTGAATTGGTTACAGGAGGCATGTTTTCTCTTGACGGTGTACACTTAACATCAAGAGGATATGCCGTTGCTGCCAATGAGTTTATGAAAGCTATCGATGCTACTTATGGTTCAAATTTTGAGGCATCTGGAAATTTAGTGAATGTTGGAGAATACCCAACAAATTACTCACCTACGCTTCAATAAATTAAGCAGAAAAATATTACTAAAACGCCTTCAAATTGAGGGCGTTTTTTTATGCTTAAAAAACCCATAAAAATTACTGTTGTTTTTAAATTAAAATAATATCTTTGCAGCGCGAAAAACGAGGTGTTTTTCAGAATAAAATTTTAGCAAAACAATAAACACAAAAGTAATGTCAAAAGTTACAGGTAAAGTTGCACAAATAGTAGGTCCGGTTATCGATGTTGAATTCGGTGCTGGTGCTGAACTTCCAAAGATTTATGATTCGTTAGAAATTAAAAGGCCTGATGGTTCTATTTTAGTACTTGAAGTACAATCTCACATTGGTGAAGATACTGTACGTACTATCGCAATGGATTCATCAGATGGTTTAAGTAGAGGAACTGAAGTTGTTGCAACTGGTGCTCCTATTCAAATGCCAATTGGTGAAGATGTTTATGGACGTCTATTTAATGTAATTGGAGATGCTATTGATGGTATTGGAGATTTGCCTAAAGCTGGAGACGCTGGATTACCAATTCACCGTCAAGCACCTAAATTTGAAGATTTATCAACTTCTACCGAAGTACTTTTTACAGGTATTAAAGTAATTGACCTTATTGAGCCTTATGCAAAAGGTGGTAAGATTGGGTTATTTGGTGGAGCTGGTGTTGGTAAAACCGTATTGATTCAGGAGTTGATTAATAACATTGCAAAAGGACATGGTGGTCTTTCAGTATTTGCTGGTGTTGGTGAAAGAACTCGTGAAGGAAACGATTTATTGCGTGAGATGTTAGAGTCTGGAATTATCCGTTATGGTGATGATTTTATGCATTCTATGGAAGAAGGTGGATGGGATTTATCTAAAGTTGATAAATCTAAAATGAAAGAATCTAAAGCAACTTTCGTATTTGGCCAAATGAATGAGCCTCCTGGAGCTCGTGCTCGTGTAGCACTTTCAGGATTAACCATAGCAGAATATTTTCGTGATGGTGCTGGTGACGGACAAGGAAAAGACGTACTTTTCTTCGTAGATAACATCTTCCGTTTTACACAAGCTGGTTCAGAGGTATCTGCACTTTTAGGTCGTATGCCTTCTGCGGTAGGTTACCAACCTACATTAGCAACAGAAATGGGTGCGATGCAAGAACGTATTACGTCAACTAAAAAAGGATCTATTACATCTGTACAAGCAGTTTACGTACCTGCGGATGATTTAACGGATCCTGCTCCTGCAACAACGTTTGCTCACTTAGATGCAACAACAGTATTATCTCGTAAAATTGCAGAGCTTGGTATTTACCCTGCGGTAGATCCATTAGATTCTACATCAAGAATTTTAACTGCTGATATTTTAGGAAATGAGCACTATGACTGTGCACAACGTGTAAAAGAGTTATTACAACGTTATAAAGAATTACAAGACATTATCGCAATTCTTGGTATGGAAGAATTATCTGAAGAAGATAAACTTGCTGTATCTCGTGCGCGTCGTGTACAACGTTTCTTATCACAACCTTTCCACGTAGCTGAACAGTTTACTGGTATTCCTGGTGTATTAGTTGATATTAAAGAGACTATTAAAGGATTTAACATGATTATGGATGGTGAATTAGATCACTTACCAGAAGCTGCGTTCAACCTTAAAGGAACTATCGAAGAAGCGATTGAAGCTGGTGAGAAAATGTTAGCTGAAGCGTAAAACTAGTAGGCAGTTTGCAGTCGCAGTTTGCAGTCATGCTGCTGAGTACTGAATACTGAATACTGAACACTGAAAAAATATGTATTTAGAAATTGTATCTCCAGAAGCAACTTTATTTAGTTCAGAAGTAGATTCTGTAGTTGTACCTGGTGTCAATGGTGAATTTGAAATGTTAAAAGACCACGCACCTATTGTGTCGCTTTTAAAAGAAGGTACTGTTAAGATTCATACACATACGCAAAGTCATTTGGTTTTTGATGAACTTCATGCTAGCATTGTTCCACATAATGACAATGACAAAATTTTGACTTTAAAAATCAATTCAGGAACTCTTGAAATGAAAGATAATAAGGTAATTATTTTAGCAGATTAAATTTCACAATGCTACTAAAAATAAAAAACGCCTAATTTTTTAAATTAGGCGTTTTTATATTATGCGCTAAATTTTAATTTGTTTGGCTTTTCAAAATACCCTGCACACGTTGTGCAAAAAACACCAAATACAGGAAACAAGCTGCCGCAACCCAATAAGAAGGGTGTATGCCAATAACATCTGCTAATTTACCTTGTATTGGCGGAATAATAGCTCCTCCTAAAATCATCATTATTAAAAACGATGATCCTTGTGATGTATACTTTCCTAAGCCTTGAATACTCAAAGCAAAAATACAAGGCCACATAATAGAGCAAAACAAACCCCCACTAATAAGTGCAAATAAGGCTAATTTTCCAGTTGTAAACAAACCTATTAAGATCGCAACAACACCTAAAAGACCAAATATTTTTAGTGTTAGTGCTGGTTTTTCCTTGCCCAAAAAGAAACCTCCAATTTGAATGGCAATACAAATGGCAAACAAAAACAAACTACTTACATCAAACCCTGATATATAATTTACAAATAAAACGACTCCAAAAGCAACATAAGGCACAATAATATATAGCCATGTTTTCCATTTATCGGCTGGATTGAAGACGGCAATAGCTCCTGCCCAACGCCCTATCATAAGTCCTCCCCAATACAATGAAATTAATGGTGCTATTTGGGAATCGCTCATGGCTGGCATCCCTAACGCGTTATAATCTATTCCATTTACCGTTTCAGTTACATATTTTAAAAGTTCTCCCAAATTACTTTGTATGGTTACCTCAACACCTACATAGGTAAAAATAGCCAACATACCAAGTACCAATTGTGGATAACGCATAGCGCCCCAACCTTCTTGATTTTTTCTTGCCAACAAATTAGAAGTCAACAATACGCCTACGACTACCAATAGCCCAACAACAGATAGTTTTAATATAAAATCATTGTCAGGTGTTCCCTTATACTGATTAAAAATTAGATAAAAGCAAACTACTAGTAATAGAGTCATAACACTTAAAGCCCCAACCGCTTTAGGAGATTTAATGATTTCCGGATTGGCTTTACCCTGCGGTAATTTCTTTGAGAAGTAGAACAAGGCAGCAGCAGCCAAGAATAACCCTCCTACTGCCAAATATAAATATTGAACTGTTGACAAAGTGATTGTTTGATTAGCTATCATTTCTTTTAATTCGGGACCAGACTTTGGTGTTGATCCAAATAAAATCAAGGCAATCACAATTGGGCCAATAGTTGTTCCAAAAGAATTTACTCCTCCAGCTAAATTTAATCGATGTGCTCCTTTTTCAGGGTCGCCCAATGCAACAGCAAATGGGTTGGCAGCTGTTTGTTGTAAAGAAAACCCGAGCCCAACAATAAACAAGGCTCCCAAAACATAATAAAAGATGTTAGAGTCACCAGGTTGAGCGCCTTCAATAGCCGGAAACATAACCACAGCCCCTAGAGCACTTAATAGCAAACCATAAATAATGCCATTTTTATAACCCCAACTATTCATAATGTCTTTCCCTTTTGTATTTGATGCCACAAATAGAAAAAGAGCTCCAAAATAATAAGCCCCATAAAAAGCAAAGTCTACCAATTGCGATTGGAATTGGTCAATTTCGAAATAGGTTTTACAAAATGGTATAAAAACACCATTGGATGCGGCAATAAAGCCCCAAAAGAAAAACACTGTAACCAAAGTGTACAGTGCTTGTTTATAGTTTTGTTGTTCAGTCATTGTATTAGTTAGTTAATTTTAATGACTGTAAGATAGTATTTTTTAATTAATAGTTTTTATTCTGGATAGAGCCTATATGTAAAAACTTTATGAATAATTTTCCACTGTCCATGCACTTTAAGCAACATAAGGTAATCTGTATAGATGCGTTTGCTTCTTGGCATTAAAATTTCAATTTTGGCTATTGCTGCATTGCCTTCAAAATCAATATTTACAATTCTTCCTATACGATTACTTTTTTTTCCTGGCTCAATATTTCCAATATAATCTTTTCCAAACCAAGTTACTAAACTATCATTTTTAACATGATATAAGTTTAAATCTTCATGAAAAGCTTTGCTAACCTTTTCAGGCTCTCCGTTTGCAGTACCCTCTAAGTAGTTTAACAGACAAGCTTCAATCTTTTCGAATTCTGTTTGAGCTATTACGTTTTGTAATACAAATAGCATTAGAATTAACAAGAAATTTGTTCTCATAATCATATTTTTGTTTCCGTATTTATAAGTTTTATAATCTCTTCAGTTAATTTATTCACTGATTGTGGGTTTTGTCCGGTAATCAATCGCCCATCTACCTCAACATGTTCTTTTTGTGGTTCAGAAAAGAAAAATTTCCCTCCATGATTTTCAACGGTCTCTCGTATTAAAAAAGGGAATGTCTTAAAATAAGCTTTGCTCTTATTCTCATGATCTTCTGGAAAACCATTCACCCGTTTTCCGTTTACCAAATACTTTCCATCGGAAGTTTTTAGATGTACTATTCCTGCTGTGCCATGGCAAACAGCGCCTATCACACCCTGTTGATCTTCATAAATATTAACAGCAATCTTTTGAATTTTTGAATCTATAGGCGTATCAAACATAGCACTACCGCCTCCAACATAATAAATAGCCTTATAGTTTTTAGGATTTATTTGTTCTGGTTTTTTGGTTTGTTTTAATGCGTACATTAAATCATGGTCATATAAATATTCTTTTTGTAGTAGATCAGATGTGTTTAAATACATAAGTGGAATGGCTCCTCCCTTCGGGCTCACAAAATCTATATTTATTCCTGCTTCAGAGAAGGCTTTATAGGCAATTATAATTTCATCAAAACTATTACCAGTTGGGATGCTGGTCGTTGGATAAAAATCGACATTAGATACTACAAACAATACTTTATTGCCTGTTTCATTCGCATCCTCTCTTGTTGCTGTCTTGCTAATGATTTTCCATTGATCATTTATCTTCTTTAACAGGAATAAATCTGTATATCGCCAATTTCGTGAAGGAATTAAAATTTCTGCTTTAGCTGTGGCAATATCCTCTTTGACATCTATTGTTAATATTTGACCGTACCGCCCATTAAACTCTCCTGGTTTGCTATTACTAAAAAAGGAAATATATTCTTTTGGTGAATAGACCTTAAACCCATCTTTACCTGTAAGATATAATGTTGCATTTTCAGCAAAAGCATTTTCTAACATTTCTAACTTGTTATAAGAACTTCCTTCAATATAATTTTGAAGTGTTCTTTCTACTAAACCTTGCTCTGTTTGTGCCGTTGCTAATTGAAAAATAATTCCGAATAATAGGATACAAAATTGTTTCATTTTTAAGTGTTTTTTAAATTTTGTGTAAACTTCTAAAAATGAAAAAAAGAACCCTAAAATTTAATGGTGAGATAAGTCCAGAATTATAATTCTGGAAAAACTTTTAAGAAGATGCTTGTTTTTTATACTCAGCAGGCGTAGTACCAATTATTTTTTTAAACGCTGCATAAAAAGTTGATTTAGAAGAAAATCCAGCTTCATAACCAATAGCTTCCAAAGTGAATTGATGGTTGTTTTCTATTAGTTTTTTAGCTTCTTTAATCCTAAACTCATTAATGAACTGATTAAAGGTTTTGTTTAAATTGTTATTTAAAAATTGAGATAATTGATGTGATGTCACCTCTATTTCATTAGCCAAATCATTCAACTTTAAATTAGAATTTTTAAATAGTGCTTTTTCTTCAAAAAGAGCGTCAAGCTTTTCTGATATATCATGAGCTTCGGTATCCGTGATGGTTTTGTTATTATATTTTATAAGTTCTTCAAAAAATAACACAGAGTTCTTTTTGTTTAAAATCCATAGTAAACATGAAATATAAAAAACGAACGAAAATGATAGTGCCCCAACAATATAAGATGTGTACCACGATGTTTTATATGCTATCCAAATTAAAGCAACACCAAAAGTTAAATTTAACAGCCATAATTCCTTCTTTGATAATTTTTCTTCTTTATTGAAGACCTTTAAGACAGTTTCTTTCAATAGATATATAGATAATACAACATATATGAGCCATTGTGTGTAAATTCCTTTTCCTATTATTATCCCCCAAGCCGTAGATTGTCTTTCATAAGGATAGACATTGAAAAGCAGTATTAAAACTGCTGTTACTGGAAGCACATGCCATATCCAACCCCACTTGTTCTGTTTATTTTCAGAAGTGGATGCGTAAATATAGAGATACAAAAAAGGGCCTATAAGCGCACAAGCAATTAGCCCAATTTGAATGAACCAAACCAAAGAAGATTGATAGCTAAAATATAAAAATGCCGATTTGGTTATACGAACACTAATTACCGCTATTAATGCTGCCAAAAAATAGGTTGCTTTACTTTTTTGCTTAACAAAAAAAGCAAAATAAATACTTAAAAAAAGCCCATTTAAGCCTCCTATCGCACTTAATAAAAACAGTAAATTATTCACTTTTACCTATACCTTTTTAATTACGTTAGTCACAATACCCCAAATAACGAACTCATTTTCTTCGGTTATTCTTATAGGTTCATAATTAGTGTTTTCAGGTTGTAGCCAAACACCATCCTTTTCTACTCGCAATCGCTTTACTGTGAATTCGCCGTCTAAAAAACAAACAGCTATTTTATTGTTTTCAGGTTCTAAACTTCTATCAATAACCAATAAATCATTATCTTCTAATCCTGCATCTATCATGCTCTGCCCGGAAACTCGAGCATAAAATGTTGACAGTTTATTCTTAACCAACATCTCATCCAATGACAAACGCTCTTCCTTAAAATCTTCAGCTGGTGATGGAAATCCTGCTGAAATTCCTGCGTCAACAAAAAGTGCTCCAGAATCATCTAAAAACTCTGGAATGAAAAAAGTCAATTTTTGGGGTTCTTTTACTAGCATTTTATCTTTATTATATCGTTAACATTGGTTGTGTATCTTGGAGATAAGCGTTCTTGTCGCATTTTCCATGTGCGTTCCAAGTCTTGACTGCCTAGTTTTATTTTATCTGCATGGTATTTTTGATTGATATGATCTATTGCGGACATTAATGGTTTATGTTTAGGGTTTTCGCGCTCAAACATATCCAGTTGATAGTTATCCCTTGGTACAATTCCAGCCACGATAACTCCTGCTCGTTTATACTTGACTCCTGGTTTAAAAATAGCATCTACAGCTTTTACGGCTCCGCTACTTATTGTTAATGATGAGTCTGTGGGAAATGGCAAACAAATATGTTTGCTGGCTCGATGTTGTTCTAAATCTTTTTTATGCCTATCGCTGCTTAAGGTTACAATAATCACATGACAATAGGACTCTTGTTTTCTTAATTTTTCAGCACAAGTAGTCGCAAAGGTAGACACACGCTCTTTTATATAATTGATATCATCATAGGTATAATCAAAACTTCTGGTGGTTGCAATGGCTCGTTTATTCTTTGGTTCATCTAAAAGTATTTTTGGATTTCCTTCCAAATCTTTTTTCAATTTCCATTCTGTAATAGAAAATGTTCTACGTACCCAATCATCTGACAGTTGCGTAAAATCATAAGCTGTCTTACAACCTTTTGCTTTTAGTCGTTTTGCCAGACGGTAGCCAATGCCCCAAACAGCATCAATTTTTATCCACTTTAAAGCTTTTAAACGACTCTCTTCAGAATCTATCACATAGACACCCTTGGTTTCATTGGGGAATTTTCTAGCGATCTTATTGGCTACTTTGCTCAAAGCTTTTGTTGGAGCAATACCCACACAGGTTGGAATACCTGTCCATTTTAAAATCCGCTTTCGTATTTGATTTCCGTAATCATTAAAATCGTAATTTTCGAAACCTTTAAATTGCAAAAACGCTTCGTCTATACTATACACTTCAACATCTGGTGTGAATTGGTGAAGTATCCCCATAACACGAGAGCTCATATCACCATACAGGGGATAATTGGAGGATAGTACCTGAATATTATTTACTTTACAAAAACCTTCCCATTTAAAAATTGGTGCGCCAAATGGCAGCTCAATAGCTTTAGCTTCATCGCTCATAGAGATAACACAGCCGTCATTATTGCTCAAAATAGCAACTGGTTTCTCTTGCAAATTAGGATTAAAAACCCGTTCACAAGAGGCGTAAAAATTATTACAATCAACTAAAGCATACATGTGTATAAAGATAAAACAAAACCAGTATTTATAATATGTGATTATTATATTTGTTATATAAATTTCTCATTTTAATAAATGAAATCATTCCCCAAAAAACTTACAGATAAACTTCAAAAGCGTAAAACCGACAATGCGCTTCGAGAGTTGTCCAATACCACCCTACTGGTAGATTTTTCTTCCAACGATTATCTTGGTTTTTCAAAGTCAGAATCTATTTTCAATCAGTCACATGACTATTTGGTTGGTCATAACATGAAACAAAATGGATCTACGGGATCTAGATTGTTATCAGGCAACCATAACCTGTATCATTTAGCTGAAACCGTATTGTGTGAGTTTCATGAGTCCGAAGCAGCCTTAATATTCAACTCGGGATATGATGCCAATATTGGATTTTTCTCGAGCGTCCCTCAACGTCATGATATTATTTTATACGACGAATTTATACATGCTTCCATTCGCGATGGCATTAATATGAGTCATGCCAACGCCTATAAATTTGCGCATAATGATTTAAGTGATTTAGATGCTTTATTGAAGCGTCATGCCGAAACCATTTTAGACTCCAGTATATCCATTTATGTTGTTACAGAATCCGTGTTTTCAATGGACGGTGATTCTCCCGATTTAGAAACATTGGTCCAGCTATGTACAAATTATCATGCGCATTTGGTAGTAGATGAAGCACATGCCATTGGTGTCTTTGGCAATCATGGTAAAGGACTTTTTCAAGAATTGGGATTAGAGCGACAGCTATTCGCAAGAATTATAACTTTTGGAAAAGCATTAGGTGCTCATGGAGCTGCTGTTTTGGGCAGTGAACAACTTAAATCCTATTTGACGAATTTTTCAAGAAGCCTGATTTACACAACGGCTCTTCCACCACATTCATTGGCGACCATTAATTCAGCTTACCTTGAATTGATAAAAACCAATGAAATAAAAAAGTTACATGAAAACATCCATCATTTTAGAGCTGAATTACACAACAAATCATTAGAATTATACTTCATAAAAAGCCATTCGGCCATTCAATGCGCTATTGTACCAGGTAATGATTTAGTCAAGAAACTTGCTCAAAAAATAAATGATAGTGGGTATAGTGTCAAGCCTATTTTATCGCCTACGGTACCTAATGGGCAAGAGCGATTGCGTTTTTGTATTCATAGTTTTAATTCTAAAGAAGAAATCTCGGAAGTCTTACAGTTGTTCGCTACTTTTGTAGCATGAGTAACTATTTCATTACAGGCATATCAACCGATGTTGGTAAAACCATAGCTTCGGCAATTATAACAGAAGCTTTGGAAGCTGACTATTGGAAACCTATCCAAGCTGGCGACTTGGATAATTGCGACACTAAAAAAATAAGCCGATTGGTTTCCAACTCCAAATCAAAATTCCACCCGAATAGCTTTGCACTTCAAACTCCTATGAGTCCACATGCCGCAGCTGAAATTGATAATATCCAAATAAAATTAAGCGATATAAAAGAACCCAAAACTAAAAACAGTTTGGTTATTGAAGGTGCTGGTGGTTTATTGGTTCCCATAAATAATACACAAACTATTTTAGATTTAATTCAACCTGACTATAAAGTCATTGTAGTTTCAAGACATTATCTAGGGAGCATTAACCATACGCTTTTAACCGTTAACATGCTAAAGGAAAAAGGGCACAATGTGTCCTTACTTTACAGTGGTAATGAACATCCAACAACGGAAGCTATTATTTCTAAAATGACTGATGTGCCAGTCATTGGACGAATTGAAGAAGAACCTTATTTTGATGAAAATGTGGTGAAAGAATATGCTAAATTATTTAAATCAGAATTAGAAAAACTATGAGTTTAGCAAAACGCGACAAAAAACACCTTTGGCATCCACTAACCCAGCACAAAACGCACCCTGATACAATTGCTATCACCAAAGCAGCAGGATGTACCTTATATGATGAAGATGGCAATCAGTACATTGACGCCATTGCCTCTTGGTATACTTGTATGTATGGACATTGTAATCCCTATATCACAAAAAGGGTTACTGAACAAATGCAGCAATTGGATCAAGTAGTCTTTAGCGGATTCACCCATGAACCTGCCGTTAAACTATCTGAGGCTTTAGTAGCAATACTTCCTGAAAATCAAAATAAGATTTTCTTTAGTGATAATGGTTCAACAGCTGTTGAAATTGGTATTAAAATGACACTGCAATATCACTTCAATAAAGGTGAAAAACGGCAAACATTAGTTGCCTTTGAAAACGGCTTCCATGGAGATACATTTGGTGCCATGAGCGTTTCGGGTCTTTCTGTCTACAACGGTCCTTTTGAAGATTTCTTTATTGATGTTAAACGTATTCCAACTCCCAACGGACAAAACACAAGTACTATTTTAAAGTTACTAAAGAGCATTCACGAACAAGATCCCCTCGCTGGTTTCGTTTATGAACCTTTGGTACAAGGTGCCGCAGCTATGAAAATGCATAATGTGGAAGGGTTAAATGCTATTTTAAATTTCTGTAAGGACAACACTATTATAACCGTAGCTGATGAAGTTATGACAGGTTTTGGTAAGACAGGTAAGTTTTTTGCATCAGATTACATGGAAATCAAACCTGATATTATGTGTTTAAGTAAAGCATTAACTGCAGGTTTATTGCCAATGGCCATTACATCGTGTTCGCAAAACATTTATGACGCTTTTTACAGTGATGATTTAAAGAAAGGCTTGTTTCATGGGCATACTTACTCGGCAAATCCTTTAGCATGCACAGCCGCTTTAGCAGGTATTGAATTGTTACAGTCTGATGATATTCAAAAAAATATTCAGCGTATTATTGAATCACACAGCAAATTTGACTATAAAATAAAGTCACATCCAAAAGTTGAATCAACAAGACAATTGGGAATTATATATGCTTTAGATCTTAATGTTGAAATGTCTCGTTATGGCGGTTTACGCGATAAATTATTTCAATATTTTATGAATCATGGTGTGTTTCTTAGACCTCTTGGAAACACCATTTACATTTTAGCTCCTTATGTAATTTCAGATTCTGAACTGGAAAAAGTTTACAAAACCATTCTTGATGCTTTAGAAATCCTCTAAATTTGCATCAAAATTTGTCGTTTGAAAAAACCTATCGCCATTACTGGAATTCATTCCATTTCGCCATTGGGAGCTACCCTTGAAGAATCTTGGGCTAGCTATCAAAATAACACTCATTGTTTTTCGGAAAAAGAAGAAATCCTAGTTGCAGAACTTCCAAAAGTCATTAAAGATGACATTGACAAATTACACCAATCGGATACTAAGTATAAAGCATTAGACAACACTACTCTTTTCGCTATCTATTCCTCAAGAAAAGCTATGGAACAGGCAAATTGGAAACCTACAGATAATTTTGGTATAAATATAGGCTCATCACGTGGGGCAACTCAATTGTTTGAGGAGCATTACAAAGCATTTTTGGAAAATCAAAAAGTAAACCCTTTAACATCTCCCAATACAACATTGGGCAATATTTCCTCGTGGGTGGCTCACGATTTGCAAACAAAAGGCCCTGAAATTAGTCATTCAATTACATGTTCATCTGCACTACATGCTATGTTAAATGGTATAGCGTGGATACAATCTGGTATGTGCGACAAATTTTTAGTTGGCGGCAGTGAAGCACCCTTAACCAATTTTACTATTGCTCAAATGCAAGCCTTGAAAATTTACAGCCAGAATAAATCTTCTAAATACCCTTGTAGACCTTTAGATTTTGAAAAGAAACGAAACTCCATGATTTTGGGTGAAGGGGCTTCTGTGGCTTGTTTGGAATATGGTGATTCAAAAAACGCTTTGGCTAATATTATCGGCATAGGATATGCTACCGAAATACTGGAACATCACGCATCGTTGTCTACAAACGCCGATTGTTTTCAACGATCTATGAAAATGGCATTGGGAAATACAAAGGCTGACGATATAGACATAATTGTTACACATACACCAGGGACTTTAAAAGGTGATTTAGCCGAATTCAACGCTATTAAAAAAGTATTCGGCAACAACATTCCAAACCTAACGAACAACAAATGGAAAATCGGGCATACTTTAGGAACTTCTGGAATGCTAAATATTGAAATGGCCATACTGATGATACAAAACCAAAGTTTTATTCCTGTGCCTTATATAGAGTCTAAAAAACCTAAACAATCTAACAAAATAATGGTTAATGCAGTAGGATTCGGTGGCAATGCTGTTTCTTTAATTTTGGAAAAACCTAATTGTTGAAAAGTACTTTAAATTTGCTTTTTGTAATTTAATTTTTGAATATTTATTACACTATTTTTGATTTATGAGCGATACGAAACACAATTGGACAAAAGAGGAAATATTAGAAATTTATAATAAGCCATTAATGGAGTTGCTTTACGATGCCGCAACGATTCATCGTAAACATCACGATCCAAACACGGTTCAAGTTTCAACATTGTTATCCATAAAGACAGGTGGTTGCCCAGAAGATTGTGGCTATTGTCCACAAGCAGCTCGCTATCACACTAATATTGAAGGCAATGATTTAATGTCTGTGCAACAAGTAAAAGCGCAAGCTTTAAGAGCAAAAGCATCAGGCAGTTCGCGTGTTTGTATGGGAGCCGCATGGAGAAATGTAAAGGACGGGGCTGAATTTGACGAAGTTTTAGAAATGGTTCGTACCATCAATAAATTAGATATGGAGGTGTGTTGTACACTAGGTATGCTTACTGAAAATCAGGCTCACAGATTAGCTGAAGCAGGTTTGTATGCTTATAATCATAATTTAGATTCTTCTGAAGAATATTATAAAGAAGTAATTTCAACCCGTGGTTTTGAAGACCGTTTAGAAACTATAGACAACGTGCGTAAAACGAATGTCACGGTTTGCTCTGGCGGTATCATAGGAATGGGTGAAAAAGAGGAAGATCGTGCAGGCATGCTCGTTGCATTAGCCACTTTAAATCCGCAACCAGAATCTGTTCCTATTAATGCATTGGTTGCAGTTGAGGGAACACCTCTGGAGGAACAAGAACCTGTTTCAATATGGGATATGGTTCGTATGGTAGCTACAACACGTATTGTTATGCCAGAAACGCAAGTGAGATTGAGTGCTGGCCGTACAGACATGAGCCGTGAAGGTCAGGCCATGTGTTTCTTTGCTGGTGCCAATTCTATTTTTGCAGGTGATAAATTATTGACAACTCCTAATCCTGATGTTAATGAGGACATGGAGATGTTCAAATTGTTAGGTTTAAATCCCCAAAAACCATTTATAAAGAAAATGCAGCCAGAAACCGTTGAAGCTGCAGATTCGCAATTTCAATCTTTGGGTGAAAAACCAAAATGGTCCAGACCAGACCACACCATTGAACGAAACGAACAAGCTAAGGAAAAGGCCAAGACTTTAAGGTAAGTAGCACTCGCGTCATGTAAGAATTTCAGCTTGTGATTACTTTTGTTTGATTTTAATCCTATAAACGTATTGTCATTAAATCTTCAAGATATTCCACGAGTAAAATCTATTAGTAAACTAGATTTTATAAAACAGTACTTAAGGCCTCAAAAACCTGTTGTCATAGAACAACTTTCTGAAGATTGGCCAGCGTTCACACTATGGAATTTGGACTATATGAAAAATGTTGCGGGCGATAAAACAGTCCCGCTTTATGACGATAGACCTGTAGATTATAAAGATGGCTTTAATGAAGCCCATGACTATATGAAAATGGGCGATTACATTGATTTATTAAAAACCCAACCTACTAAATACCGCATATTTCTTTGGAATATTTTAAAAGAAGTTCCAGAGCTACAGAAAGATTTTAAATATCCTGATTTAGGATTGAAATTTATGAAAGGGCTACCTATGTTATTCTTTGGCGGAAAAGATTCGCACACATTCATGCATTATGACATTGACCTGGCCAACATATTTCATTTTCATTTTGAAGGTTCAAAAGAGGTCATTTTATTTGACCAAGAACAAAGTGATTTTTTGTACAAAGTTCCTCATTCCTTGATTACCCGTGAAGATATTGATTTTTCCAATCCCGATTTCAAAAAATGGCCTGCTTTACAAAAAGCCAAAGGGTTTAGAGCAACTTTGTCGCATGGCGATGTGTTGTTTATGCCAGAAGGCTATTGGCATTATATGAAATATATAACTCCAGGATTCTCAATGAGTTTGCGTTCCATTCCTAAAAAACCCAAGCACTTGGTAAAAGCCATTTACAACATCTTCATCATGAGAAATTTTGATAATGTTATGCGGCGAATAAAGGGTCAAAAATGGATAGATTGGAAAAATGAACAAGCTATTTTAAATACCCATAAACATAATTTATAATATATTTGAAACTTAAAACAAACACACATGAAAAACATTCTATTTATACTTTTAGTCTTTACTGCTTCTTTAGTAAACGGTCAGGCTTTTTCAGGAAAAGGCGATCAAAAATTTCAAGTTGGTGCTAATTTTCAAAGTCATGCCACAGGCCTTAACTTGAGTTATGACTATGGTTTGGGAGAAAATATCTCTATAGGAGTTTCTTCTTCTTATGCTCTAGGCGTTTCTGGTGATATTGAGAATGGTATAGAAGTTAATGGCCAAGAAGTAGTTAAAAAAGCCGATTTTTTAGACCGTTTTGACCTTAAAGCGCGATTCAATGCCAATATTGGAAATGTATTAAATATTGATGACAATTTTGACCTATATCCTGGGTTGAGTTTTAGTTTAAAAAACTTTGGTGGTCATGTAGGTGCACGTTATTTCTTCTCGTCTGGGTTTGGAGTTTTCACCGAAGCATTATTCCCAATAGCCAAATACAATAGTGATTTAGAGCCTGCTGAAGAATTATACAACCAGTTCTCGGTAAATGTAGGTGCTGTTTTCAACCTATAAAAGCACCCTTTTCTTCGAAAATCCTTCGAGAGTTGTTCGAGAAAATGGCCTTTTTTTGGGTGTTTTCTCGAAGGATTCTCGAACAAAACTAGAACAAAACCCCAAAAACCTTGCAATTTTATTCTTTGATTAATTGAGCAACTGCATCATAAACCAAATGGGATTCCCAGCCTCTATATAATAAATAATCAGCTAGTTTTTTACGTTTTTTCCACACATTGGTTTCAGTAATGGTTTCTGCTTTTTTTTGGGCCAATTCTTGGAATGTGTTCAAATAATCTGAATCTGAAATGTCCTGAAATGCCTCTTTGATATTGTAAGAGCTAATATCCCTTTTTTTAAGTTCCAACTCAATACGTTTGCGTCCCCATTTTTTTACTCGGAACTTCCCAGAAGTAAACACTTTTGCAAATCGAGTTTCGTTTAAAAAATCATGTTCCAGTAGGTGTACAACCACCAAATCAATAGCTTCAGGAATCATGCGCATTTTTAACAATTTTTCGCGAACCTCCTTATGACAGCGCTCTTGATAAACACAAAAGTTTTCAAGAGTTCGCTTGGCTTCATCTACCGTATATGTTTTGCGCTGTAGCATGCCGTAAAAATAGTAACAATTTGTTAATAATTAAGAAACTGAAAGCCATGGCATTATATCTAATTTCGTGTATATTTGTAAGCTTTATTTTTTAGAGCAAATAAAATTTAATATTCTATGTTAAAGAAATACTCCCTCGTATTAATAGCGTTTTTATGCCTAACCGTAACCGGTTTTGGGCAGGTTACCATTGGCATTCAAGATTTCGAAACATCTCCAGCCACTCCAACAATGACATATACAGGTGGTTCTATTGCTACTGGCACTGGGCCATTTCCTACAGACAATAACTTTGTCAGTGGTTCTCGTGCGATAGAAGTTAATAATGGAACAGAAACGGTTACTTTTTCAAGCGTTGATGCTTCAACATACACGAATGTTTACTTTACATGTCGATTAGCCTCTTTTGCAGGAACTAGTGGAAATGGAGCAGATGGCAGTGATGAAGTTTACGTAGAAATTAGTACCGATGGAGGTTCTACATGGTCAGAAGAATTAGAAGTACAAGGAAACGCTAATGCCAAATGGTCGTTTGACACTGGAACCGCAACTGCCTCAACAACTTATGATGGCAATAATTCAGCATCAGTTTTTACTCCTTCAGGCGGTGGCTACAGAACTACAGATGGTTATAGTACTATCATTGTTGATGGTTTACCTTCTGTAAACAATCTAAGGGTTAGATTAGTAATGAATAACAATTCAGGTAATGAATACTGGATTGTAGATGATGCCGAAATTTTAGGGACACTTGCTACGACCAATACTATAGTAGCATTTTCATCAGCAACTTCTACAGTTACAGAAGACGGATTGTTTTTTGATGTTTGTGTAGATATTACAAATGAAGATAGCACCGCAACTACTGTACAATTAACACTCGATGGGGCAAGTACAGCTACAAATGGCACTGACTACGATGATGGTGCAGGTACACCTGCTGCCATTACTTTTCCTCAAACATTAACATTCCCTGCAAATAGTAGTGCAAGTCAATGTTTTACATTTTATATTTCTAACGACGATGCTATTATTGAAGGTAATGAAACCGTTGTTCTTAACTTAATAAACCCTTCTGGAGGAGATGCTGCGGCATTAGGTGGCATTACGCAACATACGGTTACTATTACAGATAATGATTTAAATGACATTTGTACATTAGCAATTCCTCTTACAGCAACTACAACTTGTAGTTATCAAACATTTAGTAACGTAGGGGCTACAGATAGTGGCACAGGAAACCCTGGTTGTTCATCTTTGGGACCTGATGTATGGTTTTCTGTAGTTGTCCCCTCAACTGGAGAAATAACAATAGATACTGACAATATCGATTTTACAGATAGTGGTATGGCATTGTATTCTGGTAGTTGTGGCAGTTTATCTCTTATTGAATGTGATGATGATGATAGCCCAAACGGTAATATGTCATTAATTTCAAGAAACGATTTAACACCTGGAGATACAGTTTATATTAGAGTTTGGGAATATGGAGGAGGAACTGAAGGCACTTTTGATATTTGTGTTACAACACCAACGCCTTGTACGGCACCAACCAATCAACCAACAGGTTTAACTTTAAGTAATATAACAGGCTCGTCAATTGATGGTTCGTTTTCAGCCACTACAGCCGATGAATATTTGGTTGTTGTAAGTACCTCTTCAACTTTAGGAGCAAATCCAGTAGATGGTGTAACCTATAACAATGGTGATACTATTGGTAGTGGTACTGTGGTACAAAGTTCTAATGCTACAACATTTACTGCAACAGGTTTATCGCAAACAACACAATATTACTTTTTTGTATTTGCTTATAACGATAGTAGTTGTGCAGGAGGACCAGCTTATAATACGACAACCCCTTTAACTGGTGATGAAACCACGATTACTGGGCCGTGTTTAAGTGAATTAAATTTTACATCAACACCTTCAGGCTGGATAGAAACAAATATTACTTATGCATCTACCGAAGCAAATTTTGCGTCAACTACAGGTGAGTTAACAACATTAACAATATCTAATCCAAGCTCATTAACGTTTGACTTAAGAAGAACAAATAACAGTAATGCCAAAAACCTATTAATTGAAGTTTCAACTACAACACAAGGTGGTACATTCACTACTATAAATACATTTAATCACGGGAATACAACTGCTGGAGGGACTACCAATTGTACCGTTGATTTATCTGCATACACATCATTTTCAACAGTATTTATAAAATTCCGAAAGACTTCATCTACGACTTCTCCTTGGTATTTAAAAAATGTAGAAGTGTATTGTGGGTCTCCAACCCCTGCCCCTGAAATAGATTTAAAACAAGGAACTACAAGTTATGCTACAACTACACTACCAACAGGTAGTGATACTTTTGATTTTGGAAATCATTTAATAGGTACAAATACAGACATTCAATTTACTATTGAAAATACAGGTGATGACGATTTAACTTTAAGTGCGCCTGTTATTTCTGGTACTGGATTTAGCTTACAAACAGGATTAAGTTCTACACTTGTTTCTGGGCCTTCTGGAACTTCAACATTTACCGTGCGATTTACCCCAAATGCTTTAGGAGCATTTTCGGGTACTATAAGTATTCCTAATAACGATGATGACGAAGACCCTTATGTTATCAACATTGTTGGGAATGGAACGAATAGTAATCTGTCAAGCATTGTAGATAACACCAATTATAGCACAACATCTCCAGAATTTAATAGTAATACTGAGTACATTAACTTTATAGATGGCTCTGCCGCTTCAACAGGGAAGTATATTCCTATGAAATTAAGAATACTGGATGGACCAGACGCTGATGGTTTCGACACAAGCTTAACTGACATTTCGTTTACGGTTGAAGACTTGTCCAATACTAGTCAATTGTCAATGATAAAAACCGCCATTTTAACAACTGTTGGTGGCACCCCTCTAGCTACAGCTACTAAAGTTGGAAATGAGTTGGTGTTTTCTGGAATGAACAGTGCTTTTTTAACTGCGACTGACGATGACTCCAATGGACAAATATTTCATTTGAGAGTATCTTTTGATGAGACACAAGTAATTGATAGAACAAAGTTGGTGTTTAAAGTTTCATCGGCATCAGCAGACCCTAGCGGCTCATCATTTTCTGACACAGATGCTGGTGGCGCAGAAACCGATACCGGCAACAATAATAGAAACCGTTTAAATGTCACCGCAGATAGATTGACATTTACAGTACAACCATCAGACACCTCTGTAAGTATAAACATGTCTCCGTCTCCTATAGTAAGCTTAACAGATTTATATGGAAACACCGATATTGATATTACATCGGGCACTATAACCATTACTTCAACTGGTACGCCAAATGCACAACCATCTGGAACAATTTTTAATGGTCAAGCCATTTTTAATTCTATTAATCATTCGGCACCTGGAACAGGTTTAGAGTTGATAGCTAGTTTTTCAGGTTGGAACGTAACGAGTAACTTGTTTAATGTTAGTAATACGGCAAATGGCAGTTATAGAACAACTGGTTCAGGAAACTGGTTGAACAACCAGGCTACGCCTGCTATTTGGGAACGATTTAATGGGTCTGCATGGGTAACTTCAAATTCACCAAGTTATAACACCTCCAATATTATTTATATTAGACATACAATAAATTCAAATGGCTCATTTGGGAATAATGTGGAAATTATTGTAGAAAATAGTGGTTTTTTTGATTGTAGACACTCTGCGACTTCAGCAAATATAACAGTAAATACTGGCGGAACTTTTGATGTTGATGGCGCATTGACAAATACTGGTTATTTAGAAGTTCATGATGGTGGAACACTAATCCTAAATCATGCCTATGGAAACGGATCTGAAACCATACTTTCACTTTGGGATGGAACAGAAATTTTTCACCCCAATTCAAATTTAGTTTTAGAATTCTATGATACTGAAGACGA
Organism: Bacteroidia bacterium; assembly: GCA_030425285.1. Classification (GTDB taxonomy): domain Bacteria; phylum Bacteroidota; class Bacteroidia; order Flavobacteriales; family Flavobacteriaceae; genus Hanstruepera. The sequence continues at coordinate 416,978 of JAUIAY010000001.1, forward strand.
TTATCTGATCCCCAATAATACCGTTATATCTTCAAATACCTATGATGGATATACGGCTGTATTTGGGAATGTTATTATTGATTTTGGAAACAACTTATCATCTGGAGATGATTTTAATATGCTAAAAAATGGTGTAACTATTAATATGGCTCATGGTGATTTGATATTTAGAAGTCAAGAGGTTTCTGGTGCAGATATGCGATTATCGTCTACAGGAACGGTTACCTCTGGTATAGGTGGTAACTTTATTGTTGAAAATGGATATACTGGCACCCAGCTCATACATTTGAAAACGTCTGGCACATTAAATTTTACCGTTAAAGGCAATATGGAGTTAAATGCTGCAACCACTCGTATAGCTGCTGGATCTAACCCAAACTCTACTCTCAACATTGAAGGTAATATTGATATCACACCTAGTGCTGTGCTTCAGTTTAATTCAACCATTTCTGCTTCTGCTAATGCTATCATAAACCTATATGGTGATATTACCGTTGCCGGTAGCGGACTACTTTACAATACCAACAGTAGTAATCATGGGCAATTAAATTTTGTTGCTGTAGGTGATGGCTTAACCGATGCCACTACACAAACTATAGATATAGCTTCAACAAGCTCCAATGAAAACAAATACATTAATTTCTATGTAAAAAATGGTGCTTATGTCAAGCTAATTAATCAAGATTTGGAATTAGGAACCGATAGTGGTGTTATTGTTGAAAATGGCGGTACACTAGATTTTGGTTTTGATGGTTCAACAGCATTAAATGTAGGTATATCTGGATCCCAAACTGGGTCTGTTTTTTCTTCACAATCTGGAAGTTCTTTAGTTATTACTTCACCTGATGGCATCAATACAACAGGATATTTAGGTAATGTACAAACATTGCCTTCAGGTAGAACCTTTAACCAAACTGCAAACTTTTACTATGTTGGCAAAGAAAATCAAGTAACTGGAAATGCCCTAACAGTTGGGTCTTCGGTAAAAAATGTGTATGCAATTCTAGATAATGATAATGTCGAATTACGCCTTACCAATAGAACAGGCATATCTGATGGTGGGAAATTAGAAATACAACAAGGCATTGTTATAGGTGAAGAAGCTGGAGGAAATGACAACGATTTTTACGGCCCAGACGGACAACTTATTATGACAGGAGGTGAATATCGTATAAGTACTATTACGGCCAACCCACTTACTGACTATCTGCCACAATTACGAAAATACAGTAGTTATTCTTTAACTGGTGGAACTGTACATCTAAATGGGGATAATGAGATACAGATTTTGTCTGGAACGCCTAACTACTTTAATTTAGCTTTTAGTGGGACAAATACCTTGGCTCAAGGCCCTCCTTTACCTCCTTTACCATATAATTACAAGGGCATTAGTATTGCCACTTCAATAGCAAATAATGTAACCATTTCTGAAAACGCTATAGTAGATGTTGAAAATAAAACTTTTGGAGGTAATACAACAAATTTAATAATGGAAGATAATTCTCGATATGTCACTGCTGGAACAGGAACAAAACCTGATGCTACTGGAACATATTCTCTTGGTCCAGACACTACTATTGAATTTAATAATAATGGAGGCTTTGAATCCATTAGATTAACAAACCCTGTTCCTGCGTATGCCAATATTGTTGTTTCAGGAGATAATGTTGGTACAATTGCTGATGGTTCTGGCCCAAATTCATTTATTCAATTTCAAGCTAATGGTACTTTTACTGTAACAGAAACAGGAATATTTAAACAATCAAACACAAATGGCTTTTCTGGTTTGTCCAATACATCAATAAGTAATGTAAATAACCCTTCAATCACATTGCTTGATGAATCCACTGTTGAATATCAAGGAGCAAACCAAACCATTTCAGAGTTTACACCCGAATATAAAAATGTTACCATTTCTGGTACAGGAATAAAGACTTTGGGACATGCAACGGATATATTGGTTGGTGAAGATCTAAACATTAACTCAAGTGTCTTGTTTGTTGATAGCAATGAAGCCATAACGGTCGATGAAGGTGTAAAAGTAACTGGCGGTAATTTTAACATTGAAGATTCTGGTAGTTTAATCCAAATAAATGAAACAGATACCAATAGTGGTGCCATATCAATGAAACGTAATACTAATGTTAGACGTTTAGATTATGTGTATTGGTCGTCACCTGTTGAGAATTTTGATATTAATACTATTTACGACTCGCAAACACCAACAGGTTATATTTATGAGTGGAACACAACAATAGCAAACCCTAATGGTGGGCAAGGCAATTGGGTAACTCCTTCTAATTCAACTATGCAAAGAGGGAAAGGATATATTGTTAGAGGTCCAAATGACCATGACGAAACAGCAACAATAGAAGAGGCTATTTTTAACACAGGTAAACCTTTTAATGGTGAATTTACTGTTAATGTATATCGTGGAGACAATCCCGTTGGTTTTGACTCAGATGATGATGATTGGAATTTATTAGGTAACCCTTATCCTTCTGCTATTGATGCATATTTATTTTTAACCAATCTCACCAATAGGACAGCCATAGATGGGTTTGTTAATTTATGGACACATGGCACCCTACCAAATTCTGGTTATTCTGACCCTTTTTATGATGATTTTGGTTCAAATTATACAGCTTCAGACTATATTACCTATAATGGTTTAGGTTCTACTGCAGGTATTGGTGATCTTTATATTGGTGCAGGACAAAGCTTTATGGTCAATATGAATGATGGACCGTCTGCAGCATCGTTACCTGTAGAATTTAAGAATGATATGCGTCGTAAAGATTTTGATAATTCTCAATTTTATAGAAATTCAAATACTCGTAACCAAAATAAACATCGTATTTGGTTAGATTTTGTATCAGATGTTCAACCAACAAATCGAATTTTAGTTGGCTATGCAGAAGCTGCAACTAATGAAAGAGACCGTATGTACGATGCAATAACCGACAATCAAGCATTTTACTCTTTAATTGGAGATAAGAGGTTTGTAATTCAGGGAAAAGGTCTACCTTTTAACGATTATGATGTTATTCCTCTTGGTGTTAAAATTAATGCACAAGGAAATCATTATATTGCTTTAGCTGAAACCGATGGCTTATTTGAAATAGGTGATCAAATTATATATATAAGAGACAACGAATCTGGTTATATTCATAATCTAATTGATTCTCCATATTCTTTCAACTCTGTTGCGGGAACTTTCAACAACCGCTTTGAAATTGTGTTTAGAACAAATGCATTATCGGTTGATGAAGTAGTTGTTGATTCAAATACCGTGAGCATTATAGAATTGGATAGTGATCTTGTTAAGTTTACTGTTCATTCTAATCAAATTACTATTCGTGAGGTTGAAATTATTGATTTAACTGGTAGAACCGTTTATAATTTCAAAGGGGAAAATAATTCTGAAATTTACAATCTCTCAAACTTAAGTAGCTCGGCTTATGTAGCTAAAATAACGTTGTCCAATGGTCAAGTAGTTGCTAAAAAAGCTATTAAAAAATAATTGTTTTATAAGCTATATTCAAAAAAGCCCTCAAGTTTTTGAGGGCTTTTTTTATAAAGAATAGTTTAAGGACACAATAAAGTTTCTTCCTGGCGAGGCAATTCCTGAAGAATACCTTTTATAGCGTTGATCGGTTATGTTTTCTAATCCCAATGTAATACACAGTGAGTTTTTTAATTCATATTGTGTTCGCAAATTTAAGGTATACCAAGAAGGTGAATATGGGTTACCCTTCTCATCTTTGGCATATATGTAGTCCTTTTCGGCTTCAGAAGGTGCCAATTGATTATTTGACAACTCGCCATTATAATCAATAAAACCATCAATCTTCAAACGATTTTTATTGAAAACAACATGTGTATTCCCAAAATTTGGCGCTACATGCCTAACTGGTATTTCAATGCCATGATCTTCTTCCGAGCCTCCTATAATATTATACTGCGATGTGAGTTTGACACTTTTAGAAAAATTAACCTTTAGACCAGCTTCAAAACCATAAATCCAAGCTTTTGAAGCATTCTGAATAGCTTGCACATTACTCAACTCGCCGTCATATATAATTTCTGTTTCACCATTTATGGCATAGTCCCTTCGCACCAAAGCATTGTCTAAAAACGTATAATATGTTGCTAGATCCAAAATAAAAACATCATTGAAGTTTAACAATAAACCCAACTCACCACCATAGGCGTATTCAGGTTTTAAATTGTTGTTGGGTACTACTACCGAACCTGGTTCAGAATCAAACACCTTACCTACATCATCAATATTTGGGGCCCTAAATGCTGTTGACGCGTTTAGCTTCCATTGCATGATCTTGTTGGGCAACCAGCTAATTCCAGCGGTACCTGTCAATGCTCCAGAATTAATTTTAGTTGAATCAAAGGGTAAGTTTAAATACTCATTGTTATCAGTGAAATTAGCACTAGAAAACACTTGGTTATAACGCAATCCTGATTGGAAAATGAACTTATTGCTTGGTTTGTATTTTAAGCTAGTATATCCTGCAATCGACTGCCAATTAGAGCCATCTGGGTAACGTGAAACTGTTGGATTGGTTGTGTTGGTCGCAATATTCTCCTCTTCGCCTAAAGAATTGACCAAGTTATAAACATACTCAAAACCATAGAACAATTCTGTTTTAGGACTAATTTGCTTTTCCAAATCCAAATTAAACGACAAAGCGTTAACCGTTTCTTCCCTAATATTTCTTATTTCCGATTGAAAATCACGATCATATCTACTTTCTTTAAAGTTTTGGTAAGCTACCGTTGTTTGTACTTTATCATAAAGGTTAGAACTGCTTCTCAATTTGGTATATTGAAAATTAGTCATAAACCATTGTTGCGGTCCATAAGACCATTCTGCTGATCGCAACTCATCTCCTCTATATCGTATTAACCTATCATATCTGGAATAGTCTGATGTTCTGGAAAAATATACTCCCAGATCCAAACTTAAATCTTCTTTGGGTTCGTAGCGTATCTTCTGCATGAGATTATACTGATTAAAGCCTGTTGGAGTCTGAACCAGCGGATTGTCATTTTCCACAATAGTGTCCATTCCATTAACAGTCTCAACATATTCAGGTCTTAAATAATCATCCGGACCGTGTTTTCCCATTCTTAAGTCATCATAATCACTATAACTGAAGCTGGTTAAAAATCCCCATTTTTTTAATCCAAAATTCAAATCAACATGACCGGTTTTTTCAAAATTGGCTGAAGCATATCTCACTAAAGCATTGGCTTTAAAATACAGATCGTCTTTGTAAGATAATTGTGGTTTTTTAGTATAGAAACTCATGACGCCTCCTATTGCATCACTACCATAGACCACAGATCCGGCTCCTAGGGTAATTTCAGTATTTTGAATGGTGAAAGGGTCTATTGAAATTACATTTTGAAGGTTTCCAGACCTGAAAATGGCGTTATTCATTCGAACACCGTCAACTGTAATTAACAACCTATTGGTAGAGAATCCACGAATCATTGGGCTACCTCCACCCAACTGACTTTTTTGAATAAAGACATTTCCAGTATTTTCCAATAAATCGGCACTTGTTTGAGGATTAAAAAATTGTATATCTTTCGATGTTATATTTACAATTTTTTGAGGAATATCCCTTGAGCTTTGCTCAAATTTGGATGCCGAAATGACTATTTCATCTAAATCAACGATACTGACTAAATATATCTTGTAATTGGCATTTATGATTTCGGATTTCGTGATCTGAATCTCTCTATATGACTTATTTTTGAAAGTTAGTGTTTCATTGTCTTCAAATAAGTCTAATGAAGCTTCTCCATCGATATTGGTCTGTATGATTTCATTATCACCAGAAATAATTACATTAGCCAATGGTGTATTGGTGTCTTTTTCTAGAACAAAAACCTTTTGGGAAAACGTATTGAGAGAATAAAGTACAGTAAAAAATAGAAATAGGAATTTTAACTTCATTTCTAAAATTTTTAATTGGTTGTTGGTTAATTGAAAAGTTGGCTAAACACCCCCAATGATTTTGGCTTTTTAAAATATCCTAAATGCAATTCGTAATAAAGCAAAAGCATATTTAGAAAATCCCTTCTTTGGTTTGCATTTAACTGCAACGTATTTAATCCATCAAAATTCATGCCCAACAGCCTCTTTAAAATTAGATTATTTTGTTCAGATATGGAATACTTGTCAATAAGATTGTTCTCAAATGCTCCTGTTTGAAGATTAAACAAAGACGCATTACTAAAATGACTTTCAGGATAAAATCCTAAATATTTAGTTAACTCCACTAAAAACAATAGGTGAAAATTCGAAAAGCTACTTTCGGCATCAAGCCATTGTAGTGCTAATGCGATATAATCAAACAGATTGGCATTTTGTTCTTCTTCGTTCAGGGCTGAAGCTAAAACCTCGGCAAGAAACATCGCTACAGAACTTTTTAAAACATTGGTGTGAAGTGTTTTATAAGCATAGTTGGATTTGACTTCGGTTATAAACTGTAAAGATTGATTCTGTCTGTAATTCTCTTGAATTGCTAATTGTGAAAGAGACTGGTAGTATGCTATGGTTCTATTATTCTTGCTCTTGTAAGCATTTCTAACCAAATAACTTACAACGCCACGCTTTTCAGTATAGCACCTTACGATAATATCATTGTCTCGATATTTAATTTTAGAGAGTACAATTGCTTTATTGACAGCCAACATTACCTAACGACCATTACTTTTAAAACCTTTGTTTCAAAAGTGTCCAAATCTGAAAGCATAACTAAATAAACTCCTGAAGCCACAACATTATTTAGCAGGTTTTTACCATTCCAAAAAGCAACACCGCCATCTATTTCCAGATTATAACCTTTAAACCTTAAATTGGTTCTAGATTGTGCTTCAGCTACTAAATTACCTTCAATATCTGTTATTTTGATGTTGACGTTTTCTGAAATTCCACTGATTTTAACTTTCTTTTCGGTTATGTCGAAATTAGGCCTTACTGGGTTTGGGTAAACAAAAGCATTTTCAAGACTATCTTGAGTTTCAGAACCGCCAGCTTTAAAAGAGACCAAACCTTTGTCTGTGGCTATATAAACGACACCGCTTGACCCGTCAATGGACACGTCTATAATGTTATTTGATGGCAAAGGCGAATTATCTTTTGTAAAGTGATATAAGGTTTGTTGTCCATCTGCTGAAAAATAAAATAATCCGGAAGCAATCGTAGCGACCCATTTATTGTTAGAGCCATCGACCTCAATATCAGAAACGAATTGTTGAAACAATAACTCCTTTGGTACACCTTCTTCTAAAATTATTATTTGTTGGGCTTCTACAGTATCATCTGTAAAAAAGTTAGAAGTATTATATAGCACCCTTAATCCTTGTATAGTTCCAATCCAAATTTGATTGCGTTTGTCAATAGCTAGGGAAGTAACAAAACTAGAAGGCATGTTTTGATCTTCAGTCCTTAAACTTTTTAATTGAGTGCCATTGTTTTCATTAAATCCAATCAACCCAAAGTTATACCCACCTATCCATTTTGTTCCATTGTTATCAACTTCAATATCACCATATCCCCACTCGCCATCAAAAGGATCTTGTATCAAACTTAAAAAATCAAATCTTTGCCATTGATCTGTTGAAGGATCGTATGACTTTAAAGGCTTACCAACTCTTGCTGTCATAGTCCATAAAACTCCATTTCTGTCAAAAACTGAAGCGCTTTGTCTAATTACTGGGTAAAATGGTTCAGAAGGTTCGTTTTCAGGCTCCAATCCACTATTGCTATTGTCATACAAAACAGTTGGCTCATCATTATTAATTTCAAGTAATCCATTACCAAATGAACTAATAAATACTTGAGATGGATTAAACGGATTAATTGCTATTTTGTTTAGGTTTTTGGCTTCGAAGACACTATCATAAGGAATATTAATCCACTCACCTTCATTTAAATGGCTGATTCCTCTTTCCCTTCTAGGAAACCAATTATATGTCAAAGAATATTCCCCAAAAGTAACCCAAAGACTATTTAATCCAGCCTCAATACTAAATGAATTATTCAACAATGGGCCATCAGGATGTAACTCTTCAAAATTTAATGTGTTTGCTGTTTCTATCTTAATAATACCGTGATTGGTAGTACCTACATAAAAATAGTTGTCGATTAATGTAGCTGATGTAAAGCTTGTGACAAGTTCGCTAGGAATTTCTGCTTGGGACAACAAATTAAAATTGACATCATAAGCAAAAACTGTATTTGCTGTGCAAACTATTAGGTTATCCCCAACCACTCTCATATCGACTGGCAGTTCTTCATACTCAAATAAAACAGTATAAACATTATTAAACCCTTCAAAAATTCGTCTATTATCTCTAATAGTAAATATTTTATTTTCAAATGACTCTATTGAATGATAATTTCCATTTCTTATCCTTTCCCATTCATTAAAATCAACCAAATCATTACTCGTACTCAAGGCTCTTTTTATACCGTTAGCATTTATACAAGCAGCATAAATATAGTCTTCTAGAACTGTCGTTTGCTTTACAGTTATTTGTGCACCGCCATCTCCCATAAAATATGTGTCCCCAAATTCTAATCTTGCCAAATCATAAACCGAAATACCATAGTCTGTTGAAATATATACCAACCCTTCATATTCATTGAAATGATTGATGTTCTTGTCTGTTGGTGGAATTGTTGGTTTTTCGAGAATATCCACAATTGTCAACACATTCTCATCGTTGTCAAAAACAATTTCCATCAATCCATTTTCATAACCAACAATAAGAAGTTCGTAGGCCTCACTATAATGAATTTGAGAAATGGCCTCTCCAGACAAACCTTTTATGGTTGATAAAGTAGTGATTTCTTGGGTTTGGGTGTCATAAACAAATATCGCATTCTCGGCTGCAGCATATAATTTATTATTTCCTTGAGAAACATCTTTAACGTTTAAATAAGAGAAATGCCCTTGCCATTGTGATGAAAAATCCTGTGAGTGACTCAACAAAGGGACTAATAACATTAAAAAAAGAATGGTTCTTTTTATCATAATATCCAATTAACCTTCAAATATATTTAATACTAACGAGTTAAAGTGAGGTTTCATATTTTTTTAAAAGAAAAAAGCTTCCTAAATTAATAGAAAGCTCTTCCCTTTTACTTAAATGTAATGTTTAAACTACCCCTTGTGCGAGCATCGCATCTGCAACCTTAACAAAGCCTGCAACATTAGCCCCTTTTACATAATCAATGTATCCATCCTCTTGTTTCCCATAAGTTACGCAAGATTCATGAATGTCATTCATAATTTGATTTAACTTGGCATCTACTTCTTCTCGAGTCCAGTTATAACGCAATGAGTTTTGACTCATTTCCAATCCTGATGTGGCTACGCCTCCAGCATTGGATGCTTTTCCAGGAGAGAATAACACCTTAGCCTTTTGAAAAGCCTCAATAGCATCAGGTGTTGTAGGCATATTGGCTCCTTCGGCAACAGCAATTACATTATTTTTAATTAAAGCTTCTGCTTCTTCTTTGTTTAACTCGTTTTGTGTAGCACATGGCATAGCAACATCACAATTTACAGACCATGGTCTTTCCCCTTCATGGAAGGTTGCAGAGGAATATTTATCAGCATATTCGTTAATTCTTCCTCTTTTTACATTCTTAAGTTCCATGATAAATGTTAATTTATCAGCATCTATACCATCTTTGTCATAGATGTATCCAGAAGAATCGGACATAGTCACAACTTTTCCGCCTAATTCTGTTGCTTTTTGACAAGCATATTGCGCAACGTTACCAGATCCAGAAATCACGACTGTCTTACCTTTAAAAGAATCACCTTTTGTGGCCAACATGTTTTTGGCAAAATACACACATCCATAACCAGTTGCTTCAGGACGGATTAAAGAACCTCCATAAGACATTCCCTTCCCTGTTAAAACACCTGTAAACTCATTTCTTAATCTTTTGTATTGACCAAACATATAACCGATTTCTCTGGCACCTACACCTATATCTCCAGCAGGAACATCAGTATTGGCTCCTATGTGTCTGAATAATTCAGTCATAAATGATTGGCAAAAACGCATGACCTCATTATCACTTTTCCCTTTAGGGTTAAAATCACTTCCTCCTTTACCACCACCCATCGGCAGTGTGGTCAATGAATTTTTAAAGACTTGCTCAAACCCTAAAAACTTTAAAATACTTAAGTTTACTGAAGGATGAAAACGTAAGCCTCCTTTGTAAGGGCCTATGGCCGAATTAAACTCAACCCGAAAACCTCTGTTGACTTGTGTGTTGCCTTGATCGTCAATCCAAGGCACTCTAAATATTATAGTGCGCTCTGGTTCTACCATACGCTCCAATAACATTTTTCCTTGATATTGAGGGTTTTCCTCAATAAAAGGGATAACTGTTTCTGCAACTTCATGAACAGCTTGTAAAAATTCTGGTTCATGACCATCTTTACCTTTTACTGTATCTAAAAACGCATTGATTTTTTCTTTCATTTTCTCGATTTTTAAGAAATATAAAAATATTGTGAAATTTTATGGGTGCAAATATACATTATCTTTAAAAAAGAAATGTTATTTTTTTATTTTTCGTAATCTATCCTTAAATAATTATTTATTAATTAATTTGCTACTTATCTAGTTGGATTTCAATATTTAATTTGGTACGTAAAGTCGTTTTTTTATATTTGTTAACTGTTTGCTCTAAATCGTTGAAATTAATACTATGTTCAATTTGAAACAATTAACCGTAATTTTAATCTTTATTGCAGGAACGCAATTAGGATTTTCGCAACTAGGGTTTTCTCATGAAATAGGTGCGATCGTTGGGCCCGTTCAATTTAGATCGGATTATGGGGAAAGAGCTCATGAAGGCACTAACTTTGGTAATTCTGGTTTTGGTATTGGAATTGTTCATTATATCAATTTCTCCTATAGAGCTGACTGTAATTGCTACTCCACAGACACTTACTTTAATGACCACTTCAAATTACGTAGTGAGCTTTCATATAACAAAACAAATTTAGATCATCATGGAAGATGGGTTGCTCCAGATAGGACTGGCTCCAATGCCGATAAATTAAGAGCTCATACTGGTGTTGCTGAAAATTTTGATATTGGTATGCAATTGGAATATTTTCCTTTGAGTATCAGAGCATTTCAAGCTTTTAGTTATCGAATTGCTCCTTTTGTGAGTTTAGGTGTCCACTACACGTCATTCAATCCTAAATCTTCAACAACATACGGAGATGAAAATATCTTAAATGCTAACAATATTTATTCTTATTGGTGGGATCCAGGAGACGAATACCCCTTGAATTTAAGTTCCGGGAGCACTTGGTCTTTTGTAACTAGTATTGGAGCCAGATACAAGTTAACCAAAGTTTCTGATTTGATGCTTGATTTAAGGTGGCAATATTACGGTAGCGATTGGATTGACGGTCTTAATCACAAACTAGACTCTAACAAGCATAATGATTGGCTTGTTTGGTTGAATTTTGGGTACATATATTATCTCGATTAGAAATAAAAAAGAATACAAAAAAGCCCAAGAATTATCTTGGGCTTTTTTGCTCCTCACTTTTAATGTTCAGGTCTATCCAATAGCCTGCTTTAAATCAGCAATTAAATCGTCTTCATCTTCTATTCCTACACTCAAACGAATAAGAGAATCTACGACACCTGTTTTTTCTCGTTCTTCTTTAGGGATACTAGCATGAGTCATACTCGCTGGATGTCCAGCTAACGATTCGACGCCACCTAATGATTCGGCTAGTGTAAATATTTTCAATCTTTCAACAATCTTAATAGCTTCTTCATAATTGTTTCCTTTTGTTGTAAACGAAATCATGCCGCCAAAGCCTTTCATTTGTTCTTTTGCTATTTTGTGATTGGGATGACTTTCAAAGCCAGGCCAATACACGTTTTCAACTTGAGGGTGTGTATTCAAATATTCAGCTACCGCCTTTCCATTTTCGCAATGGCGTTGCATACGAATATGCAAAGTCTTAATGCCTCTTAAAACCAAAAAACTGTCTTGTGGACCACATACTGCTCCGCTTGCATTTTGGATAAAATAAAGTTTTTCTGCCAGTGATTCATCCTTGACCACTAATGCACCCATAACAACATCACTATGCCCTCCTAAATACTTGGTTGCGGAATGCATGACAATATCAGCTCCCAAATCCAAAGGCTGTTGCAGGTAAGGAGTTGCAAACGTATTATCAACCGCTAGTAATAGGTTATGTTTTTTGGCAATTAGAGAGCACGCTTTTATATCAATAATGTTCATCATTGGGTTTGTTGGTGTTTCAACCCAAATGAGTTTGGTATTATCATTAATGAAGTTTTCAATATTATTGGCATTTTCCATACCAACAAAATGAAACTTGATTCCAAACTTCTTAAAAACAGACGTAAATAATCTGTAAGATCCTCCGTATAAATCATTAGTTGAAATAACCTCATCACCTGGCTCCAATAATTTTATTACAGCATCAATGGCTGCCAATCCAGAACCAAAAGCCAATCCATAATTACCGTTTTCAATACTTGCAAAGGCATTTTCCAAAGCCTGTCTGGTTGGATTGTGCGTTCTGGAATATTCAAACCCTTTGTGCCCACCAGGTGTACTTTGCGCATAGGTTGATGTTTGATATATTGGTGGCATCACAGATCCATAAGCCGGATCGTGCTTTTGACCACCGTGAATTGTTTTGGTATTGAATTTCATAAATAATTATTGTTTTCACAAAGTTAGATTTTAATTCGGTCTATTCAAACGCAATAATTACCTTTAGTATAAGATTAACAGGACACAATTATGCGACATTTCCCCATTTCTTTTATACTATTTGTTTCTTCATTTTTTTATAGCTCATGTACCGAAGAAAAGCCAACTACCGTATTTCATGAGGTGAATATCACAACTCCAGAAAACAATTTAGTTGAAATATTTGTTCCTAAAACAAAAGGGAATGACCCTATATCTGAAAAAATTAATTCTAAAATAAATGCTCTACTCATAAAATCCTTACACATTGGTGATCCCGATGCCGTTACTTCTAAATCTGTTGAAGAGAGTATCACCAATTTCAACAAAGAATATCAAAAATTTAAAGCAGATTTCCCTGAAAGCCCCATGGTTTGGGAAGCACAAATTGATGGTGAAGTTTCCTATCAATCTGAATCGGTAATTTCAATTGCCATAACCAATTATAAGAATACTGGTGGTGCTCATGGCATTCTGATCATTACATTTTTGAATTTTGATGCGCTAACTGGAGATATTATTTCCAACAAAAAATTGTTTTCTAATTTTTCAGCTTTTGAAGAATTGGCGAAAACTTACTTTTATAAAGAGATTGCTGACAAAAAAGAGAATTACTTTGAACCGGATAATTTTACATTACCAGCCAATATAGGGCTTGATGACGATGGTTTAATCCTACTCTATAATGCCTATGAAATTGCTCCATATTCCACCGGTTTAACCGAAATTCACATCTCGTTTAGTGAGCTTGATGCGCTATTGGCTTACAAGTAATTAAACAAACTTCCGTAGGGACAATATGACACCTAAATGAATGCCTTCGTGATAGCAATTAAAGTCAATGGCTTCTTCAACATTTGTTAGTGTGCTTTTGGTTGTCACCGTATATTCATTGAATTGTTGAAAAACCTTATTATTATAATCTTCTTTGGTCTTTTCAATCGTTGAAAACAGCAAATTTCTAATGGTATCTACCTCTGCTTGAGACAAATCCTTTTCAGGTTTTGTGCCTTTTTTAAACGCTTCAATCATATCTTCAGCAACGATGCAAGGTAAACCTGACAATCTGTAAACCAACAATTGTTGTGTAACAATGGTATGACCTATGTTCCAAATAAGATTGTTACTAAACCCTTTTGGTATCGTGTTTAACTGCTTTAAGGAATAATTTTCCAAAATTGATTCCAGTAATTTTCTATTCTTAATAGAGATGTCAAATGCCCAATCCATTGTGTATTTTTGCTTAAAATTAACCAAAAATCCTCTAAAATGGGTTTACTTTGCATCATATTTATGTGATATGAAAAAAGTATACTACCTAAAAACCTGCAGTACCTGTGTTCGTATTTTGAAAGAATTGAATTTGTCTCCAGATTTTGAACTTCAAGATATCAAAACAGAGCCCATAACGGTTAAACAACTTGAAGAAATGAAGCAACTTTCGGGTAGTTATGAATCTCTTTTTAGTAAGCGGGCCAAATTATACAAGGAAATGGATTTGAAAAATGCCAACCTTAAAGAAGCCGACTACAAACATTATATTTTGGACCATTATACCTTTTTAAGTCGCCCAGTAATTATAGTTAACAATCAAATATTTATTGGAAACTCTAAAAAAACGGTCGAACAAGTCAAACAAGCTTTAAGTGGGGAATAACCGTGTTTTTGCATTATTTGCGGCCTTTATGGTCCAAGTTATCTATGGGCTTACCTTCACTTTTGCCAATGATGTTATTGATGATGGACACATAAAACCCTACGGGTTTATTCTTTTGCGAATAATTGGTGCTGCTATCTTGTTTTGGCTTTTAAGCATTTTTACGCCTACTGAAAAAATTGACAGAAAAGATTACTTCAAGTTTTTTATTGCTTCTATTTTTGGTATTGCCTTAAACATGCTGACCTTTTTTAAAGGTCTTGAATTTACGACTCCTATACATGCTTCGGTGATTATGACTGTTGTACCTATTGTCGTTTTGGTTTTGTCAGCCATTTTTCTCAAGGAGCGTATTACTTATTTGAAATTTATTGGCATTTTATTGGGGTTTTCAGGTGCTATTGTTTTGAGCATTTATGGGAAATCAACCCAAGCAGGTGATAATATCTTGCTGGGAAATACATTGGTATTCATCAATGCCGTTTCGTACAGTATCTATCTCATTCTCATTAAAAAAATAACTGATAAATACCATCCCTTTACCTTTATTCGATGGTTATTCCTGTTCGGGTTGATTTTGGTAATACCTTTTGGCTATGGAGAGCTTTCTGAAGTAGTTTGGGCCGCTTTCCCTCCATATATCATATTTTCAGTTGCTTTTGTAATACTTGGTGCAACATTTGCCACCTACCTTTTAAACCCTTTAGCATTAAGACATTTAAAAGCTTCTACGGTAAGCACATTTTTATACATACAGCCTGTAATAGCTGGAATATTTGCAATTATAATGGGAAGTGACTCCATAAATGGCGTTAAGTTGATTGCAGCTTTGCTAATATTTTTAGGCGTGTATTTAGTTACCAAAAAACCAGCCTTAAAGAGTTAAATCAACTGGTCTTTTATGGTGCTTTCGTGTGTCTTCCTTTGTTAAGGTTCTAAAGTCTTTTGATTTTGGAAAACGATGAGCACAACCCATCATTTCGTCATTTAAAGCAGTGAGTTTTCTAGTTTTAAAATTCATCCAAGCGCCAAGCATTTCACAATGAGCTATATTTTTACCTTCTTCATCGTAAAAATTGTGTTCAATACTAAAAAACATACCATCTTCACTCATGCCAGTTACCTCTAACCCTACCGTTATTGGATCACCAATGTGTGCTTCTTTAAAATAATAAATGTGTTCATAAAACACAATTGGCGCTAATTCATGCTTGGCTATTTCATGAAGCGAAAAGCCGTGATCCTTGAAAAATGCCATACGTGTATGACTCATGAAGTTCATATAAGAAGCATTTGCCAAATGCATATTGGCATCTAAATCATTCCACCTTATTTCAAATTCTTTAGTATACATTCTGATAATTTTAAGTGCCAAAAATACAATTTATAGGTTAGAATACATTAAACTGAAATGGGGTTTTCAAAACATCCAGTTTTGTTACCTTTGTAGGACTTTAAATAAGCTTATGATACATTCAATGACAGGATATGGCAAATCTGTATTGCAGTTGCCAACCAAAAAGATAACTATAGAAATAAAGTCACTCAACAGCAAGAATCTGGATTTGAATGCTAGAATGCCTTCCGTATATCGTGAGAAAGAGTTAAGCTTACGCAAACAAATTGGCAACCAGCTGGAACGAGGGAAAATTGATTTTTCAATTTATGTTGAAATGACTGGTGAAGAGACCTCAACCCAATTAAACAAACCTGTTGTCAAGCAATACATCAAGCAACTGAAAGATGTGGTTGATGGCGATGAAACCGAATTGTTGAAAATGGCGGTGAGATTTCCTGATGCCCTTAACACGGAACGTGACGATATTGATGAAGATGAATGGAAAGCTATTATGGAAGGTTTTAACGATGCTTTAAACCGCATTGATAATTACCGTTTAGATGAAGGCAAGGCCCTTGAAACTGATTTCAGGAATCGTATTCAAAATATCGATACTCTTCTGGAAAAAGTCATTGTTATGGATCCGGAACGCATTGAAGCTGTTCGTGAGCGCCTGCGCAAAGGGATTGAAGAACTCAAGGAAAAGGTTGATGAAAATCGTTTTGAACAAGAATTGGTGTATTACATAGAGAAGTTTGATATTACTGAAGAAAAGGTGCGTTTAAAAAACCACCTTGATTATTTTATAAAATCATTAAACTCTGCCGATTCCAATGGTAAAAAACTAGGCTTTATTGGCCAGGAAATTGGGCGTGAAATTAATACCATAGGTTCTAAAAGTAATTATGCCCCTATGCAAAAATTGGTTGTTCAAATGAAAGACGAGCTTGAAAAAATTAAGGAACAATTATTGAACGTGTTGTAGATATGAGTAAAGGAAAGTTAATTGTATTTTCAGCGCCTTCGGGTTCGGGTAAAACAACCATTGTAAGGCATTTATTGGGTATCGATAAATTGAATTTGGAGTTTTCCATTTCGGCGACATCCCGTGAAAAACGCGGTGAAGAAGTTGATGGTAAAGACTATTATTTTTTGAGTTCCAAGGAATTTAAAAACAATATTAAAAATGATGCGTTTTTGGAATGGGAAGAAGTTTACAGAGATAATTTTTATGGTACTTTAAAAACCGAAGTTGAGCGTATTTGGGCTCTTGGCAAGCATGTTATTTTTGATATTGACGTATCAGGAGGATTACGTATCAAACGAAAATTCCCTAAAGAAACGCTTGCCGTATTTGTAAAGCCGCCAAGTATTGATGAGCTTAAAATCAGGCTTAAAAAACGTAAAACCGAAAGTGCCGATAAAATCAATATGCGCATTGCTAAAGCTTCCGCTGAATTGGCCACAGCACCTCTTTTTGATGTGATCATTGAAAATGATAATCTTGACAAAGCTTTAAACGAAGCCGAAACCCTTGTTTCTGAATTTTTAAATAGTTAATTGACTATGAAAATTGGCTTGTACTTTGGAACTTTTAATCCTATTCATGTAGGGCATCTTATTATTGCCAATCATCTAGCAGAAAATAGTGATTTGGATCAGATTTGGTTAGTCGTTACGCCACAAAGCCCTTTCAAGAAAAAACAGTCTTTGTTAGATAATCACCAAAGGCTTGAAATGGTTTACAGGGCCACTAAAGATTATACGCGATTAAAGCCTAGTGATATTGAGTTTAATTTACCGCAACCTAATTATACCATTAACACCTTGGCTTATTTGCAGGAAAAACATCCTGACTATGATTTCTCCCTTATCATGGGAGAGGACAATCTAAAAAGTTTTCACAAATGGAAAAACTACGAACTTATTTTAGAGAATCATCATATTTATGTGTATCCAAGAATTTCTGAAGGTAAAGTGGAAACCCAATTTGATGGTCATGCGCGCATTCATCATGTTGACGCGCCCATTATTCAACTGTCATCTACTTTTATTAGAAAATCTATCAAAACAGGGCAAAATATTCGGCCCATGTTACCTGAACACGTTTGGGAATATGTGGACGAAATGAATTTTTACAAATAAAAAAAAGCCAACTTTTCAGCTGGCTTCTATTTTTATAATAGTTATTTATTAGTCTAACGCAGGGATACGTAATACTTGACCTGGATAAATTAAATCTGGGTCTTTTAACATAGGCTTATTTGCTTCAAAAATCACAGGATACTTCATAGCATTTCCATAGTATGTTTTTGCAATTTTACCTAATGTGTCGCCACTAACCACAGTGTGAAATTGTGCTTCTGGTTCGGTGTGCTCAACTGTCATTTGATCATCAACCGTTGCTATACCATTTGAATTTCCTACGACTAAAACCACTTTTTCTTTAGTAGCTTGATTATAAGCCATACCTGTAATAGTTGCTGAATCATCAACAATTTTAATATCTAAATTTTCAACTTGTAATTGTAAATCACTAACGGTTTCCTCTAAACGACTTGCTGCAGCTTCTTCTCTGCGTAGTTTTGCCGCTGCTGCATCTGCTGCTGCCTCGGCAGCTTCTTCGGCTGATGTTTTTCCTATTCCAAAAATTTTGGCTCCTGCATCTTTAATAAATGAAAATAATCCCATAATTGTTATTGTTTGTTTTGTTATTAATTATTGTAAAGTTCAAAAAAATCTTTTGCAATTCCTATTGATGTTGATAATTAGTACCTTAAAAAAAGAGAAACTGCCTGTTACTAGGTTTCGCAGACAGTTTCAACCAACCAAAAATCTTTATTCTAAACTAGAATTTTTAAAATGAATTAATCTTAATCTCATCATTCTACTTATTTTGACACAACAAGTAACCAAAGGTCACATGTTATTTCAACTTTTTTTAGGCCCTGCTATTTTCTCTTGGGTTATCCTTGCGTTCGGCTTTAAACTTTCGCTTTTTAGGCTCTTTAGTTTCCTTACCTTCCGCATTACGCATATATTGAATATACCCACGACCTGTAAACTCATAAATGGTCTGCGATGAAATATGATAGAGTTCTATTCTGGCATCATTAAGAACTGTTAACTCAAAATGCTCGTTTCCAAAATAATCATAATCCAAGGTCAAGGTCTTCATATACATATTGCCTGGAATATTGCTCACCCCATAAACACCTGTATAATCCCAATAAATATTACTTGGGTTACCAACATTGACATCTTGTGAACTTCTAAACTCCGAATCATTACCTCCAGCCAAAAACTGTAAATAGTTCTCATAATCAAAATCGTTTATGGTTCCCGTTGCGCTGGTATAGGTTTTTTCCCAAGCTCTGTACTCCTGTAAGAAATAGTGAATGTTATCATAAAACACATAATCATAGTCAAAATTTGCGCGCTGATACCCTACTAAAAAGTATGATGTATCATTGTGAGGATTGTACAATTCAATAGTGTTATTATTAATTTGATATACATCAAATGTTTGATAACCATCAATAACGTGGTACACATCCAAAATCATGTTGTAGGCATCATAGGTTCCTATTTGAATACCGTAGCCGTTTCCTTGGCTTCCTATACCAACTAAATTATTGTTAGCAAACATATTCCCATTTCTAAAAGACACTGTAAATGCCATTTGTAAAAATGGTGTTTCACCATATCCCAATGTTTCATTGATATCAACGTACCATAACTCATAAGAATTTAATAACTGATTCAATGAAATTGAAGGCCCTGGTTGCGGATTATAACTATCAACTATAATCTCTTCGGTATAGCAAGACGTAAATAGTGTTGCCGATACTGCAAATACTAAAAGTAGTTTTAAAGTCTTCATAAGCTTTCATTTTAAAGTTATTGGTTTATGGAATTCAAAACGCGTGCCAAAATCCAAAAGCTTCTTCCGAGTGATAGTTTTTAAAGCGGCTTTTTTTATGTACTTTTGATTTGAATATTAATTTTTAATTCATGGATAAACCTTTAAAGTACGCGGTATTTGGAGCAGGAAGCTGGGCAACGGCTATCGTCAAAATGTTATCGGAAAATTTAGAGGAAGTCGGTTGGTATATGCGCAGTGTTTATACCAAAGAACATATTTTAAAAGAGTACCACAACCCTAGTTATTTAAGTTCGGTGGAGTTTAAGGTCAATCAACTTAAGTTGAGTAACGACATCAACGAAATGGCCACTTATGCCGATGTATTGATATTTGTGATCCCTTCGGCTTTTATGCACAGCGAACTGGAAAAACTAACGGTTGATATTACGGATAAAACAATTGTTTCGGCCGTAAAAGGTATTATTCCAGAGTCAGGTTTATTGGTAGGTGAGCACTTTCATGATATTTATAACATTCCTTTTGAAAACATTGCTGTTATTGCTGGTCCTTGCCATGCCGAGGAAGTTGCCTTGGAGCGTTTATCATATCTCACCATTTCTTGTGCCGATGCCAACAAGGCCAAAGCCATTGCCAAAAACCTATCCAGTGATTATATAAAGACCAAAATAAGCGACGATATTATTGGCACCGAATATGCCGTTATGCTTAAAAACATCTATGCTATTGCTGCCGGAATTGCACATGGTTTGGGATATGGCGATAATTTTCAGAGTGTGTTGATGAGTAATGCTATACGCGAAATGAAGCGATTTATAAAGAAAATGCACAAAATGAAACGCAACATTAACAACTCGGCTTATTTGGGTGACTTACTGGTTACAGGTTACTCGGTGTTTTCCAGAAACCGCATGTTTGGTAATATGATAGGCAAGGGTTACACCGTAAAAAGTGCCATGATGGAAATGAATATGGTTGCTGAAGGTTATTATGCTACCAAAAGTGCCCATTTACTGAATGAGAAGAACAAAAAGAAAACCCGACTACCTATTATTAATGCAGTTTACGACATTCTTTATGATGGGAAGGATGCTAAAAAGGTGTTTAAAAAACTGACAGAGAAGTTGGATTAACACATTCCTGCGAAGGCAGGAATCTCTATGTTCATATTTGGACATGTAGTAGAAATTAAACCGAAATCACCCGAATGAAAATTTTAAAAATGAAGATTTTAACTTTATTAATAATTTTAGTTGGAATATCGACTTACGGGCAAAAAATCAATAACTCCGATTTAATAGCTACTTGGAAACTTATTAAAAATGAGACTGAATCGAATGAAAGTAAAATTGATGTTGGAGAGTTAGTCCTTTATGATAAGGATAGTGTTATTGATAAAAAGCTCACTGACGGCAGTAAATATGTGAAATCAAATTATAATAATATTTATATTCAAATAGAAAGAGATTTTATTAAACAGTATTTCAATGGTGAAGCTTTTAGATATGAGTATACTTTGAAGAACAATACGATTAAGTTAGGTCAATATGATTTAAAAATTGTTAAGCTAACAAAGAAATTACTGATTTTGAGTGGCGAAAAAGAATTGCAATTTGAAAAAACCGAAATTAACTCGGACTCATATAAGCTACATAAAAATAAAGAGCCCATTAAAGGCTTATTCAATCCACTAATTCTATTTTCTTATCCAAATGGTTAGGAATTCTATTATTTAATAAAAATAACGTTTAAGAGGAAGGCATATCAGTAAGCCTTTCAATCCCCTTAAGTTAAAGAGATTCCTGCCATCGCAGGAATTTGTTACTTCACCAACACCCCTTTTTCCTGCATTAAAGGCAATGGCTGTAAAGCATTTTTGTTAATGGTGTTTTTTCTAAACAAGTAGGTCTTGTCATACATGGTATTGCCTTCAAAAAAAGTAACTTTAAACTCGTTATTCAGCTTTAAAATCGCTTCTTGCAAATATTCTATTTTGGCGTAGCTTCTAGCAGGTAGCATTTTGATGGTGTGCCGCATAATGGGTGTTATTTTATCCTCGCTATAGCCTTTGGCAGCAATTAAAACGGTATCTAAATCCACATCCTTGTTGTTGATAATGTAGGCATTCCAATCGTGCGTTCGGTGCTCTTTATTAAACTCATTGACAACAGCCACATAAACGTCAGTAACTTTTGGGATTTGAATGTCTTTTTTCATAGGTCATTATTTAAAATACGGATTGCTATAGTCTTGCTTTGCAATGCCTCGCAAACTATAAACTATAAAGTGATTTAACAACTCTTTGTTGGAATGTATATCAAAAAGATTATTGCTTTTGAAGGCAATTTCTTCAAAGCGCTTAAAATACAAATCGCAAAACAGATCTAGATTAACTTCTTCCAAAAGCAAACCGCTTTTTTGAGCTTCTTCCAAAAGCTTATAAACCCTGACCTTTACGAAACTATCCCTAAAATCATCAAATACCTTGTTAGATTCAGGATAGTACTTTTTCAAACCAAAAATAAAGGATGGTTTAAAATATTTTAAACGTTCAAAAGCCCTATCATACATTAAAATAATGCTGGTAATAGGGTCTTTTTCATCTTGTAACAATTGCTCTAAAGTTTGGTTGTAATCATCAATTAAATATTGAATGCTAGCCGTTACCAAATCTTCTTTGCTCAAAAAATGCTTGTAAAGGGTTTTTTTGGAAATACCCAACAAAGCAGCAAGCTCATCCATAGTGAACCGCTTGCTGCCAAATTGAGTAAACTTCTCGGCTGCGAACGCAATTATTTGTTCTTTGCCAATCATAAAACTAACTTAACTAACACTTACTTTTTATTTCCATCCGCCACCAAGGGCTTCGTATAAATTTACAATACTTAACAACTGGTTCAGTTTGTTGTCTATCAAATTCAATTCTGCACTCAAGGCATTTTGTCTGGCAGTCAACAAATCTAAATAGGTTGCATAGCCATTTACCAATAATTCTTCAGAATTGGCTTCAGCTTGTCTCAAAGCTTCCACTTCATTCACCCTAAACTCAAATTTTTCGGTTTGAGCATCATAATCATACAAGGCATTGGATACTTCATTTCCAGCTACCAACAATGACTTTTTAAAGCCTAATAAAGCTTGTTCTTGTTGTGCCAAGGCTACTTCGTGTTGCGTTTTAATAGCACGCTTGTTAAAAATAGGTTGTGCCAAACCTCCTATGATATTTGCGAACAATGAATTGACGCTAAACAGTTCGTCCAATTCCAAACTTTGAAAACCACCAGAAGCTGTTATGGTCAATGATGGATAAAATTCACTTCGTGCCACATTGGTCATTTCAAATGCATTGATTAAGGCATATTCCGAAGCCATAACATCAGGTCTATTGCGCAATAAGGTTGCTGGAACTCCCAACTTGATTTCGGTCTCCAAACTTTGATTATCCAAAAGGGTTCTTTCAATGTTTTGTGATGATCTGCCAAGCAGAAGATTTAAGGTGTTCTCCGTTTTAAAAATGGCCACCTCAATATCTACCAATAAAGCCTTTGCATTGTTGTATTGCGCGATGTTACCATCTACTGCCACTTGGTTTACTTGACCAGCTTCCTTGAGAGCCTGAATAGTTGTTACACTGTTTTCCCTAGCAGTTATGGTTTGCTTGGTAACTTCCAATTGGGCATCCAGTGCCAATAATTGATAATAAACGGTAGCGATGCTAGAAACCAACTGCGTTTTTACTGCTTGGTGAGCAGCTACGCTTTGCAAATAGCTAGCTTCACCAGCTCGCTTGGTGCTACGTATCTTTCCCCAAATATCTGCTTCCCAAGATAAGCTTCCCGAAAGTTCATATTGATCCAACGATGAGAACAAACCACCAAACTGACTATTTTCTGATAGCTCTTGATGCGATACTTGAGCATTGACACCCAATGTTGGTAAATACCCTGCTTTACCTTGTCTCATATAAGCTTCGGCGGCAGACATTTGTTGAATTGCAACACGAATGTCCAAGTTGTTTTGCAGACCTTCTTCAATATACTGTTTTAAGTGTTGGTCCGTGAACATATCTTTCCAAGATACATCTGCCATAGATAAACTATCCTGTGGCAAATTATCGGTACGATATAAGTTTTCAGTTTCTTCCAACTCCGGACGCGAATATTCCTTCGCCACAAAACAACTTTGTAGGGTTGTAGCCATGACTACCACAACCATTACTTTACTCATTGAATTTTTTATAGTTGATTTCATAATTAGTCAGCTTTTAATTCTTCGGTTACTGGTTTTCCTGATACTTTTTCTTGCAACCATTGGAATAGTATAAACAAAATAGGAATGATGAATACACCTAGTATGGTTCCTATCAACATACCACCTGCTGCTCCCGTACCAATGGAATTATTTCCTTCGGCTCCAACGCCTTTAGCTAAAACCAATGGCATTAACCCCAAAATAAAGGCAAAGGATGTCATTAATATAGGTCGTAAACGTGCTTTGGCGCCATGTATGGCAGCATCTACCAAACTCTCTCCGTTACGTCTCCTCTGAAGTGCAAACTCCACGATTAGAATAGCGTTTTTTGCCAAGAGGCCTACTAGCATAATCAGGGCTATCTGGAAATAGATATTGTTTTGAAGGCCCATAAACTTGGTAGAAATAAACGCTCCAAAAATTCCCAATGGTAAGGACAACAATACAGAAAAAGGCAATAGATAACTCTCGTATTGAGCCGATAACAGGAAGTAAACAAATACAATTACCAAGAGAAAGATAACCATAGTCTGATTTCCAGCACTTACCTCCTCACGCGATAATCCTGAATAGGCCACATCATAATTACTTGGAAGGTTTTTAATTTCTTCTTGTACCACTGCAATAGCATCACCAGTACTAAATCCTGGATTAGACGCACCATTTATTTTTGTTGAATTATAGAGGTTGAATCGTGTTACAGATTGTGGTCCATACACACGTTTTAAGGTTACAAACTGTGTAATGGGTGTCATTTCGCCGCTACCCGTTTTAATATACAGTTCGTTAAGCGATTCTTTATCGGTTCTGTTATCTGGTTCTGCCTGAACATAAACACGGTATTGTTTTCCAAATCGTGCAAAATCAGCTGCATATACACCTCCTATATAACCTTGCATGGTTGAAAAAATACTACTCACAGAAACTCCAAACTTTTTAGCTACTGGCACATTAATTTCCATTTCGTATTGCGGGTATTTGGTATTGAATGCCGATTGCCCATATTGAATTTCAGGATGCTTCATCAAATTTCCAATAAACTGTTGCGTTGTAGCATCTAAATCTTCAAAACTACCACCAGATTTGTCCATTAGGTTTACCTCAAATCCACCAGAAAGACCGAATCCTGGGATACTAGGTGGCGCAAAAAAGATAACATTGGCATCAGGAATAGTAGCTGCAATACCAAATAGTTTTCCAATAATAGCATTGGCCGATTGATCATCACTCTCACGATCTTCCCAACTATCAAGCTTTACAAAACCAAGTCCGTAGTTACTACCAGCACCACTTATTAAACTTCTACCATTAATTACTGTTACACCACGTACACCAGGCAACTGACTTGCTTTTTCATACAATTCGTTAGTTACTTCATTGGTACGGTCCATTGATGATCCAGCTGGTAATTCAACATTCATAAAGATGATACCTCTATCTTCATC
This sequence comes from Bacteroidia bacterium, assembly GCA_030425285.1. GTDB lineage: Bacteria > Bacteroidota > Bacteroidia > Flavobacteriales > Flavobacteriaceae > Hanstruepera. Next base: position 442,370 of record JAUIAY010000001.1, read on the forward strand.
TGGAACAAACCCAGTAGGTGTTGTGCCAGCTGCCCACCAAATTCCAACTCCTGCAAGTACTAATGCTAAAGCTGAAATCCACTTGTTTTTGTAAAGGAATGCTAAAGACCTTCCATAACGTTCTGTTGCTGCATTAAAACCAGCATTAAAACGGTCGTAGAAACGTTGTAAAAAACTCTTGTTTTTATCTTCATGATCATCATGCCCTTTTAACAATAAAGCGCACAATGCTGGACTCAATGTCAAGGCATTTACTGCTGAAATTAAAATGGCGACAATAAGCGTGATACCAAACTGCTCATAGAATACTCCTGAAGGCCCTTGAATAAAAGTTACTGGAACAAACACCGCAGCCATTACCAAAGTAATCGAGATAATAGCACCAGAAATTTCATGCATGGCATCCATTGTAGCGGCTTTGGCATTATTGGCTCCTTGATCTATCTTGGCGTGAACGGCTTCAACGACAACAATGGCATCATCTACTACAATACCAATAGCCAATACTAATGCAAACAGGGTTAATAAGTTAACCGAGTAGCCAAAAAGATTCAAAAAGAAAAACGTTCCGATAATAGCTACTGGTACTGCAATAGCAGGAATTAACGTTGATCGAAAATCCTGAAGGAAAATAAATACTACCAAGAATACCAACAAAAATGCCTCGATTAATGTATGCATCACCTTCTCCATGGAGGCTGTTAAAAATTCATTGGTATCGTAATTGACTACGTATTTTACACCTTCGGGAAAGTCATTCGAGAGACGTTCCATTTCCAATTTAATCTGTTCAATAATTACTTGCGCATTAGAACCAGCCGTTTGGTAAATACCCATATTGACACTTGGAAACCCCTCTGTAAAACCATAAGAATCATATCCTTGAGAGTCTAATTCGATTTTAGCAACATCTTTTAAGCGTAGATATTTACCATTATCCAAAGCTTTGATAATAATATCTTCATACTGCTTTTCGGTTTTAAAACGGCCACCATATTTAATGTTATAGGTAAACGATTGTCCATCATTTTGACCCAAAGAACCTGCTGATGCTTCTAAACTTTGTTCACGCAATGCAGCTGTAACTTCTGAAGGAATTAAATTATAAGCTGCCAATTTATCTGGTTGTAACCAAATACGCATCGCGTAGTCTTGATTGGAAAATACGTTCACATTACCAACCCCTTTTACCCTTTGCAAGGCAGGAATAACGTTGATCTTTAAATAGTTTTGAACGTATGTGGCGTTATAATCTTCATTTTCAGAATATACAGACATAAACATCAAGGCTGATGTTTGCTGCTTTTGTGTAATAACCCCAGTTTGGATGACCTCTTGCGGTAATAGCGGATTGGCGCGTGCAACTCGGTTTTGCACATTCACCGCAGCAATATCCGGATCCATTTCTTGATCAAAATAGACGGTAATATTAGCCGAACCATTATTATCTGCACTAGAGGTCATATAGGTCATGCCTTCAACACCATTAATCTGTTCTTCAATAGGAATAATAACACTTTCCAAAATGGTTTCGGCGCTGGCTCCTGGATAAGTAGCATTCACCTGAATAGTCGGTGGCGCAATATCTGGATATTGTTCAACTGGTAATGCTGAATACCCTAAAATACCCAGAATAACTATAATGATTGAAATAACGGTAGATAATACCGGTCTTTCTATAAATGTCTTTAACATAGTGATTTGATTATTTGAATAATGGCGTTATGGGCTTTGTAATACTATCGAAGGAAACTTCTTTTGGTGTAATGGCCATTCCGTTTCGAAGCTTAGCTAGACCAGAAACAATGATTCTATCATCTTCCTTAAGTCCAGATTCTACAACATATAAATTGTTGACAGTTCCTTGCACTTTAATTAAAGTCGCTTTGGCTTTACTTTCTTCGTCAACCGTAAATATCATTATGTCCTTTTGTTGTTCAAACGTAGCTGATTGTGGTACAACAATGACATCTTTGTATTCTGTTGGGATTCTAATGCTTCCACTGTTACCGTTGGTTAAAATTTCGTTTGGATTGTCAAAAATTGCCCTTACGTTGATGGTCCCTGTGTTTTGGTCAATCTGTCCTGTGCTTGTTTGAATGCGACCAGTTTCAGAATATAATTCCCCATTAGCTAGCACCAAACTAACATCTGGTAAATTTTTAATACGTTCTGCCTTGCTTTTTCCTTCAGCCCTTTGTAAGTAATCAATATGCTGTGCTTCATTTAAACTAAAAAACGCATATACTTTGTTAATATCGCTAACATTAGTAAGAGGTGTTGCGTCACTTGGGCTAACCAAAGAGCCTTCTCTTAAGTTAATGGCTCCAACATAACCATCCACTGGGCTTTTTACCGTAGCATAACCAATATTGGCACTAATACTATTATAATTGGCTTTCGCTTGCGCCAAATTGGCTTTGGCAGTTTCCAATTGCACAGGACTAATAATATTTTTCTCTACCAAGGGTTTTAGTTTTTCAACCTCTACCTGCGCAGCATTTACACTTGCCTTTGCCGCTTCGGCATCTTGGCTTAACGATTGGGTTTCCAATTTAAACAACGGTTGTCCTTTGGATACTTTTTGTCCTTCATCAACCAAAACTTCTTGGATATAACCCGAGGTTTTGGCTCGAACATTACTATTTATAATTCCTTCAATATTTACAGGGTATTCATTGTATCCTGTTACAGTTTTGGTTTGAACTTTAGAAACTGAAATAGTTGGAGGAGGAATCTGAACACTTTGTTGACTATTTTGGTCTTTACAACTTGTTAAAAAAAGTGCAAAAACACTTATAAAAAGAATATTGTTGCTGATTAGTTTTTTCATGTAAACTATGTGTTTTAGTATTATTATTTTACGATTGTTTCTTTTAATTTGATTATTGATGAAATAGCACCATCTAAAAACCCAATAAAACTATCATGGTATCCAAGCTCGAATTTGTTTTCTTCTTCTAAAGCTTTATTGACCTCTTCTTTGTAGTCTTTAATTTCCATGTGAAGTTCACGTTCATTTTTCCATTCTTCAATCATGCTGTTAATGCCTTGGAGCATAGTATCGCTATTAATGATGAAATACTTTTTTCTATCACCTATTTTAGTGAAATAGCTCAACTTTTTTAAATCCTGCAAATGATTTAAATGTGTGGAAATGGTGCTCTTGCTGGCGCAAAGATTAGACACTAAATCTTCGAAAGTTGTGCCCTGTTTGCCTGTTAAAATCACATAAGAAAAAATTCGAGCGGCCACAGGAGCCATTTGTTCTTTCTTCTCTAAAAAAATCCCAAGCTTTTCTACTAATTCACATTTTATTTTTTCGGTAGAATTCATTTGCAATATAATTTAAAGGCACAAAAATACAGTTAGTTCGGAACAAACCGAACTAAACGAAGTTAAAAAACTGTTAAATAAAAAAGCCGACGGTATTGTCGGCTTTCAAATGAAGTTTTTATCTGTTTATAATGCTGATTTAAACTGCTCTAAAAAGCGTACATCATTTTCGCTTAATAAACGTATATCACCTATTTGGTGTAGTAGCATAGCAATACGGTCTATTCCCATACCAAATGCAAACCCTGAATATTCTTTAGAATCTATACCACAGTTTTCTAACACATTTGGATCTACCATACCGCAACCCATAATTTCTAACCAACCTGTTCCTTTTGTGATACGGTAATCTACTTCAGTTTCTAATCCCCAATACACATCTACTTCTGCACTTGGTTCTGTAAACGGGAAATACGACGGACGTAAACGTATTTTACTTTTTCCAAACATTTCAGTGGTGAAATATTGAAGCGTTTGCTTAAGGTCAGCAAAACTCACGTCTTTATCTATATACAAACCTTCTACTTGATGAAAAAAGCAGTGCGAACGCGCAGATATAGCTTCGTTTCTGTAAACACGACCTGGTGAAATAGTTCGAATTGGTGGTTTATTGTTTTCCATATAACGCACTTGTACCGAACTGGTATGCGTACGTAATAAGATATCAGGATCAGTTTGAATAAAAAATGTATCCTGCATATCACGTGCTGGATGGTATTCTGGCAAGTTCAACGCTGTAAAGTTGTGCCAATCGTCTTCAATTTCTGGACCTTCGCTTACATTAAATCCTATACGCGAAAAGATATCAATAATCTGATTTTTTACAATAGATATTGGATGACGCGCTCCTATTTCAATAGGTTCTCCTGGACGAGACAAATCACCATAAATACCTTTATCTTCTTCTTTGCTCTCTAACTCTTCTTTTAAAGCGTTTACTTTATCTTCAGCAGTCTTTTTTAAAGCATTGATAACTTGACCAAATTCTTTTTTCTGGTCGTTAGCTACATTTTTAAATTCTTTAAAATAATCATTAAGCAACCCTTTTTTTCCAAGGTATTTAATTCTAAATGCTTCAACTTCATCTTTAGTTTCAGCTTTGAATGCTTCTGCTTCAGCAATAAGCGCTTTAATCTTGTCTATCATGATATCAATAAAATGAGTGCAAATTTAGTAAATCTATTCAATAAACTCAGCTTCCAAAAAATAATTGACAATGGCTTCTTTCATTAAAATACTTTGCTCACCTGCTTTAAGGTGAGGCAATTGTTCTTTTACTTTATAATGTGGCCAACCATCGTCATCAAAAAAATCAAATTCATAATACCCATAAGGTTCTAACAACCTACATATGGCAATATGCATCAAATCTAGTTTGTGGTCTTTTTTAAAACGACGGTGTATTTGTCCTAATTCCTGAACGCCAATAAGGTATATAATGGCATCTAAATCTAACGTGTCGCCATCAGCAAACTGCACAGACAGCTTGTTAACCAAAAGTTCCCATCGTTGTTTTAACTGTTCGTCTCTAGACATATATATTTTCCTACCAAAGCAGGAATCTCAATTTAATTAAGTTGCAAAGTTAAAAAACCTTGATATTTAAACCTACAAGGTAACAGAAACCTTAAAAAAAGTTTCACTTATAATCTAGCTGTTCTAGACTTGGCTAGAACTAACAAATTTAAGGCACAATATTTTTAACTATTAAAAAGTTATATTTGAAAAAAATTAACATAATGGCTGTTATTGATATTGTTTTAGGAGCGTTGTTGCTTTTTGGACTTGTAAGAGGGCTTTTTAAAGGGCTTTTTGTTGAAGTTGCTTCACTTGTAGCTTTGGTTGCTGGTGTTTATGGCGCCATTCATTTTAGTGATTATGCTGCTTCTTTTTTTGAAGATAGTGTAGATTGGGATGAAAAATATGTAAACATTTTTGCCTTTGCCATTACGTTTATAGTTATTGTTTTGGCAATTGCTTTAGCAGGAAAAGCCTTAACTAAACTAGCTGATTTTGCTGCTTTGGGAATTTTAAACAAACTTTTAGGCGCTGTATTTGGTGCACTTAAAATTGGGCTAATATTAAGCATATTGCTTATTGTTTTTGACAATATGAACAACACCATTCCGTTTGCAGATGAAGAAGATTTAGAAACGTCTATTCTATACAAACCTGTAAAATCTTTAGCTCCTATGTTGTTTCCAAGTATTTTAAACAAAGGAAAAGACGTTGATGAAGAAGCTGTCCCTGAAGACACTCAAGAACAAAGCGACACTTAATAGCAGTCGCTTTTTATTTGTTGGTTGTTTTGATAATAGCTCAACGGTTTGTTATTGTAAGTCGTAACAATATCTTCTAAAACACTTATTACACCTTTGTGCATGGCTAGCGAACCACAAATCATAATCACACCATTATTGTAAAGCGTTTCTGCAATAAATTTTGCGTCATTATGTAATTTGTCCTGAACATATTGTCTCATTCCTTCCCTAGATAAAGCTAACTTAAAATTACTTAATCTTTTTTCATAAATAAGGTCATCTATTTGCGTTTTATACATATTAAATGATTCCGTTGTTCGCAGTCCAAAATATAAATGGGTTTCTGTTTTTTTGTTCTGCTGAAGCATTCCAAGAAATGGTGCAATTCCAGTTCCGTTTGCAATCATAATCACACGTTTTGCTTTTTTAGGAAAATGAAATGCTGAATTTTTCACCAAACGCGCTTTTAGTTTTGAGCCTATTTCAGCGTTATGTAAAAACCCTGAACCTAACCCTTTTTCATGTAACTTCACGCTTAAATGAACACTTCCGTTTACTTTTCCTATAGAATACAAACGCTCTCTATAATCGTTTTTTGGATAGATAGCCAATAAATCGCCCGAAGTAAATTGATGGTGTTTTTTAGGCTTTAAGGTGATAAAAAACGTGTCATCTGTATTGGTTTCTGTTTTGCTGACTACCTTAAATTTTTTAAGCTGTTTGGGTTTGGTCACTAATTGCTCTTGCGGAATATTTACAGTAATTCCTGTAGCGTCGCACCACTGATTGACCCATTGATTAAATGCTTCAACCGACTTGTCATTGATGGTAAACACAGGAACATCTTGTTGAAATAATTGCTGTAAGGCTTTATCAGCATCAAACGCAAATTGGCAAAAATCAGGATAAGCTAACGAGCCAAATCCAACTACCGAAAACTGCAAGGTGCTTGCATTGGTTTCCGATTGTAGTTTTTGTAAAAACATATTGGCGTTGGTTGGTGCATCGCCTTGACCATAAGTCGCAGTCATTATTACCAAATGCTTTGCTTTTGGATACTGCGTGTATGCATTCATTTCGGTAATTACTGCTTTTTTTCCTGATGCAATAAGTTGTTTGTAAAATACATTGGCATAGTTTATCGTGCTTCCGTTTTCTGAACCCACAAGAATAACAATTTCGGCATCTTGAGGTTTGAACTTATTTTTCAATCGGCTTTTACGACGTTTTAAAGTCATGGCAAACCCAGAATAGATAAAAAACAGAATGTTCGCCGTTGCAATGGCTAAAATGATAGACCATAAAATGCTGCCTTTTCCTGTGTGTAAATTCACACTTAAATTAGAAAACAGCGTGACATTAGGTAGTTGTATATCACTTAAAACATCGCCTGTAAACTGATTAACAAGCAACTCTTTATTCTTTAATTTTACTGTGAAATAATCTTCTACATCACTAGAAAAAGGGAATTCAATAGCTTTTACTTCAGAAAGCGGTGTGTTTTTAAACACTTCAAAATCTGATAACGGTTGTTTTGGTGTTTCAGAAAGCGCATCAAAATCTACTTGATGTGACATTTTAGCTTCTGGTAAAACATCAAACTTTTCTAACGACAAATACACACCTGTAACCGTAATTATGATGATTGGAATTAAAGACAAACGCCCCAAAACGACGTGCCAATACTGGTTAAAATCTTCATTAATTATTTTTGAAAAAAAGCGCTTAAAACCACGTTGTCGCTTTATGATAAGGACAGTTCCAGTAACAGCAATTAAGCACAACAAGAATGAACATAAACCTACAAAAAATCGGCCAACACTTTTTAAGAATAACGACCTATGGAAATTGGTTACCCATTGAAAAAAAGGTGATGGTTTTAACTCTTCGCCAAGATATTGGGCAGTAACAGGATTAAAATAACCACTTAAATCGTTTCCTTCTTCAGTAAATACAGAGGCAACCACAAAATCATTACCATCAACTTTTATGTCAATAATTTCAGGATAAGTCTCTTGAAAAACTGTAAGTGTTTCAGCAAGTGTGATGTTGTCTAAATCAGCAACATGGTACGGTTCTAATTGTTCGGAAATAGGCTGAAACGCCAGAAGAATTCCGGTTACAGAAGCTAAAACGATAAAAACAAAAGAAGATACAGCCAACGCAAGGTGACTGTATCTCCAAATGGATATGGTCATAATTTATTATTAATTCGGCATCATTCTGATATAGCGAATAAAGCCTTTACCTTCGTGCTTTTCTTTGATGTTTTCAGTTGTTAATGGGAATTGTACATCATCAACAAAATATTCATCATCTTCAACAGCGGTTTCAAAACGGATGCTGTAACCTGCATCTATTTTAGAATCTTCAATATCTATCACTTCTATAGCGCGTTCGCCACCAGCAACTGTTGCGCCTGTGATTGCATCAATATTATGACGTTTTTTGCCATAAAATTGCCACCATTCTTCAACCGTATTATACCACTCATCGTCATCACCTTTTACATACAAGGTTTTTTCATAAGATCCTTCTGGATTGATTAACGAAATCACAATGTAAGCGCCTTCTCCTGTATAATTCGTCATTTGAATCATACACTTATACTTGGTAGATTCTGTTAAGGTTGTAAAGGATACTAATCCTAAAACTAAAATGCTTAAAAGGGTTATATGTTTTAATTTCATGTGTTAATTATTAGTAAGTGTCAGGTCGAGCGCAGTCGAGACCTAACTAAAAGTTCTCGACTGCGCTCGAACAGACAATAAATTTTACTTTAAGAATTTAATTGAAACATTGTTCTCTTTTAGCAGCTCATTTTCTGAAGCCAAATCGTATGCTGTTTCATCAAAATCAGTAGTGATGGTTTTATCAGCTCCTTGTTCTAAAAGGAATTTTAAAATGTTATCATCTTTTGCAGTCATTGCAGCTAATAACAAAGCTGTATTTCCTTCTTCATTTTTAGCATTGATATCTTGACCAAATTCAGTAGCCATTTTTAAAAGCTCTAAACTGTTTTTTTCAACAGCTAAATGATACCAAGTGTTTCCATTTCTTTGTTGTGTTTTTAGGTCTAAACCAGCTGCTTTTAATATCTCTAATTTCTTAGGGAAAATTTCTTTGCTTCTATTAGAGTATCCATTTATTGCATAGTAAACCAAATTATTTCCATCAGCATCTACTAATTTCACATTAGCTTCTTTTTCTAATAAGAACTTTACTACATCAGTACTATTGCCTTGTACAGCTAGCATTAAAGCTGTTTCTCCTTTTTTATTGGCTTGATCTATATTTTCAACCTTGTCAAACAGTAGTTCTATAATGCTTAAATCATTTCTAGAAACTGCATTTAAAAATGGTGTGTTGCCATTGTGGTCTTCAGCATTTACACTTAATCCTTTATCTAAAAAGTATTTGATAACTTCTGTATCCTTTGACCTTGCTGCAAGTACATGTATAGGGGAAATACCTTCGTGGTTTGTAGTGTTTGGTTTCAATCCTTTTTTTTCTAAAAATTTGTAAACCTCTAAACCATTGGTTTTTCCACGAGTTCCGTATGCTGCAAACACATAAGCTTGGTCATTTCCTTTGATACCTTTATCTAAAAGTTTATTCATTAAATCGATGTTACCAGTTTTAGCAACATAGTTAAAGGCATCATTTCCATTGGCATCAGTACTTTTTAACTCTAGTCCTTTTGACACAAAAAAGTTAAGTAATTTAAACTCTGAATCATAAGGAGCTGATAGTAATAAAGCATTAGCTCCGTCAGGGTTTAAATCTGTTTTTAGATTTGCTCCGTTTGCAATACAAATCTCATACACCTCTGTATTTTGCTGTCCTGTAGAAGCAGCAAAATTTAAAATGGTGTTTCCTTTATCGTCTGTTAAATCGGTTTTTGCGCCTTGCTTTAAAAGGTACTGCATCAACTCTACATTACCTTTATAAGCAGCCCAAAAAATATACGTTCTACCATCGTGAGTCAATTTGTTGACATCATTGCCTTTTTGAGATTGCAGGTAAATAATGGTTTTTAACGGTGTGTTTTGTAAAATTGCATATACCACACCATCAAAATTATTACTATTAGCTTCAGATGGATTGTTACCTTCTTTAATTTTTTGGTCTATAATTTCTGGAGTTGGTTTAGTATCCCAAAAATCACGGCTTAAGAAAATGTTGTCTTGTGAAAATCCTTGAACACTCAACAGAAGTGCTAGCCCAAGAAGTTTTAGTTTAAAATTTTGCATCTTGTTTCTTTACAAATGATTCAATTAATGGATTGATTTCTTCTGCAGTTTTATAGTTGTCTTTGTCAAATAAGTATTTAAACAATACTTTATTATCTACTTTTTCTTCTAGAGATAAATCTTTATTTCTAGCAAAAACTTCATCCCATTTAGCACGTACAATAGCCCATTTTTCTTGGTTTTCTTTCCAATAATCCTGCGCAGCCTTGCAACGACTATCGTCTACTTTAACATAGGTGTTATAGCCTTTTTCTTGGGCAATAATTACATCCTCTTTACCATCAGCGCGAACAACCTTGTCATTATCTTGCTCATGCAACCAGCCATAATTCGTAATCTCGTGACGATTGCGTCTTGTAGTTACATTATAATCGCTACGTTTGGTATATTCTCGTCTTGGTAATGGTGCAGAGGTTTCGTCTTCCCAGTAGCTTTTACCGTCAATATGTACCCAAGAAGCAGACCCTTCGTAACGCGGACTGTCATCTACCTGAAATACGCGTTGTGTCCATTGCCCTTTAACCTCATCTTTTGGTAAGGTTATAAAGTTCCATTTGTTATCGTGGTCATATTCATATAAACTGGTATTTTCATACTCCCAATCCTGTCTCCAGTGCTTTACAATATGAGGCTCGGCAGGATTACCAACAATTAAAAGGTGCTGCATGGATATTTTATCCTTGCTGTCCTCCACCAGTTGTACCCATTCTAAACCTTTATCGTGTTTTATTTTTGAAGGCATGTAGGTTGAATCTTCTACATACTCAAACGTTTCTGCGAAATTAAAGGTCACATCATAGCAACCACACATATTCTTGATTGCTTTTGAGTCTTGTTTATGACCGTTTTGTGCATTTATAGTCATTACAAATGCACAAAATAAAAATGTTGAAAGGGCTAATTGTTTCATTATTAAAGTTTTGTTTTATTAGTTAACTTTTTTGATAAAAATTATTATTGTTATTTAGACTTATTTAAAATAAGATTATATATTTGCCGCAAATTTAAATAAGAATGAGTCTAAATAAAAATAAATTCCTCATTTATTTTTTACTTTTTTTAAGCGCTTACACATTCGCTCAAGAAGCTGTGGTTGATTCTACAAGGACAGAAGAATTAAATGAAGTAGTTATTACAGGGCAGTATAATCCACAGTCAATTAGAAAGTCTGTTCATAATGTCATTGTCATAAAACGTGAACAAATAGACAATCAAGCCGCCAATAATTTAGCAGACTTATTAAATTTTAATTTGAATCTAACTGTTGTTGGAAATGCGCAAACAGGACGTTCCAGCGTTGAGTTTTTTGGCTTGGATGCGCAATACTTTAGTGTTATGATAGATAATATCCCTTTAGTTAGTGATCAGGGATTAGGCAACAATATTGATTTAACTCAAATTAACCTAGATGATGTTGAACGTATTGAAATAGTAGAAGGAGCTATGGGTGTTGAATATGGTGCAAATGCCTTTTCTGGTGTGATTAATATTATCACTAAAAAATCTATTGATACCGATTGGCAAATTCAAGCCATTGTCCAGGAAGAAACCGTGAGTGACGAATATGCCTGGTTTGATGAAGGCAGGCACATTCTAGGTTTAAATGTATCGCACAATTTTAATGAGAAATGGTTTGCTAGAGTAGGATTGAACAGAAACCAATTTGCGGGCTTTTTCAATAACAGAAAAGGAAAGGATTACTATCAAAATGATGGTTTACGTGGCTATGAATGGCTTCCTAAAACACTTCTATCAACTAGTGCCATGCTTAACTATGAAACCGAAAAATTCAAATTAAACTACAGGCTTGAATACTTTAATGAAAATTTGAATTATTACAATCCTACGGTACGTCCCAATATAGATATTCAATCTCAAACAAGTAACCCATCGGCCACCGATAGAATATATAAGACAAACCGATTGGTAAATAATATTAACTTAAATGGACGTCTAAATTCAGATGTGAATTATAATGCCTCCTTTTCCTACCAAAAACAAGAACGCGGACTCAACGAATTTAATTATTTCATTCTAACAGAGGACAAAACCAATGAGACTGATGAAACCTATCAATCAACAGAAGCTTTATTCTCAAAAGGAACGGTTTCAAACTTAATTAAAAGCGAAAAATTTAATTTCCAGTTAGGATATGAAGCAATTCACACCGAAGGGTTTGACACACAGGCTACAGGAGCTTACACTGGTGGAAATAAAACTAATAAACTAACAAATTTGGCCTTGTTTGCATCACCAGAATACAGTTTTTCAGATGCTTTCTCTTTACGTCCTGGTATTCGCTATGAGTATAATTCTAAATATCACTCAAATGTTACCGCAAGCTTAAGTGCCCGTTACTTAATGAATCATGGGTTTGAGATTCGTGCCAATGTTGGTACAGCTTATAGAACTCCTAACTTTGAAGAGTTATATCTTTATTTTGTAGACTCCAATCATGATGTACGAGGCAATGAAAACTTAGATCCAGAAAAAGGTTATACAGCATTCCTTAATTTTAAGAAAACAAGCTGGTTTAATAATTCCTCTTTAGTCAACAACTTAAAATTAAGCTATGTTAACCTTGAAGACAAAATTGAAAATGTTATTGTAAACACCTTACCATTACAATACCAATATATAAACATAGACGAATATAAACTTGTTGGCATTACTTCAGAAAACACCTTTAAAACAGATTCCTGGACATTCTATTTTGGTGGAACAGTACAAGGTCGGGCGCGCATAAACAACAATGAAGTAAATGCCGAAGATGGTTTCTTATACTCTTATCAATTAAATACAAATAGTATTTACTACATAAAAAGACTAAGGATGTATGTCACCGCTTTGTTCAAGTACCAAGGTGCTTTAGATAGATATGTGGCCACAGGAGATACTGATGCCAATGGGAATACCCTTTTTGGCAAACAAACCATTGATGGCTATGGTTGGCTGGATGCTTCCATAAAAAAATCATTTTTCAACGAATCACTAACAGCCACTTTAGGGGCACGAAATATTTTAGACATCACCAATGTCGATGTTAACAGTCAAAGTTCAGGTGGTGCCGTTCACTCATCAGGAAGTCAATCATTGCTTCTTGGTTATGGCCGTTCATATTATTTAAAACTCGTATATAATCTTAATTTTTAAAAATCATTTATTATGTCAAACAAATTTTTTAATCTAATGTTTTTAGCTGTTGCTTTAGTATTTGCAAGTTGTAGCAGTGATGATGACAATAGCCCTTCAGGCCCAATTACAATTATTATTGAAGGTGCTGATGTAGCTCCAGAAGTTGGTGGCCCAAACCAACAAAACCAAGTGTATGTTGATTTAAGCACAAATACATCAACAAGTGTGCAACGTGACTCATGGGATTTAGGTTTTTATTCTGGCTCTGAATTTAGAGTAGCATTGAATGGCTCTATATCTATGGCTGCCGCAGAATTATCTACTACTGACATTGACGCTGTTAATTCAAGTAATCAAGAAGTTATAGACCTTCAGCCTATTGTGAAAACAAATACATATACAGATGACAGCACACCTTTTGTAGATAATCCGAATGGCGATATCACAGGAACAGCCATTGCTGAAGTTTCTGATACGGATTCTAGTAATAAAGTTTATTTGGTGAATCTAGGTTATGAGGTTGGAACAAACACTCCTGCTACAGGAAGCATTGAAATAAATGGCGACTCAAGAGGTTGGATGAAAATTCGCGTATTGAAAGACGAAAATAACTATGTTTTACAGTATGCTGAATTAGATGCAACCACCCACCAAGAGGTTACTATTTCAAAAAGAAACAATTACAATTTCACATTCTTTAGCTTTAATACTAATAGCGAAGTTGATGCCGAACCTGTAACCAACAATTGGGATTTAAACTTTACAGTATTTACAAACCTTATTCCTCAATTTGGTCCTTATGTATATTCTGATTTTGTTACCAATAACTCAAAAGCAGATGTTGCAGTTTATATGATTGATACTGAGGTTGAAAGTGAATTGTCTTATGAAGATTTCACTCTAGCTGATGTTGTTGATACCAACTTTAACTTTAATGACCAAAGAGGTATTGGAAGCAGCTGGAGAAATGGCGGTGGCCCTGGGGCTCTACCTTCTTTAAAAGAGAATGTATTCTACATTGTAAATGACACTGATGGGAACCTTTACAAACTTAAGTTTTTAGCTATGGATAATGAATCTGGGGAACGTGGCAACCCAGAGTTTGTATATAGCTTGTTACAATAAATAAGAATTAGTCAAAAAAACCGTTTCAATTGAAACGGTTTTTTTTAATCCAATTGATAAATTTCCATAATATCCTTTAGGTAACCTTCAAAATCAATCTTTAAATCAATTAATTTTCCCGAATACACATCAAAAACCCAGCCACGTACTTTTAAACCTCTATCGCGATGAGCTTTTTGAACAGCAGCTGTTTTTATGAGATTGACACATTGTTCCTTAACATTGAGTTCCACCAATCTATCATACCGCTTGTTCTCATCTTCAATAGCATTTAACTCCTTTCTGTGAATTCTATAAACATCACGAATGTTACGGAGCCATGGATTAAGAATCCCCAAGTCTGCCGATTGCATGGCTGCTTTGACACCACCACAGGCATAGTGACCACAAACAACAACATGATTTACCTTTAAATGGTCAACCGCATAATTGACTACAGACATCACATTCAGATCAATACTGATGACCATATTGGCAATATTCCGGTGGACAAACACCTCTCCAGGTTCAGCTCCCATAAGTTCTTCAGCCGTTACGCGACTATCAGAGCAACCTATATACAATAAGTCTGGACTTTGACCTTTGCCCAATTCGTCAAAATAATTACTGCTTACATCCAGTTTTTCCTGAATCCATTTTTTGTTATTATCAAATACCTTATTTAAATCCATTTGAAACAGTATTAATATTCATCTTTAACATTAGTCTTAATCCATTGGGTGCAGTCCTTAAAATTTTTGAAAATACAATCTTCAGAAACTAAATCAGGAATAATGTCAATACGCTCCATCATGTATCGAGGTTGCTTTAGTAAATCTACAAAAAGAACAGTAATATTGTTTTTACGTAGTTCCTGTAACACATCTTCCATGGCATATAAACCAGATTGATCCATATACTGCATACGCCCTAGACGAATAACAACTGTAGAGGCAGTATGAGGAATTTGAGCAGACAGGCTCTGAAAATCATTTGTGGAACCAAAAAATAACGGACCTTTAATATGCTTAATAAAGACTTCCTCCTTAAGTTTTGCTGGAAAGTCCTTTTCGTCTTTCCAAGCTTTCTCTTCTGCAAGCGATTTAACATCAGAGCGTTGAGCGGTAAGGTCACCAATTTTCTTCATAAACATGAGAGATGCAATAACCAGTCCAATTCCTACTGCATATACTAAATTCCAAAATGTAGAGAGTATTAGTACGACTAACATTATCAAGACTTCAGAACTAAATTTAATGGGCCCTAACTTGATGTCTTTTGGCAAACTCGGAATGGCTTTTAATCCTTTATAATCCATCACACCAATGCCTACTGTAATTAAAATACCAGCCAGAACTGCTGCTGGAATTTTAGATGCTAAATCTGGCATTCCAGGTATCAATAGAATACACAACAATAATATTCCGGCTATCATACCGGATAATCTTGTTTTGCCTCCAGAGTTAATGTTTACTACTGTACGAATGGTAGCTCCTGCTCCAGGAATCCCACCAAAAAGCGCTGCTATTGAGTTGCCAATTCCTTGTCCCACCAACTCTTTATTGGGTTGATGTTTGGTTTTAGTCATGTTATCGGCTACCACACTTGTTAGAAGCGAATCGATAGCCCCTAAAAGTGCTAAAGTCAATGCCGTGAAGATGTAAGGTGTAATTACCTTTAATTTAAAACTTGTAATAATATCCAAATTGGGCATTGGCAATCCTTCTGGAATTTTTTCAATGGGTTGATATCCCAATGAAAAGCCCATGGCAATTCCTGACATAACGACCAAAGCAACCAATGTACTAGGAACGGCTTTTGTAATGCGCTTAAAACCATAAATAATGATTATGGTTCCTATGGCCAGCATAAGCTCAAGCCAATTAATTTTTTTTACTGCTCTTGGTATAACTTTAAGAGCTCCTAAAGCACCTGAAGCTTCTTTTGCTGCTAATGTTTGCGACTCTCTTAAAATTTCTTCATCTGAAATAAGATGAGCACGATCAATGGTTTCTTCAAAATCTTCTAATACCAATATGCCTTCTCCGGCTTCTTCTCGTAAAATATTTTCAAGAATCAATTCTTCGGCTTCTGGCTTAAATTGTTGAACAAATTCCATGTCTTCTTTTGGGTAGTATCCTAACGAAGGCAACACTTGGGTCAGTAGAATAATAACGCCAATGGCTGTCATAAAGCCCGATACCACTGGATACGGAATGTACCGAATGTATTTGCCTAAACCCATTGCCCCTAAACCTATTTGCATAAGGCCTGCCAACAAAAAAACAGTCAATATTGCTGGAAGGGCTTTATTTACATCACCATCATTCGTTGCAATAATACCCGCAATAACTACCATACTTACAGCAGTCATTGGAGCAGTTGGGCCAGATATTTGCGTATTGGTTCCTCCAAAAAGAGCGGCAAAAAAACTAATGAAAATAGCACCATAAAGCCCCGCACTCGGCCCCAATCCAGACGACACCCCAAATGCCAATGCTAAAGGTAAAGCGACAATTCCTGCAGTAATTCCCCCAAAAGCATCGCCTTTGATGTTTGAAAATAATTTACTCATAAACGAAATAGGTTTTGGTATTGTCTAAATTACAGTTTTTTATTGTCTTTTAAACCTATTTTCTACAATAAGAAAGGCAGTGATAACCAATGGTCACCACTGCCTGATACTTTATTTTCAAATGTTTAAATTGCGTAAAAGCTTACTCATAAAAAGTTACTTCACCAGTATTGATGTCATACATAGCACCAACAATCATAATCTCGCCTTTGTTTTGCATATCAGCTAAAACTTCACTTTCTTTTACTATTCTATCAATGGTCAACTGAACATTTTTAGCTGAAACATTATCAACAAACTCTTGATTTTTAGAGTTTCTTAAACTAGCATCTTGAGGCTCTGTAACAGCGTTTACAGCTGGTTTAATTTTCCCAAGCATTCTTGTCAAATTTCCTAATTTAGCATCGTCGCATGCGCCTTTTACTGCACCGCAACTAGTATGGCCCAATACAACAATTAACTTTGTTCCAGCTAATTTGCATGCAAATTCCATGCTTCCTAAAATATCTTCGTTTACAAAGTTTCCAGCTATTCTAACGCTGAAAATATCTCCCAATCCTTGATCAAAAACCAATTCGGCAGATACGCGAGAATCGATACAGCTCAAAATTGTTGCAAACGGAAATTGTCCATCGCTGGTATCGTTAACTTGTTCCAGTAAATTTCTATTTGCTTTTAAATTATTTTGAAATCGTAAGTTACCTTCCTTTAAAAACTGTAATGATTTTTCAGGAGTCATGGTCGCTTGTGTTTCTTTAGTATGTGCTTTCATATTGTATTATTTAATGGTTTTTGAAAAATTATTGTTAGATATTAAAAGTGAAATATTAAGCTGATTTATGACGCTTTTAACATCGGATAAATTTAAGCCTTCTTTAGTGTTGTTTTCGGTGTTTCCATCTATCAAAAGTAAATCAACCTTACTTTTTGAAAGATAATTTGTTAAATTCTTAACTGTATAGTCACTACGTTCAAAAACATACTCAACGGTCTTAAAATCGTTTTTTGAATTATTTTCAGATAAGTTATCAACTTTATTGACAACCTTAAATGATTTTAATGGTTTTTTTGTTAGCCCAAATAATTCATTTGTAAAGCTTATGTTTGTAAATGGGTTTTTTCCATCAAGTAAGCCAAGTGATAATTGGTCGTTAAATTCAATTGTATCTTCATTTCCTGAAATTAAAACTATTCCATTGAATTTATTCAATACCAAATCTGTCACATTATCACCTAAACCAAATGGATTCGATTTTCTTTTGCCCAACACTATAATGTCTGGCTTGTGCTTTTTGATGTGATCTTCGATTTCATTTTTTACATTACCAAAAGTATAACTGTAATTCATTGTCATGCCATGGGTTTTTTTTACATGGTTGACAAAGTGTTCAATTTGTTTTTTAGTAATGTTATGTTTTTCACTGATTGTTCTGAAAGCCGATAATTGACTTTCTCTTTCAACAATATCAGTTGGTTTTTTTACATGAAAAAGACTTATCTCGCCATCTACCATTTTTGATAGATTTGCTGTGTTTTTAAGTACAATATTGGTATTGTCTTTTAAATCAGACAACACCAATATTTTATGCTTATTTGTTTTCATGATTACTGATTTAAGCACTTTTTGGTCTTAACTTAAAAAACTCAATAAAGCTTTCAGGGTTTTCAACAGTTCCCCTTTCCGAAATTAATTTAATATCAATATTTCGCTCTTTAGCCTTAAATGCAAAATCATCAAGTATTTCAATAATATCATTATCTAAATATCTGGTCTTTCTAACGTCTAATTCTAAATACGTGTCAACCGGTAGGCTATCCAACTCTTTTAAAATAGCTCCTTTGTTAAAAAAAGTCACCTCTTCAGCAAGGGTCATTTTAATTTTGTGCTTGCCATTGCTTTTGTCTTCAATGTGTAAAAAGTGTGAGTTTTGATAACTTTTAATCAAAATCACAACTATTCCAACAGCCAATCCTAAACTAATCCCTATCAATAGATCAGTAAAAACAATTCCAACCACTGTTACGATAAACGGTACAAATTGTTTCCAACCCATCTTATACATTTGTGCAAATAACTTTGGTTTAGCCAGTTTATAACCTACAACCAAAAGAATGGCAGCCAACACCGATAACGGAATCATATTTAATAGTCTTGGTATTAAAATGACAGATATCAACAAAAAGAAACCATGAATGATAGCAGATAGTTTAGTGCGTCCACCTGATTGTATATTAGCAGAACTCCTAACAATTACTTGGGTAATTGGCAAACCGCCTATTAGACCTGATAAGATATTTCCTGTTCCTTGAGCCAATAACTCTCTATTGGTTGGTGTCACGTTTTTATGAGGATCCAGTTTATCGGTAGCCTCTACACAAAGTAGCGTCTCTAAACTGGCAACCAATGCAATTGTAAAGGCTACAACCCATACATCTGGATTAGTGATGGCTGCAAAATTAGGAAAGCTAAACTGTGCTAAAAAAGATGAAGCATCTTCAGGTACAGGGACACTAACTAAATGCGATTGCGCAATAGAAAGTGTTTCACTTGATTTTGTTAATACATAAAAAACAATGCCCAAAACCACGGCTACTAAAGGTCCTTGAAGGACTTTGAAGAATTTCGATTTTTTGGCTAAAATATTGTCCCAAAACAAAATGATTGCCAGTCCAATAATTCCAATAATCATAGATCCAATAATCAGGTTATCAAATATGTGGAAAATAGCTGAAAATGTATTTTCTCCTGAAGCAGAAACAAAACTATCTGCACCTTCAGGTTCAGCATCATAACCAAAGAAATGTGGAATTTGTTTAAGAATAATGATAATACCAATTCCTGTCAACATACCTTTTATAACTGAAGAAGGGAAATAGTACCCAATAACACCGGCTTTTAAAAAACCCAATAATAATTGAATAGCTCCACCCAAAACAACAGCTACTAAAAAGTTCTGATATCCTCCCAAAGTTCCAATAGCTGTTAGTACAATAGCAGCTAGCCCAGCTGCTGGTCCACTAACACCAATATTAGAGCCACTTAAGCCTCCAACAACAATACCGCCAATGATACCGGCTATTAATCCAGAAAACAATGGCGCACCACTAGCAAGTGCGATTCCTAAACATAATGGTAAGGCAACGAAAAATACGACTATACTCGCTGGCAAGTCATTTTTAATATATTTAAACATTTTAAAATAAAGATTTGGCCAACCTTATTTGTAGATTGACATAATTTGAAAATTTTCATTTGGGCAACGCCCGTAATAATCCAGAATTATAAAATGTGTAGTTCGGGAGGTGGAGAAATTAAATTAAGATGTGGTTTAGGGTAATGTTTGAAGAAATACCCTAGATTCTCCTTTGAATCCATTACCAATAGGTTTTCTAAACCTTTAAAGGCATTATCCGGAAACGGTAGCTTTAAATTTTCGTTTTCTTCTTCGGTAATACTATAGAAAATAGATACATCAACTGAATTATCTACTGCAATAATGATTGTTGGCGCAGTAATAAAGGCCAAAAACAAAACAGAAAATAAAATTGCAATAGTTTTTTTGCTCATAAATTCAATTTGAAAAGCAAATATACTACATACAAAGTTTAGATTTGTTAAATAATCTTTAAAAACTGTTTAGCAGCTTAATGTCTTCCGATGAAATCCAGCCCGTTTTACCATCGGATAATTTGATTTTCTTCCAGTTTTCAACAGTATCCAAAACCTGAACTTTTGTGCCTTCGTGAAGTCTGAAAGCCTCTTCTGATCGCAGGTTTGGCTCGTTTTTAACTTTGCTTTCTTGAGCAAAAACAATAGCTGGGTTGTTGCTATTATCCAAATTGTACTTATTGAACGCAGATGTTATGGCTGCAACCATTAAAAATAGGCACACAAAGCCAAAAGTAAACGAGAATCGCTTGGTTTTGGTTCCTTTTGAAAGGAAATAGTTCACAAACAATATAACGGATAGAATAACAAAAGCAACAGATATATAAGCCCACATATCAAAGCTTAAAGCATTGGAAGCGTTATTAATCACTTTAGATATGCCAACTTCCGGAATGACATCAATGTCATCCAAAGTCATGTTTTTTGCAAAATTTAGGTTATTCTGAATCTCTGAATCTGTTGGGTTTAACAACAACGCTTTTTCATAGTAATAAATACTAGGCGCTATATGGTTTAACTTGTAATGCGCATTTCCTAAATTAAAATATAACTCGGCAGAATGTACTTCTGTATCAAGAATAGACTCATAGTTTTTTATGGCTTCTTGATATTTACCATTGTTGTACAACGTGTTCCCCTGCTCAAATAACTCCATATTTTGAGCAAAACTGCTAAAGCCAATTATCAAAACCGCTAAAATCAAAAACTTTTTCATCATCTTCTATTTAACTTCTTTATCAATAATGGTTATGGTTTTTGCAGCCAAATCATAATCTTTTTGCATTTCAACATGGTCAATAGGTGTGTAACGTGCCAATTCACAGCTCTCTAAAATAGCATTGAAATTAACAACCGTGTCAGAGTCCACTCCTTTAGATTTTAATAAGTCTGAAATCTTGTCTTTAGTAAAATCACTAGTTTCAATATGCAATTTGGCTTTAAGATAATTGTGCAAAGCCTTCTCTAGAGCAATGTAAAAAGACTCCTTGTTTCCCAATTCTTTCTTGGCTTCGCTTAAGTATTTTTTGGCAAGTCTGTCGGCTTTTCTGATTTTGTTTCCAAAGACATCTGCCTGTCTTTTTTCCTGTTGATTTTTAAAGACTATGACCAATGGAATTGCTAAAAACGGTAAAATCATAGCAGACCAGAAAGCCATGGATTTAAAAAAGTGTTTGGGTTTTATAGAAACAAAGTCTGTGTTGGTTTTTACAAATGCAAACTGGTTATTGTTTAATACAACCCGTTGTTTATTACCATTTACCGAAGTAATGTCTTCACCTGCATTGCTGGTTGGCCCTTCTAAAACATCAATGACAATTTCATTGGAATTGATGCTTTTGTAAGTTTCTGTTTTTAAATCAAAATACGAAAAGGAAATACTGGGTATTGGATATTTACCTTTGTATTGTGGTACAACCGTATAACTATCTGAAATACTACCTTGCATGCCTTCCAAATTAGTTCTGACATTCTCTGAATGTTCAGGCTCATAGACTTCTAGCGAACTCGGCAGATTTAATTTAGGTAACTCGAACAATTTTAAATTCCCTTTCCCTGAAACCTCAACCTTTGCTTGAAGTGATTCCGAAGCATTCAACTCGTATTTTGAAGTGGTTACCTTAAAATTAAAATCGCCTACTGCTCCTGTAAAATCAGCTGGTCTTCCTTTTTCTGGCAAAGGTTTCACATTAATAGTCCTATTACCAGCGGATACCGTTTTATGAACTTGGCTCATTAAGCGTGCACCAAAAATATCACGTCTATTGGTTGGCACTTCAACAGTAATATCCAGGCTCAAAGGCTCTATCTCCAGTTTTCCTGTTTTTTGAGGATACAACACCGTTTTTCTTAAAACCACATATCTGTAATCCTCTCCTTTGTAAGTGCCGTTTTGAACTTTTAAACCTTTAATATCAATATTCTGACTCCAAAAATCACTGTATTTAGGATTGTCTATTTCACGCCAATTGCTCACGCCTGTATTTGGAGATACATACAATTTGTAAACAACGGTTATGGCTTCGTTTAAATACGGATTTGTTTTAGAAACTTCAGCAACTAGATGAATATTTTCTGATGCAATGTAATCGGCATTGTTGCCATCTTTGGGTTTATCAACAGCCGATGTTACAGTTATTTGAACAGGTGTTGTTTTATATATTTCACCATCAATTTCAATGGTAGCTTGTTTTATGGTAAATGTTCCTTGGCGTTTAGGAGCCAAAAAATAGCTGTAGGTTTTTGAGTAAGAACGCTTTCCATTTATCCATGAATTGCTGACTGCTTGATTAGGGCCGCCAACCACCATAAAATTCGCAAAGTCAGGCGGATTGAAATTGTCTCCATCTTTATTCATTTCAAAATCTACCCGAAGTCGCTCATTAATGCCAAGTTTCTTTTTACTGACCTTGGCCTCAAACGTAACTTGGGCACTTGTAGCTGTTGCTACAAGTAATAACATGAGTATAAGAAATTGTTTTAATGGTTTCATAATTCTAAATCAAAATGAGTTTACAATCAATTGAAAATTTCTGGTTTTACCAATCTTTTTCCGATCTGACTTTTGCTCCTTTTGTTTTTTCAGCATTTATCTTTTCTTGAACTTTTTCTTCTTGGTTATTCATGGCTTCCAACAAATTCTTTATTTGTTGTGGCGACAATTGGCCAGGTTTAGGTTGGGGTTTTTGTTGTTGTTTATCCTTGTTCTCTTCGTTACCTTTTTTATCCTTTTCATCTTTTGGATCGCCTTTATCATCTTTTTGGTCGTCGCCTTCTTTTTGATCCTGTTCGCCTTCGTCTTTCTGATCTTCCTTATTTTCGTCTTCGTTCTCCTTTTGATCTTCTTGTTTGTCGTCCTGATCCTTGTTCTCGTCGTTCTGATCGTTTTGATCTTGATTGTCGTCCTGTTGATCCTGTTGTTCTTCTTGCTCTTCAGCACATTGCTTTGCTAACGCATAATTATAGCGTGTCTCTTCGTCGGCTGGATTGTTTCGAAGGGCATTTTTGAACGCTTCCGTAGCTTCTTTACATTTTTTGTTCTGCATTAACACATTACCAATATTATGATAGGCTTTATGCTTTTCTTCTTTTGAAACCGCTGCTTTAGCCGCTTGTTGTAATCGGTATAGCGCTTCATCGAAGCTTCCTTTTTCGTAATACGCGTTTGCTAAATTATAATTCCCAACCGCTAAACTAGGTTCTTTGGAAATGGCTTTTCGGTATTCCATTTCAGCATTTATATAGTCTTCATTGAGTGCCAGCTCATTGCCCTGATAAACCAAATCTTTGGCTTGTTCAAGGGTTTTAACAGCCTTCTTGTTCTCCTCTTGAGAAAAACCGCTTAACGTTGCAATCAATAATATGTAAAATACAATATGCCTCATACAATCGACTAAATTATAAAACAACTGGTTTTTAGTGAGTTAAAAAATTTATAAAATTCCATTGTTAAAGATTTTCATTGAATAGGTTTAATTTCTTTAACCATGCCGTTTTTCGTTCTAAAAGGAAAATATCAATAAACAGCATTAAAATAGCCAAACCTAAAAACCATTGAAACTGATCTTTGAAATCAGCAAACTGTTTTGCCTCAAACTCCTTTTTATCCATACTGTTTAAAATGTCTCTAATAGACTCTACTACTTCATTGGTGTTGCGCCCATTTATGTAAACACCATTGGCTTCTTCGGCAATATCCATTAAGGTTTTCTCATTCAATTTGGTAATCACCGTTTCGCCATTTTGGTCTTTCTTATAATTCAAAACAACACCATTTCGCTTAATAGGTATTGGCCCTCCTTTTGTATCACCTACACCAATAGTAAAAATTCTAATACCTTCTTCACTGGCTTCTTCCGCGATACTAGCTGAAACCTCACTGTGATCTTCACCATCTGAAATGATTATCAATACACGATTGGTCTGTTCTTCATCATCATAATAGGTTTTTGCCAATTCTATGGCCTCATTTATGGCAGTTCCTTGTGATGATAACATATCGGTATTCATGCTCTGTAAGAACATTTTAGCCGAGGCATAGTCTGTTGTAATAGGTAGTTGTGGAAAAGCTTTACCAGCATAAGCAATTATTCCAACTCGGTCACTGGCTAGATTATTAATGATTTGAGTAACCAGTTGTTTTGATTTTTCCAAACGGTTGGGCGCAATATCCTCTGCCAACATACTTTTTGAAACATCCACAGCAAAGACAATATCAACACCTTCACGCTTAACAGTTTCCAATTTAGTTCCTATTTTAGGGTTTACCAAGGCAAAAGCCATTGCTGCTATAGCAATACTGATTACAAATAACTTCAAAACAGTTTTAAAAACGGATTGATTTGGACTCAAACGCTTTAATAAGTCCTTATCAGCAAACTTATTTTGTACGCGTTTTTTCCATATATGAAGTATGGCATAAAAAACCCAAATGGCTGGAATAGCCACCAAAATCCAAAACCATATTTTTTCTTCTAATTGATACATTCTTAAATAAAACTTCTAAAAATAGTTACACGCATGAGCAATTCTAGTGCTAAAAGCAGACCAGCCAAAATAACGAGCGGTCTGAATTTTTCCTCATAGTTGTAGAATTTAAATTCTTCTATTTCTGTTTTTTCCAGTTTGTTAATTTCATCATAGATTTCGGCAAGTTTCTTATTGTCTGTCGCCCTAAAATATTTACCTCCTGTTACACTCGCTATTTCTTTTAGTAATTCCTCATCAATCTCTACCTGAACACGGCCATACTGAAATTGGCCATTAGTAATCCCAATAGGTGATAATGCCATGCCATTGGTTCCCAATCCAATCGTATAAGTTTTAATACCGTATTCAACGGCCAATTCACTAGCAATTTTAGGATCTATAAACCCTGTGTTGTTGACACCATCAGTCAATAAAATAATGACCTTACTTTTAGCCTTGCTATCCTTTAAACGGTTTACCGATGTTGCTAATCCCATTCCTATGGCAGTTCCTCCTTCAATAATGGTATTATATTTTATATCATCCAAAGAACGCAGTACAATGGCTTTGTCACTAGTAATAGGTGTTTTGGTATAGCTTTCTCCTGCGTATTCTACAAGACCAATTCGATCATTGGGTCGACCTTTGATAAATTCTGAAGCCACATCCTTTAAAGCCTCTAATCTATTCGGTTTTAAGTCTCTTGCCAACATACTGGCAGAAACATCAATGGCCATCACAATATCAATACCTCTAGTTGTTTTTGTTTTGGTACTAACATCAACCGTTCTTGGTCTTGCCAAAGCTGTTATTAGGGCTGCCAAAGCCAACAAACGCATAAGAAACAAAACATGTCTGAACTTAGGCAAAATAGAAGGAGTTGCTTTAAAACCTTTGATACTTGATATCTTTAATTCGGCTGTTTGCTTTTTGAACTTAAACAGATACCAAAGTATTGCCAATGGCAGCAGTAACAGCAACCAGAAAAACTCTTTGTTCATAAATTCGATGCCTTCAAATATCATTCTGTAGCTGGTTTAAGTTCAACTGAATTTAATATTCTGGCAACAATTTCTTCAGCATATTCATCGCCACTGTGATACGTGATGGCAATCTGCTGAATAATATTTTCTGCGGTAAAGTGTAATAGCACATATTCACCATCAACAAACTTATCTGAATTAGGGTAGGGAAAACTAGCAGACCCATAGGTTTTTAAACCTTCCGCATTATTTGGTGTCACAAATTTATCGGTCTTGACAAAGATGTTTTCTATGCCACTTTTTTCCAATTCCTGAATGGCCTTTTCTGAAACTTGTGCCAAATCTATAGGCTCTCCTGCTTTGTGGTCTTTAATAATAGCTGTTGTTAAACTAATACTTAAATCGTCTAAAACCTCACCGTATTTAAACTCTGTAAAGTTAACAGGACCAGCAACAATATTGAGACTGTCAGCTTCGATTCTCTTTAAGACTTCAGGAGTCGAAATAGTAATTGGTGGCACACCATAAGCACTATTGACCCACTCACCTTCCAATAGTTCTAGGCTATCATTAAACAGTAATTTGTCTGTTACATATTTGAAACCGTACTTCACACCAAATCCAACAAAAGTCAATGTTACAAGTGCTAGAGCAACAATAATGGTAGAAATGATTTTTCTGCGTTTTTTCTTGCGTTCTTGTGCTTCCTTGTATTGCTCATTTAATAATTTTTCTTCTTCGCTAGGCTCTGGCAATACCTCTTTTACATGATCGATCTCTACATCAATAGTGTTTCTGTCCAGCTTGGCCAATTCTTTATCAGGAGCAGATTTCGCAAACTTTACCAAGTCGGCTCGTTTGAAAATACTTTCTAAATTTTTAATGGTTTCCTGACTCAAATCAATTTGGTTACCATCTTTCAACAAGCGTAATCTTGAGATTAACTCATCTGTAGTACTTTCCAAAGCATGATCATATACTTTTTCATCAAGGTATTTTCTAATAGCCAGTGTCAATTCAGAATAATAGGCTTTAAATTCATCCTGTTCCAAATAATTGCTTTCATCCAACTGTTTTAAAGCTAGTTTAGCTCTGTCATAAGGCGGCAAAAGGGCTATTTTCTCTTCTTCAGTAAGCGGCTTCTTACGCCAGATAAACCAATAGATAAGAGAGGCTATCAATCCTATACCAAACAACACAATCAACAGATTCCGCAACCAATTGCTTTTTCCTTTTTCAACCTGAATGATAGGTTTTATACCATACAACCCTTGTTTGGTCGTATCAACCATTATGTTGTTCACCAAAACCTTAAGAGAATCGGTAAAAAATGTTTTGTCACCAATGACTATTTTTTGTCTTGGAATAGTATAGGTTCCTGAATCGAACTGTGTTAATCCGTATTTTTTGATTAGGTTTATTTTGGCGTCAAGCTTTGTAGTATCAACCTCATAAGAGTCTATAACCTCCAAAGGCATGAAGGTCTGTCCTTCGGGAAACACTACTAAATTGGTAGAATCTGCATCAACCTCAATTTTATAGGTTATTTGCTCACCTATTCTAATATGGGTTGTATCGATAGATGACTTGACTTGAGCAAAAGAGAACACAGAAAAGAGAATACAGAAAAGAGACAATACAAGTCGTGTTGATTGCTTCTTTTTTATATTCGTAATTCGTAATTCGTAATTCATATTTCGCTTTTATCCTCTTCTTTTGAAATAACCCAATAATTTTTTTACATAGCTTTCATCTACACGGCAATCAATTGTACCAGCACCTGATTTTGAAAAACTATCTTTAAAATAATCTACTTTCTCACTGTAGTATCTGCCATAATTCATACGAACTTTTTTAGATGCTGTATTAACCAACATATACTCACCGGTTTCTTCGTCTTGCATTTGAACCATGCCCAAATTTGGAATAGATTCTTCGTGCTTGTCATAAACTCGTATTCCCGTAACATCATGGCGTCCTGAAGCAATTTTAAGAGTATGCTGATAATCGTCAGCTATAAAATCGGAAAGCATAAAAACAATAGCCTTCTTTTTCATGACATTGGACAGAAACTTTAACGCTTCGGCAATATTGGTTTGTTTGCTTTTAGGTTCAAACTCTATAAGTTCCCTAATAATTCGTAAAACATGTGAACGTCCCTTTTTAGGTGGAATGTAGAGCTCTATCTCATCAGAAAACAAGATCAATCCAATCTTGTCATTATTTTGTGTTGCTGAAAAGGCTAACGTAGCTGCAATTTCGGTTACTACCTCATTTTTGAATTGCGAAGCTGTCCCAAAAAATTCAGAACCCGAAACATCAACCATCAGCATCATGGTAAGTTCGCGCTCTTCCTCAAAAACTTTGATGTGCGGTTCATTAGTTCTGGCCGTAACATTCCAATCTATATTCCGAACATCATCCCCATATTGATACTGTCGTACTTCAGAAAAAGTCATACCACGACCCTTAAAGGTAGAGTGGTACTCACCTCCAAAAATATGATCAGACAAGCGACGTGTCTTAATCTCTATTTTTCGTACTTTTTTTAGTAGCTCTTTAGTATCCATTTTGCCTCTCTCCCAAACCCTCTCTCCAAAGGAAAGAGGGCTTTATAAATTAATCTAAACCCGTTATACAAAAGTCCTTCCCTTTGGGAAGGATTTAGGATGGGCTTATGGTACTTCAATTTCGTTTACAATCTTATTGATAATGTCTTCAGAAGTTACGTTTTCAGCTTCAGCTTCGTAGGTAATACCTATTCTATGACGCAATACATCGTGAACTACTGCTCTGACATCTTCAGGAATCACGTAACCTCTTCGCTTAATAAATGCATAGCATTTAGCAGCCGTAGCCAAGTTAATACTACCACGAGGTGATGCTCCAAATGAAATTAATGGTTTTAAATCTGAAAGCTTATATTTTTCAGGGTAACGCGTGGCAAAAATAATGTCTAGAATATATTTTTCAATCTTTTCATCCATGTATACTTCACGTACCGCTTTTTGTGCGTTCAGGATTTGAGTAATAGAAACCACTGGGTTTACCTTTTCAAAAGCTCCTTTTAAATTAGCACGAATAATGAGTTGTTCTTCGTCTTGTTTCGGGTAATCAATAACCGTTTTAAGCATAAAACGGTCAACTTGAGCTTCAGGCAACGGATAAGTTCCTTCTTGCTCTACAGGGTTTTGGGTTGCCATAACTAAAAATGGCTTGTCCAAAATAAAAGTTTCATCACCAATGGTTACTTGTTTTTCCTGCATGGCTTCCAATAAAGCCGATTGGACCTTGGCAGGAGCCCTATTAATCTCATCAGCCAACACGAAATTAGCAAAGATTGGTCCTTTTTTAATTGTGAAATCGTTCTGCTTAATATTATAAATTAAGGTACCTACAACATCGGCAGGCAGTAAATCTGGTGTAAACTGAATCCTACTAAAGGATCCATCAACAGCTTGTGAAAGCGTATTAATAGCCAAAGTTTTGGCTAATCCAGGAACCCCTTCCAATAAAATATGCCCTTGCCCCAAAAGACCAATAAGCAAACGTTCCACCATGTGCTTTTGACCTACGATAACCTTATTCATTTCTAACGTCAGTAAATCAACAAAAGCAC
Source organism: Bacteroidia bacterium (assembly GCA_030425285.1). Classification (GTDB taxonomy): domain Bacteria; phylum Bacteroidota; class Bacteroidia; order Flavobacteriales; family Flavobacteriaceae; genus Hanstruepera. Next base: position 471,773 of record JAUIAY010000001.1, read on the forward strand.
TCTCTTTTTCAATTTTCTCGTTAATTGCCTTAATATCAATTGTACGCGTTTCTTCCATCATTTTATAGTTTTATAATACAATCCCAAAAAGGGTTTATTTTAGAACGGCTAAATTGTTAAAATTTTTGCTTTATTGTTGTTAACAATTGGTTAAAATATCAGTAATAATGGGTATTTCTTAAGTTTTTATAATTAATGAAGAAATAATATAGTTCTGTCCATATAATAAAATTATGAATCCCTATTTTTATACTTCAATTCAAAAATTAAAAACTCAAGGTAAGATAGATGATATACTCTAAAATAATTGCTGGTACCATGACCTGGGGAAGTTGGGGAAAACAACTTTCCAAAAACACCATGGTGGAATTGATGCACCATTGTATAGAACAAGGCATTACTACTTTTGACCATGCTGATATTTATGGAGGTTACACTACCGAAGCCGAATTTGGCGAAGCATTTAAACATTCTGGAATTGAGCGAGAAAACATTCAATTAATCACAAAATGTGGTATTCAATATTTAAGTGATAACAGAAAAAACACTGTAAAACATTACGATTACAGTAAAGAGTATATTATTTGGTCTGTTGAAAGCTCCTTGCAGCATTTAAAAACCGACTATGTTGATTTGTTATTATTGCACAGGCCAAGTCCCTTAATGAATCCTGAAGAAATTGCCGAAGCTATTTCAATATTAAAGTCAACTGGAAAGATTCGCGATTTTGGAGTTTCGAATTTTACATCTAGTCAGATGGAACTGATTGCAAAGCATCAAAAAATAGATGTTAATCAAATTCAATTTTCACTTACCAATCATCAAGCGATGCACGATGGCACTTTGGATAGCATGATGATCAACGACATCAAGCCTATGGCTTGGTCGCCATTGGGCTCTGTTTTTAAGGCTGAATCCGAACAAGAACAAAGAATACACAAAGAACTGGATAGACTATCAGAAAAATACAAAGCAACCAAAGATCAATTATTGCTAGCTTGGATTTTAAGGCATCCATCTGGAATCATTCCTGTAATTGGCACCACAAACAAGGAGCGAATTATAAATGCAGAAAAAGCAGCAGACTTACATTTAGAATTAGAAGATTGGTTTAAACTATTGGTAGCATCACAAGGCCATAAAGTCCCATAGAAAACATATAAAATGACACAAAAAATAGCATTAATAACAGGAGCAACAAGTGGCATTGGACGTGCAACTGCTTATGAATTTGCCAAACACGGAATAAATCTCATCCTTTGCGGCAGAAGACAAGAACGATTAGATGAAATCGCCGCCGAATTAAGAAATCAGGTGGCCGTTCACTCCTTAAATTTTGATGTGCGTAATAAGGAGGAAACTTTTAAAGCTATTGAAAGCTTACCCAATACCTTTCAATCAATTGATATTTTGATAAACAACGCAGGTAATGCTCATGGCCTAGACCCAATTCAAGATGGTGACATCTCCGACTGGGATGCTATGATGGATATTAATGTAAAAGGTTTGTTATATGTTAGTAAAGCCATTATGCCCCAAATGATTGAAAGACAATCTGGTCATATTATCAATATTGGTTCATCCGCTGGAAAGGAAGTATACCCAAAAGGTAATGTATACTGTGCCAGCAAGCATGCTGTTTTAGCCATAACCGAAGGTATGCGGATAGACTTGAATCCTCACGGAATCAAAGTATCAGCAATCAATCCTGGTTTGGTAGAAACGGAGTTTTCAAAAGTGCGTTTTAAAGGCGATGCCAAAGCCGATGATGTCTATAAGGGCTACAAGGCGCTACAACCAGAAGATGTGGCTGAAGTTATTTACTTTGCCATTTCAAGGCCAGCACACATAAATATTGCTGATGTCTTAATGTTCTGTACGGCACAGGCTAGTAGTACGATTGTTAAAAAGGAGCTGTAATTTTTAAAACCCTCATATCAAATAGAAATTTGAATATGATTAATAAACGCTTACTTATTAAAAACTTATTGGCTCACAACGATGAGAACAGTTTTTATGACAAAAAGCGAAAAATAGATATCGGCTTTAAAGAAGGCAAGGCAAAATTTTTAAAACATGTTTGTGCACTTTCCAATAGTAACCCAAAAAACAATTCTTACATAGTTATAGGCGTTGAAGATGAGGACAATAAAATTATAGGTGTCGATTTTTTTGATGATAGCAAAATCCAGAACCTCATCAATGCCTATTTAACCAATCCACCCATTGTTCAGTATGAAAACATATCCTTCCCGCATTTGCCAGACAATAAAGTTGTGGGATTGGTAACCATCAGACCAAACGACAAGATTACATCGTTGCGAAAAAACATTTGGAAGTATTATGGCGGTTCAGTGTTTTTTAGGGATGGCAGCATGAGTATGCCTAAAGTTTTTGACATAGAAATCAAAGACGTTAATTCCAAAATTGTCGCAGCTATTGAAACCCATGCCCAAAATAATATTGAACACACACTTAATGGCGTGTTCGATTTTATGCAGACACGAAAAGATTATGAACCACAATACAAAGTATTTAAAGAGTATTTTGTCATCTGCTGGGCTGGACAGAAAAAACAAGTCAAACACGAAACCTTCTTCTCTAGGGTTGATATAGAACTTATTAATGAACAGGTGAGGCTATTTTATTCGGCATTGGATGAAGTATCCATTTACTATGACGACAATACATTTAAGATAGTTGAGTATGTTAAACTTGGGCTTCAGGATTCATTTAAATATTACCCTTTGGAAGAAACCTTAATCAGTTTTTTTGAAAACGTTAATTATAGCATAGACACAGAACTGATATTTGAGCCGCCTCAATTTGACAGAAAAATTTTGCATCATATTTTTAATGCCAATAATGCACTTTTAGAAAAATTACAAAAAGGGCTTTCATTAACTAAACGGGAAATCATTGATTTAGAAAACCTTCCTGCTACCTATTTGATTTGCTATCTTAACGGTTTTGAAACGGCCATTGATAAATTGACCGAAATAAAACCTCTTTTAAAAGCACATAACTCCGATGTATATCAACTATATAAGCAAACTATCAGAATTTTAAGAAAAGTAAAATATAGTTAACCTGTTAACTATACAAAAAAGCATACCAACTATGTGATTTTTCTTACCAGTTATGTAATATTAAAGTTCTTGGCTAGTATTTTATTTATCTTTGTACTGCTATTAATCAATATCCAAATCAGCCTTGACCATGACGGTAGTTTCTACTTCATTCAAGGCTTTTTTATTAACTTTTTTTATTTTATAAAAGTAGCAAACCCATTACAACAGTTGTAATGGGTTTGTTATTAGTACTATCTTAAAATAAAAACTATCTACCACCATCAAGTTCTTCTTGCCAATCGAATAATTTTTTCCAATGGCCTTCATAAGCCATTTTTGCTTGTTCTGGCCAAGTGCCTGGATTGTGGATTTTAAAACGTTCACCGCCTGAATCCAATACACTTTGGCATTTTTCAACGCTACATTCAGAAAGTGCTTTCCAAGTTGCAACATTTTGCGCGTGGAACAATTCGGCTATTTTAGGGCCAATCCCTTCAATAATGGTCAAGTCATTTTCTTTTATTTTTCTGCCAAAAATAGCTGCTGCTTCTGCTGCATTAAAAGCAATCGTTTCTTTAGCTGCACGACAAGCTTTTAAATCGGCTTCTAGCCTAGCTACTTTATTCTTCCAAACATCAACATCTACATTACTGCCTTCTTCTTTTTTAAGAAGCTTGCCTAATAAATAACCTAGCAACGCACATATTGCGCCAACTAGTAATGGAATAAAAATACACCAGTTCATAATTTCTTTTTTTTTGTTAGTTAATGGTTACGACTACGCGTCTATTTTTTTGTCGCCCTTCTTCAGTGGCGTTGGTTTCTATAGGTTCTTCCTGCCCTTTTGAAAGCGTTTCAATCTGGCCTTCAGAAATGGCATTGCCCATGAGATAGCGTTTAACAAAGTCTGCCCTTTTTTGGCCTAGTTTCATATTGCTAAATGCATCTCCCGTATTGTCGGTATGACCAATAACGTGTATCTGGGCTTCATGTACTTTGTCAATATACCTTGATATATTGGCTACTTTTTCTCGTTGTTCTGCAGTCAAATTCAAGGTTGATGCACCTGTTTCAAAATACAATACTAGCGGATTGGCCTTTATGGTTTCTCCCATTGTTTGAATAGCTTCTAGTCTAGAGGTATCCATTTCATCGTGCGTTGACATTGAGAAAGCAACAGGTCCATAGAAAATTCGTTCGTTATCAGGAATCATATCGTCGTTAAGCTTACCGTAGGTGTCGATGTTCTTGGAAGAAATTCCAGTTGACACAAAATAGTTCTTAACAGCATTAGCCCTAGCCAAACCTAAATTTGGAAAAGCTGAGTTGTTACTTTCACTCGATGCATAATATCCCGTTATATGCAGAAGCTTTAAAGAGTCTTCAACCATATAATTTTTAACTTGAACCACGGCATTGTTTACCGAGTTGGACAGTGGTTCTAAAATGGTGAAATATGACTCTTTAAAATTAAAATTGTCATACTCTTCAACATCTAGATCACCTTCGTCGTCCTTAACTATAAAGGCCATTTTGGTCGAGTTGTCTACTGGCTCCACAATAGTGTTTTCTGTATCCGCCGTATTGGCGTCAGCCATACAGTGTTTACAACAGAAATAATAATAGAGGATTGAGCCAACAACGATAGTGAACAAAATGCCTAGAAGGTATTGTGTTTTTTTGCTCATTGGATGGTTGTTTTAAATTAGCGAGCATTAAGATATTAAAAAAACAAACAAATCTGTCACAATTAAGCAAAAAAAGCCGTTTCAAAATAGAAACGGCTTTTATAAAATTGATTTTTATAATTGATTACAGATCGAATTTAATGCCTTGTGCTAAAGGAAGTTCGGTTGTATAATTAATGGTATTCGTTTGACGACGCATATATACTTTCCAAGCATCACTACCAGACTCACGTCCTCCTCCAGTTTCTTTTTCTCCTCCAAAGGCTCCACCAATTTCAGCTCCTGACGTTCCTATATTTACATTAGCAATTCCACAATCGCTTCCTGCATGAGATAAGAATCGCTCTGCCTCGCGTAAGTTATTAGTCATAATCGCTGAAGACAATCCTTGAGCTACACCATTTTGCATCTCAATAGCATTTTCTACATCACCAGAGTATTTTAATAAATATAATACTGGAGCAAAAGTTTCATGCTGTACAATTTTCATATCATTTCTGGCTTCAGCAATTGCTGGTTTTACATAGCAACCGCTTTCATAACCTTCTCCTGAAAGTACACCGCCTTCAACAACAATATTTCCACCTTCTTCAACAACTTGTGTTAATGCATTTTGGTACATTTTTACTGCATCAGTATCAATTAATGGTCCAACATGATTGTTTTCATCTAATGGATTACCAATTCGTAATTGCTTATAGGCATCTACTACAGCGTCTTTTACTTTATCGTATATTGAATCGTGAATGATTAAGCGTCTTGTTGACGTACAACGTTGTCCTGCAGTTCCTACAGCTCCAAACACTGCTCCTATAACAGTCATTTTAATATCAGCATCTGGCGTAACAATTATTGCGTTGTTTCCTCCTAATTCTAATAAGCTTTTACCTAAACGTCCTGCAACTTCTTGAGCTACAATTTTACCCATTCTTGTTGATCCGGTTGCAGATACTAAAGGCACTCGTGTATCTTTAGTCATCATTTCACCTACTGTATAATCTCCATTTATTAAACAAGAAATCCCTTCTGGTAAATTATTAGCTTTAAAAACTTCAGCTGCAATGTTTTGACAAGCTACTCCACAAATTGGAGCTTTCTCACTAGGTTTCCAAACACATACATCACCACAAATCCAAGCTAAAGCTGTATTCCATGACCAAACAGCTACAGGGAAATTAAATGCAGAAATAATCCCAACAACACCAAGCGGATGATATTGCTCATACATTCTATGTCCTGGTCTTTCAGAATGCATCGTTAAACCATGAAGCTGACGAGATAACCCTACAGCAAAATCACAGATATCAATCATCTCCTGAACTTCACCTAACCCTTCTTGGTAAGATTTTCCCATTTCATAGGACACCAATTTACCAAGAGCTTCTTTCTTTTCTCTTAATTTATCTCCAAACTGACGCACTATTTCTCCACGCTGTGGTGCAGGCATGACTCTCCAGGTTTTAAATGCTGAAGTAGCTGCTCGCATTACATTTTCATAATCTTCTTTTGTAGTGGCCTTTACTTTGGCTATTAATTTTCCATCAACTGGTGAATAACTTTCGATAATGTCACCGTTTGAAAAATTGTTTGAGCCTGTCGAGGTCCCATCATTTATATCTTTAACTCCTAATTGCTGTAGTGCTTCTTTTATTCCGAAATCGGTAGCAACTGCTTCCATATTTGTCGTTTTTTTATGAATTATTAAAATTTTATGCGAAGATACTAATAAATTGTCGTTTTAACTTGAGAGTTCATTTCTAAAAAATGTAACTTTAAAGCACGTACTAAACACCTATTTCCCTATGAAGAAATTACCCTTTTTAATAGCACTCTGTTTTATTTTCTTGCACTGCAAAAATAAAGAAGAGCTTCAGGCTCTATCACGTAACAGTCATACTCAAATAGATTCTTTGGATTTACAGGTGTCTGAGTTCGCCATAGTCATCCATGGAGGTGCTGGAACTATTCTGAAAGAAAATATGACAGCCGAAAATGAGGCTGCTTATAAGTCAAAATTGGAAGAGGCCATTCGTATTGGTTATGATATTTTAGAAAATGGTGGCAGCAGTTTAGATGCTGTTGAAAAAACCATAAATGTTTTAGAAGACTCTCCATTATTCAATGCTGGTAAAGGCGCAGTATTTACCAATGCTGAAACCAACGAATTAGATGCTTCAATAATGGATGGAAAAACGCTCAATGCTGGGGCTTCTGCAGGTACAAAAACCGTAAAAAACCCTATTGATTTAGCACGAGTGATTATGGAAGAATCTCCTCATGTTATGTTGTCTGGAGCAGGCGCCGAAACTTTTGCTATGGAACAAGGTTTGGAAGTGGTTGACTCGAGTTACTTCTTCACGGAGAATCGATTTCAATCTCTTCAACGTATCAAAGAATATGAAGCTCAAAAACAAGCTAATAACAAAACTGCCTTTTATGATGCGACTATCAAAGATTCCAAATTTGGTACTGTTGGTTGTGTCGCTCTTGACAAAAATGGCAATCTAGCCGCTGGCACCTCAACAGGTGGTATGACCAACAAACGTTGGGGACGCATAGGTGATTCGCCTATTATTGGTGCTGGAACTTATGCAAATAATAATACTTGTGCCGTTTCTAGTACTGGTTGGGGCGAATTTTTTATTCGTGCGATGGTTGCTTATGATATTTCTGCTCTAATGGAATATAAAGGATTGAACCTGAAAGATGCCGCCAAGGAAGTTATCCAGAAAAAAGTGCCCGAACTTGGTGGTGATGGTGGTATTATTGCTGTTGACAAACACGGAAACATAGTTATGGAATTTAATACAGCTGGAATGTATAGGGCCAGCATGAATGAGAAAGGTGAATTATATATCGGTATTTATAAGGATTAATTTAACGTTTTAAGGTGAAATGCCCTTTAAATATTTGATTTTCAATTCGAATATAATACCAAAAATCTGAAGTTTGCAATACTTCATTTCTATACGTTCCATCCCATGAAAAAGGTTGGTTTATAGTACTCTTTATCAGTTTGCCATAACGGTCAAAAATGTATACCTCCGATTCGGAATAACTTTCAATACCTTTCAAATTAAACGTATCATTTTGACCATCATTATTTGGTGTAAAAAACTTTGGAATTACAAAATGTATATAATTTTCAGACACTAAACCACAATCGCCTTCAGCCATAACAAATATGGTATAATTTCCACCTTCAATCTCAAATATATTACTTAACTGATAATTTGAACCGTCTAGCGAATATAAGTAGTTGCCATTACTTGAAAGATGAATTTCAATTTGATATCCATTTGAATTAATTGATTCAATAGCAGGTACATCAATTTGTAATAGCTCTATTGTTTTAATTGTAGAGCAATTAGACGAATTAGTAACTTCAACAGTATAGATACCTGGTGTGCTTACTGTAATTTGACTAGTCGTCTCACCTGTGCTCCATAAATACTCCATATTCATCAGGCCAGCCTCCAAAATGATGGTTTCTCCTTCACAAAACGTCAGATACTCATCTTCAATATCAGGAATTTCTTCTCCAGATTCCAAAGCTACAGCGGTTCTTGTAGTTGAGCGACAGTTTGTATTGGAATCAATTGCTTCAGCATAATAAATACCCAAAACATTGGGACTAAAGCTTGAACTATTGCTTTCTAATAATTGACCCCCTGTGGGTGCATCATACCAATTTACATTTATTCCATTAGATACTGTTACAGATAAAACTCCTGTGGAACAATTTAAGTTAACATCACCATCACTCAAAGGTGGGCTTATTTCTGGAAAAACAACTATCTCAAATTCTTCTGAAATAGTGTTGCAAGATTCGTTTAATAGATTAGCCTCTGTTTCGGCCATTTTCACTCTAAAATAGGTTGTGGTCGTAAGATTATTTATTTGAAGTGTTTGACTTGTTTCACCCGATATATCAAACCAGTTTATCCCATCGTTACTCTGTTGCCATTGATAAAAATGAGTATCATAAACCGAAAAATCTGGAATAGCTTCCAACAGGGAATTATAAGGTAAATCATAAGTACACAAAGAAACGCTTGTATTAGATGAGCTATCCGATATAGATATAAAATCACCACAGGTTTTAAAAACAATGTCATCTATGGCCAGATCATTACCGCAGCCTCCTACGCCATTGTTTAGCATTTTTAAGATTATTGAAGATTGTCCGCCTGTTGTTGTAAAAACAAGTCCATATTCTTCCCAAATTGGTGAGGCAGATCCCTGAATGTCTCCTGTATCACCTGAAGCCAAAAGCATGGTATCAGTACTATCCCAAATTTGAAACTTCACATTAATTGGAATACCTGACCCGCAATAGCCGCCTGGTGGCAAGAGATTCAACAACCATGCAGAAAATTCATAAGTCGTACTATCGCACAAGCCCGAAATAGTCGTTCTATAAAATTCACCAGGTGTAAAATCGGCATTGACAATCAAACTTCTCCCATTAGTATCTCCTGGAGTATGATCTTGTGTGTCATGCCAATCAAACCAATTGGTGTTACTTGAAATAGTATAAAAACCATCACTAGGCTCTGAATTGGAGTAAGTATATGAGGTGGTTCCAACTGGAAGTGCAGGTCCATTTCCCGTGCCAGATCCAAAATCATCAAAGTAAATAGGTTCTCCAGAATTTCCGCTACAAAAACTTAATTGAGCATAACTAAAATTCACATGAGAAAATATAATCAAGCCTATTAAAATTATTATGGAAGTATTACCTTTATACACCTAGCAAAAATAAGGAATAGTGTTAATAATTGGCTGAAACATTTAATTACTGAAACAAAGTTATTAACGCAATCGTTTTCGTATTCCAATTCTTTAACTTTAAAATGACTAAATCAACTTTAAGAAGAATTTAACAGTAACCCAAAGACTAAAACTTAAAAATTGAGCGTAATTATTTTATAAGGAATTACCTACACTTCTTTTTATTAAGTTCAATTTTTTAAAACCATCAATCTATGCCATTAAGAAAATTTTTGGCTATCGTAGCTGTGCTTACGCTAGTCGCATCCTGCAAAAAAAAAGAAGTAGAAACCGACAACCTTTTTAAATTTAGAGATTATATAAGTTACACCTCGTCAGGACTAGTTTCGGTGGTTGATCCTATTCAAATTAATTTGGCAAACGATGTTAATGGTTGGGAAATGGGACAAGAAATTACCGATAAAATCGTATCTATTTCACCACATTCCGAAGGAAAACTAACAGTAGCTAATAAACACACACTAATTTTTACTCCAGATGAGCCTCTAGAACCAGCAACAGAATACACCGTTTCAGTAAAACTGAACAAGATCTACGATAATATTCCGAAAGGGTTTGAAGATTACACCTTTCAGTTTAAAACCATCACACCAAATTTCAGCATCGTTGCCAACAACCTACAATCCTATAGCAAAAACTGGCAGTATTTAGAGTCCATTTTGCGTTCGGCTGATGTGATTACTTTAGAAGACGCCAAAAAATTGGTTGAAGCCTCTCAAGGTGGAAATAACTTATCTGTCGTTTTTAATGAAAACAACACAAGTTCAAAAGTTTTTGAATTTAGAATTGATAGCATCAATCGAAAAATTGAGGATAGCGAAATTCTCGTAAAATGGAATGGAAAAGCTATAAAAGCAGATAATTCAGGCGAAAACAAAGTGGTCATTCCTGGTATTAACAACTTCACCATTATTGATGTAGATGTTATTCAATCACCTGAACAATACCTTTCCATAAACTTTTCCGACCCATTAAAGAAGCAGCAAAATTTTGACGGATTGGTCACTATTCAAAATGTAAAAAACCCAAAATATGTTGTTGATGGCAACGTACTAAAAGTGTATCCAGACAGCAAACTGGTTGGTAATATTCTGGTTGATGTGTTTCAAGGCATTTCCAACGATGAAGGCTTTAAACTCAAAAAACCGTTTTCCGAAAGTATTGCTTTTGAAGAATTAAAACCGCAAGTTCGATTAATCAGCAATGGTACCATTTTACCAAATTCACAGGAACTAAAATTCAACTTTGAAGCGGTAAATTTAAGTGCTGTTGATGTACGCATCATCAAGATTTTTGAAGATAATATTTTACAATTTCTACAAGATAACAACCTCAACAGCAATAACGAATACAACATTAAAAAAGTTGGTCGTCGCATTGCCAAACAAACCATTCAACTACAAACTGTTGCCGAAAACACTGGAAAATGGAAAGCCTACAGCATTGATTTATCCCATTATTTTAAGGCTGATGCTGGCGCAATGTATCGTGTGGAATTGAGTTTCAACAAAAATTATTCGTTGTACGATTGCTCTGCAAACACCTCTGTCACCAATGCAGAAGATGATGAATACGACGATTATTACTACGAAGAAGACTATTATTACGAAGGCGATTACAATGAGACTTTTACCGAAGACGAGGAATTAAAAGAAGAAGAATATTGGGACAACCTCACTTACAGATACCGAAACTACACCTACAATTGGCGTGAACGCGACAACCCTTGTCACGAAGCATATTACAACGAAAACCGTATCGTATCTCAAAATCTGTTAGGTTCAAACTTGGGTGTGATTGCCAAAAAAAGCACGAACAATTCCTACTATTTTGCGGTAACTGATATTTTAACCACCAATCCGGAAGCCAATGCTTCAGTGAAAATTTACAACTTTCAGCAACAGGAAATCGCATCTTTATTTACCGACAAAGATGGACTCGTAACTATTGATGCCGAAAAACACGCGTCATTTGCCATTGTCACCAAAGGCGCCAACAAAACCTATGTAAAATTGGCTGATGGCAATTCGTTGTCGTTAAGTAAATTTGATGTTTCCGGAAATAAATTACAACGCGGACTTAAAGGCTACATTTATGGCGAACGTGGTGTGTGGCGACCTGGAGACACACTACATTTAACTTTTATGTTGAATGATGTTGCCAACAAACTCCCAAAAGGACATCCTGTAAAACTGGAAATGACTGACCCTAACGGCAAGTTGGTTTACAAAAATATTACTGCGGATAACCTCAACAATTTTTACACGTTTACTGTACCAACATCAACCGAAGATAAAACCGGAAATTACAACGCCAAAGTTTCGGTTGGTGGTGCGACTTTCCATAAAGGATTGAAAATTGAAACCGTAAAACCAAACCGATTAAAACTTAAAGTCGATTTTGAAAACGACATTTTAACCAGCAACGAACCATTAAACGGAACTTTAGATGTAAAATGGCTTCACGGAGCTGCTGGAAAAAACCTAAAAGCTGAAGTGAAAGCGAAATTCAGCACGTCGTATTCAGGATTTAAAAATTATACCGATTACGTTTTTAACGACCCAACTCGTGAATTCAACACTGAAGAAATCAACGTGTTTGAAGGCAATGTAAATGCTGAAGGTTTAGCAAGCATCAACAAAAAATTGGAAGTCGGCAAAAATGCTCCAGGCATGTTGAACGTACAATTTTTAGTTCGTGCTTTTGAAAATGGTGGTGATTTCTCAATGGATGCTTTTACCAAACAATACGCGCCTTACGAGTCGTTTGTCGGGTTGAAATCACCTAAAGGAAATGCTTACGGTTCGTTTTTTACAGATGAAAACCAAACCTTTGATGTGGTTGTTGTCGATAAAGATGGTAAACCGATTAAACGCAACAATCTTGAAGTAAAAGTCTATAAAATAGAATGGCGTTGGTGGTGGAATTCCTCTTACGATAACCTATCAAGTTACGTATCAAGCACCTATCATAGACCGTATTTAGACACCAAAGTCAATACCGATGCGAACGGAAAAGGGTCGTTCAGTATAAAAATTCCCGATAACGAACGTGGTCGTTACCTCATTAGAGTGGTTGACCCAAAAAGTGGTCACGCCACAGGACGAACCGCTTATTTCTATAAAAACTGGTGGCAAAAAGCACCTTCAAACGATAAAGAAGCAGCTAAAATGTTAGTATTTTCAGCCGATAAAGAACAATATAATGTTGGTGAAACCGCAAAAATCACTTTTAATTCTGGTAACGAAGGTCGTGCTTTGGTAAGTATAGAAAATGGCACCGAAGTTCTCGATTACAGATGGGTAAAAACCCAACAAGGCGAAACGGTTGTGGATGTTCCTATAACCAATGTAATGGCGCCAAATGTGTTCGTTAATATTTCGTTGTTGCAACCACACGCTATTTCAGCAAACGATTTACCAATCCGTTTGTATGGCGTCATTCCAATTATGGTGGAAGACCCAAATACCAAACTGGAACCACAACTAAAAATGCCAGATGTGTTAAAACCAGAACAGGAATTTAAGGTTTCGGTTTCAGAAAAAAACAACAAATCCATGACTTACACTATTGCGATGGTGGAAGAAGGTTTGCTCGACTTAACGCGTTTTAAAACTCCAAATGCTTGGGATGAATTTTACAAGCGGCAAGCTTTGGGCGTAAAAACCTGGGATATTTTCGACGATGTTATTGGCGCATACTCTGGCAGTATCGACCAAGTATTTGCCATTGGTGGTGATGGCAGCGCATTGGCTGGAAAAAACAAAAAAGCCAACCGTTTTAAACCTGTGGTTACCTATTTAGGCCCTTTTACTTTGAAAGCTGGTGAAAACAACACGCACAGTATTAAACTGCCAAATTATATTGGTTCGGTTCGCACTATGGTGGTTGCTGGAGACAACACCAAAGAAGCTTACGGAAGTGCCGACAAAACTGTACAAGTGAAAAAACCGTTGATGGTATTGGCATCGCTTCCGCGGAAATTAAGCCCAGGTGAAAAAGTAACGCTTCCTGTGACTGTTTTTGCAATGGAAAACAAAGTAAAAAATGTCAATGTTAGTTTGAAATTAAGCGATGGCATTTCCATAGTTGGTGCGCAAACCCAAAACTTGAGTTTTGCAAAACCCGATGAGCAAATGGCGTATTTTGAATTGGATGTAAGCAAAGCAAAAGGCATCAATACCGTTGAAGTCATTGCTTCCGGAAATGGCGAAAAATCGACTTACAAAGTAGAATTGGATGCGGTGAATCCGAATCCAATTACTTCAAAAGCTATCGACAAAACTTTAGAAGCTAAAGCTACAGGTTCATTGGGTTTTTCAACCTTTGGCGTTGCAGGAACCAACAGCGCAACGGTAGAATTTTCAACCTTGCCGCCAATGGATTTCACACGCAGACTGCAATATTTAATTCAATATCCTCACGGTTGTTTAGAGCAAACTACTTCGGCTGTTTTTCCGCAGTTATTCTTGAATGATATTTTCGATTTAACCTATGATAAAAAGCAAAACATTCAATCCAATATTGAAAATGGTATTAAAAAACTAGCCCATTTTCAGCAGCCCAATGGCGGAATGAGCTATTGGATGGGAGAAAATACTGCTAACGATTGGAGCACAAGTTATGCGGGACATTTTATGTTGGAAGCCGAAAAGAAAGGCTTTGTGTTGCCGTTAACCTTCAAAAGCAATTGGTTAAGTTATCAAAAACAAGCTGCTCGCGATTGGAGACCGAGTTACAGAACCTACAATTCCGATTTAGCGCAAGCCTATCGATTATACACATTGGCATTGGCTGGCGAACCCGATTTAGCAAGCATGAACCGTTTGCGTGAGTTTACCGAAATTTCAAACGAAGCCAAATGGCGATTGGCAGCAGCCTATGCCTTGGCAGGACAAAAAGAAGCGAGTGAAAGCATTTCGCAACGTGCCAATTTTGATTTTCAACCTCCTCGATACAACTATTACACTTACGGTTCGATAGATAGGAATAGAGCCATGGCATTGGAAACTATGGTCTTGACCAAAAACCCAAAACAGCGCGAATTGGCGCAATACATTGCCAAAGAGTTGTCTGGAAATCGTTGGATGAGTACCCAAACCACAGCCTACAGCTTGTTGGCTATGGCGAAAATGGTGGAAGCCAATGGTGGAAAAGCCTTGAACATAAGCTATACCAACAACGGCAAAACCGAAACGATAAACACCAAAAGTGCCGTTGCGCAACGCGAACTCAAGGTTATCGATGGTGCAAATTCACTTTCGTTTACCAACAACATTGATAATGTGGTTTACGTGCGTGTATTGAATTCAGGAAAATTACCTTTAGGCGAAGAAATTGCAGAACAACGTGGATTAAGCGTTTCGGTGCAATACAAAGATTTAAAAGGCAACAAAATGGATGTTTCTAAACTGCAACAAGGTCAGGATTTTGTGGCAACCGTTAGCGTTAGTAATCTTAAAAATGAAAACGTAAACGATGTAGCTTTGACGCAAATTTTCCCTTCAGGTTGGGAAATCGTCAATACACGTTTTACCGATTTTGGCGATACAACAACAAGTCAAGCACGTTATACCGACATAAGAGACGACCGTGTGAATTTCTATTTCGATTTAAGTAAAAAAGGAAAACATGACACCAAAACCTTTAACGTGATGTTGAACGCTTCCTATTTAGGAACCTATTATTTACCGGGAATTCAAGCCGAAGCGATGTATGATAACGAGTATTTAGTGAGAACTAAAGGCCAGTGGGTAACTGTTGAGAAATAAATAAAAGAAACCTCCTCGACGTCAGTTTTTTTGGAAAAACTGAAGCCACTCCTCCTTCAAGGAGGAGAGTTAAATGGCGTAACAAATATTAATGATAATTGTAAATTAGATAATAAACGTAAACCAACTCCTTCCCTGATAGGGAAGGTGGATTTGATTTCAAAAGAGAAATCAAAGACGGAAGGGTTAATTAGAAGTGTTAAATCAAATAAATTTTTAGCTTCTGAAAAATATATTATGAAAGCAAAAGAAATTTTAAAATATACCAAACACAGGCCTTTTGAAGTTCCTTCACGCTCTTGGAAATTTTATCAAGAATGGAACAAAGCCATTTTTTTGCATTGGGAAATTACTCCAGAGCAAATAATACCTTTTCTACCTAAAGGTGTATCGGTAGATACGATTCACGGGAAAACTTGGGTGAGTTTGGTGGCTTTTAATATGAATAATATTGGTGTAAGAAGTTTGCCTAAAGTCCCACACATATCAGATTTTCATGAGATAAACATACGCGTTTATATTACTTGCAATGGCAAACCCAGCGTTTATTTTTTAAGTATGGAAGGTAGCAAACGCTCCTCGTGCAAAGTCTTAAAAGCAATGTCTAAATTTCCGTATTATTACTCTAAAATGGAACGAACGGACTTTAGCTTTACTTCTGAAAATAAGAATTACAACAATTCATTTTACACTGAATATCGTTTTGACAACAAGCACATTATCAAAGATGAAACCGATATTTGGCTAACCGAACGTTATGCGGTTTTTCAGGATTACAAAAACCATATTATTGAGTACGATGTTCATCACGTAGAATGGCCAATAGAATCTATTTCAATAAAAAAGCTAGAACTGGATTACCCTAAATTCAATCACTTAATTAATAACAAACCTGACAGAATACATTACTCTAAAGGTGTTCAAGTTTTAACTTGGGATAAAAGAAAGCTTATGTTATGAATAAAACCTCTAAACCCTATTACGCCGTTATTTTCACTTCAACTCAAAAAGAAGATATTGAAGGTTATGCTGAAATGGCAAACAAAATGGAAGCACTTGCCAAAACACAAGACGGCTTTTTAGGTATGGATAGCGCAAGAAATGAGGTTGGAATTACAGTGAGTTATTGGGAAAGTCTGGAAGCTATAAAAAACTGGAAACAGCACACCGAGCATTTAGTAGCGCAACAAAAAGGCAGACAAGATTGGTACAGTTGGTACAATGTGAAAATTTGCAAAGTAGAACGTGAGTATGAGTTTGGAGAAATATAATCAAAGCTGTCATTCCGCACTTGATGCGGAATCCAAATAAAATAGATTCTGCGTCGCAGCGCAGAATGACAAAATCTAGCACTTAATTTGAAACGCCTCTTATCTTACATAAAAAACAACAAAATAAAGTCAGCAGTACTTTTTGTATTGCTTATTACCTACTATTTCTGTTTGCCAAAACAACTTTTCAAAGACCCAACCGCAACGGTTATCACCAGTAAAAACGATGAATTATTAGGTGCTCAAATTGCAAAAGACGGTCAATGGAGATTTCCGCATAACGATAGTATTCCAGAGAAATTCAAAACTTGCATTATTCAGTTTGAGGACGGATATTTCTACAAACATCCTGGTTTTAATCCGGTTTCCATTTTTAAAGCTTTACGCGAAAATCTAAAATCTGATGGTATAAAACGTGGTGGAAGCACCATTACCCAACAAGTGATTCGCTTATCCAGAAAAGGTAAAAACCGAACCTATTTTGAAAAAGCCATTGAAATTATTCTAGCAACACGCTTGGAGTTGCAAACTTCAAAAGATAAAATTCTCTCTTACTACAGCAGCAATGCGCCTTTTGGAGGCAATGTCGTTGGTTTAGATGCTGCTTCGTGGCGTTATTTTAACAGAAATGCGAACGAACTTTCTTGGGCTGAAAGTGCCACTTTAGCGGTTTTACCTAATGCTCCAAGTTTAATTTATCCTGGCAAAAATCAAGAACGCTTACTTAAAAAACGCAACCGCCTTTTAGTAAAACTGCTTCAAAACCAAATTATCGATTCGTTAACCTATAATTTATCAGTTGCTGAAAGTTTGCCACAAAAACCGTATCCGTTGCCCCAAATCGCTCCTCATTTATTACAGAAGGTAGCTCAAGATTATTCTGGCAAACACATAAAAACAACCATCAACACACCATTACAGCAGCAAGTTAATCGTATTGTGAAATCACATTACAATCAATTGAGCCAAAATGAAATTTATAATGCCGCAGTTTTGGTTTTAGATGTAAAAACCAGACAGGTTTTGGCTTACGTTGGCAACACGCCTACCGATAAATCCCATCAAAAAGATGTGGATATTATTGATAAACCAAGAAGTACGGGTAGTATTTTAAAACCGTTTTTATATGCTGCAATGCTCGATACTGGTGATATTTTACCCAACACTTTAGTGGCAGATGTACCGACACAATTTGGCAGTTACAATCCCGAGAATTACAACAAAACTTACGATGGCGCCATACCAGCAAGTAGGGCTTTATCGCGTTCGTTGAATGTACCTTCGGTGAGAATGCTTCAGGAGTTTGGATTGGATCGGTTTCATCATTACTTAAAAACACTTCAGCTAAAAGATTTAAAATACAACGCCAATCATTACGGGTTATCGCTTATTCTTGGTGGTGCCGAAAGCAACCTTTGGGATTTGTGTAAAAGCTACGCTGCATTGTCTTCAACCTTAAATCATTTTTCTGAAACGTCGAGCGAATATTATTCCAACGAATTTTGTGAACCTACATTTTTGGCTTCGGAAACGATTGACTTTGGAAAAAAAACCAGTGAAAAAACATTGTTTGATGCAGGTTCCATTTATCTCACTTACGAAAGTTTAAAAGAAGTAAACCGACCAGAAGGTGACGAAAATTGGGAATTTTTTGATGGCTCCAAACAAATTGCTTGGAAAACAGGCACGAGTTTTGGCTTTCGTGACGCTTGGGCTATTGGCACCACAACAGATTACGTGGTTGGTGTTTGGGTTGGAAATGCCGATGGCGAAGGCAGACCAGGTTTGGTTGGTGTGCAAGCTGCAGCTCCTATTTTATTTGATGTGTTTGATGTGTTACCAAACAGCCCATGGTTCGCCAAACCTTTTGATGAAATGCAAGAGGTTACTATCTGTAAAAAAAGTGGCCATAGAGCATCGCCAAATTGTGATGATACCGAAAATAAATTTATTCAAATTAGCGGATTAAAAACCAAACCTTGTCCGTATCATGTGTTGGTGCATTTGGATAAAAGCGAAACGTTTCAAGTGAATTCTTCCTGCGAAAGCACCAGCAATATCACCCATAAATCGTGGTTTATGTTGCCGCCTTTGATGGGGTATTATTACAAAACCAAAAATCCGTTTTACAAGCCGTTACCCAAATTTAGAAGTGATTGTTTGGGTGAAAACAGCATTTCAATGGCGTTTATTTATCCAAAGGAAAACAACAGTATTTTTTTACCAAAAGATTTTGACGGTTCTACCAACGATTTAGTGCTTCAAATCGCCCATTCAAAACCTGAAACTACTGTGTTTTGGTATGTTGACGATAATTATATGGGAAGCACCAAAGACATACACGAACTCGCTATTATCCCCAAACAAGGTAAGCACTTAATTACTGTGGTAGATGAATTTGGTAATGAAGCGAAGCGACATTTTACAATTTCGGAATAATTACCGCAAAGGAAACCCTTTTGCTGCCCACCATGGGTGGACTTCAATCACCAATCGTCCTGCTTTTACCATAGGATCCATATTGGCTAAACTATCAGCCATTTTAAGGGTTGGTACATTGTAAATGGTGATACCACGAATATCTCCATCATCACCAAAAGGTCCAGAAATATCAGCATAACCTTCTTCGTACATACGTCCTAAATGCGCCAGATGTTCGTTTTGAAGTTTGGCAGCTTCTTCTTCATTTTGAGAGCGAATTGGACCTGATTTTAAAAACGCTATAAAATATTGCTGCATCAAGACAGTATCTTGAGTTTTTTCATCTACATAGTCAAAGGTTTGATACCCTTTTTCGGTGAGCTCGGCTTTAAGGGCTTTGGCTGATTTTACTGGTTCTCCTTTAAAGGTTTCAACATAAACCGTATCGGTTTTAATGATGGTTTCTGTCTTTAAATCGGTTGTCTTGTTGTTTTTGCAACTTACTATCACTAAAATTAATAGTGCTAAACTAATCTGTTTCATGTTTTCCAAGTATTATAAGGTTCTTTACTCAACT
Source organism: Bacteroidia bacterium (assembly GCA_030425285.1). Classification (GTDB taxonomy): domain Bacteria; phylum Bacteroidota; class Bacteroidia; order Flavobacteriales; family Flavobacteriaceae; genus Hanstruepera. The sequence goes on from JAUIAY010000001.1 coordinate 491,366, forward strand.
GGGCGTTGTAATATTTAACTTGTCCTGTGACATCTTCACCTATCCAAACAGGTTTTTTAAAAACTTCGGTAGTGTGATTTAATTCGACTTCGGCTACAATTAATCCTTCATTATCACCAAAAAACTCATCTACTTCAAAGGTATGGTTTCCGAAGGGAATCTCATAACGAACCTTGTCAATAACCCCTTCAACACACAGTTTCAATAGGGCCTTTGCATCGGTTTCCGAAATCTCTTTTTCCCATTCAAAACGAGACAAGCCATCTTCTGATGATTTCCCTTTTACGGTTATAAATCCCTGCAGGCCTTTTAAACGCACCCTAACTGTTCGCTCTGGATCTGTATTTAAAAAACCTTGGATAATACGTGTAGTATTTTGAGCTTCCAATTTGTAAGCTTTTGATGTCACTAAAAATTTACGTTCTATCTCAATCATAAAAATAAAAGACATTTAATGTCTAAATTTACATCATGCCAAACGATTTACCAATTAGAAAAATTATTCATGTGGATATGGATGCCTTTTATGCTTCTGTAGAGCAAATGGACAATCCAGAATTAAAGGGTAAACCCATTGCTGTTGGAGGAAGTAGTAAACGAGGCGTAGTAAGTGCAGCTAGTTATGAAGCACGAAAATTTGGTGTGCGAAGCGCCATGAGTGGCGTCAAAGCTAGACGATTGTGCACAGAATTAATATTTGTAAGGCCTCGTTTTGATAGATATCATGATATCTCAAAAAAAATTAGAAAGATTTTTTACGATTATACCGATTTGGTAGAACCACTTTCTTTAGATGAAGCCTATTTGGACGTCACTAAAAACAAAAAAGGAAATCCTAGCGCAACACTTATTGCCAAAGAAATACGTGAACGCATTTTTAAAGATGTCGGATTAACAGCATCGGCTGGCATTTCCATTAATAAGTTTATTGCTAAAGTTGCCAGTGACTACAACAAACCCAACGGACAAAAAACAGTTAACCCAGAAGAGGTGCTTCAGTTTTTAGAAGAATTAGACATTCGAAAATTTTACGGCGTTGGCAAAGTGACTGCTGAACGCATGTACCAAAAAGGCATATTTACAGGAAAGGATTTAAAAAGCAAATCTTTGGAATACCTCGATGAGAATTTTGGCAAATCAGGGAGGTACTATTATTATGTCGTACGCGGTATTCACACCAGCGAAGTCAAACCCAACCGTACACGAAAATCATTGGCTGCAGAGCGCACTTTTAGTGAAAACCTATCTTCCGAGGTTTTTATGTTAGAAAAATTGGACCATATTGCCGAAGAAGTTTCTCGGCGTTTACATAAAAGTACTGTTGCTGGAAAAACCGTGACCTTAAAAATTAAATACAGTGATTTTACACTTCAAACCCGCAGCAAAACATTGCCTTATTATGTTAGTGATAAAAGCATCATTCTAGAAACCGCAAAAGACTTACTGTACCAAGAGAAACTACAAAACTCTGTGAGACTTTTAGGTATTTCACTATCAAACCTCAACACCGAAAAGAAACCGAAACAAACAGAACCCAAAAAAGAAGTCAGCGTGCAATTGCAGTTTGAGTTTTAAGAAAATGTCTTGTTTAAAGTTTCAACAATAGTCGCTATTTGTTTATTCTTATCTGCTCTGTCTAAAATTAGAGCTGGAGCTTGACGTTCTTGACAATCCTTAATGGCACAACGTTCACAAGTGACTCCAACTTCATGTATGATAAGGTTTTTATCTTTTAGAAAATTAAGCTTGCGCTCAAGTTGTTTATTTATTAAAAGCCCTACCGAAATACTGCGATATTGATTTTCGCGAAAAGGATCTTTTGTGGCCGAAGACAACACCAAATACTTCATGTCGTCATTGACATAATTTGAAATCTGTACGCTAAATTCGTGCGATTTATCACTCTTGCTGATGTCCTTTAAAACGTTTAAAGACACCCATCTTCTGCAATAATGCTCATTGGTTTCGTTAGCTCTAGGTGAATGTTGATGGGACAAATGAAGTTCTTTTTTGAGATGAAATTTTTCACTTCCCGCTCTATGGGTGAACCGTAAAAAAAACAAATCCTGAATATTGAATGCTTTTGGTAAAACATTTGTTAAGCGCTGATAGAATGATTCCGGAGAAGCGTTAAAACTTTCCATGAGTTTCATAAATCGCGAGTTGTCAAAAGTCTTCCTCTCAAAAAGCTTCTGAAGTTGAGTGGACAATTCAGCCTTTGGAATAATTAAGGCCCCTGCAAAATATGAGGCATAAAAATTATTAAGAACTTGGTCAAAACTTTCAAACTTAATCCATGGAAACGTGTACAACCTATCGGTTATTCCAAGATAATTGTATGCTATTTCTTTGGCATAAATAAAGGTGCGCTGTGCCTCATCAATACCCGAAGCCAATAGCAATGTTTTAGTTTTAGGGACAAAAACCGATCGAAGACTACCTAATGCCTGATGCTTTTTCAACTCATTATCATTAATGGTGTATCCATACTCTTCAATTAGTATTTCCTCAATATCTTTAGATGATATGGGTTTTGATAAATCAACTTGATAGGCTTTTGAAAATTTTAAAACACTTTGCTCTAAATCATCAAAATAATTATTGTTTGCTTCCTGAAATGAGCGAACAGAAGCCAAGAAAAAACTCTCTCTACTAAAATTATAATGCTGTGCGATTTCAATAATGGTGCTGATAAACGCATTAACTTTCGCTGGTGCATTGGCAACGATGTCTATCAGGTCACTTTCTTTAATCCCAAACAAATCCAACGGAATTTCCTTAAAGATTTTAGATTGTAACAACTCCCCAATTGGTGCTAAATTTTTATCAAGCTTTAAAGAAACCAATTGGTCATAGGGCACGTCCAATTTATCAGATAGAATCGCAATCTTATCTGGTTTGGGATATTTTTTCCCTTTTTCAATCTCGTTTAAGTAGGATTTTGATAATCCTGTGAGTTTGGACAACCCGAATAAGGATAAATTTTTATCCGTACGGATTTGTTTCAGCTTGAGTCCAAATATGAGTTTAATATAGTCTTGTTCCATGTCTAAAAACAAAAATAATCAATTTTGCGAAAACAAAATAAAAAGCGAAAATACATTTTTAGCGAACGTTCGCTTGTTTTTTTAAAAACTTTATTCTAATATTGTCTTGTAAAACAATACGATTATGGAAAATACACTATTAAAACAGCCTAAAATTCAATTTGCCGACAACGTAAAAAATTACTATCCCGAACTTTTGACCGATGAAGCCATAACGTTTATTACCATGCTCCAAGAAAGATTTAATGATAAGCGATTAGCATTACTGGAAGCTCGTAAAAAAGAACAAAAGCGTTTTGATTCGGGTATGCTACCAAGTTTCCCCAGCGAAACGGAAACCTTGCGAAAAAGTGACTGGGTGGCTGGTGAAATTCCTCATGACTTAAAAGATAGACGTGTTGAAATTACTGGACCTGTTGACCGAAAAATGATCATCAACGCTTTAAATTCTGGCGCCAAAACGTTTATGGCAGATTTTGAGGACAGCAATTCCCCTACGTGGAAAAATTGTATGGAAGGGCAACAAAATCTTATTGACGCCAACAAAAAAACCATTACCCTAGTAGACCGTGTTCGTGAAAAAACCTACCAGTTACAAGACGATACCGCTGTACTATTGGTTAGACCTCGCGGATTACATTTAAATGAGCGTCACCTATTAGTTAATGATAATGAGGCTTCAGCCAGTTTAGTGGACTTTGGCTTGTATGTTTTCCACAATACGGAAACCTTATTAAGCCAAAATACTGCTCCATATTTTTATTTACCGAAACTGGAACACTATCTAGAAGCCCGTTGGTGGAATGAGGTTTTTGAATTTGCTCAAGAGTTTATGAATGTCCCTATTGGCACATTCAAGACCACTGTTTTAGTTGAAACCATCACGGCGAGTTTTCAATTGGATGAAATTATTTATGAACTCAAAGACCATATTGTAGGTCTAAACTGTGGGCGTTGGGACTATATTTTTTCCTACATCAAAAAATTCAGAAACCATAAAAATTTTAACGTGCCAAACCGCGATCAGGTAACTATGACAACACCTTTTATGAATGCCTATTCTAAATTGGTCATCCAGCGTTGTCATAAACGAGGCATTTCGGCTATTGGCGGTATGGCTGCTCAAATTCCTATAAAAAACAATGAAAAAGAAAATGCTGCTGCCCTAGAAAAAGTAAGAATAGACAAGGAGCGCGAGGTTAAAAATGGTCATGACGGTACTTGGGTAGCACACCCTGCTTTAGTTTCAGTGGCGTTGGACGAGTTCAACAAACACATGCAAACAGATAATCAAATTCACAACAAACGGGAAGATTTCCTTATTACTGAAGCCCAACTACTTGAAATTCCTGAAGGCAACATATCTGAATTGGGTATAAGAAAAAATATTAATGTCGGTATCCTCTATTTGGAAGCTTGGTTACGAGGTCATGGCGCTGTGGCTCTCTATAACCTCATGGAAGACGCTGCAACTGCCGAAATATCACGAACCCAACTATGGCAGTGGTTAAAAAACGAAGTGGTCTTGGAAGATGGTAGAACCCTAACTCTTGAGCTTTATATGGAGTTGTTTGATGATGAGATTGAAAAGATTATAACCGAAGTTGGTGAATCTAATATCCGAAACACGAAGTTTAAATTGGCTATAAAACTATTTGACAAACTAGTTCTATCAGACAAATTCGAAGAATTTTTAACGATTCCCGCTTATAAATATCTCTAAAAAAACAATCCTGCGATTGCTGCAACAATCAACAGGATTTGATTATTAATTAAAATAACTTAATACAAAATTATGGAAAATTTAGTTCACGGCAAGTATCAATCTGCTTATGAAGCTGTAAAAACCCTCAAAGAAAAACAGGGTGAAACTTGGAAGTCAATCAATCCAGAACATGCCACTAGGATGATTCTTCAAAATCGTTTTAAAACAGGATTAGACATAGCCAAATACACCGCTGCCATTATGAGACAAGACATGGCAGCATACGATAAAGATCCTGAAAACTACACACAATCTTTAGGGTGTTGGCATGGCTTTGTAGCGCAACAAAAAATGATTGCCGTTAAAAAACATCATAAAACCACTGATAAAAAGTATCTCTACCTATCTGGCTGGATGGTTGCAGCCTTACGCTCTGAATTTGGTCCATTACCTGACCAATCTATGCATGAAAAAACAGCTGTGCCTGCTTTAATTGAAGAAATTTATGATTTTCTACGTCAGGCCGATGCTATAGAATTAAATGATCTGTTTAGACGACTTGAAAATGGTGAGGATGTACAAGACCAAATAGATAATTTTGATACGCATATCGTGCCAATCATTGCTGATATTGACGCTGGTTTTGGTAACGAGGAAGCCACCTATTTATTGGCTAAAAAAATGATACAAGCTGGAGCATGTGCTATTCAAATTGAAAATCAAGTGTCGGATGCTAAACAATGTGGCCATCAAGATGGAAAAGTAACGGTACCACATGAAGATTTTATTGCCAAGATAAATGCCATACGCTATGCTTTTTTAGAGTTGGGTGTAGAAGATGGTGTCATTGTAGCACGAACAGATTCCGAAGGTGCAGGACTGACACAAAAACTACCTGTTAGTCAAGAACCTGGCGATTTGGCGTCTCAATACCTGGCGTTTGTTGAAGCTGAAGACATAAACCTTCAAGATGCCAAAGAAGATGACGTGCTCTTAAAAAGAGATGGTAAACTAGTAAGACCTATTAGGCTTTCCAACGGGTTGTATAAATTTAAAGAAGGTTCCAATATTGACAGAGTCGTTTTAGATTGCATAACCAGTTTACAGCATGGTGCCGACTTATTATGGATTGAAACGCCTACTCCAAATATTAAGCAAATTGCCCATATGGTCAACAGAATTAGAGAAGTTGTGCCAAATGCCAAATTGGTTTACAACAATTCACCATCATTCAATTGGACCTTGAATTTTAGACATCAAGTTTACGAAGAGATGTTGGATGAAGGTGAAAACATGACCGCTTATGATTTGAACGATTTAATGAATCCTGAATATGATAACTCGGAATTAAGCTTCCGTGCAGACCAAAAAATTCAATCCTTCCAAAAGGATGCAGCCAAAGAAGCTGGCATTTTCCATCATTTAATCACGTTGCCTACCTATCACACAACGGCATTGCACATGAATGATTTAACGGAAACCTACTTTGGTGAGGAAGGTATGCTAGCCTACGTAAAAGGTGTACAAAGGCAAGAAATCCGAAAAGGTGTGTCTTGTGTGAAACACCAACGCATGGCAGGTTCAGATTTGGGAGACGACCACAAAACGTTTTTTGCAGGTGACAATGCCCTCAAGGCTGGTGGTGAAAAAAACACGTCGAATCAATTTGAAGGTAGTTCCACAAGTAAAACAGTTACAGAAAAGTTGAGCGTTGTGGCTTAACAAAATAACTTAACCGCTTGTTTAAACGCGTTAACTCATTACCTGGTTAACGCGTTTATTTTTTTAGAGTTGGCTTTGTTATTTAAAAAAGCGACCTTCGTTTAACTAATTTTCCAAACAATTAAAAAATCTACATCATTGACATAATATGAAAAGTTTTATACTCCAAATAATATTAATCTGTAGTTTATTTGTTCATGGACAAGAAAAAAAATCACCCACAATAGTCATTTTAAATTCACAAAAAACCATAATTCCAAAAGAGCTAGACTCAATAGCAAAACAATTTGTACAAAAAGGCCTATCGATTGAACAAAAAAAGAGCATTAGAAGAGAAAACAGAAATTTTAAATTTAATGCTGAAAAAGAAATTGAATTTTTAGAAGAAACAGATATTACTACCAATATTTCATATGGACTAAACTATTTTTTAAGTTATAAATTTTTTGAGTACTTTCCTAACCTATTGATTTATCCTGCTAAAGAATTAAACCAGTCAGATTTAGGCAGTTTAATGGTTATCTCCAAAAAACACAATGTTAATTGGATTGTGAACCTAGAAAAAGTTGAGTTTATTGTTGATAAAGAAAGGTATAAAGCAAAAATTAAATTTCAACTCTACAATCAAAAAACTAATCAAATTCTGCTTGAAAAAGATATAATGGTTGATGATTCAAATCCAGGGTTTGAATTTGCCTGTGAAAATGGTACCATCAATTGTGTTATAAACAATAGTGTCAGCCGTTTGTCATCAGAAATTATGGCCGTGATGGGAAAAGACAAAAAATATTGGCGTTAATAATACTGTATAAGAGCATTTTCTTCTAAAATTGAGATCAAGCCTTTCCACGCAACAAGGCAAACCCCTAAAAACTACAACTCGTTATCTCCGTAACCCGTAAGGTGTTTACCATACCTTTTTCCTGTATTGGCATAGCTGCCAAGCTAATGAGCATGTCTCCAACTTCCAAATAACCCTTTTTGCAAGCAATAGCATTCACATCTTCAATGGTCTCATCGGTACTCACAAACTTATCGTAATAAAACGCTTTTACGCCCCAAAGCAAATTGAGCTGCGTTAAAATACGTTTGTTGGAGGTAAATACTAGAATGTGGGCATTGGGTCGCCAGGCAGAAATTTGAAATGCCGTATAGCCACTATTGGTTAAAGTAGAAATAGCACTGGCATCAATTTCATTGGCCATGATGGCCGCATGGTAACAAATAGACTTGGTAATATAACGCTTGGTGCGGATATGTGGTGGTATCTGTGGCACTTGAATTAAAGACGAATCCTCAACGCTCTTGATGATGTTAGACATCTGCTTAATAACCTGAATAGGATAACTCCCCACGGATGTTTCTCCAGAAAGCATCACCGCATCGGCACCATCCATCACCGAGTTGGCAACATCATTCACTTCGGCACGAGTTGGTGTTAAACTGGAAATCATGGTTTCCATCATCTGGGTTGCAATGATAACGGGAATACGAGCTTGCTTGGCGCGTAACACCAGCTTTTTTTGAATTAATGGTACTTCTTCGGCTGGAATTTCAACACCTAAATCACCTCTGGCAACCATCAATCCATCGCAATAGGCCACAATTTTATCAATGTTTTCAACAGCCTCTGGCTTTTCTATTTTAGCTATAATAGGTATTTTGTGGTCGCTATGTTTTTGAATTAATTCCTCTAACTGCATTAAATCCTCTGCATGGCGCACAAAGGATAAGGCTATCCAATCAACTTTCTGCTCAATGGCAAAAAGAGCATCTTCAATATCTTTTTCTGTTAGTGCAGGCTGTGAAATGTTTGTGTTTGGCAGATTCACACCTTTTTTGGAGCGTAAGGGTCCGCCTTGCAAAACACGTGCTTTTACTTCACTTTTCTTATCAGTAGAAACAACTTCAAAAATGAGTTTACCGTCATCCAGTAATATCTTTTCTCCTGGCTTGGCATCTTGAGGAAACCTATCGTAGGTCATGTAAACGCGCTTTTTGGTCCCTTCAAAACGTTTACCGGTCGCGAAAATAATTTCATCGCCTTCATTGACAATCACCTCACCTTTCATAGTGCCCACACGTAATTTAGGCCCTTGTAAATCGGCTAAAATGGCTGCATTATAATCAAACTCTTCGTTCAACTCCCTTATCATGTTAATGCGCTCTTTCACATCTTCATAATCGGCATGGGAAAAGTTTATTCTAAATACATTGGCGCCTTCATCAAGCATACCCTTTAACACGTCTTTTGTGCTAGTAGCAGGACCTAATGTGGCTACAATTTTGGTTTTCTTTCTTTTTGGCATTAATAAAATATTAAGTTGTTTCTAGATTTTAATTCTTCTGGATTTACATTATAAGCAGTAACTACTTGAGGAATACTCAAAATCTTATTTAAAACAAGTTTCAGCTTTGTTTTGCTAATATCCTCTTCACTTATCTTAAGAAAATAATTTACCTTCTTGTATTCTGAAACCAGATAGTGTGTTTTAATAGTCATTTGCAGATTGCTGAAAAGTGATTCTGTTGTATTCATGCTTTCGCTTTCCACTTTACAGCTATTGGAAACTAGATTCCAAACAATTTGCTTTTTGTCATCTTCCCATTCAAAAATGGGATATTGAACTTGGTTGCTAAAATCCAAATCCTTTTGCTTTCTCGATAAGTTTATTTGCAAATGATGGTTCAAAAAATAGGCTAGTCTATAATCCTCAATAGAGCAATGAATTCCAATCAATCCATAATCATGGATATCATAAAAATCGTCGAGAACCAATTTTTGGATTGCCATATAATGCTATTAATTATTGTAAATATAGTACTTAAAACGAGTAATAATATAGCCTTTAAATTAAATTTAGCAATCAACTATTACGAAAACGTTATAGTTTTAGCTGATTTTTTGAAAATGACTAAATAGCTTTTGAAATCTGATTTTGAAACACAAAAAACGCCCGTTTGGATGCTTTTTCTTCGGCTTTCTTTTTGGAAGTAGCTCGTGCTTTTGAAACTATTTTATCGTTTATGGAAAGCTTGACCGAAAAATGCCTGATATCGTCATTTCCAGTATCTTCATAAACGTTGTAATCAAAGGTTTTCTTTTCCTTTTGACACCACTCTATAAGCAAGCTTTTATAACTGATGACCTTGCCTTCCAGTTTTTCTATATCTACATAAGGGATTATAACCTTCTTGTAGATGAACTTTTCACAATATTTATAGCCTCTATCTAAAAATATCGCGCCAATGAGTGCTTCAAATAAGTTGCCATAAATATTATCGCCAAACTGACCTTTGGGAATTTTGCTTTCAACCAAATCCACAAGGTTCAGATCCTTTCCCAATTCATTTAAATGCTCGCGGCTCACTATTTTAGAGCGCATTTTGGTTAGATAGCCTTCATCGCCACTAGGCACTTCGGTATAAAGGTGTGAAGCAATAACAGAACCCAACATGGCATCACCCAAAAACTCCAATCTTTCATAATTTATGGGATGACCATCCTTATCCTTGATATTCATAGAGCGGTGTGTGAACGCCTTCTTGTAAATAGCAATGCTCTTGGGTTTGAATCCTAGGATTTTTTGAATGGACACAAAAAAATTCCCGTCGTTTTTAGAACGGGAATTTAATATGTTACGAATGTGTTTCATTCGATGTTTAATCTATTTTCTTGAACAGTACGCAGGCATTATGTCCTCCAAAGCCAAACGTATTGCTCATGGCCACTTTAACGTCGCGTTTTTGTGCTTTATTTAATGTTAGGTTCAACTCTGGATCAATATTTTCATCAACTACTGTGTGATTTATTGTTGGCGGTACAATACCATGCTCCATAGCTAAAATTGATGCAATGGATTCAATGGCTCCTGCAGCGCCCAATAAATGTCCTGTCATGGACTTGGTTGAATTGATATTGATGTTCTTGGCATGGTCACCAAACACTTCAGAGATTGCTTTTAATTCGGCAACATCACCCAAAGGTGTAGATGTTCCGTGTGTGTTAATATGATCAACCTCTTCTGGGTTTATACCTGCATTTTCCAAACAGTTTTTCATAACAGCTATGACACCAATGCCATCTGGATGTGGTGCGGTCATATGATGTGCATCGGAAGACAATCCGCCTCCAATAACTTCAGCATATATTTTTGCACCTCTTGCCTTGGCATGCTCATACTCCTCAAGAATGATTGCTCCTGCTCCTTCACCCAATACAAAACCATCTCTGGTTGCATCAAAAGGTCTTGAAGCTGTTTCAGGACTTTCATTTCTTGTAGACAGGGCATGCATAGCATTAAAACCACCCATTCCTGCAATGGTTACTGCTGCTTCACTTCCTCCAGTTACTATAACATCACAATGCCCCAAACGAATATAGTTTAAAGCATCAATCATAGCATTGGCAGAGGATGCACACGCAGATACTGTTGTGTAATTAGGCCCCATAAATCCATGTTTAATGGATATGTTTCCTGGTGCAATATCTGCAATCATTTTGGGGATAAAGAACGGATTAAATCTTGGCGTACCATCGCCAGCTGCAAAGTTTAATACTTCGTCCTGGAATGTTTCCAAACCGCCAATACCTGCTCCCCAAATAACTCCAACTTTCAATTTGTCAACAGCCTCAAGATCTAGTTTCGCATCTGCAATAGCTTCATCGGAAGCTACCATGGCATACTGCGTAAACCGGTCCATCTTTCTGGCTTCTTTTCTATCAAGAAAATCGGTAGCGTTAAAGTTTTTTAATTCGCAAGCGAATTTCGTCTTGAACTTTTCAGTATCAAAATAGGTTATAGGTGCAGCACCACTTTTCCCATTCAATAGGCCTTCCCAATATTCATCCTTGGTATTACCAATAGGAGTAAGTGCACCTAACCCAGTAACTACAACTCGCCTTAATTCCATAAATTATGTGAATTATTTTGCTTCTTCTATATATGAGATAGCTTGACCAACTGTTGCAATATTTTCAGCTTGATCGTCTGGAATTTGAATATCGAATTCTTTTTCGAATTCCATAATTAATTCAACAGTGTCCAATGAATCTGCTCCTAAATCGTTAGTGAAGCTTGCTTCAGTTACAACTTCGTTTTCATCAACACCTAATTTGTCTACGATAATCGCTTTTACTCTTGATGCAATGTCTGACATAATCTTTTAATTTTAAGTTTTAATTAGTGGGCAAAAATAAAAAACTTTATTTTTAAAAACACACCTTTAGTTTAAAAATGTGCTTGTAATTTACTAAAATTAGATTGAAGTAAATGCTTTTTGCCTTCTAATTGTTAATTATTATTCTTTTTTTTGTGTGAACAATCTAAACACTATTATCTGTAAATGAAGCGAATTGTAATTTTTGCGTCCGGAAGCGGAACCAATGCTGAAAATTTGATTAAGTTTTTTCAAAACAGAGAACAGGTGTCTGTTATTCAAGTGCTTACTAACAATCCTCATGCCAAAGTGTTAGATAGATGCAAAAAACTGAAAGTGAGCGCTTTATCATTCAATAGAGTAGCCTTTACAGAAACCGATGATGTACTGAACATTCTAAAAGCCTCAAAACCAGATTTAATTATTTTAGCAGGTTTTCTTTGGAAATTCCCGGAACACATACTCCATGAATTTCCCAATAAAGTCATCAATATTCATCCAGCTCTTTTACCCAAATATGGTGGAAAAGGCATGTATGGCATGCATGTTCATGAAGCTGTTGTAGCGAACCATGAAACTGAAACGGGAATTACCATTCATTACGTGAACGAAAATTATGATGAAGGTGCTATTATTTTTCAGGCAACCTGTGAGGTCTCTTCATCAGATTCGGCTGAAGATGTGGCAGCTAAAGTCCATGAATTGGAAATGGAGCATTTCCCAAAGGTAGTTGAGAAGTTGTTAAGCAATTAACTGTCTTGCTGAATTTGATTCAGCATCTTTACACAATATGTCAAAAAAAAAGAAAAAATATTATACCGTTTGGAAAGGGCATCACACTGGCGTTTTTGAATCTTGGGACGACTGTAAGGCTCAAGTAAAAGACTTTGAAGGTGCTCAATATAAATCGTTCGCAACCTTTGAAGCGGCAAAAAAAGCCTATAAAGGCAAATATAAAGACTACATAGGAAAAGCAAAAAAGTTTGTCAGCGAACTCACTGATGAACAACTTAAGAAAATAGGCCAGCCCAATTACAACTCTATTGCGGTTGATGCAGCCGCAAGCGGCAATCCAGGCAAAATGGAATACCAAGGGGTCGATACCAAAACTAAAAAACGCCTGTTCCATCAAGGCCCATTTGAAGAAGGAACCAATAACATTGGTGAGTTTTTAGCCATTGTTCATGCTTTGGCATTCCTTAAAAAGCAAAACAGCAACCGCATAATCTACACCGATTCTAAAACAGCCATCAGTTGGGTAAAAAGGAAAATAGCTAATACTAAATTAGAACGGACAGATAAAAACAAACCGCTATTTGAACTGGTAGACCGTGCTGTCACTTGGTTAAAAACCAATAATCACACAACAACCATTGTAAAATGGGAAACCAAAGCTTGGGGAGAAATCCCTGCAGATTTTGGGAGGAAATAAATTCGGATATTAGTATTCAAAAACCGTATATTTGCAGCAAAATTTGAAACCCTTTTATGAGTCAGTTAGTTATTGTAGGAACCGTTGCCTTTGATGCCATTGAAACGCCTTTTGGAAAAACCGATAAAATTCTTGGTGGTGCCGCAACATTTATAGGTCTTGCAGCAGCTCAATTTCATGTAGATGCAGCAGCAGTTTCTGTAGTTGGAGGTGATTTTCCTCAAGAATATTTAGATTTATTATCAGACAGAGGAATTGATATTACTGGGGTAGAAGTCGTTAAGGAGGGAAAAACTTTTTTCTGGAGTGGCAAGTATCATAATGACATGAATACACGTGACACTCTGGTAACTGAGCTTAACGTTCTGGCTGATTTTAATCCAAAAGTTCCAGAAGACTATAAAAATGCAGAAGTCGTTATGTTAGGAAATTTACATCCTAACGTCCAAATGAGTGTCCTAGACCAAATGAATATTAAGCCAAAAATGGTTATTTTGGATACCATGAATTTTTGGATGGACTGCGCTTTAGATGAATTACTTAATGTTATTAAAAAAGTTGACGTCATCACTATCAATGATGAAGAAGCCAGGCAGTTAACTGGTGAATATTCTTTAGTTGTAGCAGCACGTAAGATTCATGAGATGGGACCACAATATGTTGTGATTAAAAAAGGTGAGCATGGTGCCTTATTGTTCCATGATGATAATGTATTTTATGCCCCAGCTTTACCATTAGAAGAAGTTTTTGATCCAACAGGAGCTGGTGATACATTTGCTGGAGGATTTGCAGGTTATTTAGCCAAAACAGGTGATTTAAGCTTTGAAAACATGAAGAATGCCGTTATTTATGGATCTACCCTCGCTTCTTTCTGTGTGGAGAAATTTGGAACTGAACGTATGATTGATTTGAACAATCATGAGGTTCACAAACGCTTGCAACAGTTTAAGCAACTGACACAATTTGAAATTGAATTAACATAAACGAACGCGCTCTAAAATTGAGCGCGTTTTTTAATTAAAATAGCACTTCAATATGCGGGCATATTGAAAAAATAAAATACAAAATGAGTGACGCTTTAAAACACGAATGTGGTATTGCACAAATCAGACTTCTAAAACCTTTAGAGTACTACAAGGAAAAATATGGTAGTGCTTTTTACGGAGTTAATAAAATGTATTTAATGATGGAGAAACAGCACAATCGCGGTCAGGATGGTGCGGGTTTTGCCAGTATTAAATTAGACACCAATCCTGGTGAGCGCTACATCAGTCGTGTTCGTTCTATTGCCCAACAGCCTATACAAGATATTTTTGCTCAAATTAACGATCGAATCAACAAGGAGTTTACAGAAAACCCTGAATATGTTGATGATGTTGCCCTTCAAAAAAAGCACATTCCCTATATAGGCGAAGTGTTGCTTGGCCATGTTCGCTATGGTACTTTTGGAAAAAACAGTGTTGAGAGCGTACACCCTTTTTTAAGACAAAACAATTGGATGCACAGAAACCTGATTGTCGCAGGGAACTTTAATATGACCAATGTTAATCAGTTGTTTGATGGTTTGGTTAATTTGGGACAACATCCAAAGGAAAAAGCCGACACGATTACCATTATGGAAAAAATCGGCCATTTTCTGGATGATGCTGTTTTAAAGCTTTATAAAAAATTAAAGAAAGAGGGTTACAGCAAGAGTGAATGTTCTCCTTTAATTGCAGAGCGTCTAAACATTGCTAAAATCCTAAAAAAATCCTCCAAAAACTGGGATGGTGGTTATGCTATGGCTGGCTTGTTGGGACATGGCGATTCGTTTGTATTGCGAGATCCAGCTGGAATTAGGCCTGCCTATTATTACAAAGATGATGAAGTAGTGGTTGTAGCTTCAGAAAGACCTGTTATTCAAACAGTATTTAATGTCGCCTTTGATGACGTCAAGGAATTGGAGCCTGGCCATGCGATTATCACTAAAAAAACAGGCGAAGTATCCATCAAAAAAATTATTGAGCCACTTGAAAGAAAGGCTTGTTCATTTGAGCGTATTTATTTTTCACGCGGAAGTGATGCCGAAATTTATCAAGAGCGCAAAAAGTTAGGAAAGTTGCTTATGCCAAAAGTCTTGGAATCCATAGAAAACGACACCAAAAACACGGTGTTTTCCTATATTCCAAATACTGCTGAAACATCATTCTTTGGTATGATAGAAACTGTTGAAGAACATCTCAACCAGAAAAAAACCCAGGCTATTTTGGATGGTAAGGGTGGATTATCCGCAGAAACTGTTACTGATATTTTAGCTGAAAGACCGCGTATTGAAAAAATAGCTATTAAGGACGTAAAGTTAAGAACATTTATAACCGAAGATAGTAGTCGTGATGATTTGGTTGCCCATGTCTATGATGTTACCTATGGTGTTATTAAACCAACGGACAATTTGGTAATCATTGATGATAGTATTGTAAGAGGGACTACTCTCAAAAAGAGTATCATCAAAATGATGGACAGACTGCACCCTAAAAAAATAGTTGTCGTCTCATCGGCACCTCAAATTCGTTATCCGGACTGTTACGGTATTGATATGGCCAGACTAGAAGATTTAATTGCTTTTAGGGCTATGCTAGAACTATTGGAAGAAAACAACAAATATCAGATGGTTCAAGAAGTTTATGAGAAGTGCAAGGCGCAAGTTGATTTGGAGGATAAGGACGTACGTAATTTTGTTAAGGATCTCTACGCGCAATTTACCGATGATGAGATTTCAGATAAAATAGCACAACTAATATCTGACGAATCTGTTAATGCTGAAGTAGAGGCCATTTTCCAATCGGTTGAAAATTTACATGAAGCTTGCCCTAAAAATTTAGGTGATTGGTATTTTACGGGTGATTATCCAACGGTTGGTGGAAACCGAGTTGTGAACAGAGCCTTTATAAACTTTTTTGAAGGCAACAAGGAAAGAGCCTATTAAAACATTGTAAATCTGCACTTTATCTGAAAAAATATGCGCTTTGCCTAAAAAAAATGCATTTCATCTATTTTTTAGCAATTTCTAATTAAATAAAAATTACATTAGTACCACCATAACATAAGTAGGTTAAGTTCATGGTAGATTTGGGGCAAAAAAAGGTGAACTTTCGTTCGCCTTTTTTTATTTTCTTTTAGTTCAAATCAACTTTTTAGTCAATTAAAAATCTCATTTAGATTGTTTTAGCCTAATTTATAAGTCGTTTGTCTAATAATTTTTAAGGTTAACAATAAGCAATGTTATATTTGTCTCACCATAACATAAGTAGGTTAAGTTTATGGTAGATTTGGGGCAAAAAAGGTGAACATCTGTTCACCTTTTTTCATTTAAAAATATTCATAAAAAAAGCGAACTCGAATAAGTCCGCTTTTTTATTTATTGATTAAGAAATATAATTATTATTTTGATTCGGCATAACGTCTTTCAACTTCATTCCAGTTAATCACCTTAAAGAACGCATCAATATAATCTGGTCTTCTGTTTTGATAGTTTAAATAATAGGCATGCTCCCAAACATCCAATCCTAAAATAGGCGTACCACCACATCCTACTCCTGGCATTAATGGGTTATCCTGATTAGGTGTTGAGCACACTTCTACTTTTCCGCCTTTGTGAACACACAACCATGCCCAACCAGATCCAAATTGTGTAGCAGCAGCTTTACTGAAAGCATCTACAAAAGCTTCTTTAGAACCAAATTCTGCCTCGATAGCATCCTTTAATTCTCCTGACAAATAACCTCTGTCTTCAGGGTTCATTACTTCCCAAAATAAGGAGTGGTTGTAAAATCCACCACCATTATTTCTAACTCCCATGTTATTCTTATCTAAATTAATTAAGATGTTTTCAATAGTCTTACCTTCTAAATCTGTTCCTTCAATAGCAGCATTTAATTTAGAAGTATAACCTGCATGATGCTTTGAGTGGTGTATTTCCATTGTACGTGCATCTATATGAGGCTCAAGAGCATCATAAGCATATTTTAATTTCGGTAATTCGAAAGCCATAATATTTTTGTTTTTAATTGTTTAACTTAATTTCTTCAAATTTACGCATTATAACACGCAATAAAAAATAATAAATACCTATGAAATCATTGATAGTTTTTATCTTGTGTTAAAATTAACTTGATGACCAATAGCAGTTCTTTTTTAATCTATAATGCTTCGGCAGGAAGTGGTAAAACATTTACTTTGGTCAAAGAATATTTAAAAGTCCTTTTTAAGTCCAATAACCCAACAGCTTTCAAAAATATCCTGGCCATAACTTTTACCAATAAAGCTTCCGCCGAAATGAAAACTAGGATCATTGATGCCCTGGTTGCTTTTTCAAAACATTCTAATGAATCTGATAAAAATCACATGTTCGAACAAATCTGTGAAGAGTTGGGTGTTTCTGAAAATGAATTAAAAAACAAGAGTACCCTGATTTTGGATACCTTAATCCATAACTATGCCGCATTTGATATTTCTACTATTGATGGATTTGTACATAAATTAATCAAAACCTTTGCTTATGATTTGAAGATTCCATTAAATTTTGAAGTGGAATTGGATACACATTCGTTGTTGTTGGAAGCTGTTGACAGGCTCATTTCAAAAGCCGGAACCAATACCAGCCTAACCAAAGTTTTAGTTGATTACGCTCTTGAAAAGGCCGATAATGATAAAAGTTGGGACATTTCCAGAGACTTATATGCCATTTCTAAATTGCTTTTAAATGAAAATGACATCCCTTATTTAAACACGTTAAAAGACAAAACGCTCGATGATTTCAGTCGCCTTAAAAACAATGTTAAGAAAGATATTAAAACCATAGAAAATGCCATTGTTGAAAAGGCTCAAGGTATCTTGGATTTAATTAGCGAAGCAAGTCTACTTCCCGAAGATTTTAATCGAAAATCCTTGCCAAGGCATTTTGAAAGCCTACAATCTAAAAACTTTGATGTTAATTTTGATGCAGCTTGGCAAGCAGATTTAATTGAGGGCAACAACCTTTACCCAAAAAGAGTGTCAGATAATGTTGCATCGACCATAGATTCCATTCAATCACAATTGGCAAAAGCCTTTTTAGAAACCAAAGCACTTGCATATAGAATTAAGTTCTTACAAGCTCTTTATAGAAATATTACGCCTTTATCGGTATTAAATGAAATCCAAAAAGAACTGAATGATATCAAAAATGAACAAAATACCATTCTTATTTCAGAGTTCAATACCTTAATAAGTAATGAAATAAAAGATCAACCAACGCCTTTTATATATGAACGGTTTGGAGAGCGTTTCAAACATTACTTTATTGATGAGTTTCAAGACACATCCCAACTACAATGGGAAAATTTAGTCCCATTAATAGACAATGCGCTGTCTTCAGAAAAAGGTAGTGCCATGATTGTAGGCGATGCCAAACAGGCTATCTACCGCTGGCGAGGCGGCAAGGCTGAACAGTTTATGGAACTCTTCAACAAAACCGTTAACCCTTTTTCAATAGAATCTCAAATTATTTCACTTGATTCGAATTTCAGAAGCTCTGAAACGATAGTTGGATTCAATAACAGTTTTTTTGAATATCTATCCGAAACCCTTTTCAGTAATGATATTCATCGCGAACTTTATAAAGGAGCCCGTCAACAACCCAACTCAAATGAAAAGGGATATGTAAACTTGGATTTTTTAGAGTTTGATTCTTCGGAAGAAAGGGAACTGGCTTACAACCAAAAAACACTTGATATAATTTTAGGCTGCCTGGATCAAGGCTATGCTTTAAACGATATTTGTGTCTTGGTCAGGAAGAAAAAAGAAGGAATTGCGATTGCCGAGTTTTTAAGTGCTTCTGGCTTAAAAATTATGTCTTCTGAAACCTTGCTTTTAATAAACTCTATAAAGGTTAGATTCATCATTAACCTTTTAAAGTTAACAGCCCAACCCAATAATCTTGAAATAAAAGCAGCCGTTTTAAACGATTTGATCGTTGTTTTCAACATCGAAAACAAGCATGATTTCTTAAAAAAGCATATTAATCTGGATTTAAAATCTTTTTTCAAGAGTTTGGAATTTTTGGGTTGCCAAATAGATTATGCTGAATTACCTCATTTATCACTCTATGATTTAGTAGAAACGTTCGTGAGGTCGTTTAAGCTGGTCAAAAAATCAGATGCTTACATTCAATATTTTATGGATGTTGTTTTGGAGTTCTCAAATAGACAGAAGGCCGACTTACAAAGTTTTTTGGAATATTTTGAAAGCCAATCCGATAAGTTAAGTATTGTGGCTCCCGAAGGTTTTGACGCCGTTCAAATCATGACGATTCACAAATCAAAGGGTTTGGAATTCCCAGTGGTTATTTTCCCTTATGCTGATTTAAATATTTATCGGGAAATCAACCCGACAGAATGGTTTCCGCTTGACACAAAATCTTATAATGACTTTTCGTATGCCTTGCTAAATTACAGTAGTGCTTTTGAAAATTTTGGTGAAGCTGGAGCAGCCATTTTCAACAGACATCAATCCGAACTGGAGTTGGATAACATCAACCTACTGTATGTCGCTTTAACGCGACCTGTTGAACAACTATATGTTGTTTCAAAAAAAGATATGAACTCTAAAGGTGTTGTAAGTAATAATACCTTTTCAGGATTTTTCATTGCTTACTTGCAACAAAAAAACCTTTGGGATGATTATACTCTGGCTTATGAATTTGGTGAAAAGATTAATAAACAAATTCATAAAACCAACAAAAGTAATTTTATTGTAGCACAGGAGTTCGTTAGTGTTTCCAGAAACGATAATAACATTATGATTACTACCAATTCAGGATATCTTTGGGATACAGATCAAAAAGACGCTATTGAAAAAGGCAACTTGGTTCACGATATCATGGCACTCATAAAAACCAAAGATGATGTTGCATTTGCCTTTAGTGATTTTTTAAGTGCTGGAAAGATCAATAAGGAACAAGCAGATGAGCTGAAACCACTGGTGCTTAAGTTAGTCTCTCATCCGAAATTATCTCCCTATTTCGACTCTAAAAATGACATTTATAACGAAAGGGACATTATTGCTCAAAATAATTTGATTATTAGGCCTGATAGGTTGGTCATATTCCCTGATAACACGGCGACTTTAATTGACTATAAATCTGGAGCACAAAATCAGAAACACGAATTGCAGTTGATAAATTACGAAGAGGTTTTACATGCTATGAATTTTGTGGTCTCCAAAAAAATTCTCATTTATATAAATGATGACATTCAAATAAAAGAATTTTAAATTTGCAAAAAATAATAACTCAATGTACGGAACTATAAAAGATCATCTAAAAAACGAATTGGAAACCATTAAAGATAATGGACTATATAAAACAGAACGAATAATTACATCTGCCCAAGGAGCCGAAATAACTCTAAATACTGGAGAAACCGTGTTGAATTTTTGTGCTAACAACTATTTGGGGCTGTCATCACACCCTGAAGTTATTCAAGCAGCAAAAGATGTCATGGATACTCATGGATTTGGGATGTCTTCTGTAAGGTTTATATGTGGGACGCAAGATATCCACAAAGAACTTGAACAAAAAATAGCTGATTTTTATAATACTGAAGACACCATTTTGTATGCAGCAGCATTTGATGCTAATGGTGGCGTCTTTGAACCATTATTAGGCAAGGAAGATGCCATTATCTCCGATTCATTGAATCATGCATCAATTATTGATGGCGTTAGGCTTTGTAAAGCTGCTAGATACCGTTATGCAAACAATGATATGGACGATCTGGAAAAACAATTGATAGAAGCCAATAAAAATGGCGCGCGCTTTAAGATTATAGTAACCGACGGCGTGTTTTCAATGGATGGTTTAGTGGCGCCATTAGACAAAATTTGTGACCTAGCCAAAAAGTACGATGCTTTGGTAATGATTGATGAGTGTCATGCTGCTGGATTTATTGGAGAAACAGGAAGAGGGACTCTAGAAGAAAAAAACGTCATGAATAGAATAGACATTATAACAGGAACGCTTGGCAAAGCGCTTGGTGGCGCTATGGGTGGCTATACGACTGGCAAAAAGGAAATTATTGAGATTTTAAGACAGCGTTCAAGGCCCTACTTGTTCTCTAATTCTTTGGCTCCTGCTATTGTGGGTGCTTCAATCAAAGTTTTTGACATGTTAAAAAATGATACGTCCTTAAGAGACAAATTAGCTTGGAATACCGACTATTTCAAAAAGGAGATTAAAAAGGCTGGTTTTGACATTGTAGATGGTGATTCGGCAATTGTTCCTATTATGCTTTATGATGCCAAATTATCACAGACTATGGCCAATATGTTACTTAATGAAGGTATTTATGTTATCGGATTCTTTTTCCCGGTTGTTCCAAAGGAAAAAGCTAGAATTCGTGTACAGCTTTCAGCGGCTCATACCAAAGAACATCTAGACAAAGCTGTTTCGGCATTCATTAAAGTTGGCAAAACACTTGAAATAATTTAATTTTTTCTGACAAACATTGACATTTTAGGTGATTTTTCCAATATTTTTCTATATTTGTCTTTGTTAATAATATTTAACAACTTACTTTTGCTTACAATTAACACTTAAAAATTAAATTTTTGAATATGAAAAATCTTAGCAGATTATTGTTCGCTTTGTTGCTTATGTTAGGTTTAAGCAACACTTACGCACAAGATGAGAACAACCCGTGGGCTATTAGCTTTGGCATAAATGCGGTTGATTTTTATCCAACTGGTGAAGACGCTCCACTTGGAGATTATTTTGATGAATTCTTTAATGCTGAAGACCATTACAACGTCTTACCTTCTTTGTCATCAATTTCAGCTGCTCGCTATTTAAATAGTGGGTTCACTTTGGGTGCTACAGCATCTATTAATAAAATTGACAGGTTTGGAGATGATCGTTCTAGATATAATGAGGTAACATATTTTGGTTTAGATGGTATTGTAAAGTATAGCTTTGCTAGCTTGTTAGGCTCAAATTGCATTGACCCTTATCTTGGTGTTGGTGGTGGTTACACTTGGGTTGATGACATAGGTGCAGGAACTTTAAACGGAACATTTGGTATCAACTTTTGGCTTACTGAAAATGTTGGTCTAACAGTGCAATCATCTTATAAGCATGCTTTCGAAGATTATTTAGATACACACTTTCAACACACTGCAGGAGTTACTGTGAAGTTTGGTGGTAAAGACACTGATGATGATGGTATCTATGATAAAGATGATGCTTGTCCAGAAGTTTGGGGATTAGCTGAATTCAATGGATGTCCTGATTCTGATGGTGATGGCATAGAAGATGCTAAAGATTCATGTCCTCAAGAAGCTGGCCCTGCTGAATTTAACGGTTGCCCTGATACTGACGGTGATGGTATTCCAGATAAAGATGATGCTTGTCCTACTGAAGCTGGTTCAAAAGCATTAAATGGTTGTCCTGATTCTGATGGTGACGGTGTTGCTGACAAAGATGATGAGTGTCCTACTGAAGCTGGTCCTGCTGCTAACAATGGATGCCCTTGGCCAGATAGAGATGGTGATGGTGTAGTTGACAAAGATGACCACTGCCCAGATTTAGTTGGTACTGTAGCTAACAATGGTTGCCCAGAAGTGACTGAAGCTGTTAAGAAAGCTTTAAATGCTTATGCTAAAACTATTTTGTTTGATACAGGAAAATCTACTATCAAGGAGCAATCTGAAGAGGTATTACAAAACATCGTTGATATCTTAAAAGAGTATCCAAATGCTAGATTCTCAATTGATGGTCATACTGATAGTGTAGGTAGCGAAGCTACTAACCAAAAGCTATCTCAAGAAAGAGCTAGTTCTGTTATGAACTACTTAATTACTAAAGGTATTGCTTCTGGTAGATTAGAGCATCAAGGTTATGGTGAGTCAAAACCAATTGATTCTAACAAGACTAGAGCTGGTAGAGCTAATAACAGAAGAGTTGAAATTAACTTAATTAAGTAATTATTTTAAAAACTCTCTAATTATATAAAAAAACGCCTCGAAATTTCGAGGCGTTTTTTATTTTTATATAATGACTTCCTTTCTAAAAGATGTTTTAAACGATTTAAATCTTTCAGATTTATCCAACCTGATATTTATACTGCCTAGTAAGCGTGCAGGTGTATTCCTCAAGCACGAAATATCCAATTATTCTGATCAGCCCATTTTTTCACCTGAAATCTATGGTATTGAAGAGTTTGTTGAAAACCTTTCACAGCTAAGGTCAATTACCAATATAGAATTACTATTCGAGTTTTATAGTACTTATAAAACTTTGACGCCAATTGAAAACCAAGATAGTTTTGAAGCGTTTTCTAAATGGGCACAAATATTATTACAGGACTTCAATGAAATAGACCGTTACCGTATTCCTGAAGACAAAATTTTTGATTATTTAAGTGCCATCCAAGAAATTAATCATTGGTCTTTAGATAAGGATCCGACAAGGCTTGTTGGAAATTATTTGTCTTTTTGGAAAAAGCTCAAAAACTATTACCAGCATTTTACCCAAGAGCTACTAAATAAAGGGTTAGGATACCAAGGACTTATTTATAGAGAAGCAGTAGAGAATATTCAAAATTATATGGGGATTAATGCTTCAAAAAAGCATGTCTTTTTAGGCTTTAATGCTCTTAACACTTCCGAAGAAACCATCATCCAAGAGCTATTACAAAACAATATGGCCGATATCTATTGGGATATAGACAAGAATTTCTATGAGAACCAAAACCATGATGCTGGCTTATTTGCTCGTAACCATCAAAAGAGTTGGAAGTTTTATAGAACCCATGATTTTAAATGGATATCCAAAAACTACGAAACCAAAAAAAATATTCATGTTGTTGGTGTTCCAAAAAATGTGGGGCAATCCAAGCATATATCCACTATTTTAAAAACGTTACAAGAGGAAAATCCATCACTTAATAAAACAGCCGTAGTTTTGGGAGAAGAATCTTTATTATCGCCTATTTTAAATTCCGTTCCAAAATCCATAAAAGCGCTTAATATAACGATGGGGTTGCCATTAAGGTCTATTCCTCTTACATCGCTCTTTCAACAGCTCTTTTTAACGCATAAAAACCCCTCAAAATCATTTTACTATAAAGATGTCATAAATATATTATCGCATGCTTACATAAGTCCTCTTTTACAAATAGATGGTAAGAATAGTCTATCCGATATCAAAGCAACCGTAACCGAAAACAATTTAATTTATCTTACAAAGGATAAACTAGCTTCTATTTCTCCACAACACGAAGCTCTTTTTGATATGTTGTTTGATGATTGGGATAACGATGTTTCAGTGGCCTTGAGCCAATGTCAAGCATTGATTTTAAAAATAAAGCAGCACTTAAATGATGATAAGAAAAAGCATGTTCTAGCTTTAGAGTATTTGTTTCATTTCAATACCCTTTTTAATGAACTTACCACATTAAACACCAACTATGGTTATCTTGAAAACATAACTTCATTGTTTACGGTATTTAATGAATTATTGAATTCAGAAACCTTGGATTTTAAAGGAGAGCCTTTAAGTGGTTTGCAAATAATGGGAATGTTGGAATCTCGTGTTTTAGATTTTGAAACAGTCATTATATCATCGGTAAATGAGGGCATATTACCTTCTGGGAAAACCCAAAACTCTTTTATTCCTTTTGATGTAAAACTTGAAAATGGATTACCCACCTACAAAGAAAAAGATGCGGTTTATGCCTATCACTTTTATCGTTTGATACAACGGGCTAAAACAGTTTATATCTTATACAATACAGAAGTGGATTCATTTTCAAATGGTGAGAAAAGTCGTTTTATTACTCAAATGGAATTGGAAAAAAAGCACGAAATCAAACACGAAATCGTAGTGCCAGAAGTTCCTATTGTTGAAAACAAACCCATTGAAATCACAAAAACACCTGATGTTATAAATGTATTACAACAGTATGCTTCACAAGGGTTTTCGCCTTCCTCTCTTACAAACTATATTAGGAATCCTATTGACTTTTATCTGCAAAAAATATTAAAAGTAAAAGAGCATGATGATGTAGAGGAAACCATTGCTTCAAACACCTTGGGAACGGTTATCCATAATACATTAGAAAATTTTTATAA
The DNA here is from genome assembly GCA_030425285.1 of Bacteroidia bacterium. Taxonomy (GTDB): domain Bacteria; phylum Bacteroidota; class Bacteroidia; order Flavobacteriales; family Flavobacteriaceae; genus Hanstruepera. The sequence continues at coordinate 516,576 of JAUIAY010000001.1, forward strand.
GCCTTTTGTTGGTCAGCAGATAACAATAAATGCTATTGAAAACATGAAATCTAGTATTGACAAAATGGTACAGGATCAATTCAAGAGGCTTTACAAAGAAGGTGATATTTACAGTGGTAAGAATTTAATCATTTTTGAAATTGCAAAACGGTATATATCCAACTTTCTAGATTTGGAGTTGACCGATTTAAAACAAGGCAATACCATTGAAATAATAGCTGTTGAAATGGAAAACAGTATTCCTCTTGAAATTCCAGAGTTGAACTTTCCTGTATTTTTAAAGGGAACTGTTGATCGTGTTGACAAACGGAATGGCACAGTAAGAATTATAGATTATAAATCTGGAAAAGTAGAAAAAAACAAGGTTGAGATTGTTAATTGGGAAGATATCACAACTGACTATGACAAATACAGCAAGTCCTTTCAGGTACTTTCCTATGCTTTAATGATGGATGTCTGTAATAAATTTAATGACCCTGTTGAAGCTGGCATCATTTCATTTAAAAACTTGAATGCTGGGTTCTTGAAATTTGCAAAAAAGGATAAGCCAGGAGCTTATGCACAAAAAATTGAGATACTGGACAAAACACTTCTTAATGATTTTAATAATGAATTAAAAAAGTTAATACTTGAAATTTGTAATCCAGACATTCCTTTTTTAGAGAAAGAACTTAAACAATAATCTATGTTTACCGTTTCTGTTGATTCACGTATTATTGAACATTGCAAAAACATGGTTTCCAAGCATGATTTTGGTAAGCGTTTTACGGCCAACGGAACAAAAGAACAACAATTAACAGGTATCATCGGTCAGTCGGTTGTTATGAGTTTCTTTGATATGGGATTTGTTGATGGCTCATCAGGATTTGATGAAGGTGTGGATTTGGTTTTTGCCAATAAGACTATCGATGTTAAAACCATGGGAAGAACGACATCTGTAAAATCAGGTTACACCAATAACTTCTTAAAACTCCAAGATTACTTTAAAACCGATATCTACATTTTTTGTAGTTACAATAAAACCAAGCAAGTTCTAACCGTTTGCGGTTGGATTTCAAAAGAAGATTTTGAGAAAAAGAGGCGTTTTTATCCCAAAGGAAGCACAAGAACCCGTTTTGACAAAACAACTTTTACAACTTTTGCAGACCTATATGAAATTGACAATACGGACTTGAACAATGTTAATTCAATAACCGATTTAAAAAAACAACTATCATAAAAAAACCGCTCTAAATAGAACGGTTTTTGTGGAGCATATCGGATTCGAACCGATGGCCTCTACGCTGCCAGCGTAGCGCTCTAGCCAACTGAGCTAATGCCCCTTATCGTATGTTTAACACCTTTATTAAAGCAAAACTTAACAAGCAAAGTAATAAGAAATATACTATTAAACCTAATAAATAAAACATCAATTCATAAAAAATGATTTAGGTTTTATTCTTTCTAAATAAAATTTAGAATTCATAAATTTCTTGTTGTGAAGCCATCCAACTAAAAAAACGAATGTAAACAAGAGTATAATGAATACATATCCGTTTGTATTATCGGTGTTTGTAACAAACATTACTTCAATCCACTTAACACAAGCACTGGCAATGTGCTACAGTGGAAATCTTTTTTCAATATCGTATTATTTTCCCAAAGTTTGGTAAAAAATCCTCTTTTTCTTCGCACAACACACAACATGTCTGGATCGTTGTCTTTATAATGTTCTAAAACACCTTGAAAGGTCGTGGCATTTTCGCTTTGGGTAGTATTGGTAATCAATGCAGCCAACTCCTCATTAATGTCAAAATCGCCATCATTATAAAACGGTGTTTTGACCAATAACAGGTTTACAATAGACTTAAATTGATCCTTGATTGATATTAGTGGCTTTAAAGCGCGTTCTTTTTTGATCACTGCCGATTTTAATGCCATCAAAATATAGATAATGGGTTTAAACTTTAAGCCTTCTGGCACAATTAAAGCTGGTATGTTGGTTTGTTTTATGATTTTACCTGAAGTCTTTCCTAAATAAACTTCCTCATTAACCGAATTGGTTCTGGGTTCAATCATAATTAAATCAATATCCAATGACTGACAAACAAGTTCCAAGGTGTCAACCAGTTTCCCTTTGAAAGTTTTAACAACTACCTCAACACCTTTGGTGTCAACTTTAGAAACATGTGACTTCAGAAACTCTAAACTCTCTCGTTCAAGAATATAATCGACCTTTATCATGGTTCCTGCTTTGGTATAAACATTATAAATTTGAACCACATAGAGTTTTGCACCAAATGCCTTTGCGAAATCCACAGCATACTGCAAATGGCTCACAGCATTCTTAGACGATCCAACAGGTACCAAAATATTCTTCATAATCAATATTAAAATTAACTTTGTGAGAAATTTATGCAAAAGTAAACATTAAAAATGATTCGTAAAGCAACTTATCTGGATATTGATGCAATACTAAAAGTCACTAAAGCTTGCGCCCAACATATGATTGATAAGCATATCTTTCAATGGAATGAATCATATCCCAATAGAGATGCATTTATTAATGATATAGAAAGAGGTGAGTTGTATGTTTTGGAAGTAGAAAACCATATTATTGGAGCCATCACCATCTCAACTTATATGGATTATGAATATATCCCTGTTAAATGGCTTACAAGCAACAATAACAACCTATATATCCATAGATTAGCAATTCACCCAAAGCAACAAGGAAAAGGGTATGCGCAAAAGTTGATGAATTATGCTGAAGAAATGGCCATAAGAAACAACTATACCTCTATAAGGTTAGACACGTTTTCACAGAACGAAAGAAACCAAAAGTTTTACGAACTTCGCGGATATAAAAAATTAGGTGAAATTTTCTTTCCAAAGCAAAGTGAACACCCTTTTTATTGTTACGAATTAGTTTTGTGAGCACACCAATAACTTTAAAACATATCAACAAATTAGCCATTCCTGCTTTAATTTCAGGGGTTTCAGAGCCTATTCTTTCTATAACTGATACGGCTATTGTTGGAAATATGCCCATAGATGCAACCGAATCGTTGGCGGCTGTTGGGATTGTTGGCGCTTTTATTTCCATGCTTATTTGGGTTTTAGGTCAAACCCGAAGCGCTATTTCCTCCATCGTTTCCCAATACGTAGGTGCTGATAATTTGGACAAGGTAAAAGACCTTCCGGCGCAAGCCATTTTTATCATTACCTCCTTAAGCATCTTCATTATTTTAATTACCTATCCGCTAGCAGAACCCATCTTCAAGCTTTATAATGCTTCAGATTTGATCCTTAATTACAGTGTAGATTATTACAGAATTCGAGTGTTTGGTTTTCCATTTACATTGTTCACTATTGCTGTTTTCGGAACATTTAGAGGGCTTCAAAACACATTCTACCCTATGATCATTGCTATAGTAGGCGCAACAGCAAACATTATTCTAGATTTTGTTTTGGTGTTTGGTGTTGAAGGGTTTATACCTGCTATGAACATTAAAGGTGCTGCGTATGCCAGTGTAATAGCGCAACTCCTAATGGCTCTGGTTTCCACTTACTATTTATTGACAAAAACCGATATTCCTTTGCGATTTAGTTTGCCTTTTAATCAAGAAATTAAACGGTTTTTATTGATGATAGCCAACTTGTTTGTCCGAACATTGGCGCTCAATGTCACATTATACTTTGCAAGTGCCTTTTCAACCAGTTATGGTAAGGAATACATTGCTGCTTATACTATAGCTATTAACTTGTGGTTTTTAGGGGCTTTTATTATTGATGGTTATGCCAGTGCTGGTAATATATTATCCGGTAAGTTATATGGTGCCAAAGACTTTAAGAAACTAATTGCATTGAGCAACAAACTCATTAAGTATGGTATTATTGTAGGTGCTATTATGGCTATAATAGGAGCGCTTATTTATTATCCTGTTGGATCTCTTTTTACAAAAGATGAAGCTGTTCTCAATGAATTCTACAATGTGTATTGGATGGTACTTGCTATGCAGCCCTTATGTGCTTTAGCTTTTATTTTTGACGGTATGTTCAAGGGTTTAGGGAAAATGAAAACGCTTCGTAATGTGCTGTTGTTTTCCACCTTTTTAGTTTTTGTGCCTATACTGTTTTGGCTGGACTCCCTTGACTATAAGCTCTATGCTATTTTCATTGCATTTACTTTATGGATTGTCGCAAGAGGGCTTCCGCTAATCATAAAATTTAGAAAAGAATTTTTACCGCTCTCTCAAAACAGTTAAATTTGGATTACTAATAATTGTATGATGTTTTCGCTTTTAACAACCTTGCAACAAGTCAACATAGAAGAAAAAATAAAGGATGCGCCCAATGGATGGTACGAAATAGGTGTGTTTATCGGATCCTTTTTACCCTTTGTGGTTTTAGTTGCTATTGCTTATGCTATTTATAGATACAATAAGAAAAACCTAAACAACGATTAATATGGGAGGAAATATGCTTTTTTTGGTACTTGCTGTAGTACTGATTATCATTTACGTTTACAATCGCAATAAAAGACGTTAATTATCGCGTTTTGAGCCATCCTGTAATACTCAACCGTTCTGTGTTTACAGGTTTGACTTCGTGCTCTAAAATTTGGCTTTCAAAAATAACCACGCGTCCAGGAAATGGATAAATAACCTTTTCTGTTTCCTGTCCGTTTTCATTTAAATATAGAACCAATTCACCACCGTTTTCAGGAAGCCAACCATCCTCATTTAAATAACAAACAAAAGACAGTTTCCTTCTGTCATCGTTTTGAAACGTGTCTAAGTGCCGTTTATAAAAGGTCCCTTCAGGATAAATTGCATAGTGAAATTCTTTTTGCAAAATCCCCATAAAGCACGTTCTGTTTAGATAATCAACTAAATCATTGATTTTATCAAAAAACAACTTTTCATGAGCATCTGCTTGTCCTTCGTTCATCCATAAAATCATATCACCTCTTATGGATTTTATAATATTTTCATTAACGCGATTACCAATAGCTGCCTTTTTAAAGGTATCTTCTTCGTGTTTACGCAACAAGGATTGTCGTAATATTTCCACTTCATACTGTGTGAAAAAATTTTCAACAATACTGAATTGTTGTGTTGAAATATCACTGATAATCCCTTCATATACTGGATTTTCAACAAAATCAATAGCTTCAAATAATTGATTCATAGGTCACTAATTCTTAAAAAAGCGCGCAAATGTAATCTAAAAATCAATTGCTTTTACAAAACAATTATCTTTGCATTGAAAAATTAAATTATGGGCTCTATTCGAATCACCAAACAATTCTCTTTTGAGACTGGCCACGCATTATATGGCTATGATGGTAAATGTAAAAATGTGCATGGTCACAGTTATAAATTATCCGTTACAGTGATTGGAACACCTATTAGTGATACTAATAACGTAAAGCACGGAATGGTCATTGATTTTGGTGACTTAAAAAAAATTGTAAAAGCCGAAATTGTGGATATATTCGATCATGCAACTGTGTTCAACAAAAACACGCCACATGTGGAGCTGGCAAAAGAATTAAAAGAAAGAGGCCACAATGTGCTTTTGGTTAATTACCAACCCACAAGTGAAATGATGGTAATAGATTTTGCAGAAAAAATAAAGAAGCACTTGCCCGACCACATTACATTACATTCTTTAAAGCTGCAGGAAACAGAGACTAGTTTTGCGGAATGGTATGCCAGTGACAATTAATTTAATTTGTCATGCTGAACTTGTTTCAGCATCTATTATATTTACTACATGAATATCCCACAAGGAAAAAAGATTTACTTCGCGTCAGACAACCATTTAGGTGCACCAACACCAGAGGCTTCAAGACCTCGTGAGCTGAAATTTGTAGCTTGGTTAGATGAGGTTAAACAAGATGCTGCAGCTATTTTCCTGATGGGCGATTTATTCGATTTTTGGTTTGAATACAAAAAAGTGGTTCCTAAAGGATTTACCAGAACACTTGGAAAGTTGGCCGAAATCACAGATTCTGGAATACCGATATATTACTTTGTTGGCAATCACGATTTATGGATGAATGGTTATTTTGAAGAAGAACTCAATATTCCTGTATACCATAAACCTCAAGAATACACATTTAACAACAAAACCTTTTTTATCGGTCATGGTGATGGGTTGGGCCCAGGAGACAAAGGTTATAAGCGTATGAAAAAGGTTTTTACCAATCCATTCAGTAAGTGGTTATTCAGATGGTTGCATCCTGATTTAGGTGTCAGACTTGCACAGCATTTATCCGTAAAAAACAAGTTGATTTCCGGTGATGAAGATGCCAAATTTTTGGGCGAAGACAATGAGTGGTTGGTACAATACTGCAAACGTAAATTGGAAGACAAACATCGGAATTATTTTGTATTTGGACATAGACATTTGCCTCTTGAAATAGACCTTAACCAAACATCTAAATATATCAACTTGGGTGATTGGATAAACTATTATACCTACGGTGTTTTTGATGGTGAAAATTTTGAGTTGAAGGAATTTTAAACTTCTTCATTTTCATGTTCCTCAATATCTTTAGTCAAATCTAACTCCCTTAATGGTTTGTTTTTAGCGCCCATTATTGCTACAACCACCAACGTTACAGTACCCCCTAACATCACCGCCAATGGCGCTCCAAACAATCTAGCAGCAATCCCACTTTCCAATGCTCCAAGTTCATTAGAAGATCCAACAAACATAGAGTTAACGGCACCTACACGGCCTCGCATATCATCAGGTGTTTTGAGTTGCAGAATGGTTTGTCGAACCACCATAGAAATGCCATCAAAAACACCAGAAAAGAACAAGGCTAAAACACTTAACCACATCAGTTTTGAGGCTCCAAATATGATCATGAATACACCAAATCCAAAAACTGAAATCAGTAATTTTTTTCCGGTATTCTTGGTAATGGGGATATAGGTTGTTGCCAACATAGTAATAATACTCCCAGAGGACAACGCAGCATTTAGTATCCCGAATCCTTTTGGACCTGCATCCAAAATGTCTTTGGCAAACACAGCAAAAATGGCAACAGCACCACCAAACAAAACAGCAATCATATCTAAAGTTAGTGCGCCTAAAATGACTTTGTCATTAAACACAAATCGAATGCCAGCTTCCAAGCTATCTCTTACAGATTCATAAACCTCTTTATTTAAAATGGGTTTCTTCTTTATTTGAAAAACCAAAAATAAGGCCAGCAATACCAATAAAAATATAATACCCAACGTAATATGAACACCTATCCACGCAATTAAAAAACCTCCTAAAAGTGCACCAAAAACATTGGCGCCTTTCCAAGTACTACTACTCCATGTAGCGGCATTTGGATACACGCGTTTAGGAACCAATAAGGCAATAAGCGAAAAAATAGTTGGTCCAAAAAAGGCTCTCAAAACCCCTCCGAAAAACACCAAGCTATAAATACTATATAAAATAGTTCTGGTACTCCGCGCTGATTCAATGGTTTCAGAAGTCAACCAAAACAGACCGAAACTTATCAATGAAAACAACGCAATACAGAGTCTGAAAAGGTTTCGTTTTTCTTTTTTATCGACTATATGGCCAGCAAATGGTGCTAATAAAAATGCAGGTAAAAATTCACAAAGACCAATGATCCCAAGAGCCAAAGGGTCTTCTGTTAAGGCATAGACTTGCCATTCAATAACAACAAATTGCATGGACCAAGCCAAAACCAATGCAAAACGCAAAACCAAAAAGATGTTGAACTCTTTGATTCGTAGTGCTGCGTAAGGGTCATTTTTTTGCATATTCTATTTAAAAATTAACTTAAATTCTACACGTCTGTTTAGAGCACGACCAGCTTCGGTATCATTGTTGGCAACTGGAAATTTGTTTCCGTAGCCCGTTGCTGTTATACGTTCTGGTCGCAAGCCTTTTGATATTAAATATAAAGCGACTTCCTTCGCTCGTAATAAGGACAATTCATCATTTCGCTTTTGAGTCCCTACATCATCTGTATGTCCATAAATTTCAATTTGCAGGCGCTTATTGGCATTTAGATATTTATAAAGCTGATTTAATTCTGCTTTTGAGGGTTCCAATAAATCATGTTTGTCAAAATCGAAAAGAACATTTTGAAGGGTATACACTTTATCGTTCTCTAATTCTTGATTGTCTTCAATAGTTTGCGACTCTGAATGAGATATTGTTTCAGAATGTAAAGGCTCGATACTGACATCATCAATAAAGTAATAGGAAGCATCTGGATCTTTTGTTCTGTGTGTCTTTATTTTGGAAATTTTATTGTTCTTATCGAAGTTTCCAATAATAAAATTTGATTCAAATCCCTTGGCGGTATATTCAAAGGTTACTCTTTCCCAACCTGCTTTTTCAATGTAGTGATTTTGGCTATTAATCAACACAAAATAACTATCAGAAACCTCATTTAAAACCTGATTTAGATTCAATAGTTTATCGGAATTTTGTTTAAAAGGTTCTTTTAGAAACAAAACGCCTAAATCGCGAATAGCATGACTGCAATTTTCAGCCAAACTGATGTAAAATGTTATGGTGTAAGTCTCACCAATAAGTAATGGCTTTGATAACTGTCCTTGAACATATTCTCGATAATTATCAGGTGCCAAAACGTACATCCCAGCAAAACCCTTTCCCGTTCTTGCACTTTGCTCGCCAAAAAAATTGGTCTCACCTACTTCCTTACTACAGGCATTAAAATAATCGGTTGAGCCAAAGTTGGGTGTGTTCCAAACAAGAACATTGTGATTAAACCCTCCTATGAGTCTCGGACATGTTTTATGTTCCTCAAAACTGGGGTTTAAAACCAAGTTTTGTGATAAGGTGAGTTGAAAACACAAGACAACTAGTATGAAAAATCGGCTATTCATTATTTTAAATCCCGTAATTTCAATTGAAGTGATACAATTCCATTCCAATGATTTTCGTCAATAGTATAAACAGCTTTAAACGGTTTTCTATCCGAAATCAAATCATATTTATCTCCAAGTCCAAAACCAATGCCTACAATTTTTTGACCTCTCGACTCCGCTCGAGGTGACATGACAGTTAATCTTAAATGCGATTCGTCCTCACCAACACATTTACCATAACCCGTATCGCGCAAATTGTCACTCATAAAAACGGGTGTCATATTCCCAGGACCGAAAGGTGCAAATTGTTTAATGATGCGCCATAACTTGGCATCAATTTCAGATAATTCAATGGGTAAATCAACCTTAATTTCAGGAGTCAATAATTTGGTGTCAATGGTTTTTGAAACCACGTCTTCAAAAGCTTGTTTAAAAGCTTCATAGTTTTCTTCCTTTAAAGTCAGTCCAGCCGCATATTTATGTCCGCCAAACTGTTCGATATGTTCGCTACAGGCTTCTAAAGCATTATACACATCAAAACCAGAAACCGAACGTGCCGAAGCTGCTAGTTTATTTCCGCTTTTAGTAAATACCAACGTGGGCCTGTAGTAGGTTTCGGTCAATCGAGAAGCCACAATACCAATAACACCTTTATGCCAAGTTTCATGGTAAACAACAGTAGTAAAGCGCTCCTGTTCTTTTTGTTCTTCAATTTGCTTCAGCGCTTCTTCTGTAATTTGTCTATCTGTTTCACGTCTATCAGTATTAAAAGTATCTATTTCAACAGCGTAAGCAACCGCAGTGTTAAAATCGGTTTCGGTTAATAAGCTTACAGCATGATTTCCATGTTTCATGCGTCCTGCTGCATTGATTCTGGGTGCCACTATAAAAACCACATCAGTAATGGTTAGCTCTTCTTTTTTAACTTCAGCAATAATGGCTTTGATACCTGGTCGGGGATTACCATTAATCACTTGCAATCCAAAATACGCCAAGACCCGATTTTCTCCCGTAATAGGGACGATATCAGCACCAATAGCCGTAGCTACCAAATCTAAATATGCAACTAAATCTTCAACCGATTGCTCTTGTTTGGATGCCAATGCCTGAATAAGTTTAAAGCCAACACCACAACCGCAAAGTTCTTTATAGGGATATTCACAATCCTCCCGCTTGGGATCCAAAACCGCAACAGCATTTGGTAATTGATTACCTGGTCTGTGATGATCACAAATTATAAAATCGATGCCTTTTTCTCTAGCATAAGTTACTTTGTCTATGGCCTTAACACCGCAATCTAAAGCGATTATAAGCGTAAACCCATTATCATCGGCAAAATCAATGCCTTGAAAGGATACACCATACCCTTCCTCATAGCGATCAGGAATATAAGTAGCTACATTTGAGGTTCTCGTTTTTAAATAGGAACTCATTAAAGCTACTGCCGTGGTACCATCCACATCATAGTCCCCAAAGACCAAAATGTTTTCGTCATTCTCCAGGGCCTGCTCAATACGCGATACGGCTTTGTCCATATCCTGCATCAAGAATGGGTCATGTAAATCATTTAAACTAGGTCGAAAAAAAGTTTTGGCATCCTCATAGGTTTCAATACCTCGTTGCAATAAGAGTGTAGCCACAATATCATCAACCTGTAAAGCTTCTTTGAGTACCTTGACTTTTTCCGTGTCTGGTTTGGGTTTAAGCGTCCAACGCATACTATTTATTGTGATAGTGAATGGATGTTTTTACATTGGCAAACTTTCGAAACATTTCCATAACACCACAATATTTTTCAATGGATAAATCAACCGCTTTTTGAATTTTTTTCTCATCCAATTCATCGCCATAAAAATGATACTCAACCGCAACAGTGTGGTAATATTTAGGGTGTTCATCGGTCAATTCGCCGTAAGTATCCATTCTAAAATCGGATATTTTCACTTTCATTTTATCTAAAATAGATACCACATCCAATCCCGAACAACCTGCAAGGGCTGACAACATCATGGCTTTGGGGCGCAAACCAGAATTATGCCCGCCATGCTCTTCTGAAGTATCCATAAATAGTGTTTTACCGCTTGGGTTATCCGATTCAAATTGCGAATTTCCTTTCCAATGTGTGGTGACTTTATTTGTTGCCATTGCTATAGATTTTTCGTTTATTGTGATGTATAATATTTCATTAAATAGGACACAATGAATATCTTAAAACGCTGAATTTAACAACTTAAAATTTAGACAAAAGATATTTATTGTATAACATCAAAAATACCAATAAAAAAACAGACTATGCCACTAGTAACGCCATTATTGCCCGAACATGATTTAGAGACCAAGGAATTGGCTGAATTCTTTAATGAAACCCTTGGGTTTTGCCCAAATTCGGTATTGACCATGCAACGCAGGCCAGCCATTTCCAAAGCATTTATAAACCTCAACAAAGCGGTTATGGCTAACGAAGGTCGTGTGACATCTGCCTTAAAACGTATGATTGCTTGGGTAAGTAGTAATGCTACGGGTTGTCGCTATTGTCAGGCACATGCCATTCGTGCTGCAGAACGTTATGGTGCTGAACAGGAACAACTGGATAACATTTGGGAATACCGTACCCATCCTGCTTTTAGTGATGCCGAACGTGCTGCCCTCGATTTCAGTTTGGCTGCCAGTCAAGTACCTAATGCTGTTGATGAAACCATTAAAAAACGGTTATACGAATATTGGAATGAAGGTGAAATTGTGGAAATGTTGGGTGTTATTTCATTGTTTGGTTATTTGAACCGTTGGAATGACAGTATGGGAACCAGCATTGAAGATGGTGCGGTTGAAAGTGGCGAACATTATTTAGGAAAACATGGTTGGGAGAAGGGGAAGCATGGTTGATTAGAACCAAGATTTTAGACCGCTTCGCTTTTAGAACATAGACGAGCCTCACTGGAAAAAAGTGAGGTTTTATGTTTTAATTAAAAGGATGTGGATAGAAGGGATTACAATATCATCTCAACCCTTTTCCTCAATTCCGGTAAAACTTCAACCTCAAACCAAGGATTTTTAGTAAGCCAAAATCGATTTCTGGGACTTGGATGCGGTAAGGGTAAATAGTTTGGTAAATAGTCTTTATAATTTTTAACCGTTTCCGTTAAGGTGTTTTTAGCTTGCTCTTTTAAATAGTAACGTTGTGCATACATCCCAATTAAAAGTACTAATTCAACCTGTTTCATGTTATCAAATAAGGATTGGTGCCATTGTGGTGCACATTCAGGTCTTGGTGGTAAATCGCCACTTTTTCCTTTTCCGGGATAGCAAAATCCCATTGGTATTATGGCAAAATTTTCAGGATTGTAAAACTGTTCATTTGTAACATCCAGCCAATTTCGTAAGTGCTTACCACTGGCATCATCCCAAGGGATTCCTGATGCGTGGACTTTGGTTCCAGGTGCTTGTCCAACAATCACAATTTTGGAATCTATATCAGCTGAAACAACAGGTCTTGGACCTAATGGTAAATGGTCTTTGCAGATAGCGCAGTGTTTTATGTTGTTTAATAAACTCTTCACTATTAATAAAAAAAGGATTAGTTAGCTATTTTGCTGTAACATAGACCAAACATATTTGGTGATTCAAAAATATCAACAACTCTAACTTCAGTACAAATCTCCGTAAAATCATCCATGTGTGCACACTTTTGAAAATCATCATAGTTAACCGGTTTTGAAAAATTTGAATTATTTATTCTTGGTTCAGGCAATATTAAACTCTTAATTTTAAAAGAATACATAGAATCTAATTCAACTTTATTACAATTATCACTATTACCCTTTTTTGAAATAACTTTATAATTAAGCTTGTCACTTGAAACGTAAATCACATGATAATTCTTAACTGAATCTATTTTGTAAACTTTAGCATCAATCTCCTTAAATAAATCAACTTTTCGAGACTTTGGCTCACTATCTATTTGAGTGCCTTTACAAGAAGTCAAAATCAATATTAAAACAATAAGTCTTTTCATAGAATTACTTTTTCCCACCAACCACAATCACGATTTCGCCTTTTGGTGGTTTGTTGATGTAATGTTCTAAAATTTCTCTAGCATTACCACGAATGGTTTCTTCATATAACTTGGTCAGTTCACGTGATACGGAAACATGTCTGTCTTCTCCAAAATACTCACAAAAATGCGTGAGTGTTTTTATAAGTTTATGTGGGCTTTCGTAGAAAATCATGGTTCGGGTTTCTTCTGCCAGCAAGTTTAAACGTGTTTGACGGCCTTTCTTAACTGGTAAAAAACCTTCGAACACAAACTTATCATTAGGTAAGCCACTATTTACTAAAGCCGGAACAAAAGCCGTTGCGCCAGGTAAACACTCCACATCAATACCGTTTTCTATACAAGCCCTAGTCAACAAAAAACCAGGGTCGGAAATAGCTGGTGTACCAGCATCACTGATTAAAGCTATGGTGGTTCCGCCTTTTAATTTATTAATTAATCCTTCAACTGTTTTGTGTTCATTGTGCATGTGGTGTGATTGCGAAGGTGTGTTAATTTCAAAGTGCTTGAGGAGTTTGCCTGATGTTCGTGTGTCTTCGGCCAAAATCAAATCGACTTCCTTTAAAACCTCAATAGCCCTTAAGGTCATATCCTGTAGATTTCCAATAGGTGTTGGAACAATATAAAGTTTCATAATGTGCGGATTTCCTCTCAAATTTACATACTTTTAAACTATATTGACGCAACCTTTTGACTATTTGTGCATCTAACTAAAAACCAATCTATGCAAAATAAAATCCTGGCACTATTTCTTATCTGCTTTTGCACTTGGGTTGGGTTTAGTCAAACTACGGATTTAGCCATTTCGGTAGAGGCACAGGATTTATCTGGAAGCGATATCTCACAAGCACATATTTATGAAGAATTTCAATATTTGGTAACCATCACCAATTCTGGTAATGCGGTTCAAAATGCAGTTTTTAATCAGACTATCAATGCAGGTGCTATAATCATTTCGTATGTGAGCCAGAACTCAACAGGTGGCACCACACTAATAACGGATTTTGCTGTCGTAGGCAATCAAATATCAGGAACTATAGCTAATTTTCCTGCAGCAGCTAGTCTTCAGGTGAAAGTGGTATTGCGAGCACCTCCTACAACTGGTGGTATTGCCACAACTGTGACCATTACTCCTCCTGATACCGTTACGGATACCAATGAGGGAAACAATATCTCCATTATATCCATTGATATTACGGACATTATAGTCGATTTCACCGTTTCGCACGAACAAATTACTCCAGTGCCTGGCACAGCTATTAGCAATTGGGGCGACACCATTACTTATCATGTGACCATTACCAACAATAGTGATATTGTTTACCCTTTGGTAGGTTTTTCTGGGATTATGGAACTGAATTCCTTGGCAGTAAATGGATTGCCTATTGTTCAGTTGGTTTCCATGACCTGCATTAGTGCTACCAATGGATCTGAATGCTATGATGATTTTAATGTTAATCCACAACCGACCACTATTTTTGCAGCGACCCCAAACGCTGTTTATAGTTTTCTTATCAATCATGAATTTCAACCCAATAGTATATTGACATTTGAAATGGTCTATCAGTTTTTGGAACCAGAATGTAGGGTAAATCCAGCCCAAATGGTGGTTAACAGTCATATTGAAATAGCATTGGATCATGCCAACGAATCTTCCAATTTATCAAATGATGTTGAAAGTCTTTTGATTGAAGCCGAACTCTGTCAAGAAACCGATGTATGTATTGAAACCATTCAAACCTCTCCTACCGTTGGTGATTTAGTGAATTGGGGTGAATCGATAGTCTATGAAACAACCATTTGTAACAATGGCCCTTTGGATGCTGATGTAATAGCCAGTTTTAGAAACACCTCTAACAATGTGCTTTGGCAGATTACATCCATAGAGTGTATTGAAAGTGAATCAACAATACCTTGTAACACGACGACTTTCGCAAATGCAGGGCAATATTGGGTTTGTAATGTTTTTAATATGCCTGTTGGTGAAATTCTCACGGTTAGGACCACGCTTCATTTTATAGAACCTGAATGTATAATTGGCAATATTAATGGTATTGCAAGAAGTAACGTTAGTATTGAATCGCCTAATATTGAAGATAATTTCCAGAATAATAATACCGATTTCGACAATGTCGATCTACCCATGGATATACCACAATGCGAAGTGGTTGAGCTTGAAATTACCAAAACGCAAATAGACCCTCAATTACCCGAAGGAGGCTCTCCGGATAATACGACTGCTTGGAGCTCAACCATTACCTATGAGATTACTGCTTCTAATATCAGTGAGCTTGACACCAATATTGTATTAAGCGATTTTATTGATTATCAAAATTCAACGGTTACCAGTGCTGTTTTAGAATCTGTAACTTGTGTGTCCACTACAGGAAGTGCCTCTTGTTTTGATATTGAGCATGCGAATATTGGAGTCGCTTTAGATGGTATGCCAGATGGCAATGGTGATCCCGATGTGTTTTGGGAAATTTTAGAAGAAGATGGTTGGGAACTTCCCGCTATGAGTTCTGTAACTTTTCATGTTGAGGTGACTTGGTATCCCGAATGCCTTATTGAGGATCTCTATGCAACAAATAGAGTGGCATTAGCGCCTATAGATTTGCCTGAAAACCAACAACCATCAGGTTCGTTTGCAACAACTTATTTTGCGCCTTGTGTAGATTTAGTAGTTCAAACGTTTCCTGAATTCCCTACGGTTTTTGTCAATCAGCCATTTAATTGGATAATTGATATCACTAATAGCAACACAAGTGACGAAATTATCGATGCTGAATTTATTGATGTTTTAGACGACCGATTTACTATTGCCGGAACACCAACCTGCCAGGTAACTTCTGGTAATGCAACGTGTATTTCATCATTTAATGTTTCTGGAAATACCGTTTCTGGAATCATTCCACAAATGGATGTCGGTTCAACGGTCAGGGTTTTTATTCCTGTTGAAGCGCCTAATATTGGTGGTGCTTTTGTGAATACCGCAGAAGCTATTCCTAGTCCAATTAACAATGAAGAACTCACACCAGAAACCAATATTTCGATTAGTAGTGTTCAAGTCTTAGCACCAACATTGGAAAAATGGTTTGACCCAGATATTATATACACTCACGAAGAAAGTACCTTAACATTTACCATTTATAGTGTGGATTCTGGAGAAACCGAAAGCAATATTTCATTTACCGATAATTTGCCCAACGGACTCGTATTGACATCGCAACCTGTTTGGGTCAATAGCAATGGTAGTACAGGAACTTTTGTAGGAGATATCGGTGATGATTTTGTAGGTATTACCAATTTAAACATCCCTCAAAGTGCTTCTGACTGTACATTTTCGGTAACGGTTACTTCGGCTATTCCTGGAATATACACAAACAACCACACCAATTTTACGAATCAGAATAACATTGACACTTCAGAAGTTTTGGCACAGCTGGAAGTTATTCAAAATCCAAATGCTCCTGTTGATTGCTTGGAAGTTCCTGAAGTTTTCACGCCTAATAACGATGGCATTAACGATTATTTTGAAATTCCTTGTTTGGATGACTACGAAACCAATCGTCTAAAAGTTTTTAATCGTTATGGTGTATTGGTTTTTCAACAAGAAAACTACGATAATTTATGGGATGGCACACCTAATCAAGGATTACTGCACAATTCAGGTAAAGCCCTTCCTGTGGGAACCTATTACTATATTCTTGAAGTTGGAAATGAAAAACCGCTTGTTGGTTGGGTGTACTTAAATTATTAAGCGTCGTATTTGCTTTCAATAATTTCCATAAAACGGATTTCATAATCCTCTTTGCCTTCCCAATTGGCATAATCGGGTTTTACCATATTTTGGATAAAGGTTTTGGCATCATCAAACGAGTTGATGGTATTTATTTGCGAAAGCACTCGATCATAATCTTCCGATTTTCCTTCAAAAAGATGTTTTATAAAAGCAATCTTATCATTTAAACCTATGTTTAGCCCTTTCTTTAATTTGTCGTTCAGGGACTTTTTTCCTTCTTGTTTAGATTTATCTATTGGTTCAAAAACTGGTTCTTCTAAAAAATCTGCCGTCAGGTCATCCAAATTATTTTTATGGATTTGTGTCTTGGTCCCTGCTTTTTCAAAAATGGCGTCAACTGCTTGTGCTTCTTGAGGCATTTGAGCTACCATGTCCTTTATTTTTTCAATGGCTGGCTCCATGATTTCTTCATGCTCCGAATCATCTAAATTGATATAAACCTTGTCTTCAAACTCTATGTTATCACTAACCTTATTGTTAAACGCTACATCCAGCATTTCAAAGAACGACGAGTCATTACCAATAGTAGGTAATTCATCATCAAGATTTTCCTTGGCAAACTTTAGCACTGTAAGTTTTTCATAAAGTGCCGCCACTTCCTGATGCATTTTATCAATATCATCTTGTCCTTTTAGCTTTAGTATTCTATGTGCAATACTCATTAATTCAGCTTCAAGTTTCTTCTTCATAACTTTTTATATTTAAAACGAATTTATGCTTTTGATTTTTAATAAATTTACGCCACCTTTATACAAAACGAACAATCCGTTTATTTTAGTGTTAAAATTACAAAATGTTTCTCGAAAATACCGTAAATCATAAAGAACAATTTGGCTGGATAGAAGTCATTTGTGGATCTATGTTCTCTGGAAAGACTGAAGAATTGATTCGCAGGCTTAAACGCGCCCAATTTGCCAGACAAAAAGTGGAAATCTTTAAGCCTTCCATTGATGTCAGGTATGATGAGGACAAAGTGGTTTCGCATGATGAGAATGAAATTCGGTCAACACCTGTTCCTGCAGCTGCCAATATTCCAATTCTGGCTGATGGTTGTGACGTGGTGGGTATTGATGAAGCCCAGTTTTTTGATGACGAAATTGTAAGGGTGTGCAATGATTTAGCCAATAAAGGTGTTCGCGTCATTGTGGCTGGGTTGGATATGGACTTTAAGGGAAATCCATTTGGACCCATGCCAAACCTAATGGCTACTGCTGAATATGTAACCAAGGTCCACGCTATTTGTACCAAAACTGGTAATCTGGCTCAATACAGTTACCGAAAAGCCAAAAGTGATGATTTGGTTTTATTAGGTGAAGTTGATGAATATGAACCCTTAAGTCGTGCTGCCTTTTACAAATCAATGTTGCGTGATAAGGTTCGAAATATGAAGGTTACTGACGCCGAAGAAGTTACAAACAATACCAAAGATGCGAATGGCAAAAGCGCATGAAACCATTCTTGAAATCGATTTTAGGGCATTAAAACATAATTTTGAATACCTTAAATCCAAAATAAAACCCAAAACAAAATTTTTAGCGGTCGTAAAAGCATTTGCCTATGGCAGCGATGCCATTGAAATAGCCAAATTTCTAGAAAATGAAGGTGTAGACTATTTTGCCGTAGCCTATACCGATGAAGGTGTGGCGTTACGGGATGCAGGCATTACCAAACCTATTTTGGTACTACATCCACTCCCAGCAAGTTTTAAAACTTTAATTGAGCGTTGTCTGGAACCTAGTATTTATAGTTCAAAAGTTTTAAGCGAATTTTTGGAGGTTGCTGCTGAAGAGAAGCAAGTAAATTGCCCCATCCATATCAAGTTTAACACAGGATTGAATAGATTGGGCTTTAATTCTGAAGATGTTGATTTTATTCTGTATCAACTTAAAAACTCAAATCATGTCAAGGTAAAATCAATCTTTTCGCATTTGGCCGCCAGTGAAGATTTAAACGAAAAGGTGTTCTCCAAAAATCAAATTGACCAATTCGATGACATTTCAAAAGCTATGGTTTCTGGTCTAAACTATAGACCAATATTACATATTTGTAACACTTCCGGGATTTTGAATTATCCGGAAGCTCATTTAGATATGGTAAGATCCGGAATAGGTTTATATGGATTTGGTAATTCCAAAGAAGAAGATCAAAACCTAAAACCTATTGCTGCTTTAAAATCCGTTATTTCACAAATTCACAAAGTCACACCAGGAGAAAGTGTAGGCTATAACAGAGCTTTTAAGGCTATACAACCTACTAAAACGGCAACCATTCCGATTGGTCATGCTGATGGATTGGGCAGACAATATGGTAAAGGCAAAGGGTTTGTAACCATTAACAACCAACGAGCTTACATTGTTGGTAATGTTTGTATGGATATGATTATGGTCGATGTTACCCAAATAGATTGTCAGGAAGGTGATGAGGTTGTTATTTTTGGAAAAAACCCAAATGCCAGTGAATTTTCAGCAACAGTTAATAGTATTTCGTATGAAATCATAACAGCTGTTTCTCAACGCATTAAGCGTGTTTATAAAAAATAAATTTCTTTTTTTTAATAGTTTTTCCGTTCTTTAATGATATTAACTATCTAAATCAATTATTATGCTTAAAGAATTTAAAGATTTTATCATGACTGGCAACGTCATAGATCTTGCTGTAGCTGTTATTTTAGCTGGTGCCGTAGGAATGGTTGTCAATGGTTTCGTAACCGATATCATGATGCCTTTTGTTGGACACTTTTCTGGAGGATTGGATTTTGCAGACATGAAACTTGTTCTAGATGAAGCCGTTGTGGCAGCTGATGGTACTGTTACTAAACCTGAAAATGCCATTATGTATGGAAAATGGGTTAATGCCATCATTAACTTAATAGTTGTAGGTTTTGTGCTGTTTATGATTGTAAAAGCATACAACAAAACCAAAACACCACCGCCTCCTCCTGCTCCATCAGGACCATCTGATAATGATTTACTAACAGAAATTAGAGATTTATTGAAAAAATAGTCGCTACACTATATATTCTAACCTAAAGCCACTTCATACTTGAAGTGGTTTTTTTTATGACTTTTTTCAATTTAGAAATTGAATAATTAATTATTTTTGCAAGAAATTTTATGGTATGAAAGTAGCAGTTGTAGGAGCCACCGGAATGGTTGGCGAAGTTATGTTAAAAGTTCTTGCTGAACGTCAATTTCCAATCACGGAATTAATTCCTGTGGCATCAGAAAAATCTGTTGGTAAGCCTATTGAGTTTAAAGACAAAACATTTCATGTTGTCAATTTAGAAACTGCAGTGTCATTAAAACCTGAAATTGCTTTGTTTTCGGCTGGTGGCAGCACCTCGTTGGAATGGGCTCCTAGATTTGCTGACGCTGGAACAACGGTTATAGACAATTCATCTGCATGGCGCATGGATCAAGACAAAAAATTGGTTGTGCCCGAAATAAATGCCCATACGCTAACTAAATCTGATAAAATTATTGCAAATCCCAATTGTTCAACCATCCAGATGGTTATGGTATTGGCGCCTTTGCATAAAAAATATACCATAAAGCGTATTGTTGTTTCAACATATCAATCTATTTCAGGGACTGGAGTAAAAGCTGTTAAGCAGTTGGAAAACGAATTGGCTGGCGTTAAAGGTGAAATGGCATATCCTTACCCAATTCATCAAAACGCCTTACCTCATTGTGATGTTTTTGAAGAAAACGGTTATACCAAGGAAGAAATGAAGTTGGTTCGTGAAACCCAAAAAATATTGGACGATAGGTCTATTGCTGTTACCGCTACAGCCGTTAGAATTCCTACTTCTGGAGGTCATAGTGAATCGGTTAATATAGAGTTTGAGCATGATTTTGACATCAGTGATGTGAGACAAATTCTAAACGAAACACCAGGTGTCGTTTTACAAGATAATCCTGATATGAATATGTACCCAATGCCAATATATGCACATGATAAAGATGAAGTATTTGTTGGTAGAATTAGAAGAGACGGTTCGCAACCCAACTCATTGAATATGTGGGTTGTTAGTGATAATTTAAGAAAAGGGGCAGCAACTAACACTGTACAAATAGCCGAGTACCTCATTAAAAATCAGTTGGTTTAAATTTTTTGGTTCAGGCAAGTAGGAGTTTTAGCGACTTGGCTGTTTAATTGGTGAAGATTACTGGGTTTTTATAATCTTGTTGTCTGATAAAAAGTGTATTACAACTAATTAATTGTCTAGATTTTAGGTTTGTAACTATATTTACTATCCAAATTTTTACCATTGATGATGAAAAGTTACTTGAAATTCATAAGTATTCTCGTGCTGACTTTGGTTTGTTTCTCTTGTAGTGAAGATGACACTAACTATACACCTTTGGTTATAACAGCCAATCCAGATTCTAGTGAGGTTTTTCAAAATATCGTTGTTGAAATTGATGTTCTTGCTAACGATTTAAATATTCCAAACCAAGGAACATTATCCGTTTCGACTACTTCTAATGCTACTTTGGAAGTTTTAACCAATGGAACACCCGATAACCCAAGTGATGATAAAGTGCGTTACATACCCAATGGTGTGTTTTCAGGTAATGACACCTTTCAATACACAATCTGTAATGATAATCAGAACTGTGCCAATGCTACAGTTACAGTAACTGTACGACCTGTAACTCCCGTAAATTATGATCCAGATAGCTTTCCCTATGCTACACTTTCGGAATATCATTTCTTTGAAGGTGATCTAAAAGCTCTAAACCCTGTTTATGGTGTCATTCCTTATGACATCAATTCGCCTTTGTTTTCTGATTATGCCCACAAAAAACGCTTTGTTTGGATGCCTAATGGTTCTAAAGCTGTTTATGAAAATGATTATACGCCTTTAAACTTTCCAATTGGGTCGTTTTTGATTAAAAATTTCTACTATGATAATGTATTGCCGTCAGGTGAAACCAAAATTTTAGAAACACGCTTAATGTATGTGACTTCTGAAGGTTGGGAGTTTGCAAAATATGTTTGGAATGATGAGCAAACAGAAGCCTTTTTTACTAATGATGGTAGTTTTGTGAGTGTTGATTGGATTGAAAATTCCGAAACAAAAAGTGTGAACTATCGTATTCCTTCCCGTGCCGAGTGTTTTACTTGTCACAATAAGTTTGGTGAACCGCAACCCATTGGGCCTAAACCTCAAAACTTAAATAAAGATTATCCTTACGAGAATGGTGATATGAACCAATTGCAAAAGTGGGCTGATTTTGGATATTTGGAAAATTCCTATCCGAACAATATCGAAACAACTGTGGCATGGGATGACCCTAGCCAACCGCTCGACTTAAGAGTGCGCTCTTACATTGATATAAACTGTGCCCATTGTCATGCCGAACAAAGCTATTGCGAATACAGACCAATGCGTTTTGCTTTCAATACTAATGACGATTTAACCAATATGGGGGTTTGTGTTGAACCCGACACCAATGTTGGAAACGAATTTCCTTTTATAATGACTCCAGGAGATGCCGATGCATCTGTGGTCTTATTTAGAATAAGTTCGGTTGAAGAACAATACAGGATGCCTCTACTGGGTAGAACATTACAGCATGTTGAAGGTGTAGAACTAATCCGAACTTGGATGAATTCATTACCTGAAAGGTGCGAATAACATTAATTTACTAATTTGAAAATAAATGAAAACAAAACTACTTTTTACATTGCTTATTGCCTGCATGGTTTCAGCTCATGTGCATGCTCAACCAGGAAATGACACTTTGGCTGGTGCTGTGCCAATAACACCTTCTCCTGAAGGAACTGGTTGTGGGACGCCAGCATTTATACTTCCTTTTTCAACTGATGGAACCACTGACAGTGGGCTGCAGGGTAATTGTAGTGCATCAGGTTTAGATCAATTTTTCTCATGGACAGCAACGTCACTAGGCCTTACGTTTTCTTCTCAAGCTCCTGGAAACCCTGGAATTGTAATTTGGAACGAAACTGGAACAATCCCTTATGATTGCGCTGCGACTTTTTCTAATGAAACCTTGAGTGGATGGGAAATAGGAGATAATTTGATTATTCAAATTTATGATTTCCAAGGAACTTCTCTTTCGGATGTCGCTTTTTGTCTAGCTATAAGTAACATTGCGCCGCCGCAGCCATCCCCAATAACATTTACCACACAAACTTTTACGTCTTTGGGTATAAACCAAATTAACTGGGCTGTAGTTGACATGAATGGAGACTATCTAGATGATATTGTAACCGTAGGATCTTATTCCTCATCATCTATTAATATTCAATTTCAAAATACTGGAAGCGGATTTACAAATGTAAATATTGATACCCCTGATGCCAATTATACCCCATCTTGGAGTATAGCCGCTGCAGATTACGACAAAAATGGATATACCGATTTACTCTATGGAAATGGAAGCGGTGTTACATTTATGAAAGCAGTAGTCAATACTGGTAATTTAAACAATGGAAACCCCTACGATGATGTCACTAGTTTTGTTGAATCATCTGGTTCAGAAGACGTGTTTTCTCAACGTTCAAATTTTGCTGACATCAATAATGATGGTCATTTAGACGCCTTTGTATGTCATGATGTGGCTCCAAATGTATACTATATCAATGATGGTTCAGGAAATCTTTCATTTAACCAAGGTGGCTTGGGTGATTATTTTTCAGGAGGAAACTATGGGTCTATTTGGATAGATTATGATAATGATGGTGACTTAGATATGTTCATTGCTAAGTGTGGCGGTGAAACCGAACGTAGAAAAAACCAAATGCTACGAAATAATGGTGATGGCACCTATACTGAAGTTTCTGTTTCGTTAGGGCTTGACGATCCTATGCAAACTTGGTCTTCTGCTTGGGGTGATTTTGATAACGACGGTGATATGGATGTCTTTGTTGGAGCCAGTACCGGAACCCACAAATTTATGAGAAATGATGTGAATACTTCAGGTGTTTTTACAGATGTAACAGCTACATCTCATGTTACGGATTTATCAACTACAGGTCATGAGAATTTAGCATACGACTTTGATAATGATGGTAATTTGGATATTGCTTCCAATGGAAATATTTTGTTTGGAAATGGCGATTTAACTTTTTATAAGATTGAAAACCCTTTCCCTTATGTTAATGGAGCTTTTGGAGATCTTAATGATGATGGTTTTATTGACGTTGTAACCCAATCTGGCGGCACAGGCACCATTCACTTTAATGATGGTACCAGTAATAATTGGATTAAGATACATACCGTAGGTACAACTAGTAACATTAATGGAATTGGGGCTCGTGTTGAAGTTTATACAGCTTCTGGAATGCAAATTAGAGACGTAAAAAGCGGTTCGGGTTTTGCATTTATGAGTAGCTTGAATACTCATGTTGGACTAGGCACTGATTCTGCTATAACCAAAATTATTGTAAGGTGGCCATCTGGTTATATTGACCAAATAGACAATCCAACCATCAATCAATCCTTAACAATTGTTGAAGGCGACCACTCTTTAAGCGTTGAAGATCTATCGCTTTCAAATATCAAAATATATCCTAATC
The DNA here is from genome assembly GCA_030425285.1 of Bacteroidia bacterium. Classification (GTDB taxonomy): domain Bacteria; phylum Bacteroidota; class Bacteroidia; order Flavobacteriales; family Flavobacteriaceae; genus Hanstruepera. The sequence goes on from JAUIAY010000001.1 coordinate 540,838, forward strand.
CTGTTCAAGATATTTTGACGATTGACTCTAATCAAGATTTGTCTCAAAAGATTGCAACGGTTTTTGATATAAATGGAAAACGGGTTTTAAATGGCCGTATTAACGATAACACCATCAATGTTGAAACTTTACAAAGTGGTGTTTACTTGTTACGCATTGAATCAAATGGTCAATTAATAACAAGAAAACTTGTTAAATTATAATAACGTTTAACGTATTAATAAAAAGCCCTTGTTTTAAAACAAGGGCTTTTTTGTTTCCTTCAGATTGATAGGTACTTAAATAAAAATATTGATTAATTTTTGTAATTTAGAGAACTTTTCAATTAATTGTAAATCAAATTAATAGCGAACATGAAAAAAACATTACTCTTACTAGCCCTTTTTTCTGCTCTGCTTAACTACTCGCAAACCAATTCAAATACTTGTGAAGAAGCAGATGCAAACACACCTATAACTGGCCCAGGGCTTTTTACTGTTGATGCCATTAACGGTAATATGCCCCCTGAATTTTGTGTTGGGAGTGGCACAAACGTGACTGCTGGAGAATGGTTTAGGTACACTCCTTCGGAAGACACCTTTTTTACCGTTACAACTGAATTACCTCAAAACTCGGGAGGTGATACTCGTGTCCATATTTACAGTGGTGAATGTGGCGCTTTGGAATGTGAAGGAGGAGATGATGATAGTGGTGATCTTGGCAATGGCTACTTATCAATTGCTTCTTTGAATGTTATTGGAGGGCAAACTTACTACATTGTATTTGATGATAGGTGGAACGATGGAGGATTTGACTTTGAAGTTTATGAAGGCGAACCACCACCTGACCCAGATCCAGCACCTGCAACTTTTACTAGCAGTAACATTTCAATAACTGGATCAACAAGAGCTGTGGTTGACATGAATGGTGATTATCTTGATGATATCGTTGGGATAACGTCAACCAATGTAAATATACACTTGCAAGATGGTGCAGGTGGATTTGCTGAAACAAATATTACAACATCTACTGCTGATTACACTCCTGGATGGAGTCTTGCTGCAGCTGATTATAATGCTGATGGCTTTACTGACTTATTATATGGCAGTGGTAGTGGTGTGACGTTCATGCGTTCTAATGGTGATTTTACCTTTACTGAAGTTTCGGGTCCCGAGGATATTTTTTCCCAACGATCAAATTTTGCTGATATTAATAACGACGGACATTTAGACGCATTTGTTTGTCATGATATAGCACCAAACGTCTATTATATTAATGACGGTGAAGGAAACTTAACCTTCTATCAATCCAATGTTACCGCAGGAGCTCCAGCCAACCTTGGAGATTATCCATCCGGAGGTAACTACGGGTCTATTTGGATTGATTATGATAATGATAGAAATTTAGATATGTTCATTGCTAAATGTGGCGGTGAAGAAGCTAGGAGAACCAATCAAATGCATAAAAACAATGGTGATGGCACCTATACAGAATTAGCTGCTACTATTGGTTTGGCTGATCCAATGCAAACCTGGTCTTCGGCTTGGGGAGATTTTGACAATGATGGTGATATGGATGTTTTCGTGGGTGCAAGTACGGGATCTCATAAGTTAATGCAAAACAATGGAGGTGTTTTTGTTGATGTAACGGCTTCTTCAGGCGTTGCAACATTATCAGCTACTGGTATTGAAAATGCAACCTATGACTTTGATAACGATGGTAATCTAGATATCGCTTCCAATGGAAACATCTTGTTTGGAAATGGCGATATGACTTTTACGGTTTATACCAATCAAATTTCCAACGGATCATTTGGCGACTTAAACAACGATGGATTCATTGATGCCTTTGATGGAAATACTTATTATGAAAATGACGGTAATGAAAACAATTGGATAAAAATTACTACAATAGGAACAGATAGCAATATTAATGGTATTGGGGCTCGAGTTGAAATTCACACCCCTTTTGGTGTTAGAATAAGAGATGTTAGAAGCGGTGAAGGTTTCCGTCATATGAGTACTTTGAACACCCATTTTGGACTTGGCACTGATGCAACTATTGACAACATTATCATCTATTGGCCTTCGGGAATAATTGATAATATTGTAAACCCAGATATTAATGAAAGTATTGTAATTGTTGAAGGGCAATCTTTATCAGTTGATGATTTTGAATTAGTTAATTTAGTTGTTTATCCTAATCCTGCTAAAAATGTCATTAACTTTGAAACTGCTATCAATTTAAGTGGTAGAATTGCTACCGTTTTTGATATGAATGGTAAACGTGTTTTAAACACAAAATTGGAAGAAAACACACTAGATATTTCCAATTTAAATAGTGGCTTTTACATTCTTAGGCTAGAAAGCGAAGGCCGAGAAATCACTAGGAAATTTATCAAGGAGTAATAAACTTTTACTTGAGCATTAAAATTCGCCCAATATATTTGGGCGAATTTTTTTTACTTTATTTTTGCTTCATGCTACAAGTCAAAAACCTTTTGTTTGGGTATGATAACAATACCGTGTTAGACAGTATTTCTTTTGAAGTAAAAAAAGGAGAACATGTTTCCATAATTGGCGCTAGTGGTTCTGGGAAAAGCACCTTGTTGAAATTACTGTATGGCCAACATGATTTAAACGAGGGACAAATTTTTTGGGACCAAACCCAGATTTTGGGTCCTAAATTCAACCTTGTTATTGGCTACGATTTTGTAAAATATTTGTCGCAGGAGTTTGATCTCATGCCATTCACAAGTGTAGAGGAAAATGTAGGTCATTACCTTTCTAATTTTTTTCTGAACGAAAAGAAGGAAAGAATTTCGGAACTTTTAGAGGTTGTTGAGCTAAAAGAATTTTCTAAAACAAAGGTGAAATTATTGAGTGGTGGGCAAAAACAACGTGTCGCACTTGCTAGGGCACTTGCTAAAAACCCAGAACTCATTTTACTAGACGAACCCTTTAGCCATATTGATAATTTTAGAAAACACGCTTTAAGACGCAACCTATTCAATTATTTTAAAAAGCATGAAATTACTTGTGTGGTTGCAACACAAGACAAGGAAGATGTTCTAGGGTATTCAGATAAAGTTATAGTTCTTAACGATAGGAAAATCATTGCTGTTGGGCCTCCAAAAAACCTCTATCATAACCCTAAACTACCTATTATTGCCGCTTTCTTCAATGAATTCAACCTTATAGAACCATACGGTATTGTCTATGCACATCAACTAAGACTATCGAAAAAACCTAGCCTGAAAGGAACCGTTCAACAAAGTTACTTTAAGGGAAGTTATTATCTCATTGAATGTAAACTAAAAGAACAAACAGTTTTTTTTGAGCACAATTCAGAACTAACCCAAAATGAATCTATAAATTTAGAAATAGTAAAAGATTGAACAGAAGAGATTTGGACCTTAATCCTGATGGTCTATGGCATAATTAAGCTTACCATAAAAATGCATTTGTTTAACTATCCAATTCTTTCTTGATTGAATATAGTTAGTAGCGGGATTTGCTCTATATTTTAAAGGGCTGGGTAAAATAGCAGCAATAGAAGCCGCTTCATAAACAGATAAATTTTTGGCCTGTTTCTTATACCAAAATTGTGAGGCAGCTTCGGCTCCATAAATACCTTCTCCCATTTCAATACTATTTAGATAAACTTCCATAATTCGTTCTTTGCTCCAAATTAACTCTATTAGGAACGTAAAGTAAGTCTCAAGACCTTTGCGAAACCAGCTGCGTTTAGGCCATAAAAAAACATTTTTGGCTGTTTGTTGGCTTATCGTGCTTGCTCCTCTAATACGCTTCCCTTTCTTGTTGTTTTCAACTGCTTTTTCAATAGCTTTTAAATCAAAACCTTTATGCCTTATAAAGTTTTGATCTTCGCTGCAAATAACAGCCAGTTGTAAATTTAATGATATGTCCTCAAGTGGTACCCAATTGTGCTTTAAAACAAACTCATTATTGTCTTGTTTCTGTTCAACAGCTCTAATAACCATTAAGGGTGTAAGGGGTACAGGAAGCCACTTGTAAACAAACACTATTAAGATAGAAAAGAGAAATAACCCTAAAAGAAGCCTCCATAAAAACTTAATAATCCGTCTCATATTTTACTCTAATAATTGAGCCATGCGCATTCCAACGCTACTTCCAATAGCAATACCCATACCACCTAATCGGATTCCACAAAACACATGGTCTCCTATTTGTTTAATAATAGGTTTTTTTTGATTTCCCACACCCATAATACCACTCCAGCTATAATCAACTTCAAATGTTGTTTCGGGTATAATAACCGTTTCCAACAATTCTTCCAATTTGTTTTGAATTAGTTTGGTTTCACCCATTTCAGTTGTTTCTTCACCAGTCATGTCTAAATTCCTTCCTCCACCAAACAACAATCTATTGTCTATGTTTCTAAAATAATAAAACCCTTTATCCAAATGAAACGTACCCTTTATCTGAAGGTTTTGTATTGGTTTTGTAATCAAAACTTGGGCTCTTGCTGGTTTAATGGGTTGATTAATTAATTGTTGGGCAAACCCATTGGTTGCAATGAAAAGCTTTTGGGTTTTAAACTCGAAACAATCTGTCTTTACAATAATATTATCTAAAAATTCTTCAAAAGCCTCTACTTTAACATTGTTTAATATTTTAACTCCTGCCAACTGTACCTTTAAAAGTAAAGCTTCTATCATGTTTCCGGTATCTAATTGCCCCTCAAATTGATTGAAAATAAGGTTGTTTTGAATGTTTTTAAATCGAAATAAATTAGGTACTGTCTTGAATACGTCTTCCCTAAAAACAGATTTTAACAGCTTATTGATTTCTTCCAAACCGACTATCGATTCGTCATAAAGTTTCGTATCCTCTTTGGTGAACAACTCATAACCACCAAGTTGTTGAAAACCTATTTTGGTGTCCGATAAGCTGTTCCTTAAATTTTGAAGTCCTTCTTTTCGTTCTTTTACCAAATCTATGACTTCTTCTTGCGAATGTGTCTTTAGATCCTCAAGAATTTCACTTACGCTTCCAAAACAAGCAAAACCCGCATTTTTGGTGCTGGCTCCCTGTGGTAAAATGCCGCGTTCCAAAACCAATATTTTAGATTTAGGGAATCGTTTTTTTAATTCAAGCGCGCAACTTAAACCCACAATACCACTTCCAATTATTGTATAATCTACATTATTAAACCATGATTTAATTTCCCAATAGGAGAACTTCATATTTTAATAGCTTTAAAATGTAAAAAAAGCCCCTAAAAGGGGCTTTAAAATTATTGATATTGACTTTTATTTAATAATTAATTTTTTAGTGGCTGTTTTAGGTCCGCTTGTTACTTGTAATAAATAGACTCCTGTAGAAGCCGAGCTTAAATCTATCGTTTTATTGAAGGCAGCATTGTTTTCAAATCTATTGTTGTAAACTTTTCTCCCTCTAATATCAAACAACTGAACTGTTGCGTTTTCGCTAGAACTTAATTCAATAGTTACTTCACCATTGGTAGGGTTTGGATAAACATTAAACACATCAAAGTTGTGCTCATCAATACTTAACCCATCTATTATTTGAATATTTACCAGTAAGTTAGGCAATGTTCCGCCATTGTTGTCGTCTACATCCACTCTAAATCCATCAGTAGCATCAACTGAAGATGTTGTCGTATAAGTTACATTTCCTGCATTGATGTCTGCTTGGGTAAATGTATCACTTGCCCCTAATGGTGTTCCATTAAGGTATAGTGTTCCTTCAGTAGGTAAAACTGTTAATGTAAATTCAATGTTAGAAGCATTGGCTGTGTTTGGGCTTGTTACTTCCAAATGAGTATCATTAACCGTAGCTGTAGAAACCACATCAACTTCAACAGTAGATTGCGTGATTCTTTCAGGAGCAAGAACCGCAACAAACCCAGAAGTACAAATTTCAACATCGGCAAAATTAAATACCATATTGGACGCACCAATATTAGCAGCCATTAAAACCCATGTTCCATTCATTTCTTCACCATAAATATTGCTTAAAGGCTCAGGGGTAGTCGTTGGAACCGGCATGGCTGTTCCAGTAACTGGGTTTGTTCCACAAACAACAGATTCTGTTGACTCCTGATCCCAAGTCACTTGCATATTAGCTCCTGTTGCACATGGTCCAGCAGGATACAAATAGGCTCTGGTGCCTTCAGCACTAATTATTGCCATATGTAATTGATTTAATGCTGTTGAAGAAATATCATATTTAACATTTACGTCTGTTATAATGCCGCTATCAGTAATACCTACTGGGATTTGTTCAAAAACGCTTGCTGATGTTGGTAATGTCTGGTTTAAGTTAAATGTATACGTTTCGCAAACTTCTCCAGATGTAATATTATATCCAATTGCTATTCTAGCAGTATTAATATTAAAGAAAATATTGCCATTCCCTTTTACCATTACTAAACAGTTATCTGCTAGTACATCAGGAACAATGATATCTGCCGAACCATCATTAGGCACAGCAGTGGCCAATACGGTATCAAAACTTTCCCCACCATTTGTAGATAAAAGAATATCTACATCTGGTGTGTTAACCACTCCTATATTGGTTCCCGCTACATCCCAAGTTATAGTCTCTGTGTTGCCAGGTGACCAAGTTACCGGAGAACTCTGGGATGTTACAACAAATGGCCCCGCAGTTGTTGATGTATTCACTGTCATAATATCCGAAGCTGTTTGGCCTCCTCTAACATCATTGTCCCTTACAGTGACTCTAAAATTCATTGCTCTTGATATTGATGCTAATTTTTCCCAGTCAGTTGAACCACCAAATTGCAATAAATCGGGAATATTAGGCACATATCTCGTTGGATAAGTAGACCCTTCAAATGATCTAACCAAAGGTCCTGATACTGTTGTTTCAGTTGGTGCTCCTGCTGGTCCTAAATCCCACTGTTCCCAAGTAAAAGTATGGGTGTCTGTAGATTCAGTATCTGTTGAGGAAGCGGTTAACATATAAGGTGTTGAAATTGGAATAATATAAGACGAACCTGCTTCAGCGGTTGGTGCGGAATTTCCTGTACCAGATTGAGCACCACATTGACTATTCCCTCCACTAATATTAGCCCACATTAACTGTAAACTTACTTGATGAAAGTAAGCATCGCTGTTACCTTGAACATTTTGAGGAGCACAAATTCCAGCGTAGGCCATAATGGTAGAACCACTACCTGGTTCATAAGCAGTAGCTGACGATCTATTCCCTCCAGAACAATTTCCTGTGCTACCATTGAATGTGTGTGGACTCCCATACTGATGCCCCATTTCGTGACATACAAAATCAATATCAAAAGCATCTCCAACGGGTTGAGGAAGACCTGTAATACCTCTAGCCTTGCTTCCCGTTACACAAGGGGAGTTTAACTGTGCTAATCCACCACCACCAGTACTAAAGGTGTGGCCAATATCATAATTAGCTGAACCTATCGCACCATCGATAACTGCTTGACTTTGGTTGATAAGTACTGAAGCATCATTATTGTTAAAAGAATCTGTAGTTATAAAAATAATATCCAAGTTGTTAGGTATTATTGTCATGGTGACAGAAAGTTCTTTTTCATATATACCATTAACCCTTGTCATGGTAACTACCATAGCGGCCAAGACTGCATCTTTTCGATCTGCTACAGTATCGGTACTTGTTAATCCAGCTGCAGACCAATGAAATTCAGCATATTCGATAGTACACGCCAATGCTAATCTAAAATTTCTCATTTGACCATCGTTTGCATTTCTTTCAGCAAAATCTTCAACATCAAAATCTTCCATTACCCCATCATCATCGAACTCACAAACATAGTTTCTATCTCCAAAAGTTAAATCTCTTTTAGAATAAACTATATATGAATTAGAACCTCTAGTGTAAGGGTCAATAAATTGACTACCTGTTTCGGAAGATAATGTCATAGTGTGTAAGCCTTGCGGGGTAACGCTAAAGCGGATTAAAGTTTCCGGATTGTCAACACTCTGCCCAACATAAGATCTTATGTTTGGGTATTGCGCTTGAAGCTCATTGGCTAAAACAGAGGCTTCATATACTCGAAAAGAGTCAAAAGAACCATTTGAATTAGGAAAATCAACAATTACATTGGAAGTTGTCAAATCAGTACCCCTTTGTGGTGCTCCTCTCAATGCTTGGTTTAATGCTGCGATATCTAATTGGTAGAATTCAGCAACTGTTGGTGTAGACTTTCTAAAAACCAGATCATCACTTGCTATTTGATTTTTAGTGATTTTAGTCCACATAGATTGCCTGTTTTGTGAAAAGGCAAAAACTGAAAAGAACAAAGTCAAAAGAATAGTTAAACTTAACTTTGTGTAGTAATTTCTCATAGCGAAAAATGTTTAGATTAATTTATCCTATAAAATTAATAAATAACAAAGAAATAAAGTCTATTATAAAAGATTTATATTTGTTTTTATGAGAACCTTTTTATTTATCGTGGTTTATTTTTCGTTTTTTGCTTGTAAATCTGGACAACAAACGAACGTATCTGAAAAACCACAGTCCCATCATTGTCCTAATGATGGCGTCTGTTCTTTCGAAGTGCTAAAAAATAAATCTGTTGTTTTGAAATATGATAGTACAGGCCAGTTATACCCGGAAATTAATGATTCAAAAAAAATAGTGATTAAGTTTGAATATAAAAGAAATGAAATTCCGAACACTCAAGATGGTAATTACAGAGAAATTGTTTATTTTGAAATTGATCCAATCAATCCTGAAGTGAATTTTGAAGACTCTGAACTTAAAACAACAAATGCATTGTTTGCCAGACTTTGTTTTTGCAGAGGTCAAACAGGCTACTATAATATCAAAAATGGGAAACTATCAATAAAAAAAATTAATGAATCTAATTATGGGTTAGAGTTTGACTTCAAAATAGAAGAAGTCCCTCAAGTTATAAAATCTATTTCTGAAAACATTCAAATATAAAAAAGCCCCTTATTTAGGGGCTTTTTCTTAATCTTCAAGTGGTTTTTCCATTTCAAAATCTTCCATAAATTTTGTTGTATAATTCCCAGCTAAATAATCAGGGTTATCCATAAGCTGTCTATGGAATGGAATGGTGGTTTTAATACCTTCTATAACAAATTCATCCAAAGCACGCTTCATTTTATTAATGGCCTCTTCTCTTGTTTGGGCCGTCGTAATAAGCTTCGCAATCATGGAGTCATAATTAGGCGGAATCATATACCCTGCATAAACGTGCGTATCAAGTCTTACACCATGTCCTCCTGGAGCATGAAGTGTCGTAATACGACCTGGTGAGGGTCTAAAATCGTTAAAAGGGTCTTCGGCATTAATTCTACATTCTATGGAATGTAAATTAGGTGTATAGTTTTTACCTGAAATAGGGACGCCAGCTGCAACCAGTATTTGCTCACGAATCAAATCAAAATCAATTACCTGTTCTGTGATTGGGTGCTCAACCTGAATACGCGTATTCATTTCCATAAAATAAAAATTCCTGTGCTTATCAACTAGGAACTCTACTGTTCCAGCGCCTTCATATTTAATAAATTCGGCGGCTTTTACAGCAGCTTTACCCATTTTATCACGTAATTTATCGGTCATAAAAGGCGATGGTACTTCTTCTGTCAGTTTTTGGTGTCTTCGTTGAACCGAACAATCTCGTTCAGACAAATGGCAAGCCTTTCCTGTAGAATCTCCCACAACTTGAATTTCAATATGTCTAGGCTCTTCAATAAGCTTTTCCATGTACATATCGTCATTTCCAAAAGCCGCTTTAGATTCTTGTCTAGCAGAATCCCATGCAGCCTTCAAATTTTCAGGTTTCCACACGGCACGCATTCCTTTTCCACCTCCACCTGCAGTTGCTTTTAACATTACAGGATAACCAACTTCTTTGGCCAATTTCTCACATTCTTCAAAATCGGCAATAATACCATCACTTCCGGGCACACAAGGAACACCTGCTGCTTTCATAGTGGCTTTAGCAGTGGCCTTGTCTCCCATTTTAGAGATCATTTCTTCTGAAGCACCAATGAACTTGATGCCATGTTCTTCACAAATTTTTGAAAATTTGGCATTTTCTGATAAAAAACCATATCCTGGATGAATGGCGTCTGCATTGGTAATTTCAGCTGCAGCAATAACATTGGATATTTTTAAATAGGACTCGCTGCTTGGAGCAGGACCTATACATACAGCCTCATCGGCAAACTTAACATGGAGACTATCAGCATCTGCTGTTGAGTATACAGCAACCGTTTTGATGCCCATTTCTTTACAGGTTCTGATGACACGAAGTGCTATCTCTCCTCTATTGGCAATTAATATCTTTTTGAACATAACTTGCTTTATTAAAAATTTCAAATTCCAAACTCCAAAAATTTTGGATTTTTAAACCCCTTTTGATCGGGAAGAGAATTGGAATCTTTAAAAGGTTATGAAGGATCAACCAAAAACAACGGTTGATCGAATTCTACTGGTGATGAATCATCAACAAGTATTTTAACTATTTTTCCTGAAACTTCAGATTCAATTTCATTAAATAGTTTCATGGCTTCTATAATACATAGAACATCTCCTTCTTTAATGGTTTGTCCAACCTCAACAAAAACAGGTTTGTCTGGCGATGGTTTTCTGTATAATGTACCAATGATAGGAGACTTTACAGTAATGTATTTTGAATCGTCTTGGGCTGGCGCAGCCTCCGGTGTCGCGGCTGGTGCTGCAGGAGCGGGAGCTGCCGGTGTTGCAGGCACTTGCGCTACTGGTGCATTGACCGGTACTTGTTGTACATATGTAGTTGTTTCTTTATCATCACTACCTGTCTTGATGGTGATTTTAACATCTTCTGTTTCTAGCTTTACTTCGCTAGCTCCAGATTTAGCTACAAATTTTATTAAATTTTGAATATCCTTTAAATCCATAATTATTCAATTTTTAAAATTTAGTTCGTTAGTTAGTTAGGAATTATAGGCCCATGTTAAATATATAGAGCCCCAAGTGAATCCGCCTCCGAAAGCGGCAAAAATTAATTTATCCCCTTTTTTTAATTGGGTTTCGTAATCGCTAAGCAATAAAGGTAAGGTCGCCGATGTGGTGTTTCCATACTTGTGGATATTCATCATGACCTTTTCTGATTCTAGTTCTATTCTGTTGGCAGTAGCATCAATAATACGTTTATTGGCCTGATGTGGCACCAACCAGGTAATATCTTTATTGGTTAGATTGTTTCTTTTTAGTATTTTTTCTGAAACATCAGCCATATTGAAAACCGCATTTTTAAATACGGTTTTACCGTCTTGGAAGACATACTGTCCTCCTTTCTCAAGTGCTTCTGGGGTTATTTGGTAAGATGATCCACCGTAGGTAGCTTGTAAAAACTCTCTTCCGGAACCATCACTTCTCAAATACTCGTCTTGTAGTCCAAAGCCTTCTTCGCTTGGCTCAAAAAGTACGGCTCCGGCGCCATCTCCAAATATAATGCAAGTAGCTCTGTCTTCGTAGTTTATCATAGACGACATTTTGTCGGCACCTATCAATAATACTTTTTTGTATTTTCCTGATTCTATATATCTGGCAGCAACCGACATACCATACAAGAAACTAGAGCAGGCTGCTTCCAAATCGAAAGAAAATGCATTTACGGCTCCTATTTGTGTTGCTGTATAAGCTGCCGTTGCAGCTGCTTTCATATCAGGTGTTGCCGTAGCAACAATCACTAAATCTATGTCTTCTGGGTTTATGCCTTTTTTATCGATAAGGTCTTTGGCGGCATTAATGGCAAGAAAAGATGTCCCTTTTCCCTCTTCTTTAAGAATTCTTCGTTCTTTGATGCCTGTACGTGTGGTAATCCACTCGTCATTGGTGTCAACCATGGTTTCAAGAATCTGATTGGTCAACACATAATCTGGCAAATATGCACCTACAGCTGTTATGGCTGCTGAGATTTTACTCATACCGTTATAAATATTTTTACAAAAAAACAGTACAAAAAATACTGATTTCAATCAAAAAATGATAAAATCAGCTAATTTTAGACTAATTTAATGCAAATTAAGTGGTTTTTGCTTTCTATAAAAATTTATCATAAAAAAAACGCTCATAAATGAGCGTTTTATTATATGCACGCATAATAACTATGCTAAATTTTCAACCTCTTCAGAGTTGTCAATCAAAACCTGACCTCTGTAATATAGTTTTCCCTCGTGCCAGTGTGCTCTGTGGTACAAGTGTGCTTCTCCAGTAGTAGGACACGTAGCAATTTGAGGAACTGTTGCTTTGTAATGTGTTCTTCTTTTATCTCTTCTGGTTTTTGAGATTTTTCTCTTAGGATGTGCCATTTTTATTATTCTTTATCCGTTAATAGTTTCTTTAATGTATTCCATCTAGGGTCTGTTTCCGAACCCGAATTATTCAATTTTTCTTTTTTGGGGCTTAACTCTTCTAATTTATCAAGAATCTCTGAACCCAAAGTGCCATCTTCAACACCAGGATGAACTCTTTTGCTTGGCACAGCCAAAACAATCAGTTCGTAAATATACTGTTGTATATTTACCTCATAGGATCCATGGGGTAAAACCAACAAATCTATTTCCTCATCATTAAATTCATCACCAAATTTAACCACCAAATTGAAATCACTCGATATGCTTTGGTCATATGGTTCATTGGTTAAATCACAATTGACATTGACAAATCCAGAGATTTGAAAATCCAATTCCAATAATGTTGTTTTTTTGTTTAGCTCTAAATTCACTTCTACTGAAGCATCATTAAAATCTTGATAATCAAAAAAATCAAAGAACGCCTTGTCTATTTTAAACTCAAATTGATGTTTTCCCTCTTTTAGCCCTACAAAAGGTATTGTAAATGTTTTCAATTCCTTCATTCTCCATCTATTTTGAGCCTGCAAATATATAAAATAATATTTAGCTTGAGGCGGTTATAAACATTTTTTTGTTTATATCTTTTTTTGACCTGTTTTGAGTGGGTTTGCTTTTAAGTTGTTGTTATCCAGCCGATTTCTATATAATTTAATTGCTAGATAAACAGCTTCTCTAAATGAACTTTCATTGGCCTCTCCTTTTCCAGCAATTTCATAAGCAGTTCCATGGTCTGGAGACGTTCGAATTTTAGACAGACCTGCTGTATAATTCACGCCTTTACCAAATGATAGTGTTTTAAACGGAATAAGCCCTTGATCATGGTAAGCGGCCACAATGGCATCAAAATTTTTGTAATTGCCCGACCCAAAAAAGCTATCGGCAGCATAAGGACCATAAACAAGTTTACCAGAGTCTACCAATTCTTTTAACGTCGGACGAAGCACTGTATCATCTTCCTTTCCAATAACACCATTGTCTCCCGTATGTGGATTAATGCCTAAAACGGCAATCTTTGGCCTTCTGATGTTAAAATCTGATTGGAGGGTATTGTAAACTGTATTTATTTTTTTTGTGATAAGTGACTTGGTAATGCTATTAGAAACATCCTTAACCGGAACATGATCGGTTAGCAATCCTACTCGCAAGTTATTGGACACCATAAACATCAAGCTTTCGCCATCCAGCTCTTGGTTAAGATAGTCTGTGTGTCCCGGGAAATTGAACTTTTCAGATTGAATGTTGTGCTTATTAATTGGCGCTGTAACCAAAACATCTATATCATTGGATTTTAAAGCTTTGGTAGCCTGCTCTAATGATTTAATGGCTAACTCGCCCATTTTGGGGTCTTCTTCTCCAAACCTGATATCTACCTTTTCTTGCCATGCATTAAATACATTTATTTTACCAGGAACCACATCCGATAGTTTGTTGATTCCATTAAAAGAAATGTTGAGGTCGAAATGATTTTTTAAAAATGATATGGTTTTCACGGAAGCAAATATAACTGGCGTGAAAAACTCTAGAGTGCGATTATCTTCCAAGGTTTTGAGCACAATCTCGCCTCCAATTCCATTCAAGTCCCCAATTGATATGCCTACAATAACATTTTCGTCTTTCCTCATTTAGATTGTAACTTAAGTTTGTAATTTTGTTGCAGCAAATTTAACCAAATAATCTTTAAAGATGTTCACAGGAATTATTGAAACTATAGGTATTGTAACAAAATTAGAGAAAGAGCAATCTAATCTACACCTAACTATAGAGTCCGATATGGCTTCAGAACTAAAAATAGACCAAAGCGTCTCTCATAATGGTGTCTGTCTGACCGTTGTTTCCACTCTTGAAAACACTTATAAAGTAACAGCAATTGCAGAAACTCTAACCAAAACCAATATTGGAGATATTAAAGTTGGAGATCCTGTGAATTTAGAGCGCGGTATGAAACTTAACGATCGGCTAGATGGGCACATAGTTCAGGGGCACGTAGACCAAGTAGCTGTTTGTGACAATGTTGTTCAGGCAAACGGCAGCTGGGTTTTTACTTTTTCATACGATGAAAGTCTAAACAACATTACGATAGAAAAAGGTTCGGTTACGGTTAACGGCGTGAGTCTAACTGTAGTGGATTCAAAAAAACACTCGTTTAGTGTCGCTATAATTCCTTACACTTTTGAGCACACTACTTTCAAATATATTAAATCTGGAGATTCGGTTAATTTAGAGTTTGATGTTATTGGGAAGTACGTAAAAAGATTGTTCCTTAATACACAATAAAATAAGTCTGACTACTTGGATTTCAAAAACCTAAAAGCCCCATAAAACAAACCAATAGTCAACGTGAATAACACGCCACCATCTATTGGCAATCCAGGTGGTGGTGGTGGTTGGGGCGGAGGTGGTCCAGTTTGGGCCATGCATACAAAACTTATCAAAAAAAATAAGATTGAGGCAAACATTTTATTTTTTAGCATTCTCATCAATGGGTAAAAGTATAAAAAAAAGCGACTTAACAAAATAAATTTACATAAAAAAAATCTATCAAATGCAAAAAACATCGATAAAATGCACATTTATTTCTTAACTCGCTATTAATCTTATTACGTTTCAAATATATGTTTTTTTAACATAAATCTCCCTTTTATTTAAATTTTCTACTTTAAATAATTGTTACTACGTCACTTAAATTTAGAATTCATCTTTAGCTACGAAAAAAAACAGTTAGTGGTTTTAAAAAAATAGAATCATGGAAAGAAAATAAAAAGCCTTACAAACTATTTGTTTATAAGGCTTTACAACTTTTTAGTGGTCCCACCTGGGCTCGAACCAGGGACTTTCTGATTATGAGTCAGATACTCTAACCAACTGAGTTATAGGACCAAATTAGCATGAAACTAATTACTCTTTTCCTGAAAAGAGTGTGCAATATTACTACATATTTTAAAACCCTACAAGGATTTTTATTTCTTTATATCCTGGCACAACTCTATGAGAACACCATTTGTTGATTTGGGATGTAAAAAAGCTACTAATTTATTATCAGCTCCTTTTTTTGGGTTTTCATTCAATACTGTAAAGCCCTCCTTTTGCAATCTTGAAATTTCAGATTCTATATCCTCCACATCAAAGGCTATGTGGTGTATGCCTTCGCCGCGTTTTTCAATGAATTTTGCTATTGGGCTATCCTTGTTTGTTGCCTCGAGTAACTCAATCTTATTATCTCCCACTTTGAAGAAAGATGTGCTTACACCTTCACTAGCCACCTCTTCAATTTTATAATGTGATTCCCCAAAGAGCTTGGCAAACAAATCGTTGGACTTTTCTATATCTTTTACGGCTATGCCAATATGTTCAATCTTTTTCATGTGCTATGAAGTTACGAATTTTGCCAGTAAAAGTAAGATAATCTTTAAATATCCGTTATTTTTGTACCATCGATTCACAAAATCGGATATTACAATGGAAGAAAGTCAAAGACAAAAGAAAATAGCATCTGTTTTACAACGTGATTTGGTAGATGTTTTACAAAAGGCAGCCACACAAGGCGGAATGCAAGGGGTTCTTATTTCTGTTTCTAAAGTATCGGTTACTGTAGATTTATCAATAGCCAAGGTGTATTTAAGCATCTTTCCAAATGATAAAGCCAAAGAACTCATTGGCGGTATTCGATCCAATGCGTCACTTATCAGGCATGAATTGGCACAACGTACCAAAAACCAATTACGGAGAATGCCTCAATTAGAGTTTTTTATAGATGATTCTTTGGAATATATTGACAATATTGAAAAATCATTGAAAGGAACCGATAACCCAATAGCCGATCCTAATCTTTTGGATAAACGTAAAAAATCGTAATTGAACTTTCCCTTATATATAGCGAAACGGTATTTACTTTCTAAAAGCACCAACAATGCTATAAATTTCATTACTATAATCGCAGCCATCAGTGTTGTTATTGGAGCCCTATCATTGTTTATTGTCCTTTCTGGTTTTGCCGGCCTTAAAGATTTCACGCTTCAGTTTACATCGCTCATTGATCCTGATTTAAAGGCTGAATCCGTTAAAGGAAAATCTTTTACTGTTTCTGAATCTGAACTGAAAGCTCTCAAAAATGAAGAAGGCATCATAGCTTTTTCAAAAGTCGTTGAAGAGCGTGTCTTGATTTCCTTTGATGAAAGAAGCTATCCGGATGCATTTGTTAAAGGTGTAGATTCTAATTACAAATTGGTTAATGCTGTTGACTCTATTGTACCTATAGGAAGCTGGTTTTCGGGTAAATCCAATCAAATTGTCGTGGGCTGGGGCATTTCAAATAGATTATCAATTGGTGTTTTAGACTATGGCAAAACTGTTGACCTATACATACCCAAGCCTGGCAAGGGACAAGTAACAGATATTAAAACAGCTTTCAATTCGGTAAAAGCCATAAGCGTTGGCATTTTTGATGTTAATGAAACTCTAAACGACAAATATGTTTTTATGCCCATTGAAATGGCGCAACACCTCGTTGACTACCAAAATAATCAGGTTTCTGCCATAGAGTTCAAGTTAAAAGAAGGTGTTTCTGAAAGTGATATGAGAGACAAAATCATGACTATTTTAGGGGATAAGGTCGTGCTTAAGAATAAATCAGAATTGAATGATGCCTTGCATAAAATGCTTAACACGGAAAATCTAGCTGTTTATTTAATCTTTACCTTGATCCTTATTATTGCGCTTTTTAATGTCATCGGTTCCATCATCATGATGATACTTGACAAAAAGAAAACCTTACATACATTAAGTAATTTGGGTGCGACAACAGGTGATATAAAAAAAATCTTCTTTCTTCAGGGAAGTATGATGACACTTTTTGGGGGACTCATTGGTTTAATTCTGGGCTTGATTCTGGTTTGGTTGCAAGAAACTTTTGGCTTGGTCAAACTGACAGCTACCCTACCCTATCCTATGTCCATTAAATTTGAAAATGTTGTTTTGGTGTTTGTAACCATTACAATACTGGGCATTGGAGCTTCAAAAATAGCCTCTTCAAGAATTACAAAAAGTTTGGTTTCAGCTTAAGCAAATTGATAATCTGAAAAGTCTGCCAACACATCATCAAATGCCTGAAACACATCTTTAGAGTCATCACTTGTAACCATACGCATTCTATATTCCTTGAAGTTTGGTATCCCTTTAAAATAATTAGTGTAATGCCTTCTAGTCTCAAAAACACCTAGTTTTTCACCTTTCCAATCTATAGACATTTGTAAATGCCTTTTTGCAGCTTCAACACGCTCCTGAATTGTAATGGGCTCTAGATGCTCACCTGTTTTAAAATAATGCTTTACTTGTTTAAAAAACCACGGATTCCCAATGGTCGCACGGCCAATCATACAACCGTCCAATCCATAACTATCACGCATTTCCATAGCGCGTTCTGGCGAATCTACATCGCCATTACCAAAAACAGGAATATGCATTCTTGGGTTGTTTTTTACTTCTGCAATCGGTTTCCAGTCGGCATTACCTTTATACATTTGAGCACGAGTACGACCATGAATAGCGATAGCTTTACAACCCACATCCTGTAAACGTTCAGCTACCTCAACAATCTTTATGGAGTCATGATCCCAACCCAAACGCGTCTTGACCGTAATGGGTAAATTGGTGCGCTTTACCATTTCAGCTGTCAATTTTTCCATGAGGCAAACATCCTTTAAAATGCCAGCTCCTGCACCTTTACTCACAACTTTTTTGACTGGGCAACCGAAGTTTATATCTATGATATCTGGGTTTGATTTCTCAACAATATCGATAGTTTGCAGCATGCTATCTAGATTGGCTCCAAAAATCTGAATGCCCACAGGGCGTTCCTTCTCATAAATATCCAGCTTCATAACGCTCTTGGCAGCGTTACGAATCAGCCCTTCGCTGGAAACAAACTCCGTGTACACTACATCAGCCCCCTGTTCCTTACACAATGCGCGGAAAGGTGGGTCGCTGACATCTTCCATTGGGGCCAATAGTAATGGAAAATCCGGAAGTTCTATGTCGCCTATTTTTACCAATTTTAAAACTTTAAATCCATCGTAAGGGTATCCCCTTTTCTTTCGACTTTTACTTTTGTCGAGTCTCCTTTTTCAAAAACAGAAAGGGCTCGCATATAACTCATCATATCCACAACTGCACTATCGCCAAGTTTCACAACAATATCGCCTTTTTGCAAGCCTGCCTTTTTAGCAGGTTTATCTTCACTTACACCATCAATGCGCATACCTTTGCCATCAAACATATAATCTGGTACAACACCCAAACCAACTTTAAATCGTGGTGTTTCTTCACTTTCGTTTTTGGTTGTTCTAAAAGCTAGTTTGCCATTATCATTCAAATCGGTTATAATTTCAAAAATATAGTTTGAAATGGTTTCCATTCCTTTGTAATTCAACTTATCAAAATCATCACTAGGCTTGTGATAGTCTTCATGCTGACCTGTGAAAAAATGTAATACTGGAATGTCAGCCAAATAGAATGATGTGTGGTCGCTTGGCCCAATACCTGATTCTTTTTCTATGAGTTTAAATTTTTCATTGTGGGAGCTTAATACCTGCTTGAATATAGGCGAGGTTCCTGTTCCATAAACTGCTAATGTGCTGTCTTGTTTTAATCTACCAACCATGTCCATGTTTATCATATAGCTTACCGCTTTGGTATCGATAGTTGGGCTCTTAACAAAGTAATTAGATCCCAATAAGCCCATTTCCTCACCAGAAAAAGCCATAAACAAATAATTGTTTGCGGTATTGGTATTCTTAAGTTTTGCAGCCAAATCCATCATAACCGCCACACCGCTGGCATTATCATCAGCCCCATTGTGTATGGCTTTTTCGCCTTTATATAATGATCCGTCGCCGCCATAACCCAAATGGTCATAATGGGCACCTATAATAACGGTGTTTACGGCTTTGTTATCAATATATCCTAAAATATTAGTTCCTGTTATGGTACCATCCTCTGACATTGTTGTAAACGAAACCTCACTATGCGGATCCGTTTTGGGCTTAAAGCTAAACACTTGAAAATAGGCTTCTGTCCCTTTGGGCTGTAAGCCTATCTCTTCGAACCTTTTGGCGATATATGCCGCTGCTTTTTTTTCACCTTCAGTGCCTGTTTGTCTACCTTCTAATTTGTCATCTGCCAGAAACACAACGTCTTCCTGTATTTTGTTTTTGTACACCTGATCTTTTTTACATCCTAATAGCGTTATAAAAAGAACCAGTAGCGATATTTTCTTCATGTGAATAATCTTATTTTTGGCGAAATTACACAATAATTGCCATTTATTGATAACGAAACTCTATGAGAACCTTTATTTATATTTTTATTCTAGTGATTACGGTTTCCTGTAAGAACGACAAAACTAAATCAACCGATGCTAATTCGGGTGCAACAAAATGGGTTGATTCATTGATTTATCCTGAAGAGAAGCATTTTAAATCCATAAAGCAAATAACTTTTGGTGGTGATAATGCTGAAGCTTACTGGAGTTTTGATGACAAACAATTAGTTTTTCAATCTAATAATACAGCTTGGAACGTGAGTTGCGACCAGATGTTTTTGATGCAAGCTGATGAGATTTTTGATGATCATAAGCCGCCTATGGTGAGTACAGGAAAAGGCCGTACAACCTGTGCTTATTTTTTGCCTGATAACAAGCATATTATTTACGCATCCACACATTTGGGAGGTGAGGATTGCCCAGAAACACCTTTGCGTAAAAATGGAAAATATATTTGGCCTATTTATGATACCTATGACATTTTTGTGGCTGATTTAGAAGGTAACATCACGGCGCAATTAACCAATGAAACGGGTTATGATGCTGAACCAACCGTGTCTCCCAAAGGCGATAAGATTGTGTTTACCTCAACACGTAATGGTGATATAGACCTTTATACCATGAATTTGGACGGAAGTGATGTCAAGCAAATTACTTTTGAATTGGGCTATGATGGCGGTGCGTTCTTCTCTCCAGATGGTACAAAAATTATCTTCCGATCTTCAAGGCCAAAAACAGACGAAG
Source organism: Bacteroidia bacterium (assembly GCA_030425285.1). GTDB lineage: Bacteria > Bacteroidota > Bacteroidia > Flavobacteriales > Flavobacteriaceae > Hanstruepera. The sequence goes on from JAUIAY010000001.1 coordinate 561,273, forward strand.
AAATAAAGGAATATAAAGATTTATTAGCAGAAGGCTTGGTCCAGCCAACTGAAATGGAATTATACATTTGTAATGCTGATGGTAGTGATTTGCGTCAATTAACGAATTTAGGAAACGCCAATTGGAGTCCTTTTTTCCATCCAAGCGGTGAAAAAATATTGTTCTCCTCAAACTTTGAGTCTGAAAGAGGTTTCCCTTTTAATTTATATTTAATTGATATTGATGGGAAGAATCTTGAGCGTGTGACTCATAGCGAGACATTTGATGCCTTTCCGGTATTTTCTAACGATGGTAAAAAATTGATATTCTCCTCAAACCGAAATAACGGTGGTGGTCATGATACCAATTTGTTTATTGCCGAATGGCAGGATTAGTTTCCTGATTTTTCTAAACGGTCACGTTCGGCTTTGTCTTTGCTTCTTTGGTTGGTTTCTAAACCAGTGTTTCCAAATTTGTAGCTGAACCCTAGTTTTACAAATCGATTATCTTGATTCATAAATCTTGTGTTGTCCTGTCTCAAGTATTTGGTCGTTATGGTAAAATCCTGCTTGTTGAATAAGTCGCCTGCGGTCAATGTCAACGCGCCACGATCTTTAAAAATGGTTTTCTTTATTGCTAACTCACTAAACAACCTTCCATTGACCACTTGAAAGCCTTGCTGGTTTTTACTCATGAATATTAAAGACAAATTAGCAGATAGGCTATTGTCTTTTAAAAATGATAAGGAATTACTCAACTCTGTGTAATTGGACCATCTATCTCTATTCAGTAAGCTTCCGTTGATTATTGCTTCCTCTTCAAGGTTATAAACTGATGTTACAAAATATACATTCCATCTTGGCATTAAATCGAAAAAGGTGATGAAATCAAAGCCATACTCTATCGTAGACGAGATATTTGTAGGTGTGTAAATTAGCAGATTATTGTTATTGTCCTGTAAAGGCAATTCCATAAAACTGTCATCAATATATTTATAATATGATTGAATATAAAACCTATCGTTTAGTGATATCCCGAATTCGAAATAGTCTTTTATAGCTGGTTGCAAGTTTGGATTTCCCGTAACAATGGTGTTGTCGTTTAAATAAAACCTAAATGGATTCAGCGATTGGTAATCTGGTCGCTGAATACTCCTTTTGTAGTTGGAATAAATTCCAAGTTTTTCAGAAGCTTGAAAACTGATACTAGCTGTTGGGAACCAGTTAAAATAATCTTGCGTCAGGGTGTTGTTAGTTACCAAAGACTTACCTTCAATATTAGACTGTTCTACACGTAACCCTAGACTTATGTCCAGTTTTTCCCAGCTTTTTTCAAACTCTGCATATGCTGCTAACACATCTTCGTTGTAATCAAATGCATTGGAATTATTAGAATCAAAAACAGGATTTCCGTTTTCTATGTCAAACTGGTTTATTTCACTATCGGTGTTCACAAAAGAACCCTTCGCTCCAAAGGATAGTGCTGCCGTATCTTCTGACAATGGTAAGGTATAATCTACTTGAGCGGTGTTAATTAAGGTGTTTTGCTTGGCGATTGTTTCAAAGGCATTCGAGAAATTTAAATTGTTATCGTTAAAATAATAATTGCTGTTAACATTTTGGTCTCTGTTATAATCGTAAGTTGTTAGATGCGCATTAAACGATAATTTGCTTCCGTTGATAAAACGACATACATAATCGAGGTCAAAACCTAAATTGTATTTATCATCACTAGAGTTATTGACATTATCAAAATTATAGAGCCTGTTGTAATTTGGATCAAAAACATCAGTTTGTCCATTAATGACATAGTCGAATTTTGGTAAGAACAACAAGTTAGATGAAAAGCTTAACGTATTATTGTCATTGATGAAGTAATCAAAATTAGTATTGATTGTATGGGTTTGTGATTTAATTGTTCTATCAAAATCTGAATCCCAACGTTCATAAATCGCATCGTTGTTGTCAATAAAATTGACTTGTTCATCATTTTCGCGTCCTATTTTTTCATTATTGTAGCTATAACTTGCAAAGACATTTATTTTATTGTTTTTGTAATAATTCGTGATGCCTGCATTATATCTTGGGTAAAACCCTTGGGTATAGTTTGCAAAAACAGTTCCGCGATAACCCATTACTAGGTTTTTACCCATAACAATGTTGATTACAACACCATCGGCCGCATCATATCTGGCCCCAGGGTTTGTTATTACTTCAACAGATTTTATACTACTAGCAGGCGATCCTTCCAATAAATTCATCAGTTCGCTGCTAGACAACTGAACCTTCCTATCATTGATATAAACTGTAGGCGTGGTGTTTTTAACCGAGATAGCTCCATCCAAAACAAGTACGCCTGGTGTGCTTTTAACCACTTCCATAACGTTTCCTTCACTTAAAGCTGTATTTTCAACATTGAAGACCAGCCTGTCGGCTTCTTTTTTAACCGTTGGTTTTTTTGCAACAATGGAAATTTCATCAAGGGATTCTGCTGACTCTTCTAAAACGATATCGCCAACATCAATACTTGAATTTCCAATAAGAACTTCCATATCATGCTCGCCAAAACCTATAAAACTGGTTCGCAAAATATAGTTGTTGGGCTCAACATGTTCTATTAGAAAAAAACCCTTGTCGTTTGATGTGGTGCCCTTGATTGCTGTAGAATCTGTAACAGACAGTAAAACAATATTGGCGAAGGAAATGGGATTGTTTTGGGAATCGACCACAAAACCAGAAACCGAGAAATCTTGACCAAATGCTACTGCACAGGTTAAAACGCTTATAATGAGTAAGCTAAATTTTGTTTTAAGATTCATCGAGTTAGTTTGGAAATGCAATATAAAAATAGTTTTAAACTTTTGATTACGGATTTACCGTAAATCAAATTGTAGAATATTGTTGTTTAGAAATATTTAAAGCATAATAAAACAGTTATATTTGCAAACTATTTATAAGTTATGCTAGATAGCAGATTATGAAGCACATTAGAAACTTTTGCATTATTGCACATATTGATCACGGAAAAAGTACGCTTGCCGATCGTTTATTGGATTTTACGGGTTCTGTGACTGAACGCGAAAAACAAAACCAGTTATTGGACAATATGGATTTGGAGCGCGAACGTGGTATTACCATTAAATCGCACGCTATCCAAATGGATTACGTTCACAATGGCGAACCTTATGTGCTAAACCTTATTGATACGCCTGGTCATGTGGATTTTTCTTATGAAGTGTCTCGATCTATTGCTGCTTGTGAAGGCGCTTTGTTAATTGTTGATGCTGCTCAAAGTATTCAAGCACAAACTATATCGAACTTATATTTAGCGCTTGAAAATGATTTGGAAATCATTCCTGTCCTTAATAAAATAGATTTGCCAAGTGCCAATCCTGATGAGGTAACTGATGATATTGTTGATCTGTTAGGCTGTGACCCTTCTGAAGTCATCCCTGCCAGTGCAAAAACCGGTTTGGGCATTGAAGATATTTTAACAGCCATCATTGAACGTGTACCGCCTCCAAAAGGTAATGTAGACGAACCTTTACAAGCCTTGATTTTTGATTCGGTTTACAATCCGTTTCGTGGAGTTGAGACTTATTTTAGGGTTATTAACGGCTCTATTAAAAAGGGCCAACAAATTAAGTTCATAGCTACTGGTAAAAATTACTTTGCTGATGAAGTTGGCACCTTGAAACTAAAACAAATGCCTAAAAATGAAATTAAGGCAGGAGATGTTGGTTATCTAATTACTGGAATCAAGGAAGCTAAAGAAGTTAAGGTTGGTGATACCATTACTGATGCCAAAGATCCCACAAAAAACGCCATTAGCGGTTTTGAGGATGTAAAACCTATGGTTTTTGCTGGAATTTATCCAGTAGATACTGAAGATTATGAAGATTTAAGAGCTTCAATGGAAAAACTTCAGCTTAATGATGCTTCTTTAGTCTTCCAGCCTGAAAGTTCAGCGGCTTTAGGATTTGGTTTCAGATGTGGTTTTCTAGGGATGCTACATTTAGAGATTATCCAGGAGCGTTTGGAGCGCGAGTTTGATATGACGGTTATTACTACGGTTCCCAACGTATCGTATCATGCGTTTACCAACAAAAACCCTGATGAAATCATCATTGTTAATAACCCAACCGATTTACCAGACCCATCTACCTTAAATCGTGTTGAAGAGCCTTACATTAAAGCTACCATTATTACTAAAGCCGATTTTGTAGGCTCGGTTATGAGTTTGTGTATCGAAAAACGTGGTCAAATAAAAAACCAAACCTATCTAACTCCCGAACGTGTTGAATTGAGTTTTGATATGCCTTTGGCAGAAATTGTTTTTGATTTTTATGATAGATTAAAAACCGTTTCAAAAGGATATGCTTCTTTTGACTATTCGCCTATTGGTATGCGAGCATCAAAATTGGTTAGAGTTGATATTCTATTAAATTCCCAACAAGTTGATGCGCTTTCAGCTTTAATTCATGCGGATAACGCCTATAATATTGGTAAGAAAATGTGTGAAAAGCTTAAAGAGCTTATTCCGCGTCAACAATTTGATATTCCTATTCAGGCAGCTATTGGAGCAAAAATTATTTCGAGGGAAACCATCAAAGCTTTACGTAAAGACGTTACGGCCAAGTGTTATGGTGGTGATATCTCCAGAAAACGAAAGCTTCTTGAAAAACAGAAAAAAGGTAAAAAGAAAATGCGTCAAGTAGGGAATGTTGAAATTCCGCAACAAGCGTTTATGGCTGTTTTAAAGTTAAACGACTAATATTACGAAGCTTTCTCTATTTTTATTGGTTTTCCTAAATAAACCAAGCTACAATTATCATTAACCTTATCAGTTTCTGTACTGTAGGATGAAATAATGTGCAACTCACCTGATTTGTCTTTGACAAAAAGCGGCACAACATTATCATCGTTATTGGTCATTTCAATAAGTTTATCGTAGTGGTCTTTATCTTTAATCGCTATTTCATTAATAATAGGATTTGTGCGGGTTACTTCTGTTAACTTGACAAAGTCGTCAGTATGAGAGAACAGTCCTTCTTTAGGATTGTCATTACTATTCTTCATTTCCTCCCTTGTCACTAGCCTAAAGCTTCCGTTTTCTCCAAATTGTTTACTAAACTTATTTATCGCATACTTATTAATGTCTGAATTGGCTGTCATGGCCATTAAATACCCAACATCGCTCAATTCAATATTATCTGTCAGCGATTCAGAGTAAATATTTACGTTCAAAGCATCAAGCCCTAGTTCAAGTGATTTATTGACATTGGTTTGGTTATTGTCTATTAAAACCACATGTCTTCCATTAGACACAAGATAATGACCAATTACACGGGCAAATTTAGAAGCTCCTATGATTAAAATTCCCTCGCTCTTTGTTAAGAATACACCTAGAATTTTTGCAACAAAGCGTGCCGTGGTTGCATTCAACAGCACGGTTCCTAAAACAATCATAAAAACCAGTGGTGTAATATATTCGGCACCTTCAACACCCTGCTTTATAAGTTTTGTTCCAAAAAGTGATGCGATACCTGCAGCTACAATACCTCTAGGACCCACCCAACTAATAAATGTTTTTTCATTGGTTTTTAGTTTAGAACCTGTGGTGCTCAAGAAAACAGCTAATGGTCGTATTACAAAAACCACTATACCAAACAACACAGCAGTATTCCAATTATACAATAACATCACATCGTCAACACTGATGTTAGCGGCCAACAATATGAATAAAATGGATATCAAAAGAACGCTTAATGACTCTTTAAAATAAAGTAGTTCTTTTCGGTTTTGAAGCTTGCTGTTTCCCAAAACCATACCCATGACCACAACGGCCAATAACCCTGATTCATGAGCAAACACATCAGATTCTACAAAAACCAACAAAACGGTAGATAGCGATACAACATTCAATAAATAATGTGGAATTAGATTCTTGTTGATGACAAACTTGAGTGCGTGGGCAAAAGTAAATCCAAAGGTTGTTCCAAAAAGTATGATTTTTCCAAATTCTATAAAAGCTGTTTTTGTAAATCCACTATCACCTCCAACACTTATAAATTCAAAAACCAAAACCGCCACCAAGGCTCCAATTGGGTCAATTAAAATGCCTTCCCACTTTAAAACTGCAGATACATCTTTCTTCAACGGAATATTTCTCAAAATAGGTGTAATTACCGTAGGTCCGGTAACTATAATGAGTGCTGAAAACAAAAAGCTAACTTCCCAGCTTAAATAAAATACATAGTGCGCAGCAATTGCTGCGCCGAAGAAGGTAATGGCTGACCCTAATGTTATCAACTTGGTAATAACAGGCCCTACATTTCTAATTTCATCACGTTTGAGCGTAAGTCCACCTTCAAATAAAATAACACTTATGGCCAATGATACAAAGTAGTATAAACCATCTCCAGGGAAAAGACCTTTTTTGCCATTCCAGATAGGTTCAATCCATTTGGATTTGTCTTCAGATAGAAATTCAGCCGCTATGGGTCCTACCAAAAGCCCGATTAATATTAAAGGTAAAATGGCAGGAATCTTTAGTCGCCATGCAACCCATTGTGCCAAAATCCCTAGAATAATAATACCAGCTAATTCTATCATGTTTTAAAGTTTTTTGAAAAATAGCAATAAAAAATTAAAATGGCACGCATTTAAAATTGATTTATCCATACACTGCAGTCGCAAGAATCCCTTTCTTAAAATGGAAAGAAATAGGGGATGATAAACGATGCTGCAATCCAAATGATAATATTTAAAGGGGTTCCAAACTTCAAAAAGTCCTTGAATTTATAATTTCCGGGCGCATATACCATAGTATTTGTAGGATAGCTCATAGGTGTCATAAAAGTCAGCGAACAAGCAAACATAACCGCTACAAGAAACGGTCGCGAACTAATGTCCATCATAGCCGCTAGGCTTATAACAATAGGGGTCATTAATGCCGCTGTTGCCTTACTGGAGATTAAATTTGTAGAAACAAAAGTCACTAAAAACAAAATGCTCAATGTAATATGAGCGTCATACTGCCCCAAGTTGGCCTGGATAAAATCTGCTATTTGTTTGGCCCCTCCTGTTTTCTCCAAAGCAGTTCCCATGGACAGTACGCCAGCCATCATAAAAATAACCTTCCATTCAACTGCCATATAAGCTTCAACGGGCTTCAGTGTTCCCGTTACTATCATAAGTAATGCTCCAACCATGGCGCTAATTAAAATGGATGTTACATTTAAAGACGCAAACAAAATAACACCTATTCCAATCAATACGGCAGGGACGGCTTTTCGGTAATTGGTTTTTTTCTTTTCGTATTCTGACAGTTTAACCACGAGGTTTTGTGCCTCAATATTGTTCAGCTCATGTTCTTGCCCTAAAATCAACAACATATCGCCTTCAGTTAATTTAATTGAAGACAGTTTATCATATTTAACCTCTTCACGTTGTCTGATTGCGATTACCGAACTTTTGTATTGTCGTCTAAAATTCAGCTGTCTTAAGGAGTGCCCTGCCAAATAGGATCCAAATGGCACAATAACTTCGTGCACTTGATAATTAGGATTTTGGGCTTCGGCTGCTTTCATGCGTCTGCTACCACTAATGATATACCCTTTTAAATCCAAAAGTCTTTGTAGAGTTTCGGGTGGTGTAAGGATTTTTAGAATATCCCCTTCTTCTAATTTTATTTCTGGTGAAAAATTATGAATTAAATCCCCCTGTCTAAGAATTGAGAGAACGTTAATATTGTATTTTTTTACCAACTTTGAATCCTGTAGGGCTATGTCGATATCAGGGCAATTGCGCTCTATTTCAACTTCGGTTATATACTTTTTAGCCCTATCCATAAGCTCACTAGTGGCTTCTTTTTGTTTTGGTAATAAAAAAGGTCCTATTAAAAATATATAGATAAACCCAACGGCCAACAGACATAAGGCTGCGCCACTAAACTCAAACATTCCAAACTCTTCAACACCATACTTCTTGGCATAACTACTTACTAAAATATTGGTTGAAGTTCCTATTAATGTACAAGTTCCACCAAATAAAGCCGCAAAAGAAATGGGCATTAATAGCATACTGGGTTTTATATTGGTTTCCCGACAAACCGTTAATGCAATAGGAAGCAATAACGCCACAACAGCCGTATCATTTATGAAAGCAGAAAACAAACTTGAAATGGTGCAAAAAACAATTAATGCAACAACATAATGAATCTTGGCAAGCTTGATTATTTTATAGCTCAACCCATCCAAAATCCCGGAATTAAAGATTCCGCCACTAACAACAAAAATACATCCTAAAGTCAGTGTTGCCGGGTGGTTAAATCCGGAAAAACCTTCTTCTGGAGACAGGACGCCTGTCACTATGAACAAAGCCATAATAATAATGGATGTTGTATCAATTGTAAAGTAGTCCCTGACAAATAATACGATTCCAACAGCTATAATGGAAAAGGTAATAATCAATTCAACTCTCATGGGATGCTCAATTAATTGTTAAAATACGGACTACTCTGTTTGTTTCTCCTCCTTTTCTCCTGAAAGGTAATACAGCTTTTTTAAACTCTTCTTTAGTAGCATAAACCTATATATACCTATTACAAAAAAAATAGCGCTAAATAATAAAGATAGTATCGCTAGATATTTAAAATCCGGAAAGCTTTTTAACTGAAAAAAAGCAATACCTCCCAAAAGCAGATATAATGACGACCTAATGTAAGACAGCAATGTGCGCTCATTTGCCAACCGGGTTCGCTCTATGGCAAGATAGTCGCGTAAAATAACCTCTTCATCTGGTTTAAAATCACGACCAAACCTTAAAAGGTTCATCTTTTTGATCTTTATGGGTGGTTTGACGATTTTTTTCATAAATAATGCTTTTATATAAAAATAAAGCAATTTTTTCACATACTAACTTTTAAACATTTTAAAAACAAATGCCTTTTTTGTTAAAAAAACCTCAATAACGCTTTTAAAAATTAAAAATGTTCTACACATTTCTTAATTTGCGAGACTATGAATCTATATCCCGTTAATGCAGGTAATTTTAAACTGGATGGTGGTGCCATGTTTGGTGTGGTTCCAAAATCCCTTTGGCAACGTACCAACCCGGCCGATTCCAATAATATGATTGATATTGCGGCAAGGTGTTTATTAATTGAAGACGGTAATCGTTTGATATTAATTGATACCGGAATGGGCGATAAACAGAGTGACAAATTTTTTGGATACTATTACCTTTGGGGCGATGACACTATAGATAAGTCGTTAAACAGATATGGTTTTCATCGGGATGATATTACCGATGTTTTTATGACCCATCTTCATTTTGATCATTGCGGTGGCAGTATTCAATGGAACAAAGACAAAACGGGTTACGAGCCCGCCTTTAAAAATGCTAAATTTTGGAGCAATGCAGACCACTGGCAATGGGCAACAAAACCCAACAACCGTGAGAAGGCTTCTTTTTTAAAGGAAAACATCCTGCCCATGGAAGAGAGCGGCCAATTGCATTTTACAAGCCTCCCTGAATTGGATTTACTGAAAAATAGTGAACTGGGATTTGATATTTTCTTTGCAAACGGTCACACCGATAAGCAAATGATTCCTATGATTAACCATAATGGTAAGACCATCTGTTTTATGGCCGATCTTTTACCTACTGCTGGACATTTACCAATACCCTTTGTTATGGGCTATGATACTAGGCCATTGCTGACATTGGGCGAAAAAGAAAAATTCCTTAAAATGGCAGCAGATAATAATTATTACTTATTTTTGGAACACGATGCACACAATGAAATAATTACAGTCAAAAACACTGAAAAAGGTGTGCGCTTGAATGAGGTTTTTAGCTGTAATGATATATTTAAATAAACATAATTGAAATTAAACATGAAATTAATTAAACCATTCTTAATGGCCACATTTACCGCTGCTGTATTAACAAGTTGTGGTGGTGGTTCGACCGTGTTGTCTACACCTGTTGAAAATATTGACAACACCCCTTTAAAAGAATCTGAACTAACAGAAAGTGAAAAACACAATTGGGGTCACCTAGACCTTGTTAAAGATACCATTCCAGGTATGAGTGTTGACAGGGCTTATGAAGAAATTATTAAAGACAAAAAAGGAAAAACGGTTATTGTTGCTGTTATTGATTCTGGTATTGACATTGAACATGAAGATCTTGACAATGTGTTATGGACCAACGAAGATGAAATTCCAGGAAATGGCATTGATGATGACAAGAATGGTTATGTTGATGATGTTCATGGGTGGAACTTTTTAGGTGATGCCTATGATGAACAATTAGAATTTGTTCGTATCATCGTAAAAGGTGACAAAACCAATCCACAATACAATTCTGCTGTTGCCGAGTATGATGAAAAGTATCAAGAAGCTCTAGCCAACAAACAGCGTTATGACCAAATTTATGAAATGGTTAAAAGCGCTGATGAAACTGTTGCTAAACACTTGAACAAAAAAGACTACACAAAAGAAGATGTTGCTGCTATCAAAACTGACGATTCTGCTGTAAATCAAGCGGTTGCTATGCTTCAAAACATGTATGGCAATGGTTTTGATTCATCAGAAAAAGCATTAGAAGCTATAAAAGGTGGTGTTGAATATTACACCGATCAACTGAACGTCAACTTAAACAAAGAATTAAAAGGCCGCAAAACAGGTGATGACCCTGACAATTTATCTGATGTAGGCTACGGAAATGGTAATGTTATGCCTTCTGAAAAAGGCGAAAGTCACGGAACACACGTTGCTGGTATCATTGCTGCCGAGCGTAATAACGGTAAAGGTGCAAATGGTGTGGCCAACAATGTGCAAATTATGAGCTTAAGAGCTGTTCCAAATGGTGATGAGTACGATAAAGATATTGCTTTAGCTATTCGTTATGCAGTTGATAATGGCGCCAAAGTAATCAATGGTAGTTTTGGAAAGTACTATTCGCCTCACAGTGACTGGGTAAGAGACGCTATTGCATATGCTGGTGACAACGATGTACTTTTTATAAACGCTGCCGGAAACGAAGGTATTGATATTGACACAAAAGATGTATTCCCTAATGATGCTGTTGGTACAGGACCGGAAGTCTCAAACACATTTATTACTGTAGGTGCATTAGAGCCAAAATATGGTTCAGGAATGATTGCTGGTTTTTCTAACTATGGCAAGTATAATGTAGATGTTTTTGCTCCAGGAGCTAAAGTTTACTCTACTACACCAGAAAGCGAGTATGATACCAAAGGAGGTACTTCTATGGCGGCTCCTGCTGTTGCTGGTGTTGCTGCATTAATTCGTTCATATTACCCTAAACTAACAGCTGCGCAAGTAAAACAAATCATTTTGGATTCTGGTTTGCCAGTTAAAACGAATGTAGTTGTTGGTGGTGATCCTTCAGATGTTAGACCTTTTTCTGGTTTGACAAAATCTGGTAAAATGGTTAATGCTTACAATGCATTAATTATGGCTAGCCAAACGAAATAAACAATTATAAAACTTTAAAAATCCTATCCTAAAACGATAGGATTTTTTTTAAATACTATTCATCAATGAAACATATTCTAGTAACGGCTTTGGCCTTGGTTTTTGTTCTTTCTTGTGCAAGCAGCAGTGATGCTGTGGCGCAAAATTCAAACAGTTCAAATGATTGTTATTGGCAACAACATGTTGACTATAAAATGGAAATTGATATGGATGTGGAATCCTATCAATATAAAGGAAAGCAGGCTTTAGTTTACACCAATAATTCACCAGATGTTCTAAACCGCGTTTATTATCACTTATACTTCAATGCTTTTCAACCTGGAAGTGAAATGGATATTAGATCAAGAACCATTGCAGATCCTGACGGTCGAGTAGGCGACAGAATCAGTAAACTGCAACCTGACGAAATAGGCTATATAAAAGTAAATTCACTAAAACAAAACGGAACCGTTTTGAAACACGAAACTGTAGGAACGGTTCTAGAGGTCGAGTTGGCTAAATCTATTCAGCCTGGTGAGTCTGTCACCTTTACCATGGATTTTGATGCTCAAGTACCTGTTCAAATTAGAAGATCAGGAAGAAACAGTAGCGAAGGTGTTGCATTGTCTATGACGCAATGGTATCCTAAATTAGCCGAGTATGACTTTGAAGGCTGGCATGCAGACCCTTATATAGGGCGTGAGTTTCACGGTGTTTGGGGTGATTTTGATGTTAAGCTAACCATTGACAAGGATTATGTTGTTGGAGGTACAGGTTACTTGCAAGATGATATTAAAACTAAAGGTGATAAAAAAACGCTTCATTTTGTAGCTCCTAAAGTTCATGATTTTACATGGGGTGCTGACCCAGAATACATACATGATACTATGCAAGTTCCAAATGGCCCTATGCTAAATTTTTATTATAAAAGTACGTTAAGTGATGAGCAAAAGGAAAACTGGAAAAACCTACAGCCTAAAACCGTTGAATTAATGCAATATTTCAGTGAGCACATCGGCAAGTATCCTTACAAACAATATTCGGTTATTCAAGGAGGTGATGGCGGGATGGAATATGCCATGTGTACACTTATAACTGGTGAGCGTTCTTTTGGAAGTTTAGTAGGTGTTACCGCACACGAAATGGCTCATACCTGGTTTCAATTTTTGTTGGCTACCAATGAAGCAAAACATGAGTGGATGGACGAAGGGTTCACAAGTTACATTAGCGATTATGCTATGAATGAGGTTATGAATCAAGGTAAAGAAAATCCTACTCTAAATGCGTATAGAGGATATATTTATTTAGCTAAATCCGGTAAGGAGCAGCCGCTTTCAACACATGCCGACAGATATGAGTTTAATCAAGCTTATGGTATTTCGGCTTATAGTAAAGGTGAAGTTTTCTTGGCGCAATTAGGCTATGTGATTGGTGAAGAAAATTTAAAGAAAACCATCAAAAAATACTTTAATGATTTTGCATTCAAACACCCAAGACCTATTGACATTATTCGCTCTGCAGAAAAAGTAACTAATTTTGAATTAGATTGGTATTTAATTGATTTTGCACAAACCACGAACACTATTGACTATGCTGTTTCGGGTGTTGAAGGAAAAACTATTTCCTTGGAACGAAAAGGGTTAATGCCTATGCCTTTAGACGTGACCATTACTTATACTGATGGAACTACTGAAGATTTCTACATTCCATTGCAAATGATGCGAGGTAAAAAGCCAACAAAAGCTACAATAATAGCCGATTGGGCTTGGGCTAACCCAAATTACTCATTTGAAGTTTCCAAAGCGGTTAAATCGGTTGAGATAGACCCTAAACAAGGTATGGCTGATGTTGATCGGGAGAACAACATGAATGAAATATAATGCAAAGATCTTTATTATTTGTCTTTTGTTTAATTTCTAGTTTAATAAATGCCCAAGACAAGGCAATAAACAGTGAGAATGTTATTCAATGGCAAGAAGCTTATAAACTTCGTTTGGAAGATTTTCAGAAGGCTAGAACATCTGGTGACAGTTATTCCTATACGGCTTATAAGATTGAGTTTTACCCTTCAGAGGTAATTGTTGATAGAAATGATTATATTCAAGGTTATGAGGACTTAACTGTTGTTGCAGAGTTTCATATAGATAAATCTCATTTTCATCCTGACTATGAGTCTGATTTATTGAAGTTTGAACAATTAACTTTCGACATTGCTGAATTATTTGCAAGGAAAATAAGAAAGAGATTTGAGGAAATGAAAACCGAAAAAGAAAGACGGTTTTCGGCCTATCAGTATGAATACACGGTTTTGCTTAAGGCTTGTAAAGAATATCAATCAAAATTTAGAAAAGCTACAAATAGTGGCTGGGAATCCCAGAAAGAAATGGATGCTTGGGAGATCAAAATTCATAACGAACTAAATGAACTTCAAGATTTTTCAATAAAGCCACTCTAACAGGTGGCTTTCTGATAAATAAGCAATTTTTCTGTTAGATTAATTGTCAATTAAATAGTATTATTGTTTTTATGCTTGTTTAAATATGGGATTAACCTATTCAAATAAAGAAAAACTCAAAAGCAAAAAACTTATCGATCAGCTTTTTTCAGAAGGTCGTTCTGTTTCGGCCTATCCATTACGAATGGTTTTTTTAAAGACCATTCATGATGATACTAATTTAATTACTAAAGCTGGTGTTTCTGTTTCAAAAAAGCACTTTAAAAAAGCTGTTGATAGGAATCGCATAAAACGATTGTTAAGAGAGGTTTATCGATTGAACAAATCTGCCTATTTTAACAACATTACAACACAATATGCGTTAATGATTTTGTACATTGGTAAAGATAAACCCACTTATGTAGAAGTTGAACATTCCATGAACAAGCTTTTTGATAGGTTTGTTGAAATGGAATCCAAAAAGAATTCATGATGAAAAAATTACTTAAAAAGCGCATTGTCATTCCTTTTTTTGCGTTGGTTATATTCCTGACAGGTACCGCTTTTCAAAACGATTTTTTTGAGATAGCCAAGCAAATTGAAATATTTACCACCCTTTATAAGGAAGTCAACATGAATTATGTTGACGATACCAATCCAGCTGAATTGATGGATACCGCCATTAAAAGCATGTTGAATGATTTGGATCCCTACACCCAATTTTACAATGAACAGGATGTAGAAGCCGAAAAAATTCGCAGAACAGGCGATTATACCGGAATTGGTGCCAATGTTAGGACCATGAAAGATAAGCTGGTCATTATTGAACCATATAAAGATTATCCTGCCGACAAAGCTGGTTTAAAAGCCGGTGATGAAATCATAAAAATAGGTAATACAGTTATTGCCAATTATAAAGAAGATGCTGGCGACCTTTTAAAAGGTTCCTCTGGAACAAAAGTAGATGTAACGTATCTGCGCCAAGGAAAAGAACATACAGCTAGTATTACGCGTTCTGAAGTGGAAATAGATGCGGTGCCTCATTTTTCTATGGTTGATGATAAAACTGGTTATATTGTATTGGATAAATTCAATAATAAAGCTTCTTCGCAAACTGGTTATGCTGTTAAAGATTTAAAGGCTCAAGGGGCCGAACGTATTATTTTAGACTTAAGAGGAAATCCTGGCGGACTGCTACTTGAAGCCGTTAAAATTGTGAACTTATTCGTTCCAAAGGGGCAATTGGTCGTTTCAACCAAATCTAAAGTCAAAAAATTCAATCGTTCCTACTATACACAAAGTGATCCTATTGACACCGAAATACCTGTTGTGGTTTTGATTAATGGTAGTAGTGCCTCCGCCAGTGAAATTGTTTCAGGTGCCCTGCAGGATTTGGATCGTGCAGTTATTGTTGGTTCCAGAAGCTTTGGAAAAGGCTTGGTACAAAGGCCAAAACCCCTAACCTATGGTACACAGTTAAAAATCACTATTTCAAGATATTATACACCTTCTGGTAGATGCATTCAAGCTTTAGATTATTGGAATCGTGACGAAAAAGGTAATGCTGTTCGTATTGAAAAGGATAAATACAACGAGTTTAAGACCAAAAACGGCCGTAAAGTTTTTGACGGCGGTGGTGTGTTTCCCGATGAAGCTTTGGCGGTTACCAAAAACTCGGCTATAACAAAAGCTATTCAATATGATTTTTTAATTTTCGATTACGCTACGGATTATTATTATAAGCACCAGCAAGTAGATATTAGTAACCTGGAGCTTACAAATACTGATTTTAATGACTTTAAACAGTACTTAAAGCGCAATGATTTTACATTTGTTACCGAAACAGAGAAAGCCCTCTCTAAAGTTCTGGAAAAAGCTGTTAAGGAAGATTTAGATGATAATATTGAGAATGACTACAATACTTTGGTAACAAATCTGAATAATTCTAAAGAATTGGCTATCAATGAGAATAAAGACGAAATTTTATCGTTATTGACTGATGAGATAGTTAAACGTTACGTTTACAGAGAAGGGTTGTATGATTATTACAAAGACCACAATCTTGAAATTAAAAAAGCTACAGATATTTTATCTAGCCCTTCTGTTTATAAAAATTACTTAAATTAAGTATATTTAAGTTAATTTTCATTACCTACTATGAATAGATTAATAGCGCTTATCATATTATTAAGCTGTAATATGATGCTCTTTTCGCAATCTGATGCAGAAAGAGAGCGCACGCATATTGTGTTTTTTGAAACGGATCAATATGTGGTTCTACCTACTGAAGAAAGTAGATTAATGCTTTTTCTTTCTGAAATTGAATCGCTTGATATAGAAAAGATCTCCATTTATGGTTTTTGTGATGATCGTGGCAGTGATTCTTACAACTTATTGTTATCGCAATACCGTGCTAATTCCATTAAAGAAATTTTTTCTAATAACGAATTTGATGAATCAAAGATTACCAACGTAGATGGTAAAGGTGAAGTATTACTAGAATTGGTAAAAGAAAAGAATATAGCTAAAATAAGAGGCTTAAACCGAAAAGTAGAAATACGTGTGCAGCCTTATTCACCGCCTAGAACGGAAGCGGAAATAGATAAACCTGAAAAAAAAGAATTTTCGGAGGCTATTAGAGGCGAAATAAAAGCAGGTGATAAGTTTTTGTTAGAGAATATTTTATTTAAAACAGGATATAGTGTTTTGCTTCCTGAATCCAAACAAACTTTAGAAAAAATTGCTGAAACACTATTGGAACGTGAAGATATTTACTTTACTATTCAAGGGCATGTTTGCTGTACACAAAATGGACGAGATGCTATGGACCGTAAGACTAATAAACGTAATCTATCAGTTACTAGGGCGAAATATATTTATGATTATTTAGCTAAAAAAGGTGTTGATAAGCGACGTATGAAATATGTTGGTATGCGTCGTAAATTTCCGCTTGGTGGTGATCCTAAATTTGATAGACGTGTAGAAATTTTGGTTACTTACGTGGGTGAGGATTAATTTTTTACCATAGCCACATGTGGAATGCCATCTTCCAAATACTCCTCTCCTATTTCCTTAAACCCTAGATTATTATAGAACTTTTTTAAATAGGTTTGCGCTGAAATTTTTATTTCAATTGTATTGTAGTTATTATGAATAGCTTGAATGGAAGCGTTCATAATGTCATAACCATATTGATACTGGCGTTCATTTTCTTTTACCACTACCCTACCAATACTGGCTTCATCAAAATAATCACCTGGTTTAAAAATACGTGTATAAGCCACCAAATGATTGTTTTTATAACCTAAAATATGTAAGGCTTTCTGATCTTTTCCATCGATATCCTGATATACACAATTTTGTTCCACCACAAAAACTTCAGAACGTAATTGTAATAAATCGTAGAGTTCCTGGATATTTAATTCTGAAAAGTTTTTAACGGATATATCCAACATAAGTATTTTATTAACTAGTCTTGAACAATAACATCTTTAGAATCCTCCTTGTTGAATTCTGGTTGTATAGTTACATGGTTTATTTCAAATTCGGTATGTAAAACCTCTTCAATTTGTTTTAAAACCAAATTGAATTCATCTATTGAAATGTTTTCGGCTAAATCTAAATGAGCCTCTAAATGCAATTCATCATCGTTTAAACACCAAACATGTACGTGATGTAACTTATTAACTTTTGGAATTTTATGTACCGCTCTTAAAACAGCTTTTATATCTACTTGCTCTGGAGTAAAAAGCATTAAAATTTTAGTAGATTTTATTAATAGATCATAGCCAACCCAAATCAAATAAAGTGCAATTAGAAATGTTAATACACTATCTACCCAAAACACCTGATAATATTTCATCAACAAGCCACCTATTAAAACAGCAATACTGGCCAGCATATCAGTAAATAGATGTAAGTACGCTGATTTCATATTCAAGTTGGAATCAGCATCTTTTTTTAACAATAATACACTAAAGCTATTAGCAGCAATGGCTATTACCGAAAGCCAAATCACAAGATTGGATTCTATTTCTTCAGGATTTTGAAAACGTTTTACAGCTTCAATTATCAATAAAACACCCACAATTACTAACGTTGAAGCATTTATAAACGCTGCAAGGATTTCAGCACGTTTATAACCAAAAGTTCTATGTATTGAGGCTTTTTGTTTTGATAATTTAGAGGCTACATAACTAACTACTAGAGAAATTACATCACTAAAATTATGAAGAGCATCACTTAAAAGGGCTAAACTTCCGGAGACTATTCCGCCTATTACTTGTGCAGTGGTTATAAGAATGTTTAAAAGAATAGAAATAATGAGGTTTCTATCCTTCATATTGGCATGTGAATGACTATGTGAATGCGAATGGCTCATTTAACATGAAACCGGTATTTTATCAACGCGTTTTTGATGACGTCCACCCTCAAACTTTGTTTCTAAAAAGGTGTCAACCATTTTTATAGCCTGCGGAATAGCAGTATAGCGAGCAGGAATACAAATAATATTAGCATTGTTATGTTGCCTGGTCAACTCTGTTATTTCATTCATCCAACAAATTCCAGCTCTTACATGTTGATATTTATTTGCAGTCATGGCCACACCATTAGCACTTCCACAAATAAGAATACCAAAATCAACTTTATTATTATCGACATCTTGGGCCACTGGATGCACAAAATCCGGATAATCCACACTGTCATTGGAATCTGTTCCGTAATTAGAAACTTGAATTCCCTTTGATTCCAAATGTTTTACAATGGCAAATTTATAATCGGTTCCTGCGTGATCGTTACCTATAGATATTTTCATAACTTTTACTATTAATTATAGGTGTAAAGGTACAAAATAGAGAGCGTTCTAAAATCTAATTTTAATGTTTATAATTTTTAGAATCTATGCTCATAAACTGTTAATATCTATTTATCTTTTTCTAAAAGAAATATTTTAAAAATTGAATAAAAATTACAAACAAGAATTGAAATGTATTAACCAAAAAATTAAACATATTTTTTTAGCTAATTTTTGAGCATCTATTTTGACATTTATAAACACCATTATAAATAGTTTTTATTAAAAATTCATTATTAACAAACAATATAAACAGCTGTTAATAGCATTTAAAATGAGATTAAAAATGAACAAGTTAAGCTAATTTTGAATGTTAATTAATTATCAATAGAATGTAAACTTTGTGTTTTCAAAATAAATTTTAAAAAAGTTATTGAAGCTATTAACACACTATTATAATCATTAATATTTTTTTAAAATTTAAAAAAGAAATAATTAATATAGTATTTAATGTGGATAACTAAATTTACGCTAATTTAATAGTAACGAAATATGATTTAATTTTAAAAGCGTAGCTTTGTAACTGTTTAATACAGATTACTTCGCCTTGAGTATTAAATTATAAATGAAAGCGTTCCACACTTTTGGAACCAGAATATGAAAAGAATTACATGACAAGAAAGAAAAAAAGGAGATCATCTAAAAACAAGATTTCCAACCTTACGAATACAATCTTAAGTATATTAAAAAAAGAACGAAATAAATCCTTCAACTATAAACAAATTGCTGCTAAACTAGGTGTTAATGATGCCAGTAGTCGTAATCAAGTTATAAAAAAACTCCAACAGCTAAAAGCTAAAAAAGAAATTGAAGAAGTTGAGCGTGGTAAGTTTAAAGCGATACCAACTGCCGATTATCACACAGGTATTCTAGACCTGTCACACAAAGGATTTGGTTACATTATTAGCGATGAATTTGAAGATGATATTTACATTGCATCCAATAATATCAATCGTGCTTTGGATGGTGATGAAGTAGAGTTTTATGTTTATAAACGGTTAAAACGCGGTAGAAGAGAGGGTGAAATAACCCAAGTACTTAAACGTGCTAAAAACGATTATGTTGGAGTCATTCAGATTCATAATAATTATGCATTTGTGATTCCAGATAGTACAAAAATGTACAAGGATATTTTTGTCCCTATCAACAAAACCAATAAAGCTGAAGAAGGCGATAAGGTTTTGGTTTCGTTGGATGATTGGCCTGAAAAAGCCGATTCTCCAAGTGGACGCGTACTAAAAGTTTTAGGAAAACCAGGAGAGCATAATACCGAAATACATTCCATTTTAGCTGAATATGGCTTGCCTTATGAATTTCCTTATGAAGTAGAAGAGTACGCTAATAAATTAGATACCTCTATTACCAAAGAAGAAATAGCTAATCGCCGTGATATGCGCGACGTATTAACATTTACAATAGATCCAAAAGATGCTAAAGATTTTGACGATGCTCTATCGTTTCAAGTTTTAGAAAATGGTTTATATGAAATAGGTATTCATATTGCCGATGTATCACATTACGTAAAACCAAATACTGTTTTAGATGAGGAAGCTTATGAACGAGCAACATCAGTTTATTTAGTAGATAGGGTAGTGCCTATGTTACCCGAAATACTTTCCAATAATGCATGTTCATTAAGACCGCATGAGGAAAAATATACCTTTTCTGCAGTTTTTCAAATCAATGATAAGGCAGAAGTTATAAATCAATGGTTTGGTAGAACGGTAACCTATTCTGATGCACGTTTTGCTTATGAGGAAGCACAGGCTATTATAGAAAATAATCCAAATGTCACCTCGAGCGCAGTCGAGAGGTCTCAAATTAATACAACCATCCCACAAGATGTTTCCTTAACCGGAAATGAATACCAAACCGATAAAAATATAGCTTTTGCTGTTTTAAAACTCAATGAATTAGCTAAAATTATGCGATCAAAGCGTATGCGTTCTGGTGCTATTTCATTTGATAAGGTTGAGGTAA
The DNA here is from genome assembly GCA_030425285.1 of Bacteroidia bacterium. Classification (GTDB taxonomy): domain Bacteria; phylum Bacteroidota; class Bacteroidia; order Flavobacteriales; family Flavobacteriaceae; genus Hanstruepera. The sequence goes on from JAUIAY010000001.1 coordinate 582,009, forward strand.
AATTCATTTTAGATAAAGAAAATAATCCTACAAGTGTATTTTTTAAGACATCTAAAGATGCTAATAAATTGATAGAAGAGTTTATGTTATTAGCTAATAGAAAAGTCGCAGAATTTGTAGGTAAACAAAAACCGCCTAAAACTTTTGTATATCGTGTTCATGATGAGCCAGATGATAGCAAATTGGCTGCTTTACAAAATATAGTTGGTCGTTTTGGTTATAAACTCAATTTCAAGGATAAGAAATCGATGTCAGCTTCATTGAATAATTTACTGAAGGATGTTGTTGGTAAGAAAGAGCAAAATTTAGTTGATACGTTAGCTATCAGAAGCATGAGTAAAGCCGAATACACAACCTATAATATTGGTCATTATGGTTTAGCTTTTGATTATTACAGTCATTTTACATCGCCTATTAGACGTTATCCTGATGTTATGGCACATCGTTTGCTTCAAAGCTATTTAGATGGTGAAAAATCAGCCAATGAAGAGGTTTACGAAGATAAATGCAATCATTCCAGCAACATGGAATATTTAGCTACAAAAGCTGAACGTGATTCTATAAAATACATGCAAATCAAATTTATGCAAGATCATAAAGATGAGGAGTTTGTTGGTGTAATTTCAGGAGTGACAGATTGGGGAATTTATGTTGAAATCATTGACAATAAATGTGAAGGCATGGTAAGAATTCGTGACATTAAAGACGATCATTATGATTTTGATGAAAGCGAATATGCACTCATAGGAAGAAATACCAAAAACATGTATCAGTTAGGTGATGAAGTTATCGTAACTGTAAAAGATACCGATTTAGTCAAAAAGCACCTAGATTTTAATCTTATAGGAAAACACAACGAATAATTATAAAAAACTATAAAAATGAAAAATGTAGTCATAGCCATAGTAGCACTGTTTTCAAGTGTTTTATATGCACAAACCGAAAAGAATCTTGGAGATTTTAAAGAAGTTAAGGTTTATGATAGAATAGAAGTAGAGCTCGTTAAGTCAGACGAAAACAAAGTAGTCATATCAGGAAAGAACACTGAAGATGTTGTTTTTGTTATCAAAAATGGATTATTGAAAATCAGAATGACTTTAGATAAAAGCTTTAATGGTGATGAAACCGAAGTAAAAGTGTACTACAAAAACATAGATATTATTGATGCTAATGAAGGTACTTTTATTGGGTCTAATGATGTTTTTGAGCAGTTTGAAATAGATTTACGAGCCCAAGAAGGTGGCTCAATTAGAATTCAAGTAAAAGACATGACCTTTTTGAACGTTAAAGCTATTTCTGGAGGTGTAGTACAGGTATCTGGAAATTCAAAAAACCAAAATGTCGATATCAATACAGGTGGCCAGTATAAAGGAAAGGAACTTCATACCGAAAAGACCGATGTTATTATCCGAGCAGCTGGAGAAGCTCATGTTCATTCTACCAAGGAAGTAACTGCTAAAGTTAGGGCAGGTGGTAGTGTTTATATTTACGGAAACCCAGAAAAAGTAGATGAAAATACTGTGTTTGGTGGTAAAATAGTTAGAAAAGACTAAATACAGGCTTTTTTCATAAATTTGTGGAAATGCTATCCACTTATGCTTGACGCCATTTTAGCGGCTATCCCTTTCGGAATAATATTGTCTTTCACTATAGGACCGGTTTTTTTTGTATTGCTGGAAACCAGTGCTACCAAAGGCTTTAAAAGCGCTTTAATATTTGATTTAGGTGTCATCTTTGCAGATATTTTCTTCATTGTAGTGGCCTTTTACAGTACCAGTAAGTTATTGGATAAAATAAAGGATGATCCCAATTTTTTGATTTTTGGAGGTGTCCTACTAGCTGTTTATGGGTTTATTTCTTTTATTAAAACCTCCAAATCCTTTCGGGAGATTGTCAGGGAATATCACACAGTAGAAATAAAAAAGAAGTTTGGTAAGCTCTTTATAAAAGGCTTTTTATTGAATTTCATCAATGTAGGTGTGCTTCTTGGATGGTTGGGTTTTATAGTGATCGGTAATTCTCTTACCGAAACCAACAATGATTTATGGGTATTTTTGGGAACTATTTTAGCTGTGTATTTTTTGGTAGATTTATTAAAAATGGCAGCAGCTAAAACCTTAAAGAATAAACTAACACCCAGACGTATTTTTAAAACCAAGAAGATTGTGGCTTTGGTTATTTTTGGTTTTGGTATTTTATTACTCGTTCAAGGCTTTTTCCCAAAAGAAAAGGAAATGATAAAAGATAAGTTAGAAAAGATAAGTCCTTTGGATTAAAAAATAGTTTTTGTCATTCAGAGCGAAGCGAAGAATCTAAAAACAAACACTATATTCATTTTGTGAAAACAAAAGGAACACATAATTATTACGTTTATATTTTAACTAACAAAACCAGAACGGTTTTATATACAGGTGTTACAAACAACCTTAAAGACAGGTTATACTATCATAGAAATCCACTGCCATTTTCGAAAGCTTTTACAACGAGATATAAATGCTTCTATCTCATTTATTATGAACGTTATCAAGAGATTGAGTTTGCAATTAAAAGAGAAAAACAAATCAAAGGGTTTAGTAGATCAAAAAAGAAGATGTTATTTTGGAATTTAATCCAGAATGGAAGTTTTTAAATAATGAAATCAGTTAAAAGAGATTCATCAGTCGTACCTCCTTCTGAATGACAAACATAATTTTTATTAAATTTCATATTGTCATTCAGAGCTGAACGATAGTGAAGCGAAGAATCTTAAAAATTAAAAACAAAAAAACTCTCAACAAATGTTGAAGGTTTCTCGAGGTGTCAGCTTATTACATTGAAATAGCTGTAGATGGTGTTGTTTCCTTTAATTAATTTTTTTAAAAATTAGAAATAAAAAAAGAGCTACTAAAAAAGTAACTCTTTCTCGAGGTGTCGAGCGGATTCGAACCGCTGTAGATGGTGTTGCAGACCACTGCCTAGCCACTCGGCCACGACACCCTAACTTCCTGCGAAAGCAGGAATCTTATTAATTCCAAATAGAGAACTAACGTTCGCAAATGTAAAAAAAATAAGTTTTTTACACTATTTACTTATAGTTTTTTCGTTTGTCGGTCATTTTTATCGTTACCATTTCAACATCACCGCCAATAGGAGGATTTAATTTACTAATCCAAACAGTGGCTTTTTTGACCAATTTATCTTCAGTAAACACCCTATCTAAAATACGTCTAGCAACTGTTTCCAGTAAATGTGATGGTTTTAGCATTTCCTCACGTATCACACGGTTTAAGAATACATAATCTACTGTATCACCTAATTGGTCTGATGCCGCAGAGGGTTGCAAATTGGCACTAATTTCCAAATCTACTCGGTAATCACTACCAATTTTAGTCTCTTCACTTAAGCAACCATGATTGGCAAATATTCTGATGTTTTCAACTTTTATAACTCCCATAAGGCAAAAATAAAACACCTTTCTTCACTTAAGGTTAATTTGTAAAGAAATTTATCTCAAAAAAGTTAATTAGTAAAGAAATCAAATACGTTGCTTATCGCGCTAGTTTTGGTTTTATAAAATTCTGTATACGTACAGCGTTCACATGTTACCGCTGTAAATTTTTGATTTTGAATATCAAATATTTTTGATAAAGTACCTCCAGTAGCACGCATTTGTCCTACTTTATATGTTCTGTTGTGACATTTTGGGCATTCGTAATTTCTATGTTGCATGGTTTTTGGTTTTATTTATAGGTAGTAAAAACAATTGATATGTTACATTTTATAAGTTATTACAACATTAAATTCATATAAATTTATCTAATTTTGTACTTCTCATTTTGAAGGTAAAATAGATTATGTCAGAAGAAACAAAATCACTCAATTTTATTGAGCATATTATAGAAGAAGATTTAACAAACGGATTAGAAGCTTCTAAATTACGTTTTCGTTTTCCACCAGAACCAAACGGTTATTTACATATTGGGCATACTAAAGCCATAGGTATTAGTTTTGGTTTGGGAGAAAAGTACAATGCACCTGTAAATCTTCGTTTTGATGATACCAATCCAGCTAAAGAAGAGCAAGAATATGTAGATGCTATTAAGAAAGACGTAGCGTGGTTAGGGTATCAATGGGAAAATGAATTATACTCATCAGATTATTTTCAGCAATTATATGATTGGGCTGTTTTATTAATAAAACAAGGTAAAGCTTATGTCGATTCGCAATCTAGCGAAGCTATGGCAGAACAAAAAGGAACACCAACACAACCAGGAGTTGATGGTCCTTATCGCAATCGTTCGGTTGAAGAAAACCTAGAATTGTTTGAACGTATGAAAGCAGGCGAATTCAACGAAGGCGATCATATTTTACGTGCAAAAATAGACATGCAACATCCTAATATGTTAATGCGTGACCCAATTATGTATCGTATTCTTAAAAAAGCACATCATAGAACAGGAAACGATTGGTGTATTTACCCAATGTACGATTGGACACATGGTGAAAGCGATTATATCGAGCAAATTTCGCATAGTTTATGTTCGCTTGAATTTAAGCCACATAGAGAGCTTTACGACTGGTTTAAGGAGCAAGTATATGAGTATTCAAAAAACACTTATCCAATGCTTCCTAAACAACGTGAGTTTGCACGTTTAAATTTAAGTTATACCATTATGAGTAAGCGTAAGCTGCTTAAATTGGTTGAGGATGGTATTGTAAAAGGTTGGGATGATCCTAGAATGCCTACTATTTCTGGTTTAAGACGTCGTGGTTATACACCAGAATCTATCCGAAATTTCATTGAGCGTGTTGGTGTTGCAAAACGCGAAAATGTTATTGATGTATCTTTATTAGAATTTTGTGTTCGTGACCACTTAAACAAAACAGCGCCTCGTGTTATGGCAGTTTTAGATCCACTAAAAGTGGTGATTACAAATTATCCAGATGATAAAGTAGAATGGTTAGAGGCTGAAAACAATCCTGAAGACGAACAAGCAGGTTCTAGAGAAGTTCCTTTTTCAAAAGAAATATATATTGAAAAAGCCGATTTTAAAGAAGAAGCAGGAAGTAAGTTTTTCCGGTTAAAACTTGGTGGTGAAGTCCGTTTAAAGAACGCTTACATCATTCAAGCAAATGAGGTTGTAAAAGATGCTAACGGAAACATTACCGAAGTACATTGTACTTACGATACTGATACGTCTAAAAAAGTAAAAGGAACACTACATTGGGTATCCATTAAGCATGCTGTTGAAGCCGAAGTTAGAGAATATGATCGTTTGTTTATGGATGAAGCTCCAGATAGTCACCAAGACAAAGATTTTATGGAATTTTTAAATCCTAATTCGTTAAACATTACCAAAGCATTTGTTGAGCCTAGTTTAAAAGAAGCCAAAGTAGGAGATAGGTTCCAATTTCAACGTTTAGGATATTTTAATGTTGATAACGATTCTACATCTAATGCTTTAGTATTTAATAAAACAGTTGGATTGCGTGATACTTGGGAAAAACAAAAACCACAAGAAAAGCCGCAACAACAAAACAAACCTAAACCGCAACAACAGCGTAAAGCTATTAATGTTATTCAGCAATTAGGAAAAAAGTACACGAATTATCCAGAAGATAAGCAAGCAAAAGTAAAGGCTGAAATTCTTGAATTAGCCAATGAGGTTAGTTATGACGAGTTAGAGCCTTTATTTGGAACTGCTGTAAAAAAGGTTGGAACACGCATTGCCGCTATGCTTACTTTAAAAGTGTTATTAGCAAATGGTTTAGAAAAAAACGATGCTATTAATGAGTTTATAGAAAAAGCTTTAGAAGATAAAAATGCATTGTTGGTAGAAGAAGCTAAAGCGCTTTAATAGATAATAAAACAGAAATTGTATTTCAATAATTACTATCTTTAGTACACTAACTAAAACATGACATTATGGAAATCAATTTTTTAGCACTTTTAGCAGCTGCAGTTTCTGCATTGATAATTGGTGCAATTTGGTACAATCCAAAAGTATTTGGTACAGCTTGGATGAAAGCTGCTGACATGACCGAAGAAAAAATGCAAGGCGCCAATATGGCTAAAATTTTTATCCTTGCATTTATTTTTGCGTTCTTATTAGCTTTTGCTTTACAGTTTTTAACCATTCACCAAACTGGTGCTTTAGGTATGGTTGGTGGCGATCCTAGTCTTGCAAAACCATCTTTTGAAGCATTTATGGCAGATTATGGTACTGCTTTTAGAACCTTTAAACATGGTGCTTTACATGGCACAATTGCAGGAATCTTTATTGCATTACCAATTCTTGGAACCAATGCACTTTTTGAAAGAAAAGGTGCCAAATACATTTTTATTAATGCTGGCTATTGGATTGTTACTATGGCAATCATGGGAGGCATTGTTTGCGGATGGCAATAAATTTTGTAATGAATTATAACATAAAAAGACTGACATAAGCGTTCAGTCTTTTTCTTTTTACATTGATACACTTTAAAATATACAATTCTCAAAACGATTTACCTGATTCGTGGCAAACACTAACCACGCATGATGTATTTCTTCAAAAGCCCTATTTAACTGCTATTGAAAACGCCTCACCAGATAATATGTCATGGTATTATGTAGGTGTTTTTAATGCTGAAAATTTAGTGGGTATTGCTATCATTCAGCGTGTGCAATTGTATGTTGAAGATATTTTTAGAAACCATAAAGATTCTTGTTTTCAAGAGCGTGTAAAACATTATGTTTCTAAAGTGCTTAAAGGAAATGTTTTGGTTGTTGGAAACCTTATGCATACAGGGCAACACGGTTTATATTTTAATGATGAAGCCATATCAGAACGTGATTTTCTTTCTTGTGTTTTCGATGCTGTGTATCAGTTGAAAAAAGACATAAAATCATCAAAAGGAAAAACCATAAGAACCTTAATTTTTAAAGACTATTTTGAAGATGATTCTATTCATTCGTATTCAGAATTGTTTAAAACAAATACATTCAGAAAAGTCTCGGTTCAACCCAATATGATTATGCCAACGCATAAAAATTGGAATACCTTTAATGATTATCAAATCAGTTTAAATAAAAAATACCGACGACGTTTAAAAACTGCTCGTAAAAAGGCGAGTGCTATTCAAAAGAAAGAATTAAATCTTGATGCTATTGAAGCTCATTCTGAATTGTTATTTAGCCTTTATAAGAACGTTTCTGATAACGCAAGGATAAATACCTTTATACTTCCTAAAAATCATTTTTACACGCTTAAAAAAGAGCTAAAAGACCAATTTAAAGTCTTTGCGTATTATCTTGATGGTACTATTGTAGGTTTTTATACATTAATTCTTAATGATAAGGTGCTTGAAACCTATTTTCTTGGGTATGATAGTGCACATCAATACAACCATCAATTGTATTTGAATATGCTGTACGACATGGCAGAATTTGCTATAAATAACAAGTTTGAACATACTGTTTATGCCAGAACAGCTATGGAAATAAAGAGTTCGGTAGGTGCAAAACCCCAAAAAATGGTTATGTTTTTAAAGCATACCAATTGGCTATTAAATACCTTGTTGCGCACTATTTTCGCACTCATGAATCCTTCACAAGAGTGGCAGGAAAGACATCCGTTTAAATAATTTAAAGATTTATTTAACAGGCAGAAGCTTTGATATCCCTTTGTTTTTCAATATTTTAAGAATATCAAGCTTATTATTATGAAAAATGTACAGAATTTACTTACCGAAATAGCACGAGTTACACGGGATATTGAAACAAACTATCCTGAAATTTATAAATATTTAGACGAAAACCCTATAACCATACCGAATATGGAATACCCAAAAATTAACGCCTCGGAGCTTCAGGATTATTTAAATACTCTTAATGAGTTGAAAAAAAGCATAAAAACACCTAATCTTTTTTAAGTCTAGCAAATACGTTTCGATAATATAAATTCAGTTCTCCAGAGTTAGCTTCCAATATTTCTGGATAGCCATCCCTATTCAAATCGCCAGCTATAATATCATATGTGTCACTTTTAGAACCTTTAGCAATTGTAATACGTTTGAAGTGTTTTCCGTTTTCCTGATTGATATATGCGAAATTTTCACCTTCAGAATTACCATTTAATATATCAAGCAGTCCATCATTATTTAAATCAACCACAAAAACAGTATAAGTAGACAGCGGTTCGGTTTCATAAACGAAATTTGATTTAAAATCTTTACCATTACCAAAATAGATACTATTAGCCTCTTCAATATTGGCTGTTATTATGTCTAAGAAGCCATCGTTGTTTATATCCGCCACAACAACCGATCGCGTTTCATCTTGACCAGTTCCAAAAGGAATATGGTTTTCAAAGTTCATAACATTTCCTTGTAAATAGACATAGTTGGGTTGTTTATCCCGATTAGCAAGAACCAAATCTACCTTACCATCTCCATTCATGTCAGAAACCGCTACAGCAATGGTAGAGTCCGATTCGGTTCCAAAAGTAATTACCTTATCGAAGTTGGCCTTTCCATCATTGATGCAAATTTCATTTACCATACCACGATTGGTAATTAAAATATCCAAAAACCCGTCAGCGTTAATATCGCCTAAAGTTATATTTCTAGTTGAACTTACCAGTTTCCCAAATGTGCCTCCCCTATTAAACTCACCTTGGCCATTATTTAGGTAAAAAACATTAGGAGCATTATCATTTCCAACAGCAATATCTAAATCACCATCACCATCCAAATCACCTATTTCAGCAGCGTAAGATGTCTGTAATTCAGAATCTAAATTGTAGGCTCTAGTAAAGCTACTTTTGCCAGAGTTTAAGAAAACATAGTTTTGTTGTGGCCAGTGCCTGCCGTTGGCAACAACTACATCTATAAAACCATCAGCATTCAAATCGCCCAAAGCCAGGGAAGCTGTTCGGTTTTCAAATGCTCCAATACTAAAAAAGCCCCCACCAGGATTAAAAAACGGATGATTTTGTGAAAATATCAAATAAGACGTCAACAAAAAACCTAAAATAAAGAGTCTATTTTTCATTATTCTTTTTGTTGTTTCTGGCTTCTTTCATAGCCTCACCTATTTGATTGCTGGCCGCAAAACTAGCCACCATATCATTCAGCATATTGCTACCTGCTTGAGGTGCATTTGGTAACAGGATTAAATTACTATTGGTTTCTTCACCTAGCGATTGTAGAGTGTCATAATGTTGTGTAACGACTATCAGTGCTGATGCTTCTTGAGAATTAATACCAACACGGTTTAACACTTCAACAGATTCCTCCAAACCACGGGCAATCTCACGTCTTTGGTCAGCAATACCTTGTCCTTGTAAACGCTTGCTTTCTGCTTCGGCTTTTGCTTTTTCTACAATAAGGATTCTAGCAGCATCACCCTCAAATTGCGCAGCTATTTTTTCACGTTCAGAAGCGTTAATACGGTTCATAGCCGCTTTTACTTGTGCGTCTGGATCAATATCGGTAACAAGTGTTTTGATGATATCAAATCCATAATCCAACATCGCATCATTTAGTTCGGCTTTTACAGCTAAAGCGATATCATCCTTTTTCACAAACACATCATCCAACTTCATTTTGGGTACCTCAGCACGAACCACGTCAAATACATAACTGGTGATTTGGTCATGTGGATAATCGAGTTTATAAAACGCATCATAAACCTTGTCTTTGATTACTTTATATTGCACAGAAACCTTTAAGCGGACAAACACATCGTCTAGCGTTTTTGTTTCGATAATCACATCCAATTGTTGGATTTTTAAACTCAATCGCCCTGCCACTCTATCCACCAGAGGAATTTTCATTTGTAAACCTGAATGACGAATACTTTGAAAACGTCCAAAACGCTCAATGACAGCAGCTGTTTGTTGCTTGACTATGAAAAAAGAGGATATTAAGACCAGAAGGCCGATAACAATAAAAGGGATAAAAAAAACAGGAGGCATATTCAATAGTTTTAATGGTTAAAAATAAGTTCTACTAATTTAAGTTATATTTGTTGCAATCTCATAATTAATAGCATGCAATTTATACGACTTATTTTATTAGTAGTCATTTCCACTACTTTTGTTACAAATACCAACGCACAAAGAAGAAGACCTCATGGTACCATTCCTATTGTAAATGGAATTGGTATTTCGGGGGGGTTGACACAATTCGACTTTCAAACAGATAATTTTGAAACCAAAGCAGGCAATGGCTGGGCCATTGCCGGATCAGCAACGGTTGATTTACCACACAAGTGGTATAATATGAGCTATATGATTCAGATAGCTGAAAACAATTTTGGGATAGCGGCAAGTCCAATCCCGTTAGGACCTGAAGAGTTTTTGGATTACAAGATTTTTACGGCGCAGATATCCTTATTGATGCATGTAAAATTGATAGGTCCATACCTGACTCTAGATTTAGGCCCTATGTTGCAATATAATAGCGAATTGGAGTTAAAGGACAGCAACAAAGAGAACTATTTTGTTAAAAACTATGACGATCTTTTGTTGGCTAAGGACATTACCGATATTTCAAGATTTAACATTGATGGAACAGTTGGGATATCTGCCGGAATTAGTCACTTTAGAATAAAGGCTGCCTATATCTATGGTTTTTTAAACTCCTTTAATAAATTGAATGACCAAGATTTAACCATTGGAACCAATAACCAGAAGTTTAAAGGCAATCAATCGATGTTTGTGTTTTCGTTGATGATTTCGATTTAAAATATTATTTTAACGTATTCACCAAATTCTCAATGCGGCGTTTCGTCTCATCTTTTCCAATCAAGAACATAATATCAAACACATCAGGACCTTTTAATGCCCCTACCAAAGCCAATCGTAAAGGCATCATAACTTTTCCAAAACCAATGTCATTGCTGGTTATCCAACTTTTTATGGTTGATTGAAGGTTTTCAACCGTAAAATCAGCAACAGAATCAACAAGGTTTAAAACTTGGCCCATAATTTCGGGCGAATCATCTTTCCAAGCTTTTTTAACGGCTTTTTCATCTAGTTCAGTTGGTGTTTCAAAAAAGAAGTGACTTAATTCCCAAAAATCGGTTATAAAGTTGGCACGTTCTTTAATAAGCCCAACAACCAAAGAAACATAGTTCACATCAATAGTTTCCAGTTCTGGTTGAATAGCTTTAAAAGTTTGTGCCAGTACATCGTCATGCTGCTCTTGCATGTAGTGGTGGTTAAACCATTTGGTTTTATCAGGATCAAAACGAGCTCCAGATTTATTGACTTTTTCTAAATCAAAAGCCTTTATGAGCTCATCAAGACTAAAAATCTCTTGTTCTGTGCCTGGATTCCATCCCAATAGTGCCAAGAAATTGATTACAGTTTCTGGGAAATAACCATCTTCACGATAACCTCGACTTACGTCACCTGTTTTGTGATCCTTATACGCCAAAGGAAAAACAGGAAAGCCCAGTTTATCACCATCACGCTTACTTAATTTTCCCTTACCAGTTGGTTTTAATATTAATGGTAAATGCGCAAATTCAGGCGCTTGCCACCCAAATGCTTCATAGAGTTGATAATGTAAGGCCAACGACGGTAACCACTCTTCACCACGGATAACATGGGTAATTTCCATGAGATGGTCGTCAACAATATTGGCCAAGTGATAGGTTGGCATACCATCACTTTTAAACAACACTTTGTCGTCTAGAATATTGGTGTCAATTTTAATATCACCACGAATAATATCCTTAAGGTGTAGGGTTTCGTCTTGAGGCGACAAAAAGCGAATCACGTAATCCTCACCAGCATTTAGTTTGGCTTGGGTTTCTTCTTCAGAAAGCACCAACGAGTTAACCAAACGGCCTTTTTCACGATTATGCCAATTATAAATAAAGGTTTTCCCTTGTTCTTCGTGGTTTTTTCTGTGCGCATCTAATTGTTCAGCAGTGTCAAAAGCATAGTAAGCCTTTCCTTTTGCTACTAACACATCAGCATATTGCTTGTACAAATGCTTGCGTTCACTTTGTTTGTATGGTCCAAATTGCCCTTCTTTCCCAGGTCCTTCGTCAAACGGAATATTACACCAATTCAAGGATTCTATAATATAATCTTCAGCGCCTTCAACATAGCGGGTTTGATCGGTATCTTCAATACGAAGCACAAATGTTCCTTGATGTTTTTTGGCAAATAGATAGTTGAATAGGGCAGTACGAACACCACCAATATGTAAAGGTCCTGTTGGACTAGGCGCAAAACGCACTCTTACGGGCTGACTCATAAATTATATTTTGGACATTGAGGTTCTCGAAATGTCATTCGATATTAGGCTGCAAAGATAAAATCTTAATTAGTTTTTCTGATGGTTTCAGGCCAAAATCATTTCTTTCGGCACGCGCTTATTCATGATTTTAAACCATAAAGGCGGTACTAAAGCCAATACCATAGAGGTAGGATACCCAAAGGGCATTTGAGGGCTTTCATCATAACATTCCAATATTTGGTATTTTTTGGATGTCTTATAATGGTGGTCACTGTGTCTAGTGAGTTCATACAATATAATTCGGCCTACCACATGATTGGAATTCCATGAGTGAATTTGTTTCACGCGTTCATATCGACCTGATTCTGTTTTCTGGCGTAACAACCCGTAGTGTTCTATGTAATTAACGGTTTCTAATAATAAAAACCCGGTAACCGCTGCCATAATAGCAAACAAAAAACCAGTACTTCCAAAGAACAGTAATACGACTACTAAATACATTAATTGAAACGCACTATACCATAGCATATCGTTCTTAAAAGAAAAGAATGATTGATTGTTGTTTTTTAGTAATTTATTCTGAATGTGCCATGCACTTATATACTGCCGTACAGTAGAGGTAAACCAAAAAGAATAAACACTTTGATTATATCTAGCCGTAGCCGGATCTTCTTTGGTTGCAGCATGTAGATGATGCCCATGATTGTGTTCTATATAAAAATGCATGTATAATGACGGTAGAAGTAATGCTTTACCAATAAAGCGTTCATTGGTTGCCTGCCTGTGACCGAGTTCGTGAGCTACGTTAATACCATTGGTACCCAAAACCATACCCAAGCTTAAAGCGAGACCAATAAATTCGTATGTCTCTAGAGGTGTTGACTTTACGATTGTTAAAGACCAAATCAATATCAAGTAAACAATAGGAAGGTTTAAATACAACATCCAATCAAATAACTTTTCTACTTTTTTATTGGCTATTTCTGAATCTGAATAATTGTGATTGTTTTGCGGCAGTAAAAGTTCCAATATGGGAATAATCACAAACGAATATACAGGTGTGAGATACGTGAAAACCCCTTGAAAATATAAACCAACAACTGCAGTCATTGGAATGGTTAAAGCCGCTAAGTACTTTAAATCTTTCATTTAAGCAATAAATAATGTTTGTTTCGTCTAAATTAACACAACCTTATAAAAATAACGAATTGTACATTAAAATAAAATTGTAGATTAGTAAGTTAAATAGATTAAAACGTGGCAAACTTTGACAACATAGTAGAAAAACTAGAGTCTTTTATTAGGAGGTATTATGCCAACGAACTAATAAAAGGAGGTATTTTATTTGTTGCCATTGGCTTGCTTTATCTACTATTTACACTATTAGTAGAATATATTTTCTGGTTAAGCCCTGGTTTAAGAACCTTGTTATTTTGGGTTTTTGTTGCTGTTGAAGCGGCATTGTTCGTCAAGTTTATACTTTTTCCTTTGGCGCAACTTTTAAAGCTAAAGAAAGGAATAGACCATCAAGAAGCCTCTAAAATTATTGGACAACACTTTCCAGAGGTCAATGACAAGCTGCTTAATGTCCTTCAGTTAAACCAAAACAAAACAGAATCGGAATTATTGATGGCCAGCATCAATCAAAAATCGGCCGAGCTACAACCAATTCCGTTCAAGTTTGCTATTAGTTTTAAGCAAAACCTGAAATATTTAAAATATGCTGCGATTCCCATTCTAATAATTGTGTTCTCGGTAATTTCAGGTAAGTTTAGTTGGTTTAGTGATAGTTATGAGCGTGTTGTAAATTATAAAACTGCCTATGAGCCACCTGCACCATTTCAGTTTTTTGTGGTTAATGATAGTTTGACCACCAAGGAAAACGAAGATTTCACATTGTATATTAGAACAGCAGGAACCAAGATCCCAGAGAATGCCAAAATTACTTATAATGGCGAGACCTATTTTCTACAACAAAAAGGGGTAGGGGAATTCGAGTTTGTCTTCACTAGACCTAAAGGCAACATCAATTTTGAGCTGTCCGCCAATGATGTCCGATCAAAAACGTATACCCTTACAGTGGCTGAAGTTCCAGAGATTCTAGCCTTTGAAATGGTTCTCGATTACCCTGGCTATATTAGAAAACCTCAAGATTTTTTAAAAGGAACAGGGAACGCCACAGTGCCCCAAGGAACAAAAATAACTTGGCAATTAAACACCAAAGCAACTGATAAAGTAGAGTTTGTTACCAATGATACGCTGTCGTTTAACAATGATGGTTCAGGAAAGTATTCTGTATCTAAAAGCGTTAACAATAATATGGAGTACACCATTAGCACAAGCAACAAGTTGTTGAAGGATTATGAAAAGCTTTCGTTTAGTATTGATGTTATAAAGGACAGCTACCCTGAATTGGATATTCAAATGCAGATTGATAGTGTCGATCGACAGAGTTTATATTTTTATGGTCAAGCCAGTGATGATTATGGTTTAAGGAAGTTGCAAATGGTTTACTATCCTATAAGCGATAACAAACAAATCCAAAAAACAGATATTCCTATTGCGCAGTCAAATATCAGTGAGTTTATTTCGGCATTTCCCAACAATTTACAACTTATTGAAGGGGAGGGCTACGAATTGTATTTTCAAGTGTTTGATAATGATGCCTTGAGCAATTTTAAAAGCACCAAAAGTAGTGTTTATTACTACAGAAAGCTTACCAAGGATGAGGAAGAACAAAAACAATTGGAACAACAAAACGAAACAATAGATGATTTAAATAAGTCTTTAGAGAAGATTGAAGATAGGGAAAAGGAACTGGAAGAGTTTTCAAAAACACAAAAAGAAAAATCAGAACTCAATTTTAACGATAAAAAGAAACTTGAGAATTTCTTGCAGAGACAAAAACAGCAAGAAGAGATGATGCAGAATTTCAACAAAAAACTCAAAGAAAATTTAGAAGAGTTTCAAAAGGAAAATGAAGATCAAGACCAATTTAAGGAGGATTTAAAAGAGCGCTTGGAAGAAAATGAGCAGCAGCTGAAAGAAGACGAAAAGTTGTTAGAAGAACTTGAAAAGCTTCAAGAAAAAATAAATAAGGAAGAGCTAACAGACAAACTTGAAAAACTAGCCAAGCAAAACAAGAATCAGAAACGTAGTTTAGAACAACTTTTAGAGTTGACGAAGCGTTATTATGTATCCAAAAAACTTGAAAAACTTCAACAAGAGTTGGATAAATTGGCAGAAGAGCAAGACAAACTATCTGAAGAAGACAAAGAAAAAAACAATTCGGAATCACAAGAAGAGTTGAACAAAAAATTTGAAGAGTTTCAAAAAGAAATGGAAGAACTTCAAAAGGAAAACAAAGAATTGAAGCAGCCCATGGAGCTTCCTCAAGATAAAAAAGAGGAAGAATCCATTAAGCAAGATCAACAAGAAGCAAAAGAACAGCTAGAGAAACAAGAAGAGCAAGATAAGCAAGATCCAAATGGAGAAAAGGGTGAAAATCAAGAACAAACACCTGATCAAAGTCAGCAAAATGCCAAGAAAAAGCAAAAGCAAGCCGCTCAAAAAATGAAGCAGATGAGCCAGCAAATGCAAATGGCTATGCAAATGGGTGGTGCCGAACAAATGCAAGAGGATATGGAAATGCTGCGTCAAATTTTAGATAATTTGGTACTATTCTCATTTGATCAAGAGAATTTAATGAATCAATTTAAAAGCATAGAAGTCAACCACAACAAATATGCTGGTTATTTGGTTAAACAAAATAGTTTAAAAGAGCATTTTTCACATATAGATGACAGTTTATTTGCTTTATCCTTAAGACAGCCAAAAATTTCTGAACGTATCAATAAAGAGATTTCCGAAGTGTTCTTTAACATTGACAAATCATTGGATCAATTTTCTGAAAATCGTTTGTATCAAGGTGTGGCCAATCAGCAATACACTATTACTGCCGCGAACAATTTGGCCGATTTCTTAAGCGACATTTTGAATAGTATGCAAATGCAGATGCAAGGTAGTGGTAAGGGAAGTGGAGGACAACCCGAACAAGGCTTGCCTGATATCATTATGAGTCAGGAGGAGTTGAATAAACAAATGCAGGAAGGCATGAAAAAAAGCGACTCTGGTAAGCCTAAAGATGGCGAAAAAGGCAAAGAGGGTGAAGAAGGCGAGAAAGAAGGTGAACAAGGGAAACAATCTCAAGGCAGTCAAGAAGGCAGTGAAGGTCAAGAAGGTAATAAAATGGGTCAAGGAGAGGGTTCTGAAGAGATGAATGGTGAACTGTTTAGAATCTATCAACAACAGCAACAGATTCGTCAGGCATTGGAAGATAAACTTGCAAAGGAAGGCAAGACAGGTGTTGGCAATGGCTTGTTGAAGCAAATGGAGCAGATTGAATTAGACCTTTTGAACAAGGGCTTTACCAATCAAACACTTCAAAAAATGATGAATTTACAGCATCAGTTATTGAAACTTGAAAACGCCACATTCCAGCAAGGTCAGGATAATAAGCGTCAGTCTAAAACGAATAAAGAAGATTTTAAGAACAACACCAATAATCAAATACCTAAAGCTAAAGAATATTTCAACACTACGGAAATATTAAACAGACAGACATTACCTTTGCAGCCAGTTTATAAAAAGAAAGTACAAGAATACTTTAAGCAAACAGATGATTAGTTTTTACAACGAAAATGACTTTCAACTTAACAATCAAGAACGATTGATTAAGTGGATTTCATCAGCTATTAGTGACGAAGGATTTAAACTGGGAGATATTAATTACATCTTTTGTGATGATGACTATTTACACAACATTAATGTTGAATTTCTAAATCACGACACACTTACTGACATCATAAGTTTTGATTATTCGGTAGGAAAAATAGTACAAGGCGATATTTATGTTTCAACAGAACGGGTTGCTGACAATGCTAAAGATTTTGATGTTAAGTTTGATGAAGAACTTCACCGTGTGATGATTCATGGCATATTACACTATTGCGGTTATAAAGATAAGTCTGAAGAAGAGGCGTTGCTGATGCGCTCAAAGGAGAATCACTATTTGGAATTATTAGCATCTATTGCGTAATTCATTGTATATTTGCACACTTAAAATTATCCGATTTGTTCCACGTGGAACATTTTAAAAATGATTAGTTATGTTTAATGAGGTTTATGATGTTATTGTTGTAGGTGCTGGACATGCTGGTAGCGAAGCTGCTGCTGCTGCTGCCAATATGGGTAGCAAAACATTGCTCATAACTATGAACCTGCAAAATATTGCCCAAATGTCTTGTAATCCTGCCATGGGTGGTATTGCTAAAGGGCAAATTGTAAGAGAGATTGATGCGCTGGGCGGTTATAGCGGAATAGTTAGTGACACTTCGGCTATCCAGTTCAAGATGCTTAACAAATCAAAGGGTCCTGCAATGTGGAGCCCACGTGTGCAAAGTGACAGAATGCGTTTTGCTGAAGACTGGCGCTTATTGTTGGAAAACACACCTAATTTAGATTTTTACCAAGAAATGGTTTCTGACCTCTTAATAGAAAACCACAAAGTTGTTGGTGTAAAAACATCTTTAGGAATTGAGTTTAAAGGTAAGTCGGTTGTTCTTACAAACGGCACTTTTTTAAACGGATTGATTCATATTGGAGATAAGAATTTTGGAGGTGGAAGAGCAGGTGAGCGAGCCGCAACAGGAATCACAGAACAGCTGGTGAATTTAGGTTTTGATTCTGGTAGAATGAAAACAGGTACACCGCCAAGGGTAGATGGCCGATCATTGGATTATTCTAAAATGGTTGAACAACCTGGCGACGAAAACCCTCAAAAATTCTCGTTTTTGGATGTGACTAAACCATTAACCGAGCAACGGTCTTGTCATATGACTTACACTAGTCCAGAAGTGCATGATTTGTTACGCGAAGGTTTTGACAGATCGCCTATGTTCAATGGTCGAATTCAAAGTTTGGGACCGAGATATTGTCCGTCGATTGAGGATAAAATAAATCGGTTTGCAGACAAGGACAGACACCAATTGTTTGTAGAGCCGGAAGGATGGAATACTGTTGAGGTTTATGTGAATGGTTTTTCAACATCGTTACCGGAGGATGTTCAATTCAAAGCATTACGATCGGTAGCTGGATTTGAAAATGTTAAGTTTTTTAGACCAGGTTACGCTATTGAATATGATTATTTTCCGCCAACACAGTTGCAACACACACTTGAAACCAAATTAATCGAAGGACTTTATTTTGCGGGCCAAATAAATGGCACGACAGGATATGAAGAGGCTGCTTCGCAAGGATTGATGGCTGGAATAAATGCCAGTCTTAAAATTCAAGAGAAGGACCCTTTTACATTGTCTAGAAGCGAAGCTTATATAGGTGTTTTAATTGATGATTTAATTACTAAAGGAACAGAAGAGCCTTATAGAATGTTTACTTCAAGAGCAGAATACAGAACACTTTTGCGTCAGGATAATGCTGATTTTAGATTGACTCCTAAAGGATATGAAATAGGCTTAGCTTCAGAAAAACGTCTAAAGCGCATGGAAGAGAAGCAACAAGCGTCTTCTGATTTTGTTGAATTTTTTAGAGAAACAAGTGTCAAGCCTGAAGAGATAAATCCTATTTTGGAAGCAAATGACTCGTCATTAATGAAGCAATCTGACAAGATGTTTAAAATTTTTGCACGCCCGAATATTACCATTGATGATATGCGAAAAGTGACATCTGTCAATAACTATATTTTGGACAATGATTTAGATGATGAGGTGATTGAGCAAACCGAAATTCAGGTTAAATATTCAGGTTATATTGAAAAGGAAAAGAATAATGCTGATAAGTTAAATAGGTTGGAAAACATTAAAATCCCTAAAGATTTTGACTATTCAAAATTGAAGTCCATGAGCATGGAAGCACGTGAAAAATTAAACAAAATTCAACCTGTAACGATTTCTCAAGCCTCGCGCATCAGTGGTGTTTCTCCAAGCGATGTTTCGGTACTTTTGGTTTATATGGGGCGTTAATGTTTCACGTGGAACAATTCTAAAATGACGAAAAAAAATGTCTTTCTTGAAGTAATTGACCACTCTGTTTCTAGTGAATCATTCCAATTATTATACAATGAAAGGTTGGATATGCTCGAAACATATCCACAACCATTACCAGAAGATTTAGGGAAATATTATCAAAGCGAGGATTATATTTCGCACACAGATTCCAAAAAGAACTTATTAGAAAAAGCCTATCATTTAGTGCGCCGATTTGCTTTAAAAAGCAAAGTGAAACTTGTCAATAAGTATTCAGATCAGGGAAAATTATTGTTAGATATTGGTTGCGGAACAGGTGATTTTTTACAGCAAGCAAAATTGAATGGTTGGACTGTGACCGGTATTGAACCTAATGAAAAAGCACGGGCTATTGCTAATTCAAAAGTCAATAACGCAGTCTTAAATTCTGATGCGCTTTTTGAATTAAAAGGGCAATTTGATGTGATAACTTTGTGGCACGTGTTGGAGCATTTACCCAATCTTGAAGATCATATAAAAGAAATAAAGAAGCTTTTAAAGCCTAAAGGAACATTAGTGGTTGCTGTTCCAAATTTTAAAAGCCATGATGCAAAATACTATAAAGAGTTTTGGGCAGCTTATGATGCGCCCAGACATCTATGGCACTTTTCTAAAACAAGCATTTCCAAACTGTTTGAAAAAGAAAACATAGAATTAGTAAAAATCAAACCCATGTATTTTGATTCATTTTATGTTAGCCTGTTATCGGAAAAATATAAAAATGCTTTTATGAATCCATTAAGAGCATTTTTTGTGGGATTCTTTTCAAATATAAAAGCTATAGGCACCAAAGAGTTTTCCTCTCACATTTATATACTTAAAAACGAGTAATATTTAAAATAAAGAGGTTTTAAGCACAGCAATTAGCTTGGTTAAGCAACAAGATGACAAAACACCAAAACACTCTTAAATCGCTTAAAAAGGCATTAATAAAAATAAATTATAATTATAGCTTTTGAATCAAACAATAGATTGTGTTTATATATAAAATATTTATGGTATAATCAAATTGTATAACTAACTTTTATAAATTTGCCCATTAAATTTAAAATTATGAGAATTGTAATATTGGGAATACTAACCTTGACATTATTTACATCTTGCAATCAAGACAAAATAGCTTTTGTAAACAACAGTTATGTTATTAATGAGTATCAAGAAAAAAAGGATATAGAGTCCAAGTATAAATCTAAAATTGAATCATACAATAAAAAAAGGGATAGTGTTAGTAAAGCACTGCAATTGGAATTTCAAGCATTTCAATTAAAGTCTAAAACATTATCTCAAAATGATGCACAAGCAGAGTATGACCTTTTGTTGCAAAAACAACAAATGCTGCAGCAACAATTTCAAATGGAGGAGCAACAGATTTCCAAACAAAGTCAAACAGAAATCGATTCCTTGATTTCGAAGGTGAAGACTTATGTTAAATCATACGGAAAAGACAATAACTACACCTATATTCTGGGGACAAGTGATGGTGCAGCGAGTGTTTTATATGGCAAAGAGGAGAAGAATATTTCTGAAATCATTTTGAAGGGATTAAACGAATCCTATAAGAAAAAGTAAAATAACTAAATACTAATATTATAAAAGCCAGTTTTTTAACTGGCTTTTTTATAATAAGGCTGTAAAATCACAGTTATATTGCATGTGCAATTCATAACAAATCCATGAGATTAAGCCAACTATTAAGACAGCCGTTTTCATACATTAATACCTCCAAACGTAAGTGGATTTATATAGTTTCTGCTGCTGTATTTGTTCACTTTTTCTTGATTGTTTTTCAGCCTTATGGTATTTCAGAAGAAATGCATAATCCCATAAATAACACGGTCAACAAGTTTTTATTCTTTTTTTCTATTGGGATAAGTACGTTTTTAGGACTCACGTTATCTCAATTTGTTTTTAGGCCATTATTAAAATTTGAAACGGTATCCATTAAAAAATACATTGGCTGGGTATTTATCGAAACATTAATTCTAACATTGATAAGTTTTGGGTTTTCTTTTATAATACCTGATCTTGGTGACGATTTTGAAAGCGAACTGAATATTTATTTTCAATTAAAAAACTACTTCAGAGCCTTTATTGTTTTATTGTTTCCTTTATTCGGAACTATCATTTATGTACTCATTCAAGAGCTCACCTATGAAGTCAATGAGCTTGATGAGCAGTTAAAAAAATATCATGAAACATTTAACATTTCAGAAAAGGAAACACAACTGAAAATAAAAGATGAAAACAATAATTTAGATTTATCAATCGCTCTCAAAGACTTTCTCTATGCTGAATCCAGTAACCAATATGTTGTGGTTCATTATTTAAAATCTGGTAATCAACAAAAGCATATTTTAAGAAACCGACTAAAGAATTTTTTAAATCAAAATGATTATGTATCAATAAAACAAAGTCACAGATCCTTTGCTGTAAACCTGTTAAACGTGAAATATATGTCACGAATTAATAGTAAGGAATTCCTGATAATAGATAGCGTTCCTACTGTAAAAATTCCTGTTTCTAAATCGTATGTAAAAGAGATTAAGAACGAAATAATTCAACACAACAAATTTTGAGTAGTATTTCACTCCAAAACCCATATAACTCACTCCAAAATGCGCAATTTTGTTGTGGGTTTTTAAATATTTAAAATTAATTTGCGTTCAAATGTTTGTAACATTTAATCACGTATTTCGTTATTATTTAATCATCAATCTTAAACTCGAACAACCAAAATGAAACACATTTTTTTAGGCTTTTGCCTAATATTCAGCTCTTTAATTTTTGCTCAAGACACATATACTATTAGGGGATCAATTAAAGATGCTAACAATGGAGAAACTCTTTTAGGCGCCACAGTGTTTTTAAAAGACACAAATATTGGCGCTGTCACCAATGAATATGGTTTTTTCTCACTGCAAGCACCCAAAGGAAGTTACACGCTTGTTGTATCTTATATGGGATATGAAAACTTAACACAGGACATTGATATACAGGAGGATATATCTATAAACTTAGAGCTTAACGAGGCGTCAACTTCTTTAGAGGAAGTCGTCATTATTGCAGAAGAACCCGAACGGATTAGCATTAAAACACCTCAAATGAGTGTTTCTAAATTGAAAGCGGGTACCATAAAAAAAATGCCGGCAGTTTTAGGTGAAGTAGACGTGCTTAAATCAATACAAATGCTTCCTGGTGTAACAAACAATGGAGAAGGCTCTTCGGGGTTTAATGTTAGAGGTGGTGCTGTAGATCAAAATTTAGTCTTACTGGATGAAGCTATTATCTATAACACATCACATTTTTTTGGGTTTTTCTCGGTCTTTAATGCTGATGCCATAAAGGACATCAATCTTTATAAAGGCGATATCCCAGCTAAATTTGGTGGCCGCGTGTCGTCGGTACTCGACGTAAGACAAAAAGACGGTAATAGCAAAGACTATAATCTAACCGGAGGAATAGGTTTGATTTCTAGTAGGCTAACAGCTGAAGGGCCTATTTTTAAAGAAAAAGGCTCCTTTTTACTGGCAGGAAGGACATCGTATGCGCATCTGTTTTTAAAAATGACAGAAGATTTTAAAGACGACAAGATATCTTTCTACGATTTAAATCTCAAAACCAATTATGAAATCAATAAAAACAACAAAATTTATTTATCGGGTTATTATGGGAGGGATGCTTTCAATCTGGATAAAATCATTGAAAACAACTACGGAAATATCACAGGGAACTTAAGGTGGAATCATATATTTAATGACAAACTGTTCTCTAACCTATCATTGATTTATAGCAAATATGATTATCAAATCATCCTTAATTTTATTGAATTGGATTGGGTTGCCGACATTAAAAACTATAACCTAAAGTATGATTTTAGGTATTATTTGAATGACAAAATAAAACTGGATTTTGGAATTAGTGGTATTTCATACAGTTTAAATCCAGGAGAAGTCAAGCCTTCATCACCAACCTCTCCAATAAACTATTTAAAACTCGATGAAAAACGTGCTTTTGAAGGCGGTGCATACATTAGTGCGGAACATAAAATCACCGATAAATTAAACGCCCAATACGGAATACGATATAGCAATTTTTTCAGGCTAGGCGGTCAAAACGTAACAAGTTATGTAAATAACCAACCCGTAGTTTACAATAGTGAATTAGGGATTTATGAACGTGGAGAAACAGCTTATGAAACCTATTATGATAAAAATGAAAGTATAGAAACCTTTGGATATTTTGAGCCGCGGATAGGGCTGTCTTATCAAATAAATGATGCGTCTTCAGTAAAAGCAAGTTATACAAATTCAACTCAATATTTACACCTCTTGTCAAACACATCA
Organism: Bacteroidia bacterium; assembly: GCA_030425285.1. Classification (GTDB taxonomy): domain Bacteria; phylum Bacteroidota; class Bacteroidia; order Flavobacteriales; family Flavobacteriaceae; genus Hanstruepera. The sequence goes on from JAUIAY010000001.1 coordinate 605,650, forward strand.
TCCGTAACACCCTTAGATGTTTGGACTCCTAGTGGTAAGTACATAAAGCCACAGCGCTCTAATCAATATGCTGTTGGGTACTATCGTAATTTTAAGGACAATATATTTTCATTAGAATTAGAAACCTATTATAAAACCGTTGACAACCGTATTGATTATATAGACGGTTCAGATTTGATAGGAAACAACAATATAGAAACCGAAATTTTAAACGGAGAAGCAAGAGCTTATGGACTGGAGGTGTTATTAAGAAAAAACAAAGGCCGTTTTACAGGCTGGATGGCTTACACTTTATCAAAATCTGAACAACGAACATTAGGAGGCTCTGCCGGTGGACCAGGTATTAATGATGGCGAATGGTATAATACACCTTATGACAGAACCCACGATTTATCCTTTACAGGAACTTACAAGCTGAGTGATAAATGGAGTTTAAGCTCAAATTTTGTATTTCAAACAGGGCGCCCTGTAACATACCCTAATGGCCAATACACTTATGAAGGTCTGTCAATAGCAACGTATTCCAACAGAAATGAAGATAGATTGCCAACTTATCACAGGTTGGATGTTTCAGCAATTTATAAACCAAACAATAAACCCGATAGGCGCTGGAAGGGAGAATGGGTGTTTGGTGTTTATAACCTTTACAACAGAAAAAATGCAGCATCTATTTCGTTTAATCAAAACAACGAAACAGGTTTAAATGAAGCCACAAGACTTTCCATTTTTGGAATTATACCATCAATCACTTATAACTTTAAATTTTAGAATCATGAAAACATATATAAAATTCGTATTAATACTAATTCTAATACCTTTTTCATCCTGTGAAGATGTAATAGAGGTAGATGTGCCCACAGGACAAACGCGACTTGTTATTGAGGCGTCTCTTGATTGGGAAAAAGGAACATCAGGAAACGAACAAGAGATAAAATTAAGCACTTCTACACCATATTTTGGCAATAATACCAATACAGCAGTTACAGGAGCGTCTGTAGCAGTTATCAATGAAAATACTAACGAAACCTTTGTTTTTGCAGATGAAAATGATGGCACTTATACAGTTAATACGTTCGCACCAGTTGCAGGTGACACCTATCGTCTTGAAGTGGTATATAATGGCCAAACGTATACCGCCAGAGAAACATTGATGACTGTTTCTGATATAAATAGCGTGTCTCAATCTATAGAAGGAGGTTTTGATGATGAATTGTTAGAGCTCAATTTGTATTTTGACGATCCAGCTGATGAAGAAAATTATTATTTAATTCGTTATTACGAAACAGGAGATTTATTTGCTTCTTTTGAAGATGTTTCAGATGAGTTTACAAATGGGAATGAAATACATGATTTTTGGGAAAAGCAAGATGATGAGGATAATAACGAACAACCTTTTGAGCCAGGCGATGTGATAGATGTAAGCTTATATGGTATTTCAGAACAGTATTATAACTACATGAGGCTGCTAATTGAGCAGTATGACAGTGGAGGCGATCCTTTTTCTTCAACGGCAGCTGAAATTAGAGGGAATTGTATCAATTCATCCAATCCAGACAACTATGCGTTTGGGTATTTTAGAGTGACTCAAGTTGTAAAAGAAACCTATACATTTCAATAAAAAAGCGAAAGCCGATTAATTTTTAATCGGCTTTTTTATGCAGTAACCGTGTCAATTTTATAGAAAGATCTGTCAATATAATTTTTGCGTTTCCATTACGCTCTATATGGTAAATAGCATCCTGTAGTTCTTCGGATATTTCTAAAATATTGTTTCCGTGAACAAATGGCGCAAACTTTTCGAGTTTAAAATCATCCTGCTTTGGTTCCATATAAACAAGTTCAGGGGCTTTATAGTTAATTAAAAGCGCTTGCCTAAAAAAGTTCAAACAAAACTGTAAAAATTGTTTTTGGGTTTCCCTTCCTGTTTTGGCAATATCTTCACTCCAGGAAATTAGATCATGAATGGCGCCTTTGTTTCCTTTAGCTTTGAAGGCGCTACGTATCCAAAAAATAAACCATTCTTCAAACTGCGTGTCTTCAGTATCATGGTATACTAAATCACAAGCTTTATTGTAATTGCCATTGGATTGATGTGCGATTTTACCTGCTATGTCTTCGGTTAAATCGTATTTCTTTATTAATGATTGTTTAATAACCTCTTCGGGAAGAGGCGGAAAATGGAGTACTTGACAGCGAGACCTAATGGTGTTGATAATCTGTTCTTCATCTTCAGCTATCAGTATAAAAATCGTTTTGCTTGGAGGTTCTTCAATGAGCTTAAGAAGCTTATTAGCAGCTTGAGTATTGATTTTTTCGGCCATCCAAATAATCATGACCTTATAACCACCTTCGTAGGATTTTAAAGATAAGGATTTTACAATTTCCTGCGCTTCATCTACACCTATCTGACCTTGTTTTTTTTCAATATCAATTTTTTTGTACCAATCAAATAAATTGCCATAAGGCTGCTCCTCCAATAATTCACGCCATTCAGTCAAAAAATGATTTGATACAGGATGCTTCTTAATAACTCCATTTGTCGCAACTGGAAATGCGAAATGTAAATCAGGATGCGAAAAGTTCTTGAATTTCAGATTACAAGCATCAAGACCTCCTGTGTTTTCATCTCCTTGATTTTTACATAGCAAATATTGGGCAAAGGCAATGGCCATTGGTAAGGTACCACTTCCTTCTGGTCCAACAAATAGTTGCGCATGCGCAATTCGCGTATTGTGGACACTTTGAATTAAATGTGCTTTGATGTGCTCTTGGCCTAGAATCTCACTAAATAGCATGTGGTAAAGATAACAGTTTTGCTACTGTTTTTCTGAATTGAAAAAATTATATTTGCTTTTCAATTTAATTATATCATGAAAACACTTAACGACTTCAACTTTGAGAATAAAAAAGCCATAATCCGCGTTGATTTTAACGTTCCATTGGATGAGAATCTAAATGTAACCGACGATACCAGAATCAAATCGGCGAAGCCAACAATTATAAAAATTTTGGAAGATGGTGGGAGTTGTGTTTTAATGTCGCACCTTGGAAGGCCTAAAGGAAAGGAAGACAAGTATTCATTAAAACATATTATAAATAAAGCCGAAGATGTTTTGGGTGTTGAAATAAAATTTGCTGAAGATTGTGTTGGTAATAAGGCCAAAGAAGCGGTTGCCAATTTAAACCCAGGCGAGATCCTATTATTGGAGAACCTTCGTTTTCATGATGAGGAAACAGCAGGTGATGTGGATTTCGCAAAACAACTTTCTGAATTAGGGGATATTTATGTTAATGATGCGTTTGGAACAGCACATAGAGCACATGCTTCAACCACTATTATAGCGCAATTTTTCCCAAAGAGCAAGTGCTTTGGTTATCTGTTGGAGCAAGAAATAGAAAGTATTAAAAAAGTTATGGAAACAGGAGAAAAGCCTGTTTGTGCTGTATTGGGAGGCGCTAAAGTGTCTTCCAAGATCACCATTATTGATAATATTTTAGATAAAATTGATCACCTAATTATTGGAGGCGGTATGACCTTTACATTTATAAAGGCTCAAGGCGGCTCCATTGGAAATTCTTTAGTGGAAGATGATAAATTGGATTTGGCTAATACAATTTTAGCAAAGGCTAAAGAGAAAAACGTACAGGTGCATTTACCGGTTGATGCCATAATTGCTGATGCCTTTAGTAATGAAGCACAAACAAATACCTGTGATGTTGATAAAATCCCAAATGGTTGGATGGGACTTGACGTTGGACCACATACCGAAGCATTGTTTGCCAAAGTAATTAATACTTCAAAAACTATTCTGTGGAATGGGCCCTTAGGAGTTTTTGAAATGCCAAATTTTGCCAAAGGAACCATAGCATTAGGACATGCCATTGCCGAGGCTACGGCAAATGGAGCCTTTTCTTTGGTTGGCGGAGGGGATTCCGTTGCAGCGGTAAAGCAATTTAATTTTGAGGACAAGGTAAGCTATGTAAGTACTGGAGGAGGCGCCATGTTGGAAAGCCTTGAAGGAAAGACCTTACCCGGAATTGCAGCGATATTAGAATAATTTAGTATATTTAATTCTGTCTCAAATTGAATTAAACCAGTAAAAATGAGTCATTATATAAGAAAACAAATACCCAGTCGTTTAAAAGGTTTATAAAACTGTTAACAATGCGTTTACCTACACTCCTTTGTTTATTTCTTTGTTTGGCTACACTTTCTTGGGCTCAAGACAGTATTCCTAAAAACACCGTTTCTAAAGAAAAGCTTACTTCTGAAAACGAAAGCGAAATAGATACCATTATAGATGGAAAGGCTTTTTACCAAAAAGAAATAGCCGCTAATTCAGATTCTCTAAAGACGAAAACACTTGAAGATCATGAGTTTGCAGCCGGTTTAGATCAAAAATGGTTAGATGAATTGTATAGCAATGCGCTTTTTGATACTATTTATAATACAATTTCAGAGTTGGAATACAATGAAGTTTATTACCCTGATCTTCCAACTGATACCCTAAAGGCTCGTTTGGCCTTATTAAATTCAAAAACACCTTTTAATATTGAATATAATCCTTCTTTGGAAAGTGTTATAAAATCGTTTTTAAAGAATAGAAGACAGTATTTTGAAAGGATGATTGGCTTAAGTCATTTTTACTTCCCGATGTTTGAAAGAGAACTTGACAATAATGATGTTCCTTTGGAGGTTAAATATCTGGCAATTGTAGAATCGGCATTAAAGCCTAGAGCGAGGTCGCGTGTGGGAGCAACTGGGTTGTGGCAGTTTATGTTTACTACTGGAAAATATTACGGACTCAACGTAAGCAGTTATGTGGACGAACGGTCAGATCCTATAAAATCTACCACCGCAGCGGCCAAATACCTAGCATCACTGTATACCATTTTTGGAGATTGGGATTTAGCTTTGGCTGCCTATAATTCGGGACCCGGAAATGTTTCTAAAGCCATTAGACGTTCTGGAGGCTATCAAAATTATTGGAATATTCGTCACAATCTGCCACGTGAAACAGCAGGTTATTTACCAGCCTTCCTAGCAACGATGTATATTTTTGAATATGCTGAAGAACACGGACTGGTCTCCGAAAAGCCCCAATTTCATCATATAGAAACCGATACCATTGTAGTCAAACAAATGATAACCTTAGATCAGGTTTCTGAAGCTACTGGTGTAAATATGGAGGAGCTTCAGTTCTTGAATCCGTCCTACAAATTGGATATTATTCCTTTTATAAAAGGTGAAAACTATTCATTGCGATTGCCACGATCGGCTATAGGTGTTTTTGTTAATAATGAAGATACTATCTACGCTTCGGCACAAGCTGAATTTGACGCTAGGGAAAAACCGTTGCCACAATTTTTTGACAGCGACAGTAAGATTCGCTATCGAGTGAAATCGGGAGATTATCTAGGTAAGATTGCCAGACAATATGGAGTTAGGGTTAGCCAAATAAAACAATGGAATGGCTTGCGAAGCAATAATTTGCGAATAGGTCAGAGACTGACGATTTACCCAAGAACACCTGTGGCGCAAAAACCTTCAAGCACCGTAACAGCTTCAAAATCAACCACTGGAGATAATTCAAAAATCTACACAGTTAAAAGCGGCGACTCGCTTTGGAGCATTTCTCAAAAATTTCCTGGAGTTTCTATACAAAATATTCGAGATTGGAACGATATTAGTGGGAACAATTTAAAACCCGGAATGAAGCTTAAAATATCCAAAGGATAGCTTCTTTTAAAAAACTAGATTATGCAAAAAATTTTATTTGTTATTACTGCTCTTGTGGTTGTTTTGTCATGTCAGGACGCAAAGAAAAAAACCACGAGACTATTGTCCGAGTCGTCAGGAAACATTAATACGCTTTCGGTCGTTGTTGATCATGAATTATGGGAAGGAGCTGTGGGCGAATCTATTAGAAATGTTTTTGCAGCGCCTGTTCATGGACTCAACCAAGACGAACCTCTTTTTATTTTAAGCCAAATACCACCATCGGTTTTTTCGGGTTTTGCTACAAGAAGTAGAATTGTTTTAAAAATTGAAAAAGGCAGTGAGGCCAATGTGAAAATTGCAAAAGATGTTTTTGCAAGACCGCAACGTGTAATTGTGGTAACAGGTAAAACGAATGAGGAGATTATCGATCAAATTATCGAAAATTCTCAACAGATGGTTTTATCATTTAAGAACGAAGAAATAAAAGAGCGCCAAAGACGCACTAAACAATCCGTTCATAATAATAATTCAATAAAGGAAAATTTGGGAATAGATATTGAGTTTCCATCGGTTTATAGAATCGCGAAAGAAGAAAACAATTTTTATTGGATTAGGAAAGACATTACAACAGGAACAACCAATCTGATGTTATACGAATTGCCTTATGGTAGTATTGTTGAAAATGACAGCTTGATTAATCAAATCATTAAAATGAGGGATTCTGTTGGAGAGGTTCATATTCCAGGACCAGTTGATGGTTCTTTTATGGCAACGGAAAACGCCTACACACCGTTTTTATCAAAAACTACAATAGATGATAAAGAAGCGATTGAAACCAAAGGTCTGTGGGATGTTAAGAATGCATTTATGTCTGGACCTTTTGTAAATTATGTAATCAATGACCCTGAAAACAATAGGCATTTGGTGGTCGAGGGCTTTGCGTTTGCGCCATCGGTTGAAAAAAGAGATTATATGTTTGAATTGGAGTCAATCATAAAATCCATAAAGTTTGAATAATAATACTTAAAGCATAAAAAAGCCCAACTTTTAAAGTTGGGCTTTTACATTAAAAAGTTATTCCTTTTTATCTTTATCATCTTCTTTACTGGCATCCTTAAATTCTTTGATACCACTTCCCAAACCACGCATGAGTTCAGGTATCTTTTTTCCGCCAAATAACAATAAAACAACCACAACAATTAACACGATTTGCCATGGTCCTGGAGCTAAAAATATACTTGATGAAATCATTACTTTAATATTTAGGACACAAAGTTACTAATTAAACTTTAATATAACCGTTTAATCCCTAACTTTAGTATTTTGTAAAACAAGTGATGACATTATTTTACTTAATTTTGCGAGACCTATGAGCAACAAAAAGAAAAAGCCGAGAAAGTTTGCAAAAAAACTACTGAACAAATACCGTTTGGTGATTTTAAACGAGGATACTTTTGAGGAGCGTTTGTCTCTCAAGTTGACCAGATTAAATGTATTCGTTTTAATGTCTTTGCTTTCTATTTTCTTAATCGTGGCAACCACTATTTTGATTGCATTCACACCATTACGTGAGTATATTCCGGGCTACTCGTCTACAGAATTAAAAAAGCGAGCGACCGAGTTGAACTATAAAACAGATTCCCTACAACAAGTTATTGCCATCAATGAGCAGTATTTCTCTTCAATAAAAAAAGTTCTTTATGGCGAAGTCAGCACAGTGGACTTTAATAGGGACTCCATTATTGAAGCCACCAAAATTGAAGCCAAAAATGTTAATTTAACACCTATTAAGGAAGACTCCATTCTTCGAGAAAAAGTCAAAAAAGAAGACAAGTACAACTTATTCGAATCGGCAAAATTAAGCTCGAGTTTTATTTTGTTTCCTCCGGTAAAGGGACCCATATCCCAAGAATATAATGCCAAGGAAAGACATTATGCGGTTGACATTGTAACCGAAAGTGACACTCCAGTAAAAGCTACTGCCGATGGGACAGTGATTTTTGCTGAATGGACAACAGAAGCTGGGTATGTGATGATATTGGAACACAGTCAAGGCTTAATTTCAGTTTACAAGCACAATGCACTTTTAACTAAATCCCAAGGTGATTTGGTATTGGCAGGAGAAGTCATTGCAACTACGGGAAATACTGGAGAACTTACCACTGGGCCACATTTACATTTTGAGCTTTGGAGTAACGGTTATCCCATTAATCCAACAAATTTCATAGACTTTAATTAATGTTTTCAATAAAATCTGCTCTAGCAAAACCATTTGCCAAACGTGTGTCCAAACAGATCAATAAATGGGCAAGCAATCCTATTGAAACCCAGGAAAAGGTTTTTAAAATGCTGATTCAGCAGGCAAAGGACACCAAGTTTGGTGCAGACCATGATTTTAAAAACATTAAAAACCATGATGATTTTGCAAATCGTGTTCCTGTTCGTGATTATGAAGCCTTACGAAATTATATAGATTTAGCGGTTGCAGGTGAAGAAAACATTTTATGGGAAGGCAAACCCATTTATTTTGCCAAAACAGCAGGAACTACGTCAGGTTCTAAATATATTCCCATTACAAGCGATAGTATGCCGTATCACATTAGCGCAGCTAGAAATGCCATACTTATGTACATTGCCGAAACTGGTAATAGCAAGTTTGTTGATGGTAAGATGATATTTTTACAAGGCAGCCCCATTCTTGATAAGAAAAACGGTATTCAATTAGGGCGTTTGTCAGGAATTGTGGCACATTATGTACCTAAATACCTTCAAAAAAACAGAATGCCTTCTTGGGAAACCAATTGCATTGAAGATTGGGACGAAAAGGTCAACGCTATTGTGAGTGAGACTCTAAATGAAGACATGACGGTAATTTCTGGAATTCCTTCTTGGGTTCAAATGTATTTTGAAAAAATTAAGGAACGTACAGGCAAAAAAGTAGGTGATGTTTTCAAAAATTTTAATCTGTTCATTTTTGGAGGGGTTAATTATGAACCTTATAAAGCCAAGTTTGAAAACTTAATAGGCAGAAAAGTAGATAGTATTGAACTGTATCCAGCAAGCGAAGGTTTTTTCGCCTTTCAGGATAAACAGGAAGAAAAAGGGATGCTATTGCAGTTGGATTCAGGTATCTTTTATGAATTTATAAAAGCCGACATGTTTTTTGAAGATAACCCCAAACGATTAACCCTTAAAGATGTTAAAATAGGTGAGAATTATGTCATGATTGTCTCCACAAATGCAGGTCTTTGGGCTTATAATATAGGCGACACTATTCAGTTTACATCAATAAAACCATTTAAAGTGATTGTTTCGGGCAGAATTAAGCACTTTATTTCGGCTTTTGGCGAGCATGTAATTGGAAAAGAAGTAGAGCAAGCCTTAAAAGAAGGATTGGAAGGCACACAAATTCAAGTATCGGAGTTCTCAGTTGCGCCGCAAATTAACCCAAAAGAGGGACTGCCTTACCACGAGTGGTTTATAGAATTTGATAGTAAAACGACAAATGTTCAGGAGTTGGAATTGAAAATAGACCAATCACTTCAAAAGCAAAACAGCTATTATTTTGATTTGATTTCCGGGCAGGTTTTAAGGCCTTTGAAAATAACACATGTGAAACAAAATGGTTTTCAGGAGTATATGAAATCCATTGGTAAATTGGGTGGGCAAAACAAGCTTCCACGTTTGTCCAATGACCGAAAAATAGCCGACAAGTTACAGGTATTGGGTTTGACTAAATAATAGTATATTTGGGGACTAAAAATTTTCTATGAGTAATAAGAAACATCATGCGAGAACGAGAGCTCAAGAAAGCTCGAATGCTATTGAAAGGATGTACATTACTATGAGGCACTTGTTTAACAGAGGCTTCTACAAACCCATGGGTGTCTCCGGTGAAACACTTCGCGAAGCCTTACTACTTTTACGCCCTGAAATTTACGGATCCATAGCCGATGACAAAGCCGAACTGGAAGGGCTATTGTATGTTATAGACAGACTGCCTCAAGGCATTGAAGAATGCACCTTTATTAACCTGACGAGTGATGAGGGCTATGGCAATTCGCACTTCAAGGCTATTATTCCGCCCAAAAGACGCCGAAACTGCTATCGGATTGATGACGAACAAATGAACATTGAAATCACTAGAGGGCGTTCAGAAATATATGATATTTTGACTCATTTAACCTTTATGTTTATTGAGTCTCATAAAATAAGCAAACGGGTGTTAATTGATGAAACTGGTAATACAACCAGAGACTGGGTTAAATTGGAGAAAGCTGTTTTGTCTAAAAATAAACTTAGCCAAAATGACAGAGAAATTGCCATCACACATACTGCGAATATATTAGGAAGAACTTTTAACGAGTTGAGTCAGGTTTATAACCAGTTTAGTACCAAAGAGCAACCCGAAAGATTGCTTCATATCGTTTATTGGTTGGGTAAATTGGCTATAGAGGAAATTGTAAATAACAATAAACGAACTGTGACTTTCAGTCCAGTTTTAAGAGAACGTTTAGGGCATCATATTCACGGTGAAATTTGGGCCGATAATATCAAAAGTATTCTTTTGAAGAATAAACTGATTGACAGACCTATTCATGTGATTAGTGCCAATATGCATAGTGTTATGAATACCTTGTTTGCTACGAATCCTTTAAAATCAATAATTGCCAAAAAAGGTGTTTTTGGAGCATATGAAGATTTGAGCAAAAAAGAAAATGAAGCCTTACGCAATAAAGTAACTAAAGAAGCGTTGCAGAATGGAATGATTTATATTCCTGACACTTCAGGAACCAATATTGACGTTCAAATTTTTGACATAAACAAAACAGTTATAACAAAACTCGATTTAGAGATTGATAATTCTAAATTAAAAAAAGAGCAACCTGTAATTTTAGTTATGGATTACGCCTTTGGGGAACAAGCTTATGAAACTATAGACGAACTTTTGAAGCCCGTGAAAGTGGACGGCAAACATATTTCTTTAAATGTTTCTTCCATCTCCATTATGGGTAAGGCTGGTATATTGGAAGGTGGCAAAGGAGATATTATGATTCCTTCGGCACATATTTTCGAAGGCACAGCTGATAATTACCCTTTTGAAAACGAGTTGAGCAAAACCGATTTAGAAGGCAATGGTGTGAATGTTTTTGAAGGTGCTATGATTACAGTTTTGGGAACGTCTTTACAGAATAAAGATATTTTGAAATTCTTTTTCAATTCCACTTGGAACGTTATTGGGCTTGAAATGGAAGGTGCCCATTATCAAAAGGCTATTCAAGCAGCATCTAAAATACGCAAGACTATTAGCCCAAACGTAAAGGTACGCTATGCTTATTATGCTAGTGATAATCCATTGGAAACAGGAAGCACATTGGCATCTGGAGGTTTAGGCACTTCAGGGGTGAAACCAACATATTTAATTACCAGAAAAATATTACAACAAATATTTAACAACTAACGACAATTATGAGCGATAAACCACAACAACAAATTACAAACGATGAGGTAGATTTAGGGCAGCTTTTCAAGCTGATTGGAAACGCCTTTGATCGCTTTATAAGATTCATTTATTCAATACTAAAAGGGCTTTTCTCTTTGCTTATCTATACCTTAAAGCCCATTATTGTCAATTTTAAAATTATTATAATAGTTATTATTGTTATGGGAGTTTTGGGATACACGTTAGACAAGCTTAAGCCTAAAAAATATTCGTCGAGTATGTTGGTGAAACCATATTTTGACTCTAAATACCAATTAGTAAATACTATCAACTATTATAATGCGCTACTTGAAAGTGAAGAATATGGTATTTTGTCAGATATTTTTACTCTGTCAGAAGAAGATGTTAAACAAATTTCAAGCTTTGAGATAAACCCAGGCCCTGAAACAGAAAACGAACAACTATTACATTATCATAATTTTTTAAAGTCTATTGACAGCACCCAAGCTCTTGATGTTTCATTCAAAGACTTTCTAGAAAACAGAAGTGTTTATGCAGGAGATTTTTTTGAAATAAAGGTGTCCTCGTTAAAAAAAGATATTTTTCCAAAACTTGAGGATGGCCTTGGTACTTCGTTTACCAATGTCTATTCAGAGAAGAAAATGAAAAAGAGAGATTCAGTAATCATCATTCAAAAGCAGAACATTTTACAGCAATTAAATGAAGTTGCGGCACTACAGGATGTGTATATAAAAGTTTTGGAAGAAGAATCCAAATCAGCACCAACTGAAATCACAATTGGAGGGGAAGGGCTAGCTCTAAACAAGGATAGGACCCAAACTAGAGAATTCGAATTATTGAACACTGAAATTAGATTGAGAAATGAACTTAAGGAATTGGATAAGCAAAAAGTAGAAGAAGATGTGTTTTTTGATGTGATATCTAGTTTTCAACGTGTTGGAAGCTTGGAATCTGAATGGTATCAAAAATACAAGTTCATTTTACCTGCTTTAGGATTTGTGTTGCTTTGCTTGGTCTATCTAACCAGAAAACTAGTTCGATACGTCGTTCAATATGAAGCATAATAAGGCCATTTTAATAACGGGAGGTGCTGGATTCATAGGCTCTCATGTGGTAAGACTGTTTGTTAACAAATATTCAGATTATCATATTTACAACCTGGATGCATTGACTTATGCGGGAAACCTAGAGAACCTCCAAGACATTGAAAGCAGTCCAAACTACAGTTTTTTAAAGGCAGATATAACCAACCAAGAGGAAATAAACGGTTTGTTTGACAAATATCGATTTGATGGGGTCATCCATCTTGCAGCCGAGTCCCATGTAGATAGGTCCATTTCAGATCCCTTGGCGTTTGTGAAGACGAATGTTATTGGCACCATGATTTTGCTGAATGCTTTTAAAGATCTATGGCATAATAACTTTGAAGGTAAGCGTTTTTACCACATTAGCACTGATGAGGTTTATGGAACTTTAGGAGAAACAGGGCTTTTTACCGAAACAACACCGTATGATCCCAATTCCCCTTATTCAGCTTCAAAGGCGAGTTCCGATCATTTTGTAAGGGCATATGGCGAAACCTATAAAATTCCATTTGTTATTTCAAACTGCTCTAATAACTATGGAGAGAATCAGTTTCCAGAAAAGTTAATACCGTTGTTTATAAACAACATAATTAACAATAAGCCATTGCCCGTTTACGGTGATGGTAATTATACTAGGGACTGGTTATATGTTCAAGATCACGCCAAAGCCATAGACTTGGTTTTTCATAACGGAGCCAATAAAGAAACCTATAATATTGGTGGATTCAACGAGTGGAAAAATATCGATTTAGTTAAATTACTATGTCAAGAAATGGACATCAAATTAAACATGCCCAAAGGTGAATCTGAAAGGCTCATTTCATTTGTAAAAGACCGCCCTGGACATGATTTAAGATACGCTATTGATGCCTCAAAAATAAATAAGGAGCTTGGATGGGAGCCTTCAGTAACTTTTGAACAAGGGCTCGTTAAAACAATCAACTGGTATTTAAACAATAAAAAATGGCTTGAAAGCGTCACATCAGGCGCCTATCAGTCTTATTACGAAAAACAGTACACCTAAATGAAAGGAATTATACTTGCAGGAGGATCTGGTACAAGGCTGCACCCTGTTACACTATCAATTAGCAAGCAGTTGATGCCAGTATATGATAAGCCAATGATTTATTATCCGCTTTCAACGTTAATGTATTCGGGTATTCGAGAGATTTTAATAATATCAACCCCAAAAGATTTACCGCTTTTCGAAGATCTGTTGGGAGACGGAAGCAAGTACGGCTGTAAATTTGAATATGCTATACAGGAAAACCCCAACGGATTGGCTGAAGCATTTATTATAGGTGACGATTTTATTGGAAATGACAAAGTAGCTTTAATTTTAGGAGACAACATTTTTTATGGAACAGGTCTTTCGTCACTTTTACAAAGCAATAATAATCCTGATGGCGGCATTATTTATGCGTATCGTGTACATGATCCTGAACGTTATGGTGTTGTTGAGTTTAATGAAGAAGGCCAGGCTATTTCTATAGAAGAGAAACCCAAAAAACCAAAATCCAATTTTGCCGTTCCAGGGATTTACTTTTATGACAATTCGGTAGTTGATATTGCCAAATCTATTAAGCCAAGTGATAGAGGTGAACTTGAAATAACAGATGTCAATAAAGCCTATTTAGAGCAAGGTAAATTGCATGTCAGTATTTTGGATAGAGGCACAGCTTGGTTAGACACTGGAACATTTCAGTCTTTGATGCAAGCATCACAATTTATAGAAGTCATTGAAGAAAGACAAGGTTTAAAAATAGGTTCTATAGAGGCTGCAGCCTACGAAATGGGCTATATTAATTCTAAACAGTTCAAGGAATTGGCCACACAATTACTTAAGAGTGGTTACGGCAAAAATTTAATGGGATTATTGAATTCAAAATAATGAAGATTCAAGAAACAAAATTAAAAGGTTCTTTTGTAATTGAGCCAAAAGTTTTTGAGGACAAGCGAGGTTATTTTTTCGAGTCTTTCAATAAAAAGGAATTCAAAAGACAAACCGATCTTGAAATTGACTTTGTTCAGGATAACGAATCCTTTTCCACAAAAGGTGTTTTAAGAGGGTTGCATTATCAAATAGGTGATTTTGCACAGGCCAAATTGGTTAGAGTGATAAAGGGAAGCGTTTTGGACGTAGTAGTTGATATTAGAGAAAACTCACCAACTTACGGAGAGTACGTATCAGTTGTTCTTTCGGAAGAAAACAAAAAACAATTTTTTATGCCTAGAGGTTTTGCTCATGGTTTTGTTGTTTTAAGTGAAACAGCTATTTTTTCCTATAAATGCGACAACTATTATCACCAACCTTCCGAAAGAGGTGTCATTTTTAACGATCCCGATTTAAGTATCGATTGGCAATTGCCAATAGAAGACCTTATTGTTTCTGAAAAAGATTTAGTTTTGCCTACTTTAGAGCAAATCGAGCTCAATAAAACAATTTGAAGAAATTCTTAAAAGTCAATGAAAACGGTTTTAGTTACTGGGTCTGGAGGTCAATTAGGGAAATGTATTGCGGATTTAGTAGTTAAAAATGGCAATATACATTACATTTTTGCCAACCAAGCGAGGCTCGATATTACAGATTTAGATAAAGTCAATGATTTTTTTAATAAAAACAATATTAATTGGTGTGTAAACTGTGCAGCTTACACACACGTTGATTTGGCAGAATCGGAAAAACAAAAGGCCTTTAAGATAAACGAAAAAGGTGTTGAGAATTTAGCAACTGTATGCAAAGCAAGCAACACAAAGCTTATTCATATTTCAACCGATTTTGTATTTGACGGCAGTAAAAAGTTCCTGTATTTGGAGAAAGACAAAACAAATCCCATTAGTGTTTATGGTCAATCTAAATTAAAAGGGGAAGAAAAGCTTCAAGAGATACTTGACAAATATTTTATCATTAGGACCAGTTGGTTATATTCAGAGCATCAAAACAATTTCTTGAAGACAATGCTCCGTTTATCCGAAACAAAAAAGGAAATCAGTGTTGTTGATGATCAAATAGGTACGCCTACTTATGCAGGAGATTTAGCCCGAGTTATTATTGATATCATTGAAAAGGATTCAAACAGCTATGGTATTTATCACTATTGTAATGACGGACAAACATCATGGTATGGTTTTGCCAAAGAAATTTTTAGTTTATCCAGCATAAGTATTAAAATAAATCCAATACCTTCGTCCGATTATAAAACAGCGGCCAAAAGACCCTATTATAGTGTTTTGGATACTAACAAAATAAAAAAGGTTTTGGGCTTGGAAATACCCAATTGGGAATTAAGTTTAAAAGCAGCCTTAAAAAAATTACATGAATAAAAATTTAGCAATAGCTATAGAAGCATCCCTAAAAGCAGGAAAAGTCATCATGGAGGTGTATGATACCGCCTTTAATGTTGAATTAAAAGATGATAAATCACCATTGACAGAAGCTGATAAAAAGGCGAATGACGTTATCAATTCATTTTTGGTTAATACAGACACACCAATTATAAGCGAAGAAAACAAACAGATTGATTACCAAGTAAGAAAGCAATGGCAAGATTGCTGGGTTGTAGATCCTGTTGATGGTACCAAAGAGTTTATTAAAAGAAACGGGGAATTTACCGTAAACATTGCGTATGTTGAAGACGGACAACCTTCATTGGGTGTTATTTATGTTCCAGCCAGTAAGGTGTTATATTACGCCAATGTTTCTGAAGGGAAATCTTATAAAGCTCAATTGAAGTCCCATGATGTCTCAATTCAGGAAGCTATTGAAAAGGCAGAGCTTTTAGAGCCTAAAAATTCTGAATCAGAAATGGTTCAAGTTGTTGGAAGCCGTTCGCATATGAGTCAAGAAACTTTGGATTTTGTTGAGGAGATTAAAAAAACAGGAAAAACGGTTGAAATTGTATCTAAAGGAAGCTCTCTAAAGTTTTGTCTTGTGGCCGAAGGGAAAGCAGATGTGTATCCAAGATATGCCCCAACTATGGAGTGGGATACAGCAGCAGGACAAGCAATTTGTAATGCCATAGGTATTCAGGTAATATCCCATGAAACAAACCAACCTCTTTTGTACAATAAAGAGAATTTATTAAACCCTTGGTTTGTTGTTTCTAAATAAGTTCTAATGGCAAAATACAAGCAAGAATCTCACGCTAGAAGCATATTGAAAGGTGTATCGTGGCGCATTGTAGCCACAGCCGACACCATTTTAATAGTTTTACTGATTACTTGTTTAAATGGAAATTGCAGTATAGATCACGCTATTAAGATTGGCGCAGCAGAGTTTTTAATTAAACTTTTGGTTTATTACTTCCACGAGCGTATTTGGCAATTTGCCCTTAAGGATGGTGTAGTAACTTCAAAAGAAACACTTTATAAAACAATTTCTTGGCGCGTAGTTGCCACAACCATGACATTCATTATTTCAGGAGCTATCTTAAATGCCTATGATGAAATCGCGCTATATATAGCTATTACAGAATTATTTACGAAATTTGCACTCTATTATTTTCATGAGCGTATGTGGCTAAAGCTGCCTCTGGGAAAAGTAAGAAAGATTTTCAAGAAAAACTAAAAACAGGAATGGGCGAAAATATCATCCCACACGATTATCAGATTTCTAGATCAGACAGACAAAAAAACAAAAATCATAATTCCTTTTTATTGTGGTTTACGGGTCTTTCGGGTTCGGGTAAGTCAACTATAGCAAATGTGGTAGAACAGGAGCTATTTAAACAAGGTATAAACACCTACACTTTAGATGGCGATAATATTAGAAAAGGTATCAATAGTGATTTAACCTTTTCCCCAGAAGATAGAACTGAAAACATAAGACGTATAGCCGAAGTGGCAAACCTTATGGTTGATGCTGGAATTGTCACTTTAGCAGCATTCGTTTCGCCCTATAAAAAAGATAGAGAGAATATTAAAAGTATCGTCAAAGATGTTAACTTTGTCGAGATTTATATTAACACCAGTGTCGAAGAATGTGAACGACGTGATGTAAAGGGTTTATACAAGAAAGCTCGCGCTGGTGAAATAAAAAATATGACCGGAATTTCAGCGCCTTATGAAGCACCTGAAAACCCAGATATAGAAATTAAAACCGAAGAAGTATCTGTTGAATTAGCAGTCAAAAAGATACTTGATTATATTAGACCAAAATTACAACTCCAAAATGAGTAAGTATTATTTAAATTATCTAGACGAGTTAGAAAGTGAAGCTATTTTTGTGCTACGTGAAGTATGGGCGCAGTTTGATAATCCCGTAATTTTATTTTCAGGAGGGAAGGACTCTATTTTGGTAACACATTTGGCCAAGAAAGCATTTTATCCAGCTAAAATTCCGTTTCCATTAATGCATGTGGACACAGGACATAATTTTCCAGAAACCATTCAGTTTCGAGACGATATCATTAAGGAATTAGGTGTTCAATTAATTGTGGGTTCTGTTCAAGAATCTATTGATGAAGGTCGTGTAGCCGAGGAACGTGGTAAGAACGCAACAAGAAACGCTTTGCAAATCACAACGCTTTTAGATGCGATTGAAGCCAATAAAATAGATTGTGCCATTGGAGGTGGAAGACGTGATGAAGAAAAAGCCAGAGCCAAAGAAAGATTCTTTTCACATAGAGATGATTTTGGCCAATGGGATCCAAAAAACCAACGCCCTGAATTGTGGAACATTTTCAACGGCAAACATTTTGAAGGCGAGCATTTTAGAGCTTTCCCAATAAGCAACTGGACTGAAATGGATGTTTGGAATTATATAAAACGTGAAAATATTGCCATCCCTTCTTTATATTTTGCGCATGAACGCGAGGTTGTTTGGCGACAAGAATCATGGATTCCTAATTCCGAATTTTTAGTATTAGAAGATCACGAAGAAATAGTCACAAAAAAAATACGTTTTAGAACATTGGGTGATATCACCATAACAGGTGGTATTGAGTCTGATGCTGATACGTTAGAAAAAATAGCTGATGAAGTTTCTGGTATGCGTCAAACAGAACGCGGTAACAGAAGTGATGACAAGCGTTCTGAATCTGCGATGGAAGACAGAAAGCGACAAGGTTATTTTTAATCAAAATTATTAATTGCAATACTGCCCCGAAACTTCGGGATATTCAGTATCTCATATAAAATTATCATGTTAGATAACAATCAATTATTACGTTTTACAACAGCAGGAAGTGTAGATGACGGAAAGAGTACTTTAATAGGGCGCTTGCTTTATGACTCCAAATCAATTTTTGAAGACCAATTGCAGGCCATTGAAAACACCAGCAAAAAGAAAGGTCACGAAGGCGTTGATTTGGCATTGTTTACAGATGGATTACGTGATGAACGTGAGCAAGGCATTACAATTGATGTTGCCTATAGATATTTTACAACACCCAAACGAAAATTCATTATTGCAGATACGCCTGGCCACATTCAATATACTCGTAATATGGTAACAGGAGCTTCAACAGCCAATGCGGCTATTATTCTAGTTGATGCAAGACACGGTGTGATTGAACAAACCAGAAGACATTCCTTTATAGCATCATTGCTTCAAATACCACATGTTATTGTGTGTATTAATAAAATGGATTTAGTTGATTTTTCTGAAGAGGCCTATAATAAAGTTATCGAGCAGTTTGAAGAATTTTCATCCAAAATGCTGGTGAAGGATGTTCGTTTTATACCTATAAGCGCTTTGTTAGGAGATAATGTGGTTAATCGTTCACAAAATATGGATTGGTATCAAGGAGCACCATTATTGCATACACTAGAAACGATGCATATTAGTAGCGATATCAATAAAGTTGACGCACGTTTTCCAGTTCAAACAGTTTTAAGACCACAAAGAGAAGGATTCATAGACTATAGAGGTTATGCAGGCCGTGTAGCAAGTGGTGTGTTTAGAAAGGGCGATGAGGTCACCATTATGCCATCAGGTTTTAATTCTAAAATAAAATCTATTGACACTCTAGAAGGAGGATTGGAAGAAGCATTTGCTCCGATGTCAGTTTCAATAACATTAGAAGATGATATTGATATTAGTAGAGGAGACATGATTGTGCGATCAAACAACAAACCAGAAGCTTCACAAGATTTAGAGGTTATGCTTTGTTGGCTTCATAATGATGCTGCCAAGCCTAGAGCCAAGTATACAATTAGACACACTTCCAATGAGCAAAAAGCTATGATTAAAGAGGTTGTCTATAAGTATGATATAAATTCATTGGAAAGGAATATGGATGATAAGGAATTGGTAATGAACGATATTTCAAAAGTTAAAATCCGCACAACAAAGCCCTTAATGGTGGATTCTTATAGAGAAAATAGAACAACGGGGAGCATCATTTTGGTTGATGACGCTACGAATGAAACTGTTGCTGCAGGAATGATTGTTTGATGGCATTGTTATGATTAGAGTTCTAATATTTATTATGTTTTTTACACTTGCTTCTTGTAATAACAGTAAGTCTTCAGAGACAGAAATTCCAATCGTGGAAGTAAAGGAAGAGTTTGAATTAGTTTTTGAATTAAAAACATCATTGGAAGATGAGTTTAAAGTCATTGTGAATAACATCAAAGTTGATGAATTTCAGAAGAAAAGTATTCAGGTTATAGAAACTATTCCGCCTTCTTCAGGTTATGAAAAATTAAAAGCAAATTTCGGCGATAAAAATATTTCAAATTTTATACTAATCAACCTTGGTAAAAAAGAGAAGGTAGTTGAATTTAATTACATTTCATTCAAATATGGTCAAAAATCAATAGTTGTAGACGCTAGTAATTTTGATGAGTTTATGAACTACAACAAATTTGTTTCGATTGACAAAAGCAATTTTACTATCACAACTCAAAAGATTGGCAATAAACATAATCCGATAATATCAGCAAAAAGAGTACTTATAAATAAACTTTTGCAAAAAGAGGGTAAATAAAATTTTAATTCTAAGGGTTATCAAAACACTTTATAATTTCTATAAAAATCTACTTGACAAAGACCTTAAAGAGATTGTTGACAAAGGATTTAACTTTTTACTTCTTCGTGTTTTAGGAATAATAGCCGGATATATTTTTACTTATATCATTGCTCAAGAATATGGTGCAGAGGTTAATGGATTAGTTTCATTAAGCTTTACATTATTAATGTGCTTGAGTATTTTTGGTCGATTAGGGATTGATATGAATTTGATACCATTTTTCTCTATTAAGGAAAACAGTTTTGATTCTGGCCTTTTTTTAAAAGTACTATTAAAAGCATTTATTTTTTCTTCTCTAATAGCATTAGTTCTTTATGGTTTAAAGAACTTAATCTGTGTACATTTATTTAGTAAGCCGCAGTTGTTGCCCTATATTTTTTGGGTTTGTTTGACAATCCCTTTCTGGTCTGTTGTTTTAATTTGTGCCGGATTTTTTAGATCAATAAAGAAGAACAACCTTTTTGCTTTTTTTAATAACCCTGGCAGGTTTTTATTTTCTCTAGGCATTTTTATTGTGTTATTGACTTATTCAAAAGATTCGCTAAATGCAATTAAAGCACATTTTTTTGGGGTTTTCATTTTGGCATTATACAGTTTTTATTTAGCCCTTAAAGAATTTGATAAAATTAGATTTAAACCTGTTTTCAATTCATGGGTTTTTATTAAGGATGCTATTCCCATGATGTTTTCTGGTGCAATTATCGTGTTTTTGGGTTGGTCTGATACTTTGGTTTTAGGTATTTATGAAACTGATGAAACAATAGGTGTTTATAATGTTGCCTTAAAAATAGCCATGATTACAAGTTTTTCATTGCAAGCAATTAATTCTATTCTTGCGCCCAAAATAGCCACATATTTTAAGCTCAATCAAAAGGATAAGTTTGAGAGTTTAATACGATTTTCAACAAAGCTTAATTTCATAATTACTACAGTTATTGTTGTATTAATATTAATTTTTCATCGTTTTATTTTAGCCACATTTGGCGAGGCTTTTTTATCAGGGAGTATTATATTAATAATTTTGTGTGTTGGTCAGTTAATTAACTCTTTTTCGGGTTCAGTCGGCATAATTTTACAGATGACAGGACATCAAAAAAAATATCAAAATATTGTTTTTGTTGCACTTATAATTAATTTAGCACTAAATTTTTTATTAACTCCGTTATATGGTGCTTTTGGGGCCGCGGTATCAACTGTTATAGGTATAGCTTATTGGAATTTTTCTGGAGCATTTTATTTAAAAAGAAAGCTTAATATAACTAGTTATTTTTCGATTCATTAGATATTTATGTTAAAACCAAATACATTTATAATTGGAGCGCAAAAATCTGCAACCACTTCATTATATAATTGGATAGCACAGCACCCTGATATTTGTGCCCCTAACTCATTAAAAGACTATCCGATTTTCTTAAGTAAGAACCATTCAGAAAAAGAAATAGAGTCTTTTGAAAAAGAATACTTTAGAGAAGGTTATAAGGAGCAAAAAATAATTTTGCAAGGATGTGTAAATTATATGTTCTATAGAAACGGGATAGAGAATGTTTATTCATTTAACCCTGAATCTAAACTAATTTGTGTGCTGCGAAATCCTACAGATAGAGCTATTTCGGCATATAATTATTTTAAGAAACTTAATTTAGAAAACCTATCTCTTAAGGAGGCACTATTGCAAGAAGAGTCAAGAGCAAAAAAATCACAACGGCAAAAAAACAATTTTACCTATAAAGCACATGGTTTATATTTTGAACAATTAGAATTTATATATTCCATTTTCAGAAAAGAGCAAGTTCTAGTTTTGCTATATGATGATTTAAAAACAAAACCAGAAATGGTAATAAAACAAACTTTTGATTTTCTTAAAGTTGATAACGGCATAAAGGTAGAAACTAAAAAACTTAATGTCACAGGAGAAATTAAACATAAACCACTTCATGATTTACTGTTTAAAGAAAGTAAAATTAGAAAATTTATTGTTGACAATTTTATTGATCCCATACTGCCCATTCACAGAAGGACTAATTTAAAGTTAGCTTTTTTAAATTGGAACACTAAAAAGAACAAAAAGGTTAATGAGAATAGTTTTGAACATGAGAGAAATGATCTCAAACAGTTTTTTAAGCAGGATATTGAAAAATTAGAAAAATTAATTGGGAAAAATCTAGACCATTGGAAATAGAAGAAAAAAATCCTGTTCCTTTCTTTATAGTTGGAGTTCAACGATCCGGCACAACATTGTTGCGGTTAATTTTGAACGCGCACTCAAAAATAGCAATACCAGAAGAAGCTAGTTTTTTAAAACCTTTGTTGAGCACTAAATGGATTAAAAAATCAATAAAAGGGAATGAAAAAGATAAGGTTGTTAGTTATTTGCGAAATAATGAACAGTTTAAGCTGTGGAATTTTGACAGAGAACCTTTGCTAAATGAAATTGAGAGTAGGGATATAATTACCATAAAAGAAATTATGGAGATAATGTACTCTTCTTATGCAAAACATGAGGGAAAGTCAAATTGGGGAGATAAAAGCCTCTTTTTTGGTTCAATGGAGAATATTAACAAAATGTTTCCTGAAGCTCTTTTTATACATATAGTAAGGGATGGTAGAGACGTTTTTCATAGTTGGCGCAAAATGGATCCAAGCAAGTCACACCCTTCAGTAATGGCGCTTGATTGGAAAGCTAAACATTATTTAATAGAAAAATCATTAAAAGAGATTCCAAAGCAAAAAATACACTTAATTAGATATGAAGATTTAGTTAATGATCCCAAAAAACAACTATTGGCGATATGTGATTTTCTGAATATTCCCTTTGAAGATAAAATGATAAGTTTTCACAAGGACAGCAATAAGTATATTGGGAAACACCATTCTGATCTAATTTTTAAGGCTATTGACAAGTCGAACACCAATAAATGGAAAAAAACGTTAACCTTAAATGAGCAATCAATATATCAACTTGTTGTAAAAAAATCCTTAAAAAAATATGATTATGAACTAATAGATGATAAAGCCATTGTAAAAACCTATTTCTTAACTTTTTTTGATTTAACTATTGGTTTACCAAAAAGGTTTATTGAGCTTTTGAAAGTAAGATTTTCTTTTTGGATAGCTTTAAGAAAAGGAGAAGCGCCTAAAAACATAAAAGTTGGTGATATGCCAGAAATTAATAATTAGAAAACAATGGAACTAAAGGTAAAAAAGTCTTGGCTTTTAGAAACAAGTTTAATTTTCTCAATTTTAATACTTGTTTTTTTGTATGACTTTTTTTCTAGTAAAATAGGTTTTTTCGACGAGTTAATAGCATTGTTTTCATTCCTTGTAATTATTTATCAAGTTTTTTTGCACCAAAAAACAAGGCTTTTTAATAGAGAGTATTTAGTAATATTTTTTTTACTTTTATTGGTGTTTATTGGCTTATTGTCAAATGCTTACTCATGCATTATTGGGTTTTGTACCGATTTGCCCGCTATAATTGCCGATGCTATAACTTTCTCCAAAGCATTCGTTGTTTATTTTGCAATAAGGTTTCTAAATAATAGTATTGATTCCAATCAAGTTTTAAATAAGCTTGCTATTTATTCTGAAAGGATTTTTTATATACTTGTTTTATTTGTTGTCCTTGACATAATATTTAAAATTTACCCACGAGAAAATAGATTTGGGATACAGTCAATAGAACTTTTTTTTCAGCACACGTCTAGATATGCATTTGCTTTTTCATTTATATTTTTAGTTCTCTTACCTAAATACTACCAGAAAAAGCTGGGATTACTTTTTTTGGTTTTATTTTTCGGCTTGTTGTCTTTGAGGATTAAGTACATAGGTTTTTTACTGTTAACAACAATATTTATTTTTTATGGAAAAAGACTAGTGAAAATCCCCAAGACATTTGTATTATACTTTTTAATATTTGTTGTTCTAATTTTATCATGGGTTTTTAAAGAGAGAATTCAAATGTATTTTGTTTTTGATGGACTCAATGAAGCTTGGTCTAGAGCAGTTATTTTATATTACAGCTTTATTATAGGATTCGATTTTTTTCCTTTAGGAACTGGGTTTGGCACATATTCTTCATATTATTCGGGCGCTTACTATTCTTGGGTATATGATATGTATGAAATAAGCCATGTATATGGTATTAAAAGAACACATTGGAAGTTTATTGCAGATCAATATTGGCCAATGGTTTTAGGTCAATTTGGTTATTTGGGACTCGTTAGCATGTTAATAATAGTCTATAATTATTTTATGTTATTTCTAACAAAAGTAAAATCTAACTTATTCAATAACTCACAGTATTATTTGTATCTAGGGGCTTTATTGGGATTACTAATGCTTTTAATTGATAGCACGTCTGATTCAATCTTTTCTCAACAACGAGCTGTAGTTATGTTTGCTTACTTTGCATTAATAATTAATATTTCTAGCAATCGTGAAAGTACTTCAAATTAATAAATTTCTTAAACCTGTTGGTGGATCTGAAACCTATATGTTTCAGTTGGCAAAATCTTTGAGAGAAAAAGAAATAGAAGTTAAGTTTTGGGGGATGTATGATGAAGACAACATTACACATGATTTCCCAAATTTGTTAGCCGAAAACATCAATTACAGTAATCAAGGAGCTGCCAAAAAATTGGGATCATTAGTTGATACCATTTACTCAAAAAAAAACAGAAAAAAAATCGGAATTGTGTTGGATGAGTATAAACCAGACATTGTCCATATTCATAATTATAACTTTCAAATATCACCAAGTATTCTTCCTGAAATAAAAAAAAGAAATATCTCTGTTGTTCAAACAATACATGACAGCCAAATGGTTTGTCCATATCATAGACTATTTAATTTCCAGCAGAATCAAGTTTGTATTAAATGTGTCGAAGGGTCTTTTTTTAATTGTATTAAGGACAGGTGTTTTGATGGTTCGTTACTAAAAAGCATGGTTGGAGCCGCTGAAAGTATGTTATACCATTCCTTGGGTTATTATGAGAAACACATAGATACTTTTATAAGTCCAAGTAGATTTTTAGCGGAGTTAATAAAAAAAAGGATTGACAAGGAAATTGTTGTTATACCTAATTTTACAGTTATTCAAAAGGAGGAGGACACTATTTCTAAAACCGAAGACTATTATTTATATTATGGGAGAATTTCTGATGAAAAAGGTATTTTAGAATTATTAGATTTATTCAAGGACATAAGCTTAAAGTTGGTAATTGTTGGTAAAGGGGCACTTGATGAAGAGGTGGAGAATAGAATTAAAGGTTTAAAAAACATTAAGTTTTTGGGTCCAAAATATAATAAAGAACTTTTTGACATTGTTGAAAAGGCTAAATTTGTTATTCAACCAGCCAAAGGATTTGAGAATTGTCCCATGACTGTAATAGAGTCTTTTGCTTTAAGCACGCCTGTCATTGGATCAAACCACAGCGGATTTAACGACTTGATTAAAAACGGTATTACAGGATATCTTTTAGACTTCTCAAAAACCGAAGAGGTCAAAACCAAATTACTGGAAATAGACAAGGTTTCTACAATTCAAATTAGGAAAAACATCAAGGAATATTACACCAAAAATTTATCCAAAGATGTTCATATAGATAAAGTTCTATCAGTATATAAAAAACTTTTAGAAAAGTGATAACTACCAGAAGTTTAAAAGCTATAAATTTAAACGAAGCCGTATTCATTATCCTAATGCTTTATTTAGGCATGGCGTTTTTTTCATTTGCCTTGTCAAACATACTTTTAGGTTTAGCAGGTATATTTTATTTAATAGGACAGATAAAAGGTCAAATAACCTTAAGAGGGTTTAGTTGGAAGCTATACTTAGTTTGTGCAGTACCTTATTTGTTAACAATTATATCTTTTTTGAATTCTGAAGCATATAACAGCGGTTTAAGATATCTCAATTTAAGATTGCCAATTTTAGTTGTTCCACTGATGATATTAAGCCTTAAAATTGAAAAAACATACATTATCAAAGGATTTAAATTATTGGTGATAGCATCACTGTTAGCTTGTGCGGGAACTTTTTATAATGCTATCAAATATTTTGACCAAGATATCTTGTTAAAAACCGATTTTGTCCATTTCATTACAATTATACAACACCCTTATTTTGGGGTATTAGTTTTAATTGCTCTCCTATCGGTTCTTGAGTATCAAATTATTTCTAACAAGCTATTCAAATGGTTGGTTATAATATTACTTACTCTTGCAATTGTGTTAACCACATCACGTATAGTTTACATTTCCTATTTTTTGGTAGTTTGCTTATATTTTTACTCACATTTATCCAGAAAACAATTTGTCTTTTCGATTATAGCTGTTTCTATTTTGGCATCAATGTTTTTATTCTTTAACAAAAGTGTTTTAAATAAGTTTGAACATAGTTTGGATTATGACAAATCTCCAAGATTAAAACTTTGGAGCAATACTTTTGAAGCAGTTGACAAAACTCAAAGTTATTATTTTGGAATAGGTATTGGCGATTTTTATAAAGTTAAAAAAGATGTTTATTTTGGAGAAAATTATTCAGAAACCGCTTTAGGGTCTTACGGATTTAATCCGCATAGTCAACTCATAGAGTTTTATCTTACAAACGGTATTTTTGGTATAATCATATTACTTTTTGCTTTGATGTTTTATTTTACTAAAATTAAAACCCAAAGCAAGTTTGCGCAAGCCGTTTTCTTAATCATTTTCTTATTTTCAATGGTAGAATGTATATTGGATAGACAGTATGGTGTACAATTATATAGCGTATTGATTCCATTAATGTTAAATAAAAATTTCAAAAAATAGAATGAAATTCCATATACCAATATGCATGTTGATTTTGTTAGTGGTAGCATCGTGCTATAAACCACAATTAAAGCAAGACGATTTTGATGTTTTTTGGCAAACCGCTGTAAACGAATTAGGAGATGATTTTACTTTTGAAACAGTAAAGGACACTCTTGTTGAAAACAAAATATTGAACCTTGTAAAAATTCAATCATATCAAAATGTAGATATTTACGCTTGGGTGTCTACGCCAAAAGATTCAGGAACTTATCCCGTTTTCATAAAGTTTTCCGGATTTGGTATTGGCAATCAAAATGTAAACAAAATTCCTTATCAGTGGTTTCATTCTCAAAAAAAGAGCATTAATATATCTGTTGATATAAGGGGTCAAGGGCTTAGTACTGATCAAATAGCTTTTGAAAACTACTTGACCAATGGTTTAGAAAACGAGCATAATTATATTTATAAAGGCGCCTATTTGGATGCTGTTCGTATTGTTGATTTTGCTAGTCAACTACCCCGAAGTAATGGCGAGATAATTGCTACAGGTGCAAGTCAAGGAGGAGCATTAGCAACAGTTGCGGCTGCCTTAAACCCCAAAGTCACAACATGTATTATTGGTTACCCATTTCTAACCGATATGTTTGCTTATGATAAAACCCAATGGCCTATGAAAATTTGGATTCATGAAACCAAAATGAAAGAATGGAAACTGGAGGAACTTCACAAAACATTGTCTTATTTTGATGTTTTAAATTTTGCCGAAAGAATAGATGTGCCTTTTTTTTTAAGAACACAAGAAGTAGACAAAATTACGCCTAAAGAAGGCGCATTAAAATTGTTTAATAATGTGAAAACCAGTAAAAAGAAATTATTTGTAGCGCCTTGTGAAGGACATGGGTGCTCGTTGACATCTAAAGAGGGTAACACTTTAGAAAGTGCTTTTATAAAAAAGAACCTGATTAATTTTTAAAATATTTTATTTTTGTTCTTTGTTAAAGGTTTAAAAATTTACACATGGATATAATTAACACATATACAGAAGAAGTTGAAGCTCTAGAGGCTAAATTTGAATCTGTTTCAGATGATTCTCTAACAAGAGAAAATCTAAAAGAAGAAACTCATGAGGTTTTAGCAAGGTTAAAAAAAGACCAAGACACAGAAGCCTATTTTGATTTAAATGATGACTTTGAAGAATTGATATTCCGATTGATATCAATTATAGGTCAGTTGTAAAAGTTTATTTCAGAGAGCCTTTTCGTAAACACTAATAACATCTTTGGCAATTGTATCCCAATTGTATTTTGCTTGAAGAAGTTGTTTGCAATCTCTTTTTATAAGATTGTCATTTAGCTTTGAACGAAGTTTATAGCTTAATTCCTCTACATCGCCTGTCTTGAAATAATCTTCATTTGGTAAATTCACTTCAAGATTTGCCGGAATATCACTCACCAATACATTTAAATTATAACTTAATGCCTCCAGTAAGGCTATAGGTAGCCCTTCATGATAGGACGGCATTACAAACATTTTGGCATGAGAAAATACCTCATTGAGTTCGGCTCCTTTTATAAAACCTGTTAAAACAATATGATTAGTATTAGCTTTTTCCTTTAAAGATTGGCTGTATTTAGTTTCATGATCTGCATCACCAACTAAAACCAATTTCTGTTGAATGTTGCTCCTAATATAGGCATCTATGAGATCGTGAAATCCTTTTTCTTCAACAAATCGGCCAACAGCAATGATATAGTTATTAGGCTCTAATCCAAGGCTTGAAATATAATTCGTTTGAGCTGTTATCTGGGGAATAACTACACCATTGTAAATTAGATTACAATCAGTACGATGGTATTTTTCCTTTAAAATGGATTTGATAACATTAGAAATAACAATTACTTGATTTGCAAATCTTGTTCCTAACCGTTCACCCATTTTAAGCATGGCCTTGGCAAGTTTGCCCCACTTTTGTCTGTCATAGTCAGGACCATGGTTGGTCACAACAACTTTTAATCCGAACAATTTGGCAATAGGGGTCGCAATCATAGGGCCTACAGCATGAATATGTAGAATATCAGGTCTTTTTATAGCTGCATAAATAACACCTAATAAGGTATGCGTAATAGCTTCAATAGATTTTACCTTGGGAGCATATAAATGTTTAAGCTTTATCCCTTTGTAAGTTGTTATGGCTGAATCAGCCACATAAGGTTTTCGGGTGATAATGGTTACCTGGTGACCTTCTTTAACAATGCGCGGGTACAAGTGTTCGCAATGTGTTTCAACACCGCCTAATATGTTGGGAATACCACGTGTGCCTAGAACAATTATCTTCATTAAAATAGCCTAACTTTTACAAGCGTTAAATATAGGCAGTATTTTAAAATTAAAGTTGAGAGGAAAAATAAATTTAGTTTTTAACCACTTTTTTGGTAGTTGTGGCTCCGTCAATAGCCTTAAGCTTTACAAAATACATCCCATTGGCGAGTGAAGAAATATCAACAGTTTTGGTATTATTAAATGTGAGTACTTTTTGGCCAATTTGGTTAAAAACAGTAATACTCAATAATTCTTTAGGATACTCAATATTTAAATAGCCTGTTGTTGGGTTAGGGTAAATTGAAAATTGTGACAAGCTATTTTCGTCTACACTTAATGCTGATAAATTTTCATTCCACTTAACAGCACTATCTCTCCAATAACCAGATACAACATCTAAATCTCCATCATTGTCAATATCAGCAGTATTAATACAACAAACACCATCTCCAGTGTCAGAGATTATTTGCCTAGGTCCTAAATCCCCATTACCATCAGTGTTTTCGTACCAAGCCACTATGTTATTATTAGCTGATGCAGTTAGTAAATCTAAATCCCCATCATTATCAATATCACTCGAGAATATTCTGGTATAGCCTTGAATGCCAAAAGTTAAAGTTTCACTTGCTCCAAAATTCCCATTCCCATCAGTATTTTCGTACCAAACTATAAAATTGCTGTTATTAGGAGTGCTCAAAATATCATTATCTCCATCACCATCTAAATCGTATGAATAGATAGAATTAGTTAAGTAGTTATCATCAATAAGTTGTAGTGAACTAAAATTTCCTAAACCGTCAATATTTTCAAACCATACTAACTTTTCTTCACCGTATAAACTTACAAGCAAGTCATAGTCTCCATCACTATCTAAATCAACAGTAAACAACAATGGGGAACTCCATGGTTGAGAATAAATTAATTCTTGAGTTGCAAAACTTCCATCCTCTCCAATGTTTTTATAACAAACAATTGTTCCTTCTTCTTCTGGAACCGTCTTAATGATGTCAAGATTTCCATCATTGTTTATGTCTATAACTACTGCTTTATTGCCTCCATTTTCATCCACTATAACAGGATTAGAGTCAAATTCTCCATTACCAGTATTTTTATACCATCCAATTCCGCTTAAGTTAGCGAAAAACACATCTATATCATTGTCACCATCCATATCTTTACAACTAATATCCGCACCACTTAAAGCAATTAATTTGAGAGGACTATAACTTCCAAGTCCATCTGTGTTTTCAAACCAAACAATTTTGTTGTCTGATGAAACAACAATATCCAAATCTGAATCATTATCTAAATCAGAAGGTTTAATAGATTCAATATGATAGCCAATGGATAAAGAATTAATTATTTTACGTTGGTCAAAATTTCCTTGACCAGTATTCTTGTACCATCCGACAGCGTCGTGATAAACGTCACAAGCAAATACATCTACATCTCCGTCATTGTCAATATCTGTAGGTAAAACGGAAAATGGAAACATATCGTCTACAGGTAGCGTATTTAGGGTGCTGCTAAAAGAACCTAAACCGTCCATGTTTTCAATCCAATAGATATTATTATCACCAGATCCTTCACGAGTAAGTATATCTAAATCTCCATCGTTATCTAAATCACTTGCCTTAAGAGAATAAGGATGATCCAAAGTTGAGTTAATAATCTGTTCAGAAGCAAAGTTACCCATACCCAAGTTTTCTAACCAAAAAATAGTATCAGGATCAGAAGGATTAAAGAAATCATCAGAAATTGAGAGCACATCTAAATCTCCATCATTATCTAAATCGGCTATTTCTATAGACCTTATATCATAAGTAGTTGTGATTGAATTGTAATCACCAAAATTTCCATTACCAGTATTTTCATACCAAATTACTACATCTAATGATGACCTAAAGGCAAAAACATCTAAATCTCCATCGTTATCTATATCCTGTAAGCTTCCTCTATTGTAGATAGTAGAATTAAGGTCATTTAAAATAAAATTACCTTGACCATCATTTCTATACCAAACCAATGAGCCATTATTTGCTGCTAAAATGTCAAAATCTCCATCATTATCAATATCCCCAGTTTCAAGAGAATAAATTGGTTCGTCACTTGAGTTGTCTATAAGTATACCGTTACCACCAAAATATCCCTGACCACTAGTGTTTCTATACCATTCTAAACTATAAGAATTATTAAATCTCTTTGCAACAACTATATCAGTATCGCCATCACCATCCATGTCATTAGTTGAAAAATATTCTATGTGCGAACCAAGCATTTGAGATGGAATATTGTTAAAAACCCCTAAACCATTGTTGTTTTTAAACCAAGACAACTTGCCATTTTCGTATATAGTAACTATATCTAAATCACCATCGCCATCAATATCGCTACTTTTAATTCTATTAGGAGATTCAATTTTTCCTATGTTATCAGTTACTGTATGTTCTGCAAAAGAAATCTGCGAAAGCAAACCTAAAGGACATAATACAATTAGAAAAAGGATTACGAGCTGTTTCATGGTATAAACAATTAGTGCCCATTAAGGTGGGCACTATAAAAGTAAAAAAAAAATTAATTGTTGTGTTTTTCAGGGACCCTCAAATCACCTTGCAAAGGATCTTGACCAACATCATAATGTGGTATGTGGTCTTTGCAAACAGGTTTGCCCAGCATGCTTTTAATTTTGTTTTTTACCACCCATTTGGTTGGGTGTTGTATGTATTTTTTCATTACAGGAGCCGCAGTGCCCACCATCCAACAGTTTTTAGGGCAGGTTCTTACCAAACCACGCACTTTTTCGGCTTGTTCACTGTACCATAAGTCTTCAAAAGAATCAAAGTCTCGAATATTACCCATACTTTCTTTCCAGTACTTTTCCTCTAATCCGTTACAAGGGAAAACATCGCCATAAGGTTCTATAAAGAAATTCACTGTTCCTGCCTCACAAGGCAACATACGTTTACCGCCTTTTATATAGTTAATAAGACCTAAATTGAAGAAGGCTCTGTACCAGCTTTTTGGGTTGTTGGATTGTAGTAGCTTATCAATAAGCTTTTCAAAGTTTTCAATAACGACATCCTTGTTAGTTACAAAGTTGTCGTCTTTATGAAAATAAAAGGAGTTATGAAATGTGGCAGTAGCAAACTCCATTTTAAGTTCGTTACTTAAATCATAAAGGTTCAATAAATCATGGGAATTATAGTTGGAAACCGTCATTCCAAAGCCAACATCCTTAATACCCATGGCGCGTAGATCCTTAAGGGTTTTTAGACCTCGTTGAAAGCCTGTTTCGCGTCCACGAAGGTCGTTGTTAATTTCTTGCATCCCTTCCAAACTCACGCGAACACCAATATTTGGAAAGCGTTCTGCCATTTTAACTATTTTATTAGTATGCCAACCTGCGGTAGAAATAACCACACGATCGCTTTTACGGTACATAACTTCAATGATATCCTCTATATCTTTACGCATAAAGGGCTCACCACCAGTAATGTTAGTAAATTTAAAATTAGGTAAGCGTTCTAAATCTTCAGCAGTAATTTCCTTATTCTTATCTGTAGGATTTCTCCAAATATCACACATCTTACAAGCCATATTACATCTGTAAGTTGTAATAATGGAAACATCCGTAGGTAATTTAGCTTTGCTCATAACTTTCTTTTCTGTTTTTTATAATCTTTGCAGGTACACCGCCAATGATTGAAAACGCAGGAATGTCCTTGGTAACAACCGCTCCAGCAGCTATAACGCAGCCATCACCTATTTTTACGTCAGACATAATGGATACATTGGCTCCAATCCAAACATCGTTGCCAATAACAGTTTTCCCTTTAGTAACACCTTGGTTTTTTATTGGTACATCAATATCATCAAAATTATGGTTTTCAGAAAAAATATTGACTCTCGGACCAAAAATAACATTATTCCCAATTTCAATATCACCTCTAACACCAATGAAACAATAATGGTTTATTCCAACATTGTTTCCAATCTTCAATGAGTTTCCAACGTTACGTAACACACCTGTACATTCAATTATGGCATATTTTCCCAAAGTAAAATTGTCTCCTATAGTAACGCCATCATAACTTAATGCATTAATCAAAGAGTTTTTCATTAAATTGAGACCACTTCCAGCAGTAACTTTATGTCCAAATTGTATTTTCGCACCTCTTTCGGCAAATACAACACCTTTAGATTTTTTTAAAAAAGGCTTAACAAAAAAAACACCTCTTAAGGCAGAAAACCCTTTTGAGGACATAATCGTAAAGAACTCCCTAAAAGAAAAAGGGTAAGACAAAGTGTGTTTTTCTTTTTTAATTTTTGATAAGAAAAACTCTATAATCTTATATGCTTTCATTCATTGACTCAATACCTGTTCAGGACAAAGTTAGGCTTAATTATTCAAATTACATTGCTACATGTATTATATTTACCAATTAAATCTTAAAATGGTTTTTTATTTTTACAAAAAATTAAATTAATAATATGAAAATATCTGTAATAGGAACGGGCTATGTAGGCTTGGTAACTGGAACATGTTTGGCTGAAACTGGCAATGAAGTACTTTGCGTTGACATTGATGAGCAAAAGGTAAAAAAAATGCAAAACGGAGTGGTTCCTATTTACGAACCACATTTGGATGTTTTGTTTGAAAGAAACATTAAGGCTGATAGACTAAAGTTCACCACATCACTTCAGGAAGGTCTCGACCATGGTGAGGTTATTTTTTTGGCGCTTCCAACTCCAGAAGACGAAGATGGTTCGGCCGATTTAAAATATATTCTAGGTGTTGCCAAGGATATTGGTAAATTAATGACCGAGTATAAGGTTATAGTTGATAAAAGTACCGTCCCAGTAGGAACATCAGATAAAGTAAAGGAAGCAATTTCAGAAAACAATTCGGTTGACTTTGATGTAGTTTCGAACCCTGAATTTTTAAGAGAGGGGTTTGCAGTAGATGATTTCCTAAAGCCTGAACGTATTGTTGTTGGAGCATCATCTCAAAGAGCAATAGACGTTATGGAGACACTTTACAAACCCTTTGTTAGGTCTGGAAATCCAATCATTGTTATGGATGAGAAGTCTGCAGAGCTTACAAAATATGCAGCCAATGCGTTTTTGGCAACAAAAATTACCTTTATGAACGAAATAGCCAATTTTTGTGATAGGGTCGGAGCTGATGTGGATAAGGTTAGAATAGGAATGGGAACAGATTCTAGGATAGGTAAAAGATTCTTGTTTCCAGGTATAGGCTATGGAGGCTCATGCTTTCCAAAAGATGTTAAGGCATTGCATAAATCAGGAAAGGATTCAAGCTACGATTTCAAGATTTTAGATGCGGTAATTAATGTAAACCAAAAGCAAAAAACTATTTTGGTTCCTAGAATTAATTCGTTTTTCAATAACGATATCAAAGGCAAAACATTTGCGGTTTGGGGATTGGCTTTTAAACCAGAAACAGACGATATTAGAGAAGCACCTGCTTTATATATCATTAATGAATTGCTTGATGCAGGGGCCAATATAAAAGCTTTTGATCCAGAGGCCATGCCTAATGTCAAAAGAAAGTTAGGAGATAAAATAGCGTTTTCTACAGATATGTATGAAGCTTTAGAAGGTTCAGATGCGTTGATAATCTGTACAGAATGGAGCATCTTTAGAACACCAAGATTTGATAAAATAAATGAAAAACTTAATCATAAAGTAATTTTTGACGGAAGGAATCTTTATGATTCCAAAGACCTAGCAGAGCATGGGTTGGATTATTATTCAATAGGAAGGCCTTAATATGAAAAGAGTTTTAATTACCGGAGCAGCAGGATTTTTAGGATCACATTTATGTGATAGATTTATAGATGAAGGGTTTTATGTAATAGGCATGGATAATTTTATTACAGGAGACCGTAAGAATATCGGTCACCTGTTAGAAAACCCTAATTTTGAATTCGTAGACCACGATGTTACAAATTTTGTTTCTATTGATGGCGATTTAGATTACATATTGCATTTTGCTTCACCCGCAAGTCCTATAGATTATTTAAAAATTCCAATTCAAACACTTAAAGTGGGATCATTGGGAACACACAATTTGTTAGGATTGGCAAAAGCCAAAAACGCTAGAATTCTTATTGCTTCTACTTCCGAAGTCTATGGAGATCCATTGGTACACCCTCAAAGCGAAGACTATTATGGTAACGTAAACACCATTGGACCTCGAGGGGTTTATGACGAAGCTAAACGTTTTCAGGAATCCATTACCATGGCTTACCATAGGTTTCATGGATTGGAAACAAGAATCGTTAGAATTTTCAACACGTATGGTCCTAGAATGAGACTTAACGACGGACGAGTAATCCCAGCTTTTATGGGTCAGGCCCTGCGAGGGGAAGACTTCACAATTTTTGGAGACGGCTCCCAAACACGCTCCTTTTGTTATGTAGATGATCAAGTTGACGGTATTTTTAGATTGATGTTTAGTGACTATTCCTATCCTGTAAATATTGGGAACCCAAACGAAATTTCGATTAAGGATTTTGCTTTTGAAATAATAAAACTTACTGGTACCGATCAAAAGGTTGTGTTCAAGGATTTGCCAAAAGATGATCCAATGCAAAGAAAACCAGATATATCACTTGCCAAGAAGCTCTTAAATTGGTCGCCTAGAGTTGATAGGGAAGAAGGTATGCGAAAAACATTTAAGTACTTTAAAGGCCTATCAGAAGAAGAGTTAAGAAAGAGTGAACATAAAGATTTTTCAAAGCACATTAAAAAATAAATGAACAGATTCGGTCAAGGAGGGTATTCAGGCTATTTAAGACTCATTTCATATGTAATTGATTTGAGTATAATAAACTCTTTAGCTGTCTTGATTTTTTTTAAAAATGTTGACCCGTTTTTGTTTGTCCCAATTGCGTTAATATCTTGGGTTATTTTGTCACTTTTTTCAAAGTTTTATGAAGTTTATAGGTTTACTCGAGAGATAACTATTGTATCGTTAATATTCAGACAAATGACTTTATTTGGAATGTTAACATTATCGTTTTCAGGGTTTAATCATGATTTGGGTATTCATCCTTATACTATTTTTAAGTATGTTCTAACAGCATTTATTTTTATCAGCTTTTTTAAATTTTCCCTCTATTATCTATTACAAAGATATCGGGCCATATTTGGAGGAAATTATCGTATTACAGTAATATTGGGAAGAAACAAACAAACAATTGCTTTAGAGAATTTTTTCAACAAAAATCCTGAATATGGATACAAGCACAAGAAGACATTCAATTTAAAAGATAAAACTTCATTTAACCTGGAAGAATGTTTTCAGTTCATTTTAAAAGAAAAGATAGATGAAATTTATTGTTCTATTTCCGAACTATCAAATAGTCAAATGGATATGGTCATTAATTTTGCTGATAACAATCTTAAGATACTTAAGTTTTTACCTGACAATAAGGATATTTACTCTAAAAAACTGAAGTACGAATACTACGACTATATTCCTATTTTGTCATTAAGAAATATTCCCTTGGAAGATTCTGTAAATCAATTTTTTAAACGAGCTTTTGATATTCTGTTTTCTTCTTTTGTGATTATTTTTCTTCTCTCATGGTTAACGCCCATAGTTGCTATATTAATTAAGCTAGAATCAAAAGGACCAGTGTTTTTTAAGCAGTCCAGAAATGGATTTAATTATAAGGAATTTGATTGTTACAAATTTAGGTCAATGACACCTAATGAAGACGCGCACTTATATCAAGCAACTCGAGATGATCAACGTGTAACCAAAATAGGAAAGTTCATTAGAAAAACCAGTATCGATGAATTACCTCAATTTTATAATGTACTTTTTGGAGACATGTCTGTTGTTGGGCCGCGACCCCACATGGTAAGTCATACAAACATGTATGCTAAAAGGATTGATAAATTTATGGTTAGACATTTTGTGAAACCAGGTATCACAGGACTAGCTCAAATAAGTGGTTTTAGAGGCGAGGTAGAAACAGATAAAGATATCATTGGCCGAGTCAAGTATGATATTTTTTATATAGAAAACTGGTCACTTTTATTAGACTTGAAGATTATTACAAAAACGTTTATAAATACTGTAAAAGGAGAAGAGAAAGCCTATTAAAGGATTTCTTTTAACTGGTTCAACTGTGACTTGAAGTTAAACACGTCAGTTGAAACATTTAAAATATGCATTTTTAGTTCTTGAGAAAAATCCTCTTTTTTTAAAATTTGTATCTGTTTGTTAAGTTCAGGGTAATTACCTGATTCTGCTACCCAGCCCAAACGATAGTTTTTAATAAGACTTTCGCCCTCACCACCTCCAAAATACAACATAGGGAGCCCTAGTTTAGCATATTCAAATATCTTTGAAGGTATAGAGCCATAAATTCTGTTAAGAAGAGGAATAATGGTAATATCATATTTTAAAAGCTCGTTATGAAGTTGTTGCCTTGTGACTTCACCATGATAAAAAATAGGCAAGTTGTCATTTTTAGTAATGAATGCCTCAATTTTCTCCTTTTCGGCTCCAGCGCCATAAATATGAAATTCTATGTTTTCATAGTTTAATTCTTGACAGAGTTTATGAATACCTTGAGCAATGCCCAATAATCCAGCATAAACAAGCTTGATTTTTGGACTTTCAGGCTCTTTAAATTCATTTGAAGAAGTTTCAAAATCTGGATAGTTCCGGTATAAAAAAGTTTCTTTGTCAGGAAATAGGGCAGTCACATGATTTAAAATTTCTTCACTTTGCCCCAATATTAAATCGGCTTTTTTATAATTATGCTTTTCAATTTTCTCAAGTAATCTGTAACCAGAATTCTTCTTAAAAACACCCAACTCATATCCGGCCAGTGGCCAAAGATCACTAACATTGAGAATCAATTTTCTTTTCTTTGACTTTAAAAAAAGC
This sequence comes from Bacteroidia bacterium, assembly GCA_030425285.1. GTDB lineage: Bacteria > Bacteroidota > Bacteroidia > Flavobacteriales > Flavobacteriaceae > Hanstruepera. The sequence goes on from JAUIAY010000001.1 coordinate 643,937, forward strand.
ATACATGTAAATGCCACTATTAATGGAGGTGACTGAACAATAACAGTTTTTGGGACCTTGTTCCAAATGAAATACCAAACTAAACTGAAACTATAGGAAAGCATAGCCAACAGGCGTAAAAGTTTGTTTTTTGAGTTACTGGCAAATATCCAAAGACGGTGAATGGTTATGCCATTTTCATTTGATGACTTATTAAACTTCCCTTTATATTCTTTAAAAACTTTTCCATAGGGGTAATTAGGCAATGGTGTCAGGACCGAAATATTAAAACCTTCATCCTTTAACCCAGATGCCAAATGAAAAATTCGGTTGGATGCAGCTCCTGTTTCGGGTGGAAAGTAATTGGTGATAATAAGGATGTCTTTCATTTAAAAGGACTTTAAGTTAGACTCAATAATCTGTGGTTTTCCAGATTTTGTTGGTCTTATTTCCGTTACTTCCTTGAAATGTATCATCAAGCAATTTTTTGTTAGAGTGTTTAGTTTGTTTTCAATACTATTTAAAACACCTTGGTCAAATTTATAATTGGCATCCACTATATATTCAATGATAATACTTTCCAAATCATTTTGAATGATTTTATATTGTTTTATTTCTTGAAAGTATTCCAACACGCCAGTAAAACTGTGCACATTTAGGGTAATACCCATAGTTGTTTTCACTATATCGGTTTCTCTCCCAATAACTTTTTTTAAAAGCGGATAGTTTAATAAACCATCTTCAGGATAGTCGGTTTTAGGCAACTTTATTGCTAAGTCACCTAATTTATAACGTATTAAGGGCATAGCTTTGTTCGTTAGGCAAGTTACCAATACATGTCCCATTGTACCATCTTCAACAGGATAGCCATTGTCGTCTACAATTTCTAAATAGACATGTGGAGACATTACATAATAACTATCTAAATCTCGTTTACAGGCCATAAGCAATCCCTCGGCGCAACCATAGGTATCAATAATCTTACAGTTAGAACCAAAGGCTTCAACCATATTGTTATGGTAATTGTCAAAAAGTTTATCTCCAAAGCAAATAATTCCGACGACATCAGATTTTATTTTTTGTTTTATAGCTGTTTTTGCCAATTGATTAATTACGGAAGGATAGCCAGCTATAAAAACACGCTTCTTTTTGGATATTTTAATTAGAACAGCTTCGAGTTCTGTTTCCGATAATCCAAAAGCCTTTACATAAGTACATTTGTAAAATATGTCTTTCAGTTTTTTTAGTAACGATCGTTTTTGCGAAATGCCAAATTGCAGTAAATTATCACCAACTCTATAATCGCTCCAAGTCCACCAATGGGTTTGTAAAGCCCGTAGATAAAAAGTATGTTCCTTGGTCATATAGGTAAATGACTGTATTCCGGAACTGCCACTGCTGTGATGTTTGTCTAAATCATCAATATTATAATCATCAGAAACCAAATTTGAAGTTTGGTCACGTAATATGTTTTTGGTGAGTATTGGGAAATCTGAAATCTTTGAAGCATCAATATTTTTATAATAAGGCACATGTTTTTTTGCATAGGCCAGCATATTATTAAGACGCTTGCTCTGCAGTAACTCTAATTCATTTTCCGAAAGCACATCTAATTCCTTCCATTCCTTAAGATACTTTAAATAGTATCCGCCAGTTAGTGTATTGGCAATGGGCAATACTAAAGTGTTCAGAAAGGATTTATAAAAAGGCATGTATACTTTTTTCAAAACTAATTATTTTTTAACCGTAAAAGCAATTATTTTTGCGCCAAACAACAACAACATGAACATTTTAATTTTAGGGTCGGGAGGAAGAGAGCACACATTTGCTTGGAAAATAGCACAAAGTCCATTATGTAAAAACCTTTTTGTAGCACCAGGTAATTCAGGAACAGCAGAAATTGCGACTAATATTGATTTAAGGGTTACGGATTTTGGAGCTATAAAATCAGCAGTTTTATCAAATCACGTGAATATGGTTGTTGTGGGACCAGAAGACCCTTTGGTTCAAGGTGTTCACGATTTCTTTTTAAAGGACTCTGAATTAAAACACATACCTGTAATCGGTCCTCAAAAGGCAGCCGCCGAACTAGAAGGGAGTAAGCAGTTTGCCAAAGAGTTTATGATGCGACACCAAATCCCTACTGCTGCCTATCAAGCATTTGATAGAAACACTGTAGAAGAAGGGTGTGCTTTTTTAGAAACCTTAAACCCGCCTTATGTACTAAAGGCTGACGGATTGGCGGCAGGAAAAGGTGTTTTAATTCTGAATGATTTGGAAGAAGCCAAAACCGAATTACGAAACATGTTGGTAGATTCTAAATTTGGAGATGCCAGTAGCCGTGTGGTAATAGAGGAGTTTTTGGATGGTATTGAGTTAAGTTGTTTTGTTTTAACCGACGGTGAAAGTTATAAGATATTGCCAACAGCCAAAGACTATAAGCGCATAGGCGAAGGAGATACTGGATTAAATACGGGTGGTATGGGAGCTGTTTCACCTGTTCCTTTTGCAACACCAGACTTTCTAAATAAGATAGAAGAACGTATTGTCAAGCCAACAGTCTCTGGATTAAAAAAAGATAACCTTCCTTACAAAGGCTTCATTTTTATAGGATTGATAAAAGTTGGTAACGATCCAAAAGTCATTGAATATAATGTTAGAATGGGTGACCCAGAAACCGAAGTGGTTTTACCAAGACTTAAAAATGACCTAGTAGAAGTATTTAACGCTATTTCCAATCAAACACTTCACAAAGTTGCTATAGAGATTGATGAGCGCGCCGCGACTACCATTATGATGGTTTCGGGTGGATATCCGGAAGCTTATGAAAAAGGCAAGGAAATAATAGGATTGGACCAAGTAGAAGACTCTATAGTTTTCCATGCTGGAGCTACATTGACTGATGATAAAATTGTAACATCAGGAGGTAGAGTGATAGCGGTTACCAGTTACGGTAAAACCTACCAAGAGGCCATAAAAAAATCTTATCAAAATATTGAAAAACTACATTTTGATAAGATGTATTATCGTAAGGATATAGGATTTGACCTATAGATAAGAGTGCGATGAAATACTCTTGTCCTCTTCGTTGTTATCGTTAAACTTTTTAAGCTGCATCATCCAATAGGTGAAAGCAACAAAGCCAATCAACATAAAAATCCAAGACATCATATTGGCAGCAAACCAATTGTCCAATTCTAAAGCTCTTAAAGCGTCAAATGGTGCAAAAAGCACATTAACAAATAAATCTTGGATAGCGTAAAAGAAATCTTTCATATATAAAATTTTAGGGCTCTGATTGAGCGTACAAAGTATTATCAATATATTTATAGCACAAAATTACATATTTTCATTTTAAATTTTATAATTCAAATAGAATATTAGCAATTTACGACTAGTTGTTCAATATCAATTGTGGAATTAAGTAGTGACCAAGTAGATGATTGCAACGTTTTTTAGCAAGGCTAAACCCATACATTTTGTAATAATAGCACTGGTGATGTTTATAGTTTTTACCATAACGGTTATTTTATCGTTTGGTAACGAAATAAGCTTTGTAGAGTTTTTAAAGCAATTCGTGTTGTTTGGTGTCTGTTTTTTATCACTATTCATATTTGACTTTCTCATTGGTAAAAATCATTTGACAAAAAAAAACAGTTACCATTTATTGTTTTTCTGCTTGTTCCATGTTCTAATTCCCCAATCTTTTTTAGAACCTAAAATTTTACTGGCAAATCTATTTATACTGTTTGCTTTACGCCGAATTATCAGTATTCGCTCAAAAAAGCAGTTAAAGAAGAAGCTATTTGATGCAGCTTTTTGGATCACTTTGGCTACGCTATTGAGTTTTTGGGCGTCATTGTTCTACATACTGATATTTGTAGCGTTGTTTGTTTTTAAAATATCGGATGTTAAAAACTGGATAGTTCCTTTTTTGGGCATTTTAACAGTTCTAATTATTGGATTTGCCATGTTACTTTTGCTAAACCAACCCATTATGCCTATTGGGTATTATTTGCCCAAAGTTAGTTTTGACTTTAGCACGTTAAACTCCAACCAAATAATTGTGGCTTCTACCATATTCTTTAGTTATTTTTTATGGTCTCTAGTATTTTATCTCAAAAACCTAAAGACAAAATCCAAAAACTACAAGGCTTCCAATGTTTTAATTCTAATAGCTGCATTAATTGCCATTGCAGTAATCGTATTGAAACCTAATAAGTCAGGTGCTGAATTTTTATTTTTAGTTGCCCCTTTGTCAATTATAGTTGCCAATTATGTTGAACTCATTAAGGAAAAGTGGTTTAAAGAAGTTTTAATTTGGATTTTGATTTTAGCACCTATTGTGACACTAATGTTGTAGTTTCTCTCCAAAAGCTAGGTCGCCAGCATCACCCAAACCAGGTACTATATAGCCTTTTTCATTTAGCATTTGATCAATTGTAGCAATCCATAAATGGGTGTCTTCAGTAAAATGTTTGGATACATAATCCACACCTTCTTTAGCGCCAATAACACTGACCAAATGAATGGTTTTTGGAGTCCCAAAAGGTTTTAAGGCTTCAAAAGTTGCTACCATAGATTGCCCTGTTGCAAGCATAGGATCTGCTAAAATCAATGTTTTGCCTTCTAGATTTGGACAAGCCAAATACTCAACAATAATTTCAAAACTTTCCGGATTATGCTTGTGATGTCTGTAGGCCGAAATAAAAGCATTTTCGGCATTGTCAAAATAATTAAGCAAACCATTGTGCAAAGGAACACCTGCCCTTAAAATAGAACATAGAACAATGTCGTTGTTTGGCAGCTTTTCATTTGCAGTACCCAAAGGCGTGATAGTTTCAGAAGATTTATAGTCTAAAGATTTACTCAACTCGTAACCCAAAATCTCACCGGTACGCTCTATGTTACGTCTAAATCGCATACTATCCTTTTGTATTTTAATATTTCGCATTTCTGAAATGAACGTATTTAAAATAGAATTTTGTTCCGAAAGATTATGAACCTGCATGATTGTTTTTGGTTTATTGTTTGAGAGATAAAGTTAATAAATAGGTTTATATTTGCCTTTTAAAATACAATATCATGTTTACAGAAAAGGCCAACAAAATATTTCAGGAGGTTATTGAAAAATATCATATCATAAACACAGTAGATCAGGCGTTTACAAACCCTTATAACAAAGACTCTTATTTACTAGAGCATTTGTTATACAGAAAATGCTGGATTGATACGGTACAATGGCATTATGAAGATATTATTCGCGATCCACAAATAGACCCTGTTGCTGCCTTAAAATTGAAGCGCCAAATAGATGCCTCAAACCAAGACCGTACGGATATGGTTGAGTATATAGACAGCTATTTTTTGGAGAAATATAAGGACGTTACTCCTAAAACCGATGCTACAATCAATACCGAAAGTCCAGCTTGGGGAATTGATAGATTATCCATTTTAGCCTTAAAAATCTATCATATGAACGAGGAAGCTACTCGTGAAGATGCTTCCGACTCTCATAGAGAATCTTGCCAGAAAAAATTGGACGTTCTGTTGGAGCAACGGGTTGATTTATCAACAGCTATTGATACATTATTACAAGATATTGAAAACGGTGATAAGTACATGAAAGTTTATAAGCAAATGAAAATGTACAATGACGATGAGCTGAATCCCGTTTTACGTTCTCAAAAATAAAAGTAAAAATTATCAAGGTGTCATCCTGAACTTGTTCCAGGATCTCATTTTTTAGAGGTTATGTCAAAACCCACCCACATATTGGTCATTAGGTTTTCTGCAATGGGTGATGTAGCCATGATAGTTCCTGTTTTAAGGGCGCTTACAAATCAAAACCCTCATTTAAAAATAACCGTTCTAACTAGAAAATTCTTCACCCCCTTTTTTCGAGATTTAGATAATGTAAAGGTCTTTCCTGCTCATGTAAAAGATAAACATAAAGGCGTTCGTGGGCTTTATAAACTATCCAGAGAGATTAGACCATTAAAGTGCGATGCCGTAGCCGATTTGCATAATGTCTTACGAAGCAAAGTGTTGAAACCCATGCTTGGTATTCGAAAAGTAGTTACTATTCACAAAGGGCGGAAAGAAAAAAAAGCACTTGTAAAAGGCAAAATATTTGAACAATTGAAAACCACCCACCAACGTTACGCTGATGTTTTTAAAGCTTTGGGTTATACGATTGATTTAAAAAATCCCACATTTCCCAAACCAGCAACTTTAAGTGAAAACAGTTTAAAACTTATTGGTAATCCCAATAAAAAGCGAGTTGGTATCGCGCCTTTTGCAGCACACGAAAGTAAAATGTATCCATTGGAGCAAATGGAGCAGGTAATAGAAAGACTATCACAAGATTATCAAGTGTTATTATTTGGAGGCGGTAAAAAAGAAACACAAATTTTAAGCTATTTCGAATCCAAAGAGAAAGATATTATTAATCTATCTGGACAATTGACTTTAGACGAAGAGTTAGATGTGATATCCAATTTAGATATTATGTTGTCCATGGATTCTGGTAATGCGCATTTGGCCGCCATGATGGGCATAAAAACCATTACCATTTGGGGTGTCACACATCCTTTTGCTGGTTTTACACCGTTTAATCAGCCAGAAGATTATTGCTTATTGTCCGATAGAAACCAATACCCGCAAATCCCGACTTCAATTTACGGCAATAAATTCCCAGAAGATTATAAACAAGCAGCTGGAAGTACTTCTGTAGAAACGATTGTTGAGAAGGTGAAATCTGTCATTCCTGCAAAGGCAGGAATCTAATTTTATTTAGATATAAATTATGAAAAACCAGTTTTTTAGCGGATTGATACTTGTTTTAATTATTGTTTCATGCAAATCATCTTATCTTAAAAATATCAAGCAAACGGGAACAAAAGATGATGCAAGAATAAATGCAATTATCTATTTCACTAATTCAAATAGATTACTTTCTAATAAGTTTTACATAGTTTATAACTGCGATGAAACAGAAGATTTATTTTGTTTTAAGTTTTATAAAAACGAAAAGTCATTATTAAAACTGTCAGATTCTATTGGAGGTTATCCCACAGGTTATTTCCCTAATAAACATATTGAAATGGATAATAAGCTCTTTTTGTGGAATGAACCAAATGTTCAAATAACGAAAGAGATAATTGATGTTATGAATAAATATAATGCTATTGATTCTTCATATTATAAAATTCCTAATTATTTACCCCTTGTAGATACTGGCAGTTTTAAAAAAGAGATGTGTTATTTTATTTGTAAAGACAATATTTCAAAATATAGGAAAAAGAAATCTATTTGGATAGATGTTGAGGATTATCCTATAATAGACTGTTTTAGTGAAAAATAAAATCTCTACCTTCTAAAAGCAGAGCGGTCTAAAGTCTAATCTCTTTTTAAATATCATCATAATCCACAACAATTGTTGGTGTTGTAGGTTGCGCTTGGCAGGTTAAAATCAACCCTTCAGCAACTTCATTATCAGTCAGAATATTATTTTGTCTCATGGTCGCTTCGCCTTCTTTTATTCTAGCCAAACAACTACTGCAAATACCACCTTGACAAGAGTAAGGCGCATCTAAATCCTCATCCAAAGCCGCTTCAAGAATCGTTTGTTTTTGAGACATTTCAAAAGAAGTTTCTTCGTCATCGACAATTACGGTAATTTTTGTGTTTCCATCAGCAACACCATTTGTTGAGGTTGTCTCGTTAGGCTTGGCAGCTTTAAACAATTCGTAATGAATACGGTCTTGAGCTACTTGGTGTTCAGTCAGCACATCTTTTACTGCATGAATCATGCCTTCAGGTCCGCACAAATAATAAGCATCAACATCAATGTGCTTGTATTTATTTTTCATCACAAAATTAACCGTGCTTTTTTCAATGCGGCCAAAAATAGCTTCATCTTCATCAGCCTGACTAAATACAAACTGAATAGACAGACGCTCACTGTATTGATGTTGTAGCTCTAAAAGTTCATTTAGAAACATAGTGTCTTTGGTGGTTTTGTTGCCGTAAACCAAAATAATTTTACTGTGCACTTCTTCTTCAAGAGCACATTTAACAATACTTAAGATGGGTGTAATACCACTACCCGCAGCAAAAAGAGCAATGTTTTTGGTCTTTTTATCATTGGGCTCAAAAATAAAGCGACCTTTTGGAGATGCTACGTCCAATGAATCTCCAGCTTTCAATTCGTTATTTGCATAAGAAGAAAAGGTGCCGTCCTCAACTTCTTTTACTGCAACCTTAAGCTCGTTGTTTTTTGGAGGGACACATAATGAGTAATCACGTCTTACCTCATTACCATCAATTTGGGTTTTAAGCGTAATATATTGACCCGCTTGAAAATTGAAAGCTTCCTTCAAATTTTCAGGAACATCAAAGCTAATAGTTACAGCCTTTTCGGTTTCTCTTTTTACTTCTTTTATGGTAAGGGTATGAAATTGCGACATCTAAATATTGTTTTGAGCAAAAATAAGAAATAGTACTAGCAATGTTGTTTGGATTGTAACAAAAAGTGCTTTAATATTACTAATGAATAAATCCCAACTTAAAACTATGGTAAAACAGTTTATTTCTTTAGAGTGGAAACAGTTCTTGAGGGCATCCTATTTTCAAAAAGGCCTAGCAATTAAAATATTACTTATTCTTGCAGCAATTTATTTTGGTGGTATTGCCATATTTATGGGAATAGGCTTGTATTTTATTTTTAAAAAGACCATACCTGAAGTAGACCCAATAGTTTCTGTTAATAATTATTTAATCTACTGGTTTTTGTTTGAAATGCTTATCAGGTATTTTATGCAGCAACTTCCTGTTATGAATGTTAAACCATTAATGACCATTCCTATTAAAAGAAATACGGTCATTCATTATTTATTGGGAAAAACAACTCTGTCCTTTTTTAATTTTTTGTCTTTCTTTTTATTCTTTCCATTTGCAATTGTTTTATTAGTAAAAGGGTATCCTATTCTAAATGTTGGCTTGTGGTTTATTGCAATTATTTTTATGACACTTAACATTAACTACCTCAATTTTCTTGTGAATAAAAGCAATGTTGTTTTCTATGCTATAGCTGTTATTTTATTTGCATCAATAGGATTAGAATATTATGATGTGTTTAAGATTTCGGAGCCCATTGGTATTGCTTTCAATGCATTGTATAACTATCCATTTCTGATAATTGTTCCCATATTACTAGCAATATCTTTATATTATATAAACTTTAAGTATATAAAAAGTGGTTTTTACCTTGATGATGCAGTCTCCAAAAAAATTAAAGAGGTAAATGCTACAGATTTATCCTGGATGAATCGTTTTGGAAGTATTGCACCTTTTTTAAAGAATGACATGAAATTGATTTGGAGAAATGCAAGACCTAAACAAGTCATGATGATGTCATTTCTGTTTTTGTTTTATGGACTCATTTTTTACACTCAAGAAACCTATAAACAAATGCCTGCCTTTTTAGCATTTGCCTCAATGTTTGTTACAGGTGGCTTTTTAATGACTTTTGGACAATTAGTGCCATCATGGGATAGTGAATACTATAAACTCTTAATGAGTCAAAATATTCCTTATAAGAAATATTTAGAGTCAAAATGGTGTCTCATGGCTGTTGCCGTGGCCATTTCTTTTGTCTTGAGCACACCTTATTTATATTTTGGGTGGAAAATATTCGGAATGATTGCTGCCGGAGCCTTATTTAACATTGGGTTAAATTCGTTTATTACACTATTTGGAGGCGCCTTAAATCGTGTTCCAATCGAATTAAATGTTAAGGCTAAAGCTTTCAGTAATACCAATGGGTTTAATCCAACCCAAATGCTAATAGCGCTTCCAAAGTTTTTATTACCAATGGGCTTATTCTATATTCCCTACAAACTGGTAAATTTTGAAGCAGGCTTAATAGTTTTGGCATTAAGTGGTGTGGTAGGTATTGTGTTTAAAGGATTTTTTCTAAAGAAAATAGAGCAAGTGTACCAAACTGGGAAATATAAAACTGTAGCCGCTTTTGGCGAGAAGCAATAAAAAATTAAAATAATATTAATCATGATAGTAACTTCAAACCTCTCAAAAAAATATAACGACAATCAAGTTTTAAGCATAGATCATTTAGAAATTCCCAAAGGACAAAGTTTTGGTCTAGTTGGGAACAATGGTGCTGGAAAAACAACCTATTTTAGTTTGCTACTTGATCTCATTCAACCTACTACAGGACATATAAAAAACAACGAGGTACTGGTTCACGAAAGTGAAGACTGGAAACCGTTTACGTCTGCTTTTATTGATGAAAGTTTTTTAATTGGTTATTTGACTGCAGAAGAATACTTCTATTTTATTGGCGAATTAAGAGGGCAAAACAAATCTGATGTTGACGCATTGGTGTCGCAATTTGAAGACTTTTTTCATGGTGAAATTTTAGGCCAGAAAAAATACCTTCGCGATTTGAGTAAAGGAAATCAGAAAAAAGCAGGAATTGTGGCTGCATTAATTGGTAACCCTGAAGTTATTATTCTAGATGAACCATTTGCAAACTTAGATCCAACTACTCAAATCAGGCTAAAAGGAATCATCAAAAATTTAGCTGAAACCAAAGGCATTACCGTTTTAATTTCCAGTCATGATTTATTGCACGTAACGGACGTTTGTGAACGCATTGTAGTTTTGGAAAAAGGCGAAATAGTAAAAGATTTAAAAACCAGCGCTGAAACTTTAAAAGAGCTAGAGGCTCACTTTTCGGGAGAGGCTGTCTAGCAAGCTCTATCCTTTCAGGTTGTTTCACATAAACGGATTAACGCGTAAAAGTCCTTCAAAAAGATGCGATAATTCAAAAAGATGCTTATTTTTACCTTTCTGCATAATAATAGCAGCAGTTTATAGTTAATAAGGTTAAACACACCAACGTTGAAAACATCTTTTAAAATTATTGCAGGAATCCTCCTTTCTACTTGCGTATTAGTTAGTTGCTCGCGCAAAAAAGACAGTTTTTTAAGTCGGAATTACCATGCCGTTACTGCCGAATATAATACCTTATACAATGGATATTTGGCATTGGAAGAAGGCAGGAAAACTGTAAACGAATCCTATGACGATAATTATTGGGAAATTCTACCAATAGAACGCATGCAGATTTCAGAAGAGGTTATGCTACCTGGCCAATCTAAAAATGAAAATTTTGAACGAGCCGAAGAGAAAGCTATTAAAGCTGTTCAAAAGCATGGCATGAACATCAATGGTAAGGAGAAGAATCCACAAATAGATGAGGCCTATTTGCTTTTGGGTAAAGCACGCTATTTTGACCAACGTTTTGTACCAGCATTGCAGGCTTTCAATTATATTCTCTACAAGTACCCAGCTAGTGATAATATAAACCATGCTAGGATTTGGCGTGAAAAAACCAACATCCGATTGGATAACAATGAATTGGCCATCAAAAACCTGAAAACTCTGATGCTTCAAGAAGAATTAGAGGGTCAGGATTTAGCCGATGCCACATCTATGATGGCTCAAGCTTATATCAATACCAAGTCATTGGACAGCGCTGTATGGCAATTGGAAACAGCAGCCAAAGCAACCAAAAGTCATGATGAAAGAGGTCGTTATCGTTTCATTCAAGGGCAGTTATATAACCGATTGAATTACAAAGACAGTGCTAATCTAGCTTTTGATAAGGTTATTGAATTAAACAGAAAAACACCAAGAACCTATTTAATTGCTGCCTATATAGGCAAAGCTAGAAATTTTGATTTTGACAATGATGATAAAGTGGCTATGCTTGAGCTGTTGCATGAACTTGAAGCAAATAGGGAAAATCGACCTTTTTTGAGCAAGATCTATTATCAAATTGCTGAATACCACATTAAGAACGCTTCAGATTCTTTAGCGGTAGAATTCTACAACAAATCTTTAAGAACAAACTCATCCGATAAGGTGTTGGTTTCTAAAAACTATGAGAACTTGGGCGACATCTTTTTCGATTACACAGAATATAAAATAGCAGGTTCGTATTACGATAGTACGATGCTGAATCTAAAGAAAGACAGTAAACCTTACCGCATCATAAAACGAAAAAGGGATAATTTGGATGATGTTATCCTTTACGAGGATTTAGCAATAAGAAATGATAGTATTTTGAGACTAACAGCCATGTCTGAAAGTGAAAGAAACGAATATTTTGCCGAATATACTGAATCCTTGAAACTGGCAGCCGAAGAAGAAAAAGCGAGACAAGAAGAGGCCGAGCGAAACCAGGGATTGGTAACTGCTAAAAGCGGTAATTCTTTTGGAGTAAAATCCGGACTCAATTCTGATGCAAAAATGGATGCTAAATCAGATAGTAGATCTTCAGGAGGCGTTAGATTAGCTGGAGGGCCTACACCTGGAGGTGTCCCTACGTTTTATTTTTATAACACCTCTACCATAGCCTATGGTAGAAATGAGTTTAAAAAAATATGGGGAGAAAGAGAACTTCAGGACAATTGGCGTTGGGGTAGCGCACTTAAATCTTCTAAAGGAAATCAGGCGTTGGAATTAGCAAAAGTTGAAGAGGACAGCGAACTTTTTGACCCGAGCTATTATATTGCTCAAATCCCTAGCGAACAAGTGAAAATTGACAGTATCGCTGCCGAAAGAAACTTGGCGTACTATCAATTGGGTCTTATATATAAAGAGAAATTTAAGGAGTATGATTTGTCAAAAGACAAGTTTCAGACGGTATTGAATATGGAGCCTGACGAAAAGTTAATACTTCCTTCAAAATATAATCTTTATAAAATATACGAACTACAAGGCTACACTAACCAAGCCGAAAACATTAAAAAAGATATTATAGACAATTATCCGGATTCTCGCTATGCGGCAATATTATTGAATCCAGAATCTGCACTTGCTCAAGACGATAGTAGTCCCGAAAACGTTTATAATAGGTTGTATAAGAGTTTGGAAAATCAGGAATATCAACAGGTTATAGACGAAAGCAACAAATATATTTCTGTTTTTGAAGGCGAAAAAATTGTTCCAAAGTTTGAGCTGCTAAAAGCAAATGCTATGGGCCGCCTTTATGGTTTTGAAGAATATAGTAAGGCTATTGGTTACATAGCCTATAATTATGCCAATACACCTGAAGGTGCTCAAGCAAAGACTATTACGGATGAACTGTTCCCAAAAATGAGCGCCAAGGAATTTGTTGAAAATCCTGAAGAAACGAATTTTAAGATAGTCTATTATTTCAACAAACCTTCCGAAGAAGAAATTAAAGCCTTCACCGAAAAGCTTCAAAAAGAAATAGAAACTATTAATGTCTTTGATTTATCACTATCGGTAGATGTTTACAATCCCGAAATGACCTTTGTGGTTGTGCACGGTTTGACGAGCAAAGAAGGTGCTTTGGGTTATGCTAGTGCACTGGAAGAAAGAAAAAAGGATAAAATAGTCTATCAGCATTTTGCGGCTTCCTCAACTAACTACAAAATCATTCAAGTTCATAAAAACATGGATGAGTATTTAAGTATTGAATAACAAATTAAAAAATTGAAAGTTATGTTTTCTGAAAATAAAAAAGACAGACCAACTACTGAAAATACCTCCAATCAAAATATCATTGCCCAAGGGACTAAAGTCATTGGCGATTTGGTGAGTGATGGGGATTTTAGAATAGACGGTAATGTGGAAGGCAACCTGCGTTCTCCAGGAAAAATTGTTGTTGGTAAGTCAGGTTTTGTAAAAGGGACACTTGTGGGAACTGATGCTTATTTTGAAGGAAAGTTTTCAGGAAAGCTAACCCTTTCGGGAACATTGACCTTAAAATCTACAGCACATATTGAAGGCGAAGTGGTTTTGGGCAAGCTTGCTGTTGAACCAGGCGCTACATTTAACGTTAATTGTACCATGAAAGGTGCCGTAAAAGAGTTTAATAAAGGTGAGCTCCAAGGAACAAAACCAAAAGAACAACAAGGCCAAACAGCTTAACACTTACGCCAAGTACTCTAGCATTGCCTTCCAAATGTTTGCCATTATAGGGATAGGGAGTTATATTGGCGTTAAGTTGGATGATAAATTTCCCAATGAGCATAACTTATATGCCATTATCCTATCATTAACTTCCGTAATCTTGGCCATAGTTTTTGTAATAAGGCGTATTATTGCAAACTCAAAAGAAAATAATTAATGGCACAATCATTTAAATCAAGACAGATAGCTTTTTTAATACAAAATGTGTGTTTTACGCTTATTTTGTTTGGAGTGCACACGTATTTATTGTCACATTTTGCTGAAGACAGAACATTTTTCTTTCCTATTTGGCAAATTTATGTTTTCCATTTTATCATTACGACAGCATTGTACTCTGTAATCAATTATAAATACTCAAAAGGTAAAACAGATATCTTCAATACGTTTATGTTGAGTACTTTTTTAAAAATGGTTTTGGCCGTTTTATTCTTATTGCCCTTGCTGTTGTCTGATATTGAGAACAAACAACCGGATGTTTTCAACTTTTTTATCCCGTATTTTCTGTATTTGTTTTTTGAGGTTTTTTCGCTTACAAAATTCCTTAATAAACAGGCTTGATATCAACTTCTTTTTAAGGGAAATTTATCCAAAAAATAATCATTAAATTATTGTTTGTCAATTAATATAATGTACGTACATTTGCACCGAATTTAAAGCAAGGTATTTTTAAGCAATAAATAATGACATTAAACACCTTTAAAAGCGCCATTTTATCTGTATTGTTTTTAGCAACATCATTTAGTGGTTTTGCCAACGAAAATTCAGATCCTCAAGAAGATAAAGAATTTAATGCGAAGGATATGATTATGCATCACGTAAAGGATGCGCATGAATTCCATATTATTACCCTTAACGAAGGAAAAGAAGATCAAAAAGATATCTCGATTCCACTTCCAATTATACTTTGGACAGACAATGGTTTAGTGACTTTTATGTCAAGTGAGTTTCACCATGATGATACGGGTCATACTATTGTTGAAAAAGATGGTATGAAGTTCGTTAAGTCTCACGAAAAAATATACCAATTAAATGCTGATGCACATGCGGTTGAATTTGATTCAGAACACCACCCAACAAATGCGGTTGCTCCTTTAGATTTTTCTATTACGCGAAACGTGTTTATGATGTGGGTGTCAATAGTAGTATTGTTGTTAATTTTTATTGGTGCGGCTAGACGCTATAAAAAATCTGAAGATAATGTTCCAACAGGTATTGCTGGTTTCATTGAACCACTTGTTGTGTTTGTTAGAGATGAGATTGCTAAACCAATGATAGGGGAAAAGAAATACAGAAGGTACATGCCGTATTTGCTTACAGTATTTTTCTTTATTTGGATCAACAACATTTTTGGATTAATACCGATTTTAAATGGTGCTAACTTAAGTGGTAATATTGCCTTTACCATGACCTTGGCACTTTTTACATTTATAATTACAACTTTCAGTGGAAACAAGAATTACTGGAAGCATATTTTCTGGATGCCTGGTGTACCAGTTCCAATGAAGATTTTCTTAATGCCAATTGAATTGATTGGTATTTTCACGAAGCCAATCTCGCTTATGATACGTTTGTTCGCTAACATTACAGCAGGACACATTATTATTTTAGCGTTAATGTCTTTAATATTTATTTTTAAAACAGTAGCAGTTGCTCCAGTTTCAGTAGCGTTTTCATTATTTATTGGAATTATTGAAATTGTTGTAACAGCAATACAAGCATATATATTTACAGTGTTGTCTGCTTTATATTTTGGTATGGCAACCGAAGAAGAGCATCATTAATTAATTTAAATTTTATTATTATGACTATTACTGGAATTGCAGCTATTGGAGCTGGTTTAGCAGCTATCGGAGCTGGTGTAGGTATTGGTAAAATTGGTGGATCTGCTATGGAAGCTATGGCACGTCAACCTGAAATGCACGGTAAGATTCAATCTTCTGCATTAATTTTAGCAGCCTTCGTAGAAGCGGTAGCGTTATTCGGCGTTGTAGCAGCGTTAATCGTTTAATGATTAGATAAATATTGAGGTAACGGTTGGTTGCCTCAATATTTTAAAATTTAAGTTATTTAAAACAAAAAAGAAATGGATTTAATTACACCTGGATTTGGATTGGTATTTTGGACAGCAATAACATTCTTATGTTTACTGTTCATTTTAAGAAAATTTGCTTGGAAACCTATTCTTGGAGCTGTTGAAGACCGTGAGGAAGGTATTAAAAAAGCATTGGCTTCTGCTGAAAACGCTCGTAAGGAAATGGAAAACTTACATGCCGACAATGAGCGAATCTTAAACGAAGCACGTGCAGAGCGTGAAGCGTTGTTGAAAGAGGCTAGAGAAATCAAATCTAAAATGATTGCTGATGCCAAAGATGAAGCTCAAGCGCAAGCAAGCAAAATCATTGAACAGGCTCAAGCAGCTATCGAAAGTGAGAAAAAAGCAGCTATGACTGAATTGAAAAATCATGTAGCAACCTTATCATTGGATATCGCTGAAAAAGTTGTTCGTGAAGAGTTGTCTAACAAAGACAAGCAAATTCAATTGGTTGAATCAATGTTGGGTGAAGCAATTTTAAACTAATTCCAAATGGCGGGTACAAGAGCAGCAATACGATACGCAAAAGCAATATTGAGTTTAGCATCAGAGCAAAACAATGCTGATGCCGTTAATAACGATATGAAGCTTATTGCTACAAGTATTGCAGAAAATAGTGACTTAAGCAATATGCTTCAAAGCCCTGTGGTAAGATCTTCGGTTAAAAAAACGGTGTTAATGGAAGTGTTCAATAATACGAATGCTTTAACAGGTAATTTAATTGATACCTTAATAGCCAACAAACGCATTTCACTTTTAGAATCAGTTGCAGTTAATTTTAATCGTCTTTATGATGAATTACAAGGAACGCAAGTTGCTAAAGTAACAACTGCGGTACCTTTGACTGATGATTTAAAAGTAAAAGTTTTGGCCAAAGTAAAAGAGCTTACTGGTAAACAGGTTGAAGTAAAAAATATAATTGATGAAAGCATTTTAGGTGGTTTCATTTTACGTGTTGGTGATATTCAGTACAATGCAAGTATTGCCAATAAGTTAAACAAGTTAAAAAGAGAATTTACATTAAATTAAATTTTGGTAATAACGGCTCTCGAAGTTACCAATTATATTAAATAAACAAAGATGGCAGAAGTAAAACCAGCTGAAATATCAGCAATCTTAAAACAACAACTTTCAGGTTTTGAAGCAGGTGCTTCATTAGACGAAGTAGGAACAGTATTAACTGTTGGTGATGGTATTGTACGTGCTTACGGACTATCAAATGCTCAATACGGTGAGTTAGTAGAGTTTGAAGGCGGTTTAGAAGGTATTGTATTAAACCTTGAAGAAGACAATGTTGGTATTGTATTACTAGGTGATTCTAAAGGTGTAAAAGAAGGATCTACTGTAAAGCGTACCAATCGTATTGCATCTATCAATGTAGGTGAAGGAATTGTTGGTCGTGTGGTAGACACCCTTGGAAACCCAATTGATGGTAAAGGTCCTATCTCTGGTGAAACTTATGAAATGCCATTGGAGCGTAAAGCACCTGGTGTTATTTATCGTGAGCCAGTAACTGAACCATTACAAACAGGTATTAAGTCAATCGATGCCATGATCCCTGTAGGAAGAGGACAACGTGAGTTGGTAATTGGTGACCGTCAAACTGGTAAGACAACAGTTTGTATTGATACCATCTTAAATCAAAAAGAATTTTATGATGCAGGTGAGCCTGTATATTGTATATATGTTGCTGTAGGACAGAAAGCATCTACAGTTGCAAACATCGCTAAAACGTTGGAAGAAAGAGGTGCTTTAGCTTATACAACTATTGTAGCAGCTAATGCTTCTGATCCTGCGCCAATGCAAGTTTATGCTCCTATGGCAGGTGCAGCAATTGGTGAGTATTTTAGAGATACTGGTCGCCCAGCATTAATTATCTATGATGATTTATCAAAGCAAGCGGTAGCATATCGTGAGGTATCGTTATTGTTACGTCGTCCACCAGGACGTGAGGCGTATCCTGGAGACGTTTTCTACTTACACTCGCGTTTATTGGAGCGTTCTGCAAAGGTTATTAATGATGATGCCATTGCAAAAGAAATGAACGATTTACCAGAAACCTTAAAACCAATAGTAAAAGGTGGTGGTTCGTTAACAGCTTTACCAATTATTGAAACACAAGCAGGTGACGTATCAGCTTATATCCCAACTAACGTAATTTCTATTACGGATGGTCAGATTTTCTTGGATGGTGACTTGTTTAACTCAGGTGTTCGTCCAGCAATTAACGTAGGTATTTCTGTATCACGTGTTGGTGGTAATGCTCAAATTAAATCGATGAAAAAAGTTGCAGGTACATTAAAATTAGATCAAGCTCAATTCCGTGAATTGGAAGCATTTGCGAAGTTTGGTTCAGATTTAGATTCAGCTACTTTAAATGTTATTGAAAAAGGTAAGCGTAACGTTGAGATATTAAAACAAGCTCAAAACGATCCTTATACAGTTGAAGACCAAATTGCAATCATTTATGCAGGTTCTAAAAACTTATTAAGAGATGTTCCTGTTGAAAAAGTAAAGGAATTTGAACGTGATTTTATAGAGTTCTTAAAAGCAAAACACAGTGATGCTTTAGCAACTTTAAAATCAGGTAAGTTAACTGATGAGGTTACAGACACGTTAATGACTGTAGCTAAAGAATTATCAGCAAAATATAGAGCATAACTAGGCTTTAGTCGTTAGTCAGCAAGACTATAGACTAACCACTAATAACTAAAGACTAAATATGGCAAATTTAAAAGAAATACGTAACAGAATATCATCGGTGTCTTCAACCATGCAGATAACCAGTGCCATGAAAATGGTATCGGCTGCGAAGTTGAAAAAGGCACAAGATGCTATTACTGCTATGCGTCCTTATGCAGATAAGTTAACCGAGCTTTTGCAAAGTTTGAGCGCTACTTTAGATGCAGACTCTGGAAGCAAATTTTCAGAACAACGTGAGGTAAACAAGGTATTGATTGTTGCTATTACCTCCAATAGAGGTTTGGCAGGTGCTTTTAATTCCAATATTATTAAAGAAGTTAATAAATTGACTTCAGGTAAGTACGCCAACCAAGAAGTATCTTATGTAACTATTGGTAAAAAAGCAAATGATGCCTTTAAAAAGACTAATAAGGTATTAGCCAATAACAGCGAGGTTTTTGACGATTTAACCTTTGATAATGTTGCTGATATTGCTCAAATGTTGATGGATAAGTTTGTCGCTGGTGATTTTGATAAAATAGAGTTGGTTTATAACAAGTTTAAAAATGCAGCCACACAAGTTGTAATGACTGAACAATTTTTACCTATTGTTCCAGTTGAGAGCGACTCAAATGTGAATTTAGATTACATTTTTGAGCCATCTAAATTGGAAATCGTAGAGCAATTGATTCCAAAGTCATTAAAAACCCAATTGTTTAAAGCTATTAGAGATTCTTTTGCAAGTGAGCATGGTGCGCGTATGACAGCTATGCACAAGGCAACTGATAATGCAACAGAATTGAGAGATCAATTGAAATTGACTTATAACAAAGCACGTCAGGCTGCTATTACTAATGAAATCCTTGAGATTGTTGGTGGTGCTGAAGCATTGAACAATTAAGATAAATTTTTAAGTGAATATAAGAACCTCACCATCGGTGAGGTTTTTTTATGCTATTAATTTTGAAGTTGTATCTTTATGATGTTTAGATGCTTAAACTATGAAAATCAAAAGTCTAATTATCTTTTTGTTTAGTGCGGTTTTTATCACATTTGGATTTCTACAGTGTTCCAGTTCTAAAACCAATGGTCAACAAGGAATGGTTGAATTGGAAAAAAAGCCTTCGTTTGTTTTAGGAGATGTTTTTTTTCAAAAATGGATAGCAGGTGTACAAGGCGGTGGATCAGGTTACCATTTGTACGTGCCTGTAAAAGAGAATAAAAAACATGTGGTTTTTGATAGTGCTTTTTTTAGAGGATTGAAAGCCAAGCTTGATCAGGGAAAAATGGGATATATAGCTTCTTTTAAAACAAATTTAAACAGCAAGCCTGATATAAGCATGAGTAGTAATCCGCTGGATGAATATGGCAATATTTTTCCGCAGGAATTGAAATTAAATGAATGTGTTTTGAGTTATATTGAAAAAAATCAGGTTAAGTATTATAAAGTTATACCTCTTATAGAGAAACAGACAGAATACTACCCAATAACTCCGCCTAATGAAGATTGACCAATCTCTTTGGTTTACGTTATCTAAAAACGTACTTTTAGCAGAATAAATAATAGCTTTTGGCCGCATTAAAAAGACTTTTCAAGCAAACATTTATTTACGGTTTGGCAACGGTACTTCCTAGAATGTTGAGCTTTCTATTGGTGCCGCTTTATACTACTGAAGGTGTACTTACTTCGGTTGCGGAGTATGGACAAGTAAATGTTATTTTTTCATGGTTTGTGTTGTTTAATGTCATATTAGCCTATGGCATGGAAACAGCTTTTTTTAGGTACTATAGCAAAGAACAGGATAAAGATAAAGTTGTTGGCACTTCCACCATTTCCTTGATTGTTTCTTCATTTGTTTTTTTTGCTATGGCTTTGCTTTTTCAAAACCAAATAGCAAATGTTATTGATATTAACGTCAAGTACATCAAGCTTGTAATTTGGATTTTATTATTGGATGCATTGGTCATTATTCCTTTTGCTTGGTTACGTGCTACACAACAACCTATGCGTTATGCGGTTATTAAAATCTTGAACGTAGTAGTGAATCTTGGGCTTAATTTATTTTTCTTATTAGCGCTGAAAGATTTGGCTATTGGAGACAATATATTTTCAACTATTTACAAACCAAACTTTGAAATCAGTTACATCTTCATAGCAAACTTAATTGCAAGCGCTTTAACCTTGTTATTAATGATGTCTTTTTATGTTAAGGTCAAATTTACTTTTGATACCAAACTTTGGAATAGTATGATGCGATATGCGTATCCTGTTCTTATTGCTGGTGTTGCTTTTTCAATAAACGAAACGTTCGACCGTATTTTATTAAAAGAATTGTTGCCACAAAACATCGCTGAAACCCATATTGGAATGTATTCGGCCTGTTATAAATTGGCGTTATTCATGACCTTATTTGCAACTGCCTATAGACTGGGTATAGAACCTTTCTTTTTTAGTCATGCCAATTCGGAAAACCCTCAAAAAAACTATGCTCGAATATTAGAGTTTTTTGTGGCTGCAGGTTCTGTAATATTTTTAGCTGTTGTGGTCTTTGCAGATTTAATCAAACCATTTATTGTAAGAGGTGAAGCTTACTGGGAAGCTATGTGGGTTGTTCCAATTATTCTTTTGGCCAATTTTTGCTTGGGGATTTATCATAACTTATCGGTTTGGTATAAAATTACAGATAGGACAAAGTTTGGAGCCTATATTTCCGTTATTGGAGCTCTTATGACTTTGGGAATTAATATTTTGTTCATAAAAACCTTTAGCTATAAAGCTTCGGCTATTGCTACATTATCAGCTTATGCTACGATGATGCTACTATCTTATTATTTTGGAAGAAAATATTATCCTATACCATATAACCTCAAGAAAATTAGCATATACCTATTTGTATCCATCCTGTTTTCAGTAATTAGTTTTTATCAATTTAGATACAATTATGTTATTGGTATTTCCCTCTTAATCGTATTTTTGGGTATTGTAGGCTTTTCTGAAAAGAATCAAATCAAACAACTCTTAAGAAGACAATAGAAACACGTGATTAAATTCTTCAATAAAATACGCAAACAACTGCTAAACGAGAACCAAACAGGGCGTTACTTAAAGTATGCCATTGGCGAGATTATTTTAGTGATGATTGGTATTTTGTTGGCCTTGCAAGTCAATAATTGGAATAACAATCGTGAATTGAAAAAAGAGGAATTAAAAGTGCTTAAAAGCCTTCTTAAGGAGTTTAATGAAAACCTGAATATTTTTGATATAGCCTATGAATTTCATTTAAACCGAAAAGAATCAATTGAAGCTATAATGACTTCTAATTTGAGAGAACTGCCATTAGACAGCGTAAGAAGATTGAATCGTAACGTTAGTGATAACCTCACATTTGATCCGTTTCAAGGCATCTACAATTCAGTTATTAATTCGGGAAAAATTGAGTTGATTTCCAATGATTCGTTAAAACACAAAATTGCCAGATTTCAAGATTTGTTAAGTGATTACAAGGAGGAAGAAACAAATACTATGTTATTTGTTTATAACAACCTATACCCTTTTCAACTAGATAATTTAAAAATGAATTTTAACTTAATCTATGGAATAAAAGAAGGTTCTAGAGAAGAACTCACGGAATTGAACCAAAACACAATCCAGCTAATCGAATCGGATAAATATGAAAATCTATTGGTTTATGTTTACGGCTATATGCGTGAAATTTTTACTGAAGGACCAATTTTAAGAGAAGAAATGAGGTCAATTATCAATTTATTACAATCAGAAATAAAAAAATATAATTAACTAAATGTCACCTCGAGCGGAGTCGAGAGGTCTCGAATCATGAAAATAAAAATAATCAATAAATCCAATCACGAGTTACCACATTATGAAACCATTGCTTCTGCGGGAATGGATTTGCGCGCTAACCTTTCAGAACCTAGAATTCTGAAACCACTTGAAAGAAGCATTGTTGGTACAGGTCTGTTTATAGAATTACCAGTTGGTATTGAGGCACAAGTTAGACCAAGAAGTGGTTTGGCAGCAAAAAAGGGTATTACAGTTTTAAATGCACCAGGAACCATAGATGCCGATTACAGAGGCGAAGTAGGTGTTATACTGGTTAATTTATCCAATGAAGATTTTGTCATAAATAATGGTGAGCGTATTGCCCAATTGGTGATAGCCAAACACGAACGTGCTGAATGGATTGAAGTTGAAGAACTTTCAGAGACAACTAGAGGTTCAGGAGGTTTCGGAAGCACAGGAACAAAATAATTGACAAATTATATTAACGAACAAACAGATAAACTTTAAGTAAATGAAAATAATAGTACCCATGGCAGGACGAGGATCCAGATTAAGACCTCATAGTTTAACCGTTCCAAAACCGTTAATTCCTGTTGCAGGTGAACCAATTGTACATAGATTGGTAAAGGATATTGCTAAAGTAATCAATCAACCCATTGAAGAGATTGCATTCGTTTTAGGAGACCCAGCTTTTTTTGGCGACGATGTAGTTGAAAGTCTTGAGAATTTAGCAAAATCCCTTGGAGCAAAACCAACAATTTACAGACAGGATCAGCCTTTGGGAACAGGCCATGCCATTATGTGTGCTAAAGAATCGTTGTCAGGCCCAGCAGTTATTGCGTATGCCGACACGTTAATTAGAGCCGACTTCAATCTTGATGAAGATGCCGATGCCGTAATTTGGGTAAAACAGGTTGATAAACCAGAAGCTTATGGTGTTGTTAATTTGAATGACAATAATGAAATAACCGAGCTCGTAGAAAAACCAAAATTCTTTGTAAGTGATTTAGCAGTCATTGGAATATACTACTTTAAGGATGTCAGCGTTTTAAAAGATGAGTTACAGTATGTTTTGGATAACAATATTGTTAATGGTGGCGAATACCAAATTAATGATGGTATTAAAGGGATGATGGCTAAAGGGAAGGTTTTCAAAACCGGTCAAGTTGATGAATGGATGGATTGTGGAAACAAAGCCGTTACTGTTGAAACCAATGCTAGAATGCTTGGGTTTTTGCAGAATGATGGTGAAGAATTAATTGACTCCACCCTACGTATTGAGAACTCTAAAATTATACAACCTTGCTTTATCGGGAAGGATGTTGTTTTAAAAGATTCAACGGTTGGACCTAATGTGTCTATCGGTAACAATAGTGTTATAGAGTCTTCAACCGTTAAAAATAGTTTAATTCAAAGCCATACAACCATTAAAAATGCTAATTTAGACGAAGCAATGATTGGCAATCACGCGAAGTTTGATGGCAATTTTTCAAAAATCAGTATTGGTGATTATTCTGTTTTGGAATAAATTCCTGCGGAGACAGGGATCTTTAACAAGTTTTTGGAATAAATTTTGAATACTTGTTCTTGAATATTGCCAAGAACCTCATATATGAAACAAAAGACCTACATTTTCGCTTTTTTATTCGGACTGTTTTTGGTTCCGCACACGCTTTTTGCCCAAATTGACTATAACAAAACTCCCGATGACGACCTTGGTGAAGTTCAGGACAATAAGCAAGAGTATTTTTTTGAGGCCCTAAAACAAAAAGGCATTGAGAATTATGACAGAGCTGTTACAGCCTTGTTAAAATGCATAGAACTTGACGATTCACAATCGGTTTTCTATTATGAATTGGGTAAAAATTATAACAAACTCAAAAATTTTGGAGAAGCCGAAGATGCCTTAAAACAAGCTGTTAAAATGGAGCCAGGTAATGAATGGTATTTGGATGAATTGTATGATGTTTATGCGCAACAAGATGATTACGATAAGGCCATAAAAACGGTCAAACAATTGGTTAAGTATCATCCCGACTATAAAGAAGACTTGGCAACCTTGTATGTGAAAACCAAAAAATATGATGAGGCATTAGAGGTTTTAGACGAAATGGATGCAGAACTGGGACTTTCTATGACAAGGGATATTATCAGAAATCAAATTTATGAGGCAACGGGCAGAAAGAAAGAACAAATTGAAAATTTGGAGGACCGAGTAGAGGATAATCCCGATGAGGAATCAAACTATTTGGCACTCATTTACAGATATAGTGAAAACGACGAAAAGGACAAAGCTTTTGAAACAGCCAAAAAACTCTTGGAGATTAAACCCAACTCACAATTGGTGCATTTGGCACTCTATAAATTTTATTTAGATGATCAAGATGCTGAAAAAGCCATAGAGTCTATGAAAACCGTGTTACAGAGTTCGCGTATAAGACCAGATGCCAAAATGATGGTATTGGCCGATTTTGTGAAGTTTGTTTCAGAAAACCCACAATATGAAGATGATTTAGTTGAAACGACTTCAATTATTACCGATGACAATAATGGCACCTCATATTTGGAAGTGGCCCAGTATTTTCTAAAAAAAGGAGACAAGAGTAAAGCTCTTGACTATTATGAAAAGGCATTGAAATTGGATAGTGACAACTTTGGTATTTTACGTAATGTATTATTGCTTCATTTAGATTTAAAAAACTATGACGAAGCCGTAACCATGAGCCGTGAAACACTCGAAAAATTTCCTTCTCAACCTTTATTTTATTTGATTCAAGGGGTTGCACTCAATGAATTAAAAAAACCAAATGAAGCTTTAGAATCGTTGGAAACAGGATTGGATTATATTATCGAAGACCCCGAAATGGAAGCTGATTTTTACCAACAAATGAGTGTGGCTCATACCCAACTCAACAATACTGCTAAAGCAAAAACGTTTAGTGATAAAGCAAAACAATTGGAATCCTCAAATTAATGGACATACGTTTTAAAATCTCAAGTATCTTTTTGATCTGTTTTACCGTTTTGGTTGGATGTAAATCATCTAAGGCATTAGTGGATGGTGAAAAAAGCCTAGGATTGACCACAAAGGAGGTTATTAAAGCCAATGCTAAAAAGGCGGCTGACTTTAAGACCCTTCACTCTAAAGTAAGAGTGGTTTATACCCAAGAGAATAAATCGCAGACACATACGGTTACTTTAAGAATGTTGAAAGACCAGGTGATTTGGATAAATTCTACATTAAATTTAATCAGAGCAAAAATTACACCTGAAAAAGTGAGTTTTTATAATAAGTTAGATAACACGTACTTTGATGGAGACTACGGCTATTTAAGTGATATTTTAGGAACGGAACTGGATTTTAAAAAGCTTCAAAATTTGTTATTGGGCAATGCGATATTTGATTTGGATAAAGAAACGTATGTTATGTCTGTTCATAATGATGCCTATTTGTTTCAACCTAAAAACCAATTAAATTTGTTTGAATTGTTTTATATCATTAATCCATCGCATTTCAAGATAGATTCCCAGCAATTGTCACAGCCTACGGAATCCCGTTTCTTGCAAGTTGATTATTTAAATTATCAAGAAGTGGACAAACAAAGTCTTCCGGAAAACCTAAAAATAATTGCTTTGGAAGGCGACCAAGAAACCATTATAGAAATAGCGTATAAATCGGTTAGTTTGAATGAAGATTTACGCTATCCTTTTAAAATCCCTTCTGGGTTTGATGAAATAATTCTTAAGTAATTTATGCAAATATCTAAAACCCACATACTTGTTTTTGCCATTTTCACTGTAATGACATCATTCTGTTTTTCACAAAGCAAGAAACAGTTGGAGTTAGAAGAAAGACGTAATGAATTACGCGATGAAATCAAGCAAATCAATGAATTGCTCTTTAAGGATAAGAACAAGAAAAAATCTCAAACAACGCTTATTGAGGATTTAAACTATCGCGTAAGTGTTCGAAAAAATTTAATACTGGTTACCAATCAGCAGGCTAATTTACTAACAAGAGAAATTAACGATAATCAAAATAAGATAACCGAACTACGCGATGAATTGGCTACTCTGAAGGACAATTATGCTAAAATGATTGTGAAATCTTACAAGAGCAAAAGTGAGCAAAGCCGCGTGATGTTTTTGTTGTCTTCTACTAATTTTAAACAAGCCTATAAACGTGTTCAGTACTTAAATCAGTATGCCAATTATCAAAAAGAACAGGGTGAAGCCATAAAAGTTAAAACAGCCAAGTTACAAGAAATCAATACGGATTTGTTACGGCAGAAAGCTGATAAACAACAGCTTATTGAAGAAAACCGTGTGGCACAACGCGAATTGGAAAAAGAGCTGGGACAACAACGGGAATTGATGGCAGCCATCAATAAGAATTTAAATAACTATACAGCACAAATACGAGCTAAACAGCGCGAAGCTGAAAAAATTGATCGGGAGATAGAGAAAATTATCCGTGAAGCCATTGCTGCATCCAATAAAAAGGCCGGAAAATCCACTAGCACATCAACAAGTTTTGCATTAACACCAGAAGCCAAAGCATTGGCTAAAGATTTTGTGTCCAACAAAGGCAAATTACTCTGGCCAGTAGAAAAAGGCGTTGTAAAGGTACGCTATGGGAAACAGCCACATCCAGTAGTAAAAAATGTGACGATTCAAAGTAATGGTGTCCGAATAGCTACAGAGAGTAACGCTGATGTTCGTGCCATTTTCAATGGCGAAGTTATGCGGATAATTACTTCCAAAAATGGTAATCCAACGGTTTTAATTCAACATGGTAACTATATTACTGCCTATTCCAATATGGCAAAAATTTATGTCAAAAAAGGCGATAAAGTTTCTACCAAGGAAACCATTGGGCAAGTATTCACAAATCCTACAAATGGTGAAACCATTTTAAATTTCTCTATTTTTAAGGAAACCAAAACCGTTAATCCAGCAGAATGGATTTATAGGATGTAATAATAGAACCAAATCTATGAAGGACTATTTATCATGTTTCTTTGTCCTCTTTATTCTTTTATCATGCTCAAACAAATTTGAAGAAGGGTCTACACTAGAACAACAAGTCTATCAAGATATTTTTCCTGAATTGGTTGATAAAACTTTTCAAGATTTCAGGAAATTACCCGTTCCGCCTTTGGCTCCTTATTCTCCAAATGCAACTAGCAATGAACATACAAAGAAATACAAAGATAAGGAGGAAATGGATGAAGCGTTTAGTCAAGCTGTTGAAAACCATAAAATTTATCTAGATACTACAGATTTTGCTCCATTAACAGTTATTGTTTCTGATACTGTTGCTAAATATTCTAAAAAAGACAAACTTATATCTAGGCATAATAATATAAATTTTGACACTGAATATATTAAATCATCATTTAAAATTGATGTTTCAAAAATTGAAATGCCAGTTGGATATGATTTGAAGTATAAGTCTGCTTTTAGTGAATCTATAGAGGAACTTAAAAAAGCTGATTGGGAAAAATATCCTAATAAAGAGCAAAGGCATCTACATAAGTTTTCAGGAGAACTTAATTTGTATCAAATTTACTTTAATGAAGAGACAACCTATGGTTTTTTGCATGTAGGTTTTTATTGTGGTAAACTTTGTGGATGCAGTTATCGAGTTTTTGTAAAAAAAATTAACAAAAAATGGGTCATTGACGATATTCAAAATTTAGGCTGTGCTTAAATATTATATTACTCAAATAGTGCCTTCAACTCCGTAGCATCATTAGCCTTCATTTTACCTGCCAAAACCAAGCTTAATTGTTTACGTCTTAAAGCTGCGGCATAACGTTCTTTTTCTAAATCAGTTTCAGGTGTGATTTCTGGAATTTCAACAGGGCGTCCTGTTTCGTCAACGGCCACAAAGGTATAAATGGCTTCATTGGCTTTAGTGCGCAGTCCAGACTCGCGGTCTTCAATCCAAACATCCAAAAAGACTTCCATGGAGGTTTTAAAAGCTCGGGAGACTTTAGCTTCAACCGTTACAACACTACCTAGTGGTATTGAACGATTAAAAGCCACATGGTTCACAGAAGCGGTTACCACAATACGTCTACTATGTCTTCTGGCAGCAATACTGGCACAACGATCCATTCTGGCCAATAGTTCGCCTCCAAATAAATTGTTCAACGGGTTGGTTTCACTTGGTAAAACCAAGTCGGTCATGATGGTTTTAGTTTGTTCAGGTGTTTTTACTGTCATCATCCACTGTTTTAATGAAGTGCAAAGGTACGTTGAAAAAGGGATATGATTACGGCAATAATGTTATAATAATGCTAATAAAGGGCTAGTCAAGCTCTTTTACTAAAAGCCAAGCATCGGAATTGTGGGTACGCTTAATGGTTCTCAAGGCATCTAGAGCTTCCAAACGGTCTTCATAACTTGCATAAACCACCTCGTGTAAGCCATATTTATTAACGCCTATTTTGCGAGCCTTAAAACCTTGTTCTCGCAACTGGCTTACTTTTTTGTCACTATTTTCCTCAATTCTAAATGCACCAGCGATAATGTGGTAATTGCCTGATTGTTTGGTGATGTTAAGTGTAACGGCAGGTAATGGATTATCAATAACAAAGGTGGCTTCCTGAATTTTGTTCTCCAACTGTTCATTGGCCTGTTCTTGTGCCAACTGGTTGTGCTCATTTATATTATCAACATAGAATTTGGACGCTCCCAAACCACCAATAGTTAGAGCAATAATGGCAACTGCAGCATATTTTAAGTAAGGGCGTGATTTGCGACGTTCAGGAGTCACTGCAATTGGAACAACTTTTTCAATTTCTTCAACTGTTTCCTTATAGGTTTCACGCTTGACATCTTCGGATACAAACTGCGATAAACCAAAGGCATCCGTTAAATAGTTTAAATGATACGAAGGTTCAAAAAGTATCTTTCCTTCTTGGTTTAGTGACAGACTGCCAATATTGTGAAAATCGACCGTTTCGCCTTCAATTAGAAAGGATTTTAGATACTTAACACGCTTTTGAACTTTTTTGGTTGCTTCTTCGTAAGGTATCTTTTCAACATCAGCAATATAATGCGCCAAAAGGCCATCGTTTTTTTGAATTTGTTCATTGAACGATAGGATTTTTTTTGGCGGATAAAACGTATGGGTAGACTCATGAATTGTTGCTGAAACTCTACGAGTCAAAAAAGACCCGAATTCAGGTATCGTCACACATTCGTATCGGTACAGTAAATCGCTTATGTAAGGCTCTAATTGCATTAAAACAAAGTTAAAAAATTTTGTAGGTGAACAAAATTAGGTGCTAACAATTTATTAACATCCCAAAATTTCTTTTCTTGTATTCTCAAAATTAATTTTTTAATAATGACCGATAACGAACTCATTCACATTTTGGCCTTACAGCATGTCCCAAATATTGGTGACATAACAGCTAAAAAGTTGATTAATCACTGTGGTTCGGTTGAAGCTGTTTTTAAGGAGAAAAAGCAAAACCTTTTAAAAATTGATGGTATTGGAACGGTTGTTATTAGCGATTTGTTCAATAAAGAGCACATTACTGCGGCAGAAGAAGAATTAGAGTATATAAAAGAAAATAATATTACTTGTCTGTATTTTACGGATGCAGAATATCCCGAACGACTAAAACATTGTATCGATAGTCCGATTTTAATGTTTCAATCTGGAAATATTAACCTAAAAAACCAGCACATTATTAGCATTGTTGGTACACGTAAAATCACCAGTTCAGGAATTGATTTTTGCAACGCACTAGTTGAAGAACTAGCTGTTTTTAACCCAATAATTGTTTCCGGCTTTGCATATGGAACGGACATCACAGCTCAAAGGGCAGCGCTTAAGCATAATTTACAAACCATTGGATGTTTGGCACACGGGTTAAACCAGATATATCCTAAAGTTCATAAAAAATATGTAGCCGATATTGAAAAACATGGAGGCTTTTTCACAGACTTTTGGAGTAGCGATGCTTTTGATAGAAATAATTTTTTAAAACGAAACCGTATTATTGCTGGCTTGAGTGAAGCAACAATTGTTATAGAATCGGCAGAAAAAGGTGGGAGTTTGGTTACGGCTGATATTGCAAATTCCTATAATCGTGATGTGTTTGCTGTCCCAGGTCGTATTACAGATAAACAAAGCGTGGGCTGTAATAACTTAATTAAATTCCAAAAAGCACACTTATTATCAAACCCATTGGATATTCCTTATATGTTGAATTGGGAATTGGATAGTAAAGATAAGCCTAGTGTCCAAAAGCAATTGTTTGTTGAATTATCTGATGATGAAAAAATCATTTATAAT
This sequence comes from Bacteroidia bacterium, assembly GCA_030425285.1. GTDB lineage: Bacteria > Bacteroidota > Bacteroidia > Flavobacteriales > Flavobacteriaceae > Hanstruepera. Next base: position 674,840 of record JAUIAY010000001.1, read on the forward strand.
TATTTAAAAACTGATAAACAACAATTGGATATCATTGCACTTGAATGCAGCTTACCTATTTTTAAAGTAGCTAGTATATTATTGAATATGGAGCTAAAAGGCGTGGTAAGACCTTTACCAGGTAAATATTTTGAGGTTATTTAGTAACCAACCTTTTCTCTAACGCGGTTTAGAACATCATCAGCTACAATTTTCGCTTTTTGAGCACCAATCTTTAAGGCTTCGTCTATTTCATTCAGGTTAGCCATATAATGGTTATAGCGTTGGCGAGGTTCAGCAAATTTTTCAATAATTAATTCAAAAAGGGCTTGTTTGGCATGGCCATAACCATAACCACCTGCTTCGTAATTACTTTTCATTTGGGAGATTTCGTCATCAGAAGCCAAAATACTATATAACGCAAAACAATTACAGGTTTTCCAATCTTTAGGTTCTTCCAAAGGTGTGCTATCTGTCATTATAGACATGATTTGCTTGCGCAGTTTTTTGTCATCCAAAAAGATGTTGATGATGTTTCCACGACTTTTACTCATCTTTTCACCATCAGTTCCCGGAATAAGCATGGTGTTTTCTTGTATTTTACCTTCAGGTAACACAAAAGTTTCACCCATTTTGTTATGAAAACGCGATGCCACATCACGAGTCATTTCAATATGTTGCAATTGGTCTTTTCCAACCGGAATGATATTGGCGTCATACAACAGAATATCTGCAGCCATTAACATAGGATACATAAATAAACCAGAGTTTACATCGTCTAATCTATCGGCTTTATCTTTAAATCCATGAGCTAACTGTAATCTTTTAAACGGAAAAAAACAATTTAAATACCAAGCAAGTTCTGTAACTTGAGGAATATCACTTTGTCTGTAAAACACTGTTTTTTCTATATCTAATCCAAAAGCCAACCACGTTGCTGCTACAGAGTAAGTGTTGTGTCTTAACTCTTCAGCATTTTTTATTTGCGTAAGTGTGTGTAAATTAGCGATAAAGAGAAACGATTCGTTTTCTGGGTTATTAGCCATTTCAATTGCAGGCATTATAGCGCCTAAAATATTCCCTAAATGTGGTGTTCCTGTACTTTGTATTCCCGTTAGTATTCTTGCCATAGGTGTTTAATGCAATAGCAGCATGTTTTGTTGTAGATTAAACCTATGGCAAAGGTAGTTTTTTTAGTATAATAGCTCAATTTATTTAAGTAGTTTTGAACCCTATGATTGTTTTTAAATACCTGTTTTGGATTTTATATAGGATTTGGTTTTATATTTTGGTAGCATTACCCATACTTATTTTGTTTCCAATTCTTTTGATTTCCATACTGAAGGAATCCTGGTATCCTTTTTTCTTTAAAATCGCGCGATTGTGGGCTTATTTCATTCTTATTGGAATGGGTTTTAAGGTGTCTATTGATTTAGAACAAAAACCTCAAAAGGGTGCAAGCTATATGTTTATTGCCAATCACACTTCTATGGCAGATATTATGTTGATGCTCGTTGTTACCAAAAATCCTTTTGTCTTTGTAGGAAAAAAAGAACTGGCCAAGATTCCTCTATTTGGATTTTTTTATAAGCGTACCTGTATTTTGGTCGACAGAAGTTCTGAAAAAAGTAGAAAAGCAGTTTTTTTAAGAGCCCAAAGACGCTTAAAACAGGGTTTGAGCATTTGTATTTTTCCCGAAGGTGGCGTCCCTGAAGAATCAGTTCTTCTAGATGACTTCAAAGATGGTGCTTTTAGATTGGCCATTAACCACCAAATCCCCATTGCACCATTTATATTTTTGGATAACAAAAAGCGATTTTCTTACACATTTTTTAGTGGTAGCCCTGGTAAAATGCGTGTTATAGGACATCAGTTTATTGAAACCAAAGGGCTTTCTATAGAAAATACTAAAAACCTAAACAATCAAGCAAGAGCCATTATTCTTGAAACATTGCAAAAACAGAACTAAATAAAAAACCGCTCTTGGCACAGAGCGGTTTTTTGTTCATCATTGCTTTTTCAAAGAGCGTTGAAAAAACAACCAATCTAACCAACTAAAAAACTAAAATTTATAACTAAATCCAGTATAGACACCTATAATATAAGGTCTAAAATTACCAGAGGTATTGTTGTATCCGTTTAATTGATATTTGAAGGTAGGCTCCAAATTAAATTTAAACGCATCAGAAAATTTATAATTAATGCCAAGACCTAAATTGGTGCTAAAGCTCACATTATTGATATTATTGGCTTCTCCAATGTAGGTGGTATATTCTTCAAATTCTGAATACACTTCATTGTCATCTAAAAAGAAGGTACTCACACCACCAATAATATTTAATCCAAATCGGTTGTTAATGAGTTTATATTCCAATTCAACAGGAACTTCATAATAGCTTAACCTTTGACTAATAGCTGCGTTGTATAACACATCGTTTATTTGTTGAACACCTAAATTATTGGCGCTAAAAGCATTTAAAGTTTGATATTGAGGCGTTAGGTTAATATTTCGAAGCGGATTGACAGGAGGCGTGTTATTACCACCTGGTGTCTCATATAAAATAACATTATCGGTATCATAACTTAGATTAAGCGAATTGACACCAGATCTTACAGATAATTTTTTACTTAAGGCATAGCTTACATTTACACCATAACTCATGTTTACCTCACCGCTTTTAGAGTTAGAAACAAATTGGTCGTCAATGTGCGAGCCTTTTCCAAGAGAATTGTAGTAAACAGGCGCAACATTAGCTGCAACTTGCCACCTGTTTACCAATTCTTCTTTTTCTTCTTCTTTTTCACTAATGTTGTCTAATTGAGCAATTTCTTCCTCAATAGAAGGCAATTCGCCAGTTGCAAGCGAATCGCCAACTTTTTGATTGTCCTCTTTTTCTTTTTCATTATGAGGTGTGTCGCCTTTCATAGAATTAAGAGCGACAGCTTCTTGGGTTTTTTCCGTATCCAAAGCCTTTTCAACAGCACTTGCATCTAGCTCTGGCGTTGAGTTAGATTGAACAACTGCTGAATTAACTGTATTTGGATTGGAAGAAACGGGATTATTTGTTGAAGAATCTAATGAATTTCGGTCATTAGATTTTGACGGGTTTTTTTGAGATGCAATATCCGCAACTTGGGACGTATTGTTGTCTTCTAAAACCTTGGTGGAATTAGATGTCACTACGTTTTTGTTTGATTCCGCAATTTGGGACGAGTTTAAAGTGGTATTATTAACAGAATAAGAAACGTTATTTTCTTGGTTCTCGCTTGTACTTTCTCCAGATTCAACATGAGCAACTTTAGACTCTGGATACTCTGAATTTGAAACAGTGTTTAAGTTTGTGTTTTTTAAATTAGAACCATTTGTTTTAGGAGCTTGGTTAGCCTCTGTTGTAGAATTGGCAACATCTTCTCCTGAAGGCATATTTTCAGGATTGCCTTTTGTTAAATCACCTTCTGAATTAATATTAGCTACTGATGTTTCAGAGTTGTTTTCAATTGAACGGTTTGACGATGATGCCTCACTATCGTTAACGTTTTTGGAGTCATTGCCAAATGTATCTGAAGCATTAGTGTCTACAGTGTTTTGTTTCGGAAGCGTTGACGAATTATTTCCATCAAACACCCAGGTGCCAACTGTAAATAGGATAGACAATAAGGCAGCAATACCAGCTAATCGAAGCCACAAAGGAAAGGCTTTTTTAGGCTCTTCGTTTTCTTGGTTCATTTGACCTTGAATGTTGTTCCAAAGTTCAGGGTTTGGAGCGACCTCAAAGTCTTTCAGCTTTTCCTGGAAAATTCTATCGATATGTTTTTTATCACTCATTACAATGATTGCGAGTTTAAGCTCGCTTTGTATATTTCAATTTTTTCTATTAATAATTTTCGGGCTCTTGCCAGATTGGATTTTGATGTCCCCATGGTTATATCCAGTAAATCGGCTATTTCTTTATGCGAATAACCATCGAGAGCATACAAGTTAAACACCAATCTATATCGGTCAGGTAATTCTTGAATGATTCTCAATAGAAACTCAATAGTTAAATCGTCATCTTCAATATCCAATTCAACATCTTCAATTAATTCTTCATTAACTATTTCAAAAACACCTTGGTTTCTATAACGCTGCAACGCAGTATTGATAGTAATCCGTTTTAACCAACCTTCAAAAGAACCTTTGTTATCATATTGACCAATTTTTTTAAAAATGGTCAAAAAAGCATCTTGCAGATTATCCTCTGCCTCCGCATAGTTTCTTGAGTACTTTAAGCATACCGAAAACAATTTACTCGAAAAGAGTTGATATAGTTCGCTTTGTGCTTTAGTATCATTTTTACTACAGTTTATTATGAGTTGTTTTAAACTCACATGACATGCATATTAATTAAACACTAACTTAATCTATAACAGGAACCTCAACAATCATATATTGATCTTCCCCATTTTCATCTTCACCTTGCCAAAACTTAAAGATGTACAAATCTTCAGTTGTTGCCTTAAATCTAAATGTTGCTTCTGTCAGGGCATCGATATCTGTACAACTATACTCACCTTGAAAATAAGTAGCTACAATAGCAACAGTTCTTTCATTGGATTCACTCGTATAATAAATGTCATTGAATCCATGACAAGAAGTAGGTCGCAAATACTCAAGATAAATATCATAAGTTTCATTGCGTTCAAATTCTGTTGGAAGAATGGCATTTTCTACAGGCAAGATTACAAAGGAAATCTCTTCCATCCCATCGTCAAGACTACAGGACATTGCCATTAAAAACAACAAACAAACAACTATTTTTTTCATGGTAATATTAAATGTTTAATTCACATATTCACCCTATAGATGCAAAAAGTGCAAAAAGGTTGCGTCAAAAAATAAAAAAAATCCCAAATTTTTGGGATTTTTTTTATTTAAGAGGTTTTTAAAGCCTCCCTAATCTTACTTTCCAGCTCATCCATAAGCTCTGGATTGTCTTTTATTAGGGCTTTTACAGCATCCCGTCCTTGACCGAGTTTTGTTTCGTCGTAACTAAACCACGAGCCACTTTTTTTAACAATTTCAAGATCAACGGCTATATCCAATATTTCACCAACTTTGGAAACACCTTCACCATACATAATGTCAAACTCTGCTGTTTTAAAAGGAGGTGCTACTTTGTTCTTAACAATTTTAACACGTGTCTTGTTTCCAGAGACAGTGCCATCGGTTTCTTTAATTTGTGTAGAACGTCTGATGTCTATTCTAACCGAAGCATAGAATTTAAGAGCATTACCACCTGTAGTTGTTTCAGGGTTGCCAAACATCACACCAATTTTTTCTCGTAATTGGTTAATGAAAATAACGGTGCAATTCGTTTTACTGATGGAAGCAGTTAATTTTCTTAAAGCTTGAGACATCAATCTAGCATGCAAGCCCATTTTAGAGTCACCCATTTCACCTTCAATCTCACTTTTAGGAGTTAAAGCCGCAACCGAGTCAATGACCACAATATCTATAGCGCCAGAACGAATTAAATTGTCGGCGATTTCCAAAGCCTGTTCGCCATTGTCAGGTTGTGATATAATTAAGTTGTCTATGTCAACACCTAATTTTTCAGCATAAAACCTGTCAAAAGCATGTTCTGCATCAATAAAGGCAGCAATTCCACCACCTTTTTGAGCTTCAGCTATGGCATGTAATGTCAAAGTTGTTTTTCCTGACGATTCAGGGCCATAAATTTCTATAACACGCCCTCTGGGATAACCACCTACACCGAGTGCAATATCAAGTCCTAAAGAACCAGACGGAATGGCATCAACATCAACCACTGCCTGATCACTCATTTTCATTACTGTTCCTTTACCATACGCCTTGTCCAGCTTATCTAAAGTTAGCTTTAATGCTTTTAATTTTGCATCTTTTTCACTGCTCATTTGTTGTTGTTTTTTAATTTGATAGGTCAGCTAAATTACGATAAGTTTTAATTTTTTCAATATTCTGACGCAACCTTTTTGCACTTTTTGCATCTACTATATAAAGTGGGGAACTTTTGCTATGAAATCAATCGTATTTAATGCGATTAATTTTGTCTGCTCTTTTTAACATTTAAAAAATTGTACAGATGAAATTTATTAAGAAAACTTTAATTAACAAGGCATTAGGCGTTTCAGTGGTTGTATTTATAAACAGCAGCTGTAAAGCCGATGGAGGTTAGCTCTTATTATGTTTTTTGATTTAGAAGAATGAAAAAATATTAATAACGAGTTAGTCTACTAAAAGCGTTCTGAAAAACAGGACGCTTTTTTTATGGACCGTCTTTAAAAATTAGAATTCATATTAAATATGTACTTTTGCAGCAAATAAATCTTTAACCTTAAAATTAGTATAGCATGCAACTGTACAATAACTTAAGCGCTAAAGAAAGAGCAGCCTTAATTGAGCAAGCGGGAAAGGACCGTTTGACAATCTCTTTCTATAAATACGCCAAAATTAAAAATCCTGAACTTTTTAGAAATCATATGTTCCTAGCTTGGGACCAATTGGATGTGCTCGGAAGAATTTACATTGCTACCGAAGGAATTAATGCACAACTATCGGTTCCGGCAGAGAATTTTAATGATTTCAAGGAGCATTTAGACACTATCTCGTTTTTGGAAAATGTTCGGTTGAATATCGCCATTGAGCATGATAATTTTGCCTTTTTAAAACTGAAAGTAAAGGTTCGAGATAAGATTGTCGCTGATGGATTGAATGACGAAACATTTGACGTTACAAACAAAGGTATTCATGTTGAAGCAGAACAGTTTAACGAGCTCATCGAAGATCCTGATGTGGTGTTGGTCGACATGCGTAACCATTACGAAAGTGAAATAGGGCATTTTAAAAATGCGGTCACTCCTGATGTGGATACATTTAGAGAATCATTGGATATCATTGAAGAAGATTTACGTGAGCACAAGGAGAACAAAAAACTGGTAATGTATTGTACAGGTGGCATCCGTTGTGAGAAAGCCAGTGCTTATTACAAACACAAAGGGTTTAAAAATGTCTTTCAATTGGAGGGCGGCATTATAAACTATGCGCGTCAAGTTGAGGAGCAAGGTCTGGAAAACAAATTTATTGGCAAAAACTTTGTGTTTGACCAAAGACGATCAGAGCGTATTTCTGATGATATCATCGCACAATGTCATCAGTGTGGTGAGCCAGCTGATTTACATACCAATTGTGCTAATGAGGCGTGTCATTTACTATTCATTCAGTGCGACAGTTGTAAAGAAAAAATGGAAAACTGCTGTTCGACTAACTGTATGGAAATAAATAGATTGCCTTATGAAGAACAAAAAGCTTTAAGAAAAGGGCAGGGCAATAGCAACGATATTTTTAAGAAAGGACGTGCGGACCATTTACCGTTTAAAAAAGACCTGCGAAACATTTTTGACGTTATAGACAAGAAGAGCTAGATGGATATATACAAGCTGTTAAAGTTGAATAGAAAAATTAAAAGCCACAGAATTAAGTTTCTGGGTCTTTTTCTGTTACATAAATTCAACAAACGCTATTTAGCTGTTAATATGGATCCGGTTATGGCCTGTAATCTTCGTTGTAAAATGTGCTATTTTACTGATGCCGACTATGTCAAAACCTTAAAAGGACAATTTAAGGAAGAAGAGTTGAACCAAGTGGCAAAAGCTATTTTTAAACGTGCTTTAAAACTTCAGATAGGTTGTGGTACAGAGCCTACCTTGTATAAAAACCTGGAACAAATAGTGGCACTTGGAAAACAATATAAGGTGCCCTACATTTCCCTTACCACAAACGCAAACCTACTGACCGAAGAGAAAATAGAAAGTCTTTTAAAAGCTGGATTACATGAATTTACCATATCACTTCACGGTGTAAACAAAGAGAGCTATGAGGGCTTTATGAAAAAGGCTAGTTATGAGAAATTTCATAATGCCTTTAAGGCGTTTCAAAAATTAAAAGCAAAATACAATTTCAGGGTTCGAATTAATTATACATTCAATAAGGATAATTTCTACGAACTTCAGGATTTCTTCAAGCATTTTGACGGTGAAAGCTTTGATATTCTCCAAATCAGACCCATTCAAAAAATCGGTAATACCGAGTATAACGATTTTGATTTAGATTCAATTCGCAAAGATTACCCTGATTTAATCAACACAATCAGGGAAAGCTGCAAGAAAAACAACATTACGCTTTTGGCGCCAGATACAATTCCTGATAGTAAAGCCGTAAACGATTCCAGTTTGATTTTTGATTATACATTTTGTTACATATCCCCTCAAAAATTCTGGAAGGAAGGCTTTGAATGGAAACAAGAAAGCTTTAATGATTTTTCAAGAAAAATCGGTTGGAGCCATACCTTGTTTTCAAATATTTTTAAATCTAAAGCAACCTTAAAATCTTTGTCAAACCGACTTAATTACGAAATAGAATTCAATTGATTATTTTTTAATAAATTTTATTACTTCCTTTTTATTTTTTCCTTCGAGAGACAAAAAATATAGTCCTTTTGAAATGCCCGAAAGATCTATAGCGTGTTGGTCATTACCTGTAAGTAGCCATGAGTTTATTTGCTTTCCTGTTATGTCATGAATAGTGGCTGTTTGTATATTTTCAACGTTTTTTAAGGTAAGTTCGTTCTGTACAGGATTTGGATATATCATTACACCAGCGTTTACGTGTTCTTCAACACTTAAAGTTCCAATATTGAACGTATGCGTAACGGTTTCTCCTCCATAGGTAGCTTGCCATTTCCATTCACCTTCTTGGTCGTAAACACCAGTAAAGTACCAATAATAATACCAAGACGACGAAGTTTCCGAAGCATTTATATCCCAATTGTATAAAAAGGAATTGTCAGGTTTAATCACTTTAAAATTTATAGTTTCGCCAGCTACCTGATCCCTAAAATAGGCAGCAAAGTAAATGGTGTCATCAGTTTCAAAATTATTACTAATATTGGGCGTTTCTGTTGTTGGACAAGGAGGAAAAATATCTGGAGCTGCATTATGCGTCAACATGGCGTTTATGCCACTATTGTTGTAAGGATTCTGGGTTTCCCACCATGTGTCGTTCCCATTAAGGCTATTGCAGGAACCTGCAAAAGGATCTATTAACTGAGCAAAAGAATCGTCGGTATAAACCTCGAAGTGTAGGTGCGGACCCGTTGAATTTCCAGAACTCCCAACAACACCTAAAACCTCGCCCAAAGCTACCATTTCACCTACATTTTTGGTAGTCACTGAACCATTTTTCATATGACCATACCAAGCTATACTGCCATCACTATGTTGTATATATACAGCATTCCAAGGATTGTTGTTAAAACTACAGCTTCTATCATATTGGCCGTCGCCTTTTGCAATTATTTGACCAGGTGCTGCAGCAATTATTTCAGTTTGGCCATCATCCATTTGTTTCCAGGAAAAAGGCCAGAGATAAATATCTAACCCTTGGTGATTATATCCTGCTGATGTATCATAACTTCTATTACCGCAATTATAATCGGTTAATTGGTTTGGATAGCCTGTATTGTGATCTACATAACCTGAAACAGCCCAAGTATTATTATAACTGAATCCTGTTGCTTGCTGAACAGGCCATATAAACAACGGGTGATTTCCTCGATTTTGATTATTGTTGGAGAATAAGTTGTTTTGCGACTTTAATAGTTCAATGTTTTCATTTAGTAGCGTTTTAATGGTGTTTCTTTCCAAATGCGTTAAACAGGGAAATTGACTTTCGTTAAATAGGGAAGAGCCTTCGCCTTTGGGAATAAAATGTGTTTGCCCTAGCAAATCCAAGCATAAGAATGTAAAAAAAATGAATGTAATTTTTAGTTTCATAATCAATAGTTTTATGGTTAATTATTAATACATCGTAACAAAGTCAAAATGTGAGCATAAAAAGCAATAAATAGGTTAAATATATGGAAAATAGATGCTTACATAGCTTTAATTAAGTAAAAAAGCAACAATTTTTACTTAATAAATAATCTTATCTTTACATTTTAAATTTCAATATTAATCGTCTTCTGAATTAAGGTTCAGAATCTATATATACTAATAAATTTATGGCTTGTGGAACGTGTGCAACGGGGAAAGATGGTCAGCCCAAAGGATGTAAGAATAATGGAACATGTGGAACGGATAGTTGCAACAAACTAACTGTTTTTGATTGGTTGGCAAATATGTCATTGCCTGATGGAGCCGAACCTTTTAATTGGGTTGAGGTTCGTTTTAAAAATGGTAGAAAGCACTATTATAGCAATACTGAAAATCTCACATTAAGCATTGGCGATGTCGTAGCGACACAAGCGGAATATGGTCATGATGTTGGTATGGTTACTTTAACAGGCGAATTGGTGCGTGTTCAAATGAAGCGCAAAAAAATCTCTGAAAAAGACCCTGAAGCCTTCAAGATTTACCGTAAAGCTTCGCAAAAGGATATCAATATTTGGTCTGAAGCAAGGGATCGCGAAGAGCCTATGAAGGTTAAAGCGAGACAGTTTGCCATTGACCTAAAACTCCAGATGAAGATTTCAGACATTGAATTTCAGGGAGATGCCAGCAAGGCTACATTCTACTATACTGCTGAAGATAGAGTGGATTTCAGGGAGCTTATAAAATTATTTGCAAAAGAATTTAAGACCCGTATCGAAATGCGTCAAGTAGGATTCCGACAAGAAGCATCTAGATTGGGTGGTATTGGTTCTTGTGGTCGTGAACTATGCTGCTCAACCTGGCTTACAGATTTTCGTTCAGTCAGTACTTCAGCGGCTAGGTATCAGCAACTATCACTAAATCCATTGAAGTTGGCTGGGCAATGTGGAAAGTTAAAATGCTGCTTGAATTACGAATTAGACACTTATTTAGATGCACTCAAGGACTTTCCTAAAACAGATGTTAAACTTCAAACTGAAAAAGGAGTTGCTGTATGTCAAAAAACAGATATTTTTAAAGGCCACATGTGGTATGCCTATGAAGGCGAATGGATGAATTGGCATAAAATAACTACCGATCAAGCCAATGAAATTATAGGCTTAAACAAACAAAAAAAGAAGGTAGCAAGTCTTGAGGAATATGCATCAGATTTGATAGAAAATACTAAAACCGAATTTGAAAACGTTGTTGGTCAAGACAGTTTAACAAGGTTTGATAGTCCAAAACGCCGAAATAAACGTAAAAATAATAGAGGCAACAAAAGAAGGCGTAAACCTCAAAGCAAAAAAAACAATGCGAAATAGTATCATATTTGGTTTTATATGTCTTTTGGTCGTGCTTTCCTGTGATTCTAATCAGATTTATGATGTATATAGGTCCATGCCCAACGAATGGCATAAGGATTCTGTTGTGAGTTTTAAAATAAACCCTCCAGATTCCGTAAAACCGTATAATTTGTTTGTTAATTTACGTAACACCAACGATTATAAGTACAGCAATTTATACCTGATAGTTGAAATGAATTTTCCGCACGGAAAAATAATTAAGGATACTTTGCAGTATAAAATGGCAAAACCTAATGGCGAGTTATTAGGCACAGGATTTACCGATGTAAAGGAAAATAAATTGTGGTATAAAGAAGGTGTTGTTTTTAACGAATCAGGCGAATACACTATTAACATTCAACATGCCATGCGCGAAAATGGTAAAGTAAGTGGCGTTGTTAATTTGCAAGGTGTTACAGACGTTGGCTTTAGAATTGAAAAACCATTAGAGCAATAACATATGGCGAAAAAGAAAAAAGCAAATCAAACACAAGATTTTCAAACCTATGTAAGATGGTTTTGGAAATTATTCCTTTCGGGAATTTTATGTGTGGTATTAATATTTCTATTGGCATCTTGGGGTGTTTTTGGAGAATTACCTGATTATACGGTGTTAGAAAACCCCAAAACCAATTTAGCTACCGAAATTATTTCTTCTGATGGAAAAACGCTCGGTAAATTTTATTTTAATGATAACCGAACTCCTGTAAGTTATGATGAACTGCCGCAGCATTTGGTTGATGCGCTAATAGCTACCGAAGACGCTCGTTTTCATGAGCATTCGGGAATAGATGCAAGAGGGACACTTCGAGCATTTTTCTTTTTAGGTAATAGAGGAGGTGCCAGTACTATTTCTCAACAGCTGGCCAGACAATTATTTGTTGGTGTTGCTTCTCCCAATACAATTAGCAGATTAACGCAAAAAATAAAAGAATGGATTATTGCTATACGTTTGGAAAGACAATATACCAAAGAGGAAATTATAGCTATGTATTTCAATATCTATGATTTTGGAAATAATGCAGATGGTATCCGTTCAGCTGCCAGTATTTATTTTAATAAGGAACCTAATGAATTGGACATTAAGGAATCGGCCATGCTGGTCGGTATGTTCAAGAATTCATCATTATATAACCCAAGAGAGCATCGTAATCCTGTTGGCACAAGAAACCGACGAAATGTAGTGCTATCTCAAATGGAGAAGTACGATTACATAAGTGAAGCAACCAAGGATTCGCTTCAGGCTTTGGAATTGGGTTTGCGTTATACACCACAATCACATAGAGACGGCATTGCCACTTATTTTAGAGCCTATTTAGATGGCTTTATGAAAGATTGGATCAAGAACAACCCAAAACCAGATGGTGAAAAGTACAATTTGTATGGAGACGGCTTAAAAGTCTATACAACCATCGACTCGCGTATGCAACAATACGCCGAAGATGCAGTACAGCAGCACATGCCGCGTTTGCAAGCAGAGTTCGACCACCAGAATACACCAGACAGAAATCCAACTGCGCCATTTTTGGAATTAAGCAAAACACAAATAGAAGACTTAATGAAACGTGGTATGCGTCAATCAGAACGTTGGCGTGTTATGAAAACACAAGGAAAATCGGACAAGGAAATTATAGCTTCGTTCGATAAGCCAACCAACATGACTATTTTTTCATGGAAAGGCGAGATAGATACTATCATGAAGCCTATGGATTCTATGCGCTATTATAAATCGTTTTTGCATCCTGGCATGATGTCCATGGATCCCCAAACCGGTCATGTTAAGGCTTGGGTTGGTGGTATGAATTATAAGCATTTTCAGTACGACCATGTCAATCAAGGAAAGCGCCAAGTTGGTTCAACATTTAAACCTTTTTTATATGCCACGGCTATAGATCAATTACATCTGTCTCCTTGTTATAAAATGCCACGTTCTCAAATCACTATTGAGGCGGGAAAACATGGAACTTTGGAACCTTGGACACCTTCAAATGACGACGGCAATTATGGTGGAGAGCTAACATTACAAGCGGCTTTGGCCAATTCTGTTAATACTATTTCGGCGCGATTAATGGATAAGGTTGGGCCACAACCAGTTATTGATTTAGTTGAAAAGCTAGGTGTTGAATCTAATATTCCGGCTGTACCATCTATTGCATTGGGAACAGCAGATTTAAATGTTTATGAAATGGTTGCAGCCTATGCGTCATTTGCCAACAAAGGGGTTTACACAAAACCGGTTATGGTGACACACATTGAAGACAAAAATGGTACTATCCTTTATCAATTCACACCAGAATCTCGTGATGTCATCAGTGAAGAAACAGCTTACGTGACGGTTAAACTCATGGAGGGTGTTACCGAATATGGTTCTGGTGCGAGATTAAGACGTTCATGGATGCCGAAAAGTGGTGTATATACCAAAATAATAACAGGCTATCCTTATGAGTTCAAAAATCCCATAGCTGGTAAAACGGGAACTACGCAAAATCAGAGTGATGGTTGGTTTATGGGCATGGTCCCTAACTTGGTAACTGGTGTTTGGGTAGGAGCAGAAGATCGTGCAGCGCATTTTAAAAGTATAACTTATGGTCAGGGTGCGGCAATGGCATTACCTATTTGGGGGCTTTATATGAAGGCTTGTTATGAAGACGAAACATTGGACGTTTCCAAAGATAGTTTTGAAAAACCAAAAGAGCTAACCATAGAGGTAGATTGCGAAATATATGAGCAGGAAACCAATGACGCCTTACCCGGTGAAGAGGTTCCTGATGAATTGGATTTCTAGAAAATATTGTTTAAAAAAACCAAAGCCATTCACTTCCGAATGGCTTTTTTATTTTGTATTTTCCCGCAGCAAAAAATATAAACAATGATTAATAAACAAGTCTCGGGTGTGCAAGAAGCCATAACAGGTGTTTCTGATAACATGACCTGTATGTTTGGAGGTTTTGGATTAAGTGGTATCCCTGAAAATGCTATTGCAGCCTTGGTAGAATCTGGCGTAAAAGGTTTAACCTGCATCTCGAATAATGCTGGTGTAGACGATTTTGGTTTAGGCTTATTATTACAGCAACATCAAATCAAAAAAATGGTGTCTTCGTATGTAGGAGAAAATGATGAATTTGAACGTCAAATGCTAAGTGGCGAATTGGATGTAGAGCTTATTCCGCAAGGAACCTTGGCAGAACGTTGTAGAGCTGCTCAAGCTGGATTTCCAGCTGTTTATACGCCAGCGGGCTATGGAACAGAGGTAGCCGAAGGTAAGGAAACTCGTGAGTTTGATGGTAAGATGTATGTTTTGGAGCATGCTTTTAAAGCTGATTTTGCCTTTGTTAAAGCTTGGAAAGGTGATGCTGCTGGGAATTTAATTTTTAAGGGAACAGCGAGAAACTTTAATCCTAACATGTGTGGTGCTGCTAAAATTACAGTTGCTGAGGTTGAGGAGTTAGTGCCTATTGGAGAATTGGATCCCAATCAAATACACATACCAGGGATATTTGTACAACGTATTTTTCAAGGTGAAAAGTATGAGAAACGTATTGAACAACGAACAGTAAGAAAAAGAGAGTAGTTATGGCTTTAGATAAAAATGGAATCGCTAAACGTATAGCAAAAGAAGTTCAAGACGGTTACTACGTAAATTTAGGAATAGGTATTCCTACATTAGTTGCTAATTATGTTAGAGATGATATAGAAGTGGAATTTCAAAGCGAAAATGGTGTTTTGGGAATGGGCCCTTTCCCTTTTGAAGGTGAAGAAGACGCCGATGTCATCAACGCAGGAAAACAAACCATAACAACTTTGCCAGGGGCTAGCTTTTTTGATTCGGCTATGAGTTTCTCTATGATTAGAGGGCAGCATGTACACCTTACTATATTAGGAGCTATGGAGGTTGCAGAAAATGGTGATATAGCCAATTGGAAGATACCAGGACGCATGGTGAAAGGTATGGGTGGTGCTATGGATTTGGTAGCCAGTGCTGAAAATATTATTGTTGCTATGATGCACACAAATAAAGCCGGTGAATCTAAATTATTGAAGCGTTGTAGCTTACCATTAACAGGCGTTGGTTGTGTTAAAAAGATTGTGACCAATCTAGCCGTACTTGAAGTAACCGACAATGGATTCAAGTTGTTGGAGCGTGCGCCAGGTGTATCGGTTGAAGATATTCAAAACGCAACAGAAGGTACTTTGATAGTTGAAGGAGATATCCCTGAAATGGCTATTTAATAACCCAGTTTTTTCCTATTGAGACTATAAGTCCTAATTGAATTTGAGTTTGGTTGATTTTATTAAAATAATCTTCCCAATCTTTGTTTGTATTCACGTTAAATCGGATGTTATTATAATTAAAGCCAGTAAAAAGTGAGATATTAGGGCTGATTTTAAAAGTTAAATTGAAACCAGCATATAAGTTCATTCCATAAAAACTATCGTTATCTGAATCATCATATTTTTGGCGAATTTTAGTGGCACCTGAACCAATGAAGGGTTCTATAGACCAGTATTTAGACACATCCCATTGGTATTGGATTTTTCCATAAACAGAAGTGTAAAAGGTATAGCCAATGTTTCCTATTGTTGCCGAATTTATAACATTATAATTATGATATTCCCATCCAATTCCAAATTTAAAATTCTGATACTTCAGCAAGTTCAGTTGTAATCCAATACCAACGAAGCTTGCATTGTGCCCATCGGATAGAAAATTGTCACCATGGTTTATGTGATGGTTGGCATATAAATAGAATTGGGGTTTAAAAGAAAAACTTTTGGTGTTTTCTGAATCACTATTTTCTTCATTTTGCGCAAGTAGAAAACACGGCAAAACCATCACAAGGAACAATACTATTTTTTTCACAGCTAATAATTTATGGTGTATTCGGTTAAATCATTGGAATCAATCACTATGGTTTCATTAAAAACAGCAGTTTGTCCAGTATTACCGTTTCTTACTTCATAGTTTAAATTTAAAGTTTGATTTTTAGCAACGGGTTTGTGATAAGACTCAAAATAGTAAGGAGTATAGTTTTCTTCCTCTGGAGGATTTACCCAAATAATTTGGTCGGCAATTATTCCTGTTAATTCAAGGGACGTAATGTTGTTTTCTAGGTTTATTTGGTCAAGTGTAATTACTAAATTAGAAATGTCATCAGCAGCCACGAGAGTTGTTTGACCTATGGTTACTTTATGATCTAAAAAATCAGTTTCAAAAATGTTTACATAGTCTACTTTACTAAAAATAGAACTTCCTTTTACCTTTATTTCAAAATCTGTTTCGTTTTTAGGCTTTGGAATTACTAGTTCGTAGTAACCATCAAAATTTGTTTCGGTATATCCAATAAAATCGGAATCATGGTCATTGTAAATCCAAACTTCAACAGGAATATTTTCTATAGAGTTTCCATTTCTGTCCTGTACCTGACCCTCAAATACATATCTTGTAGAAACATCATATTGGATCTGGCAACTATACAGCAAGCCCAATATGAAAAAAGGGATAATTTTTTTCATTGCAATTTTTTATTAAATGTAAAAAATTGTTTTGACTAATAAAAATTGTAAGAAAAAAACTTTAAAATTGTATTAAATGTTAAAAAACAATGCATTTCATCGAAAAATAATGCATTTAGACAGATTTATTCAAAATAAGTTTCATATTAGCAATCCCAAATTTAATGAACTGATTAACCAACTTCTTTTGGAAACTTGAATTGTAATTTTCCCCATATCTATTATAATTTAAGCGAAAGAAAGAAACCCAAATCTACCAAAAACCTACTTTATGAATTTTGCCTCAAATCTACCTGAACAGCCTACTAGTTATGATATTGGATTGAGTGCTAAAATCCAAAAAACCAAACAATTCATTAAAAGCTTAATGTATTTGACAAAAAAGTTATTCATGCTATAATCCCTTTGGGATGGCATGAATAAGCTTTTTGGTATAATCTTTTTTGGGAGTATCGTAAATGACATCGGCATCATCCATTTCCTCAATTTGACCGCTGTTCATAACAATTAAATTATCAGACATATATTTTACCACTGCCAAGTCATGGGAAATAAATATATAAGTAAACCCATAGTTTTCCTTTAAATCATTCAGTAGATTTAAAACCTGCGCTTGCACCGAAATGTCCAAGGCAGAAACTGATTCGTCGCAAATAATCAATTTAGGTTGTAATGCAATAGCTCTAGCAATTCCAATACGTTGCCTTTGTCCACCTGAAAACTCATGCGGATATCTATTGAAAACCGAAGAATCCAACCCTACTTTGTCGAGTAAATCATAAACTAGGGCTTCCCTTTCAGAGGTATTTTTGCCTATGCCATGAACCAGCATGGGTTCCATAATCGCTTTTCCAACAGGAATTCGTGGATTTAGTGAAGCAAATGGATCTTGGAAAATAATTTGAATGTCTTTTCGCAACGCTCTTGTTGCAGTTTTGGATAGATTGCTAATATCATTCCCTTTATATAGAATAGTGCCTTTTGTGGCTTTGTCCAAAAGTAAAATGGCATTTGATAGCGTTGATTTACCACAACCAGATTCGCCAACAAGGCCCAAAGTTTCACCTTCATAAAGCTTAAAACTAACATTGTTTACGGCCTTAAAGGTTTCTGGTTTTGAAAACCAACCTGATTTGGAAATATATTCCTTTTCAAGATTTATAACTTCCAGTAAGGGAGGCTTTGAGTACAATATCTGATGCGCGTTATGGCGTTCTTGTTTCGAAACGATGGCTTGGTTCACGGTATCGTTCATATAATCACTTATGGTAGCCAATCGTTTATATCTTACCTCAAGATCTGGTCTTGAATTAACCAAAGCTTTGGTATAAGTATGTTTGGGAGATTTAAATATGTCCGAAACAAATCCTTGTTCAACAATATCACCTTGATACATAACCAAAACTCTATCTGAAATTTCAGATATAAGAGCCAAATCATGGGAAATAAAAATAATGCTCATGCCCTCATCCTTTTGAAGCTGCTTCAATAGCAAAACAATATCTTTTTGAACAGTTACATCCAATGCAGTTGTGGGTTCATCGGCAATTAAAACCTTGGGTTTGCAAGCAATGGCCATGGCTATCATAACCCGCTGTTTTTGTCCACCAGATATTTCATGAGGATACGCTTTAAAAACACGTGAGGGATCTGGAAGTTTTACTTTTTCAAACAGTTGAAGGGTTTCATTTTTTGCTTCTTCTTTTGATAGCGAAGTATGTTGTAACAAGATTTCGGCAACCTGTTTTCCGCATCGCATTGAAGGGTTCAGGGAACTCATGGGCTCCTGAAAAATCATAGCGATGTCATTTCCACGTATGGCTTGAAGCTCTTTTAAGGATAACTTGGTCAAATCCTTCTTGTCAAAAAGAATGGTGCCTTGCGTGATTCGAGATATTTTTTTTGGGAGTAGTCCTAAAATAGCTAAAGAAGAAACTGATTTTCCAGAACCGGATTCTCCCACAATACCAAGAATTTCATTGGGATTTAAAAAGTAGGAAATATGGTGGATAATTTCTTTTTCAATGTTATTACTAAAAAAAGAAATAGATAAGTTTTTGACAGTTAGAATTGGCTCCATTTGTATAAGTAAATGTAGCCATTTTCACCATTTATTTTACGGTTTTTCCGTACTTATTTTTTTTTGATTGTTTTTCGTCGAAAACGATTTCGAATAATTTTCATATTAACAAAATATTAATATTTTCACCGCTAATTATTCACCAAAATTATTAAAATTTTAAACAAACATGAAAAAAACACTACTATTCATTATTTTAATGAGTACAGGGTTTGTTTTTTCTCAAAACAAATCTTTTTGGACAAAAGAAGCCATAAAGTCTTCGGCTTTTATTAAACAAAACAAACAGACTTTACCTAAAAATCAAACCTTTGGTTTAGACATTAATGGCCTAAAACAAACATTAAGCCAATCACCCAAACGGGAAGATTTTGCAAGACAGTCAAATGTTATTGTATCGTTCCCGAATTCAGATGGGACCATGGAGCGTTTCAGAGTATTTGAAGCGTCTGTTTTTCACCCAGATTTACAAGCTAGATATCCTGATATTCGCTCTTATGCAGGCCAAGGAATCGATGACCCTTCAGCAGTCATTCGCTTTAGTGTATCACCACAAGGGTTTCAAAGTATGAGCTTGTCTGCCAATAGACCAGCAACTTTTATAGAGTCTATTACTAGCGATGGAAATCTGTATGCAGCTTATAACCGTCAGGACAGAGTGAATACAGATGATGATTTTGTATGCGAAGTCTCCGACCAAATGCATACAAGTATTGACAGTGGAGACATGCACATGCGAAATGCGGATGATGCTATTTTAAGAACGTACAGATTGGCTGTTTCTACAACAGGTGAATATACAGCTTATCACGGAGGAACAAAAGCATTGGCATTGGCAGCGATAAATGCTACAATGACGCGTGTAAATGGTGTATTTGAAAATGATTTTAATGCTACCATGGTTTTGATAGCTAATAATGACGATGTTATTTATACTAATTCTAGTACAGATCCTTACAGCAATAATTACAATAGCCAATTGCAATCAACATTAACAAGTGTTATTGGAGAATCCAATTATGATGTTGGACACCTTTTTGCCAGAGCATCTAATAATGGAAATGCTGGTTGTATCGGTTGCGTGTGCGTAAATGGTAGTAAGGGAAGTGCCTTTACATCTCGCACGGATCCAGAAGGAGACCCTTTTGATATAGATTATGTAGCTCATGAATTGGGACATCAATTTGGAGCCAATCACACGTGGACATTTAATGGAAACGAAGGAACCAATGCCCAAATGGAGCCAGGAAGTGGTTCAACCATTATGGGTTATGCAGGAATTACTGGTGCTACGGATGTTCAGTCTAATAGTGACCCATATTTCCATGCTAGATCTATAGAACAGGTTACCAATTATATTAAATCCAGAAGTTGTCAAACCAATACCAGTACAGGTAATAATGTGCCTTCGGTAAATGCAGGTAATAATTATACCATTCCAAAAGGAACGCCATTTGTTTTAGAAGGAACTGCAACCGATGCTGATTCAGGAGATGTATTAACCTATTGCTGGGAGCAGTATGATGAGAACAACGCCTCTACAACTTACCCAAGCACAACAGCTACTTCGGGTGTAGCATTTAGATCATATAATCCAACAACAGATACTAAACGGTACTTCCCTAGGTTATCAACCATCAAATCTGGAAATACCTCGTGGCAATGGGAAGCAGTTCCCAATGTGGCTCGAAATCTAAATTTCAGATTGACCGTTAGGGATAATAGAGCAGGAAGTGGCACCAATAATAGTGACGATATGGTTGTAACAGTTAATGGAACTGCAGGCCCTTTTGTAGTGAATTCTCCAAATTCAAATGTGACATGGAATGCAGGAACCACCCAGACGGTTTCTTGGAATGTTGCAGGGACAACAGGGAATGGTGTTAATGCAGCAAATGTTGATATTTTCTTATCAACTGATGGCGGTGATACCTATCCAATAGCTTTGGCAGTTGGCGTCCCTAATGATGGCTCCCATGATATTGTTGTTCCTAACAATCAAGGAAATCAAAATAGAATTATGGTAAGAGGATCAAACAATATTTTCTTTGATATTTCAAACTCGAACTTTACCATTTCAGGACAGGTTGTTTGTAATGCAACAGTACCTACAGGATTAAACGCTTCAAGCGTTGGGTCTAATTCGGCAACGCTTTCTTGGAACTCTGTAGCTGGCGCAACTTACGATGTGAGATATAGAGAAACGGGAACCACAACTTGGACAACCAATGCTGTAACTGGAGTGTCAACTTCTGTTTCTGGTCTAAATATATTGACGCAGTATGAAGCCCAAGTAAGAAGCAAGTGTAATGGTGGCAGTAATTCTACTTACAGTAGCTCAATAAACTTCACGACAACTGATGTTCAATTGAATTATTGTTCTTCAGCAAGCACCAATGTGAATGATGAATATATTGGTAGAGTTGAACTAAACACTATCGATAATAGTTCAGGAGCGCAATTTTATAGTGATTTCACAGGAGTATCAACAACTTTGACCAAGGGAAGTCAGTATACCATTACGGTAACACCTATTTGGACAGGTACTGTTTACAGTGAAGGATATTCTGTATGGATTGACTATAACCGTGATGGGGATTTTAGTGATGCAGGCGAGCAAGTTTGGACACAAAATGCCACACAAAATTCACCGGTAAGCGGCTCTTTTACAATTCCGACTGGAGCTGTTGAAAATAGCACAACCATGCGGGTTTCCATGAAATATAATGGTGTGCCAACAGCTTGTGAAACTTTCCAGTATGGTGAAGTTGAAGATTATACGGTTGTTATTGAGGGGTCAGGACCAGATACGCAAGCACCGAGCGCACCAACAAGTTTATCGGCTTCCAATACTACGACAACAACTACAGATTTAAACTGGAACACATCAACCGACAATGTAGGTGTAACAGGATACGATGTTTACCAAGGGGCTAGTGTTATCGCTTCGGTTTCAAGTACATCTTACCAAGTAACGGGCTTGAGTCCAAGCACATCATACGCATTTTCAGTGATCGCTAAAGATGCTGCAGGCAATGAATCTAACGCCAGTAACACAGCTAACGTTACAACTTTGGATCCACCAGATACGCAAGCGCCAAGCGCGCCAGCAAGTTTGTCAGCTTCCAATACGACTCAAACAACTACAGATTTAAGCTGGAATGCATCAACCGACAATGTAGGCGTAACAGGATACGATGTTTACCAAGGAGCTATTGTTATTGCAACTGTTTCTAGTACATCTTATCAGGTAACAGGGTTAAGTCCAAGTACAAATTATACATTTAGTGTTACCGCAAAGGATGCCACAGGCAATGAATCCAATGCCAGCAATACGGCTAATGTTACTACATTAGACCCAGTAGCAACTTGCGATGATGGTATTCAAAATGGCGATGAAACCGGAGTAGATTGTGGCGGTTCTTGTGAGCCTTGTCAAACAGGGTGTACCGATAATGAAGTAACGATTACAATTACTTTTGATAATTATCCAGAAGAAACTTCTTGGAGTTTAGTTAATGATTCTGGGCAAACAGTAGCATCTGGTGGAACCTATGGAAGTCAGCCAGATGGTTCAACTTTTTCAGAAACATTGTGTTTACCGGATGATTGTTATACGTTTACAATTAATGATACTTATGGTGATGGTATTTGCTGTTCTTATGGCAATGGATCGTATTCAGTTACAGGATCAACAGGAACGTTAGCTTCAGGAGGGTCTTTTACGAATTCAGATGTAACAAACTTCTGTTTAGGAGACCCGCCAGCACCAACTTGTGATGATGGTATTCAAAACGGCGATGAAACCGGAGTTGATTGCGGTGGCTCGTCTTGTGCTCCTTGTTCTACTGGAGGAAACGTTACATTATTGGAAGGTTATTTTGAAACTGGCTGGGATGGCTGGTCTGATGGTGGAAGTGATGTAGCGCGTTATTCAGGTTCTCGTTCCTATGAGGGTAACTATTCAATTCAATTACGAGATAATTCCGGCACTGCTTCTGCAATGACGTCTCAATCTTTAAACCTAACACCGTTTACACAGGTTGAGGTAACATTTTATTTCTATGCTTACAGTATGGAAAATGGTGAAGACTTCTGGTTACGTTATTATAATGGCTCATCTTGGTCAACTGTAGCTAGTTATGCTAGAGGAACTAATTTTAACAATAATACGTTCTATACGGCAACAGTTACTTTAGATGCTTCGCAGTATAATTTTGCTTCAAATGCCCAATTTAGATTCCAATGTGATGCCAGTAACAATAGTGATTATATTTATATTGATCAGGTTACGGTAACTGGTATTTCAGGTACAGTTAGAGGAAACAACGATAGCATTGTTGCTGTTGGAGGCCTTGATGACAGTGATGCATTTGGAGATCAGGAAATACTGCTTTTCCCTAACCCAGTGAAAGGTAGTATTCTAAATGTTAAGCTTCCAAGAAATGAAGATGCTGCATATACAATTGTTAATATGTTAGGGCAAACCGTTTTAAGGGGTAATTCTATTTCCAATGTCAATGTAAGTTCATTGGAAGCTGGTGTTTATTTTATTAAAGTAAATGAAGGTGAAGAAATTATCACTAAAAAGTTTATAAGACAATAATAATGGGCATTTGTCCAATTAAAAAAATCCAGATTATATTATCTGGATTTTTTTGTTTCTATAACTAGCGATGGTTTAGGATGTTATAATTAGGATTCAAACAAAATAATTACGTATTTAGCAATTGTGATTCATTGTTTTACGTTGATAAATTAAATTCATGAAAAAAATACTACTATTCATTATCTTAATGAGTACAGGATTTGTTTTTTCTCAAAACAAATCTTTTTGGACAAAAGAAGCAGTAAAATCTACAACTTCAATTAAGGAAAGCAAAAAAGCTTTGCCAAAAAATCAAATCTTTAGTTTGGACATTAACAGTTTAAAACAAGTCCTCGCCCAAACACCTAAACGGAATGACCACTCACGACAATCAAATGTTATTTTGTCCTTTCCAAGTTCGGAAGGTACTATGGAGCGTTTCAGAGTATATGAAGCATCGGTAATGCATTCAGACCTACAGGCTAGATATCCAGATATACGTTCATACGCAGGTCAGGGAATCGATGACCCCTCTGCAGTCATTAGATTTAGTGTTTCTCCTTTGGGCTTCCAAAGCATGCGGTTATCTGCCAACGGTCCAGCAACCTTTATTGAGTCAATTTCAGAAGATGGGCAATTATATACTGCCTTTGACCGTGCTGAAAGAATAGATAGGCAAAATCGTTTTGAATGCGAAATTTCTGAAGATTTAAACCATCAAGTAATGGGACTCTCTTCAATGATGCGAAATGCAGACGACGGTGTCTTAAGAACTTATAGATTGGCTGTTTCAACAACTGGTGAATATACCAATTACCACGGAGGGACTAAACCATTGGCTTTGGCTGCTATTGTTCAAACAATGACTCGAGTAAATGGTATTTTTGAGATTGATTTTAATGTTAACATGACATTAATTGCTAATACAGACGATGTTATTTATACAAATGCAGCTTCAGATCCTTATACAGGATCGTATAATTCACAGCTTCAATCTACTTTGACTAGTGTAATTGGAGAGGCCAATTATGATATAGGGCATTTATTTGTACAAGGTTCAAATAATGGTAATGCAGGCTGTATAGGATGTGTTTGTGTTAATAACCAAAAAGGTAGTGGATTTACGTCTTTAACGGCACCTGAAGGGGATCTGTTTGATGTGGATTATGTAGCTCATGAAATGGGTCACCAATTTGGTGCTAACCATACTTGGACTTTCAACGGAAACGAAGGGACTAATGTCCAAGTAGAGCCAGGAAGCGGTTCAACTATTATGAGTTATGCTGGTATTACTGGAGCTACAGATGTCCAAGATTTTGTACACCCTAATTTCCATGCGGTTTCAATTGAGCAAGTAACTGATTATGTAAAAAGTACAAGCTGCCAAACCAATACTAATACAGGAAATTCAGTTCCTAGTGTAGATGCTGGGGCTAATTATACAATTCCAAGAGGAACGGCCTTTGTTTTAGAGGGCACAGCCACTGACGCTGATGCAGGAGATGTATTAAGTTATTGTTGGGAACAAATGGACGAAAATAATGCATCAACTACGTACCCAAGCACAACAGCGACATCAGGTGTAGCATTTAGAGCTTACGAGCCTGTAACAGATAATAAACGATATTTTCCGAGGTTGGAAACTATAAAAACTGGTGCTACGTCTTGGCAATGGGAAGCCGTTCCAAATGTGGCAAGAACATTGAATTTCAGGTTAACGGTAAGAGATAATGTTGCTGGAGGAGGCACTAATAATAGCGACGATATGGTGGTGACGGTTAATACTACTGCTGGGCCATTTGTTGTAACCTCACCAAACACTAGTGTTTCTTGGGATGCAGGAACCACACAAACAGTAACATGGAATGTAGCTGGAACTAATGGAAACGGTGTGAATGCTGCCAATGTAGATATCTTCTTATCAACTGATGGAGGAGATACCTATCCAATAACTTTAGCTACTGGTGTTACAAATAATGGCTCCCATGATATTGTTGTTCCAAACAACCCTGGATCACAAAATAGAATTATGGTTAGAGGTTCAAACCACATTTTCTTCGACATTTCAAATGCAGATTTTACTATTAATCTATCTACACCTACGTATTCTTTGGCTGTTTCTCCTGATTCTAATGAATCGTGTACACCTGCTACGGCTGATTATACTATAGATTTAACATCTTTTTTAGGGTTTAATTCTCCTGTAACACTATCTACTTCTGGGTTACCTGCAGGAGCAACAGGTAATTTTTCAATAAATCCTGTAACACCAACAGGTAGTTCGATTTTAACTTTAGATCCTGGAACCGCTAATTTTGGAACTTATACTATAACAATCACAGGTAATGGTGGTGGGATTACGCGAAACTTTGATATAAGTTACACCATTTCTCCTGGTTTATTAGATGTGACAACATTGATTTCGCCTACAAATGGACAACTGGCTGTAAGCACCTCTCCAACTTTAAGTTGGAACTCTGTTGCAAACAGTGATTCTTATGAATTGGTTGTTGCAACCGATTCAGGATTATCAAATGTTGTTTCTTCCCAAACAGGATTGACTAATACATCTGCATCACTTTCTGGGCTTTCTTATAGTACAGATTATTTTTGGAGAGTTAGGGCAGTTAATAATTGTACTAATGGAAATTGGTCGCCTATTTGGCAGTTCACGACTGACCAGGCACCGCAATGTACAGGAACTATTATAAATACCTATCCGTATTTGGAGACCTTTGATTCTGGAATTGGTGATTGGTCACAAGCGGCTGGTGATGATGGTAACTGGACTCTTGATGCTAATGGAACACCATCAGGTTCAACGGGCCCATCAGATGATATAACTGGAGGAGGCAACTACTTTTACACAGAAGCTTCAACAATTGGTGGTGGTCTTGGATCTAATGCTACAGTTTTACTAAATAGCCCATGTTATGATTTAACAGGTCTTTCTGAAGCCTATTTTTCATTTTATTACCATATGTATGGATTTACAATGGGATCTTTGGATTTGGAAATATCAGTTGATGATGGTTCTACATGGACCAATATTTTTACGTTAAGTGGAAATCAAGGAAATGAGTGGTTTAATGAAACTATAGATTTAAACGCTTACGTTGGAGGCAATGTTAAGTTCAGATTTATAGGGACTACAGGGAACAACTATTGGAGCGATATAGCCATTGACCATATAGGTATAACAGATGTTTTTGTACCAAACTATTGTCAATCTAACGGGAATAGTACTGTTGACGAATATATAGGCCGTGTTCAATTAGCAAGTATCGATAATACCTCGGGAGCAGGAACAACCAGTACGGGTTATTCTGATTTCACAAGTATAAGTGCAGATTTGTTTAGTGGCACACAATATAATATAACCATTACACCTGTTTGGACTGGAACGATTTATAATGAAGGTTATGCCGTATGGATAGATTATAATTATGACGGAGACTTTGATGATTCTGGAGAATTAGTATGGACGCAGGCTCCTACCCAAAATACACCTGTTAGCGGAAGCTTTACAGTGCCTGATGATATTGCTTTTGAAGAAAGTACCAGAATGCGTGTTTCTTTAAAATATAATGGAATTCCTACGTCATGTGAATCATTTAATTGGGGTGAAGTAGAAGACTATACCATTAATTTAAAGTATGACGGTCTTCTTTATATTGACAATTCTTGGGTCCCTAATGCACCAACAGATTTGACGGGTACTGTTAATGCACTCGTTTATAATGGATCATATAACATGAGTTCCGATGTTGCCTTAAATGACTTAACAGTAAATTCAGGTGCAGCTCTAGAAGTGTTAGAAACTGGTTCAATAGTTTTAAATGGTGATTTAACCAACAATGGGAATGTTACCTTTAATTCAGTATCTGATCAGTATTCAAGTCTTATTTTAAATGGGAGTGCTACAGGAAATGTTTCTTACAGACGCCACGTTAATATTAATGCTAGTTCAGGAGGAAATGATTTAATATCGGCACCACTTACTGGCCAAACTTTTGGTGATTTTGCATCTTTAAATGCGAATATGTTTTCTAATCCGTCTAATCCATCTGAAAAATTATTTGGGCCATTTGATAAGGCAACAGAATCCTATCTAACTTATGATGTTGATATTCCTGCTGAAGCAGCAATAACTCTTGATCCAGGTATAGGATACAGAGCAGCCACAACAGATAATGGTACTTTTACATTTAATGGTACGGTGAATACTGGTAATGTTAATGTGAGCATATTTAACTCTGGTACTGTTTATCCTGAATGGAATTTGGTAGGCAACCCTTATCCTTCATATATCACACTTTCAGATTTTTTAAATGATAATGTTTCAGAGCTGTTACCCACAAGCGCTGCAGTTTATGGGTATGATGGTGATGCTTCTGATGGTTGGACTATTTGGAACCAAGCTTATGCTTTAGCAAACCCGAATGCGTTAATTACTCCAGGTCAAGGATTTTTGGTGTCTTCTAAAGTTGGTGGAGGTACTGTTTCATTTTCACCTAACAGTCGTACTATTGGTTCAAGTGACGATTTCATTTCTGGAAGAAATAGTCAAAGAAATGATCTAGCTTACTTAAGGATTCAAATGTCAAATGGTACAGATAGCTTTAATACCGATTTTTATTTTACAGATTTTGCAACAAGAGCGATGGATGTTGGTTACGATGCTACTGTCTTTAATGGAACAGCACCAAGCTTTGCTATTTATTCTGCATTGGTTGAAGGTCATGAAGGGAATGACATAGCTATCCAATCGGTTGGTTATGATGAATTCAATCAAAGCATTGTTATTCCATTAGGTATTAATGCCTCCCAAGGGCAACAAATAACAGTTGAAATAGCAGTTAATAGTTTGCCAGACAATATCAATGTGTATTTAGAAGACACTGTTTTGAATACATTTACTTTATTAAATGAATCTGATTATGTATTGTCAGTATCAAGTTCATTATCTGGGCTTGGACGCTATTTTTTACATTTTGAATCGCAAACGTTAACAAACCAAGAACACAATTTAGATAGTGTATTGATATTTACACATAGCAATCCTAAAACCATTGTTATTAAGGGGCTTTTAACAGAAAACACTGTTGCAAAGGTTTATGATATTCAAGGAAGATTAGTTCTGTCTTCGACACTGGAAGAAAATTCTACTTTAAATGAAATAGATGCAAACAATGTAGCTTCTGGCGTATATGTCATACAGTTGGAAAGTGATTCCAGTAACAAATCCCAAAAAATTATTATTAAGTAGTAAAATAAATAGATTGATAAAAAAAGTCCAGATTTTAAATCTGGACTTTTTTATTTATATATGAACAATTTCGTTATCGTGGAGTAATTCGTCACCTCGTAAACGTAAAAATATTTGCGCAACGGCTACAGTGTCTTTTTCGCAATAGGTGATTATACGGTCAATGTTGTTTTCTTCATAGTATACTCTATAAACCTCACTGCCATCAATATCATCTTTTGGAGAAGGAATGCCCAAAACATTCGTCAATAACTTTAATGAAGTGTATGTTTTATAATCTCCAAATTTCCACAATTCCAAAGTGTCGAGGTGAGGTACTTCCCATGGTTTTTTGCCAAACAGATTTAATTTATATGGCAATTCAATATTATGAATTATCATACGCCTGGCTATATACGGGAAGTCAAATTCCTTGCCATTATGGGCACAAAGTAAATGTTTGTTTTGACTAAAATGCGTTATAAGAAGATTTTTAAAGTCCTTCAATATTTTTACTTCATCACCATAAAATGATGTGACGCGAAATGTTCTTACATCGCCTTGCATTTTAAAATAGCCCACAGAAATACAGATTATTTTGCCAAATTCTGCCCAAATACCAGCACGATCATAAAATTCTTCAGCAGTATAGTCTTCTTTACGTTGGTATTGTGATTTGGTTTCCCAAAGAATTTGTTTGGTGTCGTCTAAATCTGAAAAATGTTGTGTTTCTGGAACCGTTTCAATGTCCAAAAAAAGAATGTTTTCAAGATTTAGTTTGCTAATCATAAAGTGGCTTTTTATGAGTTACTCATTTAAAATGATACTGATGGCCTTTTCTAACGGCTCATCTATATTATTTTTTATACCATCTACAGTTAAATTTACAACAACATCTGGAATTATCCCAACACGTTGTGTTTTTGTTCCATCAGGATAATACACACCGATTCCCGAAATCATTGTACTTAAACCACCTGGTAGATTAATGCGAGATACATTGCCATCTGCCCCAGCTGTCGTGCTACCCACAATGGTTACGTTATCACCTGCTTTAAAGGCCATGGCAGTATATTCTGCTTGGCTTTGAGAGAGTTCATTTACCAAAACAGCTACTTTTCCTTTGTAGAACTTTCCTTTTGGCGGTATGGATAAGTCTTTTCCATAACTAAACTCCCCAGGATTGTTAGTTTTTCCATTGGTAAATTTCACAAAAGGGCTATACTTTGAAGTAAAATACGAGCCTAATAAAAAAGGCATAAATGCTGATGGATAGTTACGAATATCTACAATAATTCCTTTAGTGTCTTTAAACTCTTTTCTGATTTCAGCAATGTCTTCATTTTTTATATTCTTAAGTGTGATATAACCTATATTATTATCAAGTATCTTGTAGCTTTTGCCATCTTTTTCAGGTCTGTACCAGCCATAATATTTTAAATCATCTTTTAAGAATAACTGCAATTCTTTTGTAAACGATTGATTGTCCCTAATGTAATTTATGGTAATACGTTCTGAATTAGAGCGCAAAATATCACGAGACATATCCCGAAGTCTTGTAGGCTGATTTGATGCAGGATAAAACTGATGATTTTCATCGATGAAATCTTCAATAGCCTTACCATTAACATGTGTTATAACATCTCCAATTTCCAGCCCAATGTCCTTTTGCATTTCTGGATTGAAATAGTCGTCAACAACCAATTTGTTTTCAGCAAAACGCATATGAACAGGAGGAAAATAATTGCCTCTTAACTCTTGAATCTTGTTGCCTCCTCCCCATAAATTGGCATGTGTGTCTTTTACATCAGCTATAATTTCTAGTACGGCCAATTCATACTCAAGTTCATTTTTAGCATCAATAAATTTCGGGATATATTCTTTCAAGACATTGTTCCAATTCTTATCGGTTAAATGTCGATTAGGGTTAAAATATTGCATCATATTCCAGTATCTATACAATGCTAAAAGACGAAAACCATCATCAGGATAGGTCATTTCTGAATAATTGTTTTCATTTTTAAAATCTGGATTTCCAACACTAGGCATCATACCTATGTAATAGTGGTTTCCTTGATGTCTGTTTTGTTGAATGTACTTAAGTTTTTCAATTAAAGAATTAGATAGTCCACTATTGTCAATCCAATCTAAATCTGGTTTTAAAACAGCGTCTTCTGGAGTTTCTTTGCATGATTTGCAGACTTTCACTTCTCCTAAATCGTTAATCCAATTGACTAAAAGCAAATCCCTTTCGGCATTTGTGGCAGCTTTTTGATATTTAGGAAGTATTCTAAACAGTTCATAATCCCAATTATAATTGCCTTCGCCAATTGAAGGGTGGTAATATTTCAAAAACCCCCAAACACGACCCAGCAAATCAAGGTTTGCTATTTGAGTTTTGTTCAATGAAGTAAATGAAATCAAAGAACCATTATCAAATTCTTTGTC
The DNA here is from genome assembly GCA_030425285.1 of Bacteroidia bacterium. Classification (GTDB taxonomy): domain Bacteria; phylum Bacteroidota; class Bacteroidia; order Flavobacteriales; family Flavobacteriaceae; genus Hanstruepera. The sequence goes on from JAUIAY010000001.1 coordinate 705,967, forward strand.
TAATTGTGGTTTTGTAAGTTCTTTTTCAGGAGCTTTATTAAGAGGTTTTCCATCAATGGTCACAACTAAATTATCAACCCATATTTTTCCTGTACCTGAAAGAATGCCTCCAATTACTATCTTTTTAGCATTGCTGTTATAGTCGAGCTCTATTTCATATTTTTTCCAATCAGTAGTTCCAGTTATTCCTCTTGATTGCATATTGTCAAAAGCAACTTGAGGATCAATCCGCATCCATAGGCCAGCCCAGCCATTGGAAACATTTTCAGTTTTAATATAGCCGGTTAATTTAATTTTTTTGCCTCCAAAGGTTGCTGGAATATTATAAGCTAGTGCATTAAATTGAACATTATCTCCTGTGCTTTCAATGACAGCGGACACATTCCCATTTTGATAAATGGTCTTGTCGTAGGAAATTTTATAATCTCCGTTGCCAAAGACATTCCAATCTTGTGCTTTGTTGTTTTCTAAAATTTCAAAATCTAAATTATGGGAATCTTGAGAAAAACTTAAAGCTACGCAAAAAACGAAGCTGATAATTGAAAAAAAGGTTTTCATGATAAATTGGTTTTTTAGTTCAACCAAAAAAAGTTCATAAAAAAGCCAGATATACCCAATAGATTGTTAAATAACATAAAATTAAGAAAGCTATCTTAACATATTATAAGCTTCCTCGATAAATGTCGTAATATCTGGTGTAAAAGTTGCAATGGCATCACCAGGCCCTTTTGAATGCCCTAAACGAACAATTATAACATTGTCATTAGGCTCTACAATAACATATTGTCCTAGATGACCACGCATCATAAAAAACGATTTTCCATTCATCTTTTTTAACCACCAGCCGTATCCATATTCAGGACTAGCCTCAAAACGCGGTGTAATAGATTTTGCGATAAAAGTCGAATCCAATAGTTGTTGTCCGTTCCATTTACCATAATCTTTATAAAGTTTGCCCATTCTGGCAAAATCTTTAGCATTACTGGCTATACAACAATAAGCCTTTACCATATTGTGCTCTTCACTGTCAACTTGCCAAAGTGTGGCGTTTTCTGATCCTAGTGGTTTCCAAAAACTTTCAGTTAAATAATCATATAGTTTTTTACCAGTTGCACGTTCCAAAACCATTGCTAGCATTTGCGTGTCACCACTAGCATATTTATAACCTGTTCCTGGCTCACGAACCACATCTAAACCTAACATCACTTTGTCTAAATCGTCATCAAAATAAGCACGTGTGGTGATTGAAAAAGGTGAATAATAACGTTCGTCCCAATTGGTTCCTGATGCCATGGAAGACAAATCACCAACGGTTAATTTTGCCGCTTTATCACTTTTCCCCTCACAAAATTCTGGTATGAAATCACAAACAGGTTGATTTAAACTTTTTATATAACCATCCATTATGGCTTTTCCCAACATAGCTGACACATAGCTTTTTGCCATTGAAAAGGAGTTGGATTTAGAATTTTCGTCAAAACCATCGTAGTAAGACTCATACCATACACTATCATTTTTGATGATGACATAGGCAATAGTTCCGTTTTCCTTATTGATTTTTTTTAAGTTTTCAGTAGCTTCAACTGAATTATAGTCTTTGTGTTTTGGCCAAGGTTGCGGTGTGCCATTTTCAACTTCAGCGTTGTCAAATTCTTTGTAATCTTCAAGATAGGCTGTTGTATAACCTTTAAAATAGATGGTTCTAACAGCTTTAAGTAAATAGTCAGTATCAGTTAAGTACAGCGTAATAATGAGTAGTCCAAAAACAACGATTACCCATTTAAGGAGTTTCTTTAAAAATTTCATTTGGTAGTTTTAGAAGATTAAATATAGTAAAATTCACTAAAAAAGTGATTGTTGCTTATAAGGACTTTCATGTTCCAATAGCCACTGTTTTCTGTGTAAACCGCCAGCATATCCCGTTAGACTGCCGTCACTTCCAATAACTCTGTGACAAGGAATAATAATCCAAATAGGGTTTTTGCCATTAGCATTGGCAACAGCTCTAATGGCCTTTACATCGCCTAATTTTTTAGATAAGTCAAGATAAGATACTGTTTTTCCAAACGGAATATTCAACAGTTCATCCCAGACTTGTTTTTGAAAGTCGGTACCTTGAGGATTCAACTTTAAGTCAAATCTTTGGCGTTCACCATTAAAATATTCATTCAGTTGGTAGACGCAATCCTCTAAATTTTCAGGGATAACATCGGAAACAATTTCGTCTGAATTTAAGACGGTAATAGATCCAATGCCTGTTTCATCACCAACAATTCTGGTAAAACCTAATGGAGATGCTATGATACAACTATCCATTTAATTCGTCTTCAGGATCTTCATCTTCTATTAAACCGATGCGTTTAGCACGAGCTTCCCAGCTTCTTCGTGCCAATTGCTGTAAATTGGGAACATCGTCACTTTCGTCCATGATTTCCATTCCCAAAAGGGTTTCAATAACATCTTCCATGGTTACCAAGCCACTAACGCCGCCATATTCATCCACAACCAAAGCCATGTGGTTCTTGCTTTCCACCAATTGCTCAAACAACCTCGGTATTGGCATCGTACGGTTGATTACAATAATGTTTCGTTTAATGTCGGTAAGAGGCTTGTTGCCATTGCCAAAGGCCATTTCTTTAAAGACTTCATCTTTCAATACCAACCCAGTGATGTTATCGGTGTTTTTAGTGAAAACGGGAATTCTTGAAAATTTGATATTGGCATTTTTCTTAAAAAATGATTCAATAGTTTGGTTTTCGTCTTCAATTGACATAACAGTTCTGGGCGTCATAACATCTTTGGCTTGAACCTCTTTAAAAGTCAGCATATTTTTAATGACTTTACTTTCAGATTCATGAAAAACACCTTCTTCTTCAGCTAAACTAGTCATAGCGTGAAAATCCTCACGACTTAAAACGCTTCCGTGATGCCCTTTTCCGCCAATAAGCTTGGTTGTTAATTGTAGTACCCAAAGAATACCTGTCCATTTCAATGGAAAGATTAAAATGGTTAAAGCTTTAGAGGTGAAATTTGCTAACTTCTTCCAGTATGTGGCACCGATGGTTTTTGGTATAATTTCAGAAGCAATCAAAATAAGTAAAGTCATGATAGCCGAAACCACACCAACAGTATTTATTCCAAAAAGTTCAATTTTATAGGGCAATTTTTCTGCTTCAATACCAACCATCATGGCACCAAGCGTATGGGCAATGGTGTTGAGTGTTAAAATGGAGATTAAAGGTTTGTCCACATCTTTTTTAAGCTCCTCCAGTGTTTCGGCATAGGCTCTGCCTTCCTGTTTTTTGACATTGATAAAAGTAGGAGTCACACTTAAAAGCACAGCTTCGAGAATGGAACATAAAAAAGAAAAGAAAATGGAAATGGTTGCCCAGAAAATTAATGCACTCATTAATGTTAAATTAAGTTGGAGCTAATTTACGAAATCAATTTTACAATATCCTTTGTATCCTTTCGACTTCGCTCAAGATGACAAAACTATTTTTATCTATTAATTAACTTCACAACATCTTTGGCAAAATAACTAGCAATTATATCAGCTCCAGCACGTTTTATGGCCGTTACTTGTTCCATCATAACAGCATCATGGTCCAGCCAACCTTTTTCGGCAGCAGCTTTTACCATGGCGTATTCACCTGATACTTGATATACAGCAACAGGAACATCTACTTCGTTTTTAATTTCACGAACAATATCTAAATAGCATAACCCTGGTTTTACCATCACAATATCGGCACCTTCATCAATATCCATTTCGGTTTCCCTAATGGCTTCAAAACGATTGGCAGGATCCATTTGATAGGTTTTTTTATCCTTTGGAACATTGGCCATATCTACAGGCGCAGAATCTAAAGCATCGCGAAATGGCCCATAAAAGGCAGACGCATATTTGGCAGAATAACTCATTATGCCAGTATTATAAAACCCTTCGTCTTCCAAAGCTTCACGAATAGATAAAATGCGTCCGTCCATCATGTCGCTAGGTGCTACAAAATCGGCACCAGCTTTAGCGTGTGACAAACTCATGTCGGCTAAAATAGCAGCAGTATCATCATTTGCAATAAGGCCATTTTCAACAATACCATCATGTCCATAGGAAGAATATGGGTCTAATGCCACATCGGTCATAACCAACATATCTGGGCAGGCATTTTTAACTGTTTTAATAGCGCGTTGCATCAATCCATTTGGGTTAAGCGCTTCGGTTCCTTTGTTGTCTTTTAAGGCATCAGGAACTTTTACAAATAATAAAACGGACTTTAATCCCATTTGCCAAAGGGTCTTAACTTCCTGCTCCAATAAATCTAAACTGTAGCGATAATAATTGGGCATAGAAGCAATTTCTTCTTTAATAACTTTGCCTTCAACAACAAAAAGTGGCACTAAAAAATCGTTTGGAGTGATTATGGTTTCACGAACCAAACTTCTGATAGCATCACTGGTTCTTAATCGTCTATTTCTTCTTAATGGATACATGTTTAGTTTTTTATTTTTTCAATTTCGTCATTCAATTTATTTTGCATTTTATCAGCAAAAGCGACTAATGACTTGGGTGCCTTAAAGCGATAGCCCACAAATATTTGAAAGTAAGGAATATTATCATTTACTCGAGTTGATCTGTCAGCATTATGATTTAATATTAGGTAGCTATAATGAGTTCCTAAATATAAATTATCGATATCATAGGTTGCCGAAGCTCTAAAGTTCAATTCGGTCAATAGTGTGGTTAATGAATCTTCACCATCGTATTTTGAATAATTCAATCCAATTCCAGCCGATACGCCTGCTGAAAGCAAGATGTTTTTTGTAGGCACAAAATTATAATAATAGGAAGGCGCAAAAGCGATGTCAAAAGACTTGTAATCGTCATCAATTGGCGGATTGGTTAAATCCGTTCTAAAATTGAATTTGGAGTAGTAATATATAATTCTTGGAATAAAGCTTCCTGTACTTTTAAGCTGTTTTTCGTCTTGGGAAGTTATAGCACGAAACGAAAAATTCTCATTCCAGATATAAGATGTCGCACCGCCAATTTTAAAGTTCCTCGTTTTTGGTAAATAGACCGAAACATTGTCATCACTTAAATAGAATCCTTTTTCGTTGAAAAGGTCAAAGGTTTGCATAAAATGCTTTCCAAAAAAGGTTCTTAAGTTAAGATTGAAAAGTTTAGAATCTTTATTGTCCTTGTTTTCGGACATAAAATCGGGAGCAAAGGAATAGGAGGCTGACAAACCACGGAAAGAAACCGAAGCACCAATACGGTTTTGTTTGTTAGGCTCAAGATTAAAGAAAGCATTTGAATTACGATCTTTAAGTATAAGCGAATTGGAAGTATTAACGTAGTAAGCCCTAGCTGTTATTCTATTGGGATAAGAAACCTTGTATTCGGATTCTTCTTTGTAAATAATTTCTTCATCAGTTTCTTGAGAAAAACACAATAGGGGAAAGGTAAATAACAGGACACAAAGCAAACTATTTTTTAGACCCATGATTTTGGATGTTTTAAAACATCAAGAAGTTTTTCTTCCTCACTTCCCAATGCTGGTTTATGGTCATAAATCCATTGTACATGTGGGGGTAAACTCATTAATATACTTTCAATGCGACCATTAGTTTTTAAACCAAACAAGGTGCCTTTGTCGTGAACCAAATTAAATTCCACATAACGACCACGACGTATTTCCTGCCAATTGCGTTTTTCTTTAGTAAAAGGCAAATCCTTTCGTTTTTCTACTATAGGAGCATAAGCTTCTAAAAAACTATCGCCAACTTCAGTTACAAAGTTAAACCATTTTTCCATAGACATGGCATCTGTAGTTTTGCAATAATCAAAAAACAAACCACCAATGCCTCGGGCTTCATTTCTGTGCGAATTATAAAAGTATTCATCGCACCTTTCCTTATAAGTTTCGTAAAAGTCAGGATTGTGCTTATCGCAAGCTGTTTTACAAACTTGATGAAAATGTTTGGCATCTTCTTCAAACAAATAATAAGGTGTTAGGTCTTGTCCGCCACCAAACCATTGGTCAACAATGTCACCATTTTCATTGTACATTTCAAAGTAACGCCAATTTGCGTGAACAGTCGGTACAAATGGGTTTTTGGGATGTAAAACCAGACTCAAACCACAGGCAAAAAAGTTCGCTTCAGAAACACCAAAATGCTTACGCATGGTTTCAGGTAGTTCGCCATGTACTGCGGAAATATTCACACCGCCTTTTTCAAAAACATTCCCATTTTCAATAACGCGCGTTCTTCCGCCACCGCCTTCAGGGCGTTTCCAAAGATCTTCTTGAAATTGTGCTTTACCATCAATAGCTTCCAATTTAGAAGTAATGGTATTTTGTAAATCTTGTATGTATTGATAGAACTTATTTTTCATTGTATAATTCATATAACTCCATATCAAGAGTGTCTTCACCTGGAGGCGTGTATTCTTTTAATAATGTTTCTTTCCAAGTGAAATTATTATTGGTTGCAACCTTGATACTAGAGATATTACTTTCATTTACTATAATACGAAGTGTTTTGAGGCCTAAAGTTTTAAATGCATACTCTGAAAGCAGTCTAACAGCTTTGGTGGTAAGTCCTTTTTCTTCAAACTGATAACCAATACAGTAAGCAAATTCACCTCGTTTTATTTCCCAATCAAGTTCTTTGATATAAATTATTCCTACTAATTGATGAGACCCCTTTTCTTTTAGAAGGTATACGAACTCTTCATTTGCTAAAGATTGCTTTACTTTTTTTGCTGCAAATGATTTGGCAAGATTAGGAGTTAAATTTTGATATAGGGTTTGTGGAAAAAAGCGCTTTAAACGATCCTCATTGGAAACAACAAAATCACAAATAGACCAAGCATCTTTTTCTTGAATAATAACAATATAATATGAATCAAAACTAGCAATCAAAACCTAACTTTTGTATTCTTTTACTGCATCAATAAAGGCTTTGGCGTGGTCTAACGGAATGTTAGGCAAAATACCGTGCCCCAAGTTTACGACGTATTTATCCTTCCCGAATTCATTGATCATTTGGGTTACCATTTTTTTGATTTCTGAAGGTGGTGAGAATAATCGAGTAGGATCAAAATTCCCTTGTAGGGTAATATTGCCACCAGTTAAGTAGCGCGCATTTCTCGCAGAACAAGTCCAGTCAACGCCTAAAGCCGATGCCTTGCTTTTTGACATCTCGTTTAGTGCAAACCAGCAACCTTTTCCAAAGGCAATAACCGGAGCATCTTCATGTAAGGCCTCAATAATTTGGTTAATATATTGCCAAGAAAACTCTTGATAATCGACAGGCGATAGCATGCCTCCCCAAGAATCAAATACCTGAACGGCATTACAGCCTGCTTTCACCTTTTCCTTTAAATAAGCAATAGTGGTGTCTGTGATTTTTTGCAATAACTGATGAGCAGCAACAGGATTAGTAAAGCAGAATTCCTTGGCTTTATCAAAATTCTTGCTGCCTTGCCCTTGTACACAATAACATAAAATAGTCCAAGGCGAACCTGCAAAACCGATAAGTGGTATGTCGTTATTTAGCTTTTCTTTGGTTGCCTTTATGGCTTGATACACATAATCCAGCGCGACAGTAACATCAGGAACAATAACGTTGTCCACATCTTTTTGAGAGCGAATAGGATTGGGTAGGTAAGGCCCAAAATCAGGTTTCATTTGTACCTCAATATTCATGGCTTGCGGGATAACCAAAATGTCGCTAAACAAAATGGCCGCATCCATACCATATCTTCTTATAGGCTGAAGAGTGATTTCACTAGCCAATTCCGGAGTTCGACAACGCGTAAAAAAATCATACTTAGCTTTTATTTCCATGAATTCAGGAAGATAACGCCCAGCTTGACGCATCATCCATACAGGCGGCCTTTCAACAGTTTCCCCTTTAAGGGCTCTTAAAAATAAATCGTTTTTTATCATGATATAAATGTGAGATGCTGAATCAAGTTCAGCATGACAAAATTTTTAAATATAGTGTTCGTTTACCAATTCGATCACGCTTTCAACTGTAGGGATTTTAGCAATGCGTATATCCTTAAAATGTTTTTTGGCTTCTTTAGCGGTTGTTTCGCCTATGCAAAAAGCAATCAATTCGGCATTGTTTTCTTGTCTGTAGCTTTGTACTGTTGATGGACTATAGAACATAACGCCTTCAACAGAATCTTTGAGTTTCACCGCATCGAATTTCGTTTGATAGGCTTCTACTTCAGTAACCGATATATTGCTTTCTTCCAGAATACTTGGCAAGGCATCCAATCGGATATCGCTACAGAAGTAAGTTACTTCGGTTCCCTCAATGTATTCTACTAAATATTCCGCTAATTTTTTGGCGTTTTTTTCAGCATGTTTGACTGGCCCAATGCGGTTTTCAATCATGCGTTTGGTACGCCTACCTACACAGTAGATGTTTTCAAACTGTAATTCAGGCGCTGAAAAATTGTGCAATAAAGCTTCTACAGCATTTTTGCTGGTTATAACAACATTTTGAATCGGTTTTCTGATTACTTGAGGCTTTATTCGGTTCAAGCTAATTTTTACAAAGTCAGAACTGTCAACCGTAATATTTTCATGAAACAATTGCAACTGACTTTCAGTAAGTGTCTTGGTAGAATATATTTTTGTCTGTACATCAGAACGTTTAATGGCATCCATAAGGCGTTTACCACCGCGTTCGAGAATATAGTCAGCGCAATATTGTGCTATATTTTGATGCTTACCTAATTTTTCTGATCGTTTGACCTCGATTTTTTTAGAGCCATCGGTACTTAATAAGACACCTTCAAAATGAACCTCATCCTCTTTAATTATAGCTAAAGCGCCAATAGGAGCTGTGCAACCACCTTCCAATTTGTTCAAAAACTCTCGTTCAATTGTTGTGCATATTTCGGTTTCTTCATGATTGAGTTCAGAACAAATAGTGCGAATATCTTCATCTTCCTCAAGAGCAGTAATCATTATAGCACCTTGTGCTGGCGCAGGAAGCATCCAATTTAGATTAATGGCATTTTTAGGACGAAGTCCAATACGACCAATACCCGCAGCAGCAAAAATAGCAGCGTTCCAATGTTCGTTGTCTTCCAATTTTTGCAATCTGGAATTTACATTGCCTCTTAAATTTTCAATGGTATGTGTAGGATACCTATTGAGCCATTGTGCACGACGCCTTAAACTCCCAGTAGCTATAACAGCATCTTTAGCACTCAAAAACTCTTCATTATTTTTAAAAACCAGTGTGTCACGAACATTACCGCGCTTTAAAACTGCAGTTTGAACAATGCCTTTTGGCAAAAGTGTTGGAACGTCTTTGAGTGAATGAACCGCGATATCAATATCATGGTTGAGCATGGCAATATCCAACGTTTTGGTAAAAATACCTGTAATGCCCAATTCGTAAAGGGGTTTATTTAAAACAATATCACCAGTAGACTTAACAGGAACCAATTCAGTTTTATGACCAAGTTGTTCTAGTTGTTGTTTTACGGTATTTGCTTGATACAATGCTAACTCACTATCGCGAGTTCCAATGCGAATAATTTTAGACATGATTTACGGTTTCTTCAAGTTGAAACACTTTCTTAATGAGTTCTAAACTGTCGTCGGTAGAAATGGCATCATCCTTTAAATGGTGCGCAAAATGATTGGTTATTTTTTGGATGATATTGTTACTTATTATTTCAGCTTGTTCCTCGTTAAAGTTAGCCAATTTTTTTCGTTGTGTATCAAGCTCCAAAGTTTTAAAATCTTCCAATCTGTTTTTTAAGGCCTTTATAGTTGGCGCAAATTTTCGGGTTTCCAGCCAAGCATTGAATTCCGTTTCAATTTCGGTAATAATGTTTTCGGCTAATGGAATATCTTGTTTTCTTTTTTCTAAAGTATCATCGGTTATTTGAGATAAATAATCTAAATGAACCAAGGTGACATTTTCCAATTCTGTGACATTTTCGTCAACATTTTTAGGGATGGACAAATCCAAAATCAATAGGTCTTTTTGATTTTGAATAATGTGCTTGTCAACAGTTGGCAATTGCGCACCTGTTGCCACAATAAGAATGTCAGAAGCATTTATTTCTTCTTGTAGGCTACTATAATCTTTAACAGTTAGATTAAACTTTCCAGCAATCTCCTCTGCTTTGTTTTTGGTACGGTTTATTAGGGTAATATGTGGATTTTGGGTGTGTTTCACCAAGTTTTCACAGGTGTTTCGGCCTATTTTCCCTGTTCCAAATAGCAAGATATTTTTGCTTGAAATATCTTTTACGTTATTTAAGATATATTGAACCGATGCAAAAGAAACTGAAGTAGCACCAGTAGAAATATTGGTTTCCGTTTTAATACGCTTGCTAGATTGAATAACGGCATTAATCAATCGCTCCATAAAGGCATTCAATAAATCGCATTTTTTGGAAGCAATGGCAGATTGCTTAAGTTGACCAATAATTTCGAAATCGCCTAAAATTTGACTATCCAAACCAGAACCTACTCTGAAAATATGAGAAATAGCATCCTTGCCTTTAAAAACGAACGCTACTTTTTGAAACTCTTCAACGGTACCTTTGGTATTCTCGCAAAGCAATTTAATAAGTTGGTAAGGGTGTTGCGCAAATCCATAAATTTCTGTTCGGTTACAGGTTGAAATAACAACTGTACTCTCAATCCCTTCATTTTTAGCTTGTTGCAGAAGGTTTGATTTGGCTTCTGTGTCCAAACTAAAATGTCCGCGGATTTCAGCATCGGCTTTTTTGTAACTTAAGCCAATGGCATAAAATGAATTGCCTTTAGAAATATTGTATTGCTTCATGTACCTGATCAGGATATTGCCAAGCAAAAATAGAATGCTAGATGCTATAAAAATAACGCCAAAAGAACTTTTAATATCGCTTGTAGTTTTTTCGATAGTATTTTTATAATAATATGATAAAAGTCATACTTTTGCAGTAATCATAACACATTTGGAATAATTTGTTTAGAATTATTCTAAATAATAATATTTTTAGATTGGAAAATGAACAATTAAAAAATATCGCGAAAGGTTCTTTTGATGAAACCGAAGTTGATGATGGCTTTAAAGTATTAACCTTTAAAAATGAAAGCCCTGAAGTTAAAACCGTTGAACGTGATATTGACAGTAGTCATATTCAGTTTCATTTTTGTGTGAAGGGGAATTGTGCTTTTCAGTTTAATCAAGGGACTTATACATTGTCCATACAGGAGGAAACATCATTATTGTTATACAATCCACAAAGGGATTTGCCCATTCATTTGGATGTCAATCCAAATTCGTGGATGGTTTCCTTGGTAATTTCAATTAAAAAATTCCATAGACTGTTCTCACAGGAGGCTGATTATATTACTTTTTTAAGTGATGATAATCGTGACAAAAAGTATTACAAAGATGGAATAATATCGCCATCTATGACGATTGTACTTAATCAATTAATCAATTTCAATCTTAATAGCTCCATTAAGAACCTATATTTTAAAGGCAAGGCTTATGAGTTATTGAGTTTGTTTTTTAACCGAACGGAAGAAGGCAGTGTTGAGCAATGTCCCTTTTTAGCCGACGAAGCCAATGTGATTAAGATCAGAAAAGCCAAGGATATTATTATAGCTAGAATGGCAGAACCACCAACCTTGCAGGAATTGGCAGACGAAATTCAGTTAAGTCTTAAAAAATTAAAAGAAGGGTTCAAAGAAATTTATGGCGATTCGGTTTTTAGTTTTTTGTTTGATTATAAAATGGAAGTCGCCCGAAAATTATTGGAATCAGGTGACCACAATGTCAATGAAGTCGGTTTGCGAGTAGGTTATAGTACAGCGAGCCATTTTATAGCAGCATTTAAAAAGAAATATGGTACTACACCTAAAAAGTATATTATGTCTTTATCGTCATAATTAAAAAAGTAAATGAAAGGAATATTATTAGTAAATCTCGGGTCTCCAGATAGTCCCAATCCCAAAGACGTCAAAAAATATCTTGGAGAATTTTTAATGGATGAACGCGTGATTGATGTGCCGCTTTGGGCTAGAAACCTTTTAGTAAAAGGCATTATTTTGAATACAAGGCCAAAAGCTTCGGCTGCAGCCTATAAAAAGATTTGGTGGGAAGAAGGCTCTCCACTTATAGTCATATCTGAACGATTACAGCAGAAAGTCCAAAAACAAGTTGAATTCCCTGTAGCGTTGGCGATGCGTTATGGCAGCATGACCATTAAAAAAGGGCTTCAGGAATTGGTTGATAAAGGAGTTGATGAGGTTCTGCTAATTCCATTATATCCACAATTTGCTATGGCAACCACCGAAACTATTTTGGTATTGACTAAAGAAGTTCGCGAGGCGCATTTTCCTGATTTAACGATTACCGATTTACCAGCTTTCTACAATAAGCCTGAATATATTGAGGTACTGTCAAATTCAATAAAACACCATCTAAAAGATAAAAATTTTGACCACTTATTGTTTTCGTATCATGGCGTTCCAGAACGTCATATTCGAAAAAGCGATGTTACCAAATCACACTGTAAGATTGATGGGAGTTGTTGTGCAACCCCTTCAAAGGCACATGAGTTTTGCTACAGGCATCAATGTTTTGAAGTGACACGTTTGGTTGCCGAAAAGCTAAATTTAAAGGAAGGAAGCTATTCATCCAGTTTTCAATCGCGTTTAGGTTTTGATCCTTGGTTATTGCCCTATACTGACAGAACTATTGAGCGTTTGGGTAAAGATGGTATCAAAAATATGGCCATTGTTACACCGGCTTTTGTGAGTGATTGCTTGGAAACGTTAGAAGAAATCGCCATGGAAGGTCAAGAAATTTTCCATGAAATGGGCGGAAACGAGTTTACGACTGTTCCTTGTTTAAATAATGACGATGCATGGGTTGGGATATTAGCGAAATGGATAAACGAATGGGCAACTTCCCAAACTGTAGTGTCTGAATGAAAAAAACAACTTCAGTAGATTTAGGAACTGAATCAATTGGTAAACTACTTATCAAACAAGCTGTCCCAGCTTCCATAGGGATTCTGGTGATGTCTCTAAATATTTTGGTTGACACCATTTTTGTTGGTAACTGGATTGGCTCAACAGCTATTGCTGCCATAAATGTAGTGCTGCCTGTATCGTTCTTTATTGCTGCGCTAGGTATGAGTATTGGTGTTGGCGGTTCTTCAATAATTTCTAGGGCTTTAGGAGCTAATGATAAAAACAAAGCATTAAAGACATTTGGCAATCAGTTAACGTTGACACTTTTGCTAACGGTTACGATGATAACCTTTGGTTTGTATTATGTAAATGATATTATTCCAGCATTTGGAGGAAAGGGATCTATTTTCGAACCAGCAAAAATCTATTATAAAATTGTTTTGTACGGAGTACCTTTTCTGGCTTTGTGCATGATGGGCAATACCGTTATTCGAGCCGAGGGAAAACCCAAGTTTGCGATGTATGCCATGATGATTCCATCAGTTGGGAATTTACTTTTAGATTATCTTCTTATTAATGTTTTAGATTTTGGGATGGCAGGTGCTGCTTGGGCAACAACGGGTTCGTATTTGTTATGTTTTGCATTCATTTTATGGTTTTTCCTTTCAGAAAATTCAGAATTAAAAATTAAATGGCATCATTTTGGACTCAACATTCCAGTAGTGAAGGAAATTAGCTCTTTGGGTTTCGTAACCTTGGCAAGACAAGCTGTGGTAAGCATTACCTATTTGTTTATGAACAATATTTTGTTTGAATTGGGAGGTGAAACTTCGGTAACGGCTTATGCCATTGTTGGCCGTATGCTTATGTTTGCCTTGTTTCCTGTTTATGGTATCACCCAAGGCTTTTTGCCAATAGCTGGGTTTAACTATGGCGCTCAACAATATGATCGTGTTAGGGAAACAATCAATACAGCCATTAAATATGCTGTAGTATTGGCGACGTTGGTTTTTGTCGTGCTGATGATTTTTCCAGAAGCCATTACAAAAATGTTTACATCAAATACTAATGTGATTTCTGAAACGCCAAGCGCCATGCGCTGGGTATTTGCAGCAACACCTATAATTGCTTGGCAACTCATTGGCGCAGCCTATTTTCAAGCTATTGGAAAAGCGACACCTGCGTTGTTGTTGACATTGACTAGGCAAGGATTTTTCTTCATACCATTAATTTTAATTTTACCAATTTTTTATGGAGAATTAGGAGTGTGGATGTCATTCCCAATTGCCGATGTTTTGGCAACCATTGTAACAGGTTATTTTTTAAATAGAGAAATCAGATTAAATTTACGTAACCAATCTTAATGGTTTATGGAATATTACAATTATATCAAATCGCTTCACTTAATTTTTGTCATAACCTGGTTTGCTGGTCTATTTTACATACCCAGATTGTTTGTGTACCAAATCGAAGCTTTTCATAAACCATCGCCTGAAAAAGAAATTCTAGGAAAGCAGTTAAAACTTATGGCAAAGCGTTTGTGGAATATCATTACTTGGCCATCAGCTATTTTGGCAACCGCTTTTGCTATTTGGCTGTTGATTTTAATACCATCTTGGTTACAACAGCCTTGGATGCACGTCAAATTAGGGTTTGTTGTTTTATTGATTGCTTACCATCTAAAAACCCATCAGTTTTACAAACAGTTACAGCGCGATGATGTTCGTAAAACATCAAACTTTATGAGGCTATGGAATGAAGGTGCTACCTTTATTTTGTTTGCAGTTGTGTTTTTAGTGATTTTAAAAAGTGCTTTTAATTGGATTTTTGGAGTTGTAGGTATTTTTGTTTTGGGTATGTTACTGATGCTTGGGTTTAAAATCTACAAAAACATTCGAAGTAAAAATCCAGATGCCTAAATGTATTGGCTTGATTATTGCTATATTTAGGCAACTACAAAAACATTTATGAAGTTAGGGAAACTCTCTTTACGATTTCGCATTTTCATTGCTATGATTCTATTGGTGCTATTAGCTTCGGTTCTTATAGCTGGTGTTACCATTTATCAATATAATGAAGAAGCGCGTGACTACCATCAGGATAGGTTAGAACGCAAGGAGGAGAATATCCGAGCAAGTATTGAGTATACCATAAAAGAGACTACCTATCTTGTGACTACCGAGAATATGCCTCTTATTTTCAAGGAGGAAATTTATGAGATAGCTACAGTGCATAATATGGAAATCAATCTTTATGATTTGGAAGGAGGTTTAATAAAATCATCTAAAGCTAGTTTTGCTGCCGATTCTATACCAAGATGCTTGGATGCCAATATCTTAAACACGGTTTCCAACACACTGGATCACAGATATGTTAATAAAACCATAGAAAACGAAGAAGGTTATCTGTCGTCCTATTCCATTATAACGGATAAAAAATTTAAACCTCTGGCTATTTTAAATTTGCATTATTTAGAAAACGACGATTTTTTAAATAAAGAGCTTAACGAGTTTTTAGAACGTTTAAGCTATGCTTATGTGGTTATGTTAATTATGGCTGTGGTGCTGGCCTATTTTCTTTCAAAATACATTACCAAATCACTAAAAACGGTTAGTGATTTTATTAGCAAAACCCGTTTTGAGAAGCGAAATGAAAAAATAGACATTGGAGCTTCAAGTGAAGAAATAGATGCACTTATTAACTCTTACAACAGCATGATTGATGAGTTGGAAGAAAGTGCTGTGAAGTTGGCAACCAGTGAGCGTGAACAGGCTTGGCGCGAAATGGCCAAACAAGTTGCCCACGAAATCAAGAATCCGTTAACACCTATGCGATTGAGTGTCCAAAGTTTTCAACGAAAATTTGACCCAACCGATGAGAATATTACCAATAAGGTTGACGAATTCAGTAAAACTTTGATTCAGCAAATTGACACTATGAGTTCCATAGCTTCGGCTTTTTCCAACTTTGCCAAAATGCCTGCGCAACAAAATGAAACCCTTAATGTGGTAAAAATTGTCAAGCTGGCTTTGGATATATTTAATGAAGACTACATTGTTTTCAAAGCTAGTGATGAACAGGTTATTGCCAAGTTCGATAGGACCCAGTTAATAAGAGTTGTTACTAATTTAGTGAAAAACGGCATTCAGGCGTTTCCGGAAAACAGCAATAAAACACCACAGATAATTGTGGAGGTTAATAGTGAAGGCAATATGGTAAATATTATTGTTTCTGATAATGGCAGAGGTATTTCAGAAAAAAATAAATCCAAAATATTTGAGCCAAAGTTCACCACCAAAACTAGTGGCATGGGATTAGGATTAGCCATGGTAAAAAATATTGTGGAAACTTATAACGGAAATATTACCTTTACATCGCAAGAAGGCGTAGGTACAACCTTTAAAGTTACCTTCCCAAAAGAATAGCATAATTGTCATTCCTGCAAAGGCAGGAATCCAAAAACAAAATCAAAAATGGCGTACGAAAACATCTTATCAAAAACAGAAAACGGTATAAACTACATCACCATTAACAGACCCAATAAATTGAACGCGCTCAACAAAGCAACCATTCAAGAATTGCATGATGCTTTTGAAGCTGCTGATTCTGACAAAGACGTTAAGGTTATCATTGTGACTGGTAGAGGTGAAAAAGCATTTGTAGCTGGTGCTGATATTTCTGAATTTGCCGATTTTGATGTTGAAAATGGCGGCAAACTGGCAGCCAAAGGTCAGGAATTGTTATTTGATTTTGTTGAAAATTTGGGTACGCCTGTAATTGCTGCTGTAAATGGCTTTGCATTGGGTGGTGGTTTGGAATTGGCAATGGCTTGTCATTTTAGAGTGGCTAGCGACAATGCCAGAATGGGATTGCCTGAAGTATCATTGGGTGTCATTCCTGGATATGGTGGTACGCAGCGTTTACCACAGTTGGTTGGTAAGGGTCGTGCTATGGAACTAGTAATGACTGCTGGGATGATTGATGCCCAAACAGCCCATAGCTACGGATTGGTAAATCATGTAACCTCACAAGAAGAGCTAATTCCTTTAGCCGAAAAAATTGCGAGTAAGATTATGAGGAACTCCTCGGTTGCCATTAAAGGGGCTATCAAAGCCGTTAATGCCAATTTCCAAGATGGTGTAAATGGTTTTGATGTTGAAATTTCAGAATTTGGAAACTGTTTTGGTACAGCCGATTTTAAAGAAGGCACCACAGCATTTTTAGAAAAACGCCAAGCAGATTTTCCAGGAGAATAAATTATAGTTTCGTTAACGGTCTCGGCTATGATTTCGTTGCGGAAAAATCCGCAGGATTCTTTCCGCCGTAGCCGAAAGATAGCAAATTTGCGGTTGAATTCCGATTAGGAATTCAGCCGCAATGAGCTATACACGTTGTTGCCAAACGTATTTTTTAATTTATTTGTTTCATTATTTTACACCCTAATTCAATCCAACTTTTAGTTTCTTTTTGAGGAAAAACAACTTCTCCATTATAACCTTCTCCTTTTATTCCAATCCTACATTTTTCAGGGATATTCTTTCCGAATTCTTTTTCCGCAACTTGGAATAAGTCAACTCGATAGTCGTTTAGCAAATGAAATGCTGCTGATAAAACCATTCCACGAGGGTCTTCATCTTCATCCGCTAAATATTTAATCAGAGCGTGTTCTTCAAAAAGTGACCTTTGGTCTGTCACTCCGTCAAAATCATCATCGTCAAGTTCTTCATCTTCAATGTCAGTCGGCATTCTAGGTATTTTATATAATTCCGAAAGTTTCTCGAATGCAATTTCCGCCTTTTCAGTCAAAGTTTTTTCTGTTGATTCGATTTCAATGATTAGGTCATTGAGTTTCTTATCTGTATTTATCCAATGTTCTACAGGGTTCTGTTCCATATGTTTGGCAACTTATTGATATGATATCGTTTTAATGATTTATATCAGCAGTTAAACGAAGTTCGGTTTTTTATTTTACAAAGTCAAGTTTGTTAATAACCCAAATTTACTTTAACACTTTTGGATTTAAAAAATAGCTAATTTTAAAGTGTCAGGTTTTTCCAATCACATAATTTTTTTGCTATATGAACCCCAAGTCTGTTATAAAAGGGCGTGGTGCCCAGCACAATGTACCCAACCGTTTTTTTGAATTAAGCCATGAACTCCGTGATGATTTTTTGGAGTATTGCGTCAAGGAAGGTGAAGAAGCTGACAAAAATAAAACACTGTATTTGCCAGTTTTCCCCAAAACGATAGTCAATAAAGTAACGAGCCCAGATGTGGGTATGGGTTATTCCATGAACATGTACCAAGGTTGTGAACATGGTTGTGTGTATTGCTATGCCAGAAATAGCCACGAATATTGGGGCTATAGTGCGGGTTTGGATTTTGAACGCCGTATTTTGGTAAAAAAAGATGCACCAAAACTCTTGGAAGCGTTTATTAAACGAAAATCTTGGCAAGCTTTTCCTATTGTAATGTCTGGGAATACCGATTGTTATCAACCCGCCGAAAATCAGTTTAAAATAACCAGAGAATGCTTGAAGGTCTTTTTGAAATATAAACACCCAGTGGGCATCATCACCAAAAATGCGTTGATACTTCGCGATTTGGATATTTTAAAGGAATTGGCAAAAGATAATTTAGTTGCCGTTAATATTTCCATTACTTCATTGTCTGAAGAAACCAGACGTATTTTAGAACCTCGAACAGCCACCATTAAAAAACGATTGGAAACGGTGAAAGTGCTTTCTGAAAATGGAATTCCCGTTAATGTGATGTTGGCTCCCATAATTCCATCCATAAATAGTCATGAGATTTTGCCAATGGCTAAAATGGTAAGTGAGGCTGGAGCTTTGTCCATTGCACATACTTTAGTAAGGTTAAATGGTGCCATAGGTGAAATTTTTACTGAATGGATACGAAAAACGCTTCCAGATAGAGCCGATAAGGTATTACATCAGATAGAAAATTGTCACGGAGGTAAGCTGAACGATTCGCGCTATGGTACGCGTATGCGAGGAGAAGGTGAGATAGCCAAACAAATTCATGATTTAATCAAATTAGCAAGGCGCAAATACTTTAAGAACAAAGCCATGCCAAAATTGAGCACAGCTCTCCACGAAGAATATAAAGATGGACAATTACGATTGTTTTAAAAACACAAAAGCCTCTTTCCCAACACAGAAAGAGACTTTTGGCTTAATACAAACTAACTTAATCGCTATTATTCAAAACAAATTTAGGGTTTCTTCAAACTTGTGGTTGTCACTGAACAAAACAACTTTATATGCGCCCTTTCTTTTTTCAGAAAGCTTAAGAATTCTTGTTAAAACCATATCGCCACGTAATGTTTCAGAGTAGATTAAATCATAACCACCAACACCATTTTCATAAAAAAGCTTGATTTTTAAGGGGTGCTTTTCTAAAGAAAGTTGTGAGATTAATACTTTAGAACCTTTTAATGTTACGTAAGGTCTATAGAAACTAGGTGTACTTTCATTTTCAAAAATTACAGAGTCTGCATGTACCTCAAAAGACTTTGTATTAATTTCCAAATCCTTTACAAGTTCAAATACGTAACTGCCTTGTGGTAAAAAAGTGAAGTCAAATCTTTTGGCATAATAACCAGGTTTAGTAATTTCTTCTGTATAGATAATTTCATTACTAAAGTTCTTTAATTGTAATAAAGACCCTTTTTTCACATCTTTAAAAATAACATAAGACATTTTAGCTCTTAAATCATCCTTTAATAAAGATTTTTCGGCTCCATAACTGAATAATACAGTCAATAATGTTAAAAATAACAGGTTGTTTTTAAGTACTTTTTTCATGACTTTAGGTTTTTATAAGATTGTACTTTGTTTTTACATAGCAAAGATAGGATGCCAATACCGTGTTGAAAACAGCTATTTTATCAATTTTATATACTATATTAACGTCATCAGGAGTTGTAATCGCCATTAATGTTAATATAGAACACATTTAAGTTAAATTTGTATAGATGTTTTTAGAATCAAGAAATTAATTTTGTAAAAAAGTTTTCATGAGCCTTAAGAAACCAGCATTAAAAAAGTTAAGCACAGAATTTGGGTATTCGCTTCTTGTTGAACAACATACGGAGCGAACTGACAATAAGCTGGCTTTTTGGCATTTTCATCCGGAAATAGAATTGCTTTATGTTAACAAAGGTTTTGGAAAAAGACACATTGGTAATCACGTATCTTATTTTAACAACAGCCAATTGTTGCTCATAGGTTCTAATTTGCCCCATAATGGGTTTACCGATGGTATGACAACCAATGGGAAGGAGACATTGGTTCAGTTTAGACCGGATTTTTTAGGAACCCATTTTTTTGATGTGCCTGAAATGAAAGCCATCAACAAGCTTTTTGAACGTGCTAAAAAAGGTATTTTATTCAATATTGAAACCAAAAAAGCCGTCGGGCCCAAAATTGAAGCATTGATTGAATATGAAGGATTTGACCGAATTGTAAAGGTGTTGGAGGTTTTACAGGAATTGGCTCTTACCGAAGAATATCGGGTTTTAAATTCTGAAGGGTTTGACTTTGAAACCGAGCCACAGGATACAGCCAAGATTGATAAGATTTATAAGTATGTGAATGCCAATTTTAAAGAGCACATTTCACTTGACGATATTGCCAATGAAGTAAGTATGACAGTTCCAGCTTTTTGTAGATATTTTAAGCGGGTTACAGGTAAAACATTCACTCAATTGGTTAATGAATACCGTATAGTGCATGCTACTAAATTACTTAATGAAAGCAAATTGGGTATAACTGATATTTGTTTTGAAAGCGGTTTCAATAACTTTTCCCATTTTAATAAACTCTTTAAGCAAGTCATTGGCAAAAGTGCTTCCAGTTACAGAAAGGATATGAAACAAATGATAGTTTAAGTATTATTTTTCACCATCCCATTCAGCATAAAATTGCTCAAGATATTGCTCCATAAAAGTATGTCTATCAGAGGCGATTCGCCTTCCAGTTTTAGTGTTCATTTTATCTTTTAACAACAATAATTTTTCATAGAAGTGATTAATGGTTGGAGCAGTAGAGTTTTTGTATGCTTCCTTGCTCATATTTAAGTTTGACTTTATAGATGGATTGAATAGCGGCCTGTTTTTGAATCCACCATAGTTGAAGGCTCTTGCTATTCCAATAGCACCAATGGCATCCAATCTGTCGGCATCCTGAACCACTTCTAATTCTGGAGAGTGGAATAATGTTTCTTCGCCAAGCGATTTACTAAAGGACATATTGGCAATGATGCTGACTACATGTTCAATGATTTCCGAAGAGACATTTTGCTCAAATAGAAACTCACGAGCCTTTTGCGGACCAACGGTTTCATCTCCATTATGGAATTTGCTATCGGCAATATCATGAAGTAAGGCAGCTAATTGTACAACCTGAAGGTTTACGTCTTCGGTTTTGGCAATTAAAAGGGCGTTTTTATAGACACGTTCAATATGAAACCAATCATGACCGCCTTCAGCATTTTTTAATTGGTCTTTTACAAAATCAATGGTTTTGGATATTAGGTTTGAATTGTCCATATTTTGAAAACTCCCTTACACTACAAATGCAGGTTTTTAAACAACAGGTTCAACCCATTTAAATTGATAAGCGTTTTGCGGTATTTTAATACGTTCGGAAAGCCTTGTTAGTCTGGATGGTAATTTCATAAGATAATCTCTGGCTTTTTCTGCTTCATCGGTCAGGTTGGTTATTTTTTCTATTTCCCAGCGTTGTAGTAGTTTTTGTAAAATATCCACATAGTCTTGAGAGGTGTAAACCCCAATACGTTGGGCAGTATTGGAAAACTCTTCAAAAGCGTCGCTTATCTTTCCGCCAGATTCTCTTAAAAAATGAGCAGGCATAGTGATTTTAAGTTTCATCATTTGCTGAAAAGCCATCATCATTTGGCTGGGATCTACCTTAAAAATACGCTCAACAAACTCACAATAGGCATTATGGTGGCGCATCTCGTCCCCTGAAATGATTTTGCACATTTTAGCCAATTGTTTGTTGCTTTTCTGTTTAGCCAATTTAGCAACGCGATTATGTGAAATATAAGTGGCCAATTCCTGAAAACTAGTATATAAAAAGTTTTTATAGGGATCGCGATCGGTACCTATATCAAAACCATCAGCAATAAGATACTGGGTGGTTTTTTCTATTTCCTTCATATTAACGCGACCAGATAAATATAGGTATTTGTTAAGCACATCACCGTGTCTGTTTTCTTCGGCAGTCCAATGACGCACCCATTTCCCCCATGAATTTCTACCCACCTGATCAATGCCTTCAACATCCATAAGCCAAGACTCGTAGGTTGGCAAGGCTTCTTCAGTTATCATATCGCCCACTAAAACAACCCAAAAATCATAAGGAAGTTCTTTTGAGAGTTCACGTATTTCTTTAACCTCTTCCAGAAACCCATCACTTTCAGAATTAGGCAAAAAATCGGTTGGCTGCCAAATTTTTTCAATGGGCATTAAATACTTTTCTATTAAGGAGTCTACGTCTTTTTCCAAAAACTGCATGACCTCCAATCTGACATTTTTCAATGACATAACTAGGTTTTTTAGGGGTTTATACTCGAAGCGATTGCAGTTTCAATATCTTTAATAAGCTTCTCTCTATCTACAAAGGTAGCCAATTTAATGGGCTTGTGTACTGTTAAAGTTACAAAAGCACCTAGTCCCATGGGGAATTTACCATACTTAAACAGCTTCCAGGAATTATTAATGGTAATGGGCACAATAGTAGCCGAAGGAATTTTTTTGAACAAAACATCCAAACCTTTAGTTTGAAAAGGCTTCATTTTTCCGTCTTTACTTCGCGTGCCTTCGGGAAAAATAACAGCTGCTCTATTGTTTTCTTCAATATATTCACCAAACTTCATAATGGCAGGTAGTGATTGCCTAGGATTTTTTCGGTCAATTAAAACAGAACCGCCATGACGTAAATTATAGGAAACACTTGGAATCCCTTTCCCCAATTCTTTTTTACTAATAAATTTAGGATGATGTTTTCGCATATACCATATAATAGGTGGAATATCATACATGCTTTGGTGATTGGCAACAATAATTAGAGGTTGATTGGGTTCAATTTGATAGGGATTGATAAACTTATAGCGGGTTCCTAAAATGTTGGTACATCTCATGATAAAGAACTGTAACCAGTCAACACTGATCTTGTGCGCTTTATAGCCTAAAACATTGAAACAAAACCATTGAATGGGGTGAAAGACGACCAATGTTAATAAGAAACACAGGGCATATATTACAGAAAGAATATAAGCAAGAATTTTAATCATGCCCAAAATTAAAAAACCACGTTGAATAACGTGGTTTTTATTTTTAAAAAGATGGTATTCTCTAGCAATATTCGTTATAAGCATCAACCAAATTTTCTGAAATCAATTCAGCTGGTCTGCCTTCAATATGATGACGTTCAAGCATGTGAACCAATTCACCATCTTTAAACAAGGCCATACTTGGCGAACTTGGAGGAAAAGGAATCATATATTCACGCGCTTTCTCAACGGCTTCTTTATCAACACCCGCAAAAACGGTTACAATATGGTCAGGTTTTTTGGTGTTCTGTAAACTCATTCTGGCACCTGGACGTGCATTGGCTGCAGCACAACCACAAACTGAATTAACAACCACCAATGTAGTTCCTTCTTTAGCTAAAGCCATATCAACAGCTTCAGGTGTATGTAATTCTTCAAAACCTACAGTGGTTAAATCTTCGCGCATAGGTTTTACTAATTCTGCTGGATACATATATTATAAATTTTTAAGATTAATATTTAGATGTTGCAAAGATACCAATTGTGTAACAAAATAAACAGTCAATCTACTAACAAATAGTATATTTACCAATAAATAAAATTGATAGTTAGATGAGTTTTTCTAAATGGATAGGAGCGTCTTTGGGATGGTCTTTTGGTGGGCCAATTGGTGCTATTATTGGATTGGCTTTGGGAAGTATTGTTGATGCTATGGCAGACGGCAACCAAAGCCCATTTTTGGGTCAGGGAGAAGGTAGAAGCAGACAACGACAAACAACCAGAACCCGAAATCAGTCAAGACCTCAAACCCAATCGGGTGATTTTGAAGTGAGCTTGTTGGTTTTGGCATCCATTGTAATAAAGGCTGATGGCAAGCAAGACCAAAAGGAATTAGACTTTGTTAGGCAGCAGTTTGCGAGCATGTACGGAAAAGAACGTGCCAATCATGCCTTCAAATTATTCAAAAACATCAGTAAGCAACAAATATCCACGCGTCAGGTTTGTTTGCAGATTAAACAAATGATGGATCACCCGTCACGACTACAACTACTTCATTTTCTCTTCGGAATAGCTAAAGCAGATGGTCATGTTACAGAAGACGAGGTTAAACAAATCTATACCATTTCAGGTTATTTGGGAATAAGCTCCAGAGACTATGAAAGTATTAAAGCCATGTTTTATAACAGTAGCGATAATGCTTATAAAATTTTGGAAATCGATAAGAATGCTTCTGTTCCAGAAATAAAAGCAGCCTATCGTAAAATGGCTAAAAAATATCATCCAGACAGAGTTGTGCATTTGGGGAAAGAACATCAAGAAGGTGCTGAAGAGAAGTTTAGACAAGTACAACAGGCCTACGAGCACCTACAAAAAGAACGAAAATTCTAATTGAATGGACAAGGGGCAGATAAGGCAAACAATTATAGATGAAATAGCCAAAACCGAAAAAGCTATAGTAGGTTATAAAGAACTAACCAAGCCCATTTCGCCTAATAATGCCATTGGCCGTGTTAGCAGGATGGATGCCATAAACAACCGAAGTGTTAACGAAGCATCATTAAGACAAGCAGAAACCAAACTTACCAATCTTAAACGCGCATTGTCTAAAGTAGACGATGATGATTTTGGAATATGTTTAAAATGCTGTAATCCAATTCCTGTTGGTAGGATACTTATCCGTCCAGAAAGTTTTTTGTGCGTGAACTGTGCACAATAAAAGTCAAAATATTAAGGAGACCTTTTTGAAATTTGACCATTAAGTAATAAAACGTTTTATGAACGATCAAAAAATCTTACAGTGTTTTAAAGATGGTCAACGTGAAAGGGCATTCCGAAAACTTTATCAACTGTATCCTAAAATTGAAACCTTAATCCTATCTAAAGGTGGCCAGAAACAGGATGCATCCGATGTTTTTCAGGAATCACTCATTATTCTGTATCGGAATCTAGAGAAATCAAATTTCAAGCTTACTGCATCATTCTATACCTATTTGTATTCTGTTTCACGATATGTTTGGAGCGATATGCAAAAACAAGAATCAAAAATGCCATCAAGCACTCTTAACGAGATAGAAACAACCATTGTAAAAACCATTGATGAAGAGAAACAATTTCAATTAGCCGAACGTGCTTTTTCTGAATTAGGAGAACGCTGTAAAAAACTCTTACTACTGTTTTATCATAAAGGCATGCCATTTAAGGACATTGCCAAAATGATGCAATTTTCTTCAGAAAAAATTGCAAAAAACCAAAAGTATAAATGCTTGTCGAAAGCTAGGGATATTTACAAAAACAATCAACAAACCGTACAATCCTAAACTACAGAAATCATGAAAACAGATATAAAACATATTGAGCTAATCACAAAATATTTAAACGGAGAACTTTCATTTTCTGAATCCCAAATTTTTGAAGAACGATTGAATACAGATAACGAGTTTAAGGAATTGTTTGACGAACAGAAAATAATAATTCAAGGAATTAAGCGTACTGGATTGAAAGAAGATATCGTTATTGCGAAGCAACGTTATTTTACGACTAAATGGTTAAAAATCATTGGGGTTTCAGGAACCACAATTGTGGTTTTAATTGTAGCAGGAATTTTATGGTTTAACAAACCAGATCCCAAGCCAATACCATCTCAAAACGAAATGAGTTTAGAAATGGAAGAAGCGCCTAAAACAGAAACTTCTTCTGCACCAGAGCATGAAGTTTTAGATATTCAGACAGATACCTTAAAAACAGTTGAGCCACCTATTGCCTATATGGAATCTAGTGATTCGGTAAATAAGGTAGAACAAAATCCAATAAAAAAAGCAGTGACCACGATTCAAAACGATTCTTTGATTGAAAGCGAGTCTGTAGAAGCAATCAAAACAAGCCATCAATCCTTAAATTCATTCTTTGAAGCTGTAAAAAAGAAACCACAGGTTACTGAAATAAATGTTGAAGAGGAAACATCTCTTACCCTTGATGAGGGAACGACAATTACAATACCAAAGCATGCCTTTGTTGACGAGAAAACAAATAGGTTAGTTCGTGGTACGGTTCAATTAGAGGTTACAGAGTACTATAAGCTATCTGATATGCTTTTAGGAAACTTATCAACTACCTCCAATGCTCAACCATTAGAAACAGGAGGGATGTTATATGTACAAGTCACAAAAAATGGCAAGAAACTAGGAACAATCAAACCTATTTCAATTGGCTTTCCTTTTATAAAGGAAAAACCTGATATGCAGCTGTTTTCCGGAAAGATGAATGATGATGGTGTTAACTGGATTCCTGAAGGCAACCGAACCCAAGCAGTTTTATCTATTGATTCTATTGAAGAAAATATAGAAGTTCCTTTTAATGTTGTTGAAAATGTTCCTGTATTTCCTGGCTGTCAAGGTGAAAACCAAGAATTGAAAGATTGTTTTAATACCAAGATGAAAGATTTTTTAACTCAAAACTTCAATCTTGAAATTGCTGAAGAATTGAACTTAACTGGAAAGAACAGAATCAATACTTTTTTTAAGATAAATGAAAACGGCAATATAACAAATGTAAGAATTAGAGCTTCAAGTGTAACATTAGGAGAAGAAATGATGCGTATCATTAAATTATTGCCAAAGTTCCAACCTGCTCTTCAAAGAGATAGGCCAGTAAAAGTTCCATACTTCATGCCATTTGAAGTTAACCTTCCTGGAAGAGATAGGAATCTACCGATGATAACAGTGGGCTCAGCAGCTTTTGAAGACGACTTAAATACACCTAGAGATTCGGTTAGAACAGATCCTAAAAATTTTAATGCTTACCATGCGTCATCTTATGCATTTTCTAATGCCAATTTAGGCTGGATTAATTGCGATCGATTTGTAAGAGGTTGGAAAAATAAAATAAAATATAAGTTTAAAGTCAAGAACGCTGAAGGTGCAAACGTAAAAATGGTTTTTAAATCCTTAAGTTCAATCTTGTCTAGTAAGACAGCAAATGATCAAGTTGATTTTGGACTAGTCCCTAAAGATGAAGAAATTGTTTTGGTTGCCATTAAAAAGGTAAAAGACACCTTTTATTTAGGTATAAAAGAAACAAAAATTGAAGACATATCAGAATTGGATTTTGAGTTTAAACCTCTTACAATAGAAGAATTGAAAAATGAAATGATAAAGCTTAACCATCTATTTAATTAGCCTCTAAACAAAAAGAAGTCGTCTTTCATATCTTCAATTTGCGCATCTTCGTTGGTCATGATGTAGTCTATGGCCAGTGTTGTAAATTCATCACCTTTTTTGGTCAAAGAGACAATATGGTTGTTAATTGCAATCATGTTGTTTTTTTGTGCTAACTCCAAAACGGTTTTACTCCGTACTTTTTGCCAGTTAATGTGTTCGTTTAAATGATTGACATGGCGTTCGCTTTCTTCAGTATGGTTTTTTAAATGTAATAGAAATGTGAGTAGTGACACTTCAATTTTTTGTTGTTTTTCACGATACATAACGGCAATAACACCTTTGCTGGGAGCAAATAGGTATACAACAAAAAACAGAACACCCAACATGGTTGTTATGGAACCCGCAATTGAGGCATCAAGCCAATGTGCCAACCAATATCCCGAAATAGCACTAAAAACTCCAAAAATTATGGAAAGTAAGAGCATTTTTTTAAGATCCGTTGTCAATAAATAGGCAGTGGCGGCTGGTGCAATCATAAGCGCAACCACCAAAATAGCACCAACGGCTTCAAAGGCACCAACCGTAGTGATAGATGAAACAGTCATAAGCCCATAGTGGATTACAGCTGGTGAAAATCCTAATGTAGCAGCAAGACCAGCATCAAAGGTGCTTAATTTTAACTCCTTAAAGAACGCAAATAAGAGCGCAACTGTAATTAACAGAATGAAGCCTATAATCCATAAGGATTTAGGTCCTATATCCACACCAGATATTAGTAATCTATCAAATGGTGTAAAGGCTAATTCTCCCAACAATACAGCATCCACATCCAAATGGACATCATTGGCGTTTTTGGCAATTAAAATGACACCAATGCTGAATAAAGCTGGGAACACCAATCCTATGGCTGTATCTTCTTTTACAAGTCCCGTTTTCTGAATCTGTTCAACCAATACCACTGTGATAACTCCTGTTAATGCTGCCAAAACAATCAATAAAGGTGAGTTGAGGTTCTCGGTAATAAAAAATCCAACCACCAAACCAGGAAGAATAGAATGGCTAATAGCATCACTGATCATGGCCATTTTGCGAAGTACTAAAAATGTCCCTGGAATGGCACAGGCAATGGCTACCAAACTAGCAATTAATTGTATTTCAATTTGCGCACTACTCATCGTTTTTTGATTGTTGGTTATACAAATTGGCTGCGGTTTGAAACCCTAGGTTCGTTAAGCTCCACATATTGCCATTTAAAACCACATAGTTTTTATCAACCAGTTTCTTGAGTGTTCCTTTGGTAAATCCTTGAAAATTATTCAGGATTTTAATAGCGTGAGGATGTGAAATATCCTCATGGGTCTTGGCAATATGAAACATAAAAGACAAGGTTTTGTGCAATTCTAGATCTCGTCTATTTTTTATAAATCGAATTTGCCGGAACAATAACCCGCGATTTGGTGAAAATATAAATGAAACAATCACAAATATTGAAGCCACAATAACAATTACAGGGCCTGTGGATAAATTATTTTGGGTTGCGCTTATGGCTGTGCCAAAAACACCAGAAAACGCCCCAAAAAGAGCTGCTAAAAGCACCATAACACTTAAACTGTTTGTCCATTGTCTAGCGGCTGCGGCAGGAGCCAAAAGCATAGCGCTCATTAAAACAACACCAACAGTCTGTAGCCCCAAAACGATAGCCAAAACGATAAATGATGTAATGAGGATATCAATAGTTTTAGTATTAAAGCCAATGGTTTTAGCATAATCTTTGTCAAACAATAAAATTTTAAATTCCTTCCAGAACAACAATAGAACAAACAAACAGAGTGCTGTGACAATAACCATAAGCCAAACATCACTTTCCACAAGCGTTGCTGCTTGGCCAAATAAATATTTATCTAAACCGGCTTGGTTGGCATTAGGTTGTTTTTGAATGAAAGTCAATAGCAGCATCCCAAACCCAAAAAACAAGGACAAAATGAGCCCTAAAGCCGTATCTGATTTTAAATGTGTTTTAGAAATAATTCCGCGAATCCAAAAAGTGCCCAATAAACCACTAATCAAAGCGCCAATTAACAACGTGTTACTGTCTTTAGCACCTGTAATTAGAAAAGCAATGGCAATACCTGGTAAGGCAGCATGTGATATGGCATCACCCAATAAACTTTGCTTTCTTAATACGGCAAAGCTGCCCAACATTCCCGTTACAGCACCCAAAACAGCCGTACCAAGTGTTATGGTACGTAAGGTGTAATCGTTGATTACCAGATTTATGTATTCTAATAGACTGATATTTGATAGAGGTTAGAAGTTAGAATCATTTTTGGATGCTCACTTTGTAATTAATACCATAGGTTTTGGTTAAATTATCATCATTAAAAATATCCTTTACAGGTCCTGTGGCTATTTTTTTTACATTCAAAAAGGTTACCCAATCAAAATATTCAGGAACCGTTTGTAAATCGTGATGCACTACTATAACTGTTTTATTCGCCTTACGTAAAGCTTTTAAAATATTTATTATAGCTATTTCAGTTGTGGCATCTACACCTTGAAAAGGTTCATCCATAAAATAGATTGAAGCATCCTGCACCAAGGCTCTTGCCAAAAAAATACGTTGTTGCTGCCCACCGGAAAGCTGACTTATTTGTCTGTTTTTAAAGGGTAACATGCCTACTTTTTCCAATGCTTCCAATGCCGCTTTCTTTTCTTTTTGCCCTGGACGTTTTATCCAACCTAAACTACCGTAAGTACCCATCATAACAACATCAAGGGCAGTGGTGGGAAAATCCCAGTCAACACTGCCCTTTTGAGGCACATAAGCAACTAAATCACGTTGCTTTTCGTATGGTTGACCGTATATACTAACACTTCCTGCTATGGGTTTTAAAATCCCTAAAATGGACTTGATTAATGTAGACTTTCCTGCGCCATTGGGCCCAACAATTGCCATAAGCACGCCTTCTGGGATTTCTAAATCAATATCCCAAAGTACAGGCTTGTAGTTGTAAGCGACAGTTAAATCATCCACTTGAACCGCTATTTTACTTTTGCTCATTATTTTAAAGCATTTACAATGGTATTAACATTGTACTTAAACATTCCAATATAGGTACCTTCTATGGTGCCAGCATCGCCTAAAGCATCCGAATAAAGCGTACCACCGATAGTGACTTCATGACCTTTAGATTTTACAGCTGCCTGAAGCGCTTCAATAGTTCGTTTAGGCACTGAACTTTCAACAAAAATGGCCTTGACGCGATTATCAATTATAAATGTTGCCAATTTTTGAACATCCTGAACACCAGCTTCTGTGGCTGTTGAAAGACCTTGCAAACCAACTACTTCAAACTCAAAGGCTCTTCCAAAATAGTTAAAAGCATCATGTGCAGTAACTAAAATACGTTTTTCTTTTGGTAAACCGTTGATGACTTCATTAAGTTCGCTTTTTAGGTTTGATAATTCATTCAAGTAGCGTTTTCCATTAGCTTCAAAAACAGTTTTACTTTCAGGGATAGCTTTTGAAAGTTGCTCTACAACAAATTGGGTTACTTGTTCCCAGTAATTAATATCGAACCAGATATGTGGATCATAATTTGAAGCAAAGTACTCGGAGCCTATCAAACCAGATTTATCCAATGCATCAGAAACGGCAATGGTTTTTTTGTTTTGACTACCCATTTTTTCAAAAACCTCTACCAGTTTGCCTTCCAAATGAAGACCATTGTAGAATATTAAATCAGCATTGGCTAATTTCGACACATCACCTTCACTGGCCTTGTAGAGATGTGGATCCACACCGCTTCCCATTAAGCCTTGGACGGTAATTTCATCACCACCAATTTCTGTTACCAAATCGGTAATCATGGAGGTTG
Organism: Bacteroidia bacterium; assembly: GCA_030425285.1. Lineage (GTDB taxonomy): Bacteria > Bacteroidota > Bacteroidia > Flavobacteriales > Flavobacteriaceae > Hanstruepera. Next base: position 737,281 of record JAUIAY010000001.1, read on the forward strand.
TTGTGACAACTTGTGTAGTATCATTTTGTTTTTGATCGTTTTTACAGCTATTTAAGCTTAACAATAGCGATAAAGCAAAAAGTATTTTTCTCATGTTAGTTGTTTTTAGTCATTGGTAATCTAAAACTGGCACCAGCACTCAATAAAAGATCCTGTCCTTCAGTTATACTTGTGCCAAATGACACATCCAATTGAAAATTATTTGATATCAAATACGTCAACCCAGCATCCCAATAGTGGTTAGCTCGATTGTCTTCAGGTAAATCGCCATATAGTTCAACATACGCACCAAATGTATCTGTTATGCTATAGCCATAAGCTAATGTGTAGATGTAGCTGGCTTCAGGAGAGTCTTCGCCCCAAGCCATTCCTATGTTATATCCCAAGCTGGATTTTTCACTCAACGTATGTGATAGTGAAAACCTGAAATCTATTCCAGTAGTTTCGGGTCTATAATCTGTACTTGCGGTGAATGGCAAAAAAATATGACCAATCAAACTAACTTCAGGTATCCAACCCTTCTCTTCAGTAATGTAGACCTTCATCCCTAATAACAAGGGGCTTAAGCCACTAGCTATATCACCCATTTTTTGAGAGTTTAGATAAGTAATCTCTTCACGAAAATCCCATCCTAAACGCAATTCGAAGTTGTCCGATAAGCCATATCTAACCAACATGGTGTTATAAGTGAAGCTTTCTGTTTTGATTTGATTTTTTTCGAAGGTTTCAAAAAAGGCGCCTGTTTCAAATTGTAAATGATTTTTAGGAACGGTACTTGAAGCCTCTGTAGCATCTGGTCTATCGGTTTCAATAGTTCCGATAGAATTAAGTTCTTCTTGAGAGTATACAAATGTGCCACTAACAATTGTAAAAAGTAAAGCTAGAGTAGATTTAGTTAATTTCATTGACATAAATAATGTTTGTAAAATCTTCATTTAGTAAAATGGTATTGTGGTTGATTGAAATTTGAGTCATTTTATTGTTTTGGAATTGGTTGGTAACCATAATCCTATTACCGTATTTTAAACCGTGCAAGGCGCAAAAGTCAAAAAATTCTTTATCATCACTCATCAATCTTGAAATGACAAATGATTTTCCAGCCTGGGTTTTTGATAACGGAATGGAATTGTCAACAGTCGTTATTTCTCCTGATTCGTTTGGAATAGGGTCGCCATGTGGATCAAATTTTGGATTGCCTAAATAGGCGCTTATTTTATTTGCTAAAAAATCGGATGTTTGATGCTCCAGTAATTCGGCTTCACGATGAATCTCGTGTAGGGACATATCAAACAATTTAAATAAAAGGGCTTCCCATAAACGATGTTTCCTTACAATATTAAGGGCCATTTTAGAGCCTTTTTCCGTAAGGCGTAATTCTTGATATTTTTCGTAATTTAGAAGGTCTCTGGATGCCAATTTTTTGGCCATATCGGTTGCTGCTGCATTAGATATCCCCAATTTTTTGGCAATGTTTCCAGGTTTGGTGTCGTTACCATCATGTTTGTCGTTTTTGTAGATGGCCTTTATGAAATTCTCGACTGCTATTGACATTTATAAATGCTTTAAAATATTTTTAAGTTAACTTAAAATAAAATTCAAATATAGTTAAAATAGCTAAATACACAAAATAATGTGTGTTTTGGCATGATTTAGGTATAAGTTTGTTTAAACCACATTTTATGAAACAAATCTTCTTCTTGTTAATAGTTCTAGGTGTCGTTTCTGGTTATGCACAGGATAGCACCAAAGTAGATGCGCCCGTAATTGTAACCAAATTGTTTTTAGGAGGTCAATTGGAGCACAAAGGCATTAGTGTTAAGTTCGTGGACGTCATCAATGATTCAAGGTGCCCTAAAAATGTCAATTGTGTTAGAGCAGGCGAGGCAAAGGTTTTGATTGCTATTTACAAGGATGGTAAATTCGTGGAAGAATCAACTATAGATATTACACCAACTACTCATTTATTAGATAAATTACCTCTTATTAGTGTAAACAATCAAACAACCATAAAAGGCTTTAACTTGATTCCTTATCCAGAGTTTGGTAAAAAGATTGAAAGAGAAGATTATATATTTCAAATGGTTATTGAGTAGCAAATTATTGAATATTGAAGTAATAGTTTTATTTTATTATTTCAATAGTCAGATAAACAGCTGTTTACAAGATTCGCTACTGTTGATCGGTTTTTAGACTAAAAACTTAATTATTTGTTTAATAAAACAAATATAACAATCACAACATCAATATAATAAAAAATAAAATATCCTTATATCAATGGCATCCACAATCCGTATCACTTCCGCAGCCTTTTGATGGTCTTTTTTTAAAGGGATTCCAAATAAACTTTAACACTAAAAATCCAACGGCAGTTATTAAAGCGGTTATGACAAGTATCTGTTGAATAGAGTAATCCATAGCTTTCTACTTTACTTTAAAAATTGATAGGCTGCCAAAGCCACAACATAGGCTAAAATACTCATGGATATTAGTTGGAACATGGGCCATTTCCAACCATTAGTCTCTCGTTTTACAATTGCCAGTGTGCTCATACATTGCATAGCAAATGCATAAAATAACATAAGCGAGATGCCAGATGCAAGATTGAAAACAGGTGCTTTTGTAACAGTATGAACCTCTTTGGCCATTCTGTTTTTGATAGTGTCTTCGTCATCACTACCCACGCTGTAAATGGTTGCAAGTGTACCCACAAATACTTCGCGGGCTGCAAATGAAGTTAGGACTGCAATGCCTATTTTCCAGTCGTAACCTAAAGGACTTATAGCTGGTTCAATGGCATGACCAGCAATTCCTATATAGCTATTTTCAAGTTTGAAAGATGCTATTTGTTGGTTTAATTCATCTTCAGAAAGATTTTGTGATGCCACTTGTTGGCTTACAATAGTTTCAGCATTATTAAAGTTTTCTCCAGGTCCATAAGAGGCCAAAAACCATAACACTACTGATATGGCCAGGATAATTTTACCAGCACCGAAAACAAAAGCTTTAGTTTTTTCTATTACTGTAATTGCTACATTTTTAAAAAGTGGTGTTTTGTAGTTTGGCATTTCTACAACAAAAAACGATTTGCTTCTTATATTTAGTGTTTTGTGCAAAACAAAAGCAGCACCCAAAGCAGCACCAAAACCAATTAAGTACAATAATAATAATGTAAGCGCTTGGTAGCTAAAACCAAAAATGCGGCCTTGTGGAATAACTAGAGCAATAAGTATAAGATAAACAGGCAATCTGGCAGAGCAAGTAGTGAAAGGAGTCACTAGAATAGTAATCAAACGTTCTTTCCAACTTTCTATATTTCTTGTAGCCATCACAGCAGGAATAGCACATGCTGTTCCAGATATAAGGGGAACAACGCTTTTTCCGCTCAAACCAAAAGGGCGCATTATCTTATCCATTAAAAAAACAACACGACTCATATAGCCGCTTTCTTCTAAAAGAGCAATGAAAAAGAATAAAAAGGCAATCTGTGGAATGAAAATGACAACACCACCTATACCTGGAATAACTCCTTCAGCTAAAAGGCTTGTAAACGGTCCGCTAGGAAGTACATTATTTGCCCATTCACTTAATGAAGCGAATGTATTATCTATAAAATCCATAGGCACACCAGACCAATCATATATGGCTTGAAATATAAGAAGTAGTATGGCAATAAAAATAACATAGCCCCAAACCTTATGGGTCAATATTCTATCTAATTTTATTCGTAAGTCTTTTGCTTTGCTTAAATCAATAAGCTGTCCTTTTTTTAAGACATTGTTAATAAACTGATAGCGTTTAATGGTTTCCTTTTGTTGTAGTCTTTTTAAATCAGCTTTGCTTTTGGTTTTAAAATCTTTTAAAGCATCAAATTCCTGACGTTCTATTTCTCCAAAATTGGCATCCTGCGAAATAACTAGCCAGAGTTTATAGAGTAATTGTTTAGGGAACGTGTCTTCTAAACTTTTAAAATAATCTGGGTCAATTACACTAATATTTAAACAAGGTGTTACAGGCAATTTTTTATAGTCTGCAATTAACGTTTTTAACTCATGGATTCCTTGATTTTTCTTGGTGCTTATGATGGCTATTTTTGTGTTTAACTCTTTCTCAAGTATGTCAATATCTAAAGAAATCCCTTTGTAAGTCATTCTGTCTGCCATATTAATGGCAAGTATTGTTGGGATTTGTAAATCTTTTATTTGTGTATAAAGTAAAAGATTGCGTTTTAAATTTTCAACATCACAAACAACAACAGCCACATCAGGAAAATCTTTGTCATTTTTGTTCAGCAACAATTCAATAACAACACTTTCATCTAGTGAGGAGGCATTTAAACTATAGGTTCCAGGCAAATCAAGAATGTGAGCTTTGACACCACGAGGAAGCTTACAAATACCTTCCTTTTTTTCAACAGTAATACCAGGATAGTTGCCAACTTTTTGATTGAGTCCAGTAAGGGCATTGAAAACAGAAGTTTTCCCTGTATTAGGGTTTCCAATAAGTGCGACATTAATTTGTTTACCCATTGGAAATTTCTATTAGAATGTGAATAGCCGTTTCTTTTCTTATGGCCAGATGACTTCCATTGATGTTCAAATACATAGGATCAGCAAAAGGCGCGACTTGTACAAGCTCAACAGAATTACCAGGTAAACAGCCCATTTCCAATAATTTCAAAGGAATGTGAATGGATGAAACATCAGTAATAATGGCTTTTTCGCCTCTTTTGATATCTGCTAGTGTAACGGACAAGCTTATTTAGATTGATTTTAAAGAAGCAAAAATAAAGTAAAAAATCAGGGTAAAAAAATTGTGGGCAAAAAACTATTCGTATTCTCTTTTCAGCTTTTTTATATCGGCAATCAATCTCGTAATTTCATCAGGATTAGTGCCGTCGTAATAACCTCTAATTTGACGCTTTTTATCAATTAGTAAAAAATTTTCGGTATGGATCATATCATATTGACCACTATATTCATAATTCTTAACGGCTAGATAGCTTTTGCGGGCCAAATCATAAATTTGTTTTTTATCGCCAGTCACCAAATTCCACTTATTGTCATCAACACCTTTTTTCAGGGCATATTTTTTTAATTGAGCTACAGAGTCAATTTCTGGTGTCACCGAATGCGATAAAAGCATGATATTTGAATCGTTTTTGAATTCCTTTTGTATAAAATACATGTGGTCTGTCATAATAGGACAAATGGTTTGACAGGTTGTAAAAAAGAAGTCGGCTACATATATTTTGTCCTTATAATCTTCTTGAGTGATGGTTTTGCCATTTTGATTGATTAAACTGAAATCAGCTATTTTATGATATTTTCTAACATCAACCAAGGAGGTGTCAACCAGTTCCGAATTGACCATTGAAGGCTGAATAATTGGAAGCGGTTTTTCTACATTGAGAATATTGAAAATTATGGCAATGATAATAACCGATAATAGGGCAAATACAATGGCGAAATATTTATAGTCCTTGAAGAATGACAACATAAGTTGTTGGTTTTTATGCAAAAATACATGGTTTTTAAATGGTAATAAATTAATTGCAATGATAATTATATGTTAAATAGAATAACCGAAGCCGTACTAGTTTTAAAGTTCTTTTAAAAACACTACTTTTGTGCGTTATTTGAAACAACCCACAATTTATGAGTGTGATATTAATTAAGGCAGCTCAATTATTTTTAAGTCTGTCTATTCTTATAGTCTTACACGAGTTAGGGCATTTTATCCCTGCAAAGGCCTTTAAAACCCGTGTTGAGAAATTCTATTTGTTTTTTGACATTAAGTTTTCATTGTTTAAAAAGAAAATAGGCGAAACCGTTTATGGTATTGGTTGGTTGCCTCTAGGCGGCTATGTGAAGATTGCTGGAATGATTGATGAGAGCATGGACAAGGAGCAAATGGCGCAACCTCCACAACCTTGGGAGTTTCGAACGAAACCAGCTTGGCAACGATTGATTATCATGCTTGGCGGTGTGATTGTCAACTTTATTTTAGGATTTATCATTTACATGATGATTCTTTTTGTTTGGGGAACAGAATACTCCAATAAAGATGATATAAAATATGGTTTTGGAGTCACTAAAACCATGGAACAATATGGCTTTCAACAAGGAGATAAGATAGTATCTGTAGATGAGAAACCTTTTAACGAAGTGACCGATATCAATGCTTATTTGTTATTTAGGGATATTTCAAACATTACCGTTGAAAGGGCTTCCGGAGAAACAGCCGAACTCACAGTACCTGAAGATATAGGTACTCAATTGTTTGAAGCTGGTGATTTGCCTGCCATGACACCACGAATGCCATTTCAATTAGATTCTATAGTCCCTGAATCACCTGCGGCCAAGGCTGGCTTGTTGGAAACAGATAAAATTATCAGTATCAATGGCAATCCAACCCAATATTTTTCAGATTTAAGCTATAACCTAAAAGAGAGTCAAGGTAAAGCTATTGAACTTTTGGTTCAAAGAGGTACGGATTCCATTTCATTAAATGTTGTCCCGAGTGAAGACAATACCATTGGTATTATGACTTCTGCTACTGATAAAGATTACATTGCTTCGCACCATAAATCTTACACTTTTGGCGAGAGTATTGTAAAAGGAACGTCGTTAGGGTATTGGACCATTAAGGACTATTTAGCACAGTTTAAATACATTTTCACCAAAAAAGGAGCTACGCAAGTGGGTGGTTTTGCGGCTATTGGCAATATGTTCCCAGCGAAGTGGAACTGGAAAGCCTTTTGGGCCATTACAGCCTTTTTATCGATTATGTTGGGTGTTCTGAATCTATTGCCTATTCCAGCTTTGGATGGAGGGCATGTGATGTTTTTACTATATGAAATGATTTCTGGCAGAAAGCCTGGTGACAAGTTTTTGGAATATGCTCAGTTAATCGGATTCATTCTACTAATTGCTTTGGTATTGTTTGCCAATGGTAACGATATTTACAAAGCGATATTTAATTAATTTTTAGGGAGATTTTTTAAATAATATATTTGTAGAAACTAATAAATACTTTATATTTGCGCTCGCAAAAGCGAATAACACTCCTCCTTAGCTCAGTTGGTTAGAGCATTTGACTGTTAATCAAAGGGTCCTTGGTTCGAGCCCAAGAGGGGGAGCCATATTAGACAAGCCATCAGAAATGATGGCTTTTTCTATGTCTAATTTTGGCGAAGCCGTATTAACTCTAGTTAAAAGCTCAATTACAATATTTCTCTTTTTGGTTCGACATCCATTTTTTGAAAAAATCAATTTTTCAGGGAATAATAAACCAATTAAGCCAATTTTTTGTTCATAATCAGCAGTTCTAAAAAGTTGAGGTATATTTCTTAAGACATTCACAGCCTTTTCAATCATTTTAACAGGTAATTCATTAGCTTCTTTCAGCTCTTGGCGTTCTAATCTTAAGGTCATCAAACTTTCTTCATATCTACTTGACATGCGTTGAAAGTTTTCCACGTTAATTAAATCCATAGCATACTTATCTTCTATGCTCTCTAAAAGCTTGTAGGTTTTGTCAATCTTGGATTGAGTTTCCTCAATTTTTACAGCTTTATCAGCACGTTTCCCTTTTTGTATATCAATGATAATCTCTTTGTATAACTGAAGAACATTTTCATTGAAATTTATTTGAGCTAAAACATCATTAAACATGGCCTCAGCTTTAATTGCTGACACTCTGTTTTTGCAATTTCCACGGCAATGGTAATAGCCATATTGACCGCCATTTCCTTTGGACACGCTACCAGTTAAATTTCCTCCACAGTATTCACATTCAAGGAAGCCTCTAAAAGGCAATGATTCATTTTTTTTTGATGGCGGATTTGCATTTCTATTTCTTCCATCTAAAACCACTTGGACTTTCCTAAAAGTGGTTACATCAATTATGGCATCATGTAGACCATCGGTCCAATATGAATCATCTTTTTTATATTCAGGTACTTTCGTCATACCTATGTAAACTTTATTTCGTAATAGGTTTATAAAAGATTGCTTACAACCTTTATAGCCCTTTTTCATAAACTTTTTTCTTATGACATTACAAGGTTCTAAACCAAGGGCAACTTCCGAAAATATTTCACTAACTAAATTTGATTTCTCATTGGCTTTTAGAGATGCATATTTATTGTATCGGTGGCGGCTATATCCAAAAGGTACTCTTCCAACCCAAGCTCCATCTTTTGTAGCTTTATACATACCATTTTTTGTTCTCATTGAAATCTCATCGTTTTCAACTTCAGGAATTATTAGATATAAAGAAAGCATCACTTTGTTACTTGGAATTGTCATATCTAATGGTTGTTCAACAGCATCTAATTTAATTCCCCAGTTTCGAAATTTTCGAATAACTCTCATAGCCTCTTCTAGATTTCTGGAAAACCTATCCCATTTTGTGAATAAGACTTGGTCAATATTCTTTCTGTTTGCTTTCACAAACTTTTCTAGCTTTATCCATTCTGGACGATTGAAATTTCTCGCTGAATAGTCTTCAGTAAATTCTTTGACAATTTCTGTCTTGTTTATTTCACAGTACTTATTTAATACTTCACTCTGTAGGTCTCTTCCGTGACCTTTATTTGCCTGTTCATCAGTACTAACTCTTGTGTATAATATTGTTTTCATATAATTTAAATTCTAATTGATTGCTGAATTTCAGCGATTTTATAAAGTAAGAGGCATAGTTTCTCTATCTCTTCATCAGTGTATGTTATTCCATTTTTATTTAAAATTTTTTTGCATTTTGTTAAACTTAACATGATTAATTACCACTCATCCCTCATGTTGTTTTTCGAGTGGTGAGGCATGTTATTTCCCTCATCGGCACTACCCAAGGCTTTTATAATGGTAGTATACCTATTTCCTTTTGAGATGAGGTAGGAAAGCCACCGACTTTTGAGTCAAATTAAGGTAAGCTTAATAAATAAATCTTATTGAAAATGAAATTTGACTCGTTAACTTTTAAGCTAATGTGTCATAATAATAAACCCCTGTCTTCATCTTTTTTAAATCGGGGAGAAGTGTTATTAAAAGAATCTTATGAAGTAAACTTCGACTCTTTTTATCAAATCTACTAATAAAAACGTCTCGAGACAACCGCCTGATATTTTTTTTGGTCTTTTTTAAATTTTTACTCTATTTATTTCTATAGAAAGGAAATAATAACAATTCCTAATGGGTTTGGTTTACTTAGTAAGAAACAATGAATAAAGAATATTATTATACGAATGAGATTGCATCACTTAAAAAGATGACTACTAGAAATGTTAGGATAATCATAAACAGATTAAAAGAAGAAAAGGGTAGTTGGTTAATACATAAAGACCGTAATAACTGCTGGAAGGTACATCACTTGTTACTACCGAGCTTTAATAAAGTAAGACAGAAAACGAGTAGATACTTGTCTATAAACTTTGATTTACCAAAAACATATAAAAGAAATGAAATTACTGACGCTATGGAATCAATTCTGAATGAAGATTTGGAAACGCTTACTCTTTACCATACCGTAGAAAGAAAAAAGGCAAATGGTATCTACCATATTCACGGTTTTTTTGATAAGAGAATAGGCAAGAGAAAAGTGCTTAAAGCGATTAGAGATAGTTTTGGGAGCGTTGCGCATAAAACAGATGAAATATATGACCTAGAAAGGTGGAAGAAATACATAACGAAGGATGGTAATCCTATAATAAAATTAAAAAGAAATTAAATTATGACTATAGAAGATTTAAAATTCAACCCGCGCCTCAAAGAGCTAATTATTAATTACTGTAGCTTAACTTGCCAAGTGACATTGGATAGCTGATCTTGGTAATTGGTATTGGCTATCCAAGTTCCATCAAGGAGGACTTCTCTAAATCTATTAGCAATTTCGTTAGGGTTTTCCATAGAGTTTGAAATCAATTTAATTAATCCTGTTTCCGCTTATCAATTAACAAAATGGGTTTTCGGCTCATGACTGGAAATTGTAATTTTTGTATGGTTTCCTTATCATGAAATTCAATGGTAGGAGAAACCCGTAACTTGGCCCTAAAGTGGTCCTTGATATTGGATAACAACTTATCATTTGGATTTTTTGAGGCTATTTTTATGCAAATTTCATCAGTTCCAATAGCGTTTTTAGATATTTCAATAACATAGCCTTGAACTTCAGAAAAGTCGTTTAAAATATTGTTCATAGCAGGTGGATATAAGGTTGTACCCTTATATTTTATCATTTGTTTTTTACGACCAACCACAGGACCCAAACGCATAGTGTTTCTACCACAAGAACAGGCTTCGGTATGTGCTGTTACCATATCGCCTGTTTTAAATCGTAACAAGGGCATACCTTCCACACCTAAAGTAGTAATGGTCAATTCACCAATTTCACCATCGGTAACTGGATTATTGTCATCATCCAAAATTTCGGCTATGATAAGTTCAGGATGATGGTGACCGCCTTGCTGTGCTTCACACTCATTAAAGGCGGTATTCATTTCGGTTGAAGCATAGGTAGAATATAGCTCAATGTTCCAGTTATCCGTAATTTTTTGAGCCAATGTATTTAAGGTGAAATCTTGATTTCGTAAAGGTTCACCAATACAAATAGCACCTTTAACACCCGATTGATTGATATCAATATCATGTTGCTTGGCATATTCAATAAGTTTCAACAAAAATGATGGTACGGCAATTAAATAGGTTGGCTTAAATTTCAGAATGGAGTCCCATTGCAATTCAGGAATTCCAGCACCAACACGAATAATACCAGCACCCAATTCTCTAGCACCTAAAAAGTAGGCAAGACCTGCCATAAAACGCCTATCGATGGTAGTCATTAATTGCATGACATCTGTTTTGGAAACACCGGAACAAGCAAATGAAATGGCTTCGTTATAAGCTAATCGATTCAGGTCATTATTGGTTAAAGCAAAAATCACAGGATCACCCAAAGTTCCAGAAGTCGTTACATAATCAATAATGTCTTCTTTGGGTACACACAAAAAATCATCATTATGTTGTTGTAAATCATCTTTACTGGTTACAGGTATCTGGCTTAAATCCTCCAATGTTTTTATGCTGGAAATATTAATATTGTTGGAACTGAAAACACGTTTGTAGTAGGCAGATTTTTCATTTAAATAGCCCAACAAATCCTTCAATTTATCTTCTTGAAAGCTTTTTATGGTTTCTTTAGACGCTAGTTCTATTTCTGGAATCATTCGTTCAATCGTCTTTTAATTTTTTTAATATACAAATCTATTTCCTCGCTATCGGGAACCGTAGTAATTTCTTTAGTTTTTGCTATTTCAAAAGCATTTAAAGCGGCTCTATAATGTTTTTTTTCAAAGTGATATTTTCCAATCATATAATACACCTCCCAATAATCAGGATTGTTTTGTTGAAAGTCTTTTAATGTTTCTGGTGTTACGTTTTCATTGTTTGAAATGGCTTTGGAAATTTCACGACTTAACACCCGATTGCGTTCATAGTTTTTATAGGCTTCGGTGTAAAGAAAAGGATCGGCTTCTATGGTCAGCAATTCATTATGGAGTGACCTGCCAGATTTATTTTTTGGAGCTTCCTGAAAAACAGTATTCAGGTCATAGGCTACAAAAGCACCCAACTGATAGGGATTGGCAGAAACCCATACCTGTTGTTGTTGCGGTTTGAACACAATACCATGATGTGCCAATAGCTGATTTAATGCTTTTTCATTGCCATAGCCAATAGATTTATCATGTAATCCTTTTCGGTTTCTCAAAATGTCTACGGCAGCTTGAGGTGTAAGTTTATGGGTTTCATTCAACAACTCTTCCATACGCTCAAAGCGATATTGCGAATGACTTTCTGCAATGTGTTTTATGTTGTTTTCATCGTTGGTATAGGCATCACTTTGAAAATGATTGGAACAAATTAACTGGTTTGAGTTTTCAACTTGATACACACCAAAGTTCTCTGGTGATACTTCAATGGTTATAGCGCGATTGTCAATAGCGCTGCCAATCAAAATAGATTCAGAAACAAAAACCTGTCTTCTTTTAGCAATCTCAATGGCTTCATCAATAGTTGCCGCATATTGCAAAATTTCCCGAGTAAGAATTGAAATAGGCGTTTTTGCAGATAAAGGCACATCCGATTTTCCAGCATTAATGGTTACAGTCAAGCCTTTTTCGTTCATTCCTGAAACAACACCAATCATCCCTGGCCAAGTAACCGACATAAACTTATGACCATTAGTTGGTTTAATAAAAGCGATTATTTTGTTCTTGGCAAATTCGTCTCCAGCATAAAAATCCAAATTCCGCCCGATGAGTAAGCTTCCATCTTCGGTTTTATCTCCCCAAGCAGCAAACGAGGAGCAGCCAACCAATGCCAAATCCTGTAAGGCGTGACCAATATCATGTGCGCTGTGTAAATACAACATTCTTAAATAGTCATCAGCCACATAATCGTAGTCATCTCCTGCGTATCTGGATAAGCCATAAATTTCGGCTTTGTATTCTTCGGTCACATGTAAATACATTTTACGGTTGTACCAAGCCATAACTTTTCGGAGAAGATATTGTTTAAATTTTGAAGGGACAATTTCACTGACTTTCCCCAAAAAAGCGCGTTCCTGTTCCTCAAATAATTCTTGTGTAACGGCTCCAGACTGTAATCCAATTTGATATGGATCTCCTTCTGCAAATAGTTCCCATTGCCCATATTTATTGGCAGCTAAATAAGCTTGTTGTGTATAAAAGGTAGAATCGGAAGTGGCAATACGTTCAGGCTTGGTTTGGTTATAGGTGCTAATGTCAGGCACATCTTCCAAAGATTTGGAAACACCACACGATGTTATAAAAAACAGTATCAAAAGCATTAAAGCTATTTTTTTAAACCACATATTTCTAACCCTTTGACACGCGTTTATTGGTTTTTTCAATAGCCTTTTTGTCTTTATAGTCAATCCATTTTTGACCTTTCCATTTGCGCATTTTGTTTTCAAAATGTCTCATGAAAAACACATTGTACAGCATTCTTAATAGCACTTGCGGCTTTTTTGAAAAAGCTCGTAGGGTCATGGAAAATCCACCATTTAAATAGGTGATATAATGCCAATAGCCACTAGGCATATAAAGCGCATCGCCATGTTTCATTTCAATTTCCAAGCCTTCAAGGTTTTTTAATGCTGGATATTTTTCAAAATCAGGGTTGTCCAAATCTATGGCTTCTACATTGTGCACGGCATATGGAACCTTATAGAGGTATTTGGTTTGATTTGGCGCAAAAAGAATGACCTTTTTATTCCCATGAAAATGAAAATGAACCAAATCGGCCAGATCCATATCATAATGAGGTAATACCTTGGAACCTTTACTTCCAAAAAACATAACAGGTAATCGCTTAAAGAAGTTGAGACCTATATCTGGATAATCAAAATCTTCAGCCAAAACAGGCATATTCTTCATAAGGTCATAAAAGAAAATTCGTAAATCGGTTGGTTTGGATTTAATGAGCTCTAAATAGTCATAGAGCTTCATTTCGGTAGTTGGCTCCGCCGATTTTTGCTTTCCTTTTGTTGGTTCATTATTATATAAAGGAACCACCTGATCACCAGCTAAACTTTGGATATACTCAATATTCCATTTTTCATATGCAGGCCAATCTTTAGTCAGCCCTTCAATTAAAACAGGTATTTGCGGCTTGTAGTAATGCTTAATGAAATCTGCTTTAGAGATTTTCTTAATGCGTGTTATGGGCTTTGTTTTAATAACTGCCATATTACATTACTTTTTCTTGGGTATTGGCTTCTAAAATTTTATCCAACAAATAATCCTTTCCTACAATTTCCGAACAGGTAATAATAGCACTAATGGTAACGCCTAAAATCCCATGCATATTAAGACTTTGCCCAGTAAACATCAGATTGGGTATTTTGGTTTTAGGTGAAATAAAAGATTGCATGGGCCTATTGACATCTTTTACATAACCGTACATTGAACCATTGTTTGAAGCAATGTAGTCTCTATAAGACAAAGGCGTTGAGGTGTAAACCTCTTGAATACAATCTCTAATATTTGGAAATTTTTTCTCTAATTCATTTATGAGTTTTTCAGCTTTTTCAGCTTTAAAATCCTCATAGGTTTGACCACGGTCATTTTTATTGGCTGCTGTGTTAAAGGTATCAATCCACGGAGTCATTTCTTCATACCGCATATAGGTCATTACGGTTATATTGTCGCCATACTTATCCATGTCTTTTTTGATTCCCATGGACATCATATAGCCTTCTGGCCAAGACTCTTGGGTGTAATCCTGAGCATCCCAAATGCGATCAGGATATTTAAAATGATAATAGTTTTTATTCTGGTATTTAAAGGTATTTGGCTTTAGAACCAAATACAAACTAAATGCTGCAATAGTGCTTTCAATTTGATTGACTCTGTTAGCATAGGCCTTTTTGAATTTATCTTCACCAACGTATTTCAGGGTCAATTTGGGTTCAATATTCGAAATGAACATATCGGCAGAAATCTCTTTCCCGTTAGTGCATATCGCAGACGTTAGTTTTTTGCTTTCCTCATCAAACCCAAATTTAATAACCTCATGACGTTTGTAGGTTTCACCACCATGTTCCTTGAGTCTCTTAATAAGTTGCTTGGTTATTTGACTTCCGCCATTTATGCAGCGGTAAGCACTTTCTATATATGAATTTACCGATAGTGCATGAACATAAAAAGGTGTACGCTCCCCATCGCCAGCATATAAATAATTTGAGCCGGCCAAAACACCGCGTAGTTTTTCGTTTTTAGTTAAGGAATCAATATAAGTTTTGGCTGGCAATTGAAAGACTTCAGTATCATCGTAATATGGCTTACCTTTTTTTAGGGAGTAAAGCGGAAACTTACTACAAATTTCCCTAAGCTTGGCGCAATAGGCTTTAATAGCTTGAACCTCATCAGGAAATTTTTCAATTAAAATCTGCTCAAAATTTTCATAGCCTTGAGCATGTTTATACTCTGTGTCGTCTCCTTCAAAAGTTATGATGTCGAAACCGTTTTCATCAAGTTTCTTTAATTTTAACCCGTCAAGTATGCCTAAATATTTAAAATATTGATACAAATTTTGCCCTTTACTTAAACCACCTATGTAGTGAACACCTGTATCAAAGATGGTTTTGTCCCTTGCAAAAGTTTGGAGATTACCACCAAACTGTTGGTTTTTTTCGAGCACACAGACGCTGTAACCCTCTTTAGCAAGGATAATGGCCGAGACCAATCCGCCCAATCCGCTTCCAACTACCACAACATCGTAATGTGCTTTCATTTATTGTTTGTTTTTTAAAATAGTATAATTCTTGCTTTTAGTAATAACCTCGAATGATTTTGATTCTAAAACATTTAAATAATACACTTGATTTTCATGCAACAAAATAATATTTTCAAAAGTGTCAGTCAATAAGGAATCGAATAAATTTTCAAAGTCCTCTGATGTGTTTAAAATTAAAGTATCACCAATATTTGATGATAAGTCCTCGAGGGTTTGGGCTATAGTTATCTTATAATGCGTATTGCTTATATAACTATTAGCAACAATTTCCCGAACCAGTGAATCTTCAATATACGTCATTATTTTTCGGTCCGGGTTGTCTAAAGATAAGAGAAAATCCAATTGGCCACAATCTTTTGAGACGTGAACGATGTTTGCTTGCTTATCAATAGTATCCATTAAATCTTTATAGGTAGAAGCATGTTCCTTGAGGTCACCTTTTACATGTTTGTATAAAGAGTCACCTTTATAGCGATAGTCTTCCAAAACAATAGGATGAAAATAGGTTGCATTTTCTATCTCTTGCCTTAAGGAATTGAATTCCGATCTAAAATATTGACTAATTTGTTTGGTTCGGTCCTTATATGTTGAGCCATATTCCATATTGTTATTGGAAATTCTCGGTAATATTTTAAGGGTAATACTACCATCTTTTATAATAAAACTACCCTTTGGGAGGACTTCGGAGTTTCCATGGATTAGAACTGGAACGATATCAAGGTTGAGTTGTTCGGCCAAGAAAAAAGCACCTTTATGAAATCTCCTAATTTTGTTGGTATTGGAACGTGTTCCCTCTGGAAAAGCCATAAGCGAGTAGCCTTGCTCAACTTTTTTCTTTAAATGCTCCAATCCATTCTCAATACCGCTGGAAACAGGATAAAAGCCTGCCAATTGAACGGCTTTACCAAAAATGGGCGATTTATAAACCCAATCGTTCACCAAAAATATGATTTTAGAATGTAGCATGCCTATTGCCAAAATATCTAGAAATGATGTGTGATTGGCAATAATGATGCATTGTTTTTCAAATGTCTCATGATGATTATTTATAATCTTTTTAGAAACAAAAGGGTTGGAATACAAGACCGATTTCATAAAAACCGAAATGGTTTTATGGAACCATTTCATTTTGATCTTTTTACTTATTGGAATCAGCGGAATTAAGATAAGGCTTAACATAGATAGGATAAATCCACCAATACCATAGTATCCGAATGACAAACAGGAATGTAATAACAATCGTAAGGAAATGGGACGTTTGGTTTTACTGCCAATAAATAATTTGAAAAGTAAGGGCTGGATAGTAAAAGCCATTACCAAAGCCGATAGAATTCCGATTATTGATACCAATGAAATGGTGTAGAGGGCAGGATGTTTGGCAAAAATCAGAACCCCAACACCTAAAATGGTGGTAATAACCGAAAGAATAATAGAGGTTTTATTGGTAGGAAGCACTTTTTCACCAGTTTGATAGCCTTTTAACAAACCATTGGTAATAAAAATACTGTAGTCTATACCCAAACCAAAAATAAACGTTGAAATAATGATATTGAAAATATTGAACTCAATGCCAACAAGTCCCATGATACCAATAGTTAGCAACCAAGTTAATGCAATGGGTATACTGGTTACCAGTGTTAGGGACAGGCTTCTATAAAAAAGGAATAAAATGAGTAAAACAACAACTAAAGAATAGCCTACCAAACGATTGAAATCATTTTTTAGATTCCCCAAAAAGGTTTCGTTCATTTGCTTGCGATCAATAATCAATGTTTGGGAATCATCCTTAAACTCATCTATCAAAGCTTCGGATTGTTTCTCGGAAACTTTCACTAAGGAAGTAACTGTGGTAAAGCCGTCTTTTGTATTTATATAATCTTCGGTATTTATAACAGGAAGTTCATTAAAGCCTTCAACCGATAACGGATTAAAACGTGCATTTAAATGACTATAAAATTTTTGAAAGGTTGTGGGTTTAAAGCCTAGTGTATTCCCACTTCCAACGAGGTTGTTTTGGAGAGCTGCCTTTCGTTGGGCAGTCCAGAATTTATTCCAAGTTGCAAGATGTTTTTCCTGCTGGTTTTTCGATTGAATAATGGCACCAATGGAACTAAAGTTAATTATAGTTTTGTTAGCTTTTAAAGCCGTTAATTTACTATATACACTATCATTGTTTTGAAGGGCCTCTTGCTCATTTTCAGAATAGGAAGCCACATAGACAGATTTTGAAGCAATATTGGTTAGAGTATCCAAGCGTTTTTGAGCTTCCATCATTTCTGGTGGCTCATAATTTAGTTTTGAAAGATCGTTGTTAAAACCAACCTGATTGTAGGTAAAAATACTCAAACAGAGCAGTATGAACACAGTAACGATAAGCCATTTCTTCTTATGAAAATCAACTTGAGCCACTTTATCAATGAGCGTCTTTTTTTGGGAAAGCGTTTTATTTGATTTATAAACTTGAGGAATAAAAACAAGCGCAAATGACGATGCGCCAAGGACACTTATAGCTGCAAAAATGCCCAAATCCTGTAAAGCTTGGGAATTCAAGAACAACAAACACAAAAAGGCTAGGGCAGTAGTCAAGCTACTCATTAAAATGGGTTTGGTTATTTCCTTATACAAGGCTTTAATGTCATGGTTGTTTCTAATGTGTGTAAGCACGTGTAAGGAATAATCCAAGGTCACTCCCAACAATACAGAACCTATACCAAGAGAAATAGCAGAAATTTTGGTACGGATAATAAAGAGAATTGCCACAGCCAATAAACCACCAAAAACTGTTGGAATAAACAAAATTAGTGGCAGCGTAATTTTTCTGTAGAAAACAATGAGTATCAATAAGAGGATGCTCATAGCTATTGAAACGGTTAGCTGGATGTCACCCTTTATCTGTTTAGCATTGGCTACTGCAATTAAAGCACCACCAAAATATTCACAGGAAACAGTCCCTTTAAATTCAGTATTCAAATCATCTTGTAATTGATATAACTGTTCTGAAAAGAGTGCATTTTCAGAAGTTTCACTGGATTTGTGGGTTGGTGTGATAAATAACAAAATGTGTTTTTTATCCTGACTTAATAAGAAACCATTATGCAATGAGAATGAGTCGCCAAAGGTTAGCTCTTGTAACTTTTTTAAAGCCATAACCGATAAGCCCAAAGGATCTTTTAGAATAGTTTCTTTAGTTACAAATCCCGATGGCGAAATAAGCGTCTTATAATTGTTTCTGGTAATGTTGTCAATACTGTCTTTGTGAAGTTTATCTTCGATTTCAGCGTAGTCTTCAGCTTCTAGGAATAATGGCAAATTGTTATAAACAAAGTCCAAAGTATTTAACACGGTTTCATCTTCAACCTTACCCTGAATATTTGTATAGAAATCAGGACTGTTTTTTGAAATGCTATCGATGAATTGCGATGCGTAATTGGTTAGGTCGTCAATTGACCCTTCACCTTCACGCTTGATGTTTACAATAATTTTATCAGCAAAATTGACTGTTTTTAAAACACGTTGAGCATCCGAATTTTCTTTAGTTGTAGGGATTAACTTGGTAATATCCTCTTCAAAGTTTATTTGGGAAGCTAGCCATACCAATAGCGAAACAATGAGTAAAAAAATAGAAATACCAACGATCTTTTTAGAACGGATAGATTGGTATATGTGATAAAAAAAATCACCCATTTTTTAAAACAACATTCTTTCGGTCAAAAATTAAGAAAAACACATAACCACAAATTCCCAATACTGTCGCACAAACGATAGCCAATGAAAAACTACCAATAATATAGGCTTTTAAATGATTGAGTACCTCAAAATTTTCCACCAGTTCTTGTTTGGAATAGCCATAATCAACATTCAGAATATATTGACCAAATTCAAAACTAGCAAATAATATAAACGGAATAAAAGGCGGCAAACTCACATTGGAAAAAGCAAAAGCAATTGCTTTATTCAATCTTAAAAAGATAGCTAAAAAAATAACAATAACGGTATGAAAGCCCCAAAAAGGAGATAGTCCAATAAAAACACCCAATGCTATGGAAAGTGCTTTTTTTCTAGCCGAATCACCACTACCTAGAAAATCTTCAATAAAAAACCGTTTTATGCCTTTGCGTTTTAATCTTCTGTAAAGATCCCTTGGTTTTATATAAAAAATCATAACCAAGACCAGCCAGGTATTTAAGATACTGATACGCGTAAAATCCTTAAAAGGTCTAAAATGCGAAACTCGTTCGTTTTCATCATACAACACCTGAATAGGCATGTTTTGAACCGTGACTCCACGCCAAGCTGCTTTGACAATAACCTCAATTTCAAATTCAAATTTGGTAGTATAAAATTTGATGTTTTTCAGAGTATTAAGCGGATACAATCTAAATCCAGACTGTGTATCTTGCAATTTAATACCCGTTTCAAACCAAAACCAAAAGTTGGAAAACTTGTTTCCAAAACTGCTTTTTCCTGGAACACCTTCCTGATCCATATTTCTGGATCCAATTAGCAATAAGTCTTTATCCTTTGCTGTGTCCAAGGCTTGCACAAAATTTGGAATATCAGATGGAAAATGTTGTCCATCGGAATCTATGGTAATGGCATATTGGTAACCAAATTCAACAGCTTTTTTAAAGCCTTCGCGCAAAGCTATGCCTTTTCCTTGATTCTTCGGAAAATGAAGTTGTTGAATGTTAGGATAGGTCTTCAGGATTTGTGGAGTGGAATCTGTGGCGCCATCATTTACCACAATAACGTGATTGGTAATTTCCAACACACCATCAATAACACGTTTTAGGGTACGTTCGTTATTGTATGTGGGAATTAAAACACATACATTTAGGTCAATAATTTTTTGTTGAATGAGGGTGTTTTGCACGCAGCAGCAAGCATTTCAATTTACAAATTCAAAATTAACGCTTTTTCTTCTTATTTAAAGGGATAGCCTAAATTATTACTACTAAAACTTTTGTCCAGGTTTTTTGTTTTTCTCCTTAAGCAATTTACTACCGTGCCTTAATGCGTTTTCTAATGATTTTGCATTATCGTGTCCTTCAACACTCATAACAAGTTTAATTTTCTCCCACTTATCTTTCTTGTCATTTTTTAAAAAAGGAAGATAAATATTTAAATAGGCAAGATCGTTACTTCTTCTGTCAGGAGTCCTCAATGCATACATATTTTGAAGGTCATAAAGAGTATTACTGAGTTCTTTGGTTTTATTTTTATTATAAAGCACCAATCTTAAGTAGTCATTTTCAAATGTAGCTTTATAGGCG
Source organism: Bacteroidia bacterium (assembly GCA_030425285.1). Lineage (GTDB taxonomy): Bacteria > Bacteroidota > Bacteroidia > Flavobacteriales > Flavobacteriaceae > Hanstruepera. The sequence continues at coordinate 757,868 of JAUIAY010000001.1, forward strand.
TTTTTTAGATAACCATTATCACTGTAACCGTATTTATTGATAGTCTCAACTATAAACACTTTGGTTTCTTCCAATGAAACATCAGCGTGTTCCGATTTCTTTGAAAATGTTTCAATGTTTCCATTTTCGAAAACTATTTTTTGAACATCTGTTTTTTTAATGTGGTATAATGGACCATCTAAATTATCAAATTTTTTATAGGAGATGGTTTCAATGTTTATTTCTTCAATTTTTGATGGAATTTCTTCTTTGTTTACTGTAAATATTACATCCTGTGCATAAATCGATATGTTAAGCATGAACAATATCAGAATAAAGCTCTTTTTCATATTTTGGGTAGCTATTGTGTTTCTATGTTTTTTTTCTCTTCTTCTGTGAATAATTTAGACTGTAAAATATAGTCCTTTATATGCGCTCTTAGGTTTTTTGAATCGATATACTCAAATTGCTTAAGCAAAAAAGCCTTGTCTTCTTCTATGTCATTGCGATACTTTAAAATTTTGGGCGCATTCTCCTGAATACCTAATCTTACAAATCGTGGCTCAATGGCGTTGGGTTCTTTTTCAATAGCGAACTCTAAATAACCAACGCCGTTTATAAAGCCTTCCTTTTTTTCTTTTATTGTTTTGGCATATTTGGCCTGTAATGCCAATGCAGCACCTTTGTAAGCTACAAGAGCAACATTATCACTTTTGGTTACGGGTTCCATCATATTGTAAAAGGTCTCCAAATGCGCCTTGTCCTGGGCTGCAACTTTGTAACTTTCACGTACAGCAGACAGATCTTGCGCTTGAAAAGCCAAAGATAGTATCAAAAATATGCTAGAAAGTAAAGCCTTCATCAGGATTATTTTTTTCTAAAGGTTGTTGAAAGCTTTAAAGCTACGGTATCTTCAAATTTGGTGACATTCTTAACCTTAAAAAGACCATCTTCTTCCAAGATAGTTAGCGTTAGTTCTAAGTCAGGATTCACATCTGGGTTAATGATAGCCATAAACTTGACGTTGCTAGAAGATTGCATAAACAATTTTTCACTAACAACCTGTTCGGTTAATTCCTTAATGATTTGCATCATGCAAACACCTGGAGTCACTGGATTTCCAGGAAAATGTCCTTTAAAGATCTCATGATCTTTGTTAATGGTGATATTGGCTGTTGCAATGCTTTCTGCAATATCCAAATTATTAACCGTGTAAAAATTCTCTAGTAGCATTACCAAGTAAATTTATAATAAACACCCAATTGGATTACACCATTTAAAAGATTGTTACCGTCATAATAATCGCCATCACTTTCAGCATAGTAATAATCGTTTCCAATGTAATAAGAACCATCGTAGTCTTCTCTTACATCAATTAAGCCTTGCTTATATCGAGCTTCAATACCGAGACCAAATGGAAATTCATAGCCAATTCCTCCAAATAAGGAGAAATCAACTGGAGTGATATCGGCGCCATCATCTTCTACATTTACTTCAATACTTGGTCCGATTATAAAATGCAATCCAACACCTGGAATGATAAAAAACTTGTTTGCTATCCCAATACCAACATAGTGAATGTTTAAGTCACTAGATCCAGGTTCTATAACTGGATTACCATAATAATCATAGTAGATTATACGATTGTTTTGAGAAATTCCCTGATTGTTATAAGTTCCTTCTACTTGCAAAGCATAAAATCTAGAAAATTGAATGTTTACAAAACTGGCAGCGCTTAAACCAAGCTTTCTGTCGGCTTGTTCAACATTAGAAATGCTAGAAGAGTTTAGTCCAAGCCTAACACCTGGTCTTACTTTTATTTGAGAGAAGGTTGCTATTGTAGTCATTGCAACCACAACAAATAGCATGAGTTTTTTCATTTTAATTAATTGATTTAAGGGTTATTTTAAGTTTGATATTATAATGTTCAATGACAATCTTATCTGCAATACTATCATTTATATTTGAAAAGATAAAGGATACTTTTTCTTTTGTGCCTTTTACGCGGTTAATTTTAACAAGCTCATGACTGTCATAAAAGTAAAAATGCTTCTTGTTGTATAATACTGTTTCGTAAACATCCACCTTGTCATTTTGATATTGACTTTCAGTTATAAGACTTTCGGTTATTAAAGTTTTAAAATCTTGTTTCAGAATTTTGATCAGCAACCCCTTGTCAAAGTCATCAACAATGTAGTTGACCTTAAAGTCGTTTTCAGTAAAAGAAAAATCAAAGAGTTTATTGCCCATTTCTGTAGTAAAAGCTACCCGATGATTGTGGTCGCTAATTTTTTTGATAATTAAGAGGCCGCCGAATTGGTTATCGTAAATCTCAATTTTGGACTTGTAAACATAATCAATTTCACTATTAGAAAAATAGGGGTTTACAAGAGTTGTTTGGGATGTGTTATCCAATTGAAAGCCTTCTTTTTTAGGGTATGAACCACAGCTAAAAATTAACAGGAAGCAACTAATTAGAAAAAATCGCATCATCAATAGGATTGTTTAAAACGCGGTTTGAAAAAATGATTTTGGTGTAATCGCCTGAAGGCTCAATCATTTTCACTTGCTCAACATCTCCTTCTGTATTAAAGGTTATGTGGAATGCACTAATGTATTTTGATAGATTTTTGTCTTTTGAAGTAAAATGAACTAAATTCGAATAGTCATTTTTGAAATATTCAATTGAAAAGGCCTCATCATCAAACATATCGCCTTTTACACTATTTATAATTAGCTTGTTAAGTTGTTTGAACATCTTATTGGAACCAATGTCCACATTGCTTTTATTTCCTTCGTCATTAATGTAAAGCGTTTCATTTTTGAAAATCACTGAATATTTAAATGGGTCTATGTAACTCCACTTAATTAAGTTAGGAGATTTGAAAGCCAATTGTCCTTTGGTAATCACATCATTATCCAAAAAGTCCAAGTGTTTATATTGTGTAAAATCGCTTGAAATGGTTTTTGTAGTGGCCGCTCTGGTTTTCACCAAAGTTTTTAAAGTAGTAGCTTCTTGGTCACTCATAGGCGATTGGGCAAATAAATTTGCCGAAATCATTAAAATTGTAATGAAAACTAGTTTACGCATAGGGTTTTACATTAAATAAATCATTTACAGTAACCGACTGTAAATTTTTCTTCTGCAAAAATAACAATAACCGTTCCAAAACACGGATAGATTTTTCACTGGTATCATGCAGCAAAATAACATCTCCCTTTTTAAGGTTCTTGGTGATGCGGTTGAAAATTTGATTTTCGTTGAGGTTAGTTGTATCAAACGAGCGTTTGTTCCAACCAATAGTGGTCAATTTTAACTGGTTAACAGCACGTTTTATGTTTGGATTTGTCACTCCAAACGCAGGGCGATACAATTTTAAATCCATTTCAGTTGTTTCTTTGGCTGTTTTATTGGCTTTTATTAATTCTGCTACAACTTTATCAGTGCCAAAAAAACCAAAAAAATTGGAATGTGAGTAAGTATGGTTTCCCACTGAATGCCCATTTTTAATGATATTTTTAAAAATATCCGGATGCGACTCTATATGTTTTCCAATACAGAAAAATGTTGCCTTTGCTTGATGCTCTTCCAACAACTCCAAAACTTTAGGTGTGAAATTAGGGTTAGGCCCGTCATCAAAAGTTATAGCCACGTGATTGGCATTTGGGTTAGAATTCAAGGCTTTTAGATGATAATTCCAACCAATCAATCCAGAACCTAATAATGCTAGCACTAACCAGAAAAAACAAATGGGAAATATCCACCAAAGGGATATACTAAACAAAAAGTGAAAACAAATAAGTAACAGTATAAGAATGCTTGCTGTGATATTTACTGACCTATAATTCAGCATTGTTTTAGTAAGGTGAAACTATGATTTTCTCCACGATACTGATTGTATAACAAGATAGTTTTAAAAGATGAATTTTTGAGGTTGTTTAGTTTTACAACTTCGGGAATGGATTGCAATTTTAAAATTTTTGATGCTAACCAAAACCCAAATGATGATGCCGTGTTAAACTCACCACACAAATGCTTGTAATAAATTTGTTGAGTGTTTTTGAACGTTTCAGATTGTAATTCAGAATAGTATCCATCAAATTCTATATCACCATTGCAGCCAAGAATCAGGATGTCGACATCGGCAACTTCTAGGTTATTTTCAGCTAAAAACTCCACGGCAGTTAGTGCAACATCAGATTTTGGTAAGGTGTTGAAAAGCTTCACAGCAGCAACTTTAGCATAAGTTGATGCTTCTTTTTCATTGGATAGAACAAAGAAATTGGCACCTTCACTAAAAACGGCTCCAACAGAATTGGATTCCAAAAGGTTCGAACTTTTTACGGCTTCAGGCTTTACATGGTTAATGAGTTTATGAATGGCAACTGTATGATCGCCTAGTTCATCAACTCCACCAATAAGTATATTACGTTCTTCATCATTTTCCAACTGAAGTTTGGCATCCAATAAAGCAGATTCAAAAGAGTTGCTAGCATGAACATAAGTAAAATTATAACCTTTACATTGTAATTCCAATGCAATTTGTCCACCTACGGTATTGTGTGTAGATTGAATAAAAGAAGTTGGCGTTAGATATTGTTCGTCATTATCTATGATAGCGCTTACGAACTTTTCCGAATCGCGTACGCAGCCCATTCCTGTTCCAGTTATAATAGCATCTACATTTTCCAAACCAGCATCTTGAAGAGCAATTTTTGAAGCCACAACACCCATTTTAATACCCTTTGCCATACGTCTAGCAGCAGCTGGTGGAATATAGTCTTTATAATTAGGATCTATTACAGAAATCACATGGTCTTCATAATCTACTACATCATTCAAAAACGCATTATTGTCAAATGTTTTTTGAGCTGAAATGGAACCCACACTATTTATAAAAACCTGCTTCATTATTGTTCTTTAGAAAATATGATAGTTGAACAATTTCCACCAAAACCGAACGAATTGGACATCACTGTATTTAAAGGTTTTTCCTTTAATTGACATTGAGGTGTGATATCAAATTCCTTCATTTGGGTTTTAAAATTAAGATTGGGATATATCACATTGTTTTGAAGTGCCAAAACCGAATATACAGCTTCAATAGCACCAGCAGCGGCTAATGTGTGCCCAGTGTAAGCTTTGGTAGAACTGAAATCGGGAACGTTTTCTCCAAAAACACGAATGATAGCGCGACCTTCCGATAAATCATTATTACCAGTAGCAGTACCATGTGCATTGATGTAATCAATATCATCAGGAGTATAATCGGCAATTTTTAAAGCTTTCTCCATCGCTAGGAATGCGCCATCACCATTATCAGAAGAAGCTGTTTGGTGGTAAGCATCATTGGCATTGCCATAGCCTTTTACATAGGCTAACACCGTTTTGTTTTCAGCTTGTACCACAGCATCAGATTCCAAAACCAAGAAAGCAGCAGCCTCGCCTAAATTCAAACCTTTTCGGTTTTCATCAAAAGGTGTGTTGTAAGTATCTGACAAAATCATTAGGGTTTTGAAACCGTTGATTGTAAACTTTGATAAGCAATCTGCTCCTCCAACAATAACACGATCCAATTGACCTGATTTAATCAATCGGGCTCCAAGCATAATAGCATTGGCTGCTGATGAACAAGCGGTACTAATAGTTGTTACTAGGCTTTTTTCAATACCTAATTGTTCTGCTATTTTTTGGGTTGAGTCGCCAGCGTGGTGACCTTCGATGTATTTCTGTGTGGTGTTGTCCTCTAGGTAGTCATAAAAATAACGTTCTGTCATATCCATGCCACCAACACTTGTAGCTGAAATCAATCCGGTTTTGTAAGCATCAATATCGGTAATTCCTGCGCTTTCAATGGCTTCTTTTGCAGCTACAGTACCCAAGAAAGCAGTCCTGGAATAATTGTTGTCTGAACTTAAATGTAGTTGTTGTTCAAATTCACCATTGGTAAATGAAATTTCACCAACCATGATATCATTAACATGATTGGTCTTGATTTTTTTTACACGGGAAATACCTTTGTTGGCTTTTATAAGCGCATCATAGTTTTCCGCAACATTGTTTCCAATAGCAGAAATAATTCCCATTCCAGTGATTGCAACCCCTTTACTCAAAAGAACTTATTATTTGGTTCTGTGTTCAGTAATATAAGCTGCCATGGTATCAATCGATTCGAAAATTGCACGACCTTCTTTAGGGTCGGTTAATTTAATTCCATAGCTTTTATCCAACATCACGATAAGCTCCAATGCATCAATGGAATCTAAGCCTAATCCGTCGCCAAATAACATATCGTCATTGGCAATATCATTTGGAGACATATCTTCCAAATTCAATTGCTCTATAATATTCTCTTTTAATTCTTGTTTTAAAGCGTCCATATTATCTAGTATATAGTGTTATTATATTTTGTTTAGTATGTTTTAAAGTTCCTGTTTTTGAGACCAAATATAAAAATGCTTCATAATTGTTTTCGTCATCAAATTCTACCCAACCGCATAATACGGATTCAGCTTTATTATCTGATAACAAACTATTTGAATAGGCAAATAAATGGTCTGCATTAAAGTTGTCAAAGATAAAAAAACTATTTTCAGAATACAGTTTATATTTAATACTTATCTCGCCAATACAAATATTGGGCAACGTGTAGACAAATACTGCTGGACTTGGGTAATAGGTTTCTTTATTTTGAATGGATTCCTGATGCTTTCTGTCTGTATCCAAACTGGAAGATTTATTGGAGAAAACGATAGCTATATTGTTTTCTCCTTCCGTATTTAAAGATTCATTCTTCAATAGGACATCAGCAGCCATAAACGCCAATTTACTTAAGTTATCCATTTTAAAAAACTTGGGATACTTGGTGTTTTCGGATTTATAAGCACTTCTAATAAATTCCAAAAAGGATGACGATTCATCGCTAAACAGCAACGAACCATTTAAAGACATTTGGTTGTTTTTGATATTACAATAGGATGTTATGTAAAAATCAGTATTCATTACCCTTTTTTGGAAAATGTAAATAAGGTATGGTATTCGCCCAAAGCAATGTCGTCATTAAGTTTAAGACCTGCTTGGTCGGCTATTTCTATAAATTCGTTGGCTTTGTACATTTTGGAGTTGCCATTGGCTAATGCTGTAAAGTACAGCGACGTGGCTTCTAAAATAAACTTGGCATTATCAAAGCGCTGCCTATCGGTAAATGTTTCTACAATGATAAGCTCGGCATTCTCATCCATAACCTCTACACAGGTTTTCAATACTTTTAGAATTTCTTCTTTCGAAAAACAGTCTAAAAATTGGCAAAGCCAAAAGGTATCAGCCCCTGTAGGAAGTTTTGGGTTTTCAGACAACCAATCTATTTGATGGCCCTTTACACGGTTTTGAAACCCTTCGTTTTCAATATTCTTTAAAGCCACATTTAATTGGCCAGGAAGGTCAACCATAGTCATATTAACCGTCTCATTGTGTTTGCAACATTGAATGGTAAACTTCCCGGTGTTGGCTCCAATATCCAACATGGATTTTCGTTCCTTTTGAAAAACAATTTTCAGGGCTTCTCCAAATATATCATCGGAATAATGGTGGTCAAATTCAAACCATGATTTTTGTTGCAATGGTGTTAATTGAGAAAGGCCTTCATAAATGGTTTTCCAATTGCCCAGCTCTTTTAAACCTTCAGGTTTGCCGGTTTTAATGGCTTCATCTAAATGAAACATCCCTTTATAACAAACTTCATTTGCAAAGTTGATATTGACATTAACCGTTTCATTATAAGCCAAAAAATAACCGATGGTGGTTAACTTAAATTGACCTAACTCATTTTGCTCAACGATTTGGGATGATTCGGCAATTTCGAGTAATACACCAACACCGTAAACACTAAGCTCTAATGTATCTGCTATTGCATCAATTGTAATGCCGCCTTTTTTTCTTTTCTCAAAAATAAGATCAAAAATGCCAAGCTTTCTTAACGATACAACGGCTTGAAATATAAAAGGAGCAAATGCAATTTTATGGGCTTCCTCTAAAGCATCTAGAGCTTTTATGTTTTGTGTTGACATATAGTTATTTGTTTTTTTGAAAAATTACAGCCGTATTGCAGCCTCCAAAACCAGAAGCCGTTTTTAAAAATGTCTGTAATTTTTTTTCAGTTGTTTTTGTAATTATGTTAATAGGTTTTGTAACTCCCAATGACTCAAAACCAAGGGATTTATGCAAAGTGTTATTCTTTAAAGCGTGCATGCCTACAATGGTTTCTACCAGTCCAGAAGCACCTAAACTGTGTCCAAAATACCCTTTAAGGCTATTCAGTGGAACCTGTTCCAATTGCATACGGTTAAAAGCAATGGTTTCCATTTCGTCATTAAAAAGCGTTGCTGTACCATGTGCTGAAATATAATCAATATCATTTGTTGATATAGCTGCTTGGTTAAAAGCAGATTTCATACTCCTAAAAAGACCTTCTCCCGTTCTGGATGGTCCGGAAATATGATTGGCGTCATTACAGGACCCTTCACCTAATATCCTTACAGCTTCTTCGGGCGCATTTTTGTCGTCTTTACTAACCAATACACTGGCGGCTACTTCACCTATGTTGATACCAGTTCTGTTTTTATCATAAGGTTTACAAGGCTCATTACTTAATGCTTGAAAGGAATTAAAACCAGACAATATAAACTCGGTAATCACATCACCGCTAGTAATAAAAACATGGTCATAAATTCCTTGCGAAATATATCTTTTGGCTATTGCAACAGCCAAGATACCCGAAACACAGGCATTAGAAACAACTATGGCCTCATGCTTAAAACCAAAAAAATCTTTTATTTGTTTGCCTAGTTCACTTAAATAGGCACGTTCTTTTGGGAAAGGACTGTTATTGTCCAAAGCATCAACATTGCCTTTGGTTGTTGAAACTATAAGACCAACACGATTGTTTATATCTATTTGAGATGATAAGATAACCTTATTTAATGAAGTAATCATCATCTGTTCTAAACGAGTATATTCTTTTTGAGGGTTTAATATATTGAATTCAGTTTGAAGTTTTTCAGTATGAACCAATGATGTGTAACAGGGTTCAGGAAGAATATTGGGATCATCAATAAATTGTAATCCAGAAACTTCATTGTGAATATTTTGCACAACCGATTCACTAGTAAAGCCTAATGATGATACAATATTGTTATGTGAAACAAAGATATTACTCATCCAACAAGCCTACTCGTTTTTTCCAGTTTATAAAAAAATCAGGAGCCGTTAAGGCTAAATCACCTTCGCCAATATTATCAACAAACACCTGAACCGTTTCTCCAGTACAAACTAATTGCTGGTTTTGATTAAAAATTTCATATCGAAATACCATTTTGGCGGCAGGATTATCCACATAAATTGTTTTTATGGTTGCTACATCACCATAGCGCAGAGGAAGTTTATGATCGGTACTTGATTTTACAATGGGTGTTGCAAAGCCAAATTCTTTTTGATCAAGATAAGAAATGCCATGGTGTCTCCCAAAAGCCTCTCGACCGTCTTCAAAATACTGAATGTAGTTACCATGCCAAACAATACCCAAAGGGTCAGTCTCTACAAAACGTACACGAACTTGGCTAGTATGAGTAAGTTCCTTTCTTTTAGACGGCATTCTTCTTTTCATTATAGGTTATGGCAATTAATGTGGTTATTAGAAAAAATGCGAGCAGTAATAACAACTCAGGAAGAATATCCAATAACGACCCATTTCGTAAAAATACATCGTAAAAAGCATTTAAACCCCAATTCATGGGAGAAATATTTGATAAAGTTTGCATGAATTTGGGCATGATAAAAACTGGCACCCAAACACCACCCATTGCAGCCAAAATAACTACAAAAGTAGCACCAAATGGAGCAGATTGTTCTTGGGTCTTTGCAATAGTCCCTAACAACAACCCTAATCCAATAGCTGCTAAACCTGCAAAAATGGCCACTATAAACAATAGAGGCAAACGTCCAGAAACCTGTAATGTAGGTAACCCAATGGCTGGGAATAAATAAACACCCACCAAAAGCATGAGCATAAACTGGATGAGACAAACTATTAAATAAACAATGGTTTTTCCACCTAAAACAGTGGCATAGGAGACAGGGTTGGTTCGTAGCCTAACAAATGTGCCTTGACTTTTTTCCTTCACGATATTTATAGACAATGGCACAATGATAAAAAATATGGCAAACAAGGTCCAAGCAGGAACATTATGTTGAACTGAGTTAGGAATTATTTCTTCATTACCCTCTTGTGGTAAGATTTCAGTAAAAGTGATAAAGTTTTCGGTTTCAAAAATAACTTCAGTAGGATCGTCGGAAACTTGTTCTTGAAAAGCCTTGTAAATAGATTGTGTTTCTATTTTGGAAATCATTTTATCAATACCGTTTTTTACCGAAGATTTAAATGATACTTGGGTAGCTGGGTCAAAATAGAGTTTCACTTCCTTGTTGGGAATATCAAGAGGTTCAGTTTCTGTTTCTTCTTCAAGTCCAAACTTGGCAATGATGCCTTCAACATTTTGGGCGACTTTTTTTTCTAAATCTTCTGAAAGTTTTTCTGGAATAATAATGGCTAGTTGGTATTTCCCCGAGAAAACCAATTCTTTTGCTTCTTGCTCATGGGCTTTTAAAATAATTTCAAAAGCATTTGATTCTGAAAGACCTGTTTTGATAGTTTCAGAAACACTGCCTTGGTCATTATTCACTAATAGAATTGGTATTTTTGCATCTGAAACCGTTTTGAAGGTACTATCCTGAATGAGCGTTATGGTAACAATGAGAACCAAAGGCATGACAAATAAAATGGCAATACCACCAATATCTCTGGTAAGTAATAAAATCTCCTTGTATGTCGAAGCCCAAAGTTTATGCATGATCTCGTAAGGCTTTGCCGGTAATGGTTAAAAACACATCTTCTAGATTATGAGCTTCAGGATATTTACCAATGAGTTCACTCGGTTTTCCTTTGATAATAAGTTTTCCATGATCTATAATCGCAACTCGCGAACAAAAGGATTCAGCTTCATTTAAGTGATGTGATGTATAAATTATAGTGGTTCCTTTTTTGTTCAAATCCTGAAGAAAACCAATAATTACATTTTTAGACTGAACATCAACGCCTACAGTTGGTTCGTCTAAAAACAATACTTTTGGGTCGTGTAGAATACTAGCAATAAGATTAACGCGGCGTTTCATACCACCAGAAAAGGTATCAATAGGTTTGTTTGCAAAAGGCAATAAACCCAGATGTTCCAATGCTGCATTAATTTTGTCGTCCAAGTTTTTGCCTTTAAGGCCATACATACTGCCAAAGTACTTTAGGTTCTCATATGCCGATAGTGTAGGGTAGAGCGCATACTCTTGGGGTACAATGCCTATGAGCTGTTTAAGTTTGTTTTTGTTTTTTTGGTAGGTGAGCCCATTAATGGAAAAACTACCGGAAGTGGGTTTAATTAACGAGCAAAGAATAGAAATAAGCGTCGTTTTTCCAGCACCATTAGGACCTAAAAGCCCAAAAATTTCTTTTTCTTGAATAAACAGATTCAAGTTACTGACCGAAAAATTTTCAGAGCCCTTATACTTTTTGGAAATCTGTTCAACTGCAATCATATTAAATGGCTTTTTTCAATTTTTTAAAGAAAATTTCTTCTTTATCAGCAATAACTTCCAATTGAGTAGCCACATCATCGTAACCATCCACTTTGGCACCTCTATTTTTATAAATACGAGAAGCATCGACTGCAAAATCACGCCATAAATCACCTATCTGTGTCATTTCTTTAGATAGTTCGGCTAGCTTTTCGTTATTTAATATTTTACTAGACTCTTGTAGAAACGCTGCAAAAATATAGCGAAAGCCACCACCACCAGTTCCAATCTCTTCCTGCATTCTCACAATTTGCCCCAAATAATGATTAGCTACTTTTATACCTTTCTTTTTTGGCCATTTTCGTATGAGTTTGGCTACGACCCTAATGCCTCTTACGCCAACAATAGGCATGGGAGCAAGCATTTCTCTACAGGTTTGTTTAATACCTTTTTTTATAGCCGATTCAAGTTGTAATTCTTTTGGAAAATCGGTTGGATAGTATATATGTCCTTTTGGAGCAAAAGCGCCTTTGGCAAAACGCACTTTTTCCAATTGTTTATCCGTTAGGGTTGTGACCTCTTCCATTACAGGATCACTAATTAAGTAGGTGTTATCTTCCTTGCCGTAAACCACTAAATTATGAGCGTTAAAATGAAAACGATATTCATCGGGAAAGTAAACCAGATTGTACACACCTACTTGTAGACCAACAGGATTGTTATTGTTTAAATTTTCATCCAGTCGTTCTTTTGCTTTTTTTGGATCCTTAAACTTTTCACGTTTAATTTTAATTCCCACACGTTTTGCAAAACGTTTAAAAATGAAACCAGGCATAGCACGATAGGTGATAGCTGGTGCATGGTTGACCATTAACAAAGGAATGTAGCAAAACAATAAACCCGAACCTATACCAAAAACCATAGGTTCACTGACATTGAAGCCATTGTGCTTCATTAAATTTGAAACCACACCATTTTCGCAATGAGCCGATTGATGGTGGGTAAATTTAATTTCCATAATCTATGTTTTTTAGTTGTTCAACACTGATTTCAAATACATCAGCGTATTTTTGTAAGGTTCTTTCAGATAATTTTTTAAAAACGGAAGGCTTGAAATGCCTTTTCACGCGCCATTTCCAAAGCCCAACATAACTCGCCAAAATGTTGATGTCCATTTTGTGAAGTTCCATATAGTATTCTAGGGGACTTGTTTGGTTATTGTCAACTCGGTTTTTAGCATTGGCTACTCGCGCATTGATTTCTTCAATGGCATTGTCCAAAGCAATGGTTTTTGGATCCCAACCAGTACTGTTTACAGTAGTATATTCGCCATTTTCATCAACTGCGTAGCAAAGTTCTTTGAAATTCGCAGATTCAAGGTTACTCTTATCTTGAGGGACTTCATTTTTCTTCATAAAAAATCAATTTATTTCACGAATAAATAAGTTCATTTCACAAGATAATAATTCTTCTTGGTTCTGGGATATAGTACACGCTATTGAGCACATAACGTATTGATCTGTAGCTAATTTTGAATTAATTTTAGCATAAGTTTCAATAGTGGTCCCTACTTCTGGACATCTACTTACTTTAAGTGTTTTTATTGCACTAATAAAGCCTATTAATTTTGTGCGTTCACCAAGAACATCATCATCTTGAAAATAGCCCTTACCAACTATAGAAGAACAGGTTTGCGCAGCATTTTCAGTCATTCCTGCCTCATTAAAATAACCATTTTCATTGAAAATACAATCAGTTTTAATGGTGAATGACGTTGACACGTGTTCATCATCAATAGATAGCACATTATCAACCATTAAAAATGGTTCCCGATGAGGTAAGAATTTAGTGATATCTATTTCCTGATAATTCATGGGTTGGCAATTACAGTCTTCATTTCACCCGAAGCAATTTCTTGATCTTCAGCATTGAAAACAGACACTGAAACCATAGTGACTCCCATAAATTCATGTAAAATAGTTGCTTCAGTTCGAATAACGTCATTAACACTCGGAAGTTTATTAATAGTTACAGATTTTATGGATCCTATATACCCAGTTGGTGCTTGTTCACCTTTTAAAAAATAGTCATACCCTGTATGCAATGCGACTGTTTGGGCCATGTTTTCTACTAGTCCTGGTTCGCCAAGAATGTTGTTTTCAACAAAAAGATTGCTGGGAATTATTTTAAATGCAGAAACTACTTTTTCATTGGTAAAATCCAAAAGTGAATCTACCATTACAAAAGGAGTTTTTTGGGGAATTAAATTTGAAATGTCAAGAACTGGAAAATTGTTGGCTTTCATTTTAACACACGGTTAAAAGGGCTATAGAATAGGCAAAACGAGCACTTTCTGGAACAGACAATAATATTTTGTCTCCCTTTTTCAATTTACCCGAATGAGCTAATTCTTCAAGCATGATATAAATAGATCCTGCACCTACATTACCAACATTGGTTAAATTCATAAACCAATTTTCCCAAGGAATTTCAACACCTTGGTCAGTCATTTCCTTATAGAGCTTATCCTTAAAGAAATATGACGAAATATGTGGTAAATAATAGTCTATGTCTGTAGGCTTTAAATTATGTTTTGTAAGAGCCTTTTTTAAGCTGTCTACACCCTTTACCAATATATTCTCACCAAGAAGTTTGACATCTTGCTTCATGGCAAAAAGGGATTTTTTACTCCATTGATCAGAAGGGTATTCACTCCAAGGTTTCAAGAAACCATCTTCCAATTTATCGGCACCAGCATACATACAAGCATCTATTTCATAGGCATAAGAATAGCCTTCCATCCATTCTATTTTTAGAGGCTGTTCACCTTTAGGCGTATTTTCCAACAGGAATGCTCCAGCACCATCTGAAAGCATCCATCTTAAAAAATCTTTGTTAAAAGCAAGAATAGGATTTTCCTCTAATGTTTCTAGGTACTTTAATTCTTCTTCAAACGTATCTGATTTCATCCAAGATGAAGTACGTTCAGATCCTGTTGCAACTGCATTTTGTGTTTGTCCTGATTTAACTGATAAATAACCAAATTTTAGGGCATTCATACCTGAACAACAAGCACCAGAAGCCGAATTAATTTCAACATTTCCGTTTTTTAAAAAACCATGAACCATTGCAGCATGTGAAGGTAAAATTTGGTCTGGACTCGAAGTGCCACAGGATAATAGCTCGATGTCTTCGGCTTTAAAGTTATCATCACACAACCCATCTATAGCTTCTTTGGTCAATTGGGCATTATTATGAGTAATGTTCCCATTGTCATCTATAGCATAATACCTAGTTTTTATTTGATTGTTACGCAGCACAATTCGGCGACCTTTTGAGGTCTTGCCATTAATAGTGCCAAGCTTATCTTCCATTTCATCATTGCTGATTGGACGATTTGGTAAAAACTTTGATATTTTGGTTATGTAAACTTCGTTCATTTTCAGTGCCTTCTATTTTAATGCAACAGATGCGTAATATACTTTATCTCTTTTAATTTTACTATACAAAGGTAAATAAGTCAACAAAAATAAGATAAAAACTATAGGTGCAATAAACCAAATGACAAATAATAGGTAATAATTAAATATTTTAACCCAAAACTGTCTTTTTGGTGCATTTTTGTCGCCTTTTGAGTGTATAAAGTTAGCCCATTTTGAGAATATCACATTTGCTCGTTTATCAACTGTAATCAAAAACGGTTTAATTTTTACTGCATTTTCTTTCAAAAGGTCTTTTTGAAGATCATGAAAATCATTTTTTTGCAAATGGTTGGAAATAATGGGGCCAAATTTAACCGATTCATTAATGTCTTTTTGAGAAACGCCTGGTTTAGGAAAAACACCTAAAAAACGCTCCTTTTTTCCAGAAAACATCCATTGAGCAATGGTGATAACACTTATATGATTAATATGCCTATCAGCCAAAACAATGTTTCCTACCAAATTGGCGTTTAAAGATTTGAGTTTTTTCTTCATTTTTTCTTGCGCCATAATCCACATATTTCTACAGCCAATTACCGTGATTACCGGTTTATTGTTAAAAAGTTGTTTGGCTTGTTCAGTATTCAAAAATGATGTTGTCGGTAATGATGGTGTTAAATACCAAATGCTATAACCCAAGATGATTAAATCGTAGTTTTTATTTAAAATAGCGTTAGGGATGCTTTCAACTTCTTGTGGAATTTGTTTAAAAGTGTCTGGAAAAGCCCCATAGAACTCCTTCTTTTTCCAAGGGAACGGGAAGGGTTCTTTCATTTTGATGGTTAGGTAGGTAATGTCGGTATTTTTATTTTTAAGAGGGTTTGTAATATTATTTACGATTTCCGTAAGCTGTCCCGATTGTGAATAATGTATAACTAATACCGATTTCATTTATTTGTTTTTAGAATTCCAAAAGTCAAAATAATTAAACCACTGAAGCGGATATTTTTCCAGCATCCAAGATACACTTTCTGTATATTCTTCAAGCAATTTTTTAGCGTCGCGTTTTTTGGCCTTAGCTCTTCTGGCATAAAGATGATAATGACTGGTTGTTTCCTTCATGACATAAACAAACAATACTGGGACATTTAGACGGGACGCCAATAAAAATGGACCAGCTGGAAATTTTGCTTCTTCACCTAAAAGGTTCTGCGATAAATGTTTTGAGCCCTTTACATAGCGATCACCAGTTATACAAACAATTTCATTTCTTGCCAAAGCGGCATTTATTTCAAAAATGTGCGATAAATCTTCTTTTATGATTATAAGATTAATGTTAGACTCGCTGGTGACACTTTCAATGTATTCTTTGATTGCTGTATGCTCAACATCTGTAGTAAGAAGACTGATCGATGTTTTTTCTTCCAATTCTCCAAAAAAGAATTCGGCTATTTCAAAGTTTCCAACGTGGGCACTAATCAAGACACCACCTTTTTTTTGTCTGATGGTTTCCCTTATTAAATCAATACCGTCAAACTCATAGGTGAATTTGTCCCGAAGACCAGAGGAAATGGCTACTTTGTCTATGATGGTCTGACCAAAAACATAGTAACTTTTGTAGATGCTTAAAAGACTTCTAGTTTTAGAAAATTTTAAACGATGCCTAAAATAATGATAAATAGCTTTAGAGCTATCCATCGCAAATAAGCAAAAATAGGCAGCTACAAAATAAAGAATAAAGTAGGCTGCTCTAAGTCCGAGGTTCTTCATAAAAAACACAAATATCTTGTATCCTAGAACCGTACCTCTAGATTTTCCTTGCCATTCAGCAGCCATACATATATGTGCGTAATTTTAGCTTAATTTATTCTCGATAAGATTGTAGAAATCCTGAAGTGTCTTAACATTTACAAAATCTTCACCAACTAGTTTTACACCAAAGTTAGATTCTACGGCTACAACTAAATCAACAAAATCTAAACTGTCAAGTTCAAGTGTGTCTTTCAAGTTAGCTTCAGGCGCAATATCATCTTGCTCAACTTCAAATTCATCAATAAGAAAGTCGTTTATTTTTTCAATAATAACTTCTTTTACCATCACCTCTCTATTATTTTTTAATTATTAATGCAGAATTGGTTCCCCCAAATCCAAAAGAATTTGACAAAAATACATCAAATTTTTTATCTAGCGTTTTACTGACCAAATTTAATTTTGAAGCAGCTTCATCAGGTTGTTCAAGATTGATGTTTGGTGCAATAAAGTCATGATGCATCATGAGCATAGAATAGATTACTTCACTGGCACCTGCCATCCAACATTCATGTCCAGTCATAGATTTAGTAGAACTAACATAAGGGCCATTTTCACCAAACACATTTGCAATAGCACGAGCTTCGTTAGCATCTCCAACAGGTGTTGAGGTGGCATGTGCATTCACATAAGTTATATCGGAAGGATTAATGTCGGCTTGCTCAATGGCTTTAAGCATTGCTCTAGAAGGGCCGTCAACATTAGGTGTGGATATATGTTCTCCATTTGATGAAAAACCATAACCAATAATTTCGCCCAAAATAGGTGCACCTCGCTTTATAGCTGAATCATACGATTCTAAAATTAAAGTTGCTGCACCACCACTAGGCACCAATCCATCTCTTGAAGAATCAAATGGTCTTGAAGCTTGTTCAGGATTTTTCGTATTTAAAGAGAAAACTCCCAAGCCATCAAAGCTGCCCATGGCTAATTTATTGATTTCTTGAGCACCACCACAAATCACACAATCCTGAAGACCTCCTTTAATAAGTTGGTAAGCCATACCAATGGCATGTGACCCACTGGCACAAGCTGCACTTATGGTAAAGTTTACACCTGTTAACCTGAAAATGGTTGATAAATTCATTGTTACCGATGAATTCATTCCCCTGAAAATAGCACCAGAACCCACTAAAGTGGTGTCTTTTTTCTCTCTGATGGTATCTATGGATTCTATGATAGATTGTGCAGTACTGTCATTGCCATATAAAATACCCACTTCGTTAGCGTCAATAAAGTCTTGATCAATTTTGGCGTTTTTTAACGCTTCAACAGTGGCTACATAGGCATATTCTCCTTCCTCGCCAAGGCTAATGCGTTGTCTTCGCGACAAGTCACCTTTTAGGTTAGGCCTGTCAACCATTCCTGTTAAAGGCGATCGGTAGCCAAATGATATTCGATCTTCGTCAATTTTTATCCCAGATTTTCCTTCATACAATGAGTTTTTTACTTCTTCTAGGTTTTTGCCTATACATGAGTAAATTCCCATTCCAGTAATAACAACACGATTCATTTGTAAATTGATTATGAGTAAATTCCCCCATTAATATTAATAACCTCTCCAGTAATGTAGGATGCTTTTTTGGATGCCAAAAACGACACAGCATAGGCGACTTCTTCTGGCTCGCCAAATCGATTGATTGGAATTAGGTTTTTTAATTCGGCTTCATCTAAATCAGATGTCATATCCGATTTTATAAAACCAGGTGCAATAGCATTTACGGTAATTTTTCGCTTGGCAACCTCTTGAGCCAGTGCTTTGGTAGCAGCTACCAAAGCACCTTTGGCAGCCGAATAATTGGTTTGTCCTGCAGTTCCTTTTACTCCGGAAACTGAAGCCACATTAATTATGCGGCCATAACGGTTGCGCAGTAATTTTTGAATTAGGTTATTGGTAACGTTATAAAAACCGTTTAAAGATGTGTTAATCACATTGTCCCAATCCTCTTTAGGCATCCACATAAACAATCCGTCCTTGGTGATTCCAGCGTTGTTTACAATAACCTCTACAATGGCATCTTTATTCTTTTCTTGCCAAGTGTTCAAAGCAGTATTTACTGATTCAGAATCCGAAACATTAAATTGTATAATTTCCCCCGTATTGCCTTCGGTTTCAATGCTTTTTAGGGTTTCTAATGCTGCTTCTTTGTTACTGTTATAATTTATTAGAATATGATAATCTGAATCTTTTGCTAATTGAATACATATAGCCTTGCCAATCCCTCTTGACCCACCAGTTACTAGGGCACACTTCATACGTTTGTTTTTAATTTTTTATTGAAATAGTTCTAAATTTTCAAAGGTCATGTTGTTGAGAATGTCTCCTTTGGTATTTATATAAACCCACGTTTTCTTGTCTTTTACTCGAGCCAATCCATCAAAAAAGCCTTTTGGATTGTTTTTTTGGAATAAGGAAAAGCCTCCGGCAGTAATATCGTATTTGTCCTCAATAACCATCTCGCCTTTAGTATTAATGAACCCCCACAATTTATCAACTTTTACTGGAGCTAATCCATCTTCGCTAAAAATTTCAGCGTCTCTATACTTTAATGGAATTACAACTTCACCTGACGTGTTAATATAGCCCCAATTTTTATCAGAAGAAACAGGAGCCAAACCATTGACAAATGCACGAACTTTATCATAGGTTGGTTGTACTATCCAATTACCTTTATTGTCAATAAAGCCAATTTTATCATTCATTTTGGCATAAGTGTTTTCACTACTGACAGAGAAATCCCAAATTTTTTGAGCGCCAGGAACTTCCTTAAACTCACCATTAATAATCAAGCCGTAAGTCTCGCCTTTATTGGCTACAATTTGACCGTTGTAAACATTGCTAACACCATCATATTCGGTTTTTACATAGTAGTTTCCCGAAGTGTCAATTAAGCCCCATTTATCGTTTTCTCTAACCTTGGCGTAACCGTTTTCAAAATTGAAAGCTTTTTGGAATTTTGGAGCTATGACTGTCTTACCTTCAGTGTTTATGAAGCCTACAAAATCACCTTCACGAACTAATGCAAACCCATCATTAAAATCGTAAATTTTATCTGATGAAATATTGGTAAGCACTTGTTCACCTTTGGTATTGATGTAGATCCAATTTTTATCTTTAAGCACAACAGCTATACCAGAGTTGAATTCTTTGGTTTTGTCAAATGAAGGTTCAATGACCCAGTCGCCTTTACGGTTTATAAAACCCCATTGTTTTTTGTCGTTCATAGCTTCGGCATAATCACCAGAAAAGTTTTTGGCAACCTTAAATTTAGGTTGAATGTGCCATTCGCCAGCTTTGGTGATGTAACCAAATTTACCATCTTGTTTTGCTAATGCCAATTCTTGGGCAAAACTTGTTAAAACCGATACTAGAAATATTAGTAACAGACATTTTGTTTTCATGATTAATAGCTTTTAATATTTAATGATTCATTATATGCTCCTTAACTTTATTAACATAAGGGTACATAATAACGTCATCAGTAAATATAGGGACTAAATTTCGGATTTCATCATACATTGTTTTAGTTTTTGATGAAACTTGGCCTTGTACTTTTAAATATTCAATAGCCTGTATAATGGTTATCATTTCGATTGCAAGAACTTCGTGGGCATTTTCAATAACCTTTTTAGTTATTAATGCTGCATTGGTACCCATACTCACAATATCCTGATTGTCATTATTGTTTGGAATACTGTGTACATACATAGGGTTGGAAAGGGTTTGGTTTTCTGCAGTGGTCGATGTTGCTGTAAATTGTACACCTTGCATACCAAAGTTTAAACCTAGCTCTCCCAAGTTCACAAAAGGTGGTAACATATCATTCAAACGAGCATTCAAAAGATAGTTTAATTGACGTTCCGACAGCATGCTCAATTTGGTAACGACCGTTTTTAGTTTGTCCATTTCAAGTGATACATAATCGCCATGGAAATTTCCGCCATGATAGACATGCTTTTTGTCAACATCAACAATAGGATTATCATTTGCTGAATTAACCTCTTCTATCAAAATAGTTTCAACAGAATTAAGAGTGTCTAAAACAGGGCCTAAAATTTGAGGAACACAACGCAATGAATAGTATTCCTGTACTTTTTCCTTGAAGACGGAAACATCTTCATTTTTACTATATAAATGATGCTCACGTTTTCTGGTTAATTTACTGTCACTTAAATGCTCGCGCATGGATTCAGCAATTTTTCGCTGACCAATGTGTTTTTTAGATTGGTTTAATTCAAAAGACAAATGGTCATCATACGCTTTCACTATTTCATTAATGGCTGCCGAGCAAGAAGTCATCCAATTCAATAGTCTTCGAGTTTTAATAGTATTTACAATACCAATACCTGTCATCACCGAAGTACCATTCATCAAAGCAAGACCTTCTCGCAATTCAACTGAAATGGGTTTTAAGTTTTCTTTTTCAAAAACTGCTTTGGTAGCCAATCGGTTGCCTTTATAAAATACTTCGCCTTCACCAATGAGCACTAAAGCCAAGTGAGCCAATTGTACTAAATCACCACTGGCACCTACACCACCATGTTCATATATAAGCGGTGTAATGTCTCTGTTAATTAACTCGGCCATGAGCTCTATCACAGATATATGGACTCCAGAATGACCTAGAGACAAGGTGTTCAGCCTTGCAAGCATCGCAGCCTTTACATATATAGGTGCAATAGGTTGTCCAGTTCCCGAAGCATGGCTTCTAATTAAATTGTATTGTAATTGAATCCGCTCCGAATCTTTGATTTTATATTGAGCCATTGGTCCAAAACCGGTATTTACACCATAAATGACTTTGTTTTCGGAAAATTCTTTAAGAAAGTTAAAACTGTTTTCAACGCGTTCTTTTACGTCATCTTCAATTTGAATGGGTTGATTTTCAAAAATAACTTTATAAAAATCATCAATCCCTAATTTGCCGTTAAATTTTAACATGTATGCTTTTAGTATTATATTTGAACAACTGAAAATGAATCAGTTTAGTTGGAGTGCAAATTTATAATAATTAATCAATTTATACTACTATACCTATGCAGGATATAAACATAGATGTTTTGATCATTGGAGCTGGCCCTTCGGGTTCGGTTGCAGCAGCCTATTTACATAAAAAAGGCCTTCAAGTAAAGGTCGTTGAAAAAAGCAAGTTTCCAAGGTTTGTGATAGGTGAAAGCCTGTTGCCAAGATGTATGGATCATTTTGAGGAAGTTGGGCTTTTGGATTGTTTGAAGGCAGAAAATTTTGAAGTAAAATCTGGCGCCAGGTTTTTAAGAGGTGATATTGTATGTAATTTTGACTTTAGTAAGAAGCATACTGATGGTTGGGACTGGACTTGGCAGGTTCCTAGAGCTGATTTTGATTCGGCTTTGGTAAACGAATTGTTAAGTTGGGGTGTTGATATTGCTTTTGAACATGAAGTAGTTGGTGTTCAATTTGCCGAAGATGGCTCATCGGTCACAGAGGTAAAAGATGAGGTAGGAACCAGTTATCAAGTTCATGCAAAGTATGTTGTAGATTCCAGTGGATATGGACGTGTGCTACCACGTTTATTGGATTTAGACAAACCATCATCCATTCCAGAACACTCATCAATTTTTGGACATGTTAAAGATATGAACAGGCCTGAAGGTACAGAAGGGACGTTGATTACCTTTGATGTCTTGGATAAGGATACCTGGTTTTGGGTTATTCCATTTTCTAATGGGAATACGAGTTTAGGGTTTGTGGGAAAAAATGAATTTATAGATTCGTTTGATGGAACTACCGCAGAGCGCTTAATGAATATGCTAAAACATTCAGACTATTATTATGAACGCTTTAAGGATGCGCCTTTATTGTTTGAACCAAAAAGTATTCGAAATTACTCTAAAGCCGTAAAAAAATTCTACGGGAAAGGCTTTGTACTTACTGGTAATAGTGCTGAATTTTTAGATCCAGTATTTTCGTCAGGAGTTACTTTCGCTACAGAATCGGCGCTACAGGCTTCAAAGTTGATAGCCAAAGAATTGCAGGGCGAACAAGTGGATTGGAAAACAGATTATGAAGGTTACATCAAGGCAGGTGTTGACGTATTTGCTACTTATGTGAAAGAATGGTACACCGGAAATTTACAAACATTATTCTTCCATAGACCTGAAAATCCTGAAGTCAAAAAACAAATATGTGCTGTCTTGGCAGGCTATGTTTGGGATCAAACCAATCCCTTTGTTAAGAAGCATGACCGTCTGGTAAAAACCATGGCACACATTATCAATATGGAAAAAGAACAAAGCGAGTCGGTTTAGGACTCGCTTTGTGGTTTATTCTTTTTTTTGTTTAAGTGTTTTTTACTTGGTGTTTTTATACATATGCTTTGTTAATGCTCTTGCAAAAATAATGTAAGCATCAGCGATACGTTGACCAGAATTAAAGTCGAAACCACCATTTCCTTGACCTTCAATTTTAGTATAGTCTGCTGAAAAAATAGCATTGTCAGGTTCAGCTGTTTTGTAAACGCTAATTGTAACTTCAAGTTTAGAATTATGCCTAACCAAGCCTACATTGTAACCAGGGTAAATCATTGTTGTGTGGACTTTCATGGTATACTCTGCATTTGAATCCTTTTCAACCTTGACGGCACCATCTTTATATCTATCGTTAAAAGTTTCGATGAATCTTGGCTCATAGTATGCTTCTCGGTCACTATACCAAGACTCTTTAAATTTTTCTCCTGTACCAGGCTCTTTTTCATCACGCTTGGCCATTTTGTCTTTAAGGAATTCTTCTTCAGAATCGTATTTAGGGATTTGAAGGTCAGAATAGTCAAACACAACATTGTATTCAGAAATTCCTTTAAGATTCCCCCAATCACCTTTGGTGACTTTTGCTTTTTGTGCCATCAAGGCAGTTGTAAACACCAACGTAGCAATAAATAATAAGTTTTTCATGATAATAGTTATAGATTTTAAGGCGAAAATATAACAACTTTAATTAAAAAACTATACGATATTTTACGTATTTTTTTAATAAAAGCACTAGAAACTTAAGAATCTTGTACAATCGTTTTTTTAAGATTGCCTATCATTTCGTTGGTTATTGACTCCAAATCAAAATTGTGTTTCCAATTCCAGTCTTTTCGGGCGTAACTATCATCAATGCTTTTAGGCCAGGAATCAGCAATGGCCTGTCTGAAATCAGGTTCGTAGGATACTGAAAAGTCGTTTAATTGTTTTTGAATGGATTTCACCACCTCTTTGGGCGTAAAGCTAATTGCGGCCAAATTGTAAGATGAACGAATGGATAAATTTTGAGCTGGTGCGTCCATGATCTTAATGGTTGCATCAATTGCATCATCCATATACATCATAGGAAGTTCCGTGTTTTCAGATAAGAAACACTCGTAGTGGTTATCTGCCAGAGCTTTATGGTAAATGTCAACAGCATAATCGGTTGTACCGCCACCAGGTAAGGTTTTCCAACTTATAATCCCAGGGTACCGAACACTTCGCACATCAACATCGTATTTATTATAATAATATTCGCACCAACGCTCACCAACCTGTTTTGTTATTCCGTATACAGTTGTCGGTTCCATAACCGTGTATTGCGGTGTGTTTTCTTTTGGAGTTGTTGGGCCAAATACGGCAATACTTGATGGCCAAAACACTTTTTGGATAAATTTATTTTTAGCCAAATTTAACACGTTAAAAAGAGAATCCATATTTAAATCCCAAGCCTTCATAGGATATTTTTCCCCAGTAGCACTTAACATAGCAGCCATTAAATAAACTGTATTGATACTGTGTTTTTCAATACATATCTTCATACTGGAATAATCTTGGGCATCCAAAATTTCAAAAATACCTGAATTCACAACATCTAGATTTCCATAATTGATGTCACCGGCTATGACATTGTCATTGCCATGTATTTTTCGGAGTTTTTGGGTTAATTCTGAACCAATCTGACCGCAGGCACCAATAATGAGGATTTTAGGATTCATTTAAAAAGTATCGCATTTTAGAGTGTCAAATTTAATAAGAAATAATAATGAGTTCACAAATTTAACTTAAAATAACTCATATTGTAAGCGGATATATTTTATTTTGAAAGCAAAACACAATTAATACAATATATTTGTGGCTCTAATTTGGAAAACTATGAAGTTGGCTATCATTTTAATAGTATTTTGTCTGTTTGCTTGCAAGGATATTAAAGATCAAGCAGATGTTGTTGATTCAGTACAACATGTGGAATTAATCAATAAGCAGGATGTAGAAAAATTAAAATATGTTGAGTTTTTGCCAGATGCTAAAGTATTGAAAATTATAGGGAATTGGGATAAATATGAAGAGTTGAACCTTATCGTTCAAGATGTTAAAAATGCTAATTTGTCCTTTTTCAAGGCGAATAACGAAATTGTAAGCACCCTGACCCAAGAATTAAAAACAACGGTTCCCGAAAGAATAAATTCACCTCAAGTTATGTCGAGAATCATTGCTTTGGAAACGAAAATTTTTAAACTCGAGAGTGCTGTAAACCTTTCAAAAATTGATAAGGATTCAACAATAGAGTCGGTTAAAGAGTTCTTGGTAGCTTTTTCCAACTTTAATCTTCAAATGAATAAGAAAATAGAAAAGGAGTCGCAAAATATCCAAAGACCAAAATAAATTCTGTTCTTAACATAAATTATTGACATTTTATGTTATTTTTGGCTACCAAAATTTACTGTGAAATAAGTCATTTCTAGACAATTAGATTAATAGCGATCTTTTCATTTTGACTCATTTTCTCAAAACAAACTATATCAAAAATGAAAAAGTGTTTACTCGTACTGTTTTTAATTTCTATTTCTTTTGCCCAAGCGCAATTTAATCAAGATGCTCCTTGGATGAAGGATTTAAACGTTGAACAAAGAAAACATACAGCAAATCCTGTAACGTTTCAGGAAATCGTTAATGCCTTTGAAACATATTGGGAAACCAGAGATCCTAACGTAAGAGGAAGTGGTTTCAAGCCATTTATGCGTTGGAAAAACTATTGGGAAAATTTTGTAAAAGAAGATGGAACCTTACCAACTTCTGCCGAACTTTGGGATACTTGGGAAACCGTTAAAAGGTCTGGAATGAACAGTAGAAGAGTGGATGAAAGTAACTGGGTGCCAATAGGCCCGTTTACGCATACCAATACCGGTTCATGGTCATCAGGTCAAGGAAGGGTTAATGTTATTGCTGTAGATCCCAACAATACAAATACCTATTATGTAGGTGCACCTGCTGGCGGACTTTGGAAGTCTACCGATGCAGGAGCAACGTGGGACACAACAACTGATGGCTTACCTCAAATAGGTGTTTCAGGAATTGCAGTTGACCATAGTAACTCTGATATTGTTTACATTGCCACTGGCGATGATGACAATAATGATTCTTTTAGTGTCGGTGTTATGAAATCAACTGATGGTGGTGATACTTGGACCAATACAGACTTAAACCCAGGAAACACACCTAATTCCATGAACGATATTTATATGCACCCAACAAATTCAAATATTCTTTGGGTAGCAACGAGTAACGGGGTTTATAAAACAACCGATGGAGGTGCAGATTGGAGAAACACAAATGCAAGTGGAAACCCAAATGGGACGGGAGGTCAAAATATAAAGGATATCAAAATCCATCCAAGTAACCCTAACATTATTTATGCTTCTTCTTCTAGTATTTTTTATAAATCTGTTAATGGAGGTGAGAGCTTTACACCTATTTTTGGACATGGACTTCCTTCGGGAGTTTCAAGATATGTTATTGATGTAACACCAGCAAATGACAACGTGGTTTATTTACTGGCAGCTGATAATTCCAATAATTTTCAAGGACTGTATAAATCTACTAATGAAGGGGATGATTTTACTTTAATGGCTAATCAAGCGACTGTTGGAGATATTTTTGAAAGCCCTCAATCTTGGTACGATATGGCTATGAGTGTTTCGGATCTTAATGAAAATGAAGTATATGTTGGAGTTTTAAATATATGGAAGACAAGTAATAGTGGGCAAACTTTTGAAAAACTCAATTATTGGAATGCTCCTTTTTCAGATGCCTATACCCATGCAGATATTCACTTTTTACGCTTTTATGATGGGGAGTTGTATGCTGGTACTGATGGCGGTTTTTATAAATCATCAAATGGTGGCACTAATTTTTCCGACTTAACAGCAGGTATGCAGATAAGTCAATTCTACAAGGTTGCTGTGTCTAAACAAACGTCTTCTAAAATGGTTGGTGGACTTCAGGATAATGGTGGGCATGCTTTTAGTAATGATCAGTGGCAAAATTATTATGGTGCTGACGGAATGGATACAGCAATAGACCCTAACAATTCTGATTTGTTTTATGGGTTTGTACAGTTTGGAGGGAGCTTAAATGTATCGTCAACAGCAGGTGCGAGCTTAAATTCTCAAATTGGTGGCCCTGAAGGCGAGCAAGGAAATTGGGTAACACCTCTAGCTATGAGCAAGAATAGTGAGTTATTTGCAGGTTTTTCAAGTCTTTATAAACTTACTGGTTCTAGCTGGACAGCTGTTTCGTCAAGTTTTGGAACCAACATAGACAAATTGGAGATTGATGAGATTAACCCAAACAACATTTATGTTGCAACTAATGCCAATTTGCGAAAAAGCACCAATAATGGCGTGAATTTCACTACAGTCGAAACCTTTCCATCCAATATTACTTCAATTGAAGTGAACAATACCGATAATTCTATTGTATATGTTACAACTTCAAGTAGTGTATATCAATCAAATGATGGCGGTTTGAACTTTGTTAATATATCATCCGGTTTACCTGGTGTTACTAAAAACTGTATCAAACATCAAGGATTAAACAGTTTAAACCCGCTGTATTTAGCCACGAGTTTAGGTGTCTATAGATATGATGATGCTACTTTGACTTGGGAATTGTTCAACAACAATTTACCAAATGTTACCGTAACGGATTTAGAGATTAATGATTTTGATAATATCATCACCGCATCAACTTACGGTAGAGGAATTTGGCAATCAAATGTTCCAACACTTTTAGCTAGTAATGATGTAAAACTTGTTGAGGTAACAGGGCTAAACAATACAATTGATTGTGAATCGGAAGTTGCTGCACAAGTTGTTGTTGAAAATAATGGATTGAATCCGATAAACACGGTTTCAGTTACCTATCTTGTTGATGGTGTAAGCTCTAATTTTGATTGGTCTGGCAATCTAAATACTGGTGAAACAGCAACTATTGATATTCCTGTATTTACTTTGGATAGTGGCGCACATAGCTTTAGTGTCAATACGACCATAGTCAATGATGCGTATGTGATAAATAATGATTCGCCAACATTTAATATTTATGCCAATGAAATAGGTGTTGCCAACGAGATTAACACGTTTGATAATAACGGCGATGATATGCTGGTTATTGATGAAGGGTCTTCATCACAATACTGGCAAAGAGGTGTTCCAACAGGAACTGTTCTAAATACTACAAATTCTGGAACAAATGTATATGGTACCAACTTATCTGGAAATCATGGTGATGGAATAAAAAGTTATTTGGTTTCGCCATGTTACGATCTAACAAATCTAGCAAGCCCTGAATTATCATTTTTCATGGCCTATCAATTGGAACGTGATTGGGATATTGTTTATGTAGAGTATTCAACCGATTCAGGAGATACCTGGAATGTTTTGGGATCATCAAATGACCCTAACTGGTATAACAGTAACACGACAGCTGGTCAAAATAATACCTGTTACAATTGTCCGGGTGCACAATGGACAGGAACTAATCCATTTATGACAGAGTACATTCATGATTTATCAGCTTTTGATTCAGAAACTAATATTCAATTTAGAATTGTGTTCCATTCTGATGCTGCTGTTAACTTTGAAGGCGCGATTGTTGACGACTTTGTTGTGAGAGGAACTTTAAGTACAGAAGAGTTCAATGAGGAAGCTTTTTCTATATATCCAAACCCTTCGAACAGTATTTTCAATATAAGAACTAGCAATACAAGCTCGTTTGATTTGAATGTTTATGATATTTCAGGGAAACAAGTTTTAAGCAACCTTAACGTTAATTCCGGTAGTGAACCTTACCAATTGGATTTAAGTTCTTATGCTACTGGCGTTTATTTCCTTAAAATTAAAACAGTCGATGCAACTGTTACCAAAAAACTTATATTAACCAATTAAGCTTCTTAATTAACCGTATAAGTTTAAAAACCCGTTCTAAAATAGTATAGAACGGGTTTTTTATTAATGTTTTGTTAATATATGTTAACGAGCAAATTAGAAGTTTCAAATAGTGGTAAATTGTACCATTAAATCAAACACAAACTTATGAATACTAACTTTAAAAAGTTTTCATTTTTAAGTGCTGTTGCCCTTTTTGGAGTTATGGCCTGTAAAAATGAACCAAAAGAAGAAACCGCTATGACTGAAGAAGAGGTGATACCAGGAATTAATCTGGACTATATGGATACTTCAGTAAAACCAAATGATGATTTTTTCCGCTACGTAAATGGAAGTTGGCTAGACACCAATGAAATTCCTGACGATCGATCTACTTGGGGAAGTTTTTCTGAATTGAGAAAGAAAACAGATGCAGATGCTTTGAGCATCTTGGAGTCAGCTATGACTGATAACAAAGACTTTGAAAAGATTCAGATTTTACCTGGATCGGATCAAGAAAAAGCCGTTCATTTTTATCAAACTATTATGGACACGGTTGGTAGAAATGAACAAGGCATCAAGCCTATTGAGCCTTATTTGGCAAAAATAGAGGCTATTGAAAATATTGAAGATTTACAGAACTATATGATAGAAATGGAACCCATCGGTGGTGGCGGATTATATGGTTTTGGTGTGAGTTCAGACCCAAAGGATAGTAACAGAAATGTAGGATACCTTGGCGGTGGGAGTACAGGATTGCCAGACCGAGATTATTACGTTAAAGATGATGAAGATTCAAAAGAAAAACGTGAGAAATATGTGGCGCATATTACCAGAATGTTACAATTTCTTGGTGATGATGAAGCTAAAGCCAGTGAAGATGCCAAACAAGTTTTAGCATTTGAAACACGATTGGCTGAAGCTAAAATGGATAAGGTTGATAGAAGAGATGCCAGAAAGCGTTACAATCCAAGATCAATAGAACAAGTTCAAGAAATGGTTCCTGCTGTAAACTGGAAGAACTTCTTTGAGGGCATTGGTGTTAAAGAAATTGACACGGTAATCATAAGTGATTTAGGATATTACAACAGATTACAAGAAGTGTTGGCTGATGGCAATGTTGATGATTGGAAAGCCTATTTAAGATGGAAGGCTTTTAGAAATGCTGCTGGATCTTTGAGTACTGATATTGAGGAGGCCAATTGGGAGTTCTATGGAAAAGAGTTAAATGGTGCTAAAAAACAACGCCCAAGAGATGAGCGTGCTCTAGGATCTTTAAACGGAACTATTGGCGAAGCATTAGGAAAGTTGTACGTTGACAAAATGTTTCCACCAGAAGCCAAAACAAAGGCAGAGAACATGATTAAAAATGTGATTTTAGCTTTTGAGCATCGTATTAACAAGTTGGATTGGATGAGTGAGGAAACCAAGCAAAAGGCGATTGAAAAATTACGAGCTACAAAAATTAAGATTGCTTATCCAGATAAGTGGAAAGATTATTCAGACTTGGAAATTGCCAGTGTAGAAGATGGTGGTTCCTATTTACAAAATGCCTTAAACGCCAACAAGTGGAATTTCAAAAGAAGCCTTGATAAACTGGGTAAACCAGTTGATAAGTCCGAATGGTACATGGCACCACAAGTAGTCAACGCCTATTTTAACCCTCCTTATAACGAGATTGTTTTTCCAGCAGCCATTTTACAGCCACCTTTTTATAACTTTAATGCGGATGATGCTGTAAACTATGGTGGTATTGGAGCGGTAATTGGACATGAAATTTCTCATAGTTTTGATGATTCAGGAGCACGATACGACAAAGATGGTAACCTGAACAATTGGTGGACTGATGAGGATTTAGAGCAATTTGAAGCTTTGGGAGCAGCTTTGGCCGATCAATACAGTGCCATTGAAGTATTGCCAGAGGTGAACATTAATGGTAAGTTTACATTAGGTGAGAATATAGGTGATTTAGGAGGTGTTTTAGCAGCCTATGATGCCTTGCAAATGACTTTTGAAAAAGAGGGTAGACCTGAAAACATTGATGGTTTTACACCTGAACAACGATTTTTTATGAGTTGGGCAACTGTTTGGAGAATCAAGATGCGAGATGATGCCTTAAAGACCAGAATTAAAACAGATCCACATTCACCTGGGATGAATCGTGCAGTGCAACCTTTATTGAATGTTGATGCTTTCTATGAAGCGTTTGATATCAAAGAAGGAGACAAGATGTATATTGCACCTGAAGAACGTGTGAGAATTTGGTAAACGAGATATTAGAGAACTAAAAAAGGGCAGTATTTACTGCCCTTTTTTTGTCTTTTAATTTTGCTTTGGAGGTTGTTGTTTTTAATAATCCCAATCAAAACGGCCTTCTCTAATTTTCACAACCTCACCATTACCGTTTACGGCGTTAAACCAAAATGTACCTGAAATAATAGAATTAGATAAGTCTAGCCTTGTAATGATTAACTCTCCCGACTCATGCATAGTTGTAAAATATCTATTTGATGCAGAAAGACTATAAGTTCCGCCACCACCTGTAAAATCTCCATCATCGTTAAAGTTTTTGCTTAAAACATATGTTTCCCCTTCTTGCAATTCGACTTTACCTGATTGAACTGTAACCCTTTCATTTGTTTGACCCCTCAAGTCAGCAAAACTCATAGAGAAATACCATTCACCATCCACAAATTGGTAGAAGCAATTAACAGGAGGGTTTATACCTTCAGCATGAGGCAAAAAAACCTCTCCATTAACCAAGCAACCAACCGTATTGGCACCAGTTTGTGTAGCGGGAGGTAGTGAACTGCCAGAATTATTGTCGTCATCATTGTTACAGCAACTTAATGTTAATGCCAATAAGAATAGCATGGCAATATTTTTGTTTTTCTTGAATTGTTTAAGTTTCATTTCTTTTTTTAAAGGTTTAATTAAATCCTTAAAATCATTTTTCTAAATGAATTTGGAATCCAATAACAGCTTTAATATTATTTGAAGAGCCATTTGATAGTTTTCCTCTTTCATACTCAATTGCGAACTCTAATCCAACAGCACTATTAAAAAATACTACTTGCCCAATACTTACACCATAAAAGTGTGATGTAGCATTGAATTCCTCTCTTTCATTATTTGAAACCGTATAGACATAATTATAATGGGCTTGAGCAAATAGATTAAACGTTTTTTGGGTTTCTAGAAAGTAATACCTAGAGAAGATGCCAACACCATAATCATAGAAAATACTTTGGTGCTCAAACCTTAAAACGCCACCAAGGGCAAACTTGTCTTTAAAAAAATAACCTGCATTAGGCTTTATGGTTACCCTATCTATTTTTGTATTAGTTCCATCGTCAAAGCTTATTTTTTGATTCGAGTATTCACCACTACCACCCACTAGCCAATTGCCTTTGGTAATTTGGGCTTGTAACATATAGGTGGGTATCAGTAAAAAAAAGAAAAATAATTTTAAGGGTTTCATGATTAATAAAATGTTTAAGGCTTGATGTCAGTATCAAACTTAAAAATAAATAGCACTATACAATCAAGAAATTCTTACAAAATTATACCGTTCATCGAAAAGTTAAAGTAGCGTTACGGTTTGAAGGTAAATAGAATTAAAAAAGCGACTGCACTTCGAGAACCTTTGTGATCAGTCGCTTTTTTAATAATGATATACCGTTTAATCTTGTTTGGCAGGTTGTTGCTTTTGCTGCAACAAAGCATTTTTACTTATTTGTGCCAAATTGAAGTTTGGAGCTAGTTTTAAGGCTTCGTCCAGTATGTCAACTGCCATATCGATGTTTGTAGCTTTGTTTTCGTTAAAGGTAATCAAGGCCTTTAAATACATAAATGCTGCTTTAATGGGTACCTGATACGGTTGTTGGGTTTCGTAGAACGTTTTACCCATATTGTCTTTAGAATTGCTTAAGCCTATTTCGGTATACTTCGAGGCTTCAGGAAGTTTTTGCGTTTGCAAATAAATTTCAGCCAATTCATAGGCAACGGAAACCTCTGGACTTCTTTTGTATAATTCCTCAAAATGAATAGCCGATCGTTCAAACTCATTCAAGGATTTTAATGACACAGCTTTGACTTCAACCGCTATATCCGAATCGTCAACTTTATGATCTATACCAATGGTGTTCAAAGCCTGCACATATTTTCCTTCACTCATGTAAATCATGGCAAGAGTGTCTTGTCTGGCTTGGTTTGGAGTTATAACATTTAAATGGGTCAATGCATTGATAACGCCTTGTATGTCGCCTTGGTTTTTCATTTGTTTGTAATAAGCTTCATAATGCTTTATCAGTTCTTGATTGCTTTGTGCTTGAAGTTGCATAGAAAACACACAAATGCCAATTAGTATCAATCGTTTCATAACTATAGTTTTAATAATCGGTCAAAACTATAAAAAATAGCTAACCAAACTCTTAAAACAATGCTAATTATTTTATATCCAAGGCTGTTTTTATAATAATGGCATCATTCAGGACAAAGGGTTTCGGAATCATATTTTTGTCACGATTTTTGACACCAAGCAGCGAGTTTCCAATCAAGTCATAGGTTGCTTCATAAAACTGTAAATGCGTAGTTTGATTGATTGGAACTGTGAAAATCATATCCAATGGTTCATTGTCAGTTACATAATAACTAAAGAGTCTGTTATTAAATCGATTGTTGAAGACTGTATTGGTAGAATCGGTAATTTTAGCAGAAACGCCATTAATCGTTGCTCGGTTAAAAATGGATGTTGAATCGGAAAACACTTCAATACGTTCGGCTTTTCGGTTGGAAGTAAAGCAAACAGCTATTTTCCTAAAACCATCAACAATTGTATCATGAGTGATTTCTATTTTTGGTTTTACTAATTGAACAATTGGTGCTTCTTTCGTGAATGAGAAACCAGATTTGTATTTACTGCCAATGGTGTTTTTTTGCAGTTCCAACGCAGGATTGGGTTGGTCTGTAAGCTTGCTTTTGGCCCAATCGTCCAATAAGTTGTCATAAGTGGCCCATACAGCTGAATTGGTGTTGGAGTCTAAAACGTATAATAAACTATTGGGTTTTGGTGAATCTTTAGTGAATTTAGAATTTGTATGAGCCGAAATAAAGAACCAAATAGACATTACCAAAAAAAATAAGGACAACCGATTTTTATGTTTAAAAAACCCAAAAACAGGCAATATCAATCCAAAGATAAGCACAACTACCATGCAGGAAACAAATAGTATTTTAAGCCCAAGCCCAACGGGAAACATTTTGGCTAATGGCGCCATGATGACAATAACAGGTAAGGCTAAAAAAGCCATAAGTACCAAATTGGGATGTTTTTGCCTAATCAATACAAACAAGCACAACAAACCAAATAGGGCAGGAATGATAAAAAAGCTGGCGCCTTTTAATGTGAATGCTAAAGCTGCACAGATTATCAGCCAAAATGTTAGTGGTGCAATCAGCAAATTTGCTGTATTGTTGGCACTGTAAAATTTTTGGTAAATAAAAAAACTAATGGCTAACGAAAAACAGACAAAGGCTGCAATATAACTATGACCATTGTAGGTGAAACCATGCAGCATTTCCTGATATTGTGGATAAATATTCAAGAGTAGTTTCCAAAGAAGGAATCCTGCCAAAGCCGATACAATCAATGAACTGAAAAAGGCTATAAACCCTTTGCCAATTCCAAAACCAGTAAGGCGTCCTTTTTTGAACCCGTAGAAAATGAGGAAAACAAAAATTAAAACGGACACGATGAGCATCGGAAAGATCCATGAAAACGGATAAATAACCGTTTTAAACAAGGGGACATTAAAATAAATATAATCTTCAGTGCTTTTTACGGTGTTTAAATTGGCTTCAGAAAAATAGTGCAATAAAGGCATTAAATACGAACCTTGGTGTTCCATGGTGTTTCTATTAAGCCGATCATAGGTATCCATAGCCGTGTGATAGTCAAAATGATCGTCTATAAAAGCAAAGTTGAAACCATCAATATCACCATCTTCGCGAAATCGTGTTAAATCGGTATCATTTGGCAACATTTTATAGATACTATATGCCAATGAATTGGCAACCGGATATTCCGGATTGGCTTCAACAAAATGCTTCATTAATTGGGCGTTGCCTTGGTTGGTTTCAATAAGCATATAACTTGGGCCACCACTGCCACGGGCTTCAAAATTGAGAACCACTCCCACATCTTTAGACCAAGGGTGTTTGTTCACAAAAATATCGGCACCATTAAGGCCCAATTCCTCACCATCAGAAATAAGGATGATGATATCATTTTTAGGTTTTTTGCCATCTTCTAAAAAAGCGCGAATCCCTTCGAGAATGGCTACAACACCTGAACCAGCATCACTAGCTCCCAATGATGAGTGTGGATTGCTGTCATAATGGGTGAGCAGTAACAATGCTTTTCCAGAATCACTGCCTTTTATTCTGGAAAGTATGTTTTTTGGTTTAGACAGGTTTCCCCATTGACTCATAGAGTACCCTTCTTGAACTTGGGTTTCCAAACCCATTTTTTCCAGTTGGGAAATAATATAATCACGAACACGTGTGTGCTCATCGTTACCAAGAAAATGAGGTGCTTTGGAAATTTCCTTTAGATGGACTAAAGCCCGCTCGGTTGAAAATTGAGTATCAGGAGTGTCAATATTTGAAATTTGGGTTGGGAGTAAAGCCCTAAAACTCCAATAAACAGCTAATACAATAAGGGAAAACGCTAGTATTTTTTTAAGCATCTGGCTTGAAAGTTAGTTTGTTTATAAATGTACATAATTTTAAAGGGATTATAAACTTGTCTTAAGGCTTTAGGATTAAAGCCATAAATTAAGTATATTTAGTACACTAAAAAGGGAATATCATGGGTATAAAAAGTTTTCAAGGCGCTAGAAAGCAACAGCAAAATTCTACAGTAGAAGCGCCATTTAAGGTAAGTGATTATATGACACGCGACTTAATAACGTTTAAACCTGAACAATCAGTGGAACAGGTTATAGAATCGCTTATAAACAACAGAATATCTGGAGGACCTGTAGTTAATGAAAATAATGAGTTGGTTGGTATTATTTCAGAAGGCGACTGTCTAAAACAAATAAGCGATAGCCGTTATTACAATATGCCCATGGAACAAGATACGGTTGAAAAACGCATGATAAAAAACGTTGAAACCATAGATGGTAATATGAACGTATTTGATGCTGCCAAAAAGTTCTTGGATTCAAAAATTAGACGCTTTCCAATAGTTGAAGATGGTAAGCTGGTAGGACAGATTAGTCAAAAGGACATCCTTAAAGCTGCTATAAAACTTAAAGGGCAAAACTGGAAATAAATCAATCTTCACGCTTAACCAAAGCGTAATAATCATTTTCTAAAGGAAGATATCCTTGGTCGTAAACAAAGTAATACACAGTACCCACTTTGGTGGTGTAGATGCTTGTGAAATAATTAAAGTCAAAACCTTTTTCAATGAGTTTTGCCCGCGAAGTCCTGGTTTTCTTGTCAGGATTGAGTTCTTCTAAAATTCGGTAGTTTTTTCGAAGTCGGTTATTAGTATTCCTGATGAGGTTTTTGCTATCCTTATTGATACGGTTGTTATAGGAATTACGGCAGGCGTCACTACAGAATTTTTTATCAATTCTACCAACTATTTTTTCACCACATTCTGGACATTGTTTTTGCATATTACAATTTAGTATAGTTGAATTTTACTTCTTCTTTTTTCCCATTTTCGTCTATTACAACATAAATGTTTATTTCATTGTCATTTACTTTTTCAAATGTCATACCATCAAAATAGACAGCATCTTTTTCAATTTTTACTAGCTTAAAATCTACCGTTTCATTTTTCTCTTCCCAGCCTTTAAAATCTTTACCGAAGTGTTTGAGCTGCAATAGTAGTGTATTACCAACTTGACGTATTCCACCCACCTCATAGAAAACGGTTTTGTTGTCAACTGATAATTTAAAAACGAACATCATAGAATCTCCAGAAGGTGGACTCCATATCTCTTCAGTTTTACCTCCAAAAGCTTCACCAAAATAATGCCCTTGAATCCAAGCGACTTGATTTAATGTAGCTTGAGGGGAAGCTTCATTTTCAGGCAATGATATTGTCTTTTGTTGTGCAATAATTACACTCGATGACAATACTAATAAGAGTAAAAAAAGACGTTTCATAGCTGTTTATTTTGAGATAGACAAACTAATTAAGTTATCCATTATGTCGTTTAAATTTAAAACACCAACAGCATAATCACAATTTATCTGTAGGGCAGCAGCCATACCATATTTTGGATAATAGATAAAAATAGAATTGAAACCAGGCATAAAACCCGTATGTCCATAAGCCTCACCATGAGCTGTTTGGTAAATAAAGCTTCCCATACCATAGGAACTTGTACCTTCAACATGTTTACCATTTGGATTGGCTGTTGTTATTAAGCTCAAGATTTCATCGGAAACTAGTTGGCCTTCATAATAGATTTTTGCCCATTTTGCTAAATCTTCTGTAGTCGAAGCCATACCACCACCAGTCCATTCAACCTGTGGATTCATAAAATATAATTTTTTGTCAAGGGTTTTGTTGGGAACATGAAAAGCTGGTGGTAAACGGGAATAACCAACCGATAGATTTTCTATATTACGTTTAAGGGAAGGGTAGGTATGATCAAGGCTTTTGGGCTCTAAAATTTCTGATTGAACCAAATCGTAGTAACTCTTGTTTGTTACTTTTTCAATAAGCATACCCAACAAGATGTAATTAGTATCCGAATAGGCCCAACCTTTACCAGCTTCGTGAACGGGTTCGTCTTCAAAAATTACTTTTAAACGTTCTTCATACGTCCAAACCTTATCTGGATCTTCATGTAATTG
This sequence comes from Bacteroidia bacterium, assembly GCA_030425285.1. Classification (GTDB taxonomy): domain Bacteria; phylum Bacteroidota; class Bacteroidia; order Flavobacteriales; family Flavobacteriaceae; genus Hanstruepera. Next base: position 795,775 of record JAUIAY010000001.1, read on the forward strand.
ATTCCATATTTCGGGCTTAAGCACATAACGTGGTAAACCAGATGTATGTTGTAATAGCATTTCAACAGTAATGTCATTTATGTTAGGTAATTGTAATAACCAAGGTGTATCAGGAAAGTACGATAATAACTTATTGTGTAGTTTAATATCACCGCTTTCTACCAACCTAAATACTAGAGTTGCTGCGTAAGTCTTACCAATACTGCCAGAGAAAAATGTATGTCCAGTATTTAAATGTTCATTGCTTTCAACATCAGAATAACCAGCAGTATAATTTTCAATTGTACCTCGACGATCTATAACCGAAAAATTTATACCAGGTATTTTTTTTATTTCTACGGTTTTAGCAAGAACCTTATTAATGGTGTCGCGAACTTGATTTTTGGCCACAAACTTTTTAAGTGATTGTGATTGACCAAAAACTATACAAAAGAGAAGGGCTAGAGTTAGGAGTTGTTTTTTCATGTTTTTTGAATAAATCGGATGCCTAAATATATAACAAAATATTCATTTACAAACGACAACAAACATTTACAAACGAATTTAAATAGGTAACAACCGAATAATCTTTTTGTGCTGTTGCATCTTTGCATTGTCGAAACATAGGAACTCGATAGTATTAACTGTTTAACATTAAAAATTTAAATTATGAACACACTTAGAAACAAAGTACAGTTGATTGGTAGATTGGGACAAGACCCAGAAATCGTAAATTTTGAAGATGGTAACAAAATGGCCAAATTCTCACTAGCTACAGACGATAGCTATAAGGATAAAAACGGTCAAAAAGTGGAGCGCGCTTACTGGCACAATATCGTTGTGAAAGGTGGGTTGGTAAAAGTGGTTGAAAACTATATTACCAAAGGTCAGGAGATAGCCGTTGAAGGAAAATTGACTAACCGTTCTTGGGAAGATAAAGATGGTAACAAGCGCTACATGACCGAAATAATTTGTAACGAACTATTGATGTTAGGAAAGTAATACGCCTAAAACATTCAGAAAAAAAGAGCCTTGTCAAGGCTCTTTTTTTATTTAAACTGACAATTGGTTGAATTATTCGTAAATATTACCAAGGGTCTTACTTTTTTGGACATGCTTTAGTATTTTTATAAAAAACTAGGTTATGCCAACATCTCCAAAATTAGTCCGGTTTAAGCAAAATGTACTGTCTAAATACCAAATTTACAACAGTATATTTATGACACTTCCGTTTGACTCTATCACAAAAACAGGAGTGCTTTTGCCACTTTTCCATGAAACCTGTGAATTGGGTTTTAAAAATGGCGATAATCCAACAACCATAGTTGAAACCTTTTTTAAAAAATACCAAGCTAGACGATCGGATAAAAGTCAGATCAATTTATTGTTTCGATTTATTCAATATATAGAAAGGCAAGTGGTTTTGTTCGATGCCATTGAAGATGCCGCTTTTCCGGTTGTGAATAACATGGATGGTATTGGAACCTTACGCAGTCTAAAGGAAACAGCTGCTTCCGAAGGTAAAATGGAAGATTTAAGAACCTATTTGGAGGCCTTTAAAGTGCGTATTGTTTTAACTGCCCATCCAACTCAATTTTATCCAGGTGCTGTTTTGGGCATTATTACCGATTTGGATAATGCCATAAAAACCAATGACCTTCTTAAAATTAACGATCTTTTGGCCCAGTTGGGAAAAACACCGTTTTTCAAACATAAAAAACCAACGCCTTATGATGAAGCTGTGAGTTTAATTTGGTATTTGGAAAATGTATTCTACAAGTCCTTTGGAAGCATTTTTGACTACATCCAACAAAATATTTTTGACGATGAAAACATTGAAAACGACATTATAAACATCGGCTTTTGGCCTGGGGGCGATCGTGATGGTAATCCATTTGTAACACCAGATATCACGTTAAAGGTTGCCATGCGATTAAAGCAAACCATTTTAAAGAACTACTATCGTGATATCCGGAAATTAAAGAGACGTTTGACTTTTGAGGGAATCGATAATAGAATTGCCCTATTGGAACAAAAACTATATGCCAAAAGTTTTGGTTCTCATATAGATAGCGCGTTGACACTTTCGGAATTCAAGGAAGAGTTACAAAGTATAAAAGCAGAGCTGATTGACAAGCATCAGTCATTATTTGTTTCTGATGTCTCCAGTTTGATAAATAAGGTACATTTATTTGGATTTCATTTTGCAGCATTGGACATTAGGCAAGATAGTCGCGCACATGATGCCGTATTTACTAGCATGGTTGATAGTTTAATTGCTCATGGTAGTGATATTTTTCCGAAAAATTACCACGATCTTACCCAAAAAGAACAAGTTGCAGTGCTATCCAAAATTCAAGGCGAAATAGACCTAAACCTTTTTGAAGATGACGATGTTTTAAAAACTTTACAAACCATTAAAGTTATAAAAACCATTCAAGATGCCAACGGTGAGCGTGCTGCTAACCGCTATATTATTAGTAATAATCAAACGACTTTAAATGTCATGCAATTGTTTGCCATGCTTAAGTTAGTGGCCTTTCATGATAAGTTAACCGTGGATATTGCGCCATTATTTGAAACCATTGAAGATTTGGAAAACGCGCCTCAAGTTATGGAAGAATTGTACACAAATCCAAATTATGCAACTCATTTAAAGAAGCGTGGTAACAAACAAACTATCATGTTAGGATTTTCGGACGGTACCAAAGATGGTGGTTATCTTATGGCTAATTGGGGTATTTATCGAGCTAAAGAACGCCTGACCGAAGTATCCAGAAAATATGATGTAACGGTTATTTTCTTCGATGGTCGTGGAGGACCACCAGCTCGTGGTGGTGGTAAGACACATCAGTTTTATGCATCACTAGGTCCTACGATTGAAGATAAGGAGGTGCAGTTAACCATTCAGGGGCAAACCATTAGTTCTAATTTTGGCACGTTGGATTCCTCACAATACAATTTGGAGCAATTAATTAGTTCCGGTATTTACAATCGCCTGAACGAAAGTAATTTGGCCATGTCATCTGAAAACCGAGAAATAATTAATGATTTAGCTGAAAGAAGCTACAAGGCTTATTCAGATTTCAAAAGTCATAGTATGTTCTTGCCTTATTTAGAGCGTATGAGTACTTTGAAGTATTACGCTAAAACCAATATTGGAAGTCGTCCATCAAAACGGGGAAAATCGTCTGAATTGGTATTTTCAGATTTGAGAGCCATACCGTTTGTCGGAAGCTGGAGCCAGTTAAAACAAAACGTCCCCGGATTTTTCGGCGTTGGTACAGCACTGAAACACTACGAAGATTCGGGCGAATTTGATAAAGTAAAGCAACTGTATCAGAGTTCCAGTTTTTTCAAAACCTTAATTGAAAATAGTATGATGTCCTTATCCAAATCCTTTTTTGATTTAACCAAGTATATGGCTGATGATTCAGAATTTGGGGAGTTTTGGAAAATTATATACGCTGAATATGAAACATCAAAACGGCTCATACTAAAATTGACAGGTTATAAAGAACTTATGGAAGAAGAGCCAGCAGGAAAAGCGTCAATTGATGTTCGCGAGTCTATTGTGCTACCGTTGTTAACTATTCAACAATATGCTCTTAAGAAAATTCAGGAACTTCAAAAAGCAAAACCAGAAGCCAAAGAAGAGATCGAGGTTTTTGAAAAATTAGTAACCCGTTCTCTATTTGGAAATATTAATGCCAGTAGGAATTCAGCGTAAATTTTAGGCAATTCGTTTGGATTATTAACTCATAAAATGGCATATTTGTAACATAAATGAGAAAAACAATAGTACATAAAGCACCTTGGTCACTGTTAAGTCAGTGCGATTATCGTGGAATTGAAATGAAAAATCTATTTCCAAAAAGGACGTTTATTGCTATTTTTAACCTAATTTAAGTGTGAATTAAATCAACTAAATATATAATAACAGTAAGCGTCCAAGAAATTGGGCGCTTTTTTTATGAAAAAAACAATTTTTTTGAACAAAATTTTAAAAAACTAAAATAAAAGTCATTGAAGATTAAGCGATTGAGAGACAGTCTATTGCATGAAATCTAGAGTATCTGAAGTAATTCGGACAGGAATAATCATGACCTAAATTACTGAAAATCAAATAGTTGAATTAAAATTTTATTTGCATAATAGAAAAATCCATTTCATATTTGCACCGCAGAATTGAACAATCCATCTGCTCACAATTTTTAAAAACAAGAAGCCATGCTAATACATAACATGTATCAAAATGAGAGTTGCGAGTTTAAATCGCAAAAAGGGCTTCGGTCATTTCTGTAAAATTCTTTCCAGAAATCAATCCGAAGCAAATCAAACTGTTTCGGATTTTTTATTTCACAAAAAATCAAGAAAACTAAATCTAAACAGTTTTTGCATTCGCATATGTTATGCGAAGCATTAAACAATTAAAATTTTAGAAAGAAATCATGGAAAATAATTTACATAACGTCTATTTGTTTCGAGCAATAGAAGCTTACCCTTGGGAACTTGAAAAGGCTATTGAGGCATTAAATTACGCTTTGTCTTATGATCCTGAAAATGTAAAAGCTTTAGGTCTCATGGCTACGATACAAATAGAACAGCTAGGAAACTATGAGTTGGCAAAAAGCTATTATCAAAAAGCTTTGTCTGTGAGTTTGGAAGTTCCGTTCATATATCCTGAATATATCAGGCTATTGATTAACTATGGAGACTATGAAGAGGCTCAAAACTTAATTGAATTTGCTGTAACTGTCAAAGGTATTGATAAAGCTGGTATTATGTTGAATCAAGGTTTGTTGTATGAAGTACAGGAACAATTTGATTTGGCAGAAAACACTCTAAAAGAGGCAAAGCAATTAGCTATGAATAATGACTTCATTAGTTATGCTGACGAGATATTATCTAGAGTAAGTAAAAAGCATAAGTTCCAAAAAAATAAGGAACGAAAACTTGAAAACTTACAAAAGAAGGTAGAAGAAGAAACCAAAACAACCTGGTTTCAGAATAGGTTGAATAGTTTATTATAAAAAAAGGAGGTTTTAATAATCGGCAAACGTAATTGTTTGCCGATTATCAAGGGAATTCGTCAGCGTGGGAGAGCTGAAGCAGTCTGAAATGAACTTATTCATTCAACGAAACCTATTTATCAAAATAGTTATGGTTGAGTTAAACACTGTTGTTTAATAACTGAGTAGGTTCGAATCTCATTCTTGTCTCACAATCGATATTGTAGCTCAATGGTAGAGCAAGTAGCTGTTAACTACTAGGTTGAACGTTAATATTACGTTGTTGAATTAATCAAAAAACCCATCTAAATATTCTAGATGGGTTTAATTTAATGCTTATTTATTACTTTTTAAGCCTCACAGCTTGTACACTCTTTTTTCTGTTTGAATTTTTGTGCAGCATTCATACTGTGCTGATAATACAACGATTTTAAACCAAGTTTCCAAGCTGTAATATGAATGTTGTTTATTTCTTTTACAGGCATTTCAGGATGCACAATAATGTTTACAGACTGTCCTTGATCTATAAATTCTTGTCTTGCTGATGCTTGATAAACTACATCTAATTGGTCAATTTCAGAGTACGTTTTAAACACATTTTTCTCTTGCTCTGTTAAAAACTCTAAATGTTGTACAGAACCATCCATATCTCTAATGCTTCTCCAAACTTCAGTTGTGTTTTGTCCTTTTTCTTCTAATAAATTTTCCAAGAAAGGATTCTTTATTGTTGTTTTTATTTTAGCAATATCTTTTACATAAATATTTGACCATATTGGCTCAATACCTTGAGATACTTGTCCTAAAATAAACGCAGAAGATGTTGTAGGCGCTACAGCGTTTAATGTTGTGTTTCTACGACCGTAACCTTTTAATACTTTAGGCTCTCCAAATTTTACAGCCAATTCTTCTGAAGCTTTGTATGAACGCTCTTTTATAGTTTTAAAGATTTCACGGTTTAAGTTAAATGCTTCTTGACTATCAAAGGCATGCATTCTAGACTGTAATAACGAGTGCCATCCTAAAACACCTAATCCTAAAGCACGGTTTTCTTTTGCGAAATTATAAGCACGCTCCATAAACAAGAATGTTTGACGGTCGTCTCTGTTATCAGAATCACGATATACTTCTAGTTTTTCAATGAATTCTGTTATTACAGCATCCAAGAAGTAAATCATAGTCTCTACTGCGTCTGTGCTTTTCCACTTATCGTAGTGTAATACATTTATACTAGAAAGTACACATACAAACGACCAATCATCGTTTGATGGTAACATAATTTCTGTACATAAGTTACTTGCGTGTATGCTGTGGTTTTTATCTTTATAAACTTCTGGTTTACCATTGTTAGCATTGTCTGTAAAGAATACATAAGGGTAACCCATTTCACCACGACTTTGTAATACTTTTGCCCAAATAGTACGTTTTTCAACATCACCAGCAATCATTTCTTCCATCCACTTATTGGTAACTGTTACACCATGTGTTAATTGCTGTATTGGGTTACCTTCAGTACCTATTTCTAAAAACTCTTTAATATCTGGATGCTCAATTGGTAAATATGGAGAAAAACGACCACGACGTACAGAACCTTGACTAACCACATCAACCATAGACTCAAACAACTGCATAATATGAACTGCACCAGATGCTTGCCCATTGTTTTTTACAGGAGCTCCTCTATGACGAATTTTACCAAAAAACCCAGAAGTACCACCACCTAATTTTGACATCATACCTACTTCTGACTGTGTGTAAAGAATATTACCCATGTCATCATCAATATGAGAACCAAAACAGCTTATTGGTAAACCACGTTCTTTACCAAAGTTAGACCAAACTGGAGACGCTAAAGAGAAAAACCCTTCAGACATATAGTGATAAAACTTATCTGCATATCCAGGAATTTGAAGAATATGTTCTGCGCGTTCAGCAATTTCTCTAATACGTTGCTTGGGCGTTACACCTTCGGTTAAGTATCCTGATTCTAAAAACTGTTGACTGTATTCATTTAACCACTCAAATCCTTCCTCCTTTTTCGTGTTGGTTAAAAATTCTTTTCGGGCATTTACTAGTTCATCAGTTGTGTTTTTTTGATCTTGTAGTTGCGGCTGGTGTATTGTTTTGTTCTCCATAGGTTATAAAAAATAGTCTGGTTAAAATAAGTCGTCGCTTGTTATACTTTGTGTTCTTTTACTGTAATTGATAGAGCGTTTTACAAAGAAATCGCCATGTTTTGTACCAATAATCTCGTCATCAAACCATTCGGTTTGTGTAAGTAGTGTTTCGTCTATATCAAATACTTTTTCAATACCAATGCTTTCTAAAGATTTGTTGAAACGGTTTTTAATAAACTCGTTTACAACTGTTTTTGGTAAGAAATCTAATTCGCCTTCTTCAAAAATCCAATCTACAATCTTGCTTTCAGCAACATAGGCTTCTTTACACATATCTTGGATCATGGTATTGTAGCTTGCATCAAACCACTCTGGGTGCTCATCTTTGATAATATTGATGATATCTATACCGAAATCTCCATGAATTTGCTCTTCTTTTGATGTTGCTTCAACTACGTTAGAGATACCTTTAAGCATATTTTTATGCTTGTTGAATGCCATAATGATTAAGAATTGAGAGAATAAAGACACGTGCTCAATAAATAATGAGAACAATAATACAGACTCTGCATATTCTTGATTGTTTTCACTTTTAGCGTTTTTTAATGCAGTTTCTAAATACTGCACACGCTTCATAATTACTGGTTTTTTCTTTAGCTCTTCAAATTCTTTGTTTAGTCCTAAAATTTCAAGAAGGTGCGAGTATGCATCAGCATGTCTTACTTCACTTTCTGCAAATGTTGAACCTACAGATCCTATTTCAGGCTTTGGCATTCTGTGGTAAATATCTCCCCAAAACGTTTTTACTGCAATCTCAATTTGAGAAATTGCCAGCATCGTATTTTTTATAGCAGATTTTTCTACTTCAGAAAGATTTGATTTGAAATCTTGTATATCACTTGTGAAATTAAACTCGGTATGTATCCAGTATGAATGACGAATTGCTGGAACATATTCGTATAATTGAGGATACTCATAAGGTTTTAAGTTTACACGTTTTTCAAAAATGTTACTCTTACGACTTAAAGCTTGTTTGTTTCTGTATAAAATGTAAGCTTTTGCAACATCGTGAAAAGAACTTTCCATTAATTTATCTTCTACAACATCTTGCACTTCCTCAACCGTAGGCAAATAATCTTTATCCTGATTTTTCCTTTGTAACAATACGTCATAAACGTTATTTGCTATAAGTTGAGCGTCTCCAAATTCTCCATTTTCAACCGCTTTCATTGCCTTTAAAATAGCGTTTGTGATTTTGCTTAACTCAAAAGGTTTTTTGCTAAAATTTCTTTTAGTGATATATAATAATTCCATAGATAATAAAGGTTAGAATGAATCTAAATAAGATAATGTAAAAGTGATGATTTATTTTAAATGATGAGAAAAGTCTAAAATATTGTTCTTAACATTTTATCAACATAGATCGTTGAATTTTAACAGTTATTAAAAACAGGCAATAAGACTGTTCATAAAAATGATATTAGAACAGCTTTTGTTTAGACTAGTAAATTTTAAAGAATTTCTTCAAGAATAAAAAAATGCGTTAGAAATTTCTAACGCATTTTTTATGCAACTTTCTGAAGTAAATCGAAGCAAGGGCATTTGCCACAACGCTTGTTTTCACCTTTTTTATATTTTTCACAACACTTGCTTTTTACCTTGTTCGCATTAATAATACCTGCTTTATGTAAGGTTTTTAAAGCTTTTTTCTGTTGTTTCTTTTCTTTTTTCTTCTTGCCCAACGGATACTAACTTGTAGAATATGAGGCAAAAATAATTATTTTTATTAATTCTAAATAAACTTAATTGTTAAAATTATTCAGGACTTTCAGAAGCAGCAGTACTAATCGTCAATTGCTGAATATCTCTATCGAATAAATACAAACCACCTTTATCGTTTCCAATCATATTTATTTTATCAAGAATGGTACGAGCCATAGCTTCTTCCTCAATTTGTTCGGCAACATACCATTGTAGGAAGTTATGCGTAGAATAGTCTTTTTCCTGTAGTGCTATATGAACCAGTTCATTAATACTTTCTGATACAAATACTTCGTGTTCAAATAGTTTTTCAAACATTTCCTTAAACGATTTAAAGGTCACATTTGGGGCTTTTAAGGCTGATACATGAGCATGTCCACCACGTTCGTTTACATATCTAACTAGTTTAAGCATGTGCGCTCGTTCTTCATCAGATTGAGAGTACATAAAACCAGCAACACCTTCAAGTCCTTTTACTTCAGCCCAACAAGCCATAGCTAAATAGATTTGAGAGGATTCGGCTTCAACTCTAATTTGATCATTTAACGCTTTTTCTATTTTTTTTGATAACATAATGTCTTTCTTTTTTACGTAAAGTTAAGCAATTAAGCCATTAGAATAATTTTAAATTAGACCACTATTTATGTAGTTTTAATTGAATGCGCTTACGCGGAATATCAACCTCCAAGACTTTTACAATGACCTGTTCGTGCAAACTAATATGTGCACTAACATCACTTACAAAACCATCTGATAAGTTTGAAATATGAATTAAGCCGCTTTCTTTAATTCCAATATCAACAAAAGCTCCAAAATTGGTTACATTATTGACAATTCCCGGAAGCAATTGACCTTCTTGCACATCATTGATGGTTTTTATGTTTTGATTAAAGGTAAACACTTTGGCTTGTTCTCTAATATCTAATCCTGGTTTTTCAAGTTCTTTTACGATGTCTTTAAGTGTTGGCAAACCAACGGTATCTGTACAATAGGATTTTAAATCAATACCATTTAAAACAGCAGAATTCCCTATAAGTTCAGAAACTCGTTTTCCTTCATTTTTTGCAATAGCTTTTACAATACTATAGCTTTCAGGATGCACAGCAGAATCGTCTAACGGATTTTTTGCATCTTTAATTCTTAAGAATGCTGATCCCTGCTCAAAAGCTTTATCACCTAAACGTGGTACGTTTTTTAAATCGGTTCTTGATGAAAATGCACCATGTTCATCACGATAACTAACAATGTTTTCGGCTAATTTAGGGCCAATTCCAGAGACATAACTCAACAAACTTTTACTTGCGGTATTTAGATTAACACCAACAGCATTCACGCAACTTTCTACAACAGTATCTAGTTCGGTTTTCAACTTGGTTTGATCAACATCATGCTGATATTGACCAACACCAATAGATTTTGCATCAATCTTAACCAACTCTGCCAACGGATCTTGCAAACGACGACCAATAGAAACAGCGCCTCTTACTGTAACATCGTAATTAGGGAATTCTTCACGCGCAATTTTTGAAGCCGAATAAATACTAGCTCCTGCTTCACTTACCACAAATACTTGAATATCATTTTTAAAACGAATACGTCTGATAAGTGATTCTGTTTCGCGCGAAGCGGTTCCGTTTCCAATAGCAATAGCTTCAATATTATATGCTTCGGCAAGTGTGCTTATTTTTTTTATTGCGCCTGTGCTATCGTTTTTAGGTGCATGCGGATAAATGGTTTCATTGTGTTTAAGTTGCCCTTGAGCATCTAAACACACTACCTTACAACCAGTTCTAAAACCAGGATCGATGGCTAAAACACGCTTTTCGCCTAATGGTGAACCCAACAACAATTGTTTTAGGTTTTTGGCAAAAACAGTTATCGCTGCTTCATCAGCTTTTTCTTTAGCCTTTTGTAACGCTTCATTGCTCAATGATGGTAACAACAATCGTTTGTACGCATCTTTTATAGCGATCTCAATTTGATCAGAACACGCATTATCAGATTTTATAATACGCTGCGCCATTTTATCTAAAGCACGTTCATCATCAATTTCAATTTTCACACGAATAAAGCCTTCGTTTTCAGCACGTAAAATGGCTAACAAACGATGTGAAGGAATACGACTCAACGACTCGCTCCAATCAAAATAATCACGAAATTTTTGAGCGTCTTCTTCATTGGCTTTCTTTTTAACAACTTTAGTTGCAATGGTTGCAAAACGTTCTAATTGATAACGAATATTGTTTCTTAAATCAGTACGTTCATTAATCCATTCGGCAATAATATGTCGAGCGCCTTCCAAAGCATCATCAACTGAATTAACAGCATCTTTTACATATTTATAAGCAATGCTTTCAATATCGTGAGCGTTTTGACTCATTATGATTTTAGCTAAAGGTTCTAATCCGTTAGCTTTAGCAGTATCAGCTTTTGTTTTTCGGCTTTTTTTGTATGGCAAGTAAATGTCTTCAAGTGTTGTAATATCTTGAGCGTCGTTTACTTTTTGCTCTAATTCTGACGTTAAAACATCTTGTTCTTCAAGTACTTTTAAAATGGCTGTTTTACGTTTTTCAAGCGCCTCAAAGAGTTCTTTGTATTTTACAATATCACCTATTTGAACTTCGTCCAGATTTCCTGTAGCTTCTTTTCTGTAACGTGAAATAAACGGAACAGTACACGCATCATTAAGTAGTTGTATGGTATTTTTCACACCAACTTTTGGCAAGTTGGTGTTTTTGATAATATAATCAAGCATCGGCATTAACTTATCTGTAAACCGTTCGCAACATCTTGGTTGGCATCAGGGTTTACAAACACCAATTTACCTTCAGGACTTTCGGTCATTAAAATCATACCTTCGCTTTCAACACCACGTAATGCTCTTGGTGCCAAATTCACTAAAACAGTTACTTTTTTGCCTACAACTTCTTCAGCAGTAAAGCTTTCAGCAATACCAGAAACTATGGTTCTGGTGTCAATACCTGTATCAACCTTTAAAACTAAAAGTTTTTTAGCTTTCGGCATTTTTTCGGCTTCAATAATAGTTCCTACACGTAAATCTAACTTTGTAAAATCATCAAAAGTGATTTCTTCTTTTTGTGGTTCAGCTGCTTTATTGGCAGCTTCATTAGCCTTTTTACTCGCTTCTAGTTTATCTAATTGCGCTTGAATGTCTTTATCTTCAATTTTATTGAATAACAATTCAGCTTTTCCTATTTGATGTCCTGCAGGAAGCAAAATATCTTTAGTTGAAATGTCTTCCCAAGAAGATTCCGTATCAAGTGTGGAATGACAAAGGATAGATTTCAATTTTTCAGAAGTAAACGGTAAAAACGGTTCGCTTATAGTTGCTAAAGCAGAAGCTATTTGTAGTGCTACAAACATAATTGTTTTTGTACGTGCTTCATCTTCTTTAATAACTTTCCAAGGTTCTTCATCAGCTAAATACTTATTACCCAATCGTGCAAGATTCATCAATTCTTGACTTGCCTCACGAAAACGGTAACGCTCAATAGAACTTGCTATAACATCTGGATAAGCTTTTACAGCAGCAAGTGTTTCTTCGTCAACTTGAGAATACTCGCTTGGTTCTGGAACAATACCATTGTAATATTTGTTGGTTAAAACAACAACACGGTTTATAAAGTTTCCAAAAATGGCTACCAACTCGTTATTGTTTCTTGCCTGAAAATCTTTCCAAGTAAAATCGTTGTCTTTGGTTTCTGGTGCATTGGCTGTTAATGCATAACGTAAAACATCTTGCTTATCAGGAAAATCCTCTAAATATTCTGGCAACCAAACTGCCCAGTTTTTAGATGTAGATAATTTATTGCCTTCTAAATTTAAAAATTCGTTAGCAGGTACATTATCTGGTAAAATATATGAGCCTTCTGCTTTTAGCATACTTGGGAAAATGATACAGTGAAACACAATATTATCTTTTCCTATAAAGTGAACCAATTTGGTGTTTTCGTCTTTCCAATATGGTTCCCAATCTTTTCCTTCGCGTTCAGCCCATTCTTTGGTTGCCGAAATGTAACCAATTGGCGCATCAAACCATACATAAAGCACTTTGCCTTCGCCACCTTCAACTGGAACAGGAATTCCCCAATCTAAATCACGTGTTACAGCACGAGGTCGTAAACCATCGTCAATCCAAGATTTTACTTGTCCGTAAACATTAGGTTTCCAATCTTTTTTATGACCTTTTAAAATCCATTCTTTTAAAAACTCTTCGTGCTTATCTAAAGGCAAAAACCAGTGTTTTGTTTCTTTTAGGGTTGGAGCATTGCCAGTAATAGCCGATTTTGGGTTAATTAAATCGGTCGCATTATGGCTAGTTCCACATTTTTCACATTGATCGCCATAAGCTTCTTCATTACCACATTTTGGACAAGTTCCAATCACAAAACGGTCTGCCAAGAACTGTTTAGCTTCTTCATCATATAACTGCTCGGTAACTTCTTCAATAAATTCACCTTTTTTATACAACTCCAAGAAAAACTCTGAAGCCGTTTCATGGTGAATTTGCGCTGATGTTCTTGAGTAATTATCAAAGGTAATTCCAAAATCTTCAAAAGATTTTTTAATAATGGCATGATATTTATCAACGACATCTTGAGGTGATACACCTTCTTTTTTTGCTTTTATAGTAATAGGAACACCATGCTCATCGCTACCGCAAACAAAGGCCACATCGTTTCCTGTTAAACGTAAGTAACGCGCATAAATATCAGCAGGAACATAAACACCAGCTAAATGCCCAATATGAATTGGGCCGTTTGTGTAAGGTAATGCTGCAGTAATTGTATATCGTCGTGAATTATTCATTGTCTAATTTCATGTCTGGTCGAGCGCAGTCGAGACCTTTAGCTAAAAAACCTCTCGACTGCGCTCGAGGGGACAAATAGATGTCATAAGTGTTTTCAAAATGGTTTTGAAGCCACAAAAGTACGCAATTTAAGAGCGTTTCTGAAAAAAAATGTACATTTACAATATGTCGAAAACAGCACTATTAATCGTATTATTTTTTTGTGCCCTTCCTTATGGAAACTTTAAAGGTTTTGCGCAAAACGATACTACTAAAAAAGCGGATATATTGATACAACCAGAATATCTTAAAGCAGGCGATACCGTTGCTATTGTAGCGCCTTCAGGAATATTAAAAAATCGCCAAGGCGAAGTACAACAAGCTGTTGATTTACTTAAAAGTTGGTGCTTGCATGCTGTTATTGGCAAACATGTTTTTAGTCAAGACAATCATTTTGCTGGAACTGATGATGAGCGTTGTGAAGATTTTCAAAACGCGATGGACGACCCAACTATAAGTGCTATTTGGTGTGCTCGTGGTGGTTATGGTGCTGTTAGAATTTTAGATAAGCTCGATTTCACCAAATTTAAAGCAAAACCCAAATGGCTTATAGGTTATAGTGATATTACTGCCTTACATAGTTTGTTTCATAACCAAGGGTTTGAAAGTATCCATGCCTTAATGTGTACCAGTTTGACAGAAGATTTAAACGATATTTCAGAGTCTATTGAGACTTTTAAAAAGGCCGTTTTTGGAGAACGATTAGAGTATACTTTAGAAGGATCAAGTTATAATCGAAAAGGAGAAGCATCAGGGCCTTTGGTTGGCGGAAACCTAACGATGTTGCATACCATGTTGGGTTCAAAAACCAGTATAGATACATCTGGGAAAATCTTATTTATTGAAGAAATAGGCGAGTATAAATATCATATTGACCGTATGTTACAAAGCTTGAAACGCGCAGGCTATTTTGATAATTGTCAAGGGGTTTTGGTAGGAGATATGAGTAAACTTCGTAAAAATACGACCCTTTGGGGAAGTTCTGTAGAACAATTGATTTTAGATGCTTTATCTGAATACGATTTTCCTATTGCATTTAATATGCCAGCTGGCCATGAAAAGGATAATCGCGCTATGATTTTGGGAAGGACAGTACAACTATCGGTAAGTGCTGAGCAGTCTACAGTGGTTTTTGAAGATTGAAACGATTTTAAATTGAAGCAGGGATTCCCGCTTTCGTAAGATTAGGATGGCACAACACAACGAACTTGGTAAGAAAGGTGAACAGATGGCTGTTGACTTTCTTATTAATAAAGGGTATGACATTATCGAACGAAATTACCGTTTTGATAAAGCCGAAGTAGATATTATCGCACAAAAACAAAATACATTAGCCATTATTGAAGTAAAGGCACGATCTACTGCAGACTTTGGAGACCCTCAAGATTTTGTAAAGCCCAAGCAAATAAAAAATCTTGTAAAAGCCGTTGATGAATATGTTACCGTAAATGATTTAGATGTGGAAGTACGCTTTGATATTATTGCGATTGTAAGGGAAGGTAAAACCTTCAATATTGAACATCTAAAAGATGCGTTTTACCATTTTTAATTCTCTAAAAACTCCTGTAATTCTTCAACATCATCAGGTTTAGCCATTATGGTTTTGTTCTTATCTAAAATAAAATAACTTGGTGTGGCATGAACGCCATAGTCTTTTACTACAGGACTTTCCCATTGATCCAAATCATAAGTATTTAGAAAGTTAGGAAATTCAGTGATGGTTTTTTTCCAGTTCCTCACACTATTTTCCAGACCATAAGCAATGACCATAATCTCTGGATATTGATTCATGAGCGTTTTTACCTTTGGTAATTCTTCCAAACAATGGCTACAGGTACTGCTCCAAAAAATAAGCAAATACCTGTCCGATTTATCTAATGAATGTAAGCTGGTTTTAACAGGTTTGTCATCAAGTAAATAGGTGAAATCAAAGTCAATGGCTTTATTGCCTATAGCCGTATTTTTATATTCCTGCAAAACTTCTATAAGAAGCTCGTTATTATTCTCTTTGGCTAAAGCCAATAAGTAGTTATCACTTATGTAATTAGCCACAGTATCTTGACCAGCACCTAACATGTGAGTCCAGACAACTTCCAGTAGGTTCATCTTGGTCAAGCTGTTATCTCCAATGGCATTGGCTAAATCGTCAATAGCTTGATTATAGGATTCAGTATTTGGAGGCATGGCATATATGTAGGCCAAAACACGTTCTGACAAAAACTCAGAGGATTGCAATAGTGTATTATCAAACTCTATATTATCAAAATAATGTGTTTTTAAATTTTTGGAATAAGTATTGATATCTTCAAAGGATTCAGGAATATAGGTTCTGTTACTTTTTATAAAAGCTAATACCTGCGAATTTTCAGCAGCTTTTTCATAAGAAGATTGTGTCTCTCTTAAATTTTTAAAAATGGATTCAATGGTTTTTTGATTGGTATTTTCAGAAGAATAGTAGGTGCTAATTTGTCCGTTAATATTACTAATGTCTGATAAATAACTATCCCAAAGTATGTTGTCATTGGAGCTAATAAATGATAATCCAGTTTCTAAATCAAAATTTAGAACGACATCTTCTTTACCATCATAGAAAAAATTAAAATTATTGTCTTCGGGTGGTGTGGCATATACAATCTTATAAATACCAGGCACTGCGTCCTCTTCCATTTCTATAGTGAAGGAACCATCTGATTTTAACTTGGCTCGATCGATATAATCGGCTCCGGAAGGTGTATTCTTATATAGAAAGGCATAGGTGAACTCTTCAGCGGGAGAAAAATTACCTCTAATACTGTGTTGTGATAAAAGGAACTGTGGAAGAACAGAAAGAAGTAAAAGCCATTTTTTCATAATGCCAGATGTTTCATTTAGACGTTAAACGAATGTAACAAAAACTAATCCATAATCGGTTTTAAAGCCGTTAAAGCTTTCTTAACTGATGGAATATTTTCAAAAGTCAATAATAATCGAAGGCCATTTCTGGTTTGTTTTTCCTTCATTTTACAAGCATTAGGATGTGTTTGCACAAATTGAAGCACCTTGGTGAACTGCGGACTTTGATAAAAAGCACTTTTTTGGTCATTAATAAAATAACCAATGAGTTTGTTTTTTTTCATGACTACTTTTTCTAGTCCCATTTTTGTAGCTAGCCATTTTATACGGACACTGTTCAATAAATCTACTACCTGTGTTGGCAATTCTCCAAAACGATCTATAATTTCAGATTCGAACTTTTGTAATTCTTCTTCAGTTTTAATGTTATTGAGTTGGGTATAGAGATTTAATCGTTCAGTAATATTATTGACGTAATCATCAGGGAACAACAATTCAAAGTCAGTATCTATGGTAATGTCTTTTACATAGGTTTTTGGTTTGCCATCATCTTTATACAAATCCTTAAATTCATTTTCCTTAAGCTCTTCAATAGCCTCATTTAGTATTTTTTGATAGGTGTCAAAGCCAATATCATTGATGAAGCCACTTTGCTCACCACCAAGAAGATCACCTGCGCCACGAATTTCCAAATCTTTCATAGCTATGTTAAAGCCACTGCCCAATTCGGTAAACTGTTCCAAGGCAGTAATACGTTTTCTGGCATCATTGGTCATGGCTGAATATTCTGGAGTTATAAAATAACAAAAGGCTTTCTTGTTACTTCTACCAACACGACCGCGCATTTGGTGTAAGTCACTTAATCCAAAATTATTGGCATTGTTGATAAAGATGGTGTTGGCATTTGGAACATCTAATCCGCTTTCAACGATGGTTGTGCTAACTAAAACATCAAATTCCCCATTAATAAATGCTAACATCAAATGCTCTAGCTTTCTACCTTCCATTTGACCATGACCTATACCAATTTTAGCATCTGGAACCAATCGCTGAATCATGCCAGCAACTTCCTTAATGTTTTCAATACGGTTATGAATAAAGAACACTTGTCCACCACGTTGAATCTCATAAGTAATGGCATCTCGAATGGTTTCCTCACTAAAGCGAATCACATGACTTTCAATAGGGTAGCGGTTTGGTGGAGGTGTGGTAATGACCGAAAGGTCTCTGGCTGCCATAAGGCTGAACTGTAAAGTCCTTGGAATTGGTGTGGCTGTTAAGGTTAGAACATCCACATTTTCTTTTATGGTCTTGAGTTTTTCTTTTACTGCTACACCAAATTTTTGTTCTTCATCAACAATTAATAAGCCCAAATCCTTAAACTTCACATTTTTGTTCACCAATTGATGGGTTCCAATTATAATATCAATAGCTCCTTTTTCAAGGTTCTCAAGAACAAGTCGTTTTTCTTTGGCTGTTCTAAATCGGTTTAGGTAATCAACCGTTACTGGAAAATCCTTCAACCGCTCTTTGAAGGTTCTTGAGTGCTGATATGCCAAAATAGTTGTCGGTACTAAAACAGCTACTTGTTTACCATTATCCACTGCCTTAAATGCAGCACGAATAGCTACTTCAGTCTTGCCAAAACCTACATCGCCACAAACGAGCCTGTCCATTGGGCGTTCACTTTCCATATCGGCTTTAATATCTGCCGTAGACGTTATTTGATCAGGAGTATCTTCGTATAAAAATGATGCCTCCAATTCATGTTGCATATAACTATCAGGATTGTATTGATAGCCTTTTTTCAATTTTCTTTTGGCATAAACTTTTATCAGGTTAAAGGCAATTTCTTTAACTCTTGATTTGGTTTTTTGTTTAAGTGTTTTCCAAGCCTTGCTACCTAATTTGTATACTTTTGGGGGCTTACCATCCTTACCATTAAACTTGGTAATTTTATGAAGCGAGTGAATACTTAAATACAAAATATCCCGTTCTCCATAAACCAATTTAATAGCTTCCTGTTTTTTGCCTTCAACATCAATTTTTTGAAGTCCACCAAACTTACCGATTCCATGATCGATATGTGTAACATAATCACCAATCTCTAAATTGGTCAATTCACGAAGCGTGATGGCCTGCTTTTTAGCATAACCGTTTTTAAGATGGAATTTATGGTAACGTTCAAATATTTGATGGTCTGTATAACAGATTATTTTGTTATCATGATCCACGAATCCCTGGAAAAGTGATAGGACAATAGTTTGGTAATGGACCTCTTCCTCAACATCATTAAAAATATCATAAAATCGTTTGGCTTGCTGCTCACTGACGCAAGCAATATAATTGGTGAATCCTTTGTTATGATTGGTATTAAGATTCTCAATTAATAGACTGAATTGCTTATTAAAAGCAGGTTGTGGCGTTGTATTGAATACAATTGGTTGACTGTTTGCAGCATTTGTGAGCACACTTGAAGAACCAAATTCAACAAGGTTGAAATCCAAAAGTTGTTGTTTTAATAAGGCAGAATTACAAAATAATTCAGATGGCACTGCATGCTTGATTTCAGTGGAAAGACTTTTAAAGGTTTCTTCTGCTTTTCCAAAAAAATCATCAATTCTTGAAAATAGCAACTCGGCATTTTTTGTAAAGACTACTGTTTTTTGGGCAATATATTTTAGGAAGCTTTGTCGGCTTTCCTCTAAAAATTTATTGGCGACGTTGGGAATGATGCTGATTTTCTTGATTTGATTGGTTGATAGTTGCGACTCTACATCAAATGTTCGAATGCTATCCACTTCATCTCCAAAAAACTCAATACGATAAGGTTCGTCATGTGAAAAAGAAAACACATCAACAATCCCACCTCTAACTGAAAACTCACCTGGCTCTGTTACAAAATCTACACGTTTAAATTTATATTCAAAAAGGACTTCATTAACAAAATCAATAGATAGATTATCATTAACAGAAATTTTTAAGGTGTTCCTTTCAAGCTCTCGTCTGGTGACAACTTTTTCAAAAAGCGCATCTGGATAGGTAACAATAAGGGCTGGCTTTTTTCTGGAATTAATACGATTTAACACTTCAGCACGAAGCAACACATTGGCATTATCGGTTTCTTCTATCTGATAAGGCCGCCTGTAGCTTCCTGGGTAAAAAAGTACATCTTTATCATTAAGCAGTAATTCAAAATCATTGAGATAAAAAGCGGCCTCTTCTTTATCATTAAAAATGAGTAAGAAAGGTTTGTCAGCTTGTTTGAAAAGTTCTGTAAACACGAAAGATAAAGCAGAACCAACAAGGCCTTTAACATGGGTTCTACCTTGATTTTCAGCAATAGCAACTTGCAGATTTTGCGTTTGCAAAGCCTGTGCATATGTTTGCGAGAGGTTGGATTTACTCAAGACAAGTTATTTTGTGCAAATATAAAGTTTTGTTCAAGAGTTTAAGAAATAAAACTATTATTAAAATAATATTTACAATGAGGATAACAATTTTTAAAAACTGATAAAGCGAACATATTTTAAGGGCTTTTTCTTATTAAAAAAAAAGAAAAAATATGTAAGTTTGCACCACTTTATAAAACAAGATTATATGTCAATTTTAGATTTATTTGATAGCGGGTTTAAAAAACGAAATGAAGACCATTTTGCAGCTATAGTAAGAGTAGCTATGGATGATGGTATTATTACCGATGAAGAGAAAGCTTTTTTAGATCGTTTAGCTAGAAATTTGGATATTAATGAAACCACATACAAGGAAATTTTAAAGGATTATCAATCACATCCTATTAATCCACCAACATCTTATGATAGACGTTTGGAGCGTTTGTATGACCTTGCAAGAATGGTTCATGTAGATCATATTCAAGGAGACCACGAAGAATTGGTTTTACGTAAAATAGGAATAGGGTTAGGATTTTCTCCTGATAACGTTAAGTATATTGTTGACAAGGCTCTAACACTAGTAGCTAATGGTGTTGATTTAGATACTTTTACTGAAGAAATGAGAAATATGAACAGATAGGTCGCCTGTGAGTAAAAATATTTAAAATGCGAATCAACTGATTCGCATTTTTTTATGTTGCCAATCTCATAAATTCTTCGGCTTTTTCCACCATGTTTTTACTGCCGCAGATAAAAGGCACCCGTTGGTGTAGCTCTGTGGGTTGGATGTCTAAAATCCTATTGAAACCATCACTCGCCTTACCATTGGCCTGTTCAGCTAAAAAAGCCATAGGGTTGCATTCATATAACAAGCGAAGTTTACCGTTAGAGTTTTTAGAGCTTTTCGGGTACAAATAAATACCACCTTTTATCATGTTTCTGTGAAAGTCAGATACCAAAGAACCAATGTATCTAGAAGTATAAGGTCTATCACCCTCTTCCATTTGGCAATACTTTATGTAGTTTTTAATGCCTTGAGGAAAGTGAATATAGTTTCCTTCATTTACTGAATAAATCTTACCGTCTTCAGGGAATTTCATTTCAGGATGCGATAAATAAAATGTTCCAATAGCAGGGTTTAATGTAAAACCGTTAACACCTGCACCTGTTGTATAAACTAACATAGTTGAAGTTCCGTAAACCACATAACCTGCAGCGACTTGCTGATTGCCTTTTTGTAAAAAGTCTTCCATTTTAACAGGAGTACCAACAGGAGTCACACGTCTATAAACCGAAAAAATGGTTCCAACAGATACGTTTACATCAATGTTAGATGAACCATCTAATGGGTCAATTAAAACAACATACTTGTTATTATTGTTTTCATCTTGACTATTAATAGATACAAAATGATCTTCTTCTTCACTTGCAATACCACAAACAATATTTCGGTTTGTTAGGGTTTGAATGAATTTTTCGTTGGCATAAACATCTAACTTTTGTTGATCTTCACCTTGAATATTGGTGTCTCCAGCTGCACCAATTATATCTACCAAACCAGCTTTGTTCACTTCATGGTTGACAACTTTAGCAGCTAAACGAATGGAGTTAATTAAACGGGAAAGCTCACCAGAAGTGTATTTAAATGAAGCTTGATTTTCAATAATAAATTCACCTAGAGTTTGATTTTTTTGAGACATAAATATGCGAGATATAATAGTTTGTACAAATATCGTTTTTTTTAATAAACTACAACGTTTTCGAAAATTTAAATATCAGATAAAAGGCTATCTTTGGCACTAAAATCACATCATGAGTTTTAATGTAAGAAAGGCTGTAAAGAGAGATATGTCCAGAGTTTTGGAGCTTATCAAGGAATTGGCAATTTTTGAAAAGGAACCTCATGAAGTGGAAGTTACATTAAAGGATTTGGAAAACGATGGGTTTGGAGAACAAACCCTTTTCCAATGTTTTGTTGTTGAGGTTGAAAATGTGATCGAAGGGATGGCCTTGGTTTACACAAGATATTCCACCTGGAAAGGCAATATTTTACATTTAGAGGATTTGATTGTTAGTGAAAAAATGAGAGGCAAAGGAATAGGTTCGCTTCTTTTGGACGAAGTTGTAAAATATGGAGATGAATTGGGTGTCAAACGAATTAGTTGGGAAGTGTTGGATTGGAATGAACCCGCTATAACATTTTATGAAGAAAAAGGAGCCGATGTAAAAAGGGATTGGGATGTGGTACATTTAAACGAGTCTGCAATTAAAGCTTATTTATCAAACATATAGTATGCGTGTATTTAAATTTGGAGGAGCATCGGTAAAAGATGCTGATGGTGTAAAAAACTTATTAAATGTTCTGAATGAAACCGGTCATTCAAAAACACTGATTGTGGTTTCGGCTATGGGAAAAACGACCAATGCCATTGAAACAGTTATTGATAATTATTTTAACAATAAAACGGCATTACAGAGCTCCATACAGGATGTCAAAAAATATCATAATGCCATTTTACTGGATTTGTTTGATAACGAAAATCATCCTGTTTTTAAAAAGGTATCTAACTTATTTGATGAATTAGCTTCTTTTTTTGACCGTAATAAATCACCAGATTACAACTATGTCTATGACCAAACCATAGGTTTTGGTGAGTTGGTTTCCACAACCATTGTCAGTGAGTTTTTAAATGAAATGGGATTAAAAAACAATTGGTTGGATGTTCGTGAGTTTATTAAAACAGATAATTATTATCGAAGAGCCAATGTAGATTGGGAAAAGACACAAACACTTATCACAGAAAATTTCAAGAAAAGTAGTTTGAACATAACTCAAGGGTTCCTAGGAAGTGATCCAAATAACTTTACCACGACTTTAGGTAGGGAAGGTAGTGATTACACAGCTGCTATTTTTGCTTATTGCCTTAATGCAGAAAGCGTGACTATTTGGAAGGATGTTCCTGGTGTCCTTAATGCGGATCCTCGATACTTTGAAAATGCGCAATTACTAAATAAAATATCTTATAGAGAAGCTATTGAGTTGGCTTTTTATGGTGCTTCGGTTATTCACCCAAAAACCTTGCAGCCTTTACAGCGTAAAGAAATACCATTGTATGTTAAATCTTTTTTGAACCCTAAAGGAAGTGGTACTAAAGTTGGAAAGGGACATGGTATAGAACCGGAAACACCCTGTTTTATTTTGAAGAAAAACCAGGTTTTGGTTTCATTGTCATCTTTGGATTTTTCATATATCGTTGAGGATAACATCAGTGAGATTTTCAACTTGCTGCACATGTATAAAATGAAGGTAGATGTCATTCAAAATTCGGCCATTAGTTTTTCAGTGTGTTTTGATAACGGATACAATAATTTGGAGAAACTGCTCCAACACCTAAAAGCAAAATTTAAGGTCACTTGTTTTGAAAATGTATCACTGTATACCATTAGACATTACAATCAAGGCGCTATTAATGAGTTGGAGAAAGACAAAGAAGTGTTATTGAAGCAGTTAACCCAAGAGACCATGCAAATGGTAACTAAATAAACAAATTAACTACATTTGTATTCATGACAAGTCAGCCCAAAAAAGGATTAGTTACTGCAAAGGAAGTTGCTGCTGCCATTCAAATGGACAAGTATGGCTTTGTGGGAACTTTTTTTGGATGGATTTTAATGAAGGTCTTAAAGATTTCAACGCTTAATTCCATTTACAACCGAAATAAGCATTTAACCGAACTGGAGTTTTTGGATGCTATTTTAGATGAGTTTCAAATTAAATTTGAAATTCCTGAAGAAGACTTAAAACGATTACCCAAAGATGGTGCTTATATAACGGTTTCAAATCATCCGTTGGGAGGAATTGATGGTATTTTACTATTGAAATTGATGTTGGAGCAGCGAAAGGACTTTAAAATAATAGCCAATTTCCTCTTGCACAGAATAGAACCCTTAAAGCCCTACATCATGCCTGTGAATCCTTTTGAAGATCGCAAAGATGTCAAATCCAGTATTGCAGGTTTTAAGAATGCCATTTTACATTTGCGAGAAGGTCATCCACTTGGTATTTTCCCAGCAGGTGAGGTTTCAACCTATAAAGACGGAAAATTGTTGGTTGATAGACCATGGGAAGAAGCTGCTATGAAACTGGCTCATAAGGCAGAAGTTCCCATTGTCCCAATATATTTTCATGGTAAGAACAGTCAGTTGTTTTACAAACTATCTAAAATTAGTGATACGTTCCGTACAGCTAAACTACCTTCCGAATTGCTAACGCAAAAACGCAGAACCATTAAGGTAAGAATTGGGAGACCCATTTCTGTAGCCGATCAGAAAGAACATGATTCATTGGAGTCGTTTTCAGAGTTTTTAAGAAAGAAAACTTATATGTTGTCCAATTCTTTTGATGAGAAAGGCAACGTTTTGAGCAACATATCTTCTACATTAAAATTGCCAAAGCCTCCCAAACGAATTGTTGGGCAAGTTGACCAAACTTTAATGGTAAAAGAAGTTGAAGCCTTGCGCGAAGGCGATTTTCGTTTATTGCAAAGTAAAAATTATGAGGTGTTTTTGGCTCCAGCCAAAGAAATCCCAAACATCATACATGAAATTGGCCGCTTGCGAGAAATTACCTTTAGGGAAGTAGGTGAGGGGACTAATGAAGCTATTGATTTGGATGCTTTTGACACCTATTATCACCACATGTTTTTATGGGATGGTGATCACAATCTTATTGCAGGAGCCTACAGAATGGGATTGGGTTCCGAAATATTCTCAAAGTATGGAATTGACGGTTTTTATTTGCAGGATTTATTCCGTTTTGAAACCGAGTTGTATAAAATGATGAGTCAGTCCATAGAAATGGGACGTGCTTTTATCATTAAAGATTACCAACAAAAACCCATGCCATTGTTTTTACTTTGGAAAGGCATAGTACACACTACCCTTCGCTACCCAGAGCATAAATACTTAATTGGTGGTGTGAGTATCAGCAATCAGTTTACCAATTTCTCAAAGTCCTTGATGATTGAATTTATGAAGTCGCATTATTACGACCCCTATGTGGCGCAATATGTTCACCCTAAAAAGGAGTTTAAGGTCAAGCTAAAGGATGCCGACAAAGATTTTGTTTTTGATGAGGCTGAAGCCGACCTGAATAAGTTTGACAAAATCATTGATGAAGTAGAGCCAGGAGCATTACGATTACCGGTTCTTTTAAAGAAGTATATTAAACAAAATGCCAAATTGGTGGCCTTTAATGTTGATCCGTTATTCAATAATTCGGTTGACGGACTGATGTATATCAAAATAGCCGATTTGCCTGAAAGTACCGTAAAACCTGTTATGGAAGAATTCCAAGCCGAATTGGAACGCAAGCTATCTGAATCTAATGAAGATTAATGTTCTAGGTGTTTTTTTGGTTTTATTATCAGTTAATATAACCATTGCCCAAAGTATTAAAGGTTCAATTACTGATTCCAAAACGGGTGAAATAATAGAAGGTGCTTCTGTTTATTTTGACAATACCACAATAGGAGTCATATCAAACTCTGAAGGACATTTTGAAATTCCATATAGTGAATCCTTAAATACACCTTTGGTTTTTTCTTTTCTAGGTTATAAAAAACAAGTAGTCCAAAATTACTCTCCTGAAACTGCCCTCAATATTAAACTTGAAGAAGATGTAAGTGCTTTGAATGAAGTAACTCTTACGTCCAAGGATTCCTGGTCAAGACAAAAAAAATTAGAACAGTTTAGACTTCAGTTTTTGGGCTTCTCTAAAAACAGTCGGTCTTGTAAGATATTGAATGAAGACGATATCATTCTGCGCTATTTGGAAGATAAGCAAATGCTTGTTGCGTCTATAAAGAGGCCTTTGCAGATAAAAAACAAAGAGCTTGGATATATAATTAATTACGATTTGCAGGATTTTGAAATTCAGTACGGCACATCTGATGGCTCATTGAAAATAACAACTGTGTCAGCCGTTTTTTATGCGGGAACTTCTTATTATAGATCGGTTAGTGATAAAAAACAAGTTCTAAAAGAACGCGAGAAAACATATCAAGGGTCCATTGTACATTTTATGAGATCGCTATTGTTAGGTAAGCTAGAAGAAAATAAATTTTCACTTTTATATGATAAAAAAGTAGTTCCAGCCAAAAACTTTATTAGCGTTTATGCCACTGAAGCTCAAGATGTTTTCAAGGTTCGAATTTTTAAACCACTTACTGTGGTATATGATAAAAATGTAGCGAGGCAATCAACTATTTCCCCAAAAGAGGAGTACTTTTATTTAGACAGAAATGGCAATCATTCGCCAATTGATGCTTTGGTTTTTACAGGTGAATTTGGTCTTCAAAGAATAGGTGATACATTACCTTTGGACTATACCTCAGAATAGTTACAGAGTTTTAAAACCAAGGTTTGTTTCCAACCTGATAGGTATTATAAAACTCCTCATCAGATTTTGTTAAGTAGATAATGCCTTCTATCAATCCGATTATACCGGAAATCCCCGAAGTAATACCGCAAGTGAAAAAACCAAGGAGTCCTAAAACCAAAAGAATAATGCCTTCTTTACTGTAACCTAATAAAAATTTATGGATACCAATCCAGCCAAATAAAATGGCGATGATTCCAGCGAGTACTTTCTTATTTTCACCAGACACTTCATTGAAAGTTTCTTGGGCACTATCGGAAAATTCTTTAGCAGATTGTTTTGCTTCATCAGCAAACTCTCGAGCTTTTTCTTTGGCTTCGTTAGCAAATTCTTCGGCCTTGTCGGCTGCTTTTTTAGCACCTTCTTTGGCATCACCTAACATGTCGTTTAGGTCGTCACTAAAGTTTTTTTCGTCGGACATGTGATACGGATTTAGTATTGATAATTAAAGATACGAAAAAACATAATTGAATTTATTGAAATGCTGAATCAACAGGTTCCCATAACTCAATTTTGTTACCGTCATTATCTAATATCCATCCAAATTTACCGTAGCTATATTCTTCTACTTCGCCTACTATAGTTACACCTTCCTCTTTAAGAGCAGCCAATAGTTCGTGTAAATTTTCAACCCGATAGTTGAACATAAAATCTTTTTTGGAAGGCTCGTAGTATTTGGTGTCTTCAGAAAAAGGACTCCATTGCGTAGAGCAGTCATTACCTTCAGTGTCTTTCCACCAAAACGTACAGCCGTAGTCATCTGTATTGAATCCTAAATGTTTTTTATACCAATCTTTTGTGGCTTTTGGGTCTTTTGTTTTGAAAAACAAGCCGCCTATTCCCGTTACACGTTTTTTCATCTGTTATTATTTTTTCTTAAGAGCTGTTTCATAAATATCTATCCACTCATCACAAGCCATTTTTTTGGTGAGTTCACCAATGAGCTCATAAGGGATTTCGTCCATTTTTTTAAACCTGATGCAACTTTTTCCCATATCCAGTTTTCGTTTACAATACTTTGGGTATTCAGTTACAAACCAGTCGTGTAATTCCTTTTTGGCATAAATTCCACTGTGATAAAGATTAACCGAGTTTTTTTGGGACGCAAAACTCATAAAAGGTAATGGTGTTTTGGGGTCACAATGATAACCATCAGGATACACAGAATGTGGCACATAATAACCAATCATTTTATATTGTATGCCTTCTTCAAAACCTTTTGGCAAATTATCTTTAATGGTTTTTCGTAATTTTTTTAGTGCTTCTTGTCTCTCTTCAGGCACTTGACTAATATAGTCTTCCGGTGATGTTGCTTCGTATTGCATAATTATACGTGTTGATCTATTAATATAGTATTTCCATCAGGGTCAAACATAACAATGCTTGCAGGGCCAGTGGTGTTTTCTTCAGTTTCCCGTTCCAATTTTATACTATTTTCCTTGAGATGTTTTTGAATGTCTCTAACATCATCAAAAGAATCTAACTTACTGGCGTTTTCATCCCAACCAGGATTGAAGGTCAAAATATTTTGTTCAAACATACCTTGGAATAATCCCACCAAGGCATTGCCGTTTTTCATAATAAGATAATTCTTTTCGATATCTCCTGCAAAAACAGAAAATCCTAGATGTTCATAAAATGTTTTTGAAGCGTGAATGTCTTTGACGCTTAAACTAATTGAAAAAGCTCCTAATGTCATTTTTATAATTTTATTGTTTACGTTGAAGAATCAGTCCAGAAATTAAAGATATTACAAATCCAATCATGACAACGGTTATAAACATGATAAATGCCATGAAACCAGAGCCACCATAGGCTTCCATTTGTTCTGTAAGCTTGGCTTTTTCAACCTCAAATGCTTCTGGTGATAATGTTTCCTTCATGGTTGCCAGAGTTTTGTCTAAATATTCTGTTGCAAAATCAGGATTAATAACAGTTGTGTAGATGTAGTCAATAATGGCTACACCTATACCAACAAAAATTGAAATAAGCAATCCTATTATAATAGCTTTCCCTAAACTTACAAGGCCGTTGTTAACATTATCGCGATAATGCTTAATGCCAAAATAAATGAAGGATAGTGATGCTACCATTGATGTATAACCAATGATTTCCTGAACGGAATAGGAAAGGTTGTCACCAAATAAAAAGGCTAAAAGGAAAACCGTGATTCCTACTAGAAAACCATAACTTCCGTATTTTAAAACTGTTTTTTTCATTGTATTGTTTTTTAATTAAAATGATAGTTCAAAATTAATGGGATAACACAAAATGTAGGTCATACTTAAGTACCAAAAGCCTCATACTTTTGTCTAAAATAGTGAATTTAAATAATTTTCAGCTGCTTGGCAATTTTGACTGCCTGGGTTCTTCTTTTTGCATTTAGCTTTACCAAAATACTGGACACATGAGTTTTAATAGTGCTTTCAGAAACGAATAGCTTATCGCCAATTTCTTTGTTTGATAGTCCTTCTGAAATAAATTTCAATACTTCATATTCTCTATTGGTTATTTCCAACTGTTTAATCTTTGAAGTATCAATTTCAATGGTTTCAGAACTGTTTTTATTGAGACTTTTTTTGTGAATATAAACACCAACAAAAAAGAAAACGATTGCTATGACCGCAATAACGGTTTCAATTTTTAAATCGCCAGTAAGCACTGAATATTTACTTAATTGAAACAAAAAAAGCAAAGCCAAAATGAGCAAGCCAAAAACAAGGATTGTTTTTTTCATGTTAGAAAGTTAGCAAAATTTGGCTATAATCTTATCAACAATAGTCTGTGCTAATTTTTTATGGCTTTCAACAGTCCACCCAGCCACATGTGGTGTAAGAATAACGTTTTCTGCTTCGATTAAATAATTAAATGCTTCTGGTAAATTATTCTGTTTGTCAGGTCGAGCGGAGTCGAGACCTAATTGAGACCTCTCGACTTCGCTCGAGGAGACATTAGAAATTTTAAATAAATTTTCAAAAGATGTTTTTTCATATTCCAAAACATCTAATCCAGCACCAAGGATTTTACCAGATTTTAATGCTGAAACCAAATCTGCTGTGACGACACTTTTTCCTCGTGCGGTATTAAGAAACCAAAATGGTTTTGAAAATGCATTAATAAATTCTGTATTTATCATATTAGTGGTTAAAGCGGTTTGAGGTGTATGCAAGCTAACCACGTCCGATTGTTTTTGTAGTTTGGGTAGAGTTACTTGTTGGGCATTTTCATCACCTACATTGTCTTGAATATCGTAACATAAAACCGTTACATCAAAACCGCGTAGCTTTTTAGCAAAAGCTTTCCCCATATTACCATAACCAATAATGCCAACTGTTTTACCATTCAATTCAATTCCCCTGTTGTCTTCACGGAACCATTTACCGTCTTTAACTTCTTTGTCGGCTTTATTCAATTTATTAAAGAGTGATAATAACATGCCCAATGCATGTTCTCCAACAGCATTTCGGTTGCCCTCAGGCGCTGAAATTAAAAAAACAGCTTTGTTTTCAGCATAGTCACAGTCTATGTTTTCCAAACCTGCACCAACACGGCCAATAAATTTCAAGTTAGTTGCCGCGTCTAAAAACGGTTTATCTATAGTAAAACGACTTCGAATGATGATGCCGTCATACGCGTGTATTTTTGCTTCAATTTCAGATTTTGATGAGGTGTAATCTTCATCATTTTGAAAGCCTAATGCATTAAGTTGTTCAATAAGGAGTGGATGATTAGTATCTAAATGAAGAATTTTCATAACTAGAAACCTATTATCAAACCAGCGAGAACGAAAAACAGATAGATGCCTAAAATATCATTACTGGTTGTAATAAAAGGCCCTGTTGCTATGGCTGGGTCGATGCCGCGTTTATCTAAAACTATAGGGACAAAGGTTCCAATTAATGCCGCAACAACTATAACAGACATCATGGAAACAGCAATAGCAATGCTTTCTACTGTATCTTGACCAATAATAAACCCAAAAAGTATAACCAATACAGCTAGTGCCAATCCATTGATGAGACTTAAGCCAATTTCCTTTAATAAACGATTTAATAAACTTCCTTTGACATTGTCATTAGCCAAACCTTGAACAATAATAGCACTTGACTGTACGCCAACATTTCCAGCCATAGCCGCAATAAGCGGTGTGTAGAAAAATAGTGATGGGACTGTGGACATGATGTGTTCAAATCCTTTCATGATGAATACACTGCCCAATCCACCAAAAAGACCTAAAACTAACCAAGGTAATCGTGCTTTGGTTAATTCTAGAATACTATCATCGGCTTCAACATCTTGCGAAATACCAGCTGCCAATTGGTAATCCTTATCGGCTTCCTCACGAATAACATCTACAATATCGTCGATGGTTATACGTCCCAAAAGCGTTTTGTTATCATCAAGAACAGGAATGGCTTCCAAATCGTATTTCTGCATGATTTTGGCCACATCTTCAACGTCGTCATTTACATTTACATAATCAACATTTGAATTAGAAATTTCAGCTATTTTTTGCTCGCTTTTAGCAGTAATTAAATCTTTTAATGAGAGTCTTCCAATGAGTTTATCTTCCTTATCAACCACATAAATAGAGTGAACGCGTGTAACATCCTTGGCTTGGCCTCTAATGCGTCGCATACAACCAGCTACTGTCCAGGTTTCGTAAACCTTAACCAGCTCTTTGGCCATAAGACCACCAGCAGAATCCTCATCATAAGCTAAAAGCTCCTTGATTTCTGCCTTGTGTTCGGCATCTTCAATATTTGAGATAACTTCCTCTTGACGCTCTTCGGGAAGTTCCGAAATCATATCGGCAGCATCATCGGTATCAAGTTCCTCAATTTCTTCGGCAATTTCTTTGGCAGAAAGATTTTTTAGGACTTTTTCCCGAATATCCTCATCCAATTCCATTAAGACATCCGAAGTGGTTTCGGAATCTAAAAGTTTGATGACATAGACCGCTTCATCCTGATTGAGTTCATCAAGAATTTCTGCAATATCGGCATAGTGAAACTCTTTAAAAAGGGATTTTAATTCCTTATCGTCTTGTTCTTCGATAAGAATTTCAACCTTTTCAATGAGCTCATCTGTCAATTGAAATTGTATGTTTTCGTTTTCTTCTACCAAGGAATTTAATCGTTTTCAATAAGCGAAGTCAGCTCAATAAACTCTGAAACGCTTAATTGTTCTGGTCTTTTGTCAAATATAACATTTGCTTTTAAATTATCTGACAAATTGAACGTTTTTAAACTGTTTCGGAGTGTTTTGCGACGTTGCTGAAAACTGGTTTTAACGACTTTGAAAAATAAATTTTCATCACAAGGAAGGTTGAAATTTTCTTTTCGTTTTAATAGTAGTACACCTGAATCAACTTTTGGCGGCGGATTAAAAACCGATGGCGGAACCGTGAATAGGTAAGTGGCATCATAAAAAGCTTGTGTTAAAACCGAAAGGATGCCATATACTTTACTGCCTTCTTTAGAGCAAATCCTTAAGGCTACTTCCTTTTGGAACATACCCGAAAATTCAGGGATTTGCTCGCGCATATCCAGTAATTTGAAAACAATTTGGGATGAGATGTTGTAGGGAAAATTTCCAGTTATGGCAAAAGGGTCATCATTAAAAACCTGTTTGAGATCATACTTTAGGAAATCCTGCTCTATAATGCGATTGGCAAGGTTTAAATAGTTAGCTTTAAGATATTCAACAGATTCGGTATCTATTTCTATAACATGGGTCGTAATGTCCTTTTCAAGCAAATATTTGGTTAAAACACCCATTCCAGGACCGATTTCTAGAACATGTTTATAGCCTTCAAAAGACAATGTATTGGCAATTTTTTGAGCAATATTTTCATCTTTCAAAAAGTGCTGACCCAGATGTTTCTTTGCTTTTACGGACATTACTTGAAGTTTACTGTGAATTCGTCAATGATTTCTAATTCGGTTCTGAAGGCCAACATTTTATCTGCAAATCGTTTTAAACCATCATTACGCAATGCTTCGGCATCATATTTATAATAGTCGTCCAATGATTCTCTGGATAAGGCTCTATATTGTGTTGAGTAAGTTACGCCGCCTTTTTCTTCGTCAACCAAAACGCGTGTTAACTTGGCTTCTTTAAACTTACCAGTAGCCAATACTTGCGGTATGTGTTCGGTTTTCATCCATTCCAGCCACTCGTCGTTAAAACTTTCGTCAATATTGATGGTAACGTTATAAATAATCATAGCTTATATTAATTTAATTCTTTTGCAAATAACAGGAGTTCCTCATCATCTTCAAAAGGTTTTATTCTTTTTTCAAATTCAAGACCAAGTTTTTCTAAAAGTTTGATAGAGTTGCTATTATGCTCTAGAGTGATGCCTAATACTTTTTTTAAATTGAATTTTGATTGAGCTAGCTCTAAAATGGCAATTGATGACTCATAACCATACCCTTTTGATTCAAATTCAGGGAGTAACGCAAAGCCTATATCTGGAAAATCTAAACGCGGTCTTGAAACTAAACCAGCCGTGCCAATAGCAACACCATTATCTTTGAGAACCAGTTTATAAAAGCCAAATCCCTGTTTGCTATATGCTGGAATTATTTTGTCAAGGAGATAGTTTTTGGCATCCTCAATTGTGTTTATGTTTCTATCGCCTATATATTCAATCCATTTGGGTGTATTGAGAAGTTGATAAAAAAAAGGAGCATCCTCAACTTTAAATTCTAAAATAATAAGCCGTTTTGTTTTGGCTACAATCATAATAATTTAATTGATGGCATCACCACGCAACATTCTATATTTTTTACGAGCTTCAACGAAGTAAATACTGTCTTCATAATTAAAAATGATTTGCTCGTAATATTCTTTGGCTTTCTCTGGTTGTTGGAGCTGCTTTTCATAAAGTTCAGCAAGAGCAAAATAAGCGTCGTCAGCCAAAAGGTCTTCTTTATAATTTGTGATAATGTTTAAATAATTTGTTTCCGCTTTTGAGAATTCATTTTTAGACTCCAATAATTTCCCTTGCTTATATAAAGCTTGATCTTCTATGGTTGTCCCCTTATGTTCAAGTAATACCTTATCCAAAACTTGAATGGCTTCATCTGTTTTATTTTGAAAAGCCAGCAAATCGGCTTTAGCGTAAAGCTTTAAAGCTGTTTGGGTTGAATCTTCAAATTTGTTATCAGTAATAAGCAGCATAAGATCTAAAGCATCGTTGGCTATCAGCTGCGATGTTGATGACTTTAAAATTTTCAATTGGGATTCAGCCCAATTAAAATCGCCTTTGAAATAACTGGTTCTAGCTACCTTATAACGTGCTTCTTGTGATAAAGTACTATTCTTTAAATTTCTTTGAATTTGGGAATAGTAAATTAAAGCTTCATTGAATTTTTCTTCAAAAACCAAAATATCGGCCAATTCCAACTTGACGGTTCCTTCCTGTAATCCCGTTAAGGGCAAATCTAAAGTTGATTTTAAAAAGGCGCTCGCTTTTTGTGGCTCATGCTTGTAAAAGGCCAAGAAATGGGCATAAGAAATTTGCAGACTTAATGTACGAATTGATTCCCCATAGGTATCAAAAAGAGCTAGATAGTCTTTTTCAATACTATTTAAGTCGGTGCTTGTTTTAACAGCAATTTGAAGTAAATTGTCATGTGCAGCAATTTGTGTTTCAGGGTCTTGTGCTGTTTCAGTTATGTAAATAAAAATTTCCTGTGCTACCTCATATTCCTTATCGTTAACAGCAATAAAAGCCAATTCTTCAACTCTGTTGAGGCTTTCAGGTTTTCGGTTAAAAATGGCTTTTTCTTGTGTAAAGGCTTTTTTGTAATCTTTCTGCTGAATGAATAACCAACTCAATAGCTCATTCCACATTAAATCGGGCTTCTGTTGGATTTTTTTTAGTAATATTTTTTTGAGAATCAGGTTGCTTTCATTCTCGCTGTCTTCTGAAATAAATTCGTTAAAGGCACGTTTGATGGAGTTAATATAGGTATCATTGAATTCTATAAAGTTTAGGTAGCTTTCAAACATTTTTTCCACGTTCCCTTGTTCGCCGTAAATTTTGGCCAACTGGGAGTTGAAGTTTAAATCAGGTTTGAGTACCATAGCTTTTTCATAGGTTGAAACGGCTCGATCCAAAAGTGATCTATCTTCAAAATATTTGCCTATTGAAAAGGCGTAATTGGGGTTGTCATCAACAAAAGAAATAGCCTTGTCATAATTGGCATTGGCTTGCTCCATATCGTTTTTGAGCTCATAATTATAACCAAGTTCAACATACAGTGCTGGGTAGGTAATTCGGGATATTTGGTTTTTTAACAAGGCTTCGGCTTCATCCAATTGTTCCAATTGCTGGTGAGACTTAACCAATGCTACAAAGTAGTTATTGTTGTTGGGCGTTTTTTTGTGCAATGCCTGATAAGAAGTCAAGGCTTTTTCAAACTCCCCGTTTTTAAAATACTCCTTGGCCAATAAATCCTCCTGGGAAAACAGACTAGTGGATATCAAAAAAAACAAAACGAATAGGGCTCTCATGCACTTACTTTTTGTAAATATAACAAAACTGCCTGCTAGTTATTGTGAATGTTATTATAAAAAATGCCTGAAGGGTTTTCAGGCATTTACCAACCAGATAAACGTGCTATTAATCATTGTTAAGTTTATAACATGATTCAATTACTTGATTGGGGCAATCTTTATATTGTTTAATGCTATTTTGAAGCTACGGAAGCAATAGGATTTATTGTCGTTTTTTGAGAAAAGTCAAAATCTGAAAATAAAACTTTACTTGCTATAAAGGCTAGCGCCAATAGAAGAAAAATTCGTTTTAGATTTTTCATGGTTAAGTAGGTTTTTTAGTTTAGGGGCTACTAACATCTAAATTATTTTCTAATAAACAAAGAAAATCTATAAAAAATCGTCAAACAGCATGATTTTTTTGCGTTTCAACGATTAAAATAAAAAATATTGTACAAAAAAGAAAGAAAAAGATTACGATTAATCAATTATTGAAAACCCTGTGTAAGGAATCAAAACTTCAGGAACTTTAATGCCTTTTTCAGTTTGATAGTTTTCTAAAATACCAGCTAAAACCCTTGGAAGCGCTAAAGCACTACCATTAAGTGTATGAGCCAATTCCTTTTTACCTTCAGAATTTTTAAAGCGTAATTTTAATCTATTGGCTTGAAAAGTTTCAAAATTTGAAACAGAAGAGATTTCCAACCAACGATCTTGCGCAGTCGAAAATACTTCGAAGTCATAAGTTAAAGCCGAAGTAAAGCCTAAATCGCCGCCACACAAACGTAAAATACGATAAGGTAATTTTAGTTCTTTTAAAATGCTTTTCACGTGATTAACCATTTCGTCTAAAGCCTGATAAGAATCCTCGGGCTTTTCTACACGAACTATTTCAACTTTTTCAAACTGATGCAATCTATTCAATCCTCTTACATCTTTACCATAACTTCCTGCTTCACGTCTGAAACAAGGTGAATAGGCTGTATGTTTTATAGGTAATTGTGTATCGCTCAACATGGCATCTCTGTAGATATTGGTAACAGGAACCTCGGATGTTGGAATAAGATATAATGTCTCATTCGAAACGTTATTGGCAATCTCATACATTTGACCTTCTTTGTCTGGCAATTGTCCAGTTCCAAAACCTGAATCGGTATTAATTAAAAAAGGCGGAATGATTTCTTCATAACCAACTTCTGAATTTCTATCTAAAAAATACTGAATTAACGCACGTTGTAGTCTTGCACCTTTACCTTTGTAAACTGGAAATCCAGCACCAGTGATTTTAGAGCCCAATTCAAAATCTATGATATCATATTTTTTTGTCAATTCCCAGTGCGGTAAAGCATCTTGATTAAGCTCCGGAATGTCACCTTCTCTAAAAACTTCTTCATTTTCTTCTTCTGAATTTCCACTCGGCACAGATTCGTGAGGAATATTAGGGATTTTGTACAAAAGCTCATTTAGTGCATCGGTTTTAGTAGTCAATTGTTCCGATAAACTTTTAGAAGCCTCTTTTAAATCGGTAGTTTTGGCTTTTAGCGCATTGGCTTGATCAACTTCCCCTTTTTTAAAGAGCATGCCAATTTCCTTGGAAATGGTATTTGATTCGGCTAGTGTATTATCTAATTGCGTTTGAATACTTCTACGGTCCTCATCCAATTCAATGACGTTAGCAATCATTTGCGAAGCATCCATATTTCGTTTTGCCAAACGTTCAATAACCAATTCTTTGTTCTCTCTAATAAAAGGTACTTGTAACATGCACTAAAAATTTAAGGCACAAATTTAAGGAATTGCCTAAAGATTTAATCGAGTTTTGATGGTAAAATCCACTTACTATGTGAGAATACTGGCCATTTTTCGGCAGCTAGGTCAACCTTTTTGTCAATAAGGGGTTTAAAGGGACGACCGTTGACACTTATTTTACCATCAACAAACACCGAAATATCCTGACCTTTTTTAGCATACTCCTTTTTTAATCGTTGCGAAAATTGCCATATAAAATCGGGTTTGGATGCCACATGGCGCTGTTGTTTTTTAGTAAGGTAGTCATCTAAATTTACTATGGTTGTTTCTTTTGTTTGCTTATCGTAAACATGATAAGTAGCATAACCATATTTGGTGCGCAGCATCATACGCCATGACATACGATGGGCTTCTTCGGTCCAAAGTACGTTATCTTGAATAATATGGTGACGTAAAGGCAACAATATTTGAACAATAAAATAAATTGAAAGCACACCAATTAACGTGTTTTTGTTGTTGGGGACTACTACTTCGTTGCCATCATAAAAGGGTTTCTTTTTTAAGAACAGTCTGTTAATGGTTTTTGAATCAAAAAAGAATAATGTAAACGCCAATGACAAGTAGGGAAATATACCAACCTGAAACACAATAGAATTAAACAAATGGAAGAAAATAGAAGCTAAAAACGCCCATTTACGTGTTGGTTTATAAAGTAGTAATGGAATGACAAGACCATCGTATAAAATACCGCCATAAGCTAATATATAATGCACCCAATTTTGTTGAAGAAAATCACCAACAATATAATAGTGTTGCTTACCCTTCATGAGTATTTCCATGACGGTTAAATCTAACCAATCTGGGTAGAGTTTGGCAATAGAACCATAGGTATATACAATAAACATTTGAAGAATAACTATAGCCTTGCACCAATTTGGCATGGAAATTCGTTTCTTTTCAGGATTGTTTTTGACATCTAGGGAAGCGTATTTATGAGCAGGCAAAAGAGCCATAATAGCACTCAATAAAATGAGCAAATAATAATGGTTATTGTACGATGATTTTTGCATTAAGTAAGTTGCCAACCACATAATGGTAAACATAATGGCACTAAATCGGTAGCGATAGCCTAGCATAATAAAAAGTCCAAAAACACCCATTATGATGTAATAAACATACATGCCAAACCCAGGTAATGGTTGCAACCACTCAAAACCAATAAATGTAAAAGTGAATTCAGGCTCAATAAGGGTTCTTTTTACCCAACCTGTAAGAATGGCACCAACTGATTCTAAAAAGCACAGCAGTCCAAAAATGATCCTAAAGACAATTAATGGGCTGTTATCAACCTGCTTAAAAAGAAAATTATTAATGCTCATTTGATTTTAGAAAAGCTTCAGCTGTTTTTTTGTCAATGGCCAATTGATTTTTGAGCTCCAATAACGAGTCAAACTTTCTTTCATCTCTCAATCTGTGCAAGATATCCACTTGTATTACAGAATCATAAATTGACTTGTTGAAATCAAAAAAGTGAATTTCAATTGATTGACTTCCTGAATTATTAATAGTTGGATTAGTACCAATGTTCATCATGCCAAACAGACGTTTGCCTTCAAACAAAGAAGAAACAACATAAGCGCCCTGTTTAGGTATGAGTTTATAATCTTCTTTAATTTGAAGATTGGCAGTAGGGAATTTAAGTTCTTTGCCAATTCCTTTTCCTTTAACTACACTTCCGGTAAGCATGTAATTATAGCCTAAATACTGATTGGCTGTTTTAATATCACCCTCTTGTATCGCTTTTCTAATTTTGGTTGAACTTACAGAAACATCATCGATGTCTTGGGCTGAAATTTCTTCAACATCAAAATCATATTGTTCACCAAATACTTTCAAGTCGTCAATATTTGCAGATCGGTTTCTGCCAAAATGATGATCGTAGCCAATAATAATTTTTTGTGCTTGAAGTTGGTCAACAAGGATGTCCTTCACAAAATCTTCAGCGGTTAATCTTGAAAATTCAACAGTAAACTTTTTAATGACCAGTTTGTCCAATCCCAAATTTTCTAAAATAGTTTCACGTTCTTCCAAAGTATTCAATAATTTAATATTGGCGTCTTTTTGGATCACCATTCTAGGATGTGGAAAAAAGGTAAGGATTACAGATTCTAAATCATGGCTTTTGGCAGTATTAATAAGCCTTTTTATGATTTTTTGATGGCCAATATGAACACCATCAAATGTACCAATAGTCACAACTGATTTATGTTTTGGTTCGCTCTTTTCAAGCGATGTGATTACTTTCAAAATCTAAAATTTGTTTCTACAAAATTAAAAAAGAGGATTGATTAAAGTACCAATCCTCTTTTATTTATTATTAACTATTCTGTTCTTACTCCTTTATAAAAGGTAAAGTTACAGAAGATCCTTCTTTAATAATTTTAACAAAGTACATACCGTTGCTTAATTGTGATGAATTAATGCTCAAGTCTGCATTTGATGAAATTTGTTTAGTTGCAATAGTTTGACCCAACATATTATAAATACTATAAGAATCAGGTAATTCATTATTGCTAACAGAAATATTTAGTACACTATTTGTTGGATTCGGATATAAAACAATATTATCAAGCACAAATTCTTCAACACTTAAAGAAGAAACATTAATAGATGTGTCTTCTACAGATGCAAATACACCGCCACTAAAAATAATAGCATCATCATCAGTTCTCAACTCATACGAGCCATTTCCCCATTCGCAACAGATACCATCTCCAAAACTATCGTTAATTGTAAATGTATAACATCCAGAAGCACTTAAAGGAAAAACTTCATTAACTGGAGTAGAGTCATCATCAGTATACGGTCCTCCAGAAAATAAAACGGTGTCGTTTTCATCCTTAAATTGCCATGTGGTTTCAGAGCCATAGTCATCTGGCACAAGGGTTAATCTTACTTCAGTTGTAGAGAATGAGCCAGATGCTGAAAAAGATTTAGAATCAGTATTGTTACAAGTTCTCCCATCGGCAGCACCATTAGCGTTAGTTACAGCTACATTTAAAGTTTGGTTTCCACCACTTGCTGTAATAGTTGGAAGAGTAACCAAATCATATTCACCATAACCTAACGAACCTGTCCAATTATAATTTGCAGCACCATTTCCATCAATATCATAACTAATGGTAGCGGATGTTAATGTTGTAGATCCCCAGTTTTCAACTTTAATATTAGGGTTGATATCAGAAGAGCAGGGTATAGTTGTTAGACATTCTATACTTACTTGTGCATCGTTATCTACTGGAGAAAGTGGGGTCGCACCGTTTGAAGTAGCCAATCCTGATCTGAAAGTAGACAAAACGCTTTGAACACGAGCTTTTTGACCATTTGTAAAAATGTTCATACACGTATCATCAGTATAATCCATATAATTTTCTATCATATCAGTTGTGCCACATGATACATGGCCCGTTGGGCAACCATAATTAGCACTGTCAACAGCTGGTGTGTCGTCTACGTCATCACCACCACCACATCCACCTTGGAATGTATGGTATAGCCCTAAATAGTGCCCAACTTCGTGAGTCATAGTGCGACCTCTATCATAAGGTGGGCTTAATTGAAAAGAGCCATCATCATAGTCTGAACTACCAAAAAAGGTATGGCCAGCACTTACACCATCAGTTGCTGCAGGACCACCAGGAAATTGTGCGAAACCTAAAATACCTGCTAAATCACCAACATATTTTGATGACCACATGTTCATATACAGGTCACGATTCCAAACGGTTTGTGATTTCCAAAACTGTACATCGGCTTGGTTAGTGCCATCTTGACAAATATTAACACGGTTTATGCCATTTGTCGGGCAACCATCAGGAGTACGTTGAGCCATTACAAATTCTACCTCCACATCAGCACCATCAGCATGTGTGTTATAACCTGGTGTTCCTATCATACGTCTAAAATCTTCATTCATTACTGTTATTTGAGAAAGCACCTGTGCATCCGAAATGTTAGCACCAGTTCCAATAGGCTCTCCATTGTGTAATACATGAACAACTAGGGGTATTTCAACTACAACTCTTCTTTGAGGAGAGTTGGCAAGCTCTTGAATTTTGGAGTTTAGTTGTTGTCTGAATGATTCTGATCCCATCATATTTGGGTGTTCTTCAAGTAGCTCAGCATTGTAAGTGTCCGTCAAACACTTCGTGAATTCTTGAGAAGCTTTTTGTTGAGCAACTAAAAAACTAGGTATACAGAACAGTATAAAAAGTAATTTAGTCAAAGTAATTTTTTTCATAATTCAGTTTGTTATTAATTTCAGGATAAATTTAGCGATAAAATTACAAAAAAAGTTAATGAATATTTAGTCTTAAAGCCTTATTTTTAGAGAATTATTCAATTTTTTTGACAAAAAATATCTTTTTTTTAAAAAAATGATTTTAATGGATATTTATACTATTAATTTTATTAACTTCATTATCAGAAAATTAACTTAACACAATTCTCAACATGCAAACAACTACAATTTTATTTAAAAAATGTAAGAATTATCTTTATTTTTTTTCTATTCTATTTTTTTGCCATCAGGCAACTTATGCTCAAAAGCCTATGTCTCAAAGATCTATTGAGATAAGTCTTGAGGATGATGAGAAAATTGAAACAGAAACAAAGCTTACGGGACGCTATGACTTGAATACAGGGCTTCCGGTTGCGCTTTACGGTTTGAATTTCCAAGTACCACAAGGCTCTCCAGAGTCTATGGCCATGTATTATTTACAACATGAATCCAAAAAATTGGGTATTCCAACGAATGAGCTGTCCAATTTACGCCATCATGCTACTAGAACAACTGAAGCAGGCTCGGTGGTTAGATATAGACAGTATTTAGGCGAATTTCCTGTGAACAAAAATGAGGTGACAATAACAATCTCACCTGAAAACAAGGTGGTTTATGTTATGAACAGTTACCAAAGTGGAGTCAATTCATCAGCTTTGCAAGCAGGTGTTTCTGAAAGCCAAGCTTTTGCAATTGCCAATGAATACTTGAATGTTCAAAGTGCTATTAGTTTTAGGGATAGCCATGTAATGATTTATAAAAACTCAAAGATTACAAAACTAGCCCATGAGGTTGTTATTTCTGCTACACAGCCTTTAGGTGAGTGGCACGTATTTGTTGATGCTGTTACAGGAGGCATTTTTAAGGTAGTTGACAATAACCATTATTACTGCAATCATGAAGGCCACGATGAAAACTGTGATGCAAATTGTGAACACAACGAAAATAGAAATTATAGAAGACGCGTAAATGG
This sequence comes from Bacteroidia bacterium, assembly GCA_030425285.1. Taxonomy (GTDB): domain Bacteria; phylum Bacteroidota; class Bacteroidia; order Flavobacteriales; family Flavobacteriaceae; genus Hanstruepera. Next base: position 837,743 of record JAUIAY010000001.1, read on the forward strand.
AACCGGAATGGTTTTTAATCCAGATCCTTTAACATCCAACACTGTAGCCTATGGTGGTCAATATGTTGATGGAAACGATGCTACCAATGCAGCATTGGATGCGGCTCGTTTTACAGTTACTTTAAATGATATTACTCAAACAGGGAGCACTTATTCATTAGTAGGGCCACGAGCTGAAATTATTGATTTTGACGCACCTGCAACAGGATTGTTTACGCAAAATTCACCAGATTTTATTTTTAATAGACAAGACCAAGGTTTCGAACCTGTTAATGTCTATTATCATATTGATTATCTAATGGATTATATAAACAACACACTTGGGTGTGATGTGATGCCTTATCAATATTCAGGAGGCGTGCAATATGATCCGCATGGGGCAGGAGGAGCTGATAATTCTTACTATACAGGTGGTGCTGGTAGATTGGCGTTTGGAGAAGGATGTGTGGATGATGCTGAAGATTCGGATGTTATTCATCATGAATTAGGGCATGGCCTTCACGATTGGGTAACCAATGGAGGTCTATCTCAAGTAGAAGGGTTGAGTGAAGGTTGCGGAGATTATGTGGCGCAATCCTACAACAGAGGGGTTAATATCGCCAATGGTTATTGGACATCTGCAGATCCAGCTTGGAATTATGTGTTTAACTGGGATGGCCATAACCCATGTTGGCCAGGTCGTACCACTGGTTATGGTGCTAGTTACCCAGGCGGATTGGTTGGGCAAATTCATACAGATGGTCAAATTTGGGCGACCTGCTTAATGACTGTTTGGGATGAGATTGGACAACAAGAAATGGACAAAATATTCTATGAAGGTTTGGGAATGACTAATGGCGGAACAAGCCAAAACGATGCTGCCAATGCAGTTTATCAAGCGGCTTTAAACTTAAATTATACAACTCCTCAAATAAATGCCATCCATTCAGGTTTGACAGCTTGTGGCTATACATTACCAGCGTTGCCTGGGCCACCTGTTGCAGCATTTAGTTCAGATAGTACCACTATTTGTTTAGATACAGAAAACACGGTTATGTTTTTTGATGATACAGTTCCAGCTGCAACGTCATGGACATGGACTTTTGAAGGAGGTTCTCCGGCGACATCGAGTGACCAAAACCCTATAGTTACTTATAGTGGTGTTGGCACTTATGATGTAACTTTAGAAGTGAGTAATGAATTTGGGTCTGATACCATAACCATTACCGATTACATTTCGGTTGTTTCAGGAGAAGACTGTCCTTCTTGTATAACCTATGATTCTGCCACCAATTTGGGACTATCAATCCCTGACGGAGCTGGAGCTAATACTCCAGGATCACCATTAACACATATTATAAATGTGCCTATGGGAGATGATACTGTTATAGATTATATTACTTTAAACACTGATATTTCACATACTTATATTAATGATTTAGAAATTACGCTAACTCACCCTAATGGGACTTCGGCTGTAATTGTTTGGGATAGAAATTGTGCCAATGAGAACGATTTAGATGTAACCTTTGAAGATGAAGCAGATCCTATTGTCTGTGCTGAACCAACAGTGGGAACCTATGATCCAGTCAATCCCCTTTCTATATTTTCTGGTTTAAACAGCGCTGGAGATTGGACTATATCTATTCGTGATTTTTGGAATGCAGATTTAGGAACTTTAAATGATTGGTCAATTTATATTTGTGGTGAAGCAGGGTTGTCAGTAGATGAATTTGGTGTTGATGAATTTGCTTTGTATCCTAACCCCAATAAAGGCGAATTTACGATTAGTCTTAATTCTCCCAATTCTGACATAAATGTATCAGTTTATGACATTCAAGGGCGTTCTGTGTTTAATAATTCATTTGATAATTCAGGGACATTTAAGCAAGTTATTAGTTTAAATAATGTGCAGTCGGGTATATATTTAGTTAAAGTCGTTGATGGCGAAAAACAAACTATTAAAAAGATTTTAGTCGAGTAAACATCTGCATTTAAGTATTTTAAAAAAGGAAGCTTTTGAGCTTCCTTTTTTATTTTCCATTAAATGTATTCATAGTGTTATTTACGCCAGCTGTTCCGAAAGATCGAATGAGTTCAATCGATTTTTCAAGCCTTTCTGGTAAACCTTTGGATTCTTCGTCGTCCCATTCTCCTAAAACATAATCAATTTGTCGGCCTTTGCTAAAAGTATCGCTTATTCCAAATCTAAAACGGTTGTATTTGGTTGTTTGTAATTTGTCCTGAATGTCCTTTAATCCATTGTGACCACCATCACTCCCTTTGGTTTTTAATCTAATACTTCCAAAAGGAAGGTTTAAATCATCGGTAATGACCAATAAATTTTCTAAAGGTATTTTTTCTTTAGTCAACCAATACTGAACCGCTTTACCACTCAAGTTCATATACGTGCTTGGCTTCAGTAAAATAAAAGTACGTCCTTTAAATTTATAGGTCGCTATATCTCCTAATTTCTGGGTTTCGAATTTTAAATCTTCTTTTTCGGTCAAAAAATCCAAAATCTTAAAACCAATGTTGTGTCTCGTATTGGCATATTTTTCACCAATGTTTCCTAAACCAACAATCAAAAATTTTTTCATAAGATCTGTTTCTTCAATTTTGAGGATATCTTTGTTTCTTCCAAAGAATCTTTTTATGAAATGACACATGAGGGTAATTTTTGTAAAAATAAAAAAGCACCCTGAATAATCAGAATGCTTTTTGTCATTTCATGTGAGTTAAATCTATTCTTGTGCTTCAGTAGCTTCTGCTGCTGGAGCTTCAGCCCCTTCAGCTGTTGCTTCAGTTCCTTCTGCACCTTCTTCAGTTTCGTCTTCATCATCTTCTAACGATGCTAATGCCATAGCAGCTCTAGCTCGTTTGATTTGACAAACCACAGTATTATCAGTGTGCATAATTTTGTAAAGGTCGTTCTCTAAAGCAGTAACATATAATTTGTTACCAATTTTCATAGGAGTAATGTCTACTTCAATAAAATCTGGTAAGTTTTTAGGTAAAGCTTTAACACGTAATCTACGAGAGTTTTTACGTAAAACACCACCAGCTTTAACACCTTTAGAGTTCCCAACAAAGTGAACAGGAACTTCCATTGTAATTGGTTTTCCTTCGTGTAATTGGTAGAAATCTATGTGTAGAATTCTATCCGTTACAGGGTGGAATTGGAGATCCTGCATGATAGCGTTGTAGCTTTCGCCGTTATCCATAGTAATCACAACTGTATGCGCGTTAGGCGTATAAACCAGTTTTGAAAATGCGATTTCATCAGCAGAGAAATGCACTGGCTTATCACCTCCGTATAATACGCAAGGTACCTGTCCAGCATTACGTAAGGCTTTTGTTGACTTTTTGCCCACGCTTTCTCTTTGAGATCCGTTGATTGTAATTGACTTCATTTTTATTTATATTAATTATTAAATTACATAATAAATTTAGAACTAATAGACTTGTTGTAATGCACATTCTGCATCACTTCAGCAAATAGTTCAGCGCAGCTCAATACACGTATTTTGCTGCTTTCTTGTTTTAGAGGAATGGAATCGGTAACGATTAATTCCTCAAGTTTAGAGTTTTCCAAACGGTCATAGGCACTACCCGACAAAATAGGATGGGTACAAATGGCGCGAACGCTCAAAGCGCCTCTTTCCATCATTAAATCGGCAGCCTTAGTAAGCGTACCAGCCGTATCGACCATATCATCAACTAATACAACATTTTTACCAGTTACGTCGCCAATTAATTCCATGTGTGAAATAACATTGGCTTTAGCACGTTGCTTATAACAAATTACCACGTCACTTTCTAAAGCTTTAGAATAAGCATAAGCTCTTTTTGAACCACCCATATCTGGTGATGCAATAGTTAAATTATCTAGGTTTAAACTTCTTAAGTAAGGTAAAAAGATGGTTGATGCAAATAAGTGATCAACAGGTTTTTCAAAGAAACCTTGAATTTGATCAGCATGCAAATCCATAGTGATAATTCTAGTTGCTCCAGCAGTTTCCAACATTTTGGCAACTAATTTGGCAGCAATAGGAACTCTTGGTTTGTCTTTACGATCCTGTCTAGCCCAACCAAAGTATGGCATAACAGCAGTAATGTGTCTGGCCGATGCACGTTTGGCAGCATCAATCATCAGCAACATTTCCATTAAATTTTCAGGGCCAGGATGTGTTGAACCTATTATAAAAATACGTGCCCCACGAATAGATTCCTCATATGATGGTTGAAACTCACCATCACTATAGGTAGAAGTAATAACATTGCCCATGCTAATACCAAATGCATCGGCTATTTTTTTGGCCAATACCTTGCTTTGGGTACAAGTAAATATTTTAGCTGGTGTACTTGCGCTTGACATGTTTAATCTATTGTTTGGTAACGATTTAAAATCGGTTTTTCTAAACGAGGTGCAAATTTATGAATTTATTTCAACTGCAAAAGCATAAAAGCTAGTAATTTTAATTGTTAATACTATTTTATTTTATAATTTTGCAGTCTCAATCGCTCAAGTGGCGGAATTGGTAGACGCGCTGGATTCAAAATCCAGTTCTTTCGGGAGTGTGGGTTCGATTCCCACCTTGAGTACAAAGGGAGCAATTTTTATTGCTCCCTTTTGTGTTTTAAAACCGTTTTGCAATACCTATCCCTAGATTAATACTGTTATAGGCATCAAAAATAATATCATAATCAAATCCTAATAGGACTTCCATATTAAACTTGGGTATTTCAATGCCATATTCAGCGCCAATTCTGGCAAGACCAAAATTTTCATCTTTTTCAAATTCCATACCAGCACCTATTTCAATACCTAGTCCTTCAGTTATTTTATAAGTACCAACAATGAGTGAGGCAATTGGTGTACTTCTTTCAATAATTTCATCATCCTTTGTTTTTTCGATTACAAAATCTTCAATAATGATATCGTTGTGAAGACCTATTGCCCATTTTTCATTAAAATTATAATTGTAATTCAAAGCCCATGAAGGTAACGAAACAGCAGTTTTTTCACCGTTTTCAACACCTTCAAAAATTATGGAATGGCTCAATAGTACTGATATAGAATGATGTTTAAATTCTTTAGACTCTTCTTCTTGACCAAAACTATTTAGGCAAAATAAGAGTGCTATTGCAAATATGAGAGTGTTTAGAGTTTTCATTTTTTGGTTGTTAAAGGAAATGCTGTTACTAATATATTCATTAATTGTTAATTGTTCAATCAATTGGTTTAATGTTGTATATTTAGAAACACCCTAAAAACTAAATCAACCATGCTTGAAGGTCTTTTGGTAGGTTTGTTTTTTTGCTGATTTTTTTTTTTAACATAAAGTATTTTTACAAGTAGTGAACTAATATGAGAATTCAAACTTTAGCTTTTATATTAATAGCTAGTAGTCTACTTATTTTTTTTATTTATCTGATGACTAAATTCTTTTTTTGGTTATTATATGGAAAAGAAGTTATTCGTAAAATAGTCAAAAAGAAAATAGATAAAAATATTATTAATATCTATTTCTTAAGAGATGATGATAAGAGAAATAAACCTCTTTATGTTGAAAGAAATTTTTTTAATCATATACCTGGGTTTAGTACAAGTCTTAAAAAGGAATATTATTTAAAAGTTGATTTTATGGAAAATGGAAAAATAGAAAGTCTAATTGCTAGAGTAGATTACAACAGAGTATATAAAAAAATTAAAGTCAATATACACAACCCAAAAAAGCAACAATAATGAGTGTTAAATTTTTAAATTCTCTTAATTATAAGCATAGAGATAAGACGTTCTAGTAGCTAACGTTTCGTATTTAATTGTATATTTGATCGCACCCTAAAAACTACATAAACAATGCTTGAAAATTTTTGGTTCAATGTGGAATATGGCATCAACCATGTGTTGGATATTAATGGTTATGACCATGTTCTGTTTCTTATCGTATTAACAGTTCCCTATTTGTTTAAAGACTGGAAGCGTGTATTGCTATTGGTGTCATTATTTACACTAGGACATACACTATCCTTGATTTTGGCTGCCTATGATGTAGTTAGCGTCAATGGAAAGTTGGTTGAATTCTTGATTCCAGTCACTATAATGATTGTGGCTTTGTTTAATGTGTTCACTGCTGGTAAAGGCGCACAAAAAGAACGTGTGGGTGTCTTGTTTTTTTCTACTTTATTTTTTGGATTGGTACATGGCCTTGGATTTGCAAGAGAATTCCAGATTCTAATTGGCAGAGATGATAATAAACTAGCAACGCTTTTAGAGTTTGCTTTGGGTATTGAAATTGCCCAAATTATTATCGTATTTGTTGTGCTTTTTCTGGGTTATATCATGCAAACTGTCTTCAGGTTTTCCAAACGCGATTGGATTATGGTAGTTTCGGCCATTGTGGTTGGATTGGTCATGCCCATGATTTTGGGCAGTGATTTCTTGGCATAACCTAAAGTTTTCATAAATCTTTAATCTTCAGGTTGTAATTAAAATACGAACCAACTATATTCGTTATAAGGATTCATGTATATGAAAGAAAAGAAACAACTTAAATATGATAGAGCATATTTAAGAATGGCTACAGAATGGGGAAAGCTTTCCTATTGTAAACGAAAACAGGTTGGCGCGATTATTGTCAAGGATAGAATGATAATATCTGATGGTTACAATGGTACACCGACAGGTTTTGAAAATTACTGTGAGGATGATGAAGGTTATACCAAGTGGTATGTGCTGCATGCAGAGGCTAATGCTATTTTGAAAGTGGCTGCATCAACACAATCTTGTAAAGGAGCTACGCTTTACATTACACTTTCACCTTGTAAGGAATGTAGTAAACTTATTCATCAAGCTGGTATTGTTCGTGTTGTTTATAGTGAAGCTTATAAAGATGATTCCGGATTGCGTTTTTTAAGAAAAGCAGGAGTTGAGTTGACTTTAATAGAAAATTTGAAATCTGAATAATGAAAATTCAAAGAAAATATTTACCACTGTTATTGGGTATCGGTATTGCTGCTGGTATCTTTATTGGTGGAAAATTGAATTTTTCAGATACATCAGATAGATTGTTTTCTTCCAATAGTAAAAAAGACAAACTCAATAGGTTAATTGATTACATAGACTATGAATATGTTGATGATGTTAATACCGATAGTATTGTAGATGTAACCGTAAACGGCATCCTTGAAAATTTAGATCCGCATTCGGTTTATATTCCCAAGGAAGACATGCAACGTGTTTCCGAAAACATGAAAGGTGATTTTGTGGGTATTGGGATTAGCTTCTATACGTACAAGGATACTATTACTGTCATTAGGTCTATTGAAGGAAGTCCGAGCGATAAGGCGGGTATCAAAGGAGGTGATCGCATTATCACAGCCGATGGCGATTCAATTTTTGGGAAGGATTTAAGCAATAGTGATATCGTCAATAAATTGAAAGGACCTATAGACTCTAAAGTAGAATTGGGTGTTATCAGAAAAGGCTCGCCTAAAGTATTGAAGTTTACTGTAAAGAGAGATCATATTCCCATAAGGAGCGTCGATGCAGCATATATGTTAACCGAAACATTGGGATATATCAAAATTAACAGATTTGCTGAATCTACATACAAGGAATTTTCCCAAGAGCTCAAGAAACTAAAAAAACAAGGGGTTGAGGATTTAGCAATAGATTTAAGAGGGAATCCTGGAGGTTTTTTAGGAATAGCTGAACAAATAGTTGATGAATTTTTGGAAGATGATAAACTCATTCTTTTTACCAAGAATAAACGTGGTAAAATAGAGAAGAGTTATGCTACCAAAAAAGGAGATTTTGAGAATGCCAAAGTGTATGTGCTAATTGACGAAAACTCTGCCTCGGCAAGCGAAATAGTTGCGGGAGCTTTACAGGATAACGACAAAGGTACTATAGTAGGTCGTCGTTCCTATGGAAAAGGATTGGTGCAACGTGAAATGGAATTGGGAGACGGAAGTGCTGTTCGACTAACGGTTTCCCGATATTACACGCCAACAGGTAGATCCATTCAACGATCGTATGAAAACGGTAACAAGGATTATTATGACGATTATTTTGAAAGACTGAATAGAGGTGAGTTTTTGGATCCAGAAAAAATTCAAGTGGCCGATTCGTTAAAATTTACAACACCAAAAGGAAAGGTTGTTTATGGTGGCGGAGGCATAATTCCAGATGTATTTGTGCCCTTGGATATGAGCATGCAAAACGAAACTTTGACGTTTTTACAGCGAAGAGGGTTTATCAGTAATTTTGTATTTGAGGAATTGGAAAAAGACCGTGAAGCCTACCAAGATATTTCAAGAACCGATTTTATTTCATCGTTTGTGGTGAGTGATGATTTGGTTATGGCATTCCAGGACTATCTGAATTTTAAAACCAAAGCCAACATTACGTTTGTTGCCTACAATGATGAAGTCAAGCAATATATCAAGGCAACCTTGGCAGCACAATTATATGGCAACGGAGCCTTTGATGAAGTATTGAATCAAAGTGACATCATGATTGATGAAGTCATCAAACTACACGAGGAAAACTAGCTTGGAATTTTGTCGTGAATTTTAGTGTGCTCGCCATCATTCCAAAGTGTTAGAATATCTGTGGCTACATGTGCGCCACTTCCGCAAGCCATGGCAAATTGACTGCGCCAGCCAGCTAATGTTCCCGTTACATACAAACCTTCAGTAATCAGATGATCGTTGTTTTCCAACCAAATTCTGTTCTTATCGGCTTTTGCTCTTGGATGAGGTTTTATATAGGATTCTAAACCTTTAATACGAAGCAAATTGGTATAACCTGCGGCTACTACAACCAGTTTAGTTTGATATTGGTTTTTATTGGTTGTTACGAGAAAGTAACCTTCCATCTGTGCAATTTCAAGAACTTTTTCATCATTAATCTGGGTAACATGTGGATATAAGTCGCGTAATTGGGTTTTGCCACTTTGAAGTATGGATTCGCCGGTAGTTCCAGGAATTAATCCTAATACGTTGTTGAATAAGGCTGTTTGGAGATGTGAAGTTTTTTGATGCGTAACAATAGCTATTTTTTTGTTTTGGACAAAGGCTTTTTCTTTGGCCGAACCTAACACCAATGCACAGGACAGACCTGAAGCACCACCACCTATAATTAAAACATCAAACATTATTTTTTGCTTTTTGATTTAGCCTCTATTTTTTTTGAAACCAATAATATTTGAAGTAAAAATATAGCGCATAAAGCTGCAAATATGGTTATCAGAGCAACTAAACTGTCACCTTCAAAAGGATTGTTTAGGTCAACCATTGTAGCATTGTAAATAATGAGTACAATAGCAAGAATGGAAACAATAATGGAAATAATTTTCATAATTAGGCAAGCAAGGCTTTAAAGTTATGTGCAAAAAGTTTTACGGCAATGGCCAGCAAGATTACACCAAATATTTTACGGATGATGTTGATACCATTCTGGCCAATCAGTCGTTCAATTCTTGCCGATGTTTTCAAAACAATATATATAATGATCACATTTAATATAACGGCAACAATAATATTCTCAACACGAAATTCTGCTCGTAAAGATAATAAAGTTGTCAAACTTCCTGGTCCAGCAATTAATGGAAATGCGAGCGGAAAAACAGTAGCTGTCATGGCAGTGCTCTCATCTTCCTTATAAAGAGTTATTCCCAAAATCATTTCTAAAGCGATAAAGAATAAAATAAAAGCACCTGCAACGGCAAAACTATTAACACCAATACCAATTAGCTTTAAAATATTCTGACCCAAAAACAAAAATAGAATCAGAATAACACCAGCTATTATAGATGCTTTTTCACTTTGAATATGTCCTGCTTTTTTTCTTAAATCTATGATAATTGGAATGTTTCCAATGATATCTATAACTGCAAAAAGAATCATGAAAGCCGTAAATATCTCTTTTATATTTAGTTCCATTGTTTCTAGGTTTTAAATTTTCGGCAAAAGTAGTCTATTATATATGATTTTCAATAGTTTTTAAATGTAAACTTTAGCTATTTTTGCAACATGTTTCAATTAGGAAAAACAATCATTTCAGAGGATATTATTGAGAAGGACTTTGTATGTAATCTTTCGGCGTGCAAAGGTGCTTGTTGTATTGATGGTGATGCTGGTGCGCCATTGGACAAAGCTGAAACTCACAAGTTACAGGAAGTATATCCTAAAGTTAAGCCGTTGCTTCGTAAGGAAGGCATTAAAGCTATTGAAGAACAAGGCGTTTTCATCACTACCGAGTTTGGTGATTTTGAAACACCGCTTATTGATGGTGCCGACTGTGCTTATGTTATTTTTGACGAGAAGAAAACAGCTTTGTGTGCCATTGAGGAAGCTTACAACCAAGGCACGATTGATTGGAAAAAACCTATTTCTTGCCATTTATACCCAATTCGTGTTAAGGAGTATTCCGAGTTTTCTGCTGTTAATTATGAAAAATGGCATATATGTGATGATGCCTGTACCTTAGGAAAAGAGCTGCAGGTTCCAGTCTATAAGTTTGTAAAACAAGCTTTAATTAGAAAATTTGGTGAAGACTGGTATGCAGAACTTGAAAAAACCGCCGAAAAACTTAAAAAAGGTTAAGCAATCTTTAAATTACTATGTCTTGTTGGGATGTTTAGAACTATAGTTGTTCCGGAGGGTTTTCCGTTATCGTACAAATCGATTATTTCCAATTTGTAATCATCATTAAAGTTCTTTGCAAAGTTTTCCAGTCTGGCTTTGGTGATGTCAATCCCAACCGACTGCCTTTTTAATTTTTTGTCGTTTTTAATTTTTTGAGAGGCATTCCGACCTATGCCGTTATCTGTAATGAAAATTGAAACATGATTGCTATCTTTTCTTTTGACTGTTAGGTGAATTTCCTTATTATCGGACTTGGTAGATAGGCCATGCCATATCGCATTTTCAAGAAATGGTTGTAGGATTAACGACGGTACTTTTATGATTGATGTATTAATTTCAGGAGCCACATCAACTCTGTATGCTATTTCATTGGAAAAACGAATGTTTTCAATATTCATGTAAAGAGCCATAGTTTCCAATTCGTCTTCAAGTGATATTTCTTTTTCTGTTGAAGCCACTAATATTTTTCTGATGAGTTTAGAAAATTTGTTCAGGTAGTAAACCGCATTCTCTTTTTCATTATTTATAATGTACAGTTTTATAGAATTGAGAGAATTAAAAATGAAATGAGGGTTCATTTGATTCCGCAACATTTCCTGTTCTAAAGTAATAATCCGTTTTTCATTTCGTAGTTGACGTTGCCTATGCAAGACAAACAAGATAATGGCAACCAAAAAACCACCAAGCAAGCTTAAAATTAACGTTCTTTTGTTTTGAGCCAGTTTTAGCTTAACGATTTCATTTTCATTGGCCAGTTCCTTTATTTGGTTGTTCTTTTTCTCACTTTCATATTTAATAATCAGGTCGTTCACATATTGTAAATTACGCTCATTGGTCAAGGTTTCCTCAAGTTTAATATGATCTTTATAATAGGCGAGGGCTCCGTTCAGGTCGCCTGTTTTTTCATGAAGTTCCGATAAATATTCATAAGCTTCAATTTTTGAGGTTTTTAAGTTGTACTCCTCTGAAATAGTAAGTGCTTTTTCAAGATTTGTTTTGGATGTTTCCAGTTGGTTTTTCTTCAATTGAATGAGTCCTAAATTTAAATAAGATGAGGCAATGTAGTATTGGTCATTGACCTTTATAGCTTTTTCAAGTGCTTGGTTTATTATTGGTAAAGCTGTTTCGTAGTCTTCTTGAATAATGTAAATCTTTCCAATACTATTGTAACAAATCACACGACCAATATCAGAGTTGATTTCATTATTGTAGACCAAAGATTGTTGATAGTGTTCTAGAGCTTCATCTATAAGTCCTTTTTTCTCTTTGGCATAACCAATATTATGGTTGTTTATGGCTAGCCCTAATCTATTGTCTAACCGGATTTCAACTTTTAAGGACTTCTGAAATTGCTCTAAAGCTAAATCATATTGCTTCAAGGCCAAGTAAATATTGCCCATACTGTTTTGAGAAACGGCAATACTCTTTTGAATTTCAAGAGATGGAGTTGATTGAGCATCAGCTAAATCTAATGCCTCCTTATGATAGTCAAGTGCTGACCGAATAGCATCCATACGCCTGTAAACAACACCTAGCATGTTCAGACTTAAAATCTCCATTTCAATATCTTTCAGTTCTCTGGCTAATCGTAAAGCCCTGGTGTGCATGGAAATGGCATCTTCGTAGTGGGAAATGTTTCTGAAAAAGGTTCCCAAGGCATTTAGGGCATAACATTCACCAACTTTATAGTCTAATTCGGCACTTTTATGCACGAGGTAGGACATTTTTAGCGTATCTCTTTTTACAGGCATAAAAACAGAGTCCAAAGACGTAAAACTTTTGGGCTTTTTAGCTAGGATGCTATCAACCTGCTTGATAAAATTCGTGTCGAGAGTTTGCGACTGTGCCGAAATTAAAGAGCACCATACAAAACACAACAGAATTGGTAATTTAATGGCTAGTTTAAAATTCCTAATGCTCATGTGTTATACTTTGTCTAAAAAATCTGATTTACGTTGTCTGGCAACTGGAATCTTGTCGTTGGATTGCATGACCACATAACCATCATTCTTAATGAACTCTTTTATTTTGTTCAGATTAATGATGTAAGAATTGTGGATTCTAAAAAAATAGTTTTCAGGCAATATGGCGTTAACCTCCTTAAGCTTTTTGGTAACCACTATTTTTTGGTTGTCCTGCATAATAAATGTGCTGTAGTTGCCATCAGATTCTATGTAGATAATTTTGTCAGTCTCCAAAAAAATGAGTTTTCCATCAGTACTAATGGTAATTTTTTTCTGATTAAAATTCTGATTGAAGTTTAATAAGACTTCCTCAATTTTTGAAATGGGTAAATTGTTAGAATGGTGTTTTTTGATTTTTTTGATGGTTTCCTTTAAATCATCTGAATCTATAGGTTTCAACAAATAATCAATAGCTTCATGCTTTAAAGCCTTTAAGGCATATTCATTGTAAGCCGTTGTAATAACAATCGCAAAGTCTTTATTAACTAGTTTGTCCAAAAACTGGAAACCATCCATGGTAGGCATATTGATGTCCAAAAACAGGCAATCGGCCGATCTGGTGTTGAGAAATTGAATGGCTTCTTCGGGTTTGGTGAAGGTTTTAATGATATTTATTTCGGAATTAAACTGTTTTAATTCCCATGAAAGACTATCTATAGCCTTTTGCTCGTCATCTACAATTACTGCTCTAATCATAATTTCAAATATAATAATATAAATAAGTTACAAAGGAGTTTTTAGGGCAAAATTCAATACACAACTGCAACCACTTATACAATATTTAGTACCAACTATACAATTGGTGCCTGAAATTCGAAAAATTTGTAGGAATTTAGTACTGCTATTAAATTATTATAAAAGGATTATACATTTATTAAAGGGTATTTGCTATTAATCTGTAAAAAGCTAGATTCGTCTAGCTTTTTATTTTCAATTTCATTCAATTTATTAGTTAGTTAGTTAAAGAAAAAGAGCCGTTTATTAACGGCTCTTTTTTATTTTTTGTGACTTGACTTTTACTGTTTTAAAACAGTACAGTATATGGGGTTTTGAGGGTGTTTTAATAGGTAAAATCTTACCTTATAGTTTAAATCTATTTGTTTTTAATACACTGTTTATCAATTAGTTATATTTATTTTTTTAATTTCACTGAAAATCCTTATAGTTAAAGACTTGTTAAAAACTTGTTGACAATGTTTATAACTTAACCTTTCATTTTAAAACACATTTTTCAATCTTTGTTAGTCCCAAATCACACCAAATTATTCATTAAATTTTAATAAAAAAACATGTCTCAGGCAACAGAACCCATTTTACAAGAAAACAAAGATAGATTTGTAATTTTTCCAATTCAACATCATGATATTTGGGAGTGGTACAAGAAGTCAGAAGCAAGTTTTTGGACAGCAGAAGAGATCGATTTGCATCAGGATTTAACAGATTGGTCATCAAAACTTAATGATGACGAACGTTATTTTATTAAGCATATTTTGGCATTTTTTGCAGCCAGTGATGGTATTGTAAATGAAAATTTAGCCGAAAACTTTGTTAATGAAGTTCAATATAGCGAAGCAAAGTTTTTCTATGGTTTCCAAATTATGATGGAGAACATTCACAGTGAAACCTATTCTTTGTTGATTGATACTTATGTTAAAGATGAAAAGGAAAAGGACCAATTGTTTAATGCTATTGAAAATTTCCCTGCAATCAAGAAAAAAGCCGATTGGGCACTTAAATGGATTGAATCGCCAAGTTTTGCTGAACGATTGATAGCTTTTGCAGCTGTAGAAGGTATTTTCTTTTCAGGTGCTTTCTGTTCTATCTTCTGGTTAAAGAAGCGTGGTTTAATGCCTGGATTGACATTCTCTAATGAATTAATCTCAAGAGATGAAGGTGTTCACTGTGATTTTGCGGTACACTTGCACAATAACCACCTGGTAAACAAAGTTCCTAAAGAGCGTATTAGAGAAATTCTTGTAGATGCCCTTAATATTGAGCGTGAATTCATTACAGAATCATTACCAGTAAGTTTAATTGGTATGAATGCCAAATTGATGACTCAATATTTGGAATTTGTAACCGATAGATTGTTAGGTGAGCTTGGCTGTGAAAAAGAATACAATGCGTCGAATCCTTTTGATTTTATGGATATGATTTCCTTACAAGGAAAAACTAATTTCTTTGAAAAACGTGTGTCAGAATACCAAAAGGCAGGTGTCCTTAATAAGGAAGAAGAAAAAGACAAATTCAGTTTTGACGCTGATTTTTAAAATATAAGATACTTAAACCCTTAGAATAAGTTAATAGCTATCAATATGTGTGTCCTACACATATTACATTCCTATTACCTTATTTGTAAAACTAGCTCGTTTCAATAGCGGTATTGAAACAAATAAATCAACTAATTAACTCATTTTCTGAAGGTGTATCAGAAAACCTAAAAACGTGTAAAATATGTATGTAGTAAAAAGAGACGGCAGAAAAGAACCCATGATGTTCGACAAAATCACAGCTAGAGTTAGAAAGCTGTGCTATGGATTAAATGAACTTGTAGACCCTGTAAAAGTGGCCATGCGAGTTATTGAAGGTTTATATGATGGCGTGACAACCAGCGAATTAGATAACCTTGCCGCCGAAATTGCTGCAACCATGACCACGGCTCATCCAGATTATGCACGATTGGCAGCTCGTATCTCTGTTTCCAACTTACACAAGAATACGAAAAAGTCATTTAGCGAAGTCATGTCAGACTTATACAATTACGTAAACCCAAGAACTGGGAAAAAAGCGCCATTGTTATCTGATGAGGTTTATAAAGTAATCGAGGAAAATAAGGATGCTTTAGATTCAACCATTATTTATAACCGTGATTTTGGTTATGATTATTTTGGTTTTAAAACTTTAGAGCGTTCTTACTTGTTAAAGCTGAACGGACAAATAGCCGAACGGCCACAACACATGCTTATGCGTGTTTCCATTGGTATTCACCTAAATGATTTGGAAGCAGCTATTGAGACCTATGAGTTAATGTCCAAAAAATATTTTACACACGCTACACCAACGTTGTTCAATTCAGGTACACCAAAACCACAAATGTCATCTTGTTTCCTATTGACAATGAAAGAAGATAGTATTGATGGCATTTACGATACATTAAAACAAACTGCTAAAATATCGCAATCGGCGGGAGGAATAGGTTTGGCTATTCACAACATTCGTGCAACAGGAAGTTATATTGCCGGAACCAATGGAACATCTAACGGTATTGTACCTATGTTAAAGGTATTCAATGATACAGCTAGATACGTAGATCAGGGAGGCGGCAAGCGCAAAGGGAGTTTTGCAATCTATTTGGAGACTTGGCATGCCGATATTTTTGACTTTTTAGATTTGAAGAAAAACCATGGTAAGGAAGAAATGCGTGCGCGTGATTTGTTTTATGCTATGTGGATTTCAGATTTATTCATGAAGCGTGTTCAAGAAGATGGGCAGTGGACTTTAATGTGCCCGAATGAATGCCCAGGATTGGATGAAACGCACAGTGAGGCTTTTGAAGAATTATATTTAAAATACGAATCTGAAGGTAAAGGGCGTAAGACTATAAAGGCTCGTGAACTTTGGGAGAAAATATTAGAATCGCAAATTGAAACAGGTACGCCTTACATGTTGTATAAAGACGCTGCCAACCGTAAATCGAACCAGCAGAATTTGGGAACCATCCGTTCTTCAAATTTATGTACTGAAATTTTAGAGTACACGTCACCAGATGAAGTAGCGGTTTGTAACCTGGCGTCTATAGCACTGCCAATGTTTATCAAAAATGGTGAGTTTGATCATAAGGAGTTGTTCCGTATCACAAAACGTGTTACCAAAAACTTGAATAAAGTAATTGATAGAAATTACTATCCAGTTAAAGAAGCTGAAAATTCTAATTTCCGTCACAGACCAATTGGTTTGGGTGTTCAAGGATTGGCAGATGCCTTTATTAAATTACGTATGCCGTTTACCAGTGACGAAGCTAAAAAATTAAATCAAGAGATTTTTGAAACGCTTTATTTTGCTGCTGTAACAGCTAGTATGGAAGAAGCAAAAGCCGATGGTCCATACAAAACGTATAAGGGTTCACCTATTAGTAAAGGTGAATTCCAGCACAATCTTTGGAATATTAAAGATGAAGAATTAAGCGGTCGTTGGGACTGGGGCAAATTGCGTAAGGATGTTAAAAAACACGGTGTCAGAAACTCATTATTAGTAGCACCAATGCCAACTGCAAGTACATCACAAATTTTAGGTAACAACGAATGTTTTGAACCGTATACGTCAAACATTTACACGAGACGTGTATTGTCAGGAGAGTTTATTGTAGTGAACAAGCATTTATTGGAAGACTTGGTTGAGTTAGGCTTATGGAATGAAGGCTTAAAGCAAGACATTATGAGAGCCAATGGATCTATCCAAGATATCGATATCATTCCTCAAGACATCAAAGAGCTTTATAAGACGGTTTGGGAATTGAGTATGAAAGATATCATTGATATGTCTCGTCACAGAGGTTATTTCATTGATCAATCTCAATCCTTGAACTTGTTTATGGAAGGTGCAACAATGGCTAAATTAACTTCTATGCATTTCTATGCATGGAAGAGTGGTCTTAAGACAGGTATGTACTACTTAAGAACTAAAAGTGCTGTTGATGCCATTAAGTTTACTTTGGACAATAAAAAGAAAGAGGAACCAGTTGCTGAAACGGTTGAAGTTTCGGAAACTATTGTAGAACAACAAAAGCAGCAAGCAGCCAAAACAGCTGCGAAATTTGCCCAAAACCAAGCTGCTGAGGTAGAGCCTATGACAGCTGAAGAAATGAAAGCTTTAATTGCACAGGCTAAAGAATCGGAAGGCGATGATTGCCTGATGTGCGGTTCTTAATTTTAATACGTGTTAATTATAAAAAAGCACCTCTTATTGAGGTGCTTTTTTATTTAGTAATTATTCAAATATTTATTCTTCAGAATCGGAATCTTCATTAATTCTAGCTGGTTCTACCGAACTGTCATGTGAATCGTGATATTCTTCTAATAGATTCATAGTGGCCTTTAATAGATCTTTAGTCTCTAACAATAAACTAAAGTATAGTGTTGTGTTTTTTGGACTGGATTCCTCTGTTCTTGTACGTTCAACTTGTCTTTGTATTTTTTCATTAACCAGCCCGAAAATTTCCTGCTGATTTTTAAGAATATCACCAATTTGCTCAAACGACCTTGAGTCAAAGGCTTTTTTAGTGTCAACAAAGAACTGTTCCAAAGATTCATCAACCTGTTTAAGTTCTTTAATTTGATTGAACTTTAATTTTTTATGATTGTTGTTGATGTGTTTATGACTGACTTTAGAAATATACTCTAAAGATTGTGCCATATCCTGAAGATAGCCTAAAACATTGATGTAGAAATTACTGGCGCCAACACTGGATTCATCTAAATTTTTAATAAAATAGAAAATATTGTCACGCAAGTCGTCTATCTCAGCAGCTAATTTATTTACTTGATTTTTGTTCTTTTTAAGCAATGGTAAATCTTGTTTAGAAAGACCATTTATAGCGTTAGTATAAATTTTATTACCACGCTTTACCACATTGGCAATATTGGTAGCACTTTCATGGATAACACCTTGAACTGAACTGCTTTCAGCTTTTTGCAAACGGTCTTCGGCTTTAGTTTCTTTAACTTTCTTATTATGGGAAATATAGTTTCTTACTAAAAGTACTGTAGCCAAAAGTAATAGTACAGGAACCATGACTTTTACATTCCAGTTTAATAGAAAAGCGATTATTGCAGCAGAAACAAATGCAATGAAAGCGGTGAAAAACCATCCGCCAATAACATTTAAAACACCAGCAACCCTATAAACGGCACTTTCTGCTCCCCAAGCTCTATCAGCCAAAGAGGTACCCATAGCGACCATGAACGTCACATAAGTTGTTGATAAAGGGAGCTTGTATGAAGTTGCAATAGATATCAAAACTGCAGCAACCATCAGGTTTACGGCAGCACGTACCATATCAAATGCAGGTAACTCGTAAGTTTTGTCCTTTTTTAATGCAATAACTGGTGTTTCAAACTGTTTGTCAATTTTTGCTTGCCAGGATTCAGGTAAGATATAAGATGACATTTGAGACATCAACATGGCAAATCTCACAAAACCACGTGATAAAAAGTTAGGTTGAAAACGCTCCTTTGTCTCACTTTGACTGGAAAGGTCTAGAGACGTTTTAACAACACCTTTGGCCTTGGTTGAAAACCATAAGGTTAAAACCATTATCATTCCAGCGATAAAAAGTAACCAGTTGTTGGTAGGCACTTTCTCAGCTAAAACATTCATAGGAAATTCTGTTGCAGCTAACCCTGATGCCGACCATTGTTCAAAAGCATTGTAGGCGGCAATGGGTACACCTATAAAGTTTACTAAATCGTTACCTGCAAAGGCTAAAGCTAAAGCAAATGTTCCTACTATGATTATCAGTTTGTAGATATTGGTTTTAAAAATTGTTATCAATAAAAATGATAGTATTGACCAAAAAACCATACTGATTGAAACTATTGAAAGCACTTGAGACTCAAGAAAATCTTTCATAGTTTGGCCATCTAAAACATCAAATGATTGGCTGGCATAAGAGGTTCCTTTGATCCCCTTCATAAAAATAAAATAAGTAAGTGCCGTTAAAGCAACACCGCCAAAAATAGCACCTACCCATGACGCTTTCTTTTCAAAATTGTATGACAAGAGTAAGCGGGAAAACCATTGGATAATGGCACCAATTGTAAATGCGACAATAACGGAGAGGAGTATGCCAAATATTATTTGTGAAGCTTTTGATGTATTGATGTAATTAATAACATCACTAAAATCACCATTGTCATGGCCTATTTTGATAAAAGATATGCAAACAGCAGCTCCCAGTAACTCAAATACAATTGAGACTGTTGTCGAAGTTGGCATACCAACAGTGTTAAAGAAATCCAACAGTAAAATGTCGGTTATCATAACCGCCATAAAAATAATCATGATTTCGTTGAACATAAATTCTCCCGGATTGAAAATGCCTTTTCGAGCAACTTCCATCATACCACTAGAAAATATGGCTCCAACAGCTACGCCAATACTGGCAACAATCATAATGGTTTTAAAAGAGATGGCTTTGGACCCAATAGCTGAATTCAAGAAATTAACAGCATCATTACTTACCCCAACTACTAAATCAGCAATGGCTAAAACGGCTAGGGCAACAATCATTAATAAGTATATATTATCCATATTTTATTTAAAAAGAATTTGCAAATATCTATAGTGTTTTTGATAAAAATGTTATCTAATTGTTATCATTTAATGCTAAAAATGGATATCAAATTGTAAACGACAAAGGTATTGATCACCTTGGTTTGCTATATCAATTAAGCTGAAATCCGTTTGAACTTTTAAGCTATGTCCTACAATATACTTTGAAATACCAAAAGTGTATTGTTTTTCGGGACTTTTCCCAGTTATATTTTCATCTAAAGTTGCTGTAGAATATCTACCTGAAACTTCCCAATTGTTTTTAAAGAGGTAACCTGTTTGAATATTGAGTCCTTCTCCAACTTGAACAACATCACCAGTTTCTGTGCCATCAGAGTTTTTGGCAATCGGATCTGTAGCATCTCTGTTGGCATATTCTGTCATTAAACTGAAACCTTTGTATTTAAACATGGTATCAATGAAAAGTGTATTGATGTTTGTTTCATGAAAACCGATATCGGTTTCCATATAGGAACCTAAATTACTACGGGTTTTTACCGCATCATTATTGTGATCGTATGTGACGCCAATTGAAAGCTTTGGTTTTTGTTCTCTTTTCAAATCCGAACCAAAATAATCTCCTTTTCCTTCAAATTTGCCAAATGGTAATAATTCTACTCTTCCAGTATATTGGTGACCTCCTAAATTTCCAGTTACAACATTACGACCTTCTCCTTGAGAAAGCGCGAAAATTTCTCTGACAATAAAATTATTAAATAGGGTAAAATGATGCCTTAATTGAAAACCAATGTCCCGGTCTATATTAAAGCGGGCATTCAAAATTGAGCGATCTACTTGTTGCATATTCGCTGATGAAATGACCCGTTCTCTGTTGCCAGGAAGTTTAGTTTGTCCAACCCATAAAACAAAATTTTGATAGAAATTATACTTAATAACGGCGTCCATAACATACCTTGGCGTATTACCCGTAAATTGAGAGACTCCAGACATATCACGATTTGAAAGCCCTAATTCAATTTTGTATTTTAGTTTGGGAGTTACGGCATAACCATCAAATTTTAGTCGCGCGCGTCTGATTAGGAAATTTGTTTTAGGACTGGATCCATCCTGCATTAAATTGCTGGCTAAAAATTGAAATCTAGTTCCAATTTTCATGGTCCAAGAGCTATCCTTACCAACTAAATTAAATAGACCTTTACCAAATTTTGAAGAATTGTAGGATTGGTTTTCTTGAGAATGTCCAATAAAATACATGGACATGAATAGCACAATTGCTATAGTTTTTAATTTCATTTTAAAAGTTAGTTTTTGTCACTGCAAATAACCAACTCTAATGTTAATTTAATGTTACCTAAAAGTTATTAAAAAACATATAAAAAGGCTGCCTTGGCCAAAGGCAGCCACTAGAATTCATGATAATATAGTCGACAAAAACTAATAGATTATATGAAATTACTATTTGTGTCTTAAGACATAACAAATAACATAAACTATTATGTCCTTATTGTAATGCTAATATTAAGTTTTTATTAAGGCTGTAAGTTATAATCTTTAATATTTATATGATTGAAAATCAATTATATAAAGATTTAATGTTAAATTAATGTTACGTAAACGTTGTTTTAATATTAATAAATAACTATATTTGATACATAATATCTAAAACCCCATAATTATGAAGAAAACAGTTTTGTTTTTTGCCTTATTAGTTACTGTGGTCTCTTTTGCACAACAAGAGAGAGAGTTAAAACTTAACAAAGACACTAATTTAATTGATGTTACTTATTATCATGACAATGGAGTTGTAAGCCAAACAGGTTCATATACTTTAGATGGTAAGCTACAAGGTGAGTGGTTAAGTTTCGATGCAGAAGGTAAAAAAACGGTTTCGGCGAATTATGATAATGGGAAGAAAGTCGGCAAGTGGTTTTATTGGAAAGATGAAACCTTAAAAGAAGTAGATTATAGTAACAACGCAATTGCTAGTGTTAATGAATGGACTAGTAAAGCATCTTTGGCTCAGCGTGACTAAAAACGAATTACAATAAATAAAAAAAGCATCCAATTACTGGATGCTTTTTTTATTAATGTTGATTATGATTTATTCAACTGTCCAGTTAGCTCCCCATGTAGCGTAATCTGTTCCAGTACCATTTCCATCACCTGAAATAAAATCAGCTTCAGTAAATGTTTCACCTGTATCATTTTTCATTTTTAAAATAACATCCATAAAAGTAACGTCTGTTACATTTAAATCTCCATTTAATACACCAGCACCAGTTGGGTTATCTCCAGCGTCACCATCTAAATCGAAACCTTCTTCAAAACCTTCAATCCAAACATTGTTAAAGATACCTTGCGTTCCAGCTCTTAAGCGAATAGCTTCATTTCCAGTAGCTGATCCGTTTCCAATAATCGTTAAGTTGTTAACAGTTGGTTTAGAAAAATAACCAGCAGCATTACTAAAGTCTGTATTGTAACCATCAGCTTCAATACCTTTATCATGACTTGCACCATGTTTTACATAAGCATTGGTAATGGTACCTGTGTAACCTTCAGTCCAGTCAATAGAATCATCTTGAGCATTAACAACAGATACATAGCTAGCATTTACAGTTCCTCCAAAGAACTCAACACCATCATCTTTTCCTTCGTAAGCTTGAATATAGTTTACAACGGTTCCATTACCTACACCGTAGAAAGAGAAACCATTGTTTTCTGATTGACCATCAGCAGCACCACCAGAATATTCAACACGAACATAATTTAAAATACCAGAATCATCAGCTTCATTAGTTCCACCGAAAGGTAAACCAGCAATTTCAGAAGTAGAAGTTGCAGAACCAGTTACGGAATTAATAGGAGCTCTACCTAAAATAATAAGACCTCCCCAATCACCAGCAGCAGGGTTAGATGCATTGGAAGTTAATACAATTGGACAGTCAGCTGTTCCGTTAGCAATAATCTTGGCACCTTGAGAGATTGCAATATAAACATCAGCACCAGAAGCTAAAGCTTCGATTGTCATACATGCAGGAATTTCCAATGTTGTTCCAGCAGCCATAATTAAAGAACCATTTAAGACATACGTGTTATTTGGGTCTAATGTTAAATCTTGAGTATAGGTTCCAGATAAGAAAATGGTTTCTGGATCTGTTGTACCGCCACCACCATTGTTGTTGTTGGTAACGCTGTTGTCATTGATGATGATATCAGAAGTATCATCTGAAGTACATGAGAAAAGCATTGATATTACCGCTAATCCTAAAATTAAATTATTTTTCATTGTTTTTGAGTTTAATTATTCTTTTTAATTATTAATATAGTTGTGTTAAAATTTATACTTTAATTGTAATCCTAAATCCATTCCACGCTTGTAGTCTGATACACCTTTGCCATTGGCGGAGTTTACAATAACATCACCAAGTCTTGCTTCCCTGACATATTTAATGCTTGGATTTAAAAGGTTTTTGAAGCTTAAGTTTATCTCAAAGTTATCTTTGAGGGTGTTTTTCCAGATAAAATCTAATGTTGGAACACTTTTTTCTACGATATTCCCTAGCTGGCCAGAACCAAGCGCGTCAATTCTATCAGAGAAATATGAGAAAACAAGATTGGCAACAGGCTTGTAATTGTTAAACGTAGGTGAATAACTGATGTCAGCATTGAATAAAAGTGGAGATGCACCTTGTAACTCATCTGAATCCTTATCAAAGCTTAAGTCAAAGGTTCCATCAATTTGACTATACAAGTCCTGGTCAGTATGCATGTAAGTAGCATTTAAACCGGCTGATAAAACACTGTCTTCATTTTCGTCTCTTAACAGGTCTTTTCGAACCTCAAGCTCAACACCATAAACTGTTGCTTTGTCACCAGTTCTAACATAACGTTGTGTACCAGTAGCATCACCAACAACAACCAAGTTTACAGGGTCATTGATCTCTTTGGTGAATACTCCAATAGAGAATATTTCACTTTTGCTAAAGAACCATTCGTATTTTAAATCAAAATTCAAGATTTTAGAAACACCTTTCTCCAATAAATCTGGGTTACCACCAATACGCGTTGAAATATTTTCATACACAAAAGGTGCTACTTCTTTAAATTCAGGAATGGAAATGGTTTGACTACCAGAAAGTCTGATATTCATATCATCATTTACAGCATATTTAATGTTTAAGCTTGGCAAAAAGAAATTGCCATAATAACTAATTTCATTCTTTCCACTGTTTCCAAGGTTGATAACATCATAGGCAATCTGTTGGTCAACAGATTCCAAACGAACACCAGGCACAAACAACCACTTTTTACCAGCTTTAATTTCGGCATTTAGATAGCCTGCATAAATATCAAGCTTACCATTATAGGTGTTTTCAGGTAAACCAGGTCTGTTCGTATTAGATTGTCCAGGTATGTTATTGATAACAGTAAGTTCATAAATACCGTTGGAATTCTCATTAATGTTTAGATTTCCAACATTGAAGATGCTGTTGAAGTTGTTGACATCGGTTACTTGATAGTCTGTATCTACAATTCGATAACCGTAGCGGATATTATTAAAATTACGAGTTTTACTTCGGCCATTATAGCCCAAGTTAAATTTTAGTTTATCAGTAACTTCATAGGCTAGATTAGCAATTCCATTATATTCGTCATCTTCAATATTCTGGAAGTAACGTTGGTTGTCATAATCAACGTTGTTGTAAAAAGTTGGATTTGTTGTTGGGTCATTATCAAGCGCGAATTGATAATTTTCTAAACTCACACGTTTTCTATCAGGTTGTTTAGAATACACTTTGTTATAACCAAAGCCCCAATCAACTTTTAACTTTCCTGAAGTATGCTCTCCCAATAATTGGTTCACAAACATTTGAGTTTGATCAAATTGCACATTCATTTGATAAAACCCTTCATCAGTGCTCGCTATACCATCTCTGTTTCTACCTTTTCCGTCAATACCAAAATAACCAACAACATCTGAAGAACTGTTAATGTATAGGGAATTGTACTTTAAACTGTTGTTGTCGTCAATTCGATAGTTAGCATTTGCTAAAGCAGTCGTTGTTGTTGAATATTCATACTCTTCTGCACTGTCTATATAAGCTTTTTTCTCTACTAATGTAAAGTCTTGGTTTGTCCCTTTTCTATATTCATAGCCATTTTCAAATGAAGCTGTTGCGAACAAACTCAAACGAGAACCATTTTTGAAATCAAATGACTTACCGCCTGCTGCTCCAAATGATGCATTAATAGGAGTCTCTACTGATTCTGGGTCGATACCATGAGATAGTA
This sequence comes from Bacteroidia bacterium, assembly GCA_030425285.1. GTDB lineage: Bacteria > Bacteroidota > Bacteroidia > Flavobacteriales > Flavobacteriaceae > Hanstruepera. The sequence goes on from JAUIAY010000001.1 coordinate 862,924, forward strand.
CAACTGCAAACGGATTGTGGTCATATCTGGCATAATCACCAAAATAGCCAGTTCCTTCACTCTTAACAAAATCTTTGTCTATAGTATTGGTGTTAAATCCACTTCCAATAAAAGCTTCAAAAAAGCCGTTGCCTTTATAATTTTTAGAGGTAATATTGACATTACCAGCAGAAAAATCGCCATAGAAGTTCGTAGAATATGCTTTACTGATTGAAACGTTCTCAATGATATCTGAAGAGAATAAGTTTAAGTCAATATTCTTTTTATTAACATCATTGGAAGGTAATGATAAACCATTCATAGTCGTGTTAAGATAGCGATCTCCTAAACCTCTTACATAAACATTACTAGAACCCTCTTGCTTTGAAACACCAGATATTTTGGCAACAGCACCTGCCGCATCACTTACTCCTTTTCTGGATAATTCTTCAGCACCGATACTTTGTTTGATTTCAACCGCTTTCTTCTGATCTAATAATAGTGCCACTTCGCTTTCGCGTTTTGTAGTGGTAGTAATTACAACCTCATCCAATGAAGCTGCACTGGCAGACATTGGTAAATTAATTTCAGTTACTTTTCCAGCAACTACAGTAGCGTCAACCTCTTGAGTTTGGTAGCCAACAAAACTAAACACAACCGTGTAAGTTCCTGGTTCGATATTGTCTAGACTGTAAAGGCCGTCCATATCAGAAGTAGCACCTTTTGTTGTGCCTTTAATTAATATGTTTGCGAACGGTAATGGTTCGTCGTTATATTCTTTGTCAGTTAGTTTACCTACAATTGACCCTGTACTTTGTGAGTATGAAAATACAGCTGAAAATAATAGTAGAATAAGAAGTATTTGTCTCATTAGTTTTTTATAAATTTTCTTGCCGCAAAGAAACCCCATATATGTAAAGTCAAAGTTAACTTCGGGTTAAACCTAAATGATATAACCGTTACCTGAATGTTAAGGGAGCGTCAAAAAAAATTCATTTGGAATAGATTTCTTAACATTGAAAACCGTTATCTTGTGAACTTTAAATTTTGATGATGAACTGGGAACAATTACTCTCTTTAAAACGATTCGGAGATACCAATAAACGCTTAAGAAAAGAGCAGGATGAAACCCGTTTGGGGTTTGAGGTCGATTATGATCGGGTCATATTTTCTTCAGAATTCAGAAGTCTTCAGGATAAGACTCAAGTTATTCCACTTTCACAAACCGATTTTGTTCACACACGCTTAACACACAGTTTAGAGGTAAGTGTTGTTGGCAGAACTTTAGGAAGAAAGGTAGGTCAGCGTTTAATAGAGAAATACCCACATTTACAGACTGTTCATGGATACCAACCTAACGATTTTGGTGCTATTGTTGCCGCAGCTGCCTTGGCACACGATATTGGAAACCCACCCTTTGGTCACTCTGGAGAGAAAGCGATAGGAGAGTTTTTTAAAACTGGAGATGGACTAAAATACCAAGCCGATTTAACCCAAAAAGAATATCAGGACTTATGTGATTTTGAAGGAAATGCCAATGGGTTGAAGATTTTGACAGAGAGTAGAGAAGGAAGAGAAGGTGGGTTGCGATTGAGTTATGCTACACTTGGAGCCTTTATGAAATACCCAAAGGAATCATTGCCTAAAAAGCCTACTTCGCATATTGCCGACAAGAAGTATGGTTTCTTCCAAAGTGAAAAGGAAGCCATTGTAGATATTACTGCAGAATTAGGATTAAAAAGTAGGGGAGCTAAAGATAATTTAAGTTTTTCAAGACATCCTTTAGCTTTTTTGGTCGAAGCAGCTGACGATATTTGCTATACGATTATAGATTTTGAAGATGGGATCAACTTGGGGCTTATTCCAGAAGAGTTTGCATTAGAGTATTTAATTAATTTGGTCAGGGATTCTATTCAGACACAAAAGTATCACCAACTAAAAACGACTCAAGATCGGGTGAGTTATTTAAGAGCCCTTGCCATTAATACGCTAATTAACGAGGCTGTTACTGTTTTTATGGCTAATGAAACAGATATACTTAAGGACGATTTTAGTACAGCTCTATTGGATAAAAGTAAGTACGAAGCTCAAATAAATGATATAATATCCTTGAGTGTCAAGAATATTTATCTTTCCGATGAGGTTGTAGATAAGGAGATTATGGGTTACCGAGTTATAAACACGTTACTTAAAACCTATGTTAGTGCCATAAACAATTCCTTTATGGGTACAGCTTCCAATTATGATAAGTTGGTATTGAATACTCTGTCTAATAAATTGTCTTTAACAGAAGAAAGTCTTTATAAACGTTTGCTGAATGTGTGTAGCTACGTGGCATCTCTATCAGATAGTCAGGCAATTTTGAACTATAAAAAGATAGAAGGAATATATATTTAGTAAGATTAATCTTTCAAAAAATTGCAATACATCGAATTTATTTGATTTTTAACGAGGTTTAAATTAGTTTTAACTTTCAAACCCAGTAAATGCTATACCATGAAAAAAAATATTTTAGGAGCTATAGTTATTTTTTTTGTCACATTTGCTTGTTTATTGGCACTGAACGAAATAACTAGCGAAAAAGCTTCGGAGTTTGAAGTGCAATATTACGTTGAAGATTAATTCTCCAGTAACTTTATAAGATATTCCTTAATTTGATTAGGTGTTAATCCTATTTCATTTTGCAGTTCTGAAACACTTCCGTGTTCAATAAATTGATCTGGAATTCCCAGCATTTTAATGCTATTCTTGTATTCATTGTTTACGGCAAATTCAGAAATAGCACTACCAAAGCCGCCTATTATGCAGCCATCTTCAACGGTTACAATTATCGGGTAGTTTTTAAAGATAGTATGCAACAAATGATGGTCCAAAGGTTTAACAAACCGCATGTCATAATGAGATATATCGAGGCTTTCAATAGCTTCAGTGACGTTATTACCAATAGAACCGATGCTTAAAACAGCTATTGAATTCCCTTTTTTGAGTTGTGTGCCTGTAGCTATTTCTATAGTTTCAAATGGAAGCTCCCATTTTAATGTAACGCCACGTCCTCGAGGATATCTTATGGCCAGAGGACCGGATATTTTACCAAGTTGAGAAGTGAACATAATATTTCGCAATTCAATTTCATTTCTTGGTGCAAAAATGGTTATGTTGGGAATGCACCTTAAATAGGCCAGATCAAAAGCGCCATGATGTGTTGGGCCATCTTCTCCCACCAATCCTGCACGATCCAAACAAAAAATTACTGGTAATTTCTGTAATGCTACATCGTGAATGACTTGATCATAAGCACGCTGTAAAAAAGTTGAATAAATATTACAGAATGGTATCATGCCTTGTGTTGCCATTCCAGCAGCAAGTGTAACCGCATGTTGCTCTGCTATTCCAACATCAAAAGCTCTTTCAGGAAATGTTTCCATCATAAACTTCATGGAACTACCAGTCGGCATAGCTGGTGTAATACCAACAATAGATTTGTTGGAATTAGCTAACTCAACTAATGTGTGACCAAATACATCTTGAAATTTAGGCGGTTGATTAAGAGCTGATTTTGGAATTAAATCTCCTGTTTTGGCATCAAATTTACCTGGAGCATGATAGGTAACCTGATTATCCTCTGCTTGTTTCAGTCCTTTTCCTTTGGTGGTAATGATATGTAGGAATTTAGGTCCTGATACAGATTTTAATCGTTCCAATTCTTCAATAAGTTTGGAAAGGTTATGCCCATCAATAGGCCCTGAATAATCGAAATTCAGCGCTTCAAAAATGTTGTCTTGTTTTTGGTTCCCCGTTTTAACATTCGTCAAATATTGTTTGAGAGCACCTACGCTAGGGTCAATACCTATAGCATTGTCGTTGAGGATGATAAGTATATTGCTATCTGTTACCCCAGCATGGTTTAATCCTTCAAAAGCCATACCGCTAGCAATGGAAGCATCTCCAATAACAGCTATATGATTTTTTTTAAAGTCACCTTTTATTTTGGAGGCAATGGCCATCCCCAATATGGCAGAAATAGAAGTGGAAGAATGTCCAGTTCCGAAACTATCATAGATGCTTTCAGTTATTTTTGGAAACCCGCTTAAACCTTTCAATTGACGATTGGAGTGAAACAAGTCCTTTCTGCCCGTTAATATTTTATGACCGTAGGCTTGGTGGCCAACATCCCAAATCAATAAGTCATTTGGAGTATCAAAAACATAATGTAGAGCAATAGTTAGTTCAACAACTCCTAAACTAGCTCCTAAATGGCCTTCTTTGACAGAAACAATATCAATAATGAACTTTCGGAGTTCTTTAGCAAGACTATTTAGTTGGGGATTTGTCAACTTTTTTAAGTCCAAAGGGCTAGAAATAGAGTTTAAAATTGTGCTTTCCATTTGACACAAAATTATTAAAATAGTGACTAACTATAACATATATTGAATTATTTTAAGTATATGTAAAAAAATCTATAACTCTTCATTATATTTGTGCAATTATCGAAAAATTTAATAACCAAATTTTAAAAAATGAAGTATAACTACTTAAGGTTTTTGGTTTTTTTAGGATTGATTTTGTTGAGCTTTACAGGTGTTTCACAAAATAACCTTATTGAATCGGAATATGGTTCTAAAATACAAACGTATTTGAATCAGGAAAAGGAAACTTACAATTTGACTAGCAGTGATATTGCTGACTTGGTCATTAGTAAAGAGTTCTATTCTAAAAAATCGAAAATTACGCATGTATATGTAAATCAGCGTTATCAAGGAATTACTATTTTTAATGCTATTTCCAGTGTAGCCATAAAAGATAATGTCGTTTTCTATTATGCTAATAATTTTATTGCAGGAATCGATCAAAGAATAAATACTACAGCCCCACAATTAAATGCTCAAACTGCTATACAACGTGTAGCATCGACACTTAATTTAGGATTTATTGGTAACATAGAGTTGCTTGAACAAAATGGTCATAAGTTTTTGTTTTCAGGAGGAAGTCTTTCAAAATCACAAATCCCTGTTGAGTTGGTTTTTTATCAAACTTTGGAAGGTGATTTAAAGTTGGCTTGGGATTTGAGTATTCATACTGTAGATGGCAAAAATTGGTGGAGTATTAGGGTAGATGCTGTGTCAGGTAATATACTAGATCAAAGGGATTGGATATTATCTTGTAATTTTGGAGATTCTAATCACACAACTCACGACCATGGTAATATAAGCCAAGCGCAAGAGTTTAGTTTATTGAAAAGGAATTCTCTTTTAGTTGATGGTTCACAGTATAATGTTTTTCCCTTACCAGTTGGAGCTCCTAATGATGGAGTAAGAAGTTTAGTGGTGGAACCAGCTGATGCTGTTGCGTCGCCTTATGGATGGCATGATACCAATGGGGTTTCTGGAGCTGAATATACTATATCAAGAGGTAATAATGTTTGGGCTATGGAGGATCTCGATGGTGAAGGAGATTTAGGAGATTCCGTAGAAGGTACATCTGCTTTGAATTTTGATTTTGCACTTAATCTTAATCAACCTCCATTGGGATATTTAGATGCGTCATTAACAAATTTGTTTTATATGAACAATATTATGCATGATGTGTGGTATCAATATGGATTTGATGAGGCCAGTGGTAACTTTCAGGTAAATAATTATGGTAATGGAGGAATAGGTAATGATTTTGTTTATGCATTTGGTCAAGATGGAGCGTCACTTAACAACGCAACGTTTGGTACACCTCCTGATGGATCTAATCCTGGTATGTCTATGTTTTTATGGACTGCGGTTGGCCCTCCTGGCACACCGCTTACTATTAACAATGGAGCATTAGCTGGTGATTACCAAGGTATTTCGGCTAATTTTGGAGAGCCACTTCCAACAACCCCAATTACAGCCAATTTAGCTTTAGTTAATGATAGTGGTTCTAACCCAGATATTCACGATGCTTGTCAAACTATTACAAATGGAGCTCAAATAGCTGGAAAGATTGCCGTTATAAGAAGAGGAGAATGTGAGTTTGGTTATAAAATATTAAGTGCTGAAAACGCTGGAGCTATAGCCGTTATAATGGTTAATAATGTAGCAGGAGATCCAATAACGATGGGTCCTGGTGCTCTTGGAGCTAATGTGACAATACCATCCATTATGGTAAGCTCAATTGATGGGTCAGCTATAATCAACAGTTTGGAAAATGGGGAGGTCATAAATGCTACTTTAGTGGATGCAGGTCCATACCAAAGAGATGGTTCTCTTGACAATTTAATAGTCGCTCATGAGTACACACATGGTATATCTAATCGATTAACAGGTGGTGCCAATACCACTAATTGCCTAAATAGTGCAACTCAAATGGGAGAAGGATGGTCAGATTGGTATCCAATGGTGATGACAATAAAACCAGGAGATTCTCCTGAAGACCCTAGAGGGATGGCTACTTTTGCTGTAGGTCAAGAAACTTCAGGAGCAGGGATTAGAGAAGCACCTTATAGTACCTCCTTTGCTATAAACAACTATACTTTTGCATATACCAATCAAACTGGTGGTCAACAACATAGTAATGGTTTTGTTTGGTGCACCATGTTATGGGATTTAACTTGGGCTTATATTGAAAAATATGGTTTTGACGAAGATGTTTATTATGGAACAGGCGGTAATAACAAAGTCATGCAAATTGTTACGGATGCCTTAAAATTACAACCTTGTAATCCAGGATTTGTTAGTGGTCGTGATGCAATTTTAGCTGCAGATATGGCTTTAACAGGTGGAGAAGACCAATGTATGATTTGGGAAGCTTTCGCCAACAGAGGTCTTGGAGCTGGCGCATCAGAAGGGGCTATTTTTAATGCTTCAGATCAAGTAGAAGATTTTACGTTACCACCTGATTCTGATCCAAGTTTGGCTAATTGTACAAGTTTAAGTGTTGATGAATTTAATCAAAACGATTATATAATTTACCCAAATCCAACTAATGGTAATGTATATATTAAAACCACTAAAAACTTTGGTAATGTTAATTTGACTGTTACTGATATTAATGGCAGACAAGTATATGCTAAACGTGTTGATTTGTTTGGTGAGGTTGAAATTGATATGACATCTTTCCAATCAGGAATTTATGTACTTAATATTAGAGGAGAATTTATAAATTCTAATGATAAGATTATCAAGAATTAATATTTTTTGATAAAAAATAGTAAAAGGCAGTTATTTATGTAACTGCCTTTTTTATTTTTATAGCATCCATGAAAACACCATTTGACGATAGTTATTTTATGCAGAAGGCCTTGCAAGAGGCTGAATTGGCATTTGAAAAAGGTGAAGTGCCTGTAGGTGCTGTTGTTGTAATCAAAGATCGAATTATTGCACGAGGGCATAATCTCACAGAGTTACTTAATGATGTAACAGCTCATGCCGAAATGCAGGCCATTACGGCAGCAGCCAACTTTTTAGGTGGAAAATACTTGCATGATTGTACCTTGTATGTTACGTTGGAGCCTTGTCAAATGTGTGCTGGGGCTTTATTTTGGAGTCAAATTTCACGAATAGTTTTTGGCGCTCGGGATGAGGAACGTGGATGTTTAAACTTAAAAACAAAACTGCATCCCAAAACAAAAATTGAAGGAGGCGTCTTGGAAGAAGAAGCTTCAACGCTTATTAAACGATTTTTTATTGAGAAAAGAAATCTGAATTAATCCTTTTGATTTTCCCGTTCACGCATTTTATCCAAGTTTTCTTTTGTAAGTAAGTAATCCTTTACGTTTTTGTTTTTCCATCGATACCAACTGAATAATGGGAAGACAACAAGGAACAAGCCCATTACACCAAAACCAATTAATCTTTCCGAAATATCTAAATCTGCTAAAAAACCAGTAAAAATCAAGCCAGCCGATATTATGAAGAGAAATGCAATGAGGTATTTCATGTTAAGAAGTAAAATTAATGAGCTCACGTCTGTAAGCCGTTAGTAATTTAGATTTGGAAACAAATCCCAAATATATACCGTTTTTAATAACGGGTAGATTCCATACACCCAAATCTTGGAACTTTTGCATAACCTGTTTCATACTGTCTTTATCATAATCAATATACCCTGGTGGCATATGCATAAAGGTTTCAACTGAAGTGGAATTGTATAATGATTGATCAAACATAATATTTCGGATATCGTCCAAAAGTAGAATGCCTACCAAGCGTTTATCTTCATCTATAACAGGGAAAAGGTTTCTGTTAGATTTTGCAACGCCTTTGTGAAGCATATCACCCAAAGACATATCTGGATGCAAAGCGATGAAATTCTTCTCTATAACACTATCAAGTGTCATAAGCGTCAATACACTTTGATCTTTGTCATGGGTCAATAACGCGCCTTTTTCAGCTAACTCTTTAGTGTAAATGGTATGTTGTACTGCATTCCTTGTGATAATAAAAGACATGGAAACTGTAATCATCAACGGAACGAACAACTCATAGCCACCGGTAATTTCGGCAATTAAGAAAATAGCTGTTAAAGGTGCATGAAGTACACCAGAAATAAGTCCAGCCATGCCAATTAATGTGAAATTGGCTTCAGATACATGGAAATTCAAACCAATATTATTGATTATTTTGGCAACCACATTCCCCAAGGCACTTCCCATAACCATGGTTGGAATGATAATACCACCAGAACCGCCTGCTGCAAATGTTGTTGTCATAGCTACCGCTTTGAAGATTGTTATTCCAATTAATAAGGCTATTACAACCCATATATTACCTAAATATTTATCGAAAGGTGTATGTCCTAAAGCATGTAAATGATTACCATCCAATAAATCGTTTATAAATCCAAAACCTTCCCCATAAAGTGGCGGAATAAAAAATAGCATAACACCAATAGCCAAACCGCCAACAATCAGCCTTTGTCCATTAGTTTTAAAACGATTAAAAAAGGCATATGTAGCAAAGTATATTTTAGAGAAGTATATAGATGCAATACCAGTACCAATTCCTAAAACTATATAAAACAAGGTGTCTTTAAGTGCAAATTTATCAGAAACATTAAAATTGAAGAGCACACCGTCACCCAGAAAAAAATAAGATGTTAACACTGAAGAAACGGATGCTATAAGTAATGGAAGTAATGAAGCAAAGGTTAAATCGAGACTAAACACCTCAATGGCAAAAATAATAGCCGCAATAGGGGATTTAAAAATGGAAGCGATAGCACCAGCTGCTGCGCATCCAATAAGCAGGGTTCGCGTTTTTCTGTCAATATGGAATAGCTGGCCAATATTAGAACTTATTGCTGAGGCAGATGCGATAGCTGGACCTAACAAACCAACCGAACCACCAAAACCAACAGTTAAAGGGGCCGTGATTAAAGGTAAATATATTTTACTGGGTCTAATGATCCCGTTTTTCTTTGACAGTGAAAATAGAATACTCGGGATGGCATGTTCAACAGGCTTTTTAGCAATATATTTCATAAACAAATACACAAGCCAAATACCAATGACAGGCAGGATAAAATAGATGCTGTTTTGCGACCAAACAATTACCTTTTCAAGTAGCCATTCTATACCAAAAGTGATGTTCTTAATAGTAACAGAAACTAAACCTGCTAAAAGCCCTATGAGCATACTCAATAAAAAAACAAAGTTTTTTTGTGAGACATACTTGTACCGTAGAATGTGTATGCGTTTTATAAATGCTTGTGTAGTCATCAATTTAGCTAGTATAAATTAAAACTACTAAAAAATCCTGCATTCAGCAGGATTTTAGGCTTATGATTTTAAATTAAGTTTTAAACTCAATTCCTCAAGTTGTTCATTGTCAATATGAGCAGGAGCGTCAATCATAACGTCGCGGCCAGAGTTGTTTTTAGGGAAGGCAATAAAATCCCTTATCGTTTCTTGACCACCAAGAATGGCAACCAATCTATCTAAACCGAAAGCGAGCCCGCCATGGGGAGGTGCACCATATTGAAATGCATCCATAAGGAAACCAAACTGGGCCTTCGCTTCCTCTGGAGTAAACCCGAGGTAATCAAACATTAAAGCCTGCGTTTTCTTGTCATGGATTCTTATGGAACCACCACCTATTTCATTGCCATTCAACACCAAATCATAGGCATTGGCTTTAACAGCTCCAGGATTGGTTTCCAATAATTCCAATTGACCCGGTTTTGGTGATGTAAATGGATGGTGCATGGCGTGGTAACGTTCGGTTTCTTCATCCCATTCCAATAGTGGGAAATCCAAAACCCAAAGTGGCGCAAACTCATCAGGTTTACGTAAACCCAAACGTTCTGCCAATTCCATACGCAATGCACTCAATTGTGTCCTTACTTTATTGGTATCACCTGATAACACACAAATTAAATCACCAGGTTTAGCTCCAGTTACTTCAGCCCATTTCGCTAAATCCTCTTGGTCATAAAATTTATCAACAGATGATTTATAGGTACCATCATCATTACAACGGCAGTAGACCATTCCTAAAGCTCCAATTTGCGGGCGTTTAACCCAATCAATTAACTTGTCAATTTCTTTTCGTGTGTAAGCATTTCCTCCAGGAACAGCAATACCAACAACCAATTCAGCATTGTTGAAAACACCAAAATCTTTATGTTGAGCAACTTCATTAAGTTCTCCAAATTCCATTCCGAAACGTATGTCTGGTTTATCGTTTCCATACTTACGCATCGCATCATCATAAGTCATTCTGGGGAATTTGTCAATTTCAACACCGTTTACTTCTTTTAGTAAATGGCGTGTTAATCCTTCAAAAGCATTCAAAATATCTTCCTGTTCAATAAATGCCATTTCACAGTCTATCTGTGTAAATTCAGGCTGTCTGTCAGCACGAAGATCTTCATCTCTAAAACATTTAACAATCTGAAAGTATTTATCCATGCCGCCAACCATAAGGAGCTGCTTAAATGTTTGTGGGGATTGCGGCAGTGCATAAAACTGTCCTTCATTCATTCTACTTGGAACTACAAAATCACGAGCGCCTTCTGGAGTGGATTTTATTAAATATGGTGTTTCAACTTCAATAAAGCCTTCCTTTGAAAGATAATTGCGAACTTCTTGAGTGACCTTATGTCTAAAAATTAAACTGTTTTTTACAGGATTACGACGAATATCCAAATAGCGATATTTCATACGAATATCTTCGCCACCATCAGTTTTATCTTCAATTGTAAAAGGAGGGAGGAGTGCTTCATTCAACACTATTAATTCAGAAACTAAAATCTCAATATCACCAGTAGGAATATTAGGGTTTTTAGAAGCACGTTCAATAACGCTACCCTTTACTTGAATAACAAATTCACGACCTAAATTTTGAGCCTGTTCTATCAATGCTTTTGAAGTACGCTCTTCATCAAATACCAATTGGGTGATACCGTATCTATCTCGTAAATCTACCCAAACAATAAATCCTTTGTCGCGGGATTTTTGAACCCAACCAGCTAGCGTTACTTCTTTGTTGATGTGTGATGACCTCAATTCACCACAATTATGACTTCTATACATAATCAAAATTTAGATTTGCAAATTTAATGAAGTTAGGGGATTATCAAATTAAAAAAGCCCTAACATTTGTTAGGGCGATTTCAGCTATTAATCAATCCGTTATTCAAGGGATACGGATTCACTATCGGTTTGTGCTCTTAAAATTCGTTTTTTACGAAGCCACATTTTAAATTTCATGACCAAGAAAAACAGTACTGGTACTATGATTAATGTTAAGAATGTTGCTACAAATAATCCGTAGATAACGGTCCAAGCCAATGGTCCCCAAAACACAACATTGTCTCCACCTACATAAATATTGGGGTCAAATTCTTTAAAGAGGGTAAAGAAGTTAATGTTGAAACCAACCGCTAACGGTATCAAACCTAATATAGTTGTAATGGCAGTTAATAAAACCGGACGTAAACGTGCTTTACCAGCCTTTACAATAGATTCGAATAAATCATCGGTTTCTAGATAATCGGTTTCTTCTAAATTTAGCTTAACTTTTTTACGGTCTATTAACAACTGCGCATAATCCAATAATACCACTCCATTGTTAACGACGACTCCTGCGAGCGATATGATACCAACCATGGTCATCATGATTACGAAGGCACTACCCGTTATAACAATTCCTCCAAATACGCCAATTAAACTCAAGAAAATGGCCAACATAATTATAGCTGGTTTTGAAATAGAGTTAAATTGGAAAATCAAAATAAAGAAAATAAGACCTAATCCAGTAAAGAAAGCACCCATCAAAAAGGCCATTTGCTTGTTTTGTTCTTCAATTTGGCCCGTATAATCTATTTTAATATCATCTGGGAGTTCTTCAAAACTCTTCATTTCGTTTCGAATCTGATTAACGACTGCACCAGCATCAGTATAACCAGGCGCCAAAGCCGAATACACGGTTACTACACGCTTGGTGTCCTTATGTTTTATGGCACTAAATCCAGAAGTGTTTTCATAAGTCGCTACAGCCGAAACAGGTATTTCCTTAATTTGACCTGAAGCCATATCCCTAAACGTGATTTTTTGATTGAACAGGGCGCTTTTGTCATAACGATTTTCTTCATTAAATCTCACATAAATATCATAATCATCGCCATCTTCTTTGTATATACCTGCTTTAGATCCAAAAATCGAATTTCGGAGCTGCTGCCCAACCTGAGAAGCACTAATGCCAAGTTCACCTGCTTTTTCACGATCTACAATCACGCGCATAATCGGTTTGTCCTTATTGACATCAATTTTCAATTCATCAACACCAGGGACATTTTTACTGTTGATGAACTCGCGCATTTTTTCAGCTAGGTTAATAAGCTCATTATAGTCTTTTCCTTCAATCTCTATGTTAATTGGTGCACCTGCTGGAGGTCCAGCAGCATCTTTTTCTACAGAAATGAGAACACCTGGATAAATACCGACTAATGATTTTTGGACTTTTTGGCGTAAAAGTTCACTGTCTTCGCCACGACGGTATTTAAACTCACGCATGGAAGCCGTTATTTTGGCTTTGTGAGGCATCTCGGCAGCCGAACCACCATCGGTTTGTGGATTACCAGCACCTTCACCAACTTGCGAAACGGCACTCTCTACCATAAAATTATGACTGCCATCTTTGTATTGCGAATCGTCTAATACCTTGTAAACGCGTTTTTCAATTTCCTTTGTTATGGCATTGGTTTTTTCAATGGCAGTACCTTCAGGATACTCAATGTATACAATAATTTGATTTGGGATGTTGTCTGGGAAAAATTCCACTTTAGTACGTTGAGTCGATAAGGATATTCCAAATGTTATAAAAGCAATCATTAACAGTAAGAAAGCACCAAAACTTAAAACATATGGTTTCCAACCCGAAAGCGCCCAGCGTAAGACTCTTTCATAGAAACGTTCTAGTTTTACCAGTGTTTTAGTTTGGAAATTGTTGGCCCATTTACGTAAAAACAGACGGTAAACCCAAAGCATTATGGCGGTAAATACCATTAAGGAACCTAGAGCTCTGTACTCACCAGCAACCATGTATACCAACAACCCTAGAATAGCCATAACGACCGTAATAGTTATTATACGTTTCAAAGGCATATCCTTATCCTCAATATTCATAAATTGAGATACCAATACAGAATTGAAGAATATAGCTACAAATAATGATGACCCAAGAACAATAGATAAAGTTTGAGGTAGAATCATCATAAATTCACCCATTATACCAGGCCATAATCCAAGTGGAATAAAAGCAGCTACAGTTGTTGCGGTTGATATAATGATTGGAAAAGCAATTTCACCAATACCTTTTTTGGCTGCCTGTATGCGGCTCATACCTTCTTCATCCATGAGACGATAGACGTTTTCAACAACCACAATACCATTGTCAACCAGCATTCCCAGTCCCATGATAAGACCAAAAAGCACCATAGTGTTTAAGGTAATCCCAAACATATTTAAGATCATGAGTGACATAAACATGGACATCGGTATTGCAAAACCTACGAAAATGGCATTTTTAAAACCAAGGAAAAACATAAGAACGGTCACAACCAAAATAACCCCAAATATGATATTGTTTACCAGGTCATCTACCTGTCCGATAGTTACTGACGATTGATCGTTTGCGATACTAACTTCTAAATCTGGTGGGAAAACGTGCTCTTTGGAGTGCTTTACAATCTCATGAATCTGTTGCGCTGCAGCTACCATGTTTTTTCCAGCTCGTTTTTTTACATCAAGCATGACAACAGGTTCTCCATATTCCCTGGCAAAAGTGGTTTTGTCTTCTTCCTTGAAACTAACCGAGGCAATATCCTTTAAATAAATAGGATTGTTATGCTCTGATTTAACCACAAAATTTTCAAGTTCGTGAGGGTTTTCTATTTCTCCAAGTATACGAATGGTTCGACGTTGGCCACTGGCTTTAATATTTCCAGCAGACATAGTAACATTTCCACCATTTATGGCATTAATAACATCACTAAATGATACTTGTGCAGCCATCATTTTGTAGATATCAACAGCAACCTCTACTTCTTTTTCCTGTGCACCACGAATGGCTACTTCCTTAATCTCCAGTAAATCTTCAATTTCATCTTGAAGGTATTCGCCGTATTCTTTTAACCTGTCAACAGGGTAGTCTCCAGAAATATTGATATTAAGTATGGGCATTTCTTCAGACATACTTAAATCAAAAACATCGGGTTCTACTTTGGCATCATTGAAGGTAGGCCAATCTTCACCAGTAGTTTTAGATTCTATTTCGTCCTTGACTTTAAGTTTGGCTTCTTCAACTGTAATACCTTCATCAAATTCTATGATTACCATTGAATAATCTTCTTGAGAGGTCGAGGTGATTTCTACAACGTTGCTCACGGTCTTTAACTCGTCTTCCAACGGATCGGTTATGAGCTTTTCAATATCTTCGGCCGTGTTTCCAGGAAATAGCGTGCTTACGTAAATTTTGGTTTCGTTTACTTCTGGAAAGTTCTCTCTTGGCATTTCAAAGAAAGCAGAAATACCTAAATAAAAGAATACTAAAATAAGAACATATATCGTGGTTTTATTATTGATTGCCCAAGATGATAGTCCAAATTCTTTATCGACTTTTTTTTGTCTTTCGGTCATGTTTTAAATCTTTTTGACTTTAGTTAGGTTTATTGCGCGTTTTCGTTGTAGTCAATAACTTCAACAGATTGACCGTCCTTGACACTTCGGGCGCCTTCCTTGATAATTTCGGCATTGTCTTCAATTCCAGACAACACTTCAATAACATCGCCTTGAGTTTTTCCAGTTGTAATAATGGTTTTTTGGGCAATTCCAATGTTGTTACCATTTTTATCAGAAACCGTATAGATGTACTGCTCGCCTTCGGCATTTTCAGAAATAACACTTTGTGGAATTAAAATAGCTTCTTTATTGGTATAGTCGTTAATTTTTAATCTGGCAGTCAGGTTTGGCTTTATGTTTTTTTCTGATTTAGGAATATCAACTTCAACCTTAAATGTTCTGTTGGAAGGATTTATAAAATCACCTGCCTGACGAACTTGTGTTTCGACGGTTTTCCCTAAAACCGGAAATTCAACTACTACGTGTTTCCCTTTGGTAACATCTTCTATGTAACGTTCGGGAACATCAGTTTCTATATACATGTTGTCCAGATTCACTAACCTAAACAATTGTGATTGACCAGCAGCGACAACACTTCCTTGTTCGGTAATGACATCATCAATAGTCCCTGAAAAAGGCGCTTTGACCACAGTTTTGGCAATTTGTTGCTTTAATTGGTTTACGGCTTTTTCTTGTGCCTCATAATTGGACTTGGCCTGTAAGTATTGAATTTCACTACCTATGTTTTGATCCCAAAGACGCTTTTGGCGCTCAAAAGTGGTTTTAGCCAATTCTGTCTGAATTTCTAATTGGGCCAGTTGTTGACCCATACCACCATCATCGATTTTTGCAAGGGTTTGGCCTTTTCTAACAGATTGTCCTTCTGTTACATAAACATTTGTCAAAATACCATTGTATTCAGGAGTAATGACTAAAAGGTTTTTAGTGGTTACATTTCCTTGAATTTCAAAATAATGGTTAAAAGATTCCTTTTGCGCTTTAATAGTAGTGATTAGAGGCACTTTTTTTATAGTGTCAATTTTAGAGATAGCATCATCTAAAGTTGCTAATTGATCCGTGATGGTTTGTTGTTGTTCAACAATTTCTGCACGTTTTTGACGCATAAGTTCCAGATTATTGGAGCTTAACACGTTTTCCAGTGAATTTTTTTTGTCTCCTCCACAAGAGGTTAAAATAAAAGTTGCAAGTGCTATTGATAATATATTTTTCATGTTGTTTAATAGCTTAATAATTAACAGTGTTTAATATGGTTTCCAGTTCAGCTTTTTTTGCAATGACATTAAACATGGCTTGCAAGTATTCTTGCTGGGCTGTATATAATTGGGTTTGTGCTTGACGTAAATCAAAACTTGAGGCAATACCTTCAAAAAACTTGGTTTCATTTTTTGATTCGATGCGTTCGGCTAAATCCAAATTTTCTTTTTTGTTGGTATATTCTTCAATGGAAAATTGGTAATCACTCTTGGCATTGGCAATTTGAAATAGTAGCTCTTGCTCGGTTTGTGTTAGTTCTTCTTGGGCTTTTTCAACATTAATTTTAGCGCGTTGAGTAGCCGCATTGCGCATGCCAGAACTAAAAATAGGTACTGTAAGTCCAACCCCAAATTGAGCTTGACCAAACCACTCTTGATTGTTGGTTCCAAAAGTAAACGCATCACTAAACCCATTGTATCCACCACTAATAAATGCATTCAAACTAGGCAAGTAAGCGCTTTTTTCTAATTTTAAAAGGAGTTCTTGAGTTTCCATATAATTGGCGGCTATTTGGTAATCAATAGTATTTTCTACCGGATTGTCCGAGTCCAATAACTCCAATGAAATATTTTGTAAAGTGAGAGTCTCCAAATCATCAGTTAAAATGGTGTTGCTATTTAAATCTAAGCCCAAAGAGATATTAAACATTTTATAGGATAGATCTTTTAACCTTTCATTATTGTTTAAATAACTTTTTAAACTACTCAAGGTTATTTTGAGTTGTTCTACACTTTCTTCTTCTTCTAATCCGTTTTCATAGATTTTAGTGGTCTCATCAAGATTTTTTTGAAGAACATCAATGTTGTTATTTACGATTTTCAAACTCTCTTCGGCCAGCAATACATTACCATAAGCATTAATTACGGCTTTTCTAACTTCTAAATCGGTTTTAGTTTTCGAGTTTTCGGATATTAATAAATACACTTTGGCAGCTTGAAGACCAACAAGGTAAGACCCGTCAAATAAAAGTTGGGTCATGGTTGCGCTGGCTGCCATACTTTGTTTTGTGCTAAAAGTAACTGGAACAAAAGTACCTGGTTCACCACCAGCAATTTCACCGGGAAGAAGAGATACTTGTTGTTTAATCCAATTTTGGTAATCTATAGAACCGTTTATTTGTGGTAAACCTGTAGCTGTAGTTTCCCATTTTTCTTTTTCGGCGATTTCTACATCACGAACAGCATTTTTTGCCGCTCGGTTATTTTCCAAAGCAAAGTCTATGGCTTCTTGTAATGTAAAACTATAGGTGCTTTCTTGTCCAAAGGACAAAGAAGTAAAAAGAAAACCTATAATGTAAAATATCTGTTTCATGAATTGTTTTTTCTGCGTTTTATTAAGATTGATTGATTTTTAAATAGTCATTAAGTAAGTCAATACCCTTTGGCGTACAAATACCACGTAAATGGTATTCCAAATAATTGTCCATTAAGGTTTTCATCGAAAAATTTTCTAAAGGAAACAGGTCTTTGTCTTTTAAGGCCATCATACAGTTAAAGTAAATTTTTGCAATAAAACTCACATTAATAGTATCCCGATATAGTCCTATTTTTTTACCCCGTTCCAAATTGCAACTAACACAATCGTTCATGACACAAAGTTGTTTTTCCTTGATGTCCTTGAAAATTTTTGGATAGTATTTTTCCAATTGATATTGCGGCGATGATTTTTCGTCCTTTAGGTTTTGCATGAGGAACTTTTTAATCTCATAAATTTCCTCAATTGGGTTTTTTTCTAAATCACGTATATCTTCAATACCACTGGAAATTACCTGAAACAAATACATCACCGTTTCTTCTACCAAAATGGTTTTGTTGGCAAAGTATTGGTAAATGGTTTTTTTAGATATGCCCAAAGTATTGGCAATATCGTCCATGGTTACACTTTTAAAACCATAGGTTAAAAATAAATTGACAGCTGTTTTTAAAATATCTTCTTTCATAATTCTGGGGCAAAAGTACAATAGGAAACTTTAAAAACAAAAAAAGTTTCCAAAGTTTTAATGATTTTTTAACATTGGGTTAAACAAGTTGCTTTTATAAAAGCAATTGGTTTATTTTTGTACGATGCAAAACATTCAGTATTTCCAAAAAGCTTTCAATGATTATTTGGCAGACTTTATTCAAGAGCGGGAACCCAAGTCATTGTACGAGCCCATCAATTATATTTTGGAGTTGGGCGGAAAACGGTTAAGACCTGTTTTAACACTTATGACAGCCGAAATTTTTAACACAGACCACAATAAGGCTTTGGATGCCGCATTGAGTGTTGAAGTGTTCCATAACTTCTCTTTGATACATGACGATATTATGGACGATGCGCCATTGAGACGTGGTCAAGAAACGGTACATGAAAAGTGGGACTTAAATACAGGTATTTTGTCTGGTGATGCCATGTTGATTCTTGCGTATCAATTATTTGAAAATTATGATGCCGAAACATTCCAGGCTTTGGCAAAATTATTTAGTCAAACGGCATTGGAGGTTTGTGAAGGGCAACAGTATGATATAGATTTTGAAACATTGGACGATGTCACTATTGAACAATATCTTAAAATGATTGAATACAAAACGGCCGTTTTGGTTGGTGCTGCTATGAAAATGGGTGCTATTGTTGCTGGCGCAAGCGAAAAAGATCAAAACTACATATATGATTTTGGGAAAAATTTAGGTATTGCTTTTCAGCTTCAAGATGATTTTTTAGACGTCTTTGGTAACCCAGAAACATTTGGCAAGCAGGTTGGTGGCGACATTATTGAGAACAAAAAAACGTATTTGTTCCTCAAAGCATTAGAGCTTTTAAATTCGGATGACAAGCTACAATTACAACATTTATATAGTATTTCGCCAAGTGACCAATCTGATAAAATTGACTCTGTTAAACAATTGTTTGTTGAATCTGGATCGGATAATGAAACAAAAAAAGCCATTCAGATCTATACTGAAAAGGCGATGTCAATTTTAGATGTTTTAGATATTTCTGAACCCAACAGGCAAGCATTAAGGGATTTTGGCTTGATGTTAATGAACAGGGACGTATAATGGACATGCCTGTTTCTTTTAATGAGCTAATTTCGGAAGCTGAAAAATATAAGCTTTATAATCAATTGATTAAGCAATTAAATAAAGATTTAGCCTTGGCCAATCTGGATTTAAGTTTTGATGAAGACGTCTTGCCCTCAAGTTTAAAATTGATGCTGCATGAAACTGTTTACAAATTAATACAAGAACAGTTTATGTCCTATTTAAATCTGTTATACATAATTGATGTGTCAGAAAGAAAAATAAAATCATTGGATGGTACCGATACCTTGGAAATGTCCGAACAAGTGACATTTATGATCTTACAACGTGAGTGGCAAAAAGTGTGGTATAAAAACCAATACAATAGCTAAATTAAAAATACACACGAATAAAAGGAGCCCAAGGTTGCGCATAGATACTTTTGTCTCTGTCATAGAGTACATCGTACCGAATACCTATGGCTGTTGAAACCCTACCAGTAATTATGCTGTATCCAGCACCTAAAAATAATGCAGGATACCAATAGTCTTCATCAAAATTCAGAATGGTATTATAGTAATTTCGATTTACATGCAGTTGTTCAAATTCTGCCGAAAGTTGTAATTCCCGTATTGGATTGTAAAATCCTATAACACTCCCTCCAATGATAGATGAGCGGTAAAAATCCTTATCTTCATTATAAGTGTAATTCAAACCCAATCCCATAGCAACTTGCGGATTAAACCTATAAATAGCACTGGGCGCAATCGTACCGCTAAAAAATCCACTGCCAAAACTTAAACCAATACCGCCACCAATTGAAACATGCTCCCAAAATTCACTTTTGCTTTCCTGCGCAAAAAGTGTTTGTTGAAAACACATTGAAAATATTAGAAGTGTCAGTGCCCATTTTCCAAATACGAGTTCTTTTTTCATTATCAATTTTTTAAGTGAAGTAATCATATTATAAAAATAATAAAAGCATATCTAATTTTACTAAAAGTTGTACTTTTGTATAAATTTTATCGGAACGATTCAGTTTTTAGTCATTTATGGATAAATATTCCTTTTTAAACGCCGCACATACAGCATATTTTGCTGATTTATACGAACAATATTTAGAAAATCCAGATTCTGTTGAGCCAAGTTGGAGAGCCTTTTTTCAAGGTTATGATTTTGGTAGCGAAAGCTACGGAATGAATGGTGAAATTGTTGAAGGTGTTTCAACTCAAATTCCAGAACATGTTCAAAAGGAGTTTCAGGTTGTAAAACTTATAGATGGCTATAGAACTCGTGGGCACTTGTTTACCAAAACCAATCCGGTTAGAGCTAGAAGAAAATATGCGCCAACCCTAGAGATTGAAAATTTTGGTCTCTCACAAGCTGATATGGATACCGTTTTTAGTGCTGGTGAAATATTGGGAATTGGCTCACAAACTTTAAGACAAATTGTCGACCATTTAGAGCGAATTTATTGTGACTCAATTGGGATTGAATATATGTACATCAGAAATCCCGAAGAAATACAATGGATTCAAAACAAGTTAAATATTAACGATAATCAACCTAAATTTTCAGCCGATCAAAAAAAGCATATACTCAAAAAATTAAATGAAGCGGTTTCTTTTGAAACGTTTTTGCATACAAAATATGTTGGTCAAAAACGATTTTCATTAGAAGGAGGCGAATCACTGATTCCAGCATTGGATACACTTATTGAAAAGGCGTCTGAATATGATGTTAAGGAATTCGTGATGGGTATGGCGCACAGAGGAAGATTAAGTACGCTGACAAATATTTTTGGAAAATCGGCAAAAGATATCTTCAGTGAGTTCGATGGAAAGGATTATGAGCAGGAAGTTTTTGATGGTGATGTAAAATATCATTTAGGTTGGACCAGTGACCGAGTTACGGATTCTGGTAAGAAAATAAACTTAAACATAGCACCGAACCCTTCGCATTTAGAAACAGTTGGAGCTGTTGTAGAGGGTATTACACGTGCTAAACAAGATGATAAATATCCAGAAAACCCATCACAGGTTTTACCAATAGTTGTTCATGGCGATGCTGCTATTGCAGGTCAAGGATTGGTGTACGAAGTGGTTCAAATGGCACAACTGGATGGTTATAAAACCAATGGAACCATTCATATTGTGGTCAACAATCAAATAGGTTTTACCACAAATTATTTGGATGCTCGTTCCAGTACCTATTGTACCGATGTAGGTAAGGTGACACTTTCGCCAGTATTGCATGTAAATGCCGATGATGCAGAGGCGGTTGTTCATGCAATGCTTTTTGCATTGGATTTTAGAATGACATTTAAGCGAGATGTGTTTATCGATTTATTAGGCTATAGAAAATATGGGCACAATGAGGGAGATGAACCACGATTTACGCAGCCACTATTATACAAAGCCATTGCTAAGCATAAAAATCCAAGAGACCTCTATACTGAAAAACTAAAAGCTGAAGGCGTAGTAGATGATGCTTTTGTAAAAAAATTAGAAGAAGATTATAAGGCCAAGTTGGAAGAGAATCTTGAAGATTCCCGTAAGGAAGACAAAACAGTAATTACACCATTCATGCAAAACGAATGGGTAAATTATACCACTGTTGAAGAAGATAAGATGATGAAGCCGGTTGACACAACATATCCTAAAGCCGAATTGTCAAAAATCACCGATGTTATTTCAACATTGCCAAAGGATAAGAAGTTTATCAGAAAAATTTCTCGATTGGTTGAGTCAAGAAAAACCATGTTTGACGAAGACAAATTAGATTGGGCTATGGCCGAACATTTAGCTTACGGTTCATTGTTGGAAGAAGGTTATGATGTGCGTATTTCTGGTCAGGATGTCGAGCGAGGAACATTTTCGCATAGACATGCCGTTGTAAAAGTAGAAGATAGTGAAGAAGAGGTTGTTTTGCTAAATCAAATTAGTGATAAACAAGGGCGATTTTTTATATATAACTCGTTGCTTTCGGAATATGGCGTGGTTGGCTTTGATTACGGTTATGCCATGGCAAGTCCAAAAACACTAACTATTTGGGAAGCACAATTTGGGGACTTTAGTAATGGTGCTCAAATCATGTTGGACCAATATATTTCAGCGGCTGAAGATAAATGGAAACTTCAGAACGGCTTGGTTATGCTTTTACCACATGGCTATGAAGGTCAGGGAGCTGAACATTCATCGGCTAGAATGGAGCGTTATTTACAATTGTGCGCTAAAGACAATATGTTTGTGGCCGATTGTACCACACCAGCGAATATGTATCATTTGTTGAGAAAACAAATGAAGGCTAATTTCAGAAAACCACTAATTGTTTTTACACCTAAAAGCTTGTTGCGTCACCCAAGGGTTGTTTCTACGGTAGACGAATTTGCCAATGGTAGTTTCCAAATGGTTATTGTTGATGAAAGTGCTGATGTTAAAGCCATAAAAACGCTGGTTTTTGTTACAGGTAAGTTTTATTACGATTTGCTTGAAGAACGTGAAAAATTAGAGCGAAATGATGTGGCCTTGGTAAGAATTGAACAACTATTCCCATTGCCTACAGATGAAATAAAGGCGATTTTAAAGAAATATAAAGACGTAAAAGATGTTGTATGGGCACAGGAAGAACCCAGAAATATGGGAGCTTACAGTCACATGCTCATGCATCTGGACGAAGCAAAATCATTTAGGGCTGCCACCCGTAGACCTTATGGTGCGCCAGCGGCAGGAAGTTCTGTAAGGTCCAAAAAGCGTCATCAGGAAGTCATCGATTTTGTATTCGATAAGTCAAAAAATAATCAACACTAAAAAATTAAATAAAAAACTAAAATAGGTAACACAATGATTTTAGAAATGAAAGTTCCGTCACCAGGAGAATCTATCACTGAAGTAGAAATAGCAACTTGGTTAGTTGAAGATGGTGATTATGTTGAAAAAGATCAAGCCATAGCAGAGGTGGATAGTGATAAGGCAACTTTAGAGTTACCAGCAGAGGCAAGTGGAACAATAACCTTAAAAGCCGAAGAAGGAGATGCTGTAGCAGTTGGAGCAGTAGTTTGTTTAATAGATACTGGAGCTGAAAAGCCAGAAGGAACTGAAGCACCTGCTAAAGAAGATAAAAAAGAAGAAGCTCTTAAAACCGAAGAAAAGAAATCAGAACCAGTTGCTGAAAACAAAACATATGCAACAGGAACAGCAAGTCCAGCTGCTAAAAAAATATTAGCCGAAAAGAACATGACTGCATCTGATGTTTCAGGAACTGGAAAAGATGGTCGTGTTACTAAAGAAGACGCTGTAAAAGCAGTTCCTTCAATGGGAACTCCAACAGGTGGTAGTCGTGGCGAATCTCGTTCTAAATTATCAATGTTACGTCGTAAAGTAGCAGAGCGTTTAGTGTCTGCTAAAAACGAAACAGCGATGTTAACAACCTTTAATGAGGCCAACATGACACCAATTTTTGAACTTCGTAACCAATACAAAGAAGAATTCAAAGCGAAACATGCTGTTGGTCTTGGGTTCATGAGTTTCTTTACAAAAGCTGTGGTTAGAGCATTGGAGCTTTACCCTGCAGTAAACTCGATGATAGATGGTAAGGAAATGATTTCATATGATTTTTGTGATATTAGTATAGCAGTTTCAGGACCAAAAGGACTTATGGTACCAGTAATAAGAAACGCTGAAAATTTGACTTTTAGAGGTGTTGAAGCTGAAGTTAAACGTTTAGCATTAAGAGCTCGTGATGGACAAATTACTGTTGATGAAATGACAGGTGGTACATTCACAATTTCTAATGGTGGTGTGTTTGGAAGTATGTTATCTACACCAATCATCAATCCACCACAAAGTGGTATTTTGGGCATGCACAATATTATTGAAAGACCAATAGCGGTTGATGGCAAGGTTGAAATTCACCCAATGATGTATTTAGCGCTTTCTTATGATCACAGAATTATTGATGGTAAGGAATCAGTTGGATTTTTGGTAGCCATAAAAGAAGCCTTGGAAAATCCAACAGAACTATTAATGGATAATGATATTAAAAAAGCATTAGAGCTTTAAGAATAAGTTTGATGAGAACCGTATATAATTTAAAAGCGCAACCATTTGGTTGCGCTTTTTTTTCTTGATATGAAATTAACTAACTAAAAAAAATAACAAGAATGTTAATAGAAACAACTATTGTTGCCAATAGGATTAATCCAATAATAAAATACTTATTTGCTCCAGTATTGTTTTCCATAAGGTTTTGTAATTAATAGCTTTGGGGTTTATAGATTAAAACACAAGTGTAAAGTTAGTGTGTATCCTTATGAAAAAAAATACGTACTTGTACGTATTTTTAAGTGGTTGAGAGTGCTGTAAAAAAAGAAACTCCGTATTGTCTAACAACACAGAGTCTCAAAAATATAATTCTCCCTAAGAACTAATTAATAGCATGGTAAAGGTATAGAGCTTTAATGAAATAAAAAATACGTACTTGTACGTATTTTTTCTGAAAGTGATAGATTAGATTTTTAAGCAAAAAAAAGAAGGCTTTATTGTTGATTCAAAAAAAGCCTTCCATAATTCTCCTACAAGAATTTCGATTAATAGCACTGTAAATATACAACCATTTAGAGACAAAAAAAATACGTACTTGTACGTATTTTTATAGTAAATTTTTGTTTTTGCTAGCCCAAAGAAACAATGAAGATGGTCTGTTTTCCAATTGTAGTTTGTTAACAATATTGCTCCTATGTGTGGTAACAGTCCTGAATGAGATATCGAGTATTTCGGCAATATCCTGACTGGTTTTGTTTTCCGATATAAAGCGAAGAATTTTTAATTCAGATTTAGTGAGTTTTTTTATTTCTTCTGGTTTGGCCGAAGGAATTGAGGATTTCAAATAGGAAGCAATCTCTTCGCTGAAATATGGTTGTCCTTCATTTACATGGCTGATGCACATCTCAATTTCTTCAATTGCAAATTCCTTTAAAATATATCCATAAACATTTAGCTCTTTGGCTTGGTCATAAAGCTCTTCGCCTTTATCAAAAGTAATTAGAATTATTTTTGTGCTTAAATTGTTTTTTAAACATTCTTCGGCAACTTCCAAGCCAGTTTTAAAAGGCATTCTAATGTCTAGAATAGCAATATCTGGTTTGTGTTTGATAATTTGATTGTAAGCTTCATTACCATTAGTAGCACTACCAACAATATTATAGCCTTTAGAGATTAAAAAATCACTTAAGCCTCTTAACATTAAAGGATGGTCGTCTGCAATAATAATGGAAGTGTTCACTAACTATTTGAATTTTAATTCTTTAAAGGGAAAAGCCTTTCGGCAATAAGAATAATACTACATTTTTAAATATAAATATTTTTTTTCATAGTCAATAATGGCTTTTGATTTTTTTAAAACATCTGCGCCAATAATGCCATCAACAGGCTTGGCATTATGCGCAACCAAGGCACTGTTTACATGCGTGAGATTAAAAAGAATTAAGGCTACTTTATTCTTTTTCCAACGCCCAATTTTTAAATCATTTTTTTTAGAAATTTGGGTCATCATATCTGTAGCACCTGCACCAGCTGCCTTTACTTCAGAGTCTTTAGCTATTAGTTTAAATGTTTCAACAGCTTCAAAACCTACACAAGAACTGGAGGCACCTGTATCTAATATAAATAAACCCTTTACACCGTTAATTGTAGCCCTGACTTCAAAGTGATTTGTTTTTGTTAGTTTTAATTTAACCTTCGTATAACCTTTGTCAAGAAGAAAATCCTGTAAGCTTTCCATGTCTGTTTTTATTACAAATGTAAAAAGATATATTTTTGCAACATGATAATTACAGATACACATACCCATTTATATAGTGAAGCATTTGATTCAGATAGAAATGAGATGATTCAACGGGCTATTGATGAAGGTGTAACCCGTTTTTTTATTCCAGCTATTGACTCCCAATATACTAATGCTATGTTGCAGTTGGAACAGGAGTATCCTCAAAATGTGTTTTTGATGATGGGCCTGCATCCAACATCGGTAAAAGAAAATTATGAAAGTGAATTGGCACATGTTGAGGAGATGCTTGCAAAGCGATCCTTTTACGCAATAGGTGAAATAGGAATTGACTTATATTGGGATAAATCTACTTTGGACATTCAAAAAAAAGCATTTAGGCATCAAATTCAATTGGCTAAAGCTTATAACTTGCCAATAGTTATTCATTGCCGAGAAGCTTTTGAAGAAATTTTTGAGGTTTTGGAATCTGAAAAATCCGATGATTTATTTGGTATATTTCATTGCTTTACCGGAACCATGGAAGATGCGCAAAGAGCCATTGGCTATAACATGAAGTTAGGAATAGGAGGTGTGGTAACCTTCAAAAATGGCAAAATAGATCAATTTCTTAACCAAATTGATTTGAAACATATTGTTTTAGAGACAGATTCACCATACTTGGCACCAAAACCCTATCGCGGTAAGCGAAATGAAAGTGCCTATATAGTGCAGGTGTTGGAAAAACTATCTGAATTGTATGGGCTTTCCAAGGAAAAAATTGGCGAAATTACAACCCAAAACTCAAAAGATATATTCAAAGTATAATATATGAGCAATTCGCAACCAAATATTCTATTAATTTATACAGGAGGAACTATTGGGATGGTCAAGAACCCCAATACAGGAGCCTTAAAATCATTCAACTTTAATAATTTGTTGAAACGGATTCCTGAACTTAAACTGTTGAGTTGTAATATAGATACCATATCTTTTGAAGAGCCAATAGATTCTTCAAACATGAATCCTGATTATTGGGTACAAATTGCTGAAATTATTGAAAATAATTACGAAGCTTTTGACGGTTTTGTAGTGTTGCATGGTAGCGATACCATGAGCTATTCGGCTTCTGCTTTAAGTTTTATGTTAGAAAATTTAGCAAAGCCAGTCATTTTTACCGGTTCGCAATTGCCTATAGGTGATTTACGTACCGATGCAAAAGAAAATTTAATAACTACAATCCAAATGGCAAGTTTACAATATAGAAACAGGCCAGTAATTAGGGAAGTAGGTCTCTATTTTGAGTATAAATTATATAGAGGTAACAGAACTACCAAAATAAATGCCGAACACTTTGAAGCATTTGAATCATTGAATTATCCACATCTGGCAGAATCTGGTGTTCACTTAAAGGTTAATCATGAAGCTTTGTTTAAACCCAATACTAGAAAAAAACTAGTGGTACACAAACTTTTTGGAACCAATATTGCGCTTGTTAAATTGTTTCCGGGTATCACCCAAATGATACTGGAAAGTATTTTGGACAACCCAAATTTAGAAGGAGTTATCTTGGAAACCTATGGTGCAGGAAACGCCACTACCGAAGAGTGGTTTGTAGATTTAATATCCAAAACCATAAAAAGAGGTGTGCACATTATTAATGTTACCCAATGTTCAGGAGGTAGTGTTTCAATGGGGCAATATGAAACCAGTTCCCAATTAAAAAGTTTAGGAGTCATTTCTGGTAAAGACATCACAACTGAAGCAGCTATTGCCAAATTAATGTACTTGATAGGTGAGAAAATTTCCCCAAAAACATTTAAAACGGTATTTGAAACGTCCTTAAGGGGAGAAATGGCATAAAATTAACTCCCAAAATTTTCACCTTTGCTAGTTTTTTTGTTATTTGGCACACTGTAATTCAAAACTATTACAGAGAGGTGGCCGAGTGGTCGAAGGCGCACGCCTGGAAAGTGTGTATACGCCAAAAGCGTATCGAGGGTTCGAATCCCTTCCTCTCTGCTGTAATTTTAATTTTTTAATTACATTTTTTTTATATCTTTAACCTTTAACTAATAAAATTAAGAACAAGAACAATGAAAAGATTATTTTCTATCCTAGCCATTATGTGTTTTATGGCAATCGGAACAGTTAATGCAACTCCTATTGCAACTACAAGTGCAACAACAGTTGTAAACACCATTCAAGAAGAAGTAGCTGATGATGCAGCGGAAGAAGAGACATTAGGTTTCCACCAACAATTAAAGAAGCGTTTTATAGAAGGTGGTCCAGGATTTATGGGGATTGTATTATTATGTTTAATTCTTGGTTTAGCAATCGCTATAGAGAGAATTATCTTTTTAAATCTTTCAACTACCAATACTAAAAAATTAACTCAAGATGTAGAAGATGCTCTACAATCAGGTGGTGTTGAAGCTGCAAAAGAAGTTTGTAGAAATACAAAAGGACCTGTTGCGTCTATTTTTTACCAAGGTTTGGATAGAACCGATGAAGGTATTGAGGCTGCTGAAAAAGCGGTTATTGCTTATGGTGGTGTTCAAATGGGACAACTTGAGAAAAATGTATCTTGGATTTCGTTATTCATCGCATTGGCGCCAATGTTAGGGTTCATGGGTACAGTAATTGGTATGATCCAAGCATTCGATAAAATTGAAGCTGCTGGAGATATGCAACCATCATTAGTTGCTGGAGGTATTAAAGTAGCACTTTTAACAACCGTATTTGGTCTTATCGTAGCAATTATCCTTCAAATTTTCTATAACTACATTATCGCTAAAATTGACAGCATTGTAAACGATATGGAAGATGCTTCCATAACTCTAATGGATTTATTGATAAGAAACAAGAAGTAATTACTAACAGCAATAATTTTTAAATTATGAACTTACACAAAATTTTAAAAATAGTAGCAGCTGTTTTAGGACTTGCAGGAATTATCTTTTTAGTTAGAATAATTAATGAAGGCGATGAAGCCATTAAAGCTGCTGCAGCAATGGGAGACACTACTATTGTTGACCCAATGGCTATGGTTGCTTATGTTATAATGGCCATTACTATATTTTTTGTATTGATTTTTGTACT
The DNA here is from genome assembly GCA_030425285.1 of Bacteroidia bacterium. Taxonomy (GTDB): domain Bacteria; phylum Bacteroidota; class Bacteroidia; order Flavobacteriales; family Flavobacteriaceae; genus Hanstruepera. The sequence continues at coordinate 892,129 of JAUIAY010000001.1, forward strand.
AAAAAACCTTTTTACAAACACATCTACATTAAAAAGTACTTTAATTGGAGTAGGTGTTTTTGCAGCTGTACTTATAGTGGCTTATGCGCTTACAGGAGGCGATACAAATCAATATTTCTATAATGGTATTCAAGCCACAGAAGGAGAGTCTCACATGGTTGGCGCTGGATTGGTAGCATTTTATGTGCTTATTTTGGCAGCCGCAGCTATTATGTTACTTTCTGGATTGAAAAAAGTAATAAATAAATAATTATGGCAAAACGAGCAGCACCAGAAGTTAATGCAGGCTCCATGGCCGACATTGCTTTCTTACTATTGATTTTCTTTTTGGTTACGACCACAATTGAGATTGATTCTGGTTTGAACAGAAAATTACCGCCCATTGAGGAAACCGATCCGCCAATTATTAAAGAAAAGAATATTTTTCAAGTGACGGTTAACCGAAATAATGATTTATTATTGAAGGCTAACGGTAATGATGGAGAGATTATAAAAATAAAAGATCTTCGCAAAAAAGCAGTAGCTTTTCTGGATAATGGAGGAGGTAAAGGAGAGGATGCCTGTCCGAAATGTAAAGGTAAAAAGAACCCGCAATCGTCAGATAATTTTGAGAAGGCTATTATTTCATTGCAAAATGACAGAGCAACTAGTTATGAAACATATATAACGGTTCAAAATGAAATCATTGCAGCTTATAATGAATTGCGCGATAGAGAGTTTAAACTGGCTTATCCAAGTTTAAATATGGGTTACGTAGAAGCAGATAAAATGTATTCTGACCCTAAAACATCAGCATCGGACAAAGCCAGCTTAAAAGATAAGATTGAAGCAATTAAACTTTTAATACCACAAAAGTTCTCGGAAGCAGAACCTAAAAAGTCAAATTAGATAAACAATAGTATATGTCTAAATTTAAAAAGAAAAAAGGAGGCGATTTACCTGCTATATCTACAGCATCTTTACCAGATATTGTATTTATGCTATTGTTCTTCTTTATGGTTGCGACGGTCATGCGTCAAAATACTTTGAAAATTGAAAACAGATTGCCAAAAGCAGATCAAGTTGAAAAGCTAGCAAAGCGAAACTTGTTAATGTATATCTATGCTGGTAAGCCAAGTAGTGCTTACAAGGATATGGGTACAGTTGCTAGGCTTCAGTTAAATGATAAATTTGCTTCAGTTTCTGAAATAGCCGCTTTTATAGCTGCTGAACGTGACAGTAAACGTGAAGAAGAAAAACCCTTTTTAACAACTGTTTTGAGTGTTGATAAGGAGACAAATATGGGATTGGTTTCTGATATAAAACAGGAATTGAGAAAAGTGAATGCTTTAAAAATAAATTATAAAACAGCACCCGGAAATCCTATAGATAAATAATCTAAAAAATTTTATTCTTAATTTATGGCGTTTAGAGAAATCTTTACGCCATTTTTTTGTTAATTTATGCATAGCTAATTTCTGTTAATGAAGTATTTAATCCTGACTGTAATTACATTATTAAGTTTTTGGTCAACTATGGGCCAGATAGAAAACGATACAATTGTAAAAGAAACAGATACTAAATATAGAGAGGACCAATTCTATTTTGCAGTTACCTATAACTTGCTTGGCAAAAAACCAGATGGTGTCTCCCAAAGTGGCTTTTCAAGTGGTTTTCATTTGGGTTTCATCAGGGACTTTCCTTTTAATAAAAGACGCAATTGGGCTTTAGGACTTGGATTGGGATTATCTTCTAATTCATTTAATAACAACTTCCTCATTTATAAAGATGAAGAAAATAATTATGGCTACATAGTCTTAGATAAAAATGATATCAATTATACTAAAAATAAATTCACAACCTACATGGTTGAAATGCCACTTCAGTTACGATGGCGAACATCAACTGCCGAAGAATACAAGTTTTGGCGCATTTATTTAGGAATGAATTTAGGATATGTAGTATACAACTCAACCAAATTTAAAGGCGACATAGGAAGCTTTAAAGATGATAGGATTGAGGAATTTAACGATTTTCAATATGGCTTGACTTTAAGTGCTGGCTATAATACTTGGAACGTATATATTTATTATGGCCTAAACCCTATTTTTGAAGGTATTTCCCTTAATAACAAATCGGTTGATATGAATGCCGTTAAAATAGGCTTGATTTTCTATATTTTATAATCTTTCGAACATTGAAATCCTCGAAATGCCATTGTATTATAACCAATAGTTTACCAATATTAACTGGGGCAAGAACCCTATAAAAAAGCCGATAATAAGTTCTCTATAATTGTGTGCGTCCATGTGTAGTCGAGAGGTTGCAATGGCTCCAATTAATATAGCCATCAGCGCCAACGTACCATTAATATTGATACTAAAATGAATACTTAAAGCTACATAAAACATAAAAACACCAGCAATAGCTACCATATGTATACTGGCTTTAAACTTCAGTATGGCTAAAATTAGACAACTTAAGGTTGAAATCAATATACCTACAAAGAAATAGTATAGTTCAATAATCTCTGTGCTAGGTAAAACACGTAGTAAAATGAGAAGAATAATGATGCTATTTAGGATAAGCGGTGTAATCCGTTCTTTAGTAGTTGATAAATAAATTGTTGAGGTTCTACCCATAGTTTTCAATAAAAAATACAACAGAATGGGAAGTAGTATCGTCAAAATAAATAATGACAATAATTTGGCTTGAATAATTTCAATTGGGATGTATCTTGGAGATTTTGAAAAGTAAAAGATAACCCCTAACATGGGCATCAAGATAGGATGAAAAATAAATGAGATACTTCTTAAAATAGCATTCATCATATTTTCTTGCGTAATCTAGCCACAGGAATATCTAGTTGCTCTCTATATTTGGCCACAGTCCTTCTGGCTATTGGGTATCCTTTTTCTTTTAAAATTTTAGCCAAAGCCTCATCAGTAAGTGGTTTTTTCTTATTCTCGTCTTCAATAACCGTTTCAAGAATTTTTTTGATTTCCCTCGTTGAAACTTCTTCACCTTGATCATTGGTCATCGATTCCGAAAAGAACTCTTTTATCAGTTTTGTACCATAAGGTGTATCAACATACTTACTATTGGCAACCCTCGAAACCGTTGAAACATCCATCTCAATCTCATCAGCAATATCCTTAAGAATCATAGGACGTAACTTACGTTCATCACCAGTCAAGAAATAATCTTTTTGATAATGCATAATGGCACTCATAGTCACAAACAGAGTTTGTTGCCGTTGTTTTATGGCTTCAATAAACCATTTGGCCGCATCGAGCTTTTGCTTAATAAACTGGACGGCATCCTTCTGTGATTTCGACTTGTCTTTACTGTCTTTATAACCCTTAAGCATATTACTATACTCTCGAGATACATGCAGTTCGGGTGCGTTTCTACCATTTAATGTGAGTTCAAGTTCACCATCAACAATTTTTATGGCAAAATCAGGAACCACATGTTCTACAATTCTATTGTTACCAGCATAAGAACCACCAGGTTTAGGATTTAAATGCTCTATGACACTGATTGCTCCTTTTAACTGCGCTTCTGTGATATCAAATTTTTGTAATAATTTTTTGTAGTGCTTTTTGGTGAATTGCTCAAAGGCATTGTCTATAATATCAATGGCCAGTTCACAATCGGCAGTTTTTTCTTTTCGGTGTAATTGAATACTCAAACATTCCTGAAGATTTCTGGCACCTACACCAGCAGGATCCAATTGATGCACAATTTTTAAGACATCTTCAATCTTATCTTCGGATGTGTAGACATTTTGAGTGAATGCCAAATCATCCATAATGTCCGTTACATCACGGCGAATGTAACCGCTTTCATCAACACTGCCTACTAAAAATTCAGCAATATCGCGTTCTTCATCATCCAATCGAAAGGTGTTAAGCTGATTGATTAAATGTTGCGTAAACGAAGTGCCAGCAGCATAAGGCATACTTTTTTCATCATCGTCAGCACTATAGTTATTGGCTTGGGTTCTATAATCAGGAATTTCATCGTCACTTAAATATTCATCAACATTGATGTCTTCAGAGTTAATGGATTCGTTGTCATCATAATCATCGGCACTGTTATCAAAGGTATCATCAAAATCATCATCTAGAGACTCCTTGCCACCTTCCAAAGCAGGGTTTTCTTCCAACTCTTGCTTTAGGCGTTGTTCAAAAGCTTGAGTAGGCAACTGAATCAACTTCATCAATTGGATTTGTTGAGGTGATAACTTTTGCGATAATTTAAATTGTAAATACTGTTTTAGCATTCTGTTATTTGGGTTTTCATAAAAATAAAAAAAACAATCTACATATATTGTTTAACGTAGACTGTTTTCGATGATTATTGTTTAAAAAAATTTTTTAAAATTCAGCGTTTTGAGGTGTTCTTGGGTAAGGAATCACATCACGAATGTTGCTCATACCAGTTGCAAACATTACCAATCGTTCAAACCCTAATCCAAAACCAGAATGTACAGCGGTTCCATACTTTCGTAAATCCAAATACCACCAAAGTTCCTTTTCATCTATATCCAAAGCTGCCATTTTCTCTTTTAGTACATCCAATCGTTCTTCACGTTGAGAACCGCCTACCATTTCACCAATACCTGGGAACAGAATATCCATGGCGCGTACCGTTTTGCCATCTTCGTTCAAGCGCATGTAAAAGGCTTTGATATTGGCCGGATAGTCAAATAAAATAACAGGACACTTGAAGTGTTTTTCAACCAGAAAACGTTCATGTTCACTTTGTAAGTCAGCGCCCCATTCTTCAATTAGATATTTGAATTTCTTTTTCTTGTTAGGCTTGCTGTTTCTTAAAATATCAATAGCTTCCGTGTAACTTACACGTTTGAAATTATTATCTACAACAAACTTTATTTTCTCAATTAAGCTCATTTCGGAACGTTCGGCTTGAGGTTTTGTTTTTTCCTCTTGAAGCAGTCGGTCATTCAAGAACTCCAAATCTTCTTGATTGTTATCTAAAACATATTTTAAAACATACTTCATGAAATCTTCCGCCAAATCCATATTGCCATCCAAATCCATAAAGGCTACTTCTGGCTCAATCATCCAAAATTCGGCTAAATGTCTAGAAGTATTTGAGTTTTCAGCTCTAAAAGTAGGGCCAAAGGTATAGACTTTGCCTAAAGACATGGCATAAGTTTCAGCTTCTAATTGTCCCGAAACGGTTAAATTGGTTTCTTTCCCAAAGAAATCTTCTTTGTAATCTACTGCTCCATCTTCAGTTAGTGGAGGATTTTTAGCATCTAAAGCACTTACCCGAAACATTTCACCAGCACCTTCAGCATCACTGCCAGTAATAATAGGTGTATGCATATAATAAAAACCATTCTCATTAAAATATTTGTGAATGGCAAATGATAATGTAGATCGTAAACGCATTACGGCACTAAACGTACTGGTTCGCGTTCTTAAATGGGCATTTTCCCTTAAAAACTCAAAAGAGTGCTTTTTGGGTTGAATAGGATAAGCTTCAGGATCTGAATCGCCTAATACGGTAATTTTGGAAACCTGAATTTCAACGCTTTGACCTTTTCCTTGGCTTTCAGTCAATTCACCTATTATATGGACAGCAGCTCCTGTAGTTATACGTTTTAAAACAGCATCATCCATAGTTTCAAAATCAACAACACATTGGATATTATTTAAAGTAGACCCATCATTTAAGGCAATAAACCTATTGGCACGAAAGGTACGTACCCATCCTTTTACTTCTACTTCATGTAAGGAATTAGTATCCTGTTTCAGTAATTCTGTTACTGTATACGTTTTCATTATAAAAAATTTTGATTGCAAAGATAACCTTTTCAAATGGCAAAAATCAAGTACAAAATTTTAAAATTACTTCAAATCTTGTAAGTCATTTTCAGGGGTTTCATCATCTTCTTCAGGAATAATATTGATTGCTGGTTCTCTTAAGACCTCTTTGTTGGCAATGTTGCGCTCAAGCGATAGCAATAAAGACGGGAGCAGCAATAAATTGGAAAGCATGGCGAATAACAACGTTGCTGAAACTAACGCTCCTAATGCTACTGTGCCCCCAAAACTCGAAATGGTAAATACAGAAAAACCAAAGAATAGAACAATAGAGGTGTAAAACATACTAACGCCTGTTTCACGAAGCGCTGCATAAACCGATTTTCTAATTTTCCAGTGATTGGCTTGAAGCTCCTGCCTGTATTTGGCCAAAAAGTGAATGGTATCATCAACCGAAATACCAAAAGCGATACTAAACACCAAAATGGTAGATGGTTTAATAGGTACACCAATGAAGCCCATAAGCCCAGCTGTAATAACCAGTGGTAGTAGGTTTGGAATTAAGGAAACAACAATCATCCTAAACGAACGGAACATATAGGCCATGAAAAGTGATATTAAAACAATGGCCAAGGATAATGAAATAGCTAAATTCTTAACCAGATATTTTGTACCTTTTTGGAAAACCAAAGCTTTTCCGGTTACTGTGACATTATATTTTTCTGAAGGGAATACTTTGTTGATTTTATTTTGGATGTCTTCTTCAATACGTTCCATTTTATCGGTTCCGATATCTTTCATAAAGGTGGTGATACGTGCATATTGACCCGTACTGTCCACAAAGTTTTTTAGTAAATCAACATCGGAGGTTGAGTTTTTGATGTAAGAGGAAATAAACAAGTTTTCCTGACTGGTTGGCAATTGGTAATAGTCTGGATTGCCATTGGTGTAGGCTTGTTTTGAGTATTTAACCAAACTAACAATGGATATCGGTCTTGATAATTCAGGTGTTTCAATTATGAGTTCCTCCAGCTCATTCATGCGTTTTAGAGTAGCCAGTTTTGTAACACCCTTCTTTCGTTTGGTGTCAACCAAAATCTCCATAGGCATGATGCCATTGAACTCTTCTTCAAAAAACCGAATATCACTGAAAAACTCGGAGGTTTTAGACATATCCTCAATGAGGCTACCAGAAATTTTAATCTGATTCATACCTATCATACTTAAAATAAGTAGAATAAGCGAGGTCACGTAAATGGTGATACGTCTTTGTTTTACCATGCGTTCCATCCAATCTACAAAACCGCCAATCCAACGTTTGTTAAGGTGTTCTAAATGACGATCTTTAGGAAAAGGAAGAAACGTATAGATTATAGGAATTATCAATAAGCATAATATGAATATGGCCAAAATGCTCAAGGATGCCACAATACCAAATTCCTTAAGTAAGGTACTTTCTGTTAGAATAAAGGTAGCAAAACCCGATGCTGTTGTAACATTGGTCATCAATGTGGCATTACCAATTTTGGTAATGACCCGCTGTAACGATTTGACTTTGTTGCCATGAAGTTTGACTTCATGTTGGTATTTATTAATTAAGAATATACAGTTGGGAATCCCAATAACAATGATTAATGGTGGAATTAATGCTGTCAATACCGTAATTTCATAATTGAGTAAACCGATAATTCCAAACGTCCACATCACACCCAAACAAACTACAATCATGGATATTAATGTGGCCCTAAACGATCGGAAAAAGAAAAAGAAAATTAAGGAAGTAACAGCCAAAGCTGCCGCAATGAATTTCCCAATTTCGTCAACGATGTTTTGAGCGTTTAACGTGCGAACATAAGGCATTCCAGATACGCGAACATCTAAACCTGTGTCTTTTTCAAAAGCTAAAATTTTTGGAATAAGCGTATTGAAAACAAAATCCTTTCTTACAGGCGTATTGACTATATCCTTTTTGAGATAAATAGCTGAACGAATCGTTTTGGTTTCAGAATTGAACAAAAAATTGTCGTAAAAAGGGTACTTCTCAAACAAGTCACTTTGCAAGGTCTCCAATTCGGAATCAGATTGAATGGAATCTTTTATAAAAGGCTCTAAAATAAAACGCTCTTCTTCAGTGTTTTTAACCAGCTTTTGAAGATCTTTTAAAGAAACAACCATCTCAACTTCGTCATAGTCCTTAAAAGCATCAGACAATCTATTCCAGGCGTTTACATGCTCTACGGAAAAGAAAGAAGAATCTTTAACACCAAGTACAATCAAATTTCCTTCCTCTCCAAAAATATCCAAGAAGTCTTTGTAAACAATATTCACTTCATGATCATCTGGTAAGAGATTGGCTTCGGTATAGGTGAAACGCATGTTTTCCCATTGGGAAGCTAATAAAATTGTAGCGACCAAAATACCTACAAGAATCCCAATTTTGTTACGTAAAATCAGTCTTGCAGTAAGATCCCAAAAGCTTGTTGTAAAGAGTTTAAACATGTGCTAAATAACGAACTGCAAAGGTAGAAAAATACTATGTATTAGCTTTAATAATAGTCTATAATGTCACGTTGAATGTGAATTTAATGGCAATGTTGTCTTCGGTTTTTGGTAAGTGGTAGGCACCATATCTATAGGTACCACTTAAACCTAAACCAAATAGTAATTTATTTATCTCAAAACCTGATTCGGTATAGCCTTTATCCAATGTGCCAAAAGTAATTCCCTGATGACGTTCTATATCGCTCATATTTCCAATGGCGAATCTAGAAATGAGTACCAATTGTGGTTTAAATCTTGTGGCAATATTAAACGGGCTGAAGTAATGCCTGAATTGTAACGTTGTAAATCTATCGGAAAAGAACTCATTAAAATACATGGTTTCAAAGCTATCAATACCTGCAACTGAAAAACGTTGTAAAATAGTTTCCTTGTTAATATTGTTAGGATAGGCATGGTACAAATGCGATAGTGGTGCATTTCCTCTAGTAATACCTGCAGTCAACACAATCCTCGAGAAATTATCTTTTTTATAGTTGAGTTCGTAAATGGTTCTAAAATCTAATTTGGCAAAATTCAAATCGCTTTTAAAAACACCTTTAAAACTTTGTGTGTATTGCAAGGTGAACTTTGGAAAACCAACCTTAACTTCTTTTATGCGTTTATCTACTAATTCGTAATGACTGAAAGGACTCCATTGAAGTGAAATGATAGCCGTACTTAAATTAAATTCTTTAAACGATTCACCATCTGCCAAGTACGTATAGTCATATGTTGGATTTACATTACTGACACCTAATTGCGTTTCGGTTACTAAACGTGGTGAAATTTGATGCTCCAATGAAATTTGCTTCGAAATGTATTTGTAGAACAAATCAATATTCAGCAATCGCGGTTCAAAAAATCGAAAAAAACGTTTGTCGGTAATAAATTTTGAACTTCCTGTTTCTTGAAGATCATCTATATAACTAAAATTTAACCAGGTGTTGGATTGAGGAACTAATCGGATGCCACCTCCAAAACCATATTTAAACCGATGGTCCCGAAACCCATAGGCTACATAACCATTTACACGATATTTTTTTGAAAACCTTTCATTGGTCACGCCTCCAAAGCCAGTTCGAATTCCTTCATACTGGTTAAACTTTATAAGGTATCGTAGATCAATGTCAAAATACTTGGTAGGGAAATACCCATTTCCCAACTGGTGGATAAGATTACGTCTTTTAAGGGAATCCTGTTTTGTTTCGGTGGTATCTCTAGGAATAGTTTGAGTAAAGGCTTCCGTACTCAAAAATAGGATACAAATAATAGTTATAAAGCACCTTAACATGAACAGTAAGTAAGTTTTAGAGTTAAAAAAAAGCGACTTTCAAAGTCGCTTTATACGAAGTTATACTGTCATGATTTCTTTCTCTTTGTTCTCAAAGATATGATCTATTTTGGTCACATACTTGTTGGTCATCTCCTGAACATCGATTTCGGCATTTTTTTGGAGATCTTCTGAAACGTCGTCCAATTTCTTAATTTCGTTGTTGGCATCTTTTCGAGCATTTCTCACACCAACTTTGGCGTCTTCGGCTTCCGCTTTAGCTTGTTTAGCCAAGGTAACACGACGTTCTTCAGTTAATGGTGGTACGTTTATGATAATCGACTCACCATTATTCATAGGGTTAAATCCTAGATTGGCAATCATGATGCCACGCTCAATTTCCTGCAACATGGCTTTTTCCCATGGTTGAACGGTGATAGTTCTACCATCAGGTGTATTTACATTGGCAACTTGATTCAACGGCGTTTGCGACCCATAATAGTCAACCATCACGCTGCCCAACATAGCAGGACTGGCTTTCCCTGCACGAATATTAACCAATTGCTTTTCTAAATGCTTTATGGCTGCATCCATGGATTCTTTTGTAGAGTCTAATATAAATTGAATGTCTTCGTTCATCTCTAAAAAATTTAATTTTAAAATGCTGTTTCAAAAAACAGGCCAAAATGTATTATAAGTTTACTTTCGTTCCAATTTTTTCACCAGATACGACTTTCAAAAGGTTTCCTTTCTTGTTCATATCAAAAACAATAATAGGTAGCTCGTTTTCTTGACTTAAGGTAAAGGCGGTGGTGTCCATAACCTTCAATCCTTTGCGCAATACATCATCAAAAGTAATATGGTCAAACTTAATGGCGTTGGCATCTTTTTCAGGATCTGACGTATAAATACCATCTACACGTGTACCTTTCAAGATAACATCGGCCTCAATCTCTATAGCGCGTAATACAGCAGCCGAATCAGTCGTGAAATAAGGGTTTCCGGTTCCGCCTCCAAAAATAACGACGCGTCCTTTTTCCAAATGGCGCATAGCTTTTCGTCTTATAAAAGGTTCGGCAACCTCATTAATTTTTATAGCTGTTTGCAATCTGGTTGGAACATCGGCATCTTCCAGAGCGCCTTGTAAAGCTAAACCATTAATAACCGTTGCCAACATACCCATATAATCACCTTGAACTCGATCCATACCTTTACTGGCGCCTGCCACACCTCTAAAAATATTGCCGCCACCAATGACTATGGCTACTTCAACACCTTTATCGGTAATAGATTTTATATCTTCAGCATATTCGGCTAAACGTTCTGGGTCAATACCATATTGACGATTTCCCATAAGGGCCTCACCAGATAGTTTTAAGAGTATTCGTTTATATTTCATGGTAACTTTTGAAGGTTTAGCAAAACTACACAAAATTTTTGTTTTTGAATTGAGATTTTTTTGTAGGATTCACATAAAAAAAGCCTCTCAATAAACTTGAGAGGCTTCATATTTTTGTGAGATAATATAAATTATCCTACTGTAGCACGTTTGAATCCAGTAATTTCAACATTACCATAAGATTCAACATATTGTGCAACAGTTTGCTTTTCATCTTTAATGAATTTTTGGTCCAATAGACATTGCTCTTGGTCTAAAGTCGTGTTATCAGAAATGAAACGCTCCATTTTACCAGGAAGGATTCTATCCCAGATTTGCTCTGGCTTTCCTTCAGCTTTTAACTCGGCTTTAGCAGCTTCTTCAGTTTGTGCTAAAACTTCAGGAGTTAATTGTGCCATAGAAATGTATTGAGGTACATTTTTAAGGGTTTTACCTAAACGACCTAATTCAATATTTTCTTTTTCAATAACTGCAATTCTTGCTTCAGTTTCTGATGCTACATAAGCAGGATCAAAATCTTTGTAAGACAAAGTTGTTGCACCCATTGAAGCTACTTGCATAGCAACATCTTTTACTAATGTTTCAGCATTATCAACTTGAGCAGATAAACCTACTAAAGCAGCAATTTTATTAATGTGAACATAAGCACCAACGTAAGGAGCTTCTAATTTTTCAAACGCCGTGATATCTAGTTTCTCACCAATAACACCTGTTTGTTCTGTTAATTTATCAGCAACGGTCATACCACCAAAGTCAGCAGCTAAAAATGCTTCTTTTGAATCGTAATTTAAAGCTACTTCTGCCAATTCGTTAGCTAATGCCACAAAGTTTTCGTTTTTACCAACAAAATCTGTTTCACAACCTAATACAATGGCAACACCAGCTGTGTTGTCTGCATTTATTTTAGCGATAGCTGCACCTTCAGAAGAATCTCTGTCGGCCCTTTTTTCAGCTACTTTTTGTCCTTTTTTACGTAAAACTTCAATGGCTTTATCAAAATCACCACCAGCTTCAACCAAAGCTTTTTTACAATCCATCATTCCTGCACCAGTAGCTTGTCTTAATTTGTTTACTTCTGCTGCTGTAACTTTTACTGTAGATTCCATAGTTTTTAAAATTTAAAAAAGTCGTTCAATATATTTTCACAAAGAAAAGAACTAAACGACTTTTTTATGTTTTGTTAATGTTATTTTATTCTTCTTCTTCGTTGACTGCTACTGCTTTTTTAGCAGAAGCTTTTGCCTTTGGAGCAGATTTTTCAGCTTTCGCACCATCTTTTTCAGCTTTACGCTCTGATAAACCTTGTGAGATTGCTGATGCAACATGCGATAATACTTTGTCAATAGATTTAGAAGCATCGTCATTTGCTGGGATGACATAGTCAACTTGACGTGGGTCAGAGTTGGTATCAACCATAGCAAAAATTGGAATGTTTAGTTTTTGAGCTTCTTTAATTGCAATGTGCTCACGCTTGATGTCAACAACAAACAATGCACCTGGCAAACGTGTCATATCTGAAATAGAGCCTAAGTTCTTTTCTAATTTAGCACGTTGACGGTCTACTTGTAAACGCTCTTTTTTAGATAAAGAATTAAACGTACCATCTTTCTTCATTCTATCAATAGCAGCCATTTTCTTAACGGCTTTTCTGATAGTTACAAAGTTGGTTAACATACCACCTGGCCATCTTTCAGTGATGTAAGGCATGTTGATAGCACCTGCTTTTTCAGCAACGATATCCTTTGCTTGTTTTTTAGTTGCAACAAATAAAATTTTACGACCTGATGCAGCAATTTTACTTAATGCTGCTCCAGCTTCATCAATTTTAGCTGCTGTTTTGTAAAGGTTAATAATATGGATGCCGTTACGCTCCATATAAACGTAAGGAGCCATATTTGGATCCCACTTACGTGTCAAGTGTCCGAAGTGTACACCTGCTTCTAGTAGTTCTTTTACTTCTACTGCCATGTTTGTAATAGTTTACGTTCTGTTGAATTAGCAATGATTAAGTGGTCATTTTTTTTAATTCGCCTTAACCATTTAGATGCTAAACTAAATCGTGACTTTCGATTATGTCGAAACGTCATCGACAACAATAACTGGGTTAAAATTTGTTTTAATGTCAACTTAATTGGCAACCTTTCATAAGATTCCCAATCAAGTTGAAGATTATATTAACGTTTAGAGAACTGGAATTTCTTACGAGCTTTCTTCTGACCGAATTTCTTACGCTCTACCATTCTTGGGTCTCTTGTTAATAAACCTTCTGGTTTTAAAATTAATCTGTTTTCTGCATCAACTTCGCACATTGCACGAGATAATGCTAAACGGATAGCTTCAGCCTGACCGGTGATGCCACCTCCATATACATTTACTGTAATATCAAAGTTGCCATCATTGTTAGTCATAGCTAAAGGTTGGTTTACTTTGTACTGCAATGTTGCAGTAGGAAAATAAACCGCCATGTCTTTTTTGTTCACCGTAATGTTACCTTTTCCTTTGGCAACGTATACACGAGCAACAGCCGTCTTTCTACGGCCAATTTTGTGAATTACTTCCATTAATTAAATTCGTTTAAATTGATTGCTTTTGGTTTTTGAGCTTCATGTGCATGCTCTGTACCAACAACAACGTTAAGGTTACGGAATAAATCGGCACCTAATTTGTTTTTAGGTAACATTCCTTTTACTGATTTTTCTACTAGTCTTGCTGGGTCTTTACCAAACAATTCACTAGCAGACAAACTTCTTTGACCTCCTGGATATCCTGTGTGACGAATGTATGTTTTATCGTTCCACTTGTTTCCGGTTAAGTTGATTTTTTCAGCATTGATAACAATTACGTTATCGCCACAATCAACATGAGGTGTGAAGTTTGGCTTGTGTTTACCTCTTAAAAGTTTTGCAACTTTAGAAGCTAAACGACCAAGCGTCTGACCTTCAGCATCAACCAAAACCCACTCTTTGTTAACAGTAGCTTTGTTTGCTGAAATCGTTTTGTAGCTTAATGTGTCCACACGTTCTAATTTTTCTTATTAAACATTCCTCTCCCAAAAAGAGTTTGCAAATTTACGATAATCTATTTGATTACCAAATAGTATGGGGAATTTTATTATTTAATAATCTGAAGAGCCATTTTGACTTACATACCAAAATACGTTTGGAATCGTTTTTGTAATAAACATCCGTATAAACCAATAAATTAACAAACATGAGAATTGTAATGACCGTTTTGGCTTTGCTTGTTTTTAAGTTTCAATTTGCACAATTAAAACCTGGTTTTGATGTAGATGAGCTTACCACAACCATTGCCATGTGCAATAGTTATAATTTTATGGAGCAATATGGCTCGACCAAAACAATTGTTCCCAATAGTTTCAATAAGCGCTTTTCTTCAGAAATTATTGGTATGGATAATAAGTTTGAGGTTTATGATGATGGGCATGTTGGTGTTATTAATTTTAGAGGGTCTACCGATAAATTAATTAGCTGGATTGAGAATTTTTATTCGGCTATGATTCCGGCTACTGGTAGTATGAAAATTGAAGATAAAACTTACGAATATACTTTTGCCAAAACTGATAGTTCAGCAGTGCATGCTGGTTATGCTTTAAGTGTTTTACTAATTTCTGAACGCCTGAAAGAGCAAATAAACAATCTGAACCAAAGGGATATTTCAGATATCATTATAACGGGACATAGTCAAGGAGGTGCTTTGGCAACCATGACCAGAGCGTATTTAGAGAATTTACCTGAATCTGAATTCGCATTAAAAAACAATTACAAAACCTATGCCTATGCGCAGCCCATGTGTGGTAATAAGGAATTTGCTAATGAGTATAACCAGCGTTTTAGTGAGCAAGGCACCAGTTATAGCATTATCAATCCTAAAGATCCTGTGCCCAATTTACCGTTTAATTATGAAGAGGAAAAGCTCATTACCAAAGACAAGATTAAGGGTTGGCTATTTGGTGATGCCGATTTTGAGCCAACAAAGTTTGGACAGGATGCTTTAATTCGTCTCATGGAAGGCGGCTTGACCAAACACATTAAAAACAGCAACCGACTCATTAGTAAAATTGTGAGCTTTCAGGTTGGAAACGTGGAATTACCAGAATTTGTTTCGGATTTTAACTATTTTCCAACAGGAGAGGTAAAGGAATTGCCAACATTTAAATACCCGAAAATTCAAGTGGATGTTACCGGAATGACTGAAGATGAATTAGCCGATCATGAACAAGACGAACAGGGAAACTGGTTCAAAAAGGAGAAGAAGTTCTTTCAGCATAAATCGTATAACTACTACGTCTATATATTAAAGGAATGGGATAGGGAAGCCTATAATAATTTGAAGATGACCTATTTGGAGTCGGATTTGTAAGAGACTTTAATTATCTAAAAATATTGACTAAATAAAACCGAATTGAGATGCATTAGCGACTTTACAAAGGATTTTGTATAGTTTATTTAGAACTTATTTCTTTTTCAAATTGTTTGTTTTTGTTAGCAACAGATTTTGCTCCATTAATAAAATATTCAGCAAGACTATCTTTCAATTCAGATGAAGATTGGAAGCAATCAATTTGTTTAGAATTAAAAACTATTGCTGAACAATAAAAAATTCGACCATATTTTTGATTGCCATCTACTTTGATAGTTTTAAATTTCTTATCCTCACCACATATAGCAACAGTAAATAATTCTACACTGCTATCAAAAAGCTTTATATTTTCCCAAACCAAAATATCTTCTTTTCTATCGCTTTCAATTGAATTATTCCATTTTCCATATTCATTAAACATGAATTTTTGTAAGTCAGTAGAACTGAATTTGGGTTTAAACCGTAATTCATTTACTTGAATTGAATCAGTTGAATTTAGTTTTAAGATTACTGAATCGGTTATTTCGTAGTTCTTTTTGTTTTCTTTAGTTTGTTGAGATGCACAACCTAAAATGATAAAAAAAATTAATGAAGAATATATTATTTTCATGTTAAATGA
Organism: Bacteroidia bacterium; assembly: GCA_030425285.1. Classification (GTDB taxonomy): domain Bacteria; phylum Bacteroidota; class Bacteroidia; order Flavobacteriales; family Flavobacteriaceae; genus Hanstruepera. The sequence goes on from JAUIAY010000001.1 coordinate 908,118, forward strand.
TGATGGTTTTGTGTATTGCTATGCCGAAAGGATATTAATTTTTAATGCGCTTCCAACCAATTGTCTCCAATATCCAAGTCAACATCCAAAGGCACCGATAGTTTATAGGCACTTTCCATTTCTGATTTAATAAGTGTTTTAATGCTATCTAATTCGGCTTTAAAAACATCAAAAACCAATTCGTCATGTACTTGTAACAGCATTTTGGTTTTATAATTTCCTTCGGTCAATTTTTCATGAATATTAATCATGGCAATTTTTATAATATCGGCAGCACTACCTTGTATAGGTGCGTTTACAGCGTTGCGTTCTGCTGCACCTCTCACCACAGCATTTCGGGAGTTGATATCTTTTAAATAGCGACGACGACCCAAAACAGTTTGTACATAGCCGTGGTCTCTGGCAAAATCTACTTGCTTACTGATGTAGTTTTTAAGCTTCGGATAGGTTTCGTAATAGGTGTCTATCAACTCTTTGGATTCACTTCGTGATAAATTGGTCTGATTACTCAACCCAAAAGCTGACACACCATAAATAATTCCGAAGTTCACTGTTTTGGCATTACTACGTTGCTCGCGAGTCACTTCAGTAAGCGGTACATTAAATACTTTTGAAGCGGTTGAAGCATGAATATCTTCACCATTTTTAAAGGCTTCAATCATGGTTTCTTCTTCACTTAAAGCGGCAATAATGCGGAGTTCTATTTGAGAATAATCGGCAGCTAGTAGCGTGTAATCATCGTTTCGTGGAATAAATGCTTTTCGTACTTGGCGACCACGTTCGGTACGGATAGGGATATTCTGTAAATTCGGGTTGTTACTACTCAATCGGCCAGTGGCAGCAACTGTTTGCATATAGTCTGTATGCACACGTCCGGTTGTTGGTTCAACCTGCAACGGTAAGGCATCTACATAGGTGCTTTTTAGTTTAGACAATCCTCTAAAATCTAAAATATTCTGAATAATTTCATGATCTTTTGCCAAGTAACTCAAGACATCTTCAGCCGTTGAATATTGTCCCGTTTTGGTCTTTTTTGGTTTATCGACCAGTTTCATTTTCTCAAACAAAATAACACCCAATTGTTTAGGTGATGCAATATTGAATTCTTCACCAGCTGCTTCATAGATGCTTTTTTCTAGAGCAGCAATATCATTGGTTAATGCCTCCGAAAGTGAACCTAAAAAGTCTTTATCCAGATTTATGCCTTCCAATTCCATAGAAGCCAAAACGCGCAAAAGCGGAATTTCAATTTCATCAAACAATTTTTGAGTATTGGCCTCACCTAATTCGTTTTGAAAATGTTCTTTCAATTGAAGGGTAATATCAGCATCTTCTACAGCATATTCAGTCTGTTTATCCAAAGGAACGTCACGCATAGACAATTGGTTTTTACCTTTCTTACCAATCAAGGTTTCAATAGAAATAGGCGTGTAATTCAAATAGGTTTCTGCCAATACATCCATATTATGACGCATATCAGGATTGATTAAATAATGCGCTAACATGGTGTCAAATAGTTTGCCTTTAACCTCAAGGTTATATTTAGCCAAAACCTTAATATCGTATTTTAAATTCTGACCAATTTTCTCAATATTTTCATTTTCAAAAAACGGGCGCAACTGCTCAATCAACTCTTGAGCTTCTGTTTTGTCTTCGGGAAAAGGCACATAAAAACCTTTGCCTGCTTCCCAAGAAAAGGCAATACCAACCAATTGGGCTTCAATAGGATTGATGCTTGTCGTTTCGGTATCAAAACAAACACTGGTTTGACTCATTAAATTTTTAATGAACAACTTGGTAGCCATGCCTGTTGCGACACTTTGATAGAAATGACTTGCGGTTTCAGCAGTTTTTCTGGTAAATTCTGAAATGCTTTCTTCTGAAACATCACCATCATTGCCGAATAATGAAAATTGTCCTGCTCCAGCCGTTTTTGAATTCGAACTCGAACTCGAAGATGAAGATGAACTCGAAGTAGTTTTTTTGGCTTCAATTTCGATTTCAACTTCGGTTTCTTTAGTAAAGGTTTTTAGGAAATTTTCGGTTAGACGTCTAAACTCCAGTTCCTGAAATATTTCTTTTACTTTGTCAATGTCAGGGTCGCACATTTCAAAGTCTTTTTCATCAAATTCCACAGGAACATCCAACATGATAGTGGCCAATTTTTTGGACAAAAGACCGAGTTCTTGGTTGGCCTCAACCTTTTCCTTCATTTTGCCTTTTAGTTCGTGGACGTTTTCAAACAAGCCTTCAATACTGCCATAAGCCTGAATGAACTTTTTAGCGGTTTTTTCACCTACACCAGGTAATCCGGGAATGTTATCACTAGAATCGCCCATCATGCCTAAAAAGTCAATGACTTGCTCTGGTCTTTCTACTTCAAATTTCTTCTTGACTTCTTCAATGCCCCAAGTTTCATAACCACCACCAAAGGATTTAGGTCGGTACATAAACACATTTTCAGTCACCAATTGCGCAAAGTCTTTATCTGGTGTGACCATAAACGTTTGATAGCCTTGTTTTTCTGCTTGTACTGATAAAGTCCCTATAACATCATCGGCTTCATAACCTTCCTTGACCATAATAGGTATGTGCATAGCTTTCAAAATTTCTTGAATGTAAGGCACGGCTACTTTAATAGCTTCTGGGGTTTCATCACGATTGGCTTTATAAGCCTCAAACATTTCCACACGATCAGCACTACCGCCTTTGTCAAAACAGACGGCTAAATGATCCGGTCTTTCACGCTTAATGACATCTAATAATGAATTCATAAAGCCCATAATGGCCGATGTGTCAATGCCTTTACTGTTTATTCTTGGGTTTTTAATAAAAGCATAATAGCCTCTGAAAATAAGAGCGTAGGCATCAACAAGAAAAAGGCGTTTTTGTTCAGACATAGAATAGTTTTTGTAAGAATCTCAAAGCTACAAAAAGTTATGCTTTCATGAATGCGAATTGGTTTGCAATTTGTAATTTCACAACCACAAAAAATTACAGATGGGAACATTTTCAATAGCGATTCATGGTGGAGCAGGAACTTTGGTGAAGGGGATGATGACACCAGATCTGGAAACTAAATACAGAGAAGCTTTAAAACAAGCATTAGATGCTGGTTATAATATTTTGGAAAACGGTGGAACAGCCATTGATGCTGTTGAAATAGCTGTTAAACACCTAGAGGATTCACCATTGTTCAATGCAGGAAGGGGTAGTGTCTTTACAGCAAAAGGCACTCATGAAATGGATGCTTCAATAATGGATGGCCAAACACTAAATGCAGGAGCCGTTAGTTTAATATCAGGAATTAAAAATCCAATTAGTTTAGCACGTGATGTGATGGAAAAAAGTGAGCATGTGTTTTTAGCTGGTGAAGGAGCAATGACATTCGCCAAAGAACTAAACTATAAATTGGAAGATGCCAACTATTTTTACGATGAATTTCGACATAAACAGTGGTTAGAAATAAAAGATACTGATAGCTTTCAACTTGATCATTCAACAAAGAAAGATTCAAAATTTGGAACTGTTGGAGCGGTGGCTTGCGACCAAGAAGGAAATATTGCAGCAGCGACATCGACAGGTGGTATGACTAATAAAAAATGGGGCCGTGTTGGAGACAGCCCAATGATTGGTGCAGGTAATTATGCCAATAACAAAACATGTGCTGTAAGTTGTACGGGTAGTGGCGAGTTTTTTATTAGAGGTGTAGTAGCTTATGATGTTTCTTGTTTAATGGAGCATAAAAATATGAGTTTGAAAGAGGCTGCCAATGAAGTCATCAACAAACGTATTTTAAAAATTGGTGGTGATGGCGGCTTGATAGCAGTAGATTCTAAAGGAAATATTGCCATGCCGTTTAACACTGAAGGTATGTATCGTGGCTGCAAATCATCTATGGGAACCGAAACGATTGCTATTTATAAGTGAGATTCTAATTGAAGCAGGAGCCTAGATAAACGGCGATTCTACTGGTAGTACTTTTACCTTTTTCTTCTTAATATTAAAGCGGTCACCATTGGCCAAAACATGAACCTTTAAATTGGTCAGTGACATTGGAGTCCCAACCTTTAAAATCTTTTCGTTGTTGTGTTTTAGTTTACGTGGATCAAAAATGATAACCATCCCAGAACCAATAACTTCAATAATACCATGCTTAATGATAAGTCCAGTGTCTTCAGCCAATCCAATGCCAATTTTTTTAGGGAACTTGGCAACGGCTTCAGAAACACGTCCAAAGCGTCCACGCTGAATAAAATGAGTATCGATAATTAATTCGGGAATCAAGCTTAAGCCCTTGTACATATTTACGGCGCCTTTTACAAAAGCTTCAGAAGCACTACCACCTGCAATCATTTCTTGAGCCATAGCCATAGCGCCAGCACTTGTTCCCGCAATCACAAAACCTGTTTCGTTTTTGTAGCGATTTATTAAAATGTTATGGATGGATGAGCCACCAATTCTGTCCGTAATTTTAGATTGGTCACCACCAGAAAACATCACACAGTCTGCTGATTTTACGGCAGCAATAAAATCAGGATTTTCAGAATCTTTTTTACTTCTGATATTGACAACTGTAATGTTTTTACAACCTAAAGTTTCAAAAGCATCTATATAATTATTGCCTACTTCTTTTGGAATGCTAGATGCAGTAGGAATAACCACTATTTTGGCATCAGTACCACCAGCTTCTCTCACAACATGAGAAAGTATCCCTTCTTCTATATAATCAAGCTTGTTAAAATCATCCTCAACAACACCTTTGTCTTCATTTCCGCCTATTGGGATTAATGTGCCTTTATTAAGCTTCATGCAATTTGTTTCAAAAAATTATTGGGCAAAAATAAACTAAAAATTCTATAGAAAAATGTATATATTTATAATCTTTCACTAAGATTAAACTAAAGTTAAGAATATGAAAATACGCGAAATAAATGCAATGAGAGGACCAAACTACTGGTCTGTACGTCGTCATAAATTAATAGTCATGGTACTGGATTTGGAAGAGATGGAAGAGCGGCCTTCTAATACCATTGATGGATTTTACGAGCGTCTCACCACCATGTTCCCAACTATGTATGAGCATCGTTGTTCGGTTGGTGAACCAGGAGGCTTTTTTCAACGTGTAGAAGAAGGGACTTGGATGGGTCATATAATTGAGCATATTGCTTTGGAAATACAGACCTTGGCAGGTATGGATGTTGGTTTTGGTAGAACACGTGGATATGGTGAAGAAGGTGTTTATAGCGTGGTGTTTGCCTATATGGAGGAATCGGTTGGGCGTTATGCTGCAAAGGCAGCTGTTAGAATATGCGAAGCTTTGATTGAAGGTGAAGATTATGATATGACCGATGATATTCAGAAAATGCGTGAATTACGTGAGGATGATCGTTTAGGACCTAGTACTGGTTCTATCGTGGAAGAAGCTGAAGCAAGAGGCATTCCTTGGATACGTTTAAATAAATATTCTCTGTGCCAATTGGGTTACGGAGCAAATCAAAAACGAATTCAGGCGACAGTGACTAGTGAAACTAGTAGTATTGGAGTTGAGTTGGCTTGTGATAAAGAGGATACCAAATATTTATTGGAACAAGCCGAGGTTGAAGTGCCACGTGGTGATATTATCCGTCGTGAACGCAGCCTAGAAGAAGCCTGTGACTATGTGGGATTTCCATTGGTTATAAAACCTATTGACGGAAATCATGGTCGTGGTATTACCGTGAATATTCAAAGCTATGAAGAAGCACTTGAAGCGTTCAGACAAGCCAAAGAAAGTTCTAGAAGTGGAGCTATTATAGTTGAAAAATTTATTGTGGGTGAAGATTACCGATTGTTGGTGATCAATAATAAATTGGTTGCAGCAGCCAAACGAACACCTGCTCATGTGATAGGTGATGGCAAGTCTACCGTTCAGGAATTGATAGATGAGGTTAATAAAGATCCGCGTCGTGGTTATGGACATGAAAATGTGCTTACTCAAATTACGGTTAACGATTTGACCAAAGCCATTATCAAAGATGCTGGTTATACGTTAGATTCTGTGATAGCTAAAGGTGAGCGATTAATTCTGAAAGACACAGCCAATTTGAGTACTGGCGGAACAGCTGAAGATGTTACGGATATTGTGCATCCTGCCAATGTGAGTATGGCAGAACGAATTTCTAAAATCATTGATTTGGATATATGTGGTATTGATATTATGACGACTGATATATCGCAACCACTTTCGGAAACTGGTGGAGCCGTTTTAGAGGTTAATGCAGGCCCTGGATTTAGAATGCACTTGGCACCAACATCTGGTTTGCCTCGAAATGTTGCGGCACCAGTGATTGATAAATTATTTCCTCAAAAAGGCGATACAGGACGCATTCCTATTGTTGCCATTACTGGAACAAATGGGAAAACTACAACATCACGCTTAATGGCGCACATTGCTAAAATGAAAGGATACAGAGTGGGCTACACAACTAGTGATGGTGTTTATATACAAAACCGTTTGCTGATGAAAGGGGATTGTACCGGTCCGGCAAGTGCCGAATTCGTATTGAAAGACCCAACTGTCAATTTTGCTGTTTTGGAATGTGCAAGAGGTGGTTTGTTAAGGGCAGGTTTGGGCTTTAAAAAATGTGATGTAGGGATTGTGACCAATGTGGCTGCAGATCATTTGGGATTAAAAGGGATTCACACCATTGAGCAGTTGGCCAAAGTTAAAGGCGTCATTCCTGAAACTGTTTTACCAAGTGGCTATGCTATTTTAAATGCCGATGATGATTTGGTTTACGATATGCGTCGTTCTGTAGAATGCAACATAGCCTTGTTTTCAATGGATGAAAATAACCCAAGAATAAAGGCCTTACAGCGTTTAAATGGTATTACAGCTGTTTATGAAAATGGCTATGTCACTATATGCAGAGGTGTTTGGAAAATGCGCATTATGAGAGCCGAAAATATTCCATTGACTTATGGAGGTAAAGCATCGTTTATGATTCAAAATGTACTGGCTGCTGTTTTAGCAGCTCACGTTCAGGGTATCAGTATTGAAGATATTAAAGCTGCTTTGGAAACCTTCATACCTTCGGCATCACAAACACCAGGGAGATTGAATTTATTCGAATTTAAAGATTTTACAATCCTTCTTGATTATGCACACAATCCAGCCGGTATGCTGGCATTAAAGAAATTTACTGATGAATTGGAAGCTACAGTTAAGGTTGGTATTATCGCTGGTGTAGGTGATAGGCGTGATGAGGATACAAATCAGGTTGGGAGCATCGCTGCCGAAATGTTTGATGAAATCATTATCCGTCAGGATAAACGATTAAGAGGACGAACGGAAGAGGAGCTTATCAAACTCTTGAACGATGGTATTCAAATGAAAGACCCTAATAAGAAAACCACCATTATTCCTTCTGAAAGAGAAGCTATAACCCATGCGGTAAGAAATGCTGAAAAAGGGTCATTAATTATTTTATGTAGCGATGTTATACCTGATGCTTTAGAGCTGGTAAAGAAATTTAAAGAACAAGATTTAAAAGGCGAGCCATTTATGGCCTAATGATTTTATGAGCTATTCTGAAAATAAGTTTGCAAGTTTATTTGATAAACAAAAAGCAAACCAATTCAATATTGGCAATACAACCTATAAGGAACGCATAAAAAAACTTAAGAAACTCAAACATGCGTTAGAGCATACTTACAAGCAAGATATTCGAGATGCACTTTATGCTGATTTTAAAAAACCTCAATTGGAAGTTGATTTAACAGAGATTTACCCTGTAATAGATGAGATAAAATATGTTTCTAGTCAGTTAAAAACTTGGTTAAAAAAAGAGCAGGTAGGCACGCCATTGGCCATGTTGGGTAGTAGCTCTTATATTATCAACGAACCTAAAGGTGTATGTTTGATTATTTCGCCTTGGAACTATCCTATAAACTTAACATTTGGGCCGTTGGTATCAGCAATTGCTGGAGGAAACACGGTTATCTTGAAACCTTCGGAAATGACGCCTAATACATCTCGTTTGATGGCTAGAATAGTATCTGATTTGTTTGACGAAAATGAAATAGCATTAGTTGAAGGTGAAGTGGAAACTTCTCAAGCTTTATTGGAGTTACCATTTAATCATATTTTCTTCACAGGTTCTCCAGCTGTAGGTAAAATTGTGATGAAGGCAGCTTCTAAACATTTGACTTCGGTGACTTTGGAATTAGGAGGGAAGTCACCAACGATTATTGACGATTCCGTAAATATTGATAAAGTTGTAGGTAAAATAATTTATGGCAAGTTCACAAATGCAGGTCAAACCTGTATAGCACCAGATTATGTGCTGATTGACGAACGTATTAAAGATTCATTTATAACGAGTTTCAAAAAACAGATAACTATATTTTATTCTGAAAAACCAGAATCATCCGAAGCCTATAGCCGAATTGTAAACAAAAAGCATTTCAGTCGCCTGAATGAAGGACTGGAAGAGGCAAAAACCAAAAACGCCAAAATAGACTCGGGAGGTAGATTAAATGCCGAAGACAATTATATAGAACCAACATTGGTTTCAGATATGGATGATGACAGTAAACTCATGCAAGAAGAAATTTTTGGGCCTGTTTTACCTTTGAAAACGTATAAGACTCTTGAAGAAGCTGTAGACTACATTAATTCAAAAGAAAAGCCATTGGCCTTGTATATATATAGCAAGAAGAAAAAGAATACCAATTTTATTTTGGATAACACACGTGCGGGAGGCACTTGCGTGAATCATAATTTACTACAATACTTAAATCATAATTTACCATTTGGTGGTTCTAACAATAGTGGTATTGGGAAATCCCATGGCTATTTTGGTTTTTTGGAGTTTACCAACCAACGATCACTATTAAAACAACATACCTTTGGAGCAGTTGATTTATTAAAACCGCCATATAGTAATTGGAAACAAAAAATAGTGGATTTAACTATAAAATGGTTTTAAGATTTATTGAAAAAATCTGACTGAATCTGCTCATTCACACCATCTTGATACTTCGTCATACTGAACCATTGGTGAATGGAGTAGCTTCCCGTTTCACCTTGTTTGTTTACCGCAATATAACCAACTTGAAAATCTTTATAATTACTATTGGGTTTATTTACAATACGGCTAATAGCTTCTTCACAGGCTTCTTGAGGAGATTTCCCTTGACGCATTAGTTCAACAACTAAAAAGCTGCCAACCGTTTTAACAACTTCTTCTCCCAATCCTGTAGCTACGCAAGCCCCAATTTCGTTGTCAACAAATAAACCAGATCCAATTATTGGACTATCACCAACACGGCCTGCCATTTTATAGGCTAAACCACTAGTTGTGCAAGCTCCCGAAATATCACCATTTTTGTCAATGGCTAGCATGCCAATGGTGTCATGGTTTTCTATATTGATAATTGGTTTATACTCACTTTTAATTTTCCATGCTTCCCAAGCTTTTTTTGAAGCTTCGGTCAATAAATTTTCTTTTTTAAAGCCTTGTTCATAAGCAAACTGCTCAGCTCCTTTTCCTGCAAGCATGACATGAGGAGTGTCTTCCATTACTTTTCTAGCAACAGAAACCGCATGAGTTACGTTTTGTAAATAAACAACCGAGCCGCAGTTACCATGTTTATCCATAATACAGGCGTCTAAAGTCACGTTACCTTCACGATCGGGTAGCCCACCTTTACCAACCGATTGACCTTTTTCGTTAGCTTCTTCAACCATGCAGCCTTGTTCTACGGCGTCTAAAGCGTTTCCGCCGGCTTGCAGAACTTTCCAGGCTTTAGCAGTGGCTTCTTCAACATGCCAAGTGGCAATAACCAATGGTAAGGATACTTGTGACTTGTTATTTGTTGTAGCTACTATTTTTGTTTCTTTAGTATCGTTATCAGCACAACTCAAAAGTGTACTGCCAACAGCAACACCTGCTCCAGTTAAAGCTGCATTTTTAATAAAGTTTCTTCTTTTCATAGGACTATTTCAATAACAGGGATTTAAAATTAAAAATTTATTGTTCTAACTTAGAACATGATCATTAATCATTCTATGGGACCATTCAATAGCTTCACTTAAGTTGTCAAATATTTCATAGGGTTTGTCGTAAAAATTGCGCTCATATTCAGCGCTTTTTCGCATGACTTCATCGTCGGGAACCATAGCAATAGCAATAAGATTGGGAATGTGCTCTACTTCTACATAAGTTAGTGGATCTACAGAATAGGAATTCACACGATTGGAAATATAAACCAAATCCTTTCCTAGAAAATGTTTTTTTATAGCATGATCTAAAATTTCAGAATGTTCGGGAGTGATATTAATACCTTCAGCAATCTGACAAATTAGAAATTCATCAAAAACAAAGAACTCGCCATCTTCAACATTATAATAATGAATCATTCCCATTGGTTAATAATTTTCAGTGGATCTTAAAGTTAATAAATAATGATTTAATTTAGTACTCTTAAGGTTTATTATTGGTTTCTTGTTCTAAACTTAAAGAGTAGGGAACATCATCATTTTGGCTGCCCCAATCTTTGTTTGGTGAATTGGTCATATTAAATCTAAAATTACCACCATTCTGAATGGCATTATAGTTTAGGTAACTTTTGGAATAGGAGTCTCCATTAAATGTAGCCGAATTGATATAGACATTAGTTTTTGAATTATTTGGTGCTTCAATAACAAATGTATTTCCATTTTCTAAATGCAATGTAGCCTTTTTAAATAAGGGACTTCCAATAACATACTGATCCGTAGCTGGTGCTACGGGATAAAATCCCAAAGCACTGAATACATACCAAGCTGAAGTTTGTCCATTGTCTTCATCACCACAATAACCATCAGGTGTGGCTGCATATAATTTAATTAATACGTCCCTTACTTTTTCTTGTGCTTTGTAAGAAGCATTAGCATGATTGTATAAATAAATCATGTGCTGAATGGGTTGATTGCCATGAGCATAATTGCCCATATTCACAATTTGCATTTCTCTAATTTCATGAATAGTTCCGCCGTAATAGGAATCATCAAAATCTGGTGGCATAGTGAAAACACCATCTAACTGTTTAACAAAATTATCTTTACCTCCCATTAAATTAATAAGTCCTTGTACATCATGAAATACAGACCAAGTATAATGCAAACTATTACCCTCGGTAAAAGCATCACCCCATTTTAGCGGGTTGAAAGGCGATTGAAAAGTACCATCTTCATTTTTACCTCGCATTAAATTCGTAGACGGGTCAAAAACATTTTTATAGTTTAAGGATTGTTGGTAAAATTTATTGGCAATATCCTGTTTGCCTAATTTTTTAGCCATTTGTGCAATGGTAAAATCAGCATAGGCATATTCCAAAGTTCTGGCCACATTTTCATTGACACCAACATCATAAGGCACATAACCTAAATCGTTATAATAATTCAATCCTTCACGTCCAACAGAACTTGCAGGTCTTCCTGCTTCCACTTGAGCATTTTTTAAGATAGCTTCAAATAGAATATTGACATCTTTCTCGGCCATATTACTCGTTAAAAAGGCATCAGCAATGATGGGTGCTGAATTGGAACCAATCATACAATCACGATGTCCTGGACTTGCCCACTCTGGCAACCAACCAGATTCTTTGTAGGTGTTTGCCAGTCCTTCCATAATATGGGAATTCAATTCAGGATACATCATGTTAAAAAATGGATACACGGCTCTGAACGTATCCCAAAAGCCATTGTCAGTAAACATGTAACCGGGAAGCACTTCGCCATTATAAGGGCTATAATGAACTATATTATTATCCTTGTCAAATTCATAGAATTTTCTTGGAAACAATAACACACGATACAAACAGGAATAAAAGGTCCTGATATTATCTATGTTATCATCTTCAATTTGAATTTTATTAAGTTCGGTTAGCCAAGCCTGTTTGGCTTTTTCTTTGGTGATTTCAAACGAATCGTTACCAATTTCTCGATCTAAATTCAGTTGCGCTTGTTCAGGGCTTATAAAGGATGAAGCTACTTTTACATGGACAACCTCACCTTTTTTTGTTTTAAATCCAATAATAGCACCAACGTGATTGCCTTCACTGTCCTTTTGGTTTTCTTGAAGTGTCCAATCGTCTTTCCAAGTATGTGTGATTTCAAAATCCTTATCAAATTCAGCGACAAAATAATTATGGAAATTATCAGGAACACCACCGCGATTGTTTCTGCAATACCCAATGATTTTTCTTTCTTCAGGAATGATTTTTACCATAGAACCTTTATAAAAAGCATCCAAGATAATATAGGATGAATCCGCTTCAGGGAAGGTGAATTTAAATTGAGCGGCTCGTTCGGTTGGTGTCACTTCAATTGTTGTATCATAGTCGGCTAGATACACACTGTAATAATGCGGTTTAACGGTTTCGGCTTTATGCGAAAACCATGATTGGCGTTCTTCTTCATTAAACTTTAAATCACCTGTAACGGCCATAAATGAAAAGGCTGCATAATCGTTAATCCATGGGCTCGGTTGATGGGTTTGTTTAATGCCTCTTATTTTGTTTTCGTTGTATTTGTAGGTCCAGCCATCTCCCATTTTTGAGGTCATGGGTGCCCAAAAGTTCATGCCCCAAGGTGTAGCGATAGCTGGATACGTATTGCCATTGGAAAGACTGTATTTGGAGTCTGTTCCCATTAATGGATTAACATAATCTACCAGATTAACTGCAGTATCCTTCGTTTCAGGTTTATGATTGATTTCCGGATTCTTATTACAGGCTGTAATTAGAATGACTAGTAAAATAATTAGAATTTGTTTATTCATAACTATTGCTCATTTCAAATATAATTTCGCCACCATTCATAATATCTTGATGCGATATCAAGTTGCTTTCCAAAATACTTCCGTTGATTAAAACACGTTTAACATAAACGTTTTCTTTGCCTTGGTTTTTAGCTGTGATAGTCAAAGTTTTTCCGTTATCTAGATGAATTTTTGCTTCTTTAACCAAGGGACTTCCCAAAGCATAATTCGCAGAGCCTGGTGTTACCGGATAAAATCCTAGACTACTAAAAATATACCAGGCACTCATTTGTCCGGCATCATCATTGCCACAAAGTCCTTCAACCGTTGGACCATACATGGTATCCATAATCATACGCACCCGAGATTGTGTTTTTTCTGGATGACCTGTCCAGTTGTATAAGTACGGGATATGATGTCCAGGTTCATTGCCTTGAACATAGTTGCCAATAATTCCGTCGCGAGTAATATCTTCATGCCTTTCGATGTATTTATCTTCAATTTCCATCGTAAATAGTGAATCTAAATGTTGGGTAAATCGCTCTTTTCCACCCATCATGCTCACCATTTTGTCAATATCTTGAGGGACATACAAACCGTAATTCCAGGCATTACCTTCAATAAACCCTTGTCCGTGCGTGTCCATTGGATCGAAGTCTTTTCTAAAAGTGCCATCACTCAATTTAGGTCGCATAAATCCAATACTGGGATCGTAAACGTTGTTGTAATATTCGGAACGTTTTAAGAATTCTTCTTCTGTTGAGGTGTCCCCCACTTGTTTGGCCATTTGGGCAATACACCAATCGTTGTAAGCATATTCCAGCGTTTTTGAAACAGAGGAATGGCTTTTATCATCTGGGACATAATGATAATCCATATAATCTCCCAAGCCTTCAAAATAACGCACATTAGCCGTATTTACCGAAGCCTGTAAAGCTCTTTTGTGGTCAAAATTACCAACATTTTTTACCATGGCATCTGCAATAACCGATGTGGCATGATACCCAATCATACACCAGTTTTCATTGGCATAATGACTCCAAATAGGAAGCATATTATGAACACTTTGATCGTGATGTACCAACATACTTTTTATCATATCGTTATTACGTTGTGGTTGCGTAATATTGAACAATGGATGCAAAGCACGATAAGTATCCCAAAGTGAAAAAATAGTATAGTTGGTAAATCCTTCTGAAGTATGGATGTTTTGGTCTAAACCACGATATTGTCCATCCACGTCTTCATATAAAATAGGCGAAAGATTGGTGTGGTACATGGCTGTGTAAAAAGTGGTCTTTTGGTCCTCGGTTAATGTTTCAACTTCAATTTTGGAGAGTTCATGGTTCCATTTGTCACTAGTTTCTTCATACGTTTTGTTGAAGTCCCAATGCGGAATTTCGGTTTCCAGATTGTTCATGGCACCAGCTGAACTAACATTGGACAATGCAAATTTTAGCTTGATTTGTTCACCATCTTCAGTATCAAAATTGAAATAAGCTCTCAAATCTTTTCCAGCCATTTCAGGGAAGTTATCCTCTTGATTAAAGCGTCTGTAAAACCCGTCATATTTTATTTGGTTATATTTTTTATGGCCATAACTTTTAAAAGGCTTGGAAAATTTTGCTGCAAAAAACACTTTTTTATCGCGTGCCCAACCTTTGGTTTGTCTGTAGCCCGTTATGGTAGAATCATTTTCTACTCGAATAAAGGTCCAAACATTTTTATTATCGTGATGGTACACATTGTAAACCATATCTAAAATGATGTGTGCGCTATCAGACTTTGGAAAAGTATATTGATGAAATCCCACGCGCTCACTGGCAGTCAATTCAGCTTGAATATCATAACTGTCCAATTTCACACTGTAATAACCGGGTGAGGCTTCTTCATATTTATGCAGGAAAGTAGAGTAAAACCCTTTTTTTCCTTCGGAAGTATGTAAAGGATCCAACACCAAATCACCAACCGTTGGCATCACTAAAAAATCTCCCAAATCGGAATGTCCAGTGCCGCTAAAGTTAGTATGCGTAAAGCCAATAATGGTTGAATCTCGGTGTTGATAGCCAGCACAGTATTCGTAGATTTCACTGTTATAGCTTCCGTCTTCATTATGCATGACTTCAAAATTGGTTTGCGGACTCAATTGCACCATGCCAAAAGGTGCTGTAGCTCCGGGGAAAACGTGTCCCATTTTACTGGTTCCAATGAAAGGGTTAACGTATTTTGTATAGTCTTCATTGGTTGGATATAAGTCAGTTTGTTCTTCCGCTTTTTCTTTAATAACTGTTTCGTCTTTACAGTTAAAACAAATTGCTAAAAGGAATAGTATTGATAGTTTTTTTATCATAATTATTTAATCGAGATTTCATCTACAAATAGCCAACTTCTACCATCGTGTTCGTGACCTAAATGCCATTTTGGGAGTTCGCCTAGTGTTTTGGCTTTTATTTTTATGTAGCGAGCTTCACCTAGTTTTGATACAGACATGTTCTCTATTTTAACTTCGTCTGTTTGTTGTGGTTTTTCAAAATTCCAATCTGTTTTTTTTGTGAATAAAACACCATCTTTAGATGTTGATATTTCAGCTTTAATAGGCAGGAATATCCAACTTTTTTGATCTCTTAAAAAGTTTACAGAAATATTATAGATTGGCTTTATTTTTCCTAAATCTACTGTTGCTATCAAATCAGTATTATGATATCCTTGCCAAGTACCAGTTCTAAAATCTTGAGTTCCAAGAATGCCATCAATTAAGGCATCATTACCACCACCATTATATTGGTTGGCGTATTCGGTTTCAAGAGTAATAGAAAGGTTAGGGTCTATTTTATAGAATTTGGTTTCAACCGTTGCGCTTTTGGTTTTGTTTTTTTCTGAATACACTTTCAAGTTTGTAGCTTCTGAAATTGTAAAAGGCGCATCGTATAATTTGAAATCTTCATCATTCAAACTATAAAAAATAGAAGCGCTTTTATCTACATTTTCTAGAACAACTTCGGTTTTACCTTTAAAAGCGACATCGCCTTTTGCAATAAAAGGCACAGGAACAACGAGATGTTCGTCAATGCTTGTATTAGGTTCTTGTCCTTCTTGACTTCCCCAAACAGCTGGATTGTCGGTCATTTTAAATTCTAATGTACCACCTTCTGCAATTTCTTTGTGATAAATAAATGTTCTGTCAAGCGATTTTCCGTTGAGGTAAACATGCTCAATGTAAATGTTTTTGTCACTTAAATTGGTAGCAATAACATTAAATTGCTTACCATTTTCCATATTGATTGTGGCTTTGTCAAATAAAGGTGTGCCAATAATATATTCATTACTTGCTGGCGTAACAGGATAGAATCCCATTGATGAAAATACATACCATGCGCTCATTTGTCCGCAATCTTCATTACCTGAAATACCATCAGGTGTGTTGGTGTACAATTCAGTTAAAATTTGGTGAATGCGTTCTTGAGTTTTATGCGGCTTATTTACAAAATTATATAGGTAAGCCATGTGATGACTTGGCTCATTACCGTGTGCATATTGACCAATGAGACCTGTGATGTCTACTTGATGACGTCCAGAAGTTTTGTCATTGGCAGTAAATAAGGTGTCTAATTGGGTTTCGAGTTTGTCTTTTCCGCCTAATAAGTTCATAAACCCAGAAATATCTTGCGGCACATAAAAACTGTATTGCCAAGAGTTAGCTTCGGTATAATTGAAGTTCACTTCATAAGGGTCAAAAGGTGCAAACCAAGTATTTCTAAAACGGCCACGCATAAATTTGGTTTCTGGGTCGTAACTGTTTTTGTAATATTGCGCATGTTCCGTATAAGTTTTGTAGTCTTCGGTTTTGTTCATGGCTTTTGCCATTTGAGCAATGGTCCAGTCGTCATAGGCATATTCTAAAGTTTTTGAAACCGACTCGCTTTCTTCTTCTACTGGAATAAATCCAAGTTCTTTATAACTTTTCAATCCTAACTTATCTCGTGTCGCACTGTGCTTCATGGCTTCAAAAGCTTTTTCGGTGTTGTACTCACGAATCCCTTTTAAGTAAGCATCAGCAATTACAGGAACTGCGTGATAACCAATCATACAACCTGTGTAATTAGCGCTTAAATCCCAAATTGGCATGATGCCACCTTCATCATATTTTGCTAAAAATGTATTGATGAAATCGTTCGTTCGGTCTTCTTCAATAATGGTGTAAAGCGGATGTGCTGCACGATAGGTGTCCCAAAGAGAGAACACTGTGTAATACTCAAAATCTTTAGTTTCATGAATTCCCAAATCCATACCACGATATCTTCCATCAACATCTTGATATAAGTTTGGCGCAATCATGGTGTGATATAATGCCGTGTAAAAGTTGGTTTTGTAGTCATTATTTGTGCTTTCAACCACAATTTTTTCTAGTTGCTGCTCCCAAGTGTTTTGAGCTTCGGTTTTAATATCGTCAAAAGTTTTGTCTCCTATTTCAGTTTCCCAATTACGTTTTGCGCCAGCTTCATCAACTGCAGAAATACCTATTTTAATATAAATAGGATCATTGTTCGGGTTTTTGAATTTTATTGCTGCCTTTTTGCTTTGGTATTTGTAGTTTTTAGAAACTTCAGTATCATTTTCAACATAAGAAATACTTTCAATAGGTTTTGAAAAATGCATATCAAAAAACAAACGTTGGTCTGTTGCCCAAGCTTTGGAATGTCTATAGCCTTTAATCGATTGACTATCGACCATCTGAATTTTATAGTCCAAAAGTTGATCGCGATGGTCTAAATCTAAAATCACATATTGATTTTCAGAAGTAGGAAATTGGTATTTATGTATACCACTTCGTTTAGAAACGGTCAGTTCTACATCAATTTCTGTAGAATCTAAATGTACTTTGTAATAACCTGGTTTAGCAATTTCGTTGTCATGAGAAAAATGTGCTCTGTAACCTGATTGTCCATCAGCTCCATTGTTAAAAGCAACCTTGTTTGTTGGCATTAATAAAATATCACCATAGTCAGAAACACCTGTTCCGCTTAAATGTGTATGCGAAAAGCCATAGATATATTCATCTGAATAATGATATCCAGAGCAACCATCCCAACCATCAAGTCGCGTATCTGGAGACAATTGCATCATACTAAAAGGCATAGTTGCTCCAGGATAGGTATGACCATGACCACCAGTACCAATAAACGGATTAACATAAGAAATTAAAGATTTGTCTTTTTGGGCAGGCGTAGAAGGCGAAGGTTTCTTGCAGCCTGTTATTGATAAAATCGTAATAAATAGAGGTAAAAAATGAAGTTTCATTAAAAATAGATTGCTAAATTTAAAGCATCTAATATACTAAAATGCTAACCAAGAATTTTTTTGTTTCTATTGTTTTTCTGATTTTGATTTTTAATTGCGATCAAAAACCTACAGAAGTTGTTGCTTCTCAAATAATTCCCGTTCCTACTCAAAAGGTTGTAAGTGAATCATATTTTATTTTAAGCAGCAATACTGGGATGCAATATGATGTTGCATTTAAGACATCTGCTGATTTTTTAAAAACATTTATAGAAGAAGGTAGTTCTATAAAAATTAAAGACAACAATGATATCACATTTATTAAAGATGAAAATATCAAAAACCCTGAGGGATATCAGCTAGAGATAACTCCTAGTCAAATCACTATTAAAGCAAAAACAGATCAAGGTGCTTTTTATGCTGTACAAACTTTAAGGCAATTATTACCTGTTGGTTTTGAAAATGGTTCTTTTGCAAGCAGAGAAATAGCAATACAGTGTTTGAAGATAGAAGATGCGCCGAGATTTCAGTATCGAGGTATGCATCTAGATGTTGCTAGACATATGTTTTCAGTAGAATTTATCAAAAAATATATTGATGCTTTAGCGATGCTAAAAGTGAATACTTTTCATTGGCATTTAACAGACGATCAAGGTTGGCGCATAGAAATAAAAAAATATCCCAAACTACAACAAACAGCAGCTTTTAGAGATGAAACCTTGGTAGGACATTTTTCTGATCAACCCTCAACTTATGATGGCAAACGCTATGGTGGATTTTACACACAAGAAGACATCAAAGATGTTGTGGCTTATGCTAAAAACCAACATATAACAGTGATCCCGGAGATTGAAATGCCTGGTCATGCGCAAGCAGCTATTGCAGCTTACCCTGAATTAGGTTGTCGTGAAGACTCTATAAAAGTAGCAAAAACTTGGGGTGTTTTTGATGACATTTTTTGCGCCGGAAAAGATGAAACATTCGTGTTTTTACAAGATGTTTTAGATGAGGTTATCACATTATTTCCAAGTAAATATATTCATGTTGGTGGCGATGAAGCGCCAAAAACGCATTGGAAAACATGCGAGGCATGTCAAAACCGAATTAAAAAAGAAGGATTAAAAGACGAGCACGAGTTACAAAGTTATTTTATTCAGCGTATAGAAAAATATCTAAATAATAAAGGGAAGCAAATCATTGGTTGGGATGAGATTTTAGAAGGCGGATTAGCGCCCAATGCCACGGTCATGTCATGGCGAGGAACCAATGGTGCGGTTGAAGCTGCCAAACAGCATCATAACGTTATCATGACACCAACTAGTCATTGTTACTTTGACTACTATCAATCAACAAAACCAGATGAACCATTAGCAATTGGAGGCTATTTGCCACTAGAAAAAGTATATAGTTTTAACCCTATTCCAGAGGAATTAAATAAAGATGAGTCGCAATATGTTTTAGGTGTTCAAGGGAATTTATGGACCGAATATATTCCTAAAGAAAGCCAAGTTGAATACATGGTGTTCCCAAGAGCTCTTGCTATGAGTGAAATTGCTTGGAGTAAACTAGAAAATAAAAACTATGAAGATTTTGTATCAAGAGTAGAAGCTTTTAATAAGCGTTTGGAAGCGTTGGAAATTAATTATGCCAATCATTTATACGAGGTAGAAGGCGAATTGATTTCAGAACAAGGCGTACCTTCTTATAAATTAGAAACATTAATTAAAGATAAAATTATTCGGTTTACAACAGATGGTTCTTTACCAACACAAGAGTCTCAGGTTTATAACAAATCTATTCCTTTTGCAGAAGATATGACCATAACAGCTGCTGTTTTTAATGAGAAAAAGCAACTAGGAACAACATTTACCGAAACCTTTAATTATCACAAAGCTGTGGGTAAAAATATCACCCTAAATCCTGATCCCAGTAAAGTGTATTCAGGCAGTGGACCTCAAGGTTTAATAAACGGTATTTCAGGAAGTGATTCGCGTTATGGCGATAAAGAATGGTTAGGGTTTTGGGGCGATGATGTAGAGATAACTATTGATTTGGGCAAAGCGATGGAAATTAATTCAATTAAAACGCGTTTTTACAACGGGCAAGGACAATGGATTTATGCGCCAAAAGAAGTTTATCTTAAATTTATTCTTCATGATGGAAGTATCATAACTGATAAAAAAACACTACAAGCTCAAGATGAAACACTTGTTAATTTAGACTATGAGTTTATAAAACCAAAAAAGTTGGATATTAAAGTGAAGTCAATTACTTTGAAAATTCCAAATTATGGCGTTATTCCAGAAGGAAGGCAAGGTTCAGGAAATAAAGCGTGGACTTTTATTGATGAAATAATAATTAATTAAAAAAAGAATGTTGTTAGAAATCTGTGCCAATTCCTATCAATCGGCTGTAAATGCTCAAATAGCCGGAGCGCATCGTATAGAATTGTGTAGTGAATTGTCTTTAGGTGGTATCACACCAAGTTACGGACTCATCAAAGAAGTTGTTGAAGTTTTAAATATTCCTGTTTTTGTATTGATTAGACCACGAAGTGGTAATTTTTGTTATTCTGATGCAGAATTTCAAATCATGAAACAGGACATTCAAATGTGCAAAAATCTTGGAGTTAAAGGCATTGTATCAGGTGTTTTAAATGAGAATTCTACTATAGATTTAAAACGAACGGAAGCACTAATAGCATTATCCAAACCGCTGTCGTTTACATTTCATCGCGCCTTTGATTGTGTGCTGAATCCAGAAAAATCAATAAAAGAATTAATGAATTTAGGTGCTGATCGTCTTCTAACTTCAGGGCAACAACCTAAAGCTTTAGATGGTATAACGTTACTTAAATCCTTAAAAAAACAATCCGAAGGAAAAATAAAAATTCTTGTAGGAAGTGGAGTTAATGCTGAAAATGTCACTGAATTTAAAAAAGCAGGGTTTGAGGAAATTCATACTTCGGCTTCAAAAGTGATTGCTACAGAATCTTCAGTGTTCTTTGGTGAAAATCCTCAAACGGTATCAGATATAGATACAATAAAAACTATTCTAAAAATTATTCATACATGAAAATAAGATTCTTAATAATCTTTGCTGTTGTAGTAAGTGCTTGTAAACCGCAAATTAAACCCATTGGAAATACCGATGTTGAGGTTTTTAATAATACTAACTTATATTTTGATGTGGCTTTTAAAAACGATTCTATTAAAAAATCGGATAGTATTTTACGGTTAGATGCTGGTCGCGTATTACTTAAAAAAGTGACATTGCCAACATACAAACTTCAGCCTAAAGTTATTGCGGATGTCACACTAACATCCAACGGTGATCCTTGGGACAAATCAGGTTCTTTGTTTGTTGTTCCAGCTTCTGCAGATTTAAGTCTTTTAGATTTAGAAAATAAAACACTTAAAAAAGAACAGTTTACAGATAGTTTTCCTGGTATTAAAACAGCGGTAATTGATGATAAAATCTATCAACCTAATATTGAGCTTTTACGCTTTATGACACCTTTTGGTGTTGGCTTTTTTAATGAAGATAAACGTGTAGAAGCTTTAAAGCCTGTTTACATCCCAAAGTGGGAAGAACAAGTGACATGGCAGCAAGATATTACCCAGTTATTGCCACTTCTTGAAAATGAAGTTTACATAGGTGTTTTTATTGATACGTGGACCAAAGAAGGATATAACATTTCGGTTAATTTACATTTTGAAGAAAGTACTATTCCTAATCATACAAAAAAGAAACAAGGTGTTATCCCTGTAGTTAATACAGCAAAATATGCTGCAGATCAAAAATTTTATGATGCTTTTTCAAGAGGTAATTTAAAAATTGAAATTCCTACAGATAAAATCCTGAAAAATGCCACGTTGTATTACATAACTACTGGTCATGGCGGACATGCAGAAGGTGATGAGTTTACCAAAAAAGAAAATATCATTAAACTCAACGATTCGGTTATTAAACAATTTGTTCCTTGGCGTGACGATTGCGCTAGCTTCAGGCGTTTTAATCCAACTTCAGGTGTTTGGATGGAAAAAGCTACTTGGAAAGGTGAAGAAATAGAAGAACGTATTGCTTCATCAGACTACTCAAGATCAAATTGGTGTCCTGGAAGCGATGTGAAGCCAGAAGTGATTTCTCTTGGAAACCTAGAAAAAGGAACGCATATTTTTGAGTTTGCAATTCCTGAAGCACAAGCCTTGGAAGATGATAAAATTAATTATTGGATGGTTTCAGCATATTTAGTTTACGATGAGTAATTTCTTAAAATGTTCTTTGGCTATTTTTGCCTTTATGGTTTTGCATGGTTGTCAAGATAAAAACCATGTGCCAGAAACCATTTCTTTAAACTCTAATTGGCAATTTAAAGCTGAAAATACTACCAATTGGTTGCCAGCTACTGTTCCTGGAAATGTGTTTTCAGATTTGTTGCAACACAATAAAATTCCAGACCCATTTATTGGTAATCATGAAGAGGATGTGCAATGGGTTTCACAAACCAATTGGGAATATAAAACCAATTTTAAAGTTACTCCTGAAACTTTAAAACGAAAGCACATAGTGTTGAATTTTGAAGGTTTAGATACGTATGCATCTGTGTTTTTAAATGATAGTCTTATCTTAAAAACCAATAATGCATTTCGTGAGTTTTCGGTAGATGTTAAGCCGTTTTTAAAAACTGAAAACAACTTGCGAATTCTATTTGAAAACACCTCAAAGCATGAAGCGGAAGCTAAATCAAAATTGCATTACACATTACCGGAAGGAAACCGAATATTCACCAGAAAAGCACAATTTCAATACGGTTGGGATTGGGGACCAAAACTCAATGTAAGTGGGATTTGGCGAGATGTGAAATTACAGACTTGGGATGATTTTAAAATAAAAGGAATTTATATTAAACAATTACAGCTGAATGACTCAATAGCTAAGCTTAATGTCAGTTTTGACTTAAGAACGTCCATTGCAAATTTTGATTATGATTTATATCTAAATGATTTATTAGTCGATTCTGGCAGTATGAGCCATAAGGATATTGCTCAATTTGAATTTAATATCAAAAAACCAAAGCATTGGTGGCCTCATAATTTAGGAGAGCCTTATTTGTATGATGTAAAAGTGGTTGTAAAAGACGGAGAAGCTATTTTAGATAGTGTTTCTAAAAAAGTAGGTTTACGAACAATTGATTTGGTTACTGAAAAAGATAGCTTGGGCGAATCGTTTTATTTTAAGGTTAATGATGTTCCGGTATATGCCAAGGGAGCCAATTACATTCCACAGCATAGTTTTCAAAGTCAAGTCACAAATAAGCATTATGAGCAGTTGTTGAATGATGTTGTTGATGCTAATATGAATATGCTTCGTGTTTGGGGTGGCGGCATTTATGAGAATGATGTGTTTTATGAACTATGTGATGAAAAAGGTATTTTGGTTTGGCAAGATTTCATGTTTGCTTGTGCTATGTATCCTGGTGATAAAGCGTTTTTAAAAAATGTAAAACAAGAGGCTGTTGATAATGTGAAGCGTTTGCGAAATCATCCATCTATGGCGTTGTGGTGTGGTAATAATGAAAGCTCTGAAGGTTGGCATCGTTGGGGCTGGCAAGCCGATAGAAGTGAAGCCGAAAAAAGTGAGATTTGGGAAAATTATTTAAAGGTTTTTGATTCTATTTTACTAAGAGTAGTCAAGCAGTTTTCAAGCACCAATTATTGGGAAAGTTCGCCAAAGTTTGGTCGTGGCAATCCAAAATATGAGTTTGAAGGCGATGCACACGATTGGTGGATTTGGCATGATGGGTATCCGTTTGAGCATTTAGAAACACATGCGCCACGATTTATGAGTGAGTTTGGCTTTCAGTCATTTCCAAGTTATGAGGTGATTAATTATATCAATCAAAATGATACGCTAAACATTACTTCAAAAGCATTTAAAAATCATCAAAAACATACCAGAGGATTTCAAATCATCGATGCCTATATGCAACGGGATTTTCCTGTTCCTGATAATGCAGAAGACTATGTGTATGTGAGTCAGTTGTTGCAGGCTTATGGTATTACCAAAGGTATTGAGGCGCAACGCAGGGCAAAGCCTTATAACATGGGAACATTGTATTGGCAGCTAAACGATTGTTGGCCTGCTGTTTCGTGGTCTAGTATTGATTTTTTTGGAAACTGGAAAGCCTTGCATTACAAGGCAAAACGTAGTTTTGAAAACCTATTGATTTCATCAAAAGTTGAAAACAATATTTTAAAAGTTTATGCTGTAAATGATAGTCTAGAAAAGTTGTCCTTAAATTTAAATGTGCGAATAATGGATTTTGAAGGCAAGAGCATCATGCACAAACAAATTAAGGATGTCATTCCTTCTGATTCTAGTAAACAAATTTTTAGTCTGGATTTAAAGGACGTCAATTTTGATAAGGAATCAACCGTCTTAAGGATTGATAACAATGATCAAACATGGCTATACTATTTCTCAAAACCAAAAGATATCAAACTGAAGCCTCAAGCTATTCAGAAAACAATTACTAAAACAGATCAAGGTTTCAAAATAGAACTTTCCAGTAACACGCTTCAAAAAGATGTGTTCTTGTTTTGTAATGAAAAAGGGCATTTTTCCGACAACTATTTCGATTTGTTGCCTAATCAAACAAAAATTATTGAGTTTAAGACTCAAGCAAGTAACATTTCTTCCTTGAAAATAAAAACTCTAAATGGATTAAAAAATTAACAGAGTATTAAAATACTTCGCTTTATTTGCCAGTATATTTGTAAAGCCTTTAGAAAAAGAGATTTATGTCACGTTGGATCATTACCCTTATTATATTTTCAGCAATCTTTTTATTTGTTGAAATTTATGCGTTTCAAGCTATAAAAACCTTAACCAAAAGCCGATTGATAAAATGGAGTTGGTTATTGATTTCAGCTGCTGTTTACGCTAATTTTTTATATGTTATTTTTTCTACACCACGTAGCGCAGGACAAACTATTAGTTTTCAATTGGCTGCAGGTCTGATGCTTACGTTTTTAATCCCCAAAGTGGTATTATTGATTATTATGTTTGGTGAGGATGTTTTCAGGGTTTTTACTAAATTATTCTCGTTTCTATCACCTGGTGAAACCAAAGATTTTTCTGGAAGAAGGGAATTTGTTGCAAAAATTGCACTGGGACTGGCCGCCATTCCCTTTGCGTCTTTTCTATATGGTATTTGGCAAGGACGTTATAATTACAAAGTTCTAAAATATCAATTGACTTTTGATGATTTACCAGATGCGTTTGATGGATTTAAAATAACCCAGATATCCGATATTCATTCAGGTAGTTTTACCAACAAGGAGAAAATAGAGTATGGTGTTAATTTGATTAATGAACAAAAGTCTGACGTTATGTTGTTTACAGGTGATATTGTCAATAATATGGCCAATGAAATGGATAGTTGGATTGATGTTTTCAAACAATTAGAAGCACCATTTGGTAAATATTCTGTTTTAGGAAATCATGATTATGGTGATTATGTTCAATGGGATAAGCCCGAAGACAAGGTGGCTAATTTTCAAGCTGTAAAAGATATTCATCCTAAAATCGGATTTGATTTATTGTTGGATGAGCATCGCTATATTGAAAAGGATGGTCATAAAATTGCGCTTATTGGCGTTGAAAACTGGGGAAAAGGATTTAACCAAGCTGGAGATTTACAAAAGGCTTCATCTCTAGTTGCTCAAGATGATTTTAAGATTTTAATGACTCATGATCCATCTCATTGGGAGTATCAGGTGAAAGAAGACGATTTTAATTATCACTTGACTTTAAGCGGTCACACTCATGGTTTGCAAATGGGAATTGAAATCCCTGGTTTTTTTAGATGGAGTCCTTCACAATATATTTATAAACAGTGGGCAGGTTTGTACAGTGAGTTTGGAAGATTTATAAACGTGAACCGTGGTTTTGGTTATCATGCTTTCCCGGGACGTGTGGGAATATGGCCAGAGATTACCGTAATTGAGCTAAAAAAAGGCTCGCATGATAGTTAATTATTGGTATTTGCGGTAAATTGTTAAAAATTGTTTATTTTTATATATAGAGTCAATAACCTATTGAAATTAAACAAGTTTTAATAAAATATTGTAGGTTTGTAGGAACAAGGTTGACTAAATTAATTGCATATGTCAAAATTTGGGGAATTAATAGATGTTAACATTCCGGTTTTGTTGGATTTTTTCACAGAATGGAATGAACAGTCAACAGCTATGCACGCCGTATTAAGAGATGTTGCTGCTGCACTTGGCGATAAGGCCAAAGTTATTAAGATTGATGTTGACAAAAACAAGGAATTAGCCGAAGCACTTCGTGTAAAAGGTTTGCCAACACTGATTATCTACAAAAATGGTGAAATGAAATGGCGCCATAGTGGTGAACAAGACGCCAATACCCTTATTGGTATTATTCAAGAATACGTGTAACTAGGTTATTGCTTTAAAAGCATAGCCCATATTTGAAAAGTGCTCCAAAACTTTTGGAAGCGTATATTGTAAGTTTTTTGATGCTTTCACACTATCGTGAAAAACGATAATACTTCCGGGCTCCGATTTACTAATGACATTCTTTAAACAAGTCTCGGGAGCAGTATTTTTATCCCAGTCAAACGACAAAACATGCCACATAATAATATCATATCCTAATTCCATTAGTGCTCTTCCTTGACCTGGTTTTATTTGTCCGTATGGTGGTCTAAACAATTTCTCTCTAGACCTTGAGTCTTTATATTGTAAATCAATCACATCTTGTGCCTCTTTGGCTTCAGCTAAATAATCACTTAAGTTAGTTTTCCAACCTTTCACATGGTTTTGGGTATGATTCCCGATAGTATGCCCTTGAGATAAGATATTCTGAAAAATTTCAGGGTGCTTTTCAACATTATTGCCAATGCAGAAAAAGGTGACTTTTGCGTCAAACTGATTCAAAGTATCCAAAACCCAATTAGTGATTTGGGGTGTTGGGCCATCATCAAAAGTGAGATAAAGAATTTTCTCATCAGTTGGTTTTTCCCAAATATAATTGGGAAGCGCTTTTTTAACCAACTTGGGTGTTTTTATAGGCGTAATCCCCACAATTATCTGTTACTTATTCAGGTTCAATAATACTGCTATCTTCTTGAATGATGTCTGGGTCTGATTCAAAAATGTCATCAGTTGGTTCTGGTTCGTCATCATAGAAGTGCTTAAACAAATTCAAGAAATTTGAAAATGTTTTGGCCTCTTGCGCACCAAAATCTCTGTCGTATTCTATTACCACATCAACTATGCTTTTGTAACGTTCAATATCTGTATAAATATCTTCAAAAACACGTCGTTGTTGTTCAGCGTCTAGTTTACTATAATACGTTAGATTTTCTTGATATTTTTTGGAGACATCTTTGAACAGTTTTTGAGCCTTTTCATTTGCTCCAACTTCATAATAAGCACCAATGTAAGGTTCCAATAATGTATAATAGCCAAAATTATCTACAGGCATATTATCCATAGCAACGTCTGCAATTTTTTCGGCTTTATCTAGTTTATCTTCATTAATCAACTGCTCCACTAAACGCGCCAAATTACCTCTATAGGTTATGGAGTTTCGTCTGGTTTCAGTATCATGATAAATGTCAGGACTGCCACTATTTCCCCAATCCCAATTAACAACTTTGTCATACATCAAATCAGAGTCAACTCGACCCATGTCAAACGGATTTGCCCTATCTACAGGAGTTCGGATTGGGACTAATTTATAAGCCATTCCATCAAGTTGCAAATAATCTTTCATCCAGATATAATCATCATCGCCAAAGGCACCACCCGTAAAATAAATAGGGCGTTTCCAATCGTTACTAGCAACAATGTCAAGCATTAATAATCTATTTTTATAAAGAGCGCCATCGGTGATTTTGATGGTTATGAAATCAACAATATCGGCTGAATCCTTTTCTTTGACAATGCCATACTTCAAGGCATTTTCTTTATTAACAGGAATCTGCACATATTCAACTGGGAAATAATTAGAGTTTACCAATTGTGTTGGATAAAAACTAGGATCTTCGCCTTGTTGTTGAATAATGTATTTGTATTTCGTTTTGGGGTTATCACTCGTCACAAAATTCAAAAAATCCTTAATATGAAGTGTGTCTGTATTTAACAGACGTTGTTTTCGGCCTCTGGCATCGTAAACAAATTGTTTCTTCATGATATAATCTCGTGTGCCATAACGATATTGGTCATGAGTAAGTGAAGATGGTACGGGATCACTTTCATAAGCTTTACGTTTCATTTGATCAATGTACCAATCTGTTTGAAATAAACTGGTGTTAACCACACGAACATCTGTTCTGTAACCCTCAATTTCTTGGGCATACCATAGAGCAAAGGTGTCATTGTCTCCAATAGAAAATAAAATACCATTTTCAGCACAGGAATCCAGATACTTTTTAGCCATGGCTCTTGCTGTATATTTATCAGAACGATCATGATCATCCCAATTGTTTGCAACCAAAATTCCAGGAACCAATATTAAACAGGCAAGTGTAACAGCTGGAGCTAATAATTTAGAAGTGAACTTTTGTTTAAGCGCATCAATTATGGCGTAAACACCAAATCCAATCCATAAGGCAAAAACATAAAAAGATCCTACTACCGAATAATCCCGTTCACGCGGTTCAAATGGCCTTACATTGGTGTAAACCTGAATGGCCAAACCTGTAAACAGGAAGAAAACCAACATCACCCAGAATAGCTTTTTGTCTTTATTGAACAAAAAGAATAAACCAATTAATCCTAAAATGAAAGGTAGGAAATAGTATGTGTTCCTCGCTTTATTGTTTTTAACATCACTTGGTAGATTGTCTTGTGAGAGGCCTAAATGCCATTCGTCAATAAAATTGATGCCACTTAACCAATTACCGTGATTATCATATTTACCTTGAATATCATCTTGTCTTCCAACAAAATTCCACATAAAATAACGCAAATACATATAACCTAACTGGTATTCCAGCATATAAGCAACATTACTGCCTAAAGATGGTTTTTCAACATCAATATACTGGCTAAACTGCCTTAAGAAACTATGATAGTCTTCATAATCTACCATGCCACTTGCTACATCATTCTTAAAGTTAGCAATGGCTCCGCGAAGTTCATTTTCCATTTGGTATTCAGGCTTTAACTTAAAATCTAAATAACCTGTGAAAATCATGTAGTTTTCGGCATTTTCGCCACTCCACATTCGTGGTAAAATTGAGGCGTGTTTCGCGTTGTAATTTTGTCTAGCGTTTTCCCAATCGTTTATAATAACGTATTTACCTGTTTTTTCATCTTTTTCATAATTGGGCTTGTCGTCAATGTAAGGTTCGTTTTCATCCAAACCTGAATATTGGTCAGTGAATTGCGGACCATAAAACAAATGTGTTTCAGGGTATTGCTCTAAATTATAGTAAGCCAATAATTCTCTGGCATCTGATGGGTCGTTTTCATTAATGACTACGTTAGCATTGGCACGAATAGGTAACATCATCCATGAAGAAAAACCAACCATGACGAAGGTTACACAAAGAATAGCTGTGTTCACATGTTTATATTGTTTCTCTCGGGTATATTTTAGACCAAAATAAATAACAGCAACTAAAATTATTCCAGCAATTATGGAGCCTGAATTAAATGGCAAGCCAATGGTGTTCACAAAGAATATTTCCATAGCACTAAAATATCTCAAGATATTTGGAGCCAGTAATTTAAAAATAAACAACAGGATAGCAACTGAAACAACATTAGCTATGATAAAGTTTTTAATAGTTATTTCCTTGTAGTTTTTGAAATAATAAATCAAGCCTATAGCTGGAATGGTCAACAAGCCCATAAAGTGTACGCCAAACGACAGTCCAATAACAAAGGCAATAAGCACTAACCAACGATTTCCTCGAGGTTGATTCATTTCACGTTCCCAACGCAAGGCTAAATAAAATAGAACCGACATGATTAATGTTGCCATAGCGTACACTTCAGTTTCCACAGCATTGAACCAAAAGGAATCTGTAAAAGTGAAAGCTAAACTACCAACTAAAGAGCTACCAAGAATGGCAATTTTTTGAGTTTCGGATAAGGTTTCTTCATTTCCAGCCAATTTTCTTAATAGCAAGGAAATAGTCCAGAACATAAAAAGTATTGTAAACGC
This sequence comes from Bacteroidia bacterium, assembly GCA_030425285.1. Taxonomy (GTDB): domain Bacteria; phylum Bacteroidota; class Bacteroidia; order Flavobacteriales; family Flavobacteriaceae; genus Hanstruepera. Next base: position 938,393 of record JAUIAY010000001.1, read on the forward strand.
ACTGGCTACGGCACTCATCATATTGAGCATAAAGCCAATTTGCGAAGGCTCTAAAGCAAACATAGAAAAAAAAGCACCAAACATCTGAAATAAAGGTGCTCCTGGTGGATGTCCAACCTGTAGTTTTGAAGATGTTAAAATATATTCGCCAGCATCCCAAAAACTTACTGTAGGTTCAACTGTAAGACCGAATGTGAGTAAAGCCACCAAAAATGAAAACCAAGCTAAAATATTGTTCCATTTTTTAAAGCTAATATGTGCCATGTAATTGCAATTTGTTAGATTAGGCGAATTTAACAATAAATATCAAACCAAAAATACTTTTAAGGAAACGTTAAGTTTTGAAGAATTATTTTATGTAAAAAATGTTTGTGCAAACGAAACTTTGTTTTAAATTTGCAACCTCAATTACACAATGGCCTATGGTGTAACTGGCAACACGTCTGGTTTTGGTCCAGAAGAGTCTAGGTTCGAGCCCTAGTAGGCCAACAAGTAACCACAATCCCGATTATTAATTTAATTGGGATTTTCTTTTTGTGAAAATATATTTTTAGGCGAGAAGTTTATGCCGAGCGGAGTCGAGGTAAGTCCTAGTAGGCCAACAAGTAATTAAAAAACCTAATCTTAATTGATTAGGTTTTTTTTGGTTTATAGTATTCTTGGTTGAGTCAAATTTTGAATGTTACTACAGGCCGTTTAGCATGATTTACCAAATCTTCACTAATACTTCCGTTAAAAAAATGTGCGATTCCTTGTCTGCCATGCGTACTAATGCCAATTAAATCAGCACTTATAATGTGTGAGAAGTTTAAGATGCCTTTTTCAACACTTTCATCATTATAAATTGAAATGGAATAATCTTCAAAATCATATCCTTCAATGAAATCCATTATTCTGGCTTTGGCTGTTGCAGTGGTCACAAAATTACTAGCGGTATTAACAAATAATAAGTGGATCTTGGCACCAAAGGCTTTTGCTAACTCTGTAGCTTGTCTGTAAGTTTCTTTGTTATCGTTTTTGAAGTCGGATGCAAAAACAAAATTGTCTATTTTGAAATCCTGATGCTCGTTTTTAATAACCAAAACAGGGACTTCAGCTGTTCTAACCACTTTTTCAGTGTTGGATCCAATAAACATTTCCTTAAACCCACTAGAACCATGTGAGCCCATAACGATTAGGTCAATATTGTGCTCCTTACAAGTGTTTTTAATGCCAGTAAACGTTTGGTTAAAATCAACGGTTTCGTGAACTACTACGTCATTTAAGTATTCTTGTCCCATAGTTTGCTCAAACTTTTTGTGGGCCAATTTCATAAAAAACATAGCTTCCGGTAATTCGCTGTGCTGACTTAAAGCATCAATTTGGCTTAAAGGCAATTCAAGCATGTGTAATAAATAAATTTCGCTATCGTGTTTTTTTGCTAATTGAGCTGCTACCTGTAGGGCATTTTCTGCTTGTTTTGAAAAGTCTGTAGGGACGAGTATTTTTTTCATAAAAGGAATTTGTGGATTAGTATAGTTGCGAATAAAATTAAGAATAAAAATTGATATTTCAATCATTATGGAATTCAATTTAATTATTGTATATTTGCAGCGTTGAAAGTAAAAAGATTAAATGAGGGGACGGGAAGTCCCCTCTTTTTATACCAAAAATGTTTAAGGAAACTGTAGAGAAATTATTGGCCAATGGGCTTCAGGAAAGACAAGACCTCTTTCTTATAGACCTGACTATTTCACAAGATAATAGCATCAAGGTTATTATTGATGGTGATAACGGTGTCACGGTTGATGACTGTGTATTTGTAAGTCGTGCTATTGAGCATAATTTGGATCGTGAAGATCAAGACTTTTCCTTGGAAGTAGCCTCTGCTGGTGCTGCTGCACCTTTAGTAAATCAAAGACAATACATTAAAAGTATTGGAAGGGATTTAGAGGTTGCTACTAACGAGGGGAACTTTAAAGGGACGCTTACCAAAGCCGATGAAAATACAATTACCTTAAATTGGAAAGCTAGAGAACCAAAACCTATTGGAAAAGGAAAGGTTACGGTTCAAAAACAGGCAGATATTGCCTATGAAGATATTGTAGAAGCAAAAGTTATGATAAAATTTTAATTAAAAGAGAGATATGGAAAATCTTGCATTAATTGAGTCTTTTTCAGAATTTAAAGACGATAAATTAATAGATCGTGTAACCCTAATGGCGATTTTAGAAGATGTGTTTAGAAATGCATTGAAGAAGAAGTTTGGTGATGATGACAATTTCGATATCATTATTAACCCTGACAAGGGAGATTTAGAAATATGGAGAAACCGTATAGTGGTTGCCGATGGTGAAGTTGAAGAACCTAATCAAGAAATATCATTGTCTGAAGCAAGAAAGATTGAGCCTGATTTTGAAGTAGGGGAAGATGTTTCTGAAGAAGTAAAGTTAATAGATTTGGGACGTCGTTCTATTTTAGCTTTAAGGCAAAACCTGATTTCTAAAATCCATGAGCACGACAATACCAATATCTATAAGCAATTTAAGGATCTGGTTGGTGATATTTACACGGCTGAAGTGCATCACATACGTCACAGAGCTGTAATTTTGTTGGACGATGAAGGGAATGAAATTATCCTTCCAAAAGAAAAGCAAATACCATCAGATTTCTTTAGAAAAGGTGATAATGTTCGTGGTATAATCGAGAGTGTTGAGCTTAAAGGTAATAAGCCTGCAATCATTATGTCTAGAACTGCTCCTGAATTTTTAGAGAAATTGTTCGAGCAGGAAATTCCTGAAGTCTTTGATGGTCTTATTACAGTTAAAAAGGTTGTAAGAATACCAGGTGAAAAAGCTAAAGTAGCTGTCGATTCTTACGATGATAGAATTGATCCAGTTGGTGCTTGTGTGGGTATGAAAGGTTCTAGAATTCATGGTATTGTACGTGAATTAGGTAATGAAAATATTGATGTAATCAATTACACTAATAACCTTCAGCTTTTTATAACTAGAGCGTTAAGTCCTGCTAGAGTAACTTCTATTAAGATTGACGAAGAGAACAAACGTGCTGAAGCTATATTGAAACCAGAAGAGGTTAGTAAAGCTATTGGTCGTGGTGGTCACAACATTCGTTTGGCTGGTCAGTTAACAGGTTATGAGATTGATGTGTTCAGGGAAGGTGCTGAAGAAGATGTGGAATTGCGTGAATTCTCTGATGAAATTGATGAGTGGATTATTGAAGAATTCAGCAAAGCTGGATTGGATACTGCGAAGAGTATTTTGGAGCAGGAAGTAGATGATTTAGTAAAGCGTACAGATTTAGAAGAAGAAACAATTTTAGACGTTATCAGAATTCTTAAGGAGGAATTCGAAGATTAAATATAATTTTAGGTTATTTTAAAGGCAATTTATGGCTGAAACAATTAGATTAAATAAAGTATTACGTGAACTTAATATTTCGCTAGATCGTGCTGTAGAATATTTAGATTCTAAAGGCATTGAGATAGAGAAGCGTCCAACGACTAAGATATCTGAAGAGGTACATCACCTTTTGCAAGATGAGTTTGAGACGGATGCCAACAAAAAGGCAAAGTCCCAAGAAGTTAGTGAGGCTAAACAGAAAGAAAAGGAAGCATTAAGGATTCAACGTGAGCGGGAATTAGAGGAGAAAGAGCAGGCAAGAGCCAAGAAAGAGGCAGCCGAAAAAGAAGAAGTTGTTAAAGCTAAATCAACCCTTTCGGGACCTAAACAAGTAGGTAAAATCGACTTGGATGCCGATAAGAAAAAGGCAGCTAAATCCCAACCTGCCAAAGAGGAAGCCGTTGAAGAGGTAAAAGCCAAAAAGGAAGTTGAAAAAGAAGAAGCGCCAAAATTAGAAAAAGTAGAAAAAGCCGAAAAAGCTCCTGAAAAACCTAAAAAGAAAGCAGTCGAAAAGAAACCGGATACTGATAAGCAGGAAGAACCTGCAGAAGAGAAAGTTAAGACACAATACCAAAAGCTTTCCGGGCCTAAAATTGCTGGCGATAAAATTGACCTAACCCAGTTTAATAAGCCTAAAAAGAAGAAGGAAGAGAAAAAATCTGATTCTAAAGAAGCAGGTACAGGAAGAAAGAAACGTAGAAGAATTAGTAAAGCTGGTGGGCCTAGTGACAATAATAATTTCTCTAGAGGAGGTAATAATGATAGATTTAAAGGTAAATCTGGAGGTAAAGGCCGAAGAAATATTGTAAAAGAAGAGCCTAGCGAAGAAGAAGTACAAAAGCAAGTACGCGAAACGTTAGAAAAGCTTCAGGGTAAATCCAACAAAGGAAAAGGTGCCAAGTATCGTCGTGAAAAGCGTGACCAACATAGAGAACAAACTGAAAAAGATTTACAGGCAGAAGCAGCAGAAAGCAAGATTCTGAAGGTAACCGAGTTTGTTACAGCTAGTGAAGTTGCAACCATGATGGATGTATCAGTAACCGAAATTATTTCGGCATGTATGTCTTTAGGAATGATGGTTACTATGAACCAACGATTAGATGCTGAAACATTAACTATTGTCGCAGAGGAGTTTGGTTATGAAGTGGAGTTTGTTACAGCTGATATTGAAGAATCAATAGAAGAAGTTGAAGATAAACCAGAGGATTTAAAATCTCGTGCGCCAATTGTTACGGTAATGGGTCACGTAGATCACGGTAAAACATCTTTACTGGATTATATCCGTGAAGAGAATGTTATTGCTGGTGAATCTGGTGGAATTACACAACACATTGGAGCTTACGGTGTTGAGTTGGAAAGTGGTCAAAAAATCGCATTTTTAGATACACCTGGTCACGAAGCCTTTACAGCTATGCGTGCTCGTGGTGCTCAAATAACCGATATTGCCATTATTGTTATTGCAGCAGATGATGACATCATGCCACAAACCAAAGAAGCCATTTCCCACGCACAAGCAGCAGGTGTTCCAATCGTGTTTGCAATTAACAAAATAGATAGACCAACTGCCAATCCGGATAAGATTAAAGAAGGATTAGCCAATATGAATTTATTGGTGGAAGATTGGGGCGGAAAAATCCAATCTCATGATATATCGGCCAAAACAGGGCAAGGTGTTAATGAACTTTTGGAAAAAGTATTACTTGAAGCTGAATTATTAGAATTGAAAGCTAACCCAGATAAACCTGCTCAAGGAGCCGTTGTAGAAGCATTCTTGGATAAAGGTCGTGGTTATGTATCAACTATTTTGGTTCAAGCGGGTACTTTAAGAGTTGGAGATTATGTATTGGCTGGTAAAAACAGCGGTAAGGTTAAAGCCATGCATGATGAGCGTGGTAAGGAAGTTAAAGCTGCTGGACCGTCAACACCAGTTTCAATTTTAGGATTGGATGGTGCACCGCAAGCAGGTGACAAGTTTAATGTATTTGAGGACGAGCGTGAAGCGAAGCAAATTGCTTCTAAACGTACACAATTACAACGTGAACAATCTGTTAGAACCCAACGTCATATTACGCTTGATGAAATTGGTCGTCGTATTGCGTTAGGTGATTTCCAAGAATTGAATATCATTCTTAAAGGTGATGTGGATGGTTCTGTAGAAGCATTAACCGATTCGTTCCAGAAGCTATCAACTGAAGAAATTCAAGTGAATATCATCCATAAAGGTGTAGGTCCAATTACTGAAAGTGACGTACTGTTAGCTTCGGCTTCAGATGCGGTTATTATTGGATTCAACGTTAGGCCAATGGGTAATGCACGTCAAATAGCCGATAAGGAAGAAATAGATATCAGAATGTATTCAATTATCTATGATGCCATCAACGACTTGAAAGATGCTATGGAAGGTATGTTGTCACCAGAATTGAAAGAGGAAGTGACAGGTACTGCTGAAATTAGAGAAATTTTCAAAGTTTCCAAAATTGGAAGTATTGCAGGTTGTATGGTAACCAATGGTAAAATATTCAGAAACTCTGGTGTGCGTTTAATACGTGATGGCGTAGTAATTTTCACCGGTGAGTTGGCCTCTCTTAAACGATTCAAGGATGATGTTAAAGAGGTTTCCAAAGGTTATGATTGCGGTATGCAAATTAAGAACTACAACGACATTAAGGAAGGTGATATTATTGAAGCATTCCAAGAAGTTGAGGTTAAAAAGAAACTTAAATAAACTTAAATTAGAATAAAAAAAAAGCGACCAAACGGTCGCTTTTTTTATGATTTAATCTTTCTCTTTTTTGGGCTTAAAAACAAAGGCGTTTTGAAACTCTTTCTGGACTTTCATCAAGCTTCTGTCGGCTTCCAAGCGACTTCTAAAATTCCCGACCCATACTTTGTAGTTTGGTGTTTCAAAAACCAAACTAACGGGTAATTCAGGTAATTTTGAACGTAATTTAGACTTGGCCTTTTGGGCGTCGTCATGACGATTTCCTGAAAATATTTGAATCTTGTAGCGATCTGTATCATTATCGTTAAGATTCATGTCCTTTTTAAGTACCAATAACTTTACCAAATCGGCATCTTGGTTTATGGTTACTTGCCCATGTTGTGCATAAGAAATATGACCAACCAATACCAGGCAAAAAGCTATTAAGACGTGTGATTTTATATTCAATATTGTCATTTTCAAGGGGGTTTTATGCAAATGTAAATGATAATAACTAAAACTTCGGGTATTTTATTATTTAGAATTCCTCTAAATTACCAATTAACACTTCTGTAACATTTCTAAAATCGACTTTATATGTTACTTTTGCGAGAGATTTTATTATTGTATTTTTTTCTGTAATTAAATGAAAAAATCATACCAAAGTTTAGAAGTTAATTCAACTAATAATATGAAACAGGTGAATCACCGAAAATTAGGCCAAAACATTCTCCGTTTAAGTTTAATTATTTTACTAGCGTTTTCAACCTCACTTTCTGCCCAAGAAGGCGACCCAGCAAAAGGAAAAACTTTATTTAATGCCAACTGTGCTGCTTGTCATCACCTTGACAAGAAGATGACAGGTCCGCCTTTAAGAAATGTTGAACAACGATTGGCCGATGGCCCAGGATTGGATAGAGCTTGGATTACTGCATGGATTCACAACAGTGCTGGTGTAATAGCTTCTGGAGATTCTTATGGAAAGAAAATTTATGATGAGTATGGTGGTGCAGCTATGACACCAATGCCACAATTAACCGATCAGGATATTTCAGATATTTTGGCTTATACAGCTGAAGAAGCTCCTGCTCCAGTTGTAGCAGAAACTCCTGTAGGTGGTGGAGGCTCTTCTCAAGAAGGCGGCTTCTCAAGCAAATTGGTTTTAGGTGCATTGGCTGTGTTGTTTGCCTTATTGGCTATGGCACTTATCTTGGTAAGACAAACGTTGAATCGTTTTGCTGAAGCTAAAGGTGTTGATGTTTCTGAAACTAAAGGAACACCAATTTGGAAAGCTTTTGTTCAAAATCAATTTTTAGTATTGGTTACAGCAATATTCTTATTGTTGGCCAGTGGTTATTTTGTATATGGTTATTTAATGCAAATAGGTATTGATCAAGGGTATCAACCAGTTCAGCCAATTCATTTCTCACATAAAATTCATGCAGGTGATAACGGTATTGACTGTAAATACTGTCACTCATCAGCTAGAGTCAGTAAAACTTCAGGAATTCCGTCATTAAATGTTTGTATGAACTGTCATAAATCAGTTTATGAAGTAGCGCCTGCTACGGCTTCTGCTGAATACAGTAAGGAGTTCTACGATGGTGAAATCCAAAAATTATATGCAGCTGCAGGATGGAGTGATGCCGATCAAAAATACACAGGTGAATCACAACCGGTAAAATGGGTGCGTATTCATAATCTACCTGACTTTGCTTATTTCAATCACTCGCAACACGTTTCTGTTGCTGGTATTGAATGTCAAACATGTCATGGTCCTGTTGAGGAAATGGAGATTATGTATCAGCACGCACCATTAACTATGGGGTGGTGTATTAACTGTCACAGAGAAACCAATGTAAAAGTACAAGACAACGAATACTACGAAAAGATTCATGCCGAACTATCTAAAAAGTACGGTGTAGATCAATTGACAGCGGCTCAAATGGGCGGACTGGAATGTGGTAAGTGTCATTATTAATTTATTAAGAAGTAATTCAATTATATAATATGTCATCAAACAAGAAATACTGGAAAAGTGTTGAAGAGCTAAACGAGAATAGCTCTATTGTTGAGACGCTAAAACAAAACGAATTTGTTCAAGAGATTCCTACTGATGAGTTTTTAGGTAATAAAGAATCATTAAGTGACTCGAAAACAACCCGTCGTGATTTCTTAAAATATGTTGGTTTTAGTACAGCTGCAGCTTCTTTGGCTGCCTGTGAAGGACCAGTTATTAAATCTATACCATACGTTGTGCAACCAGAGGAAATTATTCCAGGTGTTGCCAACTATTATGCAACTACGATTGCTGATGGTTATGATTTTGCAAGTGTTTTAGTAAAAACCCGTGAAGGGCGTCCAATTAAAATTGAGAACAATACCATGGCTGCTAGCAATGGTAGTGCGAATGCCAGAGTTAATGCATCTGTTCTTGGTTTGTATGATAGTTTGAGAGTACAAGGTCCAATGAAGGACGGTAACCCAATTTCTTGGAGCAACTTTGATACTGAAACTACTCAAAAATTGAACAGCTTAAGCGGATCAGGTAAACAAATTGTGTTATTGACACAAACATTTGCCAGTCCATCAACATCAAAACTTGTAGCAGAATTCAAAGCGAAATACGGCAATGTACGTCATGTAGTTTACGATGCGGTTTCTGAATCTGCTGCTTTAGATGCATTTCAAGCTAATTACGGAGAGCGTGGTTTAGCAAATTACGATTTCTCTAAAGCGATGACTATTGTTTCTGTAGGTGCAGACTTTTTAGGTGATTGGCAAGGTGGCGGATTTGATTCTGATTATGCCAAAAACCGTGTGCCAGATCATGGTAAAATGTCGCGTCACATTCAGTTTGAATCAAACATGTCATTAACTGGTGCTAATGCTGATAAGCGTGTACCAATGACTGCTAGTCAGCAAAAGTTGGCTTTAGCAAAACTATATAGCGAAGTAGTTGGTGGCTCTGTTTCAGTAGACTTGCCAGAACACATCGCAGCAGCTGTTAGTAAAGCAGCTTCTGAACTTAAAGCCGCAAGAGGAAAAGCTGTAGTGGTTACCGGTATTCAAGATGTCAATGCACAAACTGTTGTGTTTGCCATCAATGAACATTTAGGAAGCCAAGCTTTTGATCCTAGTACACCTATAAAAACGAGACAAGGTAATGATAAAGCTGTAGAGACTTTAGTTGCTGATATGAATGCAGGAAAAGTAGGCGCTATTATCATGAGCGGTGTGAACCCAATGTATACTTTGGCTAATGCTTCTGAATTTGAAGCTGGTTTAGCTAAAACCGAATTGTCTGTAGCATTTTCAATGAAGTCGGATGAGACGTCTTCAAAATGTCAATATATAGCTGCTTCTCCACATTATTTAGAATCTTGGGGTGATGTAGAAATGAAAAAAGGTCATTTTGGTCTTACACAACCTACAATCCGTCCGTTGTTTGACACAAGACAATTTCAAGATGCTCTTTTAGTTTGGAATGGTAACAATTCTAACTATCATAATTATATAAAAGAAACTTGGAATGCTAGTGTGTTGGGTGGATCGTCATTCAATAAAGCCTTACACGATGGTGTTTTTGTAAAAGGTAGTGTTTATTTTGGAGGTGCTTCAAACAGTACTACCGAAACTATCGAAACCACTTCAACCGAGTTAAAAGATAAAAAAGACAGAACCTTAGTAGGAGGTATTATTCATGATGCTGCTGTTGGATTAGGTATTAAGGAAGAAGACAAAGATGAGTATGTCACAACAACTACTACAGAGACTATTTCAACAGGTGATTCTGTAGATGGATCTGTTGCAACGAATGCTATTTCTGCTGGTGCTGCTGCTAGAGCTTTGGCTAACGCAACGTCTTCAGAAGGTATGGAATTGGTGTTGTATACCAAAACAGGAATGGGTGATGGTCAACAAGCTAACAACCCATGGTTGCAAGAATTCCCTGATCCAATATCAAGAGTGTCTTGGGATAACTATTTAACGATTTCTAAAGCTGATGCTGACAGAATTGGTCTAAAAAACGTTCATGTGGCAACAGGAGCTTTAGATGGTAGTTACGCTAACGTAAATGTTAATGGAACGACTTTAAATAACGTCCCTGTTCTTATTCAACCAGGTCAGGCTAATGGAACTGTTGGTCTTTCTTTTGGATATGGTCGTTCAGCTGGATTAAAAGACGAAATGAAAACAGGCGTTAATGCCTATACCTTATATCACGGTTCTAATAATGTTCAAAACGTAAAAGTTGAACCAGCTTCTGGAATGCACGAGTTTGCTTGTGTACAGTTGCATAACACCTTAATGGGTCGTGGTGATATTATTAAGGAAACTTCTTTAGAGATTTTCAATACTAAAGATAAAAAATACTGGAATGCAATTCCTGTTGTTTCTCTAAATCACGAAGAAACACCAGTAACATCTCCAGATGTTGATCTTTGGGATGAATTTGATCGTTCAATTGGTCATCACTTCAACTTATCAATCGATTTAAATGCTTGTACAGGTTGTGGTGCTTGTGTGATTGCATGTCACGCAGAAAACAATGTGCCTGTAGTAGGTAAAGAAGAGGTGCGTCGTAGCCGTGACATGCACTGGTTGCGTATTGATAGATATTATTCTTCAGAAGAATCTTTTGAGGGTGATAATGATAAGAAAAACAACATTTCAGGTTTAAGCAGTTCATTAAGTGAATTTGGTGAAATGGAAAATCCTTCGGAAAATCCGCAGGTAGCTTTCCAACCTGTAATGTGTCAACACTGTAATCACGCTCCTTGTGAAACAGTTTGTCCAGTAGCGGCAACATCACATGGTCGTCAAGGACAAAACCACATGGCTTATAACCGTTGTGTTGGTACGAGATACTGTGCAAACAACTGTCCTTATAAAGTACGTCGTTTTAACTGGTTCTTATATGCTCAAAATGATGAGTTTGATTACCATATGAATGATGATTTAGGTCGTATGGTATTGAACCCAGATGTAACTGTTCGTTCACGTGGTGTCATGGAAAAATGTTCTATGTGTATCCAAATGACACAAAAGACCATTTTAGATGCCAAGCGTGATGGACGTCAAATTAAGGATGGTGAATTCCAAACAGCATGTTCTGCAGCTTGTAGTAGTGGTGCCATGGCTTTTGGAGACATTAACGATAAAGAAAGTAAGGTGGCACACCTTAAAGAAGATAACCGTATGTATCACTTATTGGAACACGTAGGAACAAAACCTAACGTGATGTACCAAACAAAAGTGAGAAATACAACTGAAGCATAAACATTAATTAAGAAACAATTATAAAAGGATTATGGCGTCTCATTACGAAGCACCTATTAGAAGACCTTTAGTTACTGGCGAAAAATCATACCACGATGTAACAGTGGATGTGGCTAGACCAATTGAGGGTAAAGCAAATAAATCTTGGTGGATTGTATTTTCTATAAGTCTTGTAGCATTCCTTTGGGGAATAGGCTGTATTATCTATACAATTTCAACAGGTATTGGAACTTGGGGTTTAAATAAAACCGTAGGTTGGGCTTGGGATATTACTAACTTCGTTTGGTGGGTTGGTATTGGTCACGCAGGAACGCTGATTTCTGCAGTACTATTACTGTTCCGTCAAAAATGGAGAATGGCAATTAACCGTTCAGCGGAAGCCATGACTATCTTCTCGGTAGTTCAAGCAGGTTTATTCCCAATCATTCACATGGGTCGTCCATGGTTAGGCTATTGGGTATTGCCAATTCCAAACCAATTTGGTTCGCTTTGGGTGAACTTTAACTCACCATTACTTTGGGACGTATTTGCGATTTCAACGTATTTATCGGTGTCATTAGTGTTCTGGTGGACAGGATTATTACCTGATTTTGCCATGATTCGTGATAGAGCAGTGAAGCCATTCCAAAAGAAAATTTACTCATTATTAAGTTTCGGTTGGACAGGTCGTGCTAAAGACTGGCAACGTTTTGAAGAAGTATCATTGGTATTAGCTGGTTTAGCAACACCACTTGTACTTTCCGTACACACTATTGTATCATTTGACTTCGCAACGTCGGTGATTCCTGGTTGGCATACAACTATTTTCCCACCATACTTCGTTGCTGGTGCTATTTTCTCTGGATTTGCCATGGTAAACACGCTTCTTATTATCATGAGAAAAGTGTGTAACCTTGAAGACTATATTACAGTACAACACATCGAGTTGATGAACATAGTCATCATGATTACAGGTTCTATTGTTGGTGTGGCTTATATTACCGAGTTATTTATTGCATGGTATTCAGGTGTTGAATATGAACAATATGCCTTCTTAAACAGAGCAACTGGACCTTACTGGTGGGCTTATTGGGCTATGATGACTTGTAACGTATTCTCACCACAGTTTATGTGGTTTAAGAAATTACGTACTAGTATCATGTTCTCTTTCTTTATCTCTATTGTAGTAAACATTGGTATGTGGTTTGAGCGTTTTGTAATTATCGTAACCTCGTTACACAGAGATTACTTGCCATCATCTTGGACCATGTTCTCTCCAACGTTTGTTGATATTGGAATATTCATCGGAACTATCGGATTCTTCTTCGTATTATTCCTGTTATACTCGAGAACATTCCCTGTAATTGCTCAAGCAGAGGTTAAAACTATTTTGAAATCTTCTGGACAGCGTTATAAAAATATCAGAGAAAGAGGTGATAGTTTAGTTGGTACAGGAGCTGATGCTAGAACATCTGTTTTAAAATTACCAAAAGAAACTGCTGAATCCCATTTAACGGTTGATAATTCTGATAAGATTAACAACTTACTATCAAGTATAGGTTCATTTGATGCTGAATCTGAAACAGCTGACGATTTAAAAAGAATAAGTGGTGTTGGTCCCAAAATGGAAGAGGCACTAAATAGTATAGGCATTTTTACTTTCCTACAGGTAAGTAAAATGACCAAAAGAGAATATGACTTGTTGGATGAAATTACCGGTTTGTTCCCAGGAAGAGCAGAACGTGATGATTGGTCTGGACAAGCTAAAAATTTATTAAACTAAAGTAGCATATGGAAGCTTCAAAAGTAATTCACGCTATTTATACAGATGATGATGTATTAATGTCTGCGGTTAAACGTGTAAAAGCAGAAAAACATCATATAGAAGAAGTTTATACACCTTTTCCAGTTCACGGATTAGACAAGGCAATGGGCTTGGAACCAACTAGGATAGCTATTGCATCGTTTATATATGGTTGTATTGGTCTAACGGTTGCTATCACCATGATGAATTTTATCATGATTGAAGATTGGCCACAAAACATTGGTGGTAAGCCTAGTTTCAGTTACATAGAAAACATGCCAGCCTTTGTGCCAATTATGTTTGAGCTAACGGTTTTCTTTGCAGCGCATTTAATGGTAATTACCTTTTATTTACGCAGTAGAATGTGGCCGTTCAAAAAAGCTGAAAATCCTGATCCAAGAACTACTGATGATCATTTTTTAATGGAAATTGCTGTTCACGGAAACGAAAAGGAATTGGAAAGTTTATTAAAAGAAACTGGAGCCGTAGAGTTAAATTTTGTTGACAAAGAAGCGCACTAATATATTATGAAAAGCTTATTTAAAATAACACTTGTAGCATTAGTAATGGTTGTGGTAGTATCTTGTAAAAAAGATTCTAGACCTAATTACCAGTTCATGCCTAACATGTATGAGCCTGTACCTTATGAAACTTATGCGGAATCTAATGCATTTAAAAATGGTAAAGAAGGTCAGTTGCCTGCTGAAGGAACTATACCAAGAGGGTTTACACCGTTTGAAATTGACGAATCTACTGATGGATACAATTTTGCTAAAACTAATTTAATGAGTCCATTGGATTCAACACAAGTTGATTTGGCTCAAGGTAAGGAGCTTTATGACATTTACTGTGGTATATGCCATGGTAATAAAGGTGACGGACAAGGTAATTTGGTAAAGCGTGAAAAGATTTTGGGTATTCCAAGTTATGATGATGTAGGAAGAGCTATTACCGCAGGAAGTGTTTACCATACTATTTATTACGGTAAAAACGCCATGGGATCTTATGCTAACCAATTGAATGAACAAGAGCGTTGGCAAGTAGTAGCTTACGTTATGGATCTTAAAGCTAAATTAGAAAAATAAGAACGATAAAGTTTATATATAGATATGTACACATTCTCGAATAAATTAAAGACCGTTTCTATAGCCCTAATGATTATTGGAGCGCTTGGTGTGGTGTATGGTTTTATGACATCTCACAAATCTTTTGAAGAGGTAGAAACCATCTTAGCAGAAGAGGCTTCCCATCACGGAGGTGGTCATGGTGAAGAAGCTGCGCATGGTACTAGCCATGATACACATGCCGCTGAAGCTGCTCATGGAGAAGGTCACGGTGATTCAGCTGAATCGCACGTAGATGAACATACTAAACATGTTGAGCATGTACGACACCAAATAGCAAATAGACCATGGTCTGCTGTGTACGTAGCAGCATTCTTTTTCTTTATGATTGCATTGGGTGTTTTAGCCTTTTACGCTATTCAATTTGCTGCGCAAGCAGGTTGGTCGCCAGTATTGTTCAGAATTATGGAAGCTATTACGGCTTATGTATTGCCAGGTGCGCTAATTGTATTAGGTATAGCTGTTGCTTCGGGTACAATTGGGCACTATAATATTTTTGTTTGGATGGACCCTGAAGTGGTTGAACACGATAAATTAATACAGGGAAAATCAGGATGGCTTAATTTAGGAGGTTTTATTATCAGAGGATTGATATTTATTGCAGGTTGGAGTTTATACAGACACTTTGCACGTAAATTTTCATTAGCTCAAGATAATGCTGATGTGAATGATAATAGAAACTTCAAAAAATCATTTAGAATTGCCGCTGGATTTTTAGTATTCTATATCTACACGGAATCTATGATGTCTTGGGATTGGATTATGAGTGTTGATCCTCACTGGTTCAGTACCTTGTTTGGATGGTATGTTTTTGCAAGTATGTTTGTAAGTGGTATAACGGTCATTGCATTAATTACCATGTATTTAAAATCAAAGGATTTATTACCATTTGTGAATGATAGCCACTTACATGATTTAGCTAAATTCATGTTTGCTATCAGTATTTTCTGGACGTATTTATGGTTCTCGCAATTTATGCTTATCTGGTATTCTAACATCCCAGAAGAGGTGACATATTTTGTAACGCGTTTTGCAGATTACAAATTACCGTTCCTAGGTATGGTAGTTATGAACTTCGTATTCCCATTATTAGTACTAATGAACAGTGATTACAAGCGTATTCCTTGGTTTGTGGTTATGGCAGGTATTGTAATCTTATGTGGTCACTACATTGATGTGTTCAATATGATTATGCCGGCTACAGTGGGTGACAGATGGTTTATAGGTATTCCTGAATTAAGCGCCATTATGTTCTTTGCAGGCTTATTTATATTCATTGTATTTACAGCATTGACCAAAGCGCCATTATTGGCCAAAGGAAACCCATTTATTAAAGAGAGTGAACACTTTCATTATTAATATTTAATTAAAGTAGAGAAAAGACAATGACAGCTTTTTTATCAATTATAATAGTACTTTTTATAGCTATTGCGATTTGGCAAATGGTTAAGATTTTTGATTTGGCGCAAGTTGGCGTATCAAATGACCAAGTAGCTAATGATAATGATAACCGATTGAATGGTTACTTAATGATTGGTTTCCTAATCTTTATTTATGTCATTACGGTTGTATGTATGGTCAAGTGGGGCGATTTGCCATTAATGTCAAACTCGGCATCTGAACACGGACCTGGAATCGATAATTTAATGATTATCTCTATGGTCATCATTTTCATCGTGCAGACCATTACACAATACTTATTGCATTACTTCGCCTTTAAATATCGTGGAGAAGAAGGTAAGAAAGCCTTGTATTTTGCCGATAACAATACTTTGGAAGCTATTTGGACAATCATTCCAGTAATTGTATTGGCAGGATTAATTATTTATGGATTGTTTACTTGGAATACGATTATGAATGTTAGTGAAGATGATGATCCATTAGTTATTGAATTATACGCCCAACAATTTAACTGGAAGGCACGTTATGCAGGTAAGGATAATACATTAGGTCAAGCAAATGTTCGTTTAATTAACATAGATAATGCGAATATTCTAGGAGTCGATGAATCAGACCCGAATGCTCAAGATGATGTAATTACAACGGAACTTCACTTGCCAGTTGGAAGACCTGTATTATTCAAGATGCGTTCTCAAGATGTCTTACACTCGGCTTATATGCCACACTTTAGAGCGCAAATGAACTGTGTTCCAGGTATGATCACACAATTTGGATTTACGCCTACGGTAACAACAGCTGATATGAGACAAACTCCTCAAATGATTGATAAAGTAGCTAATATCAACAGAATTCGAGTTGAGAAAAGCAAGGAATTAGTTGCCAAAGGGGAATCGGAATTAGAAAGATATGAGTTTGATTATTTATTGCTTTGTAATAAAATTTGCGGTAAATCGCACTACAACATGCAAATGAAGATAGTAGTTGAGACTCAAGAAGAATATGACGCTTGGATGGCTGAACAAAAGGAATTTAAAGATTCTTTATTAAAGTAATTAAAAAACGGTTTTAAAAAGTATATAGAAGATTATGTCAACACACGCAGATACTCACGCACACGAAGACGATCACGGACATCATCATAAAGAAACATTTGTGACTAAATATATTTTTAGTCAAGATCATAAGATGATTGCCAAGCAGTATCTAATTACAGGTACTATCATGGGTGTTATAGGTGTATTAATGTCCTTAATGTTTCGTATGCAAATTGCATGGCCAGAAGAGCCAAATGTATTGTTTGAGGCATTGTTAGGCAAATGGGCGCCAGATGGTGTCATGGATGCAGATATTTATCTAGCACTTGTAACCATTCATGGTACAATCATGGTATTCTTTGTGTTAACTGCTGGTTTAAGTGGTACGTTCAGTAACTTATTAATTCCATTGCAGATTGGTGCTCGAGATATGGCATCAGGATTTCTGAATATGGTATCTTATTGGTTGTTCTTCCTTTCTAGTGTGATAATGGTTATTTCATTATTTGTCGAAGCTGGTCCTGCTGCAGCTGGATGGACAATTTATCCGCCGCTTTCAGCATTACCAATGGCGCAAGGTGGTTCAGGAATGGGTATGACGTTGTGGTTGGTATCTATGGCAATATTTATCGCTTCTTCCTTATTGGGGTCGCTTAACTATATTGTTACGGTTATCAATTTACGTACAAAAGGTATGTCTATGACACGTTTGCCTTTAACCATTTGGGCATTCTTTATCACGGCTATTATTGGTGTGGTATCTTTCCCTGTATTATTATCAGCGGCTCTATTATTAATTATGGATAGAAGCTTTGGAACCTCTTTCTTCCTTTCGGATATTTTTATTCAAGGCGAGGTGTTGCATTATCAAGGCGGTTCTCCAGTTTTATTTGAACACTTATTTTGGTTTTTAGGTCACCCTGAAGTATATATCGTTATTCTTCCTGCAATGGGATTAGTGTCTGAAATTATGGCGACCAGTTCCAGAAAACCAATTTTTGGTTATAGAGCGATGATTATGTCTATCTTGGCTATTGCGTTCCTTTCAACTATTGTATGGGGTCACCATATGTTTATTTCAGGTATGAATCCGTTCCTAGGATCTGTATTTACATTTACAACATTATTGATTGCAATCCCATCAGCAGTTAAAGCCTTTAACTGGATTACCACAATATGGAAAGGAAACCTCCAAATGAACCCAGCGATGCTATTCTCAATTGGATTTGTTTCAACGTTCATCACAGGTGGTTTAACAGGTATTATTCTTGGAGACAGTGCCTTGGATATCAACGTTCACGATACCTATTTCGTAGTTGCCCACTTCCATTTAGTAATGGGTATCTCTGCTTTGTATGGTATGTTCGCAGGTATTTACCATTGGTTCCCTAAAATGTTTGGACGTATGCTTAACAAGCGTTTAGGATACATTCACTTTTGGGTAACAGCTGTTTGTGCTTATGGCGTTTTCTTCCCAATGCACTTTATTGGAATGGCTGGTTTACCAAGACGTTACTATACTAACTCAAACTTCCCATTGTTTGATGATTTAGCCGATGTTAATGTTATCATTACAATTTTCGCATTGGTTGGTGGTGTTTTCCAATTGGTATATTTATACAACTTCTTTAGCAGTATATTCTACGGTAAGAAAACAGTTCAAAATCCATGGAAATCAACTACTTTAGAGTGGACAGCTCCTGTTAAGCATATCCACGGTAACTGGGAAGGTGAAATACCACATGTTTACCGTTGGTCTTATGATTATAACAAGCCAGGGCACGATGTTGATTTTGTGCCTCAAAATGTTCCTTTAAAAGAAGGTGAAGAGGAATTACACCACTAAAAAATAGTTTACAATACAAGCAAAGCCTTTCTGATTCAGAAAGGCTTTTTGTTTATATTTGTGTTATATGAATGAGAATCTGAATCCAACTAACGAAAACTTTTCATCAGAAGAACTTGATGTCGAAAAAAGATTAAGGCCCTTAACTTTTGACGATTTTACGGGTCAGGATCAGGTGTTGGAAAATCTTCAAATTTTTGTTCAAGCAGCCAACGGAAGAGAAGAAGCGTTAGACCATACATTATTTCACGGTCCTCCTGGATTGGGTAAAACAACTTTGGCTCATATTCTAGCGAGTGAATTAAACGTAGGTATCAAAGTAACTTCCGGTCCTGTTTTGGATAAACCAGGTGACTTGGCAGGTTTATTAACGAATCTTGAAGATCGTGATGTCTTGTTTATTGATGAAATCCACCGATTAAGTCCTATAGTTGAAGAGTATTTATATTCTGCTATGGAGGATTACAAAATTGATATTATGATTGAGTCTGGACCTAATGCTAGAACGGTTCAAATCAACTTAAACCCTTTCACATTGGTTGGTGCCACAACACGATCAGGATTGCTTACAGCTCCCATGCGTGCACGATTTGGTATTCAAAGTAGGCTTCAATATTATAATACGGAATTGTTGACGACTATTGTTCAACGTAGCGCGTCCATTTTACAGGTGCCTATTACCATGGAAGCGGCTGTTGAAATAGCAGGTCGCAGTCGAGGAACTCCAAGAATAGCCAATGCACTTTTAAGAAGGGTACGAGATTTTGCTCAAATAAAAGGTGATGGTAACATCGATATTAAAATTGCACGTTTTGCCCTTGAAGCACTGAATGTGGATGCTCATGGATTGGATGAAATGGACAATAAAATATTATCGACTATCATCGATAAATTTAAAGGAGGTCCCGTTGGTATTACTACATTGGCAACGGCTGTTAGCGAAAGTGCTGAAACCATTGAAGAAGTCTATGAGCCTTTTTTAATCCAACAAGGGTTTATAATGAGAACACCACGTGGTAGAGAAGTTACTGAACAGGCATATAAGCATTTAGGAAAAATAAAAGGACCAACACAAGGAGGATTATTCTAATGTCGGAATATAGGTATCCAAATAAAGTTCCTTTCAGAAAGTTCATTCTTAACTCCTCTAAAATTGCCAAAAACCCAATTCCTTTTCAAAATAAATGGCTCAAGCAGAATAATAATTCCTTTTATGTAAGGCCATTTTTTCGAGGCGCTGTTATTATTTCCTGTAATAAGGATGTGGCCAGTCAAATGCTACAAAAAAAACATAAGGATTTTCATAAGTCGAAAATTCAAACACAATTTCTTTCAAAATATATTGGATATGGATTATTGACTTCAAGTGGTGATTATTGGTTGCAACAACGTCGGTTAATTCAACCAGGTTTCCACAGAGAAAAGATTAAAAATCTGGTTTCAGTAATTGATTTGGCCATCAAAGACCAATTAAAAAAAGTAAGTCCAAATAAAGAATTGGAGCTTTATCCATTAATGAACGAGTTGGCTTTTGAAGTCGTTGCAAAATCATTGTTCGATTTTTCAGCAGAAAGAGAAACTTTAAAACGATTGCAGTTCATTATTGAGAAGCTTCAAAAATTCATAACAACAGAAATTAGACAGCCTTATAAAAAGCTAGGATTTTATGTGTCTGGAAAAATGAGATATCATAATGGTTTAGTTAAAGAGAGCAGAGATATTATTGAAGCTATAATTAATCAACGAAGAACTTCTGATACAACTCATGATGATTTGCTTCAAATGTTGTTGGATGCCCAATATGAAGATGGATCATCTATGACCAATACCCAATTAATTGATGAGATTTTAATTTTATTTGTAGCTGGTCATGAAACTACAGCTAATGCACTGACATTTACTTTAACCTTATTGGCCAAGCATAAAAACATTTTAGAAAAAGCCAAAAAAGAGGTTGAGGAAATAGCATCTAATACCAATAATCCGTTAGGCGCTATTTCAAACCTGAAATACTTATCAGCTTGTATTAATGAAAGTTTACGCTTGTATCCGCCAGCTTGGATAACCGATCGTGTTGCAATTAATGACACGGAACTTGGGGATTTTTATATTAAAAAAGGAACTATGATAGGTGTTTCAATCTATGAGTTACACAGGAATTCAGAATACTGGGAAAACCCTAATGACTTTATTCCTGAAAGATTTATTGAAAAACCTGAATTTGTTAAAGCAGACTATTATATACCTTTTGGAGCTGGTCCTAGATTATGCATTGGAAATAATTTTGCAATGTTTGAAATGGTTTTGACCGTTTTTGAGGTATTGAAGCACTATGATATATCTACTACCACCAACCAGATTAAAGTCAATCCATTAATCACGCTTAAACCTATTGGACTAACATTAATGTTCAAAAAGAAATGAGTTTAAGAACTGATAATACTAATTTGATAAAAACTGAAGCTAAACGCCTTGGTTTTTTGTCTTGTGGTATTAGTAAAGCTGGATTTCTGGAGGAAGAAGCACCGCGATTGGAAAAATGGTTAAATGGTAATAGACATGGCGAAATGCGTTACATGGAAAATCATTTTGATAAACGCCTAGATCCAACAAAATTGGTTGAAGGTTCTAAAAGTGTCATTTCACTATTGCTCAATTATTATAACCCCCAAAAACAGCAGGATGAAACCGCTCCCAAAATAAGCCAGTATGCTTATGGAACCGATTACCATTTTGTGATTAAGGATAAGTTGAAATTGTTATTACAGTTTATTCAAGAAGAAATAGGAGAAGTGAACGGTCGCGCATTTGTAGACTCGGCACCAGTTTTAGATAAAGCTTGGGCAGCCAAAAGCGGCTTGGGTTGGATAGGTAAGCATAGTAATTTGTTAACCCAACAAGTAGGCTCCTATTATTTTATTGCCGAATTAATTGTGGATTTGGATTTGGATTATGATTCACCAACCACCGATTATTGCGGAACCTGCACAGCTTGTATTGATGCATGTCCAACAGAGGCCATTATCCAACCCTATGTTGTAGATGGTAGTAAATGTATCTCTTATTTAACTATCGAGTTGAAAGATAATATGCCAACAGCGTTTAAAGGTCAAATGGATAATTGGATGTTTGGTTGTGATGTGTGTCAAGACGTTTGTCCTTGGAATCGGTTTTCAAAACCACACCAAGAGCCTTTGTTTAATCCGCATCCAGAGCTTTTGGATATGACAAGACAAGATTGGGAAGAAATCACTGAAGAAACCTTTAAAAAAGTATTCAAAAAATCAGCGGTAAAACGAACCAAATTCTCTGGGTTGCACCGTAATATTGAATTTTTGAGAGATTAGATTATTTAAAAGTAAAACTAACATTAAACTTAAATACAAGGTTATCTCCTGAATCAGGCAAAGCATGATAACCATATCTGTAAAAGGCACCAGCACCAAAACCCATGTTAGCCATATCTAAATAATTAAGCTTTATAAGATTCTTCATTTCCAAGCCAGTTTCTAAAAACCAGCGATCTTTGGTTGTAAAAGGAACACCGAGGTGATTAGTAGTGTTTGTTAGGTCGCCAATACCAATGTTGTTATGCCAAAGAATATCAGGTTGAAAATTGCCAGTTTTGAAGAGAAGTCCGCCAAAATTGTGATAGGTAAATAGGTTGACATACTTGTCAGATAAAAACTCATAAGGTTGCAAGGTTTGAAAATAGTTCTTCATAAAAAACGGAAATTTTTTATCATAAGAACCTTCACCTGTAAATAACAATCCATATGGTAAAGAGGTATCAATATAGCCTGATTCCAATCTGTAAGTTGATACCCCAAGATTGGTGATTGTGAAAGTATGATCAAGGCTGAAGACAAATTTATTGTAGTTAAAGTCGCCATTTAGCACACCATTTAATCCACGTGAGTATGTAAGATTGATTACAGGATCATTACTGTCAATTCTCATTTTACCACCAAAATAAGTCACAACTTTTTCGTTAAAGTAGTATTCAAATTTTGCTGTAAAGGTTGTGTTGGTATAATTGCTTATAATCTGATTATTATCTATAAAGGCATAATTGTATTTAGGGATTGTTTTAGTGTTTCTGAAATCAAACGTCCAATACAAATTCCTGATGAGTTTCATCTTGCTTTGAAAACTAACGGATTCGACATGATCCATGTTTTCAGAAATAAAATCTCTTGCCGAGCTAAAAAGACCATATTTATGAAATATCGATTTTCCAGCTTCCCTTAATGTGTTATCATAGTTTAAATTAAAAGATACATCTTTTCTTGTGGGTAAAATGGCATTTATTTTAAAGCCATATTTCCATGTGTGGTCTCTAAAACCATAACCTGCATAACCACCAAATGAAACATTTTCGATCAAATCATCATTAGTGTATAGTCCAACTCCTAATCTGGTGCCTTCATACTTATTGAAGTTGGCCAATTGGTTAATATCAAAATCCACATAGTTAAAAGATAACATTCCTGTATCTAAAGCTTCCAAGTAATTTACATATTTATCAAAATTAACCTCATTACCTATACTATCAATAAACTTGTAGGTTCTTTTTTCTCTAATATCTAGGGAGTCTGTTCTATGTAAATTCCAGAAAGTTGAATCTTTTACAACATCTCTTTTTTTAAAGGTTACGGTCTCAAATGGGAAGTCTTTTTTAGTTAATGGTGCATTGGGTAGAATGTCGGTTATATAGCTTTTGCCGATATACTTAAGTCCAATGTCGCCTACACCTACATTTATAATAAAATTAAGTTGTTCAGGGAACCAATAAGTATCATCTATAAAAGTATATTGTTGTTGAATTTTTATTGAGGTTTTCTGCTTAACCGCAGGTTCGGCGTCAATATTTTGAACAGCATATCTATTTGAGTTTATGTAGAAAACACCTTTTAGTCCATCAAAGTTCTTATTCTTTTGAGGTTTGAAAGAAATAACATAAATAGTGTCATTCTCTTTTAAAAAAGTTTCTTCCAATACAAAATCA
The DNA here is from genome assembly GCA_030425285.1 of Bacteroidia bacterium. Classification (GTDB taxonomy): domain Bacteria; phylum Bacteroidota; class Bacteroidia; order Flavobacteriales; family Flavobacteriaceae; genus Hanstruepera. Next base: position 961,974 of record JAUIAY010000001.1, read on the forward strand.
TATTTTTTAAGACTGCCATTACTTATTGGATTTAAATAGTTGATACCAATTAGATTAATGTATTCGTCGTAAAAAGAAAAAGGTTGAAAGTCGGTTGAAAGAACGGAAAATATGGGTTTTTTTAAACCAGAAACACGCGTAGCAATAATGCTGTCTTCAATAAAATTAGGTTTTAAATACTTGCGTTTGGAGAGGGTTTCTGTTATAAATAAGTATTTGTCCTTCAAAAATTCGTTTATGGTGTCATTGTCTTTAGTATTGGAATCTAGAACCACCTTGTTATAAGAAGTAAATGAAAATGAATTAATGTTTTCAGGATTGTTCAGTTCCTTGTTGGCAATCACTTTCTTGATAATCGGTATTGCTGGATTTTCTTTGGGATTCAAAACAACCTCGTCTAAAGAAATAGGATCTTTCTTTAGGGAAATGGTTAAATCTGAAATAGCATATATGCTGATTGATTTAGTTTCATATCCCAAGTGGCTTATAGTTAAAGTTTGCACTTTTTTATTGTCAATAAAAAAGGCTCCATCAATATCACTTGTTGTACCTACAAACTTGTTGTCATTAAATATAATGTTTGCAAAAGCTATGGGTTTATTATTGTCAAAATCAACAACGGTATATTTTGAATTTGTTTGTGAGAAAGAATATAATGAACTGAAAAATATTAAGATTATCCAATGGGTATAATGTGTTTTAAGCATACTCTCTTAAGGGTTCAAGTTTTAAAAGGACAAAAGTGTGATTTTACGAGACTTAAAAATAGGACTAATATTTTAAAATACAACTTTCATTAAATTGCCTATCACAGTTAAAATGTACTACCTTTGTTACTTATAAATATTCAAATTTATGAGCAAGCAGAGTAGAAGACGTGAGGCCTTGGTTTATCATGCCAAGCCAACTCCTGGAAAGATAAAAGTTGTTCCAACCAAAAAATATGCCAGTCAAAGAGATTTGTCTTTGGCATACTCGCCAGGTGTAGCGGAACCTTGTCTCGAAATTGAAAAAGACAAAAACAACGTTTATAAATATACAACCAAAGGCAATTTAGTGGCCGTGATTTCAAATGGGACAGCCGTTTTAGGGCTCGGGAATATTGGTCCTGAAGCTTCAAAACCCGTTATGGAAGGGAAAGGATTGCTTTTTAAAATATTTGCCGACATTGATGTTTTTGATATTGAAATAGATACTGAAAATATTGAAGAGTTTATAGCAACGGTCAAAAATATTGCACCAACATTCGGAGGTATTAATCTGGAAGACATCAAAGCGCCTGAAGCTTTTGAAATAGAACGTCGTTTAAAGGAAGAGTTGGATATTCCGGTGATGCACGATGATCAACATGGAACGGCTATCATTTCAGCCGCTGCTTTGATCAACGCTTTGGAATTGGCAGAAAAGAAGATTGAAGAGGTTAAGATTGTAATTAGTGGCGCAGGTGCTGCAGCCATTTCTTGTTCGAGATTATACCAAGCTTGTGGAGCAGTTCGTGAGAATATGGTTATGTTGGACAGTAAAGGGGTTATTAGACAAGACAGAGAAAATCTTACCAAAGAAAAAGCTGAATTTGCAACACATAGAAAAATTGACACGCTGGAAGAGGCTATGAAAGATGCCGATGTGTTCATTGGTTTATCAACAGCCAATATTGTTTCGCCTGAAATGCTAAAATCTATGGCTGCGAAACCTATTGTATTTGCTATGTCTAATCCAGATCCTGAAATAGCTTATGATTTAGCCATTGATACACGTGATGATATTATTATGGCCACAGGAAGAAGTGATCATCCTAATCAAGTGAATAATGTGCTAGGTTTTCCGTTTATTTTTAGAGGTGCTTTAGATGTGCGTGCTACCAAAATAAATGAGGAAATGAAAATGGCAGCGGTCAAGGCATTGGCTGAATTGGCTAAAGAACCCGTACCAGAACAAGTGAATATTGCCTATGGCGAAACCCGCTTGACTTTTGGCACTGATTATATCATACCAAAACCATTTGACCCAAGACTAATAGCTCAAGTGCCACCAGCTGTTGCCAAAGCAGCTATGGAAAGTGGCGTTGCCCAACAACCGATAACGGATTGGAAAAAGTATGAGGATGAATTGCTAGAGCGATCTGGTTCTGATAATAAAATAGTTCGTTTATTACTGAACAGAGCTAAAACCAATCCAAAGCGGGTTGTGTTTGCCGAAGCTGATCAATTAGATGTTTTAAAGGCTGCTCAAATTGCTTATGATGAAGGCATTGCTTTTCCAATTCTACTTGGAAGACGTGACGCCATTGAAAAGCTAAAAGAAGAAATCGAATTTGATGCCGATGTTCCTATTATTGATCCTAAATCTGACGAAGAGGAAACAAGAAAGAATAAATACGCCAAAGTCTATTGGCAGCAGCGCAAACGAAAAGGCGTGACATTATATTCTGCAGAAAAAATAATGCGGGAACGCAATTATTTTGCAGCTATGATGGTTAATGAAGGCGATGCCGATGCTATGATATCTGGTTACTCAAGGAGCTACCCTTCAGTGGTTAAACCTATGCTGGAGTTAATTGGTATGGCACCTGGTTCTACAAGGGTGGCAACAACCAATGTTATGATGACACAACGAGGCCCTATGTTTTTAAGTGATACCTCAATCAATATTAATCCTTCGGCTAGCGATTTAACCAAGATTGCCCAAATGACAGCTGGCGTGGTCAAAATGTTTGGTATGGAACCGGTTATGGCTATGATTTCTTATTCAAACTTTGGGTCATCAAAAAATCAAACAGCCACAAAAGTTGGTGAAGCTGTAGCTTATTTACACAAAAGACACCCGAATCTATTAGTTGATGGGGAGTTGCAGACTGATTTTGCTTTAAATAGTGAAATGCTTCAGGATATTTTTCCGTTTTCAAAATTAGCCGGTAAAAAAGTCAATACACTGATATTTCCAAACTTGGAATCGGCTAATATTACTTATAAATTATTAAAAGAGTTGAATAAGGCAGATTCTATTGGTCCAATCATGATGGGTATGAGAAAACCAGTCCATATTTTGCAACTGGATGCTAGTGTTGATGAAATTGTAAATATGACGGCCATAGCAGTGATTGATGCGCAACAGAAAGAAAAAAAGGAATTGGAGTTAAAAGGCTTAACTGTAAAATAAAACAACTTTGTTTTGTAAATAATTTTATTACATTTGAGAGTTAATAGATTCCTATTTAATGATTTCACATATTCAAGGAAAACTTGTCGAAAAAAAACCAACAAATGTTATCATTGATTGTGGCGGAGTTGGCTACCATTTAAACATTTCATTACACACTTTTTCTCAAATTCCAGACCAGGAAAACTTAAAGCTTTATACACATCTGCAAGTCAAGGAAGATTCGCATACGCTTTTTGGATTCACCACTACATCTGAGAGGGAAATTTTCAGACTTTTAATATCAGTAAGTGGCGTAGGTGCTAGTACGGCGCGTACTATGTTGTCATCTCTAACTCCAAAACAAGTTAAAGAAGGCATAGCAGTTGGAGACGTAGCATTAATTCAATCCATTAAAGGCATTGGAGCCAAAACCGCTCAACGAGTAATTTTGGATTTAAAAGATAAAATTTTGAAAGTCTACGATATTGATGAAAATTCTGCTCTGGAAAGCAATACAAATAAAGATGAAGCGTTATCAGCATTAGAAGTTTTGGGCTTTTTGAAAAAACAATCAGAACGAGTAGTAGATAAAATCTTGTCTCAAGACCCTAAAGCTGATGTAGAAACTATTATAAAGCAAGCGCTAAAAAATTTATAATTGATTTTGAATACAACCAACTCAACTATATTTATATCATATAAAAACCACCTAGTTACCATTGTTGCTCTATTTTGCTCATGGTTGGCTTTTTCTCAAGAACCTGTTGTACAAGATTCAACTGAAACAGCTACAGGTTTCAATTTAGGTAATATGCAATTACCTAATCCCAATAGTATAGAATCAAAGTATACTTATGATCCAATTACTGATAGGTACATTTATACGGAGACAGTAGGGAGTTTTAATATTAATTATCCAATAATTCTTACAAGAGAAGAATTTGAAGATTTAGTTTTAAGAGAAAGTATTCAGTCATATTATAAGCAACAGATAGATGCACTTGATGGAAATAAAGAGGGTTCTGAAGAAGAGCAGCGAAATTTGCTTCCTGAGTTCTATGTAAATTCGGGTTTTTTTGAAACTATTTTTGGAAGCAATACCATTGAAGTAATACCTCAAGGTTCAGTTGAGATGGATTTAGGTATTTTGTATACTAAACAAGATAACCCAGCATTTTCGCCCAGAAATAGAAGTAGCTTCACTTTTGATTTTGATCAACGTATTAGTTTGAGTTTATTGGGTAAAGTTGGAACTAGACTACAGGTTACAGCTAATTATGATACTGAATCTACTTTTGATTTTCAAAACCTTATTAAGCTAGAATATACACCAACGGAAGATGATATTATCCAAAAAATTGAAGTAGGTAATGTCAGTATGCCTCTAAATAGTTCTCTTATAACTGGAGCACAAAGTCTATTTGGTGTTAAAACGCAACTGCAGTTTGGTAGAACAACAATTACTGGTGTTTTTTCCGAACAACGTTCGGATAGAAGAACCGTCGTTGCTCAAGGAGGCGGTACATTGGAGGAATTTGACTTCTTTGCGAGAGACTATGATGAAAACCGTCACTTCTTTTTAGCACATTATTTTAGGGATCACTATGACGAAGCATTGGCAAATTATCCTTTTATAAATACTAATGTTCAGATAACCAGAATTGAAGTTTGGGTTACTAATAGAACCAATAGAACAGAAAACGTCCGAAACATTGTAGCGATTCAGGATTTAGGAGAATCCAATCCAGACCCTGATGCCAATGATATTTATTTACAACCTATACCACCTGGATTTTTAAATGCTGGACCCAATGCTTTTCCTGACAACGGGAATAATGATTTTGACCCAACTGCCATTGGAACAGGATCGGTTTTGAATGATTTGATTAGGGATATTGCTACTGCTCAACAAGGTTTTGGAGCTTTATCTAATAGAGTAAATGAAGGATCGGATTATGCAAAACTCGAAAACGCCAGAAAATTAACCGAAGGTCAGGAATATACAGTCAACACGCAATTGGGATATATTTCTTTAAATCAGCGTTTGTTGAATGATGAAGTGATTGCTGTTGCCTTTCAATATACAGTTGGCGGGCAAGTATTTCAAGTAGGTGAATTTGCTAATGGAGGTGTTGATCCAACAGGAGTTGATGATACTGGAACCATTACAACTGTTACCAACAACAGTTTGGTCTTAAAATTACTGAAAAGCCCAGTTACCAATGTGCAGCAACCTATTTGGGATTTAATGATGAAGAACATCTATGATACAGGTGCCTATCAGTTAAGTCAAGAAGATTTCAAGTTAAATATTTTTTATAATGAGGCTTCTCCTTTAAACTTTATTTCACCAGTTGCAGGAACAGCATTTCCTGATTTTGAAGGAAACCCTATTCAAGAAACCACCTTGCTGCGATTATTCAATTTAGATAGATTAAATTTTAATAACGATCCTCAAGCCAATGGTGATGGGTTTTTTGATTTTGTGCCCGGAATAACCGTGTTGCCTCAAAATGGTAAAATTATTTTCACAAAAGTTGAACCGTTTGGGGAGTATCTTTTTAACACACTGGCATTAGGAGGTGAGGATTACAACAATACAGCAACTTATAACGGCAACCAAGCCAAGTATGTTTATGATATTCTTTATAAGGAAACCAAAACAGCAGCATTGGAAGAAGCCGATAAAAACAAATTTAAAATTAAAGGACGGTACAAGTCTTCAGGAAGTGATGGAATTCCAATTGGTGCGTTTAATGTACCTCGTGGTTCGGTAACAGTAACTGCGGGTGGCCGAACATTGGTTGAAGGTATCGATTACACTGTAAATTACACTCAAGGTACTGTTCAGATTTTGGATGAAGCTCTCAAGGCTTCCAATACACCAATTCAGGTCTCCACTGAAAACAATGCTGTTTTTGGTCAACAAACCAAACGATTTACAGGTGTTAATGTTGAACATAAATTCAGCGAAAATTTTGTTATTGGCGGTACATGGTTGCACTTAAATGAAAGACCTATTACACAAAAAGCAAATTATGCCCAAGAACCTATAAACAACCATATTTTTGGTTTTAATGGAAACTATTCGACCGAGGTTCCTTTCTTAACACGAATGGTTAATAAACTTCCTAATATTGATACCGATGTGCCTTCTAATGTGTCCTTGAGAGGGGAATTTGCTTATTTGGCACCAGGTTCACCTAAAGGTACAGACTTTCAAGGAGAAGCCACTTCCTATGTTGATGACTTTGAAGGAACTCAAAACAATATCGATTTAAAATCGCCACAATCTTGGTATTTATCAAGTAGGCCTAGAGGAATTAATAATAATGATGATGACCAAAATGGTATTGAACAAGGATTTAACCGAGCGATGCTAAACTGGTATTTTATTGACCCAATATTTTATAGCAACCGAGCACCAGATGGTATAAGTGATGACGATATATCGGATTTGTTTACCAGTCGAGTGTTTATCAATGAGCTTTTTCCACAACAAGACATAGCCCAAGGGCAAACAACAATTCTGAATACTTTGGATTTAGCATTCTACCCTGAAGAAAGAGGGCCTTATAATTTCCAGACCACCAATATTGATATTAGTTCCAATACACTTACTAATCCTGAGGATAGCTGGGCTGGTATAACCCGACAAATAACCTCTACCGATTTTGAGCAGGCCAATGTGGAGTACATTGAGTTTTGGTTACAGGATCCTTTTCAGGAAAATCCTACTAACACTGGTGGAAAATTAATATTTAACCTTGGGAACATTTCTGAAGACATTATTAAAGACGGTAGAAAGCTTTACGAGAACGGTTTACCAGCTGACGGTAATGTTATTGGAGTGCTTCCAGAGTCACCATCATGGGGAACAGTTTACCCTCAAAACCAATCATTGATTTATGCTTTTGATACAACAGGAGATGAACGTACCAATCAGGATGTTGGATATGATGGCTATGATGACAATGAAGAACGTACCAAGTTTTTGCCCTTTGCATCATTAAATGACCCTGCAAATGATAACTACACGTATTTCTTGAATGCAGAAGGAGATATTTTTGAACGCTACAAGCGTTATAATGGTGTGCAAGGTAACTCCCCTGATACGTTTTCAGACACCAATCGAGGAGCAAATCCACAACCCGACGTTGAGGATGTAAACCGAGATAACACCATGAATACAATTGATAGTTATTTTGAATATGAACTGGATCTAACACCTGCCACCTTGAATATTAACAACCCGTATATTGTTGATATTAAAAACACAGAAATAAGAAATCTTCCCAATGGTCAAACTGTGACACCAGTTTGGTATCAGTTTAGAATTCCAGTTACTGAATACACCAATGCAGAAGGCGGTATTACAGACTTACGATCTATTCGTTTTGCACGTATGTATGTCAAGGAATTTTCTGAAAAAACAGTTTTCCGTTTCGGAACATTAGATTTAGTAAGAAGTGAATGGAGACGTTATACACAAACCTTGGATGAGGACGAAGGCGATCCGTCTTTAGATAATACCGAGTTTTCAGTTGGTGTTATCAGTACGTTGAAAAATGATGGCAGTTACCAATCGCCTCCAGGAGTAGATCCTGAAGAATTGTTCAATAACAATACCGTTATAAGACAAAACGAACAATCTTTATTGGTAAACGTTTGCGATTTGGAATCTCATGACGGTCGAGCTGTATTCAAAAATATTAACGTAGATATGCGTCAGTATAAGCGATTACGTATGTTTATGCATGCCGAACCAGGCAATACTCCAGGTTTAACCGATGATGATTTAGTTGGTTTTATAAGGATGGGTAACGATTTGACACAAAACTATTATCAAATTGAAGTGCCTTTAAAAGTTTCCCAAGGGTTATCTCGTGAAGCTTTGTGGCCAGAAGAAAACCAGATTAATTTACCGTTAAAAGTTCTTCAGGAAATAAAAGCAAAATCAATTGCCTCGGGCAATATCAGTAATCCAGACCCTACATATTATGATGTCATTAGAGAAGAAGTTGGTGAAACTCCAGTCTTGGAATACGACCCTATACCTGCTGGAATAGGCAGTGGAGATGCTTACCATCGTGTAGCTATTGTAGGTAATCCTAATTTTGGAGACATTAGAACCTTGATGGTTGGTGTTAAAAACCGATCTAATGTCAATCAATGTGGTGTCCTTTGGTTTAATGAGCTGCGTTTGTCTGATATGGAAAACAAAGGTGGTTGGGCAGCTATCTTGAGTATGGATTCCAATATTGCAGATTTTGCCAGTGTAAGTGCCACGGGTAGACAAAGTACGTCTGGATTTGGAAGTATTGAACAAGGGCCTATTGAGAGAAGTATTGAAGATGTGGTTCAGTACGACGTGGTTACCAATGTTAATTTGGGGCAGCTCTTACCAAAAAAATGGGGTGTAGAGATACCATTTAATTATGGTGTTGGTGAAGAAAAAATCACACCAAAGTTTGATGAGTTTTATAGGGATATTGAATTGGAAACCCAATTGGACAACAATGCCAATCAGGATTCTATTTTAAATGTTAATGAGAATTATACAAAACGGAAGAGTATTAACTTTATTGGAGTTCGAAAAGTCAGGACTGGAGAAGGTACACCACGTTTTTACGATGTAGAAAATTTCACCTTTAATTATTCCTATAACAAAGTTGAACATCGTGATTTTGAAATAGAAAGTTCGGTTGATAAAAACTTACGCACAGGAGTAAACTACGCCTATAACTTTAATCCTTTGGTAATCGAACCATTTAAGAAAAACGATTCTCTCTTTACTGGAAAGTATTGGAAGCTTCTCAAGGACTTTAATATAAACCCGTTACCCACAAGCTTTGTTGTTAACACTAACATTAACAGACAATTCAATAAGCAAAAGTTTAGAGAAATTGATTTATCCGGAGGTAATATTGGACTTGAAGAATTGTTTAGGAGAAATTACACATTCGATTTTGGTTATACCATTAATTATAACCTAACAAACTCTTTGAGTTTGAATTTTACGGCTTCAAACGTCAATATTGTTAGGAACTATTTTAAGAATGATATACTTAATGGCGAACAGGATCCAGAGTTGGATATTTGGGATGGTATGTTTGATTTTGGAGATCCTAACACACAGTATCAGCAATTAGGAATCAACTATCAAATACCATTAAATAAAATTCCAACATTTGCATTTATTGATGCCGACTATTCCTATAGTGGTGAATTCCAATGGCAAAAAGGTTCAGATTTATTTGGGGATTTAGAAGTAGATGGACAGACTTATGATTTAGGGAATACTATATCCAACGCCAATCAGCACACGTTGAACACGACACTCAACATGAATAAGTTTTACAATTATATTGGCCTAAAAAAGAAACCAGTTAGAAGAACAGGTTCTTCAAGACCAATTTCCAGAGATAATAAAACGAGTTTACCTTCAAAAGATGGTAAAGAAGAAGATAAGCAGCCTCAAAAAAAAGTGTCTAATAATGGAGGCACAAAATTGTTGAACACTGGAATAGGAATTTTAACCAGTGTTAAACGTATGACGTTCAACTATTCTGAAACTAATGGAACCTACCTGCCAGGATACTTACAAACACCAGGATTTATAGGTACTTTAAAACCAACAACAGGTTTTACGTTTGGTAGTCAACGCGATGTCAGGGAAATGGCAGCTAGAAGAGGATGGTTAACGCTCTATCCAGAATTTAATGACCAATACCGTGTAAACAAAACACGTCAGTTTGATTATACAGCAACTGTAGAACCTTTCAAGGATTTAAAGATCGATTTGGTTGGAAATAGAATTTATGCCGAAAATTACACAGAGAATTACCGTGTAAATGATTTAGGTGACGAATTGGAGTATGAATCCCTAACGCCAAACTCGTTTGGAAATTTCAATATTTCAACAGTTTTAATAAAAACGGCATTTAGCAAAAGTGATGAAACCCAATCTAAAGCTTTCAACGAGTTTAGAAATAATCGATTAACAGTTGCTAATAGATTGGCCGAAGAATTCTATGGCTCTACTGCTTTCCCGGTTGATGCCGAAGGCTATCCTGTAGGTTTTGGAAAAAACAGTCAGGCTGTATTATTACCATCTTTTTTATCAGCTTATTCTGGTCAAGATGCAGGAAAAGTTTCTTTAAGTGCCTTCAGGGATGTGCCTATTCCTAACTGGGATCTTAAATACACAGGTTTGATGAACTTTAAGTGGTTTAAGGATCGATTCAAGCGTTTTTCTATTATTCACGGATATCGCTCAAACTATACCATTAACCAATTCCGTTCTAATTTAGATTATGATCCTGATAATCCTACCGAAGTTGACCAAAGCGGTAATTTCAAGAACAAAACCATATATAGTAACATTAACCTAGCAGAAATGTTTACGCCTTTGTTTAGGATAGATATGGAGATGAACAACTCTATCAAGATATTGGCCGAAATGAAAAAAGATAGATTGTTGTCTTTAAGTTTTGATAATAACTTGATGACCGAAATCCAAGGGAACGAGTACATTTTAGGATTGGGTTATAGAGTTAAGGATGTTAGAATAAAATCTAAACTGGCAGGACCACGCCGGATGATAGTGAGTGATTTGAACATGAAAGCTGATGTGTCGGTTCGTGAAAACAAAACCATAATCAGGTACCTAGATTTAGATAATAACCAAATTACCTCTGGGCAAACTATTTGGTCAGCAAAATTCACAGCCGATTATGCTTTTAGCAAACACTTAACGGGTATTTTCTATTTTGATTATGCGTTTTCGGAGTATGCTATTTCTACAGCGTTTCCGCAAACTACTATCCGTTCGGGTATAACATTGCGATATAATTTCGGTAATTAAAAACTATTTGTTTGATTTTAGTAATCGAATAAATACATTTGTAAAAAATTTAATTAACCATGAATATACCATCAGAATTAAAGTATACCAAAGACCATGAATGGGTTAAACTAGAAGGCGATGTGGCCACAGTTGGCATTACGGATTTTGCTCAAAGTGAATTGGGCGATATTGTTTATGTAGAAGTTGAAACAGTTGATGAGTCTTTAGAAGCTGATGAAATTTTTGGAACTGTTGAAGCTGTTAAAACCGTTTCCGATTTATTCTTGCCTGTTTCAGGCGAAATCATTGAGTTCAACGAGTCTTTGGAAGACGAGCCAGAAAAGGTCAATACTGATCCTTATGGAGAAGGCTGGATGATAAAAGTAAAATGTTCTGATGTTTCTCAAGTTGACAGTTTGATGTCTTCTGATGCATACAAAGAACTAATTGGTGCTTAAGGAAAAATCACTACAAATAGCCATTTTATACACCGTTGCATTATTAATTGTAAGCTTGATTACTATTGATTTTGGCGGACTGGACAGTATTGTACCATCTTATGGTGATAAAATTTTTCATTTTGTAGCCTATGCTCTATTAACCTTATTGTGGTTTTTTGCTGTAAAATGGCGTTTTAACTATTCTAAAATGAAAACTTTAGGAGTAGTTGCCTTATCTTGCATCGCATTTGGCACAATTGTTGAAGTTTTACAAAAACTGTTGACCATTTCACGTTTTTATGACGAAGCCGATATTCTATCTAATATTGCTGGTGTCGTGCTTATGAGTGTTATAATTATGTTGGTCAAAAAAACAGACGTTAAAATGTATTAATCGTTTGCTTATTTACCATTAATTTGGTTATTTTAGCGAACAGTAATAAAATTAAAATTATGGAACCTAAAAAAAATCCAGAATCAAATGTAGGTAGAAACAGTTCCCTGTTTTTTGCTATTGGTTTGGCGCTTATGCTGTTTTTAACCAATTATGCCATAAACTACAAAACGTACGACAAGTCGGATATCGACATAGGACAGTTGAATTTAGATGAAGAGCTGGACGAAGAAGTTCCAATTACAGAACAGATTACGACACCGCCGCCACCGCCGCCACCACCAGCTGCTCCTGAAGTTATTGAGGTAGTTGAAGACGAGGAAGAGGTTGAGGAAACTGTAATCGAGTCAACAGAAACCAGTCAGGAAGAAGAAATTGTGGAGGTAGAAGACATAGAGGTGGAAGAGGTAGAAGAGATTGAAGAAGTGCCTTTTGCAGTTATTGAAAACGTGCCAGTTTTCCCTGGATGCGAAAAAGGTAACAACGATGCCAAAAAAGCGTGTATGAATCAAAAGATGAATGATTTCATCAGAAAAAAATTCAACACCGAGTTGGCTCAAGAATTAGGATTGTCTGGTATCCAGCAAATACGTGTGTTCTTTAAAATTGATAAAACTGGTGATATTGTTGATATCCAAGTAAGAGCACCGCACCCAAGTTTGGAAAAAGAAGCAAGACGCGTTATTGGTCTGCTTCCAAAAATGCAACCAGGAAAACAACGTGGTAAAGCTGTAAGAGTACCGTATTACTTGCCAATTAAATTCCAGGTTCAGGATTAAGAAACTATAAAGTTTAGCATAAATTAAAATCCCGTTACAAATTTTGTAACGGGATTTCTTTTTTTGGTATGCTTATTGTGATTTTATCATAATATTAACAATTTAAACTATAGTATTATGAATTTTTCAAAGAAAAATCACGAACTCATTCGGCAAAATGAGGAAAACGTGAAAAAATCGCAAAAGCATGATGTAAATTTACAAAAAAACTCAACGCTTTATTTTCAAATCGGACTTATTCTGTGCTTACTCTTTGCTTATGGCTTATTGGAGATGAAATTTCTGAAAACCGAAACCAGTATTCCGGATATGGCTTATGTAGATGAGATTCCAACAGAGTTTTCAATGAACGAGTATGAAATTTACAAAGAGCCAGTTGAAAAGCTTGAAAAGACTATTAAAAAGCCAACAAGGTATTCCAATGAGATTGAGGTCGCCAAAAACACCGATGATGTCAAGGAAGATACCGATGAGATTTTTGACGATGTGCTGCCAACAACCGATGAGCCTGTTAAACCAAGTGATATTGTGGTTGATGATATACCTGAAGATCCAATGAACATTATGCTGGTAGAAACAGTACCTGTCTTTCCAGGTTGTGAAGACTTGACTTCAAATCAAGAAAGGCGTGACTGTATGTCTTCTAAATTGACAAAGTTTATTCAGAAAAAGTTTGATACGGATTTGGGTCCTGAACTAGGACTTAAGGGTAAACAAAGAATCTTTGTCAACTTTAAAATTAACAAACAAGGCGAGGTTGAAATTTTACAAACAAGAGCTTCCCATGAAAAGTTAGGAGAAGAGGCAAATAGGGTAGTGGGTAAACTGCCTAGGATGACTCCAGGTAAGCATGGCAACAAAACCGTGGATGTTTTGTATACGTTGCCTATAGCGTTTACCATTCAGAATTAAGCAAATCATTTTTTGTAATATACCGCTATTAATCCTTTTTGATAGCGGTATTTTTTTATGTCATTATTAAAAAAATAGTATCTTTCTGAACTCATAAAAATTGTATCAATGAATTGGAAACCACTCTTGGTAATCGTGTTGTGTGCTATACAATACAATCTGTATTCTCAGGATAATTTATTTTTTGAAAGACCGCCTGTTTTTCCTGAATGTGAAAGCACTTCAGTAGATTCGCTTCAAGCTTGTTTTGATAAGCAGATATACACTAAAATATTTAACGAATTCCAGGTTCCAGAAGAAGTTACCGAAGCTAACTATAAAGGCGAAGTTGTCATTCTTTTTGAGGTGGATGCCGAAGGTGAATTTCGTGTAATATATGTTGATGCTATGTATAGTGAGTTAAAGGAAGAAGCCAGAAGGGTTTTTGAGAATTTCCCTAAAATTCAGCCTGCAACCTATAATGGCAATGCGACCTTTAAACAATATTCTATGGGTATTCAAATTCCATTGGTTGATCAATCGGTAGCAACTAAAGACCTGTCAGAAGATGAGGAATTGGCCGAATTGGAAAATGCTGTGAAGTCAGAATACGACAGTGTGAATCAAAATTTGAAACCTTTTTCTAATAGGGAATTTTCAAGTACTTTAAATATTCCATTTACCCATAGTTATTATGCCCAGTTTGATAGACATGTGAATTTGGTAGGAACCAATAGCCATACTGGGTCAAAGCCTTATATGTATGAGGATGTTGACAAATATTATGATTTTGAAGCTGAACAAGCCAAATTAGCCAAGGAAAAATCATCTTTTGCTGGTAGTAAATTGTGGAATGAGCGTTTTGTGAGAGTAGAAGGTAAGGATTATTGGTTTACGGTAGACCCTATTTTTGATTTTGAAGTAGGTACTGATACCGAAGCAGAATTCAGCAGTACGTTCAATAATACTCGAGGGATTATGTTTCAAGGAGGTTTGGGCAAAAAGCTAACTTTTTATACTTCAGTTTTTGAAAGTCAAGGACGTTTTCCACAGTACTTCAATCAATATGCAGAATCTATTAGAGCAGCTGATGAAATTGCTATCATTCCAGGACGAGGTATTGCAAAAGAGTTTAAAAAGGACGCTTATGATTATCCGGTAGCAGAAGCTTATTTATCCTACTCGCCAATTAAATTTTTTAATGTTCAATTTGGACAGAGCAAAAACTTTATAGGTGATGGTTACCGTTCATTATTTACCAGTGATGTGGCAAGTCCCTACCCGTTTTTGAAATTGAACACCAAATTTTGGAAAATTAAATACACGAGTACTTGGATGTGGTTGCGTGATTCCCGACCAGAAGCCACAGACCCTGAAGGTGCCTATTTAAGTAAATATATGGCAACCCATTTTTTAAGCTGGAATGCTACAAAGCGATTGAACATTGGTATGTTTGAATCGGTTATATGGGCAAAATCGGATAATCGTGGCTTTGATGTCAGTTATTTGAATCCTATTATTTTTTATCGCGCTATTGAGTTCCAAACGGGTCAGGATGCGGGAAATGCGGTGATGGGATTATCGGCTAAATATAAATTTACCGATAATATTTACAGCTATGGGCAATTTATTATAGATGAATTTTCATTGGATGATATGACTGGAGGAAATAAAAGCTGGAAAAACAAATATGGTTACCAATTGGGCGTAAAATATTTTAATGCTTTTAAGGTTAAAAATTTAATGCTGCAAGCAGAATATAATAGAGTGAGACCTTATACTTATTCACATAATGAAGTTGTACTTAACTACGGGCATAATAACCAATCTATGGCGCATTTGTGGGGTGCTAATTTCAGTGAGTTTGTATTAATTGGTCGCTATCATTACAAACGCTGGTTTGCCAATGCCAAAATGGTGGTAGGTGAACGCGGATTGGATTTCAATACCACAGAAGACAGCTTTAGTTATGGCGGTGATATTTATCGGAATTATAATGACAGGCCAAGTGATACAGGTGTTGAATTGGGACAGGGTAATAAAACCACCACGTTTTTCACCAACGTCCAAGCCGGATATTTAATTAATCCAGCAACCAATCTTAAGATTTTTGCTGATGTGACCTTTAGGGATTTTAATCCCAATACTGTTACCAATACAGCCATAAAGAGTAATACCGTTTGGTTTAATTTGGGGATAAGAACCGACTTGTTTAACTGGTATTTTGATTTGTAAGCCACTTTTTCTTTATAAAACAGCTTTTTTACACGGATTTAGCATGCTTTAACCACGCTATAACCATACTATAACTATACTATAACCCCTCTGATTTATTAACTGAATTTTGATTGAACTACACACTTGCGGTTGACTTGGTATGCCCTATAGTGCAACCATACATGACCTATCTATGAAGTAAAGGTGAAGTATCTATGGAGTAGTAGCTTTTTTGAATCGTCCTAAAATAGCTATACAGGTTATTAAATAAATCCTGATATAATTATACAATTCAGGTCTTAAAAACTCATTTTACGGAAAACTGTAAAGCAAAGTTTAAGTTTTCGATGAATTGTACAAGTTTTTGTTTTGGAGTTTTTAATATTAATTAATGGTTAATTTAACTTTTCAAAGTATCTTTGCACTCGCATTAAACAAGCAAACAAGCAAGTATTACTTTGAGTAAATCGGTTACGTCTACAACATCCCATTCCCTAATTTCAGACTTTAAGGAAATTACCAAAATGCGTTTGGCATTAAGCGTGGTGTTCTCGTCATTGGCCGGATATTTGCTTGGTGCCGAGGTTGTTGATTTTCAAACATTGCTACTGCTGGCGTTGGGCGGTTATTTTATGGTGGGTGCTTCCAATGCGTTTAATCAAATTATTGAAAAGGATTTAGACGCTTTAATGGACCGTACTAAAAACAGACCGATTCCTGCGGGACGTATGTCGGTAACTACCGCATTTATTATTGCCACAGTTTTTGCCATTTTGGGTATTGTGATTTTGTATATCATCAATCCGCAAACGGCTATGTTTGGTGCTATTTCCATTTTTCTTTACACTTGCGTCTATACACCATTAAAAACCAAAACACCTTTGGCTGTATTTGTTGGCGCCATTCCGGGAGCCATTCCTTTTATGTTGGGATGGGTAGCCGCAACTGATGATTTTGGTATTGAACCAGGAACCTTGTTTGCCATTCAGTTTTTTTGGCAGTTTCCACATTTTTGGGCCATAGGTTGGTTTTTGTATGAAGATTACAAAAAAGGTGGATTTTTTATGTTACCAACAGGCAAACAGGATAAAGCCACCGCCCTACAAACCTTGATGTATTCCATTTGGACTTTGTTGGTTTCCCTGATACCGGTTTTTGGATTCACGGGCCGATTATATTTGACAAAGCTTTCGGCTATAGTGGTAGCCTTGTTGGGCTTGGGAATGGTGTATTTTGCCATTCAGTTGTATAAAAAAATGACGGTTAAGGCAGCCAAACAACTTATGCTGGCAAGCGTTTCATATATAACCCTTTTACAAATAGTTTACGTTTTAGATAAATTTTTAAGATAACCATGGATTTAACCCAAGGAACCCAAGAAGAAAAAAACAATAGAGCCAAAAAAATGATGCTGTGGTTTGGTATTGTTTCTTTAATCATGTCTTTTGCAGGTTGGACGAGTGCTTATATAGTGAGTAGAACAAGACCAGACTGGTTACAGGATTTTGATTTGCCACAGGCTTTTATTGTTAGTACGGTTCTTATTGTTATAAGCAGTTTGACCTTTATTATGGCCAAAAAAGCTTTGCAAAATGGTAATAGACAATTGACAACCATTGGTGTTTTGGCAACCGTTGTTTTGGGCATACTTTTTATTTATTTTCAATTTGTTGGTTTTGGAGAGATTGTAGGCCTTGGGTATAATTTTACGGGCCCTACGAGCAACCCCAAAACATCATTTATATACGTTATTGCCATAGTACATATCCTGCACGTTGCTGTTGGATTGGTATGTCTATTGGTCGTGATGTTCAATCATTTTAGAAAAAAATATACGTCTAACAATATGTTGGGCTTTGAATTGGCAGCTACTTTTTGGCATTTTGTGGATATTCTATGGGTTTTTCTGTTTCTGTTTTTATACTATGTAAAATAGAATTGGGAAGCATAAACCCTAGTTAGATGTAGCCTTATTTAGAGTGTTTAAAATTTAGCCTGTTAGTTTCGTTAGATAAATAAAATGATTATTTTTGTGCAACTTTTATAAACTAAACCTTAAATATGAATACTACAGTTGTAAATACTGGAACAGAAGGTAAAACTTGGGGAGGTGGAAATGAGCCTCTGAAAGCAAGTTACGGTAAAATGATGATGTGGTTCTTTATCGTATCGGATGCCTTGACGTTTTCAGGGTTTTTAGCAGCCTACGGGTTTTCAAGATTTAAATTTATTGAATCATGGCCAATAGCCGATGAAGTTTTTACCCACGTACCATTTCTGCATGGTCAGGAATTGCCAATGATTTATGTGGCTTTCATGACATTTGTACTTATTATGTCATCGGTAACTATGGTATTGGCGGTAGATGCTGGTCACAAAATGCAAAAGACCAAAGTAACCTGGTACATGTTCTTGACAATCATAGGCGGTTTAATTTTCGTTGGTTCTCAAGCTTGGGAATGGGCTACGTTTATAAAAGGTGATTATGGTGCCATCCAAACAAAAGGTGGTAATATTTTACAGTTTGTTGATACTGATGGCAAGCGTGTAGCTTTAAGTGATTTTGTAGTTGCTGGACATAAAGATAGAACAGGCCACGAACGCAAAAACGGATTGTGGTTTGTGGATGAAGGCACATTGCCAACCTACACCGTAGATGAGGTTATTCACGGTTTGGAGTCTCATGAGAATGTATTGGTAAGAACACAAATGATTAATGAGCACGGTCACAAAACGGTTTTGTCTAGAGCAGAATCATTAAAGCAGGTAAAGGAAAATGGTAAGGCAGTTGTAGAAGGCGCTAACCTGTATGTTAACGAATATGGTTCGCCATTATTTGCCGATTTCTTTTTCTTTATTACTGGATTCCACGGATTCCACGTGTTTTCAGGAGTAGTTATCAATATCATTATCTTTTTCAACGTGATAATAGGAACCTACGAAAGACGTAAGAGTTATGAAATGGTTGAAAAAGTTGGTCTTTACTGGCACTTTGTAGATTTAGTTTGGGTATTCGTATTTACGTTCTTCTACCTAGTTTAATAAAAATAAGCTTTAAAAAATGGCACACGCACATAAATTAGAAATATTAAGAGGTCTTGTTAAGTTTAAATCCAATACTCAAAAAATTTGGGGTGTATTAATCCTATTGACAATAGTTACAGCTGTTGAAGTTGTTTTGGGTATTTATAAACCTGAAGCCTTAATGGCCAAAGTATTAGGTATGAAATTATTGAACTGGATATTCATTATCCTAACCATTGTAAAAGCCTATTACATTACATGGGATTTTATGCATATGCGTGACGAAACCAAGGCGTTGAGACGTATGGTGGTATGGACTGCCGTGTTTTTGATTTGCTACTTAATTTTTATCTTGTTACAAGAAGGTGGTTATATTGAAGGTGTCTATTCTTCAGGATTTGTGAAGCGAGATTTTTAATTTACCATATAGAAATATACAGTATTAAAGGCGGTTATTAGACCGCCTTTTTTTATTTTTGCACTATGGATAAAAGGCTGATAAAAAGAAACCTGATACTTGGGATTTTGTTCTTCCTCCCTGTTTTTTTTGTGTTGATTTTGTCGCTTTCTAAAGACAATTACAATACGCTGGATATTGTAAAAGAAGGTGTGGTTGAATTACCAAAAAACGACGCAAACATCACGTTGGAAGGCCACATTACCGTTTTGGCTTTTTTGGGCAATAAACCAATGGACAATGTTATTGCAGCATCTAATTTAAAGGAGCTGATTTATGACAAATTCAAGGGATTTAAGAAATTCCAGATAGTTGTTCTGGTAAATGAATCGGCTAGGGAAGAAGCACAAGAGCTGTTTCGTGAAATTGCTACTTATGAAGATTTGCGTTTTTGGCACTTTGTACATGCCAATGATTATGAGATGTTAAGTACGTTCAAAGGACTAAAATCAGATATTGAATTGGATTCAAACCTTGCCACAGATCATGTTTTTATAATAGACACAGAGTTGAATCAGCGTGGCCGATTGGACGATAGAACCGATAATGACATTGAAAATGACAAGCCAGTTTATGGATTGTATTCTTACGACTGTATTGAGGTGGCTATTTTGAAAAACAAAATGGGCTCGGAAGATTTACGTGTGTTGTTCACCGAATATCGTCAAAAGCGAAAAGGAAATTTTGATTCAACAACCAGAAGAGCCGAAGATTTAAATAAAAAAGATGAGTAAAAAAACAAACTATTCGTTCGTTGGCATTGCCTTTATCATTTTGGTTTTTGGGATTATTTTTATTCCTAAAATCATTGATAGAATTTCCAATAACGACACGGTTAGAAACGATAGTAGAAGTCAACAGGTTTCAACTAATGCAAGAGATGCCAAAACTGCTTCGGATTTGGTGTTTTTGGAAATAAATGGTTCGCCTAAAAAAGTACCTTCATTTAGTTTTATAAACCAGAATCGAGATACAATAACTGAAAAGGATTATTTGGGTAAGGTTTATGTCGTAGAGTTCTTTTTTACGACCTGTCCAACAATCTGCCCTAGAATGAACCGAAACTTGGTTGAGATACAGAATGAATTTAAAGAATTTGACAATTTTGGTGTGGCATCTTTTACCATTACACCAGAAATTGATACACCAGAAGTTTTAAAAACCTATACAGATAATTACGGAATTACCAATCCGAACTGGCATTTAATGACTGGTGATGAAGATGATATTTATGAACTGGCCAATGTTGGGTTTAATATTTATGTAGGCAAGGACGCTGATGTTGAAGCTGGTTTTGAGCATTCTGGAAATTTCGCTCTGATTGACAAAAATGGATTTATACGTTCTAGAAAGGACGATTTTGGTAACCCTAAAATTTTCTATTCAGGTATCATTAGTGAAGCAGAAAAGGTTGACGATGAGGGTATGAAAGAAGAAATCAGTATGTTAAAAGCGGATATTGCTAAATTATTAAAGGAATAATGGAGAATACAAGCATAGACAGTAAGAAATATAATAAGTGGATTATCATTTTATCAATTGCTATTCCGCTAGTAGTAGCTGCTTTATTTGGTGTTAGGCTCGATGTTGAATTGCCAGTTTTTTTACCACCCATTTATGCAACTATTAATGCTATTACAGCATTGGTATTGGTTTTGGCTTTTGTAGCAATTACTAACGGTAAAAGAACTTTACATGAGCGGCTTATGAAGTTTGCTATCGTATTGTCGGTGTTGTTTTTAGTTATGTATGTGGCGTACCACATGACCAGTGATTCCACCAAATATGGTGGCGAAGGTTTAATGAGGTATGTTTATTATACCATTTTGATATTGCATATTGTTTTATCGGTAGTGGTTATTCCATTTGTTTTGATTACCTATGTGAGGGCCATAACCAATGATTTTGAAAAACATAAAAAAATAGCCAAAGTCACTTTTCCTATCTGGCTGTTTGTAGCAATTTCAGGCGTTGTGGTTTATATAATGATTTCACCCTATTATTAACGTGAAAAAATATTTTATCATATTGCTTTTGGTGTTGCTGGCCACTGTTCCAGCTGAGGCGCAATGTGCCATGTGTCGTGCTGTATTGGAGAGTGAAGAAGGTCAAGGAGCTGCAAAAGGAATCAATGATGGTATCATTTACTTAATGGCTATTCCTTACTTACTTATAGGCGGTATAGGTTTTGTAATTTATAAAAAGTTTAAATCCAAAAAGGTTTAATGAAATATCTGTTTTGTGTTTTTTTATACTTAACTCTATTAACAAACATACAATCACAAAACATTTCTGGGATTATTACTGATAGTGAAAATAGACCCTTGCCATATACCAATATCAGCCTATTACACAAAAGAATTGGAACAGCTTCTGATAGTTTAGGGTATTTTACATTCAATTTAGATAAGCATTTAAACGATACATTATTTGTTTCTCAACTAGGGTATCAATCAAAAAAAATACCAGTACAAAATCTAATCAATAAAAGTCCTGTAACTATTGAACTTATAGAGTCTGAAACCCTATTGGAAGAAGTGTATATAACCAATAAAAAAAAGAAATACACAAACTCACGACCGCTTGGCATTAAGCGTAATAAAATAAAATTTAAGTCATCAGTCCCCTATGGTTATGAAAGATGCTTGTATATTGAAAACATTGGGGCAAATAAAGGAAAGGTTGCTTGGGTTTCTTTTAAGCTAAAGAAGAAGGATGTTAAGGAGGGCTACGATATGTTTCCAACTTATTTTAGAATTAAGTTTTATGAATTTAATAAGACTCAAAATCTTCCTGGGAAATTGCTCTCAAGTTTTGATAGCATCATAAAGCCCAAAAACAAAAACTATGACGTCATAATAGATGTTGGAGATAAGTTTATTCCATTTTTAGAATCCGGAATATGCATAGGTATTGAAGCTATTAATCCAAATCCTAACAATCCTAGTAAAAGCATGTATGTTACTTCACCAAACTTGGTGATGACTTATGATGATGATCCTTTGACTTGGTCAAGCTACAGAGGCCAGCCATGGACACACATGACTCATAAAATGAAATGGAAAGCCTTTGGGAAAGTAAGTTACTACTATATGAATCCCATGATTGAAATTGGAGTGCAGTATGAGAAATAAAATGCTGTATGACAGACTTTATAAAAAGTTTAACAAGACAAAAAAAAGCGAGGATTAATTAATATTTACTTTTGTTGTAACATTTTCACAGTTAAGTAGTCTAATTTAATAATTGTGGGAAACAAACAAAAAGTAAATTATGCTAACCATCAATAAACTGCACAAGTCTTATCCAATAGGCGATTCAAGTTTACATGTTTTAAAAGGTATTGATCTTTCGGTAAAAGAAGGAGAAATGGTAGCCATTATGGGTTCTTCTGGTTCTGGAAAGTCTACCTTATTGAATATTATAGGTATGTTGGACGAAGCTGATGAAGGTGAATATATTTTAGATGGTGTTCCTATTAAAAACTTAACCGAAAAGAAAGCCGCTATTTATCGCAACAAATTCTTGGGCTTTATTTTTCAATCTTTTAACCTTATAAATTACAAAAACGCTCTTGAAAATGTGGCATTGCCATTATATTATCAAGGTATGAAGCGTTCTGAACGTCAAGAGAAAGCAATTTTCCATTTAGAGAAAGTGGGTCTTAAGGATTGGGCACATCATTTACCCAATGAGCTTTCAGGTGGCCAAAAACAGCGTGTAGCCATTGCTCGAGCTTTGGCGGCCAATCCCAAATTACTTCTAGCCGATGAACCCACTGGAGCCTTGGACACCAAAACATCTTATGAAATTATGGAGTTCATTCAGCAATTGAATGACGAAGGCAAAACCATTTTAATGGTAACTCACGAAGAAGATATAGCTAATATGTGCAAACGCATTGTGCGTTTACGTGATGGTGTTATCATGGAGGACACTTTTGTAGAACAAGTAAGAGCCGAACAGTATGTTTGATATAGATCTTTGGCGCGAAATATTTCAAAGTATCAATAAAAACAGAACGCGAAGCCTATTATCAGGCTTCACGGTAGCTTTTGCTATTTTGTTGTTTGCTATTTTGTTTGGTTTAGCCAAAGGGCTTGAAAACACTTTTGCTGAAGCCTTTAATGACGACGCTAATAATTCCATTTTCATTTATTCTGGAATGACTACTAAGGCAAATAAAGGCTTGCAGGCAGGAAGACGTATTCAGTTTAAAAATGAGGATTTCGATTATATAAAAGAAGAGTTTTCTGATAAAGTACAATACATTACAGCCAGAATATATCGAAACGTCACAGCTACCTTTAGAAACGAAAAAAACACCTATAACGTAAGAGCTGTTCATCCCGATCATCAATATCTTGAAATGACTCTTATAAAAGATGGTCGTTACATTAATCAGAATGATATTGATAATAGTACCAAAGTAGTTGTAATTGGTAGATTGGTTGAAGAAGACCTGTTTTTAAAGACAACGGCTTTAGGAAAATATATTAACCTAAATGGTATTCAATATAAAGTGGTAGGCGTTTTTACTGATGAAGGTAATGATAATGAGGAACGGATAATTTATATGCCTATTACCACAGCCCAACGAATCTATGGTAATAATGATTATATAGATCAAATAAACTTGACCTATAACCCAGAAATGGATTATGATCAGGCCATAGGATTTGGTAGAACTATCACCGAAAAAATGAAAGATCGCTTTGATGTCGCTTCTTCCGACCAAAGAGCTATTAGAATTCAAAATATGGCTGAAGCCAATAAAGGCGTTGGCCAAATGACTTCGGCTTTAGGAATCATTATTTTAATAATTGGTTTTGGGACTTTAATTGCAGGAGTTGTTGGTATTAGTAACATTATGATTTTTATTGTAAAAGAGCGTACCAAGGAAATAGGTATTCGTAAAGCACTAGGAGCAACCCCAAAATCTATTGTGTCCATCATATTAATTGAATCCATCATCATCACGGCCATTGCTGGCTACGTAGGATTGTTATTGGGTATGGGAATTTTGGAATGGGCAGGACCGATGTTGGAAACCTATTTCATTAAAGACCCTAGTGTAAAACCATCTTTAATCATTGGGGCAACCATAACCTTAATATTGGCTGGAGCCATTGCAGGTTATTTACCAGCTAAAAAGGCTTCAAAAATAAAACCGATTGTAGCATTAAGAGACGACTAATATGTTTAAGTTTTTAACAGATAGAGATACTTGGCAAGAGGTTTTTGATAGCCTTAGCAAAAACAAACTCCGGTCCATATTGACAATGGTAGGCGTTTGGTGGGGAATCTTGTTACTTATAGGATTGTTAGGGTCGGCACGTGGTTTGGAGAATGCATTTAATAGACTGTTTGGAGACTTTGCAACAAACAGCGTGTTTATTTGGGGACAAAGCACGAGTAAACCCTTTAAAGGTTTTCAAGAAGGTAAACAGGTTCAACTCACATTAACTGATGCTAAAAAAGTAGAGGGGAATATTGAGGGTATTGAATTTGTGGTGCCTAGAAATCAAAGTCAAGCGACAGTGGTACGTAACTTTTTGTCTGGAACTTTTGGAATAAATGGTGACTATCCTCTATTAGATAAAGTTCAGAAAAAGAAACTCATACATGGAAGGTTCATCAATCAGAATGATATTGATGATAACAAAAAGGTTGCTGTTATTTCAGAGAATGTATATAAGCAACTATTTGAAAAAGATGAGCAAGCCATAGGAGAGCTTATACGAATTAATGGTATGAATTTTATGGTGGTTGGTATTTTTGAAGACGGTAATATGAATATGGGGCCTTCAACCGATATGCATATTCCATTCACAACTTTTCAGCAAATTTATAATAGAGGCGATCGAATAGGATGGATGATGATTACTGGAAAACCAGAGTATGATATCAAACAGATTGAAGAGGATGCCAAACTACTATTAAAAAATTTGAACCGTATACATCCTAAAGACAATAGAGCTTTTGGAAGCTTTAATTTGGGTAATGAGTTTGCAAAAATGACAGGATTTTTAACTGGAATGCAATTTTTAACTTGGTTTGTGGGTATTGCCACTTTAATAGCAGGTGTTTTTGCTATTGGAAACATCCTTTTGATTACCGTTAAGGAGCGTACCAAGGAAATTGGGGTAAGACGTGCTTTGGGAGCAACACCTTTCGAAATTAAAAGACAAATTGTTGTTGAAGCAGTGTTTTTAACACTTTTGGCAGGATTTGTAGGTATCATAAGTGGTGGTTGGATTTTAATTGCCTTGGATTCAGCATTTGGACAAGGTGACGATGCAACCATTGTCAACGCATCCGTATCCATTGCCGTTGTATTTATCGCCTTATTAATTTTAGTGGTATTAGGAACTTTAATCGGGTTAATCCCGGCATTCAAGGCCACAAGCATTAAACCTATAGAAGCATTAAGAGAAGAATAGAATAATCAATCATAATTAAAATGAACAAAACAATTAAAATAATCATTGGAATAATAGTACTGGTACTATTTGTTTGGGTAATAAAATATTTTAAGGATTCCAATTCCAAGGAAATTGAAGAATTTAAAGTAGAAGAGCCTTTCTACACGTCCATTAAAACCAAAGTGGTTGCGACAGGAAAATTGAATCCGGAAGAGGAAATTGAGCTCAAGCCTCAAATTTCGGGGATAGTTGATAAAATAGTCGTAGAAGAAGGTGACATCGTAAAAAAAGGCGATTTAATTGCCAAAATTCGAGTGGTGCCTAATGAGCAAAGTCTCGTGAGTGCACGAAGTAGAATCAATACCGCTCAACTATCTTATGACAATGCTAAAACATTGTATGACAGAAACAAGGCGTTATTTGAAAAAGGCGTTATTTCAAAGCAGGATTTTGAAAATAGTGAATTGTCCTTAAATCAAGCGCAAGAGACCTTGCGACAATCTCAAAATGATTTTCAAATCATCAAGCAAGGTTCGTTGTCTGGTGGTAGTGCGGCAAACACGAATATCGTTGCCCAAATTTCAGGAACGGTTTTAGAAATTCCTATTCGTGAAGGAGATCAGGTAATTGAAAGTAACAACTTTAATGAAGGTACTACGATTGCTATGGTAGCCGATATGAACAAGATGATTTTTGAAGGAAAAGTTGATGAGGCTGAAGTTGGTAAATTAGAAGAAGGAAAAGAAATCATCGTTGTTTTGGGAGCCATCAATCAGAAAGAATTTCCTGCCAAATTAACCTTTGTTGCACCAAAAGGGATTGAAGAAAACGGAGCGGTACAATTTACCATTAAAGCCGATGTCCAGGTAGAGCAATCAACCAAAATTAGAGCAGGATATAGTGCCAATGCTGAAATTGAATTGGAGAGCAAAGACAGTATTATGGTGGTTAAGGAATCGTTACTGCAATTTAATAGAATTACAGAAAAACCATATGTTGAAATCCAAAAGGAAGATGGTTCTTTTGAAGAGAAATATGTAGAACTTGGAATTTCTGATGGTATAAACGTTGAAATAACCGAAGGTGTAAGTGAAGGCGATAAAATTAAGGTTTGGAATAAAGCATCAAAAGACAATGAAGATGAATAATAGAAAAAGTTTAGTATGGGTTTTCGCAACACTCTTTACTGTTTTTATTCAAGCACAGGATAAGAAAGTATGGACATTGGAAGACTGCGTAAACTATGCGTTGGAGAATAATATAAGTATCAAACAAACAGAATTGGATGCTGAAACAGCTGATCAAGATTTGATTACTGCTAAAGGTAACTTTTTACCCAATTTAAGTGCCAATGCATCCCAAAACTGGAATTTCGGATCGTTTATTGGGCAAGATGGTAATAGAGTTTCTATTGACTCAAGAGGTAATAGTTTTGGTATGAATACAGGAGTTACCTTGTTTAACGGTTTTAGAAATACTAGTGTTTACAAACAAGCTAAACTTGGAATTGAGTCAAGCCAATTGCAGTTAGATATTTTAAAAGATAATATCTCGGTTAATGTTGTTAATTCTTACTTAAATATTTTGCTCAATAAGGAGAATTTAAAAGTGGCAGAAGAACAGATTCTCATTTCAGAAAAGCAAGTTCAACAACTATCAGATTTGGTAGATGCTGGTGTAAGACCTCGAGCAGACCTATATGAAGTTCAAGCGCAGTTGGCAAGTGATAGAGAGCGTCTAACAAATGTTCAAAATAGTTTAGATTTGGCATTATTAGGGTTAACACAATTGTTACAAATTTCTAATGATGGTTTTGATGTAGAGAGTATAGAGTTAAGTCTCCCTGAAGTCTTGGTAGAACATAAAAGTTCTAATGATATATTCAACTATGCCATTCAAAACAGACCTGAGATAAAAAAAGCCGAATTAGATATTGAAAATTCTGAATTGTCAATTGATATTGCCAAAAGTGCATATTATCCTACTTTAAGTTTTGGAGCAGGATTGGGTACATCATATCAACATTTTCAAGGACAAAAAGATCTTAGAGCCGTAGTGGATCAATCAACCAACCCACCAACTATTAATCTTGTTGATAATGGATTTATGCAACAACTTGAAGATAATTTAGGTTATAATTTAGGGTTTAGATTAGATATTCCAATTTTTAATAGGTTACAAACTAAAGCTAATGTTAACAGAGCAATAATTAATAATAAACGTATTGCATTTTCATTAGATCAAGCTAAACAAGATTTACGTTCAACTATCGAACAGGCATATACTGATGCTAAAGCTGCATTCAAACAATTTGAGGCTTCTCAAGTATCTTTAGATGCTCAGCAAGAATCATTTAAAAATGCTCAAGAAAGTTATAACTTGGGAGTGATGAACTCTTTTGAATTTGAACAGGTAAGAAATAGATTGGTAAATGCAGAAGCTAATCTTATAAATGCTAAATACAATTTTGTATTTACTACAAAAGTATTAGATTTCTACCTTGGAAAACCAATAACAGAATAACCTTGGCCATTATATTAAGCATAGAAACAGCAACAACCAATTGTTCGGTCTCTCTTTCTAAAGATGGAGAGACTTTTGCTTTAAAGGAAGATTATAACAACGGGTTTTCGCATGCTGAAAGACTTCATGTTTTTATTGAGGAAATCCTGAACGAAAACAATATTCAAAAAAGTGATATTGATGCTATTGCTGTTAGCAAAGGACCTGGTTCCTATACAGGGTTACGTATTGGTGTATCGGCTGCTAAAGGATTGTGCTATGCATTGGGTATTCCATTAATTAGTATACCAACATTAGAATCCTTGGCGCATCAGGTTAAAACAACTGAAGGCGTTATTGTCTCCATGTTGGATGCCAGGCGTATGGAGGTTTATTCTCAAATCTTCGATTTTAAATTTAATACCGTTAGAACCATTGAAGCCGAAATACTTGATGAGTCATCTTATGAAGATTTCTTAAGTAGAGGTCTTGTATATTTTATTGGTAATGGTGTGGCTAAAACCCAAACATTGATTTCAAATAAAAATGCTGTTTTTATAGAATCAAAGTTACCATCGGCCAATGAGATGGGTGCTTTGGCCTATAATAAATACAAAATAAGCGACACAGAAGATGTCGCTTATTTTGAGCCTTATTATTTAAAGGATTTTGTAGCCTTAAAGCCTAAATCCAAATAATTGGATTATTATTCCTTGTGAATTTCGACACTGTGTGGGTAAGGAATTTCAATACCAGCAGCGTCAAGCGCTTCTTTAACCTGTTCGGTTATATCAAAATACACGTTCCAGTAATCTTCAGTTTTACACCAAGGTCTTGTTGCAAAATTAACCGAGCTATCGGCTAATTCTAAAACGGTAACAGCTGGAGCTGGATCTTGAAGTACTTGCGGGTGTGATGTTAAAACGTTCATGATGACGTTTTTGGTTTGTTTGATATCGGCATCATAGCTTACACCAAAAACCAAATCAACACGACGGGTTCCTTCAGTAGTATAGTTCACTATGTTTCCATTGGAAAGCGCACCATTGGGAATAATAATTTCCTTGTTAGATAGTCCTGTAAGTTTGGTTGTAAATATTTCAATTTCTTTGACAACACCAATTTCGCCTTGGGCTTCGATTAAATCACCAATTTTGATTGGCTTGAAAATCATTAGCAAAACACCACCGGCAAAATTACCTAAAGAGCCTTGTAAAGCCATACCAACGGCCAAACCAGCAGCAGCCAAAACGGCAGCAAATGATGTGGTTTCTATTCCTAGTTGTGATAAAATGGCTAAAATAAGTAGGATTTTTAATGTCCAACCTATTAGGTTTAGGAGGAATTTTTGAAGGCTTTCCTCATAATTGCTTTTGTTCATGACTTTTTTTACGGCCTTGATCATTTTTTTAATAATCCAAGAACCTATAATCCAAATGACAATGGCACCAATAATCTTGAGTCCATAGGTAGTAACCATGTTTATACCTAAATCAGTCCATTTTTCTAAATCGAAGTTTTCCATAAATTTATTTTGATTAATTGATTAGTGTGCAAAGGTACAGTTATTTACGTGAAATCAAATGTAATAACAAATTGTTAATATAGCGATTAACACGATAGTGCTAGGTACAGATTGAATGTAAAACAGTTTCATGTTTTTGGTAGAATAAGCACCATAAATGCCCGCAATAATAATACAGCACAACAAGAACAGAATAATGCTAAAATTCTTTGTAAAGACACCGAAAAGTAATCCAGAAGCCAGAAAACCATTATAGAGACCTTGATTGGCCGCCAAAACTTTAGTTTCATTGGCAAATGATTTAGATTTCAAACCAAAGGCTTTAATCCCTTTAGGTTTGTTCCACATAAACATTTCCAGATACATAAAATAGAAATGTTCAAGAGCAATAACACTAATTAAAACAATGGCAAGTATGTTCATAGATATAAAAAAACGTGCTCTAGGCACGCTTTAATTTATTTTACTTCAAAAGTTAATTTTAAATTTACTCGAAATTCTGTGACATCATCGCCATTTACAATAGCGCTTTGGTCTTGCACATAAACCGAACGAATATTTTTTACAGTTTTTGAAGCTTCTTTGACTGCTTTTTTAGTTGCATCTTCCCAGCTTTTATCTGAATTGGATAATACTTCTATTACTTTTAATACTGCCATAATTTTTGTTTTTCTTATTAATTTGAAATTACTTAAAGTTAACTAATTTTTCTGACACATAAAAAAGTAATTGGTCACCTTGTTAACCATTTATTGCTTCAACCGTTTCGACTTTACCATGAAGCATTTCACGAAGCATATTTTCAATCCCGTTTTTTAATGTAAACGTAGAAGATGGGCAACCGCTACAAGCACCTTGCAAGATGACCTTAACCAGTTTGTTAGAAGGGTTGTAGGATTCAAACTTAATATTGCCACCATCGCTGGCAACAGCTGGCTTAATATATTCTTCAATAATATTGACAATTTCTTTTGAAGTATCATCTAAAGCCTCAAAAGATTCATCTAAATCTTCGGTGGTGGTTTTTAATACTTCGGGAGCATTAGCCACAATTACTTCCTTGCCATTTTCTATAAAACTTCTAATGAACTCCCTAACTTCCATTGTAATGGTTTCCCATTCAGCAATATCGTATTTGGTAACCGAAACATAATTGTCTTCTATAAACACACTTTTTACAAATGGAAAATGAAATAATTCGGTAGCTAATGGGGATAATTTTGCTTCTTCAATTGATGTAAATTCATAAGTAGCGGTTACCAGTTTTTTATTGGCAACAAACTTTATAACGGCAGGATTGGGTGTGCTTTCGGCATAAACCGTAACAGGAACTTTTTTGACCGTTTCGGTTTCATTAATGACAACGCTTCCAGAATTTAAATAATCTTGAATTTGTGTGGCAACCTCTTCTTGCACGTCTTTCCATTCAACAATACTAAAACGTTCAACAGCAATAAAATGGCTTGTTATATAAACTTTTTTTACAAATGGTAAATAGAATAATTGTTGAGCCAATGGTGAATTTTTAGCCTCATCAATGTTGTTGTATTCAAAACTTTGATGGTTTGTAATGAACTGGTTAAGTTCAAACTTTATAATAGTATCGTTTGAAGTCTCTTTAATGGAAACAGTATAAGCACTCATAGGGTTATTTTTTATGCAAAAATACTAAAAGATAACCATCTATACATTTGAATCTTAAGATTAAAGTTTGTTTTCATATTTCGGAATATTAAAAGGCTTTAACTATATTAATGCTACGGATAAAAAGTAATTTTATATATTTGGTGTCTTGATTTATAATTTTAATTGAAAAACGGAGTTTATATAAGGTAAAAGCCTCTAATCTATGCCTATCTGCCTTGAAAAAAATACTATGAAAATCAAAGGGTTTTATTTAATAGCAATTGTAGCCTTTTTTACACAGTTTGTAAACGCACAAGAAGGGCTTCCTATATATACTGATTATCTAACTGATAATTATTATTTGATTCATCCATCAATGGCTGGAGCTGCCAATTGTGCCAAAATTAGATTAACAGGTCGTCAACAATGGTTTGGTCATGAAAATGCACCAAAATTATTGACTATGAGTGGGAATGGTAGAATAGGTGAGTCTAATTCTGGAATAGGTGCTATTTTTTATACCGATAAAAATGGTTTTCATTCACAAACAGGAGGCTACATTACTTATGCCCATCATATCATGTTTTCAAGAAGTGAAGTAGATTTAAATATGCTATCGTTTGGTTTAAGTGTTGGTGCCATTCAATATAAACTAGATGAAACCGAATTCATAAATGAACTTCCTGACAGATTGATTTCAGGTATTGAACAAAGCTCAACTAACTTTAATATTGATTTTGGTTTTTCTTATCACCTTTATAATTTTTATGCGCATGCCACTGTAAAAAATATTCTTAAGAATGAAGGGATAAACAATGATTTGGAAATAACCAGTAACTTAAGACGTTATATGTTATCAGCTGGTTATGTGTTTGGTAAATATGGAAGTGAGTGGAGCTATGAACCATCTATTATGTATCAATATCGTGATGCTACTAAAGAATCATCTATAGACATTAATGCTAAAGTTTACAAGGAAATGGATTTTGGTAAACTTTGGGCAGGACTGTCTTACAGAAGAAGTTTTGATGGAGCCGAGTATTATGACAATGGAAGTGTGAGCAGTCAAAAGCTTCAATTAATTTCGCCGTTGGTTGGTATTAATTTTGATCAGTTTATGGTTGCTTATACCTATGCTTACCAAGCAAATTCTATTGTATTTAACAATGGTGGTTTTCATCAAATCACATTAGGGTTTAACTTTAATTGTCGTAGAGAACGTTACCACTGTAATTGTCCAGCGGTTAATTAAAAACAGTTTAATAAAAAATAATTGAAAACGCCTTGGGAAACCAAGGCGTTTTTTTAGCAATCATTTTCCCATAATTAGTTTTTAATGGGCTCAATCTATCATCATAAACACCAAGTTAGGGCAATAATAATTGTTTAAAAAGTTAGAATTAGCAAAATGGTATTGCCAGTGAGTAAACCTTATCCGTTACTTTGTGAACAAGCATTTTTTTGTCAAAAAAGGAGTTAAAATTGAATTCACCTATTTTATTTTATTCTTTAAAGTGCGTAAGTTTATAGGGTTGATAAAATAAAGTATGAAAGCAACCCTAAAGATATTGTTTTTGATTTTGGTAATGTGCGTGAGTCAAGAGATGGTTTCACAAAAGTTAAGGATGAGTCCATCATTTACTGTAAGAGGCTTTATTTACGACAGCGAAAAACAAAAACCTG
Source organism: Bacteroidia bacterium (assembly GCA_030425285.1). Classification (GTDB taxonomy): domain Bacteria; phylum Bacteroidota; class Bacteroidia; order Flavobacteriales; family Flavobacteriaceae; genus Hanstruepera. Next base: position 994,927 of record JAUIAY010000001.1, read on the forward strand.
TACCAAATGCTAACATTGAAATAAATGGTGGTGCATACACAACATCTAACTCGGCAGGAGAATTTAGAATACAAGTAAAAAAGGGGGACGAGCTGGTTATCAAACATAAAGATTTTGAAACTGTTTATTATACCATAAAAAACCAAGAGCGGATTAGGGTTGAGGTTTATCCCTATAGGTTTTCAAATGAAGGGGAAGTAACTAATGAATCTGATATTCCCTTTAATTCGTTGATAGATTCTGCCAACGTATATTTAACAACAGACTTTGAAAAAAGTATTCAATTTGTAACCAATGCACTTTCCGAAAGCCGTTCGGTAAAGGATAACTCCGAAGTTTATGAGGTGCTTGGTGACATTTATCTGCAATGGAAACAATATGACCTAGCCGTGACCAATTACCGCATAAGTCTTCAGAGTGTCAAAGCCAATGAGGTCAAACTCAAATTGGCAAAGGCCTATTGGTTCAATAAGAACTATCAGGAAAGTATTTCGGCTTACAATGATATAGAAAGTAATGAATTGTCTAACTGGCAACAAGTTGTCTTGTATGAAGGTTTGGGCGATACCTATTTCAGTATTAAAGATTACACCAACGCATTAAAATACTATAAAGAAGGTCTGGAAGTTGCTCAAAAATATTCTATCAAACCTAAAATCATTGATTTAAATTCTAAAACAGCTCAAACTTATGAGGCCATTGGACAGGATGGTGAGGCTGAAGCTTATTTTGAGAATTCTCTGAATTTAGCCTCAAAAGAGGACAAAAAAAGAGAATTGGAAGAGAAGGTTAAAGTGGCCGACTTTAATGGTACCAAGCAAAACTTTAATGATGAAATCCAGTTACGAAAAGAAGCCATTGAAAACATCAAGGAGATTGAAAAAGATTCTGCTTTGGGAATCGAAAGTGCATTAACCGTTCAAAAGCAAAGCTACAAAATAGGAAATGCCTATTTCTTGAAAAAGGACTATAATAATGCTATTACTTATTTGGATAAAAGTATTGAGGAAGCTAAATCTAAAAACGATTTAGTGGTTGAGAAGGATGCTACCCGAAAACTATCGGAGGTATATAGCAGCGCAGGAGACTATAACAAGGCCTTGGAAACCTACAAAGAATACACCGAATTGGTTGAAGCTTTATATGTGAAAAAAGAACAGGAAATTATTCAAGCGGCACGTTTTAGTCGTGAAATAGCCAATAAACAAAGTCGCATCACGAGCTTGGAAACCGATAGACAGTTGTCCGAAAGCAAATATCAATTAACAACAGAACGCAACAAGCGCCAACAGTTGTGGATTTATTCATTAATTGGTGGATTGGCCTTGCTTCTCGTTACGGCCTACTTTATGTTTAACTATATCAGGCAGCAACGTTTGGCAAACAATCTACTCGCTTTAAAATCGTTACGAAGTCAGATGAATCCGCATTTTATCTTTAATGCCTTGAACTCGGTAAACGATTTTATTGCTAAAAGTGACGAACGCACGGCCAATAAATACCTGACCGATTTCTCCTTCTTGATGCGTTCAGTTTTGGAAAACAGCGAGGAGGATTTTATTCCTTTGGAAAAGGAAATCGAACTTTTGGAACGCTATACCCAATTGGAGCATTTCAGGTTTCAGGAAAAATTTGATTACAGCATTGAGATTGATGAGACCATAGATGTTTCCTCGTATAAAATTCCGCCCATGTTATTGCAACCTTATATCGAAAACGCCGTATGGCATGGGTTACGGTATAAAACCGAGAAAGGACATTTAAAAATTAGCATCCAAAAAAAGAACAAGAACGAAATAACCATATCTATAATTGATGATGGTATTGGACGTGAACGCTCCAAACAATTAAAAACCGAAAATCAGAAGAAACACAACTCCAAAGGGATGAGCAATATTAAAAAACGGGTTGCTATTTTAAATAATATGTACCATGATAAGGTAGATGTCACTATTGAAGATTTTCAATCTGATGGAGATGTCGGAACCCAAGTGGTTGTAACGCTTAAAAAGGATTGATAGTGAAATTTAAATTAGCTATAACATCGTCTTTGTTAATGTTTCTCTTTAATTGTAAATCAGCGAAACAACGTAATAGTTGTATTGAATTAGTGCATAATAATTCACCAATCGAACTAAAAAATTATGATGAATTTGTTGAATATGTTGGAATAGATAAATTAAAACATATTACACTTTGGGTTGTTGATAGTATTGTTTCTTCCCAAGAAAGCGTCAAGAATATTATTGATAATAAGAAATATAAATTACTAACGATTGATTTACTAAAAGGAGCTGATGGATCGACTTTGGATGGTCCAAATATAGATAGGGTCCTAATCATTACAACTGACAAATGCATTGAAAAATATAAAAAATGAAACTAAAATCCATAATTGTAGAAGACGAAAAAACCAGTCGCGATATTTTAAAAAATTATTTAGGTAAATATTGCCCAAATGTTCAAGTTCTTGGTGAGGCTGAGAATATCGATCAAGCACTAGAGTTAATTAGAAACCATGAACTGGACCTGGTTTTTTTGGATGTAGAAATGCCTTATGGCAATGCATTTGATCTTTTGGAAAAGGTTGGCGATATTAATTTTGAAACCATTTTTGTGACGGCCTATAACCACTATGCCATGGATGCCTTAAATGCGCACGCATCCTATTATCTTATGAAGCCTATTTCCATTGAAGAATTGATTAAGGCTGTAGATTATGTCGTTGAGATTAAAACTAAAGAAAATGCCCTTCATGAAGAGGTGTTGACGCCTAAAACCAATCCCATCAATGGTAAAATTACCATTCCACAACAAGACGGTTTTGAGGTCATCAATACAGCCGATATATTATTCTGCAAAGCTGATGATAATTATACCGAGATATACCTAAACAACAACAAAAAGAAGTTGGTGAGTAAAACCCTAAAGTATTTTGAAGACGCCCTAAACGATGGCGGTTTTGCCAGAGTCCATAAATCCTATTTGGTCAATGTGAATGAAATTGTGAAGTATGTTAAAGGTAAAGGCGGTAGCGTGGTTTTAAGTAATGGTAAGCAGATTATGGTATCGGCTTCAAAAAAGTCAGATTTATTGTCTTATTTTAAGTAAAAATTCCTGCGAAAGCAGGAATCTAAATGTTTAAAAGAAATTTTCAGGATTTTTAATCTGTAAAAGCAATAGCTTTAAAAAAAAACGAGAAACCATTTTTGTTAAATTTATTAGTAGCTTCGTGTCTCGATTTAATTAACCAAAGATTAATCAAAAAGGATTCTAATTGAAGAGATGAGATTCCTTTTTTCAAAGGAATTAATATGCCAATAATTAAACCCGTTAACGGGAAACATCCTGAAATACCCAATGATTGCTTTATAGCTGATAACGCTACTATTGTGGGAGAAGTGAGTATGGGAACCGCATGCAGTGTTTGGTTCAATGCTGTTATTAGAGGTGATGTGCATTTTATAAAAATGGGCAATAAGGTCAATGTTCAGGACGGTGCTGTTATTCACGCCACCTACCAAAAATCACCAACAACTATTGGGAATAATGTATCCATAGGGCATAATGCTATTGTGCATGGCTGTACCATTTATGATAATGTGTTGATTGGTATGGGCAGCATTGTTATGGACGATTGTGTGGTAGAAAGCAATAGTATTATTGCAGCAGGAGCCGTTGTCACCCAAAATACTAGGGTAGAGGCAGGGAGTATCTATGCTGGTATTCCAGCCAAAAAAGTTAAGGATATTAGTAAGGAATTAATTTCAGGTGAAATTGATCGTATTGCCAATAATTACGTAAAATACTCCAGTTGGTTTAAAGAAGAATAGTATGAAAAAAATATGTTCGATAATGCTTATGGGAATCTTAATAATTTCCTGTAAGAGTGATCCAAAAGCTGAAGACGTCAATTCGAAGTCTTATCCTAAAATTGAACAACTGAACTGGTTAGTTGGTAATTGGGAAAATGTAACCGAACTAGAACAGTCTTATGAAAATTGGACTCAAAAAAACGATAGTACCCTTTTGGGACATAGTTTCACTTTAATAGGGGCCGATACTGTTTTTGCAGAAAAAGTAACTTTAAAGCAAGTTGATGATGAGGTGTTTTTTACGGTCATTGCCTATCAGCAAAATGATGATAAGCCAATTACTTTTGAAATGATTTCGTCTGATAAAGACATTTTCACATTTGAAAATCCTGAACACGATTTTCCAACACGTATTTCATATTCTAATCCTGTAAAAGACTCTATTCATGCCTGGATATCAGGAAATGTTAATGGTGAACACGAAAAAATAGATTTTCTGTTTAAACGATCAAACTAAAAATCTAAATAATCCACTTGATATTTGCCGTAAAATAGATTTTCTGTTTAAACGATCAAACTAAAAATCTAAATAATCCACTTGATATTTGCCGTTTAAAAGAGAAGCCATGACTTCAGGATTAGCATTACTGAAAAACTGTAAGGTAGGTTTTTTAGTAAAAGTATTTGCCAAATCATATTGATTTAGGATAGTTTGGGTTTGCTTGGCAACGGCTTCACCAGAATCAATAATTTTAATATAATTTGGTAATAATTCCAAAAGTTGAGGCATGAGGTATGGGTAATGTGTACAGCCTAAAACCAGATAATCAATATTGGCATTTATCATAGGTTTTAAATATACTTGTAACAAGGCATTCATTTCTTGGGAATGCAGTTTTCCAGATTCAATTAGGGGAACAATGCCTTCACCTTCTTGTTCTATAACCTGAACGCCATTACTATATAAATCGGTTGTTTGATGAAACAACTCGCTTGACAGGGTTCCTTTAGTAGCCAAAATGCCAATAGCTTTGGTCTGGGTTTTTAAGGCGGCAGGTTTTATAGCTGGCTCAATACCAATAAAAGGAATGTCATAATTATTACGAAGTGTTTTAATAGCATTGGTTGTGGCTGTATTACAGGCAACTACTATGAGTTTACAACCTTTGGCTATAAGAAGTTCCGTGTTTTTGATACTTAACTCCAAAATATGTTCTTTGGACTTATTACCATAAGGCGCATTTTTGCTATCGGCAAGATAAATGGTGTTTTCAAAAGGTAACAATGCGTGTATTTCATTCCAAATGGAAGTTCCTCCAACACCAGAATCAAATATGCCAATAGGGTTTACGCTCATAGAATATAAAAATAAAAAAAGCCACTTTATTAAGTGGCTTTTGGTTATTTATTTTAAAAAGAAATTAGATTCCCATTTCTTTTTTAACATCATCAAGCAAGTTTTTGCCATCTGCCATGATTACACCGCCTCCTTGTGTAGAGTCTAAAACGTATTCATATCCTTGAGCTCTGGCAACTTTTAAGATAGCAGCTTTAGCTTTTTCAGTAATTGGTTTTAATAAATCCAATTCTTTTTGCTGCATTTGTTGTTGAGCTGTACCTTGATATTGTTGGATATTTTGCTGCATAGTTTGTACTTCAACCAAACGCTTTTGATTTTCTTCATCCGTTTTAGAAGAAGCTTCAGCTTCGTATTGCTTCATTTTATTTTGATATTCTGTGGCCATGGCCTTGATATCAGCTTCGTAGGTTTTTCCCAATTTTTCCATTTCAGCCTGTGCTGCAGCCATTTCTGGCATAGCCTGAATAAGGTCTTGGGTATTAATATGAGCAACTTTGCTTTGAGCTTGTGTAAAACTTGTAGCTCCAATAAATAATGCTGCTGCAAATAAAAGGGTTTTCAATTGTTTCATTTTAAAAGTGTTAATGTGTGTTATAAATTATTAATTATCTCCATCGCCTTCATCATCATCCGGCGTTTCTTCGTTATTCGTGTTATTTTGTTGATTCTCTCTTTCTTCTTTAGCTCGTTGTCTTTCTTCTAATATTCTTTGCTTTCTTTCTTCCAGTTCTTGTTTTCTACGCTCTCTATCAGCTATTTTAGCTTGCCTGCGTTCTTCGGCAATTTGTTCTGGTGTTTTGGCTTCTTCATTTGAACCTGCTTCTCCTTCATCACTTATCGTTCCTTCTTGGACATCTTCAACAGTTTCTTGTTGCTGGTTACGCTCCTGTAATTTTGCTTCTCTTGCGGCATTCCTGGCTGCAATAATACTGTCTCTACGTCTTTGAGCAGCTTGTTTTCTGGCTTCGCGCTCATCAAGAACGGCTTGTTTGCGTTCATCGTCAGCTGCCTGTTTGGCTTCTAGCTCTTCATTGATTTCAATAACCACGTCTTCTTCTTTAGCAGCTTTACGTTCGGCTTTAGAACTTGCTTGTTGTCTCTTGGCACTTCGGGTTATACTTCTAATAACTTGTTCGCTAAAATCAAAGCGTTTTGCTGAATAGAGCATAACTACATCAGCCGATTTATCAAAGACAAAGTCGTATTTTTGTTTCTCGGCTATGTCTTGTACTGCTGCAAATATTTGATCTTGAATAGGCTGAATCAATTGTTTTTTCTGAATCATTAAGTCGCCATTGGGACCAAACCGTTTTTGCTGATAGTCTAAAATTTCCTTTTCCTCAAAAGCTATATCCTCTTCACGTTCTTCAATCAGTTCTTTGGTTAAAAGTGCTTTTTCATTGCTCAAGTCTTTGCGCTTTTGTTCAATCCCGCTCAATTGGGTTTCAATTTCGCTTTTCCATTTTTGAACTTTATTTTCCAATTGCAAAGTTGCTTCTTGATATTCAGGAACATTTTCAAGTATGTATTCAGTGTCTATATAACCAATTCTAACACCGCGTTGCGCAAATGTTGAAAGGCTTAACATGAATACAACAGTCACTAAAAAAAGAACTTTTAATTTCATCTGTTTCATATTTTATAATTTATTGACATATAAATTCTAAAACGACAGACGGCTGTAATTATTCTACCTGTTCAGAATTTATCTTTTCAAAATTAAGGAATTTTAACTTTAAAAAAATTAATTCGGGTTTAAATAACTAAACAGGTAATAGAAAATATCGTGCCAAAATTAAAATTGTTGACCAATTATGAAATGCGTTTCCCATCCATTGGCTTTTGTTTGCCCAGGCAACGGATCGAATCCGTAACCAAAATCTATACCCAATAAACCAAATGCTGGCATGAAAACCCGTAATCCAGCACCCGTTGATCTATAAAGGGCAAATGGGTTGTAATCTTTAAAATCATTATAGGAAACACCACCTTCAACAAAACCTAAAACAAAAATTTTGGCTTGAGGTTTTAGACTAATAGGGTAACGTAATTCCATTGAGAATTTATTGTATATACTACCACCATCGTTGGTAACATTTCCGTTTTCATCAACTGGTTGTAAAGATTGGTTTGGGTATCCACGAAGCGCAATGGCTTCACGTCCGTCAAGGCTAAAGTTGCCTAATCCATCACCTCCTAAAAAGAATCTTTCAAACGGTATAACACCACGGTATTGATTGTATGCTCCAAGGAAACCAAACTCCAGACTGGATTTAACAATGAGCTTATCAACCAAGCGTGTGTACCATTCTCCCTTCATCTTAATCTTATAAAACTCTAGCCATTTATAACGTTCTTGATCTATAGCACCCATTTGTTCGTAGGCTTGGTTTCGGATAATTTGTGAGTTGTTAGGGTCGGTATAAATTGCTTCATACTGTTCTCGTTCTTCTGATAAGGCTTTATAATCTACATTATTAAATAATGAATAAGGCAATGAAAGCTTTGCTGTAATACTAAAGTTAGAACCACCTAATGGGAAAATAGGGTCGTTATACGTGTTATTTCTACTTAAGCCAATGGTGTAAGCCAAGTTGTTAGAATAACCATCACCAAAAGTAAATAGACCTGTGTTGTAGTTTTTCAGGTTATAGTGCTGAAAACTGATAGCTTGAGACAGGGTAAAATAATCATCAGGAATGGTTAAACGCTTTGCTAAACCAACTGTAACACCTGTGATATTAAAACGCTTGTCACGATCTGCATTTCCTGTTAGAGGATCATAAAGAAACTGTTTGGAATGTGAAAGAGACGTAGAAAACTGTACTGGTTTCTTACCACCCATCCAAGGCTCCGTAAATGAAAAGCTATAGGTTTGAAAAAAACGACTGGCTTGTAATCTTAAAGCTAGTTTTTGGCCATCACCTCTAGGGACCGGTTTGTAAGCATCAAGGTTAAAAATATCTTTTAAAGAAAAATTATTGAAAGACAATCCTAGAGTTCCAATAAAACCACCGCCACCGTAGCCTCCTTGTAATTCAATCTGACTTGAACCTGTTTCTACCAAACCATATTCTAAATCAATGGTTCCCTCATTAGGGTTTGGGTTTTTAAAATTGGTAGCAATTTGTTCAGCATCAAAATAGCCTAATTGACTCAATTCGCGAATGGTACGTACAACATTTTCCTTGCTGTATAATTGACCAGGTCTTGTGTGTAACTCTCTATAAATAACACGATCGTTTGTAACGTCGTTACCAGTAACAGTTATGTTATTAAAGTAAACCGGTTTACCTTCAGTAATACGGATTTCCATATCTATAACATTACCTTCGGTATTGACTTCAACTGGATTTATAGTCGAGAATAAATACCCGGAATTTTGATAGCGGTTTGTAATATCATTGGCATCGGGTCTTGTATCGTCGGCAATTCGTTTTTCCAATTCAACACCATTATAGACATCACCTTTGTTAATACGAAGAATATTTCGTAGGGTTTGATCAGAATAAACCGTGTTTCCAATAAATTCGATATTGCCAAAGTAATACTGTTTTCCTTCTTCAACTTTTATTTGAAGCGTAATATTCTTTTTGTCATTGTGAATAATGGTATCCGAAAGTATACGCGCATCACGGTATCCATTCTCTTTATATTTATCAATAAGGCTAACTAAATCTTCCTTATAATCTTCCTCTATGTATTTTGAACGTTTGAAAGGATGCCCAAAAACACTCTTTTGCTTCGTGTTTTTCATGGCCTTTCTCAATTTAGATTCTTTTAAAACACTGACGCCAGTAAATTCAATGTTTCTAACTTTAACTTTTTTTCCTTTATCAATATTGATGACCATATTAACCTGTGGACGGCTAGTTGAATCTTGAACTTCTATAGTGTTGATGTAGACTTTGGTATTAAGGAAACCATCCTTTTGATACTTGTGTGTAAGATAATTTTTAGTTGTGGTCAAAAGGTTTTCGGTGACTTTTACACCGGTTTGCAAATTGTTTTCTTTTATTAGGTCATCTTTTTTGCCTTTTTTTATACCATTTATCTTAAGTTCGTTAAGTTCGGGTAGATCAAAAAGTCTAATTTCAAGATAGGCTACATCGCCTTCGGTTTTAACCAAATAAATGTTAATGTCGTTAAACAAATTGGATTTCCAAAGCTTTTTGATAGCTTCACTAATTTTATCTCCAGGAATTAAAATTACTTGCCCTTTTCTTAAACCTGAATAGGTTACGATTGTTTGTGGGCTAAAATGTGTGTTGCCAGAAACAGTAATATCGCCTAATGTGTATGACTTACCTTCAGTTGTAAAAACCTCTTGAGCTTGAGTGTGGAAACTACCTAATAGAAATAAAAAAGTAATTGTTAGACCTATATATGTTTTCAATGATGTTAGCTTAATTAAGTTGTTCACTTGTTTTCCCAAATCGTCTTTCTCTTTTTTGATATTCAATAATAGCTTCATACAGATTTTCTTTAGTAAAATCTGGCCAAAAAACCGGTGTAAAATACAATTCTGCGTAAGCTATTTGCCATAATAGAAAATTACTAATTCGTTGTTCGCCACTAGTGCGTATCAATAAATCTACGTCTGGTAAATTGTGCGTGTAAAGATGCTCATTTATAACCGATTCATCAATTTTTTCGGGCGAAATTATATTATTTTTAACTTTAATACTTATTTTTTTAACGGTATTTAATAATTCTTCCCTTGAGCCATAGCTTAAAGCTAATGACAAACACATTCTTTTGTTGTTTTTTGTCTTTTCAATGACTTCTAAAAGTTCTTTGTGGACTTTTTTGGGAAGTTCATCCAAACAGCCTATAGCCGACAGTTTGATGTCATTGTCATTAAGGGTTTTTATTTCCTTCTTTAAAGAGGATACCAATAATTTCATTAGAGTTTGGACTTCTAGTTTGGGTCTGTTCCAGTTTTCGGTAGAAAATGCATAAAGAGTTAGGTTTTCAATGCCTAATTCGGCACAGCTTTCAACTGTTTCCCTAACCGATTTTGTGCCATTTTCATGACCAACAGATCTCAAAAAGCCTTTTTGTTTTGCCCAACGACCGTTGCCATCCATAATAATGGCAATATGTTTAGGTAAGGACTTTATGTTTATAGATTCTTTTAAGCTCATTTAGAAAATACAAAAACAAGGTTTTTTACCAAAAGTGTAGGTTAGTGTTATGCCAGTAAACATATACCAGTCATTGTTGTTAGTATTACCGAAACTAAATGTATCTTGAATGTCTTTAGAATCGGGAACACTACCATCCAATTCGTCAGAAAAGGTATATCGAGCACCAATTTCAGCGGCTATGACAAAACTGTCCAAAAAATTCATTTTAAACCCTATCACCATTGGAATGCCATAAGCATAACTTGAAGTGTTTTCCGATCGCAAGACCCCTTGACGGTTGAAATAAAAATTATCATGATAAGCAACCACAATACCAGTATATAGATAAGGAGTGGCAACATTTTTTCCAGTGTGCAAGTCGAAATCAAAAAAAGTATATTCTAATCCTGCCGAAGCTTCTATAATTTGATTGGTAAAAGAATAATTGCGTTCAACACGTCTTGGGTCATCTGATTTTGAATCTTTTCCTTCAAGTTCACTGTAAATCAATGAAAATCTAAATGAGTGTCTTGGGCTTCGATTCCATTTATAGATACCACCAAAAGCAGGTTTGTTTGGTGCTATGTATTTTGTGGCACCAACATCACCTATAAAATTACTGGCACCAACAAACAATCCTATTTCATGTGTTTGGGATAGGCAAAGTTGGTTACTCAAAAAAAATAATACTATAGCGGTTAAATACCTCATAAATGTTCAAAAGTTTGCAAATATAATAAATATGATTAGCCTATAACAATTTGAGTCAAATTGTATTTGTTTTAAACTGTTTTTAGTACAAATTATTGTTTAATTGCGTTTGTCTTCGCCCCAAAGCAATTTTTTTCGAAGCGTATCAAGGAAGCTTTCGTCAAGGAGTTCAACCATTTTTATTGTAAAAGGTGCTTTTATAATAGTCACTGTTGTGTCGTTAGATAATGTTGCAATTCGTGAATCTAACGAAACCAAAAAATTATCCTCACGACCACTTATGCGTAATTGAATTTCAGTAGAATCAGTAATAACAAGTGGTCTGGCACTTAAATTGTGAGGAGCGATAGGTGTTATAACAAAGCTGTTGGTGTCGGGTGTTATTACAGGACCGCCACAACTTAAGGAATATCCTGTTGATCCTGTGGGTGTTGATATAATTAATCCATCGCTCCAGTATGAAGTAAGGTATTCACCATTTAATCTGGTTTCAACCGTAATCATGGATGTGGTATTTTTTCTACTTACGGCAATTTCATTGAGTGCAAAATCAAGAACTTTAAACTCGTCATGTTCTGGATCGGTGGAAATTGTTAAAAGGTTCCGTTCGGAGATTTTGTATTTTTTTTCGAGAATTGCATCTATTGCATCACCTATGTTTTCATTTTGAATGGTAGCCAAAAATCCCAATCTCCCAGTATTGACTCCAACAATAGGAATACCTAAATCCCGTACCAAGGTAATAGCGCGTAAAATGGTTCCGTCGCCACCAATGCTAATCAACAAATCATAACTGGAGTCCAGACTGTCAAATGTTTTTTGTTCGTAGTTGTCAAAAAGGCCATTGAACAGGTTTTTGGCATTATTGAAGAATTGACGCTCAATATAAACTGAAACAGTTTTGTCTTTTAGACAGTTTAAAAGGATTTGAAGAGAATCTTCATTACTTTTTTGATAGGATTGACCAAAAACAGCAATTTTCATAAACTACATGTTTAGATATTTGTTCAAATATTCCGAACGTTCTTTAAGGCTCTGCAAATAACTGTCTTCTTCATGACCCAATACAATGTTGTAGCTATACCTTCTAAACGTCTGCATGATATCATTCAATCCGGTATTGCCTATTTTCAATGTTATCTGAACCATATCATTTTCAATTTTTGAGATAAAAGCACCTAAAAGTTTTCCGTCGTTTGATTCGACAATCTGACTAACTTCACTAAACGAATAATCTACCAAGCCTTTTTCTACAATAAGAATGCCTCCAGCTTCTGAAAAAAATGGCGTTTCATTAAAAAGACCTATGATATCATTGAGTTCATAATAACCCAAGTAAACATTTTTAGGGCTCAATACAGGCATAATGTTGGATGAGTTCATAGCAAAAGCTTCCAAAACGTCCAGCCAATTGGTAGTTTCCCTAACAAAGAAGCCCTCAATGGCATGCCCATAATCATTAATTGATTTTCCGCTATCAAAGCAATGAGCATCTGTTTCAGACATACAACCCAGATAAGCATCATATTCATTTTTAATAGGAATATGCGAATAGGTTAATTGGTTGAAGAGACCTTGCATATCGCCAACTTTGTCCGTATTGTTTAGCGGTTTGATATCGTTAATAATGTATTCTGAAAGATTCATTTTAATAATGCTATGAACATGCAAATTAATTAAAAAATACTACAATATGCCTTTGTGAGTTTGTATTTTTGTGTTTTAAAAAAGTGAAGTAATGACCAAATTAAGTGTAAACATAAATAAGATAGCAACACTCCGAAATTCAAGAGGAGGAAATGAGCCAAATGTTGTCAGGTTTGCCCAAGATGTCCAACGATTTGGAGCAGAGGGAGTGACCATTCATCCTAGGCCCGATGAACGCCATATTAGATATCAAGATGCTTACGATTTAAAACCTGAAGTTTACACCGAATATAATATTGAAGGTAATCCCATTGATAAATTTGTTGAGATGGTTTTAGAGTTAAAGCCAACACAGGTAACCTTGGTTCCTGATGCCGTAGATGCCATTACCAGTAATGCAGGTTGGGATACTATAAAGCATAAAGGTTTTTTGATTGAAACCATTCTTGAGTTTAAAAATAACGGTATTAGAACGTCTATTTTTATAGATCCGGTTTTAAAGCAAATTGAAGGCGCCAAGGAAACAGGAACCGATAGAATTGAACTTTACACTGAAGCGTATGCGAACCAATATAGTCTAGGAAATGAAAAGGCTATCGAGCCTTACGCTGCTTGTGCTGAACTTGCCAGTGAGCTTGGTTTAGGCGTTAATGCAGGACACGATCTGTCATTGGATAACATTCGCTTTTTTAAGGAAAATATTCCTAGCTTATTGGAAGTTTCCATAGGACATGCCTTAATTTCTGAAAGTCTTTATCTAGGAGCGGAAAATGTTATTCAAATGTATTTGCAAAAACTGAAGTAATGGAATTGTACTCAAATATATTAGGAGAAGGAAAACCATTTGTCATTTTGCATGGCTTTTTGGGAATGGGTGATAATTGGAAAACTCTTGGCCAACAATTTAGTGAAAACGGCTATGAAGTTCATTTGGTAGATCAACGTAACCATGGTAGGAGTTTTCATGATGAACAATTTAGTTATGAGGATATGACCGAAGATTTAAAAAAGTATTTGGAGTCCCATAATCTTGAAAATATTGTGCTTTTAGGTCATTCTATGGGAGGGAAAACGGCTATGTTATTTGCTGTTCAATATCCTGAATTGGTGAGTAAATTGATTGTAGTTGATATTTCACCGCGATTTTACCCTATTCATCATGATACCATATTAAATGGATTAATTAGCTTAAATTTTTCTGAATTAAAAAGTAGAGGTGAGGCAGATAAGCAACTAGCAGACTATGTGCCTGATTTTGGAACGCGCCAGTTTTTGTTAAAGAATTTATATTGGAAAGAAAAAGGACAATTGGCATTGCGAATGAATCTTGATGTACTTAAAGAACAAGTGGGCGAAGTTGGAGAGGCTTTGCCGTTGCATGAAACATTTCTTGGAGATACGCTTTTTATGCGAGGCGATAAGTCTGAATATATTGGTTATCAAGATGAAGGTATTATCAAAAACCATTTCCCAAATTCCAAATTAGTAACTATAGCCAATGCGGGCCATTGGCTACATGCTGAAAACCCAACAGACTTTTATAATGAAGTCATGGTGTTTCTGAATTAAAATTATTAGTATCTTAACGGAAACTAATTTCTTTTAAAAATGAAAACAATATTAAGAGTCTTATTGACCGCAGTAGCTGTGGTAATCTTGTCTAAATTGTTAAATGGTGTTTCGGTTGATGGGTATGTAACAGCAATAGTAGTTGCTGCAGTTCTCGGGTTGTTAAACATTTTTGTCAAACCTTTATTGGTTCTGTTTACCTTGCCAGCTACGATACTTACTTTGGGCCTGTTTCTGTTTGTAATCAATGCCTGTATCATTCTTCTGGCTGATAAATTGGTTGATGGTTTTGGTGTCAGTAGTTTTTGGACGGCTTTATTGTTTAGTATCCTTTTAACTATTTTACAATCCATTTTTTATTCGGTTTTAGCAGAAGATAAAAACACCTGAAATACAATGCGTTAAAATACTTTGTTGGAGTGTAAAAAAGTACTACTTTTGCACTCCAATTTTTATAGATATAAAATGAATATTACAAGAGAAAACATTGATGCATTAAATGCGGTTGTGAAAGTAGATATCGCTAAAGAAGATTACAGCGACAAAGTAGAAAAAATCTTAAGTGATTACCGTAAAACAGCAAACATTCCTGGATTTAGAAAAGGGCATGTGCCAATGGGAATGGTGAAAAAGCAATATGGTAAAGCTGTATTGGTAGATGAGGTAAATAAATTACTTCAAGATGCATTAAACAAATATTTAACAGAAGAGAAATTAGACGTTTTAGGTAACCCATTGCCAAAACCACAAGATAATTTGGATTGGGATGCAGAGAAATTATCTTTTGAATTTGAGTTAGGATTAGCTCCAGAATTTGATGTGAACCTAAAACCTAAAAAGGCTTTTACGCACTATAACATTGTTGCTGGTGATAAAATGATCAACGATCAAGTTGAAAATATTCAAAAGCAATATGGGAAATTGGTTTCTCAAAAAGAAGTAGCAAAAGACAGTGAAATTACAGGTGTTTTCAAAAATGAAGAGCGTGAAATAGAAAACACAGTTACCATAACCTTGGATAAGTTTAAGGGAAAAGCAACCGAAAAGAAATTTATTGGTTCTAAAGTAGGTGATGTTATTGAATTAAAGACCAAAGGACTTTACGATGATGAGCATGAATTAATGCATGCCTTAAAATTAGGTCATGATGATGTTCACGGATTGGATATAAAAGTGACTTTCACTATTACTGAAATTAACGAACGTCAATTGGCTGATTTAGATCAAGAATTATTCGATAAGTTGTTTGGTAAAGGTGTAGTGACTTCAGTTACCGAATTGAAGGAAAAGATTAAGGAAGATGCTGAAAAGCAATTTACACAACAGTCTGACCAAAAATTATTAAACGATGTTACTGAATTTTTGGTAGATAATACCAAGTTTGATTTGCCATCAACATTTCTACAAAAGTGGATGCAAACAGCAGGTGAGCAAGAATTGACTGAAGAGCAAGCTAAAGAAGAATACGAAAAGTCAGAAAAAAGTTTACGTTATCAATTGATTGAAGGTAAGCTAATCACTGATAACGATATCAAGGTGACTATGGATGATATTAAAGGCCACGCCAAAAACATGATTAAAGCTCAAATGGCGCAATTTGGTCAAATGAATCCATCAGACAAAGAGTTGGAAGACATTGCTGCTCGTGTGCTTTCTAATCAAGAAGAAGCGCGTCGTATTTCAGAACAAATCATAAGTCAGAGATTATTGGTCATGTACAAAGAGAAAGCCAATATTAAGACTAAAGAAATCACTTATGATGACTTTGTGAAAGAAGTATATGGCGATAAATAAGCCAATAAGCTTTTAAAGAATAAAATCATTATATTTAGGCGCTGAAACTTTAAGGATTCAGCGCCTAATTTTTTACAAAAAACCCAATATAGAACTATGGATTACGCTAAAGAATTTGAAAAATTCGCTATAAAAGATCAAGGGATTAGTAGTACTTATTACAATAAGATAATGAGTAGTATGTATCCTACCAATTTGACCCCTAATATCATTGAAGAACGTCAAATGAACATTGCCATATTTGATGTTTTCTCAAGATTGATGATGGATCGTATTATTTTTCTTGGCACAGGAATTAATGACCAAGTGGCCAATATCATTCAAGCTCAATTGTTGTTTTTAGAGAGTACAGACTCTTCAAAAGATATTCAAATATATATCAACTCTCCTGGTGGAAGTGTTTATGCTGGTTTAGGAATCTACGATACCATGCAATTTATTAAGCCAGATGTAGCAACTATTTGTACAGGAATGGCGGCTTCAATGGGAGCAGTACTTTTATGTGCTGGTGAGAAAGGAAAACGAAGCGGATTGCCTCACTCAAGAGTTATGATTCACCAACCATTAGGTGGAGCTCAAGGTCAGGCCAGTGATATTGAAATTACGGCTAGAGAGATATTGACATTAAAAGAAGAGCTTTATAAGATAATTAGTAAACATTCGGGTCAGGATTACGACAAAGTTTATGAAGATAGTGATCGTGACTATTGGATGAAAGCTGATAAAGCTAAAGAATACGGAATGATTGACGAAATATTAATGCGTAGTTAATCGTTTATAAAAGAATACAGAATTTAGATATATGGCAAAGGAAGATTTAGAATGCTCATTTTGCGGTCGGAAAAAACCTGAAACCAACTTGCTCATTGCAGGATTGGATGCTCACATATGTGATAGGTGTATAGAACAGGCTCATGGAATTGTTTTGGAGGAATCAAAACAAAGCGATAACAGTGAGCTTACGGCTGAATTGATGCTTCGTAAACCTCAAAAGATAAAATCATTTCTTGATGAATATATTATTGGTCAAGAAGCTACAAAAAAGGTGATGTCGGTTGCAGTTTATAATCACTATAAGCGTTTGCTACAACCACCTTCAGATGATGATATTGAAATACAAAAGAGTAATATTATCATGGTTGGCCAAACTGGAACAGGAAAAACCTTAATGGCTAAAACCGTTGCTAAAATGCTTAATGTGCCTTTAGCAATAGTAGATGCAACTGTACTTACTGAAGCTGGTTATGTGGGTGAAGATGTTGAGAGTATTTTAACCAGACTTTTACAAGCGGCTGATTATAATTTAGAGAAAGCAGAAAAGGGTATTGTGTTTATTGACGAGATCGATAAAATTGCCAGAAAAAGTGACAACCCATCAATTACACGTGATGTTTCAGGAGAAGGTGTGCAACAAGCTTTGTTGAAATTATTGGAAGGTACTACGGTTAATGTTCCACCAAAGGGAGGACGTAAACACCCAGATCAAAAGTTTATTGAGGTGAATACCGAGAATATATTGTTTATTGCAGGTGGTGCTTTTGATGGTATTGAAAAAGTAATTTCAAAACGTTTGAATATGCAAGCGGTTGGTTATAGTGCTTCTATGTCCGACGAGCGTGTAGACCACGATCATTTGCTTCAATATATCATACCAAAGGATTTAAAAGATTTTGGACTGATTCCAGAAATCATTGGCCGATTACCCGTTTTAACCTATATGGATCCTTTGGATGCTCAAACTTTAAGAGCGATACTAACAGAACCCAAGAATGCTATTATCAAACAATATAAAAAGTTGTTTGCTATGGATGATATTGAGTTTAGCATTACTGATGGTGCGTTGGATTTTATAGTGGATAAAGCTATTGAATACAAGTTAGGGGCTAGAGGACTTCGTTCATTATGTGAAGAGATCTTAACCGATGCTATGTTTGAAATGCCTGGAAGTGATGATACGGAATTGAAGGTAACCAAAGCTTATGCTGAAGATAAGATTACTAAAACAACGCTTAAAAAATTAAAAGCCGTTTCATAATAAGTAGAATAAAATTTATTTGAGGCCACTATTCAAAAAGGATAGTGGCTTTTTTTATGACTTTGATTTATAAAGTACTCATATAGTTCAATATTCAAAAAAATGAGTAACAAGCCATAAATACTGTCTTCAATGGGAATGTTGAATAATCTGATTCCTAAATTTTCTAAATCGTTGTACCAAACAATGGGTTCAACCAAAAAACTTCCGGTTAATACGCCATTACTAAAAAAAAAGAAAGGAAGTATGAATAAGTATGTTAAATAATGGTAGGATAGATTGACATGCTTAAACCTTAAATAAATCAGATAGGCACTAGTAAAGAAAAACGTTATAGATGTGTAGAGTTTATTGTAATTTATTAGGGCAATTATCAGTAGTATAGTAATTAAACCATAAGAAATATATTGGTGAAGTTTTTCAAGCGGGTTTTTCTTAATGAGATGCTTAAGAGCAAAATAACTAAAAACACAGCAAAACGGTATACATATAAAAAATAGTATTTCCTCTAAAGGGAGGACACCTAAATAAATGCCTGTTAAATAATCATTGTTAAAACCCCAAACACCTATTTCGGTAAACCAATAGTCCCAAATTATGAAAAACAGGGACACAAATATATTTGCCTTAAAAAATGCTGTCCAGTATTTATAAAAAGGATATTTGGGATAAAAACTTGCAATCAGAGGGATGCTTATACATGCCAGATTAACAAAAAGGTACGATAGAGACATCATTGCTTGTACTGATTGTGGTATTTCTTTGGAACAAATAACATTCCAAAACACTCACCATCTTCCTTTCCCAAGTGTTTATGGTGCACTTTGTGTGCTTTTCTCAAAGCTAAAAGAAATTTGTTCTTTGTATGCTTGAACCACTTAAAACGTTGATGTATTAAAACATCATGCACCAAAAAATAAGTTAAACCGTAAAAAAATATCCCTAGACCAATAAAGAACATGAAGTTTAAATTGGGAACTAAACCAAAATAGAACAGCAGTATACTAGGAATGGCAAAAATCACAAAAAAAGTATCATTCTTTTCAAAAACATGTGGGTATTTTGGTTGGTGGTGGTCTTCATGTAAATACCATAAAAATCCATGCATGATATATTTATGGGTAAACCACGTAACTAACTCCATTAAAACGAAAGTTGCTAAAGTAACTATGATGAATAATAAAATCTTCATATTCCTAAATTTAAGAAAATTTAAACTTTTTTAAAAAGCATGCAGTTTATATCTAATGTATGACTTTGTTAGTATGAACAGCTTCAGTCCATTCGAAATTCGAATACGTTCGGTTGCAATTTTTTTAGAATCGGCTTTTTTTAGTTTTTTAAGTAGCTTTAGGTAGTATCTGTAGGCAATATAAACACCTAATTTACTCTCCATTGGTAATTGTATAATTCCTTTGTACGCTACTTGTAAGTCTTTTTCAATATCGGCAATTATCTCTTTTTTGGATAGGTTGTTTAGGGCATTATTTGAAAGGTTTGGGAAATAGGATCTTCCTAATTTTTCAGTATCATCTTTAAAGTCTCTTAAGAAATTTACTTTTTGAAATGCAGATCCTAAATGTTTAGCTGCATATTTTAACTCATTAAACTTTTCTTCATCATTATTAACAAATACACGCAAACACATAAGACCAACCACATCAGCTGACCCATATATATAATTTTCGTAATCTTCTGTAGTGGTATAATCTGTAACATATAAATCGGACTCCATACGTTTTAGGAAATCATCGGCATACGTTTCTAATTTATATTTTCTGGCTACCTCTTGAAATGAGTTAATAATGGGATTAAGGCTGATTTTTTGCTCTAGAGATTTATGATAATCATTGACAAAATCCTTAAAAAGTTCAACTTGATTATAACCTTCAAAAGAATCAACAATTTCATCTGCATAACGTACAAAACCATAAATAGCATATATGACAGGTCTGATGGAAGGAGCAAATAGTTTTATTCCTAATGAAAATGAAGTGCTATAGGAATTGGTTACAATTTTACTGCACTTTAAGCTAGATTTGTCAAATAATGCTTTCATAGTTAATGGTATTTGTTGATTAAATCACTGACAATTTTGCCAGATATTAAGGAGGGTGGCACTCCTGGTCCGGGAACCGTGAGCTGCCCACAGAAATATAAATTGGTCACTTTCTTACTTCTTAACTTTGGTCTTAAAACGTGGGTTTGTAATAAGGTGTTTGCTAGTCCATAAGCGTTTCCTTTGTAAGAATGGTAATCTTCTTTAAAGTCTTTTACACAGTAAGATTCTTTGAATAAAATATCATCTGATACAGATTCACCAGTTATGTTTTCTATTCGATTGATTAATTGTTTAAAATAACGCTCTCTAATATCTTGTGTGTCTTCAATATCTGGAGCAATGGGAATAAGAAAAATGCCGGCTTCTTTACCATTTAGAGCAGATGAATCATCTGTTATACTTGGGAAGCTAGCATAGAATAGTGGTTTTTCAGCCCATTCTTTTGTGTCATAAATTGTTTTGGCATGGGCTTCAAAATCAGTATCAAAAAACAAGGTGTGATGTGATACATTTTTTAGTTTTTTATTGAATCCTACATAGAATAATAACGCTGATGGCGCAAATGTTTTAGTGTTCCAATAGGATTCAGAATATTGTCTGAATTTTTGTGGCAAAAGGGTTTCGGTATGATGATAATCGGCGCCGCTTAATAGTATGTTACACTCATAATATCCTGATTTTGAATGTACACCTTTAATCCTTTTGTCTTTTAGTTCTATGGAGTATACTTCGGAATCGGTAATGATTTTAACACCTAGACTACTCGCTAGTGTTGTCATAGCCTGTACCACTTGATACATGCCGCCTTTAGGATGCCAAGTACCTAGTTTGAAGTCTGCATAGTTCATAAAGTTGTAAAAAGAAGGTGTGTTACTTGGCTTTGCCCCTAAAAAAAGCACTGGAAACTCCATGATTTTTTGGAGTTTTTTGTTTTTAACATATCCTGAAACCTGCTTTTTTATGGTGAGAATGAAATCGTAAAATTTCAATATGGTTTTTGGTGTAATAATTTCAAAAATACTTTGTCCGGGTTTGTAAACCAGATCTTTAATAGCAATGTCATAATTCACATGGGCTTTGTGAATAAATCGTTTGAGTTTTTTTCCACTTCCCGGCTCAACATTTTCAAATGTATTTACAATTGCATCAAAATTGTCTGCAATACTAATGGAGTCATTCGTGCCAAAATAAATCTGATAAGCTGGATTTAGCTTTTCTAACTGATAGTAGTCGGATGTTGATCTACCAAAATCATTAAAAAATCTCTCAAAAACATCAGGCATCCAATAAAAGGTAGGGCCAATGTCAAATACAAACCCATCTTTCTTAAGTTGTCGTGCGCGCCCTCCAACAGTATTATTTTTTTCCAAAACAGTAACATCATAGCCGTTTTTTGCTAGGTAGCAAGCAGCGGATAAGGATGAGAACCCAGAACCAATTATGATAATTTTTTTTAAAGACATATTTAATTTATAAGCTTTAATTAAGTAAACCGGTAACAGAAATCCGTTACCGGCCTACCAACTAACTAACTTAAAACAACTGAAATTAGTTCGTTTTAAATTTTGAAAGACTCAAATAGACCAATCCCATTATTAGTTTGGTAACATTACCTTATTAAGCACATGTATTACACCATTGGCAGCTTGCACATCAACGGCTACAACGCCAATATCAGTAGCACCTGAACCGTCGGTTATATCAGCAATGTTATCGCCACTTCCTGGTGCATTAACTGTAAATGCGCCGCCTTGTAGAGAAGTCACTGGATTGGCACCTGGCATTAAATCGCCAGATGTAACGTTGGCTTCACTTGCAACATGGTATAGCAAAACAGTTGTCAATGTTGCTTCATCTGGAACCCCTCCAAGTTCATCGATAAGAGTGTCAAAAGCATCATTTGTAGGAGCAAAAACAGTATAATCTGGATTGATGCCGTCTGCATTGCTACCTGATGTTCTCGATAAAATTTCTGCAAAATCAGTTCCTGGAGTTAAATCTGTTAAGGCAGATACCAAGGTGCTAAAATTAGGGTCTGCAGCAGCAAATGTTACAACTGTTGGTAAGCCTATAACGGCGTCAACAGCATGGATAATCCCATTGGTACCAACAACATCAGCTTCAAAAACTGAAGAAATGCCATTAAACATAACACCGCTATCAGTATTATAATATATACTCATTGCGTTACCACCAGCCCCAGAAGCTAATGTATTAGTATATCCTGCACCAGCATCTATAAGAAAGTCCGAATTTACAGCAGCTGCTAGCACATGGTTTAATAATATCTGTCTCAATACAGCGGTGTCAACACTGCTTAATGGTGTCCCGCCTAAAAATGCTTCAAAAGCATCATTATCTGGTGCCAAGACCGTGTAAGGGCCATCCAATCTTAAATCAGAAACTAGGTCGCCATCAGCAGCTCCAAGAGCCGTAACTAGACTGGTAAAGGCTGGATTGTTAATTGCATGATCTACAATGTCAGGAAGACCTAAAACACCATTTATAATATGGATTGTTCCATTTGAGGCGTCAATATCTGCAGTAGTTACAGAACCTGCATTATTGAATCTCACACCATTTGATGTATCGAAAAAGATACTAATAGGAAGTCCAACACTACTTGTAGCGCTTCCTGATGCATAACCTGAACCCATAGTAGAGAGGTCGCTTGATGTTACATCTGCCATGATAACGTGGTTCAATAATATTTGTGATAGAACATCGGTGGGTACATCATCCAAAGACGCAAAACCGTTTGTGTTTAGGAATGCCGTAAAGGCTGCATTGGTTGGTGCCAAAACTGTGAAAGGACCATCGCCACTTAAGACATTAACCAAATTGCCATCAGCTCTTGTAAGTGCATTAACCAATGTAGATAGTTCAGGGGTTTCTAATGCAATTTCAACTATGTTTTGTTGTTGAGGGGTCGGATTCGAGGGTGTTGTGTTGTCGTCATCACTACTACAGGAAACTCCTAGAAAGGAGATGTAAAATAATAGTAAGGTAATTTTTAGTGTTTTCATTTTGTCAATTGTTTTAGTATTAATGTTAGACAAATATATAATTTATTTTTTAAATGTCAAATAAAAAGAATTATAAGTTAGACAAAAAATATTTTAACAAATATGTCAATTTTAATTTTTTTGTATAACTTTGTGTTGTAAATTGCTAGACATGAGTAAATATACAATGGCTCAAATTGTGACTTTAACAGGTATCAATGCCCATACTTTAAGAAAATGGGAAACGCGCTACACTATTATAGATCCAGAAAGAACCGATACAAACATCAGGTATTATTCAGATGCTCAATTAAAGAAGCTGCTTAATATCAGTTTGCTAACTAAAAATGGATATAGGATATCTAAAATTGATAAAATGTCGGAATCTGAAATTTATGAGGCTGTTACCCAGCAAGTTTCAGATGACAGTAATATTGTTGAAATTAATGCGCTCATTGCATCCATGTTAGATATGGATGAAAGTACTTTCGATAAAATTGTCAAAGAGCAAATAATTAAAAGAGGATTACTTGCTGCTACTGTTGAGGTGATTTATCCGTTCCTAAATCAAGTCGGTGTACTTTGGGGTGTAGATAAAGTCATGCCTGCCCAAGAACATTTTGTGTCAAGCCTCGTTAAAAAACGCTTTTTTTCTTCCATAGACCAATTACCTTACTCCAAAGAAGGAGCGCCTTCCATTGTTATGTTTTTAACGGAATATGAGCATCATGAATTAGGGTTGCTTCTGGCTTATTACATTGCTAGGCAAATGGGTTGGAAAGTTTATTATCTAGGTCAAAATGTGCCTGTTATTAATTTGAAGCAGGTTTTGCAGGATATAAAACCTGATGTCATGTTCACAATGTTTATCACTCCAATACATAAGACAGTTCTGCCAAAAGTTGATGATTTGTGTGCCTATGCTGGTAAAACGCCTTTATGGGTTTCTGGTAATCCTGAAAATATTGAAGAGCTAGGCAACGATGAACGTATTGTTTATCTGCCTTCTCCAGAAGATCTTATAAATAAATTGAAAGAGAAAAATTAAAAGGGTTGTTATCAATAAAAAGCCACTCAATTTGAGTGGCTTTTTTTATCTGGTTGTATGGATAGATGTTAATTAATACTTATACATTATGAAAAAGTATCTTGTTTAAATGATTAATAGCTCTGTAAAACTAATCGTTTTTCTGTAAGAAAAAAATGACTATGAGAATTTTTAGATTAACAACCTTTTAAATTCGATTAGTGTTTTTTTTTGGCTCATTTCTTCGTTTAAGTGTTACCATTTAAATGAAGTAAATCATCCAGGTAGTCTCTTGTGTTTGATAAGCGAGGGACTTTGTGTTGGCCGCCTAATTTGTCATTCTGTTTTAGCCAATCATAAAACAATTGTTCTCTAGCCACATGAATTTTAGGTTTGTTTAATGTCATGTTGTTATAGCGCTTTGCTTCGTAGTCGGAGTTTAATGATTTTAAAGCATTGTCAAACAGTTCATTAAAATAATCGATATCGGTTGGTGGTGTTTTGAATTCAATGAGCCACTCGTGGGCACCTTTTTCCTTACCATGCATAAAAATGGGTGCAGCAGTGTAATCAACAATCTCAGCTTTCGTTTTTTTGCAGACCTTTTTTAAGGCATCTTCAGCATTTTCAATAATAAGTTCTTCGCCAAAGGCATTAATGTGATGTTTGGTACGTCCAGATACTTTTATTCTATATGGATTTATTGACGTGAACCTTACAGTGTCACCAATTTTATAACGCCATAATCCAGCATTTGTGCTAATAACAACAGCATAATTTTTGTCAATTTCAACGTCGCTTAAAGGAATAACAGATTGATCTTTTGAACCATAGGTTTCCATTGGAATAAACTCATAAAAAATACCATAGTCTAACATTAAGAGTAATTCACTGGATGCGTTTTGGTCTTGAATGGCAAAGAATCCTTCAGAGGCATTGTAAATTTCATAATACCTGAAGTCTTTTTTTGGTAGTATTTTTTTGTATTGATCTACATAGGGCAGGAAGCTTACGCCTCCATGAAAATAAACTTCTAAATTGGGCCAGATATCAAATAGGTTTTGTTTCCCGGTTGTTTCCAAAACATTGTTAAGTAAAACCAACATCCATGATGGAACACCAGCCAGACTCGTGACGTTCTCTTGAATGGTTTCATTAACAATGGCTTGCATTTTTTCCTCCCAATTACTCATTAAGGATACTTTGCTGCTGGGCGTGCTACTAAACTCTGCCCAAAAAGGCATATTGTCAATCAATATGGCAGATAGGTCACCAAATACGGTACCGTTTTCTTTGTATAATTCTTTACTACCACCTAATCTTAAACTTTTGCCCGTAAACAACTGTGAATTTTCATTATTGTTTAGATACATACACAGTAAATCTTTACTTGCTGCATAGTGACAATCTTCCAGCGAGTCTTCGCTTACAGGAATAAACTTGCTCTTCGCACTTGTAGTTCCACTAGATTTTGCAAACCATTTAATGGTTTGTGGCCAAAAAATATTGTCTTCACCTTTTCTTGAACGCTCTATGTCTTCTTGATAGCTTTCATAATCAGATATAGGGACACGCTCGGCAAATGTTTTGTAATCTTGGATGGAGGCAAAATCATATCTTTTGCCATATTCCGTATCTTTAGCTTTATCTAAAAGGTTGTTAAGTAGTTCCATTTGCACTTCGTTGGGATACTTTAAAAACAAATCAATTTGATGAAAGCGTTTTTTTAAAAACCAGGAAGCAATAGAATTTACTATAGGAATTGGCATATTTGCAGTATATTTAAAAAACTAAAAATAATATTTTTTTTTATGACCTACCAAGGTGTTTTGACAAAAATGAACAGTGAGTATTCAGAACCCATTCAGTACTATTTGGTTTTTGAAAATGACTTTATAAATATGAACCAATTATTGGGTAAGGATATTCGAATGGAGTTTGTTGCTTATCAATGTTTAAATTGTGGATTGAACAAACCAATCTACAGGCAAGGATTCTGTAAAAGCTGTTTTTTTGATATTCCCCAGGCTGCCGATTGGATTATGAGACCAGAATTGAGTAAGGCACATTTAGACGAGGAAGATCGAGACTTGGCATATGAAAAGAAAGTTCAGTTACAACCTCATATTGTATACTTGGCCAATTCCAGTAATGTGAAAGTTGGTGTGACCCGAAAAAGTCAAGTTCCAACTCGTTGGATAGACCAAGGAGCTCATGAAGCTATCGAGATTGTTGAAGTTCCTAACAGATATTTAGCTGGAATAACCGAAGTAGCTCTAAAAGATTATGTGAGCGATAAAACCAATTGGCGAACAATGCTTAAGAATGATATTGTTGATGAAAATTTGGTTGAATGGCGTGAAAAGTTGAAGCAATATATTCCAGAAGAAGCTCAAGATTATTTTATTGCCAGTAATTCGGAAACCAATTTAGATTTTCCAGTGGTCAAATATCCTGAAAAACCAAAAAGTTTAAATATTGAAAAGTTAAAAACTTATTCTGGTAAACTGGTTGGAATAAAAGGGCAGTATCTCATTTTTGAAGACGATACGGTTTTTAACGTTCGGGCGAATGAAGGATTGGTAGTTAAAATAGAAGTTTTGTAGCATAAAAAAAGCACGCAAATAAGCGTGCTTTTTTTATGTTCAATTAGAAATTAAATGTCCTCTTGATCTCTTAAGCTTTGAATATAAGCAGCTTTTTGAATTTCACGTCTGCGTTTTACAGAGGGTTTTGTGAAAAACTGTTTCTCTCTTATATTTTGCATAACCTTAATGTTTCTGTGTTTTCTCTTGTAACGCTTTAAAGCACGTTCGATGTTTTCGCCTTCTTTAATTTCTATTTTAATCATAAATTCTTTTTAATTCTTAAATTTTTTATAAGGTACGGTAATTATTTTAATTAAGCGTGTCCTTTTTCGTTTTATTCTTATTTAGGATGCCTCCCAATATATTTTTAATGCTTTGTTGCGTGTTTGTTGGCGTATTCGTGGATGTTGAATCTTGGGTGGTTTGAGGGTCATTAGAGTTCCCTGAATTACCACTCATGATACCTCCCAAAATGTCCTTAACAGTATTTTCGCCTTGATTCAACAATTTTTGTTTTTGTATTTCTACTAATTGTTTCATTAAGTTAGAAACTCCTGAACTTAAATCAGTTTTAACCTGCGGATTGGTAAAAGATCCCGTTAGGTTTGCGGTAACTGGGATGGTAATCTTGTTAACTTCAGGATCGTTTATTTGTCCAATTAGTCTGTTTACATCACTGCCTAAATATTTTGCGGGTACATTAAAGACTACATTGTAATCCATGGTTTTATCAAATCTATGATTTCCACCTATCGCAATATCAATGTCATCATATTTTAAATAGAAAGGTTTCACATTTACACCACCATCCTCAAATGATAGTGAGGTTTTTAAATCCTTTAAATTTAATTTGTCAAAATCAACAAAGCTTACCTTGTCTTCCAATGCTTTTAAAACTGCACTATTTTCGGAATTGAATTGGGTAGTCAATAATTCGGCAAAGGCATTACCCGAAACGGTTTGCAAATCGGGTGAAAAGGATTCATTCAATACACCTTGTAGGTTGATGGTTGAATTTAACTTGCCGTCAAAGACCTTGGCTATTGGAGCCAAAGCTTGTAATAAATCTAAATCGGTGAAAGATTGAGCAATATCAAAACCATCAGCTCCCAAATTTAAATTAAATGTAGGCGTTTTGTCTTTAGTATTTACATCACCAGCAATAGTCATTTTACCATCAAAAACATCGGAAGTCATGTTTTGCAAACTAGCTGTTTGGTCTTTTATAACAAGTTTACCTTTAACGTTTTTTAGGTTGAGATTGTCATAAACCACAGTCTGTGCATTGGCGTTAATGGTACAATCTAAAAAGGCTGGAATTTTAAGTGATTCTTCTTCAGAAGTTGTTTTGTTGGATGCTTTAGAATCTTCATCTGCAACCATAAAATCACTAATCAGAAATTGTTTGGAATTCACATTGAAGTTTCCTTGAAGGTTCTTGTCACTTAAAAGAAAGCCCAATAAATTAGTAATGGTTCCTGTGGCTGCAATATCACTATTTCCTGAAATAGCATCAAAAGAATTTAAGGATACGGTTCCGGGATTAAAGCTCATTTGAGCCGATTTAATATGGATAGGATTTACAATATCTTCAGAAGAGAATACAAAATTGGTAATACTGGCCGTTCCGTTGTTTTTTATTCTACCATAAGCATTGGTCTCAATGGCATTCATATCAAATACGGTATTTAATTTAGCTTTAAGGATACCGCTCAATTCCTTTTCGAGTTCAATAGGATAAGCTTTGGTAATATTTGCTAGGTTAAGTGTGCCATCAATATCGGCATTTACCAGCATATTTTCAGTGATATTCTTTAGCGTTGCTGATGATTTAAATTCATCTGCATCAATCTTGAAATTAAACCTATTTATATTTACAAAGGTTTCATCTGGATTACCAGTAGTATTTTTTAATGCGGCATCGATTAAAATATTTTCAACCCGTTTTGGCAAATCAGGGTATTTAAATGAAGCATTGTTAGATGCCATGCTAATATCCAATTCTGGAATGGTATCATCAGAAAGTAGGCCTCTAATAACACCATTGACTTTAAAGTCGCCTTGCGTTTCTACATCTGCAATACTCTTGGAATAACTAGATGGAATAACCGCTAGAAAATCTTTAAACGAAGCTCCTGGATTTTGAAAGCTTAAATCAAATTGCTGACCGTTTTCAACCTGCTGAACAAAGCCATCAAATTCCAATAGCAGCTCGTTAATATAGCCTTTGTTTTCCTTAAAGGTGTATTTGTTATTTTCTAAATCTAGACCGATTAAGGCGTCTAGTTTTAGCGTGTTATTGTTGAGGTAGTTGGTGCTGTCTACGGTAAGACTCAATCTGGCATCGGTTTCAGTGTCTAATTCAGAAACATTGCCAGAAAAAGTACCCTTGCCTTTATGATTAAACTCGGTTATAAAGAATGTAGTGTTCGATGTTTCATCAATATAAGTTAAAGCACTGTTTTTGATAGCGTAATCTTGCACATCAAATGTAAAACCTTTCGAGGTGTTATTATTTTCGTCTTTTTCCTCCTTTGATTCCTTTAAAATGTCATAATTAAAATCACCTAATTTGTTGGTTTTAAGCGTCAGAAGTGTTTCGTCTAAATCAATGGTATTAATGGTAAGCGGTTCATCACCTGAACTTTTAAAGACTTCCTTAATAGGTAAAGACAAGGCAATGGATTTTGAAGTAACCAAAGTCTCGCCTTCAAAAGGTTTAAAATTTGTGATTTTCAAATCGTTAATATCTACTTGCGCATTCGGAAAACTTTTAATAAAACTTAAGTTAACCGAACTAAACGATACCTTGGCATTCAGATTTTCATCCGCATAACGCTGAACAATTCGTTCTATCTGCGATTGAAAAGCAAACGGCAATGCCAAAAGAAGTAGAAATATAATAAGTAAAGTAATTCCAATAATTTTGAATACTTTTTTCATAAAATGTTTTAATGTGATTAGTTGTAAGTATATACGTATAGAATAACCTAAAGGTTGCCTGAAACCAAAATTTTAATAAAACTTTAGTAATTAGAAAAAATGGATTTCTTCGTTCACTTTCAGCTTAAAACGCCTTCTGAATAAAAACACACCTAGATACAAAAAAGGCGTATCTAAAGCGGCAATTATGACTTTGAAAAGTACACCAGCAATCAATAAACCAGAGAATTTATCCCAAGCTATAATGCCAAACGAGCATAGCAAAAGCAAAATTGTACACGTGTCAACGAACTGTGAGAAAAAGGTTGAAAAGTTATTCCGCAACCATAAATGCTTGCCTTTGGTGAGACCTTTCCAAAAATGATAGATTTGAATATCTATAAACTGTGCAAATAAATAGGCCATCATACTAGCCATAACCGCAATAGCTGTGCTGCCAAAAACAGTTGTAAATAAATCATCGGTTACGGGTGACCACGGTGTGGCCGGAACTGCATTGGCAGTATAAACAATAGCCATAGAAAACACAGAAGCAAAAATTCCAGTAACCACGACTTGGTTGGCTGCTTTTTTTCCATAAATCTCACTAATTAAATCGGTGATTAAAAAGGTAATGGGATAGGGCAGAATACCCACTGAAATTTCAAATAGTTTGGTATCAAAAACTTCAATATCTACAGGATACCAATAAAAAAATTTCTGAAAAATAAGATTAGAAACCACTAGCGACGTAATAAACAAAGCTGCCAATAGTAAGTAAATACGATGTGCGAGAAGTTTGTCTTTTACGGTCATTTAAAATTGTGGATAAATAGGCTTTGTAAATATAAACTATTAAATTTTCTTTTAGTTATTTTGGCATGCGCTATTATGGATACTACAAATACCGTTTATATATCTCTGGGAAGCAATCAAGGTGACCGATTGAAAAATCTGCAATTGGCTGTAGACGCTATTTTTAAGCATATTGGAAATATAAAGCTGATTGCTAAAGTTTACAACACACCAGCTTTGGGTTTTGATGGTCCTGATTTTTTAAACACCTGTTTGGTAGTTGTAACGGAACTGTCAGCACAAGATGTTCTGGACAGTCTTTTAAAAATTGAATCCCAATTGGGTCGTGAACGGATGAAATCAGGTGGTTATGAATCACGAATTATTGACCTAGACATATTGTTGTTTAATGATGAGGTTATTCACAGTAAAACCCTAACCGTTCCCCATCCGCAAATACCCAATCGAAAATTTGTATTACAACCGCTATATGAAATTGCTCCTAAAGGAGAACATCCTGTTTTGAAAGTCAGTATTGCTGAATTGCTCAAACAGTGTGAAGACGTCAGTGTTTTAGAGCCTGTAAATATTTGGTTGAAAAACCCTGGCAAGCAGATTAATCTGTCCCAATTCAATTATATCGCAATCGAAGGGAATATAGGTGCCGGAAAAACCAGCTTGGCCACCAAAATCGCAACCGATTTTAACGCCAAACTTATTTTAGAGCGTTTTGCCGACAATCCGTTTTTGCCGAAGTTTTATGAAGACGCCAAGCGTTATGCCTTTACTTTGGAAATGAGTTTTTTGGCCGATAGATACCAACAGATTTCAGACGATTTGTCGCAATTGGATTTGTTTAAGGATTTCATGGTGAGCGATTATGACATTTATAAATCTTTAATTTTCTCAAAGATTACTTTGCCCGAAGACGAGTTTAGGTTGTACCGACGTTTATTTTATTTGATGTATAAAGATATTGCCAAGCCCGAGTTATATGTCTATCTCTATCAAAACACGGAACGTTTACAGGAAAACATTAAAAAACGTGGTCGCGATTATGAGCAGAATATTGATAATGACTATTTGGATAAAATAAATGCTGGATATCTGGAATTCCTAAAAAACCAAACCGATTTAAATGTGAAAACCATTGATATTTCGGATAAAGATTTTGTAAAAAACCGTGAAGACTACCTGTGGATTTTAAATGAAATTTGTAATGGCGTATAACATTATCACCCAAAACGATATTTTAGTTGTTGGTATGAAAGCCAAAGTGACTTTGCAGACTGTGCCTATGGTAATAGGTAAGTTGGCAAGACAGTTTATGCCTAGACGACAAGAGATTATAAATAGAGTAGGTACGCATAGTTTTTCTATTCAAGATTATGCTGACCAAGATTTTAACAAGATAACAGCACAAACAACATTTGATAAATGGGTAGCTGTTGAAGTTAAAAACCATAACCACATTCCTGAAGATATGCAACCCTTTATTTTAAAAGGCGGCGACTTTTTAGTAGTTGATTATAAAGGGAGCTTGGCTGATTTCCCTAAACTCTGGCAAACCATTTTAACCGATTGGTTACCTAATTCTAAATATGAATTAGATAACAGGCCACATTTTGAAAAACTGCCTGAAAGTTACAATCCGCAAAACGCAATTAATGAAGAACAGGTTTGGGTGCCTGTGAGGTTGAAGTGACTTTCTTTTTAGTTTTTTAAAAGTAAAATAATTATCCAACCTATTTGTTAAACAGTTTTTAATCCCAAAACTCATATTTAAAATATCTTGGAACGTAACCAGTTATGCTTTTTAAAAGTCCATTTGGGTAATATTCATACTTTAATTTATAGACTCTTTTCCACTTATTTTTAACTCGGGCTTTAAGATTTGAGCTCTTTAGATTTTCTTTTTTATCAAATTTGTTATTATAATATAGGTCAGTGTCATATCTCTCTAAAAAAGTATATTGATTTTCATATCCTTGTTCATCAATATTTACTTCTTTATGTTTAACTTTTGGCTGTAAGTAAAAACCATAATCTCTACTGACATAAAAATTTTTATCATATTCTTGAGTTTTATCTAATGTAATGACAGAGTCATTTCTGATTATGAGATTTGTTTTAAATGGGTTGTATGAATATCTAGTCGTTCTATAATCTTCGCGATAATTATCTTTTAATAATTTTTTTAGAATTAGTTGCCCACTTTTTTCATAAAAAAATACAGTTCTATCAACACTTGATATATTACCAAAATGGTAGATAGAGTCAACAATTTCCTTTATTGTATTTTTTTGATTATATATATAATGGCTTATTGAATAAATTCTTTTGTTTTCGCGAGATTTGCTATCATAGGAAGCACTATAATTTTTTTCCTTGTTCTTTTACCATTTTTATCAAATTCAACTATTTCAGAAATATCTTCAGGTGAATTTAAGAAAACCAATATTTTTTTTACTTTCCTATTTTCATAAACGCTATCTGGCTGCCATCTATTTGCTATTTGGCTGTAGCTTAAAGATGTAAGGAATATTATAATCAAGTAAAAGTTTTTCATGTAGATATTGTTTACGACAAATTTAAAACTTGTTTATGAAATAAAAATCAAAGATGAGTGTAGTGGGCTTTTTGGTTAGTTTTTTAAAATTTAGAACCAAGCCAAACTAAAAAACAGTAAAAAGTGTCGTCACAATACGTCCTTTTTGATCATCCAAAACAGTTTCATTTAGAATTTGTCTGGATTTAACTTTAAAATTAAAAGGCGGTTGCGTGATATCAACACCACTGTTGTGTTTCAACCTAATGCCTTGCCCAGAAATGATATCTTGGTTTGGAATAAAGTCACCTGTTGGAAGGTGTTCGGTTAGGATAATGTATTGAAAAGCTGGTAGCTTTTTAAGGATATCTTGTATTTCAACATTGGAGAGATGTTGTAGTACTTGTCGTAGAATAATGCAATCGGCTTGAGGGAGTTCATCTTTAGAAATATCCAGACAAGCAAAGCTTATGTTGTCATTATAATACAGCTTTTGATTTCTTTTAAAAAGAGCATCAACAATATCAATACCCATGTAGCTTTTGGTATAAAGCACTAATTGCCTACCGATATTAAAATCGCCGCAACCTAAATCACAAACCGTTAAAGGGTTTTCATGACTTTGTAAAAATGCTGCGACGCAATCTATATACGGTTTAACTATTTGCGTATTGTGAGAGCCCTCTCCCGAGTAAAAATCATGGTCTTTGCCACCCCAAAGATGCTGGTCATAGATTTGCTCCATAACTGCTTTGGTAGGCCAAGGTTTTTTGAGCTTCTTACTCATAATTGTCATTCCTGCGTAGGCAGGAATCCATTAGTTGTTAATTGTTTTCAAATTTAAATATTGCTAGGCTGATAAATTATTTTGGAATAAGTTAAGTTTTAGTTCGGGTTTTCCTGAATAATTTTACATTATGTTCCCATTCATATTTAGAATCAAAATAAGGTTGTCTATATCTATCAATAATCATTATGCTATCACTTATACTTTTTATTTTCCATAGGCTTTCAAAACCTTGATTTGTTGGGTTTTCTAAATGCATTGAAATAAATTCATTCGTGTTGTTTATGTCTATTTCTGATTTCGTCAATAAATACTTGTTGCTCATAATAGAGTCAGACGATATCTTGTAGGATGGAGGCCAGCTTAAAATAGAATCGTTTAATGAATTTGGTAAAGGTGGGAAATCTGAAGCCTTTGTATCGAACCATTTTTCTTCAATCCAAACACCAAGGATTTGTTCTTTCGAAAATTTAATCTGTCTCTTTTTTAAAACTAATTTCTCATCGCCATAAATAAATGACAGGCCTTTATAGTGTCCTTCAGATATTCTTTTTAAAGCAATTGGTCTTCTGTTTAGGATTAAGAAATAGTTGTTTTCAAATTCTGATATCCTCCATGGAGGCATTCTTAAATCGTATGTAAATGAGTGAAACGTTGAGTCTCTAAATTGAATATTGAGTGTATCGGGTAATAATTCATTTCCAATCAAATCATATGTTTCCCCTTTGAAGTCATTTTTAATTGTTTCTAGGTCAATCATCAATTCATTATTGGCACCTTTATGGCATCCAAATAAAATAAAGAAAATGATAAGAATTGAAATTGATTTATCCATTATAAATGAAGATTTAAATTGATGATTTTTTGATGAATTAATAACAAAACTAACTTTTAATAGTTTTATTACTCTTCAAATTCCAAAATATCACCAGGTTGGCAGTCCAAAGCTTTACAAATGGCTTCTAAAGTACTAAAACGGACCGCCTTGGCTTTACCCGTTTTGAGTATGGAAAGATTGGAGAGTGTTACCCCAACACTTTCCGAGAGTTCGTTAAGGGACTTTTTTCGTTTCGCCATCATGACGTCTAAATTTACAATGATTGGCATGGCTTAAATGGTTAATTCGTTTTCGGTTTGAAGGTCTATGCCTTTTTTGAAAATAACAGCAATAATATAGATTATGGCTGCCATCAAAATGAAAGCTTGACTATCTGCCCAGAACGTATTTAGGATTTCGGTGTCATACCCTTTGTGCTGTAAGTTTTTGGCAGTTTGAAGCCCTATATAACTCAACAACCCTATTGAGAAGGTGTAGTAACTAATTAGTGAAATCTTCTTCGAAACAAAATCATTAAATGGTTTTGACAGGTCAATTTTGCTCACGAGTACGATAACTTGGTAAAATAAAACAGCTTTAAGAATGGATATGATTAAGATAAAACTATACATGCTAAAATAAGCCCACTTACTTCGTTCATACATTTGGCTTAAATCTAACTTTTGATACAGATTTTGAACAAATTCAGGTTTGAAAAGACTGAAAATAAAATTTACAATAAGACCTCCAGCCTCAATGCATAAACCTACAAAAATGATCCACGCAACAATTTTTAAAAAGACGAATACGAAATTATTTGTTTTCATAATTAAATAATTTAAAATAGTAAAGCAAATAACGACAAATATTTATTGAAAAACAATAAATTTTTTATAAAAAATAATAAATTGTGCTTTTCATTTCACTTGGACAATGAGGCTCTCGAAATGTGCTTCGGAATACACTATTTTGGATTCCTGCCTACGCAGGAATGACAAGAAGATCAAAAAGAATGAAAATAGGATGTAAGTTCTTGAATCAAGTTTAGGATGACAAGCTTTGTAGTTTGCTAAACAAATCCCAAACCACCACGCCACAACTTACAGAAATATTTAGGGAGTGCTTGGTGCCAAACTGCGGAATTTCCAAAACGACATTACTTGCAGTAACCACATCTTGTTGAACGCCCTTAACCTCATTGCCAAACACTAGAGCATATTTTTGATTAGGCTCTGGGTTGAAGTCATTAAGCATCATGGCGTGCTCGGCTTGTTCAATGGAACAAACGGTTATGTTTTCAGCTTGAAGTTTTTTGACTAATTCCATTGTGTTTTCAACATATTCCCATACCACTGTTTCGGTACTGCCCAATGCCGTTTTGTGAATATCTTTATGAGGTGGTTTAGCGGTAATGCCGCAGAGGTAAATTTTTTCAATTAAAAAAGCATCGCTAGTTCTAAATACCGATCCAATGTTGTTTAAACTACGGATATTGTCCAAAACAATAATTAAAGGTGTCTTTTCGGTGTTTTTAAACTCATCAACACTCAATCGGTCTAGCTCGCTATTTTTTAATTTACGCATGTTAATTTCTTATGATAATTGTAGATAACTTATAAGTTTGAGGTTTTAAAAACCTTAAATTAATAAGTACTTTAGCAATCCTACATTTTATGCAAAAGTAACATATAAAAATCAGTTAAACATTGGCAAAAAAAGGAAAGAAGGAAACACCATTAATGAAACAGTACAATACCATCAAGGCCAAGTATCCTGACGCATTGTTGTTGTTTCGTGTAGGCGATTTTTATGAAACTTTTGGTGAAGATGCTGTGCGTACAGCCAAAATATTGGATATTATCCTTACCAAACGCGGAGCTGGTAGTGAGAGCGAGACCGAATTGGCAGGTTTTCCACATCATTCTTTAAATACCTATTTGCCAAAATTGGTTAAAGCTGGTGAACGTGTAGCTATTTGTGACCAGTTGGAAGACCCAAAGCAAACCAAAACTATTGTAAAACGTGGTGTAACCGAATTGGTGACACCTGGAGTCGCTTTGAATGATGAAGTCCTGAAATCAAAGTCCAATAATTTTTTATGTTCGGTTTATTTTGGTAAAACTTTTATTGGGATTTCTTTTTTGGATATATCTACGGGTGAATTTCTTACATCACAAGGAAATGCTGAATATATTGATAAGTTACTTCAGAATTTTAGCCCGAGTGAAATACTGGTTTCCAAGCAAAAACGGATGCATTTCAATGAAACTTTCGGTCAGGATTTTCATACCTTTTATTTGGAAGATTGGGTTTATCAAACCGATTATGCCCATGAAACTCTTATCAAACATTTCAATACTAAAACATTAAAAGGTTATGGTGTTGAAGATTTGTATGAAGGTATTATTGCTTCTGGAGCTATTCTGCATTATTTAGGCGAAACGCAACATCACAAGTTACAACATATCACATCCATTAGCCGCATTGCCGAAGATGACTATGTGTGGATGGATAAGTTTACTATTCGGAATTTAGAGCTCTATCACTCTACCAATAACAATGCGGTAACTTTGCTGAATGTTATTGATAAAACCATTTCGCCTATGGGTGGGCGCATGCTCAAACGCTGGTTGGCTTTACCGCTTAAGGATATCAAAAAAATTAAACAACGTCATGAGGTTGTTGACTTTTTAAGAAACAATCAATCCATCCTTCAAAAGATACAAAACCACATCAAACATATTGGTGATTTGGAGCGTTTAATTTCCAAAATTGCCACTGCGAAAGTAAACCCTAGAGAGGTTATTCAACTTAAAAACTCTTTGGAAGCTATTGTTCCTATCAAGGCTTTGGCTTCAAATGCCGGCAATGAAGCTTTAAATGTTGTTGGCGATACCTTGCAAAGTTGTGATGTGCTGCGTGAAAAAATAAAGGAAACTTTAAATGAAGATGCACCTGTAAATGTATTAAAAGGACATACTATTGCTGATGGTTTTTCTAAAGAGTTGGATGAACTACGTACATTATCAACTTCTGGTAAAGACTATTTAGATAAGATGCTGGAGCGCGAAAGTGAGCGAACAGGTATCACGTCTTTAAAAATAGCTTCCAACAATGTATTTGGTTACTATATTGAGGTGCGGAATACACATAAAGATAAAGTCCCTCAAGAATGGATTCGTAAGC
This sequence comes from Bacteroidia bacterium, assembly GCA_030425285.1. Lineage (GTDB taxonomy): Bacteria > Bacteroidota > Bacteroidia > Flavobacteriales > Flavobacteriaceae > Hanstruepera. Next base: position 1,032,724 of record JAUIAY010000001.1, read on the forward strand.
AAACTTTGGTCAATGCTGAACGCTATATTACTGAAGAGCTTAAAGAATATGAAGCTAAAATATTAGGTGCAGAAGAACGTATTTTAGCCATTGAGCAGCAATTGTTTTCGGAATTGATTCAATGGATGACCCAATACATCAAACCAGTTCAACAAAATGCGCATTTAATAGGGCAACTGGATTGCTTATGTGGTTTTGCTCAATTGGCTAATGACAATAATTATATCTACCCAATAATAGATGACTCGCATGATTTGGATATCAAAGATGGTCGTCATCCTGTTATCGAAAAACAGTTGCCACCTAGCGAGGCTTATATTGCCAACGATGTATATTTAGACCGTGAGAAGCAGCAAATGATTATGATTACCGGTCCCAACATGTCTGGTAAATCGGCTATTTTACGTCAAACAGCGCTTATTGTATTGTTAGCGCAAACGGGCAGTTTTGTACCTGCAAAATCGGCAAGAATAGGATTGATTGATAAAATTTTTACCCGTGTAGGTGCCAGTGATAACATATCTATGGGTGAATCGACTTTTATGGTAGAGATGAATGAAACGGCATCTATTCTAAATAATATTTCAGAGCGCAGTCTGGTTTTGCTTGACGAGATTGGTCGTGGTACCAGTACCTATGATGGCATTTCTATTGCCTGGGCCATTAGTGAATATTTACACGAACATCCAGCGAAAGCAAAAACCTTATTTGCCACACATTATCATGAGCTCAATGAAATGACGGAAACGTTTGAGCGTATCAAAAACTTTAATGTTTCAGTTAAAGAATTAAAGGACAACGTACTTTTTTTACGGAAACTGGTTGAGGGTGGAAGCGAGCATAGTTTTGGTATTCATGTAGCAAAAATGGCTGGAATGCCGCAACAGGTTATTCATCGTGCTAATAAGATATTAAAGAAATTAGAAAAATCGCATTCTAGTGAAGAGTTGACCGATAAGGTGAAATCATTGAAAGATGACGAGATGCAATTGAGTTTCTTTAATTTAGACGACCCTCTATTGGAAAACATCAAAGAAGAGATTCTTCATATTGATATTAATACCTTAACTCCTGTGGAAGCACTTATGAAACTCAATGAGATAAAACGCATGTTGGTCAAGAAAAAACATGCCTAAAATAAAATCCATTATTTTTTTAAAAAGGCTTTGCATTTCCTAGAAATATTTTAAATTTGCATCCGCAATCGAGAGATTGTATGTTCATATAAATTTGCGAAAGTAGCTCAGGGGTAGAGCATCACCTTGCCAAGGTGAGGGTCGCGGGTTCAAATCCCGTCTTTCGCTCTGAAAACTTTCTTGAAAAATAAGTCGAGATGCTGAAGTGGTGGAATTGGTAGACACGTTGGACTTAAAATCCAATGGCCATTATGGCCGTGCGGGTTCAAGTCCCGCCTTCAGTACTGAAAAAAGCCGAAACATTTGTTTCGGCTTTTTTATTTTCATTACACAATGTATTTAACTAAAAAAAGCCCTCAACATTGAGGGCTTTTTTTATTTCAAAAGATTCACTAATTAGTGACCTCCTTTTAATTCTTTAGCTTTTTCGTCTACTTTATCAGCAGCTTTGTTGGCAGCATCGTTTACAGCGTCAGCAGCATTATCTACAGCCTCTCCAGCAGCATCAACCGCATCGTTAGCAGCACCTTCAACTGCATCAGCAGCATCGTTTACAGCGTCACCAGCAGCATCAACCGCATTGTCCACAGCTTCGCCAGCTTCCTCTGCAGCGTCTTCAACAGCATCACCTGCATCTTCCATTGCTTCTTCAGTAGCATCAACAGCATTTTCTACAGCTTCCTCTGCAGAATCAGCTTTTTTCTCATCTCTACAAGATGTGAAAGAAATACTTAAGGCTAATAAGAAAGCAACACTTAATAATAATTTTTTCATTAGTTTAAAGTTTTAGTGTTAATTAATAGTGCGAATTTAACAACAAATTTTGAATGTTAATTATTTTTTTTAACATTTTTTAACATTGTTATCAACGGCACTTTCAGGACTATATACGTAAGTAATCCATAATTTGGATTACGGATCCCGTATTTTTTTCGATAAAATTATAATTTTTTCTTCCAGACTCTTCTCTAAAGACTTGATTGTTCATTAACTTGTTCGTTATCAAGGTAAAGGATTCTGAATCCTTCACCGAAAACATGCCATCAATTTCAATCATGATTTTGGCTTCGGGAAACTTATCATAATGGTTTCCAATAATGATTGGAACACCAAAAACAGCTGGTTCTAAAGTGTTGTGCAAACCTGTTGTGCCTATAGCACCACCTACATAGGCTATATCTGCATAGCTATAAATTTTGGACAGGATCCCTATAGTATCAATAATTAGAACAGAATAATTTGAAAGGTCTTGGCTGCCTTTTTCAGAAAACAAAATATTCTTCTTGATGAGCTGTTGTCTGAATTTCTGTATTTGATTTGTTTTAATATTGTGAGGAGCAATTATAAACTTTTGAGTGTCTGGAGCCTTATTAATATAGTCCACTAAAATTTTTTCGTCTTCTGACCAGGTGCTACCTGCAACAAGGCATAAAGAATCATTTTTGAAAGTTTTAATGAAATCTAATTCATTGTCTTGATTTAGTTGATTAAAAACTCGGTCAAATCGTGTGTCACCTGATACAGTTGTGTTATGATAATCAATTTGCTCCAACAGTTCCTTCGATTTTAAATCTTGTGTAAAAATATGTTCGAAAGCAAACAACTTGTCACGCATAAAACCACCTAAAGGTTTGAAGTATGATTGGTTTTTTCTAAACAGTGCAGAGATTAGTATTGCTCGATATTGATGTTTTTTTAGTTCACTCAAATAATTAGGCCAAATATCGTACTTAACAAAAATGGTCAATTTGGGTTTCACGATATCCAAAAACCGTTTGGTATTAGCTTTAGTATCAATAGGCAGATAGCAAACAATATCGGCTACTGGAGTGTTTTTTCTTATTTCATAACCTGAAGGGGAAAAGAATGTTAATACAATTTTGTGGTCCTTGTACTGTTTCCTTATTTCCTGAAAAACAGGTAATCCTTGTTCAAATTCCCCTAATGAGGCACAGTGAAACCAAATACAGTTGTCAGCTTCTTGAACGCTATTTTCTAGAATTTGAAATGATTGGGATCGACCTTCAACACCTAATTTAATTTTATCATTAAATGGTGCTATGAACTTGAGCCCAAGTTGTAGTAAATGTATCCCAATGTTATAAAAAATCCCCAACAGTCATACTTTGATGCTAAAATACATTTCTTTAAAATAACTTCACGATTAAAATTAATATTATTAGCGAGTCTTTCATTGGTTTGCAAAGCCGAATTTTGTAATTTCGTAACGTATGAAAAAAATTCAAATGGTTGACCTAAAAGGTCAATATTCCGGTATAAAGAATGTTGTGAATCCTGCGATACAGGAGGTTATAGAAACTACGACATTCATTAATGGACCCAAAGTCCATGAGTTTCAAAAAAATCTTGAAAACTATTTAGGCGTAAAACACGTCATTCCCTGTGCTAATGGTACGGATGCGTTACAGATTGCCATGATGGGACTTGGTTTAAAACCAGGTGATGAGGTCATTACGGCCGATTTTACGTTTGCAGCCACAGTTGAGGTTATTGCTTTGTTGCAGTTAACACCGGTTTTGGTTGATGTTAATTCTGATGATTTTAACATTAATATTGAGGCGATTAAAAAAGCAATAACTCCAAAAACTAAAGCTATTGTTCCTGTGCATTTATTTGGGCAGTGTGCCAATATGGAAGCAATCATGGAAATTGCTGAAGCTCACAATTTGTTTGTTATTGAAGATAATGCACAAGCCATTGGCGCAACTTACACGTATAAAAATGGCAAAAAGGCCCAAGCAGGAACTATGGGTCATGTAGCTTCTACATCGTTTTTTCCATCTAAAAATTTAGGCTGTTATGGCGATGGTGGCGCTATTTTTACGAACGATGACGAGTTGGCGCATACCATTAGAGGGATTGTGAACCACGGAATGTATGAACGTTATCACCATGATGTGGTTGGTGTGAATTCACGCTTGGATTCTATTCAGGCTGTTGTTTTGGATGCCAAGTTGCCACATTTGGATACCTATAACAAAGCAAGGAGAGATGCTGCTCATAAATATAATGAAGCATTTAAGAATGTTGAAAAGATAACAACACCTTACCAAAATGGAGGTTCTGATAGTCACGTGTATCATCAATATACTTTAAAACTTGAAGGTGTTGATCGTGATGGACTCGTTAAGTTCTTGAATAGTCATGATATTCCATGTGGTGTTTATTACCCAATACCATTGCATAAACAAAAAGCTTATCAGGATTTGAGATATAATGAAGCCGATTTTACAGTAACCAATCAATTGGTTAAGCAGGTTATCTCATTGCCAATGCATACCGAACTGGATGATGAGCAAATTGATTTTATAACGTCGAAAGTTTTAGAATTCGTCAATGGGTAAAATACTGGTTACAGGTGGTTTAGGATTTATTGGTTCGCATACAGTTGTCGAATTACAAAATGAAGGTTTTGAAGTGGTCATTATTGACGATCTGTCCAATTCGTCTATTGATGTTTTAAATGGCATTACGGCAATAACTGGAAAAACACCCGTTTTTGAAAAACTGGATTTAAAGGATAAACCCAAGGTTCAGAGCTTTTTCAAAAAGCATCAAGATATTGAAGGCATTATTCATTTTGCGGCAAGTAAGGCTGTTGGTGAAAGTGTTCAGAACCCATTGATGTATTACGAAAACAATATCAATACATTGGTATATGTGCTACAAGAGTTAACAGGTCTGCCTAAAGCAAATTTTATATTCAGTTCTTCCTGTACTGTTTATGGTCAGGCTGATGTCATGCCAATAACCGAAAATGCTCCTGTTAAACCGGCTGAGTCACCTTATGGTAATACCAAGCAAATTGGTGAGGAAATTATTCAGGATACTTGTAAAGTTGCCCCTAGTATGAAAGCTATTTCATTGCGTTATTTTAACCCAATTGGAGCACACCCAAGTGCCAAAATAGGGGAATTGCCTTTGGGAGTACCTCAAAACCTTGTCCCTTTTATTACGCAAACAGCAGCTGGTTTACGCGATTGTTTATCTGTTTTTGGAGATGATTATCCAACTCCAGATGGCACATGTATCCGAGATTATATTCATGTAGTCGATTTGGCCAAAGCCCACGTTGTGGCGCTCCAAAGGTTGTTGAATAATGAACACAAAGCCAATTACGAGACTTTTAATGTGGGCACAGGTGTGGGAAGTTCGGTGCTGGAGGTTATTCAGTCTTTTGAGCGGGTTTCGGGTGTGTCTTTAAACTACAAAATGGCTCCAAGACGCGAAGGAGATGTCACCAAAGCTTATGCCGATACTACCAAAGCCAATTCGGAGTTGGGATGGCAAGCTAAATCTACTTTAGATGATTCCGTGCAATCGGCATGGTTATGGGAAAAGGAAATAAGAAACTTATAAAACCACCATAATGAAAACGATTTTATCTCTAGTCACCCTATTATTTTCAACACTAATAATAGGTCAGAACACCTATTTACATTGCGGAAAGCTGTTGGATACCCAAAACGGAAAAGTATTAGAAACGAAAACCATTATTGTTTCTGGCGATAAAATATTGGCTATTGAAGATGGTTATAAACAACCTAATTCATCTGAAGATATAGTTATTGATCTAAAGAATAAAGCAGTCATGCCAGGCTTTATAGATATGCACGTGCATTTGGAAATGGAGACCAATCCGCAGAAATACTTGGAGGGCTTTATATTGAATGATGCCGATGTAGCTTATAATACTTTGGATTATGCCAAACGAACACTTTTGGCCGGTTTTACAACCGTTAGGGATCTGGGAGGTAGTGGCATTAACGTATCGTTACGTAATGCCATAAATTCTGGAAAAGTTGAAGGCCCTAGAATTTTTACTGCTGAAAAAGCCTTGGCAACAACAGGTGGTCATGCCGATCCAACCAATGGTGTAAAGGATGAGTTAAAAGGTGATCCAGGACCAAAAGATGGTGTGGTAAATAGTATTGACGATGCCAAAAAAGCAGTTAGACAACGCTATAAAAATGGTGCCGATTTAATTAAAATAACAGCAACAGGAGGTGTGTTGAGTGTGGCTAAAAGTGGGCAAAACCCACAGTTTACTGTTGAAGAAATAAAGGCTATCTGTGAAACCGCTAAAGATTATGGATTCCATGTAGCTGCTCATGCGCATGGAGATGAAGGTATGCAGCGTGCTGTATTAGGTGGTGTTAAAACCATTGAGCACGGAACCTTAATGAGTGCTGAAACTATGCAATTGATGATAGAGCATGATGCGTATTTGGTACCAACTATTACAGCAGGAAAATCGGTTACAGACAAAGCTAAAATACCAGGTTATTACCCAGATGTGGTTGTCGGAAAAGCATTGGATATCGGTCCTAAAATTCAAGAGACCTTTGGGAGAGCTTATAAAAAAGGAGTTGGTATTGCATTTGGGACAGATGCTGGCGTTTTTTTGCATGGCGAAAATGCCAAAGAGTTTGGTTATATGGTAGAGGCTGGTATGCCTGAACTAAAAGCTTTGCAAAGTGCTACGATAACCAATGCCAAAATCCTGAAAATGGAAAATGAGATAGGGCAATTGGAAGCAGGGTTTTTGGCTGATATTATTGCCACGAATGATAACCCTCTTGAAAACATTAAAACAACTGAAAATGTTGTTTTTGTAATGAAATCTGGTAAAATCTATAAAAAATAGCCTTTCAAGACTGTTAATAATTCACGAGAATCATTACGAATATTATAATGATATCCCGTTATAATTATTAGATTCATATTAATTATTTGATTTACAAAGGTTTAACTTTTGTTTTTTGGATAAGCGTCATATCCTTTGTTACTTTGTATCAAATGATAAATGATATTATGAAATTGATTACAGTAAAACGCGAAACGCAAACCGAAAAACGATTCACACCAAAAATGGGTGAATTACTAACCAAAGTGACCTATATCAAAAAGCAATTTTTGAGTATCCCTTTTAAGACTGTTCATAAGTACCGAGAGACTTATTATGGGGAAGTCAAAGATTGTGAAGCCTGCGAATTAGCAAGATAAAATATAAAAAAAGCCTCAATTAGTTTGAGGCTTTTTCTTTTTTATGTGTTTTGAAATTACTGTAAAGCAAGAGTCCCATACCTAACATAACCGACATATCGGCTACATTGAAAATTCCGGTCTTGAAGACGCCTCCTAAATCAATATGAAAAAAATCGGTTACGGAGCCGTAAACAATTCTATCGTAAACATTGGCAACACCACCGCCTATAATACAACAAAAACCAATTAAGGAAAAGCGATCCAACGATTTGTTTTTTATGATATAATAAAGCACATATCCTAGAACTCCTATAGGTAGAATTAACAATAAAATCAATCGCAATGTAGGATTGAAATCACTACCCATTCCTAAAAAAGCACCTGTGTTTTCAACATTGTGAAGCGTGAAGTAATCACCAATAATAGGCGTTTCACTAAAGGGGGTGACTTGTGCTCTAACAATGATTTTAGAAATTTGGTCAATAGCAATATTGAAAACAATCAATAATACAATAAAAGCCGTTCGCGATAATTTCATTAGGCGTTGGTTTCTAATGTAGCCGAGGCTGTTTGAGCGTCTCTGTTGATTTTCTTTACTAATCCTTGCAAAACATTTCCAGGGCCTACTTCCGTAAATAGTGTTGCGCCATCAGCTATCATATGCTGTACGGATTGTGTCCATTTTACAGGAGCCGTTAATTGAGAAATTAAGTTAGCCTTAATCGTGTTTTCATCGGTAACAGCTGTTGTCGAAACATTTTGATAAATCGGACAAATAGGTTTGTTAAATGTGGTATTTTCTATTGCAGCAGCTAATTCTTCACGAGCTGGTTCCATAAGCGGTGAATGGAATGCTCCACCAACAGGTAATACCAAAGCTCTTCGTGCACCTTCTTCCTTGAGTGTTTCACAGGCTTTGTTAATAGCATCAACTTCACCAGAAATCACCAATTGTCCTGGGCAATTATAATTGGCAGCCACAACAATACCATCTGTAGTGGCACATACTTTTTCAACTATATCGTCATCTAATCCCAAAACAGCAGCCATAGTACTGGGTTTTAATTCACAGGCTTTTTGCATGGCCATAGCACGTTGTGAAACCAGTCTCAATCCATCTTCAAAATTTAAGGTGCCATTGGCAACCAATGCAGAAAATTCTCCTAACGAATGACCTGCAACCATATCAGGCTTAAAACTATCTCCTAATGTTTTGGCTAGAATAACAGAGTGTAAAAATATAGCAGGTTGTGTAACCTTGGTTTGTTTTAAATCATCGGCTGAACCTTCAAACATGGTATCTGTAATAGAAAACCCTAAAATTTCGTTAGCGCGTTCAAAAAGCTCTTGAGCTAACGATGAGTTTTCGTAAAGATCCAATCCCATTCCAGTAAACTGGGCACCTTGACCAGGAAATATATATGCGTTCATAAATTTCAAATTTTATTTGGTGCAAAAATAAGAATTATATCTTTAAAAGAATTAGCTATTAAAATGTTGAAGGAAGAATCTGTTAAGTTCTTTTATAAGTTATAAATGAAAAAGCGTACTGATGCTTTTTATCCTTGTCGTGAAATGTTTTATTGACTTCTTTCCAAGCAGATTTGTCAACTTCAGGAAAGAAGGTATCGGCATTTTCAAAGGTTTCATGAACTCTTGTCAGTTCAATTGTATCGGCAAAGGGCATAGCCTGTTTATAAATTTCGCCGCCACCAATAACAAACGGTTGCTTGTCGTTTCTTGCAGCGTCAAAAGCATCATCTAAATTATTGACCACAATCACACCGTTGGGAACTTGGTAATTGTTTTGACGTGTTATAACAATATGTGTTCTATTTGGCAAAGGCTTTGGAAAACTCTCAAAGGTTTTGCGGCCCATGATAATGTGATGGCCATTGGTGAGGCTTTTAAACCTTTTAAGGTCATCACTTAAATGCCAAATAAGGTCATTGTCTTTTCCAATGGCATTATCTTCTCCAGCAGCTACAATAAGCGTTATTTCAGAATTTTTAGTGGTCTTCGCTAAAGTTTTTTTTTCAGTAGGAAGCGGATAGTCTTTGTCAACCTGCTTTTGAAGTTCGGCAATACGTTCTTTTTGTTTGGCTACTAATTGATTGAGTTGTTTTTGCTCCCAATTCTTACTTAATAGTTTTGATGTGATAAATACATTAAACAGATGGTAAACAAACAGAAATAACCAGATTAAAATGGCGTAAACAAACCAATCTACACCAAAAAAAGTAACGTCTTTCGCTATATCTAAAACTAGATTGGCAACTATTAAGAAAACAGCACCTATTAAGAATACGACAAAATGCGCATACAAGCGTTTTTTTTGTTTTATGCGCTTTTGAGCATTTTTGATAAGTTCTAACTGCTCTTTATCTATTTCTGGAGCTTGGGTTTTCTTTTTTCCGAACATGGCTTGTTGTTATGTCATGTAAATTTAACTTTTTTCTGGCATTAACAGGTTAGAAGTTAAAAATATATGGTCATTAATATTTCCATGTCAACACTTGTCGGTTTTCCATTTTTATACCCAGGACTTTTTAATTTTGGCATACGTTTTAGGACATTGATTGCTTCAGCAGCCATTTCGCGTTTGTGGGCTTTGGCAGTAATATTTTCTAATTTGCCCTTTTTATTAATAGTAAAGCTTACCAAAAATTGTGTGGTTTTGTCTAAAGGGAATAATTTGTCAGCCAACTCATAGTTGATACTAACTTTAATGTAGTCCATGATTTTTTGGGTAGTACACTCTTTTTGGGCCTTGTAACTTAATGTTGGGTCGCAGCTCCTATAGACCGGAAAAGATTTATTACTTGAATTATCAACCCCAAATTTTATTGGCAGGTAATAAGGGACTCTGACGGGTTTGCCATCTATAAGGCCGGGTTCCATTTTTGGTAGTAGTTCAACTACTCTTTCAGCTTCCTTATTTGCTTCGGGTGAATCTCCTTTGGTTAAAATATCAGAAATATCTCCATTTTTATTAATTTTAAAGAAAACACTAATCCTATATTCTCCATTTGCTAAATTGAGCTCTTCACCTATGTTATAGTTGAAATGTTTTTTAACGTGATTAATCATTCTCTCATTCATACACTCCTTAAGAGCTTGATTCCCCATATTACGATCACAACCTGGGAAAATAGGAACTTTTTCAATGCTATTTGTGTCTACTTTATTTAAATCTTCAGAATTAAGAGTGATTGTATTTTCTTGAGCGAAAAAGTATGTGCTTGAAAATAAAAAATAGAATAAGAAAAAGTGTTTCAAGATAATTATTTTAGTTTGGAATTTTGATAATAATTAGACCTGTAGAGGGTTTAATACTTAACACGTAAAACACCTGTTTTTATATATTCGTTGTATGTTTTCATTTCGTTAAACAAACGCAAAGATACTGGAACTCTATAGTTTGAATCTTTTGTTAATAGAAACTTGTTTTTAAATTTTAAATCCCCAGTTTTAAATTCTTTTACAACCCTGTCTGAAAATACAGGGTCTATAGAATATGCGCGGATATTTGTAAGTTCATTAGTTTCAGTTGTTGAGAAGTATAATATAACATCAACAATTCCTGAATTAAAATTATTACCGTGATATTTTTTGGCTAAAATTAAATAGGACTTCTCTTTTGGACTTATTGAATATTCGGCAGAAGAAGAATATATTCTGCGAATAGGAATAAACTTAAATTCAGAATTAACTCTAAATTCAGGTTTAAAATCAATTTGAAAATCATAAGGATTATTATTATATACGGCAATAGCTGGTGTGAATTTAGGTAGTGATTTTAAAACCGAAATTATTTTAGTATTAAAAAAATCAACATTAGTGTAAACCATGATATCTTTTTCATTTACAATCCCTTTTGAGTTAATTATGTAACTTAAATCAAATTCAATGGAATCATTGATACTGAAATATTTTTTAATAAAAGTTGACTCAATATTTTCTGAAATAAAATCTTGAGTTTTATACCTGATTTCTTCTAATTTTCTTTCAGGTGAGTTCGTAGTAATTCCGCCTTTAAAAGTAGGATAGCCTTTAGTCAAGTTACTTTGAGCTAATAGAAATAAAGGGCATAAGAACAAACAAAGCTGAAAAAGTAATTTTTTCATACAAATATTTTAAACAGCAACTACACCTTTGATATGCGGATGCGGATTATAATCTACTAGCGTAAAATCTTCAAAGCTAAAATCAAAAATATCTGTCACTTCTGGATTAATAATCATTTTTGGTAAAGGTCTGACATCGCGAGATAATTGCAGTTCTAATTGTTCGTAGTGATTGCTGTAAATATGAGCATCACCAAAAGTGTGTATAAAATCACCTGGTTGATAACCGCAAACCTGTGCCATCATCATAGTGAAAAGGGCATAAGAAGCAATGTTAAAGGGAACACCTAAAAATATGTCGGCACTACGTTGGTATAACTGACATGATAGTTTGCCATTAGCAACGTAAAACTGAAAAAATGCATGACAAGGCGGTAAGGCAGCTTTCCCATTAGCCACATTTTCTGAAAACGATTTTGATGTATCTGGAAGTACTGAAGGATTCCAAGCAGAAACCAGCATACGACGGCTATCTGGGTTGGTTTTTAGTGTTTGGATAACATCTTTTATTTGATCTATATCGTCGCTATTCCAATTGCGCCACTGGTGCCCATAAACAGGACCTAAATTACCGTTCTCGTCGGCCCATTCATTCCAAATTCTAACACCGTTTTCTGTTAGGTAATTGATGTTGGTATCACCTTTTAAAAACCACAATAATTCGTAAATAATAGACTTTAAATGCAATTTTTTGGTGGTTACCATAGGGAAACCTTCACTTAAATCAAAACGCATTTGGTAACCAAAAACACTTTTGGTACCTGTTCCAGTTCGATCTGATTTTTCATTGCCATTTTCTAAAACATGTTTTACAAGGTCATGATATTGCTTCATCTTCAATTAAATTTACTAGGAAATAAAAATAGAAAAAAGGGCTAAATCAGAATGATTCAACCGATAAATTCTATTAAAAGTTATTAACTAAATCAGATAGCAATTAACCAATGATCATTCCTGCAATGGTTGCTGAAATTAAGGAGGCTATTGTTCCGCCAATTAAAGCTTTCATTCCAAATTCAGATAAGGTCTTGCGTTGCCCAGGAGCTAACGAACCTATACCGCCAATTTGGATACCGATGGAAGCAAAATTTGCAAAACCACATAGCATGTAAGTTGCCATGATGATTGACTTGTTGTAGTTTAGATGCGTAGCATTAGCAACGTTTTTTAAGTCGGCCAATTGAATGTAACCAACAAATTCACTGGCGGCCAATTTAATGCCCAAAAGTTGTCCCATCATCATCATATCCTCTTTGGCAACACCTATAAGCCACATAAGCGGGGCAAAGACATAACCTAAAATAAGTTCCAAAGATAAATTCTGATAAGGAGTGTTTTCTGCTATCCATGAGTTTATGCCTGAAAAACTACCAATCTGCAGAAAAATATAGTTAATCATGGCTATAAAAGCTACAAAGACCAAAAGCATGGCACCAACGTTAACTGCTAATCGCAAACCTTCGGTAGTACCATTGGCAATAGCATCTAAAAAATTTGAGCCAATTTTTTCAGATTCAACGGTTACATCTGTATTGATTTCTTCGGTTTGTGGATATAATATTTTTGAAATCACAATGGCACCAGGAGCTGCCATAACCGAAGCTGCCAATAAGTGTTTAGCGTAAACCAAACGTAATGCAGGATCATCACCACCCAAAAACCCTATGTAAGCAGCTAAAACTGCACCAGCAACTGTTGCCATACCACCAATCATGACTAATAACATTTCAGACTTATTCATTTTCTCCAAATAAGCCTTAATGAGTAATGGTGCTTCCGTTTGACCTAAAAATATATTTCCAGCTACACTTAAACTTTCAGCACCAGAAATCTTTAATAATTTAGAAAGTAACCAACCAAATGCTTTTACAACTCTTTGGATAATCCCCAAATAAAATAGAACAGAAGTTAAAGCAGAAAAGAACAAAATAGTAGGTAATACTTGAAAGGCAAAAATGAAACCAAAAGTGTCCATATCAACCACTAATCCTTCAAATAAGAATTGACTACCTGCTCTAGTAAAATCTAAAACTTTAATAAAGAGTTTTCCAATGGTTTCAAAAATCTTTTGAATAATTGGTACTTTTAGCACACCAACAGCAATAACCAATTGAAAGGCAAGACCTATGCCTACTGTTTTCCAATTAATAGCGCGTCTATTACTACTGAATAAAAAGGCTATGAATATGAGTGATATCATACCCAAAATACCGCGCCAAAGACTATTAAAAGAGAATCCTTGACTTGGGATTATAGTATCCTCATTACTAATTGTAGTTATTGCGTTTTTGGCTTGTTGTGGTTCTGGTAAGGATTTAAAACGATATTTTGTGCTGTTCTCAACAAAGACCAATGTTGAGTCAGTAAGTTCCGATATTTTATATCTTCTAATAGTATCATTTGGCTGATTGTAATAAAATACCAAAAGATTGTTTTGATGGATGTAGTCTCCTGAAGCTTCAAGATTTCTAGATGTAATATTGTATTTAAAATCACCTTTGTCTAAAACAAAAACATCAGATTCTGATAATTCAAATAGGTTGGAAACAGTATCGTTTTCTATTGCCTGAAACTGCCATTTTTTTTGAATACTTTGGGCGTTTAATGTGGTTAGGCCAAAAAAAATAGCCGCAAAAGCTACTAAAAACTGTTTCATAGTTTGTTATCGTTTAGAAATTTCGTCTCGAATCTTGGCTGCCTTTTCGTAGTCTTCATTAGCAACGGCCTCATCCAATAGGTTGTGTAGTTCGTCTAAAGTTTTACTTTTATAACTTTCATGAACAGTACCTGTTTCAACTTCTTCTGCTATTAAATCGTCTACAAGTACACTGTCTTCTTCAGATTCGTCTTCTTTTTCAGGATTAATTTTTAAGTAAATTCCAGCCTTGTCCAAGATGTTTTTGTAAGTAAAAATAGGTGCCTGAAAACGCAGTGCCAAGGCAATGGCATCACTGGTTCTGGCATCTATGATTTCCTCAATTTTATCGCGTTCACAAATAATGCTTGAATAAAACACACCATCAACCAATTTATGGATAATGACTTGCTTAACAACAATATCAAAACGATCGGCGAAATTTTTAAAAAGATCGTGGGTTAAAGGTCTAGGTGGTCTAATCTCCTTTTCAAGAGCAATGGCAATGGATTGTGCTTCAAAAGCACCAATAACAATTGGTAACTTTCGGTCGCTATCTACTTCATTCAATATTAAGGCATAAGCGCCATTTTGTGTCTGGCTATAGGAAATACCTTTTATTTTCAGTCGAACTAAACTCATAGGCTGTTAAAAAGCAAAGAACTGTTTAAATTAGGACTTTACCAAACTGTAACACACAGTTTTTGGTACATTAAACTAATTTAAACAGCCCTTTATAAATACAATTTAAAAAAAATATATTTATTGTTGTGCCTTAAATGCTTTTAAATTCTCTATCAACTTTGGAACAACTTCAAACGCATCGCCAACAATTCCGTAGTCGGCAGCCTTGAAAAATGGTGCTTCTGGATCGGTATTGATAACCACCTTAACTTTTGAAGCGTTGATTCCCGCCAAATGTTGGATTGCTCCTGAAATTCCCACAGCAATATAAAGGTTAGAAGCTACAGGCTTACCTGTTTGTCCTACGTGTTCGCTATGAGGTCTCCATCCTAAATCACTTACTGGCTTTGAACATGCTGTTGCAGCACCTAAAACATCGGCTAATTCTTCTATCATACCCCAATTTTCAGGACCTTTTAAACCACGTCCTCCAGAAACAACTATTTCGGCATCAGCTATAGTGACCTTTCCAGTTACTTTATCAACTGACTCAACAGAAACACCCAATTCAGGAATGCTAGGTGAGAAGTCTTCTGCAGTTGCAGAACCTGAAGATTCTACTAAACCAAAAGCATTTTTGGAAACACCTACTAATTTGACATCGGTATTGATTGCTGTCGAGTTGAACGCTTTATTGGTGAAAGCTGTTCTTTTAACTGTAAAAGGAGACACACTGCTTGGAGCTTCCACAACGTTAGAAGCGTAACCAGCTTGCAGTTCGATGGCTAAAAGCGGCGCTAGATATTTACTGTCGGCACTAGAGCTAACAACCACTACTTGGGCACCTTCATTTTTAGTTGCTTGAGCTATAGCACTTGCGTAAGCTTTTGCATTAAAGGATTCTAATTGTGAATTGGTAACTTTTAAAACCTTATCAACACCATGATTGCCTAAAGCACTCACATCACTGGCGTTAAATGCAATGGCAGTGACAGATGTTCCCATTTGATCGGCAACAGCCTTGGCATAGGAAGCCACCTCCAACGCGGTTTTCTTAAATTTTCCGTTTTCTGATTCTGTATATACTAAAACTGACATTTTCTTTTCTTTTTGTACGTTAATTAAATGACTTTGGCTTCGTTATGTAATAAATTCACTAGTTCTTGAACATTGTCTGCATCAACTAACTTGACAGCACCTTTTGGAGCTGGTTTTTCAAACTTTACAGAGTCTGTTTCGGCTTGAGCATTTGCAGGTTCAACAACTTGTAATGGCTTTTGACGTGCCATCATAATACCACGCATATTAGGAATGCGCAAATCGCTTTCTTCAACCAAGCCTTTTTGACCGCCAATAACTAAAGGCAAAGATGTTGAAACGGTTTCTTTACCACCATCAATTTCTCTAACAGCTTTAGCATTGTTGCCATCTACTTCAAGGCTGATACAGTTATTTACGAAGTTGGCATTGGTCAGTCCGGCTAACATACCAGGAACCATTCCACCATTATAGTCAATAGATTCACGACCAGCAATAACCAAATCGTAACCGCCATCTTGTACAACTTTTGCTAATTCTTTGGCAACTTGAAAACCGTCTTTAGCAGCAGTATTAACTCGTATAGCACTATCGGCACCTATAGCCAAAGCTTTACGAAGTGTTGGTTCAGTTTCTGGACCACCTACATTGGCAACCGTAACGTTGGCGCCTTGTTTTTCCTTAAACCACATGGCTCTAGTTAAGCCAAATTCGTCATTTGGATTGATGACAAATTGCACGCCGTTAGTGTCAAATTGGGTGTCGTTGTCCGTAAAATTAATCTTGGAAGTCGTATCAGGAACATGACTAATACATACTAATATTTTCATATCGAAATTTTTTAATATAACGTTTGAGTTTTTGAGGTTACGAAGTTACTTATTTTATTCTGAATTTTTACTATGCACGCATAATAAATTTTTCATAACATCTTTTAAGTATAGTTTTTCATTTATTCCTATTTTTGCTCTTCATAATTAGTAATTATATGAAGACAATTCAATTTAGGGAAGCCGTTTGTGAGGCTATGAGCGAAGAAATGCGCCGCGATGACAGCATTTATTTAATGGGAGAAGAGGTAGCCGAATATAACGGTGCTTATAAGGCCAGTAAGGGTATGTTGGATGAATTTGGCCCAAAGCGTGTCATTGATACACCTATTGCCGAATTAGGTTTTGCTGGTATAGCTGTTGGTTCGACTATGACGGGTAACAGACCTATAGTAGAGTTTATGACGTTTAACTTTTCCTTGGTTGGAATTGACCAGATTATAAATAACGCAGCGAAGATTAGACAAATGTCTGGGGGACAGTTTAAGTGCCCAATCGTTTTTAGAGGCCCTACGGCTTCAGCAGGACAGTTGGCTGCAACACATTCCCAAGCTTTTGAGAGTTGGTATGCCAATACACCAGGATTAAAGGTTATTGTGCCATCTAACCCTTATGATGCCAAAGGCTTGTTAAAGTCTGCCATTCGTGATGATGACCCAGTGATTTTCATGGAAAGTGAGCAAATGTATGGTGACAAAGGTGAAGTTCCAGAAGGAGAATATGTTATTCCAATTGGTGTGGCTGATATCAAGCGTCAAGGAACCGATGTGACTATTGTGTCCTTTGGAAAGATTATCAAGGAAGCTTACAAAGCTGCTGATGAATTGGAAAAAGAAGGTATTTCTTGTGAAATCATAGATTTAAGAACAGTGAGACCAATGGATCATGATGCCATTTTGACTTCTGTTAAGAAAACCAACAGATTGGTTATTTTGGAAGAAGCTTGGCCTTTTGGTAACGTAGCTACCGAAATCACATATCAAGTGCAATCTCAAGCATTTGATTATTTAGATGCACCAATTGAAAAAATAAATACGGCTGATACGCCTGCACCTTATTCTCCTGTTTTATTGGAAGAATGGTTGCCAAATAGCAATGATGTTATTAAGGCAGTCAAAAAGGTTATGTACAAATAAAACAACGTTTTTTACGTTGAATTAACTTCATTGGCAACATTGTTGATGAAGTTTTTTTATAATTATGAGGTATAATCTACTTATTACATTATTGTTTTTTGGATTTATATCCAGTTTTGCCCAGACAAAAGTTAGTGGCCATGTTATTGATGTAAGCAATGAGCCAGTAGCATATGCCAATATTATTTTTAAGAATTCCTCTGAAGGTACTATCACGAATGAAAATGGTCGGTTTTATATGGAATCCGATAAAACATGGGATACACTTATTGTGTCTTTTGTGGGCTATAAAACCATCGAAATTCCACTAGAAAAAAGGGTTAATTACGATTTGAATTTTGTAATTGAAGAAGAAGCTGCTGCATTAAACGAAGTGGTTATTGTTTCAGGTAAACAATCTAAAAAAGCGGAAGAAAATCCTGCTATTGCCATCTTGCAAAAGATTTGGGAACGTAAGCGTCAAAATGGACTCAACCAATTTAAGCAATATGCCTATGATAGATATGAAAAAGTAGAATTTGACTTAAATACAATTGATAGTTCACTTATTAAAAGTAATTTGTTCAAAGGTATGGAGTTTGTTTTTGAGCAAGTTGATACCTCTAAAGTAACTGGTAAAACGTACTTACCCATTTTTGTTAATGAGGAAGTTGCCAAAGTTTATGGTGATAACTTGTTAGATAAGGAAAAGATAGAGCTTCAAGGAAACAAAAACTCTGGATTTAGTAATAACCAAACCATTATAGACTTTATAAAGGATTTGTATTCACAGTATGATGTGTATGACAATTATCTTAAATTCTTTGATAAAAGTTTTGTGAGTCCATTATCTAAAACAGGTATCAATACTTATAATTACGTTTTGGCCGATAGTGCCTTTATTGGTGATAAATGGTGTTACAACATTATTTATTATCCTAGGAGAAAAAATGAGCTTACTTTTAAAGGTGATTTCTGGGTAAACGATTCAACCTTTGCTATTAAGGAAATTAACCTTCAAGCTTCCAAAAGCGCCAATATCAACTGGGTTAAGGAGATTTATATAGAACAGGAATTTGATGTGGTTAGTGATTCGGTATTCTTGATTAAACGTGATTATTTCATGTCCGATTTCACCTTCAACAAAAATGAGAAATCACGAGGCATTTATGGTAAACGAACAACCTTATATGACAACTATGTCTTTGATGAAGTCAAAGAGGAGAAGTTTTATAAGGAAGAGGTCTTCGATTATGACAAGGATGCTTACAATCGTGATGATGCCTTTTGGGAAGCCAACCGTATGGAGGAACTGAGTAAGGATGAGAAGGGAGTCTATAAAATGCTGGACACCTTAAAAACGGTCAAAAAATTCAAGCGACTTTATAATGTTGGAAGTGTTTTGGCCTCTGGTTATATAGAATTTGACGACTTAAACCTTGATTATGGACCAATATTTTCAACAGTGGGTTATAATGATGTTGAAGGTGTGAGGCTTCGAGCAGGAGGAAGAACCTATTTTGGGCCCAATGATCTTTGGCGTTTACAAGGTTTTTTGGCTTATGGTTTTAATGATGATAAGTTTAAGTATGGCTTTTCGGCAAAGTGGCTATTAAATAAACGAAACCGACTTATAATCTCGGCTGGCCACAGGCGAGACATTGAGCAGATAGGAGCTAGTTTGACCACCTCAACTGATGTTCTTGGGAGAAGTTTGGCTTCAAATGCGGTATTTACTACAGCTCCCAATGATAAACTTTCTAATATCAATTTAACTGCTTTAGCTATTGAAATGGAACCCATCAAAAATGTGCTTTTTAGAATAGGCGGTGATTATAGAACCTTATCTTCAGCATCGCCTACATTCAGCTTGGATTATGTAGACCCAGAATCACCTACAGGAATCTCGTCGGAAGTACATCAGTTTGAAAGCACTTTAGCTGTTTCTTATTTCCCTGGTCGAAAAATGTCAGGCTATGGTGTTGAAAGACGTAATGCCAATGATACCTACGCATCTATTTTTGCTCAAATGAGTGTTGGAAGAAAGGATATGTTCAATAGTGATTTTACTTATACGAAATTACAATTTTCATATATCCAACCATGGATTCTAGGAGGGTTCGGTAGATTGTATTCTACAGTCGAAGTAGGAAAAACATTTGGAGAAGTACCTCTAGGGTTGTTGAGTGTTGTACCTGGTAACCAATCGTATTTTTCTATTTATAAATCGTTTTCCCAATTGAATTTCTACGAATTTGTAACGGATACTTATGCCTCATTACATTTGGAACATAATTTTAACGGCAGGTTATTTTCACGTATACCTTTTCTTCGAAAACTCAATTGGCGTGAAATAGTTGGAATAAGAGGTGTTTGGGGGGGGATTTCACAAGAGAATGTTGCTTTAAGTGCGCCTTCCAATATTCCGTTAGTCGCTCCAACCAATGAAATATATTACGAATACAGCTTTGGTATTGGTAATATATTCAAGGTTTTTAGAATTGACTTCAACTTTAGGGGCAACTATCTAGATAACCCAGATGCACGTGATTTTGGAATTACGGGAAGCTTTGGTTTTATGTTTTAATCAGATTTCTTCTTCTTGAACTCATCAAATTGTGAGGATTCTTCAACTTTAGGGAAACTGTTGTTTTGCATGTCGGTATCAGCAAATTCAAAATTAGGATCTAAATTCACTTTTTTAACCTCTTTACTCTTAATGAATGTTTTGGTTATTTGATACTCATTTCTTCTCCAAATATCAGCAGGAAGCATATCGGTTTCTTTGGTACCATCGGTATAAACCCACTCTATTTTAACAGGCATTACCAAGCCACCCATATTTTTAATGGTTACTTCATAAATATTCTTCCCAGAGACTTGTTTGCGTAATGCGTCTTCATCCAAACGCGATAAAAACTGCCCATAGGCTTGGTCTGGTGTATCTGACAGTTTAATCATATCTGGTCCACTTGAAAAATCTTTGGCTTTCTGTTCAGTGCCTTCACCTGTTGCTGCAATTTTCACTTTTTTCTGTTGGTCTTCAATATTCAAATCTTCTTCATATACTTTATACCACTTCACATCGGTTAGCTCCATATCTACATTATCTGTAGTGAAAAACCAACCTCTAAAAAACCAATCCAAATCGGTTGCTGTAGCATCTTCCAAAGTTCTAAATAAATCTCCTGGGTTTGGGTGCTTGTATTTCCAACGGTTAGCATATTCCTTAAATGCTTGGTCAAAGAGTTCTGGTCCAATAATGGAATTTCGTAACATTTGTAAACCAACAGTTGGCTTTTGATAGAAGTTGTTTCCAAACTGTGTAAGCAATTCACTATCTGATGTCGTCATAATAGGGCGTAAAATATTTTTGTCACCTTGCATAAAGGGAACAATATCTTTTGGTTCTGTACTATGAAATTCAGGATAGCGCTCTGCCACTGTTCGTTGATGTAAAAAGGTATTGAGCCCTTCGTCCATCCACATCCATTTGCGTTCGTCTGAACTCACTATCATAGGAAACCAGTTGTGGCCTACTTCGTGAATAATAGTGCCAATCATACCAGACTTGGCATTGTCGCTCATTTTACCATTTATTGGTCGGCCACCATTAAAACTAATCATAGGAAACTCCATACCAATATTAGACGTATTAACCGAAATAGCCACAGGATAAGGATATTCAAAAGTAGCTTCAGAATAGACTTCCAATGCTGCTTTTACGGCTTTGGTTGATTCCTCGCTCCAAACAGGCAAACCTTCTTTGGGATAGAATGACATCGCCATAACTTTATTGGTTTCCAATTGAACCGCTTGTGCATCCCAGATAAATTTTCTAGAGGATGCAAAGGCAAAATCACGCACATTTTTAGCGGTGTATCTCCATGTTTTTGATTTCGTTGTTTTAAATTTTTCATTAATTTTGGCTTCGTCCAAAGTCACAATCATGACAGGTTTGTCAAAGGTGTTTTCGGCTTGTGCCAGGCGTTGTCTTTGAGTTTTGGTCAGAACCGATTCACTATTTTGAAGCCGTCCTGTGGACGCTACAATATGATCTTCAGGAACAGAAATCTCAACATCATAGTCTCCAAATTCCAAAGCAAATTCCCCCAAGCGTTGAAATTGTTGATTTTGCCAGCCTTCGGTATCGTTGTAAACAGCCATTCTTGGGAACCAATGCGCAATCAAATAAACTGTATTATCGTCTTCAGGGAAATATTCATAACCTTCACGTGATAGTAAAAACATACTTCTATCAGTGATAGGGTAAGACCAGGCCAAAGAAAAACTCATAGATTCACCAGAATTTAGTGGTTTGTTTAACATCACCTTCATCATGGTATTATTAACCAAAGCTTTCATGTTGTTGCCAGAGCTATCTTTTATATACTTTATGGTATATCCTGCCGGAAAGTCAATAGCACGGGTTAAGAACTGCATTTGGCGTGTGTTCATATTATCTTGAACACCACCAAAAGCATCTCCAAAATCAGCATTTCCTTTTTTATTGACGTTTTGTTCTAGCTGAATCCATAGGTAGCTTAAATCGTCAGGTGAGTTGTTATGGTATGTAATGGTTTCTTCTCCAGAGAGGATATTGTTTTGCTCGTCAATAGTTGCTTTTATTTTATAATCGGCACGTTGTTGCCAATAGGCTTTCCCAGGCGCGCCACTAGCTGTGCGGTACGTGTTAGGTGGTGCTATCATATTATCAATAGGCTCAAATTTACCTTGCCAAGGTTGTGTTTGTGATTGGACAGTTGAAAAGCTAAAACTAAAAACGAATAGGAAAATAAAATACCTCATGCTGTGTGGTTTGATTAATTTTTTGATTGAAGTAACAAGATATGAAAAATTGGAGTGAGGATTCTTATTTTAACATACTATAAAAAGTAATGCATAATCAACGTTGTAATAATGGTTTACTTCCGTACCTTTGCAGTCCTAAAAAAATGAACAATGACAAATTCAGGTAAAACCACTTTTGATGTGCTGATTGAAATTCCAAAAGGTAGCCGTAACAAATACGAATATGATTTTGAACTTAACAAAATACGTTTTGACCGTATGTTGTTTTCCTCTATGATGTATCCTGGTGATTATGGTTTCATTCCAGAAACTTTAGCGTTAGATGGTGATCCTTTGGATGTTTTGGTTATGGGAACAGAACCTACTTTCCCTATGTGTGTGATGGAAGTAAAACCTATTGGTGTTTTTCACATGGCTGATGAAAAAGGACCAGATGAAAAATTGGTATGTGTGCCTGTGAGTGACCCTATCTGGAATAGTTACAATGATATAGAGGATTTGAATCCTCATAGAATAAAGGAGATTACCCATTTCTTTCAGGTTTATAAAGATCTTGAAAAAAAGAAAGTTGATGTTGGTGGTTGGGGAAATGCCGAAGAAGCCTATGATATTTTCAATAAATGTGTAGAACGTTACGAAAATAGTGAACATAAAGCTAAAGGAAATTTTAAGATTTAGTTACTTTGATAAAAATGAAAAGAAAAACCCTTTTAATGTATTAATTAAGAGGGTTTTTCTTTTAGAATCCATTTCACTACTTTTGCGCTGCTAATTATAAAATAAACTAAAAAAAATATGGAATCAAATATGATTTTTGTGCCAATTGCAATGGCTGTTGTAGGGCTGATTTTTATGATGATTAAAATGTCTTGGGTTAAAAAACAAGCGCCTGGAAACGAAAAAATGCAAGGTATATCTAAAGCCATTAAAGAAGGTGCTCTGGCATTTTTAGGTGCTGAATATAGACTGCTTTTAATCTTCGTAGTAATAGCTGCTATCGCTTTAGGTATCATTTCAATGATGGTTGATACAACGCACTGGATTATAATTGTAGCATTTATTGTTGGTGCTTTTGCATCGGCATTGGCAGGAAACATTGGTATGCGAATCGCTACTGAAGCCAATGCTCGTACTGCTGAAGCTGCTAAAACAAGTTTGCCTCAAGCTTTAAAAGTATCATTTGGTGGTGGAACCGTTATGGGACTTGGTGTGGCTAGTTTGGCTGTATTAGGATTGAGTTTATTCTTCTTCGTATTTGTAAAAATGTTTGTGGATGGCGGTTCGTCATTCTATAATGATATGACTATGGCTCTTGAAGCATTGGCTGGATTCTCACTAGGTGCTGAATCTATTGCCTTGTTTGCACGTGTTGGTGGTGGTATTTATACAAAAGCTGCCGATGTTGGTGCTGACTTGGTTGGTAAAGTTGAAGCAGGTATCCCAGAAGACGATCCTCGTAACCCAGCGACTATTGCAGATAATGTAGGTGATAATGTAGGTGATGTTGCAGGTATGGGAGCTGATTTATTTGGTTCTTATGTAGCAACAGTTCTAGCCGCTATGGTACTAGGAAATTATTTGATTAAAGATATGTCGTTAAATGCGCCTTTTACAGATTCATTTAACAATATGGGCCCAATTTTATTGCCAATCGTTATTGCTGGTGTTGGTATTATTGCTTCTATATTAGGAACATTTTTGGTTAAGATTTCGAATAATGATGCTAAAGAACCACAGGTTCAAAAAGCATTGGATATGGGTAACTGGGTAGCAATCGTGATTACGTTAATTGCCAGTTGGTTCTTAATTGACATGATGTTACCAGAAACTATGAATATGAAGTTCTTTGGTGAAGGATATAAAGCTATTCCATCTATCAATGTGTTTTGGTCAGCTTGTATTGGTTTGGCTGTTGGTGCATTGATTTCAATGGTAACGGCATTCTACACAAGTCTAGGTAAAAAACCAGTTTTAGATATCGTAAAAAATAGTTCTACTGGAGCCGCAACCAACATCATTGCAGGTTTGGCAGTAGGTATGAAATCAACATTTTTGTCAGTGGTATTATTTGCTGCTGCTATTTATGGTTCTTATGAGTTAGCAGGTTTCTATGGAGTGGCTTTAGCTGCTTCTGCTATGATGGCTACAACTGCTATGCAGTTGGCTATTGATGCCTTTGGACCAATTGCTGATAACGCTGGTGGTGTTGCTGAAATGAGTGAATTAGAGCCTCACGTACGTGAGCGTACAGATATTTTAGATTCTGTTGGAAATACAACTGCTGCTGTAGGTAAAGGTTTTGCGATTGCTTCTGCTGCCTTAACGGCTTTAGCCTTATTTGCAGCCTATGTGACTTTTACAGGTATTGATGGTATTAATATCTTTAGAGCCGATGTATTGGCTATGTTATTCGTTGGTGGTATGATTCCAGTAATCTTCTCTGCTTTGGCTATGCAATCGGTTGGTAAGGCCGCTATGGAAATGGTTCAGGAAGTACGTCGTCAGTTTAGAGAAATTCCAGGCATTATGGAAGGAACAGGAACTCCTGAATACGCGAAGTGTGTGGATATTTCGACTAAAGCGGCTTTAAAAGAAATGATCTTACCAGGTTTGATTACTATTATCACACCTATCATTATCGGATTGGTATTTGGTGCTGAACCACTTGGAGGTTATATGGCTGGTGTTTGTGTGTCTGGTGTTATGTGGGCTATTTTCCAAAATAATGCTGGTGGCGCTTGGGATAATGCCAAGAAATCATTTGAAGCAGGTGTTGAAATCAACGGAGAAATGACGTATAAAGGTTCAGATGCTCACAAAGCTGCTGTAACAGGTGATACGGTTGGTGATCCGTTTAAAGATACTTCAGGGCCTTCAATGAATATTTTAATCAAGTTAACGTGTTTGGTTGGATTGGTAATCGCTCCAATTTTAGGAGGTCATTCAGTAGAGGAAGGTGTTGCTATGGAAACAACTACTGCATCTAAAACTGAAGAAGTTTACAAGAAAGTATTAGTTGAGATGGAAGTTGTAAGTGATGATATTGCTAAAGCTGTAGTAACAACAACTTCAGTTGTCAATGGAGAGGCTATTGTTGATGAAAAAATTATTTCTGGTACAAAAGCAGAAGTTAAGGCCCGCGTTGAAGAAATGAAGGCTGGTGCTGCTAAAGTAAAGGAAA
Source organism: Bacteroidia bacterium (assembly GCA_030425285.1). GTDB lineage: Bacteria > Bacteroidota > Bacteroidia > Flavobacteriales > Flavobacteriaceae > Hanstruepera. Next base: position 1,058,231 of record JAUIAY010000001.1, read on the forward strand.
ATGTGAAAGATGCGACTATTGAAGAAGAAGTTATTCAACAATAGTTATTGAATATTCTAATAAAAAAACCACGCATTTTTGCGTGGTTTTTTTGTTTTTAAGTTTTATTGTGTACTTTTTTTAATTAGAAAAGACCGTGAATTTCGGCTTCTATTCTGTTGATGATGGTTCCTAAATCTTCAGGGTTTGAAACAAAGTCCATATTATCGACATCAATAACTAATAATTTTCCTTTGTCATAACCATGAATCCATGCTTCGTATCGTTCATTCAACCGACTTAAGTAATCAATGCTAATAGAGTTTTCATAATCGCGACCACGTTTATGTATTTGAGACACCAAATTTGGTATAGAGCTTCTTAAATAAATCAATAAATCGGGGCCTTGTACAAAGGATTCCATTAAATCAAAAAGTGAACGGTAATTTTCATAATCACGATTTGTCATGAGTCCCATAGCATGTAAATTGGGAGCGAAAATATGCGCATCTTCATAAATGGTTCTGTCCTGAATAATGTCTTTACCACTTTCTCTAATTTGAGCAACCTGACGGAAACGGCTATTTAAAAAATACACTTGTAAATTAAAACTCCAGCGTTCCATTTGATTGTAAAAATCATCCAAGTACGGATTGTCCACAACATCTTCCAGTTGTGGTTCCCATTTATAGTGTTTAGCTAATAACTTGGTAAGTGTCGTTTTTCCTGCGCCAATATTTCCTGCTACTGCAACATGCATATTTTGTTAGTTTTTTAGTTGGAATTCGTGTAGAATTTTGGAATCGTAAATATACAAGGTTTCAGCGGTTACTAAAAACTGATTTATTAACAATTCAGGGGTTTTAATGGGTGCGATTTTTTGGGTTTTGTCTTCAAGAAACAATAAGTTATTACCTTGTTTTAAAATGAGATTGTCATTACTTTCTTTAATTTCTGTGTACCCTCTGTTTTCAATTTTAAAAAGCAAACTCCCAAAGTAATTATACTTGTAAAGGAATTTTTCGGTTAGGAGCCAGCAATAGTTGTAGTTGCTGGTTAAATCCAAAACATTGGAAACAACAGGCAGTGTGGTTGCCCTAGCCGATTTGGTTTTGTAGTCGTATAGTTGCAATTGTTGCAAGTCTAGATTAAAGGTCCAAATCGTGTTGTCATTTCCAGTAGAAACATGGCTGATGTTCTTATAAGGTTGCGTGGTATTAAAATCAATTTTAAACACCTCGGCCAATCTATTGTCTAAAATGATAACGGTATTAAAATTTTGGTAAAACAGAATTATTTTTAAAGGATTAAATATGTTTACCGTCGAAATATTGCCTAACTGTACATTACTATAATTAATGGTATTTGCAGGCGTTTTTTTATAGAATATGTTCCCGTTGAGGTAGTATTGCGTTCCAAAATTATCCAAACCAACAAATTTAGAAACCTCCAAAGGGACTTGCTCTTTTTTAATAGTGGTTATACTGTCTTGGGAATAGACTATAGCAGTAAATAGAATAAATAAATAGTTAAGCCATTTCATTGAACTTGAAAAGTACAAAAATCAATCCAAAAATCAACAGATTAATTTATAACCAAATCCGCGAACATTTAAAATTTGGATAGAATCATCACGATTTAATTTTTTACGAAGTTTGGTTATAAAAACATCCATACTTCTAGCACTAAAGAAATCGTCGTTTCCCCAAAGTTTATTTAAAATAAGTGAACGATCTAAAACCTGATTTTTGTTGTTTATTAAATGAAAGAGCAAATGCGCTTCTCTATGTGTAAGCTGAACAGGTTCTTCGTTGTTAAATTGGAGCAGTTGTTTTGGGAAATCAAAAGTATATTGTCCTACTGCCAGGATTTTGGTGCTAACTTGTAGTTGTTTTCTGTTTAGTAGATTATTAATACGTACAATCAATTCTTCCATGCTAAAAGGTTTCTTAAGGTAATCATTACCACCAATGCTAAAACCTTCAACAACATCTTGAGTTTGTGATTTGGCAGTAAGGAAAATGATTGGGATGGTATCATCAATTTCCCTAATTTCCTTTGCTAGCGTAAAACCATCTTTTTTGGGCATCATCACATCCAACACCAAAAGCTCTGGTTGGTTATCATGGTAGCCTTGAAGCGCTTTTTCACCATTTTCAAACAACAATACATTAAAGTCTCTTGTTTCCAAGCTTTCCTTTATGATCTGACCCAATGCAGGTTCATCTTCTGCCAATAATATGGAGGGTTTTTTAGGCATTAGGGATGGTTATTTTAAACGTTGTTAAATGGGGTTTCAAATCTAAATTAATAAGTCCACCATGCTTTTCAATGATTTTCTTGGTATAGTACAGTCCAATGCCAAAACCTTTAACATCATGAGTATTGCCTTTAGGAACTCGGTAGAATTTTTCAAAAATTTGATTTTTTGAATCCGAGTTTAAAGAGGTTCCATTATCGGAAATTAAAATGGTTGATGAATTATTAGTTTGCTCAATAGTAACGGTAATGTCATCACCACCATATTTTACAGCATTATCAATAACATTGCTTAAGGCATTTTCAAAATGGAACAAGTCAACTTCAGCAAAAACAACTCCTTGAGGTTTGTGTAAAGTGAATGATTTCTCTGGCGCTTGAATTTGATATTTGGCCATTAAGGCTTCAAGCAATTGCATTATATCACAATTCTCTTTATTAAGATTAAGGTCTTCACTATCCAATGTGGCGGTTTCCAAAAGTTTTTCAACCATAGTATTCAATTTTTCCAATTGGTTGGAAGACATATGTAAATACAATTTGGTCTTTTCAGGGTCATGTTTTGTATTGAAACTTTTGATGCTTTCCAACGCAACACTTATGGTAGCGATAGGTGTCTTGAATTCATGAGTGATATTACTGATTAAATCATTCTTAACTTCAGCCAATTGTTTTTGATGCTTGATGATTTTAAGCAGGTAAAATAAACAGCCTATTACAGCCAATACCAATAAAAAAGAAATAAAAACACCAAGCAGAATACGTTTTAAAATTAGTGCAGTGCTATTGGCAAAGTAAATTTCAAGCTCGCTACCCTTTGGAAGATAGGCGGATTTTGAAACTGTATGGAGAGAGGAATTTTTAATGGCTTCCAATCGTTTGGTTTGCAAACTGTCAAAAGGTGATTTGAATGACAAAGCATAGTCAATGTTCAAGTTTTTGCGTTTCAATTCGGAGTTTACCAGCGAATCCATACGTTCTATTTTCAGGGTATCGTTGGTCATTGAATAAATGATTTTTGAGGTCAGTAATTTAAAGGAGTCTTCGGTTAGGGAGTCTAAATGGGAGTGATTTGTAGTTCTGATTTCCACTTGCGAAGGCGTCCATTGTTTTACAACATTACCTTTTATGGAATCACTATCACTTGTCACTGAAATGTCTTCCATAATCTGTATTCTCAAGGAATCATCTTTTGAAATATTTTGAGTAATAATGTCAATGTTCTTAACAATACTATCAATTTTTTTTTGCTTCAGGAATAGATCGGATGTATCGTCTGTTTCAAATGCAAAAGCAAGTGTGTTGTGTTGTGCAATATTAGCATAATAGGTATCTATGGCATTGTCCAAACTCACCTGAACATCATTGATGAGTTGCTGCTTGTTAACCAAGTAGTTTTTGTAATTCCAATACACCTGAATAGTTATGGTGCATAAGATTACAAACACTATAGTGTTAAGAATCCATTTGTATCTAACATCGTTCATAATTCAAATGTATAAGATAAAAATAACGATTGCTAATCGGTTAACACTCGTTAACACTGGTTAACTTTAAAAAGGAATTACTTGATGCATATTTGTAATGTATTAAAACAAAAACATCAAATTATGAAACGAACAATTATGCTATTTGCTTTAACCTTATTAACTAATTTGGTTGTAGCACAAGATTTTCAAGGAAAGGCTGTCTATAAGACATCCAGAAAAATAGATATTCAATTGGATAGTACCCAAATGAATTCTGAACAACATCAAAGGATGATGGACATGCTTAAAAAGCAATTTCAAAAAACCTATATTTTAAGTTTCAATAAAGAAGCTTCCATTTATAAAGAAGATAAGGAATTGGAAGCGCCACAACCTGCAGGCGTAGAGGTTATGGTAATAAATACAGGAGGAGCTGATGTACTTTACAAGAATATAAAAGAAAATCGCTATACTAATCAAAGTGAATCCTTTAGCAAGTTGTTTTTGATTCAGGATAAATTGGAGGAACACAACTGGGAATTGACCAATGAAAAAAAGTTTATTGGCGATTATGAATGTTTTAAAGCGACTAAAATTCGTGAAGTTGAAGTTGTTAGAGGCGGTATTAGCATCAATGGTGATAAGGATTTGGATGCCGAAGCTGAATCGGAACCAGAAATGAAAGAAGTAACCGTAACAGCATGGTACACACCACAGATTCCGGTTAACAATGGTCCAGAGAACTATCAAGGATTACCAGGCTTGATTTTAGAAGTAAATGATGGTACAACAACTATGGTTTGCAGTAAAATTGTTTTGAATCCAGAAAAAGATCTCAATATTGAAGAGCCCACAAAAGGGAAGAGAGTTAATCAGGAAGAGTACGATGCTATAATGGACAAAAAACTAAAGGAAATGGAAGACCGCATGAAGTCCAATTGGAATGAAAGTGGTAGAGGTGAGAATGTTGAAATCCGAATTGGCGGATAATATTTTATGATAACTTTAACAATTTCAGGTTAAACATTTTAGCGGTTTGTAAGTCTTATTGTAATTATAGGTAATTTTATAAAAATTATAAACCAGTTACAATGAGACTATTTCCAAAAAAACTACTAATCACTTGCTTAATTTTAATGTTGCCGCTATTTATGATTGGGCAGCAAGACTTTCAAGGTAAAGCTTACTACCAAACTAAAACCACTATGGATTTGGATAATTGGGGTAGAGGCCAAATGAGCGAGCAACAAAAAAAACAAATCATGGAGCGTATGAAGAGCTTTCTAGAGAAGCAATACATCCTAACGTTCTCTCAATCGGAGTCTTTATATAAAGAAGATGAAAAGTTAGAAGCACCTGGTGCTGGTGGTGGCCGTGGATTTGGAATGATGGGCAGTTTTACAGGTGGTTCCCAATATAAAAATGTCAAAGAGAAACAAATGTTACAAGAACAGGAGTTTTTTGGTAAGCAATTTTTGATTAAGGATTCTCTACCAGACTTGGAGTGGGAAATGGGAACCGAAACTAAACAAATTGGTCAGTACACTTGCTTTAAGGCAACGGCTGTAAAAAAAGTAGATGAGTTCGATTGGAGCAGTATGAGACGTCGTGATCGTGATAAGGATGATGCTGAAAAGAAAAAGGATTCATCAGATACTGCTGATGCCAAAAGTGATAACCCAATGGATGAGATTGAAGTTCCAAAAGAAATTATTGTAACTGCTTGGTACACACCACAAATTCCTGTTAACAATGGTCCAGGTGAATATTGGGGATTGCCAGGTTTGATTTTAGAAATCAATGCCGATAGAACAACCATGTTGTGTACTAAAATAGTTTTAAATCCTGATGAAAAAGACGACATCAAAAAACCTTCAAAAGGTAAAGAGGTGACACGTAAAGAATATAACGACATCGTAAAGCAAAAAATGGAGGAGATGCGTGAAATGTATGGAGGCCGAAGAGGCGGTGGCAGAGGACGTTAATTCTATAATACTACAATCAAAAAATCAATAACCAAAACATGAAGAAATTCTTTTTCATGCTGCTTATTGCAGCATCAAGCACTACTTTTGCCCAAGTTAAAATTGAGGGTGTAGTAAAGGATAGTATTGGTAATCCGCTGGAATTGGCCAATGTTATTGCTATCAATCAATCAACTAATAAGTTGGATTCTTACGGGATTACGAATGACCAAGGGCGTTATAAATTGTCATTGGAAAAAAATACTAACTATAATATTCAGGTGAGTTACATCGGTATGAAAACAGCTGATGAAGCAGTTAGCACAACTGATCAGGATATTACCAAGAACTTTACTTTGGCCAATGATAATAGTCTCGATGAGGTAGAATTGGTCTACGAAATGCCAGTAACCATTAAAGGAGATACATTGGTTTATAATGCGGATTCTTTTAATACCGGAACCGAGCGTAAATTAGAAGATGTTCTTAAAAACCTACCTGGTGTTGAGATTAATGATGAAGGTCAGATAGAAGTAGAGGGAAAGGTAGTCTCTAAAGTTATGGTTGAAGGTAAGGACTTTTTTGATGGAGACTCAAAACTCGCCACCAAAAACATTCCTGCCAATGCGGTTGATAAGGTACAAGTACTTAAAAACTATGCTGAAGTAGGCCAGTTAAGTGGTGTGCAAAACAATCAGGATAATATTGCTTTAAATATCAAACTCAAAGAAGGAAAGGAGAGTTTTTGGTTTGGAACAGTGACTGCAGGTGGCGGCGTTTCTTCGGATGATGGTCTGTATTTGGCGCAACCCAAGCTGTTTTACTACAATCCTAAGTACAGTGTGAATGTTATTGGCGACATTAACAATATTGGTGAAATGGCATTCTCACGTAGAGATTATTTTAACTTTTCAGGAGGCTTTAGGCAGCCTAGTCAAAGTAGTGGTACTAATATTAGTTTAGGGGATAATGGTCTTGGGTTTTTATCATTACAAAATAATAGAGCCAAACAAATTAACGCACGTTTTGCAGCTGCCAATTTTAGTTATTCGCCAACTGATAAGTTGGATATAGGTGGATTTGCAATTTACACTGGTAACAAAATCCTTCTGCAGGAAAATAACGACAGAGTTTATACAGATCCTGAATTAGGAATTCCTGATGAACGTACTGAAGACCAGACAACCCAACGTAGCGATTTAGGAATGTTGAAATTAAACGCAACCTATAAGCCTAATGCCAATAATCAATTGGATTATGAGATTTTAGGACGTGTTTCTAAAGAAACTCAAGAGCAGGCTTTCTTTTCTTCGGTTTTGGGGAATACCAATCAAAATGAGGAAACCAATCCGTTTAGCATCAATCAAATGTTGAATTATTATTATACGCTAAACGAAAACAATATTTTTGCTTTTGAAGCTACGCATGTTATTAAGGATGAAGACCCATTTTACAATGCAGTATTGGCAAATGACCCATTTAATAATGATAGTGATCCTAATGACCCTTATGATGATACAGCTGAAGATTTGGGAATGGACAGAGGGCAGTTTGCTTATGATTTGTCACAGGAAAAACGTGTAAAATCCAATCAATTGGATGCTAAATTGGATTATTGGAATGTTTTGAATAGCAAGAGTAATATTAATTTTACGTTGGGAACCATTTATAGCAATCAAAAGTTTAATTCCGAAATTTTCCAGACTTTGGATAACGGCTCAACTGTTGATGTTCAGCCTGCTGATTATGACCCAGTAAACGATACCGATTATACCTTTACAGATGTGTATTTAGGTGTTCACTACCGACTTAAAGCAGGTATCTTTACATTCACGCCAGGTCTATCTGCGCATGCCTATTCCATGAAGAACGATCAGTTTGGGGTAAGCTATACTGATAATTTCTTTAGGGTTCTACCAGATTTTAATGCGCGAATTCAACTTAAGAAAAGTGAGCATATATCTTTTGATTACCGTATGCAAACCCAATTTACCGATGTCAATCAATTGGCTGAAGGTATGGTGTTAAATAATTATGACTCTTTCTATGTAGGTAATCAGCAGTTGGAAAGCTCATTGGCGCATAATTTGAGCTTAAACTATTTCAGTTTCAATATGTTTAACTATACTAATGTTTTTGGAAATATTACGTATTCTAAAAATATAGATAATATACGAACTGCTTCTGCCTTTCAAGAAGGAAGTGTTATTAGAGTATCCACACCGTTCAACTCTAATTTTGCCGATGAAAGCTTAAGCGCTTTTGGTCGTTTTCAACGTTCTTTTGGGAAGTTACGAGCTTCTGTAAATGCAAGATTTAATTACGGGAAGTATAATCAATTTGTGTCAACAAGTAACGATCCTGATAATCTTAACCGATCAATTAATGAAAACTATAACCAAACATACGGTGCTGAATTGCGAACTAATTTTAAAGAAGCGCCAAATTTTGAAGTCGGTTATAGTTACGGAATTCAGGATATTGACCAAGGTTCTAGTCGAACCAAAGCTTATACAAGTTCTCCAACTGTTGAAATGGATGCCTTGATTTTTAAAACGTTTACGTTTAGAACGGAATATCAATATACCAATATAAGTCGTGAAGTTGGTGGCTCCAATAGTTTTGATTTTTGGGATGCTTCTTTGGCCTACCGAAAAGATGCCGATGCCAAATGGGAGTTTGAACTCAAGGCAACTAACTTATTGAACACACAATCCCAAACCCAGGTAAGTGCAGGTGGTTTAAGTGTGAGTACTAACGAGTATTTTATTCAACCACGCTTTTTAACCTTTAGGGTGATATATAATTTATAAAACAAAAAAGCCTCACAATTGTGAGGCTTTTTTATTAGTAATCTCTGATAGCATGAATCTCTCCACTTACAGTATGATTTATTCCGGCGCCATCAACATAGTAACCTGAAAATGTCCCATCAGTAAATTCTCCAATGTTGTAAGCAACGTTAGTAATGTTAATTTCAAAATAGTATTCAGTTGACCACCCCATACTGTCACCGTTGTTGTCAAAATGAATATAAAAGTATAAACCATCGTTTGTTGTATGCACGCCTTCAAGACTATCTAGTGTTGAGCCAATTGACAATTCTGCCCCATTGTTATGAATGTTCAAAAAATGATAAATGTTGTCACCTTCAAGGCCAGAATTAATATATCTATCATGTCGAATTTGTGGATGATTATCAACTTGATAAATTATATATTCTTCAGGTTGAAAACAGGAATAAGTATCTGGGATAACGGTTTCTGGAGTTGTATAATTGTAGCTATTTAATTCAGTCGATTCTAATTCATCATTACTATAACCTAATATGTTAAAATTTGAATAAACGCTACATCTCGTAATATTGTATTCGAATGTTCCATCTGTAACCTGCCTAAAAAAATAAACATCATAATTATTACTATGTTTCAATAAAACATAACCATCAGTTACTGGATTACCATTACAGGAATAAAAAGTACCACTAACAGTTTCTTTTATTATTTCAGAATCTGAAGGGACAACAATTGTAATTTCAGAATCTGAATTGAATGACCCAATAGTTTCGTTATGAGTATCATAATTATCACAATAACTAAAACTATGAATATTGACTGTTAAAGATTCATTGGTTGGAATCATTCCACAAGCCTGTCCATCAATATTTGTATGTTCATTCTTTAGATTATAATTAGTAGTTGATAAACTCACTGTATAATTTTCTAAAGGATCACCATTTTGGTCAACAACATTTAGACACAAACTTGCAGTTTCAGAAGGAGTGCTGCAACTCAAAACCCCTGACTTATTAACATTCACAATGTATTTACCATCAACTAATGAGGCCTGATTTTCTTCTTTCCAGTAACCAGCTGTTTCATCAAAATGCCATAACGGAATCAATGATGGAGCATCTTCTAGATTATTTTGATGAACAGTAATTTCAAATTCAGCATCAAAGCCTTCAGATATATTTAATCGTTCACCATTTTCGCCTTCTAACTCTATTCTAAATATTTCAAAAGGCCTTAAAAATCGCTCCTCATTATTTTGATCTGAAGCGTAATACATGCCAGGAATTAAATTTTCATATTCGGAGTATATTCTAGATATATAAACTTTAACATCACCCACATAGTCATTGCCATTTTCATCACTGTATTCTCCAGGTAGCATAATTTTAGTGCCTTGGTTAGTGTTTTCAAAAGTTTCTTGAATACCACTAGTAGTTACTTCTGTTAGTAGTATTGATTGACATTTGATGTCAACATTATTTATGCCAATAGTAGGAATTACTGTTCTTGAACTATGAAAAAAACCATCTTTTTCTGCGGTGATATATGCAAACCGTTCATAGACATTGGCATTTTCAATAATATAAATTCCGTTTTCATCAGTGAATGTAAATTGATTTCCAATTGTAACAATAGCGTCTTTTAAAGGCTGGTCAAATGAATAAAAGACTCTTCCCATAAAAGTTCTGGTTATTTGATTCCCATAATTTTCTATAAATGGGTCACGATTATTGTTTTGACTGGAATTTAATTCTGACGGACTATCATCTCGTTGACAAGAATTAATACCGATAAATAACAGGCAAAGAGATATAGTTTTAAGAAATTTCATAAGCGTGATTGGTTATAGCGTTTTTTTAATAGATGCAGAAACTACAAAAAGGTTGCGTGAATTCTGACATTAATTTCAAAAAAAAGCCTCGCATTTGTTTTTACGAGGCTTTTAATTACTTTGTTAAACGCTTATAAATCAAAGGCTTTTTGGACCTTATCAACATAATCTAATTTTTCCCATGTAAATAATTCCACATCTAAAGTCACATCCTCACCATTAGGTTGTGAAAATGTTTTAGAGATGGTTTCGGGTTTGCGTCCCATATGGCCATAAGCAGCAGTTTCACTATACATAGGTTGGCGTAATTTTAAGCGCTCTTCAATAGCTGATGGTCGCATGTCAAATATTTCAGAAACTTTTTGAGCAATTTCGCCATCGGTCATATTAAATGGGCAAGTTCCATAGGTGTCAATAAAAATACCCATAGGCTCTACAACGCCAATAGCATAGCTTACCTGTACCAAAACTTCATCGCAAACACCTGCAGCCACCAAGTTTTTGGCAATGTGTCTGGTAGCATAGGCAGCACTACGGTCCACCTTACTTGGGTCTTTTCCTGAAAAAGCACCACCGCCATGAGCACCTTTACCACCATAGGTATCTACAATAATTTTACGCCCAGTTAATCCAGTGTCACCATGTGGTCCACCTATTACAAATTTCCCAGTAGGATTGATATGGTATTTAATATTGTCATTAAACAGAGCCTGTAAATGCTCTGGTAATTTGGCAACCACTCGTGGGATTAACACCTCTACAATATCTTTACGAATCTTTGCTAACATTTCCTCATCGGTACCAAAATCGTCATGTTGAGTAGACACTACAATCGAATCAATACGTTGTGGGATATTATCGTCACTATATTCAATAGTTACCTGACTTTTTGAATCAGGACGTAAATAGGTAATATCTTTATTTTCTCGGCGTAAGGCAGCCAATTCAATTAATATGCGGTGAGCCAAATCCAATGCCAAAGGCATGTAGTTTTCGGTTTCGCGAGTAGCATAACCAAACATCATACCTTGGTCACCAGCTCCTTGCTCTTCTTTACTGGCTCTATCAACACCACGGTTAATATCTTCTGATTGTTCGTGAATCGCAGAAAACACACCACAGGAATTACCATCAAACATATACTCACTTTTGGTGTAGCCTATATTGTTAATAGTATCTCTGGCTATTTTTTGAACGTCCAAATAGGTGTTGGACTTTACTTCACCTGCTAAAACTACTTGCCCAGTGGTAACCAAGGTTTCACAAGCTACTTTGGAGTCTTTGTCAAATGCTAAAAAATGATCGATTAAAGCATCACTAATCTGATCGGCTACTTTATCTGGGTGTCCTTCAGATACACTTTCTGAAGTAAATAAATATGGCATAAATCCTAATTTTTTATTGTCGTTGAATTTACGGAAAAAAAGTGAGATTGCGCTGTGGCTAAAGAAGTGATATAGGTACTGCTTTAGCATTTTTTAATGAGGTTGCAATCAGACAAATTTTTCCTCTTTTTGTGCGACAAAAATACACATTAAATTAGAACTACAAAACGATATACATTAAAAACAGAAAGCCATTAAAACGAATATTTAATGGCTTTCCAAACTATACAAAAACAGAAATTAATGTTCATTTAATCTAAAATCGGGATAGGCGTCCATACCATGCTCGTGGGCATCTAATCCTTCAATTTCCTCTCGTTCTGAAACTCTAATACCAATGGTTTTCTTCATGACAAAGAATATTACAAATGATGATACTATACAGATTAGTGCATAGGAAGCAATACCTATAAGCTGGCTGAAAAATTGAGCGCCACTGGCAAGCTTACCAAAAACACCTACGGCCAGCGTTCCCCAGATTCCACAAATTAAGTGAACCGCAATGGCTCCTACTGGGTCATCAAGTTTTAATCGGTCAATTAAAGAAACAGCAAATACAATAATGGCACCACCTATAGCGCCAATGATAATGGCGTCGCCTGGGCTCATAACATCGGCTCCAGCCGTTATGCTAACTAAACCACCAAGTATGCCATTTAAAAACATGGTCAAATCTAAATTTTTGTAAATAATAAACGATACCATAGCGCAAGTAGCACCGCCAGCAGCTGCAGCTAGGCATGTGGTTACTAATGTAATAGAGGTTAAGGAAGGGTCGGCTGATAATACAGAGCCACCATTAAAACCAAACCAGCCAAGCCATAAAATTAATACGCCTGCAGTAGCCAATGGAATATTGTGGCCTGGAATGGCCTGAATTTGCCCATTTTTAAATTTTCCTATTCTTGCGCCTAACAAGCAGACAGCCACCAAAGCTGCCCAACCACCAACAGAATGGACTAAAGTTGACCCGGCAAAATCATAAAATGGCGTTTCCAAGGTTTGTAAAAATCCACCTCCCCATTTCCAAGATCCGGCGATTGGATAAACGATACCAACATATAATAATGTGAAAATCATAAACGGACCAATTTTAATGCGTTCGGCAACAGCGCCAGAAACAATGGTTGCTGCTGTTGCTGCAAACATACCTTGGAATAAAAAGTCGGTCCAATAGGTGTATCCTGAATTGTATGTCAAGTCTAAATTTCCAGATACCATAGGAGCTTCCAAACCAAATCCTGAAAAACCAAATAGTCCCCATGAATCATCACCAAAGCCAGGATACATGAGATTGAATCCAATTAAATAATATAGAAGAAGTCCAATAGTAATTATAAAGATGTTTTTGAAAAGAATGTTGAGTGTGTTTTTTTGACGAGTCAAGCCAATTTCTAAAAATGCAAAGCCTAAATGCATGAAAAAGACTAAAGCCGTGCAAATCATCATCCAAACATTATTTATAGTGAGTATTTCCATAGTCTTCAGCTAGTTTAGTGTTTGTCCGCCTTTCTCTCCCGTTCGTATTCTGTAAACCTCTTCTATGTTGGATACAAATATTTTACCATCATCTACTTCGCCAGTTGAGCCAGCTTCTAAAATGGCATTTATGGTTGCGGCTTCAAAATCATCATTAACAACAATGGATAGGTACCGTCTTTGTATATCACTTGTGCTATAGCTCACGCCTCGATACACGTGACCTTCTTTTTCGTTGCCTAAACCCGTAACATCCCAATAGGAAAAAAAATTAACGCCTACTTGATGAAGCGCATTTTTGACATCTGAAAACTTGGATTTTCGTATTACAGCTTCAATTTTTTTCATAAAAGGAAATTATTTATTGTTGCTAAAACTAATAAAAAATAAAATATACCCTAAAAAAATTAGGGTATTATATTAAATATTATTAAATAATTAAGATTAAACCCTAAAAATTAAAGGGTTTGTTATTTTATACTATTATTTTAAATAATCTGTAATATGAGGTGTGAAATTGAAAAAAGTTAATTAAAATTTGGATTTTAAAATTTTGTGTTGCAATATTTGTGCTCACAAAGTTCAATAACTTACTGAAATGTTATCAAGAAAGGTGGAGGGATTAGACCCGATGAAGCCTTAGCAACCCTCTAGCAATAGAGAAGGTGCTACATTCTACTTAATGGTTTATTCATTTATAAGCTCATTGGATAGATAACTTAAACGAATTTACTCATCTGTAAATCGTAAATTTTCTTTTTAACATTTTTCTATTAAGTATGCTTCACTGAAGCTTATTTGACTTTTGTTTTAATTATTTATTAACTCAAAAAAAATTAGAAAAATGAGTGCAACAAAAATTATTCATTCCATTCCTAGCGATCCGCTAACAGGAGCAATTTCGGTACCTGTGTACCAAACATCAACTTTTATTCAGGAAGCACCTGGTGTAAACAAAGGCTTTGATTATGCCCGAAGCAATAACCCAACTCGAAAAGTGTTGGAAGATGTTGTGGCAAATCTTGAAGGCGGACATTCTGGTTTTGCCTTTTCAACTGGGTTGGCAGCCATAGATGCTGTTTTAAAACTCTTGTCCGCTGGTGATGAAATTATTGCCGTAGACGACATTTATGGAGGTGCGTACCGTTTATTTACACATGTCTATGAAAAGTTAGGCATAAAAGTGCATTATGTTGATACCACCGATGCCGAAAACGTAGCCAACCTTATTAGCAGTAAGACCAAATTGGTTTGGATCGAGTCGCCAACCAACCCGACATTAAAAGTATCTGACATTCAAACCATAGCCATTATTGCGAAAAGTGTTGGGGCTTATTTGGTTGTTGATAATACCTTTGCAAGTCCAATAGCACAAAAACCATTGTCTTTGGGTGCTGATATTATCATCCACAGTGGCACAAAATATATTGGAGGCCATTCCGATTTGGTTGCAGGATTGGTAGTAACAAAAACCCAAGAACTTTCAGAAAAAATAAAATTCATCCAAAACGCATCAGGTGCCGTGTTGGGTCCTTGGGACTGTTTCTTAACCATCCGTGGTATTGAGACATTGGAACTTCGTTATAAAAAGCAATGTGAAAATGCTTTTGCCGTGGCAGCATTTTTGTCCAGTCATCATGCGGTTCAAGATGTTTATTTTCCAGGACTGGTAACCCATAAAAACCACGAGATTGCCAAAAAGCAACAAAATGGTTTGTTTGGCGGTATTGTGTCATTTACGTTAAAAGAAGACACCCAAGAAGCAGCCAATAATTTTGTGACCAGTACAAGCTATTTTAAATTGGCAGAAAGTCTTGGAGGCGTTAAAAGTTTGCTGTGCCATCCTCCACAAATGACCCATGCTTCAGTACCAAGAGAGCGTCGTTTGCAGTCTGGCATCAAGGATTCGTTAATACGTTTGTCATGTGGTATTGAAGATGCCCAGGATCTGGTCAACGATTTAAACCAAGCTTTTACAGCAATTTCCAAAACCAAAAATTATGTCAAACAGTAAAACCATAAACCTTGTTGTTTTTGGCATTGGAAATGTTGGAAGCACTTTAATACAACAGATACAAGCTGCCAAAAAGCAATTGAACCAACAACAGATTAGTATTAGGATTCCTGTAGTTGCAAATTCAAAGCTGGCATTTTATAATGAAGAAGGATTAACGCCTACTTGGGATTGTGACTTTCAGAAGTTTTCGGTGCCTTATAAAGTAGATGAAATTATAAGCTTTGTCAAGTCTCACAAATTTCAGAATTTGATTGCGATTGATGCGACTGCTAGCGTGGATTTCGTAAAAAATTATGTGTCTTTGGTTGAAAACGGCTTTCATATTGTTTCAGCAAATAAAGTAGCGAATACGCTGCATTATGATTTTTATAAAACACTTCGTAACACTTTAAAGAAGCATAATAAGTCCTTTCTTTATGAAACAAACGTAGGTGCAGGATTGCCCATTATTGAAACTATTAAAAACCTTTATGGTTCGGGAGAACAAATCACCAAAATTCGTGGTGTGTTTTCTGGATCGTTAAGTTATATTTTTAATGAGTTTTCTGAAAAGGCCAAACCATTTTCCAAAGTTCTACAAGAGGCGTCAAATCTCGGGTTAACAGAACCTGATGCCAGAGAAGATTTATCCGGTAACGATGTAGCCAGAAAACTATTGATTTTGGCACGCGAACTTAATTTTAAAGCCGAATTCAATCAAGTGAGTGTAGAATCTTTAGTGCCCAAAAAGCTTAACGGAAAGACCACCTTGCATCAGTTTAAGACACGTCTTAAGGAATTGGATGAACCTTTTCGAAACCGAATATCTACTCTGTCTAAAGATGCTGTGTTGCGGTATGTTGGTGAATTGGATGTTGTAAATCAAACTCTAGAAGTGAAATTGGTTTCAGAGAAGAAGCAATCTGCAATTGGTCAGTTGCGAGGAGCCGATTCTATTTTTGAAATTTTTACCGAATCGTATGGTGAAAGCCCTTTGGTAATTCAAGGAGCGGGAGCAGGAAAAGAGGTAACGGCAAGAGGTGTATTGTCCGATGTTATTAAGTTATCCAACGCATTAAACTAAAATGGGAAATATAAGATATGAAATAGAAAAAAGAATCTTGGTACTTGACGGTGCTATGGGAACCATGTTGCAGCGTTATAATTTTACTGAAGAAGATTTTCGTGGCGAAAGGTTTAAGGATTTTAAGCATCCGTTAAAAGGTAATAACGATTTATTGTCCTTAACGCAACCGCAAGCCATTGCCGAAGTACATAGAAAGTATTTTGAGGCTGGTGCAGATATTGTAGAAACCAATACCTTTTCTGGTACAACCATTGGTATGGCAGATTACCACATGGAAGATTTGGTCTATGAGTTAAATTTTGAATCGGCTAAAATAGCAAAACAAGTTGCTGATGAGTTCACAAAAGCCAATCCTGAAAAACCACGTTTTGTAGCAGGAAGTATTGGTCCAACAAACCGTACGGCAAGTTTAAGTCCAGATGTAAACAGACCAGAATATCGCGCAGTAACCTTTGACGAATTACGCATTGCTTACAAACAACAAGTTGAAGCTTTAATTGATGGCGGAAGCGATATTTTGTTAGTCGAAACTATTTTCGACACACTAAATGCCAAAGCAGCCTTATTCGCTATTCAAGAAGTCAAGGAAGAACGTAAAATTGACATTCCGGTTATGGTATCAGGAACCATTACCGATGCTTCTGGTAGAACCTTGTCTGGGCAAACTGTAGAAGCATTTTTAATTTCAATATCACATATTCCGTTGTTAAGTGTTGGTTTTAATTGCGCACTTGGTGCAGACCAATTACAACCGTATTTAAAACGCTTATCTCACGAAACCGATTTTTACACATCAGCACATCCAAACGCAGGATTGCCAAATGCTTTTGGTGAGTACGACCAAAC
This sequence comes from Bacteroidia bacterium, assembly GCA_030425285.1. Classification (GTDB taxonomy): domain Bacteria; phylum Bacteroidota; class Bacteroidia; order Flavobacteriales; family Flavobacteriaceae; genus Hanstruepera. The sequence continues at coordinate 1,075,321 of JAUIAY010000001.1, forward strand.
AGCCAAACAAATGCAACAGCTAATTGAAAACTACCTAAAAGATGATTTAATAAACATCATTGGTGGTTGTTGCGGGACTACACCAGAACACATAAAAGCGATTGCCGAAGTTGCTGCTAATTACAAACCACGTGTCATTCCTGCGCAGGCAGGAATCTCTTAATCTATGTCAATGAAAGAAAGTGACTGTAAGAAATACTTGAAACTATCAGGTCTAGAACCATTAATAATAACGCCAGAAAGTAATTTTATAAACGTTGGCGAGCGCACTAACGTTACTGGTTCGCGTAAATTTTTACGATTAATAAAAGAAGAAAACTATGCCGAAGCATTAGATGTTGCAAGAGACCAAGTGGAAGGCGGCGCGCAAATCATAGATGTCAATATGGATGAAGGTATGCTTGACGGAAAACACGCTATGGTAACCTTCTTAAATCTTATCGCATCAGAGCCAGATATTGCACGTTTGCCCATAATGATCGATAGCTCAAAATGGGAAATCATTGAAGCAGGTTTGCAAGTCGTACAAGGTAAATCGGTTGTAAATTCTATCAGTTTAAAAGAAGGCGAAGCGACTTTTATTCATCACGCAAAACTTATCAAACGTTATGGTGCAGCTGTGATTGTTATGGCGTTTGATGAAGATGGTCAAGCCGATACCTATGAGCGAAGAATAGAAATCTGTAAACGCTCTTACGATATTTTGGTAAATCAAGTTCAATTTCCACCAGAAGACATCATTTTCGATCCAAATATTTTTCCTGTAGCAACCGGAATGGAAGAGCATCGTTTAAATGCTTTAGACTTTTTTAATGCTACAAAATGGATTAAAGAAAATCTACCTTACGCCAGCGTTTCTGGTGGCGTAAGTAACGTGTCGTTTTCATTCAGGGGAAACAATGTTGTGCGTGAAGCCATTAACGCTGCATTTTTATATCACGCGATTCAACACGGAATGAATATGGGAATCGTCAACCCAACTATGTTGGAAGTGTATGACGAAATTCCGAAGGATTTATTAGAGCACGTAGAAGATGTACTTTTTGATAAACGTGATGATGCAACCGAACGCTTGCTGGATTTTGCCGAAACCGTAAAAGGACAGAAAAAAGACGATGTAGCAAAAGTGCAAGAATGGCGAAGCGAACCTTTGCAAGACCGTATTACGCACGCTTTAGTAAAAGGTATTGATGCCTTTATTGTTGAAGATGTTGAAGAAGCGCGACAAGTGGTAAACAAACCTATTCAAGTTATTGAAGGTCACTTAATGACTGGAATGAATGTGGTTGGCGATTTGTTTGGAAGCGGAAAAATGTTCTTACCGCAAGTTGTAAAATCGGCTCGTGTGATGAAAAAAGCAGTCGCTTATTTACAGCCTTACATTGAAGCTGAAAAAAAAGCCCCTAAATCCCCAAAGGGGACTTTGCATTGGAAAACTGCCGATCCATTACTTTATAGTTTATTGAAGGATTTTGCAAAACAGATGCGTAATCAACCTACTGAAGCCGAATCATTGCTATGGAAGGTTTTAAGTAATAAACAGTTGGATGATTTTAAGTTTAGAAGACAACATATTATCGGAAGTTACATAGCAGATTTTATTTGTCTTAAAGCCAACCTTATTGTTGAGGTAGATGGTTCAATACATCAATTACCAGAAAATAAAACTTCAGACGAAGAAAGAACTAAATGGCTAGAAAATGAAGGTTATCGTGTTGTTAGGTTTACTAATAAGGAGGTTTTGAGCAATTTAGATGATGTTATTAAACAAATTAGAGAGAATCTTGCGGTTCCTCCTTTGGAGGTTAGGAGGCAGGGCAAGATTCTTATGGCAACTGTAAAAGGCGATGTGCACGATATTGGTAAAAATATAGTGAACGTTGTTTTGGGTTGTAATAATTACGAGATTGTGGATTTAGGCGTAATGGTTCCGCCAGAAAAAATCATTGAAACTGCTAAAAAAGAAAACGTTGACGTTATTGGATTAAGCGGTTTAATTACACCATCGTTAGACGAGATGGTTTACGTTTCGCAAGAAATGGAAAAACAAGGATTTAATATTCCGTTGTTAATTGGTGGCGCAACAACGTCTAGAGCGCATTCTGCGGTAAAAATTGCACCACATTATTCTAATACTGTTGTACACGTCAACGATGCGTCTAGAGCTGTTACTGTTGTTGGAAATCTGTTGCAAAAAGACAATAATGTTTACAAAGAACAAATTCGTGAGGAATACGAAAAATTCCGTGAGCAGTTTTTAAAACGTGGGAAACAAAAAGAATATGTCTCTATTGAAGAAGCGCGTGAACGAAAGTTTAAAATCGATTGGAAGACAACAGACATTGTAAAACCAAAACAATTAGGAATACAAGATATTCAAGATTTTGATATTACGATTTTAGAAGATTATATCGATTGGTCACCATTTTTTAGAAGTTGGGATTTACACGGAAAATATCCAGATATTTTAACCGACGATATTGTTGGTAAACAAGCAACCGAATTGTTTAAAGACGCTAAAGTCTTGCTTCAAAAAGTGTTTGATGAAAAGCTATTGAAAGCCAAAGCTGTTTTTGGGTTATTTCCTGCAAATACTGTAAATGATGATGATATTGAAGTAACGGTTGAAAACCAAACACCAAACACTAAACACCAATTCCTAACACTGCGTCAGCAACTCAAAAAAAGAGAAGGCGTTCCTAATTTTGCATTAGCCGATTTTATCGCGCCTAAAGACACAGGAATTCAAGATTACATCGGCTGTTTTTGTGTGACTACAGGTTTTGGAACCGAACAATTAGCAAAAGAATTTGAAGAGAATCACGACGATTACAATTCCATAATGATTAAAGCATTAGCCGATAGATTAGCTGAAGCTTTCGCAGAATATTTACACAAAGAAGTGCGTACAAAACATTGGAACTACGCTTCTGAAGACCATTTGACCAATGAAGATTTAATTGCCGAAAGTTACAAAGGTATTCGTCCTGCGCCAGGTTATCCAGCTTGTCCAGATCATTTAGAGAAAAAGACCATTTGGGATATTTTAAAAGTCGAAGAAACTATTGGTGTAAAACTAACCGAAAGTCTTGCGATGTGGCCAGCAGCAAGTGTAAGCGGTTATTATTTTGCAAATCCTGAAGCTAAATATTTTGGGTTAGGAAAAATTACCGAAGATCAATTAGACGATTACGCCAAACGAAGAGGTATTAGCAAAGAAGATGCTGCAAAATGGTTAAACCCAAACTTGGTTGATAGTTTATAGTTGTTTGTTTTTAAAAATAACTAAACACTAATTACCAAAAACTAAACACTAACAATGAAAGTAACTGAACACATAAAAAACGCCAACGGGAAAACACAATTTTCGTTTGAGATTTTACCACCTTTAAAAGGTCAACACATTCAATCCATTTTTGATAACATTGACCCTTTAATGGAATTTAAACCACCATTTATTGATGTTACTTACCACCGAGAAGAGTATACGTATAAGGACGCTGGTAATGGATTACTAAAAAAACAAGTGGTTAAAAAACGTCCTGGAACCGTTGGTATTTGTGCAGCCATTCAAAACAAATATGGTGTTGATGCGATCCCTCATATTTTATGTGGTGGCTTCACCAAGGAGGATACAGAGAATTTCTTAATTGATTTAGACTTTTTGGGAATTAATAACGTCATGGCATTGCGAGGTGATGCCGTAAAAACGGAAACCTATTTTAGACCTGAAAAAGAGGGTCATGCTTATGCTAGTGAATTGGTTCACCAAATTCAGGAATTGAATGAGGGAAATTATTTGGATGATGATTTACAGAATTCATCTAAAACAAACTTTTGTATAGGAGTAGCTGCATACCCAGAAAAGCATGCTGAAGCGCCTAGTTTAGAAAGTGATGTTCACTTTTTAAAAAAGAAAATAAAAAAAGGAGCTAAGTATATTGTAACCCAAATGTTTTTTGATAACGATAAATACTTCAAGTTCGTAGAAAAATGTCGAAAAGAAGGTATTACAGTACCTATAATTCCGGGTTTAAAACCCATTGCTACTAAAAAACAATTGAACTTAATTCCGCATCGTTTTCATGTAGACTTGCCTGAAGCATTGATTTTAGAAATCATTAAATGTAAAGACAACACTCAAGTGGCAAAGGTGGGTGTTGAATGGTGTATTGAGCAATCTAAAGAACTTCAAAAAGCAGGTATCCCTGTATTGCATTATTACTCAATGGGTAAGAGTGATAATATTAAATCTATTGCTAAAGCGGTGTTTTAATAAATCCGCGATGCTTTATAAAAATAGGTTTATAAAGTGTACTTTTGCGAAAAATACGTCAGGTAATGAAAACGTCTAAATTAGCCGAAGGGTTAAAAGGTTCAGAAATTATTAAAATTGCAGGAGAAGTCAATGCGCTCAAAGAACAAGGAGTAACAGTTTATAACCAAACCATTGGTGATTTTGATGCAAATATTTTTCCAATTCCTAATGCCCTTAAGGAAGAGATTATAAAAGCATATAAAAACAATCATACAAATTATCCTGCTGCTAATGGTATGGAATCGCTTCGTGTGAGTGTTTCGAATTACTTGTCTCAAAACCTCAAATTAGAGTATTCAAAAGATGAAATTTTAATCTCTGGTGGTGCAAGACCGTTGATTTACGCTGTTTATCAGACTATACTAGATATCAACGATACTGTTTTATATCCAGTTCCTTCCTGGAACAATGATGCGTATACGTATTTATCAAGAAATAATGCGGTGGTTGTTGAAACAAAAGCGGAAAATAAATTTATGCCAACGGTTGCCGATATTGAACCATATATTGAATCAGTGAATTTAATTGCGCTTTGTTCTCCACTAAATCCAACAGGAACGACTTTCAACAAGGAAACATTGACTGAAATATCGGAATTAGTTGTTGCTGAAAATAAACGTCGAGCTTCCGTTAATGAAAAACCTTTATATGTGTTATATGATCAAATCTATTGGCAATTAACCTATGGAGAAACCGTTCATTATAATCCTGTTGAGTTGGTTCCAGCTATGCGGGAGTTTACCATTTTTGTTGATGGAATATCAAAAGCTTTTGCTGCTACAGGTGTTCGAGTAGGATGGGCATTTGGACCAAGTCATGTGATCAATAAAATGAAAGCAATGTTAAGCCACATTGGAGCTTGGTCACCTAAAGCAGAACAATTGGCAACGGCCGAGTATCTTAAAAAGGATGCTGAAGTAGCAAATTATCTCACCCATATCAAATCAGAATTGAGCGATCGACTAATAACTTTTTACGAAGGTTTTAATAGCCTGCAAACAAAAGGATTTCCGGTGAATGCTATTGAACCTGAAGCGGCTTTGTATTTGACAGTCCAGTTTGATTTGATTGGAAAAACAACTCAAGACGGCACAAAATTACATACCATTCAAGAAGTAACTAGTTATTTGCTGAACGAAGCTAAATTGGCCATAGTGCCTTTTTATGCCTTTGGTACTTCAACCGATTCAAATTGGTTTAGATTGTCGGTTGGAACAGCCAGAAAGGAAGATATCGAAACCATTTTTGAATTGTTGGAAGCTGCTTTGTTAAAATTAAGCTGATGACTCTTTAGGAATTTACATACATTTGCGCCACAACTTATTTCATGAGGCATTATTTTACGTTTTTTCTTTTTGGTTTTGTGTTACTGGGATTTTCTCAAGAAAAGCAGACAAATTCCTATATTGACCTTAACTATTTTAAAGGAAATATAGCGCTTCATAACAACGATATTCTTCACCTGATAAAAGGCCATCCCGAGGGCTTTATTTTAAGTTGGAACAAAAAGACTTTTGGTAACAAGGACTGGGAACAACGCTATGGTTATCCAGATTATGGTGTGTCATTTGCCTATCAAAATTTAAAGAACGATGTATTGGGTAATAACTATTCTTTGTATGCGCATTACAATTTTTATTTCTTGAAACGAAACCTGATGCTACGAATAGGACAAGGTTTGGCATACACAACCAATCCTTATGATAAGGTTGATAATCACAAAAATATAGCGTTCGGATCTACATTATTAAGCAGTACCTATTTAATGCTTAATTATAAAAAGGAACGCATTTTTGATAGGTTTGGACTACAGGCAGGGTTGAGTTTGATTCATTATTCCAATGCCAATGTTAAGGCACCAAATACCAGTGTGAATTCCATAACGTTTAATGTTGGTGTGACCTATAATTTGGATGAAGAAGATGCTGAGTACATTAAAACCATCACCAAAGAAAAATTTACAGAGCGCATTAAATATAATTTGGTATTCAGAAGTGGTGTTAATGAAAGTGATGTGGTAGGTAGTGGCCAGTTTCCATTCTATATTGTTTCGGCCTATGCGGATAAACGATTGGGTCACAAAAGCGCAATACAATTAGGGGTAGATGCTTTTTTCTCGAAGTTTTTGGATGAATTAATATATTATCAATCGGTCGCCTTTCCAGAAGAAAATGTATCTGGCGATGAAGATTATAAGCGTGTAGGGTTGTTTGCAGGTCATGAATTATTTATCAACAAAATGTCTGTGGTTACCCAATTAGGATATTACGTGTATTACCCATTTGATTTTGAAGGCAGAACCTATATTCGTGTTGGTTTAAAACGTTATTTTGGTGATAAATTGTTTGGAGCGTTGACTTTAAAATCACATGGCGCTAAAGCAGAAGCCGTAGAATTCGGTGTCGGAGTTCGATTATAAATGAAAAAACTGATTTACATACTATTCGTGTTTTTGGTTGCCTCTTGTAGCAAGGAGAATGCTAATGATTGTATTCAAAATGCAGGAACAACTGTTCAACAGGAAGTTTCAGTTTCAGATTTTGACAAGATTTTGGTTAATCGTGATGTTGAACTAATTCTTAAAGAGGCTTCCGATTATCAAGTCGTAATTGAAACAGGAGAATATTTGTTGAATGATGTGGAAGCACGTGTTGTAGATAATGAATTACAATTAACAGATAATAACATCTGTAATTATGTACGTGATTACGGCATAACAAAAGTATTTGTATCTGCTCCCAATATTAGAACCATTAGAACATCGTCACAATATCCCGTAAAATCAGACGGTGTTTTGAATTATGAAACGCTAAACTTACTTTCAGAAGATTTTAACGCTACTGGAACCTTTACTGTTGGGGATTTTAATTTACAAGTAAATACCAATAATTTGCGAATTGTATCAAACAACATATCTTCATTCTATATCACTGGCGAAACCAATAACCTCACAGTGCAATTTTATTCTGGTGCAGGACGATTTGAAGGTGCTCATTTAATAGCTCAAGATGTAGAAGTATACCATCGAGGTAGTAATGATATGATCGTAAACCCGCGACAATCATTGAGTGGTGAACTGGTTGGTACTGGTGATTTGATTTCTGTTAATAGACCACCAACTGTTGAGGTGGAACAACTATATACTGGAAGGCTTATTTTTAATTAGCCGTTAACTCCCTAAACAAGCTTTCCAAGCTGGCATTTTTTTGATTCAGTTGTAGAATTTTTAACTGATTATCATGGGCAAAATCAAAAACATACGAACGCATATCATCAGTTGTTGAAAAGGTGATTTCATAAACAAAGTCGTGGGTATTTTCAACCTGTTTCACCTTTGGAAGTTTCAATAAAAAGGCATCTTCCACACGATAATCAAATTCAACTACAACCACTTGTTCCTTATCATCACGCAATTCCTTAAGGGTTTTATTGGCAACAATTTCACCCTTATTGATGATGATAACACGGTCGCACATCGCTTCAACTTCTTGCATAATATGTGTAGACAAAAACACCGTTTTTTCTTTGCCAATAGACTTGATTAAGTTTCGTATATCAACCAATTGATTCGGGTCTAGACCAGTTGTAGGTTCATCAAGAATGAGTACGTCAGGATTGTGCAATAATGCATTGGCAAGTCCGACCCGCTGTCTGTAACCTTTAGATAATTGACCGATTTTTTTGTGAGATTCAGGTGTCAGTCCTGTTAATGCAATCACTTCATCTATACGTGTTTTTTTAACACTATACACTTGAGCATTGAATGCCAAATACTCCCTGACATATTGTTCGAGATACAACGGATTGTGTTCTGGTAAATAACCAACACTCTGCTGTACCTGTTGTTTTTGAACAGCAATATCAAAATCATTGACTTTAGCTTGACCTTCAGAAGGTTCAATATAAGTGGTCAAGATTTTCATCATGGTTGATTTTCCAGCACCATTTGGGCCTAAAAAACCAACTATTTCAGGTTTATTGACTTTAAAGGAAATATTGTTTAGAGCTTTTTGCTCGCCATAAAGTTTGCTAATATTCTCAACAGATATTGACATATACGTGTTTTGTTTTTCAAAAATAGGATTTATTTTTAATGGCAACGTATTACGAAAACGATATATTGCCAAAAGATTTTAAAAATGATTTTGTTTTTTCATTTTATTAATTACTTTAGCTATTCAATTATGAACGCAAACACAAATTTTACATATTATAACTGGTTTTATTTCTTTTTTAACAAAAGAAACGAGACGTTATAGGTGTAATTTTAAATAAGCTATAAGTATAAGTCTCGATGTAAATCGGGACTTTTTTTTTACATGATAAAATCGGTTGCTATACAAGGTATTAAAGGATCATTCCATCATATCGTTTCAAATGAATATTTTGGAAAGGAAGTTGACATACAAGAATGTTTGACCTTTGACAGAGCGGTTCAAAGTCTATTGACAAATGAGACCGATGCCGTGGTTATGGCTTTGGAGAATTCCATAGCGGGTTCCATAATTCCTAACTATGCTTTGATTGATGCTCATAATTTGCATATTGTTGGTGAGCATTATTTGGATATCCAACATTGTTTAATGGCATTGCCTAATCAGTCTTTGCGAGATATTGAGGAGGTTCGTTCGCACCCAATGGCACTTTTGCAATGCAAAGAATTTTTCAAGTTGCATCCACATATTAAACTAGTTGAAGATACTGATACAGCCGAAGTAGCCAAACGTATTCAGGATAACAATATGAAAAAGGTTGCAGCTATTGGAAGTCAATTGGCATCAGAACTTTACGGTTTGGAGACTGTAGCCAAAAGTATTCAGACCATTAAACACAATGAAACCCGATTTGTTATTGTAAAAAGGGAGAATCACGAAATAGCTGAAAATCGTATTAACAAAGCATCGCTTAAATTTGAGTTGGAGCACAAACGAGGAAGCTTGGCTGCTATGTTGAATGTGATGAGCGATTGTCATTTGAATTTAACCAAAATACAATCATTACCTAAAATTGAAACACCTTGGAAATATGCTTTTTTTATAGATGTGACTTTTGAAGATTATAAACATTTTGAAAAAGCCAAATCCATTATGACCATAATGACAGAACACTTTAAAGTATTAGGAGAATACATAAACGCAAAACCATGATAGAATTTGCACACAGATTGGAAACTGTAGAGGAATACTACTTCTCAAAAAAATTGCGTGAGGTCAATTTTTTAAAGGCCAATGGTAAGCCTATCATTAATTTGGGAATAGGGAGTCCGGATTTAAAACCACCACAAAAAGTCATTTCGGCATTGGTGGAAGGAATGAACCATGAACAGGCTCATAAATACCAAAGTTATCAAGGATTACCAGAATTGCGTGAAGCCATGGCATCATTTTATAAGGATGTTTTTGAAGTGTACGTAAGTTCATCAACTGAAGTTTTACCGCTCATGGGAAGTAAGGAAGGCATTATGCACATTTCCATGGCATTTTTAAATGAAGGTGATGAAATACTGATTCCCAATCCAGGTTACCCAACTTATACCTCTGTGGCAAAATTGCTGGGAGCCAAACCGAATTTTTATGAATTGGAGGAATCAAACAATTGGTTGCCTGATTTGGAAGCATTGGAAAAACAAGATTTATCAAAGGTGAAACTCATGTGGATTAATTATCCGCATATGCCTACCGGAGCAAAAGCCAATGAAGCTTTTTTCATCCGATTGATAGCTTTTGCCAAAAGAAACCAAATACTGATTGTGAACGATAATCCATATAGTTTGGTTCTTAATGATTCGCCTAAAAGTTTATTAGGTGTTTCTGGAGCCAAAGAGGTTTGCTTGGAGCTGAATTCCTTGAGCAAGACCTTCAATATGGCAGGATGGCGTGTGGGAATGGTTTTGGGAAAATCTGAATTTATTAATGCTATTTTAAAAGTTAAGAGCAATATGGATTCAGGGATGTTTTATGGTATTCAAAAAGGTGCTATTGAAGCTTTGAAATGTACTAAATTATGGTATGTCAGTCTCAATAATGTCTATGAGCAACGACGCGAAATTGTTTGGAAAATAGCCGAAGCGCTCAACTGTACTTTTGACAAGGATAGTTCTGGAATGTTTGTTTGGGCAAAATTGCCAGCCTATGTCAAGTCGGAGGAATTTATAGATTTATTGTTAAAAGATAAAAGCATTTTTGTTGCACCAGGAACGGTGTTTGGTTCAAAAGGCGAGGGCTACATTCGCTTTTCACTGTGTGCAACAACGGATGATTTAGAGGAAGCATTGGCTAGAATTTTATAAAAAGTATGAAGAATATTTACATAATAGGTGTTGGTTTAATTGGAGGCAGTATTGCCAAGGATGTTAAAAAACTTAATCCCGAAATCACCATTCATGGGATTGATAGCAATAATAGTCATTTGGAAGAAGCTATGGAACTCGGTATTATTGATAAGAAAGCCAAATTTGGCGATCTCAACCAAGCAGATATTGTTATTGTATCAATACCAGTAGATGCAACCGTTGAACTTCTTCCAAAGATACTGGACGCTGTTTCAGATGATGCCTTGGTGATGGAATCTGGCTCGACGAAGTCAGCTATTTGCAACAGTGTTGCTAATCATCCCAAGCGACGAAATTTTTTGGCAACTCATCCTATAGCGGGAACAGAGTTTTCAGGTCCAAAAGCTGCGATGGATGGTCTTTTTAAAGGAAAAACCAATATCATTTGTGAAGTTGAAAAAACAGCATTCAAATTACAGGAACGTGCATTGGCGATATTTAAAATTATGGGTATGCGTATTCGTTATATGAATCCTGAAGCACACGACAAACATATCGCGTATGTGTCGCATTTATCACACATTAGTTCATTTATGTTGGGCAAGACTGTTATTGAAAAAGAAAAAAATGAACGCGATATTTTTGATTTGGCAGGCAGTGGTTTTGCGTCAACTGTTCGATTGGCCAAAAGTTCACCCGAAATGTGGACACCTATTTTCAGACAAAACAAAACAAATGTTATTGAAACGTTGGAAGAGTATATTCAAAATTTAACCTCATTTAAAGATTTTATGAAGCGAGATGATTTTGATGAAATACATAATGAAATGAAGAATACTAATCATATTAAGGATATATTAAACGGAATAAAATAAAGTAGACTATGGAAAACAAGAAAGAATTACGATCTTGGTTAGATGCATTTGGGTTGGAGCATCCATTAGTAATTGCCGGTCCCTGTAGCGCAGAGACCGAGGGACAGGTGTTAAAAATAGCCCATCAATTAAAAGATAGTGATGCTACGGTTTTACGAGCAGGTATATGGAAACCTAGAACAAGACCAGGAAATTTTGAGGGCGTAGGCGCCCTGGGTCTAAAATGGTTGCAAAAAGCCAAACAAGAAACAGGTATGCTTATTACCACTGAAGTGGCCAATGCTAATCACGTAGATTTGGCTCTACAACACGATGTAGATATTCTGTGGATTGGTGCTAGGACAACTGTGAGTCCATTTATAGTTCAAGAAATAGCTGAAGCCTTAAAGGGAACCGATAAAACGGTATTGGTCAAAAATCCTGTCAATCCAGATTTGGCTTTATGGTTGGGAGCTGTTGAACGGTTTCACACTGCTAATGTGAAAAATTTAGGAGTCATTCATAGAGGATTTTCAACTTATGAAAAAACCCGCTATAGAAATAACCCAGAATGGCAATTGCCTATTGATTTGCAAAACCGTTTTCCAGATTTGCCACTTATTTTAGATCCATCGCATATTGCTGGTCGACGTGATATTATTTTTGATTTATGTCAAACAGCATTGGATTTAAACTTTGATGGATTGATGGTTGAAACACATTTTGATCCAGATAATGCTTGGAGTGATGCTGCGCAGCAAATCACACCAAGTACACTCATTCAGTTTATGGAGGATTTAAAAATAAGGAAAGAAACTGGTGAGGCTGCCGAATTCAAAAACAAGATAAACACACTCCGAACACAGATAGATGTTATAGACCATCAGCTCATTGAAATACTTGGTAAACGTATGAAAGTAGCCGATGACATTGGGTCACTTAAAAAAGCTCACAATGTCGCTGTGTTGCAAACCAAACGTTGGAATGAGATTTTAGGTAAGATGATATTGCAAGGAGAAGAAAAGAATTTGAGTGAAGAATTTATATTGAGAGTATTTAAAGCGGTTCATCAAGAATCTATAAATCATCAGGAGAAGATTATTAATGCTAATTAGAAAATTAGCATCTTTGCAGTGATGACAGGAACTGTTTATAAATCTACTGGAAGTTGGTACACCGTGAAAACAACATTGGGTGCTACCTACCAATGTAGAATTAAAGGTCGGTTTAGACTCAAGGGCATCAAAAGCACAAACCCTATTGCAGTTGGTGATATAGTTGATTTTGAATTGGAGACCAAAAATGATGAAGTTACAGGTGTTATAGAATCCATTCACGACCGGGAAAACTACATTGTCAGAAAATCGGTAAACCTATCAAAACAGACCCATATTATCGCTGCTAATATTGATCAGGTGTTCTTATTGATTACTATTGATAATCCACCAACATTTACCAGTTTTATTGATCGTTTTTTGGTCACTGCTCAAGCCTATGATGTAAAAACCATTTTACTGTTTAATAAGGTTGATACGTATTTTGGTGATACGTTGGATGAGGTTAAATATTTAGCTCACGTGTATAGAAAGATTGGTTACGAATGTATTGGTATTTCTGCCCAAACAGGAAAGAATATTGATAAGGTGAAAGCTTTAATGGTGGATAAGGTAAGCATGTTTGCTGGTCATTCAGGAGTTGGTAAATCGACTCTAGTAAATACCATTGAACCAACTTTGGACTTAAAAACCAAAGAAATATCCAATCAACACATGCAAGGTCAGCACACAACGACCTTTGCTGAAATGTTTGATTTAAGTTTTGGAGCCAAAATTATAGATACGCCTGGCATAAAAGGATTCGGTGTGGTAGATATGGACAAGGAGGAAGTAGGGGATTATTTCCCGGAGTTTTTTGCCTTAAAGCAAGATTGCAAGTTTAATAATTGTATTCATGTTGATGAACCTAAATGTGCTGTTAAAGAAGCCTTGGAGAATGATGAAATAGCCTATTCGCGGTATCGAAGTTATGTGCAGATTTTAGAAGGAGATGATGAAAATTACAGAACCGATAATTGGGATAACGAGTAAGCATGAAAGTAGTTATACAAAGAGTTTCAAAAGCCAGTGTTACGGTAGAAAATGAGAAAATAGCTGATATTCAAAATGGCCTTTTAATATTGCTAGGTATTGTTGATGACGATTCATTCGATGACATAGTTTGGCTGACCAATAAAATTGTCAACATGCGTATTTTTCCTGACGCTAATAATGTGATGAATAAATCAATATTGGATACTCTTGGCGAAATCATTGTAGTCAGTCAGTTCACCTTACATGCCAGTACCAAAAAAGGAAATAGACCCAGTTATATTAAAGCTGCCAAGCCAGAAGTGGCTATTCCACTGTACGAAGCATTTAAAAAGCAATTGGAGATCAATTTAGGCAAAAGTGTCCAGTCTGGTGAATTTGGAGCTGACATGAAAGTGGAATTATTGAATGATGGACCAGTGACCATAATAGTTGATAGTAAAGATAAACAGTAACAGATTATCATGTTAAAAATCAAAAAGAATATTTTTAATTTATCAATAAATGTTAAGCGATACTTTTTTTGGGTAATGACCTTTTCTGCCTTATTAGTGAATGCACAAAATAGTAAGTATATAATTGTTGATTCGATTTCACCAGATTTAAAAACGAAATCTAATTCTGTAATTCGCTATAACAAAACAAAAATTGATTTATTGGATTATAACCATATGGTTGTTACAAAAAAAAGAATTGTAACAGTTTTTAATGAGTATGGGGATTCTGATGTTAATGCAAATGAACTCTATAGCGATAAAATAAAAATAAAAAATCTTCAGGCTCATATTTACGACGCCAATGGTCAAGAAATCAAGAAAATTAAAGAAAAAGATTTTATTGATGAAAGTGTGGTTGATGGTATTTCCTTGTATTCAGATGACAGGAAAAAATATTTAAAATATGTTCCGTTAAGTTACCCTTATACGGTAGTCTATGAAGCGGAAATAGATTACAAGACAACTGCATTTTTACCTTCATGGCTTCCTATAGAAGGTTATTATGTGAGTACTGAATATTCAGAATATCAAATCATAAATAGTTCTGATGCTCAAATTAGGCTGAAAACAGAGAATTTTGAAGGTTTTGATATAAGCCCAATAGGTGAATATCATTATGAGGCTGAAAATTTATTAGCTATATCGCCTGAAGCTTACAGTCCTTCATTCACGGATTTTGCACCTTATCTAAAGGCTACTTTAACAGAATTTGATATGGAAGGTGTAAAAGGTGTAAATAATAACTGGGAAGATTTTGGACAATGGATGAATGATAAGTTGATTTCAGATACTCAAGAGTTACCTCTTGAAGTCAAAGAGAAAATTAAGAGCTTGACAGGAAATGCCGTATCTAGTATTGAAAAGGCCAAGATAGTTTATCAATACATGCAAGAGAAAACAAGATATATAAGTGTTCAGGTTGGAATTGGTGGTTGGAAACCCATGAATGCTTCGGATGTTGACAGGTTAGGTTATGGAGATTGTAAAGCATTGACAAACTACACCCAAGCCTTATTGCAAGAGGTAGGTGTTACATCTTATTATTCGGTAATTTACGGAGGTAAAAATAAAAGAGATATAGATAGTGAGTTTTCTACCACGCAAGGTAATCATGTTATTTTATGTTTACCTCAAGACAACAATAATATTTGGCTGGAGTGTACTAGTCAGACTGTGCCGTTTGGTTATATTGCTAATTTTACTGATGACCGGGATGCTCTGGTCATTAAGCCAGATGGAGGTGAAATAGTTCATACAACCGTCTATGAAGATGCGGATAATATTCTTAATACTAAATCGGTAATTGAATTAGACGAAATAGGAAACATTGTTGCGGATGTGAATTTAGAGTCTTTTGGGACTCAATACGGCTTTCATGAACAGATTCAACATAAGACGCATAAAGAACAGGAACTATATTATAAAAATTATTGGGACTATATCAATAATTTATCAATATTGTCAAAAGAACTGATTGATAATAAGAAAGAAGTTGTTTTCGCTGAAAATGTTAAAGTTGAAGCTTTAAAGTATGCTGCTAGAGCAGGAGACAGATTGCTTTTTCAACCTAATGTTTTTAATCGAATTACAGAAGCACCGCCGCGTTATAAAATAAGAAAGTTGCCCCTTGAGGTTGATAGAGGGTTTGTGGATTTTGATGAGTTTATTATTAAGTTACCTGATAATGTTTCTGTTGAAGCTTTACAAGATAGTATAAGTATTAACAATAAATTTGGTGAATATGAATTTAGCATAAAAAAGATTAATGAAAAAGAACTTTTATTCAAGCGTAAATTTTTATTACGTAAAGGGTATTTCCCCAATGAAGACTATAATGAATTTCGAGATTTTTGGTTAAAAGTCATAAAGCATGATAAATCTAAAATAGCACTTATTAAAAAAGCATAGCATGAAGTATTTGGTAACCGTTTTAATTTTATTTTTAAGCATTAATACTTTTTCTCAAGACTATAAGTTTGGGAAGGTTAGTAAAGAAGAGTTGTTGGAAAAGCGAAATCCAAATGATTCTTCAGCACATGCAACTGTATTATATCAAAATCAGGAAATTTATTATCAGTTTAGCCAAAACGATGGGTTTGTTAAGGTTAATTATGTCCACAAAAGAATTAAGATTTATGATAAAGAAGGGTATGATTGGGCAACTCAAAAAGTAAGGTTGTATGATAAGTCTGCAGCTAATAGTGAAAACTTAAAAGGATTAAAAGCCTTTACCTATCATCTGGATAACGATAAAATAAAGAAAACAAAACTACAGAGTGAAAGTGTTTTTGATGAGAAGGTTAATGAGTTTTGGGCTATTAGAAAATTCACAATGCCAAATATTAATGATGGTGTTGTTGTTGAGTTTGAATATGAAATCCATTCTCCCTACATTTCTATAGATGATGTGATTCTTCAAGAATTAATACCAATTAGAAAATTGGATTTTGAATTAAGAATACCTGAATATTTCAATTTTAATAAGACTATTAATCCAAAATCAACCTACTACCCTGAAATCGTTGAGTCTGAATATGATAGGGTAGAAAATACATATCATAGAAATAGGGTGACTACTAATAGGGGAACCCAGTCAAGTACAACTGAAGCTTCTGGTTGGCGATTTAGAGAAAAAAAATATGAAATACATGAGAGTAATATTCCTGCATTGGAACAAGAACCTTTTGTTGATAATTTGAGGAACTATCAAGCTAAAATAGCATGGGAGTATGCCTTCTATAAAGGACCTGATGGTGAAATTAAAACGTATTCTACAACTTGGGAAAAAGTTGTAGAAACCATATACAACAATGATAGTTTTGGAGGGCAGCTCAATAAAGGAGCTTATTTTAAGGAGGAGATAGACGCTATTTTAGAAGGTGTGGATGATCCCATACAAAAGGCTGCTTTGGTATTTGATTTTGTTAAGTCAAAAGTCAAGTGGAATGGATTTGTTTCTATTTATACTAATGAAGGTGTTAAGAATGCCTACAAAAAAGGCGAAGGTAATGTGGCAGAAATTAATCTAATGTTAACTGCTATGTTGCGTTATGCAGGTTTAACTTCTAACCCAGTTTTGGTTAGTACTAGAGATAATGGTATTCCCTTTTTACCAACCAGAGAGGGCTTTAATTACGTAATATGTGCTATTGAGGTTCAAGATTCGATTATCTTGTTAGATGCAACCCATCCATACTCTACTGCAAATATTCTACCTGAACACGTGATTAATTGGCAGGGTAGAATAGTTAGGGAGCATGGTAGTTCTTCTTGGATAAGTTTAAATAGTAGTGTTGCATCTAAAGAGACAGTTTCCTTGAATATGAAAGTTAATGATGATCTATCAATTGAAGGTAAAGTAAGAGGACATTTAACCAATTACTTGGCATATGAGTTTAGGGAAAAGTACAATAATTTAAGTCCAGAGTTACAAATTCAAAATTTTGAAAAAGACAAAAACGGAATTGAAATAGTAGATTTAGAAATGGATGGTAACAAATCATTAAGTGAACCAATAACATATTCTTACCAATATCAAATTGACAATATGGTAGAAGAAATTGGAGGGAAACTTTATATAACACCCTTGTCGTTTTTGGCTCCAGAGGATAACCCATTTAAAGTTGAAACTAGACAATATCCGATAGATATTATTTTTCCGAGATCAGAAAAGTATGTAGTAAATATGATGTTGCCTAATGGATATGTAGTAGAAAGCTTACCAAGTAATTTAAAGGTTCAGTTCAATAATGGAGAGAGTGAGTTTACTTATTTGGCAAAAGAGAATGGGGACTTTATTCAATTTACAATGTCTTTGGAGATGTCTAAAACTTTGATACTACCTAAAGATTATAGAGAGTTCAAAAAATTCTTTGAACTTATGATAGAAAAAGAGATTGAAAAAGTGGTGCTAAAAAAAGTATAGTATGGAATTACAAAACGCACAAAAAATAGTTGATGATTGGATTAAGGAACATGGTGTTCGTTATTTTAATGAGCTCACCAATATGGCACAGCTAACCGAAGAGGTAGGTGAAGTAGCGCGAATTATTGCAAGGCGTTACGGAGAACAAAGTGAAAAGGAAAGTGATAAAGATAAAGACCTTGGAGAAGAATTAGCTGATGTTGTTTTTGTAGTCCTCTGTTTGGCCAACCAAACAGGTATCGATTTGCAAGAAGCTTTTGATAAAAAGATGGCAAAGAAAACCAAACGAGACCATGACAGGCATCACAATAATGATAAGCTCAAATAGTATTTTTTAATGTCACATCGAGCGTAGTCGAGATGTCTATAGTTGTTAAAAATGAACCTTCACCTTCAAAAATCCAGCATAAATCCATCTTCAAAAATAATAATTACTGGATCTAAAAGCGAATCTAATAGATTACTGTTGCTACAAGCACTTTATCCAAATCTGCAAATCACCAATCTGTCCAATTCGGATGATTCGATGGTCATGCAAAAAGCAGTTCAAAACGAATTAGATATTGTTGACGTTCACCATGCTGGTACTGCTATGCGATTTCTTACGGCATATTTTGCTATTCAACCTAAAAGAGTAGTCACCTTAACAGGTTCTGCTCGAATGCAAGAGCGACCTATTGGTATTTTAGTTGATGCTTTAAGAAGTTTAGGTGCAGATATTGTTTATTTGGAAAATGAAGGGTTTCCGCCTCTACTAATAAAAGGAAAACAATTATCAATAAGTGAAGTGGAATTAAAAGCTGATGTCAGCAGTCAATACATTTCAGCATTATTACTCATAGCACCAAAACTTAAAAAGGGCTTGTCCTTAACTCTTGATGGACACATTACTTCAAGGCCTTACATAAATATGACTTTAAGCCTTTTAAATCAAATTGGTGTGAGTACAAGTTTTAAAGGTAATGTTGTTCAGGTTCAACCACAAGATACTATTAATGATCAAACTGTTGTAGTGGAAAGTGATTGGTCCTCGGTGTCTTATTACTATAGCTTTCTTGCTATAAGTGCAGTGGATACACAACTGGAAATACGTTCATTTAAGGAAAACAGTATTCAAGGAGATAGCGTTTTAAAAGACATTTATCAAGACTTTGGAATTGCCTCCAATTTTCAAGCAGACTGTTTGGTATTGCAAAAAAACAATGAACCGTCAAAAACACATTATGAGTATAATTTGGTAAATGCTCCGGATATTGCACAAACCATAGCTGTAACTTGCTTTGCTTTAGGGGTTTCTTGCTCATTAAGCGGATTGCATACACTTAAAATTAAGGAAACTGATAGATTACTTGCTCTTAAAACCGAGTTGGAAAAATTTGGGGCGAATGTTCAAATTACTGATGATAGTTTATACTTAAAGAAAAGGAGCGTCCTGAATAGTGGTGTTTTCGTAGAAACTTACAACGATCACAGAATGGCCATGGCCTTCGCACCACTTTGCTTAAAAACAGACCTTATTATTAAAGATTTTGGCGTTGTTTCCAAATCCTATCCTGGGTTTTGGGAACATTTAAAAAGCATAGGGATAAAAGTATCTCAATAATAATTGGTTAAATACTTGACAACCCCTACTTTCAGATTGTATATTTGCACCTTTTATAAAAAACTAGCAAAAATTTTAATTAAAGCATAACAAATGAAATTATCACATTTTAATTTTAATCTTCCTGACGAATTATTGGCCGAGTATCCTTCTGAAAATAGAGACGAAGCACGATTAATGGTACTTAATAGAAAGGATGAAACCATAGAACACAAATACTTCAAAGATTTAATTGATTATTTTGATGAAGATGATGTGATGATTTTAAACAATACCAAAGTATTTCCTGCTAGATTATATGGTAACAAAGAAAAAACCGGAGCAAGAATTGAAGTATTCTTATTACGTGAATTAAATGAAGAGCAGCGCCTATGGGATGTTTTGGTAGATCCTGCCAGAAAGATTAGAATTGGAAATAAATTATATTTTGGTGAAGAAGAATCGTTAGTAGCAGAAGTTATTGATAATACAACTTCAAGGGGTCGTACACTTCGTTTTTTATATGATGGTTCTTACAGAGATTTCAGAATGAAGTTGAATGAACTTGGGGAAACACCACTACCAAAATATATAAAGCGTGATGTAGAGCCAGAAGATGAAGAGCGGTATCAAACTATTTTCGCAAAAAATGAAGGAGCCGTTGCTGCTCCAACAGCTGGATTGCATTTTTCTAAGCATTTATTAAAACGTTTGGAAATAAAAGGAGTTAATTTTGCTGAAGTGACATTACATGTTGGCTTGGGAACCTTTAATCCTGTTGAGGTTGAGGATTTATCAAAGCACAAAATGGATAGTGAGGAAATAATCATTAATACACCTGCGGTTGATACAATCAACAGAGCAATTAACAATAAAAAACGCGTTTGTGCCGTTGGAACAACAGTAATGAGAGCTATAGAAAGTTCGGTGTCGTCAAGTGGTACCTTAAATGAATTTGAAGGTTGGTCTAACAAGTTTATCTTTCCACCTTATGATTTCAGTATTGCTAATTGTATGATAACCAACTTCCATACACCAAAGTCTACATTGTTAATGATGGCATCAGCATTTGCTGGTCATGATTTTATCAAGCGAGCATACGAAGAAGCTGTAAAAGAAAAGTACAAGTTTTACAGTTATGGTGACGCCATGTTAATTTTATAAATTATGAAAGGCCTTGTTTTTACAAGGCTTTTTTAATGATATACGTATTTTTGTATTTACATGCAGACTCAAAAAAAAGACATACGCGCTCTAACTAAAGAGCAATTAAGAGATTTCTTTGTAAACGAAGGTGATAAGGCCTTTCGTGGCAATCAAGTCTATGAATGGCTTTGGCAAAAGTCAGCGCATTCTTTTGATGATATGACCAATATATCAAAAGAAACTAGAGCAATGCTGGAAGCAAACTTTGTGATTAATCACATAAAGGTTGATTCTATGCAAAAAAGTAGCGATGGAACCATTAAAAATGCAGTTAAATTACATGATGGATTAATTGTCGAATCAGTATTGATACCAACAAAAAGTAGAACAACAGCTTGCGTGTCGAGTCAGGTAGGTTGTAGTTTGGACTGCAAGTTTTGTGCAACGGCTAGGTTAAAACGTATGCGTAACCTAAATCCTGATGAAATTGTTGATCAGGTTGTGGCCATTGATAAGGAGAGTAGATTATATCACAACAGACCATTGAGTAACATAGTATTTATGGGTATGGGTGAACCACTTATGAATTACAATAATGTTTTGAAGGCTATTGATAAGATTACATCGCCTGAAGGTTTGGGGATGTCTCCAAAACGAATTGTGGTTTCAACTTCAGGCGTGCCTAAAATGATTAAGAAAATGGCTGATGATGAAGTAAAGTTTAAACTGGCAGTTTCACTCCACTCTGCTATTGATGAAGTCAGGACTTCTATTATGCCATTTAATGCGACATTCCCCCTTAAAGATTTGAGGGAAGCTCTGGAGTATTGGTATGCCAAAACTAAAAATAGAATTACTTATGAATACGTGGTTTGGAAAGGCATTAATGACCAAGAAATAGATATTAAAGCTTTAGTTGATTTTTGCATGTTTGCACCCAGTAAGGTAAATTTAATTGAGTACAATCCTATTGATGACGGAGTTTTTCAACAAGCTAATTCGGAAGCTATTGACCGTTATGTTTCAGTTTTAGAGAAAAATAATATTACAGTTACAGTAAGGCGATCCCGAGGCAAGGACATTGATGCTGCTTGTGGTCAGCTGGCTAATAAAAGCTAAAAAGGAGTTGTAAAAACCAACTCCTTTTTTTTGAAACAATATTTTTGCTCTTTAGATGACTAATTTTTTTCTAACGAATTTATCGCTTAAAGGATCACTTACCTCAATAATATATACTCCAGATGCTAAATGAGAGGCATCAATATTTTGAGATTCCAACCGTGTGCTACCTTCTATTACAGTTTTACCGGTTAACGAAATAATCTTATAATCAGCGTCACCTTGCAATTGGGAAATAGTAACTATTTTGTCTTTGCAAGATACAGTGCAGAAATTCCTTAAACCAAATTCATCCACGCTCAACAGTTCAGCTTCTATGGTTACATCATCAATGGATAAAAAATCTTGATCGGTACAGTCCCAATGCCTAAAAGCCACATAAACTGTTGCCTCACCAGCAAGTGATGAAATATCTAAAGTATGAGGTGTCGGTGTTCCAGTATCGCCAGCATCTCCAAGTGTTTCGGTTAGAGAGTTTGGTGCATTTACTAAAACCGCAATATCATTACTAGTACCAACATGAACACTATATTTTTCTTCATCCCAAGATGCGGCTGCAACTTGAGTAATCCAGCTTAATGTGACTGGTGAAGTTGTTGTAGAAAGGTCTATTGCTGGTGATATAACCCAGTTATCAGGAGTCAAAGCACTACCCTGCCATGATCGAGAAATTAAGGATATAGGCGTAACAAAGCCACCCATGCCATCGCCTACGGCAGAGATATCTCCCCAATTAAGACCATCACCATCACTGTCAATTGTTGTCCAATCGGATATATCTTCATCGTTAAAGTCGTCTGACCAAATTTCAACTTGCGAAAAAGCTGCAAAGCTGAATAAACAAAAAATAAATAAAGTAATTTTTTTCATAGTGTTGAATTTTATATTAATAAGTGTCAAATTACAAAAAAATATACTGATTTTTGCTTATTTAACATTTGAGTTTGAAAAACTAATTACCTTGCTGAAGTTTAATGTTAGTTTTTATAGGGCTTTTTTAGTAGGTTTGTTAAACCAATTATAGTCTTTCATTTCTTTGAAAATCGTTGAACAAATAAAGCAGCCAGTTGCCTTTGAAATGGAACTTTTCGAGCAGAAGTTTCAGCTTTCGATGTCTTCAAAAGTTGCTTTGCTTAATCGTATCACCCATTACATCGTAAATAGAAAAGGCAAGCAAATGCGGCCTATGTTTGTTTTTTTGGTAGCCAAAATGGTTGCCAATGGCGAAGTTAGTGAACGTACTTACCGTGGCGCATCTGTAATTGAACTTATTCATACGGCAACATTGGTTCATGATGATGTGGTAGATGATAGTAATCGCCGTCGTGGATTTTTCTCTATAAATGCGTTGTGGAAAAATAAAATTGCTGTTTTGGTTGGAGATTATTTACTGTCAAAGGGTCTTCTACTTTCCATTGATAATAATGATTTCGATTTGCTGAAGATTATTTCAATTGCCGTTAGGGAAATGAGCGAAGGAGAACTACTTCAAATTGAAAAAGCCAGAAAGCTAGATATTACCGAAGAAGTCTATTATGAAATTATCCGTCAAAAAACAGCAACTCTAATCGCAGCATGTTGCAGTTTGGGTGCTGCCTCCGTAAAACCAGATTCTCAAGATATTGAAAAAATGAGACGCTTTGGAGAATTGATTGGTATGGCATTTCAAATTAAAGATGATTTATTTGATTATGGCGATGAAAAAATCGGTAAACCAACAGGAATCGATATCAAAGAGCAAAAAATGACCTTGCCTTTAATTTACGTGTTAAATAATGCATCGCAAAAGGATAAGAATTGGCTCATAAACTCTATTAAAAACCATAATAAGGATAAGAAAAGGGTTAAGGAAGTTATCACTTTTGTTAAAGAAAACAATGGATTGGAATACGCTGTTGAAAGGATGAAAGCATTTCAAGCCGAAGCATTAAACATATTGGAAACCTACCCTGAATCTACTTACAAGTCTTCTTTAGAGTTGATGGTCAATTACGTCATTGAACGTAAAAAATAATTTTTTTCATACCCAGGCAACCTTTTGCATCATAATTGCGTCTTTATAAATAGAAGTTTCAATGAAAGCTATTTTGAAGGTTATTCAACTTTATAAAAATAATAACGAGCTAATCAGTAAAGCTGCCAAGGACAATCGTGAAGCCCAAAACAGACTTTATAATTTACATGCTCCCAAAATGTTGAGCGTTTGCCGCTATTACATTAGTGATTTGCAACATGCGGAAGAAGTCATGCTCAATGGTTTTTATAAAGCTTTTATTAATTTAAAAAAGTTTGAAGATAAAGGAAGTTTTGAAGGGTGGTTGCGTAAGATAATGGTTCGAGAGTCCATCTCCTTTTTGAGAAGTCAAAAAAATATTGAGTTTTCAAATGAAGATATGACTAATCAACAGAGTTTTGATAACAACATCCAAAGTAATTTAGAAGTAGCCGCTATTCAGCAACTAATTGACAATTTGCCTTCAGGCTACAGAATGGTATTTGTGATGTATGCCGTGGAAGGCTATAAGCATCATGAAATTGCCGAAATATTGGATATATCAGAAGGAACTTCAAAGTCACAGTTGTTTAAGGCAAGACAAATCCTGCAACAACAAGTTAAAGCATTAAATAGTCAGAATTATGGCACCAATTAAGTTTGAGGAAAATATTAAAGAGTCTTTAGAGAAACGAAGCATAACACCTTCTGCTAATTCGTGGGAAACCCTTTCAAAGAGATTGGATGATAGCGAAGGTAAAAAACATAAAAGTGCATTTTGGTATATAGGCATTGCGGCTTCAATTGCAGGTATTTTATTTTTAATGAACGGTTTGTTTTTTAACACAAGTATTCCGGTAGAAAATATACCAACAGTTGTCGATTCAGAACAAATTGACACTGAAAAAACCAATGAAACTATAGCTATGGAACCAGATGAAAATTTACAAAGTCAAGAGGTTGTTCCGGCAGAAAAGCATGAACCAGCAACAAAAGAGGCAAATAGCAAACTGGCCTCTCAACAATCGTCAAGTGTAAAGACGCAAGTTGGCAATTATGACAATATGAAAAGCAATCAAACTGTTGCTCAAAATCAAAAGGCAACCATTTTAAAAAATGACTACAAAAAGCCAATAAGTAATATTGAAAGTAATGGTTTAGAGGAAGAAGTTATTGAAGAGCGTATGGCTATTAATGATCAACAGCATGTCATTGACTCAACAGTTTTGAATACTGAAATCGAAACATTGTTAAGTGAAGCTCAATTACAAATTGATTCGGAGAAAGTAACGAGATCGGTAGACGCTAATAGCTTGTTACGGGATGTTGAGGACGATTTGGAGCAATCCTTTAGAGACAAAGTGTTTGAATCTTTAAAAACCAACTTTAAAAAAGTAAAAACGGCCGTTGCAGACCGTAATAATTAAAATCATCAATTAAAAAACAATCAGTTATGCAAAATTTTACAAAATTTCTAGTAGTCATCGCACTAGTATTTGCAGCACAACAAATGGCTGCGCAAGAAACTAAAAATGAAGATGAAATAGCACGCTTAAAAGCCCAGCGAGAGTACGTTCAAAACAGTGAAAAAGATGCTCTAAAAAAAGAAGTTGAAGCTATCAATGAGCGGTTAGATAATGGCGAAATAGCGCTAGAAGAAGCTACACAGCTAAAAAAAGAACTGGCTGAAAAACACGCCTTAAACATCGAGAACAGATTGGCCATTATAGATAACCGTATTGCTTTATTAGAGCGCAATGAACATGTAGACTATGATACAGGAGCTAATTTAGAAGGTTTTGTCCTTGAAATTGGCAAAAATGAAGATTCGGATGAATATGATATTGGCAGTATTTACATTGGTCCACACCAAAAGCGTAAACCACGTGTTTATGATAGACGAACAACCAGCGATTTAGTTTTTGCCATTGGTTTTAACAATGCCATTATTGAAGGACAGTCCTTAAATGATTCACCTTATAAAATTGGAGGATCTGGTTTTGTGGAATTGGGATGGGCATGGAAAACCCGTGTGTTTAAACATACTAACGCTATGCGTGTAAAATACGGGTTGTCATTTCAGTGGAACAAATTGGATATAAAGGATAATTTATATTTTACTGAAACCAATGATGTCGTCACATTGGAAGAGTTTCCTTTGAATTTAAAAAAATCCAAATTCAGAACAACTAATTTAGTCGTGCCAATTCACTTTGAGTTTGGGCCTTCCAAAAAGATTGAGCGTGAAGACTACTTTAGATATTCAACCTATAGAAAGTTCAAAATAGGTGTAGGTGGTTATGGAGGTTTTGTAATTCAGTCGCTTCAAAAATTAAAGTATGAAGAAGATGGTCAGAAGCAAAAGGATAAATTCAAGGATTACAATACCAACAATTTTGTATATGGTTTAAGCGGTTATATTTCTTGGGGAAATGTAGGAATCTATGCTAAATACGATTTGTCTACTATTTTTAAGGACCAAGCAATTGATCAAAATAACATATCATTGGGTATTCGTTTTGATATGGACTAGTGTTAATTATATTGAATTGGTTAAAAAGGCTCGAAGATTTTCTTGGAGCCTTTTTCGTTGGTCTATTAATTTTTAAAACAACTAGAATATATTACTTTTACGTTTGCAAGAATGTAATTGAAATTGATAGCCAAAACCACTATAGACCAAGTATTTGAAACCGCCCGAGTAGAGGAGGTTATTGGTGATTTTGTTCAGTTGAAGAAGTCTGGAAGCAATTATAAAGGATTGAGTCCATTTAGTGATGAGCGTACCCCCAGTTTTATGGTGTCTCCAGTTAAGCAGATTTGGAAAGATTTCTCAAGTGGTAAAGGAGGCAATGTCGTTGCTTTTTTAATGGAACATGAACATTTCACCTATCCTGAAGCTATCAAATATCTTGCAAAAAAGTACAATATTGAAATTGAGGAAACCGAGCAATCCAATGAAGACAAGGAAAAAGCGAATGAGCGTGAAAGTTTGTATTTAGTAAATGAGTTTGCCAATACTTATTTTCAGAATACGCTTCATAAAACAGATCCTGGAAAAGCCATTGGTTTAAGCTATTTCAAAGAAAGAGGTTTTACAGAGGAAACCATTAAGAAATTTAATTTAGGATATTCGCTTGATGAATGGGAAGCCTTTACCAATGAGGCTATAAAAAAAGGTTATAAACTAGAATATCTTGAAAAAACAGGGTTAACCATTGTCAAGGAAGAAAAGCGTTTCGATAGATTTAAAGGACGGGTCATGTTCCCCATTCAAAGTATGAGTGGTAGGGTTTTAGGATTTGGAGGCAGAATTTTAATCAACGACAAAAAAGCTGCCAAATACCTAAACTCACCTGAAAGTGATATCTATCATAAAAGTAAAGTGCTATATGGTATTTATCATGCGAAACAAAGTATAGCCAAAGAGGATAATTGTTATTTGGTTGAAGGCTACACTGATGTTATTCAGTTGCACCAATCAGGTATAAAAAATGTGGTGTCATCATCAGGTACAGCTTTAACTCCTGAACAGATTAGACTTATCAACCGATTGACCAAAAACATTACGGTTTTGTTTGATGGTGATGCTGCTGGATTACGAGCATCCTTACGTGGTATTGATTTGATTTTGGAACAAGGCATGAATGTGAAAGTATGCACGTTTCCAGAAGGCGAAGATCCGGATAGCTTTGCCAAGAATAATACCTTGGAAGAAATCACTGTGTATCTTTCTGAACATGCTCAAGATTTTATCCAATTTAAAGCGTCGTTGTTGTTTGAGGTTTCGAAAAATGACCCTATCAAAAAGGCAGAAACGGTTCGCGATATTGTAAACAGTATATCGAAAATTCCTGATCGCATAAAAAAGGAAATTTACATTCAGGAATGTGCTAGAATAATGGACATTAGTGAGGAGGTTTTGTTCAGTACATTGGCTCAAATTAACAAAAAGCAATTTCAAGATACCAACAAACAGTACCAACAAGAACAAAAGACCTTTGAAGTCATTAAGCACAAACAACCTGTTAAGAAGGTTGATGTTCAATATGAATTGGAACGAAAAATTATTCAAATATTATTGCTCTACGGAAGTGAAACAGAAGAATTTGAAGATTTGATTCTGAAAGAAAATGATAACAATGAATTGGTGTTGGAGCCAGTTAAACACGAAGCCAAGGTTTTTGAAAAAATCTACCTCGATTTACAGGATGATGAAATGCAATTCTCCAATGAAAATTTCAAAGAGTTGTACTATACCATTATTGATACATTAAATCAAAATCCCGATTTCGCCATTGAAAGCTTTGTGAATACGGTTACGCCTGAAATGGCCAATGAAATTACAACCATTTTGATGGAAGATGAACGTTATGTGCTATCTGATTGGGAACGTAAAAATATCTTTCCAAAGGAAAAACAACATACTATTTCGCAGTTGGTTAGTGAAACAATCTTAAGTTTACGCTGTTTTTTAATAGAACAAAAAGTTACCGAATTCCAACAGGAAACTTTGGATTCAAAAACTGAAGTAAATAAAAATATTCTTGAAGAAGTTAAGGACTATTCCAGTCTAAAAATGTTGTTGTCAAGAAAACTAAATCGTGTCTTATAACTCGAGTAACTTTGCACGACTGATTAAGTCCACAATGTTGGTGACGTTTAGTTTTTTCATTAAACGCGCTTTATAAGTACTAACGGTTTTTTCGTTGATGTTAAGCTCGTTTGCAACTTCCTTGTTTTTACGCCCCGAAGACAATAATTTTAAGACTTCAATTTCACGAGTAGATAGTTTTTTGTACACCGATCCAGATCGAGTTACACGCCTGCCCATAGTCATCTGTTGCGCAATATCATTACTCAAATAAGTGCCACCTTCATAAACTTTCAATATGGCTTCTTTTAAAGTGATAATATTAGCTGATTTGTTTAAATAACCTTCAGCACCAGCTTTTATAGTATTAATGGCATAAATCTCTTCCGGTTGGGAGGAAAACATTATGGTTTTTACTTCTGGATATTCACGCTTTAAACGTCGCAAGGCCGTAATACCATTAAGTTTAGGGAGATCGATTTCGCTCAATATAATATCGACGCGGTTTTCCTTTAAAAAGTCAAAAATAGCCTCGCCGTTTTCCACACCACCAACAACTTGAATGTGTGGAGACGTCACAAAAAGTAACTCTAGTCCTTTTCGAATAATTGGATGGCTATCAGCAACCAACAGTTTTATCATTACTTCTAAATTTTAGAGATTATCACTGTTGAGGCAATGATGTATTAGCAAATACACTACAGTAAAGATATAAAATTCAAAGCTAATTTGTAGGATTTATTTCAAATTCTTTGGTATTTCACAAATTGGTATGGGTATCATTTTGTGTTTATTGGCTGTATTGAAACGTTTGTAAATTTTAAACACATCTTGACTTCTGCCTTCAAATTCATCAATGGTTTTTCCTTGTTCGTCCATAAGCATAGCCCATTCCAATTCAGAATATGAAGCACCAATTTGATCTTCATCACTTCTGGCATCCCCAAACAAGCCATCACTTGGAGCAGCTTCCATAATGGATTCTGGAACCTCTAAAATGGCTCCAATTTGATATACTTCAGATTTTAATAAATCGGCAATAGGGCTTAAATCTACTCCACCATCACCATATTTAGTGTAAAAACCAACGCCAAAATCTTCGACCTTATTTCCAGTTCCAGCAACCAATAATTTTAGTAATCCAGCATGATAGTAAAGCGTTGTCATGCGTAATCGAGCTCTAGTATTGGCCAGTGCCATATCCACAACTTCAGGTTTACCTTCCAAAGTGACTTCGGTTTTAAACTCTTCAAAAACAGGCGTTAAATCGGTTCTAGTATCACGAACGTTACTAAACCGTTCTTTAAGTTGAGCGATATGCTCTTGGGCACGACTCACATGACTAGGCGCCTGATGGATTGGCATTTCAATACAAAGTACCTCTAAGCCGGTTTTGGCACATAGAGTGGAGGTTACGGCCGAGTCAATTCCGCCAGAAATACCAACAACAAATCCGTTGACTTTAGCGTTATTGGCATAATCCTTAAGCCAGTTTACTATATGATCTATTACTTTTTCTGTTTGCATTTTGTAGAAGTTTTTAAGCAAAGAAATGTACCTTTGCTTCACAAAAATAATTCAATAAGATTAGTTATAAAAATTAATAGTTTGTTCAACAGTATGAGGTTTGTAATCTTAATGTTTTCATTGGTAATAGTATTCTCCTGTAAACAGGAATCTAAAATTGAATCTGAAATAGCCCAAATAGATGTTGATTTTATCGTTGAGCGTTTTGATAAAGCTTTCGGAGAAGCCAAACCTGGAGACCTGCCCCAGCTAAAATCGGCTTATCCGTTTATGTTTTCTGACCGCTATGATGATGCGTTTTGGATAACAAGAATGAATGATACCTTGCAACAGGAATTAACAAATGAATCTAGTAAGGTTTTTGATGAGTTAGTTGATGAGAAGGATGAGATTACACAGTTGTTTCAACATTTGAAATACTATTTTCCGGAGTTTAAAGTACCTAGGGTCATTACTGCGACATCATCGGTAGATTATAGAAACAAAGTGATTGTTACTGATACCATTGTGTTGATTTCCATTGATACTTATTTGGGGAAGGATCATGAGTTTTATCAAGGTATACAGCATTATTTACGTCAAAACTTTGAGCGGGAGCAAATGGTCGTAGATATGGCCAATGCTTATGCAGAAAAATATAGTTTTCAAGTCAACAGAAAAACATTGTTGGATGAAATGGTTTACTTTGGGAAACTACTTTATTTTAAGGATGTCATGGTTCCGTTTAAAAATGACGCCCAAAAAATAGGCTACACTAATGATCAATTGGATTGGGCCAAATCCAATGAATTTTTTATTTGGAATCATTTTATGGATAAGGAACTGCTATATAGCACAGATTCCAAACTGCCTTCCCGATTTATTAATCCAGCACCTTTTTCAAAGTTTTATTTAGAAATGATTGATAAGGAATCTCCAGGTAGAATAGGACAGTTTATTGGTTGGCAAATCGTGAAATCCTATATGGCCAATAATGATGTTGACCTTAAAGACATGTTGATAAAAGAACCGATCGAAATTTTTAATAATTCAAAATACAAACCACAGAAATAATGGCAAATTTAAAATCGACTATTGAGCTAACCGTAGAATTGGATGAGAATCGTGTGCCCGAAAAGTTAAGTTGGACAGCACAAGATGGTGGTATAAATAATGAAGAAGCTAAAGCGATGCTTTTGTCTGTATGGGATCACAAAACGCAAGAAACACTTCGAATTGATTTGTGGACCAAAGATATGCCAGTAGATGAAATGAAAGTATTTTTTCATCAAACGTTGGTTGCTATGAGTGATACATTTCACAAGGCAACTCAAGACGAAAAAATGACAGCAACTATGAAAGATTTTTGTGATTATTTTGCTGAAAAGTTAGAGTTGAAAAAATAAAAAAAGCTGGGAATTTCCCAGCTTTTTTGCTTGTCGTGAGAATTTATTAGTCCTTATTTGGAGCCAAAAATTTATAAACAATACCAGCTAGTATTGCTCCTACAATAGGTGCTACCCAGAATAGCCATAATTGACCTGTTGCCCAATCGCCAACAAATAGTGCTTGACTGGTACTTCTTGCTGGGTTAACCGAGGTATTAGTTACAGGAATGCTTATTAAGTGAATGAGTGTTAAAGCTAAACCAATAGCAACACCTGCAAACCCTGTGATGGCATTTTTATGGGTTGAACCTAGAATCACTATCAAGAACATAAAGGTCATGACTACTTCGGTAACTAGGGCTGATGTCATATTGTAACCCATTGGAGAATGTTCACCATATCCGTTAGCTGCAAATCCATCTGAAAGGCTAAAACTATCAATGCCTGAAGCGATTAAGTATAAAATGCCTGCACCTGCTAAACCACCTAATACTTGAGATACAATGTAGCCTGGTAGTTCTTTTCCTTCAAAACGACCAGCTGCCCAAAAACCTATGGAAACAGCTGGATTAAAATGCGCTCCAGAAATGTGCCCTAAAGCATAAGCGCCTGTTAAGACTGTTAAACCAAAAGCCAATGCTACACCAGCGAAACCGATACCTAAATCGGGAATACCAGCAGCTAAAACGGCACTTCCACAACCACCTAAAACGAGCCAGAGGGTTCCAATAAATTCTGCTAAAAGTTTTTTCATAATTTAATTGTTTAATTAGTTTATAGTTATGACACCAATTTTAAATTGATGTCACTTAAAATTAGTTTATTTTAATTTATTAAACAACTAAAAATGAGAAGCTTATTTGATAAGGTCTTTTGAGTTATTCTATATCCTTAACACATCGAAAGCCTAAATGGTTTTGACCGGAATCTGTTGAAGTGGCCATACGGGATGTAGACCGATAATTGGAACAATACTGTTCACTACACAAAAAAGAACCACCTTTAATAACACGTTTTTGCGTTGAGTAGGGGTCATTAGGGTCGTAACTGCTTTCTGGACCTGTAGGGTTGTAGCATAATTTCGTACCATTGGCTAGGTACATTTTTTTGGTGTCTGGTCGGTACCAGTCACTAGTCCATTCC
Source organism: Bacteroidia bacterium (assembly GCA_030425285.1). Taxonomy (GTDB): domain Bacteria; phylum Bacteroidota; class Bacteroidia; order Flavobacteriales; family Flavobacteriaceae; genus Hanstruepera. The sequence continues at coordinate 1,107,744 of JAUIAY010000001.1, forward strand.
CATACATTTCCAATCATGTCGTACAAACCAAAAATGTTTTCTGTATAGGATTTCACTGGAGCAGAAGTTTCAAATCCGTCCTTTTGCGTGTTCTTATGCGGAAAATCACCTTGAAAAAAGTTAGCGAGATATGTGCCTTGAGGAGTTAATTCCTTGCCCCAAACAAATTGATTTCTATTGTCAGAACCTCTAGATGCAAACTCCCATTCGGCTTCTGTAGGTAAACGTTTGCCAGCCCATTTAGCATAGGCTTCGGCATCTTCATAGGCAATGTGAACTACTGGATGGTTATCCTTTCCTTCAATATTACTATTGGGACCTTGTGGGTGCTTCCAATCGGCACCGTTTACCCAGAGCCACCATTGACTATAATCATTTAAATTAACAGCATGAGGTGGAGGTGAAAATACTAATGAACCAGGTTGTAGTAGGGAGTCATGAGGCTTTGGAGTTCCTTCTGGAAGATCTTTTTTTATTTGATTCCAGTCTACTGGTCTTTCGGAAACGGTTATATATCCTGTTTCATCAACAAATGCTTTAAATTGTGCATTGGTGACTTCGGTTTCGTCCATAAAAAATGAATCGACTTTCACCAAAACTTCCGGGCCTTCATCTTTTTCTGCATACTCTTCACTACTGCCCATAGTAAATGTACCTCCTGAAATATAAACCATGCCTTTTGGTGCTATTATAGAATTAGTGTTAACTGCCGTTTCATTAGTTTCAACAGTTTCCGCGTTGTTGTTTTTACAATTCAATAAAAACAAACTTAATAAGGCTAAAGGGATAAAGTAGTATTTCATAAAGTAAAAGTGAGAATAAAGATACTATAAAATTATAAAGGGAACACTATGTTAGTACAAGTGCTCCCTTTTATAATCAATAATTATTAATTAACACATATAATATTATTGACTCATCATTAAGCGTTTTGCTTCAGCTTCCAAATCTATATAGGGAGTTCCTTCAACAGTTACTCCTACACCAAATATAGTACCTCCTTCAAATTCACTAGGAGAAGGATAGTGTTCACTAACAGCATCACCACTGTCGTAGCCAACACAAAGCCCATCACCAGAAAGTGTAAATTTAGCAGGTTGTGTCTTCATTTGGCCTTCAGCAACAAGTGTTTCATCTATATATAATTTTGTGCTGCCCAAGAATTCTCCATGTTCTCCACGATCTTCTTTTTTAAATTCAACACCAAAAGTATGCTTTCCAGTAGTGATTGGCGCACTGGAAACAAACACTTGTTCTGGTTTGATGCCTAAGAAGTTATACACATAATAAAGTTTTTTGTCTTTTATAAATAATGTGTGTCCACCAAAACGAGAACCATGAGCAAATATAACACCAGATGCATTTGGATCAATAATTTCAACATTAGCCAAAAGTTTATAATCTCGCCCTCTTATGTTTACAGCAACACCTTCGGGTACAGGGGCTGTTCCAGGTTTATATATAAATCGATCTTTAGCAGGTTCTTCTTTTGGTCTTTCAATAGTTAATAATTCAGCAGCAGCTCTATCGTCCAACGGTAGTACTTTATTGATTTCAGCTTGTTTAAACCATTCATCAATGAGTTCTTGAAGTTTTTCAGGGTTTTCTTCAGCTAAATTACGAGATTCCGAACGGTCTTCATTGAGGTTGTAAAGCTCCCATACATCTTTGTCGAAATTTCCTTTTCCAGAAATTGGCGCATGTAAAGCCACTGCTTTCCAACCATCTTTATAAATACCTCTGGTTCCCAACATACAGTAATATTGTACCTCTTTTTGAGTTGGAGCGTCTGGTGCCGCATCAAATGAGTAAGCCATAGAAACACCTGATAATGGTGTTTGTTTGACACCGTTGTAGTATTCAGGCATCTCAACGCCACAAACATCCAGCAAGGTTGCAACAATATCCGTAGAGTGATGGTATTGATGTCTGACTTCACCACGAGCCTTTATTCCTTTTGGCCAAGAAATGACCAATGGATCATTGGTGCCACCTGCGAATTGTGAGTAACGCTTAAACATTTTAAAAGGCGCTGAAAATGCTGCAGCCCAACCTGTAGGGAAATGGTTATAAGTTTCTGGGCCACCAAGGGTTTCGAGATACTTTAAATTTTCTGACAATTCATCAGGATAACCGTTAAAGAACTTATTTTCATTAACAGAACCATTTGGACTACCTTCACCTGAAGCACCATTGTCTGCTGCGTAAAGGACAATAGTGTTTTCTAATTGCCCAGTTTCTTCTAAATAATCAATAATTCTACCAACTTGAGCATCGGTATACTCTGAAAAACCGGCATAAACTTCGGCCATTCTTGAAAATAATTTTTTCTCATCAGCATTCAATTCATCCCAAGGGCGCACATAGTCACCAGGATTTGCAACATCTTCCGGCATAGGATTAAAAGGTGTTATTTGAGTATCTTCAGGAAGAATGCCTTTTTTCTTCATTCGATCAACCACCCAAGTTCTGTAAGCATCATAACCATCGTCGAACATACCTTTATATTTTTCAGTATACTCCTTAGGTGAGTGATGTGGCGCATGATTGGCTCCTGGATTAAACCACATATAAAATGGTTTAGAAGGATTGGTAGATCTTTGATTTTGAAGCATTTCAATGGCTTGGTCAGCTAAATCTTTAGATAAATGATAACCATTTTCTGGTCCGTAAGGAGGTTCAATAAAACGATTGTCTTCTACTAAATCAGGGTACCAGTTATTGGTTTCACCTCCTAGGAAACCATAAAATCGGTCAAATCCTATTTGGGTTGGCCATTCTGAACGATTTCCTCCTGCAGCAATATCAGATTCAGGAACATTATGATTTTTACCTATCCAAAATGTGCTCCAGCCATTATCGCGCATAATTTGAGCAAATGGCGCACAATCATCCGGAACACGACCATTAGCTCCTGGGAAACCATCAGCAGTTTCCGTAATAGAAGCCATGCCATTTAAATGGTGGTTTCTACCGGTTAAAATAGTAGAACGTGTAGGCGAACATAGTGCTGTTGTATGCCATTGGGTGTACGTTAATCCATTGGCAGCCAAACGATCCATAGTTGGCATGTTAATACGCCCACCATACGGAGACCAAGCTGCTAGGCCAGTATCATCATAAAGAACAAATAGAATATTTGGTGCGCCTTCAGGAGCTTGTTTTGGAGCATAAGCAGTCCAATCAGCTTTTGAATCTCTTACGTCTAATTCAATTTTACCTTTAAAGTCGTCATTAGATGTTGTTTTGTCATCAGATGATTCCTGTTTTGTATTACATGAAATCATAAGTAACAAACAAAATGTCAATAACGATAATTGTAGGACATTTTGATTTTTCATTTTTGATTTTTGATTTTTCATTTTTCATTTTTATATGATTAATTAAAGCTGCACAAAATTATTGTAAAGCTGTCTTTAAAAAAATATCATTTGATAATTTTTAGTCTTTTTTTGATTCGATGTAGTGTTAAAGCTCTTATACCTAGAAAGCTAGCTATGTGTTTGTCAAAAGTAGATTCTAGATAAAGAGGATTGATATCCACTAAATCTAAATAGCGCTCTTCAGAATTCATTGAAACAAATGTGTGGATTCTGTGTGAAAACGCTTGTATGATTTCTTTAAGGATATTAACGAACATTTTCATGATTTCTGGGTTTTCGTATCCTAGAGATTCCAATTTTTCAATGTCGAATTTTAAAACATGGGTTTCTCCAATAGCTTCAGTTTTTAAAATTTGAACCTGATCGGTAAAAACCCTTGGGTCACCAAAAATGTATCCTTTTGATCGGATGTGGTAAATGCATTCATAACCGTTTTTATCTATGCTGTATGCACGTGAAGAGCCTTTTAAGATCAAAAAAACGGTTTTATCTGTTCGGCCATTTTTTAAAATAATCTCCTTGTTTTTATAAATGCCATAAGTAGTCATTTTAATAAATGTTTCTACTTCTTTATTCTTTAAATAGGGATAAAATGTTTTAACTAAATGTTTTATTTCTGACTTTGAAAGCGTCATAGCGTATTGCTTATTTAAGTTCAAAAGGATAGATTACTTTCCAATCGTTTTTCATGTCGATTACTGTCCAGCCTTTTTCAATGGCTTCATCCAATCCTTTGTCAAGTTTTCCGATATGGGACTCTCTATCATAAGCCCATTCTCTTTCAGCGTCTGTATGATGTAAATACAATTGGAATGATTTATAAGTATTTGAATCCGTCCATTGCAACATTTGTAAATCGCCATCAGAGTTTCCTGATGCAAAAACCGGTTTTTTTCCAATAATTTTTTGGATATTTAGAGGTTTGCCTTCTTTGTCATCATTATATTCTAATCCAGGTAATCTTTTAATAATTGGGCTTCCATTGTTATAATCGTATTCAGTTTTAACACGACTTCCTAAAATTTGTTCACTTGGAATTCCATAAACTTCTGTTACAATAGCTCTCATAAAGTCTACACCACCACCAGAAACAATATAGGTTTTAAAATCGTTGGCTCTCAAATAATCAAGTAATTCTAACATGGGTTGATAAACCATTTCATTGAATCCCACATTTTTTGTTGGGTGTTTGGCGCTTTTCACCCACTCTTTCACAATAGTTTCAAATTCATCAGTGGTGACACCTGCATGAGTAGCCATGATGATTTCAACAATGCCTTTCATTCCAGATTCTGTTAAGGCTTTCATATCATCTTCTAAAACCGCCTTGTAAGGTTGTTGATCTTTCCATTCTGGGTGTTCAGGTGCCAAAGCTTTTACTCTGTCCATAGCAAAAAATAATTGAAAATAAGCTGGTTGCTCACCCCAAAGATTGCCATCATTATCAAAGGTGGATATACGGTTTGCAACTGGGATAAAGCTTGCGCTATTGGAGTTTGTCACATCTTCAACATAATCCATGATGGCTTTTTTAGTTTTTCCATCATTCCAAGAGGGTAAGGGGTCTACTTCTTCTACAGTATCAATAACTGTTTCAGGTCCAGTGATTGTTTTGGGTTCTTCCTTACATGCCATTAAGGTTAATATAATTCCTATTAGTGCTAAGTACTTTTTCATAATTGCTTTTCTAAATAAAAAGACAGGTTATTAGCCTGTCTTTTTGTTAAACATGTTTTTAATTACTTTTTGTAACCATAGCTTCTATTTGCTTTTCAACTTTTCCTAAACTCCAATCACCAGCTGTTTGACTTGGAGGGTATTCTTTAAATGTTGAAAGGAAATTAAAAGCATAGCTTTGAATGGCTATTAAGATATAAGCTCTATCAATATACCAGTCATAATAGGTATTTGACCCTTTATAAGCTTTTTCAAATGGATCACGACGTAAATTAGTCAATAGCGGTGCTCTTAATTCAACAAAAGGTTCTAGCCATATTTGTAGTTGACGTGCTCTATTTTCTAAAAATGTTGCCTTCCAGTCACCGTGTCTTAATGCGGCAATTGAACCACCATCATTGACATAAATAAACCCTTCTCTAGGTGATTCTTTGGATTTGCCAGTTAAATAATCCAATTGATTATAACCATCAATATGATTTTTGTAAGATCGCCCATTAAGGGTCGCGCCTTTCTTTAATTGTTCTTTCACATTTGGATTTCCAGCAATAGCAGCAAAAGTTGGTAGCCAATCTTCATGAGCAACCAAACCGTTTAAAGTAACATCAGCAGGGAAGTGTCCTGGCCAGCGAACAAAAGCAGGTACTCTATAGGCCCCTTCCCAATTGGAGTTTTTCTCACCATGAAATGGTGTTGTTCCAGCATCAGGCCAGGTATTGTAATGTGGCCCATTATCTGTTGAATACATTACAATAGTATTATCGGCAATTCCAAGTTCATCTAGCAAATCTAAAAGCTGACCAACATGCATATCGTGCTCGATCATACCATCTGTGTACTCGTCGTTACCTGGATTACGCATGTCTTCTTTTACATGCGTTCTGAAATGCATACGTGTTGCATTCCACCAAGTAAAAAACGGTTTACCAGCTTCATGTTGTTCTCTAATAAAACGCTTGGCTTCTTCTAGAGTTTCATAATCAACATTTTCCATACGTTTTTTGGTCAATGGCCCTGTATCTTCAATTCTTTGTCCTCCTTTACCATCAGCCCAACTGTGAATAACACCACGAGGACCAAATTTTTCTCTGAAAGTTTGCCCATCTTTTAAAATCATGTCACCTGGATAGTCGAAGTTTTCAGGCTCTTCTTCAGCATTAAGATGATATAGATTTCCGAAGAACTCATCAAAGCCATGCATGGTCGGCAAGTGTTCATCTAAATCACCTTGGTGATTTTTACCAAACTGTCCTGTAGTATAACCTTGACTTTTAAGTACCGTTGCCATGGTAACATCTGTTTTTTGCCAACCTTCTTTTGCTCCTGGCATACCTACTTTAGTCATACCTGAACGTACAGGAACACTTCCTCCTATAAAAGCAGCTCGACCTGCTGTACAGCTTTGTTGGGCATAATAGTCGGTAAAACCAACTCCCTCTTTGGCAATGCGATCAATATTTGGGGTTTTGTATCCCATCATACCACGATTGTTATGGCTAATGTTCCATGTGCCAATATCATCTCCCCAAATTACGAGAATATTGGGTTTTTTGTTGTTTTGCGAAACTGCCAGCAAGGGAACTAATGCTAGCAAAAAAAGGATGTTTAATTTTTTCATAAAGTCTTGAATTTTAATTGAATATAACGGTTTTTAAGTAAATTTTAATTATTTGAAATTAAGTTTAGTCTGTGAAATTAAGACTATCTAGCATACCAAACGTAATTTCAAAGCGGTTTGTTGACTTGTTGTTATCAGGGTTGTTATTATCTGCTTGCTTAACTTCAATATTAGTGTTGCTGTCTAAAGATTTTAGATAACTTGTCATGTTGTCAATGAGTTTGTTGTTGTATTCTTCTGTTAGTGAGTTAATATCTTTAGGTTCCAATATTTTTAAGGCAGCTTCCTCTAGGCCTAATGAATCGGTTGCTACTTTTTCTAAAATGTACTTTTTGAACTCTTTTTTATCGTCTAGATAATTTTTATTGGTGTCTTCATAATATTGCTTGCCTACTTCTGAAAACATTATGGCTTCCTTCTGTAAATCCGTATCAACATATTGTTGCAGGGTGATTTTAAGCCCTACTTTTTGCTTCTCCATTTCAAGAAGTTTGCCGAGCTTTACTTTAATGGAATCATTTGGGATTGTATCGTTGAATTCAAAATTAAGTTCTTTGTATTCTTTTGGATCTACGTTTACTAAATTGGCAATTGAATTTACAGGGTTTGAAACGGTACCAGTAATTTTATTTTTAATAGTTGTCCAGATTATCTTTCCAATATTTATTTCAGGGTCGTTTAGATTGCCGCGAACGGGTAATTGTAAATTTACATCTCCGTTTTTGTCTTTTAATAAAAATAGAGCAAATTTTAACGGGAGCTTGTATAGGCCCTTTTTAGTGTTGTCAATATCTACATTTTCAATTTTTAAAACATTTTCACTTTCAATATTGCCATTGGTGATTTTTGATTTAGAGAAATAAAAGAAATCCCCAACCAGAATATTGTGACCGGTATAGTGTTTTGAATACACATTAATATCAGAAAGCAAAAAATCTTTAATTGATAAATCTAAATCTAGATTGTTATAGTCAGAAGGGTTAAAGCCTAATTTAGCCAAAAGAGTTCCTCGATTATTCAATAGCATCGATGAGTAAATGTCTAACCAAGTAGCATCGCTTTTAATGTCACCAGAATTAATTTTTATATCGCTTAAGTGATAGTTAAAAGTTTGTCCTGTTAAATTGTCACTGTAATCCATAATGCCATTATTTACATCTAAATGGTTTATGGTGTAATACAGATTAGAGCTCATGCTATCAGATGCTTGCGAAGATTCATGTTCTTGGTTTGAAGAACTTTCATTTTGGTCTAATTTAAACAACTTAAAAAGGTTGTTAGTAATAGAGTCCATTTCAAAATACACATAGGGTTGTGTGAAATTCAATGAATCAATGGCGTAAAAGCTATTGGCATAATCTATTTTTTGAAGGTTGCAATCAATTCTTTTAGAGGTTAGAATATCTCTGTTGCTTTTGTCGGTCATTATAAAGTCATTAATATCAATATGTCCAGATACTATGGCTTTAATGGCTTCATTTGTATTTCCTTCAATAGTTATATTAGAATTTAAGAGTCCTTCAAGTTTGTTGATTTCGGCATATTCTAACACATATTCATAAAAAGGTTCTAAATTTAAGTTCCTGATGTTAATTTGTGAATCGAAATCACCACTAACTGGGTCAACATTCGAAATAGATTCAAAGTATCCACCATTCTTGAAATTAAATTTTATATCGGCATTACTTTTTTCTTCTTGATTCCATCCAATAAATGGTATGAAAAAAGAAAAATCATCAATGTGTGTTGTATGGTTGATGTCTTGATTCTCAAAGATGAAATTAGCTTCTTTGAGTTCAATATTTGAAAGCAGATATTTAAAAAGTTCTACTTCTTCAACTTCCACTTCTTCTTTTAAGGTGTCGGGATTTGAGGTGTGATAGGCTAGTAGATCATCAAAATTGAAGGTTGAATCTTTCATAACAGTTTTTACCATTAAACCTTTTAGATAAAATTGGTCAAAAGCTTTAGTATTGCTTATTAACTTGAGAGGTTCAAGGTTAATAACAAGTGTATCAAAAGAATTAAAGACATCTTTATCATTTTGTTCAAACATTTTAAAGTCAAAAACTTTAATGGTACTTGTAAAATAGTTGTACTTAATTTGATTGATACTAACTTGACGTCCAATAAGTTCTTTACTATTTTTTACAATGTAGTTTTTAGCTATAGTTGGTAAAAAGAATAATAATAAGAATACTAAGAAGACAACGACTAGCAATATTTTCTTCTTTTTACCCATGACCTATATAGAAATTATAAGTACCTTCTAAAATTTATTCTTTCTTGACTTCTACAATTTCATACATATCCTTACCATCTACTTGAATGGGTTGATAATAGGTTTCTCCAAATTGTACATAGGTAACATCACCAATTTTAACTTCTTCACCTCCTTCGGGCAATCCAGGTACAATGGTTCCTGCGGTGGCTGGAACTACAATATAGCCATCTTTGTTTTGCTCGTAGAAAGCACCACCGTAATAATAATTAGTAGTGTTATTTACCTCTACTTTTTCGGCTTCTTTAGGTATTTCAGGAACTTGAGCTCCAACAGGTGCTTGAACGGCTACAAAACCATCTTCTGTTTTAAGATAATAATTACCATTTTCATAATGGTATTCATCATCATCGTCATCATCGTCATCGTTAACAATACTTACAATAATGGCAGTTGTTGCCAAGGTGGTTACAAAATAACCCCAAGGATGGTAATAAGGCCCCCAATAAAAAGGAACAAAAGGATGATAGAAATATGGTCTGTGACAATAGTAATGAAATCCACCATAAGCATAAGGTGGTCTTACATAAGCTCGAGGGCTAGGTCTAACCACAGTGTTGCGTCTATTTATATTAATATTCTTGCTGTTGTCAATATTAATGTTCCGGTTTCCGCTATTTATGTTATTATGGCCTCTATTTCCAGATCCTATATTGCCAGAATTTCTATTGCCACTTCTATCTTTTATATTGGATGTTTTTTTATTTCGAGTATTTAGTTTCGGGGCTGAATTAGAGGTGTTTTTATTCCCAATTTTAGATTTTCCAGTTGTTGCCCTGTTAGTGGTTTTATTAGTGGTACGGTTTTTAGAAAAATCACGACTATTGGTTTTGGCGTGACCACCATTAATAGAATGTGATGGTGTTCTGCTTGTAGTTGCTGGTCTTGTAGTTGCTCTATTTGAGCTTCTATTCATAGTAGCTCGATTGTTAGATGGTCTACTGGTAGATCTTGACATAGAATGACTAGCACCATGAGAAATAGAACGACCACCACCTCGCGACATACCATGTCCCATACGTTGCGCCAATATTTCCGATGGGATGATTAATGCAATAAATACTAAAGTTAAACCGAGAATTTGTTTTATATTTTTTGTTTTCATTTTAGTTTGTTTGGCAAAAGTTTAGAATTAGGATTTTTTTAAAATACTGATTAAATGAGCATTTGGAGGTGGCAAAAAGTCAAATACTGAATCTGGAATATTAGGATTCAGGTTCCAATTACTAAATGTCGCTTCGTATTGAAGATTCGATTTGTTTTTGTAAATCATCACGAAGTGTTTAGGCAATAAATAGGTTTTACTTGATATCCACAGCTGAACGTTCAAATCGGAATTGGTTGCCATAATATGATAACATTCTTCATCACCTATAAGCTTCTTACCTAGAAATTGAATGGAATCAAATTGCTCCATCATATCATCGGTGAAATTTGGATAAAAGAAATCAGCTGCAGGAAATTGAAAATCGTAATTGATGTGCATTTCATCAATCATTTCAAGAGTGGTTTCGGGAGCATCAAGAGTAACGTAATTGTTTTCATCAAAGTTGTAATATGATAGGTATTCACCGTCATACCAAAACCCTTTGTTGCCATCTGTTCCTTGAATTTTAGCCATAAGTTTGTTTGGTCCAGAAAAAGAAACCGAACATTTTGAATAGTGCTTTTCAATATTGTTTTCAGTATTTATTCTATCGATAGAATTGTTGAGGTCAAAGGAAACGGATTCTAAATCTCCGATAATGTCTGCCATTTTATCTAAAACAAAAATAGCAGTTGAGTCATGGTCTTTTGTAACCTGCGAAAATGCAAAAACTGTGAAAAGTAGAAAATAAAGTAATAAAAAAGTGTTTTTCATAATTTGGTTGGTTGAAAAATATCAATTTATTGAAATTGCCAATATGTAAGAAAATAAAGATAGTTAATTTATTTCAAATCAGAAAGTTCTAATGGAAGACAATTTTAAAATTAACGGTTTTTTAAAAATGAGATGTTCCTAGTCAGAACATTTTACCAGACTTGATAAAAATCTAACTTCTTTTAAATGTGAAGAAAAAATTTGTGCTCCTTTACTATTTAAATGGCTAATGTCTCCAAAATAACTATCATCATCAAAGTAGTTTGAATAGTTAATTAAAGTGGCATTTGGCATAAATTCCGATGCAAAATCACAATACAGCTTTTTGTTGGCTTGAAGATCTTTATCCATTTTTGGATGGATTGGCGCATTTAATAAAATGAGCTTAATATTATTGTCTTGACAATAATCATAAATCTTTAAAAGATATTTGTCTTGATACTTTGGAGCTTTATTTCTTTTGTTGATATAATAATTAGGGTCATATTTATTTAATGATTCCTTTAATTTGTCTCTGTCAGATTTTATGTAGCATCCTAAATACGGATAACCTTTGAGCATAATTTTTAGACTGTGGACAATTACTTGAGGTGTATGGGTAATTACGGATTTTGGATTCGATTTTAGTAAGTCTATATAATCGTTGAAGGTGAACAAAAAGAAATGATCCCGCATTTTAAATTTTATCTTGTCATCAGCTGAAAACCAATTTACACGATACTCTGAAAAATCCTCATAGGAATAACCAAGGATAACAGTGTCTATTTGCTTGTTTCGGTTGGCGATTTCCCTAACTTTTAAATAGCTGTAAAAATATCCTGAACCACTTTGGGAAACATTGAATGCTTGTGGAACAATGTCATCATCAAAGGCGTATTCCAAATGCGAACTACCAACTACTAGCATATTTTTATTTTGGTCAATTGTGAAATCAAAAAAATGACGTGCCACAAAGTGGGTGATTAATACCAGACTAACAACAGTCACTACTGTAATACCAAAGATTTTAATACTATTTTTAATGAATTTTTTCATCTTAAAACTGAAAATATATAAACTCTTGCTGCGAATTCCCAAAAACTAGGATGACCAAAATAATCATCAAATACATACTCCACCTTAAAGGTTTGGAAAATTTTGAGGGGTTTATTTCTAAACCATGTTCCTTTTCACGTTGCAACCATTCAACAACAATCAAAGCTGCAATAAAACCTAAATACATAATATTGATTCCCATATAATCGGGTAGCCCAAAAAGGGATTTAGTGAATAGCCTTGATAAATAACTAAAAGCTGCGCTAACATTTTCAGCTCTAAAGAAAACCCAAGCAACAACAGTAATAAAAAACGTGATGCCCATTTGGGATAGTTCTTTTGCATTGGCAAATAGCCTGCCTTCTGCAACTGTGTTAGTGTTAATTCTATTTTTATGTAATAACATAAGTGGTAGAAAATACAGCGCATTTAAAAAACCCCAAACTATAAAAGTCCAATTGGCACCATGCCAAAAACCACTAACTAAAAAAATGATAAAGATATTTCTAATCTTTTTTAGTGTACTGCCTTTACTGCCTCCTAAAGGAATATATAGGTAATCCCTAAACCATGTGGATAAAGAAATGTGCCATCGCCTCCAAAACTCTGCAATATCTCTTGAGAAATAAGGAAACGCAAAATTTTTCATGAGATTAAAACCAAATAACCTTGAAACACCTATGGCAATATCAGAGTAGCCAGAAAAATCACAATAAATTTGAAAAGCAAATAATATGCCACCCAACAATAGTGTGCTACCATTAAAGTCGTGATAGTTGTCAAAAATATCATTTACATATACAGCACAGTTGTCGGCAATGACGATTTTTTTAAAGAATCCCCAAAGTATTTGGCGCATACCATCTGATGCCTTTTCGTAATTAAAAACTCTTTTTATGCTGAATTGAGGAAGTAGATTTGAGGCTCTTTCAATAGGTCCTGCAACCAATTGTGGAAAGAAACTTACGAATGCAAAAAAGGAGATTATATCTTTAGTTGGTTCTAATTTGTTCCTGTAAACATCAATGGTATAGCTTAATGTTTGAAATGTATAGAAACTAATGCCTACAGGAAGAATAATATTCAAACGGTTTGCGTGAATTGGATTGCCAAAAAAAGTAAAAGCTTGTTCAAAGCTTTCTACAAAAAAATTATAGTACTTAAATACCCCCAGTAAACCTAAATTCACACATAAACTTAAAATCAAGAGGATTCTTCTTTTGAGCTTGGAATGGGATTTGCCCATTACATTTCCAATAGAAAAGTCTATTAAAGAACTGAAAGCTATTAAAGTCAAAAAGCGCCAATCCCACCATCCGTAAAACACGTAGCTAGCAATAAGAAGGAATAGATTTTGAAACTTTAAATTACGATTGGTTACAAACCAATAGAGTAAGAATACAATAGGTAGGAATATTACAAAGTCTATTGAATTAAATAGCATTGGTACAGTTGGTTGTTTTAGCAATATTATGAAAGTTTGTGTAAAATGCTAAAACAAAAGTGATTAAATTACCACTCGTTAATTTTATTAGAGTCTAACTTAATAAAAATAAACAGTAAAATAGTAAAGCCCCAAAGACCAGAACCGCCGTAACTAAAGAAGGGAAGGGGAATCCCAATAGTTGGAATTAATCCCATAACCATACCAATATTAATCATAAAGTGGAAAAATAGAATAGAGGCTACACCATAACCATAAACACGACTAAATTGCGATTTTTGAAGTTCTGCCAGTCTCAATATTCTTAAAAGAAGCAATACAAAAACAATGACAACGAGAGCGCTACCTAGAAAACCCCATTCTTCTCCCACAGTACTAAAAATATAATCCGTATGCTGTTCTGGTACAAATTTTCCTGTAGTCCTGGTGCCCTCTAAAAATCCTTTGCCATTAAAACCGCCTGCGCTAATAGCTTTTTCAGATTCATATAGATTATAGAGGATATCGCGCCTCATTTGCTCAATTTTTTCAGGATCCTTTTCTAGTCGTAACCACAAACTAATGCGATCTTGTTGATGCGGTTGTAGTATTTTTTGATAGAAAAAATTGACGCCAAATGTAATGATAACTGCAGCTAGAAGCATTGCTATCGGTTGTATGATAGAGGGGCTTTTCTTTCTTAAAAAATGAAAGGCGAAAATCAAAACACTAGCTGAAGCAATTGTAATTAATGAGCCAAATTTTAATGCAGCAACTGAAATTAAACCCAGAATAACGATAATAGATAAATAAATTCTAGGTAAGCCTTCGCGATACAGCACAAAAAAGAACGACCCATAAACTAGTGTGCTTCCAGCATCGTTTTGAAGTAAAACTAATATAGCAGGAAGGGCAATAATGATACAAAGTCTTATTTGATCTTTAAACGACTTTATATCAGTATTCATATCGCTTATGTATTTGGCAACTGCAAGTGCTGTAGCAGCCTTAGCGAATTCACTTGGCTGAATGGTCATCCCGCCAATACCATACCACGAAGTAGCACCATTCACATTCTTACCAAAAATAAATAAACCCGCTAACGACAATAGTCCAATTAAATAAATAACACTTGAAAACCGTTCATAAAACTTGGCTTCAATAGAGAGTAATACTACAATTAATAAAAAGGTTAAGAGGATGAAAATAAGCTGTTTGCCATAAGGTTGAGAAAAGTCAAAATAGTCTATGGTTTCACCAATATGTGAAGCCGATAGAATATTCATCCAACCAAAACCAACCAATAACAAGAATAGGACAATTGTTATCCAGTCAAATTTAAAATATCTATCTGTTTGTCTCATTAGATGGAATGGTTATAGACTGGTTTTGCCTTTCAACGGGTTGGTTGTTGTTTTCTGGTTTTTCGGGGAAATCGATTATTTGATATTGCGATTGGGCATTAATTTTAAAAGGTTGTCCAGAATAAGGTTTCGCATATTCATTCTCGAGGCTATGTGTCAAAATCCAATGCTCTAGATCTTTTCGGCTTATGTCACCCTTTAAATATTGTTCAATCATTAAACTGGCAATTCTACCCGCAAATCGGGCACCAAAATAACCGTTTTCAACAAATACGGCTATGGCTATTTTGGGGTTGTCTTTTGGAGCGAATGCAATAAAAATAGAATGGTCGGTTAATTGCGTTCGGGTACTGTCTATAATGGTAAAGTTTTCAGCTGTTCCTGTTTTTCCACATATTTCGATACCTGGAACCTGTAAGAAGTGAGCTGTACCCTTATTATATACATCAAACAAGCCTTGAACAACAGGTTCAAAATGAACGTCGTCTATGCTTGTTTCATGCTTTGTGGTAAAATCTTTAGCTATTTCTTCACCTTCAATATTCTTAATAATATGAGGTGTGAAGTAATATCCTCTGTTTGCAATTGCAGCGGTCATATTGGCCAAGTGTATAGGTGTTACCTGAACTTCTCCTTGACCAATAGCATTGGAAATTATGGTTGTTGCGCCCCAATTGAAATCAGGATACCATTTATCATAATATGCACCATCTGGAATGTTGCCTTTTTTTCCAATAGGTAAATCAGTGCCTAAATATTGCCCTAGACCAAAGCTTTTAATGTGACCACTCCATATATCCATTGCGTGGCTCGCATCATCATACTTATCCAAAGTCTTTCTAAAAGCATTGGCAAAATAGGAGTTGCAGGATTTGGCAATTCCTAAATTTAAACTCCTAGTTCCACCACCACAATGGCAGCCCATGGTGCCTCGTCTTCCATACCTATAAACGCCTGTGCAACTGACAGATGTTTGCGTGTTTAAAACGCCTTCTTGTAAAGCAGCCAACGCTACCAATGACTTGAAAGGTGATCCTGGCTCATGAACCCTTAACAAGCTTTTGTCTATCAACGGCAAGTTAATAGTATCATTGTATAATTTGGTGTAATTGCGTGAACGTTTTCTGCCTACCAATAGGTTGGGGTTGTATGAAGGGGCTGAAACCAAAGCTAAAATTTCACCAGAGCTTGGTTCAATGGCAACAATGCCACCGCGTTTATGTTGCATAAGCATTTCGCCGTATTCCTGTAGTTTAGCGTCAATAGTAATAGTTATGTCTTTACCTTGTTTTGGAAGCGTGTCAAATTTACCCTCTTTATAAGGACCTATATCCCTATTGAAACGGTCTTTTTGAATAAACTTGATACCTTTTACACCTCTTAAAGCTTCTTCATAAGATAACTCTACACCTTGCTTACCAATTAAATCACCCATCTTGTAATAAGGTGATTTATCAATCTGACTGGGTGTTACTTCAGCGATAAACCCAAGAACATTGGCGCCTACGGCTGTTTGGTAATCTCTTAACAAACGTTTTTGAATATAAAAACCTTCATATTTGCGCATTTTTTCCTGTAATACGGCATAATCTTCTTTTGATAAATGCGGAATGAAAACATAGGGTAATCGAGGCGAATAGCGATAGGCCTTGTCATAGGTTTTAATGAATTGCTCTTTAGTTATTTTTAATAGGGAACAAAATTCGGCAGTGTCCAAAGGCTTAACTTCACGAGGTATCACCATGACATCGTATGAAGGTTGATTCCCTACCAACAACTTGCCATTCCGATCGTAAACAAAACCGCGTTTTGGATAATCATAGACTTTTCTAATGGCATTATCTTCATAAAGACTTTGGGTGTTAAAAGAGTACACCTGAAGATAAAACAAACGTCCAATGAACGTAAAGCCTACCAGAACAATAATGATAAAAAGTAAAAATTGACGCATTATGTTTTTCTACTAAAAATTATAGATGAAACAATACACAATAAAATAGTAAATATTCCTGAAAATAACGTTTTCTGAAGAACCAATAGTATTCTTGAAATGTTAAATATCTCAAGCGAAAAGAGTATAATGTGATGAATCAAAACGAGAATGGTGAAATAGATAATTTTAGCACCAAAATCCACATTTTTAAATTTTATTGTTTGATGTTCATATACTGAACCAAAACAAAATTTCAACACAACTGGTCTTATAAAAGCTATGGTAACCGAAGCTGCAGCATGAACACCACCAGAATCAGAAAATAGATCAACAGTAAGTCCAAGTAAAAAACTGATTAGCAAAAATAGTAGACGATTGTTATTTATTGGAAAAAGACATATAAAAATCACATAGGGGTAAGGGTTGATATTACCCAAAAAGTTGATGTGATTTAGAATCAGTACTTGTACTAAAACTAGAACAATAAATCGTAAGCTAAATGAAAAGATTACATTATTCATTGTTCAGTAGGGTGTTTATTTCGTCTCTATCCGTGTTTTCTATAACATAAACATGTTCAATATTAGTCATGTCATTAAATAACTTGACATTTATAGTGTAGAAATTTTCGGCAGCATCCAATTCAAAACTTTCAATGGTCCCAATTCTAATACCTTTAGGGAAAATAATTGAGCGTCCTGATGTGATAATGGTATCCCCTTTTTTAAGAGGAGCGATTTTTTGAATTTCAGTCAACTGAACCATATTCGGGGACTCGGTATTCCAAACAAGAGAACCAAAATGATTGGTGTTTTTTAATTGCGCACTAATTTTTACATTGGTATTTAGTATAGAAAGTACTGTGGCATATTTATTACTTGTCTTGTCAACAATCCCCAAAATCCCTTTTGAGGTGATAACACCAAAATCTTGTTTAATACTATCTTTTTTTCCTTTGTTTAGTGTTAAAACATTGTTGTTTAATGCATAGCTGTTTTTAATAATTCTAGCAGGGGTAAATCTGTAGTTCCCATAAAATTGTGTGCTATCAATAAAAACATCCTGTAGTTTTCCTTCAGAATTGTATAAGATGGATTTTAGATAATTGTTTTCTTCCTGTAACAGATCATTTTGATGTCTTAAATTGAAAAACGATTGAACATTATTCACGGAGTTATAGATGCCACCCGTTAAAAAATTGGCAGAATTAATAAATCGGCTTCTGTGATAGGAATGTGATTGAATAGTGAAAACAATAGCTAAAAACATTAAAAACAAATACAACAAAAACGTTTTGTTTCTTAAAAAGAAGTTTATTATTTGTTGCATGGTTTAAAAGCTATTTAATCAATACGCTTTTGTATTTAGATAGATTTTTTAAAGTAATTCCTGTGCCACGTACAACAGCTCTTAACGGATCTTCTGCGATGTAAACCGGTAAATCTGTTTTTTGTGATAGACGCTTGTCCAATCCGCGTAACATAGAGCCTCCACCAGCTAAATAGATACCTGTATTATAAATATCGGCAGCTAATTCAGGAGGTGTTTGTGATAAGGTTTCCATTACGGCATCTTCAATTCGTAAAATGGATTTATCAAGTGCTTTAGCAATTTCACGATAGGAAATAGATACTTGTTTTGGCTTACCTGTTAACAAGTCACGACCTTGAACACTCATATCTTCTGGTGGCAATTCTAAATCTTCGGTTGCGGCACCAATTTGAATTTTTATCTTTTCTGCAGTTCGCTCACCAACGTATAAATTATGTTGCGTTCGCATATAGTAGATAATATCATTAGTGAACACATCACCTGCAATTTTCACAGATTTATCACAAACAATACCTCCCAATGCAATAACGGCAATTTCTGTAGTACCACCACCTATATCCACAACCATATTTCCTTTAGGTTGCATAATATCCACACCAATACCAATAGCCGCAGCCATAGGTTCGTGAATCAAATAGACTTCTTTACCATTCACACGTTCAGCACTTTCCTTAACAGCACGCATTTCCACTTCAGTAATACCTGATGGAATACATATAACCATTCTTAAGGAAGGTGGGAACAATTTCTTTTTAAGCGCAGGAATATTTTTAATGAACATACTGATCATTTGCTCAGAAGCATCAAAATCGGCAATAACACCATCTTTCAAAGGTCTAATGGTTTTGATGTTTTCATGCGTTTTTCCCTGCATCATGCTGGCTTCCTTACCAACGGCTATGATTTTGCCAGAAACTCTATCACGAGCAACAATAGAAGGACTATCTACAACGACCTTGTCATTATGGATAATTAATGTATTGGCAGTTCCTAAATCTATGGCTATCTCTTCGGTTAGGAAGTCAAAAAATCCCATGCGCTATAAGTAAATTTTTGAGGTTAATTAAGTCTATCTCGTAAATGTAATAAAATTAATGTTTAAAATGACGTGTTCCCGTAAATACCATAGCCAAATTATTATCGTTGCAATAATCAATACTCAATTGGTCTTTAATAGAACCGCCAGGCTGAATAACAGCCATAATTCCTGCATGGTTTGCTATCTCTACACAATCTGGAAATGGAAAAAACGCATCACTGGCCATAACAGCTCCTTTTAAGTCAAAATTGAAAGACTGCGCTTTATGAATAGCTTGGTTAAGTGCGTCAACACGGCTAGTTTGTCCCGTGCCGCTTGCGCAAAGTTGTTTGTTTTTTGCCAAAACAATGGTGTTAGATTTGGTGTGCTTGCAAATTTTGGATGCAAAAATCAAATCTTCTAACTCACTTTCTGTTGGTTTATTGTTTGTGGCATACGATAAATTTTCAATACTATCCGTTTTATTGTCTCTGTCTTGAACCAAAACACCATTTAAACAACTTCTAACGGTTGTTTTAGGAAGATCAATATCTTTTAAAATCAATAGGATTCTGTTCTTTTTTCCTTTTAAAATTTCCAAGGCTTTTTCAGAAAAGGAAGGTGCGATAACAACCTCACAGAAAAGGGAATGAATTTCATTGGCTGTAGCTTCGTCAATTTCAGTATTGGCAATTAAAATACCGCCAAAAGCAGAAACAGGGTCACCGGCTAAAGCATCAACATAAGCTTGATGAATCGTGTCGCGTTGGGCAAAACCGCAAGCATTGTTGTGCTTCAAGATAGCAAATGCAGGAGATTCTCCTTTAAATTCATTCATTAGCGTGACTGCAGCATCAACATCCAAAAGGTTGTTGTAGCTTAATTCCTTACCATGAAGTTTGGTGAAGATATCATCAAAATTACCAAAGAAAAACCCACGTTGGTGAGGATTTTCGCCATATCGCAATACTTGTCCATTGGTTTCACTAATTTTCAAGCTTGCTATTTCATGGTCTGAATTGAAATAATTAAAAATAGCTGAATCGTAATGTGAAGACACATTAAAAGCTTTGGCAGCAAATCGTTTTCTATCGGCTTCTGATGTTTCACCATTTTTAGATTGTAACAATTCTAAAAACTCGGCATAATCTTCAACAGAAGATACACAAACCACATCAGCATAGTTTTTAGCGGCAGCTCTAATCAATGAAATACCACCAATATCTATTTTTTCAATAATATCTTGATTGCTAGCACCTGAAGCCACTGTTTTTTCAAAAGGGTAGAGGTCAACAATAACCAAATCGATTTGCGGAATATCAAAATCAACCAATTCAGCGACATCACTATCGTTATTTTGCCTGTTTAAGATGCCGCCAAATACTTTTGGGTGTAACGTTTTAACACGACCACCCAAAATAGAAGGGTAGGACGTAACTTCTTCAACAGGAACGACATTAATTCCTAAATCCTTAATAAATTTTTCGGTACCACCAGTCGAATAAATGGTAACGTTTTGATTGTTGAGTTCGCGAACGATTGGTTCTAATCCGTCTTTACTAAATACTGAAATTAGTGCCGATTTAATGGTTTTGTTGTTGCTCATTTTAGATGTGTTGTTATATGTCTGCAAAAGTAGTTAATTCAGTCAAAAAAAAACATCAAAATAAGCTCCAAAAAAGCGCGTTTTTTTTAACTATTGCTTGAAGTTGTTAACAACTATAAAATAGTAGCCACTTTTTTACAGACAAACTCCAAAAAGCGCTCATCAGCTTCGGTAAATGGGTCTGGAGTATTGGAGTCAATATCAATCTGACCAATATTTTCGCCATTTACAAAAATAGGAATCACTATTTCAGCTTTAACAGTGATGCTACAAGCAATATAATTATCTTGTGCTGAAACATCTGGAACTACAAAATTTTTGTTACTTACGGCTACTTGACCACAAATACCTTTTCCAAAAGGGATAATAATATGATCGGTAGGTTCGCCAACATAAGGACCTAATTTCAGTTCGTTTTTATCACCATTTTTAAAATAAAAACCTACCCAATTATAGTAAGCGACTTCTTTTTCAAGAAGTTCGCAGATAGCATGTAGTTTGTTATCAACAGAAGCGTTTTTCAGGGAAACTATTTGAGTTATTTTGGGTTTTAGTTCTTGGAGCGTCATTGTTTAAAAGTTTTGGTAAAAGTATTTAAAATGCCATGATATTGCTACCTCATTTTATATAAATTTAACATCAAATTTGTATTGCTTTAAATGAAGAAATTATTTGTAAAGTATCAGTCGGTTATAAAATTTATCCTAACATTTTTATTGGTGTATTTTGTATTGTCTTTTGCTTACAAATTTTATTTGCAGTGGTCCACCGGAGAAACATACTATCCTGATTATATGACCTATATGGTTTCTAAACAAAGCGAGGATTTGTTGAATACGTTTGGTTACAATGCTAAAGTTTTGCCACATCCCGATGAGCCTTCCATGAAATTGATAATCAATAATAAATATGTGGCTCGGGTTATAGAAGGTTGTAATTCGGTAAGTGTCATTATTCTTTTTATTTCGTTTATTATCGCGTTTTCTGGAAAATTTAAAACAACACTCTTTTATATTTTGGCTGGTAGCGTTCTCATTTATGTCGTCAATTTGGTTCGAGTAGTCATCTTATCAGTTGGGTTATATCACTATCCTTGGCGAAAGGATGTGTTGCATACCGTAATTTTCCCTGGGATTATTTACGGGATGGTCTGTTTACTTTGGGTGTTTTGGGTCAATAGGTTTTCTAATGTGAAACGTACAAGATGAGAAAAGGGCTGAAAATAGTGTTGTTGCTTGCATTGTTTGGATTGTTGGTGCTTATTCGAGTTTTTGAAAACAGTTTGTTCTACGACCCTTTTTTGATGTTTTTTAAGAATGATTATTTGTATATCGATTCACCAAGACGCGAAGTTTTTAAGTTAACAGCTTTTACGAGTCTTCGATTTTTGATGAATACATTAATTTCTTTAGGAATTCTATATGTCCTGTTTAGGGATAAAGGTATTGTCAGGTTTTCGGCAATAGTTTACGGTATTTCATTTTTGGTGCTTATTGCACTTTATCTATATTTTGTCATTAACCCAAGGCAAGAGGATTACTATTTGTTTTTTAATATTCGTCGCTTTTTAATTCAACCACTTTTACTGCTCTTACTAATTCCTGCATTTTATTATTATAAGCAGCATCAGTAAATGTTAATGCTTTTTTAAAACAAAGTTGATTTAAACGCTTTTTTGTAAATTTGCTTTGTGATTAAACAAGTTCTACATAGAGTCTTTTCGATTTTAATGGCGTTTTTGGTGCTGTTTTCTACCGTGTCATTTACCATTGAAAAACACTTTTGTGGTGACGTGTTGGTAGATGTTTCTTTGTTTACTGAAGCTAAAAAATGTGCTTCTGAAGCTGAAGAAATCATAGCCAAAATGGATTGCTGCAAAGACACTATTGACGTTGTTCAAGGGCAAGATGAGCTTACCGTTAAGACGTTTGATGATCTTGAGTTTGAGCAACAGGTATTTCTTGTAGCCTTTTCACATACATATTTTGACCTTTTTGAAGATTTATCAGAACGAGAAGTTCTTCATAAAGATTATTCTCCTCCCAACTTGGTTTATGACATTCAGGTGCGTGACCAGGTTTTCTTAATTTGATTTTTTTGAACAATCTCCGTGAAAACGGATAGATAATTAATTGTTCAATCAATAAATCAAATAAAATGACACATACATATACCGTTACAGGGATGACCTGTAATAATTGTAAGGCAAAAGTTGAAAGTGCTTTACAAAATTTAGATTATGTTGATGACGTTCAGGTGAATTTAGAAGCTCAAGAAGCACGAATCACGATGTCACAACACATAGCAACTACGACGTTGCAAGATACTTTGTCTGAAAAATATCAGATTTCAGAAAAAAAAGAGCGAAACGTCTTTGCTTCAGCTTCGCAACAAGCAGACGAAAAATCAGACTTAAAACAATTGTTTCCTTTGTTTTTAATCTTTGGTTATATAATTATAGCCTCATTCTTACTAAACAACAATCCAATGGATTGGAGTAATTTTATGCTTGATTTTATGGGCTTGTTTTATATAGTTTTTAGTTTTTTTAAGCTATTGGATTTAAAAGGATTTCCTGAATCATTTAGGATGTATGACCCGTTGGCTAAAGCCGTTCCTGCTTATGGTTGGATTTATCCATTTATAGAAGTTGTTTTGGGACTTATGTTTCTAATGCGTTTTCAAATTCCGTTAGCACTTATTATCACTCTAGTTATTTTAGGCATTACCACGTTTGGAGTGACCAAGACGTTGCTTGATAAAAAGGCCATTCAATGTGCCTGTTTAGGAACTGCATTAAAACTTCCTATGACCAAGGCTACCTTTATTGAGAACAGCATTATGATAGTTATGGCTATTATCATGCTTTTTAAAATCTATAGCGTATGAAAAGGATATTGATAATCATGTTATGGCTTCCTTTTTTGTCTTTTTCACAAACTGAAATAAGTGGTGAAATAGTAGAGATTAATACAGAAAATAAGGAAGTGCCATTGCCAGGAGCCAACGTGTACTGGCTTAATTCAACAATTGGCGATGTAACCGATTTTGATGGAAAATTTACGATTCCTTACCAAAGTGATTACAAAAAACTGGTAATAAGTTATGTTGGTTATAAAACTGATACCTTGACCATAACAGAACCCAAACCAATCCGTCATATCCTGCAAAGCACCAGTACTCTTGATGAGGTAACTGTAACATCCAGAAAGCAAGCTACTGCAAAATCGTATTTACAGGCTCAAAATATTATGACGGTAAGCAGCGATGAATTGTTAAAAGCAGCATGCTGTAACCTATCTGAAAGTTTTGAAACAAACCCATCAATTGATGTTAACTTTGCCGATGCTGTATCGGGAACACGTCAGATAAAAATGCTGGGATTGACCAGCCCTTATATCTTAATCGCTACCGAGAATATTCCAACGGTTCGTGGAGCATCGCAGGCCTATGGTTTAAGCTTTACGCCAGGAACTTGGGTGGAAAGTATTCAGATAACCAAGGGTATGGGGAGTGTGGTTAATGGGTATGAAAGCATTGCAGGGCAAATCAATGCTGAGCTTCAAAAACCGACAAAGGATGATAAGTTGTTTGTGAATTTTTATGGAGCTAGCAGTGAGCGTATGGAATTGAATACCCATTTTAATACTAAAATAAGTGATAGATGGAGTACAGGATTGTATTTGCATGGCAACACTCATCAAAAAAAGCATGACGTCAATGATGATGGATTCTTGGATATGCCGCTTTATAATCAAATCAATGTCATGAATAGATGGCAATATACCGATACCGATAATGGGTTTGTCGGCTTTTTTAATGTTAGGTATCTCATTGATGAAAAGCAAACAGGTGAATTGGATTTTAATCCAGAAACCGATAAACTGACTACCAATGCTTGGGGAAGCGAAATAGATACCAAACGTTTTGACTTTTCAGGTAAATTGGGTTACGTAAACCCTGAATTGCCATGGCGAAGTATGGGTGTTCAGTTTGCAGTAAGTAACCATCAACAGGATTCCTATTTTGGATTGCGAGAATATAATATTGAACACAACAGTATTTATTCCAACGTAATTTACAACTCCATTATAGGCGATTCAAGGCACAAGATTAAAACAGGTGTTAGTTTTACTTACGACCATTATGATGAGTTTGTGGAAACCAATGACTTTGAGCGTACGGATAATTCCATGGGTGCTTTTTTTGAGTACAATTTTGACAATTTGGAGAAGCTTAATCTTACGGCTGGAATACGAGTTGATAACCATAATAAACTAGGCTTTTTTGTAACGCCTCGTTTTCACGTACGTTATACGCCTTGGGAAAAATCAGCGTTGCGAGCGTCATTTGGTCGTGGAAAACGATCGGCTAACATATTTGCTGAAAACCAAAGCCTATTTGCAACGTCCAGAAGCATCAATATTATTGGTTCTAATGGCGGTGAGATTTACGGTTTAGATCCAGAGATTGCTTGGAACTATGGTGTGTCTTATTTGCAAGGATTCAATCTTTTTGGAAGAAAAGCAGATATAACGGTAGACTTTTATAGAACCGATTTCCAAAACCAAGTGGTGGTTGATTGGGAAAACCCTAGAGAAATTAGTTTCTATAATTTGAAAAATGGAAGTTTTGCCAATAGTTTTCAAACGGAATTAAACTATAATGCTTTTGAGCATTTCGATTTACGTCTGGCCTATAAATTTTACGATGTAAAAACCAAATATCAAACAGGTGAAAATATTAGGCCATTAACTCCAAAACATCGGTTTTTTGCCAATGCAGGCTATGAAACTCACGTAGGTGAAAAAGGCGGGCAATGGAAATTTGATGCAACGTTTAATTGGTTGGGTGAGCAACGTTTTTCCTCAACAGCAAGCAACCCTGTACAATATCAATTGCCTGAAAATTCACCAACAGTAGGGACTCTTAATGCTCAAATAACTAAAGTGTTCTCTCCAAAATTTGAAGTATATTTAGGAGGGGAAAACATTACTAATGTCCGACAGGATAATCCTATATTGGGAGCCGATGACCCTTTTGGAGCGAATTTTGATACCACGTTTGTATATGGTCCAATCTTTGGAAGTATGTATTATGCTGGATTACGATTTAGAATTAAATAACAACTTTTAAAACAATATAAAAATGAAAAAAATAGTAGTATTAGCCGTGTTTTTAATGGCAACAGTAACTTTCGCACAGGACAAAAATGCTAAAGCTTCATTGGAAGTTGATGGTGTATGTATGATGTGTAAAGATCGAATTGAAAAAGCATGTATTAAGACCAAAGGCGTAAAAAGTGCCAATTGGAATGTGCAAACCCAC
The DNA here is from genome assembly GCA_030425285.1 of Bacteroidia bacterium. Classification (GTDB taxonomy): domain Bacteria; phylum Bacteroidota; class Bacteroidia; order Flavobacteriales; family Flavobacteriaceae; genus Hanstruepera. The sequence continues at coordinate 1,133,603 of JAUIAY010000001.1, forward strand.
GAACTTAAATTGATTTACAATGAAGAGAAGGCAAGCCTTGATGATATTAAGAAGAACATTCTTGCGGTTGGTCATGATTTAAAGGATATGAAAGCAACGGATGAAGCTTACAATAGTGTTCATGACTGTTGTAGGTATCGCGATGAAGAAGTAAAGAAAGATCATGAAGATTAATTCAAAAATATTCTTTTCTTTGTTTATCGAACGCTAATTTTTGAACATGAAAAACCATATCCTATTTGTTGCTGTTATTTTGCTGTCTTTTACAGCCTTAAGCCAAAACGATTTTATTATCACCATTAATGATGAATCACATCAAATTTCACTTGATGAAAACCGTGAATTTGAAATCAATGGAAAGAAAGTCAACATTATGGTTAAGGAAAAAGACACCTTGATTTATAATAACAGTTTTTATGATTTTAATTATGTAAAGAAGCACAGCATATCAAAAACAGTGCTTGATGAGGGAATCGAACAAATTATGATGATGACAGCTTCGGGTTCAGGGATTTTAGTTCAAAAGTATGATTCTTTTGATCCTACAATGCTTCAGGAAATGATGCTTAACGAAGTAACGAAGGAAAGTGTAAGCTATGGTTATAAAATGGAACGTCAGGATTATGACAAAACCTTGGTATCAGGCGAAAAATTAAGAGTTCTTAAAGCAGCCTTGGAATATAAGGGTGAGTTTGAAACCTATGAAATAGCAGCATTTGGAAAAAAAGATGAAGGGATTTTAATTATGACTATGAATATGAATGACGAGTTTGATAAGGATGGTGCTGATATGATTAAGTTAATGTGGGACACTCTGAAAATTAAGTAAAGAATTTGATTTTAATAATGAAAGCCACTTTGAAAAGAGTGGCTTTTTCATTTTAAAACTTGCAGCAGTCTATCACAACTTTCAATGCCCATTTGTGTTGCTTTTCGTTTATAGGTGAAAGAGCCAAGCATACTTTGTAATATATTTTTCAAGAGTTTTTCATTGCTAAAACCAAATTTCCCTTGTCTCATGGCATCATAGTCAGCATTGTTGATGAAATATGGTCCTAAATACTCCTTATGAATGTTTTCCTGACGCTCATAATCCTTTTTCATAAGGTCATAGTTGGAATAATGCTCTTCAATAGCTTTTTTGGTTTCAAAATCATTAATGAGCTTAAAATCTCCAGAATTTATGAGTGTTTGATAAGTGTTGTCTTTGGGTGTAAAACTGGTAATGTCTGCAATACTGAAAATTTTACCAATAATTTCCAATTTGTTTTCCTGATCAGAATTAACGATTGGAATTACTTCGGAAACGGTCGCTATTTTTTGGTCAATGATTTTTAGATTTTCTTCCAGTTGTTTTTTGTCGTCCTCAATATCATCTTTAAGATTGATAATGTATTGTTTTCTTTCTTCATTGTTTTTAGCATTTTCAGCACAGCGGTTCATACTAAAAGCAATGGTGATTCCGATAATTACAATGAGGATTTCACCTAATGTGTAATGCCAATTTATTTTCTTCATGAATGGGCGGATTTCCTTTTAAAGGTAAGAAAATAATTTTGTGATTTTTTAGTTAAATTTTTCCCAACAAAATATCAGCGGATTTAACTTATCACTACTTTTAGTATGTTCTTTTAAATTATAAAAACATGGGACAAGACAAGTCAAAAGGAAAGTCTAATTTACCTAAACAAGCGGTAAAAAAGGCTCCACAGGCTCCTGCTAAAAAGAAGTAGTCTGTTTTTGGGTTACAAGATGATAACCCTTCAATTAAGATAATTAAAACAATTAGCCACCTTGAAAAAGGTGGCTTTTATATTTTAGAAATCGAACGAACTACTCGATTTTAACTGTGATTACTTTTGAAATGAGGCTTCCATCTGATCCCATTCCTTCAATAAACAATGAAATATCTTCATATCTATAATTTGGGATTTTAAATTCGAAAATTCCATCGTTGGACATGGATAGATTAGGGAGCCAATTTAAAACGCCATAATTAGAAAATGTGACATATTGGGTTTTGTTATAATAAGGGGAGTAGTATTCATCAGGAAGCGAAAAACCGAAGCTTACCATGTTTTGAGAGAACGTTAGTTTTTGTTTAGAGGATCTGTATCCTTTTTTTGTGAAAATATTGATGTTTCCGCCTCTCCCTCCATATCCTGCTGCTGATGTTTTAGAAATGAAAATTTCATCAACCAATTCTAACCGTAATTGAGTGAGTTCAAATAATTCAGATTCTGAAAGCAATCTATTGTCAACATATATGCTAGGTTTGGTTCGCCCAGAAAATCCCGTAGCGCGTCTTGAAAGTATTTGAACTTCAGCACCTGTATTGATTATGTCAAAGCCATTGTCTCGTATTACATCGGTTACTACGGAAAAAGGGTCGTAACGGTCTTTAATGTTTATCTTGTTGCTGTTAAAAGCTCCTCTAATTATTTTGTTTTTAGGCTTTTGAATAACGTTGTTCTGAATGGAGACAGTATCAAGAATAGTCGTGTTGTCAAAAGAAAAAGTCTCATCAAAAATAGTTTGATTTGGTTCAGTCTTCTGTTTTATTGGGATTTTATAATTTAATTTATCTGCAATATAATTGGGGTAAATATTAACATAAACATTGGGTTTAGTAATATTCCCTTTGTCATCTTTTAGACTAAAAAACAAGCTAGTGCTATCAATCAGGAAAATGTTTTCAAAACTGAAATAATTTTCAGTATCCAAAGGTGATGCCAGCATTAATTCACTCTCTTTTGAGTATAATACTATTTCTTTGGCTTTTTTACTATTGCTGGAACCGTTTAATTTACCTTTTATTTGCATACCAGCCTCAAAATGATGCATGCGTTTAGGTGGAGAATTAAAAATGTTATGCCAAGAATAGCGGCTCCAACCTTGTGTGATAAGCAAGAGGTCTAAATCTATCGATTTTTTTCTATCAAAGTCATAAAAATAATAACTGGGATTTTCGACATAGCCATTAATATAAGGGTTTAGAAAAAAACTGCTTATAATATTTTCTTCAGCGGTGTATGATTTTGTGTTTGTTGGCAACACAGAAACACTAATGTTTTTATTAACAGAATCCTTTAGGTTTGTCCTTAAACGAATGATTGTTGAGTCGACTTTTGTTTTTGTGTTTAAGAGATTAATATTACCAATTAATTCTGGTGAATAGTTGAAAACCAATCGTTCTAAAATAGGTTTCTTTTCGTCATTGAAGACTGTTATAATATTCATGCCAGAATACAAGTCCTTTTTTGGTACAGGTATTACATAATTTAATTTATTCTCTTCGAAATCTATATTGATTTTTTTAAGTAAACCGTCTCTATGGATAATAAGATAATAGGTCTTGTTTAATAAACTCGGTAAGGTTTGTTCGTTGGTTTGCAGACTGATAAAAAGGTTGCTTGCATTAAGATTATTTGCATTTAATGTCAAGCCCATTAAATCTGCTTTTGGGATAATTCTTTTTACGATATCGCCATTAGCTAAAATAGCTTCAACTTTATATGTGTCGTTAGGGTCAATAAACAGGCTGAACTTTCCTATTCCAAATTCATTACTTTTAAATGAAGAAATTTTGTCTCCATTATTGTTGTAAATGTTAGCCGAATCTATGATAATACTATTTCCTTCCTTATTTATGATTTTATAGCCTATAGTGTTATTGGTGTTTCCTAATAGATGGCCTCCTTCTGGTAAAAACTGCAAGTCGTATTCGGTATTGCTTAAGTTTTGATTTTGATGTTTTTGTTCGTTTTCTCCCATAACTTCAAATTGCACCAAACTATAGTGCTGCTCTTTAAAGTTTCTATTGAAGTTTGTTGATGTTTTAATGTGATATATACCAGGAGAATAATCAGATAGTTTAAAATTGCCATTAGTCATTCCATCTTCAGCATAAAACAGTTTTTTTTCTATTAAATCATTCTCCTGATTATAAATAGAAACATAAACATTGGTAGTAGTGAGGTTGGGTTTTTGTGTTTTTGTGTTGTATATATAAGATTTAAACCAAAGTTCTTCGGTTTTTAAAAACTTTGTTTTGTTCAGTTGGGTAAAAATTGTTTCGCGATTTAAACTAAAGTAATCAACATAATGCTGCTCTACATAGTCGAAGGATTTTTCTTGGGCAATAACAAAATTAAAGGTAAGGAAGGTTAGTAGGTTAAGTGTAAAGATTTTCATTTATAGTAGTAAAGTTTAGGTGGTAAATATAAACATTTGATCCAAAAAAAACGCCTCAAGAAACTTCTTGAGGCGTTTTTAATTTGCTATTAATGTATATCATTACATCATGCCTGGCATACCGCCACCTCCCATTGGAGGCATTGCAGGTGCATCTTCCTTAATGTCAATTAAGGCACATTCCGTAGTTAGAATCATACCAGCAACCGATGCTGCGTTTTCCAATGCAATACGTGTTACTTTTTTAGGATCGATAATTCCAGCTTTTAGCATATCGACGTATGTTTCAGATTTGGCATCAAAACCAAAATCTTTTTTACCTTCCATAACTTTAGAAATAACAACGCTGCCTTCGCCACCAGCATTGGAAACAATCGTTCTCAAAGGTGCTTCAATAGCACGAGCTACTATTTGAATACCAGTTACTTCGTCCAGATTTTCGGTTGTTAATTTTTCAAGAACTTTTTTAGCTCTTACCAAAGCAACACCACCACCAGCGACAATACCTTCTTCTACGGCTGCTCTTGTAGCATGTAAAGCATCATCAACACGATCTTTCTTTTCTTTCATTTCAACTTCTGATGCAGCTCCAACATATAATACAGCAACACCACCAGCTAGTTTAGCTAATCGCTCTTGTAATTTTTCTTTATCATAATCTGAAGTGGTTGTCTCAATTTGAGCTTTGATTTGACTCACTCTAGCTTTAATATCTGAAGCCTTTCCAGAACCGTTAACAATTGTTGTATTGTCTTTATCAATCGTTACGGTTTCAGCAGTTCCTAACATGCTTAAATCAGCATTCTCTAAAGAGAAACCTCTTTCTTCAGAAATAACAACACCGCCTGTTAAGATAGCAATATCTTCAAGCATTGCCTTACGTCTGTCACCAAATCCAGGAGCTTTTACAGCAGCAATTTTTAAGCCGCCGCGTAGTTTGTTTACTACTAACGTTGCTAAAGCTTGTCCTTCTACATCTTCAGCGATGATTAACAATGGACGACCAGATTGTGCTACTGGCTCAAGAATTGGAAGGATTTCTTGTAAGTTGGAAATCTTTTTATCAAATAATAAAATGTATGGATTTTCTAAATCAGCAATCATTTTATCAGCATCTGTAACAAAATATGGTGATAAGTAGCCTCTGTCAAACTGCATACCCTCTACAACATCTACATAAGTATCTGTTCCTTTTGCTTCTTCAACTGTAATGACACCTTCTTTACCTACTTTACCAAAAGCTTTAGCGATTAAATTACCAATGGTATCATCATTATTAGCTGAAATTGAAGCAACTTGCTTTATTTTTTCTGAAGAATTACCAACTTGTTTTGATTGTTTTTCAAGGTCTTTGGTAATAGCTTCTACTGCTTTGTCAATCCCACGTTTTAAATCCATAGGATTAGCACCAGCTGCAACGTTGCGTAAGCCTTCTTTTACGATTGCTTGAGCTAAAACGGTTGCAGTTGTTGTCCCGTCACCGGCCAAATCGTTGGTTTTTGAAGCAACTTCTTTTACCATTTGAGCTCCCATGTTTTCTAGTTCGTCTTCTAACTCTACTTCTTTAGCTACGGTAACACCATCTTTGGTTACTTGAGGAGCACCAAAGCTTTTGCTAATGATTACATTTCTACCTTTTGGTCCTAATGTTACTTTTACGGCGTCTGCCAATGCGTCTACACCACGTTTTAGTCCGTCGCGTGCGTCAATATCAAATTTTATGTCTTTTGCCATTTTTTTAGTTTTTTAAATGATGATTAAACAATTGCAAGAATGTCACTCTCTCGCATGATTAAATAGTCTTTGCCTTCTAACTTTAACTCGGTTCCAGCATATTTTCCATAAAGAACGTTATCACCAACTTTCACGGTCATTGGTTCATCTTTAGTGCCTTTTCCAACAGCCATAACTTTCCCTTGTTGTGGTTTTTCCTTGGCGTTGTCAGGAATGATAATTCCAGAAGCTGTTTTAGTTTCAGCAGCAGCAGGCTCTATTAAAACACGATCTGCTAATGGTTTAATGTTTAATGCCATTTTTATATTGTTTTTGATTAATTAAACTTGTTTTTATGAATAGGTGTTAAGCTAAAAATGTGCCAATGGAGATAGACTGACAAATTTTCATTAGATAAATCTTGGGTATAAAAAAAGCCAACAAAACTGTCGGCTTTTTAATGTTTTCAATATAAAATTACTGCGCAGAATCGTTAACTGCACCCGTATTTTCAGTTTGAGCTGGTGTTGTTGCAGGAACAACCGGTTGCTCGGTAGTATTGATATTGTCAATAGCTTTAGACTCGGCATTTCCAGCACCTCTGTTAATGGCAACATTTGAAAGTAAAATCAATACTAACATCAAAGTTGCCAATGTCCAAGTACTTTTGTCTAAAAAGTCTGTAGTCTTTTTTACACCACCTAATTGCTGTGTGCCACCACCACCAAAAGATGACGATAATCCACCACCTTTAGGGTTTTGTACCATGATTACTACAACTAATAAAAATGCTACAACAACTATTAAGGCTAAAAATATTGTAAACGTACTCATTGTTCTTTATTATTTTGTTCTTGTAATTGTTTTATTGCTTTAATTTGGTCTGCAAAGAAACCACTTTTTTCTGGATATTTCAAACTTAAAATTTTATAAGATTGAATAGCCTTTTTATAGTTCTTTTGCTCAACATAAATACGTGCCAAAGTTTCAGTCATTAAGGCTTCTGGCTGTATCATTTGCTCTTCGGCTAAATTGATATTTTTAGTCTGTGTTTTTTCTGGTTTAAGTTTCGGATTCTTGCTTAAAAAATTCTCTATAAGTTCAAACTTTTTAGTGCGTTCATCAGCTTGGATGGTGTCATCTTCTATATTGGAAATGTCAATGCTTTCTGCTTCTTCTGAACGATCAATGGGTTTAAAACGTGTTAATTTAAGCCATTCGTTAAAGGAATGTCTTTCGCTTATATCAAATTGTAAAGGTGTGCCAATTTTTAAGATGTCTTCAGGCGAATCTTCAGAGCTGTTTTGGGTTTCAAAATGTTCTTCAATGGGTTCGTTTTCGTCCAGTTGGAAGTTAACTATTTTAGACTTTTTAACCTTTGGTTGAAATAACTCAGGATCCAGAACCTGTTCAGTATCTTTAATCTGTTGTTTTAAAGCTTCGTCAATCTCAACACTTTTATCGGCCGATACATCTTCAATGGAAACATCCAAATCTTTAATGTGGTCAGCATGTTTCTTGATGTATTCTGAAATTTCATTTTGCACAAATTTTTCAGAAGTAATATAATCGAAAAGAATACTTCGGTCTGTAGTATAAGCAGCAGTTATCTTTAACGCATCGTTATAATCATAACTTTCGGCATTTTTTAACGCTTTTAAATAGATGGCTCTAGCCGATTGAAAATACGGATATTTATCAATAATTGTCTGCAATGTTTCAGTATGATTAGCCGAAACGGATTGTGGATTTTGGACAATATGTGAAAATTCAGCACGATTCATACTACCATTTCGCTAAAGAGGCATTAAAAATATCTTGGGTTATACGAGTAAAAAGCTCTTCGTGGGCGGCATCTTTTGTCGCTCCTGTCAATAGCGCGCTACCAGTATAGTCATAAAAGAATGAAAAGCTTTGTTCAAAATCATCTTCTTCATTCTTTTTATTGTAAAATCTAACTCTGACTGTCATCGTCAATCGGTTTTGGGCAGCTGTTATTTCGGCAGTAGCAGTTGTAGGCGCGATTCTATATTCGGTAATCTCGCCTTCGTATACTAAGTCACCATTAGATTTAACCAAATCCAAATTGGTTTGGTTTAATAGTAAATCAGTTAATGAGTTAGTGAAATCCCGATCTAGACCAGGTTCCACTAGGAGCGAATTGTTTTGAAAATAATTCACCTGAAACGTTTTAACATCAGAAGATATGGAAGCTCCTGTAAAGGAATAGATGCCGCAACCATAAAGTGTAAAAACGGATACAATAATTAGGATGTGCTTTAATAATCTCATGAATTAGTATGTATTAGGGCGTTTCATGGTTATAAATGCATAAATATAACCTGCATTATCGGCTACTTCAAAGGAAGCGCTTATTAAGCGATATCCTTGGTAGTGTTTTTCGTTGATGAAATTTTCTGCTTCTTCACGTAGTTTCTCGGAGCTTTCCCTGCCAAAGGACTTTCGCAATCTAAATATCTCTACTGCTTTCATGAATTCTATTTGCAAGTTATGTACTAGATTTCAAAAATAAATCTTTAAATGCAAGTAAGTCATAAAGTTTTCAAAAAATATCAATCTGGAATGTCATCACCTTGATAATAATAATTGCCGAATGCAGTAATGTCACCTGGTCCAAGTTCATCAATATATTGACGCGTAGAAGACTCGGGTAAATTGTTTTCATTAAGTGTATAGTCAAAAGCTATCATGCTCGGGTCAGAATAATTTATTAGAGTCAAATTGTTTTGAGAGAATAAATAGAACAGTAGATTGTAGTTGCCTCCAAAAGGGCTTACCAGCGGATATAAATTAATCAAATTAGTAGTAGAGTATAATGGGTTAGTGATTGAGTCGTGACCAAAGTCAACGCAATCATCATCAGAACAATCATTGTTTACATTACCATTATAAGAATTCCAAAAAATATCACCGCAGTCTCCATATTCTGAAAACTCTTCAGTTACAGTATTGTATTCAGAACTATATGAATAATTACAAACACTCATTATAGGATTTGTGCTGCCTATTGAATATTTATAAAAGTATCTTTCGGTATATTCAATATCGCCAGCAGTCCAAATGTCTTCAGAATAGGTACTTAAATCAATATAATAACCGTTTCCTTCGTCAACAAATTCTATCTCTCTTGTACCAATATTTGTGATTCTATTTTCAGAATCATAAGACACATCACTGGACCAAATAGGGACACCATTTTCATCATTTTTAGTGTAATTGATGAGTCTTTGTTCGGAATCAAATTCGAAATCATAGATATAGATATTGTGAGGTTGCGTTCTAGTATCCGTGTAATAAATCTTATATAATTGACCGTAATAATCAAAATAGAATTTTATGTAAGGGTCACCATCAGAATTGAGCGCATGGAATTGTGAAATGATGGTTGAATCCACGGTTGGTTCAGTTAAATTGGTTGTAGCTGCATTATCACTAATGCCTATAACAACCTCACCATTTGGTGTAGTTCCTTCTGCCGAAATACTATTGGAAAGCCCACCAGCATCAACATCATTTTGTGTTATGGTATAACTGGCTGTATAAGTAGCAGTTTCATTGACTAATAACGACCCATTACTACTTCCTAAATCAGAACTTACATGTGATATGGGAGAATTGAGTGATAGGGTATTCCCATTATTGTCATTCAAAGTGTAAGATAAACTGATATTGGTTAAGTCTACTTCACCCGTGTTTTTAACCGAAATAGTATAGGTTAGCATATCATCAACACCTAGATAATTGTTTTCATCGGTAGTGACTTCAACAGTATTGGTGACTTCTAAGGCGGCATTTTCATTGACGGTAGGTGGCTGACTGTCATCAGAATTATTACTACAGGAAAAAAATATTAAAATTAGGGTAGTGATTAATAACGAACGGTTCATAACAGAATGATTAATAATCTGTTAAGATACCAACAATTAATTATAAATCAAATTGTTTAATCTTTCTGTACAATGTTCGTTCACTAATACCTAATTCTTGCGCAGCTAATTTTCGTTTACCGTTATGTCTTTCCAAGGATTTTTTAATGAGTTCCAACTCTTTGTCATGTAACGATAAGGTTTCTTCCTCTTCAATTTCTTCGGCAAAATGATACTTGTCAGTAATGTCTTCGGCTTCAGCGTAATTAGGTTCAGATGATTTTTCCGGAATTGAAAGAACTTCAAGGTCTTCTACCGTAGCATCCTCGTCATCTTCGCCATAAATTTTTTGAATCAGGCCTTCATTTTGTTTTTGAACTTCGGAAGCATTACCATTTTTCATCAATTCCATGGTGAGTTTCTTCAAATCATTCAAGTCACTTTTCATATCGAAAAGGACTTTATATAAAATCTCACGTTCGCTGCTAAAATCACTTTCCGATTTGGTAGTGTTGATGACTGCAGGAAGATTGCTTGATGAATTGGGTAAATAATCTTGTAGCGTAGCAGCACTAATAGTTCTATTCTGCTCTAATACTGAAATTTGCTCGGCAACATTTCGTAATTGACGAATATTGCCACTCCAGCGATGTTTTAATAATAAGTTGACAGCATCATCCGATAGTTTGATAGTCGGCATTTTATACTTAAGCGCAAAATCACTGGCAAATTTTCTAAACAATAGATGAATATCTTCTTTACGATCACGTAGTGGTGGTAGATGGATTTCAACGGTGCTTAATCGGTAATATAAATCCTCACGAAACTTTTCCTTTTTGATGGCTTCAAACATATTGACGTTGGTTGCTGCCACAATGCGTACGTTGGTTTTTTGAACTTTACTGGAACCTACTTTTATAAATTCCCCATTCTCCAGAACACGTAACAAACGGACTTGGGTAGTCAATGGCAATTCGCCCACTTCATCTAGGAAAATGGTTCCGCCATCGGCCACTTCAAAATAACCAGAACGCGTTTGAGTAGCACCTGTAAATGCGCCTTTTTCATGACCAAATAATTCACTGTCTATGGTTCCTTCAGGAATTGCACCGCAGTTAACCGCAATATATTTACCGTGTTTTCTGTGAGACAGTTGATGGATGATTTTTGGTATACTTTCTTTACCAACACCTGATTCACCAGTAACCAAAACCGAAATATCGGTAGGAGCTACTTGAATAGCTTTCTCTATGGCACGATTTAAACTTGGATCGTTACCAATAATACCAAAACGTTGTTTTATAGCTTGAACGGATTCCATAGTCTAATTGTTTTCAGAATAACCAACAGCTTCACCTAAAAGGGTTGCGGTCGTACAATCGGTTATTTTTACGTTTACAAAATCACCAACCTTATAATGCTCTTTTGGGAAAATTACAACAGTGTTTTGTGTGTTGCGTCCTGACCAATGCGCATCAGAACGTTTAGATTCTTTCTCAATCAGAACTTCTTCAATCTTATCCAAATGTTGCTGGGTTCTAAAATGACCGTGTTCACGCTGTAAATCGATAATTTCCTGTAAACGACGTTTCTTAATGGCTTCGGGAACATCGTCTTCCATTTTACGTTCGGCCAATGTTCCAGGTCTTTCAGAATAAGCAAACATAAATCCAAAATCATATTTTACATATCCCATAAGACTCAATGTATCCTGATGATCGGCTTCAGTTTCGGTTGGGAAACCAGCAATCATATCTTGACTAAATGCAATATCAGGAATCATATTTCTGATGTCATCAATCAATTTAAAATACTCTTCACGTGTATGCTGACGATTCATTTCCTTTAAAATACGGTTGCTGCCGCTTTGTACTGGTAAATGAATGTATTTACAAATGTTTTTGTGTTTAGCCATAGCCTCAATAACATCCATGGTCATATCTTGAGGGTTAGAAGTAGAAAAACGGATACGCATTTTAGGTTGTGCTGTGGCACACATATCCAAAAGCTTGGCAAAATTAACTGCTGTAGCCTTTTGAAGGTCACTGGCTTTGTCAAAGTCTTTTTTCAATCCGCCGCCATACCATAAATAACTATCTACATTTTGTCCCAAAAGGGTAATTTCTTTGTAACCCTTATTCCACAAATCGTTAACTTCTTCTATAATACTTTGCGGGTCTCTACTGCGTTCACGACCTCTTGTAAAAGGTACTACGCAAAATGTACACATGTTATCGCAACCACGCGTGATGGATACAAAAGCTGTAACACCATTGGAGTCTAACCGCACAGGAGAAATGTCTCCGTAGGTCTCTTCTTTGGAGAGAATAACATTTATGGCTTCGCGACCATCTTCAACCTCTGAAAGCAAATTAGGTAAATCCTTATAGGCATCTGGTCCAACAACTAAATCAACAATTTTTTCTTCTTCTAAAAATTTACTTTTTAACCGTTCGGCCATACAGCCCAAAACCCCAACTTTCATTTTTGGGTTAATCTTTTTTACAGCATTATACTTTTCCAAACGTTTCCGCACAGTTTGTTCAGCTTTGTCACGAATGGAACAGGTATTTACCAATACCAAATCGGCATCTTCTAAATTTTGCGTCGTATTGAAACCTTCATTTGATAAAATAGAAGCCACAATTTCACTGTCACTAAAGTTCATTTGGCAACCGTAACTTTCAATAAAAAGTTTACGTTCGTTTCCAGTTTTATCTATTGTTTTAAGGCTTTCACCTTGCTTGGTTTCATCAATTATCTTTTCCATAAATACGTTTGAAAGTATTGTTCAGTCAATAAGTATGCAAAGGTACAATTATTTTCGGATTGGTGACAAAGTGTCAGATGTTTAAAAATAATTTTGTTGGGCAAAATTTAATTAGTTAATTTATGGAGCTAGACTAACCAAATTTTTATTAAATGAATACAATAGAACAAATTACTGAAAGAATTCGGCAATCAAAACCACTAGATTTTGGAACTATTTTTAGTGATGCTATAGAGCTTTTTAAAAAAACTTGGATACAAGGTTTTTTGTTACAGATTTTCTCCGCAATAATTATGCTGCCTTTAATAATTGCTGTCTATATTCCTTTTATAGGAGTAATGATTGCTCAAGCCGAAAGTGGTGAGATTAATTCTGATGCATTCGATGCTGTCTTTGCCGGGTTGTCGGTAATATTCTTTATTTTTTTAGTGGTAGGTGTATTGGTCTTGGGTACTTTAACAATGGCGCTCCAGGCCGGTTTTTATAAAATTATGAAAAAACTTGATTATGATGAAGAAATACAAACTTCCGATTTCTTCTTTTTTGTAAAAGGAAAGTATTTGGGAAAGTTATTTTCGCTAATGTTGGTAGCTATGTTAATATCATCTGCAATTGGTCTGGTTGTTGCACTTTTGTTGATTCCAACTTTTTTTATGAGCTTGGTGATTTACCTTTATATAATGGTCCCGATGTCATTAATCATTTTATTTTTTGCGTTTAATCCCGAGTTATCAGTGGGTAATATAATAAAAGGATGCTTTATCCTAGGAAACAAAAAATGGCTTTTGTTATTTGGGTTAATGATAGTTTCGTCAATTTTATCTCAAATAGTAGGGTTTTTATTGTGCGGCGTAGGTCTTATGTTTACGACCGCCTTTGTTTATCACCCAACGTATCTTGTGTATAAAAATGTTATTGGCTTTGAAAAAGAAAAACCTGACAATCATATAGTGGAATAAAAAAGTATATTTTACGAAACACCTGCATTTTGTGGTTGAAATGCAGGTTTTTTGCGTTTAAATGGGTGGAATTTTAATATTGTAAAAACTGAAAATTAGGTACATAAACTTTTTTTCATATACATTTGTAGCCTTAAAAAATGATAAATGGCAAAGAATTTAGTAATTGTTGAGTCGCCTGCAAAGGCAAAAACAATCGAAAAATTTTTAGGAAAAGATTTTAAAGTTGAATCCAGTTTTGGGCATATTGCCGATTTGCCTTCAAAGGAGTTGGGCGTTGATGTTGATGGAGATTTTAAGCCTAAATACGAGGTGTCCAGAGACAAAAAAGCTGTGGTGAAAAAACTAAAAGATCTAGCCAAAAAAGCTGAAATGGTATGGTTAGCGAGTGATGAGGATCGTGAAGGGGAAGCCATTGCCTGGCATTTAGCCGAATCGTTGGGATTGGACAAAGAAAAAACCAAGCGCATTGTATTTCATGAAATTACCAAATCAGCTATTCAAAAAGCCATTCAAAACCCACGAGGGATTGATTATGATTTGGTCGATGCGCAACAGGCACGTCGTGTTTTAGATAGAATAGTAGGTTATGAATTGTCTCCAGTGCTTTGGAGAAAAGTAAAAGGTGGACTATCAGCTGGACGTGTGCAATCAGTTTCTGTTAGGTTAATTGTGGAGAGAGAGCGCGAGATTCAGGGTTTTGAACCACAAGCATCTTATAGAATTGATGCTGAATTTTCAAATGAGGAAGGACAGACTTTTAAAGCGAAACTTCCAAAGAATTTCAATACCAAAAAAGAAGCTGAAGACTTTTTGAAGGCGAATATTTCTGCAGATTTCAAGGTTGCCGAATTAGATAAAAAGCCAGCAAAAAAATCACCCGCAGCACCATTTACCACATCAACCTTGCAGCAGGAGGCTTCTAGAAAATTATATTTTTCAGTAAGTAAGACTATGACTATGGCGCAGCGTCTTTATGAAGCTGGTTTGATTACTTATATGAGAACGGATAGTGTGAATCTGTCTGATGAAGCACGCAGTGGAGCTAAAGCAGCAATTGAATCGTCTTATGGCAGTGAATATTGTGAGCCAAGAAATTATAAAGGTAAAGCTAAAGGTGCTCAAGAAGCGCATGAGGCTATCAGACCTACGGACTTTTCAAGACAATCCGTTAGTGTCGATAGAGACCAGGCTCGATTATACGATTTAATATGGAAGCGTGCCATTGCCTCACAAATGAGTGATGCCAAATTAGAACGTACCAATATTAAGATATCCGCAAATACTCACAGCGAATTGTTTTCGGCCAATGGGGAAGTTATCACATTTGATGGATTTTTAAAAGTCTATCTGGAAGGTACAGACGATGAGGATGTTGAGCAAGATGGTATGTTGCCGGCTATGAGGGTAAATGAAAACTTATTAAACAATTACATATCTGCAACTGAAAGATATACAAGGCCACCAGCTAGATATACCGAGGCTTCTTTGGTGAAAAAATTGGAAGAGTTAGGTATTGGTAGACCATCTACTTATGCGCCAACTATTTCAACTATTCAAAATAGAAACTATGTTGAAAAAGGAACAGTTGATGGTGTTGAAAGAAATTATTCTCAAATAACGCTTGAGAATGGAGCTGTTCAAGAAAAGCAATTAACTGAGAAAATTGGTTCTGATAAAGGTAAATTAGTGCCAACCGATATAGGTATGATTGTAACGGATTTCTTGGTCAATCATTTTGAGCAAATTTTAGATTATAATTTTACAGCAAAAGTTGAAGAAGACTTTGATGATATTGCTGAAGGTAAAGTCGATTGGTCTAAAATGATGAAGGATTTTTACAAAGATTTTCATCCACAGGTTGAAGATGTTCAAGAAAATGCTGATAGGGAATCCGGTGAGCGCGTTTTGGGAACCGATCCAAAAACAGGACGTCAGGTAAGTGTTCGGTTAGGTAAGTTTGGCCCTATGGTGCAAATTGGAACAGCAGATGAAGAGGAAAAACCCATGTTCGCTAGTTTGTCACCAGACCAACAGTTAAATACCATAACTTATGAAGAAGCTATGGATTTATTTAAGCTGCCTAAAGCATTAGGCACTTATGAAGGCCAAGAAGTTGAAGTCAATAATGGACGCTTTGGACCATATGTGAAGTTTGGAAAATCGTTTGTGTCATTGCCTAAAGGTGTTGATCCATTAAGTGTCGAGTTAGACGATGCTATTGTTTTGATAAAAGAAAAACAAAAAGCCGACGCACCTATATATATGTATCAAGGGTTGCCTGTTCAAAAAGGGAAAGGACGTTTTGGTCCATTTATTAAATGGAACAATATGTTTATCAATGTGAACAAGAAGTATGATTGGGATAATCTATCTGATAACGATATCATAACACTGATTGAGGATAAAATTCAAAAAGAAAAGGATAAATTAATCCACAATTGGGAAGATGCTGGAATTCGTGTTGAGAAAGCCCGTTGGGGAAGACACCATATTATTAAGGGTAAAACCAAAGTTGAATTGGCCAAAACCGTAGATGTTTCCGAAATGACATTGGAAGAAGCCCAAGAACTTTTGGAAAAGAACGCACCTAAAAAGAAGAAAACCACCAAAAAGAAATAGTAGTCTATGAATTTTAATTTTTTATCGCCAGTTGCCGATTCAGTTGTGGCTCATAACGAATTGTTGTCACAGCAATCGCTTGGAAAAAAAATTACTATTCATTCCAAACAATATGGACTACCAGATTTGGATGATGTGCGAATAGCTATTATTGGTGTTCTTGAAAACCGAAATGATGTTAACTATTTAGGAGAGGAGTTTAACCTGAATGAAATCCGCAAGGCTCTTTATGAACTTTACCCAGGTAACTGGCATACTAGAATAGTTGATTTAGGTGATATAAATAAGGGTGAAACAGTAGAAGACACCTATTTTGCTCTCAAGACTGCTGTATCGCTATTGGTGCCAAAAGGCATTATACCTATTATATTAGGAGGTAGTCAGGATTTGACTTACGCTATGTATCGGGCCTATGATGCCGTTCAGCCAATGGTTAATATAGTAAATGTAGATGCTCGATTTGATTTGGGTGATTCTAATAAGCCTATTAAAAACAATAGCTTTGTTGGAAAGATTATATTGGATCAACCATACAATTTGTTTAACTACGCATCAATAGGATATCAAACCTATTACAACTCCCAGGAAGAAATAGATTTAATGGATAAGCTCTATTTTGAATCCTACCGATTGGGAGAAGTTTCCAAAAACATCACGTTGGTAGAACCCGTTATGCGTGATGCCAATATTGTAAGTGTTGATATGAATGCCATTAAAGCTTCGGAAGTTAGTTTAAAACAAAAATCATCTCCAAATGGTTTGGACGGAAAGGAAGTTTGCGCCATTGCTCGCTATGCAGGTATCAGTAATAAGGTGTCTTCCTTTGGTGTTTTTGAATACAAACCTTCTCAAGACGATGAAATTACAGCCGGTTTAATTTCGCAAATGTTGTGGTATTTTGTAGAAGGTGTAAATTTCAGAGTAAAAGACGATGATTTTCATAATGAGAATAACTACCAAAAGTTTATTACTTTGGCTGACTTACAAGAATTGGTATTCTATAAAAGTAAAAAAACAGAACGGTGGTGGATTGAAATACCTTTTTTAGAAGAAGTAAATAATAAATTAAAAAGACATACGTTATTACCATGCATGCATCAGGATTACGTAGACGCCTGTAACAATAAAGTGCCAGAACGTTGGTATAAGGCATTCCAAAAGAATTGTGTTTAAATACGTTACCGTTCATCGATGTTTTTATCGGTAAAATGCACTTTTTTCACGATGAAACGTAAA
The DNA here is from genome assembly GCA_030425285.1 of Bacteroidia bacterium. Classification (GTDB taxonomy): domain Bacteria; phylum Bacteroidota; class Bacteroidia; order Flavobacteriales; family Flavobacteriaceae; genus Hanstruepera. Next base: position 1,150,984 of record JAUIAY010000001.1, read on the forward strand.
TTTTTTTGATAAAAAGTTGTTTTTTACAAAATATATAAATATGTTTACGCTCTTAAAATTTTTAAGGCAATTATTAACCTCGAGTTTTCTATGGATATGAAGAAATTATTTTTATTAACCGCAGTTTTAGCTATACTGACAAGTTGTGGCTCTGGTGACAGGGGTCAGTTAGTAGGAGTTAAAGGAAAAAAATGGCATCCCGAGAAGCCATATGGTATGGAATTAGTACCTGGTGGGGCATTTATAATGGGTAAAGCAGACGACGATCTTGCTGGAATTCATGATGCACCCGCAAAGACCGTTACGGTGCGTTCATTTTATATGGATGCTACCGAAATCACTAATAGTGAGTACAAACAATTTGTAGAATGGGTTCGTGACTCAACTATTAGAACCCGTTTGGCTATTTTGGCCGATGAAGTTGGTATGACTCAAGCTGACGCTGGAACAATTGGTGATTATGCTTTCCTTGATGCCGATCCAGATAATATGTCTGTATATGAAAAGTATATGTATGACAACTATGCAGGATTAGGTCCTACAGGATACGAAGGCAGAAAGCTTAATAAGGATATTGATATTGAGTTTGATACAGCTAATTATATTGATGAATATTATGCCGAAGTTATGGACACTATGTACCTACCTATGGAAGAGTCCTATAATGGGCAACGTACTTGGGACGTAACCAAGTTTAAGTTCCAATATAAATATATGGATATTGAAAAAGCGGCCAAAGCTAAACACAAAGGTCAAAAGCGTTCTGAATTTGTCATTACAGAAGAAGTAGAGATATATCCAGATACTACAGCTTGGATTCGTGATTTTGCGTATTCATATAACGAGCCAATGCACAACGATTATTTCTGGCATGCTGCTTATGACGAATACCCAGTAGTAGGTGTGTCTTGGAAACAAGCTAAAGCATTTTGTGAATGGAGAACATTGTACCATAATGCTTATAGAAAAGACAAGAAAAAGCACAATGTACCTAAATACCGTTTGCCTTCTGAAGCTGAATGGGAATATGCGGCTAGAGGAGGTCTTCAAGCAGCAACCTATCCTTGGGGTGGACCTTATACGAAAAACGATAGAGGTTGTTTTATGGCAAACTTTAAACCTTTAAGAGGTGACTACGCTGCCGACCAGGCGTTGTATACAGTAGAAGCAAAATCTTATGAGCCAAACGATTATAATTTATATAATATGGCTGGTAACGTTTCAGAATGGGTTCATGCATCCTATGACCCGTCTTCTTACGAGTTTGTTTCGTCAATAAACCCAAGTGTAAATGATGTTAACAATGAGCGTAAAGTTGTTCGTGGTGGTTCTTGGAAAGACGTTGCTTATTACATGCAGGTGAGTTCAAGAGATTACGAATATGCTGATTCAGCAAGAAGTTACATAGGTTTTAGAACTGTACAGGATTATATGGGTACAGATGTAACTTTAAACGCAAAAAACTAAAAAAATAACTATAACTAAATTTAATTTAACTACCTAAGTATCACACTTAACTAAAAAACCGGAAATTATGGCAGGACAATCAAGAGCATTTAAGAAATTCATGGCAATGGCTTATGGATTAGGAGCATCAATTGTAATTATTGGAGCACTTTTTAAGATTATTCACTTTGAAATTGGACCACTAACAGGTAACGTCATGTTAACAATAGGTCTTGTAACTGAAGCAATTATTTTTGCGCTTTCAGCTTTTGAACCTGTTGATGATGATTTAGATTGGTCATTAGTTTACCCAGAATTAGCGGGTGGAGTTAGTACAACTAAGAAAAAAGAGCAACCAAAAGATGCTGAAGGTTTATTGTCTAAAAAATTAGACGATTTATTAAAAGAAGCTAAAATTGATGGTGAATTAATGAGTTCTTTAGGAAACAGCATCAAAAACTTTGAAGGTGCAGCAAAAGGAATCGCTCCTACAGTAGATTCTATTGCAGCTACTAAAAAGTATGGTGAAGAGTTATCATTGGCAGCAGCTCAAATGGAATCTTTAAACAGTCTTTATAAAGTACAATTAGAAAGCGTTAACCGTCAGGCAGCTATTAATGAAGAAGCTGTTGAAAATGCTACAAAACTTAAAGAACAAATGCAATCATTGGCATCTAACTTATCATCATTGAATGGTGTTTATGGAGGAATGCTTTCTGCAATGAACAAAAGCTAATTAGTTTAAAAACTAAATAATTTTATTTAACAATAACTAAAAAAACTAATTAGAAATGGCAGGAGGAAAATTATCTGCAAGGCAGAAAATGATTAACTTGATGTATTTAATATTCATTGCAATGCTTGCATTAAATATGTCAAAAGAAGTACTATCTGCATTCGGTTTAATGAACGAAAAGTTAACAGAATCGAATGAGGCAGCTACCGAAAGAAATGATGCGTTTATGCAAGGTTTAGCTGAAAAGGTTTCAGAACAACCAGCTAAATATCAACCATTAAAAGCGCAAGCAGATCAAATATCAACTTTAGCTAACGATTTTAATTCTTACATAGTTGATCTAAAAGGGAAAATGACAGCTACTGTTGACGACCCTAAAGATTATGAAGTTATGGACAAAGGTGATTTCTTGGATGAATACTTTTTCATTGGTGAGAAATTAAAGCCTGAAGGTCAAAAGTTTATTGACGAGATATCGAAGTTTAGAGATGGTGTTGTGGCTGTTTTAGGAGAAAATCCTGATATGGCTAGTATTGCTGATGATGTTAAAAAGAAATTTGCAACTGACCCAGTAACTAACAGAGATAATAACAAAATTGACTGGTTAGATTACCACTACAAAGGTTTCCCATTAGTTGCATCATTGACTAAAATGACACAACTACAAGCTGATGTTAAGGCTACTGAATCAGAAGTATTATCATCTATGCTTGCTGGAAAACTTAAGGTAGAGGCATCATTAACTAATTTTGATGCAATTGTTGTACCAGACAAAACAGCATTCTTTAGCGGAGAAGATTTTACAGGACGTATTATTCTTGGTAAAAATGATAAAACATTACGTGCTGATAAAGTAATTATCAATGGTCAAACATTAGCTGATACAGCTATGCAAGCAGGACAAACACTATTGAAGTTCCCTGCTGGAGCTGTTGGAGAACGTGAGATAGAAGGTGAATTCCAATTTAAGGAAGGTGACTCAATTATTTCAATTCCAGTTAAGTCAACGTATGCAGTTGTACCAAAACCAAATTCAGCAACTATTTCTGCTGATAAAATGAACGTGGTATACCGTGGAGTTGCTAACCCAATGACAATTTCTTTTGCAGGTGTTTCAGATAATAATGTATCTGCAAGCGCACCTGGTTTAAGTAAGTCTTCTGGTGTTGGTAAATATGTTATGAATCCTGGTTCTGGTAGAGAAGTAGCTATTAATGTTACTGGTACATTACCTGATGGAACTAAAGTTAGTGATAGAGCAACATTTAGAATTAAAGATATTCCAAAGCCTACTGGTACTGTAAGTGGTCAGGATGGTATTGTGAAGTTACCACGTAATAGTGTTGAGATTTCAACTATTGGTGCTAAATTGGAAGATTTTGATTTCGAATTGCCAATTCAAGTAACATCATTTAAAATAAAAGTACCTGGTCAACCATCTGTTTCTGTTAATGGAACGAAGTTGAACAGTCAGGCAAAAAATGCACTACGTAAAGCAAGACGTGGTGATCAAGTTGCCATATTTGATATTAAAGCTCAAATTAGAGGAAATTCTTCTTATAAGTTAAAAGGAGTTTCTGCTGTAATTGTTGAGATAACAAATTAATATAAGGTTTAAACATCTGAATGATAAGCCCTAATAATTAAAATTTAAACAGATGAGATTAAGAAGTTTATTATTAACCGTTTTAAGTGTGTCTTTTGTGACTACTTCATTTTCGCAAGCTAATCTATTGAGTGCGAAATCACCAGAGGAAATTGGTGTTAGAACTGAAGCACAAAAAGCATTGGACAATGATCAACCTTTAGAATACGGATATGTTGACGATAGAGACGTGATGTATTCTAAAATGACATGGGAACGCGTCGTTCTTGATGAGCGTGTGAATTTTCCTTTGTACTATCCTGTAGACACCAATAATATTGGTAAAAACAGAAGATCATTATTTGACGTGTTATGGAACAGCGTTAAAAAAGGTGAATTAGAAAATATTTACGATGATTCTTATTTCACTGCCAAGCGTACCATTAAAGATTTACAAGCTAGTATGTCTAAAATTGATACGTTGGATATTGGTTATGAACAATATAATGCGGATGGCTATGTAGACCCAGAATATATTGTAAAGACAGACATTACTTCTTATCACATTAGTGCTTTTTTAATGAAAGGTCTATGGTATTTTGACAAGCGTCAAGCAGAAATGAAGTATCGTTTAATTGGTATAGCACCAGCTGCACCAGACGTGAACTTCTTGGATTCTGATGATGAGGCTAACAAAGAACCTATTCCATTATTTTGGGTTTTCTATCCAGATGCTAGAGAGATTCTACATGAAGCTAAAGCTTTTAATAATGAAAATAGTGCTGTGCCATATAGCTTTGATCACTTGTTAAATTCAAGACGATTCAATGGTTATATTTATAAAGAAGAAAATGTTTATGGAGACCGTAAGGTAACCGAATATATTTCTGAAAATGCATTGATGCAGTTATTGGAATCAGATAGAATTAAGGAGAAGATTAGAAACTTCGAATTAGATATGTGGGCTTATTAATAAGTCTTGTAATAAAAGGTTTAAACGCTCACTTTTCAGTGAGCGTTTTTTATTGCGATATTTGCAAAAGATTTTACAAAATTGAATGCTGAAAAAAATAGATTATATAGTTGTTGGTTGTGGTTTGGCAGGTATTGCATTTTGTGAGCAGTTGCGAAAACATCATAAATCATTTTTACTGTTTGATGATGGTTCCCAACAATCATCTTTAGTAGCTGCAGGGATGTACAACCCAGTAATTCTAAAACGTTTTTCAGAAGTTTGGATGGCCAACGAGCAATTACGGATTGCAAAACCATTTTACGTCAGCCTTGAGAAACTTCTTAATGTTCAGATAGATTATAAATTCCGTTTATTGAGAAGGTTTTCCTCTATTGAAGAACAGAATCAATGGTTTTCTGCCATGGACAAACCTAAATTAGAACCCTTTTTATCCGGTAACCTTGTTAAAAACAACAATCCTTATATTGATGCGCCATTTGGTTTTGGAGAAGTTTTACATTCTGGAAGAATAGATACCAATACATTAATTGAAAACTACTTGTTTATTTTAGAAAAAAACAAGCTTTTGAAAAGAAACAAATTTGATCACCAAAAGCTTGACGTGCATAAAAGTCTTATCGAATATGAGAATATTCAAGCAAGTAACATCGTGTTTTGTGAAGGATTTGGAATGAAAAAAAACCCGTATTTTAATCAATTGCCATTAAACGGTACAAAAGGAGAGGTGTTGACTATTGATGCACCGAGTTTGAATATGGATTTTGCTTTAAAATCTTCGGTATTTATAATTCCAGAGGGTAATCATAAATATGCTGTGGGAGCAACTTATAATTGGGTGGATAAAACTCATATTATTACTGAAGATGCTAAAAAGGAGCTGACTGAAAAATTGAAAAGTTTCTTATTATGTGATTTTAAAGTAGTTAATCAAGTAGCAGGTATTCGCCCTACAGTAAAGGATAGAAGGCCATTGGTAGGGACTCATACTAAACACAAAAAAGTTCACATACTGAACGGTTTAGGAACACGAGGTGTTATGATTGCGCCATATATTGCTGAAGAATTATTCAACCATATAGAAATAGGCAAACCCATAAATCCAGAAATAGACATTACTCGGTTTTCTTCTTGACTAGATTTTTGTCGTAGTGCATAAAGAAGTTAATCCAAATATTTCGAGATAAGCGCATGATAATTGGTGCAAACACTATAAGCGTGCCAATAATAGATATAAAGACGATTTGCAGACTTGCACCTAGAAAGAGATAGCTTATTACAAAAGCAGCCACAGCAAAAGCGATACCCACAGCATAACTCACGTACATAGAACCGTAGAAAAATGAAGGTTCCATACGATATTTAGTACCGCAATGTGAGCATTTTTCACCTATTCTCAAGACATCAGTGAGCACATAAGGGTTTTTGTTTTCGTACATGGATTCCTGGTGGCATTTTGGACAAGCACCAGTCAAAATACTATATAACTTGGTTCCTTTTTTAATCATCTTTAAAAGTTTACTTTTGCACTTTGGGTTATACAAAATTAACCTTTTAAACGACATCAATTTGTAACTTTTGTAACATAATGCTTAATATTCATAATCTTTCCATTTCATTTCAGGGCGAATATTTATTCGAGGAAATCACTTTTAAGCTAACATCGGGAGATCGCATTGGTTTAATTGGAAAGAATGGTGCTGGAAAATCAACCATGCTTAAAATTCTTGCTAAAGAATTGCAACCTGATTCCGGGCAGATTGCGGCTGATAAAAACCTTAAAATAGGATTTCTGAAACAAGATATTGATTTTGAGTTTGGACGTACGGTTTTAGAGGAGTCCTACGAAGCATTTACAGAAATAAAAGAAGTTGAAGCCAAACTGGAAGAAATTAATTCTCAACTAGCTGAACGAACCGATTATGAAAGTGACGGTTATCATCAGTTAATGGTTGATTTAAATGATTTACAGCATCAATATGAAATTATTGGCGGTTACAATTATCAGGGTGAAACTGAAAAGATACTTCAAGGATTGGGTTTTAAACGTGATGATTTCAATAATCTTACCGATACATTTTCAGGAGGCTGGCGCATGCGAATTGAGTTGGCTAAATTGTTACTTCAAAACAATGATTTGCTACTTTTAGATGAGCCTACTAACCATTTGGATATCGAATCTATAATATGGTTGGAGGGATTCCTTAAAAATTATCCCGGAGCAGTAGTCATTGTATCTCACGATAAAATGTTTTTGGATAATGTTACCAATAGAACCATTGAAATTTCGTTGGGGCGAATTTATGATTACAATAAACCGTATTCAAAATTTTTAGTTTTAAGGAAAGAGATCAAAGAACAACAACTGGCAACCCAAAAAAACCAAGAAAAGCAAATCCAACAAACTGAACGATTAATAGAAAAGTTCCGAGCCAAAGCTTCTAAAGCAACTATGGCACAATCGTTAATTAAAAAATTGGATCGCATGGAACGTGTTGAGGTTGATGAAGATGATAACAGTGTCATGTCGTTAAATTTTCCAGTATCTATTACACCTGGAAAAGTTGTGGTTGAAGCTTTAAATGTGTCTAAAAACTATGACGATTTACAAGTTTTAAAAAGTATCAATCTCACAATAGCTAGAGATACCAAGACGGCTTTTGTAGGGCAAAATGGTCAGGGGAAATCAACTTTAGCAAAAATTATTGTAGGAGAAATAAAACATCAAGGGGATTTAAATTTAGGCCACAATGTTCAAATAGCCTATTTCGCACAAAATCAAGCAGAATATTTAGATGGCGGTAAAACGGTTTTAGATACTATGATTGATGCTGCTAATGAAAGTAATCGAAGTCGTGTTCGTGATATTTTAGGAGCCTTTTTATTCCGTGGTGACGAAGTAGAAAAATATGTTCGTGTGTTATCGGGAGGTGAGCGAAACAGATTGGCTTTGGCCAAATTGCTGTTACAGCCATTTAATGTATTGGTGATGGATGAGCCTACAAACCATCTGGATATTAAATCAAAAAATGTTTTAAAGGAAGCCTTAAAGAAATTTGAAGGAACCTTGATTTTAGTGTCTCACGATCGGGATTTCTTACAAGGCTTAACAGATACTGTTTATGAGTTTAAAGACCAAAAAATAAAGGAGTATTTAGGAAATATCGATTTTTACTTGGAACAACGGAATGTGGAAAACCTTCGAGAAGTTGAGAAGAGAGAAGTTGTAAAGCAGGAGCCAAAATCGAGTAATAAGAATTCTTATGAATCCCAAAAGAAATTGAAGTCCCTTACAAATAAGTTAAGTAACATTGAGGCTAAAATTAACCAACTGGAAAAAGAAATAAAAACCATTGATGTAGAGTTGGCCACGAACTATGATGAAGTGGTTTCTGACCCATCATTTTTTGATGAGTATCAAGCCAAAAAAGACAAATTGGAAACCTTGATGCTTGATTGGGAAACCGTACAAGAAGCTATCGAATCTTACAATTAATAAGTAAATTCTTACATATAAAAGTATTTCAACGAGTATTTTTGGTTTTAAGCGTTCATTGTTCTAATATTGATTCAGATTAATCCCAAATCTATTGAATATGAAAACTTTAAAACTAACACTACTGTGTCTTTTTTTGACTGCATTTTCCTTTGCAGGTGTTTCAATTAATGAAAAAGAAGCTTTAATAGCATTATACAATTCAACCAAAGGAGACCAATGGGTCAACACTTGGGATTTGAATACATCAATCGATACTTGGTACGGCGTAACTGTTGAAAATAACCAAGTAGTTGCATTGAATTTAGAATTTAATAACCTTCAAGGTAATCTGCCAGGGGAGTTGGGAAATTTAGTTTATTTAAGAACAATGAATTTAGGTTTCAATAAAATTACGGGTAGTTTGCCAAATTCCATAGGTGAATTAAGAAACTTGGTTTCATTGGAATTGTTTATGAACAGTTTAGAAGGTGAGATTCCTACTGAAATAGGCAATCTTTATAACCTAGAGGTTTTAAAATTATATAGTAATAGTCTAACTGGAGATATTCCAGAATCTATAGAAGGTTTATCAAGTTTAAAAGAAATGTTACTTGGTAGCAATATGTTGTCAGGTACTATTCCAACACAAATAAAATCCCTCACCAAATTAGAAAAATTAAGTTTAATCGATAATAAGATTTCTGGTGAGATTCCTGTTGAGATTGCTGCACTAACAGAACTGGAAGAATTGGTTTTAGCAAGTAATGAATTTACAGGCGATTTGCCGTTTGAGTTATCTTATTTTCCTAAATTATCTACATTTATGGTAAGTGATAACAAATTAAACCAAGAGTACATTAGTATGGTAAATGGTAATAATCCAAATTTTATGGATTTAAATAGTGTAAATACAACCATTACTGACAATGATTGATTTTAAGTTTTTTAGTAATTGTTATAAAAGAGACCAGTAATTGGTCTCTTTTTTTTATTTTCAATTTATGTTAGAACATTTTTTTACATGTCCGTATTGTTGGGAAACTGTTTCTGTACTGTTAGACAGCTCAATTGTGAGTCAACAATATATTGAAGACTGTGAAGTTTGTTGTAACCCTATTCAGTTCTCTATAGAATTTAATGGAGGCGAACTCCATTCTTTTTCAGCTATTAGTATTGAACAATAAAATTCTTTTAAAATACGCTTGTTATATCTAAAAAGCATTGTATATTTGCAGTCACATCGCGGGATAGAGCAGTAGGTAGCTCGTCGGGCTCATAACCCGAAGGTCACAGGTTCGAGTCCTGTTCCCGCTACAACAAGCCAAATACGAAAGTGTTTGGCTTTTTTTGTAAATGAGATTTGAGAAATATGTTTTTTGAGGTTAAAAGCTCTTGTATTTTAAACGGTTTGGTGTTGCCAGACCGTTTTTTATGGTTTTATATGAGATTTTTTTTTTAAATTGATGCTCAGATGCTATTAATCCAATGAGAGTTTTTAAGTTTTTTGGACTTCTTATACTTTTTTTTAATAACCCTTTGTATTGCCAGACTAGCGAAATCATAATGGATTTTCCGTTTGGTGAACCGGGAAAACCAGTGCCAAGAGGTGTTTATGGAGAAGATGATCGTCAAGAGGCATCTGATGTTATGGGTATTGACGATTTTGTGAGAGCAACCGCAGTCATGATACCAAAAGTGAATTTTAGAGGCACCAAGATATATGGATATTCATTAAGGGAAAAACTTTCAAAAAAATTTAATAGTTCAAATTTTGATAAAAATGTTCGGTATCTTGATCAACCTACTTGTTCTGCCTGCACAGGTTTTTTGATAGCACCAGATTTATTAATTACAGCAGCCCATTGCATTTCAAATTCCCTTGAAACAGAAGAATTTGTTTGGCTATTCGATTACACTAATAGTTTAGATTTTAATGAAGATAAAAATTACATTGAGGTTGACTCGCTCAACATTTTTAAAATAAAAAAAATCCTACACACTTCCTATTCTAAAAAATATAAAGAAGATTACACAATAATTCAGTTAGATAGAAAATCAAATAGGTCTCCATATAGATTTAGAACTAGTGGTAAGATAAATTCTAATTCTAATGTTAATACTCTTGGGAGTCCAACAGGCCTTCCCCTGAAATTTGTTGATAGTGCGTATGTAGTTGATAATTCAAATGATAAATGGTTCAAAAATGATATTGATACTTTTCCTGGAAATTCAGGAGGCCCAGTTTTTAATCCTCATGGCTTTGTTGAAGGTATCCATGTGAGAGGTGCTACTGTAAAGAATGAATCGGGTAATTTTTCTGGAGATTATTATTTTGATAATAGTTGCGATTGCATTAAGACTGTACAGTTAAAAAACACTTTAAATAATGCTGGAGCGCAAGCTCATAGGATGCCAAGCTTACCTACTGAAATACTTTATAGGGCCATTTATGATAATATTGAATACGCCATTGTTCATTTTCTTGATAATCGCCTGAAGTTATGGTTAAACTATGATTGGATTATTGATCATGAATATACACTCAATAGACTTCCGCTTGAAGTTTTAGCAATAGAAAAAAATAACTTGTTAGCTCTTGAATTATTACGAGAATATGCAAAAACAGATATTATTTTAAGATCAAATAATGAACTTCTTTTTACTGTAACAAAGCACAATAATACACAAGCTATTGATTATCTGTTAGTTAATGGCATAAATATTGATATTATGGATGATGAAGGCAACAATATATTGCATATTCTAGCTGGCAATAATAGTTTGGAGGTTATTAAAAAAGTTTTAGAACATTGTGAGGAAGAGAACATTGTATTGGTTGAGAGCAAAAATCGAAACAATTATAGGCCAGAAGATGAAGCAAGAATAAATAATAATAAACCAGTCTATAAATATTTAAAAAAATACCGTAAAAAACTTTAATAATACAAGTGTTAATTTTAATTCTGTGAACATGAAACAATTTATCCACCTTGCATTTTTAATCCTTATTTTTCCTTTTTCTATAGTTTCTCAAGAAAGGTATGTTGTTGAGTATGATTATCATAGTGATAAAGTCTCCTATTACCATGTAGATAATAATAACAAGGTTGATGATACTTTGTCTCAACCAAAGTTTAAAAGAAACAGTTTGGTGGAATTGAAACTTAAGAATGTTAACCCATTTGCAGTCGATATTGAAACAGACATAAAAGAAGAAAACCTTCATCAATCAAATGAAGGATTTGATTTCAGAAATTTATTAGGAGGTATTAGTTCCTTTTCATCTCAAGATTTGGGATTAAATATAAATGAACTCGATGACAATGGTTTGTACAAAAACAGTACCCGAGGCGAAAGTATTTCGAGCGGTTTTTCAGAACTCAATGATTTATCAACAAATGTTGCTGCCATGAAGACAACAATGATCTCTAATCTTTCCAATCCTAATCTGGACAAAAACGAAATAATTAAGAACATAATTTCTGCATCTGCAACTTATCAGGATGTTAGGTTGCCGGATCCCGAAAACAATATGTATGTGTACCTTACAAAGTTAGAGCAAATTACTTTAGAGGATAGAGCTAAACTATTATCTGATATTAATACGATGTCCAAAACTATAGAAAGACAATCAGATACAATAGTCAGCTTTTCACGAGGAGAACTAATAGAAAGAAGCCATTTAATGCAAAATTTGCAGGATTTGCTTAACTCTATAGATGAAAATGCTTCAAACACTGTAGAAAATTTAAATAAAATAAAATCACTATATGCTATGCTTGAGGCTTCTTCGTTTGAAAGGACTTACGATTATACTATTGAGGCCGATAGAGTTGATATATCGCTCAAATTTGTGCAAAGCGACTTTTCAAAAACAACAGGTGAAGCTAGTGTTGAAAATACGTTAAAAACTAGAAGTGTTAAATTGTATTCTAAAGGAGGATTTAAAATCAACACCAGTGTTGCACTTACTTTAAACAATTATGGGTCAAAATCAAAAGACTACTATATTGATGAAAATGGAGAAATTGGAGCTGATGACAACAGCCATTTTGTGCCAAATTTAGCTACAATAATAAACTTTTATCCCTATACCAATAAGAATATAAATGTGGGAGGAGCATTTGGGCTATCAATACCGTTATCGGGAAATGAAAATGTATTAGGTGTTAATTTTTTACTTGGACCTTCGTTGATAATTGGAAGTAAAAGTAGATTTGCGCTTTCTGGAGGACTAGCTTATGGCCCAGTTAAGAAACTAACAAATGGGTTGGAAGTTGGTGAAACGACTAGTTTTGGTAATATTGATAATTTCACTAAAACTGTTTATGATTTTGGGTATTTTTTCGGTATTTCATTTAGCATTTTTGACCTAAAATAATTTAATCATGCAAGTATTCAGAAAGGCTTTATTATTCTTGTTTTTTTTATTTACAATTTCTACTTATGCGGATAAACATGCCTTAATTATTGCCATTGGAGATTATCCAGCCAAAACAGGGTGGAATTCAATTAGTTCGGCTAATGATGTACCCTTAATTCAGCAAACACTTTTACAACAAGGATTCAAAGATTCAAATATAACAGTCTTGCTAAATGAATCTGCAACTTATCAAGGGATTAAAGATGCTTTAAATAATCTCTTAAATGAAATTAAAGATGGAGATATACTCGTTATACATTATTCGGGTCATGGTCAACAAATATTTGATAATAATGATGAAGAAATAGATGCTAAAGATGAAGCATTGATTCCATATGACGCTTGGGTGAGATACACGCATAATTATCAAGGAGAAAATCATTTAAGGGATGATGAGTTAGGAAACTATATGACATTATTCAGAAATAAATTAGGAGAAAACGGACAGTTGATGTTATTGTTAGACAGTTGCCATTCAGGATCTGCGTCAAGGGGAGGAGTTGCCAGAGGTAGTAAGTCGGTTTTTGCTCCTAAAGACTGGAAAGCCAATAAAAATGGTAATTCTACAGGAAGCGATATGTTTGAAATTGCAAAAGTTTCAGATAATGCTTCAAAATTTATTTTGATTTCTGGAGCTTCGGCAGATGAATTGAATTACGAATACAATGGCAAAGGGTCGTTGAGTTATTCGTTTTCAAAGGCCATGAGTGAATTAGGTACTAATATTACTTATAGACAGTTGTTTGCAAAAATAGCATCGATTATGAATGTTATTGCTCCTAACCAAACCCCAACTATAGAGGGTGATTTGGATTTTAAGTTGTTTAATGGAGACTATGTGGTGCAACAACCTTATTTTGAACTAATGGATATTCCTAGGAATGATATTATCAAAATTCAAGCAGGTAAAATACATGGAATCTATAAAAATACTACCGTTAATATTCTACCTGCAGGAACGGTTGCTTTCGATGAGAAAAAAATTATCTCAAAAGGGAATGTAATTATGTCAAAATTTAATGAATCCAATATTCAATTACAAGAACCATTACCAAATTTGAACAAAAATGATTATTGGCTGTTTGTTGACTCAAAAACTTACGGAGACATTACCTTGAATATTTATTTGGATCGCAGTATTGATAAAAACCTGAAGGCGGATATTTTAGCCAAAATAGAAAGTGACAAATTAAATGTCGTTTCAACAGAGGCAAATTCTGATGTGATCATTTCTGAATTTAATAATGATATTATTTTAAGTACATCCAATGGTATGCTTGAGCTGGCTAAAACAGGCAAAGATAATTTTGAAAAGGTTAAGATGGCTTTAAATAATTATGCTCAAGGTCAATATTTGAAGAATCTAAACATGGATAATGTGGATTACGAGTTCGCTTTTCAATTATTACCAATTGATTATGATGTTAAAAATGACCAATTAGACGACGCTGCACAGAAACCAAAAAACAATGAGGGTTTGTTTACCGTAAGACCTGAAATAGATTCTGTTCTTTTAGAAGTTACAAATAATGGTAAAAAACCAATATATTTTTCAATAATTGAAATTAATTCAAAAGGAGAAATAGCACAGTTTTTTCCAAATCCAAATTGTAATTTAAACGATAACGAGAGGCGGTTAATGCCTGGTAAGACTATGGTTTTTAAAGATTGCATTTTCTCTTTTTATCCACCTTATGAAAAATTAGTGTTAAAAGGATTTGCATCCCCAAATCCCATTAACTTTCAAACAACAATAGAAAGTCAAGGAGCCAATAGTAGAACTCTTTTAAACCCACTAGAATCATTTGTTAGTGATACGTACAACCAAACTAGAGGAGGGAAGGCTATTAGCCGAAGTGCTAATATTGATGCCTACACATCGGAATTTTTGTATGAAATAGTCAAGGAATAACAATATGGTTTTAAAAATCAACTTTTCTGGTATCGTACTTATTGTTTTTATGCTTTTAAGCATTAATTGTTTTTCACAGCAACCAGATTACTCAAAAAAAATAGAAACTTATCAAAAAAGGCTAGATTCCATTGAACAAATTTCGGGGACAGAAAATCTTGAATATGGTAAGAATTTATTGAGGTTATCAAAGGAACTTCGTAAGGAAGGTAATCTTTATGAAGCAAAAGAAAATAATATAAAGGCGAATTCTATATTCTCTAATTTGCAATATTTTAATTGGCTTGCGGTAGGTCAAATTAATTTATCACAGATTTATCGTGCTCTTGGTAAGTTTGATAGAGCGATAAGTCTACAAAGTGAAGCATTATTGTATTTTGGTGATGAGGATAAAAAAACTTCAAATTATTTAGGTGGATTAAATAACCTTGCAATTCTTTATGGCGAAATAGGGGACTATAAAAATGCTATTCCAATTTTTAAGGAGATTTTATCAATATTACCTGAAACTCACAAGGGGTTTTTGTCTGTAAATATTAGTCTGGCCGAAACCTACCAGCGTATGGGAGACTATGAAAATGCCCTTAAAATATATCTTGAATTATTGGATTCTGGCGATAAAGGACATAAAGATTATTGGCAACTCTTACAAAATTTAGCATTTGTATATGTTAAGCTTGGCGAATTTGATAAGGCTATGCAAATCTATGATGAAGCTCTGGTTAGTTGTGAAACTCAACTTGGTCAAGACCATTTTTTATATGGAAAATTACAGAACAATGTTGGTAAACTTTACTTCCAAATGGGTAATATTGAAAAAGCTCAAGCACTGTTTAAAGATGCCATAGATAACCTTTTAATTAAATACGACACGAGTAAAAAAGAGTACGGTTATTATCTCAATGATTATGCTGCCACTTTTTTATATCAAGGAAATTATGATAAAGCAATATCTTTATTGGAAGACAATGTTGACATAGGAAAGGAGAACCTAAATAAGGAAGGTTTGGACTATTGGAATAGAAATTACCACTTGGCAAATGCTTATAATATGGCTGGCCGTTATGAGGAAGCAAAGCCTATTTTAGAGAAGGCTACTACAGAAATAAGAAATATTCTTGGAGAGAATCACACAACTTATGCAAAAATGTTGAATAGTTTGTGTGAAACTTATATTGCGTTGGACCTAGTAGATAAGGCAATTCCTTTACTGGAAGAATCCAATAGTATATTTGTAAGCGAGTTAAATAATATTTTCCAATTTCGTAGTGAGCAAGAAAAAAAGGCCTATTTGCAGTTGGTTCTCAAACATTTTGATTTTTTACAATCCATTCCCATTGTTAAAAATGAAGATTACCCGAAATTAAATAATATTAATCTCAATAATCAATTAATGCTTAAAGGGCTATTGCTTAATAATTCAAAGAATATTCTAGAAAAACTTTCTAAATCAAATGATACACTTATTCAAAATAAAGTAATAGCCTATCGTTCAGAAAAATCAAAGATTTCGAGTTTGCTATCTCAGCCATTTGATGATAGAGATATGGATGTCGATAGTTTAAAAGAAATTGTTAATAGAAAAGAGGTTGATTTGGTGAAGTACTATAGCGATAATTTTGGTTCAGATTATTCTTTAAACAAAGATTGGAAAAAGCTTCAAGATCATTTAAAGAAAAAGGAATTAGCTATTGAATATTCTAGGTTTCAATTGACAAAAGGAAATAAGGTATTGGATACTGTTTTTTATGCAGCTTATTTGTACCAAAAGAATTGGGAAAACCCAATTATGGTTCCATTGTTTGAAGACAGCCAGCTTAAGGAGGCCTTGTCTAAGAAAACCATAAATCAACTTTATGCTTCTAGAGGGTCAAAAGCTGTTAGTAAAGCAGATATAAAAGAAGTATATGAACTTCTTTGGGCTCCAATAGAAACGTATGTAAAGGATGTGGAGACAATTTATTTTTCACCCAGCGGATTATTGAACCAAGTTCCTTTTGCGGCAATTAATTTAGAGGGAGAGCCGTCATTGAATGAGCAATTTGACCTTATACAATTAAGTAGTACTGAACAATTAAATAAAGTGACTGTAAATCCAAATTTAACAGGTTCTATGTTTATCGGCGGTGTCAATTATGATTATTCAAAAGAATCTTTAAATACCAGTGATACGTTAAAGTACGCTAATTTAAATACTGACAATATCGGAAACTCTGGAGCTAGTAATAATAGAGGAGATAATTGGGCTTATTTGCCAGGAACATTAAAGGAGATTGAAGATATTCAAGCCACTTTAAAGTCAAAAAATATAAAGTATTCAAGCTTAATAGGCGATCAAGCTACAGAATCGAACTTCAAAAAAATTAGTGGAAATAGCCCAAGTGTTTTGCATATAGCAACTCATGGTTTTTTCTTTGAAGATTCAAAAGATTTAGAAAAATCAGATTCAGATGTGGGTTTAGAAAATGAATTTAAGTTTGCTGAAAACCCATTACTGCGTTCAGGCCTTCTATTGGCTGGAGCAAATCATGTTTGGAAAAATGGTGTAAATCTGTTTGAAAATGAAGATGGTATTTTGACTGCCTTGGAGATTTCAAATTTAGATTTAAGCAATACTGATATTGTGGTGTTAAGTGCTTGTGAAACAGGTTTAGGTGACATTGAAGGCAGTGAAGGAGTTTATGGGTTGCAACGGGCTTTTAAAATGGCAGGAGTTGATATTATTGTCATGAGCCTTTGGCAGGTTCCTGATACAGAAACAGCAGAGTTTATGAATCTCTTTTATCTAAACTGGATTCAAGGACTTCAGGTTAGACAAGCATTTATTCAAGCTCAAAAAACCATGCAAAAGAAATATGAAAATGATCCTTTAAAATGGGCAGCATTTGTTTTATTGGAATAGTTTTGACTAAACCTTTAAAAGTGCCGTTAATGGGATTAAATTTGAATTTTAACGAATTTTTAAGAAAAATCACACATAGACTTTTGGGGCTAATTGATTATTAATTAATTTGTTACTCTAGTTTGTGCTATTAACTTTAGAATCCCCATTTTTTCTACTATTTGACCCGCTGTAAATAACTTTTTAAAATGAATAAGTATTTAGGCGTGCTATTATTGCTGTTACCTTTTTTTTTAACCGCCCAAACAGTTTCTATTCCAGATCCAGAATTTGAACAATTTTTAATTGATGATGGCATTGATAGTGATACAACTATTAATGGTGAAGTACTTTTAAGTGATGTGTCTTCAGTTCCTATTTTATTTATTTCAGATTATGATATATCTAATTTAGAGGGACTTCAGTTCTTTTCTGGTTTAACAAATTTTACATTGTATAATAATACGGGAGCACTATTAAATATTGATTTTTCTCAAAATGTATTATTAGACAAAATAATAATCATTGATTCTCCTTTTTTAAATTCGATTGATATTAATTCCAATATTTTGCTTGAAGAGTTACAGTTGAATACTGGAAATGAAGGCTTTAGCGTTGTGGATGTTAGTTCAAATATAAATCTAACCCTTTTAAATTTAGCAGATAATGGTATTAATTCTGTCAATGTTTCCAATAACACTCAATTAATTTCTTTAGTTTTAAGTGGTAATCCAATTACTTCAATAGACGTAACTGAACTACCTGAATTACAAATATTATTGGTTCATTACACCCAATTAACGTCAATAGATGTTTCTTCTAATCCATTTATTCGAGATCTATGGGTTAATAATTGCAATTTAATCAATGCAAATCTAAAAAACGGATTTAATCAATTTATGACATCGGTATTATTAGATGGTAACCCTTCATTATCATGTGTTGAAGTTGATGATGTCGCTTATGCTAATACAGCTACAGGATGGTTGAAAGATGCAACTGCTGATTACGCCAATAATTGTAACCCTATTACTATTAATTCTTATCCATATATAGAAGATTTTGAATCTGGTGCTAATGGTTGGTCTGTTAATGGTTATAATCCCTCTTGGGAATTAAATGTTCCGAATGGTAACTTTATTCAGGGTGCTGCATCTGGTAGTAATGCTTGGGTGACTAATGCTGTGGGTCCTCATAATCAATGGGAAGAGAGTTGGGTTGAAAGCCCGACTTTTGATTTGTCGTCTTTAAACACACCACATTTGCAAATTGATATTTGGTGGGAATGTGGGGAAGGTATTAACGGAGCATTAATACAATCAACCTTTGATAATGGTTTAACTTGGCAGAATCTTGGTTTTTTAAATGATCAACCGAATTGGTACAATAATAATAACATTAATAGTGAACCAGGAGGCAGTAATGTTGGGTGGTCTGGTAATGGAATTTTTACAAATGGCTCTTTAAAATGGTTGAGGGCATATCAAGATTTAAGTCATTTAGCAGGGCCTAATAATGTGAAATTTAGAGTGGTTTTTGCTTCTAATGGGTTTAATTTTGGGAGAGATGGCTTTGCTTTTGATACATTTTCAATTTTAGAAGAACCTTGTTTTGCAGGAAATGATATGACGCAATTTGTTTTGGGTTGTGAACTAGAAAGCGGTATTGTTAATTTAAATAGTTTTCTAACTGAAGAGACTAACGCTAATGGTGTTTGGGAAGCACTAGATGGTGTGGCTGTTTCAGTTAATGGAGACATTGATTTTACTGGTGTATCCGAAGGTAATTATGATTTTCAGTATTTAGTATCAACGGAAGGTGGTGCATGTACAGATGTAGCCATCATAACCATTGATTTTCAGGAGACATTATCAGCCGGTACAAGTACTGAAATAGAAACCTGTGGAGGAGATGAATATTCTAGTTTTGATATGTTTGATTTTATAGGGCTATATTTTGATGGTCTTAATCAATCAGGTGTTTGGACAGATTCAGGCGGATTTGAGGTTGAATTTCCAATATTTCCTTCGGATGGTGATGTTTATACCTACACTCATGCGGCAAATGGAGATTGCCCAGAGGTATCTTCAACAGTTACATTTATCCAACCACCAATATTAAGTGCTGGGGAAACACCTGAAACGGAAGATTTGGGATGTAATCCTCCAGAATTTACGATTGAATTGAACTCTAAATTAGTAAATGCTGATATTGGGGGAGAATGGAGAAATGCACCAGATGATTCAGGTGATATTGAAATTGTTTCTAGTACAGGTGATGGAGGAGAGCCCATAGATGAAGTTGATTTTGGAACATTAGGGGCAGGTTCATATTATTTCAGATTTGAATATGCAGTTCCAGATGATTGTGGGCTTTCGGAAAGTCCAACTGCTATTATTTCATTCGAGATTGCAATTTTTGATTCTCAAGCACCTAATGTTAGTATCTCGTTTTGTGAAGATGATTTGAATCAAATAGATATTGAACAAGTTTTAGATTTTTTCGTTCAAGATGATGGTACAGGATTGTGGTCTTGGGATTATTTTGCTGGGCCAGGGAATTATGGTGACATAGGTGTGTATCAATTGTCAAATGGCTGTGGTGAACCATCAGGCTTTGTAAATGTATATTTAAACGCCTTACGTCCAAAAGTATTTTTGCAAGGAGCCCTATTAAACCCCAATGTTGGTGAAGAGCATTTAATGCGTGATGATTTAAGAGTCATGGGGCAATTACCAAGCCAATCGCCTTACGCAGATGGTTCGTTTGTTTCTGGAGACCCCTTTTCAGTATCTGGAGAAAATGCTATTGTAGATTGGGTTTTGGTTGAGTTGCGTGATGAAGAATCTTTGAGTACAGTTATGTTTTCACAACCTGCCTTATTGCAACGAGATGGTGATGTTGTTGGTTTGGATGGGGTATCGGCGCTTTGTTTTAAAGAAGAATTTTCAGATACAGGAATTACAGGGAATTATTTTTTATCCATTAAACACAGAAACCATTTGGCTATAATGACGGAAAATCCAGTAGCAATTGGATTATCATTTACAGAGTTAGTTGTAGATTTCACAGATGCCAATAATTCTATAACGTATGGAATAGACGCCCAAACTAACTTTGGAATGCCTGATAATAAATTGGGGATGTGGGCTGGCGATGTAGATGGAAATGGAGTCATTCAATATGTTGGTGCTCAAGCCGAAACACCTAGTATGTTGTCCTTTATTATGAATCATCCATCAAATACACTTAATTTACCAACTTGGACAATAAATGAATATAATGATAATCCTTTTGATGTAGATTTAAATGGGACTACGCAATATGTGGGATCGGATTCCGAGTTACCATTTATTTTGCAGAATATATTTGCCTTTCCTGGAAATACATTTAATTTACCGACTTGGGTTATAGAGCAACAATTGCCTGATTAATGCTAAAATTATCACTATGAGAAAAATATTGTTTTTTACAGCGCTTCTGCTTTGTTTTAATGGCAAAGCCCAAAATTACTCCTTTAGTTTAGTACACAATTCTGAATATAGTTTTTCAGTTGTTGCGGTACCTGATTTTGATTCTGGTTCATTTGAGCCTATGGTCCAATTTTACGGGTTTACATTAGTATTGCCAGCTGGAACAACAGTTACCGTTGATGATATTCAACCCAATGGGCTAACATTAATAGGAGGTAGTTATAGTATTGTTCCTGGTACTGCTGTTTCAAGTGCCGATGCTTCAATGTCTGATAAAAGTTTATTGCTTTTTGCAACTGATGCCAGTTCAGGCTTATCTATTGGAAGTCATACTAGTGGACAGCAAATTTCCATGATTACATTCATAGTCAATGGAAGCCCAAGTTCAGGTGAGTTAACGCTTTTAGGTAATGATACATTAACTGGTTTAGCTTATCCGGCACTTCAAAACTTTTATACAATTGATGCGTACGATGATTCAGTGTTTTCAGCTGTTGACTTATACTCTGGTCAAACTGGCACAAGTAGTTTTGACTTTGCCACTTTGGATATTGTTGAAAATACTCTTAATGAAATAACAGTTTACCCAAACCCAGTGGCTGATGCGATTAGAATTAAAGGAGATGTGTCAAAAATTGAAGTTGTTGAGTTGTATTCTATGTCAGGTAAACTCATATACTCAATCTCTAATAGCTTTGAAAGTATTGATGTTAAAGGGTTAGATTCTGCAGTGTATTTTATAAAGTTAAAATCTGGGAATTCAACTAGGGTCATTAAAATTGTAAAGGATTAAAACGCACATAATTTATAAGTATCACACAAAACTGAATTTATTTCTGTTTCGGAGACACCTAATTTTTTTAAATCCTTAATTAAAGATTTGTGTTCCTTTTTTAACTCTGAAAACTGTTTGGAGTCGACAATGGAAAAGAAATTATAAGGTATGTTTTTTAAATTTGGAAACTCTTCTGTAGTGACTGTCCATTTGTATTCGGTATCATTACTGAAGAAAGAATTCTTCGTGTCAAACGTAATAAAACTATTCTCTGTTTCAGTTTGAAATAACTCGTTTGTTTTTAGGTTTTGTAAATAAAAATAATAAACACCCTTGTCAGATTCTTTCCAATTGAACTCAATTGTCTTTCCTGTTATAAAAGATTGGTCTTCAGGTGTGCTCATTAAAGCATCGCCTCTAAAAACACCTGCGATTTTAGTTTCTGTATTTTCCCTGTTTAATAATTCATCCCAGATGAATTTAAAATATTTTGTGGTCAAACTTGATGTTTTACCTTCAAATTTTGAAAGTAATAAGGTGTTGAAATCACACAGGCCTTCTTGGTCTCTTTTAAAAATGTTTCCTTCTTTATCAATGGCTGTTATTTGGGATTTTGGGAATAGATTTAGTATATATTCTTTTGTAACAATATCACCCTTTGAAATAGGTTTTGTGCTTTGAGGGGATTTTAAAAGTATGTCGCCTTCAAACCTATAAACACATAGACTGTCTTGCGAGAAACCACATTGAATGATTAATATGAATATTAAGAATCTAAAAATTGACTTTTCCATTTAAAACGTTTATTTAGAAAATTTAATAGATGTGTATAATACCCTATCATTCCTAATCCAACTAAAGAAAGAATAAGAATTGGCGTAATATAAATATATACATTGGATTCAATAAGTTTTATTGCCGCATATAACAATAGTATTGATATTATTAGTTGTAAGAACTTTATAGTTAGATCATAGACTAATTCATTTTTTTTCTTAAGTCTAAAACCAAGAAGTGTAATGAAAAAGCATAGAACGAAAGCTATTGTAAACGAGATGAAATTTGGTATTTTTTTTATGAAGTTTTCTTGAATCAGCATTTTGATAATGTTGGCTTGGATAACTACTCCATGCATGTCTGGTGTTGAACGACCAACAAATTTCTCATTCAAAGGCGTAAAGTGCTTGTCTTCAATGTCGTATGGGTTGCCAGTTGGAGTTCCAAGGTATCCAAACAGGACAATGGCATTATTCAAAGCAGGGATAGTATTTGATGAGAGAATTTCTTCAATATCAAATGTTAGGAATGAATCTAAATTTCCAAAATAGTTTATGGGGATTCTTGATTGTAATATGTTTTTTACATTCTTTTCACCAGAGTATCCAGATGCCATAGCAATTTTAGAGGCAAAGGAAAAACTGTCATTCCTAAATCCAACGAAATCCCTAATAACTGAATTTTGATTCTCAAGTTCAACATTAATAAACCCTTCGTTGTAATCATTTAGCCTAAAGTACGGATGGTTCTCTATCTTGTTATCGCCATCGTAGTAAAATGAAAAAACTAGGTTGTCACGATTGCTAAAAGAACCTTTTAAAATGGAATCGTAATAAGAGTTTTTGAGATCTTTGAAAATAATATCTAAACCAATAACTTTTGGGTTGTGACTTGAAACCATGTCGATGGCCTTGGCTATTTGGTACCTGTCTTCGTGTTTTATATTTACAATAATTATATCATTACTAACTCTTTTGTCTAAAATTTTAGAGTGATAAATATCAGTAAAGCTAAAATCTGTAAATGCTCTTTCAAAAGGATCTAAAATAGAAAGGTTGACAACAAATAGATAAAGGATGCCTGATACAATAAAGGAAAATACCGTGCAAAACAATGCGTCAAAGCATAAATAATTCCATTTCCTTTTTATTGCCATAATAAGATTAATCTATTATTTTCTCAATTATTGAATTCCCTTGCTTAATAATAGAACTCTTGTTTTTACTCAACAAATCAGGAAGCTTGTTAACGTACTTGCTTTTTTTGCCTTCATACTCCTCTAATTGAATACTTACTTGGAGCACACCGTAGCTCGATACATCTTCTAAATCGGAATAAATGGGTATGTCATAATACCAAGGAGATAAAATGGGTTCGTTTATTTGATTTCCATAGCCATACTTTAAGTCCTTAAAAACATACTCTTGTTCAATTAAAGTGCCTTTATTTGGGGTTCCGTCTTGATTTCTCCACTCTCCTTCAACTAAAATTGAAATTTTAGCATTTAGATTTTCATCTTGATAAACTTTAGTTTTTGAAAATAAAATGAATAATTCATTGAAACTTAACCTAGAAACACCAGGGTTTTCAGGGTCGCTTAAAATACCTATTACAGCATGGAAATTAAGTAAATCATCCTGCTCGTCTCTAATAATCTCATTTAGTTCAAGATAGGAGTTTTCTCCTCTGGTTTTAGGTATGCTTGTGTATTCAGTTTCTAGAAGGTTCTCAACATATTCTTTCTGATCTATCTTAATAGGTTTTGAGTATTTTTTTATATGAATTTCATTGTAGGTTTTTTCGATATCGCCAGTAAAATTATTGTAATAATCGTTTATTGAGACTGATTGAACATATGAGGACACAAGTGACTGACTGTTTTGTTCTACTAAATAAGTGGCTCCAAGAACCACGCCTTGAAGAGCTATATCAATTAAGCCACCTCTTGAGCTGGATCTTTTTAACTCAACAACAAAATCCTCATTTCCTTTAACAAAAGAACGTTTGTGTGTTACACATGAAGAAAATGCAAACAACAGTAGTAAGACAATTAAAAACCTCATAGTCAGTATTTTGTATTATTAAAATCAAATATCGTACCGTAATAAAATCATTTTTGTTAAGTACGTTTTAAATATTGTACCCTAATTTAATAAAAATTATGCCTTAAACAGGTTGAGTTGAACTTAATACATACTTTCTTTTTTATTTAGAGCAGTCTATTAGTTTTAAATCCTATATTTGATAAACAACACCAACCTATATTAAATGTGAGGACTTCTATTGATAATAAATACGGTCAAAAAGCAGTGTTTCTTTTCAAGATAGTTTTGCTTTTTGGTATTTATTTGGGTTCAACAAATGGCTTATCACAACAACAAGATACTATTCAAGATCAAAAGGAACCCTCCAAGTTTGATAAATTCAATAAAAAAGCCGAAAAATGGTTTACCTATATTCCGGCACCAATATATTCCTATTCTTCTGAAGCAGGTCATGTTTATGGACTGGCAAAGTTTAATGTAATTGACCTTTATAAAGGCGATACTATTACAAAACCTTCTAGAATATCTGAAGTAGTAACATTTTCCAGTAAAGGGAGAATCAATGTGTCATCATCAACTGATTTAATGTTTAAGGACAACAAATATTTAGTGCTTGCTTTTTTTAATTATAAAAAAACGCCTGAATATATTCAGGGAATTGGGAACAATGTGAATAGAGATAGTATTGAAGAAATTTCAACAGAGCGCTTTAGGTTTTCAGCTATTGGATTACGGAAGTTTGGCAATAAAAACTTTTACGCTGGTTTTGGTTTAGATATAAATAATTATTTTGAAGTTAAGACGGAACCAGATAGTTATTTAGTGCAGAACAATGTTCCTGGACTAGATGGTGGCTTTGAATTTGGACTTCAAGCTATTGTGGCATTGGAAGGAAGAGAAAATCGTTATAATCCTCAAGGTGGACATTTTATTATTTCAAAGTATTCTTATTTTCCATCTTTTTTAGGAAGTGATTATGAATATGTAAGTTGGGAATTGGATGCACGAAAATATTTTAACCCATGGCTTAACCACGTAGTTGCAATTCAGGCCACAACCGAATGGAATAATGGCGAAGTACCTTTTTATTCACTAGCTCAAATGGGTGGGTCTGATAGAATGCGAGGCTATTACGAAGGGATTATACGCGATAGGGTGTTGTTGGATGGTCAAATAGAATACCGTATGCCTGTTTGGAACATCTTTGGAATAGTGGGTTGGATTGGAACAGGACGTGTGGCGCCAACCTATGAAGACCTTAGCTTGAATGGGTTTAGGTTGTCTTATGGTACAGGATTGCGTATTATGGTCGATAGTAAGCATCAGACAAATTTAAGATTCGATTTTGGATTTGGGCCAAATGGCGTTCATGGGTTTATCATAAATTTCGCCGAAGCATTTTAATGTACTTTGTTAAGTCGAAAAGGTTCTATTCTGATATTAATTAATACAGAGTTGTCTAGGATCTTTTTATTTTTGCTTTATGGTAGATAATTTTCACAATGAATATTTTGGAATTGGTATTCAAAATGGCAAAACACCTGAAAATTTAGGTGTGCTTTGGCGTTCGGCTCAAAATCTAGGTGCCAGTTTTATTTTTACTATAGGAAATCGTTATGCCAAACAAGCTTGCGATACACATAATGCGGTAAAAGCCATGCCATATTTTCATTATAATACTTTTGATGATTTTTATAGCCATTTGCCCAAAGGCGCCATGCTTGTGGGTGTTGAGTTGACTGATGAGGCGGTTAGTTTGGAATCGTTTCATCACCCAAGACGTTGTGTCTATCTTCTAGGAGCTGAAGACCATGGTTTATCTAAACAGGCCATAGAAAAATCACACCATTTGGTTAAATTTAATTCAGAGTTGAGTTTAAATGTTTCTGTTGCAGGAAGTATTATCATGTATGACCGTGGAATAAATAAACCAAGGTCGTAACTTTGCATAAATATATTTAACATGCACAAAGCCGGTTTTGTAAACATCATAGGAAATCCTAATGTGGGTAAGTCTACACTAATGAATGCATTTGTTGGTGAAAAATTATCCATTATTACATCCAAGGCGCAAACAACACGCCATAGAATTCTGGGTATCGTAAATGGTGAGGATTTTCAAATGATTTTGTCTGATACACCTGGGATTATCAAGCCAGCTTACGAACTGCAAGAATCCATGATGGATTTTGTAAAGTCAGCTTTTGATGATGCTGATGTCTTGATTTATATGGTTGAAATAGGTGAAAAGGAATTGAAGGACGAAGCCTTTTTTAATAAAATCACCCATTCCAAAATACCTGTTTTATTACTCCTAAATAAGATTGATAGATCCAACCAAGAACAATTGGAAGAACAAGTAGCTTTGTGGTCAGAAAAAGTTCCCAATGCCGAGATTTTTGCTATTTCAGCTTTAGAGGGATTTCAGGTTCAGGAAGCTTTCGATCGTATTATAGAATTGTTGCCAGAATCACCACCGTTTTATCCTAAGGATCAACTGACTGATAAGCCTGAACGGTTTTTTGTTAACGAAACCATTCGAGAGAAAATATTATTGCACTACAAGAAAGAAATACCTTATGCTGTAGAAATTGACACTGAAGAATTTTTTGAAGAAGAGGATATCATCAGAATGCGATCAGTCATCATGGTAGAACGTGATACACAAAAAGGGATTATTATTGGTCATAAAGGCGCTGCTTTGAAGCGTGTGGGAATGGAGGCAAGAAAAGATCTTGAGAAGTTTTTTGGAAAGCAGGTACATTTAGAGCTTTACGTAAAAGTGAATAAAAACTGGAGAAGTAATCAACAACAGCTGAAACGTTTTGGTTACAATCAGTAGTGTTTTCTAACAAAAACTTGGTTTTTAGTTAACACAAACTTTATATGTAAGCACCATATTTGTTGGTATAACAAACCATAACAAATATGAAACAATTAAACACATTTTTTTTAGCTGCAATTTTTTTATTTTTCAATTCATGTAATAATGATGATGACAATCAAGTTGTTGTTGACAATATAAATACTAATGTTAATTTTCAACACAAATCAACAATTTCTGTAGGAGGTGTAGGTGCTTCAGAAATTACAGCCTTTGATACTGACACCAACAAATTATTTGTTGTAAATGTCGAACTTAACGAGTTATCAGTATTTGATATTTCAGATTTAGATTCCCCTCAACAAAATCCTTCAATCAATTTAAATGCTTATGGTACACCAAACAGTGTTGCTATTTCTGAAAGCCTATTGGCGGTTGCCGTAGAAGCGCCAGTAAAGCAAAACCCTGGAAAAGTATTATTGTATAATACTGAAAATAATGAGTTGCAGCAAGAATTTACTGTGGGTTCATTACCAGATATGGTAACATTTTCTAAAGATGGAAATTTAATCATTACAGCCAATGAAGGTGAACCAAATGATGACTATACCGTAGATCCTTATGGAACGGTTAGTATTATAGATCTATCAGATAATTCAGTTGTGACTTTAGATTTTACAGCTTTCAGTGGTCAGTTGGCAACATTAGAATCTGATGGTTTACGCGTATTTGGTCCAAATGCAACACTTGCTCAAGATTTAGAGCCAGAATATGTTGCTGTTTCAGATGATTCTAGAACGGCTTGGGTTACTTTGCAAGAAAACAATGGTATTGCGAGAATAAATTTAGTTACAAAAACTATTGATGCAATCTACCCACTAGGGTTTAAGGATTATAATCAATCCAATAATAGTATTGATGCCAGTGATCGGGACTTGGTAAAAGAATTAAAAAATTGGCCAGTATACGGTATTTATCAACCTGATGCCATTGTTTCGGTTTCAATTAATGGTGTAGATTATGTCATTTCAGCAAATGAAGGAGATACAAGAGATTATGGGGGATTTAGTGAAGAAGTGCGAGTAGATGACTTAATGCTGGACGAAACAGTTTTTCCTTTAGCAATGGATTATCAAAATGAAATGAATTTAGGTAGACTAAAAACTACTATAACTATGGGTGATGATAATAATGACGGATATCACGAAGCTATATATAGTTTTGGTGCGCGTTCTTTTAGTATTTGGTCAGCCAATGGCGATTTGGTTTATGATAGTGGTAACAGTATTTCCCAAGAAACCCTAATGCTAACTCCGGATAGATTTAATGATGATGATGGTCGTAGCGATGATAAAGGGGCAGAACCAGAAAGTGTTGAAATTTTGAATATAGGTAATCAACGCTATATTTTGTTTGTAGGATTAGAACGTAATGATCAGGTTTTAGTTTATGATATTACAAATCCAACAGCACCTCAATTTTTAAGTATTTTATCGCACACTGGTGATGAAGCCCCAGAAGGATTACTGGTAGTGCCTTCTAAAGATAGTCCCAATGGTAAAGATTTATTGATTGTTTCTAACGAAGACAGCGGAACTGTTACCATATATGAAAACAATAATTAATCGGTTAAGTTTTATATTTTAGTTAATTATTTAAGTGGAAGGTAGCCCAACTGATTATAGTTGGGCTATTTATTTATGATATCATTCATGAAATTATGTAAAGCATGCATTTCTTCTTTGCTGGAATCTTTTCCAATTCTACCCGAAAAATAAAGCACAAACCATAAAACAACCAACAAAAACATAATACCCAATTGAATACTATAGGAGTTGTCTAATTTCCAATTGGAGTAAGCCCAAATGGAAGCAGCAATAAAAAGTCCTGCAACAACAAAATGAAAGAACATAAACATAGTCCAAACCGTAGGATTAGGACCAAATACGCCATGTAAAACAGATGTTTTTTCACCATCTTCTACAATCTCCAAATGCAATTGAGGAGACCAAAACTGTTGTTGGTCTTTGGGAAGTTTTAAGAAAACATGATCGTCTACTATCGAAACAATAAAATCTTTCTGACTTTTTTTAGCGATTTTAAACTGCTCCAAGTAATACGTGTTTGTTCTTGGTAAAAGCTTTTTAAATCGCGGTCTTAATACGATATCTTGTTTGATAATAGACATTTAGTTTTTCTAGTGAACTGTATTTTTGGTTTTTACACTTTTTTGTTATGACTAAAATATAACGAAATCATAAGCTTATCATTATATTTGCACCAAATTTTATATGCAATGAGCAATATTGTAGCCATAGTAGGAAGACCTAATGTTGGTAAATCAACTTTTTTCAACCGTTTAATACAACGTCGTGAAGCTATTGTTGATGCTGTTAGTGGTGTGACCAGAGATCGCCATTATGGGAAAAGTGATTGGAACGGTAGGGAGTTTTCTTTGATTGATACAGGTGGCTACGTTAAGGGTAGTGACGATATTTTTGAAGCTGAAATAGACAAGCAGGTTGAAATAGCAATCGATGAAGCCGATGCCATAATTTTTATGGTAGATGTGGAAACTGGAGTGACTGGAATGGATGAAGATGTAGCAAGATTATTGCGCAAAGTCACCAAACCTGTTTTTTTAGTCGTAAATAAGGTAGACAATGCCAAACGTGCTGAAGATGCTGTTGAATTTTATGCCTTGGGATTAGGTGATTACTATACTATTGCCAGTATCAACGGTAGTGGTACAGGCGATTTGTTAGACGCTCTTGTTGCAGCGCTTCCTGAAAAAGAAGAAGTTGAAGAAGCCGAATTGCCTCGTTTTGCTGTTGTTGGAAGACCCAATGCAGGAAAATCATCTTTCATTAATGCCCTGATAGGTGAGGATAGATATATTGTAACCGATATTGCTGGAACCACACGCGACGCTATTGATACAAAATACAACCGTTTTGGTTTTGAGTTTAATTTAGTGGATACTGCAGGAATTAGAAAAAAATCTAAAGTCAAGGAAGATTTGGAGTTCTATTCTGTTATGCGAAGTGTTCGTGCTATTGAACATTGTGATGTATGCTTATTGGTTTTAGATGCGACCAGAGGTTTTGATGGTCAGGTACAGAATATTTTTTGGTTGGCTGAACGTAACAGGAAAGGTATCGTGATTTTGGTCAACAAATGGGATTTGGTTGAAAAGGACAACAAAACCATTAAAGAGTTTGAAAAGTATATAAAATCCCAGATTGAACCATTTACAGATGTCCCCATTGTATTTATTTCGGTATTGAACAAACAACGGATTTATAAGGCTATTGAAACAGCTGTAGAAGTTTATAAAAACCGAACAAAAAAAATTAAAACCAGCAAGCTAAACGAAATTTTACTGCCTATTATTGAAAGCTACCCTCCACCAGCTTACAAAGGTAAGTTTGTGAAAATTAAATATATCATGCAACTGCCCACACCACAACCACAGTTTGCGTTTTTCTGTAATTTGCCACAATATGTTCGCGACCCTTACAAACGATTTTTAGAGAACAAACTACGTGAGCATTTTGACTTCCATGGAGTTCCCGTAAGTGTCTACATGCGAAAAAAATAACAGAACTTTATAGTTTTTTTAAGAAAATTCATACGATAATAGGATTACTTTCGTTTTTAGAAAAAATCGTGAGCAACCATCAATCAAAAAACATGAAGTACCTATTTCTTGTAGTAAGTTTTTTTTGCCTTTCTTTTACATTTTCACAATCCAATGATTTCAAAATATCTGGGAGTATCAAATCAATAGATGAGAATTTACCATTGGAATCTGCAACTGTTCATGTTGAGCGGGTTAAGGATAGTACAGTAATAACTTATACCATTACCGATAAGGATGGGAAGTTTGAATTGGAAGACAAATCCAATGATAAATCGGTTAACTTATACATTTCCTATGTAGGGTACAAAACCTACTTTAAGAATGTTGAGCTAAAAAGTGAAGATATAGATTTGGGAGTCATTGAGATGGAAGTTTCTAATGCGCTTGATGAGGTAGTCATTAAATCTGCTGCTCCCATAACCATTAAAAAAGACACTTTAGAGTTTAATGTAAAGTCTTTTAAAACAAAGAAAGACGCTACTGTTGAAGATTTACTCAAACAATTACCAGGAGTAGAAGTTGACGATGAAGGAAAAATACGGGTTAATGGTAAAGAGGTCAATAAAATTTTGGTGAATGGCAAGCCGTTTTTTGGTGATGACCCAACCATTACTACCAAAAACCTGACTAAAGATATTATTGAAAAAATTCAAGTTGTTGACACCAAGACAAAATCAGAAGCTTTTACAGGAGAAACGGTTGACGGTGAAAACAAAACAATTAACCTGACCATAAAAGAAGAAAACAATAAAGGTGTTTTTGGACGTGTTGCTGCTGGTGGCGGAACCGATGAACGTTATGAAATGGCAGGTATGTTAAACTATTTTGACAACGACCAACGAATTAGTGTTTTGGCAGGAGGAAATAA
Source organism: Bacteroidia bacterium (assembly GCA_030425285.1). Lineage (GTDB taxonomy): Bacteria > Bacteroidota > Bacteroidia > Flavobacteriales > Flavobacteriaceae > Hanstruepera. The sequence goes on from JAUIAY010000001.1 coordinate 1,182,823, forward strand.
CATCAATTCGCCAGGATTTAGTTTTGGTGAAATTAGAAAAATGTTTGGTGGTGGCTACAGTATGTCAATGTCCAGTAACGGATCCTTTACTATTGACGGACGATCGTTTGGTGGAGGTGAAGGTATTGTGAAATCTCAAAATGTAGGTGCCAATTATGCTGATGAATTAAGTGAAACAACTGATATTTCGGCCGATTATTTTTATTCCGGTAGTAGTTCAGAAAACAAGACAGCTACCCAGAGAGAGAACATATTGCCAGATTCTAGGTATTATACAAACTCACTTTCAAGCAGCTATAACGATAGTGACAGTCATAGTGCCAATGTGGGATTTGACATTGAAGTAGACTCTACTTTTCTGATAAATATTGATCCTTCCTTTAGATATTCTATAAGTAAAAATACTTATGACAGATTTGAAGAATCCTTAAATGATGAAAGAGTATTAACCAATGAGTCCAATACCAATTCATTTGTTGAAAATAATGCCAAGAATTTTAGAAATAGAATTAGTACTACCAAACGTTTTGGAGATAAAGGTGCATTTGTTAGGGTTAATTTAACCAACGAGATAACCTCGCGAACCTCTGATGATTATTTGAATTCGCAAACAAATGTTTATGGCGAGGACCCTAATGACCCCAACAATCCGGATTACGTGTTGATTGACCAGGTGATTCGTGATCAATTTACTGATGGTGAAGGTAGTGTGAACAATTTTAATTCTGAAATAAGATACCGTTTACCCATTGTCAAGAAGGAGTTTTTTATAAACTTTGACTATGATTACGCTAGAAACAAAAGTACAAATAGAAGGAGCACATTTGATAAAGATTTCAATGGTGAATACACCGATTTTAATACCGATTTAAGTACTGATTTTGAATATTTAGATGAAAGTATAAAGCCAGGGATTAGCTTGAGCTACCGAAAAGAGAAATGGTCAGCCAGAGCAGGAATGGATTATGTTTTCAGAACCCTTGAAAATGTAGATTTATTACGTCCGCATTTAAATATCAAGCGTCGCTTTAAAGCCCCCGAAATATGGTCTAGCTTTAATTACCGTTTTAGTCCAAAAGCTTCGTTGTGGACCAGCTATAGGCTGAACAATAATCCGCCGCAGCTGGAACAATTGCAGCCTTTTGAAAATGTAACCGACCCATTGAATACGGTTGTTGGTAACCCTAATTTGGAACCATCCAATAACCATAGGGTTAGTATGGGGTTTAATGCCTTTGATTGGCAAAAAAGAACAGGTTTTTATAGTTATTTAAGTGCCACTTTTACAGAGAATCAAGTAGTGTCTAAAACAACTATTGATGAAAATTTTGTAAGAGAAACAACCTATGCCAATGTTGATGGCAATTATAGTGTAAACGGAAATTTAAGTTATAGTAAGGATGTTAAAGTAGATTCTTTACGAACCGTCAAATTTGAAGTTGGCGCCTTTGGTAATTTAAATAAAAACATCAATTTTAATAATGATGTACAGTATGCCAGTAATGTCCAATCTCTTTCACCAAGTTTAGGTATGACTTTTACTTGGAAAGATGTACTAGAAGTCAGACCAAGATACCGCATAACGTTTACCAAAAATCAATACGATATTGATGATTTTGAAGACAGGGAATTTGCCTATCACGATTTGAATATTAGAACTGCTTTGTTTTTGCCTAAAAATTTTGAGTGGCGTAATGATATTCAATATAACTACAACCCAAATATTGGTCCGGGATTCCAGAAAAGTGCCTGGTTTTGGAATTCAACATTAGCCTATTCTGTTTTGAAAGATAATGGTACGGTGACTTTAAAGGTTTATGATTTACTAAATCAGAATACAAATGCCAGACGAACTGCTACCCAGAATTATATCCAGGATTCGCAGAGTACTGTTTTGGAACAATACTTTATGTTGAGTTTTAGTTGGAAGTTTAATAGTCTCGGTAAAAAAGGAGAAACAGGAGGGAATGATGTGTTCTTTTTTGATTAAAAGATTTAACTAATGTTATCCTATTAGTAAGTACTGTTAAGATACTTTTTTAATTCACTTGTAAATGGAAATTATCAATATTAACATATAAGATGTCATAAAGATTATCCCAAATAAAAATCCAACTTTCCATAAGTTTATGGAAAGTTTAGCACTTTTTTTTGTTTTTGTATCAGTAGTAAGCTCTAAAATCTTTTTTGTTTCGCTGTAAGTTGGGCCCCAAGTTCTTATTTTGATATCAAATCCAGCTTTATTTGGATTTATGTATATATGTGTTAACTGGTTGACCGCTAAAATCATACATATTGGCATTAAAATAAAGAATAAAGGTGTTAAGATGAGTAAAGTATCCAATAAAATTTTCATGAATTAATGTTATTCTATTTCTATTTATAAAAACAGTTTTTGTTTTGATGTTACTGTTCTTAAAACTACCAGCCACCTGAAGCACCACCGCCTCCAAATCCTCCACCACCGAAGCCGCCTCCGAAACCGCCTCCGCTGAAACCACCACCACTGGAGCCACCACCAAATAATCCGCCTCCAGAACTGCCGCCGTAACTACCTCGCCCCATATTGCTTAAAATAATGGCGTCCAAAATACTCATGCCTTCTTGTTTCCTGCCACCAGAGCCGCCATTATTACCACCTCTTCGGTTTTTGGATATGGCAATCAAAATGATAATAAAAACTATAAACAAAAAGAAGAAAAACCCAATAGGAAAATCGTTTGAAGAGGATTGCCTAGTACCTTGGTATTCGCCGGTCATAACTTCGAAAATGGCATCGGCACCTCGATTTAAGCCACCAGCATAATCATTGTTTCTAAAATAGGGTATAATGTCTCTTTCTATAATACGTTTGGACATGGCATCGGTTAAAAGATGCTCCATACCATAACCAGTATTAATGGCAATTTTACGATCGTCTTTGGCCAGTAAAATCAATACGCCATTATCTTCCTTTTCCTGGCCAATACCCCATTTGTGCCCCCATTGTGCACCAAGGTAATTAATGTTTTCGCCGTCTGTTGAAGAAATGATGGCTACAACTATTTGTGTAGAAGTAGTGTCAGAATAACGTATTAGTTTTTCCTCAAGTCTATTTCTTTCTGATGATGGTAATAAATTAATGTAATCATAAACACTGGTTTGTTCAGTTGGTTTTTCAGGTATCTTGAACTGCGCAAACGCGTTGGAATTAGCAACCAATAAAAAACTGATTGCGATGATAACTTTGTAAAATATGTTAACTGTTTTTGTCAACCTTTTGAAATAGTATTTGGAAGTTCGTTGGTGTCTCCGTGTTCCCAAGGGAAATAGGTTTCAAGTTCTTTGCCAGCTCTTAAAACACCATCAATAAGTCCTTGCTTAAAATCACCTTTCTTAAATTGTGATAGCATCGCATCTCGGGTTTTATCCCAAAAATCACCAGTAACCACATCATTAATGCCTTGGTCGCCATAAATAACAAAGGTTTTGTCTTCGACAGCGACGTAAATCAACACGCCGTTTTGTTGCTTGGTATTGTCCATTTTCAATAAATGGAAAACTTCTTTGGCGCGTTCAAAAACATCTAAATCAGTTGATTTTTCTAAATGAATACGAATTTCACCCGACGTGTTTTTTTCTGCAGTACGTATGGCATCAATAATCTCTTGTTCCTCAGCTGCTGTTAGAAAATCTTCAATTTTTGACATAATGATTATTCGAAATCAAAATCGACATCAGGAGCATTTTCACTACCAGCATCGGCTTTGTAATAGTTCATTTCATCAAAATTAAAAAGACCCGCCAATAACATATTTGGAAAGGTTTTAATATGCTTGTTGTAAGGTTCTACGGCTTCATTGAAACGGTCTCTGGCAACATTGATGCGGTTTTCGGTGCCTTCCAATTGTGATTGAAGTTCTAAAAAGTTTTGATTGGCTTTAATGTCCGGATAGCGTTCAACAGATACCAAAAGTTTTGACAAGGCTCCACTCAAGCCAGATTGTGCTTGTTGGAATTGAGCCATGTTTTCAGCATTTAAATTACTGGCGTCAATGGTTGTTGAGGTCGCTTTAGCTCGTGCTTCAATAACTTCTCTCAACGTAGTGCGTTCAAAATCGGCCGCACCTTGAACAGTTTTGACCAAATTACCAATAAGATCATTTCGTCTTTGGTAACTGCTTTCTACATCTCCCCAAGCTTTGGTTGCGGTTTCTTTTAATTCAACAGCTGTATTGTTAAAATTTTTACCCCAAGAGTAACCACCCAATACTATTACAGCAATAATAATTACGGGAATTAGCCATTTTTTCATAATATGTAATTTTAATGTTAGTGTTTGTTAATCATGTCTATAGGTTGTGAAAACCTACAAATTGTTACAATTGCTCTTTAATTTTAATAAGTTGCGCTTTGACATCTTCCAACTTACTAATAATTTCAAAGTTGTTTAATGTTTGTTGCTTTTCTTCTTTTAAGTGAATTTTGGCACCTTCTAAAGTAAAGCCACGTTCTTTAACTAAATGATAAATAAGTTTTAGATTTTTAATATCATCTGGAGTAAATTTTCGGTTGCCCTTGGCATTTTTCTTGGGCTTGAGAACATCAAATTCTTTTTCCCAAAATCTAATTAGTGAAGTGTTTACATTGAATGCCTTAGCTACTTCACCAATGCCATAGTATCGTTTTTCAGGTAGTTCAATATGCATTAGTCTAATGATTGGTTTTCTAAATTTGCTTTTTCAAGTAGCTCATTAAATTCCTGAGGCGATAAACTACCATAGTAAAAATTAATAGGATTTATCCGTTGTTCATCCTTAAAAATCTCATAGTGTAAATGAGGTGCTTCCGAACGTCCTGTGTTGCCCACAAAGCCGATAAGGTCACCACGTTTAACTTTTTGATTCTTTCTGACGTTGTACTTATATAAATGGGCGTAAAGACTTACGTAGCCATAACCATGGTCTATTCGAATATGCTTACCATATCCAGCCGAATTACTATCGGCACGTGTAACAACACCATCGCCTGACGCATATACAGGTGTACCTCTTGGAGCCGTAAAGTCCATGCCCCAATGCATTTTTCTGACCTTGGTAAATGGATCATTACGCATACCATAACCAGAAGCCATTCTGGTCAAGTCTTCATTTCTTACAGGTTGAATGGCAGGAATGGCCGCCAATAATTTCTCTTTTTCTTCGGCTAGTTTAGCAATCTCGTCAAGAGATTTTGATTGTACGACTATTTGTTTTTGAAGAATATCCAAGCGTTTGCTACTTTCAATAATCAGTTTTGAATTGTCAAACCCTTCTAAATATTTATAGCGATTTACACCACCAAATCCGGCTTTGCGTTGTTCATCAGGTATAGGATTGGCCTCAAAATACAATCGGTAAATATTATTATCTCTATTGGCTATATCTTCAAGAACCAATTGGGCTTCATCCATTTTTCGGTTGAGTAATTCATACTGCAATTGCATATTGGACAATTCGCGCTTAAGGGCTTTTTCTTTAGGAGATTCAATATATTGGCTTGTGATAAAAACAGTAAGAAACCCAAAAAGGGCAGAAGCCAATATAAAGACAGAGACAAACTTCAGAGTACGCCTCTTTTTTTTCTCGATTTTTCGGTAAGAAAGCGTTTCTGAATCGTAATAATATTTTACCTTACTCATTGGCTAAATTTACTATTTTTGCAGATAATTATTGGAAATAATCAGTTTTTCTAATTAGTAAACTAACAAATATAAAAATAGTTTAGCACTTTACTGAATTTTAACATAAGCCTGTAACACAAATTCATACATGAAATCCCAAGATATTCGCTCTAAATTTTTAAAGTTTTTTAAAGACAAGCAGCATGCCATAGTGCCTTCGGCACCAATGGTGTTAAAAGATGATCCAACTTTAATGTTTGTCAACTCTGGAATGGCACCTTTTAAAGAATATTTTTTGGGTAATGCCACACCAAAAAGCAATAGAATTGCTGATACTCAAAAATGCTTGCGTGTTTCTGGAAAACATAACGATTTAGAAGAAGTTGGCTATGACACGTATCATCATACATTGTTTGAAATGTTGGGTAACTGGAGTTTTGGCGATTACTTTAAAAAAGAAGCTATTGCTTGGGCTTGGGAACTATTAACGGAAGTATTTAAAATAGATAAAGACATTTTATATGTAACCGTTTTTGAAGGAGATAAAGGCGATAACATCCCTATGGATCAAGAGGCTTATGATTTTTGGAAAGCCCATATTTCCGAAGACAGAATCCTTATGGGAAATAAGAAGGATAACTTTTGGGAAATGGGAGATCAAGGTCCTTGTGGTCCTTGTAGTGAGATTCATGTTGATATTCGTTCTGCTGAAGAAAAAGCAAAAATTTCTGGTAAAGAGTTGGTGAATATGGACCATCCGCAAGTGGTTGAAATCTGGAATCTGGTTTTTATGCAATACAACCGTAAAGCCAATGGTTCATTAGAAAGCTTGCCTAGCAAACATATAGATACAGGAATGGGATTTGAACGTTTGTGTATGGTGCTTCAAGGTGTAAAAAGTAACTATGATACCGATGTGTTTACTCCGATTATTCGCGAAATTGAAACCATTGCTGGAAAAGATTATGGGAAAAATGAAAAAGTAGATGTTGCTATTCGAGTTATTTCTGACCACGTGCGAGCAGTGGCATTTTCTATAGCAGATGGACAATTACCAAGTAATACAGGTGCAGGTTATGTAATACGTAGAATTTTACGTCGTGCTATTCGATATAGTTTTACGTTTTTAGATCAAAAAGAACCTTTTATTTATAGATTGGTTGATGTTTTGAGTAAAAAAATGGGAGATGCATTCCCAGAATTGAAAACTCAAAAGCAACTCATCGAAAATGTTATAAAAGAGGAAGAAGCTTCGTTTTTAAGAACCTTGGAGCAAGGTTTGGTGCTTTTAGATGGCATAGTTGCCAATACAAATGGCGATACGGTTTCAGGAGAAAAAGCATTTGAATTATACGATACTTATGGCTTTCCAATTGATTTAACAGCGTTGATTCTATCTGAAAAAGGATTAAAACTTGATGAAAAAGGTTTTAAAGAGCAATTAGAAAAACAAAAAAATCGCTCGCGTGCTGCTAGTGAAATGAGTACTGATGATTGGACGGTTTTAATCGATGATACCGAACAGGAGTTTATTGGATATGATAGTCTAGAAGCCAATGTGAAAATTACACGTTACCGCAAGGTGACTTCTAAAAAAGATGGTGATATGTACCAATTGGTATTTAACCTTACGCCGTTTTATGCTGAAGGTGGTGGGCAAGTTGGTGATAAAGGCTATTTAGAAGATGTTAATGGTGATGTGGTTTATGTTCTGGATACCAAGAAGGAAAACAATGTTATTATTCATTTTGTGAAAAACCTTCCTGAACATTTATCAGATACGCATAGAGCTGTTGTAGATGCTAATCAACGTTACAGAACGGAGTGTAACCATACGGCAACACACTTACTGCATCAAGCACTGCGTGATATTCTAGGAACACATGTTGAGCAAAAAGGAAGTGCAGTTCATTCCAAATATTTGCGATTTGATTTCTCACACTTTTCTAAAGTAACTACAGAGGAATTGCAGGAAGTTGAAAATTTTGTCAATGCCAGAATAGCTGGAAAATTACCATTACAGGAGCAGCGTAATATACCAATGGATAAAGCCATAGATGAAGGAGCAATGGCGTTGTTTGGTGAAAAATATGGAGATACAGTGCGAACCATTCGATTTGGGCAGTCTATAGAATTATGTGGAGGTACTCATGTAAAAAACACAGGCGATATATGGTATTTTAAAATTGTATCTGAAGGTGCTGTGGCTGCTGGAATAAGAAGGATTGAAGCCATTACCAATGATGCTATGAAAAATTATTTTGAAGAAGGTTATCAAGTTCTAACCGATATCAAAAGTATGTTGAATAATACCAAGGAACCTGTAAAAGCGCTTCAAAGTTTGCAGGATGAGAATAGTAATTTAAAAAAGCAAATAGAGCAGCTTTTAAAAGACAAAGCCAAAAACCTAAAAGGAGAGCTTAAAAATGAATTGACCGAAATTAATGGTATAACCTTCCTAGCAAAACAAGTTGATTTAGATGCAGCAGGAATAAAAGATTTATGCTTTGAGTTAGGAAGTCAATATGACAACCTATTCCTACTTTTTGGTGCTGAAAACGATGGTAAGGCATTATTGTCATGTTATATCTCAAAAGAATTGGTTGCTGAAAAAAGCTTAAATGCAGGACAGATTGTTAGAGAATTAGGGAAGCACATCCAAGGTGGTGGAGGCGGACAACCGTTTTTTGCAACTGCTGGAGGAAAAAATCCTAGTGGTATAAAAGACGCTTTAGAAGCAGTGAAATCATATTTAAATTAGTTCTTAATTGTATGAAATTTAGTTATTTATTGATTTTTATTTTGTTTTCATGTAACCAAAAAGCATTGAATAATGATGAGTCATCCAACTATTTAAAAAAAGAAGATTCTATCCGAATAAATAACTATGTAGACAAAGCTTTTATTCATGGTGTATATTCTCAAGAACGCCAAAAGTATTTGGATTCGGCTCTTTTGATCCAACCAAGAAATGCGTATTTATGGCAACAAAAAGCAATGCCACTATATAAAATGCGCAAATATAGTCTAGGAAAACCTTTTTTAGAAAAATCAGTTCTTTATAATGAAGAAAAGTATCTAGATTACAGTGCATTTATGAAATGTGTTTTTTCTAAAGAATATCAGGAATCTATAGATGAGTTTTTTGAAATGAAAAAAAAATATGGTGATTCATATGTTATGGATCATACTTATAATTTTTACATAGCACTTAACTATCTTCAGCTAAATAAATTCAAAGAAGCTAAAGACTTTTTATTGAAGAGTAAACTTCAGCAATTTAATGATTTTCCAAATGACCCACCTGAAGAAGCTTGTCATTATCTTGATTGGTTTTATTTAGGAGTGACTAATTACGAACTGGGTAATTATAAAGAAGCGATAAATGATTTTAATATGTCTCTGAAGGTGTACACTAATTTTGGTGATGCAATGAATTATATAGCTAGATGCTATTTAAACCTAGGAGAAAAAGAATTGGCTTCAGAATGGTTTGAGTTGGCTAAATTAAATAAGTATAATACGATTAATGAGGATAATGTTTTTTATGAAGTTTATCCTTATCAAGTATATCATAGACTAATAGTTATGGATTAATGAATTTTCAAACCCAAATACCATTACAATCAGAGCCGCATAATCAAATAGATTATCATTCTAAAATAGCGTTATTTGGGTCTTGTTTTGTTGAAAATATAGGAGAGAAGTTTAACTATTTTAAGCTTCAGAATTTTCAAAATCCATTTGGTATTTTATTTCATCCGCTAGCCATTGAAAGTTTGGTGGCTAATGTGATTAATTCTAAAACGTACACTGAAGAAGATGTCTTTTTTCATAACGAACAATGGCATTGTTATGAAGCGCATTCCAAGTTAAGTAGTGACAATAAAGATGATTTGTTGCATGCATTGAACAATGCTGTTCAGTCAACAAATCAGCAAATACACCAAGCAACACATGTTATTGTTACATTAGGAACTGCTTGGGTTTATAGACATACAACATCAGATGTTATTGTTGCCAATTGCCATAAAGTACCACAAAAACAATTTACAAAAGAGCTGCTAACGGTTGATGAAATTTCAGAATCATTACAAGCTATAGTTGCTTTAATAAAAAGCGTTAATCCAAAAGCGTCTGTAATTTTCACAGTATCTCCTGTGCGACATATTAAAGATGGTTTTGTTGAGAATACGCAAAGCAAAGCACATTTAGTTGCAGCTATTCATCAAGTTGTTGAACCAAGAAAGCAGCAGTATTATTTCCCTTCGTATGAAATTATGCTGGACGAGCTTCGCGACTATCGTTTTTATAAAGCCGATATGTTACACCCTAATGATGTAGCAGTAAATTACATTTGGGAAAAATTTAAACAGGTTTGGATTTCAGAAAAGGCTCATAAAACATTAAACGAGGTTGATGTGATACAAAAAGGACTTCAGCACAGACTGTTTAATCCAAATTCTAATAGCTATAAGGCATTTCTTCAATCATTAAAAGACAAACAAAACCAGTTACAGTTGTCTTTTCCTAATATCGTATTTTAAAATATACGTAATTCATCGTATTGTTTTGATTGCTCTATTGTTGCAATTTTGGCATTATTAACAATAAATATTATCAACAATGAGAAATTTAAAACAATTTATGTTACTGATTATGGTAACTTCAATGGTATCCTTAACGTCATGTAAAAGTGATGATGATGGTGGTGATTCAGGTGGAGGTGGAGCTGCTTCGGGAACAATCACTGCTAAAATTAACGGAGACCAATTTACATCTTTGGAAATAACTTCATTTGCAAACATAACATCAGGCGGAGGACAGACAACTCTGGTTATGCAAGGAAATACCCAGTCTCAAGCAATTAATATTGTTATTAATGGCTATGAAGGTGTTGGTGGCTATGAAATTTCAGATGACAACGTTTTTATTATAGCCTCTTATATTGAGCCTAACATTAGCAATCCAAGTGATACGCAAACATGGTCAGCTCCATTTCAAGATTCAGGTATTGTAGGTGAAGTGAGAATCTCTGAAGAAACTGAATCTAAAGTTAAGGGGACTTTTCACTTTGATTGCAAGAACAGCAATGATGATACTATGAAGAGTGTAACAGATGGTTCATTCAACTTAAATCTTATGTAGATAAAAAAAGGTTTGTCATAAGAACATGAAAATCTTAACAGAAAAAAGGTGAATCTTGTTGTTGAGATTTGTGATTGGGCGTGATGACATATGTGTTGTTACGCTTAATCTTTTTTAAAGGCAGTTTGTCGAAAATTTAATTTTGATAAGACTTTAAATTGTAAATTTATTATGCTATTAATCAATATATAAAGAAACATCAATGTATTAAATCGCCAAAAAACGATTTATGATTGGTGTTTTTTTTGTTCAATATCCTCATCTAAAAATGTTTGATGTTATCCTTGCTGCATTCATAGTCTTTGTTGTAATAGTTTCAATTGTTAAGGCATTTGAGATTTTTAAATACTCCAGTAGTGTAGATCAAAAACTGGAAGCAATAAAGACTGAGTTATACTCTGAAATAGAAATTCAGAGTTTGCTAAAATCTAGGATCAAATTGTTGGAAGGTTTAAATACCTCAATGTTCGTGCGTATTTCTTTTATAGTTAATGAGCTTATGGACTTTCAACGCGGTATATTATCCAGTAATACAGAAGGATAAATAATTTTTAATTATTATTGAAATGTAAAAACACCTTCATGAAACAAGTATTTTATTGTGTAATAGTTTTTTTTACAACGCTATCTTTTTCTCAAAACCGGGCCCAAGTGCTGAATGATTCAGCATTGAATATATACAAGGAAGACCATCAAAAAGCCATTTCAATTTTGGAAGAGGGTCTTGCATTTGCTCAAAACAATAATGACAAAAAAGAAATAGGGCGGTTAAAGAATAGTTTGGGAATTGTTCATAGGGATTTGGGGGAGTTTGAGAAATCAAAATCACTTTCTTTGGAATCCTTGAGCTACACGAAAGATTCTATCATAAATGCTTCTGCCTACAACAATATTGGTGTTGTCAATAGGAGTTTGGGGCTTTATGATGAGGCTGTGGAATACCTCTTAAAAGCCCTTGAAATTTATGATCTAAAGAGGATGCTTAAAGAATCGGCTACCACCAATAATAACATAGGGATTGTGTATAGCTTCAACAATTTGTATGAGAAAGCAATAGAATATCACCTAAATGCGAAATTAGATTTTGAAAAACTGGATGATAAAAAAGGCATTTCGGAAGTGTATAACAATATTGCCATTATTTACGCCAATGAAGGGGATTTAAAAAAAGCCCTAGAATATTTTCAATATTCATTGGAAATAGAAATAAGTTTAAAAGACAAGAAAGGTATAGCTGAATCGGCTAATAATGTTGGAGCTGTCTATTACTACATGACAGAAATAGATTCAGCGCTGGTGTATTTTGAGAAGTCTGCTCAACTGGAAAAAGAAATAGGGAACTTTGCGGGTTTAGGAGCAAGCTACAATAATATAGCACAGGTTTTATTAGAAAACAGTAGGCTTTCTGAAGCAAAAGTCTACATTGACAGTGCTTACACGACAGCAAAACAATACAAGGTTGCTACAGATATTGAAATGGCTCTCGAGAATTATTCAACGTATTATCAAGCGAATAAAGAGCCTCAAAAAGCTTTGGAGTATTACAAAAATTTTACGGCATTTAAGGATAGTATCCATAGTCAAACAACTAAAGGTAAGATTGCAGAATTGGAAATTGAATATCAAACTGAAAAAAAAGAAAAAGAAATCCTTGCTCAAAGGGCTGATCTAGCCGAAAAGGAATTGGATTTAAATAGAAAAAACACACAAGTTATTGGCTTGATTATTTTAGCCGTACTTCTCACAATTTTAGGTTACCTGTTTTACAGTCAGCAAAAGCTCAAAAACAAACAATTGCAGAGAGAGAGTGAGTTAAAAGAAGCTTTGGTGAAAATAGAAACCCAAAATAGACTTCAAGAGCAGAGGTTGAGAATATCAAGGGATTTACATGACAATATAGGTGCACAGTTAACATTTATTATATCGTCATTGGATAACCTTAAATATGGTTTTGAGTTACCCCAAAAACTAAATGACAAATTAAATTCCATAGGAAGTTTTACATCTTCTACCATTTACGAGTTACGGGATACCATTTGGGCCATGAACAAGAGTGAAATCTCTATGGAAGATTTACAGACCAGGATTTCTAACTTTATTGATAAGGCCCATTTAGCTTCCGAAGGCATTACTTTCAATTTCATTAAAAACGAAGGTATTGATGACAGCCTCAAGTTTTCATCGGTTGTAGGGATGAATATTTATAGAATTATTCAAGAAGCTGTTAATAATGCCATAAAATATGCTGAAGCCAATAAAATTGAAGTCCTTGTTGAGCAAAGAGCAGATGGATTAAAAATTGAGATAACTGATAATGGAAAGGGGTTTGATGTTGCCGATGTTGAAATGGGTAACGGGTTGAACAATATGGAAAAGCGGGCAAAGGAGATTGGTGCCAACTTCAAGTTGACTTCCAACAAAGGTAAAGGTACAAGCATCACCATTGACCATTTTACAAATACGTAATTTGTCGTATTTCACAAATGCTTGATAAGCCTTACTTTTCATAAAAATATAATATGAATATTAAAATAGCCATAGTAGATGATAATTCCTTTCTGATAAATACAGTAAAGGAAAAACTGTCTTTTTTTGAGGATTTGGTTTTTAAGTTTTCGGCAAAGGATGGCTCTGACTTGTTGAATAAGCTTGAAGAAAATCACAATTTGGATTTAATCCTTATGGATATTGAAATGCCTGTTTTAAATGGTATTGAAACAACTGAAGTTGTTAAAAGAAAATATCCTCACATAAAAATCATCATGCTTACGGTGTTTGACAATGATGAAAATATTTTCAATGCTATTAAGGCTGGAGCTGATGGTTATTTGCTAAAAGATGTCAATGCTAAAGATTTGCATGATGGAATCATAGAAACCTTAAATGGCGGTGCAGCTATGAACCCTTCAATAGCTATGAAAACTTTAAAGTTGTTGAGAAATCCGTTGGATATTGAAAATGAAACTGATCAAGAAGATATTAAACTCACACAGCGGGAAGTTGAGGTTCTTGAACAATTAAGTAAAGGTTTGAGTTACAATTCAATTGCCGAAAATTTGATTTTATCTTCAGGAACGGTTAGAAAGCATATTGAAAATATTTACAAAAAATTGCAGGTTCACAACAAATTGGAGGCTGTGCAAAAGGCGAAGAAAAATAAACTTATTTGATGATTTTTTTATAACAATAGTTTAACAGTAATTCAGATTTGTTGTGCCATTTTTGTATTGCTATTAATCAAGGATAAACTTAAGCATTGGTAAGGCTTCATCGTCGAAGATATCAGTGCTTTGTTTTTTTGTGTATTTTAGGGTATGCGAAAAATTCTAATAGGAGTCATTGTAACATTAGTCATTCTCTTCACATTTAAGTATTGTGGAGACAAGCGTGAAGATAGATTGGTATTAAAGGAAAACTCTGCCTTAATTCAAGAGCAAATAAATAATGTTGGCAAGTTGGTTGTTACTGAAGGTCATTTTAGTGAAGTGTTCAGTTATAAAAACTCCAAAGCTATTTTTGGCGATTTAATTGAAGTTGAAAAAAAAGCTCTTGTTGTAGTTAATGCTGATGTGACTATTGCTTATGATCTTTCCAAGATTGAATACAACATTGATGAAAGTACCAAAACACTCCAAATAATAAGTATTCCAAAAGAAGAAATAAAAATTAGTCCGGATTTTGAATACTATGATATTCAAGCTGATTATTTGAACCCATTTGAAGCCAAGGATTACAATGAAATCAAGGAAAAGGTAAAAAAATCGTTGATGAAAAAAATTGAGACTTCCGAGATAAAATCAAATGCAAAAAATAGATTAATTAGTGAACTCTCAAAATTCTATATTCTTACAAATTCTTTAGGTTGGACACTTAAATATCATGAAGAGCCTATAAGTAACATTGAAGAGTTTATGGGATTGAAATTATAGTTTTTTATTCAAGTTTACCCAGCCACCACCGTTGGTAGCATCAATATTATTTAGATTTAGAAATTTAGCAGCTTTAGCCGATCTTACACCGCTTTCGCAGCAAACAACAAAAGGTTTGTTCGCCGCTTTTAATTCCTCAACATGGTCTTTAAGCTTATCTAATGGAATATGTCTAGCGCCTTCAATGTGACCATTGTCCCACTCACGTTGCGTTCTAACATCAAGAATTTCAGCACCGTTTTGCATATATAGTTGAACCTGTCTTTTTTTTGCTCCAAAAATAAAATCTAAAAACCCCATAGTTTTACTTTTTATATAAATTTACAATAATTATATAAAACTCAATAATTGAAACAGGAAACCCGAAAAGAAGAGATAATAAGTACAGCGGCAAAACTATTCAAAGAAAAAGGATACAGTGCCGTAACCATGAGAGATTTGGCTTCGGCTATGGGTATGAAGGCAGCGAGTCTATACAACCATATAAACTCTAAACAACAAATTCTTAAGGAAATAATTATTTCCCTTGCTGAAGACTTTACAGATGGGTTAAAAAATATTCAAAAGTCAGACCTCACAAATATTCAAAAACTGCAAGAAGTCGTAAAGTTGCATGTGCGTATAACCTCTCAAAACACATTCGGTATGGCGTCACTCAACAATGATTGGATGCATCTTGAAGAAAAGCTAGACTACTATTTGGATTTACGAGCCAATTATGAAGAAGAATTCAGGAATATTATTCAGAAAGGTATTGAAAATGATGAAATCATTAACGACAATGTTGAAGTTATACTTTTCTCCATATTATCAACTTTACGCTCACTCTATCTATGGATACCTAAAAAAGAAGACCTAAACCCAGAAGAACTCTCACAACAATTAAGCAAAGTGCTCATTAACGGTATTAACAAAAAAATCAATTAAAATTTTGTAAATTTGTCAAACAAACTAACAAGTGTTAGTTAAATTGAATTATGGCAGATTTTCATAAATTAAGAATAAAAGATATTTACAAGGAAACAAAAGATACATCAGTTGTAACTTTTGATATTCCTGAAGCGTTGCAAGACGAATTTAAATTCTCGCAAGGGCAACATTTAACGCTTAAGGCACTAATTAATGGCGAAGATGTGCGTCGTTCATACTCGTTATGTTCTAGTCCATTTGATAACGAATGGAAAGTGGCAGTCAAAGAAATTCCAGGAGGGAAATTCTCAACCTTTGTCAATAGCACTTTAAAAACAGGAGACGAGCTAGATGTTATGGCACCTAGCGGAACATTTGGCGTAGATTGTAATGCAGACAATGCTAAAAACTATCTGTTTTTTGCGGCAGGAAGTGGTATCACACCAATTCTTTCAATGATTAAAGCGCATTTGGCAGCTGAACCAAAGGCAACTTGTAAGTTGTTTTATGTCAATAGGACAGCAAAATCCATTATCTTTAAGGAAGAGTTAGAGCAATTGAGAAACACTTATTTTGGAAGATTAGAAATCTATTATTTCTTAACCAAAGAGAAGCGAGATATTGAGTTGTTCAATGGTCGTTTTGATGATGAAAAAATGAAAGTGCTCACCAAAACATTCATTGATATTCCAGATACAAGCGAAGTGTTTTTATGTGGACCAGAAGATATGGTCAATTACGTGAGTAATTATCTGGCTGAAGCAGGTTTACCAAAAGATTTAATTCATTTCGAATTATTTGTAAAAGGCCTAACCGAAGAAGATAAAAAACGTGTTGAGCGTTTATCAGAACAAAAAATTGATGGTGTCGAAGTTGTTGTTATCGATGGCGGAAAAGAATTCCGTTTTACAATGCAGAAAGACGATGATAACATTTTAGATGGCGCACTAACTGCCGGAGCAGATTTGCCTTTTGCATGCAAAGGAGGCGTTTGCAGTACCTGTAAGTGCCAAGTAATGGAAGGCGAAGTTGAAATGAAAATTAACTACGCATTAGAAGAAGATGAAGTCGCACAAAACTATGTGTTAAGTTGTCAAGCCGTTCCAACTACTAAAAAAGTGGTGGTCGATTTCGACGTTTAAAATAATGGCGTTACCCAAGGGTCAGGCTTTCGGCAGTCGCTCTCTACGAGGAGCTTCAACAAAGCCTCAATCCTTAACGCACCAACAGCCAATGGCAAATAGCCAGCAGCTATAAAAATTAAGTTTCACTAGCTAATAGCGAAATGCTAATAGCCAAAAGCTAAAAGAAATGAGTGAAGAACAAATAAAAAACCTGGAAGAGCAATTTGAAGCGCGTATCGCTCGCGACGAAAAAATTGAACCTAAAGACTGGATGCCAGAAAAGTATCGCCAAACGCATATTAGGCAAATCAGTCAGCACGCGCATTCCGAAATTGTAGGAATGTTACCAGAAGGTAACTGGATTACTCGTGCGCCATCCTTACGTCGTAAAGTAGCCTTATTGGCAAAAGTACAAGACGAAGCTGGTCACGGGTTATACCTATACAGTGCTTGCGAAACATTAGGCATCTCGCGAGACGAGTTATACGAGCAATTGCATTCGGGTAAAGCAAAATATTCTTCCATATTCAATTACCCAACAGTAACTTGGGCAGATATAGGAGCTATCGGTTGGTTGGTAGATGGTGCAGCCATTATCAATCAAGTGCCACTTTGCAGCACGTCTTTTGGACCTTATGCAAGAGCAATGGTGCGTGTGTGCAAGGAAGAGAGTTTTCACCAGCGTCAAGGTTACGAAATTATGCTAAAACTTTGTAATGGAACACCAGAACAAAAAGAAATGGCACAAGATGCACTTAACCGTTGGTGGTGGCCAAGTTTAATGATGTTAGGGCCAACTGATGATATGTCAGTTCATACCGAACAATCAATGAAATGGAAATTGAAGCGAAAAACCAATGACGAGTTACGTCAGCAGTTTATTGACCAAACCGTGCCACAAGCTGATATTTTAGGATTGACAATTCCAGACTCAGATTTAAAATGGAATGAAGAGCGTCAGAGTTATGATTTTGGAGAAATTGATTGGGATGAATTCTGGCAAGTTGTAAAAGGTCACGGACCAATGAACAATGCAAGAATGAAAGCAAGAGTTGGTGCTTGGGAACGTGGCGAATGGGTTAGAGACGCAGCAATGGCTCACGCAGAAAAACAACAAGAAAGAAAAAACAAACAAGTAGTATAATCAGAAGGTTAGACTCGAGAAATGAGAAAAGTACTCTGATAAGGTCTAACACCTAATATCTAATATCTAATATCTAATGTCTAATAAAAAGAACTGGCCACTTTGGGAGGTTTTCGTAAGAAGTAAAAACGGATTAGAACATCGTCATTTCGGAAGTCTTCACGCAGCAGATGCAGAAATGGCTTTAGAAAATGCAAGAGACGTTTACACAAGACGTAACGAAGGTGTAAGCATTTGGGTTGTAGAAAGTAAGCATATTACAGCATCAAATCCAGAGCATAATGGCGAATTATTTGAACCAGCACAAGACAAGGTGTATCGTCATCCAACATTTTATGATTTACCAGACGACGTAAAACATATGTAACAAAGCAAGGCTTTGTCATCCTGAACTTGTTTCAGGATCTCTTTATTTATGTTAAATGTCACCTTGAGCGCAGTCGAAAGGTCTCAATTTGATTAAAAATGAAAAACAAAAACCTATACAACTACATTCTTGGCATTGCAGACAACAGCCTCATTCTCGGTCAGAGATTAGGAGAGCTTTGCGGTCACGGACCAAGTTTAGAAACAGATATTGCGTGCACTAATATGTCACTGGATTTATTAGGACAAGTACGTAGTTATTATCAATATGCAGCGAAGATAGCTGAAGACGGCAGAACTGAAGATGATATCGCTATGCTTCGTAAAGAACGCGAATACTTCAATGTTTTATTGGTAGAACAGCCAAATACCGATTTTGGGTACACAATGGCAAGACAATTCTTATTCGATGTATATCATTTTTTAATGCTAACCGAATTAGAAAAAAGTACCGATTTAAATCTGTCTGCAATTGCAAAAAAATCCATCAAAGAAGTGAGTTACCATAAGCGTTTCTCATCCGATTGGATTAAGCGATTAGGAGATGGTACTGAAGAAAGTCATAGTCGTATTCAAACCGCAATAAATGATTTATGGACGTATACCGATGAATTATTTCATCAAACCGAAGCTGATAAAGTTATGGTTGCTGAAGGCGTTGGAGTAGATGTCACTAAATTAAAAGACGCTTATTACGAAGAAGTAAATGCAATTTTAGAAGAAGCAACGTTAAGCGTTCCAGAAAGCAAATATTTTCAAAAAGGAGGAAAGCAAGGCATTCATACCGAACATATGGGTTACTTGCTAGCCGATTTACAATATATGCAACGTACCTATCCAAATATGGAATGGTAACCAATTCCTGCGAAAGCAGAAATCTGAAATCGAAATCGAAACTGAAGTCGAAGTCGAAGAAGAGAGTATCAATATTGTAATTTTAATTGTCCCCTTGAGGGGACTTTAGGGGTGTTTTAAGATTTAATTTTGACAAAAGACAAATTACAAATAGACCAAAAGTTATATAAAATATTGGAAGGTGTAAGCGACCCAGAAATCCCAGTATTATCCATTATGGATATGGGAGTTGTGCGTTCTGCTGTTATCGAAAATGATATTGTAAAAATCGAAATCACACCAACTTACAGTGGCTGTCCTGCAATGGATGTTATCGGAGATGATATCAAACGCGCAATGCAAAAAGCAGGTTATATAGCTGAAGTAGATTTGATTTTACATCCAGCTTGGACAACCGATTGGATTACACCAAGAGGCCGAAAAGCACTCGAAGATTATGGTATCGCAGCACCATTAGATGAAGAAGCTGACAAGTCCGTGTTGCTGGAAGGAAAACAATTAGTAAAATGTCCGCAATGCGGAAGCACAAATACAAAAATGATAAGTCAATTTGGTTCAACGGCTTGCAAAGCACAATTTCAGTGCAACGACTGCCAAGAACCATTTGATTATTTTAAATGTTTGAAATGATTTGTCATTCAGAGCGAAGCGAAGAATCTAAATATAAAAAGATTGCCACGTCCTACGTCCTCGCAATGACAACTAAAAAGATTTGTTATCCTGAACTGTCACACTGAGCGCAGTCGAAGTGTCGTTTCAGGATCTCATTAAGATTAATAATTATAAAATTATGAGTTCAATAGAACTAAAAATAGAAAACAACATAGCCTACATCACATTAAACCGACCAGAAGTTTTTAACAGCTTCAATCGTGAAATGGCCTTAAAACTTCAATCCGTTTTAGATGACTGTGAAAGCAATCCAGAAGTAAGAGCAATCGTGCTAACTGGAAATGGAAAAGCATTTTGCGCAGGTCAAGACTTAAAAGAAGTTACAAGTCCGGAACTAAACCCAGGATTCAAGAAAATTCTAGAAGAGCATTACAATCCAATCATCACCAGAATTAGAAACATTAAGAAACCAATCATTGGTGCGATAAATGGCGTAGCAGCTGGTGCAGGAGCAAACATTGCATTGGCTTGTGATATCGTTGTGGCTCACGAAAAAGTAAGTTTTATTCAAGCATTTAGTTTAATAGGGTTGATTCCTGATAGCGCGGGAACGTTCTTTTTACCTCGCTTAATAGGTTTTCAAAAAGCATCAGCATTAGCGATGTTAGGAGATAAAGTGTCTGCCGATGAAGCCGAAAAAATGGGAATGATTTACAAAGTGTTGCCATTAGAAAGTTTTGAAGAAGAAGTGAATAAATTAGCCTTAAAACTCGCTAATATGCCAACATTAGCTTTAGGGAAAATTAAGGAAGCGTTTAATCAATCTTTAACCAATAATTTAGAAGAGCAGTTAGCATTGGAATCAAAATTACAAATAGAAGCAGCTCAAACTAAAGATTACGAAGAAGGCGTTTCAGCTTTTGTAGAAAAACGTAAACCAACTTTTAAAGGAAAATAAAGAATAACGAATAGTTAACCGAAGAATATTGAATAAAGAAGTATTTATGAAAAATTATAAATATGACATAGAAGAAAGATTAATTCAGTTTTCGGTTGATGTTATTATTATATGTGGAAAAATTGATGGTAATTTTGCATCACAACATTTGTCAAAACAGTTAATTCGTTCGGCAACGGCTTCAGCACTTAATTATGGCGAAGCACAAAGCGCAGAATCTTCTCGAGATTTTCTTCATAAGATGAAAATATGTTTGAAAGAATTGAGAGAGTCTTTAGTGAATTTAAAAATTCAAAAAGGTGCAAACCTGATTTCAGATTTACAAAAGTTAGAACAACTTTTAAAAGAAAATAATGAACTCATTGCGATTTTTGTATCGAGTATTCGAACATCGCAAAATAAAAATAAATAGATGGATGTTTATCAGATAATAGAAATTCAACACTTCTAAATTCTGTATTTAACATTCAATATTCGATATTAATTATGAACGTAGGAATAATCGGTTCAGGAACAATGGGAAGCGGTATCGCTCAAGTAGCGGCAACTGCAGGTTGTTCTGTGAAATTATACGATACAAATCAAGCGGCTTTAGACAAAGCTAAAGCAAGCCTTGAAAAAATATTAAATAGACTCATTGAAAAAGGTCGAATAGATGCTGAAGAAAAAAACAGAATTCAGTCAAATATCAGGTATGTCGATAGTCTAAAAGCATTAGCAGATTCAAATCTTACGATTGAAGCTATCGTCGAAAATATCGATATCAAGAAGAAAGTCTTTTCTGAATTGGAAAGCTATGTTACGGATGATTGTATTATCGCTTCAAACACATCGAGTTTATCGATAGCATCTATAGCATCATCTTTACAAAAACCTGAACGTTGCATCGGTATACACTTTTTCAACCCAGCACCATTAATGAAATTGGTTGAGGTTATTCCAGCAGTGCAAACCTCAAAAGCGGTTTTAGACAAATCGGTTGAAACCATAAAAAGTTGGAAAAAAACAGTAGCTGTTGCCAAGGATACACCTGGTTTTATCGTAAACCGCGTAGCGCGACCATTTTACGGAGAAGCTTTAAGAATATATGAAGAAGGATTGGCAGATTTTGAAACCATTGACCATAGTTTAAAAACATTGGGAGGTTTTAGAATGGGACCATTCGAGTTAATGGATTTTATAGGTAACGATGTTAATTACACCGTAACAGAAACCGTGTTTACAGCCTTTTATTTCGACCCAAGATACAAACCGAGTTTCACACAAAAGCGTTTAAGTGAAGCAGGTTATTTAGGAAGAAAAACAGGAAAAGGTTACTATGATTATTCTGAAGGAGCTGTAAAGCAAGAACCAAAAGAAGATAGCGAATTAGCAAAAAACATTTTCGACCGTGTTCTAGTAATGTTAATCAACGAAGCAGCAGACGCTTTGTTTTTAAACATCGCATCAGCAGAAGATATAGACAACGCTATGACTAAAGGTGTTAACTATCCAAAAGGATTATTAGCTTGGGCAGATAAAAAAGGCATTGATTGGTGCGTAACCAAATTAGATGAATTGTACAACGAGTACCACGAAGACCGTTACCGTTGTAGTCCGTTGTTGCGTAAAATGAATAAAGAAAATAAAACATTCTTTTAATGCAAGGAGAGCAAATTCCACATAAAATGTTAAGTCAAGATGCATTCAGCACTTGGTTAGGCATCGAAATCCTAGAATGCGAAATTGGTCGTTGTCGCGTGGCAATGACAGTTCGCAAGGAAATGCTTAATAGTATGGGGAAAGCACACGGCGGAATCAGTTATGCATTGGCAGATACCGCTTTTGGTTTTGCGGCAAATACACACGGAAAATTTGCTGTGTCTATAGAAACCAGCATCAATCATATTGAAGCATTAAATGAAGGAGATTATTTAGTCGCTGAATCTGTGATAGAAAACGTGAAAAACAGACTCGGATTTAATATAGTAGAAGTAAAACGAGGAGATGAACTGGTAGCACTTTTTAAAGGTGTTGTTTATCGCACTCAAAAAGATTGGACAAATGAATAACGATTGGATAATAACGATTGAAGATTTAAGAAGTATCAGTGAAAACTTCAAAAATCAAAAATCGTAAATCCACAATCTCAAATAATAAAATGGAAGCATACATAATAGACGGCATAAGAACACCAATAGGAAATTACAAAGGCACATTATCGGCTGTAAGAACAGATGATTTAGCAGCTTTAGTAATTAAAGAAATAGTAAAACGAAACCCAAATATCCCAAAAGAAGCATACGACGATGTTATTCTGGGTTGTGCTAACCAAGCAGGAGAAGACAACCGTAATGTCGCTAGAATGGCATCACTTTTAGCAGGATTACCGTTTACAGTTCCTGGGGAAACTGTAAACAGACTATGTAGTTCTGGTTTGTCAGCAATTATCCACGCAAACAGAGCGATAAAAGCAGGAGATGGCGATGTATTCATTTCAGGAGGTGTTGAGAATATGACACGCGGACCATACGTTATGGCAAAACCATCAAGCGCTTTTGGTGGCGATTCAAAACTGTACGATTCCACATTCGGATGGCGTTTTGTAAACTCAAAAATGCACGAAATGTATGGCACAGACGGAATGGGAATGACAGCAGAAAATCTTGTCGAGAAATATAATATCTCGCGAGAAGACCAAGATGCATTCGCGTACTGGAGTCAGATGAAAGCATCACAAGCACAAGAAAACGGAAGATTAGAAAAAGAAATTCTACCTGTCGAAATTCCACAACGCAAAAAAGACCCAATCGTTTTTGCAAAAGATGAGTTTGTAAAGCCAACAACGTCAAAAGAGATTTTAGCCAAATTACGACCAGCCTTTAAAAAAGAAGGAGGAAGCGTAACCGCAGGAAATGCATCAGGTTTAAACGACGGAGCAGCAGCAACCATTATCGCTTCAGATGAGGCAGTAAAAAAATATAATCTAAAACCTTTAGCGCGCATCGTGAGTTCCGCTGTCGTAGGTGTAGAGCCGCGAATTATGGGCATTGGTCCAGTCGAGGCGTCCAACAAAGCTTTGGCAAAAGCCGGATTAACAATGGATGATATCGACATCATAGAACTCAACGAAGCCTTTGCAGCACAAGCATTGGCGTGCACCAGAGCTTGGGGATTGGCGGACAATGACCCAAGAATCAACCCAAATGGAGGCTCTATCGCAATTGGCCATCCGCTTGGGGTTACAGGCACCAGAATCGCCTATTCAGCGGCTTTAGAGCTCAAAGAGCAAAACAAGCGCTACGCATTGGTAACAATGTGTATTGGCGTGGGGCAAGGATATGCAGTTGTGATTGAAAATGAGAATTAAAATTAGAATGTAGACCGCTACGCTGTTAGAATTTAGAATAGAGACAGCAGGTAGGCTTCGTTGAAATGCAGAATAAAAAAATGAAAGCGTTAAAAATTTTTGAAACCTTGGAAAAAATTTAGATTTCATTTTGAGGTTTTCAATCTGTAAAACAAGATTGAAAAATTCCTCATTTCAACTTGAATTTTTGGTTCGTTTTGTTTCAAGACAAAATGAACATAAATATAAAATAAGATGAAAAAAATAGAACATTATATTTGCGGAAACTGGACTACAGGAAAAGAAGAAGGAGCACCAATTTACGATGCCATAACAGGCGAACACTTCACAAATTGGGCTGTTGAAGGATTAGATATTCCTGAAGTCCTTAACTACGGACGCACAAAAGGAGGCGAAGTGCTTCGTAAAATGACCTTTCAAGAGCGAGGTAATATGCTCAAAAAATTGGCACTTTACCTTACAAAACGCAAAGAACAATTTTACGATTTGAGTTACAGAACTGGGGCAACGCGTGTAGATAGTTGGATAGATATTGAAGGTGGTTTTGGTAACCTGTTTGCCAATGCATCATTACGAAAATTGTTTCCAAACAAACCGTTTCACGTAGAAGGCGACCCAATCGATTTATCTCGTGGCGGACGCTTTATGGCGCATCATATAATGGTGCCCAAAAAAGGTGTTGCAGTACATATCAACGCATTTAACTTCCCAGTTTGGGGAATGTTAGAAAAGTGTGCTGTAAACTGGATGGCAGGTGTCCCAGCAGTGGTTTTACCAGCACCATCATCGGCTTATTTAGCTGAAGCTGTAGCGAGAGAAATTATCAATTCAGGTATTTTACCAGAAGGCGCACTTCAAATCATAAACGGAACGGTTAAAACCGTTTTAGATACCGTTGAATCTCAAGATGTCGTAACCTTTACAGGTTCAGCAGCAACAGGTCGTTTGTTAAAAGCACACCCAAGATTGATTGAAGAATCTGTACCTTTTACAATGGAAGCCGATTCGTTAAACGCGTCAATTTTAGGAGAAGATGCAGTTCCTGGAACACCAGAATTCAATTTTTTTGTTAAGGAGGTTCGAAAGGAAATGACCGTAAAAGCTGGACAAAAATGTACAGCTATCCGACGTATTATTGTGCCAGAAAATTTAGTTGAAGATGTTCAAATTGCATTAGCAAAAGAACTCGATAAAGTTACCATTGGAGACCCAAGACTTAAGGAAGTGAGAATGGGCTCATTGGTAAGTAAACAACAAGTTGAAGCTGTTAAAAGTTCTATTGCAGATATCAGTAAAGAAGCTGAAATGGTTTATGGCAATCTCGATAATATCGAAACTATTGGAGCAGATTTCAATAAAGGTGCGTTCATAAGTCCAGTGGTGTTTAGAACTGATAATCCTTTCCAAAATAATGTCGTTCACGAGCGTGAAGCTTTTGGACCTGTAAGTACCATTATGCCTTACAAGTCAATGGACGAAGCTGTGCAATTAGCGCAAATGGGTAAAGGCTCGTTAGTGTCTTCTATTGCAACTTACGATGATAACATCGCAACTGATTATGTAGTAAATGCCGCAAGTCATCACGGAAGAATTTTGGTGATTAATCGCGAAATGGCAAAACAAAGTACAGGTCACGGTTCGCCATTACCTTACTTGGTTCACGGAGGTCCAGGACGTGCTGGTGGTGGAGAAGAAATGGGTGGAATGCGTGGTATTAAGCATTATTTGCAACGTACAGCCATTCAAGGAACACCATCAACAATTACAGAAATCACTGGCATATATCAGCAAAATGCAAAATATAAGGAAGCTGAAGACCATCCGTTTAAGTACCATTGGGAAGATATTCAACCAGGAATGTCTTTAAAAACGCATAAGCGTACACTTACGGATACTGATATTCAGAATTTTGCCAATTTAACTTGGGATCATTTTTATGCACACACAGACATTACCTCTTTAGATGGAAGCATTTTTGAAAAACGAACAGCACACGGTTATTTCATAATTTCGGCTGCGGCTGGATTGTTTGTGTATCCAAATAAAGGTCCTGTAGCGGCAAATTACGGTTTGGATTCTATCCGATTTTTAAGACCATTATACCACAATGATACCATTTATGTGCGTTTAACCTGTAAAGAAAAAGTGGATAGAGATGTCTCATCAACCGAGCATCCAAGTGGTATTGTAAAATGGCACGTTGAGGTTTTTGATGCTAATTTTGAAAACCGTCCAGAAAGTCAAAAAACAGACAAAGACAGTCCGTTGGTTGCCGTGGCTACCATCTTAACAATGGTTCAGAAAAGGCAAGAAACATTTGTTGAAATGACCGAAGGGAAAATCAATGAATGCTTATCAAAGTTAAAAACAGATACTAAACCAAAATGGGGCATTATGACGCCTCAACATATGATTGAGCATTTAGAATACACTTATAAAATTGCGTCTGGCGAAATTCAAGATTTTGAAATTGCCACACCAGAAAAGATTTTAGACAAGGTGCACGCAAGTTTATATAACTATAGAAAGTTTCCACAAAATTCTCAATTTCCACAGTTAGAAAAAGATACGCTAGACGATTTAAAACATCAAGATTTAGAAACAGCGATTGAGAAGTTTAAGGAACAACGCAAAAAGTATATCGAGTTTTTCAAGGAAAATCCAGATGCTAAATTGAAGAATTTAGTGTTTGGAGAGTTGAATCGTTATGAGTCATACTTACTCGAAAGAAAACACTTAAACCATCATTTTGAACAATTTGGATTAATATAATTAGATGGAAAAAATAGTTTACATAATAGTATGTCTAACCATTATTTTTGGGTGCAAAAACAAAGAAGAAACCCAAAAAGCTGTAGCTGTTGATGAAGATAAATTTTCTCAACTTACCTCACTTATAGATCATTTTGCTGAAGAAAATCTTTCAAAAGGAAATGTTAATTCTTTTGCAGTCGCTGTATACAGAGATGGTAAAATGTACCAGAATTATTATGGCACTATTAAAGGTAATCAAACAAATAAGCCAAACGATACTTCACTTTACGAAATTGCTTCCATAACAAAAACATTTACAGGTTCTTTAGTGGCTAAAGCGGTTTTAGCAGGTAAACTGAATTTAGATGATGACATCAGAAAATATCTTGATGGAGACTACACAAATTTAGAGTTCAAAGGCAAACCAATAACAATAAAACATTTATTAACCCATAGTTTAGGTTTTAAAATAAAAACACCACCAAAGTTAGAAGCGTTTAATCAAAGAATGAATTCTGGTGAAAATGTAGATACAATAAAACCATACACTATACAAGATTTGTTAGAAGAGCTCAAAACCATTGAGTTAAATAAAAAACCAGGAACTCATTATGCATACACTTCGGTTGGACCAGAACTATTAGCCTACATTTTGGAGAAAGTCAATAATAAACCATTTAAAGAACAATTGACAATATTTCTTGATGACATAGGAATGCACAATACCTACTTAAACGAATCTGAAAAGCATCTTAACAATTTAGTAAGAGGTTATGATGGCAAAAAATTGGCACCTGTAGATTATTGCCCAATTTATGGAGCAGCAGGTGGTGCTATTTCTACACTTTCAGACTTGTCAATCTATATGAAATATCTGGTAGACAATAAAGAATTGCCTTGGGTAAAAGAAGCATCTAGGCAGTTGTTTGAGGATACAGAAGAAGATGAAACCGTTGGTTACCTTTGGCAAAACATTGGTTTTGCAAAAGAAGAAGGTTATTACTACTCTAAAACAGGTACCTCAAATGGTATACAAAGTGTAGTATTAATTTGCCCAGATTCAAATTATGGTATGGTAGTTTTAGTTAATAACACATCAGACGAAGCTTTCAATGATTGGGTAAATTTAACTTATAGAGATATTGAGCCTTTGCTGATTAAGTATCCAAAATTAAACCTTACTTCCATATTTAGAAAAGACTTTAGTGACAGCCCAAGTATAGCTTTTCAAAACTTTAGAGAACTTAAAAATGATACAATTAATTATAGCTTTTCAATAAGGGGATTAAATAATTTTGGTTATGATTTGTTAAATGAAAAGCAGAATGAAAAGGCCATTAAAGTATTTCAGTTTTTAACAAAAGAGTTTCCTGAAAATGCAAACCTTTACGACAGTCTAGGCGAAGCATTTTTTATATCAGAAGAGTACGAAAATGCATTACAAAACTTTAAAAAAGCATTGCAGATAAACCCAGATATGAAATCGTCAAAAGATTACATAAAGAAAATAGAAGAAAAAAAATCAAAATAATAATGAGCCAACCATACGTAAAACAAACCATAGAAAACCAAGTAGGATACATCGAATTTTTTCATCCTGCGCATAATTCATTACCAGGAAATATTCTGGCTGAACTAGCACAGACTATTACCGATGCAGGCAATAATGACGACATTAAAGTTATCGTTTTAAAAAGTGGAGGAGATAGAACATTTTGTGCAGGAGCAAGTTTTAACGAACTAATCAATATCAATGATGAAGCCACAGGAAAAGTCTTCTTTTCAGGATTTGCTAACGTGATTAATGCGATGCGAAAATGTCCAAAATTCATTATTGGTCGAGTACAAGGAAAAACTGTTGGTGGTGGAGTAGGAGTGGCATCGGCAACCGATTATTGTATGGCAACAAAATTTGCAGCTATAAAGTTAAGTGAGCTAAACGTTGGTATCGGTCCGTTTGTGGTTGGTCCTGCTGTAGAGCGCAAGTTAGGTTTAAGCGGGATGTCACAAATCGCCATTGATGCTAATACATTTTATCCAGCAGAATGGGCAAAACAAAAAGGCTTATTTACACAAGTGTTTGAAACGACAGAAGCATTAGACGAAGCCGTAAAAACCTTTGCCGAAAACCTTTGCAGCTACAATCCGGAAGCAATGAAAGAAATGAAAAAAATCTTCTGGCAAGGTACCGAAGATTGGGACACGCTTTTAGCTGAAAGAGCAGCCATTAGTGGTCGCTTGGTATTAAGTGATTTTACAAAAGAAACATTAAAACGATTTAAATAGTGATTTACGCATTCCAAGGATACACACCAGTCGTACACGAAAGTAGTTTCGTGCATCCGTTGGCAGCAGTCACTGGCAATGTCATCATTGGCAAAAACTGTTACATCGGTCCAGGTGCAGCCATTCGTGGAGATTGGGGACAAATCATTTTAGAGGATGGTGTTAACGTGCAAGAAAACTGTACAGTGCATATGTTTCCAGGTAAATCTATTACCCTAAAAGAAAGTGCACACGTTGGTCACGGAGCCATCATTCACGGAGCCAATTTGGGGCGTAACTGTCTCATTGGTATGAATACCGTAATTATGGATGATGCCGAAATTGGAGATGAAAGTATCGTTGGAGCCATGGCATTTGTTAAAGCCGAAACTAAAATTCCACCACGTAGTTTGGTGGTTGGTAATCCAGCAAAAGTCATCAAGCAGGTAAGCGATGAGATGATTGCTTGGAAAACTAAAGGAACGCAGTTATATCAGCAGTTACCGCAAGATTGTCACAACAGTCTAAAAGCCGTTGAGCCATTACGCGAAGTTCCAGAAAATATGAAAATCCAAGAAGGTGCTTATGACACTTTGAGGGATTTTATGAAAAAGTAAAATAATTTGGGCGTTACCACAAGGGTCGCGCTTTACACTATATCTTTTTTGCTTTTAATAGCAAAAAAGGATGCCGTTTCAATCGCTAACGCGTAAGAAATAAAAACTAACAAACGCTAGTTAATGCGTTTAGTCATTCAGCATATGATGCAGAATCTAAATTGAAGATAAAGACTATGTCTAAATTTGAACTAAAAATGCCCAAAATGGGCGAGAGCATCACAGAAGGAACCATCATTAATTGGTTAATCAATGAAGGCGATTCTTTTGATGAAGGCGATATCATATTAGAAGTAGCCACAGATAAGGTGGATAACGAAGTGCCTGCACCAGCAGCAGGAACGTTGCTAGAAACCAAATACCAAGCAAAAGATGTGGTAAAAGTTGGTGAGGTTATCGCTCTTCTAGAAATAGAAAAATCGAAATCGAAACCGAAATCGAAAGATGATGTAACGTCGAGCGCAGTCGAGACTTCGAAAAAGAAAACCAAAAAGATTCGTCCAGTAGCATCCAGTTCTAGTAAGGAAGCTCTTTCGGTTTCAACTTCAGCTTCAACTTCGAATTCAAAGTTCTTCTCACCATTAATCATTTCCATTGCAAAGGAACATCACATTAGTTTTGAAGAATTAGCAAGAATCCCAGCAACCGGAAACGAAGGACGATTAAGAAAAAGCGATGTATTCAATTATATCGAAGACGGAAGGCCTTACAAGTTTGCGCAGCCAGTAGTTCAAGATCCAACAGCTTATCGCATTCCACAATTAACGTTCGATAAGGGCAAAGGAAAGATTGTAGAAATGGATCGTATGCGTCAAATGATTGCAGATCATATGGTGTATTCCAAGCATACGTCACCGCACGTAACGGCTTATGTTGAAGCAGACTTAACTAATATGGTAAACTGGCGAAATGAAAATAAAGTTGCGTTTCAAGAAAAATATGGCGAAAAACTAACGTTTACACCATTGTTTGTAGAAGCCGTAGCTAAAGCAGTTAAAGATTTTCCAAACATCAATGCGTCTGTTGATGGTAACAATATCATCGTAAAAGAAGACATTAATATTGGTATGGCAACAGCATTACCAAGTGGAAACTTAATTGTTCCAGTAGTTAGAAATGCAGATACCAAAGACCTAAAAACCCTAGCCGAAAACGTAAATGAACTGGCAGGAAAAGCAAGAGAAAACAAGTTGAGTGGCGACGATATCAAAGGCAGCACGTTCACTATTTCTAATGTTGGGACGTTTGGAAGCGTTATGGGAACACCAATTATCAACCAGCCAGAAGTTGCCATTTTAGCATTAGGAATTATTAAAAAGCGAGCCGAAGTCATTGAAACTGAAAAAGGCGATGAAATCGCTATTAGAAGTATGATGTACTTATCACTGTCTTTCGATCATCGTGTCGTTGATGGTTTCCTAGGTGGAAGCTTTGTGCGAAGAGTTGCCGATTATTTAGAGCAATTTGATACGAATAGAAAAATATAGTAGATATGTCATTGCGAGGACGTAGGACGTGGCAATCTTATCAAGAGATTCTTCGCTTTGCACAGTATGACAAATAAAATAAAAATGAATAAAGACATATTAAAAAAAGCATTTACAAATTTGGTTACCGCCAAAACAATGGCAGAATTGTATGAAGCCAACTTCAAAGTAGTTTCAAAATACGTACACGCCACATCACGCGGTCACGAAGCCATTCAGACCGCTTTAGGAATGCAATTGTTACCTCAAGATTATGCATTTCCGTATTATAGAGACGATGCCATGTTATTGGCTTTTGGTATGACACCTTACGATTTAATGCTTCAGGTATTAGCTAAAAAAGACGATCCATTTTCTGGTGGAAGAACCTATTATTCGCATCCAAGTTTAAAAGATGCTGATAAGCCTAAAATTCCACATC
Organism: Bacteroidia bacterium; assembly: GCA_030425285.1. Taxonomy (GTDB): domain Bacteria; phylum Bacteroidota; class Bacteroidia; order Flavobacteriales; family Flavobacteriaceae; genus Hanstruepera. The sequence goes on from JAUIAY010000001.1 coordinate 1,214,402, forward strand.
AATCATCAGCAACAGGTATGCAAGCCATTCCTGCAACTGGTGTCGCAATGGGAATGCAATATTTGGAAAAGCAAGGACTTCAAAATTCAAATGTTGTTCAGAATGATAGCAAAGAATCGCAATTAAAACCTATCACGGTTTGTAGTTTAGGTGACGCATCAGTAACCGAAGGCGAAATTGCAGAAGCCTTTCAAATGGCTGCTTTAAAGCAAATGCCAATTCTATATTTGGTGCAAGACAATGGTTGGGATATTTCAGCCAATGAAGCCGAAACCAGAGCTCAAAATGCTGCAGAATATGCAAAAGGTTTTCACGGATTAGAAGCCATTTCTATTGATGGTGCTAACTTTATTGAAAGTTACGAAGCATTAGAAAAAGTTATAAAAACCATAAGAGAAGAACGTCGTCCATTTTTGGTGCACGCTAAAGTGCCATTATTGAATCATCATACGTCTGGTGTGCGTATGGAATGGTATCGAGATGATTTGGAAGAAGCAAAATCTCGTGATCCATATCCTGTTTTAAAACAGCAAATGTTAGATAATGGTTTCACCCAAAAGGATATTGATACTATTGAAGCGGAAATAAAAACCTTGGTTGAAAATGATTTTCAAAACGCCTTAAAGGCAGAAGATCCAACACCAGAAGATTTATTTACGCATGATTTTGCACCAACACCAATTATCGATGAAAAAGGTGAGCGTTCGCCTGAAGGTGCTGAAAAAGTTGTGATGGTAGATTGTGCCTTATTCGCTGTGGAAGAATTGATGCGCAAGCATCCGGAATGTCTGCTTTATGGACAAGATGTTGGTGGACGACTTGGTGGTGTATTTAGAGAAGCGGCAACATTAGCACAGAAATTTGGTGACGACCGCGTTTTCAATACGCCAATCCAAGAAGCTTTTATTGTGGGCTCTACGGTTGGTATGAGTGCGGTAGGATTAAAGCCGATTGTTGAGGTTCAGTTTGCTGATTATATTTGGCCAGGACTTAACCAATTATTTACCGAAGTGAGCCGTAGCTGTTATTTAAGTAACGGAAAATGGCCTGTGAGTATGATTTTGCGTGTACCAATTGGTGCTTATGGTAGTGGTGGACCTTATCATTCATCCTCTGTGGAAAGTGTGGTCACAAATATTAGAGGTGTTAAAATTGCTTATCCAAGTAATGGTGCTGATTTAAAAGGCTTAATGAAAGCAGCATATCACGATCCAAATCCTGTGGTTATTTTTGAGCATAAAGGCTTGTATTGGTCTAAAGTACCCGGAACGCAAGGTGCAACCTCTGTAGAACCTGCTGAAGACTATGTATTACCTTTTGGAAAAGCTTGGGTATTACAAGAAATCTGGAAGCAAGACGATGTAGAAACCTGCACTATTGTAACCTATGGAATGGGTGTGCATTGGTCAATGAATGCTTCAGAAGAAATGGGTTTAAAAGATCAAATAGAAGTTATCGATTTAAGAACATTGTATCCTCTAGATGAAGCAACCATAATGAAATCGGTTAAGAAAACAGGTAAGTGTTTAGTAGTAACTGAAGAGCCAAGTGATAATAGTTTTGCAAGAGCATTATCTGGGAAAATTCAAGAAGAATGCTTCAAATATTTAGATGCACCAGTAATGACAATTGGTAGTGAAAATATGCCTGCAATTCCATTGAACTCAACATTAGAGCAGACAATGATTCCTTCAACTGAAAAAGTTAAGGCGAAGATTAAGGCTTTATTTGATTATTGAGTTGATATTGTTTAAGCTAACTTACTTATGTTAGTTCATAGTGTACTTAAACCGATATTTTAGCAGTATATGGAATATTAAAAATGTTCTGTAACATTATACTGTTATATTTTGTATATTCAACCACTTGAAATATTAAATTCTAAACTATCATGAAAAAATACATTACTTTATTTAGTGTCATAGCGTTATTTTTTATTGGAATGCAAAATTCTGTGGCTCAAAATAAACAACAAACTCCTGAAGCTATTGCTAAACTTAAAACCTATGAGTTGCATAAATTAGTGAATTTGTCAGGTAAGCAACAAGGAGAGGTTTTTAAGGTGTTAGTTGATGCTGAAAGCAACATGTCAGCTGTTGATTCCAAAGGACAAAATATACAGTCGTCTCAAAAAACTAAAGCAGCAATTTTAGATAACACGAATACAAGAATTAAAGCTATTTTAAATCCTGAACAATATGCGATTTATTTAAAATCTCTTGAAAAAGAAAAAGAAGAGGTGAAAAAGTAAGTTTTGATTTATATATCACAAAAAAAGCGGCTTTAAGCCGCTTTTTTTGTGATTGAGATTCATTTACATTTCTGGTGGATATTTTTCCATAATTTGTTTTACAAATTCTTTAATGCGAGCTTCCTTTTTATCAATGTTGTTAGAAACACTTAAGTAGCCTACACCTTGTCCTTGCCAAACCAATTCTTTCTTTTTGGCATCAATTAAATCAATATAAAGTACACCTTCAGTAGAAGAAGATACAGTATTATAATTTCCATAGAAATATGGATTCCAACCCCAGCCCCAACCAGGACCATAGAAATTATTGTAAACATCAATTTTTTCCCTAGAAGAGGTAATGATACTTACTAGTAAGTCAGGATTCTCTGATTTTGTAAAGCCTTTAGATAACAATTCGGTTTCAATGGCTTTTAAAATACGCCTTTTGTCTAAATCACTGATTTCAGCTTTGTCAATACCAGTCTTGTAAAAAGCGAATGTTTTAAAGTCGTTGAAATTGGCTTGTTTGTCATAATCTGCAACGACCCTAACAGAACTACAGGAGGTAAGTATTGCCAAGACAAAAGCCGCAGGCAATAAAATGTTCATTAATTTTTTCATAGCGTTAATTTTTAAAACGAGTTATTAAGATAATAAATTATCGTTTACCATGTTTGGAAGTGTTACCTTTAAATTAGGTTCTACTTCCATGGCACGTTTAATAGCAAAAATAGCACCTTCATTTCTAGCCCAACTGCGACGGGAAATGCCATTGTTTACATCCCAGAAAAGCATTGATTTTAAGCGTGTTTCTGCTTCTGTAGTACCATCAAGAACCATACCAAATCCACCATTGATAACTTCTCCCCAGCCAACACCACCACCATTGTGGATACTTACCCAAGTGGCTCCTCTAAAACTATCTCCTATGACATTATGTATAGCCATATCTGAAGTGAAACGAGAACCATCGTAAATATTGCTGGTTTCGCGATATGGTGAATCTGTACCTGATACATCATGGTGATCACGGCCTAGAACAACGTAGCCTATTTCGCCTTTTGCAATGGCCTCGTTGAATGCTTTAGCAATTTTCATTCGACCTTCAGCATCTGCATAAAGAATTCTGGCTTGTGAGCCTACGACTAATTTGTTTTCTTGAGCACCTTTAATCCACTGAATATTATCAGCCATTTGTTGTTGGATTTCTTCAGGTGAATTTTTCATGATTTCCTCTAAAACTTCGCAGGCAATGGTATCGGTTTTGGCCAAGTCTTCTGGTTTTCCTGAAGTACATACCCAACGGAAAGGACCGAATCCATAATCAAAACACATAGGTCCCATAATATCTTGTACGTAGCTTGGATACTTAAATTCACGACCAATAGTTGGGCTGTTGGACATCACATCAGCGCCGGCACGAGAGGCTTCGAGCAAGAAAGCATTTCCGTAATCAAAGAAATAGGTGCCTTTCTCTGTATGTTTATTTATTGCAGTTGCATGACGACGTAAGCTTTCCTGAACTTTAGTTTTGAAAAGGTCTGGATTATTAGCCATCATGTCGTTAGCATCCTCAAAAGGTATTCCAACAGGGTAATAACCACCAGCCCAAGGATTATGCAATGAGGTTTGATCACTTCCTAAATCAATATGGATATTAGAATCATCAAATTTTTCCCAGACATCAACAACATTTCCTAGGTATGCAATTGATATTGTTTCTTTATTAGTCTGTGCTTTTTGTACTCGTGCTACTAATTCATCTAAATCTGAAATTTTTTCATCAATCCAACCTTGATCTAATCGAATTTGAGTGATTTTAGGATTCACTTCTGCGCAAATCGTAATACAGCCAGCAATGTTGCCTGCTTTTGGTTGTGCACCAGACATTCCGCCTAAACCAGAGGTGACAAAAATATGTCCTTTAGGTGATTTGTTTATTTTTCTAAATCCGTTTAAAACGGTAATTGTTGTGCCATGTACAATACCTTGAGGCCCAATATACATGTAGCTTCCGGCTGTCATTTGTCCGTATTGTGTAACGCCAAGAGCGTTGAATTTTTCCCAATCATCTGGTTTGGAGTAATTAGGAATCATCATGCCGTTTGTAACAACTACACGAGGCGCGTTTTTATGTGATGGAAATAAACCCATGGGATGACCAGAATACATAACAAGCGTTTGCTCATCTGTCATGGTTGCTAAATATTGCATGGTTAATAAATACTGCGCCCAGTTAGAAAACACAGCGCCATTGCCGCCATACGTAATTAATTCATGTGGATGTTGCGCAACAGCATAATCCAAATTGTTTTGAATCATTAACATGATAGCTGCAGCTTGCTTTGATTTGGCAGGATATTCATCAATTGGGCGTGCATACATTTTATAATCTGGACGAAAACGATACATGTAAATGCGTCCATAAGTCTCTAATTCTTCTTTGAATTCAGGAAGAAGTGTTGCGTGGTGTTGCGGTTCAAAGTAGCGCAACGCATTTTGAAGGGCTAATTTTTTTTCTTCATTAGAAAGAATCTCCTTACGTTTAGGTGCATGATTAATAGAAGCTTCATAAGGTTTAGGATTAGGTAATGTGTTTGGTATTCCTTGTAGTATTTGTTCTTGAAATGTCATTTAATAAGTTTTTAATCAATAATATCATCTAAAAGTTGCATTCTAATTTAGATGGAAACTATGGATAGCGAATATCAACACGATGGTGTGTGTTGGCAACTTTAATGCGATATGTCATTAAAAGAATGTCCAAAACCTTTATTGTGAATTCTTTTTTTTATTATAGCCATAAGGACAGTGTCTACAGCCACTTTCGCAACAATAGCCACGTTTTAAATGGTATTGTTCGGTGAAACAACGATACCCTTCAGGCGTCCAATAAAAATCACCTTCTTCAATAGGTATTATTTTTTTCATGTTACAAAGATACTATAAATTGGAGCGATTTTTGATTAAGAAAATATATGATTTTGATTTCAAAACATCTAGTACCTAAAGGCTATGTAGGAATTACACTATTTCCTTTTATTGTCTTAAAACACCAAATAAGTAAATTAGATAATGTGTTGTTGAATCATGAACGTATTCATTTAAGGCAACAAATGGAATTATTGATTGTGTTTTTCTATGTTTGGTATGTTTTAGAATTTGTGATAAGATTGTTTCAATTCAAGAATTGGTATTTAGCTTATAGGAATATTTCTTTTGAACGCGAAGCCTATTCAAAAGAAAAAGACCTTGACTATTTGAAATCAAGGTCCTTTTGGAGATTTATGAAATATTTAAATTAATGTTTAAGGACTACTTTTTGAACTTTTTCTTGACCATTTTCCAAAAGAGCTTTTACAAATAGTACTCCATCGCTTTGGTATAAATTATCTATATTGAACTCCAGTTGATTAACAGCATTTTTGTAATAAAGCTGTCTGCCCAAAACATCATAAACAGTAATGGTTTGAATAGGACTATTACTAGCTTTTATTTTTATGTAATTATTGCCTGGAGCGCTTATAGAGATAGCTGTTTCGGAGTTGAATTCATCCACACCCAAAGAATTATTGGTGTACCTTAATATAAATCGGTCATCATAGGTACCGCTTTCAATATTAAAGCTATAAGGAGCGACTCTTAAATCATGGATGACCTGCATATAAGTATCCTCTATATAAATAGTTTGGTCTGTATTTAGGAACAAACCGTCTAAAGTGTTGATACCAATAGAATAATTACCATTTTGTGGTATAACTAAACCTAAAGGTACGCGGTCGCTATCAATAAATGGTAAGGATCTTCCTTGAATAGACATTTTGTCTTCTTCTATCAATGAATAAAAACTAACATTCGATCCAGCAAATTCAAAGCCATCATAAAGTCTATCGTTGCCATTTGTAGCTCCTTCAATATAGCCAACTAAAATAGAGGTTCCTATGTCGTTAGGACTAATAAGGTCTAGCCAGATTCTATGGCGTTCAATGTTTGACTGTCTAGTGTTATTCGCTCTATAAAATTGACTGTTGTTCAGAGTTTCATCACGCATGGTATTATTAAATGTGATGTTTTCAGAAGTTCCAGCAGCTGGGCTATCCAACATCAACACAAAAAAGGCTTGACCTGCAGCGATATCGCCATTGAAACCAGGAGGATTGGAACCAGTATAATTATTGTCAATATAATCGTCACTATAGTTATAGATAAAATCATAGTAAAATGGACTGTTCTGAAAAACAGGTCCAGTTTGGTGCGTCCAAAAGTATATGGTGCCGTCAATAAAACTGTTAGCTGAAATAAAATCAGTATAAGATATAGCTGAAGGATATGGGTTACCAATTAGGTTCCAGTTATCATCTTCATTGGTAGCTAAAGCATCCCCTTGCGATGTGTAATTACCCGAATTATGTGTACCCCTAGTAATAGGAACAGTAACAACACCATTTTGAGGCCTCCCAGAAAATTGAGCGGTATTGGCAGGAACTGGGTTGGTTGACACAAGTCCTCTAACAATATAGCCTTTTCCTCTTTGCATAATACCAGATGCAGGTATCCAATCACCGTGAATGATGCCATCCAATGTAGGATTCCATTCATAGATTAACTCGCCTGTAGCCGAAGAAATATCAGTAACATTAAAGTCTTCGTCTGTAGGGGAAGACCAATAAATATAATCGTATCCATTGACACCAGTTGGGACTGTACGCTGCATGTTCATAACACCGTTTCCAGTATTGTTGTTTACATTGGGAGCACCTTCGTTTATTTGAATTAAACTTCCGGAATCTCTTATGTTTAATATACCATCCAGATGTATCCAATCAGTGACAACTAATTTAGTGTCAGTTAAAACTTCGAGCCTCGCAGTTGAAGCAATTGTTAGATTTAGTGCAGAAGCAGCTGGAGGCGGTATTGGCGGAGGTCTATTATTAACATCTGCAATTGGGTAGTCTATGTTCGAAACTGTAATATCAGGAATAACAACACAATCTAATGGTGTAGGCACGCCGTTTGGCTCCCAATTACCATCTACGTACCAGTTATCGTCTATATACCCCATCCATGTTTTTCTTGAGTCTGTTACCAAGATTTCATCAGATAAGGTAACCGTGTTTCCGCAAACAGTATATTCTGTGACTGCAAAATAAGTGTTTTCTGCACTAACTGTAACAGTGTCATCTGCATTGGCTGTTATAATATTTCCAGGAGCAATAGCACCTTCGTACCAAGTTACTGTATTCGGATTTATAACGGCACCGTTTGGAACAAAACGCCAAGCTTCATTTACTGTTTCCCAATTGGAATCCAATCCATTTCTACAAGGAGCAACTGTGTATTCGTTGGCAGGATTATTTGGATTATTGTTTGCATTCACCCCTTGAATACCGACTATAGCATTGCCATCATTCCAGGGGAAAACATCACCGTTTTCAATACGTTTCTCTTCTATAAATACTTCAATAATATTGGTGGTTTCGTGTAAAACAATCATGCCAGTGTAAAAACGAGATGAATCCCCAAACATCGGAATATTATTCCATGAAATTTGAACTTGTCTACAAGGAGAGGTGCCTATTACTCTACTCTTAATTGGAGTTCCTGACATACCTGTGGGGTCGATGTCATGATACACGCCATAAATGGTTTGTTCAAAAATATAATTATCCCAGGTGTCTAAATTACTAGGTAGGTTCTCAGTGAATTCCCAACCGCAATATTGTTCGGGCGAAGGAAGTTGTGTTGATGGAAAATCAGGGTCTACTTCAATATCAAAATCAAATGTCACCATTCCGTTGGCTCCAACCAGAAATTCATCATAACATTGACCATAGAAGCTAAAGTCAAAAGGAATTGTAGTTGCTGAATCTGCCCAAACATCATCAGTGTTTATATTTTGGGCGCTACCCCCTAAAAGCGGGAAATCGTAGTTAGGAGCTGGGTTTGGATAAGCGATTTTTTCAACTATATAACTAGTGGTCTCTCTTAAGTTGGCATGAGCGGCAAGCGTTACATCACCATTATCACAATCTAATTGTGTTGTTGGGTCAGCAATAAAAGGGTTAGCAGTAAAAGGGTTGTTGGTAGCTTCATCAATAATTACTGGGCATACTGTTGGAGTATTGACTAAATCAGTACAGCCAGTATTGAAGCTTGTTGTTACCCAAACGCCTTGATCTGTAGTATTGCAGACACCTCTTATAAATACATAATAGGTTGTTCCAGCACTTAATCCAGTTATGTTAATGCTGGTATTGGTTGTAGTGCTTGTTATATCATCACCTGGTGTCCCGGTCGTATTATCGGTAGATATAATATACTCATAACCATCTCCTGGAGGCGGAGCTGGTGCTGTCCAACTAATTGTGGCTGTTGTGGTTGTAGTTGCGTTTGCCGTTACATTTATTGGATCAGATATACAATTTAAGGGTGTTACAATCAATGTATAGTCATGTGTTTCACTTCTATCATCATGACCACAAGAATCAACATCTGTGTTAGACCAATCTGATCGGACACGCATTCTATAATTACCTGCTGCAACTCCTGGTATAATAAAATTACCTGCAACTGGGTTGTCATAGGCAGTTGTTTCAAATACTTTTTCGGAAGGGTCATTAAAGTCTAAATCATTATTCCAATCGACCCAGATATTGGTTTCAAATGTTCCTCCAACATGATTAATGTTGAAGTTTATATTCCCACCAGGGAATTGTGTAACATTCATAGCTGTAAAGTCTCCATATCCTCCAGCAGAAAAACCAGAGTTATTATGTGTTATGTTTGTGGTGCCACCAGTTGTTGTAAAATCATCAATGTAATAAGAAGAACTTGTTGATGAAGGGGTGCAATATGTAGGTGGATCAGTTGTGGTGTCGTCATTTAACGAAGTAGGACTGTAAGCAGGTCCGCCACTACAGCCACTATCATTAAAAGCATAGATATAAAAGTAGTAAGTGGTGTTACCGGTCAAGCCATTTGCTGTAAAATTAGTGTTTCCGTCGTTATCAATAACAGTTGCACCTAATGACGTGTTTCCTATGTTATAATCAACACCATCTGTAGGAGGAGTAGGAGGTGTTCCAGAAGTGTTCATTAAAACAAGATAATTATTGGCTCCAGATCCAGTAAAACTGCCATTTATAACAACATCGGTAACTGTGTTAAATACCAGATTGGTTGGTGCAACTGGTGTTGTGCAAGCAGGAGGTGTAGCTGTACCACATATTGTGGCTTCCCAACCAGGTTCAGTTGTAGAACCATCACTATCAAAAACAAAGGTCAGAGCGCCGCTAGGGTCTGTTGAGGTAAACGGGCCAGGAATAGTTGTTCCAGTGTATGAGCCTATTAATGGTGATCCAGTGTCAGGACCATCGTATACATCCAAATAGTCCCAACCAGCTTCTAAATCAAAAAATGTAAATGTGGCAGTGACAGGACCGCCATCTGGATAGAATGTCCAGGTTAAATCTTCGTTGTTGCTATAGTTGCCACCAGCACCACCAGAATCGTAAAATGCTGTTGTGGTGCCAGTACATGCTCCACAGGTTGGAGCAGTTGTATTATATACAGCAATAGCATCTAAAAAATAAGCTCCTCCACTACGTGCAGTCATATTAAAACGTACGTATCTAGAAGTAGTATTTAAAGCATAATTTAATGTATAGGTTGTGTTATTATTTGTGACTTGTGCATTTGTTACTGTTGCCACTGTTGTATATGTAATGCCGTCAACAGATTCTTCAACTAGAAGTGTTTTAGCATGAGCGCTGTTTCTCTGTATGTTGAAAGAAACATTCGTAGCTGCAGATGCATAATTTACAAATGCGAATTCATTATTTGTGTTGTTAAAGCGGATAACATTATTTCCAGTACAATCAAAATTATTAGTTGGTGTATCAACTCCTCCACCATAAGTCCATCCTATTTGAGGAATAGTTGGATCTGTATTATAGACGGGCAATAAAGCCTGCCCGAATCCAGTGTAACTTGAAAAAGTAACAAACAAAACCAAAAAAAGTAATTTTCTTATCATATGCGTTGCGATTATTATTACGAAAACAAATTGTAATTTGCCCTAAAAAATAAAAGGCAAAGTTTTTAGTAGAAATCGGGCGATTTATAGTGTTTTTTATAAAGTTAAATAGATTTAACTAATATTTAAGAAATATACTAAAAATAATATAACGATAAACTTAAAATGCTGATTTAAGTTTAAAATTAGATAAAGTGTTTAATAATTTAGATGTAACAAATATTTTTATTGATAATCAAGTTTTTATAAAGCCAGAGTATAAAATTGATGCGGTTATTTCAGGCAATAAATACCGTAAATTAAAGTATAATATTATTGAAGCTAAAAGATTAGGTTTTCATAATCTCTTAACTTTTGGTGGTGCCTTTTCCAATCATATTGCTGCAGTGGCTGTTGCCGGAAAAAAGTATGGTTTCAACACTATTGGGGTTATAAGAGGGGAAGAATTAAATGATAAATCTGAATTAAACCCCACACTGGCTTTAGCAAAAGAAAACGGTATGAAGTTTAAATTTGTGTCACGCGAAGCCTACCGTAAGAAATCGGAAACAGATTTTATTGAATCCCTAAAAAAGGAAATGGGAAATTTTTATCTGATACCAGAAGGTGGCACCAATGGACTAGCGGTCAAGGGATGTGAAGAGATATTGACTTCGGTTGATTCTGAATTCGATTTCATTTGTTGTCCTGTAGGTACTGGAGGGACTATTTCAGGGTTGATTAACTCGAGCTTTTCAAATCAGAAAGTTTTAGGATTTCCAGCACTTAAAGGCGATTTTATAAAGAAAGATATTAGTAAATTTGCAAAAAAAAATAACTGGGAGCTGATTACAGATTACCATTTTGGCGGTTATGCTAAAATAAATGACGATTTAATCAGTTTTATAAACAGTTTTAAGGAAAAGTACAATATACCTTTGGACCCCATTTATACAGGGAAAATGGTATTTGGTATTTTTGATTTGATTGATAAAGGTTTCTTCCCTGAAAATGCTAGAGTATTGGCGATTCACACGGGTGGTTTGCAAGGTATAGCAGGAATAAACCAAGAGTTGGAACGAAAAAAAAAGACATTAATAACGTGAAGAAAAGTATACTGATTTTTAGCCTAATTCTTTTGGTTTTTAGTTGTGGTTCAAAGAAGAAAGCGGTGAATAAAACAACCAAAAGTAAGCCAAGAACCGAACGCGTTGTAAAGGGATCACAATCAACCAATACGCCAGATAAAAACAATCCTGTTCAAACAACCAATAACCCAAAATATTCGGGAACACCTACTGAGCAATATATTCAGCTATATGGCCCAATAGCGCAAAATGAAATGCGTCTTTATGGGATTCCTGCCAGTATAACATTGGCTCAAGGGATTTTGGAGTCGGGTTCTGGTCAAGGCCGTTTGTCTGTTGAAGCTAACAATCATTTTGGTATTAAATGCCATGAATGGACTGGTGCCAAAATATATCATGATGACGATGCACATCAAGAATGTTTCAGAAAATATAATGATGCCAGATATTCGTTTCGAGACCATTCATTATTCTTAAAGGAACGCAAGCGCTATTATAAATTATTCGAATTAAGACAGGATGATTACAAAGGTTGGGCACGAGAATTGCGTGCAGCGGGCTATGCAACAGACCGTAAATATCCAGATAAATTGATTAGTTTGATTGAACGCTATGAACTGTATAAATATGACCAAGTTGTTTTAGGAAAAAATACGTCTCAGCCTTCCAATTCTGAATCAGTAAGCATGGCCATTACCCATCAAATAATGAAGGGCGATACCTTATATTCTCTATCTAAACGTTACAACACAACAGTTGATGAAATTAAACGGTTGAACAATTTAACATCCAATGCTTTGACCATTGGAGATATCTTGGTTGTGAAATCAGAATAATCCAAGTTTTATGAATTACAAAAGAAGTAGTGCTTTGTTTTCTGAAGCCGAAAAAGTTATACCAGGTGGTGTTAATTCGCCTGTTCGAGCATTTAAAGCTGTTGGTGGTACACCAATTTTTATTGAGAAGGCAAAAGGAGCCTATTTGTATGATGCAGATGGTAACCAATATATAGACTATATCAATTCTTGGGGACCTATGATTTTGGGTCATGCCCATAAGCCTGTTATTGAAGCTATTATTGAGAAAACAAAACTGGGGACTTCTTTTGGTACACCTACCGAAATAGAGACTCAAATTGCTGAATTGGCGGTTTCCATGGTGCCAAATATCGATAAAATCCGTTTTGTGAATTCGGGAACTGAAGCTTGCATGAGTGCTGTAAGGTTGGCTAGAGGATTTACTGGTAAGGAAAAGATTATCAAGTTTTCTGGATGTTACCATGGGCACAGTGACAGTTTTCTCATTCAAGCGGGAAGCGGAGCCGTAACCTTTGGTTCACCTAATAGCCCTGGTGTTACACAAGGTACAGCAAAAGACACTTTGTTGGCTAAATACAATGATATAAAACATGTTGAAGAAATTTTAAATGCTAATAAAGCCGAAATAGCCTGTATTATTTTGGAGCCAGTTGCAGGAAACATGGGTTGTATTCCGCCTAAAGATGATTTTTTGAGGCAATTAAGAAGCCTTTGTCATAAACACAACGTGTTGTTGGTTTTTGATGAGGTGATGACAGGCTTTAGATTGGCTAAAGGTGGAGCACAGGAATTATATGATGTCCAAGCAGATATTGTGTGCTTTGGAAAGGTAATAGGCGGTGGTTTACCTGTTGGTGCTTTTGCGGCACGAAACGAAATCATGAGCCATTTGGCGCCTCTAGGTTCTGTTTATCAAGCTGGAACATTGAGTGGTAATCCACTTGCTATGGCTGCGGGTCTGGCTATGCTTCAGGAATTGAATAATGATCCTGAAATTTATAACAGATTGGAAAGTAAAACGGAATATCTTCACAAAGGTTTGTCGGAAGTATTGAAAGCAAATAATGTCAAGCATACAATCAATAGAGTGGGATCTATGATTTCAGTTCATTTTTCCGAAAAGGAAATTATGGATTTTGAAACAGCAGCTCATGGCAATAATGAAACCTTCAAACGGTTTTTTCATGGAATGTTATCCGAAGGTATTTATATTGCACCTAGTGCCTTTGAGACTTGGTTTATAACCGATGCGTTGACCTATGAGGATCTGGATAAAACCATTGAAGCTTGCAATAAAGTTGCCAAAAACCTATAAAAAGAAAAGAGGGTCGTGACATTGAAACACAACCCTCTTTAACAAACTAACCAATCAAACTAACTCAAATTATTTTTTGTGCGTGCGCTGTTTTTTGTATTGGCGGCCACGATCCATTTTCTTTTGTACCATAGCCTCCCATTTTTGATATTGCTCGTCATTTAAAACCGCTTTCATCTGCTTTTTTATTTCTATTTTACGGTCTAGCATATCATTTTTAAGCTTTAATTTTTCTTCCTTCGAAATTTCTTTAGCCTCTTTGTTCTCCATGCGTTCTTTTCTAGCTTCCATCATGGCTTTTCGCGATTCGGCATTCTTTAGGTTAATAGCCATAATCTTATCTTGTTGTGCTTCAGTTAGATCCAAATCCAAAGTCATTTGCTTTGTTTGCAGCTGGGCGATTTCTTGAGGTGTATAGTCGCTCATGCGTTCTGATTTTTGTTTTCTTTCGTGTAGTTCTCTTTTTTCTTGAGCCGTCATTTGAAGACTAACAAGTGCCAATGCAATTAAAAATATTTTCTTCATCGTTTTCGTTTTTAAGTTTTTTAATGATGTTCTATTGCTATGACATTGGAAAGTGATTTTGGTTTAATGTGTACTTAAATTTTAACCATACATTAACAGTTTGTCCAAATAGCTTCCTTTTTAATGCTTTAGATTGTTTTATTAAAAACCTTAACGTTTTAAGAGTGAGACTCTTAATAAAAGCATAAAGTATTTGATAATAGTGTTAAAGATTTCAAAACAGATGTAACTTTTTGAAAAAAAAGCAGTCACTTGATGTATAAATTAAACTATTAAATCTTTACCACAATGAAACTAGTATTTTTAATGAGCAGCTTGATACTTGCAGCAAGTTCAGTTGTCGCCGATGTAGCCATCGATGAACCAGAGGATAATGTATCCCATAAAACAGAGTTAAGTGAAAAAGCTTACTTGGAATCTATTTTGTTCCACAATCCAGATGCCAAACCTATAGCAATTGAAGACATTCATGTTCTGGAAGTTGAAGAAGACGTTTGCTTATCTTTTGAAGTCAGCAAATACTTGCCTGAAAATTTTAATCCGTTAAAAGGAAAACACGATTTGGACTGGAGTAAAATTGACCTTGTAGAACTGGAAGAGGACATAGACTTGGGTTTTGATACCAAAGACTATTTGCCAGAAAGTTTTAATCCGTACCAAGGAATGTTCCAACATTCCGGTTGTACCAAATCATAAAAACGATGAAGCTTAAAAGAAAAAATCCAGTGTTTTAGGAAAAGTGAACACTGGATTTTTTTATTATTCTAAAGTTTGTAAATAAGACCTGATTAAAGAATAGCCTTCATCATGTACCATGGTTGTACCAATGAGTGGCATAGTGTATGGAGGATTGTAAGTAGCCATACGCGCATCAATTTGATCTTTTGATTCGTTTATATAGGAATCTTCAAAAGGTGTTTCGTAAGTTAAACGCAGTAGTGTCTGGAATTGGCAGTAACCACCATCAGAATGGCAATGGGCGCAATTCACATCAAAATAGGCTCTGGCGCGTTCTTCTAGCGTATAAGTGTCATCTTCCCAATTAGGCAATACAGTAACTGTATTCGGGTCTGATAGATTTCCTAAATGGCCTTCGGCTATAAAATTTTGTAACTGGTTGTCGAAATTCAATGTGCGTAACTTAGGTCCAATGGGTGTTACAATATTGTTGTTGCTATGGCAGCTAAAACAGTCATTGGCCGAAGGTATAATATAGTTCACATTCTGGGTGTCGCCATTGGCATTAATATAACTTATGGGCACAGTACCAGTTGTGTTGTCTAAAACCGCTTCGGTTTGGGCTTCATTCCATTTGTAATTTCCTAGTTCCCATTCACCAGCAATTTTAATGAGCAGGCGTGTTTCAATAAGTTGTTTTCCTAAAGCTTCGTTGCGTTCATCATGAAAATAGTAAAAGGTTTTGGCTATAACAGTATTGTCTGGAAAATTAGGAAAACCATCATCCACATAATCCATAGTGGTGCCAGGAGGCAGAGCAATAACACGGTGTTTGTGCGCATAGTCTGAAAACAACGGTGTGTTTAAATCGTACACAAAGGCATACGGACTAGGCGTCAGGTTGGCCAAATCGCCCGAAAACAGATTCAGTTCAGAGAGTGTTGGCATAAACTGTGGCACGACCAAAGGCGCAGCTGTTGTAAAGCTGTACACATCAGTATATAAACTAGTGTTTATTGAACTACAGTTGGCCATAACGTAAACATCGTACGTGGTGTTGGCCGTAAGGTTGGCAATATCCAGGTTGTTGTCAGTAACGTCGGTTTCGGTGCCTGAACCCAGTGCAAAACCTGAAGGGCCAAATTCTACGGTGTAGGAACTGGCATTGGTGCTGTTCCAAGACACAGTGGCGCTTTCATGGGTTATGTTGCTAGCTGCAACGTTGTCTGGTTTGGCGCATTGCGGAATGGTAACTGGGTCGTCATCCTTGGAGCATGACATGACAAAAAACAGCATAAAAGCTGCAAATAGGAAAGACTTCATTATAGATTCGAATTTTTTAAGTGTCGTGAAAATAATAATTTTAGTTTAATACCCGCTAAAAATTCGGTAAAAATCTGATTCGTAGGTTGTAGAGGGGTAGCTGTGAGTTGATTTGGTTATTGGTTTATGATCCAAGACCGATGATTGGAGACAGAAGTAAGCTGTATTATAACTTATTGGGTTAGGGATTAGCTTAAAAAGATTTGTCTTTTAATTTAGTTCTTTATTGAGTGGTGTTTTTTTAAATCTTGTTATATAAATTTTTAATTACTACTCGTCCAAATAATTTATATGGGAAATAATATAGCAAGTATCAGAGGTATTAGTAAAAACCGAACAATAAAAAATATAAATATTCCAATTATTATAAAAAGTATTCTTCGTAATAGAGGGACTTCTTTAAAGAAGTTAAGTAAGGCATAAATGTAGTAGATTATGATTGTGCCAACAACAAAAAGTGTTGGTGTATAATAACTCATAACGAATTTTGGAAGTCCAACTAGTATCAAGGTTATAAATATTGAATTTGATATTAGATAAAAGCTTAAGACTAGTAGTTCAGAATAGTTAAACCTTAACTTTCTAAATAACCAATAAAAACCCAACGGAAAAACTAATGCTTCTAATAGATTACCCAATAAAGTCCATTCGGTCAGTAGTCTCAAGTCCCATAGCCGTGCAGAATTATTGACTTCTTCAGGCAAAAACGGAAACCCTTCAAAGGTGTCATTGTTAATGACTTCATTCATTTGAGTCCAATATTGGATAGTGGCAAATACAGCCAATGCTATTACCAAATATCTCGTTGGATTAGTATATGATTTGCGTTTTCCTTGAATATACGATTTAGCAACTTTGCTAGGTTGGATAATTAAATTCCAAAACGTAAAAAAAAAGCCTTTGTGAATATTGAAGGTGTTATCAAAGAAGTCTTTTACAATATTTGAAAATACCAATCTTTTGTTAGCCAAATCAATCTGACCACAATTGAAACAAAAGTTTCCTTCGAAATTAGTTCCGCAATTATTGCAATTATTTCTTTTCATTATTTTTGATAATGACACACAACGGTCTCGGCTATGAGTAGTTGCACGGTTTAGCTAACGAATTTAGTAAATAGAAACGGAATAGAAAATCCGATAGGATTTTCATAAGTTGGCGAGAACAAGCAATTACTTATAGCCATTATTTTATGTCGTTTTACTGTTTAATGTATTCTTTGGTTTTAAAGAAGGTCCTCGTGTCATTAAATTCCTTTCCTGTAAGGAAGTCAACCAACCACATGTTTACTTTTAAGCCCTGTAATAGTTCGTATTCTAATTTTACAAATCCATATTCTTCAGAGAAATAGCTTGTCAGTTTTGTTGTCCCTATATCTGATGCCGCACTGCTTTCAACCACAAAGCAATCTATTTCACCAATGGATGTTTTGAGAGTTTTTTTGGCAACGATTTCATAGTTATAAGTCAATAGCAACTGTCCTTCCCATGTTCCCCACATGTCGTTTCCCCAACCTTCTCCTATTAGCATTTGGTCAGTCCATTTCATGCCAATTTTAAATGAGGTTTTTATAAACGGAAATGGTGCTGTTTCCAATGAACTAAAGAATCCTTTTCGAATAGGGTGAATCCAAATATTATCAGTATTTTCAACAGCTCCTGTTGAAGACAACGATGCATATACAGGTGCTTGTAAATATGAAATTTGAGTTTGATTTTGATTGGTTCTATCAGAATCTGCAACGGGTTTTATAATCAAGTGAATTTTGTTAACTCCTATACTGTCCGATTGGGTTGGTACAAGTTCAAAATCAGGCACACTTGTTTTTTCTTCCCGATTAATCTTGCTTCCGTTTTTTTTCAATTTAAGCTTTTCACTGTTCAGAATGATTTCGTAGTCATAAATAAAGACATTACCCGGTTTATAAATCTTGTTATTTGAGTCAATATTAGCTTCTTCAATTACAACAGTATCATATTGTTGTGAAAACCCAAATTGGAATAGTGCTAAACAAAGAATGATTAATTTTAATTTCATGGTTTATGTTTTGTTAAATGGGATGTTTTTCCATTTTTAGTTTTGGTTCGAGGTTTTTAGATTAAGCCCAACGGTTTGGTTATGATTTAACTTTGTTGAATCTTCGGCTTTGTTATGTGAAAATCTTAGGATTCTCTCCGCCATAGCCGAAAGATAGCAAAATGCAATAAATCCCGATTAGGATACGAGCACAAAGTGCGAACTAACAAAGTAATTGAACCTAGCCTGCTGATAGATAAATGAGGCTTGTTGTCTTAAATTCAAGCCAGATATAAAAATATCAAAATCACGATTAAAAGAATGATTGCAATAGTAATCAGTTCCTTTCTTCTTTTCAATTTTGCTTTGCTCCTGATATCACTTTTTACTTTTTCCAATTCAGATTCCGATAATTTCGGAAAATTAAATTCAAGCCTTGAATCAGAACTTGTATGGCTGGACGAGTTTCTATCAGACCTTGCTTGTCTTTTCTGATTTCGTTCAATTTTTCTTGCTAAAGTCGCTTTAAATTGCGACAAACTTCCGTCAGGCATTTTATTGTAGCTTTTATGATTCGTTTACTGAAAGAGCAGATTGTATCTGTGGTAATGAATTTTAATTGTTATTATTTGTTTTTTAACTCAGTTCTTTGTTGGCTACAGTTATTCATTCCAATTTAAAGGATATTCAGATTCTGTGTAACCGATTACCCAAGGCCAATAGCCAGGTTCTTTAACTCCGTGAAACCATAAGCGCATTTTCCCATTTTCAACTATTCCGTCAGGTGCTGTAACTTCATTATCCCAATTATATTGTGGTGATACTATAGTTTCTGGAAAAACATCATATTCTCCATCAAAGCTGTCTGACCTTGCTATTCCTATACTTTTGTCAGTAGAAAAGGGGATATACCAAAATTCGTCATCTGTTTTTATTAGGCTAGCTTCATTAACATCTGGACTGTAGCTAATGTCAGATGCTACGAGTATTGGCTCTTCAATTTTCTCCCAAATTATTCCATCGGTAGATGTAGCACCTAAAATTCGTATACCTGCATTTGCGCCAGTCCAATCATTAGTTACATTCCAACCTGCGTAAATCATATTATAAATTCCGTTGTCAAAAACAATTCCAGGACTTGTTATAGCGTGTCTGTCAAAAGTATTTTCGTTTGATGTATCTCTTGTTAATATAGGTTGGTCTATACTTTGGGGAATTCGAGTGAAATCTATCCCATTTTGGGATGTTGCTAGTCCAATCTCATAGTTTTCTACGTGTGAGTTGTCACTTTCACCTTCTCGATAACCAGCATAATACATCTTGAATTCGTTTCCGACCTTAATAACTTCCACGGTTTCTAAAGTGTTATCCCAATTGTCCGGTTGTCGCGTAAGTGCTAGATAGTCATCTTCACTATTATTGGGTCGGTCCCAAGTTATTCCATTATCAAAGGAAAGTGCTATGCCTATTCCACCTTCGGCAGAATAGTATAAGAAAATTGTGTCATTAACCATCAAAACGGAAGGGTCTGCTGCGAGACCAAATGGACTTTCATATACTGGGTTTTCAGTTCTAGTAAATAAATTAAATTCATTAATTTCAGATTTATCATCTTTAGAGCAGGAAACTGAAATAAGCAAGAAAAATATAAAGATTTTATTTGATATTTTCATTATTGATTTGGTTTTCCGATAATTGTAGCCAACAATTGGCTAAACGCAATTGCGTTTATTATCCATGATGTTTACATCTTTAAAATTAGTTAAAATTCTTACAATTCATATGGGTTTTTGCTGGTTTTTAGACAGCTTCTTCCACATTCCTTCGAGAATCCTCCCAAAAAACTGCATTTTTAAAACCTAGGGACGAACAATCCTCGAACAACACTCGAACAAAACCCCCTAAAAATCACGAATTTGTGTCAATCTGTGTCAATCTGTGTCAATTTGTGTCAACATGTGTCAATGCGTGTCAATATGTGTCAATGTGTGTCAAGCGGTAAGATTAGGACTACATCTTAGGTAAGTCTCCGCTATGGTTTCCCTATGACTTAAGTATAGCTAGTGTATGGCTAGTGTATGCAAAGGGCATTTCAACAGAAACTAACAAAAACAACAGAAATTAACAAAAACAGCAGAAACTAACAAAAACAGCAGAAAACGGTAAAAACAGCATTTTGTAGGCTATAGCTTAAAAAACAATCTTCATGTTTGTCATCCTGAACTTGATTCAGGATCTATTAAGGGTCGTATTGATTTTATAACATGCGTCAGTATTATCATAACGTAAACACTCAATAAACCTCTTCCCAACCAAACAAAACCATTGCATTTGTAGCACAAAAAACAGTAAGTTTGCAACATGCAATCACACCTACATGCCCATATACCCCAAGCAGCCATACAGCAGTTGGAAAGCCTGTTGGACCACGACCATGTAAGTGTTCAGATAAAACAGGAGCGTAAAACACGCCATGGCGACTACAGGCGCTTGCCCAATGGCAGGCACCAGATAACCATTAATGGCAACCTGAATCCCTTTAGGTTTTTAATAACTCTGGTGCATGAGGTGGCCCATTTGGAGGCCTATCTAAAATATGGTAGAACAATCAAGCCACATGGCAAGGAGTGGAAGTACACCTTTCAGCGGCTTATGCTGCCTTTTTTAAATCCGCAGGTGTTTCCGCAGGATTTATTGCCGCTATTGGCCAGGCATTTTAAAAACCCCAAAGCGTCCAGCGACACCGATGTGCAGTTGGCTTTTGCACTCAAACAGTTTGATGCACCCAATGACAAAACCTTTGTTTTTGAGGTGCCGTTGGGGCAAACCTTTAAACTGTACAATGGGCGCATTTTTAAAAAAGGTGAAAAACGCGTAAAACGTTACGAATGTGTTGAGGTTGCATCAGGAAAATTGTATCTTTTCAACCCGAATGCCGAGGTAGAACTAGTAAATTAAATTATGAACAAAAATTATTATGCCATACTCATGGCAGGTGGTGTAGGCTCACGATTTTGGCCTGTAAGCACCCAGGAATTTCCAAAGCAGTTTCACGATATGTTGGGAACGGGCGAAACCCTGATTCAAAAAACCTTTAGTAGGTTGGCCAATAGCATTCCCAAAGAAAATATATTTATCCTCACCAACGAGCGTTACAACGACTTGGTATTGCAACAATTGCCAGAAGTTGCCCAACGTCAGGTGGTACTGGAACCTGCCATGCGTAATACAGCACCTTGTATTTTGTACGCATCGCTTAAAATCCAAAAGGAAAATCCTAATGCGGTCATGATTGTAGCACCCAGTGACCACTGGATAGAAGATGAGGAGGCGTTTACAGATAATGTGCAGCAGGCTTTCGATTTTTGTTCTGAAAACCCGGCGCTTATGACCTTGGGTATACAGCCAACATTCCCCAATACGGGTTATGGTTACATAGAATACAATAAAAATCATACTGAAGCAATAAAACCTGTAGCGCAGTTTCGAGAAAAACCCGATTATGAAACCGCCAAACAGTTTATAGCCCAAGGGAATTTCCTTTGGAATGCGGGAATTTTTATGTGGAGCGTTGCTAGTGTGATAGCAGCTTTTAAGACCAATCAACGCGAATTGTTTCAGCTTTTTGAAAAAGGGATGAGTGCTTATAATACGAGTGAGGAAACTGCTTTTATACAAGAAAACTATGCCAAGGCAGAAAACATTTCAGTAGACTATGCCATTATGGAAGCCTCCAAAAACGTGTATGTGCTTCCGGCAACTTTTGACTGGAACGACTTGGGTACTTGGGGAAGTCTCTATGACAAGCTGGACAAGGATGATCAAAACAATGCCGTGGTGAATGCACAAGTTTTGGCACAGGATGCATCGGGAAACATGATCAGGAGCCCAAAAGGCAAAGTGGTTGTGGTTGATGGGATAAATGATTACATCATTGTTGATAAAGAGGAAGTTTTGCTTATCTTTCCTAAAACAAAAGAACAGGATATAAAAAAGGTGCTCCAAAGCGTTAAAGATAAGTTTGGAGATAATCTAGGATAATACATGGAAGAAAATAAATTCAATTTCTCGGACGAAGAAGAAAAAAAACAAGCAGCAGCCGATGAAGCCAAAAAAGATGCTGCAGTAGAAGAGTCTAAAAAAGCGGTTCAAAAAGATGCCAAGGGCTTGTTTCAAAACATTCGCAAGTTCTTAACGGAACTGTTAGATTTTCGTGAAGACACAGACCGCGATGAAACCATCGAGGCCATCAAAAAGGATATTCCGTTTAAGGGCGCCACCGCTTGGATTTTGGTGTGCTCCATATTTGTGGCATCCATTGGCTTGAATGCCAATTCTACAGCTGTAGTTATTGGAGCTATGTTAATTTCACCGCTTATGGGACCTATTTTAGGTATTGGCTTATCGGTAGCGGTGAACGATATTGATACCATGAAAAAGTCGCTCATTAACTTGGCGACCATGATCGTTTTGAGTTTGCTGACGGCCTATTTGTTTTTCTGGTTATTTCCGTTGAGCGAGGATACCTCGGAACTTTTGGGTAGGGTAAAACCCGATATACGCGATGTGCTTATTGCCTTTTTTGGTGGTTCGGCCTTGATTATTGCCAAAACTAAAAAGGGAACCATTGCTTCGGTTATTTTTGGTGTGGCTATTGCCACGGCATTAATGCCGCCTTTATGTACGGCTGGATATGGTTTGGCAAAGGCTAACTGGACTTACTTTTTGGGAGCCATGTATCTGTTTGTCATAAACACGATTTTTATTGCTTTAGCAACTTTTATCGTGTTGAAAGCCTTGCGCTTTCCTATGATTAAGTATGCAAATTCCAAAAAGCGCAAGCGTATAGCGCGAATTGCGTCTCTTTTAGCAATCATAGTGATGGTTCCGGCTGTTTGGACTTTTTGGGCCGTACTTAAGGAAAGTAATTTCAACACGGCAGCCAAAAGCTTTATTGATACGGAATTAAAAGGCTTGCCGCAGTTTGAGTATATTAAGAAAAATGCATCTTATAATTTTAACGATGGTGATTCTTACATAACATTTAATACCTATGGTTTGGAGGAAATACCAGAAACCACCATCAATTTATTGAGAAATAGAAAATCGGCTTATCCAGCTTTAGTTGATACGCGTGTTGTTTTTAACCAAAGTAGAACTGAAGGGTTTGATAATCTTAAATACATGGAGCAATTGCGGTATCGAGATTCGATAGACTTGATAGAACAGAACCAAAAGATAACCTATTTAGAAGAGCGTGAGAAGCGACTGGTAGCCTTGGAAAAGGAAATGATTCCGTTTGACCAGGTTGTTAAAGAGGTGCAAATAAACTATGAGGGACTTTCGAGTTTTGGCTTCGCTAATGAGATAACTTCTAACTTTAAAACCTCTGATACCCTTCCGGTATTTACGGTGCAATGGAACACCTCTAAAATAAGTGAGCGTGACATTCCAAACGAAACCGATAAATTAAGCCGCTGGTTAAAGACCAAATTACAACTAGATACGTTGGTTGTAAGACGGGATAGGTAAAAGTGGTTATTGACGTTCCTCAATATACATTTGACGAACCTTTTTAAACAACTCCGAAGAATATACAAAGTTGGTAACCGCTTCATTGTCGGTTTTAAAAATGGTTTTATTGGAGCCTTCCCATGCTTTATGGCCATCTTTAAGGAATACAATCTTTTCGCCTATTTCCATAACGGAGTTCATATCGTGTGAATTGATAATGGTAGTAATGTTGTATTCGTCGGTTATTTCCTGAATAAGGTTGTCTATAACAATTGCTGTCTTGGGATCCAAACCAGAATTAGGTTCGTCGCAAAATAAATATTTAGGATGATTTACAATGGCTCTGGCAATGGCCACACGCTTTTGCATCCCACCCGAAGCTTCACTGGGCATTTTATTATGGGCATCTTCCAGGTTCACACGTTTTAAAACAAAGTCTACACGATCCTGCATTTCACTTTTGCTTTGTTTGGTAAACATGCGTAAGGGAAACATGACATTCTCGGCAATAGTCATGGAGTCAAATAGGGCACTGCCTTGGAATACCATACCCATTTCGGCACGCAGGTCCCGCTTTTGGTCATCGGACAATTCAGAGTATATTTTACCATCGTAAGCAATGGTTCCTTTTTCTGGTTGAAATAGCCCCAAAAGACATTTAAGAAACACCGTTTTACCGGAACCACTTTGACCAATAACCAAGCTGGTTTTGCCTTTTTCAAAAGCGGTGGAAACACCTTTTAGAATGTGCGTTTCTCCAAACGATTTATGTAAATCCTTAACTTCAATCATTAGCTCAACATCAATTGGGTTAATAAATAATTTAAAAGAATAATCATCACACTGGTCCAGACAAAGGAGGTTGTACTAGCTTTACCAACTTCTAAAGCGCCACCTTTCATATAATAACCATAAAATGATGGTATGGTGGCCAACAAAAAGGCAAAGACAATAGTTTTAACAAAGGCATAGGTAATGTGAAAGGTGTTAAAATCCATTTGAACACCCGTTATATAATCTTCCAAAGTACTAAAGCCACCATAAATACAAGCTGCCATACCGCCCAGAATACCCAAGAACATGGCTATAGAAATCACAAAAGGGTATAGCATCATAGCTACAAACTTTGGGAATACCAGATAGTTGATGGTATTGATTCCCATAACTTCTAAGGCATCTATTTGCTCGGTAACACGCATGGTACCAATGCTAGAGGTAATAAAGGAGCCTACTTTACCTGCCATAATGATGGAAATAAAGGTAGGCGCAAATTCCAATATAACCGATTGCCTAGTAGCAAAGCCAACAAGGTATTTAGGTATTAGGGGATTGTCAATGTTTAGAGCGGTTTGAATGGTAACAACACCACCCACAAAGAATGAAATAAAAGCTACAATTCCCAGCGAGCCCATAATTAAATCGTCAATATCCTTAAAGATTAAGGTTTTCATAACCGACCATTTGGTGGGCTTGCGAAACATTTCTTTAATCATTAAGAAATAGGTGCCAATATTATGAAGGTAGGTCATAGATTTTTTTCTTCACGCTAAAATAAAAAACTAAAACGTATTTAACCGTAATTTTAAATAGCGATATTTAAAAATGAGTACTTTTGCGGTTCAAACGCATTTTTGTCATTATGAAAAAGATTTTATTGCTCCTATTATTTTTTGTTAGCTTAACCTCTTGCAAAGCCCAGAATACGGTTCAAACCAAAAATGAAAGCTCTGATATAGTTGAATCCCGCCGTCCTAAATTGGTAGTGGGTATTGTGGTAGACCAAATGCGCTATGATTACCTTACAAGGTTTATGGATAGATATAGTGAAGGGGGTTTTAAACGTATGATAAGAGAGGGATTTAATTGTAAAAACAACCACTATAATTATATACCAACCTATACTGGGCCTGGTCATGCATCAGTTTACACTGGGGCAACACCTAGATATCATGGTGTTATCGCCAATGATTGGTATGATAAGGAAAATAAAAGAACGGTTTATTGCGCAGGTGATGATACCGTACAATCCGTTGGAACATCAAGTACTTCGGGACAGATGTCTCCAAGACGTATGAAAACAACAACATTTGCTGATGAAAACAGATTGTTCACACAAATGCGTGGAAAAACCATAGGAGTTTCAATTAAAGATAGAGGTGCAATATTACCAGCTGGTCATACTGCCAATGCGGCTTATTGGTTTAGAGGGAAATCGGATGGGAACTTTATTTCTAGTACTTATTATTTAAAAGAACTACCGAAATGGGTTCAGGACTTTAATGAATCTGAAATAGTAGACTCATACTTAAAAACCTGGAATACTTTATATGATATATCAACATATATAGAAAGTGGTAGCGACTTAAATGAGTTTGAGGGCTCATTTAATGGAAAAGAAACGGCAACATTTCCATACGATTTAAGGAAGTTAAATAGAATTAATGGCGGTTATGATATATTAAAGGCAACCGCATACGGAAACAATATTGTTACGGATTTTGCTATATCGGCTATAGAGGGTGAGGAACTTGGGCATGATAATTTTACAGATGTTTTAGCAGTAAGTTACTCAAGTACTGATTACGTTGGTCACAAATTTGGTGTGAACTCTAAAGAGGTTCAAGATACTTATTTACGTTTAGATCTAGAATTAGAACGGTTTTTTAATTATTTAGATAAAAAGGTAGGAAAAGATGAATACACTGTGTTTTTAACATCAGATCATGGAGCTGTTGAGGTTCCAGCATACTTGCAAAGTGTTAATGTGCCTTCAGGGTACTTTAATTCCCAAGAAACGAAAGATAAATTACAAGCTTTTATGATTGAGCAGTTTCATGACAAAGATTTAATTGAAAATGTGAGCAACAATCAAATTTTCCTAAATAAAAAGTATATAGATTCTATGGGGTTGGATCTTGTTAAGATACAAGATGCTTTAGTTGCTGAATTGATAACTTATGAAAATATAGATAAAACTTATTCGGCAAATACCATGAATACGACCCAATTCACTTTTGGCATTGAAAAACTTCTGCAAAATGGGTTTAACCAGAAACGGTCAGGTGATGTTATAGTAGTCTATGACCCTGCTGTAATTTCATACGGAAAAACAGGTTCTACCCATGGTTCAGGATTAAACTATGATACTCATGTGCCTTTGTTGTTTTTTGGTAAAGGTGTTACCCATGGTAGTACCTTTAAGCGTACAGAGATTACAGATATAGCACCAACTATTTCGGCTTTATTAGGCACTAGTTTTCCAAATGGTTCAATAGGAACACCACTTGAGTTTGTGTTGAAGCAGTAGGATTATTTTCGGTAAAGGAAATAGTTGTTTACCAAATCAATGTAGGTTTTTTTGGCTTCTTCTTGTGAAATATTCTTTACTTGAAATAAGGCATTGGTTTTAAAGGCATTAATTATGGGCTTTCGGCTACTGGGTCTACTATAATCATTTGTTGCCTTTTTGTAGTAAGCATAAAGACGCAATAAGAAATCGGCCGGAAATGGTTCTGTGTGCGCATTAATACGATCAACAGCCTCTTCAAATGCGATATCTAATTCTTCAGAAGTCATTTTTCTGCAATAATACTTTCGCCACCACGCACCTTGTCGTTTAGGGCTACTTTGATGTTAGAATCTAAAGGTAAAAATAAATCTACTCTTGAACCAAATTTGATAAATCCAGAATCGCTTCCCTGTACAACCTGTTCACCTTCATTGGCATAGTTTACAATACGCTTTGCTAATGCACCTGCTATCTGTCTGTATAAAACCTTACCAAATCCATGATTTTCAACCACTACTGTGGTTCGTTCATTTTCTTCACTGGCTTTTGGGTGCCATGCTACCAGATATTTGCCAGGATGATACTTACTATAAAGAATTTTACCACCAACAGGATAACGTGTTACATGCACATTGATAGGCGACATAAAAACGCTGACCTGAATACATTTATCCTGAAAGTATTCTTTTTCAAAAACTTCTTCTATAACAACAACTTTTCCATCTACAGGCGAAACAACCGTATCGTCGCTAACATGAACGTAGCGTTTTGGGTTTCTGAAGAATTGTAAAATAAGCACTAAAAATACCAATAGAGCAATCATGATTGAGGTTTTAATCCATGAAGCCAGATTAAAACCGTCAATCAATAGGAACAAACCAACGACTACAATCAGGGTTCCTAGAATTATTTTATGACCTTCTTTATGAAACATAGTTATATAATTTGTAAGTACAGATAAACAAATGGCGAGGCAAAAATAATGCTATCCAAGCGATCTAAAAGACCACCATGGCCAGGCATAATAATACCACTGTCCTTTACATTGGCTTGGCGTTTAAATTTTGATTCTATTAAATCACCTAAAGTGCCAAACACGCTAATAATAATGGCCAAAATAAGCCAATGATTAAAATTGAGTGTTTCGGTAAAGGTAGCAATAAAATAGCTTGCTACGCAGGAAAAAAAGAGACCGCCTAAAAATCCTTCAACCGTCTTTTTAGGAGATATTTTTGAAAACAATTTTTGCTTGCCAAAATTCTTGCCTACCAAAAAAGCGAACGTGTCATTAACCCAAATCAGAATAAATGAACCCAACAAAATGAGCGGCTCAAAACGGTGTTTAGGATTGGCAATGAGTATTAAAAACACAAATGCACTCGAAAGGTAAAAGGTGGTAATGATAAAACGTTTGGAAATAAATAGCGGAATATTTTTCTCGGTAAATAAATCTTTGATCAGAAATAGTTGTACAAAAATAGTAATGACCTGTAGGATTCGTGTGGCTTCATCCAAACCGTTTTGGGAATTCATGAAAAACTGCCAATAGCCAAATACAAGGTACATGACCGTAAAAATGATAAACGGGATGAAAGATTTGTAGCCTATGAGTTTTTTAAATTCAGCAAGACAAATTAAACCAAAGACATAAAATAAAACAATTAAGGCATGCTCGTTTAAAAGTGATACCATTAAAAGGCTTATATAGAGCAGACCAGTAAAAGAACGGGTGAGGATTTCTTTCATTTTAAAGATCTTCTAATAGCAACAAATATAAGTTTTTGGAACTGCTGCCATAGGTCATAAAATCTTTTTCTTCAATAGATTTAAAATGTTTGATGGTTGTGATGTTGGTTGGTATTTTTTTTCTGTTTTTAGATTTAATACCACGCAAACCTTCACCAATGCTGGCTGTAATCTGGCTGGTTGTAGCAAAAACTATAAAGTTGTCTGGAAATTCCTTTAATTTTTTTTCGGCAATTTGATTGGATGAAATTAAAAGCGACCCGTCATCTGCTATTAAGTTTTCGCAGGTGGTCAAAAAATAAACGGATTCAGAAACCGTATTGGTCATGGTCATTTCAGAATCTTTAAAACGATCTTTTAGGTTTTCATCCAAAAGCAATCCTTTTTTTTCATGCCAATCATTTTCAGAAAGGATGTTGTTGAATGATTCAAATACTTCACCCAGATTCTCACAATAAAGGAACTTACCGCCATTAGCCTTGAAGTTTATGGTGAAACGTTCGTCTATTGGCAGTTTGATTTCAGGCATGTACTTACTGCGTTCTCCTGATTTTACTTCTTCCTCTTTATCATCAGATTTGGAACCAAAAATTTTTCTAAACAGACTCATGTATTAAATAGCTATTAATC
This sequence comes from Bacteroidia bacterium, assembly GCA_030425285.1. Taxonomy (GTDB): domain Bacteria; phylum Bacteroidota; class Bacteroidia; order Flavobacteriales; family Flavobacteriaceae; genus Hanstruepera. The sequence continues at coordinate 1,243,591 of JAUIAY010000001.1, forward strand.
TGTGCGATTTAGGCGTTTTTCAAATATAAAAAATCTTAAACGAACCTTTGGGTTTATTTAAGATTTTTAGTTAAAGTTAACAGAAAAAAGGGTTATTCTTCTTCGTCAGAATTATCATCCTTTGACTTAAATGGTCTTTTGCCAAATATTTTTTCTAGATTGTCCTTAAAGATGACCTCTTTTTCGAGTAATACTTCAGCCAATTCCGTGAGTTTGTCTTTGTTTGCTTCCAAAAGACTAATAGCACGTTGGTATTGCTCTTCAATGATGCTTGATATTTCCTTATCAATCAATTCGGCTGTTTGCTCACTATAAGGTTTGGTGAAACCATATTCACTTTGTCCGGAAGAGTCATAGTAGGTTAAGTTTCCTACTTTATCACTCAATCCATAGATTGTCACCATGGCACGTGCTTGTTTGGTGACTTTTTCCAAATCACTTAAAGCACCCGTAGAAATTTTATTGAAAATAACTTTTTCTGCAGCACGACCTCCAAGAGCGGCACACATTTCGTCTAGCATCTGTTCCGGTCTTACAATCAAGCGTTCTTCTGGTAAGTACCAAGCTGCACCCAATGAACGACCTCTTGGGACAATAGTAACTTTTACCAACGGAGCTGCATGTTCTAACATCCAACTAACGGTAGCATGACCAGCTTCGTGATAGGCTACAGCTTTCTTTTCATCTGGTGTGATGATTTTATTTTTCTTTTCCAATCCACCAACAATACGGTCAACTGCGTCTAAGAAATCTTGTTTATCAACCGATTTTTTTCCTTGTCTTGCGGCAATTAAAGCTGCTTCGTTACAAACATTGGCAATATCGGCTCCAGAAAATCCTGGTGTTTGTTTTGATAAGAAATCAATATCCAAGCCTTTTGCCTTTTTAAGTGGTCTTAAGTGCACTTCAAATATTTCCTTACGCTCTCTAACATCTGGAAGATCGACGAAAATCTGTCTGTCAAAACGCCCAGCACGCATTAGTGCCTTATCTAAAATGTCAGCTCTGTTGGTAGCGGCTAGAACAATAACGTTGGTGTTTGTTCCAAAACCGTCCATTTCTGTCAACAACTGATTTAAAGTGTTTTCACGCTCATCGTTACTTCCAGACATAGCATTTTTACCTCTGGCACGACCAATAGCATCAATTTCATCAATAAAAATGATAGCAGGTGATTTTTCTTTAGCTTGCTTAAATAAATCACGAACTCTAGAAGCACCAACACCAACAAACATCTCAACAAAATCAGAACCTGACAGTGAGAAAAACGGTACTTTAGCTTCGCCTGCTACAGCTTTAGCCAATAAAGTCTTACCAGTCCCTGGAGGGCCTACCAGCAATGCGCCTTTAGGAATTTTACCTCCCAAAGAGGTATATTTTTCAGGATTTTTCAAGAAATCAACAATTTCTTGTACTTCTTCTTTGGCACCTTCTAACCCAGCAACATCTTTAAAAGTCGTTTTAACTTCAGTGTTTTGGTCAAATAGTTTGGCTTTAGATTTTCCAATGTTGAAAATCTGTCCGCCAGCACCACCGCCAGCACCACCAGACATACGTCTCATGATGAAAATCCAAACACCAATTAATAATATAAATGGGAGGATACCTATTAAGAAATCGCCCCAAAGGTTTTGTTCTGTTTTATACTCTATTCGTGGTTTTGGGTCTAAATTTTCAGAGTTGACTATCTGAGCGATGTCATCTTCAAAATTCTGTAAGTCTCCAAATTCAAAGGTATAGTTTGGCAACCTTGTAGCAGTTGGTAAGAAATTGGTAGGCTTTGATTTTTTATGGACCTCTTTAGATTCGGCTTCTTTTGTCAAATATACTTTGGCCTCACGTCGGTTTACAATTTCAACTTTCTCAATATCACCATCCCGTAAGTAGTTTATGAATTGGGAAGGCGTGGTAGGATTGGCATCCTGAAAGCCACTACCGCCTAAAATATTCAATACTAGAAATATACCAATAATGCCAGCGTAAATCCAATAAGGGCTAAACTTGGGCTTTTTATTTTTAGGTTTTTTGTTGTCGTTTGTCATTAATCTGCTTAATAGTTTGTTTCAATCACAGTTGTTTTGGCGTCTCCCCAAAGGCTTTCAATGTCATAATATTCGCGAATGTGTTTTTGGAAAACATGAACGACCACGTTAACATAATCCATAAGTACCCACTCGGCATTATCTTCTCCTTCAATGTGCCAAGGTTTGTCTTTAAGCTCTTTGCTTACTTTTTTCTGAATGGAATTAACAATGGCATTTACTTGTGTGTTTGAAGTTCCTTCGCAAACTATAAAATAGTCGCAAACCGTGTTTTCAATCTCCCGTAAATCTAGAATGTTTATTTCCTTCCCCTTTACATCTTCAATCCCGCTTAATATAGAAGTTATTAATTGGTCTGCATTAGAATGTTTTTTCGCCATTAACTTGATTTAATTTGTGCAAAGTTATTATTTTTTAGTTCTTTATAGTGTAAAAAAATCATAAGATTTTACCCTTATAAATTATCACCATTACATGCATATTATCAAACTTAATGCCACCGATTCCACGAATTCATATTTAAGGCAATTAAGTAACTCAAAAACCTTGGAGGATTATACGGTTGTTGTTACCGATTTTCAGGAAGCTGGTAGAGGGCAAATGGGAACGGTTTGGAAATCTGAATCCGGTAAAAACCTGATGTTTAGTGTATTTAAGGATATATCGTTTCTGGATGTGACTTCTAATTTTTATATCAGTCGAGTAGTGTCATTGGCCCTGGTAAAAACCTTGCAACAGTTTTATGTTCCAAAATTAAGTATTAAGTGGCCTAACGACATTTTGTCAGAAAACAATAAAATATGTGGTGTTTTGATTGAAAATATCCTAAAAGTAGATTCCTTAAAATCAACTATTATTGGTATTGGGCTGAATGTAAATCAAACCGATTTTGGTGATTTGACTCGAGCTTCTTCTCTGAAACTTCTGACTGGAACTCATTTTAATTTAGATGAAATATTGTTGAATTTTCTAAATAATTTACAATACTATTTTGAAAAATTGGAAAAACAACAACTCAAAATGCTAAAGAGGGATTATGAAAATTATCTCTTTAGAAAAGATAAACCCTCAACATTTCAGGACGTTGAGGGAAATTTATTTTCAGGATATATCAAGCAAGTAACCGAATCAGGCTGTCTTCAAGTACTTTTGGAAGATGAAAAAATAGCCAACTTTGACTTAAAAGAAATTACCTTGCTATATTAAATAGCGTTTGGAATATTGGTTGATAAAGTTTCAATGAATTTTGAGATTGGGCCTTTGATCATCATGGCCATCATAGGATTAAAGTCTCCGTTGAAAACCAATTGAACATCGCTTTTGGCAGGTTCAATTTCGATGATATTGCCAACCAATGAAAAATCTATTTTGCCACCAGCTGCACCCAAAACAATTTTATTGGGAGCTATTACCTCTTTCTTTTTTAGCGTGATTTCGGGCATGCCTTTTAAGGCAAACAAAAAGGTGTCTTCGTCAATAATTTCAAATTTGCTAATGTTTTCAGGCATTAGTTTTTCAAAGTTTTTGACATCCGATAAAAAGTCAAATACATCTTGAGGAGATTTGTTAACAGTTGTTTTAGGTGATTCTAAATTCATAATTATGTATTGTTTTCTATTGAGATATCAATTAGCGTTCCATTCTGCAGGATTGGCATTCCAAGATGTTAAAATGTCCTGTTCCTTACTGGAAATGTAATTAGTGTGAAGCGCTTGTTCTAACAAAGAATTGTAATCACTCAATGTCAACAATTGAACATTTTCCTTTTCAAAATTATCTTTGGAAACTTGAAAGTCGTAAGAGAAAATCGCTATCATACCTTTTACATTGGCTTTATTGGCTCTCAAAGCTTTAACAGCATTCAAACTGCTTTTTCCAGTACTAATAAGGTCTTCCACTACGACCACATTTTGTCCACCTGCCAAATGACCTTCAATTTGATTTTGTCTACCATGACTTTTGGCTTCAGGTCTTACGTAAACAAAAGGTAAACCTAAATATTCAGCTACCAACATGCCAATGCCAATAGCGCCTGTTGCAACACCAGCAATAACATCCGGTTTTCCGTATTGTTTTTCAATTTGCTTGGCCATGGTTTCGCGAATGTAATTGCGAATGGGCGGATAGGACAGCACGATTCTGTTGTCGCAGTATATAGGTGATTTCCAACCAGATGCCCAAGTAAAGGGGTCTTTTGGTTGGAGTTTTATAGCATTTACCTGAAGTAAGACTTCGGCAGTTTTTCTGGCAGTGTGTTTGTTGAAGATCATGGTGGCAAAATTACATTTTTTTTAGATAATCTCCATTTCAAAATTTGATATAAAATTATTTTTTAAAGTCTTTGAAGTGACTTAAAAATTGATATTTTTACAAAACTTAAAACGATTAGTACTCAAGGTATGTATAAAGTTTTTGTTAACGATAAACCTATTATCTTAACAACAGAGGTAGAAAAAGAAAGTAAATTCAAGAACTATCTTTTGAAATCTGTCAATATCCGAAAAGTTATTAAAGAACTGAATACGACTTCAATTAAGGAAGTTAGACTTGTACATCACAACGAAGACAAACTCCTTAAATTATTTCTCAAAAAATTACCGAATGTCATCGCTGGAGGCGGTAAGGTTTTAAATAAAAATGGTGACGTGTTATTTATATTTAGAAATGGCAAATGGGACTTACCCAAAGGCCGAACCGAAAAAAAGGAATCGATTGAAGTATCGGCTATTCGCGAAGTAGAGGAAGAGACAGGTGTAACGGGTTTGGAAATTATAAAACCTTTGGACACAACGTATCATATTTTTAAGCGTAACGGCAGATTTCGAATTAAAATAACGCATTGGTTTGAAATGACTACGAATTTTAAAGGTAAATTTAAACCAGAAGAATCCGAAGGCATAACTAAAGTAGCTTGGTTGAATTCTGAAGAAAGCCAAGAGGCCTTGGAAAATTCCTATGCTAATATCAGATCATTAATTTAGTCTATAAACGGGATATCGCATATGAGCTTTTTCGTAATGATTGGAGCGCTCAAAAATCCAATTGAGCTGGGCATACCAGTTATTTGCAAATTGAGAATCTGATTCTTTTTTCTTTTCAAATTCGGTTCTTAATTCAGTATTAGTGTTCAATAATTCCAACGCTTCATCTTCAAAAACATAAGGGGAAAAGCCTTCCTTTTGTTGCAAAATGGTATCAAAGAAATTCCAATTGAAAAAAGAATCAGGAGCTTGCGGTTCCAAAGTTTCTAATAAATAGCGCACACCAGCTTGGTTTGTTGAGATTACATAACCACCTTTTCGGAAAGTTATTTCTTCTTCTAATGAGTTAACTTCTGTGTTATAATGCATATAGTGCCCTTCATATGCTGACTTTCGGGTTTCAAAATTTGAAATTCTGTAGGACTCAACTAGCATGGTTGAGTCTTTTTCAAGGCGATTCATTTCAATTTGATTTAATTTTAATAAATCAATGACATTATGCCAACCTTGTGGAATAATGTAAGCTCTTGGTACCGTTACTTCAATACTGGGTTTAAAATAGTTTTTGTAAACCACCTCTTTTGTAAAAGGTTTGTTACGGTCATATTTTAAACGGTTACTACCAGTAATCTCACTTTTTATAAATTCCCCTTCGTAACCCTTAAATTGTAAGGTGCTGGCTTGGTTTTCATCTATTTCCCAATCCAAGGGATATTTTTTACCTATTCTGAATCCATTAAAAGCTACTTCTCTCAGCAGACCAATTTCTTCGTAGTTTTCCTCAATTACTTCAATCATACTTATCATGAGTTCATAAGTACCTTCAACCCGTTGCCTGTAGGGTTTAAGCATGTGTGTTTCTACCATCATGCCCAAAGTGTTCCAAAGCGTTGTATAGCCTGTTGAATATCGCGGGTAATCCATAAACTGACTAAATCCTTTTTCAGGAACCTGATTAAAAACATTTACATAAGGTGTAATGTCCCAGTTTTTTTGAGCCAGTTTGCTTTCCAATTGCGGCATAAGAGCTTCATGTAAAAATTCTCCAAGAGAACCACCTAGTTTATTATGCTGGGTGAATAAATGCGTTAAGGTGTATTGGTAATCAGCGCCATTACTCACATGGTTGTCAATAAAAACGTCAGGTTTTAATAAATGAAAAATTTGGGCAAAGGTTTTGGCATTTTCAGTATCACATTTTATGAAATCACGATTCAAATCATAGTTTCTGGCATTTCCTCTAAAACCATATTCCTTTGGACCGTTTTGATTGGCGCGTGTTCCTGAATTTCGATTTAAACTACCACCAACATTATAAATTGGAATAGTTGCCAAAACGGTATTCTTGGGTAGGTTAATTCTGCCTTGAACCATATCGCGAAAGAGCATCATGGTGGCATCAATGCCATCACTTTCACCAGGATGGATGCCGTTGTTGATAAGCAAAATACGTTTGTTAGCTTGCCTAATTTTATTGAAATCAAATTCTTTATCTGGATTTAAGGTGACTAGATGCAAGGGTTCACCAGAATCGGTTTTTCCAATGGCTTGAATGGAAATTTCAGGATAGGTTTTTGCCAAATTTTCGTAATAAGAAATGGTTTGGTGATAGGTTGCTGTTTCGGTACCATTACTTTTTTCAAAGACGGTCACAAAATCTTGAGCAAACAAATTTTGAACCATCAAACAAGATATCAGAAAAACAAATAATCTATTCATAAAGGCAAGTTTTAAACTATAAACTTAATCAAATTCTAACAATATAAACTTGTGCTTGTTCATATTAACCGTATTTTTGCAGCCTGTAAAACGACCATCATGACAGAGTTTATTAGAAAACGAGCGGCAAATGCCAAAAACGATATTTTATCAGGTCTAACCGTTGCCTTGGCGTTGGTTCCAGAAGCCGTTGCTTTTGCTTTTGTTGCAGGCGTAGATCCTTTGGTTGGGCTATATGCTGCTTTTATGATTGGATTAATTACTTCTATTTTTGGCGGTCGTCCAGGAATGATTAGTGGAGCCACAGGTGCTTTGGCAGTGGTTATGGTTAATTTAGTTGCTGAAGGTAATGCTATGGGAGCACAAGGTGAGCAACTAGGCTTATACTATTTGTTTGCTACGGTTATTCTAATGGGTATCATTCAAATGCTGGCAGGTGTTTTTAAGTTAGGGAAGTTTGTGCGGTTAATACCACATCCTGTAATGATGGGCTTTGTGAATGGTTTAGCAATTGTTATTTTCCTATCACAGTTAGGCATGTTTATGACTGTTGAAAACGGGAAGGAAACCTGGTTGCATGGAACTGAATTATGGACTATGATTGGTCTTGTAGCCTTGACCATGGGAATTATGTTTGGCTTGCCCAAACTGACCAAAAAGCTACCTGAAGCGTTAATGGCTATTTTAGTGGTTTCCGCCATTGTAATTTTTGGAAATTTAGACGTTGCTACTGTTGGAAGTTTTATTAGAGAAGGTGGAGGTGAAGGGCTAAAAGGCGGCTTACCACAGTTTCAATTTGATGTCTTTAACAAAGTACCCTTTACATGGCAGACCTTAAAATTTATTGGTCCTTATGCCTTGATTTTAGCGGCCATTGGGTTGATAGAATCCTTAATGACCCTGAACTTAATTGATGAACTGACCGAAACCCGAGGGAATACCAATCGGGAATGTTTGGCACAAGGTGGCGCTAACATTGTGACAGGTCTGTTTGGTGGAATGGGTGGATGTGCCATGATTGGACAATCTATAATTAATATTAAAGCAGGCGGCCGAACTAGGTTATCTGGTATCGTAGCGGCTGTTGCATTATTGATGTTTATTTTGTTTGCATCAGGTCTTATTGAACAAGTTCCCATAGCAGCTTTGGTAGGTGTTATGTTTATGGTAGTTATAGGAACTTTTGCATGGTCCAGTTTTAGAATTGCACGAAAAATTCCGCGCTCTGATTTATTTGTATTGATTTTGGTTTCAGGTTTAACGGTATTGTTCGATTTGGCAATTGCTGTAATTGCAGGTGTTATTGTAAGTGCTTTAGTATTCTCTTGGGAAAATGCAAAACGTATTCGTGCTCGCAAACGCTTTAAGGATGATGGCACGAAGGTTTATGAAATTTGGGGCCCTTTATTCTTTGGTTCTATCAAAGCCTTTAACGAGAAATTTGATGTCAAAAATGATCCTCAATCGGTTGAAATAGATTTTGTTGAATCACGTGTGAGTGACCATTCGGCATTGGAAGCTATTTTTAATTTGGTTGGAAAGTATGAGGCTGAAGGCAAATCCATAAAACTAAAACACTTGAGCGAAGATTGTAAAATCTTATTATACAAAGCCAGTCCTAAATTTCGGGAAGTCATTATTGAAGATATTGACGATCCACGTTACCATTTGGCAGCCAATCCTGAAGAGTTTCCAAAACCGCTTTCAGAATATAAGTTTTAACAAATTAGCGCATAGGCTTTTTTAGCTGCTCTTTTACGCGTTCAAAAGATTTTTTACTAGCTCTTTCCCAACGGTAAATTTTGTATTTTTTATTCTTGTTCGCTTCGTATTTGGCTTTGCTCTCACGATTTTGTTTCAGCCAATTAAAACGCTTTTTAATAATGGTCTGTATCAGTTCATCTGACTTACCTATCGATTCTAAAGCATTTAATGCCGCCAATGATACATTTTGAACGTTGTCGTTCATGGCATGAATGAGAATTGGAATTGAAGATGGTTCTCCAACAAATTCCAAAGCTTCAGCAGCTAGTTTACGTGTTTTGTAGTTTCCTGACTTTAAAGCATATTCTAATTTTTCAACCTGCTCTGTTTGCATCCAATAGTTTATAGCATACTCGGACGGTTGCATGAACCCACTTTTAAAAAGTAAATATGTTAAGTGATAGCGGATCATTTTTAGAATAGTTCTTATACTTTATTAGTACAGAATTATGGTCACTTGTTACAAAAAACGAAAAGGAGGCGAAACCTAATAGTGTGGCTGTTCTACTAATCTAAATTTCGAGATTGTCCGTTTAATAATTTCCAACCATCGGCACGTTTAATAAGTGTTCCCGATTCTATTATTTTGAAGTTGGAAATGGTTTGGGATGTGTCAATCATTTCGCCTTTTACAATACCGGAATAGTTGGCAATTTCTGATGATAAAGGAAATATCTCCAAAGCTTCAAATTCAAAGGAAATAGATTGAATGCTTTTGTTATTCTGAATAAGAATAGTTTTGATAGAGTCATACTTTATAGCCGATTTGTAACCCGGTGGTACCCAGAAAAAATCATCGGAATCATCCAAATAATCAAATTCCGCAGGTAAACCATTTTGCTTGATAGCTTCGTGATACGCATCAAACATGGTTTCAATTTCACTAATAACTTGTGATTTATCCAATGTTTTGGATGGCTCTTTTTTACAACTAAAGAACAGTATTGGAAGTAAAAGCGTAAAAAGACGAATAAGTTTCATGGTAATTTATTTTACCCGAACACTGGCAGGTACCAATTTGGTATAGTCACCATCATTTCTAATAACATCGCGTACAATAGATGACGAAATATAAGAGGTATTGGCAGCTGTTAATAAGAAAACAGTTTCTATTGGAGCTAAATCACGATTGGTGTGGGCAATGGCTTTTTCAAATTCAAAATCGGCAGGATTTCGCAACCCACGTAAGATGAATTTGACATTGTTTTTTTTGCAAAATTCCACCGTAAGGCCTTCATACGAAACAACCGTTACCTTGGGCTCATCTGCAAAGGCATCTTTGATAAACTGCATACGCTCGTCCAACGAAAACATGTATTTTTTTTCAGCATTGATGCCAATAGCTACAATAACTTCATCAAAAAGGTTCACTGCACGTTTGATGATATCGTAATGTCCTAGAGTAATTGGGTCAAATGATCCTGGGAAAATGGCTCGTTTCATGTTTTAAAATTACAATTTTTATTTCAAAGCCTCTTCAATAGCGTTTTCAAATAATTCAGCTAGACTAATACCGGCCGCAGCAGCTTGTTGTGGTAAAATACTGGCTTTGGTAAGACCAGGAACCGTATTGACTTCCAAAAGATGTGGTTCGCCATTCTTGAAAATGTATTCACTTCTGGAAAAGCCTTCCATTTTTAGAATCTCATAAACTTGCTTGGCAACTTTGCTAACGTTGTTGGCATCTACTTCTGAAATGCGAGCAGGTGTAATTTCTTGTGATTCACCTAAATATTTGGCTTTGTAATCAAAAAAGTCATTGTCGCTTACAATTTCAGTAATGGGTAAAACAATAACTTCACCTTTATATTTAATAACACCCACTGAAACTTCGGTGCCATCTAAAAACGATTCAATAATGATTTCGTCATCTTCTTTATAAGCATGCTCAATGGCTTGCTTTAAGTCTTCTTGTTTATATACTTTAGTAATACCAAAACTACTACCTGCTTTATTGGCCTTAACAAAACAAGGCAATCCAACTTTATTGATTATGGCATTTTCATCAAAAGCATCGCCTAAATTCAAATAATAGCTTTCAGCTGTTTTTATGCCATAAGGTTTTAACACGCTCAAACAATCGCGCTTATTGAATGTTAAGGCAGCCTGATACATACCACAGCTGGTGTGCGGAATATTGAGCAGTTGTAAGTAAGCCTGCATAAAGCCATCTTCTCCCGGTGACCCATGAATGGCATTAAAGACACAATCAAACGTGATTTTTGAGTCCTTGACCGTTACGGAAAAATCGTTTTTGTCAATAGGATGCTCTTGGTCATTGGCATCAACATAAACCCATTTGTTCTTAAAAATATGCAGCCTATAAGCATCATACTTTTCAGGGTTAAGTGTTTCATAAACCACTTGGCCACTTTTAAGCGAAATCTCGTATTCGCTAGAGTAGCCGCCCATTATAATTCCGATGGTTTTTTTCATAATTATTTCCCGTGAAAACGGGAATCCCATTTATTTAGGTCATTGATTAAGTCTAAAATAAACAATAAAACGTATCTATTATTAGTTAAGCTAAAATATCACTTAAAAATCAAAAGTAAAAACAGTTCTGTTTTTATATATTTGTTTCAGAAACAGTCTTGCATGAGTTTAATAGGATTCCTTAAAAGTAAAGTATTTTTAAAGCAATTGGCATTAGCCATTTTGGCTATAGTTGTCATAACATTTATCATGTTAAAATGGTTGAATATCTCCACCAATCACGGTGAGTTTGAAACCGTACCCGATTTAAAAGGAAAATCCATAGAGGTTGCCAATATTGAGTTGAAGGAAAACAATCTGGCTATGGAGATTTTGGATTCCTCAAACTTTAATCCGGACTACCCAAAGTTTTCGGTTATTGAACAAGACCCTATTGCAGGCAAAAAAGTTAAGGAAAACCGTAAAGTATACTTAACCCTTAACCCTTCAGGCTATAGAAAAGTGATGGTTCCTGAATTAAAGGAACGTACCTTAAGACAGGCAAAACCTACCTTGGAAGCATTAGGCTTTAAAGTTGGAAAACTGACCTATGTAGATAATATTGCCATTGATGTTGTTCTAAAAATGTCCCACGACGGAAACGAGGTAGAGGCTGGTGATATGTTGTCCAAAACCTCTGAAATAGATTTGGTATTGGGTAACGGAAAACGACCTGGTTCAACCGAAGAATGATGGACGACTACACGCCAGAAAATCAGCAGGAAGACGATGACTTGTATGAGCATTATGCTTTTACAGCCGAAAAAGGTCAGCAACCCCTTCGAATAGATAAATACCTCATGAATTTTATTGAAAACGCTACGCGTAATAAGATTCAAGCTGCTGCTAAGAATGGAAATATCTACGTCAATGATTCGCCAGTAAAATCCAATTACAAGGTCAAGCCATTTGACAAAATACGCGTCCTTTTTGAACATCCGCCTTACGAGTATTTACTGACTCCAGAAAACATTCCCTTAAACATTGTTTATGAGGACGATGATTTATTGGTGGTCAATAAAGAAGCTGGTATGGTTGTGCATCCTGGGCATGGCAATTATTCGGGGACGTTGATTAATGCACTGATTTATCATTTTGATAATCTGCCCAATAACTCCAGTAACCGACCTGGTTTGGTTCACCGCATCGATAAAGACACCAGTGGGCTTTTGGTGATTGCCAAAAACGAGGAGACTATGGCGCATTTATCCAAACAGTTTTTTGATAAAACCAGTGAGCGCGAATACGTAGCTTTGGTCTGGGGCAATGTTGAGGAAGACGCAGGCACTATTGAAGGTAACATAGGGAGGCACCCTAAAAACCGCTTACAAAATACCGTTTTTGAAGGCGATGAAGCCGATAAAGGTAAGCCTGCCGTAACGCACTACAAGGTTTTGGAGCGTTTAGGCTATGTGACTTTGGTGTCTTGCAAGTTGGAAACCGGACGCACGCACCAAATCCGGGTGCACATGAAACACATTGGGCATACCTTATTCAATGACGAACGCTATGGTGGCGAAAAAATACTGAAGGGTACTACCTTCACCAAATACAAGCAGTTTGTAGAGAATTGTTTCAAGGTGTTGCCACGCCAGGCATTGCATGCCAAAACATTGGGATTTGAGCATCCTAAAACAGGTAAAACCTTACGATTTGATTCTGAAGTTCCAGAAGATATGCAGGCCTGTATTGAGAAATGGCGACAGTATTCCAAGCATCAAGACATTGAGTAATATTTAATAAAAACGCTATGACTTACAAGAGTTTGGTGCCCATGCTTTATACAGAGCATATAGATGAAACAATTGCTTTTTTTACTACACATCTAGACTTTGTTTGCGGAGAGAAAAATGACAGTTGGAACTGGGCAGCTTTACACAAAGACCATGTAGAAATTATGTTAGCAAAACCTAATTCGCATGTTTCTTTTGTGAAGCCTATTTTTACAGGATCATTTTATTTAAAAGTGGATGATGTAAATACTTTATGGAATAGATTAAAGGATACTGTATCTGTTTGTTATGAACTAGAAGAGTTTGAATGGGGAATGCGGGAATTTGCTATTTATGACAATAATGGATATGTTATACAAATAGGTCAGGAAATTGTATAAATTTCATCAATAGTTTTATAGAAAAGATTATCAATCAAAGTTGATTTTATTATAAGGTAATTGTAAATTTGATTCAAATTCACATAATAATAGTTTTCCGATTACTCGGAAATGAAAAATAAATTTTCAATGAAACTCGTTATTTCTCCAGCCAAATCCCTCGATTTTGAGAGCAAATTGCCAACGCCTAAAAGTACTGAAGCCTGTTTCCTTAATGAAGCCGAACGCCTAAACAAGTTGTTGAAAAAGAAATCGGCGCGTAGTTTGTCTAAATTGATGAGCATTTCAGATAATTTGGGGCAGTTGAATTACGAACGAAACCAAGAATGGCAATTACCTTTTACAAAAGATTCTGCAAGGCAGGCTATTTATGCCTTTAGTGGTGATGTGTATAGAGGGATTGATGCCTACAACATTCCAAAAGATGGTATTGAGAGACTTCAGGATACAGTTCGGATAATTTCAGGGTTGTATGGGGTGTTGAAGCCTTTGGACTTGATTATGCCGTATCGCCTAGAGATGGGAACCAAATTCCCTGTTGGGAAAAACAAAAACCTTTATGAATTCTGGAAAAAGAAAGTTACCCAAGCTTTAAATGACGAACTGCAAGATGATGAACTGTTTTTAAACTTGGCCAGTAACGAATATTTTAAAGCCATAGACACCAAAGCACTCAAAGTACCCGTGGTTACAGCTCATTTTAAAGACTTAAAAAAAGGTGAGTACAAAACCATCATGACCTTTGCCAAACTGGCGAGAGGCTACATGACGCGCTATGTTATAGATACCAACGCCCGGACCTTGGATGACATTAAAGGGTTTAACTATGAAGGGTATGGCTTTAGTGAAAGCCTATCAACCGAAACCGACTTGGTGTTTATTAGATAAGGTTAGGCTTTTGCCTTTTTGTTGATATTGATTTTATCTTCAGGTTTTACTTTTTTCTTGATGCGTGGCCGTCTGACACCAAAAGTACCTCGGTGTATTTTACCTCGTTTTGTTTTTTTATCACCTTTTCCCATGGTTTACTTTCCCCGAAAGTGGGAATCTCATTTAATTAAACTTATTTTTATTAGTCTTAAAATACGAAATTTGATTCTCGATACAAATTTTTCTCATTTCAATCGAAAAATCCACTCGAATTGACGAATTTTATCAAAATGTACTTTATTAGATTCCTGCCTGCGCAGGAATTGTATTATGTTTCTACATAAACATCCATACGAGCCTTTTATTAAAGAAAACACGACGAAATTGATTGTTGGTACCTTGCCACCGCCACGTTTTTCTACGGGCGATTTAATGGAAAAGGATGTCGATTTTTGCTATGGGAGTTACTACAATAGTTTGTGGTTGTTTATTGATGCCATACACCAACTGGGGCTGCGGTATGACAACTCGCAGGAAGCCATAGACCAGCGTAAGACGTTTTTAATTGAGCGCCAAATAGGTGTTTGTGATATTGTGGCATCTGCCGAAAGGGAGAAGATAGATGCCTCCGATTTGGGGATGACCAACATTGTGCTACGCGATTTGGTGGGCTATTTAAAGCAATATCCCCGTGTTGATACCCTGTTGTTTACCGGTGGCAACAGTAAAAATGGCCCGGAGTATTTTTTTAGAAGGCATTTGCGGGATTATAACCTGAAACTGGAGTTGGTAGACAACGAAGTTCCCAGAATACACCAATTTGAACTATGTCATTCAGAGCAAAGCGAAGAATCTTTAAATAATGAGATTTCTCGACAGGCCTGTCTTGAGCGCGGTCGAAAGGCTCGAAATGACAAACGTATTATTAAAACGGTTTCCTTAACATCGGGGTCGGGAGCAGCCAATATTTCCATTAGTCGCTTGCCTTTGTATAAGCAGTTAAAGGCCCGAAACCCCGAATTTAACACCTTTGATTTTAGGGTTATGCAGTATCGGGAGTTTTTTTAGGTGTTGGGGAGGGGCGTGTTGAGTTGGAACGACCAAACACTGAACTGGAATGGTCAATAACGCAGCTGGAATGGTCAAACACTGAACTGGAACGACTAATAACGCAGCTGGAATGACCAATCACTGAACTGTACCACTCAATCACTCAACTGTACCACCCAATCACGGAACTGTACCGACCAATCACGGAACTGTACCACCTAATCACTGAACTGTACCACTTAATCACTGAACTGTACCGACCGATAACTCTTGGGGAATGACTAATAACTCTTGGGAAATGGTTAAACAGAAGTAGGGGAGAGCAAGCAATTACTTATAGCAGTTGTTGCCAGTAGTTTTTTTTGTTAAAATTTCTTTTAATATGTATTTTTTCTTTTCAGAATTCAAAAAAGTATTAATATTATAAAAGTCTCTTCGCGGAAGATACTTCTTATTTAAAAGTTCATTGATTTTGTTCTCAATTTCAGTTTCATTCTCAAGGAAATTCAATTCATTGACAATCAAATACTTCCTTAAATAATCTGTATTTCGAATTTTGTTTAATTTTTCTTTTTTATCCTTTAAAAAGTTGTGAGTGAATTCAAGAATCGATATGAAATCATTACTCAAAACTTTGTCACTGTTATTGTAAATCAATCTATTTTGGTTAATTAATACCTTTTGTTTTTGATTAATATCAACAGCTAAATCATCAGCAGCTCTGTAATGAATTAAAGCTTCATAAAAATCTTTTTCTTGAATATAGTTAGCATATTCATTATGATAATCATATCCAGATAAGTATTTAGACAGCAACTCTTCGGTATTATCCTCAATTTTAAGTTTCAATATAGTTTTGATAATATTTTTTCTCAAAGGTTTATCTAGCTCTTGTAAAACTGGTAATATCGGCTTAATATATTTAGAATAATCATTCTCATCTGAAACACAAAGACTCACAATAAAATTATAAACAGGATTTTCATAAATTTCTTTTATGGATTTAATTCTAAAAAGATATTCAAGACTTTCTTGAGGTTTGTCTTCAGCTAAATTGATTAGCCTATTTGTTGTTCCGTTTCTCGCCTCAAGCAGTTTGGGGTCTAGTTGATTAAGAATATTAAATAAGTCTATAAAACTGTCAAACTTTTTTATAAATCGATAATTAGGAATAAAGAGAGAGTTTATTCCACTTTTTTTCATTTGTGTGTATATCTCTATTATTTTGGATATATCTTCTGTCAAGTCTGCTAAATTCATATAGGAATGAGCATCCTTTAGTAGTGGTTTTTTTATGTTGTTAAAAATGTCTAACCCTTCATCAAAATTTTTAGCATTTTTAATTAGTATGTTATAATCTCTAGTTCTCATTGGAAATCCCCAAGTAGATTTGTCTTCTGGGGAATATAATTTATTTAATATTCTAACTAGAGAATTTTTATTTAAGTCTTTGAAAGTAACATCCATTTTATTACCATTCGCATCCGTAAAAAAATCCAGATATGCTTCTTCTATATATATAATGTCTAATTCTTTATCCTCATCAAAGTAATTATCAATAAAGTTTAATTTAATATCTGTTACTAATAATTTTTCTTTGGCATTTTCCCACTCTATTAAATTAAATTCTTCGTTACAAAACCTTTCTACAAACTCTTTAATGTTAATTTCTAAATAACTAGATTTAGTAGTTTCATAATTAAAAAAATGAAAATGAGTTTTCAATGCTAATAATATTGCAAGAGGGATTTTTTCTTTTTCTCTTTCTTCTTGTAATTTTTCAAATCTTAATCGCATATCATCTAATGGAAGCATCAAAGAACCAATGTTTCCATCGAAATTTTTTATTTCAGATTTGAAATGGTTTCTATTCTCATTGCAGAATTTAATGAAGTCCGAATCTTCTTTATCAATAGTTTCAATATGGAATCTGTTTTCAAGAACTTTACTATAATTTCTATTATTAAGATATTTTTTAAACACATCAAATTCAGGCCCTGTTCTGCAGGTTATAATACATTTGATTTTCTTTAATGTTATATAATGTAGTAATTTATTTAATGCTGGTGTTTTACAATATTCATCTACATCATCAAAAAAAATAATTATTTTTTCTTGGTTGGTATTTGGTAGGCGATATTCGTTAATTGAGTTATCTTTTTTGGGGATATAAATTAAACCTTGCTTTCGATTTTTTAATGCTTCATAGACTAATCTTGTTTTCCCCGCCAATGGATTACCAATTATTAAAGTTATTTGATTCTTATTCAAAGAATCAATTATTTCTTTATGAATACTTCTCTTATGGAAAATATTTTGGTAGTCAATTCCACGAGAATCAAGAATATCAATAGGCGATAAGGTGTATTTACTTAAATCATATTTCTTAAAGTATTCCAATATTGCCATTTTTTATTTATTTGATAGAATCATTTTGTTTATAATTTACATCGTTTGTGTGATTACAAATGATTTCTATTTTATCGACTTTATTTTTAGTGTTTTCTCTTTTGAAAGCACTATATAAGCCAATCCCTAAAACTAGACAAGAATTGAGGAAAAGCACCCAATACTTTAAGCTTTTATATCTTTTCTCGTAAAGAAATGGTTTATTTTTATATGGAAAATTACTTTTTGAAATAAAAAGTTGACCTTCAAATGTAATTCTAAAAGAATTATTCTTTTGGTCAGAATAATTTAAAGAAGTTAAATAAATCATAATATTTTCTACAACTTCCTCATTCAGTTTTACTAGATTGTTAATGTCAGTAACTGTAGTATGCTTTCTGTTGTGAGTTAATATATTGAGAGCATTTAATGTTTTATCTAAATAATTAATTTTCTGACTCATATTCTCAAAATTACTGGCAACAATTGGATAAACGCAATTGCGTTTATCCTCATGATGTTTATTCCCCTAAAAATAATTAAAATTCTTACAAACCGAGTTGGTTTTTAGATTAATTGTTTATGACCGATGACGGAAGATTGTAGACGGAAGTATTCGGTTTGTTGTGCTTATCGAGTTAGAGATTGCTTCCCACTTCGTGCCTCATGGTCGCAATGACGGTATGGGTGTTGAACTTCCCGACGCTTAAGGTCGGGACACTTGGTTCTCGATACATCATGCCTATGGCGTGACACTCGAACTGACAGCTTTGGTTGTTTATGATGCTTGGGAGTTTATTTATTCTGCTACACGGGTTAGATCCATGCCTAGAAATTGCATCCAGTTTTCACCATCGCGGCTAAACTCGCCAATTTCTATCCATTTATCTTTTTGGCTGTAGTCACTGGTGAATCTTACAGTGCCTTGGTTGGGCAGTTCTAGCTTCCATCTAATAATTTTCTCGTCTATTATTTCAACTTCAGAGATGGAAATGTTATTGTCTTTATAGGCTCTTAATGTGAATTTTCCTGTTTCAGGGTCTTTAAACATCACGCCAAAAGCTTCATGGACAACGATTGTTTCATTGGTTTCAGGGTTGGTTTTAGTGCCAAGCCCTTCGGCAACCAAAATGTTGCAATCGGTTTTGCAATACACGTGTTCTTTAATATTGGAATTGCTTTTGCCTTCGCGGGTCATGGTCCAGCCTGTGCCTTCCCATTTTCCCATCATGAAGAATAAGGGTTCCATGGAGTTGGTTACTTTTTCAGGTTGGTTTTGTGAAAAGGTGGGCGTCATCATTAAAAAGGCCATGATTATAAATAGCGTGCGTGTTTTCATGTTTTTTTAGTTTTTAGTAAAAATACCCAGATATTTTGAAAAGGTCTTGTAAAAAACCGTCATTTAATGAAACTCCATATGAACAGATGCTAAATAGGATTGAAAATCGTTGTGGGTGCGTTTCATGATTTTTTTAAATTCATTGATGAAATGAGATTGGTCATAAAATCCGTTGTCAATAATGGCATCCAGCGGATTTTTGTTTTCAAGCATAATGGCTTTCCAAGTGTTTCGTTGACGTTCAATATTGGCATATTGCTTCATGGTCAGGCCTGTGGTTTCCTTAAATTTTTTTTGAATAACCCGAGTTGAAGCGGGAATTTGTGAAGTAATTTCAGCAATTGATTTGCCAGAGTTTAATTGCAGACAAATGAATTTTACCATGTCATTCTTTTGAATGGTACTGCGTTTTAAAAAGGAAACTACCTGTTTTTCAAAGAGCGTAAAATTATCAAAACCAGTGACCAATTGTAATTCCTTAAAGTGATTTTCAACCTCTGGCGAGCTGGGTAAAGTCTTGTTTAGGATATCTACTTTATTTGTTGTTAGTGAATGGATATTTAACCAAGGCTGAATTCTAATACCCAGGAAAATGGCATTTGGAAATAGAGACTGGGTGTATTTTTCTATATGAGGCCCCATAATGCGAATGCCATTGAAGTACGGTTGATTGATAAATACCAAAGACATGGTGTTTTCGGGTAGAGTTTCGTGTTGTATGGGAAATGTTTTGTCTGAGTTTTCGACAACTTCAAATTTCCAATAATTTTGAATGTACTCTTGCAGGTCTTTGCTTGGTTGTACCTCTTTGTAAATCATAAATCACGCTTAATTATCCAATAGTGCAATGATGCGTAATGGTGCACCTGTGCCACCTTTTATTTTCATGGGTAGGGCAATGACCTCAAAATTTTCACTGGGAAGTTTGTCCAGATTGGTTAAGTTCTCAAAGGCTGGAATGTTTTTGGACAATAAAATAACGTGACTCTTGAACAATTGCGATTGGCCGTAATCTATGCTGGGTGTGTCAATGCCAATGGCTTTGATGTTTCTATTGTCTACCAACCACTGTGCGGCTTCGGGCGATAACCCAGGGAAATGTAGCAAGGCAATTGCGTGGTCGCCACGCTCGGTTGTGCCCAAATATTTTTCCTTATTGGGATAGTATTTGGCAAAACCAGTTTGTAGCAAGACAATACTGCCTTCTGGAATTTGATGGCCCGATTGGGTTTCCCATTGGGTTAAATCTGCTACGGTAATCAAATAATCGGGATTGTTTTTGGCGTTATGGGACACGTCAATTTTTATAGCCGAACCCACTAAATTATCAAGTGGGATTTGTTCAACCGTTTGTCCTGTTTTGGAAAAATGAATGGGCGCGTCTATATGTGTACCGCCATGTTCGGCTGTGGCAAAGTTATTGGCGGAATAGTAAAAGCCTTTGTCAGTATCGCCAGCAAAAACGGTATCGAGTTCAAACTCTTTGGCAGTTACCCAATACACGGTTTCCTTGGAGTATTCATGTGATAAATCGATTAGGGTTTTGTTGGTTAATTGTTTAGTTAGAACAGGAGGTTCTTCTAATGAGCTTGAAGGCTTTTCTTTGCAGTTAAGAAAAGCAAAGCAGACCATACAAAACAATGATAAAGTCTTCGGCATAATAATAATAATAAATAGTTTTAATTATTTGCTTTTTCAAAATCTGGCATTTTAAAGGTTTTATTATTGAATTCCTCGGTTGGACCATAAAGCCTGAACATTGGCATAGGTCTTTTTCCTCTAGTTGGAATCCAATTACTTTCAAGTCCTTCAGGAGCTTGCGGTCCAACATAAATGGTTACACTACCATCTTCATTTTTTTTCATGTTTGGCAAATCATAGGAAGAGAGCGTAGTTCTGTTAGATTCTGAATAGATAAAACTATAAGTAGCTTTGTCATATACAGTAAGTGCCCAAAATTGCTTTACAGGCATTTGCGCAGGAACAATTACTTTATAGGTTTTGTTGGCTTCAAGCAAATCTCCGTCTGAATCGTTCATACACATGATATACTGTGTAGCTGGATTGTCCGACAAAACTTTTGGCACATAGGTACATTGAAAATACTGAAGCGCTTTGGTTTCAATATCAACACTGTTTTCGTACACATAGGAAAAAGATTTGTTTTTGTCAGCCTGCATTAGTGATGCATAATGCCTGTCTGGCCAATACAGCCATGATTTTGGGTAGTTATCCCATAAGTCCATTAGATAATAATACGCATCAATTGAGCCTTGGTTCATTGCTTTTCTTGTTTTTTCATCAGGATTAAACTCCTTTTTGCCATGTTCAATACCAAGTGATGAGAGCATTCCAACCATTACCTTATCAATGGGTTTAGAATTTTCTAAAGAGAAAATGGCATGAATGTCACTAAAATGCTTTTCACTGAAAAAAGGAAGGGTAGGATAGCGCTCATTAGAAGGGTCAATAAATTTTTGTTGAGGTGGATTTGTTGCTTCATTTAATCTGTACATACGAAGACGTTTTGCATAGGCATAGGCATCTTCAACAGATTTTCCTGGTGCTCTTACCGAACGAAAAGCAAAGGCTATGCGGTAACTAGGTGAAGCCACATGAATATATCCAGTAGGGATTTCACCATCGTAGTTAGGTGGTGTAAATAAATATTTAGAAGCTTTGCCTTTGTCTAACCCTGAAGGACCAATATCTGCAATTGTAATTTGCCAGTGGTCTACAACCTGTCCGTATAAGGATCCGTCGGGTCCTGCTTCAGGTATTTCCAATACACTTGGGCCTTGACTCAAATCTGAAAAAGCGGTGATATATGGTGTTGAACTATTGGCAGTAATAGCTTCTAGTTTGGGAGAAGCGACTTGAGAATAAGCTATTATGTCATTATCTTTGTAGCCTAAATGTTCAATAGCAGCAGCTCTAAAGCGATAAATGGCAACGGCAGGTAGAGCCCACAATGTTGCCTCAAAAGCACGGTGATATTTTACCTGATACTCTAAATCGTCAGTTGAAGGTTTAGCATCAAAAGCTGGTTGACCTCCATAGGGCTCCATTTCTTGATTAAATGTTCTGACTTCACTAGTCTGTGTTTCAGGCTTTACATTGATATTTTCACTTGATTGCTTACAATTAAACGCTATAAAACTTAAAGTAAAAATGGGTAATAAGTATAGGCTATTAATTTTTTTTAGAACTCTCATTTTTCTGTATTTATTTTAGATTCAATTATTAGTTTTTCAATATCCAGCCCTTCACCAAAATTGTAAATGGCAGACATGGCTTGCTTCATGGTTATGGGATAGTATTCAAATTCTGTATTAATCATATAGCGTACTTCGCCAGCATCAATTTTAGGAGCATCAGGAATATAGATAGTGGTGTGGTTTGGTTTTTTGTCTGTAATGAAGGCTATTCTGTAAGCGTTGTCTTCTTTAAATATAATGCCTTGCCAGACTTCATTGATGACACTGTTTTTATCACCAATCATCCGGAACTTGAGCATTTGCAACGACGGAAAGAAAATAAAGAGTTTTTTTTCAATACCAGAATTCCAGTTTTTCATAATACCTTTTTCTATCAGCAAGCCTGCCACAAAACACAGAAGAGCCGCTAGAATTATTGTGACAATTAACACGGAAGCCGAACCGAAAATAGTGTGTAAATCAAGTGTTTCACTTATTTTGGTACTGATTGGGCGGAGTATTTCGTGCAGGTGTTTCCAGGCAAAGAAAATGAGCAAGATTGGCAGTATAAAAAAGAGACCTCCAATGATTAATGCTCTAGATGATTTATTGAAAAGTGCCATAATCTGTTAATTAAATTCCCATCCAAAAGTTGATTGAAACACATAATCAGACACCGAAGCGCCTTCTACGGGTTTACTATCGTAGTTATAGGTTAACCCAAGTTTTATAAAGAAATCCAACGGGAGATCATATTTTAAATTCAAATTATAATCAGCCCTGTATCTGCCGCCTTCGGTTAAACTGGGATAGAATGTTACATCGGTCGTAAGGTTAAAATCTTTTACGTCAAAAATATCTAATGCGAAGCCTATATAGGCTTCAAGGGAGTTTCTATTGGTATTATTGACATCGTTAAATTTTTCGTTGTTGAAAGCCAGACCAAAACCACCACCAAAGTACATGCTATTGGAGTGAATGATGTATTTACCCAGACCGCTTTTGATTGTTGAACGTAATTCAAGTTTTTGTTCGTCGTTGGATAAGAAGTCGCCAGAAAATTCATAAAACCAATCGTTTTTCATGAAGTATTTAAGACCTGCCGATGCATCCATACGGCTGGTTGCTTCCACACTATCCTGATTGCTTCTTACTTCATTATAACTGCCATGAAGTTTCCATTTATAGGCTGTATAGCTTATATTGCTATTAATGGAAAGTTGACTTAAATTATTACTTTTTGTGATGTTGTATCCAAAGGACACCGAAGCTACAATTCTGGATATGAATTTTTTCTTCACCGGATTGATGTAAACAATATCCTTGATGTCTACTTTTTTATCATTAAACCCTTTTAAGGTTACCACTGCCGAATCTCCCTGTTGCGTGTGTATGGTACTGTTGATACGTGTGCCATCGGACAAGGTCATCAAATAGGTTTGCTTACTTTTAATGCTGATGATGTCAACCCAGGTAATGGTGAAATCGGAATCACTATAATCCGTTTCAATGGTGACAACACCACGATCCATAGATTTTATTTCGCCAACAAGTTTGTCGTTGTTTTTTAAAACGATGGTATCATTTTGAGCGCTCAAGGCCAGCGGTGTTATAAGGAGTAAAAAGCTTAAGAGTAATTTAAATAATTGCATTCGATTGATTTTTTTTTAAAATTCAGTTATCCTTTTGGAAATAGTAACACGATCATGGCTCTAAAGCCCCAATCAGCCGTATTGGCATTACCATACGGTATCCTAGGGCCAATGGCAAACTGTGTTAGTTGCTTGCCAATACTGAATACTTTAGCACCTACAAGATGTAAGCTACCAGAAGTGCCTTTGGCGTCCCAGTTTTGCGTAAGCTCGGTATTGATGGTTAATGAATAACCGCCTTTAAAATTACGTGCTATAAACGGTTGAAGAAATGTATTGTTGACATCAGCTCTATCATCACTACCAGCTACAGACCAAATGTGGTTGGCCAAAGCACCTATAGTAAATTGCCCGGCTTGCTTGAGTACAACGACTGTGGGTCCCATACCAAACTTTTCGGTGCCCAATAAATCATCAGTAGCCGTTGGAACCAGAAATACGGGTCCTGCTCCCCAAATTAAACCTCCCGAAGTAGGCTCTTTAGGTGAGAAAAAACTACTCACAACCGCATCGCTTAATCCAAATTGATTACCGCTGTTTCCGTAAACATCTTGTTGGGAAATAACGGGTAGTATAACACGACCGATTAAATTCCAGTTGTCGCTAATGCTAATGGGAATAACTGGTTGAATATTGAGTGTCATTCGTGAACCGTTTTCAGGGCCGATTCCAAAATCGAAATTTCCTTGAAAAGGCACACTAATTAAATTGGCTACAGGATTTTGCAATTGTTTTGCCAGTGCATCTGCCTGTGATTCTTGCGGATTGTCATCCGTGCTTTCAGTAGTTTGTGAATAGGATTGAAGACCCAAAAGGATCAAAAATAAGAATAGATAGTGTTTCATTTTTTAAGGTTGGTATTTATCACTAAGTTACTCTTTTTTTTTAGAAAGTTATTTGTTCAATATGTTAACAATGAATTTTTTAAAGTTATCAATCCCATTTTTTTTGATATGGTTTATAAAAGCGCTTCCTACAATTACGCCATTGGCATATTCGGTAGCCTGTGTAAATGTTTCGTGGTTTGAAATGCCAAAGCCTACTATTAAAGGGCTGTTGAGCTTCATTTCGGAAATACGTTTAAAATAGTATTTTTGTTCGTTTCCAAAACCTGACTGTGCTCCCGTTGTACTGGCCGAACTGACCATGTAAATAAAACTGGTTGACATGGCATCTATATAGTGAATGCGCTCGGTGCTGGTTTGTGGTGTAATTAAAAATATATTGGACAGGTTGTTGGACTCAAAAAGGGTTTGGTACTGTTCCTCATAAACATCTATAGGTAGGTCGGGAATTATTAATCCATCAATACCTATTTCTCGGCATTTTTTACAAAACGCTTCAACACCATATTGCATTATGGGATTGAAATATCCCATAATGATTAATGGGATGTTAACCGTTTTTCGAATGCTCTCCAATTGCCTGAACAGAAGTTCTGTGGTCATGCCGTTTTTGAGTGCTTGTGTGGAGCTGGCTTGTATTGTTGGGCCATCCGCCAAAGGATCACTAAAAGGCAAGCCTATTTCAATTATGTCGGCACCACTTTTTTCAAGATTTTGAATGATAGTTACGGTATCATCAATTTCTGGATAACCAGCAGTAAAGTATATGGATATGAGTTTTTTATTTTCTTGCAGTTTTTGATTTATCCGATTCACAATTTATAGGTTGAAATGGTTTATATAGGTTTCTAAATCTTTATCGCCTCTGCCAGAGAGATTAATGACAATGATATCATCGGGTTTAAAGGGCTTCTTTTTTAAAACCGCAAAGGCATGAGAACTTTCTATAGCGGGAATAATGCCTTCCATCTTACAGAGTTCGAGACCCGCATTCATGGCTTCGTCATCGGAAATGGCAATGAATTCGGCACGTTTAGTCTGGAACAAATGTGCATGCATGGGTCCTACACCCGGATAATCCAAGCCGGCTGAAATGGAGTAGGGCTCGGTTATTTGTCCATCTTTGGTTTGCATCAATAATGTTTTGCTACCGTGAATAATACCTTCATTGCCCAATGCTGAAGTGGCAGCACTTTTGCCCGATTTGATACCAAGGCCAGCTGCTTCAACAGCTATAAGGTTTACAGACTCATCATCTAAAAAATGATAGTAAGCACCTGCTGCATTACTGCCGCCACCTACACAGGCAATTACATAATTTGGTTTGTTGGTGCCTTCTTGTTCTTGTAACTGCCATTGGATTTCTTCAGATATAACCGATTGAAATTGGGCAACCATATCTGGATAGGGGTGTGGACCAACCACACTACCAATAATATAATGTGTGTCCGACGGATTGTTAATCCAGTCTCTTATGGCTTCGTTGGTAGCGTCTTTTAAGGTTTTGCTTCCTGATGTGGCAGGACGGACTTCGGCTCCAAGCATTTTCATTCTGGCTACATTGGGAGCCTGACGTTTAATGTCTATTTCACCCATATAAACAATACATTGAATGTCCATAAGTGCACATACGGTTGCAGTAGCCACGCCATGCTGTCCAGCACCTGTTTCTGCAATTATACGTGTTTTACCCAACCGTTTTGCCATTAGAATCTGTCCGATGGTATTATTAATTTTATGAGCGCCTGTATGGTTGAGGTCTTCGCGTTTGAGATAAATTTTGGCCTGATATTTTTCCGATAATCGCTTGGCAAAATAGAGTGGAGAAGGCCTACCTACATAATTCTTGAGTAATTGCTGGAATTCCGATTTAAAATCGGGTTCTTCCATAATTTTCTGATAGTTTAGGCGAAGTTCCTCCACATTGGGATACAACATTTCAGGAATGTAGGCACCGCCAAATTCGCCATAATAGCCCTTTTTGTTAACGTGATAACTCATTTTTAAATCTTTCAAGGTCTTTAATGTTTTTTAATCCTGGTTCTATTTCGAATTTGCTGTTTACATCAATTGCACAACAGTATTTTGATTCCTGCCTGCGCAGGAATGACATGATATTATCTGTATTTTCCAACCCAATGCCACCACTTAAAAAGAAAGGTTTTGTTGAGTTATAATCTTCCAAAACAGACCAATTAAAGCTATAACCATTACCACCTGGTAATTTTCCTTTGGTATCGAATAAATAATAATCGCATACAGCTTCGTAATCTTTTAATACAGAAAAATCGAAGGTGTTTTTTATTGAAAATACTTTTATGATTTGTTTCCCAATTGATTTAATTGAATTGCAAAACTCTGGTGATTCATGACCATGCAATTGAATACAATCAAGGTTGTATTCTTTACTTATTCTTTTTATGAAGCTTTCATCTTCATCAACGAAAACGCCAACTTTTTTTATAGCTTTTGGTAATTCTGGGATAACGCCCTCAAAATGTCTAGGTGACTTTTCGTAAAATATAAAACCCATGTAATCTGGTTGAAAATCTGCAATTTCAGCAATATTATATTTCATACCACAGACTTTTAATTTCATGATTTCAATTTTTTTATAAATTCTGAAGTGCACTTTTGAGGGTTGTCATTTTTCATAAAATGTTCCCCTATTAAAAACCCTAGGAATCCATATTCTCGTAACTCAATCACTGATTCAACCGAACTTATACCACTTTCAGAAACTTTGGTAAAATCATCTGGGATTAAACTGCTTAAATGTTTACTGGTATCAATACTGACTTCAAAAGTTTTTAGGTTTCTATTGTTGACACCTATCATATTTATTGAGGGTATCAATGATTTTTGAAGTTCATCTTCATTATGGATTTCCAAAAGCACCTCCAATTTGAGGCTTTGCGCTAATTCGGAAAATTGCTTGATTTTTTCTTTGGATAGGATGGCAGCTATGAGTAAAATGACATCTGCGCCATGAGCTTTTGCTTCTAAAATTTGATATTCTTCAATTATAAATTCTTTTCTCAATATTGGAAGGTTGCAACTGGCTCGAGCTAAAATTAAATCGTCTAGTGAACCACCAAAGTATTTAGAATCCGTAAGGACAGACATACCACAAGCTCCTGCTTTTTCATAACTTTTAGTGACCTCTGAAACAGACAGATTTTGGTTGATGATGGCTTTAGATGGCGAACGCCTTTTGTGTTCAGCAATGATTCCTGATGAGCTTTGTTGTAATTTTTGGGTAATCGATAGCGTATTTCGGTTGAATAAAATAGAATTCTCTAATTGCGAAATAGGTATTAAGCTCTTGCGAAGCGCAACTTCTGTTTTTTTATTGTTTGCTATTTGGGTTAAAATATCCATTTAGTTCTTGCTTAAATCGATTAAGGTTTTAAAACTTTTAAGTGCTTTACCAGACTTTAAAGACTCTATAGCCTTTTCAAAACCAGTTTTAGGGTCTGTATTTTCAACCGTTGCAATGGCTAAACCTGCATTGGCGCAAACTACATTGTTTTGGGCATCAGTGCCTTGTCCTTTTAAAATATGCATGAAAATTTTAGCTGAAGAAGCTATAGAGTTTCCACCATGGATTTCATTTTGCTTAAGAGGTTCTACACCAAAATCATACGCTTGTAGCATTCTTTCTTGGGTATTTTGAACCACTTTTGTTGGACTTGTTAATGATATTTCGTCATAACCATCCAAGGCATGAACAATTGTAAAGTTGGTATCTGTTGTTTGGTACAGATAAGCGTACAATCGTAATAACTCCAAACTAAACACACCAACCATTTGATTTTTTGGAGATGCAGGATTTACCATAGGACCAAGCATATTAAAAAACGTTTTGACGCCTAAATCTTTTCTAATGGGAGCAACCTCTTTCATAGCAGGATGAAATAATGGAGCATGAAGTACACAAATGTTGGCTTTATCGAGACACTGTTTTAGAAAACCTGTTTTATTCGAAAACTTCACACCAAGATATTCCATAACATTCGATGAGCCACAAGTTGATGATACGCCATAGTTACCATGCTTGGTAACCTGAATACCTGCGCCTGCTGTTACAAATGAAGCCAAAGTTGAAATGTTGAACGTATCCTTGCCATCACCACCTGTTCCGCAAAGGTCTATCGTGTTATAGCCTTTTAGATTTACTGGTACACAAAGCTCTAAAAGTGCATCGCGAAACCCTTTCAGTTCTTCAATAGTGATGGAGCGCATCATGTAAACCGTCAGAAAAGAAGCTACTAGGCTTGGATTATATTCCCCTCTGGAAATAGCAATAAGAACTTTTTTTGCTTCTTCGGTTGAGATGCTTTCATGATTAATTAATCTATTTAAAATCTTTTTCATATTAATTATTTACCCAATTCTTCAAAATTTGTTTGCCTTGAGGCGTCAGTACAGATTCTGGATGAAATTGTACAGCCCTTACATCGTAAGTCTTGTGTTTTAAAGACATTATTTGATTTTGTTCATCACAGGAGGTTGCTGTAAGACATTCAGGTAGTTTTGGATTGACAACCCATGAATGATATCGTCCAACATCTAAAGTTTTGTCCAATCCTTCAAATAGATAGTCTCCTTCATCTGTGATTGTAATGGTTGTAGCTACACCATGAAAAACGGTATCTAGATTTATGAGATAACCACCAAAGACTTCAGCTATCGCCTGTTGCCCCAAACAAACACCCAATATGCTTTTTGTTGCAGCATATTCTTTTATCAAAGGTTTAAGTAAACCAGCTTCATCAGGTATTCCTGGACCTGGTGATAGTAATATTTTGTCAAATCGTTCAACATCTTTTAAGTTGAATTGATCGTTTCTAACTACTGTGACTTCACAATCTAAATCCTCTAAATAATGAACAAGATTAAAGGTGAAACTGTCGTAATTATCAATGACTAGAATTCTTTTCATGATTTTAAATTGTTTTAGCAATTTCAATAGCTTTTGTTAGTGCACCTAATTTATTATAAACCTCTTGAAGTTCATTCTCGGGGTTTGATTTTGAAACAAGCCCAGCTCCTGCTTGCCAATGAAGCTGATGGTCTTTGCTTAAAAATGTACGGATCATTATAGCGTGATTAAAATTACCATTAAAGTCCATAAACCCAATGGCACCTCCATAAAACCCGCGATTGGTTTTTTCATATTTATCAATTAATTGCATGGCTCTATGTTTTGGGGCGCCGCTTAATGTTCCAGCAGGGAAGGTATCAGCCACAACTTGAAAAGTTGAGGTTTTTGGTTTTTTATTAGCAGTTACTTTACTGACTAAATGAATAACGTGTGAGAAAAATTGAACCTCGCGATAGGTTTCAACCTGAACTTGTGTTCCGTGGCGGCTTAAATCGTTTCTCGCCAAGTCAACCAACATCACATGCTCGGCATTTTCTTTGTCATCATTAACCAATTGTTTAGCCAGTTCGGTGTCTTTTTCATCGTTTCCCGATCTTTTGAAAGTACCTGCAATAGGATGGATTTCAGCTTTATTGTTATTCACAATAAGTTGAGCTTCTGGCGAACTACCAAATATCTTAAAGTTTCCATAGTCAAAATAAAACAAGTACGGAGAAGGATTAATACTTCTTAAAGCCCTATAGACATTAAAATCATCGCCTTTGAATTTTTGAGAGAATTTTTTTGAAAGAACCAATTGGAAAACATCGCCTCTTGCACAATGTTTTTTGGCTAACTCTACTTGTTCTTTATATTCTGAATCTGTTAAATTGGAGGATGTTTTTCCGTTAGTTGAAAAATTAAAAGCGGTAAAGTTTTTTGCTTTTATAAGTTGTAGAATCTCATCAATATTATTTTCTGCGTTAAAACAATGTGCAAAAACATAAGCTTCGTTCTTAAAATGATTGATGGCGATGATGTTTTGATATACTGCGTAATAGATGTCTGGAATATCTAGTTTGTTATCCTTGTCGGTTATTTCTATGTCTTCAAAGTGCTTAACCGAGTCATAGTTCATATAACCAAAAATGCCATTATTAATAAACTTAAAATCATTTTTAGTTTTGGTTTTAAACCGCTTTGTAAACCCATGTATTTTGTTTGTAATGTTTGTTTTGGAGGTTATTTTGGTATTTAGGGCGCTGCCATCAGGAAACGTCTGTTTGATGAGACCATCCTTTACTTCTATTGAAGCAATAGGGTTACAGCATATATAGGAGAAACTATTATCGTTAGTGTGATAATCGCTACTTTCCAACAAGATACTATTCGGGTATTTGTCCCGCAGTTTTAGGTAGATACTCACTGGTGTAATGGTATCGGACAGTATTTTTTTGTAATGTGTGTAAAGACTAAAAAGTTTCATGTTTATAAATTAAAAAAGGCTTGTCGTGAATGACAAGCCTTTTGAGATATTTTGTTTAAATATACGAATAGCGTTAATTCACGAAATGAGATTTCGAAATTTCCACCACCATGTATTATTTAAGATTGTTTTCATTGTTGGGTTCAAATATAGAATGAATTTACAAGTTTCCAAAATAATTAAAAAAAAACTACCATACAAAGATGGTAGTTCTTCTAGTTACTAGATATGTAAAGAGAATTAGTTAGCTATTAATCGAATCTTTTCCAGTAACTTGTTTAATTCTCGGGATTCTACTTTGGTTAGTTGGCTTGTTAATTTTTTTTCAATATTATCAATCAAAACGTCTAATGTTTTTAAAACGTCAAGGCCTTCATTTGTAATGTTAATATTTATTTTTCGCTTGTTATCAGCATTTACTTCTTTAGTCACATAACCTTTGGTAATTAATTTGTCTATCAAGCGGGTTGTGTTGCTATTTTTGGTAATCATCCGTTTCTGAACGTTTGCTAATGTTGAAGCAACACCTTTTTGACCTCTTAATATTCTCAAAACATTAAATTGTTCAAGTGAGACATCATGCGATTTAAGAACGTCATTTAATTCATAATTGACAAAACAGGCCGTGTAAATTAAATTAACTACAGTTTTTTTTGAATCGGGTAACGATTTACTTGTTTTAAGAATATCTTCAATTCTCATGACAACTGTTGTATATACAAATGTAAAAAAATAATTATATAAATGACTTAAAATTAAATATTTGTTAAACATTATTAGGTTTCAATAGTTATATCTAATTTTAAACTTATGAAGTATATTATTTTGTTTTTTGGGATTTGTTTATTCAGTTGTAATCAAGATAAGAAAGTAGTTGCGACCGAAACAAATAGTACTATTGTTGAAGAATCAACACAGAAAGAAACAGCTATTTCCCTAGAAATCCATGATTTTAATGGTATTGAAAAATATCTTAATTTTAAAGATGATAAAACCTATGTAGTCAATTTTTGGGCGACATGGTGTGCGCCCTGTGTTAAGGAATTACCATACTTTGAGAAATTAGGGGAGGTTTACAAGTCCGAAAATGTCGAAGTTATTTTGATTAGTCTTGATTTCCCTAAACATTACGATTCAAAATTGAAACCTTTTATTATAGATAAAAATCTGCAGTCTAAAGTGGTTGTCTTGAATGACGTAGATAGCAATACTTGGATTCCTAAAGTTGACGAAAATTGGTCAGGAGCCATTCCGGCTACATTGATATACAACAATGGTAAAAGGCAGTTTTACGAACAGTCTTTTAACTACGAAGAATTAGAAACCGAACTTAAACACTTTTTAAATTAATTATTATGAAAACATTAAAAACAGTATTCGCCCTTTTGCTTGTTGCGACACTTTTTTCCTTTACGGTAAAAAATGATAGTGGTGGTTATGAAATTGGTGATATCGCTACCGATTTTAGTCTAGAAAACATTGACGGCAAAATGGTATCCTTATCCGATTTTAAAACAGCTAAAGGCTTTATAGTTGTATTCACTTGTAACACCTGCCCTTATGCAGTGGCTTACGAAGACCGTATCGAAGCACTTAACAAAAAGTATGCTGACAAAGGTTATCCGGTTATTGCCATTATGCCTAATAACACCGATGTAAAGCCAGGTGACAATATGGAAGCTATGCAAGCTAGAGCAAAAGCCAAAGGATTCACGTTTCCATATTTAATGGATAAGGGACAGAAAGTCTATCCACAGTATGGAGCTACAAAAACACCACATGTGTTTGTCCTTCAGAAAACCAAAAAAGGTAACGAAGTGAAATACATAGGTGCTATTGATGATAATTATCAAGATGCCAGTGCCGTAAACCAAAAGTATGTTGAAAACGCTGTTGATGCGTTATTGGGAGGAAAAGAAATTACAGAAACCAAGACCCGAGCCATAGGTTGTTCGATAAAGGTTTAAAAAAATAAAAGAATCCGAAGCGTAACACTTCGGATTTTTTTTCGTCTGTTTATTAAAGAAATCTTAATTTTGTTAGAAACTAAATAAAGATTATGGCAGATTTGACCCAAACCGAATGGCGCGAAAAGTTGGAAAACGATTCCGATGCTGCAATTATTGATGTTCGTACCGAACAGGAAATCGAGGAAGGTTATATTCCTAATGCACTACATATAGATATTTATCAAGGTCAGGAATTCTTGAATAAGATTCAAGAGCTTGA
Organism: Bacteroidia bacterium; assembly: GCA_030425285.1. Taxonomy (GTDB): domain Bacteria; phylum Bacteroidota; class Bacteroidia; order Flavobacteriales; family Flavobacteriaceae; genus Hanstruepera. The sequence continues at coordinate 1,276,608 of JAUIAY010000001.1, forward strand.
TAAAAGCAAAAACTATTATATTTATTGTAAATCGGGAGGAAGAAGTGCACAAGCCTGTGCGATTATGAATCAGCTAGGGTTTGACAATGCCTATAATCTTTTAGGTGGTTTTTCAGAATGGCAAGGAGCGGTAACCCAAAATTAATATAGAGATGAAAACACGTATTTTATTATTTGCATTGCTGATGTTCATTGGTGTTAGTAGTTGTAAAAAAGAAGCTAATAAAGGTGAAGTGAAAGTGGTTTCGGTTGAAGAGATGCAATCGTTATTGGATATTGAAGATATTCAATTGGTAGATGTTAGAACTCCAGGAGAGTATCAGGAAGGTTATATTGAAAATTTCCAGAATATCGATTTTTTATCGCCAACCTTCGATGAGGATATTGCCAAGTTAGATAAAAATAAACCAGTTATTTTATACTGTAAGTCTGGAGGACGAAGTGCCAGTTGCGCAAAAAAAATGGTGGATGCTGGATTTGTGAAAGTTTATGATTTGGAAGGCGGTATTTCCAAATGGCAACATGAAGGTATGGAGGTGAAAGTGTTACAGTAAAAAATTCACTTTTTAGTTGAAAAATCTATTTCTCATAACATTCTTCCCGCTATTTTGTTTATCCCAAGAACTTAAGGAAAATGATTTGTTTTTTAAAAATGAAGATGGGTTGATTTTTATTTCAGATATGTTCTATGAGGAATTAAACTCTGGTAATATTGATCTAAAGGATTATGATTATTTATATCCAAAAGCTATAGAAGATCACGAAGCCTATTTAAAAAGTAATTCAGGAAACCATGTTGATATTGCAAAATCTTATTCTGAATTAATTGAATTTTATAGGTTTTTAGACAATGACGCAAAAATTATTGACTTATCATTTAAGTACTATAATTTTTTGAAAACCTATGATAGAGTTGCACTTAAAGAGAATGGAATTCAATTAATTTTAACAATAGTGAATTATCATAATGAAAAAGGAGATTTTAAACAGTCTTTATTGCTATTAAATGAAAATGATTGGATTCTAAAACGCAAGAATAAATTTAGATGTTTTAATGGGACACTGATTTATTCATATGCAGTTGGAACGATGTACTTCTCTACCTATAGGGGTTTAAATAAAAATGATGAGGCTTTGAAGTATGGCTTTAAGTATTTGATGAATAATGACCATTTTTCACCAAAAATTGTTGAAGTTTTAACTACTAAATACAATAAAGAAGAACTCGATTTAGCTTTCAAGCAACTTGAAAATAATTTTTTTATCGGAGAACAAAACATGGATTCTTATTTTAAATTTTTAGATTTTTCTATTCCGACAAATGCTATTTCTGGTGTTTATTACAGTGAAGATGTTCAGAAGCCTGTTTTTCAACAATTGCAGGGAATCAGATTTTATAAGTATTTATCTGAATATTTAGAAAATTAAGAGATTTATAGCGAAAGTAAAATAAAAAAGCTCTCCTATGCACAAGGCTTCGGAGAGCGTAGGTGGAGTCGGAGAGAATCGAACTCTCGTCCAAACAAGTAACCAAAGGGCTTTCTACACGTTTATTCTGTTCTTGTTTTTTCGATTGCAAGCTGGTTACAGACAACCTACTTACAACTTATCTTCTTTAGTTTCAAACGCAAATCGAAGCGCTTCACGTTCTATATTAACTTTTACGATGCCTCTAATCGAACGCCGTTAATCAAGGCTTTCAGGAGACATTTAGCTTGTACACCTTGTGTACCTAGGCAAATCTTACTATAAATTCAGATTAAGCAGCTAAAGCGTAGTTATTCTCGCCGTTTAAAAGTTTGACCTAGCCTTTAACGTGTTTCAAAGTCATTACACGACGTGCTTACCATTTCATTAATCTTGCTGTCAAAACCAGTCGACCCCAATTTTAATTATCTGAAACGATAATGGTCTGCAAAGTTATCAAAAAGTTTGTATAACCTTACCAATACACGTATTTTCGTGCAATAATTATTCCAATTTACAATCTATGAAGTTTGCTATCATTAAAGAGCGCAAAAACCCACCAGATAGACGGGTGGTTTTTTCACCTGAAAAACTTGCTGAAGCCAGAGAACAGTTCCCACAAGCCGAGTTTGTGGTTGAATCTAGTGATATTCGTGTGTTTCCTGATTCTGCTTATGAAGCTTTAGGTTTTAAGGTGACTGATAATGTGTCAGGTTGTGATGTGATGATTGGTGTTAAGGAAGTGCCCATAGATGCTCTTATTCCTAATAAACAATATTTCTATTTTTCACATACCATCAAAAAGCAACCTTACAACCGTAAGTTGTTGCAAGCCATGTTGGAGAAAAATATTGATATGTACGATCATGAAACTATTGTTAAGAAAAGTGGTGCACGTTTAATTGGTTTTGGACGTTATGCTGGTTTGGTTGGTGCTTACAATGGATTTAGAGCATTGGGATTACGAGACCGTTTGTTTGATTTGCCAAAAGTGGAAACTTTGGCCGATTTAAATGAAGTGAAAGCAGAATTAGATAAAATAACTATTCCTAATATTAAAATTTTATTGTCAGGAACTGGTAAGGTTGCCCTTGGCGCCAAAGAAATATTGGATCATTTACAAATCAAGGAGGTGAGTGATGCCTTGTATTTAACTTCCGAATTTTCAGAACCGGTTTATTGCAGGGTTGACGTTATGGAGTACAATAAACGAACAGATGGTAAAGTAGGTGATAAGTGGGCATTTTATAAGGATCCAACAGGTTATGAGAGCAATTTTATGCCTTATGCCAAGCAAACGGACTTTTTTATAGCAGGTCATTTTTATGGCAACAATGCACCTTTTTTATTTACCAGAGATGATGTCAAACACCCCGATTTTAGAATCAATTTGGTAGCTGATATTAGTTGTGATGTTGATGGTCCGGTTGCTTCAACCTTGAGAGCTTCAACAATTGCAGATCCGTTTTACGGGTATGATGCCCAAACCGAAAGTGAAGTGGCTTTTGATACCAAAGGTGCTATTACTGTAATGGCTGTGGATAATTTGCCTTGTGAATTACCAAAAGATGCCAGTGAAGGATTTGGTGAGATGTTTTTAGAACATGTGATTCCAGCATTTTTTAATAATGACGAACGCGGTATCTTAAAAAGAGCTAAAATAACCAACAATGGTAAGCTAACTGAGCGGTTTGCCTACCTTCAAGACTACGTAGATGGAAAATAACAAAACAGCTTTAATTACAGGAGGTGCGTCTGGATTGGGCTATGAATTGGCTCTACTGTTCGCCAAAGATGGTTACAACTTGGTGTTAGTTGATATCAATGCTGATAAACTTGAGGAAACCAAACAAGAAATAGAAACCACTTTTCAAGTCTCTGTTCAAATAATGGCAAAAGATTTAAGCCAAGTCAATATTTCTCATGAGATTGTATCTGAATTGGGAGATGTCCAAATAGATGCTTTGGTCAATAATGCTGGTTTTGGAGCCTTTGGCCATTTCTATGAAGTAGATTGGGAACGTCAATCGCAAATGCTGAATTTACATGTTCTTACAACCACACATCTTACCAAATTACTTTTAGAAGGAATGGTTGAACGTGGTTCGGGAATGATTTTGAACCTGTCTTCTCTGGCGGCCTTTCAACCAGGGCCTTTAATGTCTTTGTATTATGCTACTAAAGGTTATATTTTGTCTTTTTCAGAAGCAATAGCGAACGAATTAAAAGGAACAGGAGTTACGGTTACAGCGTTGTGCCCTGGACCAACAAAAACATCTTTTCAAGAGGTGGTTGCAAGTGCTTCGTCAGAAAATAAAATTACGTTTAATATGGCTAGTGCCAAAGCTGTTGCTGCTTATGGATATAGGGCCATGAAAAGTGGTAAAACGGTTGCCATTCCAGGTGGGTTGAATAAAATACTTGGGACCTTGCCACGCTTTATTCCTCGGAATATGGCAACGAAAATTGTTAGACGTATTCAGGAAAAGAATAGAGAATAAAATAAAAAAAGGGAACTTTTAAGTTCCCTTTTTTGTTTTAAGACTTTAGAATATCAATCATGATATCCATTTCTTTGACTAGCTTTTCGGTTTGACCGCTATAGCCAACGGATCTAAAACGGACTTTCCCATCTTTATCGATAATGACTTTGGTTGGAATTCCAGTAACACCATATTTTTCGGCAACTTCAAAATCCTGACTATTTTCAGATTCCATATCATACAGGACATGGAAGTCATAGTTGTTTTCAGAAATGAAATCTGTTACTAACTTTTCACGGTTGTCGCCTCTTTCAAATGTATCAACAAAGAGTAAAACAACATTTTCGTCGTCTTTGTATTTTGTAACAACTTCCTGCATTCCTGGGAAAGATGCTTTACAGGGACCGCACCAAGTAGCCCAAAAATCCAAAATAACCGTTTTACCCTTCAATGATGCTAAAGATACTTCTACGCCAGCTGTATTTTTTAAGGCAAATGCTGGCGCATCTTCATTGATCATCTTTTCTTTAATCTCGTTTTTATAATTGTCGTAGGCCACTTTTTCGAGTTCGGCCAATTTGTTTTCAAAAGACTCAGTTCCTTCATTTGTATTGGTAAAGGCTTCTTTATAGTATTCCTTTATTTTTTCGGAACCATTTCCAGATTTAATGAAAGCTTCTGCTTTTTCAACAACCAAATCGTATTGTTTATCGGCTGTTAAAAATTCGATATAGCGTTCATTGATATCACCATTTTTTCCTTCACCAACTGCTTTTTCTTGATATTGTATGGCTTCCTTAATCTTACCTTGCTTAAATAGAATAAGTGCGTAGGTATCAGCATACATGTTATAAGAGCTTTCCAGACTATTTGCATATTGGTTTTTGGTATAGTAGTCAGGTTTGTCATTTGGATTCGCTTGGGCTTGCTTCATCAGGTCTAGAGATTCTTTAGACGTTTTTGCGGCAAAATCCAAGTTTTCGCCTTTTTCTGCCAAAGGCCACGCAATACTATTGAACATACTAGCTTTAGCAGTTTTATCTTTCATCATTCCAGCATAGGTGTCAAATTTTTCAGTGTCACCTTTACTTTGGTATGCTTGCGCCAAAGAACGTATCATGTAATTTGCTAAATTACCGTCAGCATCATTAAACTTATCCTTGAATTCCAAAAATATTTTTTCTTTTTCAGCTAAATCCTTTTCTTCTGAAAATCGTGAGGCGTAATCATTTTTTGCTACAGAACCATTTGGGTAAGCTGTTTTTGCTTCTTCTAATATTTTATCAGCTTGTTCTTTGTTTCTGGTTATTTGATGCATTCTAATCATGCTGCTGTAATCTTCTTCAGTTTTAGGATCTTTTGTAGAAAGAGTGGCTAAGTATTCATCAATGAGTTTTTCACCTTTTTCTTTATCTTGTCTGTAGGCCAAACTCAAGTAGATGTTATTCCATGCTTCTTTGACTTCAGGGTTGCTGGTGACATCTGTTTCGATATCGTTATACAAGCTGTCCTTTTCTGAAGTGATACCAAAACTATCGCCATACATCATGATATAATTGGCCAAAGCAGCTTTACTACCAGGTAGCGTGTTGCCCTCATCGTCCTTTAATTGTACCAGATACCCTTTTTTGTCATTGTCTTCGTATTTACCATCTACTTTAAAATTAAAAGCTAGGGCTTGAGCAGAATCCGGAATTTTGATTGTTGCGGTGTTGTTTTCGTTCAGGTCTATATCTACTGGAAACGTGCGATAGTTAACCATATAATAGTAATGACTTTCTACATCTTTACTGTCGCCGTTGTAAGTTAATTGAACTGCATCACCAGGCTTTAAATAGTCGGTTTGTAAAACAAAGTCACCCAAAGCCAATTCGGGAGCTACAACGTCTTCTTTTTTGTCTTCTTTACAAGCTGTAAAGATTACTGCAAGTATTGCAAAATAGGTTGTGATTTTTTTCATGATAGGTTTAATTTTTATGGAGTATGAATATACTTAATTTTTTGCTTCTATCTGAACTCCCTTGAAATAAAGACTGTTAAATACGGTATACCCTATGAATAGTAATAATGAAAAGCATAAAGTAAATAGCCAAGCACCCAAGTTTTGAAAGGGATGTATAGCAATGGAAACAATATCGTTTAGAATCGCTATGGGATTTTGCAGTATTTCCCATGAATTGTAGCGTAGAAAACGCCCAAAATACACGCCAAATCCAGATAATAAAAACAATAAGTATAGCACATACCTATTGAACGTGCTTTTTAAGTGTCTGCTGAAAGTTTTTAGCATGTCGTTTATTGACAGAAAGTAAAAAGCCAATCCGGTAAAGGCAAATGAACCAATAATAGTAAAATCCAACCAGGCAAGGTTATTTGTGCTTAATTTTAGATGAACGAAATCTGTGACCATATAAGGTGCATTTGGAAGAAACAATAACCAAATACCAGAGTAAACTACAAGGCCTAATTTTGTTGTCTTTTTTTTGTTTTCCAGATAAAGACTGATTGTATATGGAATCATAGCCAAGAATAAATTCCAAACCATAAATATCAGGAAGAAAGAGTGGGTGAGTTTTATACGGAACGTTAATAAAAATACGCTCAACAATACGCATGCTGTTAGAAACGTAAATGTATTGAAACGGTTAATGACTAAGGTTTTAAATTGATTCATGGTGATTTTAGGTTTTCAAACATTAAAACAAAAACAATTCCTACGGTATAAGCAATCAAATCGGTTATTTGAAAGGTGCTTCCCAATACCAATATGGCAATTGGGTTGTTTTGAAGATGTAAAAACTCCAAAAGATTGCCCAGTTGTAGAAATTCAATAATAAACGCAAATAATAACACGCCTAATGCAAGCGGTAATGGTTTTATGTCCACAAAACTCTTTACAAAGCAATAAATGAGTATCACTACCAAAACGTCTCCAAAAGTGTGCCGGATGAATCCAGATTTTAGAAATAGGGCGATTAGTACTTCTATGATAAATAGTATCAAGAAGCTTATAAAATAGGTTTTGTTGAATTGTAGTTTCATGTAATTATTGTTTTTGATTATCCAATATGAGCCAATTCCAGGTTTGCATGGTGGTAATAAATACAGAAGCAAAAAAACTAATGGCGTAAATATTGAAATTACTTTCCCAAATCCCATAAAAGCAGAGTGTGAAACAAATAATTGCGTAGTAAACAAAATACTTTAGATATACTTCTCTTGGTTTTATTTTTGAATTAAGAATAAACCAAGGTGCAATGGTTGTAAATATTGTAAATGAACAGCAGAGCGAAATGGGTATTAATGATACAAATGCCCAAAATAACATGTTGGCTTCAAAATCTTCTGAAAAAATTATTAACCAAAATATAATTGCAGACAGAAAAATGGATTTTAAGATTGATTTGGAATATCTCATTTGTATTGGCTTATTTTAAAATTATCGAACTGCATTTCTTGCCACGTATTGTTGTTTAACTGCTTCACAAAATCATGATGTTTTTCATCAACTAGAATTTGATTTTTTTGGCTTAATTGATTTTTTTCAGTGTATTCCTTTAAAAGAAACGTGTTGTTATTTGATAGGCTAATCAAGTATTCAAAATCATTAGACTTAGCGTGGTACAAATTATATTTTGTAATTAAACCGTCCCAATTAACCACACAAGAGATGATTAATAATGCATAGGCTGTCAAACTGTTGACTCTAAATAAAAACCATAAATTTTTTATTTTAAAAACTTTAATAGCAGTTGTAAGCAATCCTATAAAAGCGAGTAATAAATAAACTAATACCCCAATTCTTTTATAGGTAAAACCAAAATAATAAATATACTGGGAGTCTTTTATGACAGTATTTATGACTAAAATGATGTTGAGTATTATCCAACAATATGTAGCGATTTTTAGCTTACTGTTTTGCTCATAAAAATTTAAGTTTCCCCTAAAAAAGTAAAGAATGATAATTATGGCTATTACAATTGAAACTATTAAAGCATTTATACCATTATGAACTTGATTGGATAGGTTAGCTGCTATAATATCATTATTAGTAGCTAGATATGTTATATCTGTAACTAGGAAGACAACAATGAGGAAGTTGAGTAAAGTTATAGATATTATCGCCAATTGGTTTTCTTTTTTTAGGGCATCTATTGAGAATTTATGACTCTTTTCTAAATTATTACTAGTGTTTAAATCCAATTCGGTAGCAGGATTAACTTGTATAGGATTTGAAATATTATAAAATAGAAAGAAACCAAGAACGGTAAGGAGTAACCACTGTAAATTAATAAAACTAAAATCTATTTTAGAAATCAATTCATTGAAAAATGGATTTCCATTTTTATATAGTAGCGAGAATACAATTATTACGACCATCGGTATTCCAATAATCTTAATTAAGTGAATGTAATCAATTTGTTTTTTGAGTTTTGATTCTTTATTGGATTCAGATGCCAGAAAAGCACGGTGAAAAATGCCAGCCACAAATGAGTACAAGCCATTTAGCCAATTCACATATATTGATGAATTGCGTTGTGACACATGGCCTACTAATGTGAAAAAGGCAAAACCGTTTGCAAGAATGGAAAGGGTGGAATTATAAAAGAAAATGGCAACAGCTGTAACTACGTAAGTTACAGTTAAAACAATTGTTGATTTATTCTTAAACGTTTTCGGATTAAAAAAGGATAGTATTACGATGGTAATAATGCTAAATAAGGACATATTTAAACCTATATCTTGTTTGTAAAAGAGTGTGCTGAACAATATGGCGCTTACTAATAAAATGATATTCTTCATGTTTCATAATTTTAAAGTACTTTGAAATACAAAGTAAGTTGATAAAAAAAAGTATTTAGTTATTAATTAATTTTTCTAAAGCTTCAATATGTTTTTTAAATTCTACTTTACCTAATTTGGTAGTGGCATAACGTGTGTTTGGTTTTCTGCCAATAAACTGTTTTTCTACCGAAATATATTCGGCTTTTTCTAAAGCTTTGGCATGACTGGCCAAATTACCATCGGTTATATCCAACAATTCTTTTAAAGTGTTAAAATCTGCATACTCATTAACCATTAAAATAGACATGATGCCCAAACGAATTCGGTGATCAAATACTTTATTTATGTTGGTTATAATGCTCATGAATTAACTCCCAGCGAATGGTGTTCCAAAGATTCCAACGCCTAATTCGGCCCAAATTAATAAGAATAACAATATCAAAAAAGCAATTAGGATAATACGTCTTTCCTGATTTTTAACAATTCGTAATATATATTCGGCTAAAACACCTACTGTTAAAAGCAATACGCCAAAGACAATAAAGTCAGTATAACTCCAATTGACTTCAGAGGTAAATTGCATAGCAATCAAGGGAATCAGTAAAAGTGCTTCTAAACACAAGATTATTGTGAGAAACCGTTTGTTTTGTGTTAACATAAATTTCAGTTTTTAATTCATAATTTAATTTCTGTCATATTTAAAATGCATCCAAGTACCATAAACTATATGCATAACACCAAATCCAAATACCCAGAGCCAAAAGCCATATCCTGGATAGCAGGCACAGATGAGTCCTAAAATTATTTGAATAAAGCCCAAGTGACGTATGTCTCCAATACTATACTTTGAAGCATTTATTAGAGCTAGGCCATAAAATAATAACATCAACGCGCCAGTTTGCCCATACTTTTGCTGATTCAAAATTATTAGAATATAAATACCACCAACTACTAATGGAATTAAAAAATTAAAGACTAAACGCCTAGATGTATTATCCCAAATTTTTTCACCATGCTTTTTCGCTTTGCGTGTGGTTAAAAGTATTCCTGTAAGAATACTAAAGAATGCCACTAAGGCTAAAATCAACACACAGGTTCTAAATACCCAGCCATTTAAGATTAATGTACCGTAACTATATGTTGTTACTAGCCAGTAAGCTGTTGCAGCACCTATGAGTGCATATACTCCAGCCAATATTCCCGACAACCCAGATAATGAAATAAAACGAGATGATTTATTCATGAGATTTTTAATCTCACTAATGTCCTTTAGATAATCTTTTGATTCCATATAAAAGTACTTTGAATTACAAAGTAAAATAAAAATATGTTTTCAAGCAAGTAAAAAGAAGAAATATTTAATAACGAAATTTAGTTGCCAGAATTTGGCTGTGATAGTTCGATTATTTGTTTCAGAGACTCTTGTACTTTTTTCAATTCGCCACTAGTATTTAAAATTTGATCCAAAAGGTCATATCTGTTTTTGATCTTAAATTCAAATTCTAAAGTTTGTAACTCATCAAAATGGTTTCTTTGGTCATTAAAATCAAAACTCCAATCAAAATGTTTGGACAAATAGGGGTCATATTGATCCCAAACGTATTCCCTAGAGTATCGTTCTTCTTCTTGATAGTCTTTCATTAAATCGTTCCAAGATATTAAAAGCTTTCTTAATTCCTGATTAGATATAATATCAAAAGAGGAGGTGCTAGTAAGTGCATCAATACTTGATTGTGATGGATTAAATGTCACACCATCATAAGACCAAAACAGATAATGGGATAATGAATCTAGTACAGGTGGTTCTGGTTTTGATTTAATGGGAAACAGTTGAATGATTTTACGACAATTTATAAAAGCATCTTCGTGTCTGTTTACAACCGAATCTAATTGTTGCTTATTTTTTATAAACTCTTCATGAATATCAGCTAGGATAGCAGTTTCTTTATTAGATTTTATTCTGTTTTCATTCCAATTATTAATTTGAAGGGCAATCAGAATCCCAATGACTACGAGTACAATTTCGCCTATGGCATACCTGGAATAGGCCATAGCTTTATTTTCCGAAGCTAGTTTTTTGCGAATGTTTCTGAAAAACTTTATCATTTACTTTACAATTTCTTTATTAATTAGGGCTATAATTTCTATTATATTTTCTTGTAGTGCAAGCGATTGGATGTTAGCAATATTACTCCACGTAATAGCCATAGCTGCTAAACCTTCCAATTCAATATTATTTAATATTTCTTCTATAGTAAGACTATGTTTTGAAGAGCCAATTTTAGTTTTTAGGTTAATATTTTGGTTTAAAGCATGTATGGGAGTGTAGCCATCTTTCCATATGTTGTTTGATAAGTCACGTGCTAATCCGTTGCTTACCATGAAAGGCATGACAACTTCGGTGCGAAACTTTTGCCATTCTAATTCATTTTCCTGAACTTGATAAACATCTGATGTCCAGTTTGATAGTCGTTGTTTGAGGCTGTCATTATTTATTAAATGCAGATTTCCAGATTCTATGAGGTCATTCTTGATAGGATCAAAGGTAGGGTCGGTTCCAATAAAATTTAGGTGATATAATAGACTGTCTTTGGAAACGTTGACTGGGTTATCAATATAGCTTAATACCTTTGAGGAAGCTGTAATTATATTGTTACGCATTGTTATTTTTTGCTGAAGTTGTGCTAGATTTTTTGAGTATTCTTCCTTAAGCTGTAACAATATTTTTTGTTCCTTCACTAAATCTTTCTGGTGGTTATTCCAGTTGTTAATCTGAAGAGCAATGAGAATCCCAATAACGACTAGAATGATTTCTCCAACAGCGTATTTGAGATATTTACTTGTTTTGTTTTCACTCATAAGGTTGTAGCGTATTTTTCTAAAGAATTTAATCATGTGTATTCAATTCTTTGTCGATTAATGCAATGGTTTTGTCTGTTAGTCTAACAAGACCATACTTAACCCAGACTTCATCAGCTGCATACATTAAATATATTTTATTTAATGTTAGGTATGTGTCAGGATCCTTGACTAGAGCTGATAACTCCATATTACTTAATAAAAAATCAGGATGTGTTGGAATTAGAGGATGAATTAAAAATTCTTTTGGAATTACGGGAAGCATGTATAATCTAGCCATTAAATTAACGATCTTGTTATCATTATCAATATTTAGCATGTCAGTGCTCCTGTCAGTAATTGCGTTTCTAGAACTAGTATAGTCTTTTAGTTTAGAAAGATTCTGCTTTAAGCTATCACTTAACATTTCAAATTTACCAGAATTAATAGCTTCTTCTTGAACCGAATTCAGTAAAGATAGTGTTCTACCATAAGTCATTTCTGACAGATAATACTTTAGACTATCACTTTGAATGGCATAATCTCCTACAGAATATAGAAGGACTTTATTAAATTTACTATTACTTTCATGTAATTCAAGTAGGTAATTATCCAACTCATTTTTATTGTTAACCAATTCATTTTTTAACGCCAACATAAGTTTTTGTTTGCTGTTCTCCAGTTTCCTACTTTCATTCCAATTATTAATCTGGAGCGCTATGAGAATTCCAATGACTACGAGTATGATTTCACCAATGGCATATTTAAAATACTTACTGGTTTTGTTTTCCATAAGTAAGCTTTGACGGATTTTACGGAAGAATTTTATCATCATTTAATTTTTATTGCAGAACGGTTTTGTGTTGAATCTTTGAGATGATTTAATTTAATGCCATTAACTCTGCCATCAGCATCTCTGGTAAAAATATTCTGCCAATCTGGATAATCAATATACAGAAATGTGTCCCTTTTTATTTCTTTTAAAGCCCTAGTATTATATCCTTCAAACAGATGTCCGCCTATTTGATGGATTCTAGTTGTATTATTGGTTTGTAGATTTTTATATTCTCCAACATATTCATCGGCGTTAGCTATAGGTTTTCCGTACTTTTTGAGTATATCTTCATCTTTAAACTCATAAGAATCCCCTATTGTTTCAGTTAGCTTCTGTAGCAAACCAAAACCTGTGGATTGCAACATTTTTACGGTGCCATACTTGCCTGCAGTATTATCCATTTGGTGTTGCGACACCCAATTTTTATACATTGGGTTGTTAAGATAAAAATCAATCATTTCATCAGTGGTTTCTCCATTCCGCATTTTATAATACCAGTTGGTATTATTTACTAAATAGTCGTGATTGTCTTTTATTTTTTCTCTAAAACTTCCATATATATCGTCATAAAACTTACCTAAATCAATATAATAATGATTGATGTCTTTAATAATGGAATCATATTTTGCAGGAACAACACCTTGGAAACTCTCAAATTTTTTAAAAGCCGTTTTTTGATAATCAAAAGGTGAAAACTGCAAACCTACCCAAAATAGATTTCGCGGCCCTTTTTCTAAATAATCGTCTTTTGTAAACGTATGGTCTAAAACTAAATTAGACAAAGAGTCAATTTTCAGATTATCTTTCAGTAACGGTTCAGAGTTTAAGATGTCTGTTTCTATATCTTTGCGAAGTTCTTTTAGTATTTTTTCAAAACGTGCTTCGTTATTTTTTGCTTCATTCCAATTGTTAATCTGCAACGCTATCAAGATTCCAATAACAACTAATATAATTTCACCAATGGCATACTTGAAGTACTTGCTGGTTTTGCCTTCGTTGAGTAAGTTTTTTCGGATGTTTCTGAAAAATTTTATCATTTTTTGATTTTTAGTTGTACGCCATAAGTTAGTTTTCGCCAGAGCCATTCCATTGGTCCAAACTTGAAATAACGTAACCAAATTTTACTACATATAATTTGTATGATAAATACGCCTAAACCAATAATCATGACATAAGTAAAGCCAAATTTTCCAACGAGGTTAAATCCAAATCCGTAAAAAATAATGGTAGAAATAGCTGTTTGAAAAAGGTAGTTGGATAATGCGGTTTTACCAACGGGTTTAAACCAGTCGAGAAAGCGCACTTTTTTCTTTACTAACAAGGCAATACCAGCGGCATAACTTAGAGCCAATGGTACGGTTCCCAATGCATAAGCAAGAACATGAAACAGCTTTGTGGTATCTGTGCTCTCAACAAAAAACTCGATGTAGCCTCTGACTATATTTACTGGTAGGCCTATTAACAAACCTATTACAAACACTTTTTTCAAAAATGCGGTATTATCCAAAATATTTTCATTGAGTATTTTTCTACCAGCCCAAATACCTATTAAAAAGATGCCAAAAACTTTAAACAATCGCCCTTCGTCTAAAATTCTACCAATTCTAACAAACGTATTTCCTAAATTCATTTTAAAAAAATCAACTATATTTTCATTGAGTTGGTAGGCTACAAAATCAGGAACTATCTGACCTTGAAATTCTATAATTGACATCCCGAAATATTGATATATTTCGGTGCTTTTTTGAAAAGCCATTCCAGGATAATAAATGCCTGAAAAGTGCATGAAAGCCCAATTGACCAAAGGGAATAAAATGAGTATAACAGCCGTAGTTAAAAGCGTTTTATTCGATTTTTTTACAAACCATATCAAAAAGAAACCAAGAAACGCATAAAGTGTCAAAATATCTCCTGGCCAAAAGAGCACTAAATGAATACCTCCGATAATTAATAACCAAAACATGCGCCTTCTAAAAAAAGGTGCAAATGCCTTACCATGAGCTGTTAGGTTGTTAAATTGAATAACACAGCCAATTCCAAAGAGAAGTGAGAAAATTGAATAGAATTTACCATCAACCAAAACATAGCTTATAAAGTCAAGAACATCATCAGTAGGTAAGGTATAAATCCTTCGAGGCGTGTCTTCAGGATAAAAGAATATACCCGAGAACATGAGAATGTTTGCTGTATATATAAAGAGTATAGAAATACCTCTTAAAATATCCAGGTACGCAATACGTTCGCTTTTGGTGATTGGTTTTACAATATCATGTTCCATGGTTTGGTTTTTTTAGTTTTAGACAATTATTATTCACCTCAATAAATTTCAATAGATTTTTATATATCTCTCTGCTCATACTATTCTGGTTTAATTATTAATCTGTAAAGCAATCAAAATACCTTTGACTACTAAAACAATTTCGCCAATGACGAACTTAAAGTATTTGCCAGTTTTACCTTCTTCAAGAAGTGATTTTCGGATCTTTCTAAAGATTTTTATCATAATTAATTCAAATTCTTTTTTAGGAAAGTTAACGTGTTGGATAATTCTTCCTTCAAATCTTTTCGACTCAAGTTTAATGAAAACTGACAGCCATTCATGATGCCCAACAATGAATAAAATTCATTATTTAAGGGGAATTCTGTTTTGTAACTTTTATCAATTTTGACAGTTCCAATATAAATTCCCAATCCAGATTTTGTGAAATATTCCATTACTTTATTATTCCAAAATTCATCTACATATAATTGCGTATCGTCAGATCGATCATAGGCTTGTTTTAAAGTTCTCAATTGTGCGATGGTTTCATCACTTGAAATAAGTGTCCTAGAGTTTGTTCTAAAAATTTCATTGATTATTGAAGTTTCGTATTTATTAGTGTTATAACCCAAGGATTGAATTATTTCTGCGGGATTTGAATTATAATTTGGATTTAAAAGCCCTTCACTTAAAAGTCTCGCGGATATCTTCAGAATGTCATCGTTGTCTTTTATTGTGGTATCTAATGAAGTTATGTTAGACTCAATTTCTTTTTCTAAAGCATGTAGGAGTTTTATTTCTTCTTTTTTTAGCTTTTGATTTTCATTCCAATTATTAATCTGTAAGGCAATCAGAATACCTATAACCACAAGGATAATTTCACCAATGGCATATTTTAGGTATTTACTGGTTTTGCCTTCGGCAAGCAGTGATTTACGAATATTTCTAAAGAGTTTAATCATTTGCTAAAGGTTTGGATGATAGAGGTAGATTGGTGATTTGTACATGGATCAAAAATTGGTATAAGCCAGAAATTTGTTTATGAAATTCTTTTTCCTTGTATAAATAGTTCTGAAATATCATGAACTGCTTTCTATCGTTTAAAACAAATTTAAAGGCTTCGTAACCTTCTTTAAGTGTCTCATCTGTTTGTTCATCAAGGAAATATTTATAACCAATAACACCATTACTAAACAAGTTGTTTTTTGTGTTGATGAATGCTTCCCTAAAGGTTTGAATGAGTACGCCAAAGTGCTCATAATGACCATAAAGGCTGGAAATTTTTTCTTTTAATGCCTCGTCTTCTATTTGACTAAAACTGCCTGAATTTATCATCTCGTCATATACTGTGGTATTAGGTTCTACAGTCCGAATATTCATACTTATTTCCTGAAAATGACTAACCAAAATGCGATACTCATCAAAAGTCATTTCGGGACTCAAGACCTGTACCATGCCATCTATTTTTTTAATCATAGCAACGCTGTTTTCAATACTGTTTGAAAAGGCAATACTGTCTTTGTAAATAACACTTCTAATCTTATTAAGCTTAATATCGCGATCCAGTTTTTCTGAATTGAATTGATTTCTGTTATTCAAGGAAATGGCAATTAAAATACCTATAACCACAAGGATAATTTCACCAATGGCATACTTTAGGTATTTGCTTGTTTTGCCTTCGACAAGAAGTATTTTACGGATATTTCTAAAGAATTTAATCATTTGTATCAGTTTCTTTATCTATAAGTTTAATGAGATCTTCAGACATGGTTTTCATTTCACGCAATTGCCCATTCATAACCGTAAACTCGTAATCTGCCATAACAAATCCATTTTTATGCTCTAGGTCTTTAAGGATTGTTTCAAAGTTCGCCCTAGGGATTTCCCGGTTTTCTCCTGCTTGACCATTTGTGACATTATAGATGTATTTTTTAGTCAATGGGTTTAGGTCTAAAGTTCTAAATGAAGGCCCATAAAGGAGCTGTTCAGTATCAAAACGATAGTGTTCTTCTTCGCCTTTTAGTTCCTTGTAAAGTGCATCTATATTGAGCAATTGGTTTTTAATGGAATCGTTTGATATTAAAGCCAAATTCCCGGAATTGGTAAGCTCTAAAAAGGTGTTGTTTATTTGATAGAATTTATGCCAAATATACACGTTCAAACAGTGGTTGTTAAAATCGTCAAGATCAGTAAGAGGCTTGCCTTCATAATATTCTAAAATAGCATTGGCTGATGCAATTGAGCTTTCTCTATTTTCAATAAAACTATTGATGTTGTCAATGTTAAGCAGTAAATCAGTTTTGATGTTTTTAAGGTATTTTAGTTCTTTTTCGCGTGCTTTGTTTAGTTCGTTATTATTATTGATTTGAAGCGCAATCAAAATACCAATAACCACTAGGACAATTTCACCAATGGCATAGAGCAGGTATTTACTAACTCTGTTTTCTTTAATCATATTTTGGCGTATTTTTCTAAAGAATTTTATCATGATTTTGTCAAGGGTTATTTATTATCGATTTTTTGAAGATAATCTTTGCAAATCTTGATGGTTTCAGCATTAATTTGTACAACCTCCTTTAAATTGTCATTATAGGTCACTGCCCAGTTATTTATGAGTCTATTCCTAATTTCACTATCAAAAAGTAATGTGCTCAATGCGTCTTCATCAACACTTAAATCTCTATTAAAAAAGTTACCACTAGCTTTTTCATAAACCAATTGTCGCATGATATTTCTGTTTTCAACATAGTTTTGCCCAACGTTTTTTTCAAAACTGTCATACACATTATAGAGTTTCAGAATTTGACTACTTACATTTTCATTCTTAATTAAAGTCAGGCCACCAGCATTTTGAATTTCTTCAATGGCTCCTGTGTTGGGTACAAAACTGGCAATGCCATGGAATACCGCTCTCAAAAAATGACTTGATAAGGAGTCTGGTTTGGGAATTTTATGATCTTGGTAGTCAAGTACTTTATTTTTTGATATTACTACAGCATCAGAAAGCCTTGTCAAATCTATAAGACTTTCGGCATCAGAACTTAAATCTTGAGTCAATAACTCAATAAAATTGGACTCTAATTTTCGTTCTTTTCTTATTTCATTCCAATTATTGATTTGTAATGCAATGAGAATACCAATAACCACAAGGATGATTTCTCCAATAGCATAAAGCAAATACTTGCTGGCTCTGTTTTCCTTTATCATGTTTTGGCGTATTTTTCTGAAGAATTTTATCATATCAAGAAACAATTTGAATATTTATAATACTAATTATATTTTCTAGTTGTCTTTTGAGTTCTTTATATCTTCCATCTAAATAACCAGATGTAAAAATGAAACCCATAATCCAATTGTCAAACTCTTTGTTGGAAAGTAAATGAAGATTACTATCTAAAAATCGACCTTTGTCTAGTCCAAAATTTTCTCCCAAAGCATCATAAGCCATACGTCTAAGTCCTAATTTTCTGTAAGCCAATTTTAACAATTCATAACGAACAAATGATAATTCTTCACTTTCCTGAAATCGTATTTTAAGTAAAAGACCATCAAGCGATGCTAAAGCTTCTTTTAACTCTTCATTTTTAAAAATATTGAGTTTGCCAGAGTTTAAAACTTCATTTGTTACTCCAGTTCCTGGACGATATTGAACTTCTGAATTTGCAAGACCAAAAAATAATTCTGCAAACTTTTTTTCTGATATCGTAGACTTTTCTAACCCTGTAAAATCAGCTAATTCTCTTGCATAGTTTAATTGTTTTAAATTAATACGAATTACTTTATCAACTTCTTTTACATTGTTTTTATATTCTTTTAGTAATGCTTTTAAATAGTCCTGTTCAAGTTTATTCTGCTTTCTATTTTCATTCCAGTTATTAATCTGTAGTGCAATTAAAATACCAATAACCACAAGGATAATTTCGCCAATAGCGTATTTGAGGTATTTGCCTGTTTTGTTTTCACTCATAAGATTGTATCGTATTTTTCTAAAGAATTTAATCATCACAGGCCCTTATTTCCATTCAATTGCTTTTCATAGTCATCGGCATCGTAAGTCCCGATTGATTTTTGTACAAGTCTATCTTTATTCATCGTCCATTCCTCAAATCCACTGAAATTAACTTTATTGCCTGTCCCATTCGGTCCAGTGTTGGTGCCTTTAAATGTCCAATGATAACTATAAGTGCCATCATTAACTGCTAAACTGTTCATGGTCAATTTCATATCCGGAAATGCCTCCATGTAGGATTTTGCAGTTTCAGCCAATTGTTTTCTTCCAACGGCTGGTGCCCCATTATTTACAGTTAATGTTCCATCCTCCGCATAGAATGAGGCCATTTTTTCTGGTGTTTTACTATTCCAAGCATCGGTGTAGTTTCGTGCGAATTCAACCATTTTATCGTATTCCGATGTGTCAGTGTTACATCCTGTAATTACAATTAGGATGATTAAAGGTGTATATCTAGTTTTCATAAATTATGTTGTTATTCTTTTAGAACTGTTAATTCATCATCTATTAATTTAAGTAGGTTTTTTGCTTTTTTATCTGCATTGGTTAAAGGCTCTTCCACCAACCAAAAAATTTGTTGGTTTAGGCTATTGATAAAATATTTGTATTCCTTATCCTTTTTTAGCGCTTCGTAATCGTGAGGGATCATTGCTCTTTCGTTAGTATTCCAAAGCTCATCAAACCGAGTGTTAAAAAGATTTTCGCTAGCATTGTCTATAATGTTTGAGTACTTTGATATTTTCATATCAAAATTGGTTTTGGCAAATGTGTAGTAGGACACAATCTCTTTCTTTAAACTGTCATTAGAGATAAGGTTAAGATCTGCCGAACTCAAGGTTGAAAAAACGCCTTGATCAATCCTTGCAGCCCAATAGGCTGTTGAGTTTAAGAAGTGGAAATTTAAAGAATCATTATAAGGTAAGTTGGCTTCCATATGCTTTTTAATTAAGCGTATAGAATTATGAATGGTTCTATATTCTTCTATATAGTGGTCAAAGCTTTCTAGGTCACTTTCAATGCTGGTTTCAAAATTGCGAAGTAGCTTAATTTCTTGTTGTTCTAATTTTTTACCCTCATTCCAATTGTTAATCTGTAAAGCAATCAAAATACCAATCACAACCAGAATGATTTCGCCTATGGCGTACTTTAAGTACTTGCCTGTTTTGTTTTTACTCATAAGGTTATAGCGTATTTTTCGAAAGAATTTTATCATGGGTTGGTAAGTTTTTCATTTGAATGATTCATTGCCTCAAGAACCATTTTTTTTAATGTTTCAGCCTCTTTGATGTAAGAATTTGTTAATTTGACCATACTCTCATGGTTCCATTTTTGGACATTGACTATATTAGGAAGTTCAGTTCCTTTCATTTCTTCAATTATAGTTGAAGGGCTAGTTTCAAGGTCAAGATTTAGCTGAAGGTGCTTTATGACAAAGGGCTCTACATTGTTGTGAACAAAATTTCTTTGCCAAGAACTGTGATCATTGTAATCCACGGTTGTTACCTCGAAGTAATTGATTAATTTTTCTCGTAGATTCTGATCTTTGAGTTTGTTGAGCGCGCCATTTTCTTTCAATACATGGTATGAGGTTCCAAAGTTTCTGGTGTCATAGTTGTAACTAATGAAGTACAAGGCTTTGCGAAGATCAATACTTTCGTAATTTCCTTCAGAAAGAGCATGAAGAAATTCAATCCGTTTTGCATCGCCACTTGTTATTTGTTGATAAAAATAGATGTCTCCTTCCAATTCTTTAACTAATAATGTAAGTTGATTACCAACTTGAGCATCATTCTTCCTATTTTCGTTCCAATTGTTAATCTGCAAGGCAATCAAAATGCCTATTACGACCAAAATGATTTCACCAATGGCATACTTAAGGTATTTACCTGTTTTATTTTCGGCAATGAGATTTTGCCTTATCCGACGAAAGAATTTTAACATTTACTGGTCAGTTCCAAGTAAATTAAATAGCGTAGTAGTTTTGGTTGGTAATTTTCGATAGTAATTTAGTAAATTTCAGCAAATTACAATCCATTTCGTTTAATAATATGAAACCTGTTGATGCTTATTTTTTGGAACAGAAAGAACCCTATCAGTCCATTATGCTGTATATAAGGCAGGTTATATTGAAGACATTGCCCAATATTCATGAGCGCTACAGTTATAAAATTCCATTTTATAATATTGGAAACAACCCCATGATTTATTTGAATATTTTAAAGGGAACCAATTTTGTGGATGTAGCTTTTGTGCAAGGTGTTTTGTTGGAAAATGATTTTCCCGAATTGCAGAATTATAGCAACCGTAAACAGGTGCGCTCTATTCAAATCAAACGTATTGAAGATTTGGATGAACACCGATTTGTAGCCTTATTGCATGCTGCATCAAAGCAATTGGAACACAACAAAAAACCTTGGTTTATCTAGAGCGTTTTTGAAACAATGTAATTTTCAAAGGTCATACCCTTAATCACCTTTTTCTGCTTTTTGATAACATCATAGTAGTGATTTTCAAAAAAAGGCAAAGCCGTAATACTTACATCAGATTTTATTTCCTCATAACCATCCATCATCGCCTTTGATTCAATTATGCGCAATAGTTTAGATGCGATACCATGTCGCTGAAAGTTTTTATGAACAAACAGGCCGTCAAAATAATTGCCATTTTTTAAATAGGCAAAGCCAACAATGGTGTCATTAGTTTCAGCAACCAAAAAGTAGAATTTATTGATGCGCTCTTCCCATTTTTGGGTATCATTGGCACCAGCAGACCAAGTCTGAATCTGTTTATCAGAATAATGCTGCGAATTCACCGCACGAACAGTATCCCGAAAAAGTGTGGTTATTTCAGGAATATCTTCAATAGTTGCTTGACGGATTTCAATATCCATAATGATAGCTTATTTTAAGCTGTTTATGGTTTTTCTAATGGCCACTAAATTGTTCAATAAATTTTCAAGATTATCCAAATGCAACATATTGGCGCCATCACTTTTGGCATTGGCAGGATCAAAGTGTGTTTCAATAAATAAACCATCGACATTATTGACCACACCAGCACGAGCAATGGTTTCAATCATATCTGGTCTTCCACCTGTAACACCAACCGATTGATTAGGTTGTTGTAATGAATGAGTAACGTCCAAAATAGTTGGTGCATATTGGCGCATGGTAGGAATACCTCTGAAATCAACAATCATATCTTGGTAGCCAAACATGGTTCCTCTATCGGTTATCCAGGCTTTGTCACTACCTGTATCCTTGACTTTTTGCACGGCATGTTTCATGGCTTCTGGGCTAATAAACTGTCCCTTTTTTAAATTGACCACTTTACCAGTTTCAGCTGCAGCAACTACTAGGTCTGTTTGACGAACCAGAAATGCAGGAATTTGAAGTACATCAACATATTCGGCAGCCATTTTGGCATCAGATACCTCGTGGATGTCTGTCACTGTTGGAACTTCAAATGTTTCAGATACTTTACGTAAAATTTTAAGAGCTTTTTCATCACCAATACCTGTAAAGCTATCAATGCGACTACGGTTGGCCTTCTTAAAACTGCCTTTAAAAACGTAAGGGATATGCAGGTTGTTAGTAATGGTAATAACCTTTTCGGCTATGCGTAATGCCATATCTTCACCTTCAATGGCACAAGGTCCAGCCAACAGAAAAAAATTATCACTGTTGGTGTGCATTAATTTTGGAACATCTGTGAGATTCATCAGCTTAAAATTTAAGCCACAAAGATAGTTAAATTAAAATGCTTTTTTAATACTGTTTCTAATCATCCAAAGAGCCATTAAAAAATTTGCAAACACAAAAACACCACCATAAATCACAAAGGATTTTGTTGTTGAAGAGATATCGATAATGTTCAATAGATTAGACAAATAGGCTAAAATTAGATACGAAGACAGGCAAACAAATACAATACCCAATGAAAAATTGAGCTGGATACTTGGTTTAATCAGTTGCCATACAAATGGAATACCTAATAAAAGTATAGGATAAGCCGTAAGGCCTTCATTTCTGTTTATGTCGGTAAACCAGTAGGCAATGACCACTAAAAAATACAAATAAGGGATAAACTTGGAATACTTGCTAATCAGTTTCATTTTTTAAATCTTAAAAGGTTAAACATGTCATTAAACATGAGTAAAGCGCCTTTTGTGGTTATGAGCTGGTTAGCAATGGCTATTTACTATCAATCAATTATTTAACGAAAGGTACCTATTTTTATTTTACTGTAAATTTGCTATAACATTTAATTAACTATTTGATGAAAATATAATCGCTTTAATATTAAAATATAACGTACCTTTGCACGCTTAAAATAAGGCACCATTATGGCTACAATTAAAAATATTGCAATTATTGCACACGTTGACCACGGTAAAACAACCTTGGTAGATAAAATTATGTATCACTGTCAGTTATTTCGTGATAACGAAAATACGGGTGATTTGATTTTGGATAACAACGATTTAGAGCGTGAGCGTGGTATTACCATTACCTCCAAAAACGTTTCAGTTGTTTACAAGGACACCAAGATTAATATCATTGATACACCAGGTCACGCCGATTTTGGAGGAGAAGTAGAACGTGTTTTAAATATGGCAGATGGTGTTTTGTTGTTGGTTGATGCCTTTGAAGGACCTATGCCACAAACCCGTTTTGTATTGCAAAAGGCTATTGATTTAGGCTTGAAGCCTTGCGTGGTAGTGAATAAAGTTGATAAAGAAAACTGTACGCCTGACGAGGTTCATGAGAAAGTTTTTGATCTGATGTTTGAGTTGGGAGCAGAAGAGTGGCAGTTGGATTTTCCAACGGTTTACGGTTCGGCTAAAAACAACTGGATGAGTGAAGATTGGCAGAAGCCAACCGAAAACATCGAGCCACTGTTAGATATGGTTATCGAGCATATTCCAGAGCCTCAAATAGAAGAAGGAACTACCCAAATGTTAATTACCTCTTTGGACTTTTCGTCATTTACTGGTCGAATTGCCATTGGTCGTTTGACGCGTGGTGAATTGAAAGCTGGACAGAATATTTCTTTAGTTAAAAGAGACGGAAGAATTGTAAAATCTAAAATTAAGGAATTACACACGTTTGAAGGTTTAGGTCGTAAAAAAGTTGATGAAGTAAAAGCAGGTGATATTTGTGCGATTGTTGGTTTGGAAGGTTTTGAAATTGGTGATACAGTTGCCGATTGGGAAAATCCAGAAGGATTAAAAACCATAGCCATTGATGAGCCAACGATGAGTATGTTGTTTACTATTAATGATTCGCCTTTTTTTGGGAAAGACGGTAAGTATGTGACATCAAGACACATTAAGGAACGTTTGACTAAAGAGCTGGAAAAGAATTTAGCGCTTCGTGTTGAAGAAACGGATAGTGCCGATAAGTTCATGGTATTTGGTCGTGGTGTTTTACATTTATCGGTTTTGATTGAAACCATGCGTCGAGAAGGTTATGAATTACAAATTGGTCAGCCGCAGGTAATCATTAAAGAAATTGATGGTGTAAAATGTGAGCCTGTTGAAGAAATGACTATTGATTTACCAGAAGAGGTTTCTGGTAAAGCCATAGAGATGGTTACCATGCGTAAAGGTGAGATGTTGAGTATGGAAGCCAAAGGAGATCGTATGGTTTGTGAGTTTATTGTACCTTCAAGAGGTATCATAGGCTTACGTAATCAATTGTTAACTGCTACAGCGGGTGAAGCTATTATGGCGCATCGTTTTAAAGAATATCAACCTTTAAAAGGCGGTATTCCAGAACGTCAAAATGGTTCATTGGTATCTATGGAAAATGGTCAAGCAATTCCATATTCTATTGATAAATTACAGGAACGAGGTAAGTTTTTTATTGATCCAGGAGAGGATATTTATGAAGGGCAAGTGATAGGTGAGAACTCTCGTGGCGATGATATGGTTGTCAATGTTACGAAAACCAAAAAGTTGAGTAACGTGCGTTCGGCTGGTGCTGATGATAAGGCAAAAATTGTTCCAGCCATCAAATTTTCATTGGAAGAAGCATTGGAATATATTCAAAAGGATGAATACGTTGAGGTAACACCAAAACATTTAAGGCTACGTAAAATTCTTCTAAAAGAAGTTGACCGTAAGCGAAATAAGGCTGTCTAACTATGGAATTGATTTCTCTAACCGATTGGGTTGGCTATGCAGCTATGGCGACCGTGCTCATTTCGTTTTTAATGAAAGATGTCCGAAGGTTACGGTTAGTGAATTCATTGGGATGCTTACTTTTTGTAGTTTATGGATTTATGTTAGCACCGTTATCCTATCCGATAATTGTAACTAATACCGCTATTTTTTGTATTAACTTGTATTATTTGTTGATTAAGAAAAGCTAGAGTTCATTATATTTACAAAAAAATAGAATATGCATTTTCTTTATTTTGATCCAAGCATAGGTGCGATGATTGTTCAGGCAATTGTAGCCGCAGTTGCTGGAATTGTACTGTTTTCAAAAGGTTTGATGTTTAAAATCAAGTCATTTTTTGGTCTGATCAGAAATGATGAAGACCTATTTGATGATATTGAGATTAAAGAATCTGACATAGAAAACAAGCAATCAGGTGACGAGTAATAAAAGGCATCCATCTTCATTTAGAGATCCGTCAGGATATATTTTTAATAAAAACGGCGTAGTTAAACGCCTTATAAAACCGGTTTATTTCAAGCAGTATACTAGTTTAAAAGAAACAGGTTTTTTTGATAAATTATTTCAAAACCAATTATTAATTCCGCATAAAGAGGAGCGATCAAGCGCAACCGAAATCGTTTTGGTGCCAGAACAAATTCCATTCATTACCTATCCTTATGAATGGAGTTTTTTACAATATAAAGAGGCTGCTTTATTGACCCTTAAAATCCAAAAGTTTGCTTTGGAACATGGTTATACATTGAAAGACGCTTCTGCTTTTAATGTAACATTTCATAATGGGCAAGCTATGTTTATTGATACCTTGTCTTTTGATTTTTATAAAGATAATGAGCCTTGGAGAGCCTATAAGCAATTTATTGGCCATTTTTTAGGACCATTACTTCTTGCTCATTATCATGGTTCGCAATCACTAAACCTATTAAGCAATTTTATAGATGGGATTCCTATAAGTATGCTGTCTTCCATGTTGCCGTTTAAGACGAGGTTGAATCCTTTTTTGTATTCCAATGTACACTTGTTGTCAAAATTTGAGAAGAAACACAACGATGATGATCATGGCGATTTTAAAAAGCAGACTCATTTATCAAAAAAAGCACAGTTAAATATTGTAACTGCCTTATATGGCTATATTAAAAAATTAACTTTAAGCGAGCATTCTGAATGGGGAGACTATTATAACAAAACCAACTATTCCCATGACGCCTTTACAAGTAAATCGAGTATAATAAATAAATGGATAAAATCTTTAGAACCTTTGACAATAATTGATGTTGGTGGGAATGACGGCAAATTCATTAGACAAATTGGGCATAACTTCACACAGGCTTTGGTTTGTGATATAGATTCAAATGCTGTTGATTTTAATTATAAAACCGCCAAGGTTAATCATGAGAAAAACATCCAGCCTTTTGTTTTGGATGTCTTAAATCCAACCGCTGACATTGGCTTTAACAATGAGGAACGTGCTTCTTTCATAAAAAGAATAAAAAAGTTCAATCCCGATGTTACCATGGCATTGGCTGTGATACATCACATGACATTGACCGGTAATATACCGTTCAACATGTCAGCTCAATTTTTTGCAAGCTTCTCTAGGTTTTTAATTATAGAATTTCCAACTAGAAAAGATTCTTGGGTAAAACGATTGTTGGACGTGAAAAGGGATTTTAAGGACCATTTCGGTTTCTATGATTTGGATAATTTTATTAGTGGTTATTCGGAGTTTTTTGAAATACAAGATCAAATTCCCGTAGATAATTCAGAGCGAATCATGTTTCTTTTAAGACGAAAAGATGCTTAAAAAATTAAGGAATAGTATTATTGATTTTGCAAGTAGCCAAAAGTACTACCCAATTATTACAGGGTTGGCTACAGGACTATATCCCTTACTGTATTTTTATAATGCCAATTTCTCCTTGTTGAACTCTTGGAGCCAATTCCTTTTTTTTTCCTTCTTGTACGTAATTGCCCCAATACTGGTGTTTTTGATAATAGATATTACTAAAATCAGGCATAAAATAACTTCTTTAAGCAAGTATTTGGTTTCTATATTGGGATTGGTGATTTTTTCTTTCTTGATAGTGTTCAGTACCTACGGAATTGGAGAAAAAAAAATAGCGTTAATGGTGGTTTTGGGTGCTTTTGCTTTGGGGATTATTCTATTTAAGCATTACAATAAGATAATTGTATTTCAGTTGATATTGGCCTTGATGACGGCACCCAAGTTAATTCCTGATCTGTCTAAACAATTGTTTTATTCTCATGATTGGATGAAACAACATGATGCTATTGAAAAGGCTGTTTTTAAGAAAAAGCCTAACATCTATCTTATTCAACCAGATGGATATGTTAACTTTTCGGAACTAAAAAGAGGCTTTTATAACTTTGATAGTAGTGAGTTTGAGGATTTTTTGAATAGTTCAGGATTTGTGAATTACCCTAATTTTAGAAGCAACTATTATTCAACATTAAGCTCCAACACCTCTATGTTTGCCATGAAGCATCATTTCTACAATGATCCCAAACCAAATGAAGGAGAGCTTTTTAATTCCAGGGAAATAATAGTTGGTAGAAATCCGGCAATCTCAATTTTTAAGAATAATAGCTATAAAACCAATTTGATTTTGGAGCACGCTTATCTTTTGGTAAACAGACCAAAAATATACTATGATTATTGTAATATTGATTATAAGGATGTTTCATTTTTTGCAAGAGGGTTCGAATTCAAAAGGGATGTGATAAAAGATTTGGAGGCTCAAATTGAAAAAAACACTAAAGGAAGTAATTTTTATTTTATTGAGAAAATTAGTCCCGGACATATAACTTCTTATGGAAACAAAAGTGATGGTGTTGAAATTGAAAGGGCCAACTATTTGAAACGTCTTGAAGAAGCCAATATTTTTTTGAAGGATATTATAACATTGATAACAGAAAAGGATGATAACCCATTGATAATTTTAGCTTCAGACCATGGTGGCTATGTTGGATTTAATTATACTGTAGAGTCGAGATCTAAAGTAACAGACCCAAACTTGATTAAATCTATTTTTTCCTCCAACTTATCAATAAAATGGCCTCAAGACAACAACGATTATTTTGAAGAGGAGTTAAAGACAAATGTCAACCTATTTAGGGTTTTGTTTTCTTATTTAAGTGATGATAAGATATTCTTGGATCAAATTGAGGAAGACAAAAGCTTTATGCAAATTTACGATGGAGCGCCTTTTGGTGTTTATGAATATATTAATGAAGATGGTGATGCAACATTTAATCGAGTAGAGGTGCATTGATGATAGCTTTATAAATTTAAATTAGTATTTTTCACTTTGATATAATTTTTAATTATTCAGTATTCAGTAAAACCATATCATTCAGAACATAAAGTATTGTGGGATACTTTTGTGAAACAGGCAAAAAACGCTACTTTTTTGTTTTACAGGGATTTTATGGATTATCATCAAGATCGATTTAGAGATGCTTCAGTAATGGTGTTTAAAGAAGACCAGGTTGTAGCTGTTTTGCCTGCTAATAGTGAAGGTTCAAGAGTGTTTTCCCATAAGGGACTCACTTATGGAGGATTACTTGTTGAACCCAAGTTGAAGTTCAAATCTATTTTAAAGTGCTTTAGAAAGGTGTTGGAATACTATGCCAATGAAGGATTTCGAGATTTAGAACTAAAGATTATTCCAAATATTTACAATAAGTATCCAAGTGACGAGTTGTTGTATGTTATGAGGATTATGAATGCAGAATTGTTACGACGTGATATGTTGTCGGTCGTTCAATTGAATACTCCTCTAACGTATTCTAAAGACCGGAAGGATGGTGTCAAGCGTGCCAAAAAAGCTGGTTTAACAATAAAGGCCGATGATATATTTGATACTTTTTGGAATGATATATTAATGCCTAACCTTGAGAGTAAACATGGCGCTAAACCTGTTCATAGTTTGGAAGAGATTAAATTATTAAAAAAAAGGTTTCCAGAAAATATCTTTCAGTTTAATGTCTATGATAATCAAAAAATTGTCGCTGGAACAACGATATTTGTAACAGATCGCGTTGCCCATTCCCAATACATTTCGGCAGATGACTCTAAAAACAAAACAGGTAGTTTGGACTTTCTTCATGATTTTTTGTTGAAGGGTGTTTTTCGAGAAAAGGCTTATTTTGATTTTGGGATATCAAATGAAAACAATGGGTTGAACGTCAATTCTGGTTTGCAATATTGGAAAGAAGGTTTTGGTGCTCGCGCTGTAGTTCAAGATTTTTATAGGGTTTCAATTTCCAACCACAAAAAGCTAGATGCCATTTTGATATGATACCATTTTTAGATCTTCATAAAATAAATGCACGGTTTGAGGATGCTTTTCAAAAGAAGTTTAGGGATTTTCTAAACTCTGGGAGATACATTCTTGGGAACGATGTTCAGGCTTTTGAAAATGAGTTCGCCTCGTATTGTGGTACAAGATTTTGTATGGGAGTAAGTAATGGTTTGGATGCCTTAATACTCATTTTTAAAGCTTATTTGGAGTTAGGTGTTTTGAAACCAAATGATGAGGTGTTGGTCCCTGCAAATACCTACATTGCGAGTATATTGTCAATAATTCACAGCGGACTAAAACCTGTTTTTGTAGAGCCAGATGAGTTCACTTATAACATTTCTACTAAAGAAATAAAAAAACACATAAATAGTAAAACGAAAGCTATTTTGGCTGTGCATCTATATGGACAATTGGCCGACATGGAAACCATAAATAATATAGCGAAAGAACATAATTTATTGGTTGTTGAAGATGCAGCGCAAGCGCATGGTGCAACTGATAAAAATGGTAACAAAGCAGGTAGTTTGGGACATGCGGCAGCTTTCAGTTTTTATCCCAGTAAAAATTTGGGTGCTTTGGGAGATGCAGGAGCCATAACAACCAATAATGAAGCGTTGGCTGAAATGATTGTTCAATTAAGAAACTATGGGTCTTCTGAAAAATATGTGCACAACACTAAAGGATTTAACAATAGGTTGGATGAGGTTCAGGCAGCTATGCTTTCAATAAAATTGCCTTTTTTGGACGAGGACAATGCCAAAAGACGTGAAATTGTCAAACGCTATTTAACCGAAATAGATAACCCTAGAATTCAACTACCTTTTTATGACCAATCGGAGAACCATGTATTTCATGTGTTTGTTGTTAGGGTTTCGGAAAGGGAGGATTTTATATCTTTTCTTGATAAGAATAATATTGGTTATCTTATCCACTATCCCAAACCGCCCCATAAGCAGGTGGCATTGCAGGAATTTAATGGTTTGCAGTTGCCCATAACAGAATCCATTCATAGACATGTGGTCAGTATTCCCATGAGTCCCGTGATGAGCGATGATGAAGTAACCCAAGTTATTAACCTACTAAATACCTATTAATTGAAACGATTACTACACTATATTAATAACAATGTATTAATAAAAGTTGCTTCGTTAAATTCAGCTTCGGTAGCAACTAAAATTATTGCGGGGTTTTTAACATCCAAAGCTATTGCTCTGTTTGTGGGAGCAGAAGGCATGGCATTAATTGGTAATTTGAGGAATTTTTTAAGCACGGTCCAAACTGTATCCATTCTTGGGTTTTATAACGGGATCGTAAAGTATGTGGCTGAATTTAAGGAGAACACGATTGAATTGAGCAAGACGCTTTCCACCATATTTTATTTGGGATTCTTTTCTACTGTTTTGGTGTCACTAGCTTGTTATTTTGGAGCCGATTATATTAATGACTATATATTTTCCTATTATAATGACTATGCCTATGTCATTAAAATTTTGGCAATAGCTCTGCCGTTTTATGCACTCAATATGTTTACGTTTGGGATTCTTAATGGGTTTTCCAAATACAAAATTTTAATCATTATCAATATTATTGGTCAAATTCTAGGCCTTTCGATAACGATTTTGTTAATCTATAAAGAACGGATAGATGGTGCGTTAATTTCAGTTGCTATTTCTGAATCCTTAATTTTCCTAATTACCCTTGTTGGCGTGGCCAACCGAAAGAGTTTGGCGCCTTTGGTAAAAGTGAAGAATATCAGTCTTGATTATGTCAAGAAATTGAGCTCCTATTCTATGATGGCTATATTTTCAGCAGTTATGTTGCCAATAGTTGCCATTGCCATACGAAATTATATTACAGATTCTCTCGGATTAGAAGAAGCTGGTTTTTGGGAAACCATGAACCGAATTTCAAAGTATTATTTAATGTTTGTTTCCTCTTTACTGACACTATATATTTTACCCAGATTGTCTGAAATTGATAACAAGAAGGAGTTCAGAGACGAGGTTTTTAATTTCTACAAGACTATTATACCTGTATTTGGAGCAGGTTTATTATTGATTTACTTGTTTAGAAAGTATATTGTTCTCTTGATTTTTTCTGAAGATTTTTTGCCAGTTCAAGACTTGTTTTTATGGCAGTTATTAGGTGATTTTGTGAAGGTGCTTTCTATAGTTATTGCCTATCAATTTTTGGCAAAAAAGATGTTTTGGCACTATATCATCACTGAAGCTTTTTCAGTTATTATTTTATACCTCACGAGTATTTATTTCATAGATATTTACGGCACAAAAGGAGCTAATATTGCACACTTTGTAACCTATGTGGCGTACTATGGCTTAATACTTTTAATATTCAGTTCGTCGCTATTTGGTGTCTTGCCAGAAGAGCCTGATCTTGAAGAATAATTCAGGAGTTGTTTTGCCATGCCTCAAGGTAGCGTTTGGCAATAGTAACATAGTTATGCTCTTTTTCAATAAAAGCACGAGCATTTAAAGAAATTTCAACTATTTTTTCTGGGTTTTCAATAAGCCATGAAAGCTTTTTGGCAATTTGTTCAGAATCAGGAAGGGCATTGATTGCGACAGTATCTTCGGTTAAATCATAGAAGTCTAGCCATTCTTTTTCTGCGCCTGTAAATACTACTTTACCCTTGGCCATGGCTTCCAGCGCATTATATCCTTGGTCATAGGCATAAACCTGATCCAATACAATGTGCGATTGGTCGTAGGCTTTAATATATTCACTATAGGGTAGATTTTCTGTTCTTATGACTCTAACCTTGTCACCATATTTTTTTGAAATAATATCAAGTGCTTCATCAAAAAACTGAATACCTTTCTTGACGTAGTTTGGCCTATTAATCCCAAGAAATATAATTATTTGATTGTTTAGTTTAAGATTTATGTACTTTATTTTGTCAATGTTTATTGGGTTTGGAATCAATCCTAAATACTTTACATGGTTTATCAGTGGTATATGGTAATCTAGATCGGAAGCTATGACGCCTGATATGTTTTGGTATATGAAATCATGTAGTTTTTTGTAGGGTTTTGAAACATACTTTAGAGAATAATGATATTTGTTTTTTAAGCGAGAGTCGTTGATAAAGGGCGTTAAAATAGAATACTTTAAACGTTGGTTTAAGTAATGATTAATTGAAATATAATCATCACCACAGGATAATAAGAAGATTTTGTTATTTTGAGTAAAAAGATATTTTAATAGGGGTGTTTGAAGGTTGGGGTGAATAAAAAAAGCGTCTTCATTTATGAGTTGTACAACATCAAAACCTTTTAGGGAAGCAAACTTGTTTTTAACCCTAAAATAGGTCTCAATTTGGGCAATATCTTGTTTGGTAAGTTTGTGAATAAGTTTTCTTAATAATAACAAGGGTTGTTTGTTGAAGAACTTACTGTCAATATTAATATCTATAGGATATTTTTTAAACTGATCGCCACTACCAATAATAACAACTTCATGACCCAGTTTTGTCAGGCCTTCCTTTAAAGAGTTATGCAATCGACTAAATTCGCCAACCAAAAGTATTCGCATGCTTATTTTAATATCTTTGTTTCAAAGATAATTGTTTAAATGAATAATCAAACGGGAACTGAAATTGAGTTGGAAATCCTGGTAGCTACAACAAATAGAAACTCGTGGGATTTTTTAAAAAAAATGTTTCAGAATGACGTTTTGGAAAACCATCATTTATTAATTATCAATCAAACAACTGAAGATGTTTTGTTGACTTCAGAAATACCAAACATTAGGGTCATCAATTCATTTGAAAAAGGATTGAGTAAAAGCAGAAATTTGGCCATTGAACATGCCAAAGGCCGTATTTGTCTTTTGGCTGATGATGATGTGGTTTATGTTAAGGGGTTTTCAGATAGAATAAAAGTTGCTTTCAACGAAAATAAGGATTGTGGTGTTATTACTTTTAAAACCTTGACTACGGAACAAAAACCTTATTGGAAATACCCTGAAGACATCTTGAATGTTAAGCCATTTTATAGAAAAGTACTTTCAATTGAAATAGCTTTCAAAAGGCAGGTTATTATTGATAATCAAATAACTTTCGATGAACACTTTGGATTGGGTAGCACGTTTGAAGATGGTGAGAATGTTTTTTTTCTTAAGCGTGTTTTTTCGAAAAACATTAAAGCAATATTTTTTCCTGTGTATATTGTAACCCATAAGGCATTTAGTTCAAGTGATGATGTTACTTCCGATAGGCATTTTTTTGCAAGAGCAGCCATGAATTATAAACTCTACGGAAATAGAGCCTATTTTTTATTGATCAAGTTGATTTTTTCTCTTTTACGAAAAGGATTAATACCATTTTCAGATGTATTTGATAAATTTAGGGTTGGAGTGAGCGGTATAAAAAAATATAAACAGATTAATGCAAATTAAATGAAGCTATTAGAAGGTGTTGAAATAATTGAAATCCCAAAAGTTGAGGATGTAAGAGGTAATTTGGCAGTTATCGAAAAGGATGTTGTGCCCTTTGATATAAAGCGCGTTTATTATTTATATGATGTGCCCAGTAATGCTTACAGAGGAGGTCATGCACATAAAAAATTAATTCAGGTTCTAATTCCATTAAGTGGAAGTTTTGATGTGGTGTTAGATGATGGTCAGGACAGAACTAAGATTACTTTAAACAAACCGAACAAAGGTTTACTAATCCCAACGGGCATTTGGCGCGAACTAGAGAATTTTTCATCAGGAGCTGTGTGTTTGGTTTTGGCTTCAGATGTTTTTGAAGAAGCAGATTATTTAAGGGACTACAATTCGTTTACCGCTTATAAAAATCAATAGTAATTCTTTTTGTTAGAGAAGCTATTGTATACTGTCACAACTGTTTTTAATAGCGATTTGGGCAATGATATTATGATTTTCTGTTTTAAGTTTAAATAATCCTCGTTTATTATTTCTTTTAATTTATTGCTATTGCTTAAGTCGCCTAGCAAGGTCAGCTTAATGATAGATGAATACATGTTTTTGTTCAGGTACTTTAAAGCACCTGGATTGTTTTTTGAGAGATGAATGTACTTGTTAAAATCAATAGGAGAGTATTTGAATTTATTGGATATTGTCAAACCATCTTCAACAAAACGGTGAGTTGCTAAAGGTTTGTTTAAAAAAACGACAGGGTATTTTAATCCAATTCTAATCCAATAATCGGTATCTTCATTGGTGTTCAAGGTTTCATCAAAAAAACCAATCTTTTCAATAGCCTGGTTACTGAAAACAGTATTGGCACAATGTAAGATGGAATGTCCGATACTGCTTTTAAAATAATTTATTGTACCGTAGTTTTCAGGGTCTATGTTTAAATTTCTGTATTGAGCCAAATAGGAATTGGTTTCAGTTTTTATTTTTAATGCAGTGGCAAAAACATGTTCCTTTTCATTAGCAGAAATGAGTTCGTATATGGAATTTAAGAATTCTTTTTCCCAAAAATCATCAGCATCCAAAAAAGCGATATATTGGGCTTGTGATTTTTTGATTCCAAAATTTCTTGCTTCCGAAACACCTTGATTTTTAGTGCTGAAAATGCGAATTCTAGGATCTTTAAATGCTTCAGCAACTTCAAGACTATGGTCTGTTGAGCCATCATTGATTACGATAATTTCATACTTGGTAAAAGTTTGAGCTAGTACACTATCTAGAGTTTGGGCAATGTAATTTGCCTTGTTGTAAAGAGGAATTATTATGGAAAAATAAGGATTCACTTTAGGCGTCTCGGTTTAAGTCAATATAGCATATATAGCCAATTCGATAATACTGCAATAATTTTATGGAAGGATCTTTTCCTAATAAATTTTTCTTTAGATTTTCTCTGAACATTTTGAAAGTATAAGCTACCAAATAATTGAGTTTCCATTTTTTTAATCTTAAGAAAAGCTCTAGGAGGTTGTTGTCTGAAACCGTTATGAGATTATGCTTTAAAAGATACAAAAGTGTACTTGCAGCAGCCTCCTTTTTTTTAAGATACTGATTGTTGTTTTCCAGTCCTAAATGAAAAACGGGATTGTCAATATGTAAAATATGGGTGTGCAATTCCTTTAATTTAGAACCAAAAAAGTTGTCCATGCCATATTCGGTATAAGAAATGAGGCTATTAATAGAATTAAAGACGTTCTTTCTAATAAGCATATTAGCAGACACTACGAGTTTGTATGGTTTGCGGTTTCTTTCCAATGCATGGGCTTCTTCATTTTGAATACC
The DNA here is from genome assembly GCA_030425285.1 of Bacteroidia bacterium. Classification (GTDB taxonomy): domain Bacteria; phylum Bacteroidota; class Bacteroidia; order Flavobacteriales; family Flavobacteriaceae; genus Hanstruepera. The sequence continues at coordinate 1,312,032 of JAUIAY010000001.1, forward strand.
ATATTTCCAGCGTAACATATATTCTTGTTGCGGTTTGTCTTTATGATAACAAATACCGCCAAAAAGTGCATCATTACTGGAAGCTAACTGGTCTTTATAATTCGTTATAAAATTTTTGGTGCTTGGAAATACATCAGCATCTAAAAACAAAAGCCACTCATATTGGGCTTGATCGCAAAGTGCCTGTCTAGCTTTTATACGTCCAACATTCTCTTTGGAAACCAGTAATTGCGTATGTGGCAAATGGTTAATAGCTGTGTTTGCCTCAATAAATTCATTGGTTGAGCCATCTTCATAGCCAATAATTTCAAAATCAATATCGCAGGCTTCTAGTTGTTCATGAACTGAATTCACAAGCTTAACAATATGATAGTTGTATGTAGGTATTAATACCGAAATCATAATCAATTAATGAATGTTTAAAAATACATTTTTTATAGGTTTAACAATTCCTTTTTGTCAAAAGGTTTAAATTGCAAAGTTTTAAAACGGCATTTTAATGGAGGAGATGAGTACTAGGGAAATTTCAAAAATAATTTATGATAAAATCAATAGTCATAAGGCTATTTTGTCAAAAGCATATTATGAAACCAAAGACAAGATAGGCTATTTCTATATTGATGATGTGCTGCCTAAAGAGTTGGCTCAAAAATGCTTTGAGGTCTTTCCAGATAAATCAGACATGCGCCAATTAAAAAGTATACGAGAGTATAAGTATGTGTCTGCACAAATGAATAAGCATCACAAATTGTTGGAACAGGTTATTTATGCGTTTCAAGACCCTGAAGTTGTAAAACTTATTGGTAATATTTGTAATATAGAATCGCTGTATGCTGATAATTCGCTTTATGCAGGCGGATTGTCTCTAATGGCAAAGGATAATTTTTTAAATCCGCATCTTGATAACTCGCATGATGCTGATAGAAACCGTTGGCGTGTGCTTAATTTATTGTATTATGTGACGCCTGAATGGGAAAAAGAAGATGGTGGGCATTTGGAAGTTTGGCCCAATGGCCCGAAGGAAAATCCAGTAATGATTGAGAGTAAATTTAACCGATTGATAGTTATGGCAACCCATGACACGTCATGGCATTCGGTCAATAAAGTTTTGGCAAACAACAATAGATGCTGTATTTCCAATTATTATTTTAGTGATGAGCCACTAAAGGAAAATGATTCTTTTCATGTTACAAAATTCAGGGGAAGACCAGGTCAAACGTTTACAAATATTATTTTGGATTTAGATGCCAATCTGCGGATGTTTGTAAGGAAACTTTTCAGAAAAGGGATTCGTAAAAATCCGCACGTTTACAAAAAAGATGAATGATGTTAGGTGCTTTTAATTATTGTCTTGGTATGGTAATTGTAAATTCGTAATCATGAAATCAATTTTAGTAGTTTTTAGCTTTTTTCTATTGACGTTTCAAGTCCAGGCCCAAAAAGAATTTCATGTATTCCCAAAAGATCACTTGACCAACAAAGGTTCGGAAAATGGTGATGGTAGTTTGCAAAAGCCTTGGGATTTAGAAACGGCATTAAAACAGAAACCAGAAGTTGTAAATGGCGGTGATACCATTTGGTTGCATGGTGGCGTTTATTCCGGTAGGTTTAATAGTCTGCTACAAAGCACTGTAAAAGGTAAGAATATTATAGTGTCTTCTTACGATGGTGAATGGGCCATTTTAAATGGAAATGTTCCTGGGCCTGCTGTGGCCACATTAAGTATAAGGGAAAAAAATGTGACCTATCAAAATTTTGAGATTTCACCAATTAACCTGATCATAAGGGATGAAAGTGTTGAAGGCTTTCGTCAATTTGGAGGAATTAGTCATAATGCAGGGTCTAACTGTAAGTTTATTAACCTTATAATACATGGTAACAATGGCCTCGGATTTGGTTCGTGGAATAAAACAGGAGGGACCATTATTTCCAATTGTATTGTTTATGATAATGGTTACAAAGGAAATGAATATTCTGGATTGGGTGAAGGTTTTTATGTTCAAAATGATAGTGATTCTGAAACAAGAATTTTAAAAGATAATATCATTTTTAATAATTATTACAAAGGGATTGAAGTTTGGTCAGCAAATAAAAATGCCAATCGTGAATATGTCAAGAATATAAAATTGGAAAACAATGTGATTTTTAACAGTGGACTGACTTCAGGACGAACTGTTGATAATATTATCGTGGCTTCCAATGATAGGAACGGGATTAATATAGCCAAAAATATTACTGTCCAGGATAATATTTTATACCATAACACCAATTATACTAAAAATGAAGTGAATGGAGATGCGCCTTCATTGACTATTGGCTTCTATCATAAATCACCAGTTGAAAATGTTGTAGTTTCCAATAACATAATTTTAGGAAGAAACAATCCGTTAAGGCTGCTTTATGCCAAAACAATTTCGGTTAGCAAGAATATTATCTATGGTGGTTACATACATCTCATGTCTCTTGCGGCCAACAATCTTAAACAAGACAGTATGGATGAAAATATCTATTACACAAAAAATAAAACACCTATAAGGGTAGATAAGGATAAAATTATCTTCAAGGATTGGCAATCTAACTTCAAGCAAGATACTAATAGCGAACATAAAAGCATTAAAGAGTTTGACTTACCGTCTGTTTTGGATATCACAAAAAACAATTACAAACCTAACTCATACAGAGTGGTTCTTTTTAGTAAATATGAGTCACCAGTATCTGTTGACTTCTCTAACTATATTGACTCTAATAGCAATTTGGGTTATACTATTCGCGATGTTGAAAATTTAGATGCTGTTTTAATGTCTGGAAAGCTTGCCGATACATCTGTTATTGAAATCCCAATGAATTTAGAACGAACACCCAATAAAACACTTAACAATTTTGGGGTTTTTATAGTTGAATTCGAATCTCAAAAGACTAATGAAGAACTTGAAAACGAGAGTTTTTTTAGCAGGTTGTTCAAATGGTTGTTCTAATCTATTTTTTTACAAGGTTTCATTATATTAGATTTGTGTAGAACATTTCACCGAAACTAGGTAATGAAATTTTATAAAAACTTTGTTGTTTTTTGGACTGTCACATATTTGGCTATTGCTTTTATAGGCAGATTTACAACCTATAACAAAGAATACTTTCCGTTTTTTAGATGGTCTTTGTATTCCAAAACCCCTAATCAAATGGAGTTTCCTTTCGTAATGGTTACTAAAATAGGTGACTCATTAATTGAACCCACTAATATCTTAAATCTGAAGAAAATTCATCATGTTTCAGATATTGATATGAATTTGAATGTGGCAAATTTCTATCTAGCAGTTAGCAATGATTTTAATAAGGAAGAAATTGCTGAAACTAGGTTTTTGGAAATATTGCCTAAAGGGAGTGACTATAATTTGTTAGTGAAAGAATTGGATTTGAGCAAAGAAGATTATATAAATTCTGAAAAAATCAGAAAGGTGTGCACGATAATAAACAATACCATTAAGGATTTTGACTGAATATATAAAAGACCATTACTTTTGGAAGTATGCTATAGGTAAGTTTTCAATATTCAACAAACCTATTGATGAATTGTATGAAGGCGTAAAAACTGTCATAAGGTTTTCCTATGTGTTTTTTTTGCTCTTGGTCTTTTTAAGTGCTTATCATATTCAGGAGTTGGAAGCAGCCGAAAGAATAAACCCATTATGGCCTATGGTTGTATTTCAAGGTGTTTCTTCGGTTTATCTTGCCTTGTATTTTAAGATTAGTTTACTACTGTCTTTTGTGTTGTTATGTTTTAAAAACAACAACTTATTTTTAAAGGTTTTTGCGTTTCTCAACTTCTTTTTATTTGTAGCCTTTACGAACTCTTTTGGAAAAATAAACCATGGATTGTATCTCCCGCTAATGTTCTTGTTCTGTAACATGTTTATGCCAAATTCTAAGAAGCCCCACTATAAAGAAAAAACCATTTTAATGTTCGTGTCCATGCAGTTTTTTCTATTGCTAACATATTCATTAACTGGTTTTTGGAAGTTGTTTTGGGGAATTGTAGAATGTGTTAACGGACAGGTGAGTTTGTTTTCACCATTGTCATTACGAAATATCATTATTTTACAAAATCAGTTGATTGAGCCCACTTTAGTAGGAGCTTGGTTGATTGACAATTATTTTATAGGCTGGATTTTGTATTTGGGAGCCGTTTATATCGAGATTTTTTCAATTGTAGTGCTTTTTAGGGCTAACCTCCACAAAATTTGGGGTGCTTTACTGTTGTTACTGCATGCTGGTATAGCATTGGCTTTAGATGTATCCATGTATGGCGCCATAATGTGTATAGGATTACTTTTGATTATGTCTCCTTTTAATGTAGGCTCCAGTTCCAAAGACACATTTTTGTCTTTACCAGTTGTCAAGACCCTTTATAGAATAAACAAACGATAAAATCTAAATAGAGTATGCTTTTCAACACAATAGATTTTGCCATTTTTATGCCTATTGTCTTTTTGTTGTATTGGTTTGTTTTCAATAAAAGCTTACGTGTCCAAAATCTATTTTTAATATTTGCGAGCTATTTTTTTTATGCCTGTTGGGATTGGCGATTTTTATCCCTTATTTTAATAAGTTCTACTGTTGATTTCATTGTTGGAAAGCAACTCTTAAAAGATAAGAAACAGCAAAATCGTAAATATTTGTTGATTACCAGTTTGATTGTTAATTTGGGGATTTTAGGCTTTTTTAAGTATTACAATTTCTTTTTAGACAGTTTTCAGGAAGTATTTAAGCTTTTTGGTAGTGACTTTCAGGCAAGCACTTTGAAAATATTATTGCCAGTTGGTATCAGCTTCTATACATTTCAAACGTTGAGCTATACTATTGATGTGTACCGAAATAAAATTTTACCTACTGGCAATCCGGTTTCATTTTTTGCATTTGTGAGCTTTTTTCCGCAATTGGTTGCTGGTCCAATAGAACGGGCAGGAAATCTATTACCACAATTTGAAAAAAATAGAACGTTAGATTATGCCAATGGTGTAAATGGTCTTCGATTGATTTTATTGGGACTCTTTAAAAAAATGGTCATCGCCGATAATTGTGCCAAGGCTGTAAACGAATTGTTTCAATACTATCCGGAACAGAGTGGGAGTACCCTGTTTTTTGGTGCCTTCTTTTTTGCCTTTCAGATTTATGGTGACTTTTCAGGGTATACAGATATTGCGATAGGTTGCTCTAAACTTTTAGGTTTCGAGTTGATGCCCAATTTTAAAACGCCATATTTATCTAGAAATTTAGGGGAATTCTGGAGACGTTGGCACATTTCATTGTCTACGTGGTTTCGGGATTATGTGTACATCCCTTTGGGAGGTAGTCGGGTTTCCAAACTAAAAATAGTTCGGAATATATTCGTGGTCTTTTTGTTGAGCGGATTGTGGCATGGTGCCAATTGGACTTTTGTTATTTGGGGATTTATTCATGCCTTGTGTTTTTTACCACTAATATTGTTGGGTTGGAATTCTGAATACAAAGATATTCCCGATGAAAACAGGGTGTTACCTTCTTTTCAAACATTTTTTCAGATTCTAATAACATTTTTAATAGTCATGTTTGCTTGGGTGTTTTTTAGAGCAGAAAACTTGTCGCATGCCTTACAGTATTTGAACGGTATATTCGACAGTTCATTGTTTACGATGCCACAGGTTTCAAGAGGATTAATCCTGTTGTTGTTTGGCTTTATGATTTTGGAATGGTTGCAACGTAGACGAGAGCATTTACTGGATATTGATTTTATAGGTTCGCGAGTTGTGAGGATTACTATTTATTATATAATTGCTTTCAGTATTTTTTATTTTGCGGGTAATACAGAACCGTTTATTTATTTTCAATTTTAATGAAAAAGCTTCTAAAATATATTGGTTTATTTCTGTTGCCAATCCTGGCGCTAGTAATAACCATTGACATATTTTACAGAATGGTTCCAACAAACTATAGCTTTAAACATCAAAAAATGTTGAAAGAAGGCCGTTCTGTTGAAGTTTTAATTTTTGGCGACTCACATGCTATGTATGGAATTAACCCGAGTTACTTGGATAAACATGCTTTTAATTTAGCCAATTTGAGCCAAACCATTTATTTTGATGAATTATTGTTTGAAAAGTATATTGATCAACTGACTAACTTGAAATATGTCATTATTCCCATGGAATATACTACTATGAGTCAAGCTGATAATACCCAAGAAGATGTTTGGAGAAAGTATTTTTATGAAGAGCAAATGGATTTAGATGTTCCGCTGATTAGTTGGAACGACCCCAAAAAGTACAGCTTGGCCTTGTCCCAAAAATTGGTTAGAACAGTTAAGGCTTTGAATATTTTTAGGCAAACCAATACCTTGGTGAACTGCGATAAAAATGGTTGGGGTTTAGGCTATAATTCCCCCATAGATTCACGGGAAATAGATAGGTTGGCCAATATTATTTCCCGAAAACATGACGATGGCAAAACGGATATTTCCCAAAACCTTGAGCGAATTGAATCGATGATTGCCATCTGTAAATCAAAAAACATTCAAGTTCTTTTGGTCAATCTGCCAGTTACGCAACAGTACTATAAATTATTAAAACAGGACGAGGTTTCAGAAATATTAAATAAATCTGAAGAATTAGCTGTTGCAAATGAACATGTAAAGAGTTTAAATTTGGTTCAAGATGTAAGGTTTCATCTAGAAGATTTTCAAGATGCTGACCATTTAAATAAGTTTGGTGCCAAAAAATGCACACTAATCATCAATCAATTCATTACTGATTTTTAGCTCTTCTTCTGAACGACTTCGTAAACCTGATTGTCATCACATTTCAGAGTTTTGCTAGGGTATTTTAAAAGCAGGGCATAATCGTGGGTAGCCATTAAAATCGTATTGCCATTTTTATTGATATCTTGAAGTACTTCCATAACTTCAACACTAGTCTGCGGATCTAAATTTCCAGTAGGTTCATCGGCAAGAATCAATTCGGGATTATTCAATAAGGCTCTAGCAATAGCGACACGCTGTTGCTCTCCGCCTGAAAGTTCGTGAGGATATTTAAATCCTTTGGTTTTCATACCAACTTTGTCCAAAACTTCTTCGATTCTGGTATTCATTTCTTTTTTGTCTTTCCACCCTGTAGCTTTTAAAACAAAAGATAGATTGTCATTCACAGTTCTATCGGTTAAAAGCTTGAAGTCTTGAAAAACAACACCTAATTTTCTTCTCAAAAAAGGAATGTCCTTTTCCTTGAGTTTTCTCAAATCAAAGTCGACAATGCTACCTTCACCTTTGGTCAAAGGTAAATCACCATAGAGTGTTTTCATAAAACTACTTTTTCCGGTGCCAGTTTTTCCTATGAGATATACAAAATCACCTTTGTTTATTTCAACATTAATATCAGATAATACTAAACTATCACCTTGAAAAATAGAAGCGTCTTTAAGATAAAGTACTTGCTGCATATTTATGAATTAGAATTTTTAAATGAAAATAAATTAGATATCACAAAGTAAACAATTAATGCGAAATAGGGAAAACAGAATTAGTTAATTGTTTTATGGATTTTTTTAAGAATTTATAACTCTGTTTATAATTATAAGTTAATTCCATCGTTATAAAATACATATTGATTTATCTTTGATTTTGAATTAAAAACAAGCATTCATGTTTAGAAGAATAGCATTATTTTTTATACTGGTTTTTGGAATAGGTCAACTGGCTTTTGCTCAACAAACCGAGGCTTATACTAATGATTTAGTTGAGTATCAAAAAGCACTTTCTCTCTATAATAACAGTCAATATTTAGCATCTCAATCATTGTTTCGAAATATTAAAAAAGATGCTGAAACAGATGCCTTAAAATCTGATTGTGATTATTACATAGCTAATTGTGCTGTGAGGCTCAACCAACAAAATGCCGATAAACTGGTAGAGGATTTTGTTGAAAATTACCCAACAAGCACCAAGCGAAACACAGCTTTTTTAGATGTAGCTGACTATTATTTTGTTAATGGTAAATATGCTCACGCAAAAAAATGGTATGATAAAGTTGATGAGAGTTCTTTGGCTAGGAGTGAACGCGATAAATTCAGTTTTAATAATGGGTATGTAGCTTTTACAACAGGCGATTACAAAACCGCTAAAAAACACTTGTCTCGATTGGAAACATCTCAAAAGTATGGTTCTCAAGCAAAATATTATATGGGATTTATGGCCTATCAGGATGATGATTATAATCAAGCTAATGAATATTTTGATCAGGTAAGTGATCAGGAAAAATACAAGGAGAAGCTGTCTTACTATCAAGCAGATTTAAACTTTAAACTTGGTAAGTTTGAAGAAGCTATTAAGTTGGCTCAAGAGCGCTTGCCTGATAGTGACCCAAATGAAGTTTCCGAACTCAATAAAATTATAGGCGAAAGCTATTTTAATCTAGAAAAATATGCCGAAGCCATTCCTTATTTGAAAGAATTTAAAGGCAGACGCGGAAAGTGGAATAATACGGATTACTACCAATTGGGTTATGCCTATTACAAGCAAGGGAACTATGAAGAGGCTATTTCAGAATTCAATAAAATAGTTGATGGCAATAATGGTGTGGCTCAAAATGCTTATTACCATTTGGGTGAAAGTTATGTGCATCTTGACAAGAAGCAAGAAGCGTTAAACGCTTTTAGGAATGCGTCCCAAATGGATTTTGATTTGAAAATTCAGGAAGATGCTTGGTTAAACTATGCCAAAATAAGTTATGAGATAGGAAACCCATATCAATCAGTTCCACAGGTATTGACCTCTTATTTAGATAAGTATCCGGATACGGCTTACAAGGAAGAAATTGAAACACTGTTGATAGATTCCTATATCACTTCAAAAAACTATAAAGAGGCCTTGACATTGTTAGAAGGGAAACGCAGTTTTGAAAATAAGGTGGCTTATCAAAAAGTAGCATTTTACAGAGGACTGGAGTTATACAACGAAGGAAATTATCAGGAAGCTAGAAACTTGTTTGATAAATCTATTAAAGAACCCAGAGACGATACGTATACGGCTCGGGCGACTTTTTGGAAGGCTGAAGCGGATTATAATTTAACTAATTATGAAGATGCCTTGATTGGGTTTAAACAATTTAAGCAACAAGCCAACTCATCTGAAACACCTGAATATACTAACATCGATTACAATCTGGCTTATACCTATTTTAAACAAAAGAATTACACTAAATCGGGTGAACATTTTAATGCTTTTATTAGTCATGTCAAAGAGGATAACATTCGTTTAAATGATGCCTATTTAAGACTTGGGGATGCTCATTTTGTGTCTACAGAATATAATGAGGCTATTCAGGCTTATGATCAAGCGGTAAAATTAAACAAGGTTGATACCGACTATGCCTTTTTTCAAAAAACCTTGAGTCAAGGCTACGCTGGAAATACAAACCAAAAAATTTCAGGATTAGAGTCCTTTATTGAGAGATTCCCTAAATCTACATTGCGAGATGATGCCATGTACGAGTTGGGTAATTCTTATGTTAAGAAAGGTGAGTCCGATAAGGCTATTAAAATGTATGACCGATTGAATTCGGAATATCGTATGAGTGTTTTAACACCTAAAGCGCAATTACGCCAAGGTCTGATTCATTATAACGCCAGAGAAAATAAACGCGCATTGACCAAGTTCAAAGCTGTGGCAACTAATTATCCCAGTACACCAGAAGCTAATCAGGCAGTTTCTACAGCACGATTGATTTATATTGATTTGGGTCGTGTGAATGAATATGCGTCTTGGGTAAAAACATTGGATTATATTGATGTGACTGATGCCGATTTAGATAATACAACCTTTGAATCTGCTGAAAAAAAATATATTGAAAACAAAACCGATGATGCCATTCGTCAATTTAATGGCTATTTGAATGAATTCCCTCGAGGTATTCATGCGTTACAAGCGCACTTTTATTTGGCGCAATTGTATTTCAAAAAAGACTTAAAATCGAATGCAGCACCTCATTATAAAGCTGTTGTTGATGCCACTCAAAATGAGTTCACAGAAGAAGCGCTTTCGAGACTGTCACAGATTTATTTGGAAAACAAAAATTGGAATGAAGCCATTCCGATTCTAAAACGATTGGAAGTTGAAGCTAGTTTTCCACAGAATGTCATTTTTGCCCAATCTAATTTGATGAAAGCTAATTACCAATTGGAAAAATATGATCAAGCTATTTCATATGCAGAAAAAGTCTTGTCAAATGCTAGTATTGATAATAAGATCAAGAGTGATGCCCACGTGATCATAGCTAGGTCGTCAATTAAAAAGGGTAATGAAGAACGTGCTAAAATCGCTTATACAGAAGTAGAAAAAACAGCAACTGGTGAAACGGCTGCCGAGGCTTTGTATTACAATGCCTATTTCAAATACCAATCTGGAAGTTATGAAGCTTCTAATACAACAGTTCAAAGATTGGCTAAAGATTTTTCAGGTTATAAATATTATTCAGCTAAAGGGTTGATTATCATGGCTAAAAACTTTTATGCTCTAGAAGATGCTTTTCAAGCAACTTATATTTTGGAAAGCGTTATTGAGAATTTTCCTGAATTTGATGATGTTGTAGAAGAGGCCCAAACTGAATTAAATAACATAAAAGCAGAACAAGCTAAAACCAACGCATCCGTTCAAAGTGAAGATTAAATCAAACAATTTGGAACAGGGAAAAATCACAAAAAGACATCAAACAAAAAACAAATCTATGCGTAAGCAAGTTTATCAAATCTTAATAACGGTAATCGTTTTTTCAATCACAAATTCTTGGGCACAAGAGCGGCCAAATGATACATTAGATACCAATGTCATCAATGTAGTAAAGCCTTACGAACCCTCAATTTCTGATGCGTTTAAGGTGAAGGAAGAACCATCTTTGGATGATGAAGTAACCACTACAAAGAAAGACATTCAATACAATATATTTTCGTTTCCTGTTGCTTCAACCTTTACACCTGCTAAAGGAAAAGCAGCTGTGGTAGATAAAGAGAAGCCCCCTAAATTATACGATAACTATGCATCGTTAGGTGTTGGTAATTATGTTAACATTCTAGGTGAGTTGTATTTGAATCATGCCATTTCAAGAACAGAAAGCGTTGGAGGCTATATTAGTCATCATTCATCACAAGGAGGTATTGATGGGGTTTATTTAGATGATAGTTTTTACGACACTAAATTAAATGTAAACTATGCCCAAAACTTGAGAGATATGGCTTGGAATGTGGAGTTGGGAGGTTTACATCAAAGTTATAATTGGTATGGTATTCCTAAATCTATTTTTGAGAAATCAGATGTAGATCGGTTACCGGTTTTACATGAATTTTATGGTGCACATGTGTCTGGCGATATAGCTTTTGAAGATTCTTACATTACTTCGGGATCGATGTTTTTTAGACGTTTTGGTGATGACAAGGGTTCAGGAGAGAATAGGTTTAAAGCTAAAGCAACAGCCGATATCCCTATTTCTGATTTTGAAATAGCCACCGTTCTAAAAATTGATTATTTAGGAGGTTCATTTGATCGCAGTTATTATGTTGATCAGGAATTGAAGTATGGAAATTTTAATATTGGCCTCTCACCAACCTATAGGTTAATCCAAGATGATTTAACATTGGATTTAGGAGTGTCACTATTCTATTTAAATGATACCGAATTAGGTCGCAATAAATTCTACATATACCCTAACGTTTCAGCTTCCTATCGTGTAGTTGATGAGGTTCTTATTGCCTATGGTGGCATCCAGGGTGGTCTAAATCAGAATAGTTATTATGATTTTGCACAGGAAAACCCGTTTGTATCACCAACGCTTTTTATAACACCAACCGATCAACAATATAATGCATTTGTAGGTCTTAAAGGGAAGCTCTCAAATAGCATGGGTTATAACATTAAAGGTGGTTATATCGCAGAGAATAATAAAGCTTTATTTATAAATAATGATATTCTTGCTATGGGTGAAAGTTATACCTATGGTAATTCTTTTGGTGTGGTGTACGATGATGTATCAACCTTTTCTATTGGTGGTGAATTAAGTGTAGATGTCAGCCGAAATTTCACTTTGGGTATTCAGGGAGAGTACTTTGTTTATGATGTCAGTGATGAACGTGAAGCCTGGAATTTACCAGACATCGAAGCCTCATTGTTTATGGATTACCAAATCAATGAAAAATGGTTTGCAGGAGCCAACCTGTTCTATGTAGGCGAGCGAAAAGATTACATTTTCTATCCAAACCTTGTTCAGCCATTTGAAGGCGTTGTGACATTGGATAGCTATTTTGATTTGAATGCGCATGTAGGTTACCATATCACAGATAGATTATCAGCCTATTTAAAAGGAAACAATCTGGCCAATCAAGATTACCAACGTTGGCAAAATTTTAATGTGCAAGGCATTCAACTGTTAGGTGGAGCCACTTATAAATTTGATTTTTAAATTCCTACGAGAGTATAATTTCAATAATTCTAGATTTATCGTCATTCTGAACTTGTTTTGGAATCTTAATATCGAGCAGCGACATCTCAATTTCTAATTTTAATTCTTAATTTAGGGCAGATTTTGTAATTGCCTGTCCATGATAAAACGTATTCTACCTTTAATATTTTTAAGCATAATTTCCTGCCAAAAAGAAAAACCGCATGTTGATGCGATAGTAATTAATGCAAATGTTTACACACTTTTGGACGAATTTGATAAGGCTGAAGCATTCGCCATTAAGGATGGAAAGTTTTATAAAGTGGCTTCATCAAATGAATTACTGGAAAAGTATACAGCAGATACTATAATCAATGCTGCAGGTAGTACAATCTTACCTGGTCTTATCGATGCGCATGCTCATTTTCTAACACTGGGACAATTACAAAAACAGGTCAACTTAATCGGGACTACAAGTTTTGATGACATGATTAAACGCGTGTTGGATTTTCAAAAAGAGCACAATATGCCATTTATAAAGGGTAGAGGTTGGGACCAAAACGATTGGGAAGATAAAAATATGCCAGACAAAACAATTTTGGATAAACTCTTTCCCAATACACCAATAGCACTAACGCGTATAGATGGTCACGCATCTTTTTGTAACCAGGCGGCATTAGATTTAGGAAATGTCACTATTAATAGCACCATTGAAGGTGGTGAAGTGGATAAAAAAGATGGAAAGTTAACAGGAATACTTTTAGATAATGCAGAACAATTGGTTATGAACAATTGGCCTAGTTTTGATAAGAAGCAACTTATTGAGGCCCTTATGGCGGCTCAAAGAATCTGTTTTGAAAATGGATTGACCACAATTTCAGATGCTGGTCCTGATATTTTTACTTCACCATGGATAGAAACCATAGAGTTGATTGACAGCCTTCAAAAATCAGGTGATTTAAAAATGCGACTTTATATGATGGTGCCAGGAATAGAACCCAATTTAAGTCATTATTTAGATAAAGGCATTACAAAAACCGATAGGCTTAATGTGCGTTCATTTAAGTTCTATGCCGATGGTGCTTTAGGCTCTAGAGGTGCTTTACTGCGAGAACCATATTCCGATAAGCATGATTCACATGGATTGCCGGTTATGTCATTAAATCATATTGAAAACGCCGCAAAACGAATAGCGGATTCCGAGTTTCAGATGAATACACATGCTATTGGTGATTCAGCTAATCATCAGGTGTTATTAACTTACAAAAAAGTGTTATTAGGAAAACAAGATAGGCGTTGGCGCATAGAGCATGCTCAAGTAGTGTCGCCAGAAGATTTTAAATATTTTGATAATATTTTACCTTCTGTACAACCAACACATGCCACTAGCGATATGTATTGGGCAGAAGATCGTGTTGGAGAAGAGCGTATTAAAGGTGCTTATGCATACAAGAAATTATTGGAGCATTATGGGAAAATTGCTTTAGGAACCGACTTTCCTGTAGAACAGGTGAGTCCGTTTTTAACATTTTATGCTGCTGTTGCTAGGCAAGATTTAGAACAATTTCCTGAAGATGGTTTTCAACTTGAAAATGGACTTACGAGAATGGAGGCCTTAAAAGGGATGACCATTTGGGCGGCCTATTCCAATTTTGAAGAACAGGAAAAAGGTAGTATTGAAGTAGGTAAAATGGCAGATTTCGTTATTATTGATAGAGATATAATGAAAGTGCCTATGGAAGAAGTTCCAAATACAAAAGTGTTGCAAACCTTTGTAGGAGGAGAACCACAAATTTGAGCAAAATGAAAATTATAATGAAAAGAAGTTTGGTTTTATTTAGCCTATTTTTTGTTACTACAGTTATGTATGGACAATATGGTTGGACAAATGCCAAAGTGTATCTTAAAAATGGAGAGACTAAAGAAGGTGAAGCCTATCTACCAGTACAAAAAGTTAATGCTGTAACGGTAGCATCTAATGAAAGATTGGTTTACAGGCTAGCCAAAAAAGAAAAGAAAGAACGTTTTAAACCTGAAGAAGTAGACAGTGTTTTGTTTTTTGTTGATGGAAGAAAAGATACCTATGTGCCAGTTTATTTAAATGATAAGAAAAAGCTACAAGGATTTATGCAACTTATGATTGATGGGGAATTACAATTGGTCGGAAGGACTGAAGAATATGCTTCTGATGGTAAGGCTGGAGAAGAAGATCCCAATCCGTGGGAGTTGGATATTCCTGATCCGGAATTGAAAAATTACTTTAACCACAATCGGTTAATGCTCATAAAAAATGGCGAGATTTTAGATAGATTAAAAATTAAAGGCTTCAGAGTTAGAGCCATGGAATTTTTTGAAGGATGTGATGGTCTGGTACAAAAGTTAGATAGTAAAGAATTTACCAAAGATGATTTTTTGGAGATTGTCGAATTCTATAATGCTAATTGTAAAATAAATTAATATAACCTGGCTAAATAATCAAAGTGTTCACCATCCATGATTTTTTCACAGTTCAGTCCAACACTTTTACAAGCCAAGAATAACGTTTCAAAATCCAGATACAACCATTTCATGGGTGTTTCTTCCTCGCCTTTGTAACTCAAGTAATAATCCAATTCGCCATAATAGTCTGCATTGGTATCAATCCACAAACCACCATCCTCATCTTGATACATATATTGGATATCTGAAGAATCTATCAAGATTTGGCCATTTGGTCTTAATAAGGTTTTTAAATGCTTCAAGTAATTGCCAACCCGATTTATTTCCTGAAAAATGCCAGTGCCATTCATTAGCAACAAAATGGTATCAAACTGTTGGGTTTCATTTAATATATCAATCTGCTGTACATTATTAACACCGCGTTTTTGACTGACTTCAACGGCACCTTTTGAAATATCAATGGCTTTCACGTCTAGGCCTTTGTTTTGAAGATGCAAACTATGCGAACCAGATCCGCAACCAACATCCAATACGCTACCTTTGGCAAGTTGTAATGCTTTTTGCTCTAATTTTGGCATATTCTTAAAATCTCTGAAGAGGTAGGGTAAAGGCAGTTCATCTTCATCTGAAATATTGGTTGAAGTTATAATATCTTCGGTATAATTACCTTGGTGATAATCTATTAAAGCTTTTCCAAATAAATCTCGTATCATGAAATTTGTCATGCTGAACTTGATTCAGCATCTATTTTAAAATGTTATGTTATTTTTACACTATGCAAGACATCATAGATAATCTTCCACAGCTGGCCAAAGATAAGCATAACGAGAATAAAGCCTTCTTTAAAAAATTAAAAAGGAAGCCACCAAAACAATTGGATTATGTGATGCAGGAATTACATGATGAAGAGTTTCAAAAAACCGATTGTTTAGAATGTGCCAACTGTTGCAAGACTACAGGTCCTTTGTTTACTCATAAAGATATTGAACGTATTGCTAAACATTTTAAAATGAAACCACAACAGTTTATTGATGCCTATTTGCGCATCGATGAAGAGAATGATTATGTTTTGCAATCGGTTCCCTGTACATTTTTGGGTGCAGATAATTATTGTAGTATTTATGACGTTAGACCGAAAGCATGTAAGGAGTTTCCACATACCGATAGAAAAAAGTTTCAACAAATTTCAAATTTGACTCTCAAAAACGTGGCTATTTGTCCAGCGGCTTTTAACATTGTTGAGGAAATGAAAAAAAGAATTAAATTGTAGAAAAATTGTAAATTAATTAATGGAAGAACTAATTAACTATTTTGAAACAATACCTTCGCTACACAGAAGTTTAATACTTGTTGGTGGTATTACTTTTTTTTGGTTATTGGAAGGCTCATTGCCACTATTTAGATTTAAATACAAAAAGTGGCAACACGCACTTCCCAATTTGTTTTTTACATTAACCACAGTCATTGTCAATTTTGCGTTAGCCTTTTTATTGCTTAAAACAGCCGATTGGGTTTCGGCCAATAATTTCGGTATCATTAATTGGTTGCCCGAAATGCCAATGTGGCTTTATGTATTGTTAGGGGTTCTGTTATTAGATTTTTTTGGGGCCTATTTAGCACATTATGTTGAACACAGGGTTAAACCATTATGGATGGTACATTTGGTTCATCATACAGACCATAATGTTGATACAACTACTGCTAACAGGCATCATCCCATTGAAAGTGTTATACGTTTTGCCTTTACACTGTTCGGCGTTTTTGTTGTTGGAACACCCATAGGCATTGTGATGCTTTATCAGTCATTATCACTTGTAGCAACTCAATTTACACATGCTAATATTAAAATGTCCAAACGGGTTGATAAAATATTAAGCTATTTTATTGTGTCGCCTGATATGCATAAGGTTCATCATCACTATGTATTGCCATATACTGATTCTAATTACGGAAATATCTTTTCAATTTGGGATAGAATATTCGGTACCTATATGGAATTGGACCGAGAAAAAATTGTGTATGGGGTGGATGTCTTTCCTGATGCAGAAGCCAATGGGAAGATAGGAGAGTTACTAAAACAACCCTTTCAAAAGTATCAAAAACCTACCATTTATAATGATAATTTATAATTGTGTTTTTATTCTAGTTTTTTAGAATAATTATTTTATTATTGCACCTTATAACTAAACAACCCCAAATGAAAATTATCAGACTAGCCTTGATGCTATGTATAACATCTGTCATAGCTCAATCCAATTATGTTCCAGGAACCATTACAACTTTAAACAATCAAGTACTTCAAGGAGAGATTAATTATCAAGATTGGAAAAAAACACCGGAAACCATTAGCTTTAAAAATGGTTCTAATGAAATTACCTATAAGCCCAAAGATTTACTTTCCTTTCAGGTTGAGGGCGATAAATATATAAGCAAGCTTGTTGATTTGGATGTCACGCAGCAACAATTAAATAAAATGACCGATACGGAAGAGGTGAGATTTGAAAAGAAACATGTTTTTTTAAATGTTTTGGCTCAAGGAAAAGCTAATCTGTATGAGTATTTTGATTATCGAACACACTTTTTTGCAGAAAAGGAAGGTGAATTCATGGAGCTTATTTACCGTAAAAAACTTCAAAAAGGAAATCAAGACTTAATGATTTTTAAAAAATATTTAGGTCAACTGAATGTGATGTTCAATGATTGTAGCTCAATAAAAGTGTCTGATAACCTGGATTATAGACGTATACCGTTGGCAAAAGTATTTGAGAAGTATAATGCTTGTGCTGCTGGAGATGATTCAGAAGAGGTGTATACCAAAGAATTATCCCGTGAAAAAGGAGCTTTTCACGTTACTGCGGGATTTGCATTTTCTAACTTTAATCTTGAGTCTCCTCTACGAATTCTTGAAAATTTTGATGGAGGTGGTTTTATGACACCCAGTTTTGGATTGGCTTATGATACACCCATATCAAAGAACAGAAATAAATGGACATTGCGTGCCGAGCTTTTATATTCCATGTTTAAGGGTGAATTTGAGCCTAGTGAACTAAAGACGATTACAGAGGGAAAGATGTTTTTGGAGCAAAATACTCTAGTGGTCAATGCACTCCTAAGGTATAAAATCAAGAGCAAGAATGAGAATTTATTTCCATTCATCAATTTTGGACCTGGGTTTAGCTATGTTCTATCGAATGATAATACGATTGATTATAAAAGGAATAACGCAACTACTGATGATACACAAACCATAAATATTGGTAGTGTAGAAACTTATTTTTCATTAAACGTAGGCGCTGGAGTTATTTTTAACCGATTCACGGCCGAAGCTAGATTTATGATTACTGATAAAGTTTTGGGGTCTGTGCACAATAAAAATTCAATAACCAACATAGGTCTTATGGTTGGATATCAGTTGTTTTAATTTGAAGAAAGTTGTTGATTTAAAACCACTTAACAAAAGTTCATTTAGTTCATTCATCCAGTTTTTTTGCCGTTTAAAGATTAAGTAAGGAAATAACTGATTGATTTATATATGTTTACTGTTCGGGATTCATTGATGTATGTTGTTTAAACATATTGAACAATGATAAATAAACATAACTTCCTATTAGCGTTAATCTTTTTATTTGCTATTGGCTCCTTTAATGTGGCTTTGGCACAATCTAGCCATATAGGCTTAATTGAAAAGAATTCTAATTTAAGAGCTACTAATATTGTTCACGATTTAAATCAAACAAAAGACACGTTGTTTTTACAAAGTGATAAACCAATCACGTATGTTTATTCTATAAATGCTGAATATAAGCGTGAAGTTGATTCCTATGTTAACAAAAAGGAGTTTAAATTGCCATTGGCTGAACTATCCAAGGGAAAACATGTTTTGGTAGTCAGTCAATCTTCAAAAAAGATTGTATTTGTTTTATATATTTATGACTCCAAGAATTTGACTTCAGTAGAACGATCAAAATTGACCTATACAGATAATTAATTAGTCATACAGCAGATACTTTTTGCGTAAGATTTTGAAAGCCTCCAAATCGGTTTGCCAGCTTGTTCTAATTTTCTCTTCACTTAAACCAGACTCTATCTGCTTTTGAAGTGTTTCGTTTCCAGCATGAATGGTCCAGGTTGGCCCAAAAAATTCTATGTTTTTTGGAGTCTTGTTGTAAGCATCCAGCACATACTTTAAGGAAAATCTATTCAGCTTAACTTCATCTTTCAAATTTACACCATAACAAACCTGACCTTCAAATCTGGGGTATTTGGCCCCTTCATTGGATTGAGGAATAAAACTAAAATCACTTTTAGGAAAAAAAGGAGCACCATAGCGTTGCATTTGGTAATCAGTTCCACGACCTACGTTTATAGGTGTTCCTCTAAAAATATCTAAACTAGGATATAGGTTTATAGCTTGATCATTTGGTAAGTTGGGTGAAGGTTTTATGGGCAAACTATATGTTGAATTATGTTTATAGTTTTTGAGTTTAATGATTGTCAAATCACAATTGACATTATTTTCTAGCCAGTTTTCGCCATTGATCATTTGCGCATATTCGCCAATGGTCATGCCATATACAAGCGGAACAGGATGTAAGCCCACAAAACTTTTATATTTTACATCTAAAACAGGGCCATCAATATAATGCCCATTAGGATTGGGTCTATCCAATACAATTAAAGGAATATTGTTTTCAGCACAGGCTTCCATAACATAGTGTAATGTTGAGAGGTAGGTGTAAAAACGTACACCAACATCCTGAATATCAAAAACCATGACATCTACATTGCTTAAATGTTCTGGTAAGGGTTTTTTGGTTTTACCATGCAATGATATTATAGGCAACTTGGTCTTAGTATCAATAGCATCGTTTATATGTTCGCCAGCATCACCTTTTCCACGAAAGCCATGTTCTGGAGCAAATACTTTTTTAATAGCAATTTGTAATGAGATTAATGAATCTACTAAATGCGTATAACTATTGCCTTCAGTCTTTTGCCTTCTGTCATGAAAGATTACCGATGTCTGATTGGCAACAATGCCTACTCGTTTGCCGTTTAGTAAAGGGAGATATTCTTCAGTTCGATTAGCACCAACAATGATTTGGCTGTCATTGCGAGAATCCAGACTGTCAATGTCTGCAGACGAAGCAGTCTCATTGTTGTTTTGAGTAACGTGTTCTGTTTGCGAAAAGTTTCCGCAGGAAATCAATGCCAAAACAAATAAAAAAAAAGTATTTTTGATTTTATAAAAACTTAATTGCGCCATTTGAACTTCGAGTATTTTACAGCTAAACGTATAATTGATAGTAAAGCGTATAAAAGTAGCGTTTCGGCACCAATAATAAAAATTGGCATCGCAGCTATTGCTATTGGAATGGTGGTTATGATGATTGCTATTGCTACGGGTATTGGGCTTCAGCAGAAAATCCGGGATAAGGTTGTAGCGTTCAATGGTCATATCATGATTTCTAAATTTGGAAACAACAATTCCCAGGAAAGTGATGTGCCTATTTTATTGAACCAAAAATTTTATCCAGAATTTAAGGACGTTGAAGGGATACAACATATTCAAGGTGTGGCAACCAAATTTGGAATCATAAGAACGGAAACCGATTTTGAAGCGGTTATTGTAAAAGGTGTTGGAACCGATTATAAATGGGATTATTTCCAGGAGTTTTTGGTGGAAGGTGAATTGCCCAAATATTCCGATTCATACAGCGAAGATGTATTGATATCGCAATACATCGCCAACAGGTTAAAACTCAAATTGGGAGATACCATACAAACCTATTTTTTACGGGAAGATTATAACAGGCAACCTCGAATTGTGCCTTATAAAATTGTAGGTATTTACAATTCAGGCTTTCAGGAGTTCGATAAAACCTACGTGATTTCGGATATCAGACATTTACAGCGCATCAATAAATGGAAGATAGGTGAAGAGGTTGGTCATTTTGAAGTCTTTGTTGACGATTATGATGACCTGAATCAAATACAGAATGCCATTTATCAAAACACGCCTTCTGAATTGAATACGGTTACTGTTGAGCAGAAATTTGCATCCATATTTGAATGGATAAATATTTTTGATAAGAATATCTATGGCATCATTGGTATTATGATTTTGGTTGCAGGTATTAATATGATTACGGCTTTATTGGTACTTATTCTAGAGCGCACCCAAATGATAGGAATCTTAAAGGCTTTGGGAAGTAGTAATTTGAGTATCCGTAAAATATTTCTTTATAATGCATCCTACCTGATTGTTTTAGGATTGTTTTGGGGTAATCTTATAGGTTTAGGTATTCTTCTGGCCCAAAAATATTTTAAACTGTTTCCGTTAAATCCGGATGTCTATTATGTTGCCGAAGCACCTGTATATTTAAGCTTGGGGTATATTGTCGCTTTAAACATGGGTACTTTTATCATGTGTTTACTCATGCTCATTGTCCCATCTTATGTTATTACCAAAATATCACCCGTTAAGGCTATGCGTTTTGAGTAAGCAATATTGTCATGCTGAACTTGTTTCAGCATCTCGTTAATTTAATTACTTTTGCTCGAAATTAGATGTTAATATTAAAAAGCTTATCGTTTTCACGAACATAAAATGAAATACGCAAAAAACATATTGGAAACTATTGGCAACACACCTTTAGTTAAAATAAACAAACTCACTGCTGAATTACCATGTTTGGTACTGTCCAAATATGAAACATTTAATCCGGGTAACTCGGTTAAAGACCGTATGGCTTTAAAAATGATTGAAGATGCAGAAGCTGATGGTCGTTTAAAACCTGGCGGAACCATAATTGAAGGAACTTCAGGGAATACGGGAATGGGATTGGCGTTGGCAGCTATTGTAAAAGGCTACAAGTGTATTTTTGTGATTTCAGATAAGCAGTCAAAAGAAAAAATGGATATTCTACGTGCGGTTGGAGCCGAAGTAGTCGTGTGTCCAACGGATGTGGAGCCAACAGACCCACGCAGTTACTATTCAGTATCTAAACGTTTGGGTGAAGAAACACCAAATTCATGGTATGTAAACCAATATGATAACCCAAGCAATGCCAAGGCACATTATGAAAGTACTGGTCCTGAAATCTGGGAACAAACCGATGGCAAAGTCACACATTTTGTGGTTGGTGTTGGTACAGGTGGAACCATTTCAGGTGTTGGTAAATATTTAAAAGAGCAAAACCCTAATATTAAGGTTTGGGGTGTAGATACCTATGGTAGCGTATTTAAAAAGTATCACGAAACAGGTATTTTTGACGAAAATGAAATCTATCCCTACGTAACCGAAGGAATTGGTGAAGATATCCTACCTGAAAATGTTGATTTCTCTATTATTGATGGCTTTACCAAAGTAACCGATAAAGATGCTGCAGTCTATACCCAATTACTGGCCAAAGAAGAAGGGATGTTTTTAGGTAACTCCGCAGGTGCCGCTATTAAAGGCGTGTTACAGTTAAAAGAACATTTTGGGAAGGACGATGTGGTTGTGGTTTTATTTCACGACCATGGTAGTCGCTATGTAGGCAAAATGTTTAACAACGACTGGATGCGTAAAATGGGGTATATTGATTAGTTTTTTTTGAAATTTCGTTTAACGGTCTCGTATAACCGTCAGTTACGGGTTAATATACGTTAATTTTCGGTTTGGCACTGACTTTAGCAATTCCGAGTGGATTCGGACGTAGTCGAATCCGCCGTAATTGCGGTTATACATTGTTGT
>JAUIAY010000007.1 GCA_030425285.1 Bacteroidia bacterium
TAACTGCTTGTTCAAAATTACCATAGATGGAATCAAGCTCTTTGTACAACTGAAAGTTTCTCATAGACTGATAACATTTTGCCCACGCTTTTTTCACTTCCAGTTCTACCTCCAATTCAGATAATTGTACTATTTTTTGAGACAACTCAATGCGTTGTTGTTGCAGTTTTCGTTTTACTCCGATTCCAAACACATCCATATTTGATTGTCCAATACCGACCGTTGTGTAGATTCCTGTTCCATCTTTCACTTCTTCACCTCCTGTAAAGATTTGAGTAGAACCAAAATCGTATGCCGTAGATTTTAGGTTTTCTTGTTTGGTAACTTCCAATTGTTTTTGCTTCAATAGTGGATAGTTCTTTTTAGATAAGGCAACAGCTTCGTTCAACGAAATTTTAGGCAAGGTATCCGTGATTTGTTGTGCATTACTTCGAGTTGAAAACACCAACATTAAAACCAGTACTGCGGTTGCACTCACTATTTTTTTGTTTGGCTTCAAAATAAAGGTCTTATTCTCTACCCAATGGTATAAAATAGGCAATACAAATAAGGTGAGTAATGTAGAAGTCAGTAAACCACCAATAACAACTGTTGCCAATGGGCGCTGAACTTCTGCACCTGCCGATGCTGAAACTGCCATTGGTAAAAAGCCCAATACATCAGTAAAAGCAGTGAGCATAATAGGTCTAATTCTTCGCTTTGTACCTTCCAAAATCCGTTCTTTTAAATTGGTAACACCTTCTTCTTTCAATTCATTCAAGCCACTTATCATTACCAAGCCGTTTAACACAGCCACACCAAACAATACAATAAAACCAACACCTGCCGAAATGCTAAAGGGCATATCCCGCAACCACAATGCCACTACACCACCAATGGTAGCCATTGGAATAGCAATGTATATCATTAAGGTTTGTGGTACTGATTTTAAAGCAAAGTATATCAGTACGAAAATAAGTAGTAAGGCAATAGGTACTACGGTTTGCAAGCGATTGCTGGCACGTTCCAAGTTTTCAAAAGCACCACCATAACGGATAAAGTAACCTGAAGGCAGTTCCAATTGTGCATCTAATTTTTCTTTGATTTCGCCCACCAAAGATTTTACATCACGCCCTCTTACATTGACACCTACATAGGTTCTTCTGTTGGTATTGTCCCTGCTTATTTGCATAGGTCCTGCTTTATAAGATATATCAGCTACTTCACGAAGTGGAATTTGTGCCCCTGAAGGCAAATTGATAAACAGATTTTGAATATCGGATATGTCTTTTCTGTTTTGCTGTTTTAAACGAACTACCAAATCAAACCGCTTTTCTCCTTCAAAAATAACGCCTGCATTTCCTCCAGCAAATGCCGATTGCACCATTTTGTTAAGTGTGTTGATTTGCAGCCCGTATTGCGCCAACTTATCTCTATTGTAGGTTATGGTCATTTGAGGCAGGCCTGTTGTGGCTTCGGCTTTCATATCACCAATACCCGGTGTTCCTGCAATTATTTTAGTGATTTCCTCTGCCTTTTGGGATAAGACATCGATGTCTTCGCCGTACAACTTAATGGCAATATCTTCACGCACCCCTTCAAGCAACTCATTAAAACGCATTTCTATGGGTTGGGTAAATTCATAATTGACTCCAGGGATAATTTCAACAGCTTCTTTTATTGCTTCAATAAGCTCATCTTTTGTCTCTACCGTAGTCCATTCATTTTTAGGTTTTAGGATTACAAATACATCTGCTAAATCCATAGGCATTGGGTCGGTTGGTATTTCTGCAACACCAATACGGCTCACAATTTTTTCGACTTCGGGAAATTTTGCCTTTACAATCTGCTCAATTTTGGTAGTGGTTTCTACGGTTTCAGACAATGAACTACCAGGTTTTAAAATGGCGTGGAATGCAATGTCACCTTCATCGAGTTGCGGAATAAACTCGCCTCCCATTCGGGTAAACATAAAGACTGTTACCGCAAATAGTGCCACAGCAATTCCTACAATTAATTTGCCTTTTAGAAGGGCTTTTTCCAATAAAGGTTTGTACTTATTTTCAACCCAATGCACAAATTTATCACCATAAGATAATTTATCATTTTTTGGTGTTCTCAATACCAAAGCAGACATCATTGGTACGTAGGTAAGACACAAAACCATAGCTCCAATCATTGCGAAAATAAAGGTCAATGCCATTGGTTTGAACATTTTCCCTTCAATACCTTGTAAGGCTAAAATGGGAAGAAATACGATAAGAATAATCAACTGACCAAAGAAAGCTGCATTCATCATTTTTTTGGAAGCCGATGCAGCAACCTCATCACGCTCCTTGTTTGTTATTTTTTTCTTTTTAAGTACTTGGGAAGCGATAAGAAATACCGTAGACTCCACAATAATTACTGCACCATCTACAATAATTCCGAAGTCTATAGCTCCTAAACTCATCAGATTTGCCCATACGTTGAATACATTCATTAAAATAAATGCAAACAGTAACGATAATGGAATGGTTGAAGCTACAATTAAGCCACCTCGCCAATTACCCAACAAGAAAATGAGGATGAAAATAACGATTAAAGCCCCTTCAATAAGGTTTGTAGCAACTGTAGAAGTGGTTTCACCAATTAACTTACTTCTGTCTAAAAGTGGTTCAATAATAACACCTTCTGGCAGCGATTTTTGAATTTGAACCATTCGCTCTTTAACATTGGCAATCACATCATTGGAATTTGCACCTTTAAGCATCATCACCAAGCCACCGACAACTTCTCCTTCTCCGTCTTGAGTTAATGCTCCATAACGAATGGCTGAACCAAATTGAACCGTTCCTATATCGCCAATGGTTATAGGCACATTATTAATGGTTTTAACCGTAATTTTTTTAATGTCGTCTAAACTTCTTGCCAAACCTTCTCCACGTATAAAATTAGCCTGATGGTTTTTTTCGATATAAGCACCACCCGTATTTTGGTTATTGGCTTCGAGGGCTTCAAATACATCTGTAATGGTAATCCCAATAGATTTAAGCTCGTTAGGGTCTACAGCAACTTCATATTGTTTTATTTTACCTCCAATAGCGTTGACCTCGACAACACCAGGAACCATTGCCATTTGGCGTTGTACAATCCAGTCTTGCATTGTACGCACATCTGAAATGGAATATTTATCTTGATATTCTGGTTTTACTTTTAATGTGTATTGGTATATCTCTCCCAGACCTGTGGATATAGGCCCCATTGTAGGTTCTCCAAAACCCGCAGGAATTTGTTCTTTTACTTCGTTGAGTTTTTCTGCTACCAATTGTCTCGGAAGATATGTACCCATATCATCATCAAATACAATAGTTACTACTGACAGACCAAAGCGTGAAATTGAGCGAATCTCTTCCACATTGGGCAAATTGCTCATTGCCACCTCAACAGGATAGGTAACTATTTGCTCAATATCTTCTGTACCTAAATTTGGGGATTGAGTTATTACCTGAACTTGGTTGTTGGTAATATCGGGAACGGCATCTATGGGTACTTTTGTCATACTCCAGATACCTGCTCCAATAATGGTAAGCGTTAGCAAACCAATAATGAATTTATTATTGATTGAAAAATCAATGATTTTATTAATCATAAGAATGGTTATAATGAATTTATAAATAGAGATAAGCAACCTATTACAAAAATGGGTTACTTGAATTTATAAGATACCTGCATACACAGGTATTCATTAAACCTGTGGTGGTTGTAAAAGGGTAGTATTGAAGTCTTTTTCAAGACCATCAAAATAATAGAATAATTGAGTTGGAATAACAGTATTAGATAAACTGTAATCTACAACATTAAAATGTGTAACGTGAATATGACAACAGTGGCATTGGCAAAATGGTGAGCATAAATCTGCTCCTTGGTGTTGATGGTCGTTGTCTAACGCTTGAGAAATTTCAGTTTTAACCTCATTATCAGGTATACCATTATCTTCACAAGGCACTAAATTGAGCGCAAAGATATAAATAGATAATATGAGTGCTAAAACTTTCATTGAGACAAAGATAAAAATATTTTAATGCAATGGTGTTGCAAAGTATTTATAAAAACCACAACGTATCTTTAGCGTCCTCTGGAACACCATTTTCAAAACGTGGTGCTATTTGGGCTACCATTTCAGGGTATTTGATGGTTATTGGTACATTTTGTTGACGTAAGGATTTCCAATATAATCTGCTAAACTGATACACTTGGGTTAACAATTCTTCAATCACCTCAACATCTTCAAAAGCATCATCATCCGGACTGCTTATTTTTATCTTTATTGGAAATGGGTAACCATCTGTATCTGCATAATAAATATCATTTGGGTAACGTGCATTATTAAATAATAAAAACTTATTTACACCTATGCGAATGTATGTACCACTTACAGGCATTAATTTATCTCCCCAATTTACATCGTAAGCAATCATATCTTCTGCTTCTGTTTTATTAATGTTCAGAATATATAAAGGCACTCCTAATTTTAGTTTGTTCATCCCATCAATAATTGGTTTCAGTTCTTCATAGCTCATTTCTTTATAAAAATGAATAACTACTTTATCTGCTTGAGCTACTGATGTAAAATCTCTAATTGCCTTTAATATGCTGCCTGCTAATAGTTCTGTTTCGTTTTGGTTGAAGTATTCAAAATTTCTGAATAATCCATTATTTTGAAAACTAAATGCACTTGCTATATACCTTCTATTTTCACCTTGATTGGTAAATGCTCCTACTCCAATTACCAATTCTTTCTTATCGGTTACTGCCAGCTTCCAAGGTGCACCACCTAATTTAGCGTGAATAGCTAATGCCATATTTTGTAATGAAAACTGAAAATTGTATTGGTCTTGGATGTTTACAATCATCTTTTCGTAATCGACCACTTGGGTTACAATGCCTTCATTTAAAAACAGTTCTTTAATGCGGATGTAAATTTCGCGGTCGTCTGGATCTGGTGTAAACTTATCGAAAGGACTGATGTAAAAGGCTGCATACTTTACATTTTCGTGGTCAAAAGTTAAACTTTCAAGCTGTTCAACTATTTCAGGTATTGGGTCATTTTCATTGGTGAACTCAATAAAATGCTCTTTTGAAGCTGTTGCCTTAATATTTACATAGGCTTCCAATCCTTTATAATAGTTCTTTTCAGTATTTACACCTTCCTTTAAGTTTTGATAGAAAGACAACACTGAATCTTTATGTGAGGTATGGCAAATGAAAAATATCTTGATATTTTGATTGTTTGGTCTTCTGTAAGGGTTTAGAATGTTCATTGCCTTTTTAGGCACTAAATGGGTTCTTTTATTGCCATATTGGTCTTTACCAAACTCTAATAAGCCCAGGTTAGGGTTAATGTGATTGATGCGATTGCCAGGAACATCTATAAAGGCATCTTGTTTAAAAGGAAACAAGGCTTTAAATTCTTCTGTAAACAAATAGTTTTTAGCAAATGTAGTGATGAGTGCTACATACTTTTGGTATCTATTCTTTGGCCTGTCTGGTTCTTCAATAGGAATATTTAAAGCTCTTGCCAATTGTAAATTGAATATTGGAAAGGCTTGAGCAAATTCTATACTGTTGTAAAACTCTTCTTTGTCCTCTGTATCGAGGTTCATTTGGTAATTGAAGGTTTTTTGACCATACACACAACGCTTAATATACTCTGTTTCCTCAATATCCTTAACTGATTTTGTGAGGACTTTTGACGTACCATCATACGATACCACAAGTTCTGGTAAGTCTGTTAGTGTTGCAAACAGTATTTTGAATGAGAATTTATAGTATAAATTATAGTCTGCTGTATTCCCTTTTTTTGAAGGCATCCAAACCTGTACATCACGTACAAAGTTTTTGACTACGATATAACCCTTTTCTAAAAAGTAGGTTTTTAATTGGTGTTTAAGGAATTGTTTGTATATGCGTAGTTCTTTATCCTTTATTAAATTTATTTTGATACTTGGGGCATTGGGTATTTCTTGGGTAAATGTGGTGAAAATATGCTCTAAACTTGATAAATCTGTATCTGGAAACGCCTCTTTTACCTGCTTTGAAAACTTTGATCTATGGATTGGATGGCTACCTTCAATATCTTCTAAAGATAGATATATGACAGGTGTACTACTTGGCCATTTAAAATTGAGTATGTTCGTCTTTAAGTGTTCTTGCATAGGTATTGAGGGGTTTTAGTATTTACATATTTTATCGTGTTTATTTCTTTATTCATTTTCTTTGTTCGTCCAAAGAAAACGAACCAAAAGAAAAGACGCCTTGTCGAGAGGTATTTTTGCTTCGCAAAACCATAACACACTACCTAAATTTTTTCCAAGGCTTCAAAAATTCTTAACGGTATTGTATTATTATACTGCCGACAAGGAACGCTACAAATTCATAATTAGTTAATTATTTAAATTGTTCGGTTATCATTAATCCTTTTTCAATAACAGAAACTATATCATTACTATTTTTAGCTTGTGCATTTAATGAGAGTAATATTTGTAAGCTTTCTTGTGTTTGGTATTCAATATCTTGTTTTAAGAATATTTCTACTGCTTGTTCTATTTTCTCTTTTAAAAGATTCAATTCCTTTTGAGGACTACCCTTTTCTTCGGCTCTGGTAAGAGAATAATATTCTCCTTTAGATGGCCTTCTTATTCGTCTATCTAATTTGTAAGCTCTGTTTAAAAACGCTTCCAAACGCATTGCTTTCATTTCTTCTGTCGCCATAATTTTATTTTCTATCTATTTAAAAGATTGCCACGTCGCTACGCTCCTCGCAATGACAATAATTACCTTTTTATGAGTTCTCTACTATATCACGTTCTTCTTGTGTTAAGCCATATAAATCATAGACCATTGTGTCTATTGATTTTTCTGTTTGGGTGATTTGGGTTTGTAGCTCTTGGGCTTTTTTCTTGTTGTCCTCAAAGAGTTCCAACCACTCAAACTCATCTTTTTTTGTAAGTGGTGTACCGCCTGCCTTTTTAATGGCTTTGTTGAGTTCTTTTATAAAGTCTGCAAAGTCTAACTCGTGCCAATTTTCGAGTTTGCGGGAAATTTTGCTTAATGAAAAGCTATGATTAAAAAAAGTTTTGAATTTTTCAATAGTAGCAATTAGATTCGATTTTGCTGATAATAAATCATCCACCAAAATTTTTGCCTTATGTTGAACTTCTAATCTGGCTATTTTAATAGGAAGCTTTTTAAATTCTGCAACTCTTATTTTTGGAAACAAAGTATCGAACTCATTATTGGAATAACGAAAATAAAATGACATTAATTTTGAATTTAATATGCTTATGATGTATTCAATAATGAATTTTGACTGGGTCTCATCATCTATTCGAGCGATATACAAACTACGGTCGATAATAAATTGCTCTCTAATCAAAGTACTAACGAGTGTCTTTCCTAATATTTCTCTAAAAACAATCCTTGGGCCTTTGAAATATTTCTCTTGACGTGGTGCAGCTAACCACTCTCCATAACTTATATAATGTTCTTCATCCCAATTGTAATTATAAGTACTTACGTGCTTTCCTTTTAATTCCGGAACAAATGACTCATCTTTCTTAAAATTTGCGTGATAAGCTCTATTTTTAATTACTTCAGCACTTTGACCTGTATACTTATCATAAGGATTGACACCCCTTGTTACATCCATTATTTCTCCAACGGAAATAACTTCGCTTCTAACTTTTTGAATAATTGGTAGTATCGATTCACTTATTTCAACATCAAATATGTATTCCTCATTATTTAAGAACCTATTTTGCTTTAATTCGTGTTTTAAAAATGTTTGTTTTTCAGCAATCTCAACAATATCTATCTTACCGTTTACAGTAGGGTTCTTTTGAGCAACAAACACCAAGGTATCCACTGAAGCATCAGGAAATACATTATCTAAATTTGGAATTATAACTGTAAAATGAAGATTATTTAGTACATACTTTCTACAATCAGACATTTTAAGATTTTTCAACCAAGAATTTGGAACTATATAGCTTATTGCACCATTATTATTCAAAATTTCAGTCCCCTTTTCCATAAATGATACATATAAGTCTATTTGATATTGGGCAGTTTGAAAATTTTTGTTAATATATTTTTTTGTACTATCGTCAAGTGACCTTGCAACATAAGGCGGGTTTCCTATCACTACATCAAAACCTCCATTTGCAAATATTTGAGGAAACTGTTCCTGCCAATTAAAGGCTTTATCGCCTGCTACAGTTTTGCTGTCAATTAATGAGTTGCCACATTTAATGTTGTGGCTTAAATCGTTGAGTTTACGTCGTGGTTGTGCTGTTCGTAGCCAAAGGGATAGTTTGGCAATCTCAACCGATTCTTCGTTGAGATCCACACCATAGATATTGTTTTCTAAAATGGTGTTTTCTATATCGCTTAATATTAAGCCACCACCCAATACTTTAGCTTTAAGCTCATCGATATAACGGTGTTCGTTAATGAGAAAATCCAATGCTTGGTTTAGGAATGCTCCAGAGCCACAAGCAGGGTCACATATAGTAATTTGCAATAACCATTCTCTGTAGGTGTCCAAAACTTCTAACAGTTGTTTTTTGGTGTTTTGGTGTGTGCCTTTTTTTACCTCAAAATAGGCTTCTTCCTTAAAGCCCAATGCTTCTTTTTTCTCTTGGCACAATTTGCCCACCGTATTTTCTACAATGTATTTGGTAATGTATTTGGGTGTGTAGAAAACGCCATCCTTTTTACGTTTGCTTTTTTGCTTATCGAACTCACCACCTTCAATTTCGGCATTCACACTTTCAATCTCATTAAGTGAGTTTTCAAAAATGTGCCCTAAAATATTAACATCTACCTGACTGCTAAAATCGTATTTGGCAAGTTTATAGGTGTGTTTATATAACAACTCATCATCAATTTCCAAATTATCGAGAATGGTATCCGGTTTAAACAAACCACCATTGTAGGCATAGATTTCGGCTCTTGAAGTTGTGCCTTTTCTGCCTTGGTCGAGAAAATGAAAGTATTGTTTGAACAATCCGTATAATGGGCGTTCGTCACCAAAATCTATATCGGCTTTCCACTTGTCCAGAATTTGGATGGTTGAGTTTGGTGGTAAGAGGTCTCTATCTTCGGCAAAGAAAATGAACAGAAAACGGTCTATGAGTTTCTGTGATTTTTTGAATAGTGATAGTTTGACGTTTTTTTCGAGTGCTTTTAGTTCGTTACTATCATCCTCATTATGAGATTGCCGCGCTTCGCTCGCAATGACATTTTGTTTTAAACGTTTAGCATTTCGTTTTACGAGGTCTCTAAAGAGTTCGCGTTTAAAAACGGAATAGTCGTTATAAAACTGTTTGGTTATTTTGTCTTCCTCCACTAAAGAGGCTTCTTTAATGGTTAGCGGTAACTGGTTAAGAATGTTGTCTTTTTGTAAGCATAAGTACATTAAAGCAAATTCTTCTGGTGCTAACTGAAACAGGTTGAACTCTAAAAACTCGGTAGCATCGTTGATGTAAAACCGCAACTTTTCAAAATTGGATGTGATAACATAGACACAACCTTTTTGATTGGCTTTATAATCGAACGCCTGTTTACGAATGCTTTCTAAATCTTTGGTATTGGTCCCCTTGAGTTCAATAACACCAATGGCTTTTGCTTCCTTTAAAATGGCTCCATCTGCCTTACCGGCTCCTTTTTGGTTTTTAAACTCGGTGGTAATATTGAAATCTGGTTTTGGATTTAGGGTGTAATCCAAGACGTTTACAAACAACTCGTCCAGAAACTTTGCCTGGTATTGTTCTTCTTTAGAGTTTTTAATGTTCTCCTGAATGGTAGCATTGTGAAAATACTTGGTGTATTTTTTATAGGCACGTTCTACAATAGCTGTGTCTTGTTGGGCCAAATATGTTTTTAATACTGATGTTTGAAATAATGCCATTTATTGGTTAGTTCTTTTTATATCCAATTTTATTTCTATTGGTTTGTTGTGTTTGTTGTTGGTCTTTGTTTAATAAATAATTTAAGGCTTGGTTAATGTCTTTAAATTTGGTATTCATTTGCTTTTCGAGTTTCGTAATTTCTTCCTTAAGGTCTTTATAGTCTGCCAAATGTTGACGTAACACTACAAAGGCTCTAATAATTGCTATATTTACCTCGATTGCTTTTTTACTGTTGAGTACGCTTGATAACATTGCTACTCCTTGTTCAGTAAAGGCAAAAGGCATATAACGACGACCTCCGTGACTTGAGATCACATTTTGTGATGTCAAGTTATCGTACTCTTCTTTTGTAAGTTCGAACATAAAGTCTTGTGGAAATCTATCCAGATTTCTTCTTACAGCTTGTTTAAGTACTCTGGTCTCCACTTGATACAATTCAGCAAGGTCGAAATCGAGCATAATTCGTTCTCCTCGCACTTGATAAATTTTATTTTGAATTACCTGTAATTTCATTTCACTTGTTTAAAATAGCGTAAGGGCGCACCTTACCATACCGTAGAGTATCGTAAAATTTGCTATACATTAATCTGTCTTTAGGGAGACTTTTCGTTTTTAAAAATAAGAAAAGAAAACAAAGAACCCTAAAAGGCAAATAGAAAAATAAAAGTAGTTTTTAACACTTTAATATTGATACGGTTTTCCGCAAATAAAACTGCTAAATACAACTAATTAAGGATTTAAAGGATTTAAAGAAAATGAGGGTATATATCCTTAAATCCTTAATCTTCTTATTTATGCTTTTGCAGGATTTGAATAGCTATTATGAGCTTCTCTATGTATTAATCCTGCTTCAACAAATTTGGTGATATAGCCTTCTGCTGTTTTATGAGGGATGTTTTGTTTGGTTGCTAAATCTAAATAATCTTGCCTACTGAATTGTTTTGGCAAGCTTTCTAAAAACCTTTCCTTTCTGTTTAAGCGTTTTACCGCTTTTTGTTCTATTGGTAAATCATTGAACACTTTACTACTGTGTTTTACTAAAATAGAAATAATAGTTAGCGCATTTTGGAAATCGACATCCTCACATTCTTTTACTTGGTTGACATCACCATCTTCCATAATACGAAATGCTGTAAATAGCATCATTAAACGAAATGAGATCAAGCCTAATCGTCTAATGGTTGCAATATACTCTTCGGGCTGTAAGTTGATGTATTTAGTCTGTAAGGATTCAAAAAACGTATTGAATTGCTGTTGTTGAGTTTCGGATAAACGTATTTCAATCTCCGGATTATTCTTTAGTGTTTTATATAAGCCTAAAAACTCATTGCCTAATTGTGAATAGTAATCATCTAACCCAACATTGTTATTGCTTGAAAATACATTTTTCCAAGTGAGTTTAATATTCATATAATAGAACATAAAGCGACTGAATAAACCATTTTCGGCATTCGGGATTAAGGTTGCTACTTGCTTGGGTGTTCCTGACAACACTGTAGATAAACACGGTTTTTCAATATCTACATACTCTCTATCTGTTCTACGATAATAACTAATGGTTTCGTGATGAAACGCTTTACGAAAACCATCGCTATAATTACCGTAATCGCTTTTAAAGGCCTGTGCTAATGTATCACCTTCGGTTTCAAAAATCAATCCTTTGCCTTCATTATCAGAAATTAATTGATAAACACCAGTAACACTATTGTTGGCAGGAATAAACAACATTCTTTCGGGTGGTTTACCTGGTTTCTCCAAGTTTTCATCTTTACCCTTGTTCATATTATACGTAGCCATTTCTGTATTAAATTGTTGCTTTAGTACTTTGGCTTGTTCACGCTTTAACTTGTGTACAGGATCTACCAAATTTTTAATTTGATTCAACCTACCCTTTCCTGCAGATGCAGGTGCAGTTACAAACAGATATAAATTAGCAAAGACTTTACGCTGGTCGTAGATACCAAAGAGTTTAGGAAAACAGGCACTAAATGCTGTTAAAGCTCCTAATAACAAAATGTCTTTTTCCTCTTGACTGCTCGCAGGATTTACAACTTGTTGTAAAAACTGCGGTAAGGTATTAAATACCTCATCTGGTATTGTTGGCATTGCTTGTTCTTGTACATCAACAAGAGTTGCAACATTTGTAGCAAGCTCGTTGTCATGTTGTTGCTTCATCGGTTTTATACCTGCCTGATGCGCAAAATGGTAAAACGTTGCAATGGTAATGCCGTGACCTTTGGCATTTAGACATTTATTGAATTGTTCGTCACATTCTTTAGAATCATAACCTACATAGTTTTTGCTTATTCTATGGAAATAATCTCTTCCTGTTTCTCCATATTCTTCAGCTAAAGCAAAGCCTAAATCTCTCCAAGTAGCATAATTTCCTGTGATGTCTATACCTGATTGCTCAATCACAGAAATGTAGATTTCAATGTCATTATCAGCAACAGCAACAACATTAGTTGTTGCCTTGTTGCTTATTGGTTGCGGTTGTTCTTCTGGAACTTCCAACCATTCTTTTGGATTAAATATTTTGGTCATAATGCTTGGTGTCTTTTATGTAAAAAGGCTGTTGGGTCGTATGGTAAAAAACACGCTCTTGAAACGTCTTTACCTGACTGGTCAACCTCTATGTTATAAGTATGCTTAATGTAATTGGCTACTGCCGTGAAATACTCTGAATGCGTTACTTCTGAAACATCTATTCTGACAATCCATTTTAGACCATCACCAGATGGTGATGTGAATAGCATTTCGGTTTCAAAGTATTCATCGTTTAACAATTGCTTTTTTAACTCTTGAAGATTATCTAAATGGTCGAAATCAATAGTTAATAGATTGGAATGCTGTAACAAATTGTTATCGTTTCGCTTTTCAAACGTTCCTGAAAAAGTGACGTAATCAAAGCGATTCGCTTTGAATTTACGTGCTTTTTTTACATCGCTTATTGCTCTTAAATCTTCAGTAATTATTTTGTATTTATCACTTGTGATTAATGCAAATACTTGATGTAATCGCATAGTTTCCGAAGGAAACACATTGCGAACTGGGGCTTTGAAAAAGCTACAATACCCATACCAGGTATCGTCTGGACCATTCAACCAATCTAATTCGTCTTTTTCTTTGACTTCTAATTTGAGATGTAACTCTTGGTTAATTTTATGCAACAATTCTTCTTCATCGGTTATTCTGAAATGGTATTGCGCAAAATCGAATACATTACCATTAAAAGTTTTAAGTTCTGTATCTCGATGTGTTGCTATTACGCCATCAATATGAATCCGTAAGGTTTCTTTACCGCCATTAAAAGGGTTTCGGGTTATCCCGCAGTCCCTTCCTTTTACAGAAAGGACTGTTGTATCAGGATAATATTGTCTTAACACATAGGCATAAATCTTTAAGCCGTAATGCGTTTTGTTCAAAATTGCCTCTCTACTTATTTCCATCTCGCTTGAAATTATGGTTGTAGTAGTTGTCTTGAAGCAATTGCTCTATGTCAGCAACTCTATAATAAAATTTACCTTTTACTTTGCTGTAAGGCAAAGTGCCATTGGTTCTTAAAGTTTGTAGTGTTCGCTTACTGATATGTAAGGTCTGTAATACGTCCTGATTGTCTATCCACGTATCTTTTAATACTTCTGCTCTCGTATGTCGTAACAACTCGATACGTGCCTTTAAGTCCTTTATTTCTTGTGAGAGCGCCAAGAGTAAATCGATTATTTCAGTCATAACTTTACCGCTCCTTTCTTAATTAAGTAATCGGCAGCTTGCTGTTCAATTTCATCTTGTGAATCAACACGGTTACTCAATAACCATTGTTCTAATTCTGCTCTGTTGAAATAGATCTTCTTACCATTCGGTTTGTAATGTGGAATGGTTCCGGTACTCGTAAGCTTGTATAAATGAGATTGTGACAATTCCAAAAATTTACAGGCTTCGTTAAAACTCAATACGTTTTTTACAATAATGTTTCTGTCTAAAACATGTGCTTCGATAATTTTAAGACGTTCTAATATTTCGTCCATAACTAATTAATTTTTAAAATAGAAATGGACATCTGGCCAAATGTCATTCTTGGTTTTCAAGAACAGGACAAAGGTTTAAAATTGGCTATCGGATTTTAGTAAGAGTGTAAAATGAGGGTAAGAGAGCAGTAAGATTTCTTACTAATCTTACTGTTTTTTATTGCAGTTGTTGGATTGTTTTATCGATTTCTTCCTTTTCTTTCGGGTTATCAATCTTGTTTTTATATAAATTTCCTGCTCTTAAAGCTGTACCCGTTTTAGTTATAAATTTTCCTGAACGCTCTATAGTTGAAGGCTTCAAATTATGGAAATAAGATTTCAATTCTTTAACTACATAGCTAAATTGTGTTGTTTCACATTGGAGGTAAATCTTGTAATCTATATTGTTGAAGTTTTCTGCTAATAACAGTTTTTCCAATTGTTCAGGGGTAGTTCTATTGTCTAATAGTTCAATCCTAAAATGCAATTGCTTTATAACTGGAAGTAATTTTGAAGTATCTCTATTTTTATAACCAAATGAGGTTTTTGGTTTACTTTTCGGTTTAGATGGCTTTTTAACTACCTCTTTTTTATCAGTTTCTAATTTTACAAATACTGAAGTATCAAAATCAATATCGTTAAAATACTTTTCTACGATTTCTTGAATTGAGAATAGAGCTGTATCTGAAAATTGCCCGTATTGCTCTTGTAATTCAATATACAAACGAATTGCAGATACTTTTAAGTAATTGATGATATAATCGGTATCGTTGCCTAAATCGTTACTTATAGACTGCTTTTTAATATAGTTGGCAATGTCCTTTAGATACTTATTGAACTTATTAAACTGTACGGTATAGTTATACTTGTTTTCGGGTTCCGTAGCATCTTTCGGGAATTGGGATTTTAATGTTTCTAATTCAGTTTCAGTGTCATTTGAAATCAACTTGTAGTAATATTCCTTTTTACTGTTTAAAGGTCTTTTAAAGTTTACTTTAAAAACCGCATTATTAGCTTTTGGTGTTTCCTTAAATTCAGAGTTCAGAATATCAAATTCTCTTCCTGATCTATTGTCTCTATGTAAACCGTTGGTAATCGACACCAAACTTGCAAATACATTTCCTTTCATTATAAATCCAATTGAATTCGGTTAGCAGCTTCTTTCTTTTTATCATCAATTACTTTGGCGTAAATCTGTGTGGTTCTTAATTCTTTATGCCCTAATAATTTTGATACCGTGTAAATATCCGTACCCAAAGTTAACTGTAAAGTTGCATAGGTATGACGCGCACAATGAAAGGTTATATCTTTTGTAATACCTGCTTTCATCATCCATTGTTGCAATTTAAGGTTTGACCAGGCACTATAATGTAAGCCTTCAAAAACTTTTGCTTCGGGTTTTCCTGCTTCCCCTAATAATTCTCTTGCTTGTTCTGAAATTGGTAAAGTTTCAGCTCCTTTGGTTTTCTTTTGTCTAAAACGTATGTAATAACCCATTTCTTTAGAGTGTTGGATTTCTGACCACAACAATTTTTCAATATCTGACCAACGCAATCCGGTAAGGGCTGAAAATATAAAAGCATTTTTTAATAATGGTAATTCACATTCTGTGTTAACAGCTTTTTGTAATTCATCAAGAGTTAAAAATTCTCGTTGTGGTTCTCCTTGTTTGAAATAATCTACACCATTTGCAGGATTGACTTTTAAAATGCCATCCTTAACCGCTTGCTTTAAAGCTGCACAAAATTTACCATAGTAAGAATATTTAGAGTTTTGAGATAATTTTTTACCTGCTCTTGCCATAGCATCTTTGTCTAAATACTCTTTGAAACGCTCAACAAATGATTTATCCAAATCTTGAAAGCTTACATCCGTAGGACAAAAGATTTTCAAGTGTTTTAGCATACTGTTCCAATTCCCGTAGTTGCCAGAGCTGGTATTTTTCTTTTCAGCTAAAGCCGTAACATAAGTAATAAAGCTTCCTTTTAATTTCTCAATATCCTGAAAGCCATAAATACCATTTTGTATTTCTATTTGTCGTTGTGCGCAAATGGTTTCTGCTAATTGCTTGGTTTTCTTGTTAACTTCTCTTTCGGTTTTAGTTTTAGGATTAGGCGTAAGATATAACCGTAAATACTCGGTTTTGCGTTTACCTTTATGATAGTAATCTAAATACAAACTTATTTTATTGTTCTTCTTGCGTTGTCTTAAAGTTACTTTCATTGGATGCTAATTAAAAAGGTTTTCTATTTGCCATCTGGCTACAATACGTTTTCTTCCAAAAGGGACTGCTTTTAAACGTCCTTGTTGAATCATTCTTTGAATGGTCCATCTACTTACACCAATCAATTGTGAAGCTTCAGTAACACTTAAAAAATCCTTATTGTTTACTGCGTTGGTATTGGAAACTTGAACAGCTTCTTTTTGCTGCTGCATATCCTTTGTAAGAGTAGCTTGTACTTTTTCTTTACGCTTACGTGCCTTATAGGCTTTTTTAGCACAAGTATCACCACAGTATTTAGTTACTGTTGTACGTGCTGTAAAAGCATTACCGCAATGTTTACAGGTTTTTGGGATGTATAAATTACTGCTCATAAATGGTGCTTTATGTAGCGTTATGGTGCAACGTGGGGCAATATGGTGCATCATTTCGCCAATCTTTTAGCCAACAGATTTGGGCAACAAATCCGTATTTAAGGCAACAGATATACAACAAATTTAGTTAAAAAAGAGCAAAAAAGCAACAAAAAGAGAAGATAAAAAACTCGTAAAATCAATAAAATCAATACATTAGCAAATAAAAGAAAGTAAGTTACTTCCCGATACAAAAGTTAGCAAAAATATTACCCAAAAGATCGTCATTGGTAACTTCCCCTGTTATAAGTCCAAAGTAATATAAAGCCTCACGAACATCAATAGCCATTAGATCGCCTGACAATCCGGAATCCAATCCATGTTTCACTTTTTGTATCTCTTCAAAAGCTTTAAGAAGGGCATCATAGTGTCTGGTATTAGTAACTATGGTTTCATTATTACGAAGAGCACCAGTATTAATCAAATTCAATAGCGCATTGGTCAATTGCTCCACTCCAAAACCTGTTTTAGCCGATAGAAGTTTTACCTCTGGAATAGCCGCTTGTAGAGAAGCCAATTGCGTGTCATCCAATTTATCTATTTTATTGGCTATAATCAACAAAGGTTTTTGTGGGTATTTATTCTTGATCTTTTCAATCTCTAATTTAATAGCTTTTAAATCCGAAATACCCTTAGAGCTATCAAACAAATAAATGGTTACCTGCGATTGCTCTATTTTTTCAAAAGTCTTTTTAATTCCTATACTTTCTACAAAATCCTGGGTTTCCCGAATGCCTGCGGTATCAATAAACCGAAAACCAATACCGCCTATGGAAATCTCATCCTCAATAGTATCACGTGTAGTTCCTGCTATTTCCGAAACTATGGCGCGTTCTTCATTCAACAAGGCATTTAACAAGGTGGATTTACCAACGTTAGGCTCGCCAACAATTGCCACCGGAATACCGTTTTTAATAACATTTCCAACCGCAAACGAATCTATTAAACGTTTTAACACAAACGTTATTCTATCAATAAGTTCCCTAAACTGGGTTCTATCGGCAAACTCCACATCCTCTTCCGAAAAATCTAACTCCAACTCTATCAAAGATGCAAAGTTCAAGAGTTCCTCACGAAGCTTGGCAATTTCAGAAGAAAAACCACCACGCATTTGCTGCATTGCTATTTGATGGGATGCTTCATTATCACTGGCAATAAGATCAGCAACAGCCTCGGCCTGACTTAAATCCAACTTTCCGTTTAAGAATGCACGCAAGGTAAACTCCCCAGCATCTGCCATTCTACACCCTTTTCGCAAAAACAGCTGAATAATTTCTTGCTGAATGTACGGCGAACCATGACAACTGATTTCAACCACGTTTTCACCAGTATATGACTGTGGATTTTTAAAAATGGATACCAAAACCTCATCAATGGTTTTCTGGCCGTCTACAATATGCCCCAAATGAATGGTATGCGTTTTCTGTTGGACTAATTGTTTATTACTGGTAACCGGCTGAAAACAATCAGACACCAAGTCAATAGCGTCATTTCCCGACAAGCGAATAACAGCTATGGCTCCAGCACCAGAAGGTGTTGCCAGAGCAACTATGGTATCGTTTTGTATCATGGCACAAAAGTAGTAAATAGAACGCACATAAAACCAAACCTCATATTAGGTTTATCTTAACAACACGTATCCACTTTATCTGTTATATTTGCACAACTAATAAAACATCTTATGTTAAAGAAACTTTTAATTTTAGTATTAGCTATTGGTTTTATATCCTGTGAAAAAGAAACAAAACCCGATGGATTTGTGATTGAGGGGAAAATCGATTCTTATTATAGTGGCCGTAAAATTAAACTATCGAGAATTGCTCGAGGTGGGTCTTACACTGTTGATTCCACAATAATTACAAACGGTAAACTAGAATTAAAAGGTAAAGTTGATTCGCCTGACTTATATTATATATTTATAGACGACTATTTAGGGTCTTTGCCACTAATTGTTGAAAATGATATCATTAAGGTAGCGTTTAACAAAGATACACTTGACGCTTCAGTTGTAAGCGGTGGAAAAGAAAATCCAGTATTTAATGTTTTTCAAGATTTTGCAAAGCCTTTAAGAAAACAGAATGCGAAACTGTCAGAAACTTTTAAGGAAGCTAGAAACAATGGTGATGCGAAAACCATGCAAGCTGTAAGAAAAACATTTGATAGCTTGGTAAAGATCAATAATGACCAAAGCTTTAAAAACATTGAACAATATAACG
The DNA here is from genome assembly GCA_030425285.1 of Bacteroidia bacterium. Taxonomy (GTDB): domain Bacteria; phylum Bacteroidota; class Bacteroidia; order Flavobacteriales; family Flavobacteriaceae; genus Hanstruepera. Next base: position 18,790 of record JAUIAY010000007.1, read on the forward strand.
ACGCCGTAACAAGTGCCATTATTCTAGAAGATTTCTTAAATTCCAAAGTAGTTACTGTTAGCCAAGCCAATGATTTGTACAACAACTTCACTGATTATGTCAAATCAAGTCGTGCCGCTACAGAAATCAAACGTGTAATCGATGCTACTTTAGCAACCGAAATAGGTAGTAAAGCTCCAACTTTCTCTGCTCCAGATTCAGAAGGCAATATGGTTGCATTAGAAGATGTAATGGGAAAAGTAACCATTGTAGACTTTTGGGCTGCATGGTGTGGCCCTTGTAGAAAAGAAAATCCAAATGTGGTAAAAGTATACAACAAATACCACGATAAAGGACTAGAAATAATTGGAATCTCATTAGATGGCAACAAAAGACAAAACAATGCCAAGGAAGCTTGGTTAAATGCCATTAAAAGTGATAGCCTAAATTGGCATCATGTTTCAAATTTGAACTATTTTAACGACCCTGTAGCAAAGTTGTACAACATTAACTCTATACCTGCCACTTTTATATTGGATAGCGAGGGTAAAATTGTTGCCAAAAACCTCCGTGGGGAAGCTTTGGAACAAAAGATTTCTGAATTGTTGGACTAACCCTGTTAAATCTTGCCTAACCTCTTTAGGACAAACAATAAAATGATAGGTAATGCCAATAAACCTATCATTAGCAAATGTGTCTCAAACAACCATGAGGCCAAAATTAGCGTAATGATATAACCGCCTAAAGCACCTCCAAAGTGTGCATCATGACCTATATTGCCTATTCTGTTTTTCATACCATATATAGAATACAGCAAATAACCAACACCAAAAATATAAGCCGGTATAGGGATAGGAATAAAAAACATGTACAAGCTCATATCAGGCTGCAATAAAATAGCTGAATAGATAATTCCAGTCACTGCTCCACTGGCACCTACCGCACTGTAATGATATTCATCTTTGTGAAAATACAGCGATAACAAATTCCCCAATAACAAACTACCTAAATAAACGATTAAGAATTTAAAATTCCCCAAGTATGCAATAACAACATCAGCAAAAAAATACAGCGTGAACATATTGAAGAACAGATGGGCATTATCCACATGCAAAAACCCAGAACTAAACATGCGTATCTGCTCTCCTCGTCTTACTGCGCCAACATTAAACTTATACTTTTCAAAAAAACCATAATCACCGAAAGCTTTGAAAGAAATAATGACATTTGCAGCTATAATAATGATGGTAATTAAACTTAAATTGCCCATAAATAGTAAATGTTTAAATAGAATATAGTCTATATTTGTCTTTACAAATCTATAACTTATTCATGCAATTTCTTGCGTACATTCTAATTTATCCTTTTTTGTGGTTAATATCGCTACTGCCCTTTAGGTTATTGTACTTGTTTTCTGATTTTGTTTACATCCTGCTTTTTTACATCATAGGATACAGAAGAAAAACGGTCAAGGAAAATTTGAAACTAACATTTCCTGAAAAATCAGATTCCGAACTAAAAACCATTTCTAAAAAGTTTTACCATCACATGTGCGATATGTTTTTAGAAATGATAAAATCATTGACCATTTCGCGCAACCAATTGAACAAAAGATTCATTATCAAAAACCCCGAAGAATTACAACATCTAGAAAGCCTAAACAAGAGTATAGTAGTTATGTACGGGCATTATGCCAGTTATGAATGGTCTTTTGTTTCCGAAAATTATATTTCGCTTAAAGGAATCGGTATCTATAAAACCATAGCCAATAAATATTTTGACAATCTTGTTCGTAAAATTCGATCACGATATAACACCGAACTCATTGACACCAAAAAAGCAGTTGCCAAAATATCGGAATATGAAAAACAAGGTATTAAATCGGCCATAGCCTTTTTAAGTGACCAATCACCTAAAAGCTATGCAAAGTATTATTGGACCAAATTCATGAACATTGAAGTACCTTGTTTTACTGGTGCCGAAAAAATTGCTAAAGATTTGGACCTTTCAGTAGCTTACCTTAAAATTGAAAAGGTAAAGCGTGGTTTTTATGAAGCTGAATTAATCACGCTAGCAGAAAATGCTAGAGACTTTTCAGATTATGAAATAACTGATATGTTTACTCGTGAACTGGAAAAGCAAATACGTAAAGACCCTCAATACTATCTGTGGACACACAAACGATGGAAACATCGTGGCAAAAAACCTGCTAAAGCTTAAACCAATCCTTTATGATGTTGTCTTCCTGTGAGTGTCCGTTCAAGGACTTATGATTAAATTCATTAGAACATTTATCATAATCATAATCTTTGGCCCATTCCTGATGGTTCTTGGCTAGTTCAATAATACTGTCACAAGCTATTTTCACTTCTTCATCTGTAGTAGTTGGATGAATGGAAAGCCTAATCCAACCTGGTTTTCTGGTCAATTCACCTAATGAAATTTCCTGTGTGAGTTCATGTGATGTTTCGTAATCTACATGTAACAAATAGTGGCCGTAAGTACCAGCACAGCTACAACCACCTCTGGTTTGCACCCCAAAACGATCGTTTAAGAGCTTTACTCCCAAATTGTAATGTAAATCATCTATATAGAAAGAAATGACACCCAACCTATCTTGATGCTGACCCGCTAGAATATGGATGTTGTCAATTGGGTTAAGGGTTTTAAAAATATAATCTATGATTTGGTGTTCACGCACAAGCATATTATTTACACCCATTTGTTCCTTAAGCTTAATAGCCAAAGCAGTTCTAATGGTCTGCAAAAAACCTGGTGTCCCACCATCCTCACGATCTTCAATATTATCAATGTATTTGTGTTCGCCCCAAGGGTTAGTCCAACTTACTGTTCCTCCTCCAGGACAATCGGGTATCATGTTTTTGTAAAGTTTCTTATTAAAAATAAGAACTCCCGAAGAGCCAGGTCCTCCTAAAAATTTATGAGGTGAAAAGAAAATGGCATCCAAGGATTGATTCTCATTTTCAGGATGCATATCAATAGAAACATAAGGTGCCGAACAAGCATAATCTACAAAACACACACCACCATGATTATGCATTAATTCAGCAACTTCATGGACGGGATTTTGTATACCAGTAACGTTGGAACCATGAATAATGGACGCTATCTTAATTGTACAATCTTCATGTTCAATCAGTAGCTTTTCTAAATTTTCAAGGCTAAACAAACCATCTTCACCCGGAGGAATAACAACCACTTTTGCAATGGTTTCCAACCAGGTAGTTTGGTTTGAATGATGTTCCATGTGCGATATAAAAACAACCGGACAGAGTTCTTTGGGAACATCGGTATATTTTTTAAGGTTTTCAGGAACTTTCAATCCTAAAATTCTTTGGAATTTATTGACGACTCCTGTCATGCCACTACCAGAAACAATCAACACATCATCTTCATTACAATTAACATGGGATTTAATGATATGCTTTGCTTCGTGATAAGCTTTGGTCATAGCCGTACCGGATACCGTAGTCTCTGTATGTGTGTTGGCCACAAAGGGTCCAAATTCATTACACAATTTTTCTTCAATGGGTCTGTACAACCTTCCTGAAGCTGTCCAATCGGTATAAACAATTTTTTTCTTACCAAATGGCGATTCAAAATCCTGGTCTATTCCAATGATATTGTTTCTAAAATCATTGAAATAAGCTTCTAAATCAGTAGTTTGCTTACTTTTGAACGCTGTTAACGACATAATCATAAATTTGAACGCTACAAAAATACTAAATATTAGCCACAGCCTTTATTTCTGATATGATTTTATCGGCTAAATTGTCGGCTTCTGTTTGTGAGGGTGCTTCAGTGTATATACGAATAATGGGTTCGGTATTACTTTTTCTTAAATGTACCCAACTATCTGAAAAGTCTATTTTAACACCATCTATTGTTGTCAGTTTTTCATTGGAGTATTGAGATTCCATGGTTTTCAATAAAGCATCCACATCCAAATCAGGTGTTAACTCTATCTTCTTTTTACTCATGAAATAGTTAGGATATGTTGCACGAAGTTCACTCGTTGTCATTTTCTTTTCAGCCAACAAACTCAAAAACAAAGCCACGCCAACCAAGGCATCTCTTCCATAATGTAATTCTGGATAGATGATGCCACCATTGCCTTCTCCTCCTATAATCGCATTGTTTTTTTTCATTAACGCAACCACATTCACTTCGCCCACAGCACTGGCTTCATAAGAGCCTCCATGCTTTTCAGTAACATCGCTTAAGGCTCTTGTTGAACTCATATTACTAACCGTATTCCCTGGAGTTTTACTCAAAACATAATCGGCACAAGCAACCAAGGTATATTCTTCACCAAACATTTCGCCTTTTTCATCCATGAATGCCAATCTATCTACATCTGGATCTACCACAATCCCCAAATCTGCTCGCTCTTTAACAACGGCTTCAGATAAATCTGATAAATGTTCCTTTAGAGGCTCTGGATTATGCGGAAAGTGCCCATTAGGCTCGCAATATAACTTGACGGCATGTACGCCCAATCTATCTAACAATAACGGTATGGCTATTCCTCCAGTAGAATTAACACCATCAACCACCACCTTAAAATTAGCCTGTTCAATGGCTTTTTTGTTCACCAAAGGCATTTTTAAAACCTCATCTATATGCATATCAATATAGGCTTGGTTTTTGGTGATTTTTCCCAAACTATCCACATCGGAAAAAGTCATGGCATCCTGTTCAGCAATTTCCAAAATTTTAGCACCTTCAACACCATCCAAAAACTCCCCTTTACTATTTAACAACTTCAGGGCATTCCACTGTTTTGGGTTGTGACTGGCTGTTAATATGATCCCGCCATCTGCATGTTCCATAGGTACAGCTACTTCTACTGTTGGTGTGGTAGACAAGCCTAAATCAATCACATGAATTCCAAGACCAACCAAAGTGTTCATAACCAAATTCTGAATCATTTCACCTGAAATGCGCGCATCTCTACCAACAACTACGCGATAATTCGCCTTATTTCGTTGTTGTTTAAGCCATACACCATAAGCCGAAGCAAATTTCACAGCGTCAATGGGTGTTAAATTATCACCTACTTGACCTCCTATGGTTCCTCTGATTCCTGAAATTGATTTTATTAGCGTCATATTATAAATTAAAATTTGAACAAATATAAGTTTTCTATGTGTTTTCTATATTACGAATTCGTAAATTCGGAAAATGAATTTTCTGGCTCACATCTATCTTTCTGGAAACAACGAACTAGTGACTATTGGTAATTTTATGGCTGATGGCATTCGCGGAAAAAAATACTTGAATTTTGATAGGGATATTCAAATAGGCATCTTGTTACATCGTGAAATCGATACCTTCACAGATGCGCATCCTACAGTCAGGCAGAGCACTAAAAGGCTTCATCAAAATTATAGCCATTACAGTGGTGTTATTGTTGATATTTTATACGATCATTTCCTAGCCAAGAACTGGGAAGACTATTCAGATACTTCATTAAGTGACTATGTAGAAGATTTTTACAATTCTCTCGAAAAACATTTTGACATCCTGCCTTCCAGAACACAAAAAATGATGCCTTTTATGATATCTGAAAATTGGTTGTTGAATTATGCCAATATTGATGGTATTCAACGTGTCTTGGATGGCATGAACAGGCGCACAAAGAACAGATCAAAAATGAACGAGGCTACTGCAGAATTAATCACACATTACGATGAATTTGAAAAGGAATTCTCATCCTTCTTCAAGGAACTGATGGCATTTTCACATGATAAATTATTCGAAATAACCCAAAAACTAAAGACCAACCCATGAAACAGTATTTAGTCATTTTATGCCTTTTGGTTACGTTAATTGCCTGTAAAGACCATGCGCCTTTAACGCATACTAAAACCCATGGATTGATTACCCAACAAGCCATGGTTGTTTCTGCTCGTAAAGAAGCATCCCAAATTGGATCCGATATTTTAAAAAAAGGCGGCAATGCTTTTGATGCCATGGTAGCAACCGAATTAGCTTTGGCCGTGGCCTATCCTTATGCTGGGAATATTGGAGGTGGCGGTTTTATGGTATACAGGTTGCACACTGGTGAAACTGGCGCCTTAGATTACAGGGAAAAAGCACCAATGGCTGCTACAAAAAACATGTATTTAGACAGTCTTGGAAACGTAGTTCCCCATAAGAGTACAGTTGGACCTATGGCAGTTGGAGTTCCTGGAACTATAGCAGGAGTCTTTGCCTCACATAAAAAATTTGGCAGCTTACCTATTGAGGACATCATACAACCGGTTATCGAATTGGCCGAGCGTGGTGTTGTAGTAACAGAAATGCAGGAAGAACGACTCAAGTATTTTCAGCCCTATTTTCAAGAAGTTAACCCTAATGGGACAGTCTTAACCGGAAATTGGAAATCAAAAGACACTATTAAATATGCTGCTCTAGCGAAAACCTTGAAGGCTGTTATGATTGGTGGAGACGATGAATTCTATAAAGGTGAAACAGCAAAAACTTTAGCCAAATTTATTCAAGAACAAGGCGGTATAATTATAGAAGAAGATTTGGCTCGTTATGAAGCTAAATGGCGTAAACCAATAACATTTGAATATGACGGTTTAAAAATTACTTCTATGTCACCGCCATCCAGTGGCGGAATTTGTTTAGCACAAATCATGAAAATGATTGAACCTTATGATTTAGACCTATTCGGGCATAACAGTCTCAAGACCATTCAGGTGTTAGCAGAAGCCGAACGTAGAGCCTATGCTGACAGAAGCCATTATTTGGGTGATCCGGATTTTGTCAATATTCCTCAGGAAGATTTAATTAGTTCGGAATATCTAATTGAAAGAATGGGTGATTTTTCTTTTGAGCAAGCTACTGCTTCTGAAGATATTTCACATGGCAAGGTAGATATTATTGAAAGTAACGAAACCACCCACTATTCCATTGTAGACCAATTTGGAAATGCCATTGCTGTAACTACGACTCTCAATAGTGGATTTGGTTCTAAACTCTATTGCCCAGAATTGGGATTTTTTCTGAATAATGAAATGGACGATTTTAGTAGTAAACCTGGAGTACCAAATGTTTATGGTTTAATTGGTGCTGAAGCCAATAGTATTCTCCCTGAAAAACGCATGTTAAGTTCTATGACACCTACTATTGTCGAAAAAGACGGTAAGTTATTGATGACTTTGGGAACACCAGGAGGATCCACAATAATTACATCTGTGTTACAAACCATATTAAATGTTCATGAATTTAAAATGACCATGCAAGAAGCTGTCAATGCGCCTAGATTTCATCATCAATGGTTACCAGATGAGATTAGAATGGAACCTAATAGGTTTGAAAAGGGATTAATCAAGCAATTAGAATCCAAAGGCTATGAAATCAATGAAGAGCGATCTCCTGTAATTGGCATTGTTGATGGCATCCTCATTCAAGAAGATGGTTCCCTTGAGGGCGGTGCAGACCCAAGAGGAGACGATACCGCTATTGGGTTTTAATCATGGGGTTTATTACCGATATACAACACGCGTTTCAATTGCATGCCAATAAAGTATTTGCAAAACAAATGTCGGCTTATATGCTTGATCATTTTGAATTCTATGGCATTAAGACACCTTTAAGACGACAACTCGCGAAACCCTTGCTAGAAAAGTATAATCTTGAAATTAGGGATACATTTAGAACCATAACATTTGATCTCTATGATTTACCATATCGCGAGCTCCACATGGTCGCCATAGAAATATTTGAAAAGCAATTTAAGAAGTCATGTGAAAAGAAGGACATTGAACTTATTGAGAGACTCATTACTACCAATTCATGGTGGGATTCGATTGATTTTATTGCCAAGAATATACTCGGAAACTATTTACAATATTACAATGAAGACATACCTGAAATTATAGCGAAATTTTCAAATTCAAATAATTTATGGTTACAACGCAGCACTATTATCTTTCAATTGGGATATAAAGAAAAAACCAACGAACAACTGCTTTTTAAGCAATGTTTAATTCATAAAGATTCCGATGCGTTTTTCATTCAAAAGGCTATTGGCTGGGCTTTGAGAGAATATGGAAAAACAAACCCTGAAGCAGTGCTAAACTTTGTAAAAGCCAATACGCTTAAACCTTTAAGTAAACGCGAAGCAATTAGAAGACTATTATGACCTATGATATTGTAATTCTAACAGATAAACGCTATCTGAATGATTCTAAAACAGATAGCTACAAACACAATGTGTTTTATGAAGACTTTTTGGTACAAGAGGCTTTAAATAAACTGGGATTAAAGACGCTACGATTAGCTTGGGATGATACCACATTTGATTGGAGCAGCACGACAGCAGTACTTTTTAGAACTACTTGGGACTATTTTGATCGATTCGGTGAATTTTCAATCTGGTTAGAAAATATTTCAAAAGTTACCACGCTTTTCAATTCTGAAGCACTTATTAGGTGGAATATTGACAAGCATTACTTAACAGATCTTAAAAATCATGGGGTTCATATAGCTGAAACATATTTTATTGAAAAAGGATACTCTTCTACTCTCAAAGATTTACACAAAAATCTTGGTTGGAACGAAACGGTTTTAAAGCCTTGCATATCTGGTGCCGCGAGACATACTTATAAATTAAACAACAATAATATTGCAGATTATGAATCGCTATTTTCTGAATTGATATCACAAGAATCTTTTATGCTACAACCCTTTCAGCATCATATTGTCACTGAAGGGGAAATATCCATGATGGTTTTTAATGGTCAATTCACACATGCAATATTGAAAAAAGCAAAAGCAGGAGATTTTAGAGTTCAAGATGATTTTGGAGGTACTGTCCATAACTACTCTCCTACCACAGAAGAAATAATATTTGCTGAAAATACCGTAAAATCTTGCCCTGAATTGCCCATTTATGCTAGAGTTGATATATTTACGGATAACAATGGTAAAACGGCTCTGTCTGAACTTGAGTTGATTGAGCCAGAACTATGGTTTAGACATTTTCCAGAAGCGGCTAAAGTGCTTGCTTTGAGTATTAAAAATCAATTGAACAGTCAATAATATGGCATTAAAAAGAACATTTAAAATAATTATTGGCCTGTTGATTTTTCTCACCTTGCCTTCTATATTATTTTTTGGTTTCGTGTATTTTAATTACAATGAAGATTTGCCTGATGGCCATACTGGAGAACCAGCAAAAGTGTTGGCACAATCCATGTTAGAATCTCTGGATTATGAGGCATACCAAAACACTGCGTATCTTGAATGGACCTTTAAAAACAAGCGACACTATAAATGGAAGAAGCAAAAAGGAACGTGTTCGGTGTTTTGGAAAAATATTCAAGTAAACCTTGATTTGAATGACCACTCACATTCTAAAGCCTATATAGACAGTCAAGAAATTGTGGGTGAAAAAGCTCAAAAACTCATTGACAAAGCTGCAACCTTTTTTGAAAATGATTCATTTTGGCTAGTAGCTCCCTACGAAGTTTTGAATGACAACACAAAATTAAAACTTGTAGAACAAGATAACGACCAAAATGCCTTATTGGTTAACTATTTCTCTAAAGATGGTACTCCTGAAAAGTCGTTTTTATGGATTTTAGACGAAAACCATAGACCCCTCAAATTCAAAATGTGGGTTGACGACCTTCCCATTGGTGGACTACAGGCTTCTTGGACCGATTGGACAACCACAGAAAGTGGTGCTCAATTACCAACATTCCATGAATTTTTGTTTTTTGGAATTCAATTGCAAGACATCAAAGGAACCCAATAGATTAGGATGATTTCTGTCCAACAAATTGTTGCTCCTTCAACTTAAACAACACATTAAACGTTGTTAAACTTCCATAAGAACGTGTAATGTATTGCTGTAAATCAATTTTTTCCTGTTCATCCAAATTCTTGCTAGAATTTATTTTTTGTTCCATAACACGCAAGCGATCTCGAACCATGGTTATTTTATGAAAAAAACTGTCAATAGGTACTTCCTTACTTTGTAAAGCCGTATCCCCTGGCTCCAAAATGAGCTTACCGCCTTTCCACTTATCTCCAATGTGAACCACTTCGCTGATATCACTGTATTTTTTCAAAATCTCTACCAAACTACTCTCTACATCAAAAAAACTAACGGTATCTACATCATATTGCGCCGCTTCAATGACTTCAAATTCCGAGTCTATATTAATGGTCTCCAAACCACCTTCAATAAAAGTCACCCAATAATGATTGGAACTCACATTGGTTACAACACCTTTTCCATATTCAGGGTGATTTATTCGAGAGCTAATTCCTAATAATTTCATGATTTTACTTTTTGATTTTGAATACAATAATAATAAAATCTGCATTAACCCTTCACATAAAATTAACATCTAAAATTGTACCTTTGCAACTTTGCAATGCAATGAGTCAATTTGAAGAAAATATCGAAGTAAAAGGTGCTCGGGTACACAACCTGAAAAACATTGATGTCTCAATTCCAAGGGAAAAACTGGTTGTTATTACAGGTTTATCTGGGAGTGGTAAATCATCGTTAGCATTCGATACCATTTATGCTGAAGGTCAAAGACGTTACATTGAAACCTTTTCAGCTTACGCCAGACAATTTTTAGGCGGATTGGAACGTCCTGATGTTGACAAAATTGACGGACTCTCCCCAGTTATCGCTATTGAACAAAAGACTACTAGCAAGTCACCACGTTCAACTGTTGGAACCATAACCGAAATTTACGATTTTCTGCGTTTGTTATTTGCTCGTGCCAGTGATGCATACAGCTATAATACTGGTGAAAAAATGGTTAGTTATAATGATGAGCAGATAAAAGACCTCATCAAAGAATCGTTTGCTGGAAAACGCATCAATATTCTTTCGCCAATCATACGCTCTAGAAAAGGGCATTATCGTGAATTGTTTGAGCAAATTGCTAAACAAGGATTTGTGAAAGTAAGAACAGATGGCGAAATACGTGACCTGGTAAAGGGTATGAAATTGGATCGCTACAAAACCCATGATATTGAAATTGTTATTGACCGGTTAAAAATTGATGACCATTCTGATAATGACAAGCGCCTGATGGAAACCATCAATACAGCCATGTACCATGGTGAAGATGTCCTTATGGTTATTGATCAAGATACGCAAGAAGTACGTTATTTTAGTAGAAATTTAATGTGTCCGTCAACAGGTATTTCGTATCCAAATCCAGAACCCAATAATTTTTCATTTAATTCCCCAAAAGGTGCTTGTCCAAAATGCAATGGTATAGGTACACTTTATGAAATAAATGAAAGCAAAATCATACCTAATCCTGATTTATCAATAAATGCTGGAGCCTTGGCGCCTCATGGACCTGAAAAGAAAAGTTGGATATTTAAACAGTTTGAAACTATTGCGCAACGCTATGGTTTCTCATTGAATGACCCTTATAAATCAATTCCAGAAGACGCTAAACAGACTATCTTATATGGTGGCAATGAGAAGTTTTCTGTTGAAAGTAAAACCCTTGGTGTTACTCGCGATTATAAAATTGATTTTGAAGGTGTAGCAAACTTTATAGATAGCCAATACAAATCGGCTGAATCGACTTCTTTAAAACGCTGGGCCAAAGATTACATGGATAAAGTCACGTGTTCAGAATGTCATGGTTCACGTTTAAGAAAAGAGTCTTTGTATTTTAAAGTGAATGGACTAAACATAGCTGAACTAGCCCAAAAAGATATTGTAGACCTATATAAATGGTTTAATGAATTAGATAGCCATTTATCTGACATGCAATTAAAAATTTCTGAAGAAATCACCAAAGAAATTAAAGCACGTTTGCAATTTCTATTGGATGTTGGCTTGGATTATTTATCGTTAAACAGAAGTTCTAAATCCCTTTCTGGTGGTGAAGCACAACGTATTAGATTGGCAACACAAATTGGATCGCAATTAGTAGGTGTACTTTACATTTTAGATGAACCTAGCATTGGACTACATCAAAGAGACAATGAAAAGCTTATTAAGTCATTAGTTTCCCTACGTGATATCGGTAATTCCGTCATCGTTGTAGAACACGATAAGGATATGATTGAACATGCCGATTATGTTATTGATATTGGCCCTAAAGCTGGAAAGCACGGAGGCGAAATCATTAGCGAAGGATCTCCTAGTGAACTCAAAACCCATCATACTCTCACAGCCGACTACTTAAATGGTTCAAAAGAAATTGAAGTTCCTAAAAATCGACGTGAAGGTAATGGTAAAGTGCTATCCTTAAAAGGCTGTACAGGTAACAATTTAAAAAATGTCTCTATTGATATTCCTTTGGGCAAAATGATTGGTATTACTGGTGTTTCTGGCAGTGGTAAATCCACTCTTATAAATGAAACTCTGTACCCTATTATGAATGCGCATTACTTTAATGGTGTTAAAAAACCTATGCCTTACAAAAGCATAAAGGGCTTGGAACACATTGATAAGGTTATTGATATTAATCAATCACCAATAGGCCGAACACCAAGAAGTAATCCTGCCACCTACACAGGAACCTTTAGTGAAATCCGTAGTCTGTTTGCCAAAATCCCTGAAGCTATGATTCGTGGTTATAAACCAGGACGTTTTAGCTTCAACGTAAAAGGAGGCCGTTGCGAAACCTGCCAAGGAGGCGGTTTACGTGTTATTGAAATGAATTTCTTGCCTGATGTTTATGTTGAATGTGAAACCTGTCAAGGAAAACGCTTCAATAGAGAAACCCTTGAGATTAGATATAAAGGAAAATCAATTAGTGATGTCTTGGAAATGACCATTAATGAATCTGTTGATTTCTTTGAGCATATTCCTAAAATTCACAAAAAACTTAAAACTATTAAAGATGTTGGTTTAGGGTATATCACATTGGGGCAGCAAAGCACGACGCTTTCTGGTGGTGAAGCACAACGTATAAAACTAGCTACCGAATTAAGTAAACGTGACACAGGCAACACCTTTTACATCTTAGATGAACCCACAACAGGTTTGCACTTTGAAGATATTAGGGTTTTAATGATAGTTCTAAACAAATTAGTAGACAAAGGCAACACCGTACTGATCATTGAACACAATTTAGATGTCATTAAAACGGTAGACTATATTTTCGATATTGGTTACGAAGGTGGAAAAAACGGTGGCGAAATTGTTGCTAAAGGAACACCTGAAGATATTCTTAAAAACAAAAAAAGCTATACGGCAAAATTCCTTAAAAAGGAACTAAACCCCTAATTGTTCATTTTTAATTAGTATATTTAAGATACTAATCTTAAATAATTTTAATTATGAGAAGTTTACTTTGGTTGGTAGCCGTAATCTGTATAGTCGTATGGCTATTAGGTTTTTTAGGAGTAATCCAAGGAATTGCTACTGGAAATTTAATTCATATTTTGTTAGTAATTGCTATAATAGCAATACTCTACAACATTATTTCTGGTAGAAATCCCATGAAATGATTTAAATTTAAGAATGAAAAAATACTTAAGGTAAACTATGTGTTTACCTTATTTTTTGACCAATAATTAAGATATAAGATTATAGAAAGGAAATTATTCTTTATAAATTTGCGAACTTCGGGCTAAAAATCTGAAATTGAACTTTCTAAATTTTTAAACAGAAAATTAATGAGAAAAGAACAACATCACAAACGTTGGAATGAAATAAAAACAAACGACTCATGGGCCATATTCAAAATCATGGGTGAGTTTGTAAACGGTTATGAAAAGTTAAGTCGTATTGGACCTTGTGTATCCATTTTTGGCTCGGCAAGAACCAAGCCAGACCATAAGTATTATAAATTAGCAGAGGAAGTAGCCAGCAAAATTGTTGAACATGGCTACGGTGTCATTACCGGTGGTGGTCCTGGTATTATGGAAGCAGGTAATAAGGGAGCCCATATCGCTGGAGGAACTTCAGTTGGTCTTAATATTGAGCTACCTTTTGAGCAGCATGACAATCCCTATATCGATTCGGATAAGAGTTTGGATTTCGATTATTTCTTTGTCAGGAAAGTGATGTTTGTTAAATACTCGCAAGGCTTTGTAGTGATGCCAGGTGGTTTTGGAACTTTAGATGAATTATTTGAAGCTATCACACTTATTCAAACCAATAAAATTGAAAAGTTTCCTATTATTTTAGTTGGAACTGATTTTTGGACTGGTTTAATGGATTGGGTAAAGGAAACACTTTTAGACAGGTTTAGCAACATTAGCCCTAAAGATCTGGATCTCATTCATTTAGTTGATACTTCTGATGAAGTAATTGACATTTTAGACACCTTCTATAAAGAATACGGCTTAAGTCCTAACTTCTAGTTTAAGGGAACTAAATTTAGCATGAAAAGAAAAATTCTCCTTATGGGATTGTTGGCCATAACCAATATATCATGGATGCTTTCGCAGGAAAGCTTCAATGTCATGTTCTATAATGTACTGAATTTCCCTTTAGAAGATGCAGTTCCCAATAGAATACAATATCTTGATTTCATTCTAGATGAATACAATCCCGATATTTTTATGGTATGTGAGTTGAACAATGAATCAGGCGCCAATGATATTCTTAATAGCATTAGAAACAACGTAAGTCCAGATTTTGAAATGGCCTCATTTGTACTAAACACTTCAGATGACAACATAGGCGATCAAAACGATTTACAGAATCAGTTGTACTACAATAGTTCTAAATTTATATTAGAAAATCAAAGTGTTGTAACTACCATTTTTAGGGATTTTAATCATTATCAATTAAAATTAAACACAGTCAACCAAGACAACAATCCTATAATTATTGATTTTATTGTTTGTCATTTAAAAGCATCTGATGGTACTGAAAATGAAGCCTATCGTTTGGAAATGACTGAAGATTTAACTGCTTATCTAGATTCTTTTCCACCGGAAAGTCTGGTGGTTTTAGGTGGTGATTTAAATCTATATACCTATTCTGAAGATGCCTTTCAAGAGCTCACTGACACATCAAACAATATCGTATTTATAGACCCAGCCAATCAGATTGGTAGTTGGCATAATAACTCTAATTTCATTGACGTATTCACGCAGTCTACACGAACACAAACTGGAATGGGTGGAACAACTGGTGGTTTTGACGATAGGTTTGATTTTATTTTGTGTTCGGACAACATGGCTACAAACACAGATCTTTACTATGTAGCAGGCTCCTATCAAGTTTTTGGAAATAATGGCAATAGTGACTGTTACAATAACGCTATTGTTGATTTTGAATGTAGCGGAACGGATTTTTCATTTGAAATTCGCAACGCCTTACACAATTTTAGCGACCATCTTCCCGTTACAATACAGATTGAAACCACCGAAACCCTATTGGGTATTCCTGAAAATACGATTCAATCAAATTTTGAAATTGTTGGCACAAACATTGTTCAAAATAGCATCACCATTAGCTTTGTAGACCAATCTAACTTCATTAAAAAACTTGAAATATACAATGCGTTAGGTCAACGTGTAAAAACTCTTGACAAAGCCACATCGAAATATTACACAACTGATGTCTCTAGTCTTGCAGATGGAGTTTATTATATTAGGCCTGAATACACACAAGTTGAACCATTAAAGTTTGTAAAGACACATTGAAAGTACGTTTTCTTTTAAGTATTGTCCTATTATTAGTTTGCGTGACAGCTTTCACCCAAAATCAAATTGATGTGAAGGCCGAACTTAACACGGAAAAGAATCAGTTAAAAATCACCCAAACCATTACTTACTTCAACGCAACTTCAGATACGTTGCAATCAGTTTATTTACACGATTGGAGCAATAGCTTTTCAGCTAAAAACACACCACTTGCGAAACGTTTTTCAGAAGAATTTAAAACCGAATTTCATTTTGCAAAAAACGAAGACAGAGGTTATACCGTTATCACTTCGGTAAAACAAGGTAATACAGATATTGATTTTGAACGTCTTCTAAACCAACCAGATATTGTAAAAGTTGACCTACTTAAACCTCTTAATTCAAATGATTCTTACTCTATTGACCTAAATTACATTGTTCAACTTCCAAATGATAAATTTACAAGATATGGTGTTACATCAAATGGCGATTATAATTTATGCTATTGGTATATAACTCCAGCTGTTTATGATGGTGAATGGCAATATTACAGTAATAAAGATTTAGACGATTTATATGTCCCCAAATCCAATGTTAGACTGGAATTCACCTGCCCTAAAGGCTATTTTCTGGTGTCAGAACTTAACCAATCGGGTTATAATCAAATAGATGACAATCAGATATTTACCTTAACAGGTTTAGAACATACAAATTCAAAATTGTTTTTGAGCAAGGTTCCTACTTTCAGACAGATTGAAACAGACTTTTTTACAGTTGTTTCCAATATTGATGATGAGGAATTAAATCCGCTAAACAAAGCTTTAATCACTGATAATATTGCATCCTATCTATCCAAAAACCTGAATGTTTATCCGCATCAAAAACTATTGTTAAGCGATATTGATTATAGAAAAAGTCCTATTTACGGGCTAAACCTGTTACCTGATTTCATAAGGCCCTTTCCTGACCACTTCCAATATGAATTAAAAATACTCAAAACGGCGCTTCACAATTATCTGGAAAATGTCTTATTAATAAATCCGCGTGAGGATCAATGGATACTGGATGGCATTCAAACATATTACATGATGAAATATGTTGATGAATACTATCCAGATATGAAACTTGCCGGAACACTATCCCGTATATGGGGATTAAAGTCTTTTCATGCAGCACAATTGGACTTCAATTCACAATATAGCTTTCTATACATGCACATGGCACGCGGCAACATAGATCAACCTCTTAGCATGCATAAGGATTCATTGTTGAAATTCAATGAAAATATTGCTAACAAGTATAAGGCAGGTGTTGGCTTAAAATACTTGGAAGACTACATTGGAGATGATACTATTGATAAAACCATTAAGGAATATATAGCAGCCAGAAATTTAAAAGATACAAACACCGAAGACTTTGAGGAGTTCCTAAAATCAAAAACTGAAAAGGATCTTGATTGGTTTTTTACCGATTACCTGCAAACCACCAAAGCTATTGATTATATTATATCTGACGTTACAAAAAAAGGAGACTCTTTACAGGTAACTATCAAAAACAGAAATGAAGCTGTTGTGCCTATGCCACTTTTCGCAATGGTAGATGACGATGTGAAATCAAAAATATGGGTTGATGCCATAAAAGATTCCGCCATAGTAACTATCCCGAATGATGGTTATACCAAACTGGTTTTGAATCAGGATCAAGTAGTTCCCGAATTTAATATGCGGAACAATACCAAATCACTTAAAAACTCCTTATTCAACAGACCATTACAATTACGACTGATTAAAGATATTGAAGATCCAAAATACAACCAGGTGTTTTTAATGCCCATTGTAGAGTTCAACAATATTTATGATGGTATTGTCCTAGGAGTAAAAGCATACAACAAAACCGTATTAAAAAAAGCTTTTAATTATAAGATTGCGCCACAGTACGGCTTGAAATCCAAATCGTTAACTGGTGGCGTTTCATTGGAATACAACCAGTATATAGACAATTCAGACAATTTGTTTTTAATTCGCTATGGAGCTGGCGCCAGTTACGAAAGTTATGCTGATAATTTATTTGTGACGAAGTTCACTCCTGGAATTCAGTTCCAATTCAGGGACAATAACAATTTAAGATCCAACAAACGAAATTATTTATCCCTTCGCTATGTTGGCATCAATAGAGACGAAGATCCCAATGCTATATTGACTTCGGAGTCAGTTGAACCTAATTATAGCGTATTCAATGCACGCTTTAATCACGTAGATAGAGATTTAGTGGATTTCTCATCTTGGTTTGCCGATTTACAAATAGCTGAAAACTTTGGAAAAGTAGCTCTGAACTATGAATACCGAAAATTAACCAAACGCAATCGCAGATATCATTTAAGATTATTTGCAGGTGCCTTTTTGTACAACAAAACCTATCAGAATTCGGATTTTTTCAGCTTTGCTTTAGATAGGCCAACCGACTACCTGTTTGATTACAACTATTATGGTCGTTCGGAAGATTCTGGACTTTTTAGCCAACAATTAATTATAGCCGAAGGTGGTTTTAAGTCACAGCTCAATCCTGGATTTGCCAATCAGTGGATTACAACACTCAATGGTAGTACCACAATTTGGAAATATATCATGGCTTATGGCGATATCGGGTTAGTTAAAAACCATGGAAATAATGCCGAATTTGTTTATGATTCTGGGCTTCGCCTAATTTTAGTCGAAGATTACTTTGAAATATTCTTTCCTGTATACTCCAATTTAGGTTGGGAGATTTCACAACCTGATTATGACCAAAAAATACGTTTCATTGTTACTTTAGATTTCAAAACATTATTAGGCCTGTTCTCAAGACGCTGGTACTAAAAAGTCTTTTCCAATACATTATTCTTAATCAAATTGTCATAATTTTATAATTGTTGCGCATTTCTCATAAAAAAGCCTCTAAAAGTGAATTATTATCAATTTTATAACAGAATTCGACGTTGCAAATCTTACCATTATTAGCTACCTTTGCAAAAATACCGAACGATATATGCAAACAAATTCAAACGTGAAAAAAGACCTGTCTTTTGAAGACTTTAAAACTGAAGTTTTAAATGATTACAAAATTGCAGTAACCTCTCGTGAGTGTAGCCTTCTTGGAAGACGTGAAGTTCTAACCGGAAAGGCGAAATTTGGGATTTTTGGTGACGGTAAAGAAACACCTCAATTGGCATTAGCCAAAGCGTTTGAAAATGGCGATTTTCGTTCGGGTTATTATCGCGATCAAACCTTCATGATGGCTATTGGCGAATTGACAATCGAGCAATTTTTTGCAGGTTTATATGCTAACACAGATTTAAAGGAAGAACCTATGTCTGCCGGAAGGCAAATGGGCGGTCACTTCGCTACTCATAGTTTGGATGAAAACGGTAATTGGAAAAATTTGACTCAACAGAAAAATTCCAGCGCAGACATCTCTCCTACTGCTGGACAAATGCCTCGCCTTTTAGGTTTGGCGCAAGCCTCCAAAATTTATAGACATGTTGAAGGTATTGATACTACCAATTTCTCTGTAAATGGAAACGAAGTGGCTTGGGGAACTATTGGAAATGCCAGTACCAGTGAAGGTTTGTTTTTTGAAACCATAAACGCTGCTGGTGTACTTCAAGTACCTATGGTTATGAGCGTTTGGGATGACGAGTATGGTATTTCTGTTCATGCCAGACATCAAACAACTAAAGAAAATATATCTGAAATTCTAAACGGTTTTCAAAGAGATAAAAACAACGAAGGTTACGAAATTCTTCGTGTTAAGGGTTGGGATTATGCTGAATTGATTGAAACCTATCAAAAAGCTTCAAAAATAGCTAGAGAAGAGCATGTTCCTGTGTTAATCCATGTTCAAGAACTAACGCAACCACAAGGACATTCTACTTCGGGTTCGCATGAACGTTATAAAGATGAAAACAGACTGGCTTGGGAAGCAGAATATGACTGTAACACAAAATTGCGTGAGTGGATGATTGCCAATAGCATTGCCACAGATGAGGAATTATCAGCTATTGAAAAAGACATAAAAAAACAAGTAAGTGCTGGTAAAAAAGCAGCTTGGACAGCCTTTACAACACCACTCAAGAATGAACAAAATGAACTCATTTCCATTTTAAATGAAGTGGCTAACGCTAGTTCTAACAAGGTTTTCATTGAAAAACTTGCTAATGATTTAGCCGATATTAAAGAACCTATTAGAAAGGAAATCCTTTCATCAGCTAGAAAGGCCTTGCGTTATGTTGTTAATGAAAGTTCATCAGCCAAAACAAATTTGGTTAACTGGATTAATAATTATCTAGAAACTGTTCAGCCTAAATATAGTTCGCATTTATACTCCGAATCTGATAAGTCTGCTTTAAATATTACTGAAGTAAAGCCCGTTTATGATGACAATGCTGAAGAAGTAGATGCCAGATTGGTGATACGTGATAATTTTGATGCTATTTTCAGCAAATATCCCGAAACTCTTGTTTTTGGGGAAGATGCAGGACATATTGGTGATGTAAACCAAGGTTTGGAAGGTATGCAGGAAAAATATGGTGAGCTTCGAGTGTCTGATGTTGGTATTCGAGAAGCCTCCATTCTAGGACAAGGTATAGGTATGGCCATGAGAGGTCTGCGACCTATTGCAGAAATTCAGTATTTAGATTATATTCTATATGCGCTTCAAATAATGAGCGATGATTTGGCAACACTACAATACAGAACCAAAGGCCGCCAAAAAGCACCATTGATTATTAGAACTCGTGGTCACAGACTGGAAGGCATTTGGCATTCTGGTTCTCAAATGGGTGGTATTATCAATTTAATTAGAGGCATCCACGTTTTGGTTCCTAGAAACATGACCAAAGCCGCAGGATTTTATAATACCTTATTAGAAAGCGACGAACCAGGATTGATTGTAGAATGTTTAAACGGTTACCGTTTAAAGGAAAAAATGCCAACCAATTTAGGCGAATTCAAAACACCTTTGGGCGTTGTGGAAACCATACGCGAAGGTCAAGACATCACGTTGGTTTCTTACGGTTCTACACTTCGTATAATTGAGCAAGCTGCCAAAGAATTACAGGAAGTCGGTATTGATGCAGAAATTATTGATGTACAATCCTTATTACCTTTCGATTTAAATCATGACATTGTAAAAAGTGTGGCTAAAACCAATCGTTTGATTGTAATTGACGAGGACGTTCCTGGTGGTGCTTCAGCTTTTATTTTAAATGAAATATTGAACACTCAAAATGCTTATGAGCATTTGGACAGTAAGCCAATGACACTAACGGCACAGCATCACAGACCTGCTTACGGAACTGACGGTGATTACTTCTCAAAACCATCAGTTGAGGATGTCTTTGAAGCAGTCTATAAAGTTTTTCACGAGGTGAATCCTGAAGATTTTCCGAAGTTGAGATAAGATTTTAATCATGATAATATCACAAACCTTTCAGCCTTATGTTGAAAGGTTTTTTTATATTTATGAGCCAACATATGTTTCATGCTTACCAAAACAGACAAAGAAAGACTTCGCGGAACCATTTTCAGACATTTAGATGGTATTGCCACCGCTACAACAGCCTATAGCCTATATAAAAAAGGTGTTTTAAAATCCTTATTGGAGCAAGAATCCGTTTCCTTAAGTGAGCTTACTCAAACTTTTGACGCCAACGAAGGCTACTTGAATGTGGCACTTCGTATTCTATGCTCTCAAGGATGGCTTGAGCAGCAATTGGATAATGAAAAAAATACAGTTTCTTACAAAATAAATGATGTAAGCCAAAAGGCTTTTGAATTAGCACCATTATATGAAGAAGCTGTGAAGCTTTTAAATTATTCAGTAAACTTCCCAGATGAGCGCATTGGAACGGATGCATTTATAGCATTAGAACGTATTTTTAAGAATTATGTTAACCGATTTGGTCTTGAAGCACCAGAAAGCACTTCCGTTGAAAGTCAAATTTTGAAACACATTGAAGGTTGCATCGTGGGTCCCATTATTGTCCTTTTGGGCGTAAATGGTTTGTTCCATAAGTATTTTATGGAAGCCTCCTTTACAGCTGAAGAATACCATAAAAATCCGGAAAGCTTTAAAAAAATCCTGGATTTCTTCGCCCATTTGGGTTGGTTCAACAAAAAGAAAAACACCTATCAGTTTACCGATGAAGGGTTGTTTTTTGCAAAACGTGCCTCGGCTTATGGTGTGACTGTATCTTATTTACCAACATTTGTGAAATTAGATGAATTGATCTTTGGCAATCCTTTGATTTTAAAGAACGATAATCCTGAAGAAACAGAAAAGCATGTGCATAGAGAAATGAATGTCTGGGGAAGTGGTGGTGCACACTCAACCTATTTTAAGGTGATAGACCAAGTAATCATTGAGTTATTCAACAAACCAATAGATGAACAACCCAAAGGTATTTTGGATATGGGTTGTGGTAATGGCGCTTTTATTCAACATATTTTTGATGTGATTGAACATCAAACATTACGAGGGAAATATTTAGAAGAGCACCCGCTATTATTGGTAGGAGCCGATTTTAATAAAGCTGCCCTGAAAGTCACTAGAGCAAACCTTATTAAAGCTGATATATGGGCCAAGGTCATTTGGGGAGATATCGGAAGACCTGATTTACTGGCAAAAGACCTTAAGGATGACTATAACATCGAACTTAAGGATTTATTGAATGTCAGAACCTTTTTAGACCACAATCGCATTTGGGAAAAGCCAAAAAATAAAACAAATCGGATCAGTACTTCAAGTGGCGCCTATGCCTATCAAGGAAAACGCATCAGTAATAACCTTGTTGAAGATTCACTTTTGGAACATCTAAAAAAATGGAAACCCTATGTGGAACGTTTTGGTTTATTGGTCATAGAATTACACACACTTAACCCCAACCTAACTGCACAAAACCTTGGCACTACCGCAGATACAGCTTATGATGCTACTCATGGCTATAGTGATCAATACATTCTGGAAGTTGATGTTTTCAACAAAATAGCTATTGAGTCTGGCCTCATTCCAGATAACAACTATTTTACAAAATTCCCAGACAGTGAACTGGCAACCGTAAGCATCAATCTATTAAAAGGCCAATAAAGCAACATAAAAAATTAAGAAAATATACAATAGCTACATGAAAGCCGAAACTATTGTCACACTAAAAAAAGAATTGCAACATCGCTCACAGGATGACTTATTACAGCTTTGTTTACGTTTAGCCCGATTTAAAAAAGAGAATAAGGAACTGCTCTCCTATTTACTTTTTGAGGCGCATGATGAGGATGCTTATATTCTTAATATCAAAAACGAAATAGATGAACAGTTTAAAGCTATAAACACGGATAGTTATTTTTATATTAAAAAGAGTGTTCGCAAAATACTACGTACAATAAAAAAATATGCGCGATACTCCCAAAAAAAAGAAACAGAAGCTGAACTCTTGCTTTATTTTTGCGAAAAGCTCTATTACATGAAACCTTCTATAACTCACAACAAAGTGCTCACCAATATTTTAAATCGGCAATTGGCTTTGATAGAGAAAATTGTTTCTAAATTCCACGAAGATTTACAGTATGATTTTAATTTAAAATTGGATACTTTTAAAAAACATAAATAGTCTGCTTTATGAAAAATATTCTTTTATTCACCATTCTAGCCACATTACTGGTCACTAGCTGCAAAAACGATAAAACTGAAATAACTTCTGAAAGCCCTGAAACTGAAACAACTTCTGTCAAGGCAGAGCCTGAAGGAAAAGACAATACTGCTGAAAAGATAAAAACATTTTTAACCGATAATTACTTGAAAAACGATATGAAAACCCTACAGGACATCGATCGTAAATTCCAATACCATGAAGTTGATTTGAACCATGATGGTAAAAATGAAATATTTGTGCGCTTTATGTCTCCTTATTTTTGTGGAACCGGTGGTTGCACCTTTCTATTAATGGACCCAAACATGAATATTATCACTCAGTTCTCTGTTACCAAAGCGCCTATTTTTGTAGAACAGACTGATAAAAATGGTTGGTCTATCCTTTTGGTGAAAGATTCTGGAGTCTTTAAAGAGCTTATTTATGAAAATGACTCTTACCCTAATAATCCTTCGGTATTGGAAAAGGCTCCTTATGATGCACCTAGTGGTCATGCATTGATTCTATTTGATGAAAATTACAGCAATGAAGAAACAATAACTTTTTAAAATGCTAATCTATAGCCTGGACAAAAACTAATTCATAACCTTAACAATCATTTCTTTAAGCAAGTCCCTTTGAGGTACAGCATTGGCTCCTACTCCCTTACTTTTCACATCAAACTCGCGAAGCATAGCAATAATACCACTCACTTTTCTCATAGGATAGTTTCTGGCAGCAACGATATATTCTTCCGTAAAGTATGGTGAAATTTTTAAAGCCGAAGCAACATTTCTAGGAGACTTATCCTTTAGTCCATGTAAGTATAACAATTTCGAAAAGTAGGTATGCAAAAAACCTACCGTAACTACTATAGGATTATCTTTAGGGTTATCTCCAAAATACTTAACAATTTTATGGGCTTTTAACACATCGCGATAACCAATGGCTTTGTGTAGTTCAAAATTGTTATAATCCTTACTAATACCAATATTTTCTTCTATTAATTCAGGTGTAATTTGGGTGCCTTCTGGTAGCACGATTTTAAGTTTGTCCAGTTCGTTGCTGATTTTGCTTAAATCGGTTCCTAAAAACTCCGTAAGCATTTGTGAAGCTTTTGGTGTGATACTATAATTCTGCCCTGCCAATACACGACTGATCCATTTGGGCACTTGATTATCGTAAAGTTTTTTGCTTTCAAAAACGACACCAGCTTTCTTTAAGGTTTTATAAAGAGTTTTACGCTTATCCAGGGTTTTGTATTTGTAATTAAGAACCAAAATAGTTGTTGGCTGTGGTTGCGCAGCGTAAGCCGCCAGGTTTTCAATGGTTCTTGATAAGTCTTGAGCTTCTTTGACAATAATAACCTGATATTCGGCCATCATAGGGAATCGCTTGGCATTGGCAATGATATCATCTACCGAAACATCCCGACCGTACAAAACCATTTGATTAAAACCTCTTTCTTCTTCAGATAAAATGGTCTCCTGAATAAAATCGGATACTTTATCAATGTAATAAGGTTCTTCACCCATTAAAAAATATATGGGTTTCAGGTTCCGGTTTTTAATATCACTAACTAGTGCTTTAACTTCATCCATTCAAAAAAAATCACCAAATTTGTGTTGTGCAAGAATTACAGTTTCCTACATATTCGTTTCGTTTCAAAAATAACGAAAATAAAGTATCTATTTTTGATCCTATACGTAAAAAATTCGTGATTTTGCAACCTGAAGAATGGGTCAGGCAACATTGCATTCAATACCTTACCAAGGATAAAAACTACCCTACCTCACTTTTAAATGTTGAAAAGGAGCTTCGGGTCAATGATTTAAGAAAACGCTATGATATTGTGGTTTACAATTCAGACGGTTCCATACACCTGATTGTTGAATGCAAGGCGCCTCATATTTCCATCAATCAGGAAACTTTTGACCAAATAGCACGCTACAATCTTTCCTTAAATGCCAAGTATTTAATGGTAACCAATGGTTTAAATCATTATTATTGTCAAATGGATATGAAAGCTGAACAGTATAACTTTTTAAGGGACATTCCGAATTATTCCTTATGAAAGTTGCTATAGTCATACTTAATTGGAACGGTAAGCGATTGCTCGAACAGTTTTTGCCCACGGTCTTGGCTTGTTCCAATAATGCTGACATTTATGTAGCTGACAATGCCTCGACTGATGACTCGGTGGAATTTGTGAGGTTAACTTTCCCTAATGTAAGACTTATTCAAAATTCTGAAAATGGCGGCTATGCCAAAGGCTATAACGATGCCTTAAAACATGTTCAAGCTGATATTCTTTGTTTATTGAATAGCGATGTTGAAGTCACTCCCAATTGGTTAGATCCAATAGTGGAAGCTTTTAAAAAAGAAAATAACTTAAGCATTGTTCAACCAAAAATATTGGATTTTAAAAACAAGTCCTATTTTGAATATGCTGGTGCTGCTGGAGGATTTATTGATAAATTCGGTTACCCCTATTGCCGTGGTCGTATTTTTGATACCGTTGAAAAAGATGAAGGGCAGTACAATGGCGACGATGCCATATTTTGGGCTTCAGGCGCTTGCTTGTTTATCAAAAAACAGGTGTTTGATGAGCTGAATGGCTTTGACGAATCATTCTTCGCACACATGGAAGAAATTGATTTGTGCTGGCGCGCCTACAATTTGGGCTATCTTACAAAGTATGTTTCAGATTCAAGAGTCTATCATGTTGGTGGCGCTACATTACAGAACACCAATCCAAAAAAAACGTATCTAAATTTTAGAAACAGCCTTTTCACATTGGTCAAGAATGCCCAAGGCCACGTTTTCTTTCTAGTATTCATCCGACTGCTTTTAGATGGTTTGGCAGGTATTAAATTCTTACTTGAATTCAAGCCTAAGCATACCATTTCAATTATAAAAGCCCATTTTCATTTTTATGGGCGTTTACCAAAATTAATCAAACAAAGGAAGCTCATTAAAAAACGACCAAAATACTACCATACCACTTCCATTGTATGGCAATATTACCTGAAGGGAATCCGGCAGTTTAAATGTTTATAAATTTGTTAAAGTTTTTGTTAACATTCATCAAACGGATTATTCTTTTGTATAATTTTGGTATGTTAATTAATAACAACTAAACCATATTATTTCATTATGAAAAAATTAATTTTATTAAGTATCTCTGCGATGTTTCTTTTAGGGTCGTGTGTTTCTAAAAAAGAGTATACAGCTTTAGAAGCTAAGCAAAAAGAAACTCAAGATTTATTAAACACTGCAACTGTTAAACTAAACACTTGTTTGGAAGAAAGAGCCTCTGCAACGGCGAGAGCCAATAGCCTTGAAGATAGAATTGAAGATTTAAGGAGATCTAATGAGAACTTAATCCAAAGTAACAAAGACTTAACTATTTTAACCTCAAAAGGTGCTTCAAACGTTGAAAAAACATTAGAAAGCATGAAAGAGAAAGATTTAAAAATATCTCGTTTGCAAGACGCCATCACCAAAAAGGATAGCGTTATGTTAGCATTAGTAACCAGCCTTAAAAAAGAAGTTGGAATTAATGATCCGGATATTGAAGTGAATGTTGAAAAAGGCGTGGTATTTATATCCATTGCAGACAAATTGCTATTTAAAAGTGGTAGCTATGTTGTAAACGATCGTGCAAAAGAGGTATTAGGCAAAGTAGCTAAAGTTGTTAATAGCAAACCTGATTTTGAGTGTATGGTTGAAGCCCATACAGATCCAGTACCTTACAACAAACCTCCTCTAATTGACAACTGGGATTTAAGCGTCAAGCGTGCAACATCTGTTGTTCGTGTTCTAGAAGACCTAGGGGTTAATTCTGGAAAATTAATTGCAGCAGGACGTTCACAATACGTTCCAATTGCTTCTAATGATACAGCTGAAGGTAAAGCAGCAAACAGACGTACACGTATCGTGATTCTTCCTAAAATTGATGAGTTCTACGATATGATCGAGAAGGAAATGAAAAATCTAGAAACTGCCGGAAACTAATTCCAGAAGCTATAAAGTTTATAAAGCTCAACCGAAAGGTTGGGCTTTTTTAATTAAAAAATCTCCAAACTGCCTTTACCCTCTCTAACTATTACAGGTACATCTTCAGATAAATCAATAACAGTTGATGCCACATTATCACCATATCCAGCATCTATAACCAAATCCACTAAATTGTCCCATTTTTCATAAATCAATTCAGGATCTGTTGTGTATTCCAAAACATCATCTTCGTCATGAATTGATGTCGATATGA
Source organism: Bacteroidia bacterium (assembly GCA_030425285.1). Taxonomy (GTDB): domain Bacteria; phylum Bacteroidota; class Bacteroidia; order Flavobacteriales; family Flavobacteriaceae; genus Hanstruepera. Next base: position 46,317 of record JAUIAY010000007.1, read on the forward strand.
TAGGGTTTCCCAACTGTCTGACAATTTCCAAAGCAATGGTATTGCCTGGTACACGAATTCCAACTGTTTTTTTCTTTTTAAAAACAGTAGGTAAGGTTTTCGCTCCTGGAAGAATAAATGTATAGGGTCCTGGTAAAGCACGTTTTAAAATTTTAAAAGTAGATGTATCTATTTGCTTGACATAATCGCTTAAATTGCTCAAATCATGACATACAAAGGAAAAATTAGCCTTTTCAAGCTTGACACCTTTTATTCTGGCAATTTTTTCCAATGCCTTTACATTGGTAATATCACATCCCAAACCATAAACAGTATCGGTTGGATAAATAATCAAACCTCCTTGCTTTAAGACCTCAACAACCTTTTTAATCTCTTTAGGATTTGGGTTCTCTTCATAAATTCTAACAAACTCTGCCATAGTCTTTTTCCATATTAATTCAATTACAACATAAATATAAATAAAGAGACGTTCTTTCCATTTAAAACAAAAACAAAATTTTGACTAAAACACAGATTATTTTGTAACATTCACAACCATTTTAAGTCTTAATAGTATGTCAAGGTTTCTATTATTGATATTTTTTTTAGGCTATTCTAGTTCTTTAATGGCTAATGATGTCATCAAGAAACGATCTATTATATTCACCAAATCAGAGAGAATTAATGAACACACCACCAGAATACCCTTTAAACTTGTTGACCACCTAATTGTAGTTGAAGCAGAAATTCATGGGCAAAAAGGGAACTTCATTATAGATACGGGCTCTGAAGCTATGATTCTAAATAAGGTTCATTTTGACAACCTTTATAAACACCAGAAAAAGAACAATCAATCCTATGGTGTCCTTGAGGCAGTTGATAATCCTTATGAAAAGCAAGTCAAAGATTTTGTTTTGGAGAACTTTAAATTGGAATCTTTAAATTCTGATGTTATTAATTTATCTCACATTGAGAATAGTAAAAAAATTAAACTTCTTGGGATAATTGGGTTTTCTGTTCTCAAAGATTATGAAGTTTTTGTTGATTTACATCTTAATCAAATTACCCTTTCTAAAGTTGACAAACTAGGAAATAAACTAGATATAGATGTCTATTTGGAAGAGATTGTAGATAGCCTATCCTTTACTCTTAAAAATCACACGATAATTTTATATGGAAATGTTGCTGGTCATCCAGTAAAATTTGGTTTGGATACGGCTGCTGAATTCAATCAAATAAACAAAAACCTAAACAAAGAGATCCTTAAATACTTTATTCCTAAAAAACGCTTAACTTTAGTCGGTGCAGGAAATAAGAAAATTGAAGTCATGGCAGGCAAAATGCATAGAGTTAAATTAAGCGAAACTATATTTTTTGGGCCCATGAACACAGTACTGGCCAACTTAAGCAGAATGAATGAAGCTTTTGGTACGAATTTAGATGGTGTATTGGGGTATGAGTTTTTTAAAAACAAAAGAACCATCATTAATTATCAAAAAGAAACATTGTATTTTATTAATTATCCTTTGACAAGACATTGAAAACTATTTTAAAACATATCGTTTTTGGCATTGCTTTTTGCTCTTCAATTCTTGGCTATTCGCAAGAAAAACTAGTGAAAGGCTATCGTATTGAAGGCGATGAAGTCGTGTTTACTTTTGATAAAAAGGATTATGAAAAAATAACATCCGATAAATATCAATTTACTGATGATTTTAATGATTTCAAGATTCATGATGTGATTGTATCTGGGCAATTTAACAATTGGACACGTGATGCCTGGAAGATGCACAGAATAGATGAAAATGTTTTTGAATTACGAAAAAAAATAACAGATTTTACAGACGAATTTTCATGGGAGTTCAAATTCCTTGTCAATGGAAAGTTTTGGGCAGAACCTAACAATGAAATTGCCAATGTGGTACCTGCCAAAACAGATGACGGTTCGTTGCTTCCAGTATATAATTTAAAACTTTACACGGCTTACCAAGATCAAAATGGTAATGCTTGCTTTAGACTTAAAGGCTATAAAGATGCCAAAGAGGTCATATTAGCTGGTTCATTTAATAAGTGGGATGAGAATCATTTTAAGATGGATAAAACCGAAAACGGTTGGGAGCTGTCATTGCAAATTAATCCAGGTATCTATGAATATCGCTACATTGTTGATGGTCAATGGATGACAGATCCAGGCAATCCCAATAAGGCAAGAAACGAATTCGACGACTATAATTCGGTTATTGACATTACAAAATCAGTAACCTTTCATTTAAAAGGGTTTACTGATGCTAAAAAAGTTATTCTTGCTGGTAGTTTTAACGACTGGTCTGAAAAAGCCTATAAAATGAAGAAAACCGATATGGGTTGGACTTATAAGGTTTGGCTTTCTGGTGGCAAACACCACTACAAGTTTATCATCGACAACGAATGGTTGGTCGATCCTGACAATCCTGTCAAGGAATATGATGAATATGGTAATATTAATTCAGTGGTGATGGTTAAGTAATTAACCTATAACTTCCAATTTAGCAAATCGTAGCAAGAGTTTTTTAATCCCTCCATTATCAAACTTTATTTCAGCCTTTGTATCGCCTCCTGCACCTTCAATTTTAAGCACCTCACCTTTTCCAAAACGTATGTGCTTGACAATATTACCCACGGCCAATTTGCTATCAAATAAATTGGTGTTACCGTTGGTTTGAGATACTGGTTTTAAATTTTTAGGAGTTGAGACAGTCCTCTTTTCGATCTTTTCAACAGGTTTACCTTTCTTTTTGTACGATGGTTGAACTGGTTTTTTAAATCTGATTTTATTCGGTTCTACATCACCAAAAATATCGGCATCCAGCATCGGGTTAAATCTGCGTTCTTCTATTGGTGTAATGACATCCAAATACTGATCATCAATTTCTTCAATAAATCGGCTAGGTTCAGAATCAATCAATTTCCCCCAGCGATATCGTGACAATGCATAGGTTAAATATGCTTGTTTTTCAGCCCTTGTAAGCGCTACATAGAACAACCTTCGCTCCTCCTCCAGTTCACTTCGGGTGCTCATACTCATGGCACTTGGAAACAAGTCTTCTTCCAATCCAACAATATACACATAAGGGAACTCCAATCCTTTAGCTAGGTGTATAGTCATCAAAGCAACATGATTACTATCTCCTTTATCAGCATCTAAATCGGTAGCGAGAGCAACATCTTCCAGAAATTCAGCCAAAGAAGCCGTAGCATCAGCCAATTCTTTTTGACCTTCCACAAAATCCTTGACACCGTTCAATAACTCTTCAATATTTTCCATTCGAGCCACGCCTTCTGGTGTTGAATCTTTATTGAATTCCCGAATAAGACCACTGGCTTTTACTACATGATCAGCCAATTCAAAAGCATTGGCCGTTTGGTTCATAACCTGAAAACTTTTAATTAAAGTCACAAAATCCTTGAGCTTGTTCCTAGTACCCGAATTAATATTGATCTCCAGTTTATCAATATGCTCCATGACCTCAAAAATAGAACGCTCATAACCATTGGCAGCTACAATTAATCTGTCTATGGTAGTTTGACCAATACCTCTAGCTGGGAAATTAATGACGCGTTTAAGTGCTTCCTCATCGGCTGGGTTGATTATCAACCTTAAATAAGATAACACATCCTTAATTTCCTTTCGCTGATAGAAAGACAGACCTCCATAAATACGATAAGGTATATCGCGTTTCCTCAAAGCATCTTCAATAGCACGAGATTGCGCATTAGTTCGATATAAAACAGCAAAATCACTATTTGGTAACTGATTCTGCATTTTGTTTTCAAAAATAGAACTGGCTACAAATCGGCCTTCATCACCATCGGTTAAAGATCGATTAACAATAATTTTGTTGCCTTCATCATTAGCTGTCCAAACAACCTTATCCAGCTTGGTTTGGTTCTTGTCAATAATCGAGTTTGCTGCATTGACAATGTTCTTGGTAGACCTATAATTCTGCTCCAGCCTAAACACCTTCACATCATCATAATCCCGTTGAAAATTTAAGATATTATTGATGTTAGCTCCACGGAAAGCATAGATACTTTGAGCATCATCACCTACTACACAGATATTCTGAAACCTATCTGACAAAGCTCTAACAATTAAATATTGTGAGTGGTTAGTATCTTGATACTCGTCTACCAAAATATAGCGGAACTTATCTTGATATTTGGCCAAAACATCAGGAAATCTAGTGAGCAATTCATTGGTTTTCAGCAATAAATCATCAAAATCCATCACGCCTGCCTTGAAACAACGATCTACATAATTCTTATAAATGTCACCCATTCTAGGTCTTCGAGCCATCGTATCAGCCTCAATCAATTCAGGGTTTTGAAAATAGGCCTTAACAGTTATTAAACTGTTTTTGTAAGACGAAATTCGGGATCTAATCTGCTTATACTTGTAAACATCTTTATCCAGACCCATTTCCTTGATTATAGAAGCAATTAATCGATCGGAATCCTGCGTATCATAAATGGTGAAGTTACTCGGATAACCCAATCTATCAGCTTCAAATCGTAGTATTTTAGCAAAAACAGAGTGAAAAGTTCCCATCCATAAGTTCTTTGCTTCACTTTCACCAACAATTGTGGCAATACGCGCTTTCATCTCACGAGCCGCTTTATTGGTAAATGTCAATGCCAAAATATTAAAGGCATCGACACCTTGACTCATTAAATAGGCTATTCTATAAGTAAGTACTCGGGTTTTACCAGAACCTGCACCAGCAATCACTATCATAGGCCCTTCCTTTTGCAAGGTTGGTGCCAATTGGGCATCATTTAGTTGGCTTAAATACTTCTCCAAACGTCAAACTTTTTAGAGTGTGAAAATAACTATTGCATAGGTTTTTAAAGGAAAGAATTATGAATAATTATAAACAATTTTAGAAAAAATTACTCTACAGTCATGGCTTTAACCAAACCTGCCCGCGTGCTAATCCAAATGTAATTGAATACCGATTTTGTTTTGTTACGCTCAATGTCCTTGCGGATGACTTCAACAAAACCATTCGTTTCTTTGTTGCTGTTCTTTTTAATAAAAATGTTGAAAATATCCGAAAGAAATTTGTTCTTTTCCCTGCCATTCTTTTTGAGAGCAACGACATCAAAACAGTCATACTTAACCTTAAAATCAATTTGCGATTGTTCTGAATTCCCAAAAATCGTAAAATAAGTCTTGTCCAGTGATCCTTCTAAACGCTTGTTAAAGTTAGGCTGTGTAAATTTGTTTAGTCGGTCAGCGTTTAGTTTGCCCAATTCTGCTTGGAACAAGAATTCATCTCGGGTATTATTGACATCAAATTTCCACGTTACTTGAAGCGGTGCATGTTCCATAAACTTCGCATTGATATGTAAAATTGTTTCTTTAGGATTTGAATAGGTATTTCCTAAATTTTCTATGTTGGCATTAAAATTTGAAAAAACAATTTCCCCTGCAGGTTTTTGTTCCTTTACTTTTTCAGAATATTTTATATTGGCATTTTTAACCTCTACTGTATCTAATGATAGATCAAAATTTAATCGCCGAAGCATTTTACCATACATGCTTTTAATTTTGGGATCGTCGGCAACCAACTTGTCGCGATAAACATTAAAATCAGGCGCATAAAAAACAACCTTGGGACTTTTTACAAAAAACACCGTGTCCTTTACGTATCCTAAATCTAATTTGTTAAAGCCTATAGAATCTATTTCCAAGTCAAAATGGTCTCGCTCTATCGCTATAACTTTAGAAAGTTGACTTTCAGAATATTTTGTTTTCAACTTGACATCCCTTAAAGCAGATGCCTCTAAAGAAAAATTTGCATTCCCAATTGTTAGATTCTCATATTCACCCATCATAAAGAAGAGATCATCGAAATCTAAATAATAAGAACCTATTGTAATTGGTGTTTTTTCTTTTTGGGCTTCTGCATTGAATGCTAATTTCTTCAAAGACATATTAAATCCATTAATATTTGTAGTCAAAGAATCTGTTTCTTGGTCATAGACCGTCAGCAAACCATTACTTATTTTGAAATGGGAAATGCCTACATTTCTTTTAAATTCAAACACCCTATCTGTGCTGTATTTCTTTTTAGGTATTTGCTTGTTGTGATGATACACCACGTTAGGCTCCCATATTTCTAAATCTTCAATTTCTATGGCATCGTTAAAAAGATAGTTCCAATAACCAATATTGTCAACTTTAAGTTTTTTGATCTTTATTTCCAAATTAAGGTCATTGGTAGTTTCTCCAATCTGAGAAAATTCAACATTTTGAATCTCAAAGTAATCTCGAAATAAACTTAAATCTAAATCAGTGTATTTTAATGTTACTGTTTCAGGCAAATCATTCTCCAACACATCTGTTAATTTGCCTTTTAAGTACATTTGCCCAAAGAACAAACCTACTATCACTAAAAAAATGACAGCCAGCAATATCTTCAGTATTGTTTTTAAAGCCCTGTGCACTCTCTAAATATATCCATTATTTTGAATATATTTACTTCAAATTTCTACTTAATGAACACGTTTTTTGAATTCTTAAGCAACATAAGTTGGTGGATGTGGATCATAATTGTACTACTTATTATTGCTTTTAGGGATGTATTCCTTCAGAAAAAACATACTATCAGCCATAATTTTCCTATAATAGGACACATTCGTTATCTTTTTGAAAGTATAGGTCCTGAGATCAGACAATATTTTGTAGCCAACAATAGAGAAGAATTACCTTTTAACAGAATTGAAAGAGGCTGGATTTATGCTTCTGCTAAAAAAGAGAACAATTACGAAGGGTTTGGGACCGATAGAGATATTTATGCCCATCAGCATATTTTTGTCAACAACGCAATGATGCCTTTCAAAATTGACAGCAATCACCCAAATGCACTAGATAAATCGTTCTTACCATGTGCTAAAGTCATGGGATTGCACAACAAGCGTAAAAAACCTTACAGACCTGCATCTATCATCAATGTTTCAGCTATGAGTTTTGGCTCCCTTTCTGCCAAAGCAGTTGAGTCACTCAATAAAGGTGTTAAGATATCTCATGCTTATCACAATACTGGAGAAGGTGGTCTTTCCCCCTATCACTGCAATGGTGGAGATGTTGTTTTTCATTTTGGCACTGGTTATTTTGGTGTCAGGGATGATGATGGTAACTTCTCCATGGACAAACTTGTGCATTTGGTTGAAAAAAACCCTTACGTTAAAGCTATAGAAATCAAACTCTCTCAAGGTGCCAAACCTGGAAAAGGAGGCGTATTGCCAGCAGCCAAAATAACAAAAGAAATTTCAGAAATCAGACATGTGCCTGTTGGAAAGGACGTTTTGTCTCCTCCAAACCATTCCGCATTTTCCAATGTTACTGAAATGATGGAATTTATTGAAGAAATTGCTGATAAAACCGGATTGCCTGTAGGTATTAAAGCTGCCATAGGAAAACTGGAACAATGGGAAGAACTAGCTCAAATAATGGTTAAAACTGGTAAAGGCCCTGATTTCATTACTGTTGATGGCGGTGAAGGTGGTACTGGCGCTGCACCACCCAGTTTTGCTGATCATGTTTCCTTGCCTTGGGTATATGGTTTCAGTGATCTATACAAGCTCTTTCAAAGACATCAACTTACGGACCGTATAGTTTTTATTGGCAGTGGTAAATTAGGATTTCCAGCCAAGGCTGCAATGGCTTTTGCCATGGGAGTAGATTGTATCAATGTAGCTCGCGAAGCCATGATGAGCATTGGCTGTATTCAAGCGCAGGTTTGTCATACCAATCGTTGCCCTAGTGGTGTAGCAACGCAAAGTAAATGGCTGCAGAGCGGTATCAATATTCCGTTGAAATCTGAACGATTGGCTCAATATTTTAAGACATTTAGAAAAGAATTAATAGAAATAACCCATGCAGCGGGCTACGAACATCCTTGCCAATTTAAAATGAAGGATATTGATGTGAATGTAGACGACCACAATTTGTCAGAAGAGCTGAACAGGACTTATATGTACGAAAAAACTGTTGTGCCGTTTTCTGGTGTAGCAGATTTAAAATCCTGTGAGTATCTGGGTGGCAAACATTAAATTCAAAAATTACGGACTTAATGATGATTTTCTTTACAAAACGCGTTATGTTTGCTAATGAAATTACTGATTATGGACACAGAACAAATTATTGGGTTATTTTTATATGCTATTCCAGCTCTAATCACCGGAATCATAGCTTATTATTTTTTCAGGGAACACACTAAAAATGAAGATGGAAGACGTCGCTTTCTTTTACAAAAAGACATGCAGGTTAACGCTATGCCTTTACGATTACAGGCTTACGAGCGCATGGCGCTTTTCCTAGAACGAATAACCCCTTCTAAATTACTTATAAGAGTCCATCCAACTTCTTCTGATAAAGATATTTACGAATCATTACTTATACAGACAATTGAACAAGAGTTTGAGCATAATTTATCGCAACAAATCTATTTAAGTGACGAATGCTGGAACATTATAACAGCCGCTAAAAACGCTACTATTCAGCTCATAAGAAAAGCCGGTCTTTTAGAAAAAACCGATTCAGCTAATAAGCTCCGAGAGGTTGTATTGACAGAAATGATGGAAAAACGAGCACCTAGCGATGCCGCATTATCGTTCATTAAGCAGGAAGTTAGCGAAATGTGGTAATCAACCGTGTTTTGCCTTGGCGTAATCATAACCTTGCTGCCACCACTTTACCATTAGCCGCTTACTGAAAATCAATGAGTTTTCCGTTAAAGTTGTTGGCGTGTAATAAATATTAAGCTTGACCCCTTTGTTTTTTGCTGCCAACTTACCAATAATGATATCATTTCGTTCCACCTGATCCAGCAAGTGCCCAAACAGGTTCATGAGCAACGAAAACGGGTTTTTTCCTAAAACTTTATTACGCTCCATATTTTCAGCCTCTAAAACAACCGCATCAATTTCAGTAGCACCACGCAAAATAGCCTCACGTATAGGAACCACGCACCCCAAACCACCATCAGCATACTCAAAACCATCTACCTTAGCAATAGACATAAACGGAATATAGTTACACGAAATCCAAATCCAATTGCAAAACTCCTCATATGTACAGTCTCGAACCGACTTATACTCTACCCTGTTTTTTGACAAATTAGACACCGTAACTACCAAATCGTGCTTCGTTTTCCGAATGGTATCGAACTCTTCTTTGGTAAAATTACGTCTGATATTACGCCTCAAAGCTTTGCTTTCACCAAAAGTTCGCTTCAACCTAATAAATTGCCAAATAGAGTTCACAAAATCAATAGAAACATATTCACGATCTCCTTTTTTTCGCTGTACAAACGGACTTACACTAAAGATATCGTGCTGTTGTACATTGGTAAAAATCTCATACAATTTTGGTATGTTATTTACCGCCAAATGAGGCACCAGCAAGCTTCCGGTAGAAGTCCCTAAAAACATGTCATATGTTTTCCCTTGCTCCTCCATGAGGTATTGAGCCACGCCACCAGCATAAGCCCCCTTACTTCCTCCGCCCGAAATAACCAATGCCCGCATATTAATGGCTCGTTTTTATTTGGTTAGCTTTATCTTGATATCTTGAATCGTTTGACAAAACACCCCATAAGTCTTTCGCAAAAGACTTAAACCGCCAATTAAAATGCTTTGTAGCCTCATACAAATTCTCCAGTGCCTTTTCATTAAAGACATCTAGCGCCTGCAGATAAGAAAAAGCCCCTTGTCGCACTTCAAAACCATAGTTACTTGAAGTGTAGGAAATCAACTCATTGAAATATTGTTGTTTTAGTTCTTCTTGATAATTTGGAGTCACAAAAGCTAAAACCAACCACAACTGCCTGATGTTCTTATCACTAAAACCCGTAACGCCTTTCATTTTGTCTAAATACCGACTCCTATCCTCTGGAAAATTAGTCCAAAGATTATACAACGCAGCTTCTTGGGTTACATAAGAGTCATCACCCAACAAAGATTCATATTCGGCTTTCAATTCTTCAGGAATTTTGACAACAGATTTTGCAATAGCCTGCCGAACTTTTAACCCATCCTTAAAAACATCCGCAGTAATACGCTCGGGTACTTGCGCCACGATTTTAGATTTAGCCTCTGCAGAAATAGGCGCCGACAAATAGTAGTCGCATTTAGCAGTTTTCGCTTCACAGTCAGTCATTAAATACTCCTGAATGAACACAGATTGCTCCAAACTAGCCATAGCCTTATTATAGGGAAATGTTTTAGCCTCCAGCCATTCTGCCACAAAATTCTTCAACTGCTTACCGTATAACGCTTCTACTTCATCTATAAAATTGGCAGTTTCCACATTTTTAAATTGATATTTCATCAAATAGTTTTTCACCGCCTGTTTAAATACCTTTTCTCCAACCAACTCTTTCAGCGCATGTAAAACCCATGCACCTCGCTTATAAAAGGTTACGCTACTTGATTTAGGATCCAATAATGACGTACCCTGACCGCTGTTATCCTGGTCAAATAATTCTTGTGCATATTCATAAAGACGCCAATAATAGTATTTATCCCCAAACACGTGTCGTTCAGCCAAAAGCGCATAATAGGTCGCAAAACCTTCTTGAAGCCAGTGATGTGTTCCTGAAGTTTCCGTAACCAAATCACCAAACCACTGATGCGCCAACTCGTGCGCATTGACATTAACATAGTTTCGGTCATTAAAACCAATGGAATCCACCACAAAAGCATCTGAAAATATGGTTAAACTGGTGTTTTCCATACCTGCATACAGAAAATCATGCACAGGCACCTGCTTGTAATTTTGCCACGGATAAGGCACGCCTATTTCTTGTTCCAAAAAATCAAACATCTGCTTTGTATAGCGATAGGTTGGCTCTACTTTCAAGGAATCTCCAGGATAATAATACATTTCTAAAGGAATACCACTTTCAGAAGTCTCAACATACTTATCATACTTCCCAATTGCTAAAGCCGCCAAATAACTAGACATAGGTCTACCCATTATAAACACATGATCCGTTTTTCCTTCTTCTGTATTGGTTTTCAAGAAAAGCTTCCCATTAGCCACCACTTCATAATCACTGTCAAACTGAATATTAAACTGAAACTTCAACTTATCATTCATATCATCAATACTCGGCAACCAGTTACTCGTGTATTTACCTTGTCCTTGAGTCCAAATTTGATTTGGTGCGTCATTTCCCCAACCAACGAAGTACAATGCATTTTTTGGAACTGTTTTATAATTTAGAATCAGCTCATAGGTTTTGTCTTTTAAGAAGTCACTTTTAACCCAAATTTTAGCGCTGTCATTCCTATACTGTAATGTATCTACAGTTTTTGAAGGCAAGTGAATCAAAACGACCGGTTTAGTCATCTGCATATTTTTGGCATCAATATAGATTGAGTCAACACGTTTTAAAATATCAAATTGAAAACGAACCGAGCCTTCAACAGATTTTTCAACAGTATCCAACTTCACTAACACCTTACAACTCTTAAAATCTACATAATCTGTTTGTTGCGCATTGATAAGATTAAAAAGAAAAAAGAAAAGTAGGCTTAAAATTGGCTTCATAGCATGTGTTTACACAAAGATTAGTCCAAAATACAAAAAAATGCATTTCTTTAATTCCTTGAAATGCTTAATTTCGTTGTTATGAGTGTCAATCTCCAAACTCCCATAGACTATCTTAAAGGTGTTGGACCAAATCGTGCCGATCTTCTGCGAAAGGAGTTGGGTATCCACACGTATCAGGATTTACTCAACCTGTTTCCAAACAGGTATTTGGATCGCACAAAATACTACCAGATAAACCAATTGCAGCGTAATAGTGCCGATGTTCAGGTTATTGGAAAAATCATCAAGTTTGAAGAAGTAGCCCAAAAACGTGGCAAACGTTTGGTTGCAACTTTTCAAGACGACACCGGAACCATGGAATTGGTCTGGTTTCGTGGCCAAAAGTGGATTCGCGAAAGCCTAAAACCGCAAACCCCTTATGTGATTTTCGGAAAAACAAATTGGTTTAACGGCAAGTTCAGTATGCCACACCCAGATATCGAGCTACTATCGGAACACAAAAAAAGCTTAAGCTCGGCCATGCAGCCCATCTATCCCTCTACCGAAAAGCTCACCAACAAAGGTATCAGCAACCGTGTGATAACCAAAATCATGCAACAATTGTTTTTGGAAACCAATGGGCGTTTTACCGAAACACTTTCGCCCGAACTTCTGGAGTCCCAAAAACTAATCTCCAAAAGTGACGCCTTATTCAATGTACATTTTCCAAAAAATCAAGAGCTTTTGACCAAAGCCCAATACCGATTAAAGTTTGAAGAATTATTCTACATTCAACTACAATTAATTCTTAAAAACCTCATCCATAAATCCAAAATAAAAGGACTGCCCTTTACCCAAGTCGGTGATTATTTTAACACCTTTTTTGAAGAGCATTTACCCTTCAATTTAACCCATGCCCAAAAACGCGTTTTAAAAGAAATCCGTTCCGATTTAGGCAGTCAAGCACAAATGAACCGCTTATTACAAGGTGATGTGGGTTCCGGAAAGACCATTGTAGCCTTCATGTCAATGCTCATGGCACTTGACAACGGTTTTCAAGCCTGTTTAATGGCTCCGACTGAAATTTTGTCAGTCCAGCACTATAACGGTTTACTTGATTGGTGTAATGAATTGAATATCAGTATTAAATTACTCACTGGTTCGAGTAATACTTCAGAACGAAAAGAAATTCACGAAAATCTGGAAAATGGCCAATTACAGATCTTAATTGGTACCCATGCCCTTTTGGAAGATGCCGTGAAATTTAAAAATTTAGGGCTCGCTATCATCGATGAGCAACATCGTTTTGGAGTAGCCCAACGAAGTAAATTATGGCATAAGGGCCCGAACCAAAATTCTGAAAATCCAAACGCACAAGGGGCTATCCCACCACACATTTTAATCATGACCGCAACACCCATTCCGCGTACTTTGGCCATGTCGGTTTATGGTGATTTGGATATTTCGGTAATCGATGAACTACCTCCTGGTCGGCAAGCCATCAAAACGGTCCATCGTTATGACAAAAACAGGTTGAAAGTTTTCAGGTTTATTCGTGATGAAATAGAAAAAGGCCACCAAATTTATATTGTATATCCACTCATTCAGGAAAGTGAAAAAATGGACTACAAGGATTTAATAGATGGTTATGCCAGTATTGAACGGGACTTTCCGAAGCCCAAATATCAAATATCCATAGTTCACGGTAAGATGAAAGCTGCCGACAAAGACTACGAAATGCAACGTTTTGTAAAGGGCGAAACCCAGATTATGGTAGCCACAACCGTCATTGAAGTGGGCGTAAACGTTCCCAATGCCTCGGTTATGGTCATTGAAAGTGCCGAACGCTTTGGATTATCGCAGCTGCACCAGTTGCGTGGCCGTGTTGGTCGTGGTGCCGAGCAAAGCTATTGCATCTTGATGACGGGCCACAAATTGAGCAATGACAGTAAAACACGATTGGAAACCATGGTTCGCAGCAGCGATGGATTTGAAATAGCCGAAGTAGATTTACGCCTTCGTGGTCCTGGCGACATCATGGGAACCCAGCAAAGTGGTGTTCTTAACCTAAAAATAGCCGATTTGCTAAAGGACAGCGACATATTAAAATCGGCGCGGTTTCATGCCCAGAACATTCTTAAAAAAGACCCATCACTAGCGTCACCCAACAACAAGGCCATTTTGAACACCTACAGGGAAATGGGCAAGTACCGCAATATCTGGAACTATATCAGCTAAAAAAAAGCCCAACCCTATTGGGTTGAGCCTTTAGAACAAAACTATTGGTGATTGGATTGATGACAATAGATTATTGACCGGTTTGAAGGTAGACACAAACAACCATACAAGATGTTAGCGTTCTGTTAATTAACAGTAACCTATTGTTAATTAACGCATTGTTAAAATATTGCGTGCAACACGACCCGTCCTAAAATGTTGACACATATTGACACACATTGACACGTATTGACACACATTAACACAAATTTGTGATTTTTAGGGGGTTTTGTTCGAGTGTTGTTCAAGGATTGTTCGTCCCAAGGTTTTAAAAATGCAGTTTTTAGGGAGGATTCTCGAAGGAATGTTGGAGAAGCTGTATAAATACTAGTAAAAACCCACATAAATTGTAAGAATTTTAACTATTTTTAGAGGGATAAATATCATGGATAATAAACACAATTGTGTTTATCCAATTGTTGTGCATAATACTGTCAAAAATATACCGTTATATAATTATCATAAATCAGAAAACATGAAAAGACTTATCTTATTATTAACAATTACTATAATATTTGTTTCTTGCTCATCAGACAATGAACCATCAATTCAGAATACTACTTCATTGGTCTTTACTGAAGTTATGTCATTTCAAGTTGACACTTTAGAATTAGATATGGCAAGCAATATTGTCGCAAATTCTTTTTACATAACTTATTCAGCAGATAGTGGTTATAATGAAAATGTTCTGAAATATAACTTGACAACGTCATCACAAAGTGATTTAACTCACCCTGACATTTCCGAAAGCCGACAAATTGAGATTATTAATGACAATATTTATTCAATTTCATCAAATGACATATATAAATTCGATTTGGATTTAAATAACCTTGTAAACATAAGTGATAGCTATAATAACATGAGATACTTAAGAACCACTTCACTTAACAATGAATTATTGATTATTGGTGGCAGTGATGAAATCGCAAAGTTTGACACAAACACTGAAGCTTATGATTTTAGTCTTTCAGATTCGCCATACGGATTTAGAGATCAAAGAGATGGAGAAATTTATAACAATAATATATATATGTTTGGTGGCGCTAATTCTACTCCACAACAATGGCCTGAAGAAGATATAATTAATTCCTTCGATGAAATTACTATATACAACATGTCAACTGATAATTGGAGTCAAACTCAAAGTTTACCCTATCAGGTTTTTGAATCATTCACTTCTCTTTATAATGACTCTATAATTGTTACAGGAAATAAAAATCAAGACCAAACCAATTCATTTATTGGACGATATGACCTTTTAACGGACTCATACTCTGAATTTGATACTTCACTGGATTTAGAAAATATAACAATAAGAGGTGTTACTGTTTTGAACGATGAAATCTTTATAGCTTACATTGATTTAGTCTCACCAATGCCTGATTTAATGACTGTAAAAGTTGTAAAAGCTTCACTTCTTTAAGAATAAAAGTACTATGCACAACACTGGCTATAGTTCCTCTAGACTTTGCTTTCGGACACGAGCACAAAGTGCGAACTGGCGAAGCAAAATCCTCACAAGCGCATAATTCCGTTCTTTTAACTATTTTAGTAACCAAATCACCAAAGACGAGGTTAAACAAACAGTTGAGCACAACATTATGAACACTCAATCTGAAAATATTATTTTCAAACTCAACAAATTAAAAATTTTCTTTGCTACATTAGGTTCATTAATATTTATTTTAGCCGGCATTGGAATGATATATGCAAGCGGATTAAAACTTAATTTCAATACTTTATTACCACAAGTAATCGGAATACTCGCTATTCTTTTTTTGGAATGACAGGTCTTTTCGGATTAATCAAATTATTTGACACTAACCCTGGATTAATTATTAATCATAAAGGAATTTATGATAATTCAAGCGCGCTTGGGGGTCAACTTATAAAATGGAACGATATAGTCAGTTATGACCTATCTCATGTCAATCGATCAAGTTTTTTACAAATTTTCGTAAAAAACCCCAAGGAATATATAGACAACGCAAATTGGTTTAAACGACTTTGGATGCTATTGAATAAAAAGTTTTATGGTACTCCATTATGCGTTTCTCCAAATTTCATTAAAGGTGATTTGATTGATTTAGCAAAGGCTATTCGTAATCAATCAAATAAATACAGTGCCCAACAAAGAACTGCGATAAAAAACAAATCTTTTTAAGCTAATCTAGAAACGTGGTTAAGCATCACATTTATAGTCATATAGCTAACCCTGTTCAAGAATAAATGACCATTCCAGTTGCGTTATTGGTCGTTCTAGAGTTTTGATTAACCATTCTAGACTTTTGATTGACCATTCCAGAGTTTTGATTGACCGTTCCAGACTTTTGATTGACCATTCTAGACTTTTGATTAAGCATTCTAGACTTTTGATTGACCATTCTAGAGTTTTGATTGACCATTCCAGACTTTTGATTGACCGTTCCAGACTTTTGATTGACCGTTCCAGACTTTTGATTAGTCATTCCAGACTTTTGATTAGTCATTCCAGACTTTTGATTGGTCGTTCCAGACTTTTGATTGACCGTTCCAGACTTTTGATTGACCGTTCTAGACTTTTGATTAGTCATTCCAGACTTTTGATTGAGTAGTACAAAGTTTTGATTGACTACCGCAAAGTTGTGATTGACCACCGCAAAGTTGTGATTGACCACCGCAAAGTTGTGATTGACCACCGCAAAGTTGTGATTGACTACCGCAAAGTTTTGATTGACTACCGCAAAGTTGTGATTGACTACCACAAAGTTGTGATTGATCATGTTCTAGTTGTGATTGACTATGTTCCAGTTGTGATTGAGCATGTTCCAAAAGTTGTTAAAACGTCATTGCGACCACAAGGCACGAAGTGGGAAGCAATCTCTAACTCGATAAGCCGAACAAACAGATTACTTCAGTCGTACCGCCCTCGCAATGACGCTCCCATGTCATTCCGCCAATAACTCCCCAACAAAAGCTTCAAACTCCGTGGTAAACTGGGTGTATTTTTCACCGGTAGCTGGACCATTAAAGCCTGTATGGATTTTTCTAACCTGTCCCCTTTTATCAATAAAAATAGTTGTCGGATAACTCAATACTTGGTTGAGCATGGGCAGTTTCTCTTGCGCCTTCACTTTGTTTGAGGTTCCCGCTTGCGCCAATACAATAGGATAAGTAATCCCAATACGTTCCTGGAGTCTTTGAATATTCTTAAAGGCTTGCTCTTCGGTTTTAACATATTCAAACGCCAAGGCCACTATTTCCAGTCCTTCGTCACGGTGCTGCTTATAATACTTGGAAAAATATTTACTTTCATCCAAACAGTTTGGGCACCAGGTTCCCATAATCTGTACCAACACCACCTTGTCTTTAAAGCGCTCATCTTCCAATGAAATCAGGTTTCCATCAGCATCGGGAAAACTAAAAGCGACTTTATCATAACCTTCTTTTAGATAGGTCAGGCTATTGGCATCGGGCAATTCGTAATTCGGGTTACGCTTGGCAGTAAAGGGCTCTTGCCAATGGTTACCCGAATAAAAGGTTCCTGTCATGGTGGAATCGGTTACCGAAGCCGTAAACATAAAGGCATGGGCACCATCAAAAGTGGATAGTTTCAATTCGTTTCCAGAAACCACACCCTCCAAAAACCGGTAGTCGCCTGTGGTGGTCTCAAAAGTTCCTGTAACCTTGTTACCCGTTTGTTTAAAAATGCCTTTGGCTATATATTTATCTTCTTCAGAATCGGGGCTAAACACCGCTTCCCAGTTTCCAGACACATCACTTATAGCTGGCTCGTTCGTTTCAAAACGCACACTTGATTGAGTTGCTTCAAAAGGGACATAACGTTTAAGGGCTTCTTTTACATAATTTCCAGCCAATGAACCATCTTCATTGATTTTAGCTACCAAATAGGCTTGAAAAATAGGCGTTTTTATATAAACCGAATCGTTTTCATAAGTTATTTCATCGATTTCTATGACTTCTTCGGCATTGTAAACCTTGGCCGTAGTAGCTGAAGTCACTTCCATTAAAAATGGTAGTTCTACGCCATTGTTCAAATCTAAAGCTACACGATACGTGCCTGTTTCGAGTGTTTGAGACTTTGATTGAGTTTCTGATTTCGTTTCGGTTTTGCAGGATACCAAAACCAGTATAAACAATGAAAATATTAAATAACGCATAATGAATTTTTGATGTTAGTCGAAGAAACAAAAAAAAATTGCAATTTAAAAACAACTAGCACAATAGCGAGCTATAAGCTTTATATAACAATTAAATCATAATGAGCCTTCAAGACAAAGCATATTTTATTCAAACATTAATTAATTCAGCTATAATTCCATAACAATGTTTGAATGCTAGGAGCAATATTTTATCTTTGCACTCCTAAAATAGCATCTCACACATGAAGATTTCTCTCAACTGGATTAAACAATTTATAAAAACTGATTGGAATTCAGAGCAAATAAGCGAACTTTTAACGGATTTAGGCCTTGAAGTAGAAGGTCTTACACCTTTTCAATCCATTAAAGGTGGCTTAAACGGTATTGTTGTGGGAGAAGTATTAACCTGTGAACAACACAGTAATGCAGACCGCTTGAAGGTAACAACTGTTTCCATTGGAGAAAACGATCCACTTCAAATTGTTTGTGGCGCGCCCAATGTTGCTGCAGGCCAAAAAGTTCTGGTAGCAACCATTGGAACCACTCTTTACACTGCTGAAGGCGAAGCTTGGACCATAAAAAAAGGAAAGATTCGTGGTGAGGAAAGCCATGGGATGATTTGTGCCGAGGACGAATTGGGATTAGGTGCTTCCCATGATGGTATTATGGTGCTTGATGCAGAAACCGAAGTAGGAACGTTAGCTTCCGAATTATTTGAAGTAGAAGATGATACCGTTTTTGAAATTGGCTTGACACCTAATCGTGCTGATGCTATGAGCCATTATGGCGTGGCTCGTGATTTAAAGGCTGGATTGCTTCAAAAGGAAATCAACTTGGAATTGATAACGCCATCAGTTAGTGCATTTCATGTAGAAAGGCGTGCCTTAAAGATTGATGTAGAGGTCAAAAATAAAAATCTGGCTCCACGTTATTGCGGTGTGACTATTTCTGGTCTTAAAGTTGAAGAATCTCCTGCATGGATACAAAATAGATTAAAAGCCATTGGTTTGGCACCAATCAACAATATTGTTGATATCACCAACTATGTTTTGCATGAATTGGGTCAGCCGTTACATGCTTTTGATGCAGCTAAAGTAACTGGCAATAAAGTTGAAGTTAAAACCCTAAAATCTGGCGCAAAATTCACCACATTAGATGGTATTGAGCGTGAATTGCATGAAGACGACTTAATGATCTGTAATGCTGAAAAACCGATGTGTATTGCCGGTGTTTTTGGCGGATTGGAATCAGGTGTCACCGAAGAAACTACCAGTATTTTCCTGGAGAGTGCTTATTTTGATCCCGTAAGTATTCGAAAGACAGCCAAACGTCACGGATTAAATACTGATGCATCTTTCCGATTTGAACGCGGTATAGACCCGAATATTACGGAATATGCTTTAAAGCGTGCTGCACTTCTAATTGAAGAAATAGCTGGTGGTGAAATAACCAGTGATATTATTGATATTTATCCAAAAAAGATTGAGGATTTTCAGGTTAGATTAAGTTTTGAGAACGCCAAAAAATTAATCGGTCAGGAAATTCCTCGTGAAACCATCAAGCAAATATTGATGTCACTGGATATCAAGATAAACAATGTAACCGAAACAGGTTTGGGTCTCACAGTTCCTGCATTTAGAAATGACGTGCAACGTGAAGCCGACATTATTGAAGAGATTTTGCGTGTTTATGGATATAACAACATCCAAACTACCCAAAAATTAAACGCTTCGATATCCAACACTTCAAAATTTGAAGATTACAAACTCCAGAATGTTATAGGCAATCAATTGGTTTCCCAAGGTTTTTTTGAAACGATGACCAATTCGTTGACTTCTCCAAACTACACGAGTTTAAGTAAGGACTTAAACCCAGAACACCATGTTGAAATGCTCAATCCGTTGAGCAACGATTTAAGTGTTTTAAGACAATCTATGCTTTTTTCTGGCTTGGAAAGTATTCGCCATAACATTAACCGTAAGCGTGAAAACCTGAAGCTGTTTGAATTTGGAAAAACCTATCACACGTATAAAGACAAGCGTGAAGAACCTAAACATTTGACTCTTTTTGTCACTGGAAACAGACACGCCGAACGTTGGAATTCTTCGGTACAGCCAAGTGATTTTTATTTCCTGAAAGGCACCGTTGAATCTGTTTTTGAACGATTGGGCATAAAAAATATCATGGCCTCTCCTGTTTCTTCAGATGTATTTAGTGAAGGCTTAAAGCTATCCCAAAAGAAAACCTCCCTTGTTGAATTTGGATTGGTAAAAAAATCTATTTTAAAGCATTTTGGCATTTCCCAAAATGTCATGTTTGCCAATTTTAATTGGGATGCTGTTTTAAATGCCGTCAAGACAAATAGCGTGACGTTTACTGCCATACCAAAATACCCGGAAGTACGTCGTGATTTTGCATTATTGCTTGACGAATCGGTAACCTTTGCTGAGATTGACAGAATAGCCATGCAGACTGAAAAACAGCTACTAAAAGATGTCAACCTTTTTGATGTTTATGAAGGCAAGAATTTACCAAGTGGTAAAAAAAGTTACGCCGTAAGTTTTACGCTTCAAGATGAAAACAAAACGCTAACCGATAAGCAAATTGACAAAATAATGAACAAGCTTCAGGCTAATTTTGAAAAGCAACTTGGAGCTGAATTAAGATAAGTAGTTGCGAAATATCTTTTACATTTTGTGCGTGCTTTTTAGCATCTCACTTTTCGGACAAGAAGGAAAAAGAACTCCCGTTAAGGACACAACGACTGTTTGGAATTTATTAAAATACGATGCCAAAACTACCGCTCAAGGTGTTGCTCATGCCTATACCAGCCCTTTAAGATGGGATAATGATGATTTTAAAAAGCTAACAACCCTATCCATAAGTGTTTTTGCCCTATCATTAGCTGACGAAAGTGCACGTGATTTTTTTAAGGATCAACGTGAGGATTACCCTGAATTTGTAAGGAAGGCAGGTTTTAGGTTTGGTAAACCGCAAACTTTTTTCTTGTTGAATGCTGGATTATATGGTACAGGGCTTTTTACAAAAAACGAAACACTTCGAAAAACTAGTGTTCTTATCATTTCATCTGCAATAACCGCAGGAACGATTCAGACATTTGCAAAAACAGCATTTGGAAGAGCAAGGCCATATTCCGAAGAAGGATATGATGTTTTTAACCCTTTTTCAAATGAAGCTGTTTACCATTCTTTTCCATCTGGACACACAGTCATGTCTGTAACCATGGCTCATGCCATAGCAAAACAGGTTGATAACACTTGGTTAAAAATAGGCATTTATTCATTGGCTGCCATTACTCCCATAAGCAGGCTAATTGATGACGCGCATTGGTTAACAGATGTTGCTGTTGGTACAGTTTTAAGTATTGTGGTGGTTGATTGCATTGATAAATTCTTGTATCAAGAAAGTAAATATACCTATAAAAAGCCGCCCAAAATAAGTTGGAATTTCACGTTTTCTGGAAATCAAATAGGATTTATCGGAACGTTTTAAAACAAAAAAGCTCCGATTTCTCGAAGCTTTTTTCTCAATAAGTTTAAAATATATATTATAATACTTTAACGTTTACTGCGTTCATTCCTTTTCTACCTTCTGTTAAATCGAATTCAACAACATCACCTTCACGAATCTCATCGATTAATCCAGAAATGTGAACAAAATGTTCTTTGTTTGTGTCTTCTTCAACAATAAATCCAAAACCTTTAGAATCATTGAAGAATTTTACTGTTCCTTTACTCATTGTAATAATTTAAAAAATTTAATAAAGTACAAATATAGACTAATAAAATTATCTATACGTTTTTTTAAGGTTAATTTTCAAATAGCGCATTTTCAGCAAGTTATGGTTCAAATCAAATTTATACATTTTAAGTAGAAATTTTGTACCTTTAAAAGAACACTAAATCTTAAAAATCATGGATTCAGACTATAAAAAAATATATACAGGAAGTTTTATCGTAGCCCAGCTAATTGTCGACAAGCTTCAAGCTTTAGGCATAACCGCTATTGTTAAGGACGAAACGGAATCTGCCCGATTGGCAGGGTTTGGTTCATCGGTTCCAGGTTATCAGGATATTTATGTCAATACTGACGAATTGGAAAATGCACTACCCGTTGTAGAAAGCGTTAAGTCTGAATTGGAAGCTTAATTACACCGTAACAGCATACATTTTATTTCGCAACTCCTTGATTTTGGCATCCTGCATGTACTCATCAAATGTTGTGTGCCTATCAATTACTCCATTCGGTGTTAATTCAACAACCCTATTAGCAACAGTTTGTGCAAACTCATGATCGTGTGTAGTAAACAATACCGTTCCCTTAAAGTTTTTAAGTGAGTTATTGAATGCTGTAATACTTTCTAAATCTAAATGGTTTGTGGGTTCATCCAACATTAAAACGTTGGCACGCATCATCATCATACGACTTAACATACAACGCACTTTCTCTCCACCAGACAATACATTAGATTTTTTAAGCGCTTCTTCACCACTAAATATCATTTTACCCAAAAATCCACGTATGTAAACTTCTTCGCGCTCTTCTTCTGTTTTAGCCCATTGGCGTAACCAGTCGACCAAAGTCAGGTTGTTTTCAAAAAACTTGCTATTGTCCAATGGCAAATACGATTGATTTGTTGTAATACCCCAACTAAATTTACCTGAATCTGCCTTAATATTATCATTCAGTATTTCATAGAAAGCCGTTGTAGCTCTAGAATCTTTAGAATAGACAACTACCTTATCCCCTTTTGCCAAATTTAAATCCACATTTTGGAACAATACATCACCGTCTAATGATGCCGAAAGACCTTCCACGTTCAAAATCTGATCGCCTGCCTCACGCTCACGCTCAAATATAATGGCAGGATAACGACGGCTAGTTGGTCTAATTTCATCAATGTTCAGTTTATCAATCATCTTCTTTCTACTGGTTGCCTGCTTACTTTTGGCAACATTCGCAGAAAAACGACGAATAAATTCTTCCAGTTCCTTTTTCTTCTCTTCGGCTTTTTTGTTTTGCTGAGCACGTTGCTTGGCTGCCAGTTGTGATGACTCATACCAAAACGTATAGTTACCAGAATAATGGTTAATCTTTCCGAAGTCTATATCCGAAATATGCGTACATACAGCATCTAAAAAGTGACGGTCGTGTGACACTACTATCACACAATTATCATAATTGGCCAAGAAATTTTCCAACCACGAAATGGTTTCGTAATCCAAATCGTTGGTAGGCTCATCCATAATCAATACGTCAGGATTTCCAAACAGTGCCTGTGCCAAAAGCACACGAACTTTTTGCTTACCATCCAAATCGGCCATGATGGTGTAGTGAAAATCTTCTTTAATACCTAAATTTGACAATAAAGCAGCTGCATCACTATCGGCATTCCAGCCGTTCATTTCTTCAAATTCCACTTGTAGTTCCCCTATCTTTTCAGCATTCTCATCCGAATAATCAGCATACAAGGCATCAATTTCAGTCTTTATTTTAAAAAGTGGCTTGTTACCCATAATCACCGTTTCCAAAACGGTTTTATCATCGTACAGGTTATGGTTCTGTTCTAAAACAGACATACGTTTTCCTGGCTCTAAATGCACGTGACCTGATGTTGGTTCTTGCTTACCAGCTAAAATCTTTAAAAAGGTAGATTTTCCAGCACCATTGGCACCAATAATACCATAGCAATTACCTTGATTAAAACTCGTGCTAACCTCATCAAATAGTATGCGCTTACCAAACTGAACCGATAAATTAGAAACTGATAACATATCTTGCTTTTTAAAATTTTTGCAAAAGTAGACAATTACAAGCATACTTTGAAGCAAATTGGCCGTATTTAATATTTAACAACGTATTAACAAGAGTTGTTGCCTACAACATTTATTTTTGTTAGCATAATATATGCTATATATAAGTATGATGGGATTTATAAAACGATTAAGCCTTCTAATGTTTTTGGCTTTAAGTTTTGTATCATGTAAAGATGACACAACAGAGAGTGATAGTGATTATGCGTATTTGGGAGGGGAAATCATTAACCCCAGAAAGAATTTCGTTATCCTATCTAAATCTGAAAGGGTATTGGACACGGTAACTCTTGATGCAAACAATCGGTTTTTGTATAAAATTGAAAATTTAGAGGACGGTTTGTACACCTTTAAATTGCCTGCTGCCGAAGGTTTGGAGTTCCAAATGGTACTTCTTGAACCTCGCGATAGCATTATGTTTCGTTTAAACACCTTGGAATTTGATGAATCATTGGTGTATACTGGATTAGGTGCTAAAAAGAACAATTATTTAATCAATCTCTTTTTAGATGGTGAAGCTGAAGACAAACTTATCTTGGGCTACAGTCAATTACCTGCCGATGAGTTTGAACGCCGTTTGGACTCTATCAGAAATCATAAATTCAAGGAATTAAAAAAATTCACGGTAAACAATACGGTGTCTCCAAAATTCAATGAGTTAATTGAAGGGAATATTAATTATGACTACTACTTAAGCAAGGAAGTCTATCCTTTTGTAAACTATTCCCAAAACGAGCGAAAAAACTTCGAGTCCTTACCTAAAGGGTTTTATGACTACCGAAAGCAAATAGATTATAACTATTGTAGTTTAATGGACTATTTCCCTTACTATTCGTTTTTAAAGCACCATTTTGAAAACATTGCCCTATCCGAACATTTCAAACAATCCAGCGATAGCGTTTATAATGTCAAATCATTGAATTACAATATGATTAGACTAAAACTCATTGATAGTTTGGTTGTGAATGATTCCATTAGGAACTCTCTACTGACTCAAACAGCCATTGAGTACATTAGTAACAGTCAAGATGTTGATAGTTACGATACGGTTTTGGAATCTTTTATAAGCAAAAACAAGAATAAAAGGCAACAGGATTATGTGACCAGTATTGTTAATTCCCTTAAAGGTTTGAAAACTGGAAATCCGTTACCTGAAGTAAATATTATTGATGCCGATGGTAAGGAAAGTTCATTAAAATCCATTATCAATAAACCTACAGTAATCTATTTTTGGTCATCAACTTATCGTTCACACATTGATAGTCATAAAAAGGCCAAAGAACTAAAAATAAAGTATCCCGAAATACAGTTTTTGGCTATAAATGTCAACAATGACGATTCTAAACTTTGGCATAAAATTATCAAACAATATCATTATGATACCAATACAGAGTATCTGTTTGCTAATCCTAAAGAAGCTAGGCATAAGTTGGCCATCTACCCTATTAACAAGGTTATGATCGTAAATAAAAAAGGTGAGATAGCCAATGCGCACACAAGCATGTTCAACATACGATTTGAAGAAGAATTATTGGGCTTACTAAATCAGTAGCCACAGAATCTATGAAAAAGAAAAGCCTCAACAATAGTTGAGGCTTTTTTATGATTAATGAAGTCTATTAATTTCCTTTTTTATAATCTTCTAAAAATTTAGCCAATCCAATGTCAGTCAATGGATGCTTTAATAAACCTTCAATAGCGCTTAAAGGTCCGGTCATAACATCGGCTCCCAATTTAGCACAATCAATAATATGCATAGTATGACGAACAGAAGCCGCTAAAATTTCAGTATCAAAACCATAATTATCATAGATATGGCGTATTTCAGAAATCAAGTTTAAACCATCGGTTGAAATATCATCCAATCGACCTATAAATGGCGACACATAGGTCGCACCAGCTTTTGCAGCCAATAGTGCTTGACCAGGAGAAAACACCAAGGTCACATTCGTTTTAATGCCTTTATCGGAGAAATATTTACAAGCTTTAACACCATCCTTAATCATTGGAAGTTTAACTACGATTTGGTCATGCAATTCGGCAAGGGCTTCTCCTTCACGTACCATACCTTCAAAATCGGTAGCAATAACCTCGGCACTTACATCGCCATCAACAATATTGCAGATTTCCACATAGTGCTTCATAATATTGTCATGCCCTGTAATGCCTTCTTTAGCCATTAATGACGGATTGGTTGTCACACCATCCAGCACACCCAAGTCTTGCGCCTCACGGATTTGATTGAGGTTAGCTGTATCAATAAAAAATTTCATAAAAATGTTTTGTTATAAAGTTGTGTTTGTTATTGGCGCAAAAGTACAACTAAATGGCAGTTTATATGTTGTCTTTTTATTAAAAATAGTTAACAAAACAGTCTATCACAATTTATAATGATTCATAAGCATTTTTTCGTAAACTTTATCAGGTAGAATACGTTTAAGCACAATAGAGAATTTTTGCATAAACTCTCCTACTTTATAATGCACTTTAGGTTTAGATGTGTTGATAATAGCTAAAACAGCCTTAGCCATTTCCAACGGGTCTTTTCCAGCATCCACATGTTCGTTCATCAATTCCAATGATTTCCCGTAGGTTTCTTTGTATGGCGAATCATCTAGAACTGGTGCATGGTAACGACCAGCTGCAATATTAGTAGCAAAATCACCAGGTGCCACATTGGTCATTTTAATATTAAACGGTTTTAACTCCATTCTAAAAGCTTCCGTCAACAACTCCAAGGCACCTTTGCTAGCACTATAAATGCCTCGGTATGGCAAACCCATGTATCCTGCAATAGATGTTACATTGATTATTAACCCAGAATGTTGCTTACGCATGTGAGGCAATACCGTCTTAATGACATTTATAGGTCCAAAGAAATTAGTTTCAAAGTTGTTTTTTATTTCTACTTCAGGGATTTCTTCAATTGGTCCAGTAATGCCGACTCCAGCATTATTAATAAGTACATCAATTCTTCCTGATTTTTCAACAACATGAGCAACTGCAGAATGTATGGTTTTTGGTTTAGCAACGTCTAGACCAACAATTGGAAATTGACTACTCGTATATTTTTCGGGTGAACGACTAGTTCCATAAACTGTAAACCCTTTATCGGTTAAAAATTCACCAATTGATTTTCCAATTCCAGACGAACCGCCTGTTATCAATACCACTTTAGACATATTATTTCTGCTTTTTTGCTGATCAAAAATACAATAAAAAAGGTAAGTTTAGGGTACAAAAAAAGGCAAGCTACCTACATCACACCGCTACGACCGCTTACCCTTGCTGCGTTCCCGCCCTGGGGGATTCAGCAGGAGCTGGTTGTGTAGGACTTGCCGGGTGCAAAGATACAACCTTTTAAATTTATCACAATGATTTTTTAAACTGAATTTTAATAAATATCTTGGTCAAAATTTACGAAAAACCATGACTTCTTATAAGTATCTTACTATCATATTTTTAGGCTTATTGCTTGTTTCCTGTGGCTCAAATGTAGATGCCCTTAAAAAAGATATTTCTATCGTGACCAATTCCGAAAACAATGCTATTGAAATTGGTAATAAGTTGGAATTATCCTTAAAGAATCCTAAAAATCATAATGTAAAAGGCGTTACCTACACTTTGGATGGCAACCCTATTGCATCTGCTACCACTATCACTGATTTACCCTTGGGAACACATGATGTTGTAGCCAGCTTTAAATTGGAAGGTGAATCCGTAAATATTTCTCAAAGTATTACCATTCTTAACAACCAATCACCTACCATTTATACTTTTAATATCCTAAATGAATATCCACATGATATAAATTCCTACACACAAGGATTAGAATTTTACAATGGCGAACTGTATGAAGGAACAGGTCAATATCGTGCATCGAAATTACGGAAGGTGGATTATAAAACGGGAGAAGTACTTAAGAATATTGATCTAGCAAACGAATATTTTGGTGAAGGTATTACCATTCTAAATGACAAGATTTACCAACTAACCTGGAAAAAAGGAACTGGGTTTGTGTATGATGTTAACACCTTTGAAAAAACAGGAAGTTTCAAATACGGTAATAGTCTAGAAGGCTGGGGCATTTGTAATGATGGTAGTAAACTTTATAAAAGTGATGGCACTGAAAAAATTTGGACTTTAAATCCTGAAACCCTTGTTGAAGAGGGCTATATTCAAGCCTATCACAATAAGGGAAAAGTGGTAGAATTAAACGAATTGGAATGGGTGAATGGGAAAATTTATGCCAATCGCTGGAATAAAAATGGTGTAGCCATTATCAACCCTAAAAATGGTGCTGTTGAAGGCGTCATTGACTTTACGCCTTTGAGGGACCAAGTAACCCAACACCCAAGACTGGATGTTTTAAATGGGTTGGCTTACAACCCTGATACCAAAACACTCTTCGTTACCGGTAAATATTGGGATAAACTGTTTGAAGTGGAAATTGTTGAAAAGTAAAATTCCACAGTATGCAAATCTATGAACTACTTAAAACAGTCTCAAAATCTAATCTAGATGCCTTAAATCATGTAAACAATGTACAATATGTGCAATGGGTACAGGATATAGCTGAAAAGCATTGGTTGACTCGCGCTTCTGAAACGGTTTTAAAAGATTATTTTTGGGTCATGCTTTCCCATCACATTCAATACAAGCAACCAGCTCTGTTGGATGATGTCATTACCATTAAAACCTATGTTACAAAATCTGAAGGTGTGACTTCAACCAGAATGGTAGAGTTTTTTAAAGGTGATACGCTTTTGGCTAAATCAGAAACCAATTGGTGCTTTATGAACAAAGCATCCCTAAAACCAACTAGAATTACAGAAGAAGTAAAAAAATTATTTGAATAATTTTGTGTCTAGCATACGAAATCATCAATTCAAAAGTTATATTTTTGAGCAAACTCAAAACCCACATGAAACATTTTATATATGTACTGGCCACCTTGGCTTTTTTGGTCACATTGAGTTCTTGTAGAAAGGACTTAGAGTTTTCTCCCAGCACAGGAAATCTTCAGTTTTCTAAAGACACTGTTTATTTAGATACCGTATTCACTAATATTGGTTCCAGCACTTACACCTTAAAAGTATATAATCGTAGTAATGATGATATCAGTATTCCTACCATTCAATTAGGATTGGGTGAGGATTCCGAATACCGATTGAATGTAGACGGTATTCCTGGCAAATATTTTGAGAATGTGGAGATTTTGGCCAAAGACAGCATGTTTGTTTTCATTGAAACCACAATTGACATCAATAATTTACCGGATACCAATGGTGAGTTTTTGTATACCGATATAATAGAGTTTGATACAGGGGCTAATAGACAAGAAGTTGATTTAGTAACCTTGGTAAAGGACGCCATTTTCATATATCCCGATCGTGACAATGCTACCGGTATTATCGAAACATTGACATTGGACATCATGGGCGAACAGGTTGAAACTGATATTCAAGGGCGTTATTTAATGCCTGATGAATTCACATTTACCAACGAACACCCTTATGTCATTTATGGTTATGCAGCTGTTCCTAACGGAGAAACCTTAACAGTTGAAGCAGGAGCTCGCGTACATTTTCATGCCAATTCAGGTATTTTGGTGGCAGAAGGTGCCTCAATTCATGTAAATGGTGAATATAGTCCCGATCAAGAACTTTTGGAAAATGAAGTCATTTTTGAAGGTGATCGTTTGGAACCTGCTTTTAGTGATGTTCCTGGACAATGGGGAACTATTTGGCTATTTGAGGGAAGTGTAAACAACATTATTAATTATGCTACCATTAAAAATGCAGGTGTTGCCGTATTGAGTGATGGCAACCCTGATGAATCCACAGCCAAATTACAAATTAGTAATTCGCAGATTTATAACTCCAGTAATTTTGGGATTTTGGGAAGAAACACGTCTATTACAGGAGAAAATGTGGTCATCAACAACTCTGGGCAATCATCATTTGCTGGAACTCTAGGAGGTAGATACAACTTTACCCATTGCACCATTGCTAATTACTGGCGAAATAGTTTCAGGCAGTTCCCTGCCCTATTATTGAACAACTTTTCTGAAACACCCGAAGCTACATTTGTTGCAAATCTTACCGAAGCCAACTTTAACAACTGTATCATTTACGGTAACGACAATCCGGAGTTTATTTTAGAAGATATAAACGACAATTCCGTATTATTTAATTTTAAGTTCTCTAATTGCTTGTTACGCTTTTCCGATCCGAATAATGTCTTTAATGAGCCGCAATACGATTTCAATAATATAGCGCATTATGAAGGCAATCTTTTTAATGAAGATCCCCATTTTATGGATACCGAAAATAACCAACTTATAATCGGTGAGAATTCAGGAGCTATCGATATAGCATCGCCCATATTTGTTTCAGGCACTACACAGTTTGATCTTCTTGATGTCGATAGATTATCTGCTGAAACACTTGATTCTGGAGCCTATCAACATATTGATTTTTAGATTAACGTCTCGTTAACAACTACTTACCGTTTTATTAGTTACTTTTATTATGTGCCAATTGGTGCTTATTAATCAAACTAACGAACACTATGGAAAAATTCATTGCATTCGCATTGTTCATTACCTCATTGGTTATTGGACATGCGCAGACCAATCAAGAGTTGGTAGAAAAAGCCTGCTACAACTACATTGAAGGTTTTTATGAAGGTGACACAGCCAAGTTAAAAGCGAGTCTACAACCAGAACTGAACAAATTTGGTTTTTGGAAAGACAAAGAAACTGGTGACTATAAGCAGGTTGATCATATGTCCTACGACCAAGCATTGGCTTATGCCGAAAATGTAAAAGCCAAGAAAAACTTTGCAAAACCTAACTCCCCTAAAGAAGTAGAAGTACTAAACATAGGAAATAGCATCGCTGCTGCGAAAGTTACTGCTTGGTGGGGCATTGATTATATTTTGTTATCCAAACGTGGTGATAAATGGATGATAGAACAAGTGCTTTGGGAAGGCCCTTATGAAGAAAAGTCTTAAAATAAAAAAACCTGCTCGTGAGCAGGTTTTTTATTATTTGGTCATATTTTTTAGGCGAACAAAGGCAAACCTTCCATCATGGCATTTACCTTGCTAGCTACCTGCTCTAATTTAGCTTCATCTTCATAGTTCATAATAACCTCATCAACCAAAGCTACTATAGCTTCCATATCACCTTCTTTTAAACCTCTAGTCGTGATTGCTGGTGTTCCCACTCGAATACCAGAAGTTACAAATGGACTCTTATCATCAAAAGGCACCATATTTTTATTCACGGTAATTTCAGCTTTTACCAAAGCTTGTTCAGCATCTTTACCAGTAATGTTTTTGTTTCTCAAGTCAATCAACATCATATGATTGTCCGTACCTCCTGAAATAATATGATAGCCACGCTTTACAAAAGATTCAGCCATAGCGGCTGCATTCTTTTTGACTTGTAACATATAATGCATAAAATCATCTGTCAAAGCCTCTCCAAAGGCTATTGCCTTGGCCGCTATAATATGCTCCAAAGGACCTCCTTGGTTACCTGGAAAAACTCCTGAATCTAATAACGACGACATTTTACGTAAGTTGCCATTTTTCAACTTTAAACCAAACGGATTATCAAAATCCTTGCCCATCATAATCATACCACCTCTTGGACCACGTAAGGTCTTATGAGTCGTGGTAGTCACAATATGGCAATGCGGTAACGGATCATTCAAAATACCTTTGGCAATCAATCCGGCAGGGTGTGAAATATCTGCCAACAAAATTGCACCAACCGAATCGGCAATCTCACGGAAACGCTTAAAATCCATATCACGAGAATAAGCCGAAGCTCCTGCAATAATCAATTTTGGATTTTCCTTTTGAGCCATTTCAGCGACATGGTCATAATCTATTAAACCTGTTTCCTTTTTCACACCGTAAAAAACTGGATTGTACAATTTTCCTGAAAAGTTAACAGGTGAACCATGTGTTAAATGCCCACCATGCGACAAATCAAAACCAAGAATCGTATCTCCAGGTTTTAGGCACGCAGCAAACACTGCTGTATTGGCTTGACTACCTGAATGTGGCTGTACATTTACATATTCAGCATTGAATAAGGCTTTGGCTCTGTCAATAGCCAATTGTTCAACCTCATCAACCACTTCACAGCCGCCATAATAGCGTTTACCTGGGTAGCCTTCGGCATATTTATTGGTCAATACTGAACCAGCAGCCTCCATCACTTGGTTGCTAACAAAATTCTCTGATGCAATAAGTTCTATACCATGAAGCTGACGTTCTTTTTCAGCCTCAATCAATTCAAAAATTTGTTCGTCGCGTTGCATAAATTTTGGTTATCGTTAAATTGAACCCAAAAATAACAAAACCATTACTTTAATTATCCAAAAAACATATATTTACCTGAAGAAGTTTTACACAGTTGTAAATAACTTCAGCAAACCTATATTTTGTGTTTAAAATTAGTTTAAAAATAAAAAGTTATGTAGGTTTGACTAGATTTAACAACTATTAAATTTAAACAATACTATGCCACTTTCAGCCAACAATCCAGATAGAAAGTCTTGGTTACACGTCGATAAAAATTCCGATTTCCCTATTCAAAACATTCCGTTTGGTGTGTTTTTAACACGTGATGATATCATCACTATTGGTACGCGCATTGGTGATACCGCCATTGATTTAGGCGCTTTGCACCAATTGGGTTATTTTGATGGGATTCCGTTGACCGACGATATCTTTTTACAGGATTCCTTAAACGATTTTATTGCCGATGGACGTAAAACCTGGCGAGCGGTAAGAAACCGCATTGCCAAAATTTTTGATGCTGAAAATGGCGAACTGAAAAACAACAAAAAACACAAGGAAATTGTATTGTTCCGTTTGGATGAAATTGAAATGCAACTGCCTGTTCAAATTGGTGATTATACTGATTTTTACTCCAGTATTGAGCATGCAACCAATGTGGGCACTATGTTCCGTGACCCAGAAAATGCCTTGATGCCAAACTGGCTTCATATTCCTGTAGGTTATCATGGTAGAAGTAGTTCTATTATCCCTTCTGGGATCCCGGTACACAGACCTCAAGGACAAACCTTACCAGCAGATAGTGACACGCCTGTTTTTGGTCCGAGTAAATTGGTGGATTTCGAATTAGAAATGGCCTTTATTACAACCGATGCCAACGATTTGGGTGAACCTATTCCTATTGAGGAAGCTGAAGAATATATTTTTGGATTGGTACTATTCAACGACTGGTCTGCTCGTGATATACAAAAGTGGGAATACGTACCACTAGGTCCATTCTTGGCAAAAAACTTTGCTTCATCAATCTCTCCTTGGATTGTTACCTTGGATGCTTTGGAGCCTTACCGCGTAGAAAGTCCAAAGCCCAAAAAACCACAGCTACCGTACTTACAATATAAAGGAAAAAAGAGCTACGATATTAACTTGGAAGTTGCTATCAAACCTAAAAAAGCTAAAGAAACGGTTGTCAGCAAATCTAACTTTAAATATATGTATTGGAATATGTGCCAACAATTGGCACACCATACGGTAAATGGCTGTCCAGTAAATTCTGGAGATATGATGGGAAGTGGCACAATATCAGGCCCAACACCAGACTCTTATGGTTCTATGTTGGAACTGACTTGGCGTGGCGAAAAACCATTAAAAATGACCGATGGCAGCGAACGTAAATTTATTAATGATTACGATACTGTGATTATGCGAGGTCACTGTGAAAAAGATGGAACACGTATTGGTTTTGGCGAGGTTTCTACGCAATTGTTACCTATTTACAACCCAAAGAAAGGCAAGTAACTTTAACTTGGTATAAAAAATGAGAACTCCTAATATTAATTAGGAGTTTTTTTATTGTTACGCTTATCGATATGATATGAAATCGTTATTATGTTTTATATC
The DNA here is from genome assembly GCA_030425285.1 of Bacteroidia bacterium. Classification (GTDB taxonomy): domain Bacteria; phylum Bacteroidota; class Bacteroidia; order Flavobacteriales; family Flavobacteriaceae; genus Hanstruepera. Next base: position 80,069 of record JAUIAY010000007.1, read on the forward strand.
TGACGATAAGCGAAGTTAGTTTTTTTTATTAACAATTTCAATACGTACTTGTACGTAATTTTTCCTCAATAGACTTTAAACAAACTGCTGTAAATCTATAGTATTAATCGCACCATGACTAGTATGGGCAACGGTTACGCCATTTTTAATAACCAACAGCTGTGGTGACTCATGTATCACCTGAAAAATATAACCTACTTCGTTGGAAATATCACGATAGGACAATAAATCCAAATAATACAAATCCAAGTCTTTTTCGGTCATATTATAAGCTTCAACAAACTGGTTCATTACCATACGACTAATGCCACAACGAGTTGAGTGCTTAAATATAACCTGTGTTTTGGTTTTAGATTTTTCGGCTATATGTTGCAATTGCTGGACATCGTCTAACGGAATCCATGGTAGTTGCTTGGTTTCTTTAGGCTCTGAAGACCCGAATAGTTTGTTTAGTATGCCCATAAAATTTCATTTTCTGTCATTCCTTACTTTATACGGAATCTACACTTTGAATCTTTTAAGTCGTTAAGTTTCCTAAATCTTACAACTGACGAAACGTCACTATTTGTCAACAGTTAGCAGACATTTTGTCGTATAGTTTGAACTGGTAAGATAATTGAAATAGACCTATCAAACAACACAGAATAAAAAGAAAAAACAAACAGATGAATTTTAATAATTATACCATAAAATCACAAGAAGCTATACAGCAGGCTCAGCAGCTTGCACAGAGCTTCGAGAATCAACAAATAGAAAATGAGCACATTTTTAAAGCACTTTTCAATGTTGATGAAAACGTATTGCCTTTCATTTTGAAAAAACTGAATGTCAATGTAAATATCTTGGAACAGGCTTTGGATAAGCAATTGGAAAGCTATCCAAAAGTTTCTGGTGGAGATATTATGTTATCGCGCGATGCTGGAAAAACCTTGAACGAGGCGTCTATCATTGCAAAAAAAATGAATGATGAGTATGTTTCTGTTGAGCATTTAATACTGGCTGTTTTTAAATCAAATAGTAAAATTGCCCAAATGCTCAAGGATCAAGGAGTCACCGAAAAAGCCCTCACTGCAGCCATTGAAGAATTGCGTAAGGGAGATCGCGTGACTTCGCAAAGCCAGGAAGAAACCTATAATTCCTTGAGCAAGTACGCCAAAAACCTGAATCAGTTGGCCCGAGATGGTAAACTGGATCCTGTAATTGGTCGCGATGAGGAGATTAGACGTATTCTACAAATCCTATCGCGTAGAACCAAAAACAATCCGATTTTAGTTGGTGAACCGGGAACTGGTAAAACAGCCATAGCTGAAGGCTTGGCACACAGAATTATTGATGGTGATGTACCTGAAAACTTAAAAGAAAAGCAAATTTTCGCTTTAGATATGGGCGCTTTAATTGCAGGTGCCAAGTACAAAGGTGAGTTTGAAGAGCGTTTAAAAGCCGTAATCAAGGAAGTTACCACTAGCGAAGGTGATATTGTACTCTTTATTGATGAGATTCACACTTTAGTTGGTGCAGGTGGCGGACAAGGCGCTATGGATGCAGCCAATATCTTAAAACCTGCTCTTGCTCGTGGTGAGTTACGAGCCATTGGTGCCACTACTCTAGACGAATACCAAAAGTATTTTGAAAAGGACAAAGCTTTGGAACGTCGTTTCCAGAAGGTAACGGTCAACGAGCCAGATACCGAAAGTGCTATTTCCATTTTACGTGGTATTAAGGAGAAATACGAAACCCATCACAAAGTTCGTATTAAGGATGAAGCCATTATTGGTGCCGTAGAACTTTCAGAACGTTATATTACCAATCGTTTTCTACCAGACAAGGCTATTGATTTGATGGATGAAGCCGCTTCAAAATTACGCATGGAGATCAATTCCAAACCAGAAGAGTTAGATGTGTTAGATCGTAAAATCATGCAATTGGAAATTGAAATTGAGGCTATAAAGCGTGAGAAAGATGAAGCCAAATTGAAATCACTACGTTCTGAATTAGCCAATCTAAAAGAAGAGCGTAACGAAATTAATGCCAAATGGAAAAGCGAAAAAGAAGTGGTTGATAATATTCAGATGACAAAGTCTGATATTGAAAACTTCAAGCTGGAAGCTGAACGCGCCGAGCGTGAAGGCGACTACGGTAAGGTTGCTGAAATACGCTATGGAAAGATAAAAGAAGCTCAAGAAAACTTGGAGAAGCTTCAAAAAGAATTGCAAGAAAATCAAAGTGGTAGTTCTTTGATAAAGGAAGAGGTCACCTATGATGATATTGCTGAAGTTGTAGCAAAATGGACAGGTATTCCAGTAACCAAAATGCTACAAAGTGAACGTGAAAAGCTATTGAAATTGGAAGACGAATTACACAAACGTGTAGTGGGTCAAGAAGAAGCCATTGAAGCTGTGAGTGATGCTGTAAGACGTAGTCGTTCTGGATTACAAAATCCGCAAAAACCCATTGGAACATTCTTGTTCTTGGGAACTACAGGTGTCGGTAAGACCGAATTGGCAAAAGCTCTGGCTGAATATCTTTTCGATGATGAAAACGCTATGACCCGAATTGATATGAGTGAATATCAAGAACGTCATGCCGTAAGCCGATTGGTTGGCGCGCCTCCAGGATACGTAGGTTACGACGAAGGCGGTCAGTTAACTGAGGCTGTAAGACGTAAGCCTTACTCGGTAGTGCTTTTAGATGAGATTGAAAAAGCACATCCAGATACCTTCAATATTCTATTACAGGTATTGGATGAAGGTCGTTTAACAGATAATAAAGGGAGAATCGCAGATTTTAAAAACACCATTATTATCATGACCTCCAATATGGGCAGTCATATTATTCAGGAGCGCTTTGAGGCTACAAAAGATATAGAGTCCGCCATGGAAGCTTCCAAAGTAGATGTATTAGCTCTTTTAAAACAATCGGTTAGACCAGAATTTTTAAACCGTATTGATGACACCATTATGTTTACACCGTTGACAAAGGAAAACATCACGGAAATTGTTGGATTACAGTTAAAAGGTATTACTAAAATGATTGCACAACAAGGTATTACTTTTGACGCGACTCAAGAAGCCATTGAATATCTGGCCGAAAAAGGTTACAATCCTGAATACGGTGCAAGACCTGTAAAACGAGTTATTCAAAAAGAGGTCTTGAATCAGTTAAGTAAAGAGATTTTATCAGGTCACGTAACTACCGATAGCATCATACTGTTAGATGCCTTTGACGACAAATTAGTCTTTAGAAATCAAGGTGATCTAGTGGTGGAAGAAATTTAATGATAACACGTAATAATTTTTGAACTGTTACGTTTTCATAATAGTTGGTTAGTTAGTTTGAAAAGCAACGCAATTCTATTCTTAAGATGCGCGTTGCTTTTTTTTTGTTCAAAATGTTAAACTAACCATAAATTCCCCCCATAACTTGACGTTAATCGTATATAATTTAAAGAAAATGTAACAAATTCAAATTGAGCATATTGAAAAAAAATGTTTACCGTTCGTCTAAAAACTGCTTAAAAATGCGGTAAAACGTGCAGTTTGTCGTATTTTTATAACATCTTAACCTACGTTTTTATGAAAATTAATAATTATATAGATCACACTTTATTAAAACCTTCCGCTACTCAAAAGGATATAAAAAACTTATGTGACGAGGCCAAAAAACATCGCTTTTATTCGGTTTGCGTTAATAGTTCTTATGTAGCTTACGCCAAGCAATTAGTTTCAAAATCCAGTGTTAAAGTTTGCACGGTTGTTGGGTTTCCATTAGGAGCATGCACGACAGAAACCAAAGTAGCCGAAGCCAAGCAAGCAGTTGAACTTGGAGCCGATGAAATAGATATGGTCATGAACATAGGCATGCTTAAAAGCGAAAACTTTGTGAGTGTTTATAAAGATATTAGAGATGTTAAATTAGCTATTGGCAAAATTCCATTAAAAGTTATTATTGAAATAAGCGAATTGTCAAAAAACGAAATTGTTAAAGCGGCTCAAATTTGCGTTGATGCCAAAGCTGATTTTGTAAAAACCTCGACTGGATTTTCTAAAGGAGGTGCAACACTTACTGCTGTGAAAATGATCAAGAAAACCATTCGCAATCAGGCAAAAATAAAAGCTTCTGGCGGTATTAAAGATTTGGAAACTGCAAAAAAATACATAGATTTGGGAGCCGATAGGATTGGCACTTCATCTGGAGTACACATTGTATCGGAAAGCAAATCTTTATATCAAGAACCCGCAGCGTGAGCGTACACATAGAAGCAAAAAAAGGCGATATAGCCGAAACCATCTTACTACCTGGCGATCCTTTACGTGCAAAATGGATTGCTGAAACTTTTTTAGAAAACCCTGTTTGCTTCAATAAAGTCCGAAACATGTTTGGATATACAGGCACCTATAATGGCAAACGCGTCTCGGTTATGGGAACTGGCATGGGTGTGCCAAGCATCTCCATTTATGCGCACGAATTAATCAATGAGCTTGGTGTAAAAAACCTTATACGAGTTGGTAGTGCTGGATCTTATCAAGAGCATGTAAAAATCCGGGATATTGTACTTGCTATGGCAGCTTCCTCCAATTCAGGAGTGAACGAATTACGTTTTGGTGGTGCAGATTATGCTCCAACTGCCGATTTTGGTTTGTTTCAAAAAGCTGTTGAAGCAGCAAAATCCAAAAACATATCTCTAAAAGCGGGAAATGTATTCACATCGGATGAATTCTATGCAGACAACTTCGAGTCCTATAAAAAATGGTCCAAATTCGGCATTTTATGTGTAGAAATGGAAACCGCAGGACTCTATACCGTAGCCGCAAAGCACAATGTAAACGCCTTGTCAATCTTAACCATTTCAGATTCATTGGTCACAGGCGAACAAACAACAAGTAAAGAGCGTGAATCTACATTTAAGGAAATGATTGAAATTGCTTTGGATCTGGCATAAGCAAAACATTATTTGATAACTTTAGCGCAAATTCAATTTCATGAAGCGTATACTTTCTTTGGCGATACTTTTAGTATTTACAATTAAATCCCTATCTCAAAATATTCCTAGCGATAGTATCACAACTTTCTATCTTATTCGTCATGCCGAAAAAGACAGAAGTGATTCAAACAATAAAAACCCTCACTTAACAGACATAGGGAAAGCAAGAGCGCAACACTGGAATAATATTTTAAAGCATGTAAAATTTGATGCTGTTTATTCTACGGACTACTTCAGAACCAGAGAAACTGCTTTACCGACTGCCAATAGTAACAAATTGGGAATAACTCTTTACAACCCAAATGAATTACATATTGAAACTTTCAAAAAAGATAATTTAGGAAAACACGTTCTAATTGTTGGGCATAGCAATACCACACCAGCTTTGGTAAATAAGATCATTGGAAAAAACGAGTATGATGATATAAACGATAGTAACAATGGCAATCTTTACATCGTGACGATTTCAAACGATGTTATTTCTCACATGGTTTTGGAAATTAACAACCAGTAATGAATTGAATTAATTACCTTTGCTTATATGCAGAAAACCATTAACATACTTAACAAGAAGGCTAAATTTCAATACGAAATACTGGATAAGTATACAGCTGGTATTGTTCTAACCGGAACAGAAATAAAATCCATTCGCAATAGCAAAGCTTCTATAGCCGAAAGTTTTTGTGAATTTAATGAGCAAGGCGAATTGTTTGTTATCAATATGACTATTGAAGAATACCTGTATGGCACCTACTACAACCACAAACCAAAAGCCGAGCGCAAGCTATTATTGAACAAACGAGAGTTAAAAAAACTGGAAAAGGAAGTACAAAACACTGGATTGACTATTGTTCCTATCCGATTGTTTATCAATGAAAAAGGTTATGCTAAATTAGATATCGCTTTAGCAAAAGGTAAAAAGCTCTACGACAAACGTGAAACCATTAAAGATAGAGAAAATAAAGTCCGACTAGACCGTATAAAAAAAAGCTATTAATTTTAAATACAGCATCATGAAAAAAACAACCACTCTTCTATTATTTATTTTTATTTCAGTAGTTGGCTGGGCACAGCACGAACCTAGCCCTTATGCTGACAAAGTAGCTACTTTGGACAGTACTATCAAGACATTATATCAGGTTATTTCTGGAGATAAAGGTGTAGAGCGCGATTGGGACCTATTTAAATTTTTATTTCACCCTGATGCCAAACTAATTCCCACAGGCAGAAATCAAGAAGGAAAGTACGGAGCTAGATATATAACACCTGGTGATTATATTAAATCTTCAGGAAAATGGTTAGTTGAAAATGGGTTCCATGAAGTGGAAATCAATAGAACTGTTGAAACCTTTGGTCATATTACCCAAGTGTTTAGTACCTATGAATCCTATTATAACAAAACTGACGAAAAACCTTTTATGCGAGGCATTAATAGTATTCAGCTTATGAATGATGGTACGCGTTGGTGGGTTGTAAACATTTTTTGGAAACAGGAAACTGCCGAAAACCCCATTCCAGATATTTATTTACCAAAAAACTAGTTTTTATCCTCCAGAAGTGGCACAAAACGGAACTCGCCAAGTTCATGCTTTTCAAATTCCTTTGGACCTTTTCTAATAAATAAGGTCATTGTTTGTACCGAATCACCTACAGGAATAACAAGCTTTCCTCCTATGGCTAACTGACCCATTAATGGTTTTGGCACAAATGGAGCTCCAGCCGTTACAATAATACCATCAAAAGGAGCTTCTTCCTTTAAACCTTTGTAACCATCACCAAAAATGAGCTTTTTGGGTCTGTATCCTAGTTTTGGCAAAAACTTGCTGGTTTTCTTGAATAGTTCATTTTGTCTTTCAATACTGTAAACCTGCGCGCCCAATTCACATAAAACAGCTGTTTGATAGCCACTACCTGTACCAATCTCCAAAATTTTATTGCCTTTTTCAACCCGTAATAATTCCGTTTGAAAAGCAACTGTGTAAGGCTGCGAAATGGTTTGATCGGCAGCAATTGGAAATGCCTTGTCTTGGTAAGCATGATCCAAAAATCCAGAATCCATAAACAAGTGTCTTGGAATCTTACCAATAGCCTCCAAAACATTTTGATCTGTAATTCCTTTGTCCTTAACAGTTTGAACCAGTTTTTGGCGCATGCCTCTATGCTTAAAAGTATCTTTCAATGGGTGGGTTTTTGAGTGTTAAAATTAATCAAACATTTTAAGCCTAAAAATTAAAAATCAAGCATTTTTTTAAACAAACTTGATTCCTATATTTTATAACCCAATTCGTTCAAATAAATGGTTAAAAACCTTATTTTTGTTGAAAACGACAATTTGATGATAAAAGCTGGTGTTCTAGGTGCTGGTCATCTTGGAAAAATACATTTACGATTGCTCCAACAATCCAATAAGTATGAATTAGTTGGATTTTATGATGCCGATGAAGCCAATGCCAAAAAAGTGGAAGCTGAATTTGGATACAAATACTTTAACTCAATAGATGCCCTTATTGCCGCTGTAGATATGGTTGATATTGTAACACCTACACTATCGCATTACGATTGCGCTAAAAAGGCCATAGCTCAAGGGAAACATATTTTTATTGAAAAGCCTATTACCAATACGGTTGAAGAAGCTGAAGAAATACGTGAACTTTTGGCGCAGCATAATATACGTGGTCAAGTTGGGCATGTAGAGCGTTTTAATCCTGCCTTTACAGCTGTTAGGGATAAGATTGAAAATCCCATGTTCATTGAAACGCATCGCTTGGCTGAATTTAACCCAAGAGGTACAGATGTTCCTGTGGTTTTAGATTTAATGATCCATGATATTGATATTATTTTAAGTGTCGTAAAATCGAAAGTTAAACAGGTTTCTGCTAGTGGTGTTTCGGTTATTAGTGACACGCCAGACATTGCCAATGCACGTATTGAGTTTGAAAATGGTTGTGTTGCCAATCTTACCGCGAGTAGAATTTCCTTAAAGAATATGCGAAAAACACGTTTCTTTCAAAGAGATGCCTACATTTCTGTTGACTTTTTAGAAAAGAAATGTGAAGTAGTCAAAATGAAAGATGCTCCTGAAGTTCCAGGTGATTTTGATATGGTACTCCAAAATGCCGAAGGCGTCAAAAAACAAATTTATTTTGATAATCCTGAAATAGCACCAAACAATGCCATTTTAGATGAACTGGAAACTTTTGCCCATGCCATTACTACCAACACCAAACCAGTAGTAACCTTACACGATGGTACCGAAGCTTTGCGTGTGGCGACAATGATTATCAATCAATTTTAAGAATTAAATATTATTTGAATTACCACGAAAGTGGCAAAAAACCTTTTATATGAAAAATGTAGCTGTTATTGGAGCTGGAACAATGGGAAATGGTATTGCACATACTTTTGCCCAAAACGGATTTAAAGTACAACTTATTGATATTAGTGAAGCTTCCTTAAAAAAAGGCATGGATACCATTGCAAAGAATTTAGATCGTATGGTGGCCAAAGAAAAAATTACAGAAGATCAAAAAAATGAAACTTTAGGTAATATCACCTCTTTTACCAATATTCCTGAAGGTGTTGAATATGCTAGTTTGGTAGTAGAGGCTGCCACTGAAAACGTAGATTTAAAACTTAATATCTTTAGGCAATTGGACGAGGCTTGCCCAGATGACACCATATTGGCAACCAATACTTCTTCAATTTCCATCACACAAATAGGTGCTGTTACTTCAAGGCCTGAAATGGTAATAGGCATGCATTTTATGAATCCAGTACCAATTATGAAACTGGTAGAAATTATTCGTGGTTATAATACCAGTGATGATGTAACAAATACCATCATGGAATTATCAAAGCAGTTGGGTAAAGTTCCAGTAGAAGTTAATGATTATCCAGGGTTTGTAGCTAATAGAATTTTAATGCCTATGTTAAATGAATCAATTGAAACATTATACAATGGTGTAGCCGGAGTAAAGGAAATTGATACTGTTATGATGTTGGGTATGGCACACCCAATGGGTCCTTTACAATTGGCAGATTTTATTGGCTTGGATGTTTGCTTATCAATCTTAAACGTGATGTACGAAGGATTTAAAAATCCAAAGTATGCACCATGCCCATTATTAGTTAATATGGTAAGAGCAGGTAAATTAGGTGTGAAATCAGGTGAAGGTTTTTACGATTATTCTGAAAGCAGAAAGGCAGAAAATGTAGCTAGACAATTTTCTTAAAAACCTTATGTTTAAAACAAAAACTTACAACTTATCAAAAAATGAGTATGTCAAAATCGTAGTTAAAAAGCGTTTTAAAAAGTCTTGGTGGATTTATTTGTTATTAATGGTCTTGGCTATTTTTCATATAAAAAATTTTGGCCATGACAATTTTTCAACATTCTTTGTGATTTTTGCTTTCTCATATCCTTTGTTAGTAATAATTTGGCTTTATTTTTGGGCAATTTCCAAAGAACAAGATGCCAATTTTGAAGATACTAATATGGAATTTGACAAATCCCATTTGTTTTTCAAAAGAAATGGCAATGAAACTAAAATCCCAATAGAAAATATTAAACGAGTAATCTCAAAAAATGAATATTGGATGTTATATCTTTCAAAAAGAGAATTTATTTATGTTAAAAAAGATATTTTCTTTTCAGGTGAAGATTATTTAAGTTTTTGTAAATTAATAAATGTAGAGACTTAAAATGGCTAAAATAATTCCTTTTAAAGCGGTTCGTCCAACCAGAGACAAGGTTAGTTTGGTGGCCTCACGTTCATACCAAACTTATACACAAGCTGAACGTGAAGCACGATTGGACTATAATCCCTTTTCGTTTTTACATATAGTAAATCCTGGCTATAAATATGACCGAGAGATAACTGGTGTTGAACGTTACCAACTGGTTAGAAATCGTTATCTGGAATTTAAGGAAGATGATATTTTTATTAAAGATCCAAAGGCTTGTTACTACGTTTACAAAATTGTGGATAGAGACCAACAGGTTTTTAATGGTATTATAGCAGCAGCAAGCGCGGAAGACTATGAAAAAAATATTATTAGAAAGCATGAAGACACTTTAGCCTACAAGGAAATAATATTTAAGGATTACTTGAAAACCGTTGGTTTCAATGCTGAACCAGTTTTACTGACCTATCCAGACAATCAAGTTATAGCAACAATCATTGCAAAAGCTCAAAAGGAACGAGCAGAATTTGAATTTACAACAACCTATAGAGATACGCACTACCTCTGGCCTATTGACAATGCTGATGCTATTGAAATTATTCAAAAAGAATTTCAAAACATGTCCACAATTTATATAGCAGATGGGCATCATCGTTCTGCTTCTTCCTATCTCCTGTATAAAGATGAAAAATCGCAAAACCCAAATCATTCGGGTAACGAATCCTATAATTTTTTTATGACTTACTTAATTCCAGAATCGGATTTAAGAATTCATGAATTCAACAGGTTGGTTAAAGATTTAAATGGATTGACAAAAGAAGAGTTTCTAATCAAATTGGATACAATTTATCGTATTGAAAATCGTGGTAAAATGCCCTATAAACCATCAAAAAAGCATCATTTCAGCATGTATTTAGATGGTGAATTCTACTCGCTTTATCTTCGGAAATCCTTATACACATTTGAAACATCATTAGATGCTTTAGATGCACAAATTCTTTTTAATACTATTTTGGAACCCATCTTGGGCATTACCGATTTGCGAAATGATTTACGTATTATGTACAGCAACGGAAAAAAAGACGTAGTGAATGTAAAAAGTCAGGTTGATAGCGGTGATTTTGTTGTTGGTTTTGGTATGGTTCCTGTTACTATTGAAGAAATGAAACAAATTGCTGATGATGGACTAAAAATGCCACCAAAATCCACATTTATTGAACCCAAGCTGCGAAGTGGCGTGACCATTTATGAGTTTTGATATGTCTGTTTCCGATAATCTAAAAAATATAAAAAGTAAACTCCCTAAAGACGTAACTTTAGTTGCCGTTTCTAAAACCAAACCTGTCGACACCCTTATGGAAGCCTACCATGCTGGTCAGCGGATTTTTGGTGAAAATAAAATTCAGGAAATGGTAGAAAAGCATGAGCAAATGCCCAAAGATATTAAATGGCATATGATTGGCCACGTTCAACGCAACAAGGTAAAATATATGGCGCCATTTGTAAGTTTGATTCATGGTGTTGAAAACTTTAAGGTGTTAAAGGAAATTGACAAACAAGCTGAAAAACATAACCGAATTATAGATTGCCTGTTACAAATAAAAATTGCTGAAGAGGATTCTAAATTTGGTATGTCAACCGAAGAAGCTAAAACAATCTTGATTTCAGAGGAATTTAAAGAACTTAATCATGTTCGCATAATAGGTGTTATGGGTATGGCGACATTCACTGATGATATAAATAAAATTAGCAAAGAATTTAATTTTCTAAAATCAACTTTTGAAAAACTAAAACAATTTCAAACTGCAAACTGCAACCTGCAAACTATTTCAATGGGTATGAGTGGTGATTATGAGCTTGCAATATCATGTGGTAGTAATATGGTTAGAATAGGAAGCAGTATATTTGGTGAACGGAACTACACTCATTAAAAAACACAGATAGAATCACTTTTTGTACGCAATTTTAGACATAGAGACCACTGGTGGAAAATATAATGAAGAAGGCATAACCGAGATTGCAATCTACAAGTTTGATGGCCACAAAGTGGTAGATCAATTTATTAGTTTGGTGAATCCAGAACGCGAAATCCAACCATTTGTAGTCAATCTCACGGGCATTAACAGTAATATGCTCCGTACAGCTCCAAAATTTTATGAAATAGCTAAACGCATTGTTGAAATTACTGACGATTGTATTTTAGTGGCCCATAACGCTCAATTTGATTACCGCATACTTCGTACGGAGTTCAAACGATTAGGATTTGGGTTTAAGCGTAAAACACTATGTACTGTTGAGTTGGCAAAAAAACTCATTCCTGGACAAGATTCTTATAGTTTGGGAAAATTAGCACGCTCGTTGGGTATACCTGTGAGCGATAGACATCGTGCTAGTGGTGATGCAATGGCCACGGTTAAATTGTTTAAAATGCTACTCTCCAAAGATTTGGAAAAGTTTATTGTTCAAGATGCCATTCGAGTGGAGCCCAAGTATCAAATGGAACCCAACTTAAAGCAAATAATCAATGAACTCCCTAATGTAACTGGCATATACTATATCCATAACGATAATGGGGATGTCATTTACATAGGTAAGAGTAAAAACATTAAGAGTAGAATAAGTCAACATTTTACAAACACCAGCCCAAAATCCAAAAAATTACAACGTCAAGTATCTGCGGTCACTTACGAAAAAACTGGTAGTGAATTGGTTGCTTTACTCAAAGAAAGTGAAGAAATCAAAAGAATTAAGCCACTCTTCAACAGAGCTTTAAGGCGTAATTTGTTTACACATGCTCTTTATAGTTTTACAGACGATCATGGTTATATTAATTTGAAAATTGATAAAGCTGATGGTAGAAAAAAGCCCATTACAACATTTACAAACCGACAAAGCGCCAAAAGCTTTTTATTTAAAGCAGTAGAAGATTATAGCTTGTGCCAAAAACTCACGGGTCTGTATCCCACAAAAAAAAGTTGTTTTAACTATAACATTAAGTTGTGTGAAGGTGCCTGTATTCAAAAAGAAAATAGTGAGGCGTACAATTCTCGTGTGTTGACTTTAATTTCAAAAAACAGTTATGATAATCAAAATATGGTTGTAATTGACAGAGGTCGCGACATTGATGAACGCAGTGCCATTTTGATTGAAAATGGTGTTTTTAAAGGACTTGGTTATTTTGATTTAAATTATCAAATAACCAATATTGATGTTTTAAGAACTGTAATTACTCCTATGCAGAACAATCGTGATGCACAGCATATTATTCAAAGCTATATTAGAAAAAACAAGAAACTTAAAATAATAAATCTTAACCTTGAATGAAAAACATTTATATTACCACTTTTCTTTTATTATCCCAATTTTTACTCGCTCAAGAAAATTTTTCATCCGAAGATTATAGTGTTACTCGTTTAGATTTAGAAACCAATACTTTTAAAAAGGATACTACCGCCAACGCTCTTGTTATTTATGAATTTGGAAATAGTTTTATAGACAATGAAACATTTGATCTAAATTTTGAATTCAAACAGAAATTAAAAATATTGAATAGAAAAGGCTATGATAAAGCCACAATAAGTATTTATCTATACAATAGTGATAAATCTAAAGAAAAAGTTTCAAAAATTACAGCTACAACCCATAATTTAATTGATGGCAAGATAGAAAGAACTATTTTGGATGATGATCAAATTTTTACTGAACGTTACAACGATAATTATACTTTAGTAAAATTCTCAATGCCAAATATTAAAGAAGGCTCTGTTTTAACCTATAGTTATACCATGGAATCTCCCTTTATATACAAATACAAGTCTTGGGAGTTTCAAGATGACATACCTAAACTTTATAGTGAATATCATACAAGTATCCCTGCAAACTATGAGTATCATATAAAACTTGTTGGCCAGCTATCCTTACATAAAAATGAAAGTGAAAGAAAGCACCGTTGTGTAGAAGGTGGCAATGGTGCATATGCAGATTGTTTTAATTCAATTTATGTCATGAAAGACATCCCTGCCTTTATTGAAGAAGACTATATGACAGCAAGTAAAAACTATTTATCCCGTATAGATTACGAGTTAAAAATAATAAACCGTTTTAATGGGTTCACAGAAAACATAACTAAAACTTGGGAAACAGCTGATAAAGAGTTAAGGTATGATGAAAATATTGGCAAGCAATTAAAAAAGAATATTTCGTCTAGTGTTGCTCTAAATGATAGTGTTATAAACGAACCCGATAATTTAAAACGAGCTATCGGTATTTATAAATATGTTCAAAGCAATTTTAAATGGAATAAGCGTAATAGCATATATAATGAATCCTCTGTTAAGGATTTGATTAAAGAAAAATCGGGTAATGTTGCTGAAATCAATATACTATTACACAATCTTTTAGATGAATACGGTGTTGAAGTTTATCCCGTTCTTATGTCTACTAGAAATAATGGTTTTCCCACAAAAATCCATCCTGTGATTTCAGATTTCAACTACCTTATTGTTCAAGCAATAATTGGCAATAAATCCTATTTGTTGGATGCTACAGATGAGTATTTAAGTTTTGGGGAGTTACCTTTTAGGTGCCTAAACCAATACGGTAGAAAATTAGATTTTAAAAATGGAAGTGAGTGGATAGACATTGCTCCAGAAAAAGTATCAACTCTATTATATAAAGCTGAATTAGATTTAAATGAGGACGAAATTTTAAGTGGTTACATTAATTCTACATCGAGAGGATATCATGCACTCCCTTTAAAAAAAGCTTATTTCTCAAACAAACAGAATTATGTTAAGTATTTCAATGAAAAGAATGAGAGTATTGAAATAATTGAACACACTACCCAAAACAAAGACAAAACCGATTACACGTTTATTGAAGATTTTGAAATTGAAATTATTCCCGAAACTGTAGGGAACAACCTTTATATAAATCCGTTTATATTTAAGTTTTTTGAAGAAAATCCATTTAAACTCCAAGAACGCACTTATCCCATTGACTTTGGATACAAGGATGCTTACATGTACAACCTGTCTATTAACCTTGGTAAATTTTATGAAATAGTTGAAATGCCTGAAGCCAAAAACATTGTTTTACCTTACAACGCAGGGCAGGTCATTTTTGATGCAAAACTAGAAGACAATAAAGCTCGCGTTTTTTTTAAGATAAGCTTCAACAAAGCTATTTATGAACCTGAATACTATAACTATTTAAGAGATTTATTTATGAGTAACATAGTTGATATTCAAAATAACTCACTAATAGTGATTAAGAAAAAATAAATTATCTTTAGTATTTAGTATTAATTTATGTCAGATAAAAAATTAAAATCCTGGAAAGACAATCTTCATGAAATTATTTATGAAGCCGATACTCCTGCCGGAAAATTATTTGATGTAATCTTACTCATCGCCATTTTGGCCAGTATATTATTAGTCATGCTGGAGAGTGTCCATAGTATCGATGTTAAATACCACAGGTTTTTAAACATTTCCGAATGGGTTATAACCATTTTATTTACTATTGAATACATACTACGAATAATAACCGTCAAAAGACCCATAAAGTACATTACAAGTTTTTATGGCGTGATAGATTTATTGTCAACAATACCAAAGTATCTATCATTAATTTTCGCAGGAACACATGCATTGGTTGCTTTAAGGGCTTTGCGCTTACTACGTATATTCCGAATACTAAAACTAGCACGCTATTTAGGTGCATCAAATCATTTGGCATCAGCTATTAAAGCTAGTCGAGCAAAAATTTCGGTATTCTTATTTGCCGTGATTATTGCAGCTGTAATATTTGGAACAATTATGTATTTGGTTGAAGGTGAAGAAAATGGTTTTTCAAATATTCCAAAAAGCGTTTATTGGTGTATAGTAACCCTAACTACGGTTGGATTTGGCGATATTGCTCCAGTAACACCTTTAGGACAGTTTATAGCCACTATTATTATGATTTTAGGATATGGCATTATAGCGGTCCCTACTGGTATAGTCTCTGCCGAATATACCAAAAAAGCCAATGAAGGTGACAATTCAAAAAAGGGAACAATACCACCACATCCCAACGAGGTACACTTAAATTCCCAATGTTGCGCTAATTGTCTTAATGAAAAGCATGTTGATGGTGCGCAGTATTGTTTTAAATGTGGTTGCAAATTACATCATGACTAAAACACTTATTTCAATTGTTGGGCCAACAGCAATAGGTAAAACCCGTTTAAGTATTGCTTTGGCCAAACATTTCGATACCGAAATTATCTCGGCTGATTCGCGTCAATTTTTTAAGGAAATATCAATAGGTACAGCAGCGCCAACTCCTGAAGAACTTCAGGAAGCACCTCATCATTTTATTCATAATAAATCCATTACAGATGATTATAATGTTGGAGCGTTTGAAAGAGATGCTCTAAAAAAACTGGAAATTCTTTTCAAAAAACATGACATTCTCATTATGGTAGGTGGTTCTGGTTTGTATGTAGATGCTGTCACCAAGGGTCTAAATGACTTCCCTAATGTTGATCCAACGATCCGAAAATCGTTGAATAAAACGTTTGATGAAAATGGATTGCAACCGCTACAAGAACAATTAAAAAAACTAGATCCAAAAACATTCGAAAACATTGCTATTGACAATCCACATCGTGTCATGCGTGCCCTTGAAATCTGTATTGGCACTGGTAAACCCTACTCCAGCTTCATCAATAAAAATAAAAGACAAAGACCTTTTAAAACCTTAAGCATTGGTTTGACTGCTGATAGAAGCCTAATTTATGATCGAATAAACCAACGTGTCGATTTGATGGTAGAGCATGGTCTTTTGGACGAAGCAAAAGAATTATATGCTCACAAAGAACTAAACAGTCTCAATACTGTTGGTTATAAAGAACTGTTTAAATATTTTGACAATGAATGGTCTTTGGAATTTGCCATTTCTGAAATCAAAAAAAACAGTCGACGCTTTGCTAAAAGGCAATTGACCTGGTTTAAAAAGAATGAAACTATCAAATGGTTTGATTATCATGATGATTTAGATACTATTATTGATTATATTAAAGGAAAATTAAAAAACCATGGTTAAGTTAAAACTATTCTTTATTGCGTGTTTTGTTTGTATTTCATTTTGTCACTCACAAAACGAAACGGTTTTGGAGACCATCGATAATCATGTTTGGAAACCTTTTACTACTGCCTTTGAAACTAGTGATTACAATCTTTTTGCCAATTTACACACAAATGATTTGGTACGTGTAAGCGGTAATGGTAAAAACATTCAAGGCAAGGAAACATATATTGCAGGTTATAAAGAACGCTGGCATAACAATAGCCGAAAGCAAACGATTTCTTTTAGGTTTTTGGAACGTATTCATAATGACGAATCAGCTTCGGAACGTGGTATTTACAAATTGACCATTAATCCCAATACAGAACAAAGCCAGAGTTATTATGGCAAGTTTCATGTTATACTGAAAAAGGTAGATGGATTTTGGAAAATAGCTGTAGACTACGACTCTTCAGAAAGGAATACCATCAATGAAGATTCTTACAATAACGCTTTTGCTATGGCAGACTATAGTAAGTACTAAAGAAAAACCCAGCCAAAGCTGGGTTTACTATATGTTATGAATTTTCACTTTTAGGCTTCAGTGTTGATAACCAATCTGAACCCTTCACCATGAATATTTAATATTTCAACTTTAGGATCTAATTTTAAGTACTTACGTAGTTTGGCAATGTACACATCCATACTTCTCGATGTAAAGTAATTATCATCTCGCCATATCTTGGTGAGTGCCAATTCTCGTGGCATTAAATCATTTTCATGCAATGCCAATAGACGTAGCAATTCATTCTCTTTAGGTGACAATTTAATTTGTTCTCCACCATTATATGTTAGGAATCGAAGCTTGGAGTTTAAATCAAAATCTCCAATTTTAAATTGAAATTGTTTACTATCAGCAACTGTTTCGGTAGCCTTACGCTGCATAATAGCCTTAATCTTCATTAGTAGCACCTCACTGTCAAACGGCTTGTTCAAATAATCATCAGCACCTACCTTGTAACCCTTAAGAACATCTTCCTTCATGGCTTTAGCTGTTAAGAAAACAATAGGTACTTCGGTGTTTTTTTCCCTAATCTCTTTTGCAAGCGTAAAACCATCTTTATAAGGCATCATAACATCCAAAATACAAAGATCGAAATCATCTTTTTTGAACTTTTCAAAACCTTCCATTCCGTTTTTGGCATGGGTTACCTCATAATCGTTCATGATTAAATAATCCTTTAAAATGGTTCCGAAATTCGGGTCATCTTCTACTAATAAAATTTTCTTTTGTACTTCACTCATAACTTATGATATTAACGGAAGCTTTACAATAAAGGTACTTCCTTTTTCTTTTTCACTTTCTACGGAAATGTGTCCTTGGTGGTCATCGACAATTCGTTTAACGTATGCCAAGCCAAGACCATGTCCTTTTACATTATGTATATTTCCTGTGTGTTCTCTATAAAACTTTTCAAACACGCGTTTTTGGGCAGCTTTACTCATACCACTACCCTGATCTCTTATTTTTAAAATGATGTTTGTTCCAACATTCTCGGTATAAACATCAATTTTGGGTGCATCTGGAGAATACTTGATAGCATTATCCAGAATATTCACTATAACATTAGTAAAGTGAGTCTCATTGGCTAAAACAGAAGATTTATCAGCATCTAGATGCGTTTTAATAAATCCTTTCCTGTCTTCAACAATAAGCTCTACATGTGTAATGGCGTCTTCAATCAAATCATGAAGCTTCACACGGTCCTTACTAATATTGAGTTCGTTTTTTTCTAGTTTAGATATTCTCAAGACGTTTTCAACCTGCGCATGCATCCTTTTGTTTTCATCCTTTATCATTTGCAGATACCTCATAACCCGTTCTTTATCTTCAATAACTTTTGGATTTTTTATAGCATCTAAAGCTAAATTTATGGTTGCGATAGGTGTCTTGAACTCATGCGTCATATTATTTATGAAATCCGTTTTGATTTCAGATATTTTACGCTGTTTGAACAATTGCATCAAGGCACTTGAATACGCTATAATGATAATTGAAGTGAAAATTATTGACAACAATGTCATTCTAATGATGGACGATTGCACAAATTTATTTCGTTTTGGAAAGTTGACCAATAACCTATAATCGTGTTTCCCAATTTCATCCGTAAATATTGGAATACTAAATGTGGAGGCCTTTTGCAACTCAAAATTGTCACTTTGCACTTTAGTTGCCAAATCATTACCGTATATAGCTAATTCATAATCTAAATCAATACCATCTTCCCGTAACTTACTACCTAGTAACTCTGAAATTTCTTCTTGGTTAACTCGTTTGTGAATTGGTTTTCTGCTAGCAAATGTTCTAAAGGATTCATCTAAAATAAGCCTTTCAGCTTCAGTTAATCTACCTTGTTTGACAATGCTGGAGATCGGGTTCACAATAATTTCACTATCCAAAGAAGGTTGATTACTATAAATTTTGGTTTCGGTGCTGTTGAGAATACGTTTGATGTTCAAACTATCTAAACCCATGTCAAAGAGCGATGAAGACAACTTATAGTTTTCTTCTAAAATACCACTTCGGGTAATGAGCGTTTCGTTAGTATCACTGTTCTGTTGGTAAATAAACAATTGAGAAATAGCAACAGTATCAGCCTGTTTTTTTTGATCTACTAATTCTTGATACTTAAAGTAATAACCCTCTAATTCCTTTTCTTCAATTTCACGTGAAGTATAGATTAAGGCCCTTTTAACTTTAAAGTCAAATTGCTCTTCTTCATTTTTAATGGAATTGTTAATATAATAAGCCTGAACAAAAATAATTCCGACCAACGATAAACTCATTAACAACACCAATATGATGAATAGCTTTTTGCTCATCAGTCAAAATTAACATTTTAACATTTAGGGAACTTAGCATTTAACCTTACCTTAACAAAAATGTTAAAATTGCGGTTTACTTGATTCTTTTTAGTAGTTTTTTGTGAATTTCTAATACTTGTTGGTGCATATCATCCCAATCTTCATTTACGATAACAAAATCGGCTTTAGCCAATTTTTCAGCATCGCTTAACTGATTATCAATAATAGCTTTCACCTTTTCCTTGGTGGTTTGGTCTCTTTCTACAACACGTTTTATTCTAACCGGTTCAGACACAGTAACCAAAATGGTAAAATCACATTTCTTATGTCCGTTAGTTTCAAACAGGATAGCCGATTCCTTTAAAACGTAATACCCTGTTTGCTTTTTTACCCATCTAGCAAAATGCTGGGCTACTTTGGGATGCACTATACCATTCATTTTTTCAAGAAGGTCTTTATCGTGGAATATTCGACTGGCAATATAGGGCCTATTAAGTTCATTATTCATATAAGCCTGACTACCAAATAATGACACAAGTTTACGCCTAATGACCTTGGATCTATTCATCAAAGCTTTGGCTTCGTCATCAGCTATATAAACGGTAATCCCAAGCTCATTGAAAACTCTTGCCACAGTGGTCTTGCCACTTCCTATACCGCCTGTTAAACCTACTATTTTCATTCTGTAATGATATAATCTATTTGTCTTTGTCCCAATCGTATATTTTTGACTGTTTTAGGGCTTTTTGTAATTCTTGGCTCTAAATATGGTTGCCTTTCAGTTTGGTCCTTAAAATCACACTCAACGATAAAATCTTCTTTCTTAATATTGTTGTAATCCTTTAGACTGGTATAATATGAAACATTCACAAACTTTGGAAAATATTTAATGGTCAAACTATCTGGAATATTTGTTACACGAACGGGTATTTTTAAATTTCCTTCAGTGAATTTTCCAACTAAAGCACTTACAATAGTCTGATTTGCAGAAAATATTAGTGCATTACTTTTTTTGGGAAGATTAAGGTTTGTTTTAACTTTTATATCCTTACTTATATTTTGAATAGAAATAGTATCTGTATGGATACTTTCAATTTCAGACAATAAACTTTCAGGCCCAATAATCTTGATTGAATCGGGCTTCAGTTTAAATGACTCCACTAAATCATATCCCAAACTAAAATTAATTTTGGCATTAACAACAATGGGAACTTTTTTTATAGCATTAATACCATATTTAAACTTTAAAGTATCGGGATTGATATTGACAACTTCTACATCTTTATCAAACTGTGCTATAATATTGGAATAACCCGTAGAACTGTTCCAGACATAAGAACTATCATTATTTGCTATATTTTCCGAAAAATCAATATCAATAACTGGCTTTTTTATATAATATCTCAACATGTTAAAACCTTGTGCTTTCAAACTCACCTTAAGAGCATCATTATCATCAAATAAAACATACTCTTCAGGTACATTAATTTTATTTATATGAAATGTAATGGTATTAGTGTATGATCTGGACAATTTGGTAAGAATTAAAACTCCAAAAGAAACTCCAAAAAATAAGAGGAAAATATTTATTTTTTTACTCTTAATTGATCCTACTATTTTCGATTTTATTTTCTCTATCATGGCTTAAAAAATAATTCAGGAAAATATTCCTGCGGATCTTCCCTCAAAATTTTGATGGCTATTATCGATTTTAAAAAACCTAAACCGTATCCTAAAAACTGTACCATTACAGCAAAAACGGCATATATGGCTACTAAAAAGGTTTTTGTTTCAAAAAGGGAAAAAATAAAAATTAACACGAAATAAATTCCATAGATCATTAATGGCCCATATACATTTAAGGTGACTGCCAAAAAAGTGGCCACCAACAAACCTAAAATAAATAAAAGCGGAAACCAGTAAGTTAGTTTTTGGGTTTCTGGATGCCACTTGTTTAAGATTGGACGGACTTTTCCAAACTTGTTGACCTGTGTATAGAATTTAGACCAAGATATACGTCTTTTATGATAAACAGACGCTTCAGGAATTAGTTTAGTAGTATAGTTCAACTTCCATAACCTAATCGACAAGTCAGGGTCTTCACCAGGATGTATCGTACCAAAACCTTTTGTTTTTTGAAAAGCTTCTCTAGATAGCCCCATATTAAAACTTCTAGGCTGAAATTTATCAACACTACGCTTATGACCTCTAATTCCACCTGTTGTTAAAAATGAGGTCATAGTAAAATTAATAGCTTTTTGTAGGGTTGAAAAAGATTGATGGGCTGCATCAGGCCCACCATAACAATCAACATATTCTTTTTGAAGACTCTTGTTAACTTCCAATAAGTAATTAGAAGGCAAAATACAGTCCGAGTCCAATATGATAAAATAATTGCCCGTTGCTTGGTTCATTCCAAAATTCCTAGAGTCTCCTGGACCGGAATTTGGCTTGAAAAAATATTGAATATTTAATTCCTCCTGAAATGACTCAACCACTTGTTTTGATGAAATAGTCGACCCATCCTCAATTATAACAATTTCAAAATCCTCATCGTACTCAAGACGTACAAAACTTTCCAACAATTCCAGAATCTCGTTGGGACGGTTATACACTGGGATAATAAATGAGTACTTAAGCTGCATACAACAAATGTAAATAAACCCATAAAAAAAGCCACTCGAAAGGAGTGGCTTTTTATAAATTATTGAAATTACTAGTTTCTGATAATTCTTATAGTCTCTGTTACACCTTCAACAGTCACTTTTACAAAATAAGCTCCTGCTCTTAAAGCAGACATATCAACGTTGCTTTCAATAGTATTATTAGGGGCACTGTTTATAACAGTTTGTCCTAACATATTGTAGACAGCTACATTTTGAATATTCTTTTGAGCCTTAATTGTCAAATTATTGCTAACAGGGTTCGGGAAATACGTAAACAATTCATTTGCATTTACATCTTCAGTAGATAAGGTAACTGCACAAACTACTGATCGTGTTCTACAATCATCTAAATCGCCACAACTATTATCTGTATGCGTGTAAAAACGTACATTTCCTGTAACTGTAGACGTCCATGTAACACTTCCTTCTCCACCAATATAGGCCGCTGTTCCTTCTTCATTACTTATTGTAACGAAGTCAGTACCTACTGAACTTTCAAATCTATAATTTTCACCACTTACAACAGCTACCATAGAGTACTCTCCATTGTAACCACAAGTTGTAATATCATTAACTGTAGTACCATCACAAGTAGCAGAAGCTGCCACATCATATACTGTACCAGGCCATTGACCCCAAGGAGCTGTTAAACAAGCATCTCCAGGAGGATCTTCACTAGTAGCAGACCAAAGTGCACAAGGTCCAGCAGCTGGCACCCCATTAGATATTGGTACAATAGACCAATAAACTGTTAAACTATATTCACCAAATGCAACGTCATAAAATGTATCGGTTGTATTAGCAAAAAATCCTTGATCACTACCATCAGACATAAAGCCTACATAAAAATCATACGAATCTGGAACTGGACCTGAAGCAGGAGCCGTCCAAGAGAAGTTAATGTCTCCTGTAGCACTTAATCCAGTAGCACCGTCCATTGGTGTTATTGGTGCAGTTGCACATTCTGGAGGACATCCAGAAGTTGTTAAAGTATCTGAATCATTACATGCACTATCTGCTGCATCTTCAACTGTGATAACAACAGTTGTTCCAGCAGGAAAAGGACCAACAGAATAAGGCGAAGCTGATCCATCGACTCCATTTACTGCAGGTGCGCCTCCATCATTTAAAATATTAACTGAAGCAGCTGATCCTAAATCTGTCACATCTACATCAATAAAAAATTCTTCATCAGGACAGTTATTAGTTCCAGAAGCAATAGCAAATATTGCAGGTGTACACCCTGAAGATGAAATTGTTGGCGAGTCAAAACAGAATCCCCATTCCCAAGCAGCTCCACCAGCTCCTCCATCGTCAAGAAAGTTTAATCTATATCTAAATCCTGATAACTGGGTAGCATCAAATCCTGAAATATCCAATGGGAGACTTTCAAACGAACCTTGGACTCCCGAACAAAAATCATCCAGAGTAGCATTGTCTGTTTCAGTGAATGCTTCCCATACTACCCAAACAGAATTTGTTTCATCCCAATATTCCAGCGTTAATGAATCAGCTAAAAAATTATAGACATAATTCACAGCTACTACTATTGCTGTCTCACTGTTGTTAAATGCAGGCGTAAGATCTATAACTGGTGATTCTGCAGCTATATCATCATCACTTGAACCTCCCGCATCATCATCATCAAAGGCGAAATTTGCTGTTACGGTTGGATCTGCTTCAAATGCAGCCGGGTCTGTATTAAAACTTCCAGTAACGGTCCAGTTGGCATTTGGCCAACTAGCATTCTGATTTAAAGTTTGCGAAAATCCAAATGCAAATGAGATTAACGCTAAAAATAAAGTAATTTTTTTCATAAATTTTGGTTTAAGTTTTACATTTTGATTAAAAATATTGAATAATTTATACTTAAGAAATATGACCCACCAATAATCTTAAAAAAAAGGGGGTTTTTCGATAAAATGCTTTTTTTTTCGGCAAAACACAGACTACTTTTTAATTAGTCGTTTAAAATATCTGTTTTTTTCGTCGTAAACTTCTAAAAAATAGATACCTGGCTTCAAATCTCCTACAGCTATTTTAAAACTATTAGTGTTTATCTTGGATTTTTTAACCAAATCTCCCAATATACCATATAATCTAATTTCATAAATTCTTCCTGAACTATATCCTTCCAAATACTCCGAAACAGGGTTTTTAACGAACAATTTAGGACTGGTTTCAACTTCAGAAATACTCAATGGGTTAGAACCTTCTACAATTGTGATTTGTTGGTTACCATCAACATTCTCTATATAATCAATCACACCGCTTAACCAAGTAACTTTAACATAGTCCACTTCCGTGTTGGTCCCTAGTCCAAAAAATTCAGAATTGGAGTTTTGGGAAATATAGCCTTCACCACATAAGGTATATCGATATTGTTTTTCACCATTTACCGATATTTCTATTCTTGAACCAATACCATCTTTATTACTAACAACGCCTTCCAGATTAAGCTTAAGCCAATTATTATCTTGGGGTGTCTGGTTTTTCCAAATAAACACATTTTCATTATTTGAATTACTGACAATGATTTCAGGGTACCCATCATTATCCACATCACCAATAGCATTGGAATGACTAATTCTATCATCATTTACAAATCCAGTATCAGGAGTTGAAAATGTTCCGTTCCCAGCATTGGTATAAAATTGAGCAGATGGCAGTACAGGTACAGAACCATCCATGGAACTACTGACATACAAATCCTGATCCATATCATTATCGGCATCTAGAAAAACCGCTCCCCAAGCAAAACTGTGAAAATCTGTTCCGGTTACTTCAGTAACATTGGTAAAGGTATTGTCTCCATTGTTTCTAAAAAAAGCGTTACCACCAATTGGCGTGTTGGTAACATAAATATCAAACCAACCATCGTTATTATAGTCACCTATAGTGGTGGACATGGCATCGATTGCAATATCAACACCTGCACTATGCGCTACATTTGTAAATGTGTTATCACCATTATTATGATATAAAAAATTCTCGTTGAAATCTTTATCATTGGCAACATATATATCTTGCCAGCCATCATTGTTATAATCAAAAAAAGCACAACAAAAAGATAAATGACTTGTAGTATGAATACCAGCAGAGACACTGATATCGGTAAAAGTGCCATCTTGATTGTTTAAGAACAATAAATTAGGTTGCATAAAACTCTCATCCCGATTACTTATAAAAATATCCAAATAACCATCATTATTTATATCTCCAAATGATGCTCCCCAAGATTCAATATTAGTTGTCGGTAATCCCGCTGCTGCTGTTACATCAGTAAACACTAAAGAACCATTATTGTTATATAAATGATTCCCGTTTAAATTGCTAATTATGAACAAATCTTTATCGCCATCATTATCATAATCAGCCCAAATTATTTGCCTCCCTTGAACATTATTATCGGTTAATGTGAAATTCTGTCTTGTAAAGGTTCCATCTTGTTCATTTAGATAAAATTCAGATTGGTTTCCAGAACTGGTAGCAATACTTATATCATCCCAACCATCACTATTAAAATCGCAAAACGAAATACCAGAACCATATTCAAGGTCACCAGCTGTCATTTCCACTCCTAAAGCTGTGGCTTGATTTACAAAATCAATCTGTGCTGTTACACGATAATTTAATAATACTAAAAACAGAAAAACACAGTTGAAAATTTTCATTGAGGTTATTTTTATTTGTTCTGGAATTAAATTTACTATTAAAAAATAACATTTATGCAGAAAAAAAAAAGTGAGAAGCTAAATATAGCTTCTCACTTAAACTCTATTTTTGTAGAATACTATTTGGTAAATGTTTCCATAACAGCATCGCTAACTCCCATATTACTAAAACCTCCATCATGGAACAAGTTCTGGAGTGTTACTTTACGTGTTAGGTCACTAAATAAGGTTACTGTATAATTAGCACAATCCAAAGCGGTGGCATTGCCAAGAGGCGACATTTTTTCAGCATAAGAAATAAAACCATCAAATCCTTTTACACCACTACCAGCTGTGGTTGGTGTTGGTGATTGCGAAATGGTATTAACTCTTACTTTTTTGTCACGTCCAAAGAAGTAACCAAAACTTCTAGCTATACTCTCCAATAGGGCTTTATTGTCAGCCATATCGTTATAGTCAGGAAATACGCGTTGAGCAGCCATATAAGTTAATGCCACAATACTTCCCCATTCATTCATGGCATCTTTTTTATAGAGCGTTTGCATAACTTTATGGAAAGAAGTGGCTGAAACATCGGTTCCTTTTTGTGTCCAATCATAGTTTTGATCGGTATAGTGATTGCCTTTTCTCACGTTTATGGACATACCAATGGAGTGTAAGACGAAATCAATTTTTCCTCCTAAAATCTCCATAGCCTGATCAACAAGGTTCTCTAGGTCTTCTAAAGAAGTAGCATCAGCCGGAATAACTTTAGAACCAGTTTTTTCAGCAAGTGCATTAATTTGCCCCATTCTCATAGCAACTGGCGCATTGGTAAGTACAAATTCACCTCCTTCTTCATGAACACGTTCGGCAGTTTTCCAAGCAATTGAATTTTCATCTAAAGCTCCAAAAATGATTCCCCTTTTCCCTTTTAATAAATTATGTGACATATTATAATAGTTGATTCGTTGTTTACTTTGTCAAAGATACTATTAATTCAATAATTGTTTAGCATGGGCTATTGCAGAATTTGAAATTTTCTCGCCTCCCAACATTTGTGCTATTTCCACAATACGTGCATCATGATCTAATTTTGAAAGACTGGTTTGGGTTACCTGACCAACATCTTCTTTAAAAACCTTATAATGATTGTGACCTTTCGCGGCTATTTGCGGTAAATGGGTTATGGTAAACACCTGCATGTGCTTACTCATCTCCAACATCATATCTCCCATTTTATTTGAAATCTCACCAGATACTCCTGAATCGATTTCATCAAACACAATAGATGGTAATTGCACGTAATTGGACAAGATGAGTTTGATTGCTAACATAATTCGAGATAGTTCTCCTCCCGAAGCCGCTTTTTTCAAATCATTAAAATGGCCTCCTTTGTTGGCTTTAAATTGAAATTGCAATGTATCCTTGCCATTAGAATGAAAGGTATCGGATAAAGACAATGAAATTTGAAATTGGGCATTAGGCATACCTAACTGATTCAAAATTTTCTCAAGCTCTTTGGAAAGGGTTGGTATGGCTGATTGTCTTTTATCGTGAATTTCTTTTGAAATAGCATTTAAATCCTGTAGAGCTTTTTGAACCTCTTCCTCTTTTCGCAACAACTCACTATCAATATTTTCTGTATCGGTAACTTTCTTTGAAAGCTCCTCTCGGATTTCAATTAATTTTAAAACATCATCAACGTGGTGTTTTCTTAACAGACTTGAAATTTGGTCAATCCTATTACTTATTTCATCAATTTGTCCTGTGTCCAAATCCAAATTATCCTGAAGTGTGTTTATTTCATCATAAATATCATCCAATTCAATAATTGAACTTCCTACCCTATTATATAAATCTTCATATTTTGAAGCAAACTTTGCCAACCGTTGAAGGTTGTTTTTTAATTGGGTCAAGCTATTTATAGCTCCTAATTGCTCATCATTCAATAAATAATCAGCACTTTCAAAAGTTTGCTTGATCTCTTCCAGATTATTTAAGGTTTCGTATTGCTCCTCAAGTTCTTCCAAATCACCAGCTTTTAAATTGACTTCTTGAAGCTCTGTCAATAAAAACATATTGTAATCCTGCTCTTTCAATGCTTCAGCTTGAAATTTCAACAAAGCATCATAAGCTTTTTGTGAAGATTTATAATCGGTTAAAGTCTTTTTATATTGGTCTAAAGATTGCTCATTCTTGGCAAGTGCGTCTATTACCCGGAATTGAAAATCATCATTGACCAACTGTATGGTTTCATGTTGAGAATGAATATCAATCAAATGATTACCCAAAACCTGCAAACCACTTAAATTTACAGGAGAATCATTAACAAATGCACGTGATTTTCCAGAAGGCAGAATCTCTCGCCGAATGATGGTTTGCGGCTCAAAATCAAAATCCAATTGCTTGAATAAATTTTCCAATTGGTAATTGGTAACATCAAAAACGGCTTCGATTATGCATTTTTCATCTTTATGCTTCAAAGCACTCAAGTCGGCTCGTTTTCCCAAAATCAACGACAAACCGCCTAAAAGAATAGACTTTCCTGCTCCAGTTTCTCCGGTTATAATAGTTAGCCCTTGATTGAAATCAACTTGTAGAATATCTATTAAGGCATAGTTCTTTATGGAAAGTGATGTTAGCAAGCTGTTTAGAAATTAAAATTTAACGTATGACCGTTTTCTAGTACTTGATGCTTCGCCATTTACTCGAATACATAGGTGCAACGCGATTAAGCGTAGCTACCAACTCCGTAATTTGAACGCTGGGTCCATCAGAGAAAATTTGCTCAATCTCATCTCCTTTAGCATCAAAAAATGTTCTTAACAGAAAAGAATTTGGCCTACGTCTGTTCATGGCATTAAACTCTTCTATTGCAGTAGCAATAGCCTCTTTGCCTTTTTTGGGATCTTCGTTCATGATATCCAGCCCCTTTCTATGGTAATCATAAGTAACAGATCGATATTCCTTGAAAGTAGGTGACAACAAATTATCAATCAACGCAAATCTAGTCTGCAAACCATCTTCCAATTTCCATCCTCTGGCATTTTCCTGTTGTGAGTAGTTAACAATAGTTTGAGCCTGCTTAAAATATTCGTCACCTCCATTGGGAGCAAACGAATCGGCATCCATACCCAAAACCATGTTAATATGAAAGGCTATGACTGACACCAAATTGGATTCGTATTGATTTTGATTATAAAGTAAATTTTGAAATTCAACATATTTGAACGTAAAATCTTTGTCATTTACATTGTAAATTGGTGTTGAATAGGTAGAACCATAAACCGGACGGGATGATTGTACCTGAATAGTAGCTTTGAATGTGTCGCTATTGTCATACTCTGTGATGTTTATAAAAATGCCACATTCAATGCGCTCTTGAGGCCCAAATTCCTTGTTGGTCCATTTGGTTGAATTTACAAATTCACGTAACTGCGTTTGAAGGGTTTTAAAAATCTGAAAGTTTTCGTTTCCTGTAAACTGTGCATTGACAATAACGTTACAGTTCAACTCTTGAGCATTTACAGAGAATGAAAGAAACAGTAGTATAACTAATATAAATCTATTCATGAAGCTGTTTTAAAATTTCAACAAAAAGGTCTTTGGCTACTTGTTCTTTAGATTTTAAATCGAATGCCGTGATGACATCATTATCATCTATCAGTGTCACTTTGTTCGTGTCCGATTTAAAACCAGCACCTTTGTCATTTAACGAATTTAATACAATTAAGTTTAAATTCTTCTTTTTTAGCTTGGCTTTGGCATTTTCAACCTCATTGTTGGTTTCCAATGCAAAACCTACTAAAAACTGCGTGGTTTTAATAGCTCCCAAGGAAGCCAAAATATCCTTTGTCTTTTCCAGTTCTAAAGATAACGAATTTTCTGTCTTCTTTATTTTCTTATCGGCTACAAACTTTGGTCTATAATCAGCAACCGCTGCAGCTAAAATAGCTATATCACAGTCCCCAAACTCTTTATGGGCTGCCTTATACATTTCTTCAGCCGATGTTACCGAAACCACATTTACAAGGCTATGTTGTATTTTTTGATTTGTTGGCCCTGAAATCAAGTGTACTTGAGCTCCTAGATTGGCAGCATGTTTTGCAATTTCAAAGCCCATTTTACCACTAGAATGATTTCCTATAAATCGTACTGGGTCAATGGCCTCATAAGTCGGACCTGCAGTAATCAAAACTGTTTTTCCTCGCAAAGGCAATTTGTTTAAAATATCCTTTTCAATAAACTGCACGATATCTTCAGGTTCAGCCATTCGGCCTTCACCAATCAAACCACTTGCCAATTCGCCACTAGTAGCTGGAATAATGATATTCCCATAACGTTTTAAAACATCCAACGATCGTAAAGTAGAAGGATGCTTATACATATCCAAATCCATGGCTGGAGCAAAATAAACAGGGCATTTTGCCGATAAATAAGTCGCCAAGAGTAGATTGTCACAAACACCATTTGCCATTTTAGACAGCGTGTTGGCCGTTGCAGGTGCAACGAGCATTAAATCTGCCCATAAACCTAAATCTACATGGTTGTTCCAAACATCATTGTCATCCTCCTCATTGGTAAACGACGAATGAACTGAATTCTTAGAAAGTGTTGATAATGTCAAAGGCGTGATAAAATCCTTTGAAGCGGGTGTCATAACAACCTTAACATTAGCTCCTGCCTTAATGAAAAGCCTAACTAAACTGGCCGTTTTATAAGCGGCAATACCAGCACTTATGCCTAAAAGTATATTTTTGCCGCTTAATATTGACATAGTATTTTGTTACTGAGAATCTTCTTCAGTGTTTCTGTGGTAAATTTTACCATCTAACCACTCCTGAACTGCTAGAGCATGTGGTTTAGGTAATTTTTCATAGAATTTAGAAACTTCTATTTGCTCCTTGTTTTCAAAAATTTCTTCAAGGCTATCGTTATAGGTTGCAAACTCTTCAAGCTTCTCAATCAATTCCTTTTTTATTTCTGAATTTATTTGTTCTGCTCTTCTAGAAATTATAGAGATGGCCTCATAAATATTCTCTGTTGGCTCATCAACTTTATTTCTGTTGTAAGTTGTTGTATTAACCGGAGCATTAATCTTTTTTAAATCCATTTTTTAAAATATTAACTTTTAGTACTGAAATTTTTAAGTTCATTTTCAATGTCCTCGTTCATTTTATTGGCTTCTTCAATAAATTCTGAATTGGCGTACGAAGTCTTGAAATTATTATAATAAGTTTGTGCGTTCTGTAAGCGCTCTTGTTTTTTATAGTAAACACTATTCATGGCCAATTTATAAGCCGAATCCAGTTTTATAAAGAGAGCCTCTTCTCTAAAAACAGACCCTGGAAAATCGAAAATAAAATTATCTATAGCCTTTATTGGCGCATTATAATCAGCTGTGTAGCCTGCAATAGTATTGTATTGCTTGGCAACTTCAAATGCTTTTCTTTCTAATTTAAAGTCCAATTCCTTAACCAGCTTGTTAGCTTCAGCTAAAAATTCTGATTCCGGATATAAATTAATGAATGACTGCAATTTGTCGATAGCCTCTCTAGTTTCAAGTTGCTCTTTAGTGTATACAGGAGACAACATATAGGCACTTTTAGCACCCAAAAAGGCTGCTTCTTCTAATTTTTCACTGTTGGGATATGACGACACAAATCGTTCAAATTGATAGCTAGCCAAATACCACTCTTCCATCTCATAATAGGCCTTGGCATGAAGGTATGTTAACTTTTCCGCCTGTGGCTTCCCTCTGTAATTAGGAATAACCTGTTCAAATAACTTATTGGCTTTTGCATATTTACCTTTCTCAAACTGTTTTTCACCTTCTTTATACTTCGTACCAATATCTGTTCCTTTCAAGGCCTTTTGGTATTCACTACAAGAGCTTAAAAGCGTGCAAGTTATAATTATGTAAAAGAGTTTTTTCATAGTTTTTAAACAGAATGCAAAATTACGTTATTAATATGGAATTAAAAAATATTTTTCAATTGCTAAAATAATGGTTGACCACTAGTATTTGTAGGGTTTAAGTTTAATTTAACTTTTACCATAATTATCTATAAATTCCTGCATTTTACTTTTTAAACCATCTGTAGCTTCAACAAGGGGTAAACGAACAGTCGCATGACACAAATTCATAATTTCCAATACAGCCTTGATACCAGATGGATTGTTCTCTGAAAATATCAAACTGGTAATTTCCATTAATCGGTAATGTAAATCAAACGCTTCTTTTACTTTGCCTTCCAAACCATAATGTATCATTTTCGTGAAATCACTTGGAAAGGCTTGGCCTAATACCGAAATAACCCCTGATCCTCCCGCTAGAGTAACAGGCAAAGCTAAATCATCATCACCAGAGATTACCATAAAATCCTTGGGCTTGTCTTTTAAAAGCCATAAATATTGTCCCATATTATTCCCTGCTTCTTTCACCGCAATAATATTATCAAAATCTCTTGCCAATCGAAGCGTTGTTTCTGGTAACATATTGGACGATGTCCTTCCTGGAACATTGTACATAATAATTGGTACTGGAGAAACTTTTGAAATAGCTTTATAATGCTGATAAACACCTTCTTGAGTCGGCTTACTATAATAGGGAGAAACCGATAAAATAGCGTCTATTCCAGTAAAATCAGTGTTTTGAATTTCACCAATTACTTGGCTCGTATTATTTCCTCCAATACCCAAAACCAATGGCACACGATTGTTATTTGCAGTTTGTATAGTTTTAATAATAGCCTGCTTTTCATCACTAGTCACCGTAACGCTCTCACCTGTTGTTCCAGAAATAACAATATAATCCATACCATTCTCAATATTGAAATTGACAATATTGGTAAGAGCTTCGTGGTCTACACTTAAATCATTTTTAAATGGTGTCACAATAGCGATTCCGACTCCTTCAAATTTTTTATTCATTTTTTAACTTGTTAAATACTTTTAAATATTTTTTTAATTCTCTCTTAAATGCCGAAAATTCTTTAATTCCCGTATTAATTATCAGGTCGTTCAACCTGTCATCGGTTTGATATATACCTGCTTTAAACCTAGCTTTAGACAAAGCTGTAAGCAACTTCAACTCCAAAACATCTTTAGAGTAAAAGCTTATAAGCAAATCGTATTCTGTTTCCAAAAACGTCTGTAATTCAATATTGGTTATTTTTCCTTTCCAACCAATATCTTTTGGATTGAAACATACATTCCAAGAAAACAGCTCTTCTTTTTTGTTTTCGGTAAAAGCAATAATTTTTATTTTGTTTGGTCTCA
Source organism: Bacteroidia bacterium (assembly GCA_030425285.1). Lineage (GTDB taxonomy): Bacteria > Bacteroidota > Bacteroidia > Flavobacteriales > Flavobacteriaceae > Hanstruepera. The sequence goes on from JAUIAY010000007.1 coordinate 113,251, forward strand.
AGTTTAAATCAGTCGATAGCGTTTTAAACATTTCAAAATCATTTACCTCATCGCCATTGAAGAGCACACCTACACTTGACACGGTGGTGTTTTCGATAGCAGAATTAGGTAAATTTAATATTGAGTTAAGCTTTTTTTTAATAGATTTTTCCCTAAAACCCTTTAAAATCATATATATTTATGCTTTGGACAAAGGTAGTAAAAGTACCTTGATAAGCCGACTAATTTTTAGCTCTATAATATGTTTAGAAAACACCCTTATATATATCTTTTTATTATCCTGTTATTTAATTGTAAACAAGATACTTGGCGATTAAACAATGTTGGAGGAAGGCAAATAGCCGTTACAGATAGTTTAGACTCCAAAATTGCTATTGATTCTTTCATTAAACCTTACAGGGATCATGTAAACAAAAATCTGGATAGTGTCATTTCCTATGCAGTTGACACTTACTCTAAAAGTGATGGCGAGTTAAACACAGCTATCGGAAATTTATTTGCCGATGTTATCTATGAACAAACCAATCCTGTTTTTAACTCCAGAACTGGAAATAATATTGATATGGTATTGGTAAACCACGGAGGCATTAGGGCAATCATTTCCAAAGGCAATATTACCACTAGAACAGCTTATGAAATCATGCCGTTTGAAAACAGTATCGTTGTTGTGGCTATGAAAGGAAATAAAGTAAACGAATTAGTATCTTATTTATTAAGAGCCAAAAGAGCTCACCCAATTTCCAAACTACAAATTAAGGTAGATGAGCAATTTAATCTCATAGAAGCAACCATAAATGGAAAGCCAATTGACCCTGGAAAAACATATTATGTTGCTACTAATGATTATTTGTATAATGGTGGTGACCACATGACCTTTTTCCAACCCAATGACAGCCTGTATGATATAAATTACAAAATAAGAAATGCCTTGCTTGATTATTTTGCAAAAACTGACACTATAAACCCTAAAATTGACGATCGCTTTGTTAAGCTAAAAAAATAACCCAATGAAAAGAAGAGATTTTATCAAACAAACTTCGGCAAGTGCAGCGCTAGTGAGTTTAGGAAATGTAGGGTTAACGTCCTGTATTCAAACTGAAAAACAAAAAAAAATAACCGTCCTGCATACCAATGATGTTCATAGTCACATTGACCCATTTGGACCTGAAGACGGTAAAAACCCCAACAAAGGCGGAGTTGCAAGACGCGCCAGTTTAATCGATGCCATTCGTTTAGAAAATCCAAATACCTTACTACTTGATGCTGGCGACATTTTTCAAGGCACACCCTATTTTAATTATTATGGAGGCGAACTGGAGTTTAAACTTATGAGCAAACTAAAATATGATGCTGCTACCATTGGAAATCATGATTTTGACAATGGTATCGATGGGCTTTATGCCCAACTACCTCATGCACAGTTTGATTTTCTTTCGGCAAATTATGACTTTTCAAATACTGTGATGGATGGTCACGTAAAGCCTTATAAGGTTTATGAAAAAGGCGGTATTAGAATTGGTGTTTTTGGGCTTGGTGTTCATTTAGAAGGCTTGGTAAGCAAAAAACTGTATAAAGAAACGGTATATCTAGATCCACTTGAGATTTCTAAAGATATGTCCAGTATTTTAAAAGAGGAAGAAAAATGTGATTTAATTATCTGCTTATCTCACGTAGGTTATGACTATGATGGCAATCCTGACTTTGTTAGCGATTTGATAATTGCTAAAAATTCTAAAGATATAGATCTAATAATAGGCGGCCACACGCACACATTCCTTCCAGAGCCAACAGTTGTTACTAATAGTGTTGGAAACAAAGTATTGGTAAACCAAGTAGGATGCTATGGCATTAATTTGGGTAGAATCGATTTTTATCTAGATAACAACAAAAACAAAATGGCAAAAGGAACATCTCTTACCGTTTAACAACATTAAGCTTCTTTGTTTTGTAATGATTTCTTTTTGATTGCGTCTAAAAAACCACTAAATCAAAGATATGAAATCAAAAATCACTTTTGTTTTAAGGCTAATTGTTGCCATCATCTTAATACAAACTTTACGATTTAAATTCACAGCCCATCCTGACAGTGTTTACATATTTGAAAAGGCAGGAATGGAACCTTATGGGAGAATAGGTATAGGCATACTGGAACTAATAGCTGGAATATTGTTACTCATTCCTAAAACAGTTTGGATTGGCAGCCTGTTAACACTTGGGGTAATTGGTGGCGCTATTTTTATTCATTTAACCCTTTTAGGTATTGAAGCCAATAATGACTCTGGAACATTATTTATAACAGCTTTGGTCACATTTCTTATGGCAGCAATTATACTTTACCAATACCGAAGAGATATTCCGTTATATAAAACCAAAAAGCACTAGGCAAAAAACTGAACTTTTTTATTGCGAATTCCAGATTGAAAATAAAAGAAACTAAAAGCTAAAACAAGCAATAAGGTTTGCATTAAATTCAGCAAATCCCTATCGGATATATAAAAATAAGCCACCTGAATAACTTCAGAGAACACTATACATATAGAACCAAAGAATAATAACAACGATTTTTTATTATCGTTGTAAAAATAACTTATCAAACAAGAGGTCAACACCAATAGCATCACAATATTATAGACAAGCTCTATGACAAACAAATAAGACCCCTCAACATAGGGGTTCACAATAGTTAACAAAACATAAATGATATAAATGTTTAAGGCACTTAACACGACTAAATGTATCCTATAGTTTTTGAGCACCATTTTTATATCTATTGTCTTTAAAACATCTATAAGCAAGAAAACATAAGCCACTATATACAACAAGTTACCTACTGTATAATAAATATCGTCATATCTAATCAATTCAGCTTCCGTCATGGTATCATAATCAAAGAATATTTCATTGAAAACCAACAATTCTGATATTGAGTAAAGAATTAAAAACCAACTAAAGTGAAATGATCGTCGTTTAACATTAATGAAGTACAACAATGCAAAAAGAGGCACTATAAGCGCCCTAAAAAATTGCGAGAGAAAATACTCCTCCTTAAATTCATAGGTGGTGAACGCCAAGCACAGCATTATTATAAATCCAATTAATATATTAGACTTTCTAACCCTCATAGATTTACACATTCCTGAAAGCAAATATATACAAAAAACACAATTAATCGATAAAATTATACACTTTAACGATAAAAAGCAACTATTTATATTTGTTCTAAATAATCAAATCCAAAAAACCCTGTTCAGAAATGATGGAAACGTTAAGCTTTTCAGCCTTTTCTTTCTTGCTAGGCCCCATATTATCACCCGCTACAACATAATTCGTTTTTGAAGATATTGAAGACGAGATCTTTCCGCCATTATCCTCAATTAATTTTTTGAGCTCATTTCTGGATACAGAGTGAAAAACACCTGATACTACAAACGTTTGACCTGTAAGCTTATCGGTTTGATTGGCTAATTGTTCTTCCGAAAGTGCAAATTGAACTCCAACAGATTTTAGGTTATTGACAATACCAATATTCTCATCTACTTTAAAAAAGTCAACGATACTTTCTGCTATCTTAATTCCTATTTCATCTACATTAACCAATTCTTCAGTACTAGCAGACATTAAAGCATCAATAGATTTATAATGTTTAGCTAACTTTTTAGCAACTGTTTCACCAACATATCGAATACCTATAGCGTACAAAACACGTTCAAAAGGAATCTTCTTTGATAATTCAATTCCAGAAATAAGATTTTCAGCACTTTTATCAGCCATACGTTCCAATGGCAACACATCAGCTTTAGTCAATTGATATAAATCAGAATAATTATTGATTAAACCTGCATTAACAAGCAAAGCAACTGTTTCTCCACCCAAACCATCAATATCCATGGCCTTACGGCTTATAAAATGTTGAATTCTTCCTATAATCTGCGGCTTGCATCCGTTATAATTTGGACAATAATGTTGTGCCTCGCCTTCTTGCCTTACCAATTCGGTTTCACATTCCGGGCAATGGGTTATATATTTTGTATGTTCAGAATCGTTGGGTCGTTTTGAAAAATCAACCGCAATAATTTTAGGAATGATTTCGCCACCTTTTTCCACAAAAACGGTATCTCCTTCACGGATATCCAATTTGGCAATTTGATCAGCGTTGTGTAATGAGGCCCTCTTCACAGTTGTTCCTGCCAATTCAACGGGTTCTAAATTGGCAACTGGTGTTATGGCTCCAGTTCGTCCTACTTGATAGGTAATCTCCAACAATTTTGTAGAGACCTGCTCTGCCTTAAATTTATAAGCAATGGCCCATCTTGGTGCTTTAGCTGTATAACCCAGCTCTTCCTGTTGTTGCAAACTATTTACTTTTACTACAACGCCATCGGTTTCATAAGGTAAATCATGCCTGTGAATATCCCAAAAAGCAACAAATTCCAAAACCTCATCAATTGAGTCAACTAATTTAGCAGCATCAGGAACTTTAAAGCCCCATTCTCTAGCTTTTTCCAAGCTCTCATATTGGGAAGACATATTTAAGTTCGCTCCTGTGATATTATAGAGCAAGCATTCCAAAGGTCTTTTCGCAACTTCAGAACTATCTTGTAATTTCAAACTTCCAGATGCTGTATTGCGTGGATTTCGATAGGGCTCTTCACCTATTTCAATTCTGGCTTCATTCATTTTATTAAAACCATCAAATGGCAGTACAATTTCACCACGAATATCAAATTTAGGCGGATAATTACCTTTTAATTGTAATGGCACCGATTTTATAGTCTTGACATTTTCAGAAACATCATCCCCTTGAACACCGTCGCCACGGGTTACGGCTCTAACAAACCTACCGTTTTCATAAGTCAAACTAATAGAAGCTCCATCATACTTTAATTCACAGGTATACTGAATGGGGCCATCAACTAATTTTTTAATCCGTGCTTCCCAATCCAATAAATCTTCTTTAGAATAGGAGTTATCCAAAGAATACATACGATGTTCATGAACAACGGTTTGGAAGTTTTTGGTTACCGCTCCTCCCACTCGTTGCGTTGGCGAACTGGCATCAAAAAATTCAGGATGGTTAGACTCCAATTCTTGAAGCGTTTTCAACTTCATATCAAATTCATAATCGCTGATGGCTGGATTATCCTGCACATAATAATTGTAATTATGTTGGCGGAGTTCCTGGCGTAATGCCTCAATTTGTTCTTTTATCGACATATTTTTATTTAGTAGCATTTACCATTCTATCATTTCCAAAAATATCTTTTTTAAGCTGAATATTCTTAAAACCATATTCCGCTAGCAACCCTTTGGTTTCCTGACCAAGATATTGATTAATTTCAAAAAAAAGGAGGCCATTTTCCTTTAAATTATCAACAGTAAATTCAACAATTGCTTTATAAAATAGCAATGGATTATCATCTGAAACAAACAATGCAGAGCTAGGTTCATAGTTCAAAACATTCTTTTTCATTTCAGCTTTTTCCAAATTGCGAACATAAGGCGGGTTGGATACAATAATATCAAATTTTTGGTCTTTAGAATCGATATCATCCTTATTTAGAATATCAGCTTTGATAAATTTTATTTGAACCTCATTATTCAAAGCATTTTGTTTAGCAATCTGCAAAGCTTCATCTGAAATATCAATCGCAGTCACTTGTGCATTTGGCAGTTTGTTAGCCAATGAAATGGCAATGCAACCGGTTCCTGTTCCCACATCCAAAATATTAAGAGACTTCTCTACTTTGATTGAAGCGACATTGTTAATAATCAACTCAACTAACTCTTCGGTTTCGGGTCTTGGAATCAAGGTATGTTGATTCACTTTAAAATTCAAGCCAAAAAATTCTGTTTCACCAATAATATATTGAATGGGTTCATGATTCTTTAATCTTGCTAATGCCTCAAAAAGTGGTTGTTCTTCTGTTTTAGTCAAGTTCAAATCTGGTTCTAAAACCAATGTAATTCGTTCTAAACTCAAGTAGTAATTAATAAGAATATTAAAAAAACTATCGACTTCATGGCTTCCATATTCAGCATCTAGCTCTTTATGGAAAATAGTTTGAATATCTTTAAGCAACATATATCTGTTTATTCCAAGTTCTTTATCATCCAAACATTACAGGAATAATGACCAGTATCGCCAAGTGGCTTTTCTAAACCTTCAAATCCAAACTTTCTATACAGTTTTCTGGCATCTTCCATGTAAGGCATGGTCTCAAGGTAACATCTTTCAAAACCAAATTCTTGTGCCTTTTTCAAACAGGTTTCCATCATTAACGACCCAAGACCTTTACCTCTGGCTTCAGGTAGAAAATACATTTTTTGAAGCTCACAAACATTGCCATCAAAATTATCCAAAGGCGCAATCCCAGCTCCGCCAATTATTTGGCTATCATGATCAATAACAAAATAAATAGACTTGTTATTATTATAAGTTTCTGTCATTTTATCCAATGATATATCCGCATAAGCCGTGCCTACTTTAGGCACTCCAAATTCAATTAAAACATTTCGGATTACTTGAGCTATTTGCTCATCATCATGTTTAGATATTTCCCTTATGACAATATTATTATTGCTCACTATAATGTGTTATTTTTACGCCTGTGAAGATACATGAAAAATACATAAATCGCTGTATTGAAATTGCCAAAAACGGATTGGGAACAACGGCTCCAAACCCTATGGTAGGTTGTGTGATTGTTCACGAGAATATTATTATTGGAGAAGGGTTTACCAGTCCTTTTGGAGGTAACCATGCAGAAGTCAATGCTATACAATCTGTTACAAACAAAAAACTACTTAAAAAGGCCACTTTATATGTAACATTAGAACCCTGTAGTCATTTTGGAAAAACGCCACCGTGTGCCGATTTAATAGTTGAGTACCAAATCCCAAAAGTTGTTATTGGAACAATCGACACCCACAGCAAAGTTGCAGGAAAAGGCATTGAGAGACTTAAAAATGCTGGATGCGATGTAACTGTTGGGGTTTTGGAAAATGAATGCAGAAAACACCACAAGCGTTTTTTTACGTTTCACAACAAAAAAAGACCTTATATTATTCTAAAATGGGCTCAAAGCTCCGATGGCTTTATCTCCCCAAAAAGCAAAACTGAAAACAAGCCCCTGTGGATTACCAATAGTGCTTCGCGGCAATTGGTTCATAAATGGCGAACAGAAGAACACGCTATTTTAATTGGGACAAATACTGCTGTTGACGACAATCCCAGTCTCACATCCCGAAATTGGAAAGGTCATAATCCTATTAGAATTGTTTTAGACAGAACAAATAGACTTTCTAAAGACTTGAGCGTATTTAATGACGAAGCGCAAACAATCATCATTTCTGAAAAAGAAATTGATTTTGAGAATAACGTAGCAGCGAACATTTGCTCTTATCTGTTTAAACAAGACATTCAATCGGTAATTATCGAAGGTGGGGCTAGGACGCTACAATCTTTTATTGATGCTAACTTATGGGATGAAGCTAGAGTCTTCACTGGGCCAACTACAATGAAAGCAGGTACTATAGCACCCAATTTCAACCAAAAACCTATTTCAAGCAGCAATATTTTAGATGACACTTTAAATGTTTATTTAAATGATTAAAACCCTAATTTTTGATTTTGGTGATGTATTTATAAATCTTGATAAAAAAGGTGCCATGCAACATGCATTGGAATTATTTAAACTAGATGGGTTTTCAACAGAAATGAATCATATCAACGAACTGTACGAACAAGGAAAAATAACTTCGGGAGAGTTTATGCAATTCTATCAAAAATCATTTCCTTACTTAACTTGGCAACAGATTTTGGATGCTTGGAATTGTATTTTGAAGGATTTCCCTAAACACCGCTTACATTTTATTAAGGAATTGGCAAGAAACGAACAATATCAACTAATCCTATTAAGCAACACTAACGAATTGCATATCAAATGGATTCAAGAGCAAGTAGCTTTCTACGAAGCTTTCAAAAGTTGTTTTGATAAATTCTATTTATCACATGAAATTGGCTTAAGAAAACCCAATCAAGATATTTTTCAATTTGTTTTGGATGAAAACAATATTAGCCCTAAAGAATGTCTTTTCATTGACGACACAAAGGACAACACTGTAACTGCAGAAGAAATGGGCTTCCATGTTTGGAACATTGACGAAACATCAGAAGATGTTACCAGTTTATTCTCTACTAAAAAAGCGTTGTTTTGATATTTCTTCTCTTAAGCATATTATCCTCTACAGCTATCTTTGTTCTGTTTAAATTATTTGACAAATATCAGATTAACACGTTACAGGCTATTGTTGTTAACTATATAACAGCTTTCTTTTTTGATATAATTTTAAGCAAAAAGCCTTTTATCCTTTCTGAAACCATTCAATCGGATTGGTTTTTAGGAGCTATGGGATTAGGTTTTTTATTTATAGCCATTTTTAATATTATGGCTATTGTTTCTCAACGATACGGGGTTTCGGTAGCTTCCGTAGCTACAAAAATGAGCTTGGTCCTTCCTGTTATCTTTGGGATATTCGTTTACCATGAAAGTTCAGGTTTTCTGAAATTATTTGGGATTCTTTTGGCTTTAGCTGCAGTATTCTTCGTGTCGGCAAAACCTAAAACCAACATTCGATTAAAAAATAATTTATTAATGCCTTTTTTGGTGTTTTTGGGATCTGGAGTCATTGATACTTCTATAAAATATCTGGAAACTTATCATGTGGAAGATGACGGTATCCCTATCTTTTCAGCTACCATTTTTGGTTGTGCGGCAATCATAGGTTTATTTATTTTGATTTTTAAAAAGCTAAAAGGCAATCTCAAAAATAGTCCTTTAAGTCTACTAGGTGGCTTTCTATTAGGGATTATCAATTACGCCTCAATTTATTACCTATTAAAAGCCTTAAACCACGAGTCACTGGAAAGTTCAACTATTTTTACTATAAACAATGTTGCCATCGTTATGCTTTCCGGAATTACTGGTTTAATATTGTTCAAGGAAAAACTAACTTTTAAAAACTGGATGGGAATTGGTTTAGCTATACTTTCTATTCTTTTGGTTACATTAGCTTAATTTGGAAATCAAGGACACATATAAAACCATCAAAAAATCTTCACAAGAAGTCCTATTCAAAGACAAGAACAGCAAATTTTTTGGATATGCCTTTCCAATTCTATCAGAAGAAGACGTCAAGCAACATTTAGAAACGCTTAAAACACAACACCATGCCGCCAGACATTGGTGCTATGCCTATCAAATAGGCACTACAGAAGCGTCTATTCAATTTAGAGCTAATGATGATGGCGAACCCAACAACAGTGCCGGAATGCCCATATTCGGGCAAATACAATCATTTGACGTTACAAATATTTTGATAGTGGTTGTACGGTATTTTGGAGGTGTTAAACTTGGCGTTAGCGGATTGATAAATGCTTACAAAACTACCGCACAAATGGCTTTGGAAGCATCTGAAATCATTACAAAAACCATTAATGTACTATTTCTTGTTGCTTTTGAATACAAAGACATGAATAAAGTAATGCGTTTGATAAAGGAGAAAAACCTAACCATTGTCAATCAAAAACTAGAATTAACTTGTGAAATCACAATTTCTGTTAGGCTAAAAAAGGCCGAAAAGATTTATAACGCATTTGAAGGCATCTATGGTGTAGACATAAAAGAATTAACTTTCTAATTTTTCTAAAATATAATCCGGACACTTAATGGGGCGTTTTGTTTTCATATCAATAAAAGCCAAAACCGTATTTGCAGAAACCAATAAATCGTCTTTTTCGTTATAAATTTCATAGTCAAATTCAATCTTAACTGAAGGCAATTTTGGAAGCATAGTTTTTACTTTAATTACCTCGTCATAAAGCGCTGACTTTTTGAATTTTAAATTCATGGAAATTACCGGAAGCATAACACCATCATCCTCCATTTGTTTGTATGAAATTCCTTTCTTTCTTAACCATTCTGTTCGCCCCATTTCAAGGTACAATGCATAGTTGCCGTGATGGACAACACCCATTTGGTCAGTTTCACCATATCTCACTCTTATTGGGATTTCATCGAAAAACATAGGCTGTTTTAAATATTTTTTTGTAGTTTAGGCATGGCTTTAAACATGCGAAAAAATTTCTAAAAATTCAATAGCCTATCATTTTTTTTTTTAGATTTTTGTTCACATATTTGCCTTGCTAAAAATCAACAAGGGAAATCCACATCTCTTAGACTAACTAACTAGTAAATTTTAACTTGAAGAATGAGTAAAACTGCGCAATCGGTATGGGAAAATTGTCTTGAATTCATAAAGGATAATATACAACCGCAAGCATATAAAACATGGTTTGAACCTATAGTAGCAGTTAAGTTTGCCGATAATGCCTTAAGCATTCAAGTTCCTAGTAAGTTTTTTTATGAATGGCTAGAAGAACACTACGTTAAAATATTAAAGGTTGCCCTAACCAAACAATTGGGTGAAAATGCCAAATTGGTGTATATCATCAAAATGGAAAACACTTATGGCAACAAACAACCTTTTACCGAAAGAATCCCAAGTACCAACCGTACAGCGGTTAAAGCACAAGATGTTGACATCCCGTTAAACAATAAAAGTCCTGAATTACGCAATCCATTTGTTATTCCAGGTATTCGTAATGTCAAAATTGAATCGCAGTTAAATCCCAATTACAATTTTGAAAACTTTTTGGAAGGTGACTCCAACCGATTGGCAAGAAGTGCCGGATTAGCTGTTGCTACAAAACCAGGTGGAACATCATTTAACCCATTGTTAATATTTGGTGGTGTTGGGTTGGGAAAAACACATTTAGCTCATGCCATTGGTGTTGACATTAAAGATAAGTACCCTGAAAAAACAGTGTTGTACATTTCTGCTGAAAAGTTCACACAACAATATATAGATTCTGTAAAAAAGAATAACCGAAATGACTTCATTCATTTCTATCAAATCATAGACATCCTTATTATTGATGATGTTCAATTCCTATCAGGTAAATCAGGAACTCAAGATGTGTTCTTCCATATCTTTAACCACTTACATCAAAATGGCAAACAAGTTATTTTAACGAGTGATAAAGCACCTGTAGACATGCAGGATATTGAACAACGTTTGTTGTCCAGATTCAAATGGGGACTTTCTGCAGAATTGCAAAGCCCAGATTTTGAAACACGTGTTTCCATCTTAAAGAACAAATTGTATCGTGATGGTGTAGAAATGCCTGAAGAGATTATTGAATATGTAGCCAAACACATCAAATCTAATATTAGAGAATTGGAAGGTGCTATCATTTCATTAATTGCCCAATCTTCTTTCAATAAAAAAGAGATTACAACAGAGTTGGCTAAACAAGTTGTAGAAAAGTTCGTTAAGAATACTAAACGAGAAGTTTCTATTGACTATATTCAGAAAATCGTATCTGATTATTTCCAAATGGATATTGACACCTTACAATCCAAAACCAGAAAACGCCATATTGTTCAAGCTAGACAATTAGCCATGTTCTTTGCTAAAAAGTTTACCAAAGCATCTCTGGCGAGTATTGGTTCTCAAATAGGAAAACGTGATCACGCTACCGTATTACATGCTTGTAAAACGGTTGACAACCTCTCCTCTACTGACAAGCAGTTTAGAAAATACGTTGAAGATTTAACCAAGAAACTTTCTGTATAAATTTCTTTAGCTATGACAAAAGTACTCATGGTTTGCTTGGGAAACATTTGCCGCTCACCATTGGCTGAAGGTATTTTAAAATCAAAGCTCCCCTCTTCTGGTTTTAAAGTAGATTCTGCTGGCACAGGTAACTATCATATTGGTGATTTACCAGACCAACGCTCCATAGATGTTGCCAAAAAGTATGGATTGGATATCACAGACCAACGAGGAAGACAGTTTAGCGTGAGGGATTTTGATGAATTTGATTTAATCTATGTCATGGACAAATCAAATTTTGAAAATGTTACAAAACTTGCCAGAAACCCAGAAGACATTTCCAAAGTCAATTATATTCTAAACGAAATCTATCCTAACCAAAACCATAGCGTACCCGACCCTTACACTGGAGGCTTACAGGGTTTCGAAGCCACTTTTAAAATGTTGGACGAAGCCTGCGACGTGATAGTCAAAAAACTTCTTAAAGGCAATATCAATTAATTCTCACCCACTTTGTTTTCTTTTTTTGTAATTTGGTAACCAAACGCCAAAACATGAAAACAAAAAAAACTATCCTACTTTTTATAACAGCTATACTAAACTTTATTGTTTATTCACAAGAAATCGACATTGAACTATTTGCATCTGGATTCAATAGTCCTGTGAGTATCAAGCATGCTGGTGACTCAAGGCTTTTTGTTGTTGAACAGGAAGGCGTAATCAAAATTGTTAATTCTGACGGTTCGGTAAACACAACACCTTTTTTAAACATAGACTCCAGAGTAATTGACACAGGAAGCGAACGCGGGCTTTTAGGCCTAGCTTTTCACCCACAGTACATGTCCAATGGATTTTTCTTTGTAAATTATATAAATAACAGTGGCAACACTGTTGTTTCTCGCTTTATTGCCAATCCACCAGATGGCAACACAGCCGATCCTAATACTGAAGAGGTGCTTTTGACTATCAATCAACCTTTCTCAAACCATAATGGTGGCGATTTAGCCTTTGGTAATGATGGCCACCTATACATAGCAACTGGTGATGGTGGCTCTGGTGGGGATCCAGACAACTACGGTCAAAATTTAAACTCTTTGTTGGGGAAAATGCTCCGAATCAATATTAATAGTGCCGAAGGAGGAAACAACTATGCCATTCCTGCTGATAATCCATTTGTTGGTAATGGTGCTGCATTAGACGAAATCTGGTTTTACGGACTCCGAAACCCATGGCGATTTTCATTTGACAGCCTAACTCATGATATGTGGATTGGTGATGTTGGTCAAGGTAATATTGAAGAAATTGACTTTATTGAGTCAACTTCTACAGGAGGTGAAAATTTTGGCTGGCGCTGTTACGAAGGGAATTCACCATACAATACATCAGGCTGCCCTGACATGAGTACATTGACATTTCCCATAGGCCAATACACGCATTCCGGAAACGGACCATTTAAATGCTCCATTACTGGAGGTTATAGATATAGAGGAACCTTATTTCCGAATTTCTACGGGCTATACTTTTTTGCAGACTATTGCAGTAATGAAATAGGCACATTAACACCTAATGGAAGTAATTGGGACATGGCATTTACCAATCAGTTTACTGGAAACGGATGGACCACATTTGGAGAAGCGCTTAATGGTGAACTGTATATTGCTGGCGGGAGTTCAGGAAACGTTTACCATATTGTTGACAATAGCTTGAGTGTTGATGAGTTTTCAAAAGCGACCTTCAATATGTATCCCAATCCTGCAAAAGACAGAATAACCATTGAATCTTCAACAGCCATAAGCAAGATCAACATTTATTCCTTACAGGGCAAAGTTGTGAAATCAGTAGACTCAAACAACCGCTCCAACATTGAAATTAAAACAAATGATTTGGCCAAAGGACTATACCTTACGGAGATTATCTCGGATGAAGGTATCAAGGAAACCAAAAAACTGGTAATAAATTAATGACAACCAAACTCGGGAAACTTTTTTTAATCCCAACAACTTTGGGAGATAACAACCCTATGGATGTATTACCCATTACCATTAGGGAAACTATTGAAAAATTAGACATCTTTATTGTTGAAAACGAAAAATCAGCTAGGCGTTTTATAAAGAAAATAAGTCCTTCCAAAAAGCAAGCAACTTTAAAGCTACACCTATTAAATAAACATACAGACCCTTCAGAGTTACCTTTTTTTATGGATAGTTGTTTAAAAGGGATAGATATTGGTCTATTGTCCGAAGCTGGCTGCCCTGCCATTGCCGATCCTGGTGCTGATATTGTGACCATTGCTCATCAAAAAAGTATACAAGTCATTCCTTTGGTGGGCCCTTCTTCAATCATAATGGCATTGATGGCATCGGGCATGAACGGTCAGAGTTTCGCTTTTAACGGTTATCTGCCTATAGACAAAAATGCTCGAAAATCTGAATTACTACGATTGGAAAAATTATCATCTCAACAAAATCAATCACAATTATTCATTGAAACACCTTATAGAAACAATGCTATGTTAGAGGATATTTGCAAAGTATTAAATAAAAACACTTTGGTTTGCGTGGCCTGCGACATTACATTACCTACCGAATTCATTAAAACTAAAACCGTTGAGGAATGGAAAAAAAATAGTGCTGACCTTCATAAAAGACCAGCACTATTTATAATTCATAAAAATTAGCTTAATTAAGCTTTAAGTTCAACTTTTGCTCTACGGTTAGGCTTTATCATAGAAGTATCATAACCAGAGAACTTTTTAATGTAATGTTGTATCGTGGTTCCATAAGCATCTACAAAACCATTAGTTCCATAGCTTCTTAAATATTTTTTTACATTTCCTGGACCAGACAAATGCGCCGCCGCCAAAATACCGGATTCTGTTATTTGAATTCCGTTAATGGTTTTCCCAACAAACTTATCGATATCCTTTCTTAAAATCCATTTATTACGTTCAGCGTTGGCCAAAAAAGCCTTTTCCTGAATTTCTGGATTATTTAAAAAATGTGTTAAGTTATAAACACCTATCAATTTTAAGGTCTCCTTTCCAAATTGGTATTTCCCAAGGTACCCCAAAGTATTTACTGTAAAATAATCGCCACCAGACTCTTTAAAGCCTAATGCTTCTTTGAAGCCAATAAACGATTTCCCCAATGTTGGTGAAAATGGCTTATAGGTTTTTTCCAGAGGGAACATGGTCGTTTCTGAAGATTCTAAATCATCGACAATTGAGTACGTCAATTCATTAGCAGAATAATCATTTGATGTAATCGCTTCGTTCGATTTAAACGAACTGAATAATAAGACACATATTGTAAGCGATAGAGCAATTATACTTCCAATATTTTTTCTCATAACTTTCAAATTTTTTCAACACATTTCTTTTATGAAAAATGTTTTAAAATTTCAGCGTGCAAAGATAGGGCATTTTTTTAAATATTGAAAATTAATCGATTAAGTCCTCTAAAAGTAGATTCCATGAAGCAAAATGCCGTTTTCTTCGTTGAACTCCAAAGCTGGAAATGGCACTTTTATCGTATTAAAAATGCAGAATATCGATCGTAAAACGTGAGAGTTTGTTCTAATTCGAGTCAAATCCACATCCAAACTAAAGTAATATTGTCTTACCCTATTTTGGTTTACAAAAGAACCCTCTAATGTTTCATTTTCACCAGTCAGCATACCTGTGGCTCCATAGCCAAATGCCACATTCAACCACTTGGGGATTTTATCATTCTCAAAGAAAGAATGTACATTAAAACTCAACCAATACGTCTGGCCGTTATAATCCTTCAAAAACTCTTCGGTAAGACCATCACCCAATTTATCAGGTCTTTGTGCGGCATATTGTGTTTGGTGAAAGGAATACTTTAATGTAATACGTTGTTCGTCCCACAGTAACTCTTGCCCTATAAACAATCCCGTTCCAGCTGCATTGGCTGCCATATCGCCCCAAGAAAAACCCCATTCTTCAGAAAAGCCATCAAAAACTTCAACGGCTGTTAAAAATGTAAAACCCAAGGTTCCCCCATAAATCAACTGATTTTTTTTACTAACACCACTCCAACTTAACGCATCTGCTCCAAGTCGTCCAAGTTGATAAGCAGAATACACATGCCCTAACTTATCCATTTGTAACCATTCGCTATTATCATCTAGCGTGTGAAACTTAGATCGTGGATAATCTTGATACCACAATTGGTCTAGTGCCAATAATGATATAGCACCCAAACTAGCCTCTGTAATAATAACAGCATTTTTTCTTGGTTTATTTAGAGTATCGCTTGGCTTAAGAAATAAGTTTATTTGCGATTGTGAGTATGCGAAGAACATAAAAAAGCAAGCAACACTATTTATCAAAAATTGTTTCAATAGCTTTAATTATAAATTCCCTGCGAAGACAAGTAGCGTTGATATTCCCTAGCATTAGCATTGTGCTGACTTAAGGTTTTTGCAAACTTATGATAACCCAAACGTTGTGCATCTGCTGCGAAATACAAATAATTATGCTTTTCATAATTCAAGACAGCATCAATTGCCGAAATATCTGGCATAGTGATTAATCCAGGTGGCAAACCTGCATATTTATAAGTGTTATATGGTGATTCAATTTCTTTATGCTTGTTAAGCACCCGCTTGATAACTGTGTTCTTATATTCTGGTAATTGATAAGCTGCAAACTTCAATGTAGGATCGGCCTGTAGCGGAATACCAACTCGCAATCTATTTATGTAAACTCCAGCTACTCTTGGTTGTTCGTCTTTCTTTTTGGATTCTTCATAAACAATCGATGCTAATGTCATGACATCATTCTGAGACATATTTAAACTTTTGGCTTTTGCTTTCCGGGCTTCTGTCCAAAAATGTTCATATTCTTTCAGCATACGCTCACGAAACTGATCTGCCGATGTGTTCCAAAAAAACTCATAACTGTTTGGCAGATACATTCCCAAAGCTGTTTGGTTAGAGAAACCATTTTCAGCTAAAAAGATATCATTCTTCATGGCTTGAACCAGCGATATGCTATCGGCCTCTATCTGTGTACTAATTCTTCCAGCTAACTTTTCGAGCGATTCCTGATTATTGAATGAAATCTTAATCGGTATATTTTGACTTCTAATAGAATTGATAATATCATTATTACTCATGCCTTTTTTAACAACATAACGTCCAGCTCTAATATGAGATATGTATTGTTTACGCTCTGCAAGTGCATCAAACTTATCAATATCTTTTAATAAAGGTAAAAGTTGTTCACGAACCTCATTGTAAGTAGCATCGGTCGGAATAAAAATATAAGCTTCATCATTGTTAAAAGCTGTATTGGGCTCAAACATCGCGCTATACACATAGTAGGCAAAATAGGCAGCTACTGCCAACCCTATTAATGCTATGGCCCATAGTATTTTTTTGATATACATTTACTTATTAATTAATTGTAATACATATTCGTTCTTAAATGTCTTGCCATTAAAATTCCAATCTTTCTTCAATCCAATTTCAACAAATCCTTGTCCCTTAAATAATTGAAGACTGGCATTATTCTCTTCTGAAATATTACAAAAGAGCTGATGCAAGTGTAGTTGTTGAAAGCTATAATCAATAAGCAACTTCAAAGCTTCCTTTCCATATCCTTGATAGCGATTACTTTCTGATTTTATTAAAATTCCCACACCAGCACGCTTGTTTTTAAAATCAAAATCAAATAAATCAATCAGTCCCAAAGTTTGATTGTTATAATCTGAAATAACCAATCGTAATTGTTTGACTTCAAAAATATCTTTGTGAGCATTTTCAAGATATTGTTTTATTAAATATCTAGAGTAAGGTGTTTGCGTATTGCTTAACTCCCAAAGGTGCTCATCATTCTCTATGTCATATATAAACTCGAGGTCTTCAGGCTCTAAAGCACGTAAAAAAATATGTTCCCCTTTAAGTGTTACCATGAAATCTCCCCTTTAAAAACTTGGATTGCTGGTCCTTGTAACCAAATATCGGTATAACCTGCAGCACTTTGCTTGAAAGACACCTTCAATTGGCCACCAGGGGTTTGCAGCGTTACATTATTAGCAGTTGTTTCGCCCAAAGCATGCATAGCCAAAGCCACAGCTGTTACACCAGTACCACACGATAATGTTTCATCTTCTACACCGCGTTCATAGGTTCTAACTAAAAAATTGTCATTGGAATGCTTGCTAACGAAATTTACATTACTTCCTGCTTCAAAATATGGCGCACCATATCTAATTTTTGAACCCAGTGCTTTAATATTTAATTCTTGAAGGTTATTATTTATTTCCACATGATGCGGAGAACCTGTATTTAAAAACACATGGTTTTCATATTTTTCAACATGATCCACATCCTGCATATGCAAACGAACAATACCATCTTCAATAATGGCTTGATGTTCACCATCAATAGCTAAAAAAGTTGTCTGTTGACCTATTAAACCCAGGAAATTAGCAAAAGCTACAATGCATCTACCTCCATTTCCACACATGGAACTTTCATTGCCATCCGAATTGAAGTAAACCATTTTAAAATCCAAGGTGTCGTGCTCCTCGAGCAAAATCAGACCATCGGCTCCAATGCCAAATCGTCTGTCACATAAATGCTTAATGCGTTTGGTATCATTTTTGTCGAAAACCAACTGACGATTGTCAATGATTACAAAGTCATTTCCGGTGCCCTGATATTTATAAAATGTCACTGTCATAGTGAGGCAAATATATGAATATTATCACGTATTGAGCCTTGTTAAATAGGCGTTAATTCGGACGTTAAAAAAAGTTAAATAACAAAATATGTTTCAATAAAAAATTAATTTTAATCGTTATTCATTTAATTAAAACAATTTAGAACATGAAAAAGATCGCAACTTTAGTATTTGTTTCGGTATTAGGTGGATTAATTAGTTTATCTGCCTACAAATTATTTGTGGAAAATAACACTGAAAGCACTATCTCACATAGTGACCAACAACCTAATTTTATTCCAACCAATTATACGCATACCAATTTAACCAATGCTGATGCGCTACCCAGTTTTGTTGATGCAGCCGATAGGTCTATTCATGCTGTGGTACACGTTAAAAACACAGCCATTGTTTCTAGTCCAACTACTTTAGAAGATTTCTTTTATGGTAGACGGTCTCAACGTTCGCAAGTAGGGACAGGAAGTGGTGTCATTATAGATAAAAATGGCTATATCATCACCAATAATCATGTGATTGATGGTGCCAGAGAGATTTCGATAACCACCAACGATAATAAAATTTATCAAGCCACTTTGGTAGGTACAGACCCAAAAACGGATATTGCCCTTCTGAAAATTGAAACCGATGAAGATTTACCGTACATCGTATTTGGTGATTCAGATCAAGCTAAAATTGGCGAGTGGGTTCTTGCCGTTGGTAACCCGTTTAATTTAACCTCAACTGTTACTGCAGGAATCATCAGTGCCAAATCGCGTGATCTTTCTGGTCAAAATTACCAATCGTTCATTCAAACCGATGCTGCTGTTAATCCAGGAAATTCAGGTGGTGCTTTGGTAAACTCAAATGGTGAATTGGTAGGTATAAATACAGCCATTTCATCGCAAACTGGCTCCTATATTGGTTATTCGTTTGCAGTACCCAGTAATATTGCCAGAAAAGTAGTTGAAGACATTATGGAGTTTGGTGATGTGCAAAATGGTATTTTAGGTGTAAACGGTTGGAGTCTAAATGGTGAAACTTCCGAAAAATTGGAAGTTAATTATACCGAAGGCTTCTATGTGGGATCTGTTGATGAAAAATCGGGAGCAAAAAATGCTGGAATTGAAAAAGGCGATATCATTACCCAAATAGACAATGTTAAGATTTCGAAGTTTGCCGATTTAACTGGCTACCTCAACACCAAAAGACCAGGCGATGTTGTTCAGGTGTCATTCATCAGAAATGGTGATACCAAAATACTACCTGTAAAACTTTCCAATAGCGAAATTATGACCTTGGAGTTTATGGATATTCAGGTGAAAAACATGTCACAAGAAATCAAAGACGAATATAATATTGACTATGGTGTAATGGTGACTAAAAATGATAACTATTGGTTATACCAAAAAATCGGTTTAAATAGAGGATATATTATTACCGACATCAATGACGTAAAAATCAATAGCGTGGAAGACATTTCCAAATTAAAAAATAAATATGGTGGTGATTTTGGTGAAAAGATTGAAAAATTAAGCATCATTAACCGTCGAGGACAAAAACAGAGTTTTATTTTCAGATAAAAATCCAGGAACTTAAACCTCAAAATCCCTTTAACAACTTTTAACGTTTAAGGGATTTTTTATTTTAAAAAATTGTAAACGAAAACGTTTGAAATGTGTTACTTTTGCAAAAAATTTAAAACAACACACTAAAATTTTAAACAATGAGTTTTAACGAAACTTATGAAAGCGAATTAGCATTTCAAGCAGACCGTAGACGCGCTACTGTTGAGTTCATCAAGATTGTAAGTGATTTATGGTATGACAAGTCTATTGAGTTGGTACTTTTTAGAAATCAGTTAATTGATAGAAATGTCAGTGAAATTTTAAACTTACACGAATACGCCTGTGAGTTTGTTCAAAAACCGATTTCTATTTTCGATTCTGTAGAAATTGCCCAAGCCATCAAAACATTGGATTTACCACCAGCAAAATTGGACATTGGTAAATTGACTTACGAGTATCATTTAGAGGAGAAAAAATTCAGCAATGCATTGGCTTTTGTTGCCGATAAATTGCAGGATGCCAAAACCGAAAAAGCTATTCAACCAAAAGATGTTGTGTTGTATGGATTTGGTAGAATTGGTCGTTTGGTTGCCAGAGAGCTTATGACCAAAACCGGAAAAGGAAGCCAATTGCGTTTACGTGCTATTGTAACCAGAGGTGACATTAACGAAACTGTTTTGGAAAAACGTGCGTCTTTGTTACGTAACGATTCTGTTCACGGTGATTTTTCAGGAACTGTTGTTGCTGATATTGAAAATAATGCCTTGATTATTAATGGCACAACGGTTAATATTATTTCAGCAAATGCACCTGAAGATATCGATTATACAACTTACGGTATCAACAATGCCTTGGTAATTGACAATACGGGTGCTTTTAGAGATAAAGAAGCTTTATCAAGACATTTAAAATCTAAAGGTGCTGACAAAGTTTTATTGACAGCTCCAGGAAAAGGTATTCCAAATATCGTTCATGGTGTGAACCAAAAAGACCACAACCCAGATACTGTTGATATTTTCTCGGCAGCTTCTTGTACAACAAATGCCATTACTCCGGTTTTAAAAGCTGTTGAGGATTCATTTGGTGTAAAAAGTGGTCATTTAGAAACCATTCATGCTTATACCAACGATCAAAATTTAGTTGATAATTTCCACAAAAAATACCGTCGTGGTCGTGCTGCTGCCTTAAATATGGTTATTACCGAAACAGGTGCTGGAAGCGCTGTTGCTAAAGCTTTACCAGAACTAGAAGGTAAATTAACTTCAAATGCCATTCGTGTTCCGGTTCCCAACGGATCATTGGCAATTTTGAATTTGGAATTGGAAAAGTCAACTTCAGTTGATGGTATCAATACCATTCTTAAAAAATATGCTTTAGAAGGTGATTTGGTAGAGCAAATTAAATACGAATTAAGTGACGAGTTGGTGTCTAGCGATATTGTTGGAAGCTCTGCTCCTGCTATTTACGATAGTAAAGCAACCATTGTTCGTGAAGATGGTAAAAATGCCATTTTATATATTTGGTATGATAATGAGTATGGTTATAGCCATCAGGTGATTAGACTGGCAAAATATATCGCTAAAGTAAGACGCTATACATATTATTAGTAGTCACTAAAAAACCATTAAAAAAATCTTGCTTAAAATTAAGCAAGATTTTTTTTTATTTTTCACGCAACCTTTTCCTACTTTTTGCATCTACTAATAAAAATAACCAACTATGAAACAAAAACTCTTCAAACTATTTATTTTTTCCATTGCCTTGATCCTTATGGGTTGCTTTGGTTTTAATGGAAACGATGATGACGATGGTCCAAATACTATCGATTTACCACAATCTGCTTATAGTCCAGTCTTCATGGACAGAGAAGAATTTGAAACCACAACTGAACTTTTACCACCACAAACCATTGTAAATTCAGGTAAAATCTATGTTAAAGATGCATTCTTGTTCATCAATGAAGTGCGCGAAGGTTTTCACATTATCAATAATGCCAATCCTGAAAATCCTCAAAATATTGCGTTCCTAAAAGTAATTGGCTCTTCAGATATCAGCATCAAAAACAATAGCCTTTATGTTGACAATGCGATAGATTTAATTGCCTTGCGCATCAATGACACCTATGATAGTGTTGAAATCACCAAACGCATTACCGATATTTTCCCAAATCCTATGGCTTATTCCCCTGATGGATTTTATGAAACAAGTTCAAGTGACCAAATAATAGTTGGTTGGGAGTTAAACGAATAAGACAGATAACATGAAAAAATATATATTTATTATCATATCGTTACTATTCATAGGATGCGATTCAGATTCCAATAGTATCGACAATAGTTTTGCATCCAGTTCTGAAACGGGGCAAGGCGGCTCATTGGCACGATTCACCATTCTAAACGATTATTTGTACACCGTTGACAATCGTTATTTGAATGTCTTTAATATTTCAAATCCGGAGCAACCCGTACAGGTGAATACCGTAGAAATTGGTTTTAATATTGAAACCCTTTTTAATTATAAACAATACCTGTATATGGGATCTAGAAACGGCATGTATATTTATGGAATACAAAATCCGGAAATGCCCGAATATCTTTCCGATGTACAACATTTTACAGCTTGTGACCCTGTAATTGCCAACGATCAATTTGCCTTTGTGACTTTAAAAGGCGGCAATCAATGTGGAACAAACCTGAATAGATTGGAAATTTACAACGTTACCGATATTGTAAATCCAGTACTGGTTTCCGAAAGAAACCTAACAGGTCCAATAGGGTTGGGACTATTCAATGATTATTTATTTGTATGCGATGATGAAGTGAAAATTTTTGATATTTCAGACCCTGAAAATTCTGTTTTAATTACTGCCATAAACAGACAGGCCTTTGATGTGATTATTCAAAATGATTTACTTATTTTAATTGGTGCCAATGGTCTGTATCAGTATCGTTTGGATGAAAACAATATTGAAAATATTCAGGAATTAAGCGCGCTTAACATCTAAACAAGCATAACGTCCGTATATAAAAAGAGGTCGTCTAAAAAGTGTAAAAATCTGTCATTGTGAATTTATTTCAAAATCCATTAACTGACTGATTTTCGAGCCGCATTAAGAATCTGAACCAAGTTCAGATTGACAAAAATGTGACTTTTTAGACTACCTCTTTATCATATCTGTTTTTAACTAAACATAATTTCTTATTTTCGTAACACAACAAAACTTAACAAAAACCAAATGAAGACGTTAAACATTCTAACTATTGCCCTTTTTATGCTATGTGGTTTCCACACACTACAAGCCCAAACTGAAACCAATGACGAAGAAGAGGGGTTATCTTTAAATAATAGTACTATTGATGATCAATTTGAATATGTACTAAAAAAATCAGGTGATTTTAGAGGTTTAGATGGTAAAATGTATGAATCTGTTAAAAGAAGTAATTTGTTAACCCTTAAAGCTCACACTAAAGATACATTAGAAACAATTCGTAAGAATCTGGCCGATACCCAAACCATTGTGAACACCCAAGCCGAGGAAATAACAAACTTAAAAACTAACCTTTCCAACACCCAAGAAACCCTAGATGCCACCAACAAAGAAAAAAACAATATAACACTGTTTGGAATGCCAATGAGCAAATCCAGTTACAACGTGCTCATGTGGTCAGTGATTGGTGGATTGCTGGCACTACTGCTATTGTTTATTTATAAGTTTAGAAACAGTAATGCTGTAACCAAGGAAGCTAAAAAGAATCTGGCTGAAATTGAAGAAGAATTTGACGAGCACAGACGTACCGCTTTAGAACGCGAACAAAAAGTAAGACGCCAATTACAGGATGAAATAAACAAACAAAAAGGTAGTTAATCCATAACTCCCAAAAACACACTAAAATCTGTAAGCTATTGTTTACAGATTTTTTTTTGACATACTTCATTGACTTTTTCAAAAATTTCAACGAACTTCGTTAACTCCTGATATAAATCATTAAAACGATATCATATCAATAATTGGGAACAATGCCTACGGCACGCATCCACCGCACTACGTGCTTTTGTGTCTGCTTAATGTTCCCAACGGTCACGCAGTACGACTGCATATTCGCCATGTGCCTTCGGCACAGATACCCAACAACGGATATAGCGAATATACGTCTAATGGCTACCATTACTTATGACGGCAAGCCGTCAACGTAACTCGCCATATCCGCGTGACCGTTAACGAAACTCCAAAAACAAAACCTCCCGTTCCAAAAAACATTTCAAGTATATTTGCAGTCTAAAGCAAGACTATGCGTATTGATATCATTACCGTTTTACCCGAGTTATTAAGCAGTCCGTTTGAGGCATCTATTTTAAAACGTGCTATTGAGGCGAACTTGGTAGAGGTGCATTTACATAATCTTCGGGATTATACAACGGATAATTATAAATCGGTTGACGATTACCAGTTTGGTGGTGGTGCAGGTATGGTTATGATGATTGAGCCTATAGACAAATGCATATCGGGTTTAAAAGCAGAACGCAATTATGACGAAATCATCTATATGACACCAGATGGTGAAACCCTGAATCAAGGTATTGCCAATCAAATTTCGCTTAAAGAAAATATTATTATTCTGTGTGGTCATTACAAAGGTGTAGATCAACGTGTACGTGACCATTTTATAACTCGTGAAATCTCCATTGGTGATTATGTGTTATCTGGTGGCGAGTTGGGAGCTGCTGTGTTGTGTGATGCTGTTATTAGATTGATACCAGGTGTGCTAGGCAATGAGACCTCTGCCCTAACCGATTCGTTTCAAGACAATCTATTGGCTCCACCTATTTATACCAGACCACGAAGCTATAATGGCTGGGACGTACCCGAAGTCTTATTTAGCGGTAACTTCCCAGAAATTGAAAAGTGGCGTGAAGACCAAGCCTACGAACGTACCAAAAGTAGACGTCCCGATTTGCTGGATGAGTAATTATTAGTTAGACAGACAGTGAGACTCTCGAACTGGTCGAAATCACCAAAAATAGCATATCAAAAAAAGTAATTATTAATTGTCCATTACTAATTATTAATTATCTTTGCACCCAATTTCGGGTTAACCTCTGGCGAGAATCGTGAATGTTGTTTCGAATCAATACTAATAAATTTAAAGATATGGAATCTTTAGTAAAATTTGTACAAGACGAGTTTGTAACAAGAAAAGACTTCCCAGAGTTTAGCGCTGGTGATACTATTACGGTTTATTACGAGATTAAGGAAGGTAATAAAACCCGTACACAGTTTTTTAGAGGAACTGTTATTCAAAGAAGAGGAACAGGAACATCTGAAACCTTTACTATTAGAAAAATGTCTGGTACTATAGGCGTTGAGCGTATATTCCCAGTAAACATGCCAGCTTTGCAAAAAGTTGAAGTGAACAAGCGTGGTAGCGTTCGTAGAGCACGTATTTATTACTTCAGAGGCTTAACTGGTAAGAAAGCAAGAATTAAAGAAAGCATGAAACGTTAATAATTAGTTGATAACGTTGGAAAGCCCTGTTTTTACAGGGCTTTTTTTATTAACAAAAGTTAATAACTCTGGTTTATAATTGGTTGATATCTAATACCTTAAAAAATTTGGATTTTTAAAATGTCGTCCTATATTAGCAAAACGATTGAGGGACAACTTCGGTTGGTGTTAGTTTGAAAATAACTGCTTAACTCTATTAATCGTATAAAATAACGTTCTTTATAATAGTTGTTTTTTGAGGTTTTGAAACGGTATGTGTAAGCATATTTAGTTTAGAAATCATGAAGCTTTAAAAGTGTTGGATACTTCGGTAGGCAGTAACTGGAAAGTGGAAAGCCGTGACAGGTAGTAGAATCGAAAGTGATAACTGTGTAATAATGGCAATGTATTGGATGGTGTAAGTCATGCAAATGAAATATAGTAGACAATAGATCAAGAAAAGCAATTAAACAGAAACATTTTTAGCAACAGGTCAATACATTTTGAAAGTTGTAACATTAAAAATGTTTTTTTGAAACCAAGTAACTTGAATTGAAAAGTGGGAAAGCAATTTCACACGAGAAAGCAGCAATGTTTTCTAGGTCACGCCAAAGGTTTCGAAGAAAGCCATGTCAACAGCGGATTAAGTTCTAAAGTGATATGGCTTTTGTTTTTTATTTAGGTTCTGTATATTCACCTTTTATTAAAACCTATGGACCTTCCTTTTATTGCAGACAAAACGTTTTCAAAACAAGACTACCGCACCAAAGAACTTCCAAAAGCTGAATATGATGGCTGTACCTTTATGAATTGTAATTTTTCAGAATCCTATCTTTCCTATATATCTTTTACCGATTGTGAGTTTTTGGATTGTAACTTAAGTGGTATAAAAATTAAGGATACACTTTTTAAGGATGTCTTGTTTAAAGATTGTAAACTATTAGGGGTAAACTTCAGTGAATGCAGTGATTTTCTATTTTCCGTAAAGGCCAAGGATTCAAATTTTAGTTTTTCATCATTCTACGGTAAAAACCTCAATAAACCACAGTTTGATGGTTGTATTTTGGAACAAGTTGATTTTTCTAATGCTAATCTTTCAGAAACCCTATTTCAAGATTGCAATTTAAAACATACTGTTTTTGAAAACACCAATCTGGAAAAAGCCGACTTTAGAACAGCAACTCTTTTCAGTTTAAATCCAAGTCAAAACAAGATTAAGAACGCAAAATTTTCTAAAGAAGGCGCTTTGAATCTCCTCAATTCTTATCAAATTGTTATTGAATAATTTGCGCTAGTCTTTTTTATGATTTTTTTAAGACTTATACATTAAACTTACAAATAGCTTTGTAGTCTAAATTAGCAATCAACTCAAGCTCATGCGTAATATCATTCTAACCATCATTGGAATTCTGCTCATTGCAGGCTCTATCTTCGTTGCCAAAAAATTAATAGACAGTAAAACCAAACCCAAGCCAGTAGCTAATAAAATTGTTAAAACAGTATTTATAGATACTGTTCAAAACTCAACAGTTAAAATTGTTATTCCGGCTAACGGTAGTTTGGTTGCCAAACGTCGCGTAGAGCTATACGCAGAAGTGCAAGGCATTTTTAAACCTAGTAACAAGCTTTTTAAACCTGGTCAAAACTTTTCAAAAGGTGAAGCTCTTATTCGTATAGACGCATCAGAATATTATGCCAGTGTGCAGGCAGCAAAAAGTAATTTATACAACTCCATTGCGGCCATTATGCCTGATATCCGTTTGGATTTCCCAGAAATGCATCAAAAATGGCAAGGCTATTTGAATAGTTTCGATTTAAATAAAACCACGCCTAAACTTCCTGAAATAACATCAGATAAAGAAAACTACTTTATCACAGGTAGAGGCATTATTTCTAACTATTATAACGTTAAAAATTTAGAACAGCGCTTGGCAAAGTATAACATTGCTGCACCTTTTAGTGGTATATTGACTGAAGCCTTGGTTACAGAAGGCTCATTAATTAGGAGTGGACAAAAATTGGGTGAATTTATTGACCCAAGTATTTATGAAATGGAAGTTGCTTTGAGCAAAAATTATGCAAGCCTTTTAAAAGTGGGTGAATCCGTTAGCTTGAGCAATTTAGAACATACCGAAACTTACACAGGAACGGTTTCTAGAGTTAATGGTAGTATTGATGCCACAACACAAACAATTACCGCCTTTATTGAAGTTTCCAATGACAATCTAAAAGAAGGCATGTATTTAGAAGCCAATCTGGATGCCAAAGACGAACCCGATGCTATTGAAATCAGCAGAAATTTAATGTTGGATAACGACCAGATTTTTGTTGTGAGAGATAGTATTTTGGATGTTATTGATGTGAAGCCCATTTTTTACTCGGAAACCAAAGTAGTCTTAAAAAATGTGCCTGATGGCACAATTATTCTTGAAAAACCTGTTGTTGGCGCCTATTCTGGGATGTTGGTAAAACCATTTGTTGATACTAAAAATAACCCATAGGCATGAGGAAAATAATCGCTTATTTTATTAGATACCATGTTGCAGTAAATGTTTTTATTATAGCATTTTTTGTGTTTGGTATTTTAGGAATCATGTCGCTGAAATCATCTTTTTTTCCGTTGGTAGATTCCAAAATCATCAATGTTAATATTACCTATCCAGGAGCATCTCCACAGGAAATTGAAGAAGGTATTGTACTTCAAATCGAAGATAACCTAAAAGGACTTAAAGGCATTGACCGTGTAACTTCAACATCAAGTGAAAACAGTGGAGTGATAACTGTTGAAATTGAAAAAGGTGAAAATATTGACTTCATGCTACTGGAGGTTAAAAATGCAGTTGATAGAGTACCATCATTCCCAACAGGTATGGAACCATTGGTTGTTTCCAAACAAGAAGCCATTAGGGAAACCATATCATTTGCATTAAGCGGCACAGATGTCCCCTTAAAAACCCTAAAACAACTAGGCAGGCAAATTGAAAACGATTTAAGGGCCATTGATGGTATTTCGCAAGTAAGCGTTACGGGTTATCCTGAAGAAGAAATTGAAATAGCCGTAAACGAAACCAACTTATTGGCTTATGACCTGACCTTTAGTGAAGTGGCACAAGCTGTTGCATCATCCAATATCCTGATTACTGGTGGAAATATCAAAACCGATGCCGAAGAGTATTTAATTCGTGCTAATAATCGTTCGTATTACGGTGATGAGCTCTCAAACATTGTTATACGTGCAACACCAGATGGAAAAACGGTACGCTTAAAAGATGTTGCCATTGTAAGGGATCGTTTTTCAGAAACACCCAATGCTACTTATTTTAATCAGGAGTTGGCGATCAACATATCTGTAACAAGTACCAATACCGAAGATTTGATTTCTTCTGCTGACAAGGTTAAGGAATATATTGAAGTCTATAACCAAAAGCATGAAAATGTATCCTTAAATGTGGTTAGGGATTTTTCCATTACGCTTAATCAGCGTACAAAACTACTAACAGAAAATGCGCTTATTGGTATGCTATTGGTGTTAGTCTTTTTATCCTTATTCCTTAACACACGATTGGCATTCTGGGTAGCATTTGGATTACCTATTTCATTTTTGGGGATGTTCATTTTTGCTGGTCAGTTTGATGTAACCATCAATGTATTGTCGCTTTTTGGAATGATTATCGTTATTGGTATTCTGGTAGATGATGGTATTGTGATTGCCGAAAACATTTATCAGCATTATGAAAAGGGCAAGACCCCTATTCAAGCAGCTATTGACGGTACTATGGAAGTAATTCCACCTGTAGTTTCAGCTATTATTACAACACTTTTAGCCTTTTCTCTATTCTTATTTTTAGACAGTAGAATTGGCGAATTTTTCAGTGAGGTTTCAGTAATAGTAATTTTAACATTAGTAGTATCGCTCATTGAAGCTTTAATTATTTTACCTGCACATTTAGCACACTCCAAAGCCTTAAGGAAGCAAGTACTAGTAGAAAACCCTTCGAAAACTAAACAGTTTTTTGCGAAAATGCGTGGTATCAATGCGCTTGGCGATAGAATCATGAAATTTTTAAGGGATAAATTCTACACACCAGCTCTTACATTCGTATTAAAATTCAAGGTATTATCATTAGGGATTTTTATTGCCTTATTGGTTTTAACATTTGGTTCTATTGGTGGTGGTATTATTGGAGTTACCATCTTCCCTTCTATTGCCAGCGATCGCGTTTCTATTGAGTTGGATATGCCCAATGGAACCAATGTAAAAGTAACAGACTCTATTATTTCCATGATAGAAGAAAAAGCATTAATTGCAAATAAAGAATTTACCGAAGAATATCTTAAGGGAACAGGAAAGGAATTGTTTGAAAATACCATTCTGTCCTTGAATAGTAGTTCAAGTGCCAGTCTAACAATTAACATGTTACCTGGTGAAGAAAGGCCTGATGAAATTAATGCCGCACTGGTAGCTAACCGCGTTCGTGAATTGGTTGGTCCAGTTTTAGGAACCGAACGGTTAATATTTGGTTCTGGTGGAAACTTTGGAGGAAGTCCTGTTTCGGTGGCTTTATTGGGTAACAATATTGAAGAGTTAAAAGCTGCTAAAGTAGAATTGAAAGAAGTTTTAAACGAAAATCCTTTACTAAAAGATATTGAAGACAACGATCCAGCTGGAATCAAGGAGATACGATTGGAGTTAAAAGAAAGTGCCTACTTATTAGGGTTAGATTTATCAACGGTCATGTCTCAAATACGTGCTGGTTTCTTTGGCGCGCAAGCACAGCGTTTTCAAAGAGGACAAGATGAAATAAGGGTTTGGGTTCGGTATGATAGAGACAACCGCGCTTCGATAAACAATCTAGAAGATATGCGTATTGCAACACCTTCAGGAGAGCGTGTAACTTTAAAAGATATTGCTACCTATTCTATTGAACGAGGTGATGTGGCTATCAATCACTTGGATGGAAAACGTGAAATTAGAATTTCGGCAGATCTTAAAGACCCTAGCACTAGCAATACAGATATTTTAGAGGATATTAGAACCGTTACCATTCCCGCGTTACAATCAAAATATCCAACAATTACAGCTTCTTTTGAAGGACAAAACCGCGAAGCACAAAAGCTGAATTCATCTTTAGCTGCTGCTGGAATTCCTATTTTATTGCTAATATACGTGACTATTGCCTTCACTTTTAGAAGTTATAGTCAACCATTATTATTGTTGTTACTGGTACCATTCAGTTTAACTGCAGTTGCTTGGGGACATTGGCTATTGGGCTTTCCGGTAAACGTACTTTCCTTATTGGGAATTATTGCGCTTATTGGTATTATGGTAAATGATGGATTGGTACTAATAGGCAAATTCAATAGTAATCTAAAAGAAGGCTTACCTTTTGATATCGCTCTAACCGAAGCAGGTAAATCTAGATTTAGAGCTATTTTCTTAACCTCATTAACAACTATTGCTGGTTTAGCACCTTTATTATTAGAAAAAAGCCGACAAGCACAATTTTTAAAACCTATGGCCATTTCTATTTCATTTGGAATTGGTTATGCCACAATATTGACTTTGCTTGTGCTACCATTATTTTTATCATTCAGTAACAATATCAAGAAAAATGCTAAATGGCTTTATACAAATAGAACAGTTACAAAAGAAGAAGTTGAGCGAGCCATTAAAGAACAAAAAGAAGAACATGAGCATTAAACATTTTATAATATACGGTCTATTTATAGGTTCATTTCCGCTTTTTTCACAAGAAATTCTTACAACAGATAAAGCTTTTGAACTGGCATTAGAGCATAACTATGGTATTAAAATAACCAATAATACCGTTGAAGTCGCTGAAAACAATACCAGTATTTTAAACTCTGGATATCTACCAACATTAACCGGAAATGCAGGTGCCAATTACAATTTGGACAACACAGAAGCTAAATTTTCAAATGGAGAAACTACCACCTTATCTGGTGCCGAAAGCTCAAACTACAATGCTTCCCTAAACCTTAATTATACCATTTTTGATGGTATGGGTAGGCAATATAATGTTCAGCGTTTGAAAGAAGAATATTCACTCTCAAAGTTAGAAGCTCGTGAAACCATAGAAAACGTGGTCTTACAACTTTTCACTATCTATTATTCCGTAGCTAGAATTTCGGAAAACACACTTGCACTAGAAGAAACACTTACTATCTCTAAGGACAGACTAAAACGAGCCCAGTATCAATTTGAATACGGTCAGGACACTAAATTAGGTGTTTTAAATGCCCAAGTTGATATCAATAACGATAGTATTAATCTGATAAATATTAAGCAACAACTCAAAAACACAAAAAGAGACTTAAATGTTGTTTTAGGAGCCCAAATGCAAGAAGATTTCAATGTTGAAACTGAAATGGACTTCTTGCTACAACTGGACAAAGACGATTTATTGAGCAAAACTAAAGCTAATAATGTATCGCTATTACAGGCTGATAAAAATATTTCAATCAGCGAAATAGATATTAAATCCAGTAAAGCTCAATATTTGCCAACCTTGGGATTGACAGGTTCCTATGGTTGGAATAAAAGTAATAACAATGCTGCCTCTTTTGTTTCTGAAGTTACTGGTGATGGTCTTTCAGCTGGTTTAAGCTTAAATTGGAATATTTTTGATGGTGGTAGCACAGCCACCCAAATAAAGAACTCCAAAATCATACTTGAAAATCAAAAACTTGTAAAGGAAGAACTTGAAATAACTATTGAGCGAGACTTTAATAATGCTTGGGATGACTACCAGAACAAATTAGTCATCTATAATGTTCAAGAAAACAACATCAGAACCTCTTTGGATAATTTTAATAGAACGGAAGAAAAGTATAAATTAGGACAAGCTACCTCTTTAGAATTCAGACAAGCACAACTTAATCTTCGCAATGCTGAAATTAGTAGAAATCAAGCCAAATACGAGGCCAAAATTGCCGAATTAACTGTTTTGCAAATGAGTGGTGAACTACTTAATGTTGATTTTTAATTTCCTTTTTAAATTTTCCCGCATCATTACTGTTTGCTAGCAATATAATGCTTTAGCAAATTCAAAATTCCTTTATATTTTGTTATATTTGCAATTCCGAAATTTTAGGTAACCACATCTAACAAAATTCTAAAAAATTATGACAAAATCTTCTACGATAATTTATACCAAAACAGACGAAGCTCCTGCTTTAGCAACCTATTCTTTTTTACCAATCGTTAAGGCATTTGCAAACCCTTCTGGAATTAATATAGAAACCAAGGACATTTCATTGGCAGCCAGAATTTTAGCTGTTTTCCCTGATTTTTTAGCTCCAGAGCAACAAGTAGAAGATGCATTGGGAATATTAGGTGACTTGGTAAAAAAACCGGAAGCCAATATCATTAAATTACCAAATATTAGTGCATCTATTCCGCAATTAAAAGCTGCTATAAAAGAATTACAAGAAAAAGGTTATCAATTACCTGATTATCCAGAAGATCCAGAAACCGATACCGAAAAAGATATTAAAAAACGTTACGATAAAATAAAAGGAAGTGCTGTAAATCCGGTACTTCGTGAAGGTAATTCGGATCGTCGTGCCCCTAAAGCGGTTAAAAACTACGCAAAAAAGAATCCGCATTCTATGGGAGCTTGGAGTAAAGACTCAAAAACGCACGTTGCAACCATGAGTTCAGGCGATTTTGCCCATAATGAGAAATCGGTTACCCTTCCAAACACAACTGAAATTAAAATAGTGCATACAGATACTCAAGGAAACGAAACCGTTCTAAAACCAAACTTCCCTTTAATGGCTGGAGAAATCATCGATGCCTCTATTATGAGTAAAAAAGCATTATTGAGCTTTTTGGAAAGAGAGATTGCAGATGCCAAAGCGCAAGGCATTTTGTTTTCATTACACATGAAAGCAACCATGATGAAGGTTAGTGACCCTATTATTTTTGGCCATGCAGTGCGTGCTTACTTTAAAGATTTATTTGAAAAATATGGACAAGAGTTTGAACAGCTAAGTGTTGATGTAAACAATGGTTTTGGAAATTTAGTAAGTAAAATATCTGAACTTCCAGCTGACAAGCAAGCTGCTATCACTGCCGATATTGAAGCTGCTTTCAACAACCAACCAGATTTGGCCATGGTTAATAGTGATAAAGGTATTACAAATTTACATGTTCCTAGTGATGTGATTATTGATGCCTCAATGCCGGCAATGATTCGAACATCTGGTCAAATGTGGAACAAAGAAGGAAAACAACAAGATACCAAAGCTGTTATTCCTGATAGCAGTTATGCAGGCGTTTACACAGCTACCATAGATTTTTGTAAAGAACATGGTGCTTTTGATCCAACAACCATGGGAACAGTTCCCAATGTAGGTTTAATGGCCCAGAAAGCTGAAGAGTACGGTTCTCATGACAAAACTTTTGAAATTGAAAGTAATGGAACCGTTTCTGTAATTGATGCTAATGGTAATACCTTGATTCAACACGCGGTTGAAACTGGTGATATTTGGAGAATGTGTCAAGTGAAAGATGCACCAGTTCAAGACTGGGTGAAATTGGCAGTTAATCGTTCTAGGGCATCTCAAACACCTGCTGTGTTCTGGCTTGATGAAAACAGAGCTCATGATGCAGAATTAATTAAGAAAGTAAATACCTATTTAAAAGAACATGATACCAATGGATTTGACATTCGTATCCTTTCGCCAATTGAAGCAACCAAGTTCACTCTAGAGCGTGTGAAAGCTGGACAAGATACCATATCCGTTACTGGAAATGTACTGCGTGATTATCTAACCGACTTATTCCCTATTTTAGAATTGGGTACAAGTGCCAAAATGTTATCAATTGTTCCATTAATGAATGGTGGTGGTTTATTTGAAACAGGTGCTGGTGGATCTGCTCCTAAACACGTACAACAATTGGTTGAAGAAAATCATTTACGTTGGGACTCTCTTGGAGAGTTTTTAGCATTGGCTGTTTCATTTGAACATTTAAGTCAATTTGCAGATAATGCTAAAGCCGCTATTTTAGGTGAAACTCTAGATGATGCTACTGAAATACTGTTGCAAAACAATGAGTCACCTAAACGAAAAGTTGGTGAATTGGATAATAGAGGTAGTCATTATTATTTAGCCCTGCATTGGGCAGAAGCATTAGGCAACCAAACCAAAGATGCCGAATTACAGAATATGTTTGCACCTATTGCAAAACAACTTAAAGATAATGAGGCTATCATTTTAGACGAATTAAATAGTGTCCAAGGAAAAGCTGTTAATATTGGTGGTTACTATGAACCAAATGATGATTTGACCAATGATGTTATGCGACCAAGCAATACATTGAACACGATATTAAAATCTATAAATTAATTATAATCTTAATATGAAAAGCTCCTTTAAAAGGAGCTTTTTTTTATTGTATATCCAAAAACAGTATTTTTGATCTATGGACTTCACTAAAACAACTGAACAAGATTCTCATTATAATCATCTAGAAAAGATGTCCGTTTCTGAATTGCTAACCAACATCAACAAAGAAGACCAAACGGTTCCTCTCGCTGTTAAAAAAGTTATTCCTGAAATTGAAAAATTAGTTTCTGTAATTGTAAAAAAATTGCAAAATGGCGGTCGATTATTTTATATAGGAGCTGGTACTAGTGGGAGATTGGGTATTGTTGATGCTTCTGAATGTCCGCCAACATTTGGTGTTTCACATGATTTAGTAATAGGTTTAATAGCTGGAGGTGATTTAGCTATTAGAAAAGCCGTAGAATTTGCAGAAGATTCAAAAACCCAGGCTTGGGAAGATCTGTCTGAATATAAAATCAATTCTAATGATGTTGTCATCGGTATCGCAGCTTCTGGAACTACACCTTACGTTATTGGTGGACTAGACACCTGTAATAAAAATGCTATAGTTACTGGATGTATTACCTGCAATCAAGGGAGTCCACTATCAAAAACAGCTAAATATCCTATAGAAGTCGTTGTCGGGCCTGAATTTGTGACTGGAAGCTCTCGTATGAAAGCAGGTACTGCTCAAAAATTAGTGCTTAATATGATTTCAACTACTGTTATGATTCAATTGGGGAAAGTTAAGGGAAACAAAATGGTTGACATGCAGTTGAGTAATAATAAATTGGTTGACAGAGGTACCAAAATGATTATGGATGAACTCAATTTATCATACCAAGAGGCTAGCATCTTACTAGAAAAGTTTGGAAATGTTCGCACAGTAATTGACAATTATCGTAATGGAATCTAAACGAACAAATAAAGACATTTTAATAAAAGGAATTAAAAAAATGGGTCTGTCACTTGTATTCATGTTTTTAGGGCCAGTTTTACTGTATATCGCTTTCAGCAATCAAGAAAAACCACTATATATTCCTATTTTAATTGTTGGATTGCTTATTTGTTTTTTTGCAATTTTCATGGCCTTTAAAGGGCTTAAGACAATACTTGATAGTATGTTTAGTTCAAATTGACTGGTTTGGGAGTTGTAGGGTTATATCCAAAGTTAGAGTCGGCTACAGAAATATTCAACCCATCTAAAATATAATTAATTATCGCATAATGATGAATAGCATGGCTATTAGCTTGTGCTAACAAAGAAGAATAAATATATTCTATTTTTTCTTTTCCTACTCCTAAATCATCTAATACCACAACTTTTTTACTTAAATCACTGGTATTTAGTTTTTGTATTCTATCCTGTAAATCTTTTAAATAATTTAAAGCACACTCGCAATCAGTCTCAACTTCTAACTTTCGACATCTTTTCGTCAAATCAAAAATGTCATTAGGCTTCAAAATACAATCATAAAAATCGAGAATATGTCTTATATGTGAACCAACACTGGAGTAGTAAGGTGAAATAGATTTATCAATTAATGTGTCATTTGATAGATTTAATAGTAGAAAATTTGCTTTTTGAAGGGTATTTAAATTGGCTTTAATTATGGTATTCATAGATCCTATAGAAAACTAGCTAATTAATGAGTCAGTAATATACTTAAATTTCCTCAATTAGTCTTCAAAAAACCCTCACCTTACAAAAAAGCAAAAAACCCTTACTTTATCAAGTAAGGGTTTTCAAAAAAGGCGGCGACCTACTCTCCCACGAGTGCAGTACCATCGGCGCTAACGGGCTTAACTACTCTGTT
>JAUIAY010000008.1 GCA_030425285.1 Bacteroidia bacterium
ACTTCAGTGCCCCGAACGAGGGCGCAAATATAACACCCTTTTCCTTTCCCAAACAAACTTTTTGCAACATTTTTTTTAAACAAATTTAACCATACCTTAATATCAGATAGTTAGAGGGGAAATTTATTCTTATTACTAAAGGAAGAAGTTCCAAACGACCCCAAAACGAACCGTAAAATCTCTGTAAGGATAGTTAGGAGCGGAATAAAAATCATATCCTGTCCAAGCAGAATTGAAATGTTCGGCTTTTAAATAAATACGAATTTGCTGAATTTTTGCATTAACAAAAAAGTCAAATCTTGGAAAAGCACCATACTCGCGATCTGTTTGAACATAAAATTCTGCCATTAACGGATCGTAAGCATTCATGTTATATTTTGTAAAATAACTAAATGTAACCCCTGTTTGTAAAAATAAGGCTCGTTTAAAAAAGTGATTGGAATAATATAATGTATTTCTTGTCGTAAGTTCCGGTAGATTAAATACCATACCATCATCTTGAACATTTTGATACATAACCGTATTATATAAGGTGAACTTCCTTAAGAAGTTAAAACCCTTTTCCCATTTAAGTTTTAGGTAACTAATTGTTTGGTCTGTTTGAAACGGTTTTACCAAATCGTCTACTCCATCTTTTTTAAAATAGGCATAATCGATAATAGTAGTATAATTAAGTGATACATTACCAAGCCAATTGGAGTTTAAACTAAAACCTAGTTGTTGTGTTTCAACATTATTAAAATCGTTTTGCCAGTTATAGTTCTTATAAACACTTTGGTAAAGCAAATAGTTATAGTTTGGAGCTGTAGTATTATGATTAATGTGGGCTTCTATAATATTATTTTCATTTAAACTATAGGAAGCCCTACCAGTAAAAAAGTTTCCTTTAAAATCTCCAGTAACATTTAAACCGGCTTCACCGAACAGGCTAAATCTATTTATTCTCTTACGATACTTACCTCCAATGGAAACAACATCTCCTTTTAAACGATTTGTGATATACTGATTATTGATGACTACAACTTTATCATAACCATAGTTATAATTGTTGTATCCTACATTGAATTGCAAGTCACCTAAAACATTATTACTGTAATTAACCCCTAATTGGCTGTAAAAATTCTCAAGGGTTACACGATCCCTTAAATTTGTTGACTGAAAAGCATCACCAAAATATTCATTTTCTCTTGTCTGGTTGTATTCAAAATACTTATCTTCAAAGGATATGATGTTGTTGATATATAACTTGTTCTTTGCCAATGAATCTTGCGGTTTGACAATATGATATAAATGGTCTAAATGAAAGCGCTTACCTTTTAAAATGTTTTCGGCATCTTCAAAGTTTACAGCAAGCACAGCTCGATCCCTAAACTCTGGATTACCAGATTCAAAGTATTGGATATTGTCATCCTGGAGGCCACCATTTTCTTCATTGAGCAAATCTTGCATTACGATATGCGCATTGGCAATATATCGTTCATTCTTTGTTTTATAACTTGTTGTGAACCTGAAATTTCCGGTACTCGTTAAAATATGTTGGTATTTACCTAGAGATCGCAGTCCTTTGTAAGCAATTGAAAAATTAAATTGCTTTGAAATGTTAGTGGTAAAAAAAGCGTCCAATTGCTGACCTTGCTCAAAAGCTGTT
This sequence comes from Bacteroidia bacterium, assembly GCA_030425285.1. Classification (GTDB taxonomy): domain Bacteria; phylum Bacteroidota; class Bacteroidia; order Flavobacteriales; family Flavobacteriaceae; genus Hanstruepera. The sequence goes on from JAUIAY010000008.1 coordinate 1,649, forward strand.
TTATAATAAAGTTCTGTTAGCGGTGTTGGCACGTGATAATAATTTATATCACTTATCTCCATATAATTAAAATGTCTAGCCCTTGCACCAAACAAAGGCATAGTACTATTATTGACATAAGTATAACTCAATGAATTATAGGTTTGCCCGACATTTGAAAATGGCAGCAATTCAAAATTATCCCTACGCAAATAATTAAACTTATACTCTTTTTGAATAGTCAACGTCGTATCAACATAAGTAGTGTCATTTAAATGCGAAATTATAGAGTACATTTCAATCTTAGCATCCAAATTTTTGATATTCTTATTGCTGGTGCTTTCCTCAGAGCCTCTACTTAAAGAATCAGAAACCCTCAAATCCTGATTATTAGTCGGTTCTTTTTCAATGTAAGAAGGTCTTTGTGCAAAACCATTGAAAATTCCCAACAATAAAAAAAGTGCTAAAACTATTTTCGACATAAAAAATTTTTCGACCTTGCAAATGTATATACAATTTACAATAACACCATTATATTAAGAATTATTTAAATGCTTAAGTTAAATTATTCAGGGCTCCAATATGAATGTGGTACTGATGAAGCTGGAAGAGGATGTCTAGCAGGACCTGTTACAGCTGCTGCAGTTATTCTTCCTGAAAACTTTAGCAACTACATCCTAAATGATTCCAAACAACTTACTGAAACCAAACGCAATTCACTAAAACCTATTATTGAAGAGCAAGCTTGTGCATTTCATTTTACACACATATTTCCTGAAGAGATTGATAAAATCAACATACTAAACGCTTCAATTTTAGCTATGCAACGTTCTATTGAAAAATTAAACCCGATTCCTGAATTTATTATCGTAGATGGGAATAGATTTAAGCCTTTCAACCAAATACCTTATGAAACTATAGTAAAAGGAGATAGTAAATATTTGAGTATTGCTGCGGCTTCGGTTTTGGCAAAAACTTATAGAGATGCCTATATGGAGACCATTCACGAAGAGTTCCCCATGTACAATTGGAAAAAAAACAAAGGCTATCCTACCAAAGAACATCGTGAAGCCATAAAAAAATATGGCGTCACCAAATACCACCGGAAGTCATTTAAACTATTGCCCGAACAATTGAAATTGGATTTGTAAATATTTCAATAGGCAACATTTTAACGCCATAAATTATTTATGTAGGTTTGTAAAAATTCCCTCTTTAATGAAAAAAATCTGTCTTTATGCTATACTGATTTTAGTGGTATTTGGCTGTGAAACGTCAAATAAAAAATCTGACATTATTGATTACCTGAATAATAATGCTTCCCTAATTATAAAGACAAAAAACGTTGCCAGCTTAAATGGCAACCTCAACAACAATGCTTTCTTAAAGAAACTTAATAAAAACGGAAGTTTCACAAGTTTAGAAGATAAGCTGGCATTGATTAAGCATTTCAATACCGAAGATGATTTATATATTTCTGTTTTTAAGGATAACCGAGATAGCTTGCAGTATGCTATTGTCACCAAGCTCAAAAAGAATCTTTTTAATATAGATTCACTACCAAACCACAGTATTGAAACCTTAAAATTTCAAAACAAAACCATTACCAAAAGTACAGTTGACTCCCAAGAATTATTCAGCATGGTCGTTGACAGTATTTTTATTGGCGCCACGACAAAGGAACTTTTAAATAGTTCGGTTGAAGGTTCAAGTATACACCCACAACTTGAATCCTTATTGCAATCCTCGGGAACGGACAATCAATTATCCATATTAATAAACAAGAAATTTGATACAGCTATAAAGTCATTCTTTATAAATGATTCTCTAAAAACGAACCTTTTAACTGATTACTTATTTATTGATATTGATATTAACCAAAATGAATTAAACATCAATGGCGTAACCCGTTCAGCAGATTCAACCCAAAAACTCATTGACGTCTTTAAAAACACCATTCCTCAAGAAAACAGATTGGCTTCTATAGCGCCAGCTGACAGCGATGGTTTCTTAAGTATAACATTTGATAATTTTAATGTATTCCACAATAATTTAGTCAACATTCAAAAGCTAGATTCTATTGCAGATTACCCGCTACTTTTTGATAATGTTATTGAAGCTGGTACCATTTACCATAATGACCAAAGAGCAGTGGTTTTGAATTCTTTGGATGTTTACATTACAAAAGATGCTTTATTAAATGATCAAGATATCATTGAGACCTTTCGTGACATAGAAATTTTTGGCTTTAGCAGCCCTACTCTATTTTACAACACCTTCAAACCATTTATTAATTTTCAATCGGCTGACAAATATTGTATCCTAGATAATTTTATTGTTTTTTCAAACAATATGGAACTCCTAAAACATATTGTTGCGAGTTATAAAAACCAAACCACTTACCAATCTAGAAATCATTATACACTATTGAAAGAGAAGTTTAGTGACGAATCGTCTTTGTTAAGTGTTGCTGGCTCAAATGCTTTGAAAATTATAATCCATAGAAATTTAAATGATGGTTTGGACCTTGAACTAAAAGACTACCAATCTTCAGGGATACAATTTATTTATGATGCCAATTTTGCACATGTGAACGCTGTCATACAAAAAGCGAAATCACCCGTCTACGAGAATTCCATTTCTGAATCAAGCAGTATTTCATTAGATGCCGATTTACTGAACAATCCGCAACTAGTAACCAATCACCTCACACAAGAAAAAGATATTGCCGTTCAGGATATCAATAATAATCTGTACTTGATTTCAAACAGTGGTAAAATATTATGGAAGAAGCAGCTGCAAGGTGCCATACTGGGCAAAATAGAACAAATTGACATGTACAAAAATGGTAGACTGCAATTGGCATTCGCAACTGCCAATCGCGTTTACGTCCTAGACCGTAACGGAAAAGACGTAGCGCCTTTCCCTTTAAAATTTAATGATGCCATTACACAACCGTTATCGGTATTTGATTATGATAACAACAAAAAATATCGTTTGATTGTTACACAAGATAAGGATGTTTTAATGCTGGATGCAAAAGGAAAAACCGTTAAAGGGTTCACTTTTAAAAATGCTGATGACCCTATTATTCATCAACCACAGCATATTAGAATTGGCAGAAAAGATTATCTACTGTTTAAAACAGCAAACAAACTTTATATATTGGACAGAACTGGGAAAACACGTGTGACACCGAAGAACACCTACAACTATTCAACTGAAGCTGTATACTTATATAACAACAATTTTGCTACTACCGCATCCGATGGTAAACTGGTTACTATTGATAATCGTGGTAATACTGCTGTACAAGATTTAAATTTACATGATCGTCATCATTTGGTAACAACCTCAAAAACTTTGGTTAGCTTATCAGAAAACAAACTAAACATAAAAGGTAATAGTTATGAATTGGATTTTGGGGATTATAGTGAGCCCAATATATTCTATTTATACGATAAAATTTATGTGGCTGTAACAGATAAGCAAACCCAAAAAGTCTTTTTATTTGACAGTAATGCGAAATTACTTTCCAATTTTCCAGTTTATGGCACTTCAAAAATTGATATGGGCAATATAGATAAAGACCGAAATCTGGAATTTGTTACCAAAGGCGAAAGCAATACTATTCTTATTTATCAAATAAACTAACCGTAATTTTTAGATTACAACTATGATTAAGCGCACCAATGCCTCTATTTCAAAATGTATTATACATAAGGTTGGCAACAAATTCAATAATACTAAAAATGCCTTTTCGGAAAAGGAAGTTCATTTTGATGAAGCCAGTTACGAGCTTATGCTACCATTTTTGTTAAGACCCTTTGGCAGTGTTGTTCAAAGTTACCGATTTAATCATCATGCTGATATCTCGCTTAACGAAATCAATACCTATAGCTCGCAAATATTCTCTAACGAAGATGATTTTATTGAAACATCAAAACATATCGTCAAGCATTTGTTTGAGCAGTCCAATTCAGCTCAAATAAAAACAGGTGATGTTTTGGTGGTTCTTTTTGAGGGTATTGAATTCAATGAGATAACCACCAATGCGTTGGGTGTTTTTAAAATTGAAAACAAGGTTAATTTCTTTCAAACCTATTTGGAGAACAATAGCTATGATGTGTTGGTTCAAAAAGGCATCAGCAGTAAGAAAGTAGATAAAGGCTGTCTAATTTTAAATCAAAGTGACACCGAAGGACGCATCGTTTTAAGTGCCGACAACAACAATTACGACGCACAATATTGGACTAATCATTTCCTGAATATTAAGTTTGCTGATGATGCCAATAGCCATACACAACAATATCTGGAGCTTTGCAAGGACTTTTCTGAAGACATTTTAAAAATATCCTACGGAAATCAGGAACAAAACACCTTTTTAGCCAAAACCATTGACTTTTTCAAAGAACATGAAATTGTAAAAGTTGAAGAATTCAAGGAAGATATTTTTGTTGAAGACAAGCATAAAACCTTATTTGATGATTACAAAAAGTCCTTTGAAAGCGAAAGAGACCTTGTGATTAGAAATCAATTTGATGTATCTGATCTAGTAGTCAACAAAGAAAAGAAAAAGATTAAAACCGAAATTAAGCTGGACACCAACATTCAAATTAAACTGGATATTGATGCTCCCGAAGCTTCAAGTGAATATCTGGAACGGGGTTACGACGAAGAAAAGAAAATGCATTATTACAAAGTATTCTTTAATGCAGAAGGTTAGTTTTTAGAACTTCTCCATACATCAAAAGCATCATCTAAACTATCTCCATCACTATTCTTTATTGAAACAGATTTATTTGTTTCTTTAGTAGTCATTTCAATTTTTGGTTTTTTAAATGTGCTTGGATGCTCAAAAACACCCAATTGAGATTCTTGGGTATTTCGGTTTTTAGTTATAGCTCTTATTACTATAATCACAATAATCAATCCTAAAAGAATAAATAAGAAATACATCTATATTGTTCAAAGCTTTACTTTACTACGAACTTCTTGGCCTTTAATAAATTTTCGTTTTTAACCACTAACAGATAATACCCACTGGATAAACTTGATACATCTATCTGGGCTTTGTTATCAAATAAACTGTCTGACAATTGCATAACCTGTCTTCCTTGTATATCGTAAATTTTAAATTCCATTGAATTGGATTGAAATTGAAGTTGCGAATCAAATTCAATAGTAAGTTTAGTATCTACCGGATTAGGATAGACAGAAAACAAATTAGTATTTACGCTAATGTCATCAATGCTTAATTGAGCAGCATCTAAATAGTCTGGCACACCATTTCCGTTTACATCATCATCTGTAGGGTCACCATTTCCATTATAATCCTCGTCCATTGTAATAACGCCATCACCATCATCATCCATATCCAAATGGTTTGGAATACCATCATTGTCGGTATCTAAAAATGTAGGAGGATTAACTCTGTTGTCTGAACTTCTACCACCAAAAACAATTTCATATTCTGAAATGACTGTATCACCATCATCGTCATCATCTTGATAATTAGGAATGCCATCACCATCCGTATCATCATCACCTAAATCACCATTGCCATTGGCATCTTCCATATCATTAGGAATACCATCATTCTCATCGTCGTTATCACAGTTAGTAAAACTTACTGTTAACTCAAATTGTACATTATCAGTACTTGGGTTCATAACTATGGTAAAATTATTATTCCCAGAACTTATGGTAACATCTCCTGAAACCGATACATTGGAAGCATCTAAAATATCAACAGTATTTTCTGAAGCATCTAAATTAAACAACCCTAGAACCCTTGTTTTATAATCATCTATATTGAAGATTTCACTATTGTCATTATCTACATCACAAATAACCACATTAAAATTACTAGTTGGTTTAAAACGCCAACCTTCATCGTAAGCCTCCCATGGTCCAGTATTTCTATTTGGCGGTGTCAAACCTTGTGTTCCTTCTTGGTTCTGAATCCCCAATACCGCTTTGCCCTCATGCCACTCTAAACAAGCTGGTTTATTCTTTATTAGTACATCAACAATACCCGTAGCTTCATGAATAACTATTTGGGATGTAGTAAAAAACCCATCACAATAAAGTCCTAAAAAATGAGGAATATCTTCATAAAAAATATAAAATCGCCTATTCGGATTTTCACCCGAAACACCATAATAAACAGCTCCTATATCATCACTTGAATTTCCACTATTGTCTATATCGTGATAGGGACCAAAAATGGCCGGTTTTGGCAAATTTGGAGAAGGAACTGAAGCAGAAAAGCTCCATGGGTCAAATGTATTCGCCAATGAGCCATCAAATACAATATCTGCATTGGAACCAACTACCAATTCAGTTAGATTTGACAATCCAAAAAAATCGAATGAGAATGGTAAATTTATAACATCAGAATAAAGATCGTCTCCATTAAACTGTATGATATTTTGTTCCTGAAACTCCTGATAGGGTATAGATTCAACAGTATATTGATAAGTATTCTGGGAATAAAAATTGAGCGAAAATAATAATAGAATAAATGAAATGTAGCAATTTTTCATAAGTGCAATTGATTAGCTTTATATCTTAAAGATACAATTATAGCCAAAAGGTTGCGTGAAAAATCAAACTTTTTCTTCTTGAGGTTGTAATTCAGCCTCAAACAAATGGGCAAAATGCTTCAACAATTTGGCTTTAACCTCATCCATGGGTACTTCTTTGACACCTAACTCAACATTAAGTGACGTAACTGCTTTTCCACGAATACCACAAGGAATCATATTGTCAAAATAACCCAAATCGGCATTCACATTCAATGCAAAACCATGCATAGTGACCCAACGGCTAGCCCGAACACCCATAGCACAAATCTTTCTGGCAAATGGCGTTCCTACATCCAACCAAACACCTGTTTCTCCTTGGCTACGCTCTGCTTTAAGACCGTATTCCGCCAATGTCAGTATGATCATTTCTTCCAAAAGACGTAAGTATTTATGAATATCGGTAAAAAAGTTATCCAAATCTAAAATAGGATAGCCCACAATTTGCCCAGGACCATGATAGGTAATGTCGCCACCTCTATTGACCTTGTAGAAAGAAGCCCCTTTTTCGGCCAATTGTTTTTCATCAACCAGCAGATTGGACATATCGCCACTTTTACCCAAAGTATAGACATGTGGATGCTCAACAAACAGAAAGTAGTTGGGTGTCTCCAAATCGGCTTTCTCACGTCTATTCTTAATCTTGGTATCAACAATACCTTTAAACAAGGATTCCTGATATTCCCAAGTTTCCTTGTAATCCTTTAAGCCTAACTCTTGTATATCTACGGTTTTGTTCACAAATACTAATCCTCTAAAACAACTTCTACATTTAAAAGTTCTGGCTTTTTTAGAGCTTCAATAAAATCAAACTCTAATGCAAAACTCTTTCTATCTTCGCTAAACATAGCTTGATCGTTAGATACTGATTTTATAGGTCGTGGGAAATGATAGTTCAATTTGTATTTTGAAGCTCCAAACATCATAGCCATTTCTGAAAGGCTATCCATTGCCTGCTGATGTAGTTCTTCATCTATAATTTTTGCCGTTCTTTTGAATACACCACCTTTGTAGCTATAATTTAATTCAGAAGATTTTGAATTCCCCATTGTAGACAACGGATTAGAAGAGTCACTTTCCTGAACACCGCCTTGACCTTGCAAATTACTAACACTATTCATAGCTTTAAACATGTCTTGTAGTTCATCAGCATTTTTAAAATCGGTAGATAGATCAAAATTCATGTTTTTTGTTTCAGAATTCATAACCATGTGCATCTTGAAATTCTCCAATGCTTTTAATTTTTCCTGATCTTCAGTAGATAATGTTGCGATACTATCCTTCTTTTCTTCCAAAAAATCTTTAAACACAATAGTAGAGTCTATTACCGTTTCCTCCTCACCTTCAGACAACTTATCACCAGCCATTGCCATCAATTCAGAGGCATCAACAGAAAATGTCATGCTGCCACTTCCATCTTCGTTAATGTAAATGTTTTCAGAAAATTGACAACTAGTAAGCAAAGCAGTTATCAAACAAATAACCGGTAGTAATAATTTTTTCATGTGTATTCTTTTGAAGTTTTAGATTACAAAGATACTACTTTAAGAATTAGGATTGTTCAAAATAACCAATGCGGCAATAACGCCCGGAACCCAGCCGCAAAGCCATAATAGAAAAACGATTAGGATAGAGCCGCAACCTTTATCCAATACGGCTAAAGGCGGACATAAAATGGACAATAATACTCTCCAAAAACTCATGTGATTGATTTTAATTGATGATTATACTAATTAGACAACTAATAAGGCTATTTGTTACACGTTAATTTCAATATAATAAATTGAAATCCTAATGAATAGTAATTATCTTTGTGCCTTCAAATTACACAATAGATTTTCAATGTCACAATTATCAGAACAAGAATTGGTTCGTAGAGACAAGCTCTCAAAACTTCGTGAATTAGGTATCAACCCGTATCCTGCAGATTTGTTTCCTGTGGAAGAAACTTCCAAACAGGTGAAACAGAATTTTAAAGAAGGGAAAAAGGTTGTTATAGCTGGGCGATTGATGTCGAGACGTATTCAAGGGAATGCCAGTTTTGCTGAATTACAGGATAGCGAAGGCCGTATTCAAGTGTATTTTAATCGCGATGAAATTTGTCCTGATGAAGACAAAACCCAATACAATACTATTTATAAAAAATTATTGGACATCGGTGATTTTATTGGTGTTGAAGGTGAACTTTTCACCACAAAAGTGGGTGAAAAAACAGTGATGGTTAAAGACTTTACCATTTTAAGCAAAGCCTTAAGACCATTACCGCAACCTCGTGTTGATGCAGATGGCAATATACATGATGCCTTTACAGACCCAGAGCAACGTTATAGACAACGCTATGCTGATTTAGTCGTGAATCCACATGTGAAAGAGGTGTTTGTAAAGCGTACCAAGTTGTTTAATGCCATGCGTGATTTCTTTAACAAGGCAGGTTATTTTGAAGTTGAAACACCTATTTTACAACCTATTCCAGGTGGTGCTGCTGCAAGACCGTTTGTAACACATCACAATTCGTTAGATATTCCATTATACATGCGAATTGCCAACGAATTGTATTTAAAGCGATTGATAGTTGGTGGTTTTGATGGCGTTTATGAATTCTCTAAAAACTTCCGTAACGAGGGTATGGATAGAACACATAATCCAGAATTTACAGCCATGGAAATCTATGTGTCTTACAAGGATTACAACTGGATGATGGATTTCTGTGAGCAGTTGCTGGAACATTGTGCTGTAGCTGTAAACGGAACAACCAAAGCGACTTTTGGAAAGCACGAAATTGATTTCAAAGCGCCTTATGCTCGTGTGACGATGGCTGACTCCATCAAACATTTTACAGGTTTTGACATTACTGGTAAAACAGAAGCCGAAATACGTCAGGCAGCAAAAGACATGGATATTGAAGTTGATGACACCATGGGTAAAGGTAAATTGATTGATGAAATATTTGGTGAGAAGTGCGAGGGCAACTACATCCAACCTACTTTCATTACAGACTACCCAAAAGAAATGAGTCCATTATGTAAGGAACATCGAGACAATCCAGAATTGACCGAACGTTTTGAATTAATGGTATGCGGTAAGGAAATTGCCAATGCCTATTCTGAATTGAACGACCCATTGGATCAACGTGAGCGTTTTGAACACCAGCTTAAATTGGCTGCTAAAGGCGACGATGAAGCCACCGAGTTTATCGATTATGATTTTTTACGTGCATTAGAATATGGTATGCCTCCTACTTCCGGAATGGGTATAGGCATGGATCGATTAATTATGTTCTTGACCAACAATCAATCGATTCAGGAAGTACTTTTCTTCCCGCAAATGAAACCAGAGAAAAAACCATTGGCAATTAGCGATGATGCTAAAGCGATTTTGGAGATTTTAAATAAGTCTGAAAAAATGGATTTAAATGACCTGAAAGGTCAATCAGGTTTAAGTAACAAAAAATGGGACAAAGCCATAAAAGACCTAACCAAGAACAAGGTTGCCAAAGTTGAAAAAACGGACGACGGCTTAATGGTTGAAGCTATATAGTTGTCATTTTAACGTAATTATATGAAAAGGAACTACAATTTGTAGTTCCTTTTTTTTTATTTTTAGAGAAATGGAATCGTTTTTGCAACGACTTAACAAACACTAAAACTTGACGTTATGAAAATTATAAAAAATGCTTTATTGGTTTGCTTTTTATTGGCTTCTTCTTATGTTGCCCAAGCGCAAAGTATAGATTCAAACAAATCGGTTGTGGACTTTAAAATTACTGGTGGTGGTATTTTTACCGTTAAAGGGACTTTTACTGGTATGCAAGGTGATTTTAATTTTGATTCTTCTGCTATTGAAAATTCAAGTTTTGATATTTGTATTGATTCCAAAACCTTAAATACGAAGAACGAAAAACGCGATACCCATTTACATTCTGCCGATTTCTTTGATGTGGAAAAATATCCCACTATTTGTTACAAATCGGCTTCAGTTTCCAAAACTAGCGATGGTTATCAAACTACAGGCGACATGACTATTCATGGTGTGACTAAAACCGTCACTATTCCTTTTACTTTTAAGAACAATACGTTTAAAGGCGAATTGGAAATCAATCGGTTTGACTACAAAATAGGAGAAGACTACGGTACTATGCGTGTTGGTGAAACTGCTAAAGTGACTATTACTTGTAAAGTTAATTAATCTCGAATCAAGGGCAAAGTTGAACAACGCAAGAGACCTTCTTGTTTGGCAATTTCAGCGTAAGGCACTTCTTCAACCATAATACCTTGATTGCGTAACCATGTATTCAACCGGGTGAAATTCCTTTCCGAAATAACGACATCTTCAGAAATCGAGAAGATGTTACTATTCATGTTGTACATTTCTTCTTTGTCAATTTCAAAAACATTCTCCTTGCCAAAGAAATTTAGTAACCAATTATATTCTTCTTCAACCAAAAAACCGTTTTTATGAAGTATGGCTTTCCCTTTACCAATAGGCTGAAAGCAACAATCTAAATGGAGGGCATTTTCCCTTGGGTTGGTATTGGACTTTCGTAAATCAAACGACTTAATTTTTTTATGGGGGAATAGCTCTTTCATAGCTTCAACAGCATCCATATTGGTTCTAGCTATAATATAATCTGAATAATCATTACCTCTATAGGTACCAATGAATATATGATCATTGTACAACATAACATCGCCACCTTCAATATGGCAATGTTCAGGCAATTTAATTCTTTGTTCTTTGGGAACTTGTGACCATACATGCTCAATAGCAGTAAACTCCTCTTCCCTATCTGGAAGAATATTGGCTTTAACAAACTTATCATCAATCACAAAAGCAATATCCCGAGTGAAAATTTGATTACAATCCTCAATTATATTTGGACGAAAAACCTGAATATCATATTTCTTAAAAACTGCAGCTACAGCTTCCATTTCCTTGACCATATCCGCCTCAACAGGATAGGTTCCTGCTTTGATGTGTTCCAATGATTTTGGATCGTAAGCTTCCTCAATTGTTGGTGTTGGTCCGTTGCTTTTAGCTGTTCCAAGAACAACTGCCCGCAATCGGGATGTTTCGTTTTTAACGTTTAGTTTTAGCATGTTGTAAATATAAAAAAAGCTCCATAGAATCTATGAAGCTTGAATATGATATTATCAATACTATCGCTTATTAATAGCTTTAAAAGGCCTTAAGGTTTCCCCAATATAAATTTGTCTTGGTCTACCAATTGGCTCATTGTTTAAACGCATTTCACGCCATTGTGCTATCCAACCTGGTAAGCGACCTAAAGCAAACATTACGGTAAACATATCTGTTGGGATTCCCATAGCACGGTAAATGATACCTGAATAGAAATCGACATTCGGGTAAAGTTTACGCTTTACGAAGTAATCATCCTCCAAAGCTTCTTTTTCAAGGCCTTTGGCGATATCTAAAATTGGATCTTCAATTCCTAGGTTTCCTAAAACGTCATCAGCTGATTTTTTGATGATTCTCGCACGTGGATCGAAATTTTTATAAACACGGTGCCCGAATCCCATTAAACGGAATGGATCATCTTTATCCTTGGCTTTAGCCATATATTTTTTGGTATCACCACCATCTTCTTTGATAGCTTCCAACATTTCCAATACCGCTTGATTCGCTCCACCATGCAATGGTCCCCAAAGTGCAGAGATACCTGAAGACAAAGAAGCAAATAATCCTGCATGGGAAGAACCTACAATTCTGACAGTTGATGTTGAACAGTTTTGCTCATGGTCGGCGTGAAGAATCAATAATTTATCTAATGCATCAACCACTACTGGATCTAAAACATACTCCTCATTAGGTTGTTTAAACATCATTTTAAGGCAATTCTCTACATAGCCTAAATTCTTATCACCATAATCCAATGGTAAACCATGCTTCTTACGCAATGTCCAAGCTACCAATACAGGGAATTTACCCATAATACGGACAATAGCTTTGTACATTTCCTCTTCAGAATTCACATTCACAGAAGATGGATTAAAAGCTGTTAAGGCACTGGTCAATGAGGCTAAAACACCCATTGGGTGAGCAGACTTTGGAAAAGCATCTACAATCTTGCGAACATCATCATCTACTACCGAGTGGCTTTTAATGTCTGCATGGAATTTATCTAATTGTTCCTGCGTAGGCAATTCACCAAAAATCAACAAGTAAGCTACTTCCAAAAAGTCAGCTTTTTCAGCTAATTCTTCAATAGAATACCCACGATATCTTAAAATACCTTTTTCACCATCCAAAAATGTAATGGCGCTGGTACAAGAGCCCGTGTTTTTATAACCAGGATCAATAGTAACCACACCATTGGTGGCACCACGTAATGATTTGATATCAATGGCAACTTCATTTTCTGTCCCTTTTACAAGCGGAAAATCATATTTCTGGCCGTTAACTTCTATAGTAGCTTTATCTGACATAGGTATTCTAAAATTTTTGATGTTAAGTTGTCGAATTTGACAGCACGAAAATACGAAATATCTCACGATATATAAAGGATATCACAGAGGATTTATCAATTTTGGTATTGCTAAAATTGATATTTAAAATAAAAAGCGATTATTCATAAAATAATCGCTTTTAAATACGTAAGAATTCATTTATTATTTTACTTTAAACGCTCTTTCTTGCGGATAATAGGCCACATTAGCCAATTCCTCTTCAATACGTAATAACTGGTTGTATTTTGCCATACGGTCACTACGAGACGCCGAACCTGTTTTAATTTGGCCTGTGTTTAGTGCAACAGCCAAATCGGCAATGGTATTGTCTTCTGTTTCTCCGGAACGATGCGACATCACAGACGTATAACCAGCATTATGTGCCATGTTTACAGCAGCAATGGTTTCGGTTAGGGTTCCTATCTGGTTTACTTTTATTAAAATAGAGTTGGCAATGCCATTTTCAATACCACGAGAGAGTCTTTCTACATTGGTTACAAATAAATCGTCACCAACCAACTGGACTTTGTCACCAACTTTATCGGTTAGGTATTTCCAACCTTCCCAATCGTTTTCATCCATACCATCTTCAATGGAGATGATTGGATATTTTTCACACAATTGTGCTAAATAATCCGCTTGCTCTTGACTGGTTCTTACCTGACCTTTATCACCTTCAAACTTGGTATAATCATATTTACCATCAATATAGAATTCCGCCGAAGCACAATCTAAAGCGATCATAACATCATCACCTAATTTATAACCTGCTTTAGCAACGGCTTTTTCTATGGTATCCAAAGCATCTTCTGTACCGCCTTCCAGATTTGGCGCGAAACCACCTTCATCACCTACAGCTGTACTCAAACCTCTATCATGCAATACTTTTTTTAGATTATGGAAAATTTCAGTTCCCATTTGCATAGCATGGGTGAAGTTTTTAGCCTTTACGGGCATAATCATAAATTCCTGAAAGGCAATAGGCGCATCGGAATGTGAGCCTCCATTGATAATGTTCATCATAGGAACTGGTAAGGTATTGGCAGACACACCACCAACATAACGGTATAGCGGCAAACCTAATTCGTTAGCCGCTGCTTTGGCTGCTGCCAAAGACACTCCTAAAATAGCGTTGGCTCCCAGTTTCGATTTATTGGCTGTACCATCCAATTCAATCATAGTTTGGTCAATCATGTTCTGTTCAAAAACAGATACACCTAATAATTCCTGTGCAATAATAGTATTGACATTGTTAACGGCTTTGGTAACTCCTTTTCCCATAAAGGCCGAACCACCATCGCGTAATTCTACAGCTTCGTGTTCTCCTGTTGATGCTCCTGAAGGTACAGCAGCGCGTCCCATAATTCCATTTTCGGTTATTACGTCCACTTCAACAGTTGGGTTACCACGTGAATCTAAAATTTGTCTGGCATGAATGTCAATTATAATGCTCATTGGAAAGTTTTTTGATTATTTAGTTATTGTTACAAATTTACAAAATACTCCTACGAAACGGTATTTTCAATTAGAGTATTACATTAATTTTTTACGATAATGTTTTCGTATTAAAAAAACCTCAAGGAATTTTCGGATTCTTTGAGGTTTTTAAATTAGGCTTTTTGAATATTCTCTATAAACTGGTCAAACAGATACGAGGAATCATGTGGTCCTGGACTGGCTTCCGGATGATATTGCACCGAGAAGCAGTTTTTGGATTTCATACGTATGCCTGCTACTGTATGGTCATTTAGGTGTACATGGGTAATCTCAACATCAGGATGCTTTTCAGTTTCCTCACGATTGATAGCAAATCCATGGTTTTGGGAGGTGATTTCACCTTTCCCTGTTAGCATATTTTTTACTGGATGGTTAATACCACGGTGTCCATGATGCATTTTGTAGGTTGAAATACCATTGGCTAAGGCAATTACCTGATGCCCTAAACAAATACCAAACAATGGTAAATTTCTACTGATTATTTCTTTGGCAACCGATTGTGCTTCTACTAAAGGTTCTGGGTCACCAGGACCATTCGATAAAAAGTAGCCATCAGGTTTAAATGCTTCTAAATCTTCAAACTTGGCATTGTATGGAAATACTTTAATGTAGGCATCACGCTTCGCTAGGTTGCGTAAAATATTTTTCTTCACGCCTATATCCAAAGCTGCAATCTTATACTTGGCATTTTCATTACCATAGAAATAAGGCTCTTTTGTTGAAACTTTGGATGCCAATTCAAGACCTTCCATATTAGGTACTTCTGCCAATTGATTTTTAAGGTCTTCTATTTTATCTACTTCTGTTGTGATAACGGCATTCATAGCACCATTATCTCTAATGTACGCTACCAAAGCTCTGGTATCCACATCGGAAATGGCCAGCACATTATATTTTTCAAAAAACTGTTCCAAGTTTCCTTCTCCTGATGGTCTGGAATAATTGAAGCTAAAATTTTTACAAATCAGACCTGAAATTTTTATGGAATCAGATTCCATTTCGTCTTCATGGGTTCCATAGTTTCCAATGTGTGCATTGGTGGTTACCATAAGTTGTCCGAAGTAAGAAGGATCTGTAAAAATTTCTTGATAACCTGTTGTTCCGGTATTGAAACATACTTCGCCAAAAGCAGTTCCTTTTTTACCAATTGATTTACCGTGAAATATTGTTCCGTCTGCTAGTAGAACAATGGCTTTGTCTCGTTTATTATACTTCATTTCTAAAAAAAGGTTTTGCAAAATTGCATAAAAAAAAGGATAACCTAAAATAGATTATCCTTTATATATTAAATGCTTATTAACATTTATTCTTCTTCGTTGGTTGCTTGAGTTTCAACAGGAGCTGCAGCAGCTGGTTTAGAACCACCTCTTCTACTTCTACGTGTTGTTTTCTTCTTCGCTTTACCTGCATTGTATAGTTCGTTGTAGTCAACCAACTCTATCATTGCCATATCAGCGTTATCACCCAAACGATTACCTAACTTGATAATTCTTGTGTAACCTCCTGGTCTGTCACCAACTTTAGGAGCTACTTCTCTGAATAATTCAGCAACAGCTTCCTTTTGTCTTAAGCGAGACATTACAATACGTCTGTTGTGAGTAGTGTCTTCTTTAGATTTGGTTACTAATGGCTCAACAAATTGTTTTAAAGCTTTTGCTTTAGCTACAGTTGTGTTAATACGTTTGTGCTCAATTAATGAACAAGCCATATTAGCCAACATTGACTTTCTGTGAGCTGTTTTTCTACCTAAATGGTTTACTTTTTTTCCGTGTCTCATGACCTTTGTTTTATCATCTTGCTACCAAACCACTTTTCAAGTGGGAGCAAAATATGATTAATTAATCTTTATCTAATTTGTATTTTGATAAGTCCATTCCGAAATTCAATCCTTTCACATTTACTAGTTCCTCTAGCTCTGTTAAAGATTTCTTACCGAAGTTACGGAACTTCATTAAATCGTTTTTATTGAATGATACTAAATCACCTAACGTATCAACTTCAGCAGCTTTTAAACAGTTTAAAGCACGAACAGAAAGATCCATATCTACCAATTTGGTCTTTAATAGCTGTCTCATGTGAAGTGATTCTTCATCATAAGTTTCAGTTTGTGCAATTTCATCAGCTTCTAATGTAATACGCTCATCAGAGAATAACATGAAGTGGTGAATTAATGTTTTAGCGGCTTCAGTCAACGCATCTTGTGGGTTGATAGAACCATCTGTAATGATTTCGAAAACTAATTTTTCGTAATCTGTTTTTTGCTCTACACGGTAATTCTCAATGCTATACTTAACATTTTTAATTGGCGTATAGATTGAATCAGTAAAAATTGTTCCAATTGGTGCAGAAGCTTTTTTGTTTTCTTCAGCTGGAACATAACCTCTACCTTTTTCAATAGTGATCTCCATATTGATGTTCACTTTAGGATCTAAATTACAGATTACTAATTCTGAATTTAATACTTGGAATCCTGAAATGAATTTTTGGAAATCGCCTGCTGTAATTTGTTCTTGTCCTGAAATAGAAATTGAAACGGATTCGTTGTCAACATCATCAATTTGTCTTTTAAAACGGATTTGTTTTAAATTTAAAATCATTTCAGTAACATCTTCCACAACACCTGCTATTGTAGAGAATTCGTGATCAACACCTTCAATTCTAACCGATGTGATTGCAAAACCTTCTAAAGAGGATAATAAAACTCTTCTTAATGCATTTCCAACTGTTAAACCATAACCTGGTTCTAAAGGTCTGAACTCGAATTTCCCTTCAAAGTCAGTTGAATCAATCATGATTACTTTGTCGGGTTTTTGAAAACTAAATACTGCCATATTATTTCTTCGTTTTAATTGTTATTTAGTTGCGCGGTCTATAAGTTTGAAGAAGTACAAATAAACCCTTTGGCTAAATACCAATGTTTTTAATTTATTATTTAGAGTACAATTCGACGATGAATTGCTCATTGATATTTTCTGGAATTTGGATTCTAGCAGGAACAGATACATAAGTTCCTTCTTTTTTATCGTTATTCCAAGTAATCCACTCGTATACGTGGCTTGAGTTAGCTAATGAATTAGTAATTGACTCAAGAGATTTTGATTTTTCTCTTACAGCTACAACATCACCAGCTTTTAATTGGTATGATGGAATGTTTACCAACTCACCATTTACGGTAACGTGTCTGTGAGAAACCAATTGTCTAGCTCCGCTTCTTGATGGTGCCATACCCATTCTGAAAACCACATTATCTAAACGTGACTCACACAATTGTAATAAAACCTCACCTGTAATTCCAGGAGCTGCAGTTGCTTTTTTGAACATATTTCTGAACTGACGCTCTAAAATACCATAGGTATATTTAGCTTTTTGCTTCTCCATTAATTGGATAGCATATTCAGATTTTTTACCACGACGCTTGTTAGCACCATGTTGACCTGGAGGGTAGTTTCTTTTCTCAAAAGATTTGTCTTCTCCATAGATAGCTTCGCCAAACTTACGAGCTATTTTAGTTTTAGGACCAGTATATCTTGCCATTTTAAAAAATTAAATTATAAGAGTGATTATGAATTAAGGTCTTAATCTTATCCTTCGATAATCGTTGATCTCTCGTTGATACTTGTTAATTGTTATTTTGGGGTTGCAAATTTACATATAAAAAATTAATATCAACTGCTAAAACAATTGATATTAATTTAAGAATACATAAATTAAACTCTTCTACGTTTTGGAGGTCTACATCCATTGTGTGGTAATGGAGTAACATCAATGATTTCAGTTACTTCAATACCTGCATTGTGAATAGAACGGATAGCAGATTCTCTACCATTACCAGGACCTTTAACATAAACCTTTACTTTTTTCAATCCAGCTTCTTGAGCTACAGCAGCAGCATCTTCAGCAGCTAATTGAGCAGCATAAGGTGTGTTCTTTTTAGATCCACGGAATCCCATTTTACCAGCAGATGACCATGAAATTACATCCCCTTTTTTGTTTGTAAGAGAAATGATAATGTTGTTGAATGAAGCAGTTACATGAGCCTCACCAATAGCATCTACTATTACTTTACGTTTTTTTGTACTTGACTTTGCCATATTTTTTAATGTTCTAGTTGTTAGTTTTTAGTTGTTAGAATCCTAAACATTGCTATTTCAAACAGATTCATCTAACTTCTAAACGCTAATGACTATCGTCTGTTTATTATTTAGTTGCCATTTTCTTGTTAGCAACTGTTTTTCTTCTACCTTTTCTTGTTCTAGAGTTGTTTTTAGTACGCTGTCCTCTTAATGGAAGTCCAGCTCTGTGACGAATACCTCTGTAACATCCAATATCCATTAATCGCTTAATGTTCAATTGTGTTTCAGAACGTAATTCACCTTCAATAGTAAAAGATCCCACAGCCTCACGAATGTTTCCAATTTCGTCGTCAGTCCAATCTTGAACTTTTGTACTTTCATCAACTTTAGCAGTGGCTAAAATTTCTTTTGCTCTACTTTTACCTATTCCATAGATGTAAGTAAGCGAGATAACACCTCTTTTGTTTTTTGGTATGTCTACACCTGCAATTCTTGCCATAATAATTATCCTTGTCTTTGTTTGAATCTAGGATTCTTTTTGTTAATGACGTAAAGTCTACCTTTTCTGCGGACGATTTTACAGTCTGCACTTCTTTTTTTAACTGATGCTCTTACTTTCATAAGTCTTAGTATCTATAAGTTATTCGAGCCTTTGTTAAATCGTAAGGGCTCATTTCTAATTTTACTTTATCACCTGGTAACAACTTAATGTAGTGCATACGCATTTTACCAGATATGTGTGCTGTCACAATGTGACCATTTTCTAATTCAACACGAAACATAGCATTAGATAATGCTTCTATTATCGTACCGTCTTGTTCTATTGCTGCTTGTTTTGCCATAGTATATATATTAAGCTACTGCTTTTCTATTTTTACCTGTTTTCATCAAGCCGTCATAGTGTCTATTCAACAAATAAGAATTTACTTGTTGCATAGTGTCAATTGCAACTCCGACCATAATTAATAGTGATGTTCCACCAAAAAATAAGGCCCATCCTGATTGTACATTCATAAGCTTTACAATAAATGCTGGGAACACAGCTATTAAAGCTAAAAATATAGAACCTGGTAATGTTATTTGAGACATGATTTTATCTAGATATTCTGATGTTTCAGTTCCTGGGCGAATACCAGGAATAAACCCACCACTTCTTTTTAAATCATCTGCCATTTTGTTAGTTGGCACCGTAATTGCTGTATAGAAATAAGTAAATACTATAATCAATAAAGCAAAAACTAAATTGTACCAAAACCCAAATATGTCTTGAAAATTTGTTGCCATCCACTGTCCAGCAGTTGTCTCTTTCAAGAATGACGATCCTCCTATTAAAGATGGTACAAACATAATTGCTTGAGCAAAGATGATTGGCATTACACCAGATGCATTTAACTTCAACGGGATATATTGTCTTGATCCAAATACATTTTTCTCAAAACCTCCAGATGCTGTACGTCTTGCATATTGAACCGCTATCTTTCTTACAGCCATTACTAACATAACTGAAGCTAGAATGATTAACAACCAGATAACCAATTCAAAAAGAATTAACATCACACTGTTGCTCTCTAATCTAGAAGATGCATTCAATAGGAAGTTTTTAGGTAATGTTGCAATGATACCAACCATAATTAATAATGAGATACCATTTCCAATTCCCTTATCCGTAATTTTCTCACCTAACCACATAGCAAAAATACACCCTGTTACTAGGATAATTACAGAAGAGAAATAGAACAACGTTCCTTGACCTAATAAGAATGCTGACGTAGGAATACCTAACGTTGGTAAACTTGCCAAATAACCAGGAGCCTGAACCAAACAAATAGCGATGGTTAGCCATCTTGTAATCTGTGTGATTTTCTTTTGACCACTGGCGCCTTCCTTTTGTAATTTTTGCAAATATGGAATAGCGATTCCCATTAACTGTACAACAATCGAAGCCGAGATATAAGGCATAATTCCCAAAGCAAATACAGAAGCGTTAGCAAAAGCACCTCCTGTAAAAGCATTTAACAAACCTAATAAACCTTCTTCTGTGTTACCTTGTAATCCTTCTAATTGCGCAGCATCAATACCAGGTAAAACTACTTGTGCACCAAAACGGTAAACCAATAACAGACCCAAAGTAACAATGATTCTGTTTCTTAATTCTTCTATTTTCCAAACATTTTTTAATGTCTCTATAAATTTCATGCGCTTGTATCGGGATTATAAAGTTACGGCCTCACCTCCAGCAGCTTCAATTGCAGCTTTAGCCGAAGCAGTAAACTTATGTGCTGTTACTGTTAATTTAGATTTTAATTCGCCTCTACCTAATATCTTAACAAGATCATTCTTGCCAACAAGGTTTAAAGCCATTAAAGTATCTAAATCTACAGTATCTTTAATTTTCTTGTCATCTACCAATTGTTGTAAGGTATCAAGATTAACACCTTGATATTCCACACGATTGATATTTGTAAAGCCAAATTTAGGAACACGTCTTTGAAGTGGCATTTGTCCACCTTCAAATCCGATCTTTTTAGAATAACCAGAACGAGACTTGGCACCTTTGTGACCACGTGTAGCAGTACCACCTTTACCAGAACCTTGTCCTCTACCTACTCTTTTTCCTTGACCTTTAACTGAACCTTCTGCAGGTTTTAAATTACTTAAATCCATTTTTCAGTATTATATTATTTTGTTTCCTCAACAGAAACTAAATGTGAAACTTTAGCAACCATACCAAGGATATTTGGTGTGGCATCGTGCTCTACTACTTGTCCAATCTTTTTAAGACCTAAAGCTTCCAATGTTAACTTTTGTCTTTTAGTACGATTGATTGCACTCTTTACTTTTTTTACTTTAATCTTTGCCATCGTTTTCCTTATTATCCTTTAAACACTTTTTCAAGAGAAATTCCTCTATCACGAGCAATAGTTCTTGCGTCTCTTAATTGTAATAAAGCATCAAACGTTGCTTTTACCACGTTGTGAGGGTTTGATGAACCTTGAGATTTTGATAATACATCATGTACACCTACTGCTTCCAATACTGTTCTCACAGCACCACCAGCAATAACTCCTGTACCAGGAGCTGCAGGAATGATGTTTACTCTTGCTCCACCATACTTACCTTTTTGTTCGTGTGGTAATGTTCCTTTTACGATTGGGATACGCACTAAATTCTTCTTAGCGTCTTCAACAGCTTTTGCAATTGCACTTGCCACATCTTTAGACTTTCCTAAACCGTGACCAACTACACCAGCCTCGTCACCAACAACAACTATTGCTGAAAATCCGAATGCTCTACCACCTTTGGTTACCTTTGTAACTCTTTGTACACCAACCAAACGATCTTTAAGATCTAATCCACTTGGCTTTACTAGTTCTGCGCTTTTGTATTTCTGATACATAATTTCTTAGAATTTAAGTCCTGCTTCTCTAGCACCTTCTGCTAATGATTTTACTCTACCGTGATATAAATAACCTCCTCTATCAAAAGAGATTGTTTCAACACCTGCTTTAAGGGCTTTTTCAGCAACAGATTTTCCTACTAATGCAGCAATCTCCATTTTAGTACCTTTTGCAGAACTAATGTCTTTGTCTCTAGAAGATGCAGCACTGATAGTTTTACCAGTAACGTCATCAACTATTTGAGCATATATTTCTTTATTGCTTCTAAAAACAGATAATCTTGGTCTAGCTTCAGTTCCTGAAACTATTTTGCGAACTCTGTTCTTAATTCTTAATCGTCTTTCGTTCTTTGTTAATGCCATAACTTAATTATTAAGCTGATTTACCTGCTTTTCTTCTTATTTGTTCACCAACAAACTTCACACCTTTTCCTTTGTAAGGTTCTGGTTTTCTGAAAGCGCGAATTTTAGCCGCTACTTGTCCAACCAATTGCTTATCGTGAGAGGTTAGTTTTACTATTGGATTTTTACCTTTTTCAGTAATTGTTTCAACTTTTACTTCTGGAGCTAAATCCAAAACAATGTTGTGAGAAAAACCTAAAGCCAAATCTAATTTTTGTCCTTGGTTTGTTGCTCTGTAACCAACACCTACTAACTCTAATTGTTTTGTCCATCCTTTAGAAACACCTTCAATCATATTGGCTAAAAGTGCTCTATAAAGACCATGTTTTGCTCTATCTTCTTTTTTATCTGAAGAACGCTCTACTAAAACATTTCCTTCTTCAACTTTGATAGATACATTAGAAAATTCTTGATTTAACTCGCCTAATTTTCCTTTTACTGTAACTATGTTATCGTTGACTTCAACTGTAACTCCTTCTGGAATTGCTACTGGGTTATTACCTATTCTTGACATGTCTTATAGTCTTTTTAAATTAGTAAACGTAACAAAGTACTTCACCTCCAACATTTTCTCTTTGAGCTTGCTTTCCAGTCATTACACCATGAGAGGTAGAAACGATTGCAATACCAAGACCATTAAGAATTCTAGGAAGTTCTTTTGAACTTGCGTACTTACGTAAACCTGGTTTACTTATTCTTTGAATCTTCTTAATTACAGGTTCTTTAGTTTCCTTGTTGTACTTAAGCGCTATCTTGATAGTCCCTTGTACAGCTGAATCTTCGAATTTGTAACTTAAAATATATCCTTGATCGAATAATATTTTAGTGATTTCTTTTTTAAGATTAGATGCAGGAATCTCAACCACTCTGTGATTGGCACGCACTGCGTTTCTAATTCTTGTTAAATAATCCGCTATTGGATCTGTATACATAGTTATAAATTTGCGGTAACGGTTTTTAATTACGACTATCGGAATTAAACCTGAAACCAATTAATAATTTTACCAACTTGCTTTTTTAACACCAGGAATTAATCCTTGGTTGGCCATTTCTCTAAATAATACACGAGAAATACCAAATGTTCTCATATAACCTTTTGGTCTTCCTGTAAGCTTGCAACGGTTGTGCATACGAACAGGAGAAGCATTTTTTGGCAATTTTTGTAATGCTTCATAATCGCCAGCTTCTTTTAAAGCTTTACGTTTTTCAGCATACTTAGCTACCATTTTTGCTCTTTTTACCTCACGGGCTTTCATTGATTCTTTAGCCATATCTTAATTCTTTTGGAATGGTAATCCTAATTCGGTTAATAATGATTTTGCTTCTTTATCAGTATCAGCAGAAGTTACAAATGTGATATCCATACCAGAAATTTTGTTTACTTTATCAATATCAATTTCTGGGAAGATGATTTGCTCGGTAATACCTAAATTGTAGTTACCTCTTCCGTCAAATCCTGTAGCTTTAATTCCATTAAAATCTCTTACACGAGGTAAGGCTGATGTAATTAAACGATCTAAAAACTCATACATTCTTTCACCTCTTAACGTAACTTTTGCGCCAATTGGCATTCCTTTACGTAATTTGAAAGATGCAACGTCTTTTTTAGATAGTGTTGCTATAGCTTTTTGTCCTGTTATAGTTGTTAACTCTTCAACTGCGTGATCAATTAACTTCTTGTCTGCAACAGCAGCACCAACGCCTTTAGATAATACTATCTTTTCAAGTTTTGGTACTTGCATTACATTGCTATAACCAAATTCGTCTGTAAGAGCTGCAATTACTCTGCTTTTATACTCTTCTTTAAGTCTCGGTGAATACGCCATAACTATATTACTTCATTTGATTTTTTGGAAAATCTCACTTTTTTATCGCCTTCCATTCTGTATCCAACTCGTGTTTCTTCTCCTTTAGAAGTTAACAACGACAAGTTAGAAATATGAATAGCCGCTTCTTTTTCCACGATTCCTCCTTGAGGGTTTTGTGCACTTGGTTTCATGTGTTTTTTAACCAAGTTCACACCTTCAACGATCGCCTTGTTCTTATCTATTAATACTTGAAGTACTTTACCTTCAGACCCTTTGTGGTCTCCAGCTATTACTCTTACAGTATCTCCTGATTTAATTTTAAGCTTTGTCATTTTATTTTTCATTAAAGCACTTCAGGTGCCAATGATACAATTTTCATGAATTGTTTATCACGAAGTTCTCTAGCAACAGGACCAAATACACGTGTACCTCTCATCTCACCTGTAGGGTTCAATAATACACAAGCATTATCGTCAAAACGGATATAAGATCCGTCTGGTCTTCTTACTTCTTTTCTGGTACGTACAACTACTGCTGTAGAAACAGCTCCTTTTTTAATGTTTCCATTAGGAGTCGCATCTTTTACAGAAACAACTATCTTGTCTCCTACAGAAGCGTATCTTCTTTTTGTACCACCTAACACACGAATGGTTAAAACCTCTTTCGCTCCGGTGTTATCAGCTACTTTTAATCTTGATTCTGTCTGTACCATAATTACTTCGCTCTTTCAATTATTTCAACTAATCTCCAACATTTGGATTTACTCATAGGTCTTGTTTCCATGATCTTTACAGTATCTCCAATGTTACAATCGTTTGTCTCGTCGTGCGCAACATATTTCTTTGTTTTTAACACGAACTTTCCATACATAGGGTGCTTTACTTTTTTAACTTCAGAAACTACAATAGATTTCTGCATTTTGTTACTAGTAACAACTCCTATACGTTCTTTTCTTAAATTTCTTGTTTCCATCTTTCTGCAGAATTATTGTAATTCTCTTTTAGTTAATTCTGTTGCGATTCTAGCTATAGTTCTTCTAACTGAACGCAATTGAATTGGATTCTCTAGAGGAGAAATTGCATGAGCCAATTTCATTTCTGAATAACTCTTTTTTGTCTCACCAAGTTTCTCTTGTAACTCAGCTACTGATAATTCTTTAATCTCTGATTGTTTCATAGTATCAAATAAATTATGCTTCGTAATCTCTAGCAATTATAAATTTAGTTTTAACTGGCAACTTTTGTGCAGCTAAACGTAACGCTTCTTTAGCAACTTCTAATGGCACACCACCTACTTCAAATAGTATACGACCAGGTTTTACAACAGCTGCCCAATATTCAACGGCACCTTTACCTTTACCCATACGTACCTCAAGAGGCTTTTTAGTGATAGGCTTGTCTGGGAATATCTTAATCCAGATTGACCCTTCCCTTTTCATGTAACGGGTTGCAGCAATACGCGCAGCTTCAATTTGACGAGCTGTAATAAAATTTGAGTCTAATGACTTTATACCAAAGGTTCCACTTGATAAACGATGCCCTCTTTCGGCATTGCCCTTCATGCGGCCTTTTTGTTGCTTACGAAATTTTGTTCTTTTAGGCTGTAACATGCTTTCTTTTCTTTAAAAAATTACTTTCTACGACGTGATTTGTTATCTCTTCCACCACGTCCACCTTTTCCTTGCTTTTTAGATAAACCAACAAGCGGAGAAAGTTCTCTTTTACCATATACTTCACCTTTCATGATCCATACTTTAACACCTAATCTACCGTAAGTAGTATGTGCCTCAACTAAAGCATAGTCAATATCGGCTCTAAATGTTGATAAAGGAATACGTCCTTCTTTGTAGTGCTCGCTACGTGCCATTTCAGCACCATTTAAACGACCACTGATTTGGATTTTAATTCCTTCAGCATTCATACGCATTGTAGCAGCGATAGCCATTTTGATTGCACGACGGTAAGAAATTCTGTTTTCAATTTGTCTTGCAATACTTGATGCTACTAAAAATGCATCTAGTTCAGGTCTTTTGATTTCAAAAATGTTGATCTGAACTTCTTTTCCGGTAATTTTCTTAAGCTCTTCTTTTAACTTATCTACCTCTTGACCGCCTTTACCAATGATGATACCTGGACGAGCCGTAGTGATAGTAACGGTTACAAGTTTCAAAGTTCTTTCAATAATTACTCTAGAAACACTAGCTTTAGATAGACGTGCGTGAACGTACTTTCTGATCTTATCGTCTTCGGCAAGTTTGTCGCCATAATCATTTCCTCCGTACCAGTTAGATTCCCATCCTCTGATAATTCCTAAACGATTTCCGATTGGATTTGTTTTTTGTCCCATATCTACTTAAGCTTGTGTGTTATTGTTAGCTCCTACCACTAATGTTACGTGGTTTGAACGTTTTCTAATTCTGTGTGCACGACCTTGAGGTGCTGGACGCAATCTTTTTAACATTGTTCCACCATCTACTCTAATCTCCTTAACAAACAATTCAGCCTCTTCAATATTAGCATCTTCGTTTTTAGCTTGCCAGTTTGCAATAGCAGACAATAACAATTTCTCTAAACGATTAGACGCTTCCTTTTGGCTAAATTTTAAAATATTAAGCGCTTTCTCTACGCGTTCACCTCTTACTAAATCGGCTACTAAACGCATTTTTCTCGGTGACGTAGGACAGTTATTAAGTTTAGCAAAAGCAACTTGCTTTTTTCCTTCCTTAATAGCGTCTGCCATTTGTTTTTTACGACTTCCCATAGCTTACTACTTTTTACCTTTATTTTTAGCACCTGCGTGACCTCTAAAAGATCTTGTAGGTGAAAATTCTCCTAACTTGTGTCCTACCATGTTTTCAGTTACGTAAACTGGAACAAACTGGCGTCCGTTATGTACTGCGATTGTTTGACCAACAAAATCTGGTGTTATCATAGAGGCTCTTGACCACGTTTTGATAACTGTTTTCTTGTTAGCCTCTACGTTTGCAGCAACTTTTTTCTCTAATTTATAATGAACGTAAGGTCCTTTTTTTAATGATCTTGACATGACTTATTATTTCTTTCTACGTTCTACAATATATTTATTACTCGCTTTTGTTTTAGAACGGGTTCTATAACCTTTAGCAGGTATACCATTTCTAGAACGTGGGTGTCCACCTGAAGACTTACCTTCACCACCACCCATTGGGTGATCGACAGGGTTCATAACAACTGGTCTTGTACGTGGTCTTCTTCCTAACCATCTTGTTCTACCGGCTTTACCTGATACTAACAATTGATGATCTGAATTAGAGATAACACCTATAGTAGCCATACAATCAGCTAATATTAAACGTGTTTCACCAGATGGTAATTTAATAGTAGCAAACTTTCCGTCACGTGCCATTAATTGTGCAAATGTACCAGCACTACGAGCCATAACAGCTCCTTGACCTGGACGTAATTCTACACAAGAAATAATTGTTCCTAATGGAATTTGTGATAACGGCATGGCATTTCCAATCTCTGGAGCGATGTTCTCTTTACCAGAAACTACAGTTTGTCCAACTTGCAAACCATTTTGAGCAACGATATATCGTTTCTCACCATCTTGATAGTTCAACAACGCAATAAACGCTGTTCTGTTTGGATCGTACTCGATAGACTTAACTTCAGCTGGAATTCCAGTTTTGTTACGTTTAAAATCGATAATACGATACCTTTTCTTATGACCACCACCAATGTAGCGCATGGTCATTTTTCCGCGACTGTTTCTACCACCAGACCTTTTTTTCGGAGCTAATAAACTTTTCTCCGGCTTATCAGTAGTAATGGCGTCATACCCATTTACTACTCTAAAACGCTGCCCTGGTGTGATTGGTTTTAATTTTCTTACTGACATTTGTCTTTAATTACATGTTAGTGTATAAATCAATCATTTCACCTTCCGCCAGTTGTACAATTGCTTTTTTAACAGCATTTGTTTTACCATGTTGAATACCAGTTTTTGTGTACTTGGTACTTCTTTCTGGACGGACATTTATAGTACGAACTTTTTCAACAGAAACGCCATAAGCAGCCTCAACCGCTTTTTTGATTTCAACCTTGTTCGCCTTTGTATTCACAGCGAAAGTATAGCAGTTTCTTAACTCGCTATCTGCAGTCGCCTTTTCCGTGATTATGGGTTTAATTAAGATGTTCATCTGTTTCTTATTTACTTAAATTCGTTTCAATTCCTTCTAAAGAACTCTCTAAAAGCACAACTTGATTCGCATTAAGTATTTTGTAAGTACTTAATTCTGAATTAGTTATGACTTCTGAGCCTTTTAAATTACGTGACGACAAATATACATTATTATTCGACGCACCCAACACAAAGAGAGATTTTTTGTTTTCTAGGTCTAAAGCCTTTAAAACTGCTGTGAAGTTTTTAGTCTTTGGTGTATCAAAATTAAAGTCTTCCAATACTACAATTGACTTCTCGTTAGCCTTCATTGTTAAGGCCGATTTACGAGCTAAACGCTTCACGTTTTTATTCAACTTGAAACCATAGTTTCTAGGTCTTGGACCAAACATACGTCCACCACCTTTAAAAACACCAGACTTAATACTACCAGCTCTAGCAGTACCAGTTCCTTTTTGTTTTTTGATCTTACGAGTACTACCTGCGATTTCAGCACGTTCTTTAGCTTTGTGCGTACCTTGTCTTTGGTTAGCCAAATACTGTTTAACGTCTAAATATACCGCATGATTATTAGGCTCAATAGCAAACACATCTTTAGAAAGGTCTACCTTTCTACCTGTGTCTTTTCCGTTTATATCTAAAACTGCTACTTTCATTACTTTCTAATAATTACATAAGCGTTTTTGTGACCAGGAACACATCCTTTTACAACAAGTAAATTCTTTTCAGGAACTACTTTTAAAACTCTTAAATTTTCAACTTTCACTTTTTCTCCACCCATTCTTCCGGCCATACGCATTCCTTTGAATACTCTAGCAGGATAAGAAGCGGCTCCAATTGATCCTGGTGCTCTTAAACGGTTATGCTGACCGTGAGTAGCTTGACCTACACCGCCAAAACCGTGACGTTTTACAACCCCTTGGAATCCTTTACCTTTAGAAGTTCCAGAAACATCTACAAACTCCCCTTCAACAAAGTGTTCAACTGTGATTGCATCACCTAACTTGTACTCCTCCTCAAAACCTTGGAATTCAACGACTTTGCGTTTTACAGAAGTTCCTGCTTTTTTAGCATGACCTAGGTCAGCTTTAGTAGCACTTTTTTCTGTCGCGTCATCGAAACCAAGCTGAACAGCACTGTAGCCATCAACTTCCTCGGTTCTGACTTGGGTAACGATACATGGACCTGCTTCGATTACTGTACATGGAATGTTTTTTCCATTTTCATCGAAAATGCTGGTCATACCGATTTTTTTTCCTATTAACCCAGACATATTTATTTATTTAATTATTAATTAATTTATTAAAACTCAAGGCTGAAAAATACGTTTCAGCCTTGAATTGTATTTTTTCCGTTTTTCCCTGACCATCGTCAAGGACATGTTACTTGTCTTACTTACACTTTAATCTCAACTTCAACGCCACTTGGTAATTCAAGTTTCATTAAAGCATCGATAGTCTTTGAAGAAGAAGAGTAAATATCCAATAAGCGCTTATAAGAACTTAATTGAAATTGCTCTCTCGACTTCTTGTTTACGTGCGGTGAACGTAATACAGTAAAAATTTTCTTGTGAGTTGGTAATGGAATTGGACCTGTTACCACAGCACCTGTACTTTTAACTGTTTTTACAATCTTGTCAGCAGACTTATCTACTAAATTGTGATCGTAAGACTTTAACTTTATTCTAATTTTTTGACTCATTTTCTTAAGATTTAAGCTTCAACTCCTTTAGCTGCCTTAATCACTTCTTCAGATATATTTGAAGGTGTTTCAGCATAATGTGAAAATTCCATTGTTGATGTTGCTCTACCAGAAGATAACGTACGTAACGAAGTTACATAACCAAACATTTCTGATAACGGCACATTTGCCTTAACAACTTTTGAACCTGCTCTGTCACTCATGTCATTAACTTGACCACGACGACGGTTAAGGTCACCTACAATATCTCCCATGTTTTCTTCAGGAGTAAGCACTTCTAATTTCATGATAGGCTCCATGATTACAGCTTTTGCAGCTCTTGCAGCAGCTTTAAATCCTAATTTAGCAGCCAATTCGAATGATAATTGATCTGAATCCACATCGTGGTAAGAACCATCCGTTAATGTTACTTTCATAGCATCAACCTCGTATCCTGCCAATGGACCATTGACCATAGCCATTTGGAATCCTTTTTCAATTGAAGGGATAAATTCTTTAGGAACGTTACCACCTTTAATTTCAGAAACGAATTCAAGACCTTGCTTTCCTTCTTCAGCAGGCTCCAATGTAAATACGATATCAGCAAATTTACCACGTCCACCAGATTGTTTCTTATAAACTTCTCTGTGTTCAGCACGTTGTGTAATAGCTTCCTTGTACTCTACTTGAGGCTGTCCTTGGTTTACTTCAACCTTGAACTCACGCTTCAAACGGTCAACAATAATATCTAAGTGAAGCTCACCCATTCCAGAAATAATAGTCTGTCCTGATGCTTCATCTGTTCTTACAGTAAATGTTGGATCTTCTTCAGCTAATTTACCTAAAGCCATACCTAATTTGTCAACATCAGCTTTAGTTTTAGGCTCAACAGCAATACCAATTACTGGATCTGGGAAATCCATAGATTCCAACACGATAGGGTGTTTTTCATCTGACATAGTATCACCAGTCTTGATATCCTTAAATCCAACAGCCGCTCCAATATCACCAGCCTCGATATATTCGATAGCATTTTGTTTGTTAGAGTGCATTTGGTAGATACGAGAGATACGCTCTTTTTTACCTGAACGGTTGTTCAAGATGTAAGAACCAGCATCTAAACGACCTGAATAAGCACGGAAGAAAGCCAAACGACCTACGAAAGGATCGGTAGCAATCTTAAATGCCAATGCAGAAAATGGTTCAGTTACATCTGGCTTACGTACTTCGTCAGCACCAGTATCTGGGTTTGTACCTACAATGTTATCTCTATCTACAGGAGAAGGCAAATAACGGCAAACAGCATCCAATAAGAACTGTACACCTTTATTTTTAAATGAAGAACCGCAAATCATTGGAATGATGGCCATATCCATAACCGCTGCACGTAATGCTGCGTGGATTTCATCTTCCGTAATTGAATCTTCGTCTTCCATGAATTTCTCAAGCAAGTTCTCATCATACGTAGCAACCTCTTCAATAAGTAATGCTCTGTATTTTTTAGCCTCTGCTTTTAAATCTTCAGGAATATCAATTACATCAAAAGTTGCCCCTTGAGTATCTTCATGCCATACAATGGCTCTGTTTTTTACTAAATCAACAATACCTTTAAAGTCAGCCTCATCACCAATGTTTAATACAATTGGAACAGCGTTTGACTTCAACATATCCTTAACCTGTTGGCAAACAGCCATAAAGTTTGACCCTTGACGGTCCATTTTGTTAACGAAACCAATTCTTGGAACTTTATAGTTATCAGCCAATCTCCAGTTAGTCTCCGATTGAGGCTCTACACCATCAACCGCACTAAATAAGAATACCAAACCATCCAAAACACGTAACGAACGGTTTACTTCAACCGTAAAATCCACGTGACCTGGAGTATCGATAATGTTAAAGTGGTATCCTTTAGTATCAGGAGTTGGTTGTGCGTTTTCTAAAGGAAACTGCCATGTACAAGTTGTTGCAGCCGAAGTAATGGTAATACCTCTTTCCTGCTCTTGCTCCATCCAGTCCATAGTCGCAGCACCATCATGTACTTCACCAATTTTGTGAGATACACCTGTGTAGAAAAGAATACGTTCTGTTGTTGTTGTTTTACCTGCATCAATATGTGCAGCAATACCTATATTTCTTGTATATTTTAAATCTCTTTGTGCCATCGTAAATTATTAAAATCTAAAGTGTGAGAATGCTTTGTTTGCTTCAGCCATCTTGTGTGTATCCACACGTTTTTTAACAGCAGCTCCTTCTTCTTTAGCAGCAGCTAGAATTTCTGCAGCTAACTTTTGAGCCATAGATTTTTCGTTTCTCTTACGTGAATAGCTAATTAACCATTTCATAGCAGTTGAAACTTTACGGTCTGGACGAATTTGCATTGGAATCTGGAATGTAGCACCACCAACACGACGACTACGTACTTCTACGTGAGGCATCACATTAGATAAAGCATCTTTCCAAGTTTCTAAAGCTGTCTTTTCGTCGTCAGTTTTCTTTTGTTCTACAATATCAATTGCATCGTAGAATACTTTAAAAGCTACTGACTTCTTACCATCCCACATCATCATGTTAACAAAACGCGTTACTAACTGATCGTTAAAACGTGGATCTGGTAAAAGCGGTCTTTTTTTCGCTTGTCTTTTTCTCATGTCTTCTTCTTAAAGTTTTTTAATTACTTTTTAGGGCGTTTTGCACCATACTTAGATCTACGTTGTGTTCTACCCGCAACACCTGCTGTGTCTAAAGCACCACGAACGATGTGATATCTAACTCCTGGTAAATCTTTTACCCTTCCACCTCTAACCAATACTATCGAGTGCTCTTGTAGGTTGTGACCTTCACCTGGGATGTAAGCATTCACTTCTTTACCGTTAGTTAACCTTACCCTTGCAACTTTACGCATTGCCGAGTTTGGTTTCTTAGGCGTAGTAGTGTAAACACGCGTACAAACCCCACGTCTTTGTGGACACGAATCTAAAGCAGCCGATTTACTCTTCTTGGTTATTTTGGCTCTTCCTTTTCGTACTAATTGTGAAATTGTTGGCATATATTTCTATATAAATTTTGTTTAACCTCACTTTTGAGGGCTGCAAAGGTAGAAATTAATTTCTATTTTTCAAATGTTAATAGATTAATTTTCAAGGGAAAATAAAATTCATTTATCCTAACATACAAATACGTCACTTTTTACGTTAATTTTACACGGCAAACCTAAAATGATAGCGTGCAAAAAACACTTCTTTTACTCCTTATTATATACATAGGTTTTTCTTCTGAACTAAATGGTCAATCTTTACAGTTAAAAATCATTGGTAGTAATGAGACCGAAACCAGCACTATAGACTCTTTAACCTACCGCAAATTCCATAAAGACTTTCTGTCGATTGAACAAGAAGTCAGCAGTCTAAAAAAGAGAGTTGAGACATTGGGCTACATTGAAAATGATCAAGGACCAATTATCAGGATTAACGATTCCTTGTTCAATACAACAATAATACTTGGACAACAATACAAGTCAATCAAAATTAATTACGACTCCAAATTGGTAGCCCGAAATATTATTGAAGCTGTTTCTCAAACAGCTACCGATAGCACATTTACCATTCCATTTCAATCTATAGAGCAGTCTTTGGAATTTATTAATCTGAAATTGTCTGAAAAAGGCTTTCCTTTCAACGAAATATCACTTTTCGAAATCAGGAAGACTGGCGAAGGGCAATTAGCAGCTAAACTCGCTTCAGGAAAAACCGATAACCAAAGAACGGTTGACAAAATAATTGTCAAGGGTTATGAGAAATTTCCAAAATCCTATTTAAAGCATTATCTAAAACTAAAAACAGGAAACACACTAAATCTTACCGAAATAAAGTCGAAGACAAAAAATCTTCAGGATTTACAATTTGCCAATCAAATTAAAGAACCTGAAATACTTTTTAGTAAAGACTCTACCATATTATATATATATGTAGAAAAAAACAGAAGCAATAGCTTTGATGGTTTTTTAGGATTTGGCACCAATGAGGAAACTGGCAACCTTGAATTTAACGGTTACTTGAATTTAGATCTTGTGAACAACCTAAACTTTGGCGAGACACTATCGCTTGTTTACAAAAGCGATGAGAACGACCAAAAAACATTTAATGCCCGTTTGGCATTACCTTATTTGTTCAATACACCCATTGGAACAGAATTTGAATTACGGATTTTCAAAAAAGATTCGTCTTTCACAACCGCCAATCAAAATCTTCGTGTGTTCTTCCAGATGAATCCCAAACACCGATTTTCGGTTGGGTTAAAATCAGCCAAATCCAACAACCTTTTAAAGGACGAAAGCTTTGACCCTAACATAAAAGATTACACAACTAATCTATATAATGTAAGGTATGAGTTTTTATTGCGACAAAACGACAGTAGACTTTTTCGTAAAAAAGCATTCATAGATTTTGAAGTTGGTTTTGGTAACCGAAAATTACCGGACTTGAAAACCAGTCAAATGCAATTTATTTTGGATGCCTTTAATATTTTTAATTTAAACAACAGGAATAGTGTCTTTCTTAGAACGCAAGGCTTTAGTCTGATTTCAGACAATTACCTTGAAAACGAACTGGTGCGTTTTGGCGGCATTAACTCCATGCGTGGCTTTGAAGAAAACAGTTTAAGCGCATCCTTTTACACACTTCTAAATACTGAATACCGCTACCAATTGAGCAACAGTGTTTATGTACATTCAATAATAGACATTGCCTACCTTGAGAATGATTTAGTAAACCAAAAAGAAAAGCTTTACGGTTTTGGTATAGGATTTGGGCTTTTAACCAAGGCAGGCTTGCTACGACTCAATTATGCTAACGGCAAAAATGAAAACCAAAGTTTTAAGTTTTCAAACTCTCAAATTCACTTAAGCCTAACTGCAATTTTTTAGGTATAATAATGCCTTAAAAGCTTTTTTTTGAAAAAAAAATTAAAATTTTAACCAATAATTATTGTTTAATTAACTTTTTATTATGATTTTTGGCGTAGACTAATTCAAATAAAATATAAAATGAAAACAAAGTTTAGTGGAATTTTAACGCTATTCCTAGCGTTTGTTGTGCAACTTACGTTTGCGCAAGAAAAAACAATTTCAGGAACTATTTCCGATGAAAACGGATTGCCGCTCCCTGGGGTTAATATTATTGTAAAAGGTACAACAACCGGTACACAATCAGATTTTGATGGTAATTACTCCATCACTGCCAATACTGGTGATGTTTTATCTTATTCCTTTT
Organism: Bacteroidia bacterium; assembly: GCA_030425285.1. GTDB lineage: Bacteria > Bacteroidota > Bacteroidia > Flavobacteriales > Flavobacteriaceae > Hanstruepera. The sequence continues at coordinate 36,964 of JAUIAY010000008.1, forward strand.
TAGGCTACACAACCAAAGAAATGACAGTTGGTGCAGCCAACAACATTAGCTTTGCAATGGAAGTTGATAGTGAAGCTCTTGAGGAGGTTGTTATTACAGCACTAGGTATCAAAAGAAAGCAGGATGAGTTAACAACTGCTAACCAAGTGGTTAAGAGCGAAGAACTTACTCAAGCTCAAAACCCTAACCTTGTTCAAGGTTTATCTGGTAAGGTATCTGGTCTACAAATTAACACGACAAATAGTGGTGTTCAGGAGTCTACTCGTATTCAATTACGTGGTAGTAGATCTTTAACACAAAGTAACGAAGCATTAATTGTTATTGATGGTATTATTTCTAATGGTACTGTATTAGCAAGCATTGACCCTAACTTAATCGAGTCGGTTAACGTTATTAAAGGTGCGAATGGTGCTGCATTATATGGTTCTGCAGGTGCGAATGGTGCCTTAATTGTAACTACAAAGAAAGGAAGCGATTCTGAAAAGATGACTATCATGTACAATTCTGCTGCATCGTTTGAAGATATTGCTTACATTCCTCAAAGACAAACTCGTTACGGTCAAGGATGGAACGGTGTTCATACATCATACGAAAATGGTGGATGGGGTCCTGAATTTGATGGTCAAATGGTACCTGTTGGTCTTCCATTGGAAGATGGTACTTACCGTTATTTCCCATATAGCCCAATTGAAGACAATATCAAGGAATTCTTCCAAACTGGTACAACTTTCCAAAATACTATCTCATTATCTGCTGGTAGTTTAGAGAATGGTTATGTTTACCTATCTGCTAACAAAGTAGACAAAGAGTTCGTTATCCAAGATGATGAGCGTAACAGTAGTACTTTCAACTTTAAAGGAGGTAAGAAAATTGGTAAGTGGACTTTAGAAGGTAATGTTTCTTACCTTACCAATAAAACACAACAATCAACAGGAACGCTATATACTGAATTATTACAGACAGCGACAAACATCCCTGTTGAAGAGTTTTCTGATCCTAACAATGCAACACACTGGACATCATATTACCGTAGTCCATATTGGATTCGTGACAATGAAAGAAGTGAAGCTAGAGCAGATCGTTTAATCGGTATTCTTGATTTAAAATATGATTTAAACGATAACATTAGTGTTGCTTATAGAGGAAACATCAATACAACACAAACATCTTCTTACAACTATGTAAATGGTTATGTTGATACTGTAAATGTTGGTGGTGGTGACCATACGACTATTTCTAGTTATGGAAATTCTGCTACAACTTTCCAAAGTTACTATGGTGACTTGTTCGTGAACTTTGACTATATGTTAACTGAAAAAATTAGTTTAAATGCGTTTGTTGGTAACAACATTCAAGACGCTAGAGCTGCTTCAGTATCTAGTAGCGGTTCACCATTAACAGTTCCTGGTTTTTATAACATTAGTAACGTTTCTGGTACACCAAGTGTAGGTAACTCGAGAACTCGTTCAAGAAGAGTTGGTCTTTTCGGTGAAGTGAATTTAGGATATGATGATTTCTTATTCCTTAATGTGACAGGTAGAAATGACTGGACTTCTCTATTAAACAAAGAAAATAATTCATTCTTCTATCCAAGTGTAGGTTTATCATTCATTCCAACCAAAGCATTTGACAATTTTGGTGGCGATGTGTTAAACTTCATGAAATTGGCTGCCAGCTGGGTAAAAGTTGGTAACGATGGATCTATTGGAGTTTCAAGTGTTGTGCCAACCTATGCTGCAGCACCTGGTTATCCTTACGGTAGCTTAAACTCATTTGTGCAACCAACAGGTATTACTGACCCATTCTTGGAGCCTGAATTCTTGGAGTCTTTAGAGTTCAACCTTAATTTAGGATTCTTTAATGACCGTATTACTTTAGATGGTTCTTACTATATTCAGGATGGTACAAACCAGATTAACAATACCTCTACATCTTATGCATCTGGTATTGCCACCAATATTGTAAACATTGGTGAGTCTGAAACAAAAGGTTTTGAAATAGATTTAGGTGTTAAGCCATTCTGGTCTAGCGATCCTCGTGGTTTCCGTTGGGACATGAGATTCTCTTATGCTACTAACGAAACTATCGTAACGTCTATTAACGGTGTTGCTGATGAGTTAGCTATTCAATCATTCCCTAACAATGCGAACCCAGTTGGTGTTTTTGCTGTTGTTGGTGAAGAGTTCCCTATTATTAAAGGTGCAGCATACGAAAGAGACCCACAAGGTAGAGTATTAATTGACCCTACAACAGGTACACCAAGAGTAACTTCAGATTTAGAGGTACTAGGTAAATCAAACCCTGATTATATTCTTGGATTAAATACTGCAGTTTCCTTTAAAGGATTCAGATTAGCTGCAACTATGGATTACAGAACTGGACACCAATTCTGGTCTGGTGCTAAATCTTGGTTATCATGGTCTGGTCATTTAGTAGAATCTGCTCAAAATGGTCGTACAGGATTTATCTATCCTAATTCAGCTATTGAGACTTCTCCAGGTGTATATGAGGCCAACACAGGTGTTATCACTGGTGGAACATCTTACTCTACTTTCTTGAACTATTATTCTAATGATTACTATACAGTAACTGAAAACTTTGTATTGGATGCAACAGCATTCAAGGTTAGAGAGCTTTCATTGTCTTATACGCTTCCTACCAAAATGCTGGATAGAACGCCTTTAAGCAATGTTGTTGTAGGTGTAAACGCTCGTAATCCTTTTACAGTATTACCTGCAGAGAATAGAAACTACAATGATCCTGAGACATCTAATACTACAGGTAATGGACAAGGTCTTGCTGCCATTAACCAATACCCAACAACAAGATCTCTTGGTTTCAATCTTAATGTAACATTTTAAAAAAAAAGAAAATGAAAAATATATTTAAAATCATAACTATCGCTGTTTTTGTAGGCTTGGTAGGGACGTCATGTTCAGATTATCTTGATGTGAATGACCCACAAAACTCGCCTACTTCAGAACAGGTAACTCCAGACTTAATTATGCCTGGAGCAATGTCCAGAACGAATTCAATTCAAACTGGAACTATGAATCGTTTAGGTAACGTATTCATGAATAACTGGGCTGCTAACGTAAACTCTTTTACGGGTGGTTTTAATGAAGAGTTTCAATTAATTATTACAAGTACATTCTATAATACTATTTGGGATGAGTTGTATTTAAGAACTGCAAACTTCCAAGCTATTATTGATAGTCCTTTTGCTGATTTTGAAAACCACAAGGCTATTGCTAAAATCATGAAATCATTCTACATGCAGTACATTGTGGATATTTATGGTGACTGTCCATACACTGAAGCATTTCAAGGTGGTTTAAATACTACGCCAACTTATGATGATGATATGGCTATCTACAGATCATTAATTGATGAGATTGATGAAGCGTTAGATTTGATTAACAACAATGATAATCCATTAACTACTCCTGTAGGTGTAGAAGATATCATCTATGGAGGTTCTATGTCAGACTGGGTAAAGTTTGCTAACACTTTAAAGCTACGTATCTTAATGCGTCAAGCTACCAAAGCTGAAACTGACGGTGAAACTGCTTCTTACTTAAATGCTCAATTTGCACAGTTAGATAATGACTTCATTACTACTTCTGCTACTTTAAATCCAGGATTTACTCAAGATAATGGACGTCAAAATCCGTTCTATTCAACTTACGGGTATGATGTAGAAGATAACCAAACATCTACTAACCGTTTTGTAAGAGCTTCTGAATATGCTCAACAGTTTTTAGATGGTACATTAACTGGTATTTATGATGATCGTATAGATCAATTATACTTACCAATTGATGGTGCTGTTGTTGGTGTAAGACAAGGGATTGATAGTAATCATCCTGATGTTCCAGACGATATTTCAGCTCTTGGAACTGGATTATTAGTTGACCACTCTCAAGATGGTTATGTTATGTTAGCTGCCGAAAGCTATTTCTTACAATCTGAAGCTGCCTTTAGAGGTTATATCTCTGGTGATGCAAAAGCATTGTTCCAATCTGGTATAATGGCTTCATTTGCTCACTTTGGTCTTGATGGTACAAATTATGTTAACAATAGTAACATTCTTCCAGAAGTTGGTTGGGATGCTACTGCCAATAAGATTGAAGCGATTATGACTCAAAAGTGGATTGCTACCAATGGTATTAATGCTATAGAGTCTTGGATTGAAATGACAAGAACTGGTTATCCAGAAATACCGTTAGCTGATAACGCTCAACAATCAAGTAAGCCTAACAGGTTATTATACCCTTCTTCTGAATTGATTGGAAACAGTGCTAACGTACCAAGTCAAACATCGCAAGATGCATTTAACACCAATGTATTTTGGGACAATTAATTAAAAAAAAATGTGTATTATGAAAAAAATTAAATTATTATCGGTTTTATTCGTCGCTTCTTTATTAAGCGTGTCTTGTTTAGTAGATGACGAAGATGCTCGTGTGGATGCTTTGCAAAACACACCTTACGTTGTTGGTTTTAACCAAAACGTTGCTAACGAAAGTTATTTTGAAGACATAGGAGCTATTGAAAAGTCTTACCCTGTTAATTTAGTAGGTGGACAGGATGGTAATCCTGCAAGTTCTGATATTGTTGTAAACTATTCTATTGATCCATCTTCCACTGCAACTGAAGGGCAAGAATTTGACTTTTTAGAAAATACTGGTCAATTGGTCATTCCTGCTGGTCAAGATTTTGGATTGTTTAGTATTTTATTAAACACAGGTAATTTAGATCCTAACACGCCAACTCAATTAGTTTTAAGATTGGACAGTGTTGAAGGAAATAGAGCTAATATTGGTACAATCAACGAGTTAAACTTATTACGTATTACATTCGTTGGATGTAATTCGCAATTAGCTGGTAACTATGAATTAACTACCACTCGTGATGATGGTGCTCAAGTTATAAGACCTGAAGTTATCACGTTGTTAGGTCCTAACTATTTTGAAACTGAAAGTACTGGTTTATGGGGAACTAATGCTATTGGTGTTTCTCCAGATTCTTCAATGAATTTCGAAGATGTTTGTGGTGATGTTTCTGTACCATTACAAAATTTAGCTCAAGGTTTCTACTCTAATGAAGTATATGGTACTAACTTAACAGGACCTGATGGAGAAGTTGACCAAACAACCCTAGATTTCTATTTTGACTATTGGGTTACTTTTACAGCTGGAAATAGCCAGTATAACGCGTCTTTTGAAAGACTATAACTAACTTAAAAACATTTAAATAATATGAAAAAAATATTAAATTATAAATATGTTTTGGCTCTATCTGGTTTGTTAGCTTTATCTACTAGCTGTACGGATATAGATCAAGACTACCCACCAGTCAATAAACCTGTTGCTACAATGGATATGACATCTGCATCAATTGCAGAGGGTGAAAGCGTAACTTTTACAGTTATGATTGACGAACCATTATCAGTTCAGAGTGATTTTAAAATTGATTTATTGACTAGTTCAACTGGTACAATGGATGATTTTTCTACTGATGCGCCTCATTTAGATGAGTATGAAATAGGTCCAGAAGGATGGCAGGTAACTGTTGCTCCACTTGGAAATTCTGTTTCATTCACTATTTCTCCTGAAAGAGATTTAGATCAAACTGAAGGAACTGAAACATTTAACTTCAGATTAACTCAAGGTCAATTCGGAAACTCAACTGTTGCCGGTGGCGCTATAGATTTTAGTGTTACTGTAGCTGATTATAATTTCTGTCTTTGGACTTTTGAAATGACTGACCTTTATGGCGATGGCTGGAATGGTGGTTATTTAGAAGTAATTTCTGATGGTGATGGTACTAGAGAATTCTACGCTATGGATGAAGATGGTGCCGTAAATGTTGCAGAAACAACTACTGTTGAAGTACCAATTAACACAAACTCTAATTTTACAATTAATTATGTTTCTGGAGGTGGTACTGGTGCTGGTCCAGGATGGGAAAGTGAAAACGTTTACACTATTACCGCTCCTGATGGCACTACTTACACTGACGGTCCAATTCCTACGGAAGGCGAGGTTGTTTCAGGAGTTAGTACTTGTAACTAATAATTACAATTAACTGAAACAGTCTTTATTATATAATAACCACCTCAATTGAGGTGGTTATTTTTTTTAATACTTTTGTTACAAATCAATTGCCAATTAAAAACTTAATCTTAAAAGTTATCATAGCTTTAAAATGAAATCTATACTATTAACACTATTACTATTCTATTCAATTATCGGATACAACCAAAATACGGTTGGAACATTAACAAATGCCAATGGATCCTATAACGGGTTGACACTTTTTTCTCCGGCTAACTCTACTGAAACATATTTACTAAACAACTGCGGTGAAGTTGTTCATCAATGGTCAAGTTCTTATACACCTGCGGCTTCTGTCTATCTATTGGAGAATGGTAATTTACTTCGAACAGGAAAGCTTTCAAATACAAGTATCACTTTTGGAGGAGTTGGTGGAAAGATTGAACTATTTGATTGGGATAATAATCTGTTGTGGGAATATACATACTCTTCTCCTACAGTATCCCAACATCATGATATTTATCCTTTACCCAATGGCAATGTATTAATGTTAGCCGTTTCCACACTAACAGAATCTGAAGCTATACAAGCCGGTAGAAACCCTTCCCTACTTTCAGAAGGTAAACTATTTAACGAGCAAATACTAGAGCTAGAGCCTGTTGGCTCAAATCAAGCCAATATCGTTTGGGAATGGCATGTCAAGGATCATTTGGTTCAAGATTTTGATTCGAATAAAGATAATTATGGTGTTGTTGGTGATAATCCTGAATTGTTGGACGTTAATTTTTTAAATAACAACAATCCTGAAGCCAATTGGTTACATATAAACTCCATACAGTATAATGCTGATTTAGATCAGATTATCATGAGTTCGCGTAGGTTAAGTGAAGTATACATCATCGATCATTCTACAACCACAGAAGAATCTGCATCCCATACTGGTGGTATTTATAATAAAGGAGGTGATTTTTTACACCGTTGGGGTAATCCAATTGCCTATGATAAAGGAACCAGTGACGACCAAACTTTAGATTCGCAACACTTCCCTTACTGGATTGAAAATGGTTTGGTAGATGCTGGTAAAATCATGGTCTTTAACAATGGTAACAGTTCAGGATACTCTTCTATTGTCATCTATAATCCCAATCAAACTGCTCCTGGATTCTATTCCTATGATAACACAACAGGATTTGGTCCAGCTGAACCAGAGTGGGTTTATGAAGCACCCGTTCCAACCGATTTTTTCTCGGCCATTTTATCTGGTGGACAAAGACTTCCAAATGGCAATACCTTGATATGTGATGGTGATTCTGGCTACTTTTTTGAAATAGATTCAAATAATGACATTGTATGGGAATACGTTAACCCAGATGCTACTAATGGTATTTTATCACAAGGTGATGAACCTAGTCAAAATTTGGTTTTTAGAGCATTGAAATTACCTTATGATTTTCCCGCTTTTGTTGGTAGGGACTTGACACCTGGTGATCCAATAGAGTTAAATCCAGATTTAAGTAATTGTACCTTATTAAGTATTGCTGAAAATACTCTTAACGACGGTTTAAAACTTTACCCAAACCCAAGCACAGGACTAATTTCTGTCGAATCTAAATCAAAAATTACTAAAGTTGAAGTTTATAACGCTTTGGGACAATTGGTAAAAACAGAAAAAAATACTAATCATATAAATATCCAGAATCATAACGATGGTCTATATCTTCTCATGATACATAATGACTCTGGAGTGATCACAAGAAAGGTAATTAAGGAATAAAATCAAACATATTATAGTAAACCACCTCCTTTTGAGGTGGTTTTTTTATATTTTTACCTCATGCAAGACAACACGCAAATTTTTGGTTTAAGAGCTGTAATTGAAGCTATAAACTCTGGTGAAACCATTGAAAAAGTTTTTCTTCAAAAAGGCCTAAAAGGTCCTCTTTCGCAAGAATTTGAAGCACTTCTAAAATCTAATAACGTAAGTTACTCTTATGTACCCGTTGAAAAGCTTAACCGCTTAACCTCTAAAAACCATCAAGGTGCTGTGGCCCAAATATCGCCTATCTCCTATTATGATATAGACGAACTTATTTTGAATGTTCTCGAGTCTGGTCAAACTCCTCTATTTTTATTATTGGACCAGATTAGTGATGTCCGAAATTTTGGTGCTATTATCCGAACAGCTGAATGTACAGGTGTCCATGGTATTATCATTCAGAAGAAAGGAAGCGCTCCAATAAATGGCGACACGATTAAAACAAGTGCTGGTGCTGTATTTAAAATACCTATTTGCAAGGTTGATCATATAAAGGATGCTCTTTTCCACATGCAAGCTTCTGGTATTAAAGTTATAGCTGCTACTGAAAAAACAGACAATACGCTTTACCAAATAGATTTTACAGATCCTTGTGCTATTATTATGGGTTCTGAAGGTCGTGGAATCAATCCTTCAGTTTTAAAACTTGCTGATCATAAAGCCAAACTGCCCATTTTGGGAGACATAGAATCTTTGAATGTTTCTGTTGCCTGTGGTGCCTTTCTTTATGAAGCTGTTAGGCAACGTAGTTAATCACTATCCTTTTTGTAGATGTAATTAATCTTTGTGATTGCTCTGTGTTCTTCAGGCTCTTCCAATGTAGTCGTTTCAATAAAATTACCGTTCTCATCAAAATGTTTTAGGAACTCATCTTCCTCTTCATTATAATCGGCTTCTTCCCAACGATACTTTTTAGGTTTTGGGACGTTCTTTCTGAATATAAAAGCAAAGACAATACCCACAATCAATCCTGAAAGATGACCTTCCCATGACATACCTTCTTTTATGGGTAGAACATACCAGACCATACTGCCGTATAAGAAGACAACCAACAATGACAAGGCGATTAACCGATAATGCTTGGCTATGATCCCTTTAAAAAACAAAAAACTTACCAATACATAAATCAATCCACTAGCTCCTATATGATAAGATGGCCTTCCAATGAGCCATGTTAATAATCCAGATAGCAGAATACCCAAAAACAAGATTCGCCAAGCCATGGACCTGTAGAAGTAAAATAATCCTGCCGATAATACAAACAAAGGAATAGTATTGTGGTATAGATGCTCTATTCCTGAATGAATAAAGGGACTAAACACAATGCCCTTTAGCCCACTTAATCGCTGCGGATAAATACCAAAATCGGTAAAGTCATAGCCAAAACGTATTTCAAACCAAAACACCAACCACAAAACCATGACAAATAGTAATGGGTAGACTACTACGCCATTGGTGAATTTAAATTGTTCTTGCGAATTGTCCATATAGTGGTTTCATTATCAAAATACCAACCAAACTAAATATAGCTGATAAATTGTCATAACCATCATTTTAATATCAAAAAGTCCTTTTGGTAATTACCTATTTATTGCCCGTAAATAGTTAATTTTACGTTATGAACGAACCCTTGGCAGAACGTTTAAGACCCAAAACTCTGGATGACTATATCAGTCAGACACATATTGTAGGTCCTAACGGAAGTTTAACCAAACAAATTAAAACTGGCATTATTCCCTCAATGATTTTTTGGGGACCTCCTGGTGTTGGCAAAACAACCCTCGCCAATATTATTGCCAATGAATCTGAAAGACCGTTCTACACATTGAGTGCCATCAATTCTGGTGTGAAAGATGTCAGGGATGTTATCGACAAGGCCAAAAAGTCCGGTGGTTTGTTTACAACCAAAAATCCTATCCTATTTATAGATGAAATCCATAGGTTCAGTAAATCGCAACAGGATTCGCTCTTACAGGCAGTTGAAAAAGGATGGGTTACCTTAATTGGAGCCACAACTGAAAACCCAAGCTTCGAAGTTATTTCGGCTCTTTTATCGCGCTGTCAGGTGTATATTTTAAATTCCTTTGAGAAAAACGATTTAGAAGCCCTTTTAAAGCGTGCTATTAAAAAAGATGACATCTTATCAAAGAAAAACATAAAACTCAAAGAAACTGATGCTTTAATGCGTCTTTCTGGAGGAGATGCCAGAAAATTGTTGAATATATTTGAACTTTTGGTGAATTCGGAACCAAAAAATTCCATTACCATCACCAATGAATTGGTTACCAAACATGTTCAAAATAATATGGTTCGCTATGACAAGACTGGCGAACAGCATTACGATATCATTTCGGCATTAATAAAATCTATTCGAGGGAGTGATCCCAATGCGGCAGTTTATTATCTGGCTAGAATGATTGAAGGTGGTGAGGATGTCAAGTTTATTGCTCGTCGTTTATTGATTTTAGCCAGTGAAGATATTGGCAATGCTAACCCTACGGCTTTGGTTATAGCCAATAATACCTTTCAAGCCGTTTCGACCATAGGCAATCCTGAATCACGCATTATTTTAAGTCAATGCGCAACCTATTTGGCCTGTTCTCCTAAAAGCAATGCAGCCTATCAAGCTATAAATAAAGCGCAGCAACTGGTTAGGCAAACTGGTGATTTAAGCGTGCCTTTAGAAATACGAAATGCCCCAACCAAATTGATGAAAGAATTAGGTTATGGCGATAACTACAAATACGCCCATAATTATGACAATAATTTTGCCGATTTGGAATTTATGCCCGAAGCCATTAAAGGAACAACACTTTATGAGCCAGGCAATAACAGTCGTGAAATGGCACAAAGGGAATTTTTAAAAAAACGTTGGAAAGATAAGTATGGTTACTAGAATTTAATATTCAAGGTCTTAACCTGCAAATCGTCTCCAATAGTTTCTGCAATCACCCACTTGTCTTCCAATTTGTAAACGGTTGCATCTCTCCCTTTCACCATGTAAAAATCTTTTTTACCAGTAAAAATTAAGGTGTAGACGACTTTAGGTGTACTATCTACCAATTGATACCCGTTGTTTATAGGTTGTGCATATAAAAGCTCTGAATCTGCATCATCAGCTTTTTCAACTGATGCCATTACCGTTGTATTTATAGCACTAGCATCTGCTGCTTTTTTAGGTTCAGTTACTTCTGTAATCGTAGGAGTCTTGTCGTTTTCTATTGTTTTAATAGGCTCGTACTTATAATTTAGTTCTTTAACATATAAAAATGCTTCTCTCAAAGCATCATTATAAGCAACTACATATTTCTTTTCTTTACTTTCACCATTAGCTCCAGAAAATACAATTTCATCTCTGCAATTTTTCAACTCTACATGCAATTTTGTTAAAAAAATACCTTTATCCTTAACAACATCAGCTCTTAAAGCCAAACATCCGTTTTCTTGTAAATCATTTGGAATATCATCACCCTGCATAATAGCAGTAAATCCATACTTATTAAACAAAAACTCGGAAAGTGAATTTAAACGATATTCATCTGGTTCGTTTAAAAAATCAAAGGTTGTTGGTACAATCACATACTTGTAATTATTGACATTATTTTGAGAATAGGAATTGTTAAAGCAAAAAACAGCCATAACAAAAACTACGATTTTATAATATTTTCTACTCATTCTTAAATTTTTATAAATATACATTAAGGATTATAAATATGATTTTAATTCCAATAAGTTTCTGACTTGTTTTATATGGTTATCAAGCTTTGTGCCATGAACATTAAAACAAATAGCATCCAAACCCATATTCATAGAACCTAATACATCGGCTTCAATATTGTCTCCAATCATTACACTATTCTTTGCTTCAACACCAGCCAGTCCTAATGCATGATAAAATATTTTAGGGTTGGGTTTTTTGACACCTACCATTTCAGATGTGGTGACCGTTTTAAAAAATGGTGCTATATTGGAATTCTTCAGTTTCCCGTGCTGAACCTCATGAAATCCATTGGTAATAATATGCAGGTGGTATTTGGGCCTTAAATAATTTAAAATCTCAAATGTGCCTTCCAATAAGTAATTATTATCAGGCAAATAGGTTATATAATCTTCAGACAACAAATTAATAACCTCATCTGAAACAGAGACGGCAATTTTATCAAAACTGTTTTTCAAACGTCCATAACGCAAAGAGGCTTTATCAATTCTATCCTCTCTGAAGAGCTTCCAATATTCTAGATTAATGGGTTCATAGACCTCCAAAAACTCATGAAGATTGACATTTATACTATGAATTTGAAAGATTTTCTCAAAGGTCATTGCTGAATTCCTGTCAAAATCCCAAAGGGTATGATCCAAATCAAAAAAAACATCGGTAATTTGGTTACTTTCCATCGGCTGATTCCAAAACAACATTAAACAATTCTTTATAACCTTTCCAGCGTTCTATTTCGCTAAAGGTATAATTATGGAAAACCGGAACAAACTCACCATCTACAGCTTTAACTTCCTTGATAACTCGCACTAAAGTCTCTTTTTTATCGAGTAAGGACTGATGTTTCAACAAAGTATAATCCAGAACATGGTACGATGTAATCTTTAAAGGCGTTTGTATTTCAAAATCCAAGTCATAAAAGAAAAAAGGCGTACAGGTCCCTGCTCTAAAACCTACATGGTTTACGTAACCCATGGTGTAATCTTCAGAGATTTCCAAATCGACTAAATTTCTATAGGAATTAGGTAAATTCAATTTTGAAAAGGATTGCCTTGAGGCCATCAAAGTGGTATTCAAAATAGCTTCCATCCTATTCTTTTCTTTTTTAAGCACCTGTATATCATCCAAGGCAAAAAACGAAGCTTTTAATCCAACCCGACTATAATCTGCTATATGTTTTATAAGTGATATATATTGTTTTTTTTGCGCATTTATTCCCTTGTCATACGTTGAATAATCACCAATTAAAAAGAAAAACAAAAACTTATAGGGCGACTGTTTTTGCCTATTTAAAATATACTTAAACGTATCGTCTGGATCGTGTCTTAAACCTAACAGTACCATATACCGATTGTATAATCTCCTAAACTTAAAACCTGAAAGATCCTTTAGGGTTCCGCCGAAGTTTCGCATAAAGCCCTTCAATTTAAAACTGTAAGGTGAAGGCACATCAATTATAGGCTTAACTGAATACTGTCGTTTTGTAAAAACAAAATCCGGGAACCGTTCTTCAAGGATACTTTTAAACTTATAGGCCCAAATGTCTACAATGGGAACATGCAAAAAATTATTTTTAAAAGCGATACTTTCTTCAGCAGTGTAACGACCATACTCATCCTTAACGTGCGGAAGATATTCTTCATAACGGCTTAACAGATAAAAGGTTGCCGAAAACACATCATAAGGAACCAATCCTTTATCGTTGGTTAAAAAAAAGCACTTGGCGCCTTCCCATTCATGAACCTGAATATCCACATCCGAAAGCCCTTGTTCATAGATGATTTCATGGTTTCTAACAAAAATCTCATTGCCCAAAGGTTGCTTGGTGTATGACATTTTCAAGCTGTCATGGGCTATAAAATCTTCAATGACCGTTGTAAACGATACCGGAATTTCCAAAATCCGTGTGAAAATATGCTTAAAGGCATACTTGAGTCGTGGTGAAATCTTATGTGTATAGACCAGAATCATTTAAAGTAGGTTTTCGTCAGCAAAGCTAAAATAAGCCTCTTCGGTTATAATAACATGATCCAGTGTTTTGATATCCAAGCTTTCGCCAGCCAGTTTTAGTTTTTGAGTAATCTGTTTATCGGCTTCGCTAGGCTTTAACGTCCCTGAAGGGTGGTTATGCGCCAAAATAATACCTGTTGCGCCTAATTCCAAAGCCATTTTTAAAACCAATCGCACATCAACCAACGTTCCGGTAATACCACCTTTGCTCAATTGCTGCTTTTGAATGACTTTATTAGAATTGTTCAAATAAATAATCCAGAATTCCTCATGCGGCAACTCACCAATTACAGGCTGCATCAATTCAAACACCGAAATACTCGAAGTAATTTTCATTTTCTCAAGCGCTTCCTCACCTCTGCGTCTTCTACCCAATTCCATAGCCGCTGCAATAGTTATCGCTTTGGCCTCACCAATGCCCTTAAACGCCATAAGCTGCTTTAATGACAACTTGCCCAACTCATTCAGGTTGTTGTTTACACTACCCAAAATGCGTTTACACAATTCAACAGCACTTTCATTTCGGCTACCGGAACCAATTAAAATAGCCACCAATTCAGCATCGCTTAAAGTGGCTTGGCCCTTATCGCGAAGTTTCTCACGTGGCTGGTCGTCCTGCGACCAGTTTTTTATTGAAAATGATGTTGGTTTTTCAGCCATTTAGTAAATATAAATATTGTAACTTTCAGAAGCAATTTTTAATGAACAACCTTAATCAATTAGTATGAAATCTTTATTTTCTGAAGAAGCCCTTTCTGAAATCAATTCCAGAATAGCCCAACTATCCCGTGAACAAACTCCCAAATGGGGCGAAATGAACATTTCCCAAATGCTGAAACACTGCCAGTTTCCATTGGAAGTTGCCATGGGAAAGTTACAATTGAAAAAGCCAAATTTTATTAAACGCTCTATATTTTCATTATTTAAATCATCGTTATATAATGACAAGCCTTGGCAAAAAAGCTTACCAACTTCCAAAGAGTTTGTAGTCTCCGATGATTTTGAATTTGATACCGAAAAAGCCAAACTCCTTAACGATATTCAGGACTTTCATGCCAAAAAAGATCAAGCCGAATGGCCACCGCATCCCATGTTTGGGTATTTTTCTCGCGAGCATTGGGGACAAATGCAATACAAGCACCTGGATCATCATTTAACCCAATTTGGTGTCTAATGACCTATCCACCTCCACACCACCAAGACAACCACAGGGAACACCTGATTGATGTGATTAAAACCTATCCGTTGGCTACTGTTATTTCAGTAAAGGATCAAGAACCGCTCATAACACACTTGCCTTTAATATTGAATGATGCGGGCAAACTCATTGGGCATATTGATATTTACAACCCGCAAACACCTTTGTTAAAGAACAATAACAACGTGAGCCTTATCTTCTCGGGACCACAATGCTATATTTCGCCCAGTGTTTACACCACAACCCAGTTACCAACCTGGAACTACATTAAAGTGCATTTAAAAGGCACCGTAAAAGCCATTGAAAGTAAAGAAGCTCTTAAGCAGTCATTAATAACGATGACGGAGTTTTTGGAAGCGCCAGACCATAAGTATGTATTAGAACCTGATAATCCAAGGATGGAAGCCAATTTGGACTATATTAAGATGTTTGAAATTACCATTACAGATTGGGAAGGTAAATTTAAACTCTCACAGGACAAGAAAACGGCCGATACCCAAAACGCCAAAACCGAACTGATTCAAAAAAACCAAGAAAGCATTAAGGCGTTTTTGGATAGGGTGTTTTGATTTGACTTTATCAAAAAAATAGCCGAACTTCGTTATCGGTGGATATAAAGCATTTAAACGACTTCATATCCTAAACGTTGTAAAACATTTTGACCAAATGAATCGCATCTTTCCAATTCTGGGAATTTTAATTCTACTGATTAGTTGTAATTCAACTAAAGTCGGACAGAAATCGAAATTTAAATTGGAAGACGATTCTGTAAATCTTTATGCTTTTGTCGGAGAAAAAATATCTGTAATTGAATTTGACCCAAATGAAAATAATACTCGAATAGAAATTGACTCAATAACTGGAGATACAATTCGGAGAGTAAGCTATGTTATGGATTACGGATTCAAAAACAAATATAGAGTTGTTAAAAATTTGTTTAACGACTTGAAAACAGACACGATTGAATTTGTTGCTTATGACCATTATGGACGTCCAGGGTTTGAAAATTACGAAAACGTGATTTTGTACATTTCCTTTAATAAGGAAAAAGGTCATTATTATCATCAAAAATATCAATATGACCCAGTACAAAAAACAAAAAACGGAACTTGGAAAGGACTTGATGGAGAAAGCATCGAAAAGCTGTTTAACGAAAAGAAAAAAGGAGTACTAACCGCTCGTGGATTATTTGATGAATAAAAAACGTTTTACAACAAGGTGTATAATTCATTGCTTCTGATTTTCCTTGCGGAAAATCCTCGCGCAGAATTATTGCCTTTGTTTTTTTACTAAATTAGTAACCGAAACACGCAACGAAATCATACACAAGACCGATAACGAAACTAGTTTTTAATCAACCTTTCCCATTATAAAACCCAACCTTTCCGTCATTCAACACTTGCCCCCAGAAGGCAGGCTAAATGGCAAGTTCATTTTAAGACCCTGAATCAAGTTCGGGATGGCAAAACTATTCTAAACAAAATGCTTTTACTTATTGCACAACGTAAGAATCCAAGCGTCTTTCTATAGCAGGAATCGGGCTGTTTAAATAGGAACTGGTATCAAAAACATTACCAATACCATCAGAATAATAATAGTCGTTTTGACCAGGAGATCGGTTACCATCTGGATCAATAAGATAATGCTCCATATCCAAACTTTCAAAAGTACCTGCCTCTGTAACGACTTCATGGGTTCCTTGTGTCAATTGGTAATAAAAGTTCCCAAACCCTTCTCTACGCACCAATAAAGCTTCATAATCATTGTTCATATACTTAATGGAACCATTATCCCGAATTAAATAACCCAAGGAATCCCTTAAAAGTTCAAAATGCTCTCCATTAGGGTTACAAAATGCAATGTTTTCCTCGTTTCCCGTTGTCAATCTTCTAAACTTAAAATATTTATTGCCATTAATCTGTTCTGTTCCAATGATACTCACAGAATCTATCACACCGCAATATTCATACGTTTCGGTCGTATTATTATACTTGTAGTTTTTATAAACCCACTTGTTCCCAACTGTTAAAGCATAAAAATTACTTTCCGGTTGCTGTGGTTGTCTTGAAGAATCGTCGTTAGAAGTACAGGAAACAACTAATGCCATAAAGCTTACAAAAAAGAAGATACGTTTCATAATGATAAAGGTTTGGTTAAAGTTAAAAACGTAATAGTATACCCTTCTTTAGCTGTTTGTTGGTTACACTCTTTAAACGTATTAAAAACCAGTTTATTATAAAGACATTGAATAGTGCCTATTTGAGGTAAAGTTCAGGATGACAAGATTACCCAATCAACCCTTTGACAGTATCAAAATCCAATCCACCATAATTTCCAGAACTCATTAACAACAAGGCTTTATTGTTAAAGTCTTGGGAAAACAAATAGTTTTTAAAATCGTCTGGGTTGGTGTAAATAACAAGGTCGTCGCGTTCAAAAGCATCAGCTATTTGTTGGTGGGTCACTTCTTCCAGTTTTTTAATTTCGACTGCGTGAGGTGAATAAAACACGACTGCTACATCGGCAGCATCCAAAGCACCTTTATATTCCTTTAAAAATTCGGCATTCAAACTACTGTAGGTGTGTAATTCCAAGCAGGCCACTAAAGTTCTATTGGGAAACTGTTCTTTCAACGCTTTGGTGGTTGCAGCCACTTTACTGGGCGAATGGGCAAAGTCCTTGTATGCCACACTGGTTTTACTTTCGGCTATTTTTTCCAGACGTTTACTAGCGCCTTTAAAGGTTGCAATGGCTTCATAAAAATCGTCTTCGTCTATGCCCATGTGTTGACATATCCATTTGGCACCTGCCAGATTATTTAAATTGTGCTTACCAAATACTTCAATAGGCAAAGGCCCTTCAGGAGTTTCCAATAAGGTTTCGCCATCTTCAACCGTGTATTCGGGTGTATGATACGGTAATTTACGAATGGTGTTTTCTGAAGCTTCTACCACTCTAGCCACTTCGGGATCTTCAGCATTGTAAGTAATACTGCCTCCACGTACAATACTATCTACAAAAATGCTAAACTGTTCCACATAATTCTCATAGGTTGGAAATACATTAATATGATCCCAGGCAATACCACTTAACAAAGCAATATTGGGTTTATACAGATGAAATTTTGGACGTCTATCAATAGGTGAACTCAAATACTCATCACCTTCCAAAACCATAAAATCATTGTCTTCGGTGAGTTTTACCATCACATCAAAGCCTTCCAATTGCGCACCAACCATATAATCCACATCGCGATCGTGATAATGCATCACATGTAAAATCATAGAGGTAATAGTGGTCTTTCCATGACTACCTCCAATAACGACTCGCGTTTTGTCTTTGGATTGTTCGTACAAAAACTCGGGATAGCTATAAATTTTAAGACCTAGTTCCTGTGCCTTCAACAACTCCGGATTATCAGCTTTGGCATGCATTCCTAAAACAATGGCATCTAAACGATTGTTGATTTTTTCAGGAAACCATCCAAACTGCTCTGGTAATAAACCTTTAGCTTCCAAACGAGATTTAGAAGGATCAAAAATAGTATCGTCACTTCCTGTTACGTGATATCCTTTATTATGCAATGCAATGGCCAAATTGTGCATAGCGGCACCACCTATAGCTATAAAATGTACGTTCATAGAATGATTTTGTAGAATTCAAATATAAGGATTGCGATTGGAAGTGTGAAGTGGCTAGCCCGAAGTTTTTCTATTAACTACAGTTTTAAAATGAGGCTTTTCTCCTCTTTGAAGACTTTAATTTTTGGTAGTTCAGAAATGGCTTGGTCAATATGATTGAGCGCTAAGTCCTTGTTGTTTTGATGCTTGTAAATCTGCGCCAATCGGTAATGCGCCCAAGCCTTGGGAACACCATCTTCCGCAGAATGATTCTTTAGGTAAATTTGTAAACAAGCTTCACCTTTATCCAATTGCACATTATATTCGGCAGCAACCTTACCTATTTGGTAGTGTAATGCATTTCGGTGGTGCTTTTTTTGGGATGCCTCTATATTTTGAATGGCGTGTTCTGGCCGCTGCTGTTTTTCGTAAAATGATGTTAGTTTTTCATAACAGGTTAAAGAACCACCCGTTTCAATGGCCATTTTGTAGTACTTTTCGGCTAACTCGGGTTCGTCATCATATTCATAAATATAGCCTTTAGCCAGATAGCCATCTACCTTTGAAATAGCTTCCAACTCATTGGCGTATTGCAACGATTTACTCACACTACCACCAATTATTCCAGGTAATTGCACATAATACTCCACCAATGCCCAACGTGCATTAATGTGGTTTTTATCTAAAGTGATGGCCTTTAAAAAAGCGTCTTCAACATCATCAATCATAAATAAGGCGCTCACTTTATTGACTTCTAGAGCCTTCATACCCATAGCGCCACCATATTTATAGTGGAATTCCGCATTATCGGGACTTAATCTCACCAGCTTTTCGTACTGTTTAATGGCTTCATCCCATTTTGATTGATAGGCATAGGCATCACCCAACAACTCAATACTTTTCGGGTCGCTAGGGTTTTCCAACAAATGGTCTTCCATAATGACTTCGGCTTGCTCATACTTTTTCTTATCAAGCAAGAATTCTGTTTCCTGAACCACATTCTGTGAATATAGGGTGAAGGGAATTAGTAATAGGAAACAAAGCTTTTTCATAACATTTAAAATGTCGGTTTTACAAAGATAACCTTTCTATCTCACTCAAAAAATAGCTACCTTCACTCAACCAAAACCCAAAATAACGTATTCGTGTTTTTTTGGAACAACTTTTGAATGTACCCTTGTACAAAACAATGACTATGAAACAGCTTACAACAATTTTAATGATCGTTTGTTCTATACATTTTTCTCAAGCACAAGACCCATCTTATGATAATCTTTGGAAACAGGTGGACAAACTGGATTCTGAAGGTTTACCTAAATCGGCTTTGGAACTGGTTGAACAAATTTCGCAACAAGCCAAGACCGAGCAGAACGAACCTCAATACATCAAATCATTATTATTTAAAAGTAAGTATGCCCTCATTCTGGAGGAAGATGCGCAGTTGACCATCATAAACGACTTTAAAGCTGAAATAGCAACTAGTCAGGCACCAACGCGAAACGTTCTAGAGAATATGCTAGCCACTATGTATTGGCAGTATTTTCAACAGAATAGATGGAAATTCTATAATCGAACCAATACTTCTGAAAAAGTTGATGAAACCGATTTTAGAACCTGGGATTTAGAAACGCTTTTTGATGAAATTCAATTACACTATCAAAATTCGTTGCAAAACGGACTCATCTTACAACAAACCAAGCTTGAAGATTATACTGTCATCATAAACGAGCAAAAGAATTCAAAGCAATTTCGCCCTAGCTTATTTGATTTACTGGCTCACAATGCACTTGAGTTTTTTAAAACCGATGAAAACAGCATCACCAAACCAGCTTATAAATTTGAAATTGACAATCCGGATTATTTGAGTGATGCGACAGCTTTTTCACGTTTAAAACTATCGTCAAAAGATTCAACCTCGCTGCAGTTACAAGCTTTAAAAATCTATCAAGACCTCATTCAATTTCATTTAAAGAGTTCTTCCCCTGAAGCCTTGGTTGATGTGGACATCAATCGACTTCAGTTTGTATCGCAACATGCCACATTCAGCAATAAGGAAGACGTGTTATTACAAACGCTTAAAGCATCACGTAATTTTTACGGTTCACAACCTGTATCAGGTTTGTACAGTTTTGAAATAGCGCAACTATGGTTTCAACAAGGCAGTCAATATCAACCTAAAACCGACGAAACCCATCAATGGAAAATTAAGGAAGCCTATGACATTTGCCAATCGGTCATTTTTACGTTTCCAAAGAGTGTTGCTGCTGAAAAATGCGAGGCACTCAAACAACAGATTCTACAACCTAGCTTGCAACTACAAATAGAAAGCTATATACCTATTCAACAAGAATCTCGTTTGTTGGTACGTTATAAAAATATTAATGCTTTGGACTTCAGCACCTATAAGCTAACCGAAAAGCAGTTTGAAATCTTTAATAAAACATACCGAGCAGAAGATCAAATTCAGTTTTTTAGAACTTTGAATTTAACACAATCATGGGAATCCAATTTGCGCGATGTTAAAGACTATCAGCAACACAGTACTGAAGTACTTATTCCGCAATTGGCGAACGGTCGTTACTTGATGGTTGCCAAAGTTCCTAATAGCGATATTTTTGCGGCGCAAACCATTCAGGTGACCAATATTGCTTTGGTTGATAAAACTGAAAACCACAAGCAAAGCTATCAGTTTATTGACCGAAATAATGGTAAGCCGATTGAGGATGTTGACGTTAAAATTACCTATCGTAAAAACTATAATGGCGGCACCAAACAAAAGAACCTGACCTCCAATGCTAAAGGAACCATAGACATCGAAAAATCAGGTGAGCGATGGACGCAAGTAAAAATTGAAGCCCAAACACCTAATGATAAAGCTTATTTTGGTGATTACTACATAAACAGTTCACAAACACCAAAACCCGATCCAGTAAGTTACAAAGGGTTTCTGTTTACAGATAGAAGTATATACAGACCAGGTCAAACGGTCTATTTTAAGGGTATTGCCATAAGAACCGAAGATGATAAATCGGAAGTATTGCCTAATGAAGACACCTATGTAATTTTATACGATGTGAACGGACAGGAGGTGCATCGATTGGAATTACAAACCAATGCTTTTGGTTCGGTTTCGGGTGAGTTCATATTGCCAAGTAGTGGATTAACAGGGCAATTTAGAATACAACTATTGGGCAAAACTCACACACTTTCTAATGCCAATACCTATATTTCCGTTGAAGAATACAAACGTCCCAAGTTTGAAACGACTTTCAAACCCATTACCGAAACCTTCAAAATCAATGACTCCATAACGGTAAACGGAAATGCGCTTGCCTATGCTGGCAGCAACATAACTGATGCCAAGGTAGTGTATCGCGTCCACCGAAAAGTGCGATATCCTAAATGGTATTATTGGTATCGTCCGGCTTTTAGCAGTGAGCCACAAGAAATCACTCATGGCGAAACCACCACCAATGAAAAAGGCGAATTTGAAATCACTTTTAAAGCCATTCCTGATTTGAGTGTTGACAAAGACTCGCAACCTATTTTTAATTATGAAGTTACAGCTGACGTAACGGATATTAACGGCGAAACCCGAAGTGCCACCACACTAGTCAATGTAGGCTATCATGCAATGACGGCATCCATTTTGGTTGATAATCTTTTGGATAAAACCAACAAGGAACACAAATTGAATATCACGACCCAAAACCTCAACGGTGAGTTAGTCCCTGCCAAAGGAACTATTAAAATGTATAAGTTGGAAGCACCAAACTATGTGTTGCGAGCAAGACCTTGGCAAGCACCAGACTACCAGATGCTTCCTGAAGCGGAGTTTAAGTCTAAATTTCCTCACGATGCCTATCAAGACGAACACAACCCAAATAATTGGGAAAAAGGCGAACTGGTTTTTGAAAAGCGCTTTGATACGGAAACATCCAAAAACATAGCGTTAGGCAACATCAAAAAATGGCAATCCGGTCAATATGTAATTGTTTTGGAAAGTCGGGATGCCTTTGGTCAAAATGTAAAAGCTGAAGCCAAAACCACACTCTATAGTGACCAAGATAAAACCCTTGCTGATAAGCAACTATTTAGCATTACCACCAATAAACCAAGTTATCAGGCTAATGAAACGGTATTGCTTACTGTAGGTTCTGCGGCACAAAATGTAACCGTAACATTGGATGTAGAAAAAGACCATAAGACCATAAACACTTATGTGTTTGAGCTTAACAACAGCAAAAAGACCATTGAAATTCCAGTTACCATAGACGATTTAGGCGGTTTTGCTGTGCATTACAGTTTTGCCTTTGCTAATGGTTTTCAATCAGGTATGGAATACATTAATGTGCCTTATCCAAAAACCGATTTAGAGATTGAAACCACCACATTCAGAGATAAATTACAACCTGGACAAGATGAAACTTGGAGTTTTAAAATAAAAGGCCCTAAAGGTGAAAAAGTTTCCGCCGAACTATTGGCGAGTATGTATGATACCTCCTTAGACCAATTTAAAACGCATGATTGGAATTTTAACCCTATCTACAGAGCATCTTACAATAGTTATAACCATAGAAACGCAGGTTATAGTTTTGGCACCAAAAACTTTAGAATTCAAAATTTAAATCGAGCCTATATCAGCTATCCTCACCAAGCTTATGACCAGCTGAATTGGTTTGGGTTCTATTTTGGAAATGGCAAAACCATTTATTTGAGAGGTAATATGGATTTAAGCAGTTTAGAAGTAAAAGAAGAAGCAATGTCACTTTTGGAAAATGATGCAGAACTAGAATCCGTTATTGTAACTGATTCTTCAACAAACAAAGCTTTAGTTTACAAGAGTCAAACCATTCTGTCTGGTATGAATATAGTTGCTGAAATTGATCCGATAGAAGAACAATTATCAAATTTTGATGACATTGTCATCCGTAAGAACCTAAAAGAAACTGCATTTTTCTTTCCCCAATTACAAACCGATGCAGAAGGCAACGTGAGTTTTAGTTTTACTACACCAGAAGCCTTAACTCAATGGAAATTGCAATTATTGGCACATACCAAAACGTTGGAAAGTGCGGTAACCAGTTTGGAAACCGTTACCCAAAAGGAATTGATGGTCATTCCAAATGCACCTCGATTTTTACGTCATGGTGACAAAATTGTCATCAGTACCAAAATTGCAAACCTATCAGATAGTGATCTTTCTGGTCAAGCAAAGCTGCAATTGTTTAATGCTGTTTCAGGAAAAGAAATTACCAATGAACTTATCAGTTCAAACGTAATCGAGAACTTTTCAGTTGAAAAAGATGGCAATACCCACGTATCATGGAGTTTATCCATTCCAGATTCGTTTGATGCTATACAATATAAAGTGGTTGCTAAAGCTGGTGATTTTAGTGATGGTGAACAGAACGCCGTACCTGTTTTATCCAATCGCATGTTAGTGACTGAAACCTTACCCATGTGGATAAAAAGTAACGAAACCAGAACCTTTACATTAGACAAACTAAAAACAAATACCTCAACAACGCTCAAGCACCATAAACTAACGTTGGAAATGACTTCCAATCCTGCTTGGTATGCTGTTCAGGCGTTGCCTTACCTTATGGAGTATCCTTATGAGTGTAATGAGCAAACTTTTAGTCGTTATTATGCCAATGCTTTAGCGAGTCATATAGCCAATAGCAATCCGCGTATTCAAGAGGTCTTCAACCAATGGCGAAATACCGATGCGCTATTATCCAATTTAGAAAAGAATGAAGAATTAAAAAGCATCCTCATTCAAGAAACGCCTTGGTTACGTGATGCCCAAAGTGAAACCGAACAAAAAAAGCGTATTGCCTTGTTGTTTGATCTCAATAAAATGAACAATGAATTACAAAATGCCTTAAGAAAACTGGAACAAAACCAAATGAACAATGGCGCTTGGCCTTGGTTCCATGGCGGACGTAAAAACCGTTTTATTACTCAACACATCATCACTGGTTTTGGTCACTTAAAACACTTAAATGTCGTTCAAAATGACATTGAAGAATCTATGATAACCAAAGCCATAAATTATCTTGATTCAGAATTTATTGAAGAATATAAAGACCTTACTAAATACAACAAAGACGTTGATTTAAGCAAAGACCATTTAAGCCATACGCAACTTCATTATTTATACATGCGTAGCTTCTTCCCAGAGGTGAAACAGTCTAAAAAGGTCCAAGAGATTTCGGCTTACTACTTGTCACAGATTCAGAAGTATTGGTTGAGTCGTGCATTATATTCCAAAGGTCTTATGGCATTGATTACACACAGAATGGAAGATAATGCCACAGCTGGAAAAATATTAAAGTCTTTAAAAGAAAATAGCATTACCAATGAGGAATTGGGTATGTACTGGAAAGAGAATACCGCTTCTTGGTATTGGTATCAAGCACCAATAGAAACTCAAGCCTTACTGATTGAAGCCTTTTCTGAAGCGGGTTCTGTCATTCAGAGCGAAGCGAAGAATCTCAATGATATTGACAATCTTAAAATCTGGTTATTAAAAAACAAGCAAACCAATAAATGGGAAACTACCAAAGCCACTACCGAAGCCGTTTATGCCTTGTTGCTTCAAGGTAGCGATTGGTTAAGTGTTACCGAAGCTGTAGATGTACTGGTTGGTGGTAAAAAAATAGAACCATCAAAATTAGAAAACGTCAAAGTAGAAGCTGGAACAGGCTATTATAAAACAGCTTGGAACAGCCAAGAAATAAAGCCTGAAATGGCAGAGATAACCTTAACCAAAGAAGGTGATGGTATTGCTTGGGGCGGATTGTACTGGCAGTACTTTGAAGATTTGGATAAGATTACTTCAGCTGAAACACCATTGAAGCTTAAGAAAAAACTGTTCAAAAAAATCAATACCGATACAGGTGAAGAAATAACAGAAATCACTGACGACACCAATTTAAAAGTAGGTGATTTAGTTCGCGTTCGTATTGAGTTACGAAGTGATCGGGATATGGAATTTATTCACATGAAGGATATGCGTGCTTCAGGTTTAGAACCCGTAAACGTATTATCAAAATACAAATGGCAAGATGGATTGGGCTATTATGAGAGCACTAAAGATGCTAGTACCAATTTCTTTTTTGACTATTTACCAAAAGGCGTTTACGTATTTGAATATGACTTACGCGTTAATAATGCTGGTAACATGAGCAATGGCATTACAACCATTCAAAGTATGTACGCTCCAGAATTTAGTAGCCATAGTGAAGGTGTCAGAATAAATGTAGATTAAAAAAAAGCGGCTTAAAGCCGCTTTTTTTAATTATTTGGTAATCGTTTTTTAAGTAATAATATCTGTCCCAAATGACTAGATTGATGTTCCATAACATGGTACCAGCCCCAATGGTTATTCATATTGCCACTCGCATTTAGCTTTGCTAACCAAGCATCATCCTTTTCTTTCATAAGTTCCATGGTTCTATTTCTAACTTGGGTGTAGGCATCCAAATAATACTGCACATCATGTCCTTGATATTTTTCACGAGCTGCTTCACCTAGACTCAAAGCCGTTCCCCATTGTTCCTCTTCTTCTTTATTGAATTCCCGTCCTTCAAAAGTATAGACTTGATAAAAGGCTTCGGTAGCAGCCAAATGCATAATCAAAGAACCTATTCTATTGGACTTATCATCCATTAAATAATCTAATTCTTCTACTGATAAATCTTTTACTGTTCGTTCAACACGGTTTTTCATATCGTTAAGCATAGATACCAAAGTCCCAACCTGTGATGAGTAATCATCCATAGGACCTATCGTGTTTTGGGCTTTTACGGACACAGTCATAACGAATATGACCAATATTTTGGCTAGTGTTTTCATTTTTTTTGTTTATAGTTTCTTGTAAAGTAATAAAATGCAGTTGTAAGCTAAAACAAATTAACAACGCCTTAACGCTGGTTTTGAATGTTATAGCATTACTTTTTTGGAGGAAATCCTTCGAGCGCTTTATCAATAACCAATTGAAATTGGGCTTCACGTGCTTCCGGTGTATTTTCTGGTAAATTGGGCTCTGAACTAACGGCCTGCCAAATTAATTGTTGGGTTTTACCATCCACAAAATCAAAAATGATTTGTCTAGACATATTTCCTTGACCAACCGGAATACCCACAGAAACACCGCCTCCACCTGAACCCACACCTACTCCTACAGAAGAACTTTGCGAAGATTGGTATGTAGTTGCTTTTATATCAATAATAAAATCAGGCGTTTCAGAAAGTGTATAACCTTTGGCTTGCAATGCCTTGTCCAAAGAACCAAAAAATCGCTTGGAATCCAGTTCGGTTAAACCTGTTTGCATATCATCAAAATAGTGATAGGTTTTGTATTGATTGAAATTGGTTTCTTTTTGGTAATCGTAGTTCACAGTAACACCACAAGAAAACATGAAGAGAAGAGCGAATAGGACAAATAACTTTTTCATTTTTCTTTTAAAGGTAATGAAATTATGCGTCTTTTTTGTCAACCGATTTGGTTAAAGCCGAAGAAATAATACCTGTTGGAATGGCAACAATTCCCAATCCGATGAGTAGAATAAAAAATGTAAACACTTTTCCTCCAACAGTAATAGGATACACATCACCATAACCTACAGTTGTAAGCGTTACAATAGCCCACCATAGACTATCAAATATGGAAGAAAAATGCTCGGGTTGGGCTTCGTTTTCAAAATAATATATACCAACCGACGAAAAGTAAATAAGAATTAATGTGATGAACAAAAACAATAAAATCTCTTCTTTTGCCGACTTAATAGCGGTCGTAAAGTGAATCATCGCTCTGTTATATCTTACAAGCTTTAAAATCCTGAACAACCTTAAAAAACGTAAAGCTCTTAACGAGCGTAAATCGATTCCAAAAGACAGATAGAATGGTAGAATTGCCAGAAAATCGATGATACCAAAAAAACTGAATATAAATCGAGGCTTGCTATCTGCAACATAAATTCGTAAAAAATACTCAATAGTAAAAACAATCACACAAAACACCTCAATACCATATAAAATGGATTTTGTTGCAGGTGTCAAGTTTGGAATTGTTTCAATTGAAAATGTGACAATGGACAACAGAATTAAGCATTGAATAAATACTGCAAAGATTTTGCTGGCTCTATTATCATTAAACTCAACAATACGTTTAATATACTGTCTCATAACGAAACTAGTTTAGTCTTGAAGCATAGCCCAAAGCTTGTCCTTAAGCTCCTGAAGGCCTTTTTGTGCAACGGAAGATATAAATAAATAATCTATTGGTAAACTCTTATCCAGTTCTTCTTTGAGTTCGGCTTTTAACTCGTCGTCCAACATATCGCCTTTTGAAATAGCAATAAGGCGTTCCTTATCCAACATTTCAGGATTATAGCGTTTCAATTCATCTAAAAGAATATCATACTGCTTCTTGATATCGTCAGCATCTGCTGGGATTAGAAACAACAACACCGAATTACGTTCAATATGACGTAAAAAATAATGTCCTAAACCACGTCCTTCAGCTGCTCCTTCTATAATTCCTGGAATATCAGCCATCACAAAGGTTTGGTGATTACGATGTTCCACAATACCTAAATTTGGCTTTAGTGTCGTGAATTCGTAATCAGCAATTTTAGGTTTTGCTGATGTGATAACAGACAGAAGCGTAGACTTTCCTGCATTAGGAAATCCAACCAAGCCTACATCGGCCAATACTTTTAATTCTAAAATAATATCACGCTCTTGGCCTGGAATACCTGGTTGCGCATAACGTGGCGTTTGATTGGTAGAACTTTTAAAATGCCAGTTACCACGTCCTCCCATACCTCCTTCAACAATAATTTTCTCTTCACCATGTTCGGTGATTTCAAAAATAATGTCATTAGTCTCTTTATCACGTATAACAGTTCCCAGTGGCACATCCATATAAACATCCTCACCATCTGCTCCTGTACTTCTTTGTTTACTACCATGCTCACCATGACCAGCTCTAAAATGGCGTTTAAATTTATAGGTATAAAGTGTCCAAAGATTTTGGTTTCCACGAATGATTACATGACCACCACGTCCACCATCACCTCCATCTGGACCACCCTTTTCAATATACTTTTCACGGTGTAAATGCGCAGACCCTTTGCCGCCATTTCCAGAGGACACATACAGTTTTACATAATCAACAAAATTCCCTTCAGTCATTGTATGAGTTTAAAAGTTGAAGTTTAAAAGTAAATTCTTTTAAACTCAAGAAAATTATAATGAATCTATTACGCTACTTAATCGTTCGGTTATTTCAGCAATACTTCCAACACCATCTACACCAAAATATTTATTTTGAGCTGCATAGTAATCTTTTAGAATGGCTGTTTTTTTGTAGTATTCCGTAACACGGTTTCTAATGATTGATTCGTCAGCATCGTCAGCACGACCACTACTCTTGCCACGCTCCAAAAGTCTTTCGACCAAAATTTCGTCATCAACTTCTAAAGCTATCATAGCATTGATTTGAGAATCCTTGCTATCCATCAACTTATCAAGTGCTTCAGCCTGTGCATTGGTTCTTGGAAAACCATCAAAGATAAAACCATTGGCATCGGCATTCTTTTCTACTTCCGCATTCAACATATCGATTGTAACCTGATCAGGAACCAATTCACCTTTATCCATATAGGATTTAGCCAGCATACCCAAAGCCGTTTCGTTTTTGATATTAAATCGAAACACATCACCAGTAGAAATGTGTACCAAATTATACTTCTCTTTTAAAAAATTAGCTTGTGTGCCTTTTCCTGCTCCTGGAGGTCCAAATAGGACTAAATTAGTCATGTGTTGTGTGGTTTTTAATTGATAAATAGCTGGTAAATCACGACCTAACCCATTGTAGTCTAATCCGTAGCCTACAATAAACTTGTCTGGTATTTCAATACCAACATAATGCAGTTTAAAATCTTTTTTATAGGCTTCAGGTTTATAAAATAAAGTAGCTATTTTAAGCTCTTTTACTTTTTCATTTTTGAAGATACGGTGTACTTCAGCCAACGTTTTCCCTGAATCTATAATATCTTCTAAAATCACAACGGTCCTTCCTGTTAAGTCTTGCGTTATGCCTATCAGTCGTTGAATATCATCTGAAGACTTTAATCCTTCGTAAGATGCCAACTTTATGAAAGTTACTTCACATAGTTTAGGATACATCTTTACAAAATCACTTACAAACATAAATGATCCATTCAAGATACCAATAAACACAGGTACTTCGTCCTGAAGGTCATTAGCGATATCGTCAACCATGCGCTGCACAGCTACTTGAATCTCTTCTTCTGAAATAAATGGTTTAAAGTATAAATCGTGAAGCTTAATCACCGGTTTGTCAATTTTAGAAACGCAAAGATAATCATTTGATTAACGTTTTACGAATTCTCCTTTAGATTGTTCTATTTTTAGTTTTTTGAGAGGGTTTTGATTTGTACTTTTGTGCAAAATCAACACAATGAATTTTTTCTCTTCAGAATTCAAACTGGGTATTCTAGGTGGTGGACAACTTGGTAAAATGATACTTTACAATACCAGAAAATTTGATATTCACACCAAAGTTTTGGATGCCAGTAACGAAGCTCCTTGTAAAATTGCCTGTGATGAGTTTCAGCTTGGTGATTTAATGGATTTTGATGCGGTTTACAATTTTGGAAAAAAGGTTGATGTTTTAACCTTTGAAATTGAAAACGTCAATACCAATGCGCTTGAAGCCTTGGAGAAAGAAGGCGTAAAAGTATACCCTTCCTCAAAAACTTTGAGAACCATCCAAAATAAAGCAACACAAAAACTATTTTATAAAGACCATAACATCCCAACAGCAGACTTTACACGATTTGCTTACACTTCTGAAATTAAAGAAGCTATTCACAACGGCGGATTACAACTCCCTTTTGTATGGAAAAGCGCCCAGTTTGGTTATGATGGAAATGGTGTAAAAGTCGTAAGAGCCCTTGAGGATTTAGAAGGCTTGCCAAATGTTGAGTGTATAGCGGAAGACATGATTCCGTTTAAAAATGAACTGGCAGTTATTGTTGCTAGAAATGTAGATGGTGATATAAAAACATATCCAGTGGTTGAAATGGAATTTCATCCTGAAGCCAACCAAGTTGAATATGTTATTTGTCCTGCACGAATTGACGCAGCTGTTGCCAAAAAAGCTCGTGAAGTGGCTTTAAATGTTTCAAAAGCATTTAACCATGTTGGACTTTTAGCTGTTGAAATGTTTCAGACTAAAAACGATGACATTTTGGTTAACGAAGTAGCGCCAAGACCTCACAATTCGGGCCATCAAACCATTGAAGCGAGTTACACCTCACAGTTTGAACAACATTTACGTGCTATTCTTAATTTACCTTTAGGACAAACCGATAGTAAAGTTGGCGGAATTATGGTAAATTTGGTAGGTTCTGAAGGTCATACAGGAGATGTTGTATATGAAAACATTGCCGAGATTATGAATCTTGAAGGTGTAACGCCACATATTTACGGTAAAAAGCAAACGCGTCCGTTTAGAAAAATGGGACATGTCACCATTGTAAATGAAGACATAAACGAAGCAAGACGTGTGGCTGAACAAGTAAAGAAAACCATAAAAGTTAAAAGCAAATAAAGATATGAGTAAAGTAGGAATCATTATGGGGAGCAAAAGCGATTTGCCAGTCATGCAAGACGCTATTGACATATTAAGAAGATTTGATATTGAAATTGAAGTCGATATTGTTTCTGCTCATCGCACACCCGAAAAATTATTTGATTATGGTAAAAATGCGCACAACAGAGGCATATCAGTAATTATTGCTGGTGCTGGTGGTGCGGCACATTTACCTGGCATGGTGGCTTCTCTATCGCCACTTCCTGTTATTGGTGTTCCTGTAAAAAGTAGCAACTCTATTGATGGTTGGGATTCTATTTTATCAATTTTACAAATGCCAGGTGGTGTTCCTGTCGCGACTGTAGCTCTCAATGGCGCAAAAAATGCTGGTATTTTAGCTGCTCAAATCATTGGTAGTTTTAACGAATTCATTCAAGATAAAATAATAGAATATAAAGATGGTTTAAAAGCAAAAGTTATTGAGTCAGCTAAAGATTTATAACAAAAAAACCTCGACATAAGCCGAGGTTTTTAACGCTATTAATCAATAAATTTTTAAAGAGTTTTAAACTCTCATGAAAAATCTGCCACAAAAGTAATATTAAATCTCAAATCCACAAGACCAAATGGTCTTAAAATTAAGTTAATAAACAGAAAATCAATTGTTTAGTAAGAAAAATAACACAGTGATTTTCTTCGCAACTAAAAGTAATAAATGAATATTCTAAACGAACCCTTTGATACTCAATTCCATACAGCACCCTTTTCTAAAATAAAGAATGAGGATTTTCTTCCTGCAATTAAAAAAGGGATTTTAGATGCAAAAGCAGAAATTGATACCATAACTAATAATCCGGAAGCACCAACATTTCAAAATACTATTGAAGCTTTAGATTTTTCAGGTGAGCAGTTAGATAGAATATCAAGTATATTCTTCAATTTAAATTCTGCTGAAACCAACGACGAAATTCAAAAGATTGCTCAAGAAGTTTCACCTTTATTATCTGAATTCAGTAATGATATCACTTTAAACGAAACGTTATTTAAACGTGTTAAAGCCGTTTACGATGCTAAAGACAGTTTAGATTTAACAACCGAACAGTTAACACTTCTTAATAAAAAATATAAAGGGTTTTCTAGAAATGGAGCTAATTTACCTGAAGATAAAAAGCAACAGCTTCGCGACATTGATAAAGAATTAAGTAAACTAAAACTAAAATTTGGCGAAAACGTATTGGCCGAAACCAACAAATACGAACTTCATATTACTAATGAAGCTGATTTAGACGGTTTACCAGAAAGCGCCAAAGAAGAAGCCAAACAAACTGCTGAACAAAAAGGTAAAGACGGCTGGATGATTACCTTACAGTATCCAAGCTACATTCCGTTTATGACCTATGCTAAAAATCGTGAGTTGCGTAAAAAACTAGCTTTAGCTTTTGGAGCAAAAGGGTTTAACAATGATGCATTAGACAATCAGGACATTGTTTTAAAAATTGCCAAACTACGTCATCAACGCGCTAACTTATTAGGATACAAAACGCATGCGCATTTTGTTTTAGAAGAGCGTATGGCAAAAAATCCTGAAACTGTAAGCACATTTTTAAACGATTTATTAGAAAAGGCTAAACCAGCTGCAGAACGTGAATTTAAAACATTAAGCGATTTTGCCAAAG
This sequence comes from Bacteroidia bacterium, assembly GCA_030425285.1. GTDB lineage: Bacteria > Bacteroidota > Bacteroidia > Flavobacteriales > Flavobacteriaceae > Hanstruepera. The sequence continues at coordinate 69,692 of JAUIAY010000008.1, forward strand.
AACTAGATGGTATTGAGCAATTACAAAAATGGGATGGTGGTTATTATTCTGAAAAATTAAAACAAAAGTTATTCGATTTAGATGACGAAAAGCTAAAACCATATTTCAAACTTGAAAACGTTATTAATGGTGTGTTTACCATTGCAGAAAAACTATACGGTTTACAGTTTGAAGAAATCAACACGATTGATAAATACCACGACAATGTGCTTACTTACAAAGTAACTGATAGTGACGGTAATTATATTTCGATTTTTTATGCTGACTTTTTCCCAAGAGTAGGAAAACGTAATGGCGCGTGGATGACTGTTTACAAACCACAGTATGTGAAAAATGGCGAAAATAGCAGACCTCACATTTCTATAGTTTGCAACTTTACCAAACCTACAAAAACCAAACCTTCACTTCTAACCTTCAATGAAGTCACCACACTTTTTCACGAATTCGGACACGCCTTACATGGTATGTTAGCCAACACTACCTACCCAAGTATATCTGGTACGAGTGTGTTTTGGGACTTTGTAGAATTACCAAGTCAAGTATTAGAAAACTGGTGTTACGAGAAAGAAGCTTTAGAGCTGTTTGCAACACATTATGAAACTGGAGAAGTGATCCCAATGGATTTAATTGAAAAAATAAAAACTTCGGCTACATTTCATGAAGGTATGCAAACTTTACGTCAGTTAAGTTTTGGGTTACTGGATATGAGTTGGCATGCCAATGAAGCTCCAGAAACAATAAATTCTGTAAAAGCACACGAACAAAAAGCATTTGAGAACACGAAGCTTTATCCTGATGTTGCTGAAAATTGTATGAGCACCTCGTTTTCTCACATTTTCCAAGGTGGTTATTCATCTGGTTATTACAGTTACAAATGGGCTGAAGTATTAGATGCTGATGCTTTTGAGCTTTTTAAGGAAGAAGGTATTTTTAGTAAAAATGTTGCACAGAAGTTTAAGGACAATGTGCTTTCACAAGGAGGAACTGAAGATCCTATGACACTTTACAAACGATTCAGAGGAAAAGAACCTCAACCAGAGGCACTACTAAAACGTGCTGGTTTGATTGAGAAATAGATTTTTTTAGCTTATTTTTGATGAAATTGCTAGAGTAGAAAAAATGCCAAAACACACAATTGAACCTGAAAAATGGATTGATCGGTACTCCGACTACCTTTTCAACTATACCATCTCGCGTGTTAATGACCGTGAAATGGCCAAAGATTTGGTTCAGGATACTTTTGTGGCTAGCCTTAAGTCCATGAAAAACTTTAAAGGTGATGCCAGCGAGCGTACATGGCTTATTTCTATTTTAAAGCGGAAAATCATTGACCATTATAGACGTATCAATTCTAAAAAAGGGAAAGCTGAAGTTAAAATAGACTTTACCACAGAGGATGATGAAGGGAATTGGCTAGAGGAACGCGTGGCTGATCCGTTTGACAAAACGGCCGAAGATTCTTTGGTAAATGATGAATTGGGTGAAGCCATTTACGCCTGTCTTGATAAGTTGCCAGCCAAACAGGCAGCCGTTTTCAAGATGAAAACCATTCAGGAGTTGGATACCGAAACTATTTGTAATGAATTGAACATTACACCGTCTAACTTGTGGGTTATAATCCATAGAGCAAGAACTGCAATGGCAGAGTGTATGGAAAAAAACTGGTTTTAATAATGAAAGAAAAAAAATCGTTTTTATTTATTTCATGTGATGAGGCAAAACATATTTGTGATAAATCACAATATAAAGAAGCCTCATTTTGGGAGAAAATAAAACTCAACTTACGATATACTTGGTGCAAAATAACACGTGCTTATGTCAAGCAAAACAAACAGTTGACTACAATGGTAAAAAAATCTAAAATAGATTGCCTAAAAAATGATGAACGTGAAGCCTTAAAAAAGGAGTTTGAAAAAGAACTAATGGAGCAAAATTAGTAGTATTAGCCAAACAATGGGAATCCCTTCTACCCAAAAGGCACTGTAATATTTTCCTTGATTTTCCCGAGAAAACACCACAAATAAAAGTGTAATAGCTGTTATAATCAAAAGAGCCAATAAATTATAGCTCCTAATCTCATCCTTAAAATATTCCAAAAAGAAAAAAACCATAAGTAGTACAACACCCATTACTTTGGTTTTTTTTATGCCTATTTGTTGTGGAATGGTAGCCAATTTAAGACTATCATACTTCATGTCGCGAATCTCAAATGGCAGCATTAAAACAATAACAAGCAACCCTCTTTGTACAGCAGTAACCACCACGTTGGCATCTATATCAAAGTCATTGTTAAGCAAGGGTAAAAAAACAGTTACACCAGACCAAACCAAAGCAATGACATAAATTTTCAATCCAGAAATACTCCTTAAATTCTGCTGTTTATCCATAATAATATGCTTGGGCAAAAAAGGAATGGCATAAAGAAACGTGACCAACCCAAAAGCACCAATCCAAAGCAGGGTTTTTATTTGTAGTTGAAAAACATAATAACAAAGCGCCAGAAAACATATTAGAGAAAAAACTTGAATAACCTTGAGCCAATTAGCAAGGCTGCGATGATGAAACTTGGCGAGGCCAAAAAACTTCACAAAATTATAACCCGTGATGGTGGCAAAAAAATTAAAGTAAAGTATGCTTTCATCATAATCTATTTGATATTCCATAAGTGTAATCCACGTAAGCGCATAAACCGATAAGGCTACGTGAATACTACTATTCAGATAAAAGTCGAAAACATTTTTTAATAACCGCATATAACAAAAATACAGAAAGTGTTAATAACCCTTTTAATTGGTTAAAAACTTTCATTTTCATTAACATAATAACGTGAATTATTCCGTAATTTTGCGCCTTAAATTCAACACAGCATTTAATGAATACAACTGTTTTTGCGCAACGTCACATTGGTCCTAGAGAAGCAGACCAAAACCAAATGTTAAAAACCATTGGTGTTGACTCATTAGACCAACTTATTTACGAAACCATTCCAGATGATATCAAGCTCAAAAAAGCCCTTGACCTAGAAGAGCCTATGAGCGAACAAGAATATTTGGTCCATATCCATAACCTCTCAAAAAAGAATAAGGTATACAAAACATATATTGGTTTAGGATATCACCCAACCATTTTACCAGCTGTTATTCAAAGAAACATTCTTGAAAATCCAGGTTGGTATACGGCTTACACGCCTTATCAAGCTGAAATTGCTCAAGGCAGACTTGAAGCACTATTGAATTTTCAAACCATGATTACCGACCTAACAGGTATGGAACTGGCCAATGCCTCTCTGCTTGATGAAAGCACAGCTGCTGCTGAAGCCATGAGCTTGTTATTTGCTGTTCGTGATCGTGACCAAAAGAAAGCAGATGTCAATAAGTTTTTTGTGTCTGAAGACATCCTTCCCCAAACCCTTTCAATCTTAAAAACAAGAGCTATTCCAATTGGAATCGAATTGGTTGTTGGCAAAGAAGGTGACTTTGATTTTTCTTCAGATTTCTTTGGTGCTATTTTACAATATCCTGGTAAGTCAGGACAAGTAACCGATATCAAAACATTTATAGAGCAAGCCAATAACGCCAACATCAAAGTAGCTGTTGCAGCAGATATTTTAAGTTTGGTAAAGCTGGAAGCACCAGGTAAATTTGGTGCCGATGTGGTTGTGGGAACTACCCAACGTTTTGGAATCCCTATGGGTTATGGTGGTCCACATGCCGCATTTTTTGCTACTAGAGAAGCATATAAAAGAGAAATTCCCGGTCGTATAATAGGCGTAACCAAAGATGCCGATGGCAATCGTGCCTTGCGCATGGCTTTACAAACCCGTGAACAGCATATAAAACGTGACCGAGCAACTTCAAACATCTGTACAGCGCAGGTCTTGCTTGCCGTAATGGCTGGAATGTATACAGTTTATCATGGCCCTAAAGGTTTACAGTTTATCGCTGATAGTGTTCATAACACAGCTGTTTTATTAGCAGAGTCTTTAAAGAAATTAGGCTTTAACCAAGTGAACACAGAATATTTTGACACGCTTCAAATTAAAACAGATGCCAAAAAAGTTAAAAAAATAGCTAAAGAGAAAAAAGTAAACTTCTATTATCCTGATGATGAAACCGTGACGATTTCTATTAATGAAACTACAACGGTTCGTGATCTGAACTATTTAATTTTGGTATTCTCCGAAATTGCCAATAAAGAAGCTTTTACTTTAGATGAAATTCCACAGGCCAATGCTATTTCTGAAAACTTACAAAGAAAAACCGACTTCTTAACCGAAGACGTTTTTAACACGTATCACTCCGAAACCGAATTGATGCGTTATATTAAAAAATTAGAACGTAAGGACTTGTCGTTAAATCACTCCATGATTTCACTTGGTTCTTGTACCATGAAATTGAATGCTGCAGCTGAAATGTTACCTTTAAGCATTTTTAAATGGGCAAACGTTCACCCTTTTGTTCCTGCAAAGCAAGCTAAAGGTTATCTAACGGTTTTAAAGGAGTTAGAAGATCAATTAACTGAAATTACCGGTTTTGCAGCCACATCATTGCAACCTAATTCTGGTGCTCAAGGCGAGTTTGCTGGATTAATGGTTATAAAAGCCTATCATGAATCTCGTGGTGATCATCATAGAAATATTTGTTTAATTCCTTCATCTGCACATGGAACCAATCCTGCTAGTGCAGTAATGGCTGGAATGAAAGTCGTTGTCACTAAATCAACTGAAAAAGGGAACATTGATGTGGATGATTTGCGTGAAAAAGCAGAATTACATAAGGATAATTTATCCTGCTTGATGGTAACGTACCCATCTACCCACGGTGTTTATGAATCTGCCATTAAGGAAGTTACAAAAATTATTCATGATAATGGTGGTCAAGTGTATATGGATGGCGCCAATATGAACGCTCAAGTTGGCTTAACCAATCCTGGAAATATTGGTGCTGACGTTTGCCACTTAAACCTGCACAAAACATTTGCAATTCCTCATGGTGGTGGTGGCCCTGGAGTTGGTCCAATTTGTGTTGCTAAACAATTAGTGCCTTTCTTGCCAGGAAATCCAGTAGTAAAAACCGGCGGAGAAAAAGCCATAACAGCTATTTCTGGAGCTCCATTCGGATCTTCTTTGGTATGCTTAATATCCTATGGTTATATTAAAATGCTAGGTGCAAAAGGCGTTACAGATGCCACAAAAATTGCAATATTGAATGCCAACTATATCAAGACACGTTTGCAAGGACACTTTGATACCTTATATTCTGGGGAAATGGGCAGAGCAGCTCATGAAATGATTGTAGATTGCCGTCCATTTAAAGCCAATGGCATTGAAGTAACTGATATCGCTAAGCGCCTAATGGATTATGGATTCCATGCTCCTACAGTATCATTCCCAGTTGCTGGAACACTCATGATTGAACCTACCGAAAGTGAAAGTAAAGCTGAAATGGATCGTTTTTGTGATGCCATGATTTCTATTAAGAAAGAAATTGATCAGGCCTCAAAAGATGATGTAGATAACGTGCTTAAAAATGCACCACATACTTTAGAGATGATAACTTCTGATTCATGGACATTCCCTTATACAAGAGAACAGGCAGCTTATCCATTAGATTATGTAAGAGACAACAAGTTTTGGCCTTCAGTAAGACGGGTTGATGATGCCTATGGTGACAGAAATTTAATTTGCACCTGTGCACCCATTGAAGAATATATGGAAGCCTAGTCCAAACAATCATAAAAATGTAAGCCTTCAATTTTGAAGGCTTTTTTTATGTTAATAATTGAATTTAACAGTAGCTTTTTTATGAATTCCATAAAAATGAATCCATAAGTACAAAAAGCTTAACAACTTCGTTTAATAATGAGTAGCTTCGTATTATCCAATATAATTAATAGCAAAAACAATGGGGATAAAAATCACTGGAACAGGTAGTTACATACCCAGTAGCATTGAAAAAAATGAAGACTTTCACCAACACGAATTTCTAAATAACGATGGTTCATCATTTAAGCATGACAATAACGTTATCATTGAAAAATTTAAAGCCATTACCGGCATTGGCGAACGACGTTATGCTGACAAGCATCTAAATGCTTCAGATTTAGGATTTTTTGCTGCAGAGAAAGCCATTTCAGATGCCAAAATTGATCCAGAAACTTTAGACTACATTATTGTAGCCCACAATTTTGGAGATGTGGTTCACGGTACTATTCAAAGTGATATTTTACCTTGTTTGGCCTCAAGAATCAAGCATAATTTACGCATCAAGAACCCGAGATGTGTAGCTTATGATATCCTTTTCGGTTGTCCTGGTTGGGTAGAAGGCGTGATTCAGGCGCAAGCATTTATTAAAGCCGGGATTGCTAAACGTTGTTTGGTGATTGGCACCGAAGCGCTTTCTAGAGTTGTAGATAAACATGATCGGGATAGTATGATTTATAGTGATGGTGCAGGCGCTACCATTATTGAAAAGGACGAAAGCAATGATGGTATTCTAGCCCATGAAACAGCGAGTTTTACTTATGACGAGGCTTATTTCTTATATTTTGGAAATTCCAACAATCAAAAGCTATGTCGTGATACCAGATATATCAAAATGGATGGCAGAAAAATCTATGAGTTTGCCCTAAAAAATGTTCCATTGGCAATGAAATCCTGCTTGGACAAAAGTGGCATTGACATTACTGAAGTCAAGAAAATTTTAATCCATCAGGCCAATGAAAAAATGGATGAAGCCATTTTAAAACGTTTTTACAGCTTATACGAGACAGAAATTCCTGAAGGCATTATGCCTATGAGTATTCAAAAATATGGAAATAGTTCTGTAGCAACAGTTCCCACATTACTTGATTTAATCAAACACGGAAAAATGCCCAATCAATCACTTTCTAAAGGAGATGTTATTATATTTGCCAGTGTAGGTGCAGGAATGCACATTAATGCAATGGTTTACAAATATTAATTCCTCCACAAAAGTGGAAAAATGGCATGTACGAACATACGTTTCCAAATAAACGCTTTAAACTTACTGCTCAATTTTTAAAGAAACATATTTCGCCTAATTCCAACATATTGGATTTGGGTATTGAAAACCCATTTTCCAAGATTATGGGAGATATGGGATACCATGTTGAAAATACTTCAGGCGAGGATTTGGATTTGGACACTACTGCTATTGAAAATTCGAATGCAGATGTTATTACTGCCTTTGAAATTTTTGAGCATCTTCTATCGCCTTTCACTGTCTTACAATCAATTAATGCCACCAAATTGGTTGCCAGTGTGCCTTTACGCCTGTGGTTTTCAACAGCCTATAGAAGCAAAACAGATATGTGGGATAGACATTACCACGAGTTTGAAGATTGGCAATTTGACTGGCTGCTAGAAAAAACCGGATGGAAGATTATAGCCACAGAAAAATGGACCAACCCTAACAAAAAAATAGGCTTAAGGCCTATCTTGCGTTGGTTTACCCCTCGATATTATATTGTTTACGCAGAACGTGTTTAAAATTTGAATTTCTACATTGTCATACCAGCCCATAATGAAGCGTCCTTTATTGGAAAAACTTTAGAATCGCTTGTAAACCAAACCGTATTACCAAAGCAGGTTGTTGTGGTTAATGACAATTCAACAGATGACACACAACATATAATTGAATACTTTACAAAACATGAATGGATATCATTGTTGAATATCAGGTCTTCAGACAGTCATTTACCAGGAAGTAAAATTATTAATGCCTTTTATAAAGGTTTTGAAACTTTGGATGACAACTATGATGTGATCTGCAAATTTGACGCCGATTTAATTTTTCCCAAAAATTATTTGGAGCAATTAGCATTTCATTTTAAGTCTGACCCAAAATTGGGAATGGCTTCCGGTTTTTGCTACATTGAAAACAATGGAGAATGGGTTCTCGAAAATTTAACCAGAAAAGACCACATCCGTGGTGCGTTGAAAGCTTACAGGAAATCTTGTTTTTTAGAAATTGGAAAACTAAAGCCCTCCATGGGATGGGACACAGTTGATGAACTTCTGGCTAAGTATTATGGATGGAACATAACAACTGATGAATCTCTATATGTAAAACATTTAAAGCCAACCGGTAAAAGTTATAACAAAACAGCTAAATACCTTCAAGGTGAAGCTATGTACAAAATGCGCTATGGCTTTACAATTACATTAATTTCAGCTTTAAAACTTGCTTACAAAAAAGGAAACTTAACTCTGTTTAATGATTATATCTCTGGTTATTTTAAAGCCAAAAAAAATAATACTGAAAGACTTGTAACCAAAGAACAAGGGCAATTTATACGTAAATTGCGTTGGAAAGACATGCTTAAAAGAGTATAACTAAAATCGCCAATTTTTATAACTACTTGATGACTCTAAAGCAATTTCCAAGTCATCCTCTAACTCTGGAAAAAAATCTATCCTAGTTATTTCTTCAACCTCATCTACAGATACTACAAACTCATAAAGTGGTCTATTCGAATTTTTATGAGGTAACAAAAAAGCCAAAACTTTTGGGTTACCTGAATTATAATCCAGAATTACCTTATAGAACTGATTGGGAACAGCAACTTCTTCCGAACCTATTGTTTTCATATTTCCATCTAAAACGCCTCCCGTTACCACAAAAACGCCATCATATCGGTTTGCCCAAAAACGAACTTTTTGCTCTAGTGTATTCCAGATGCCAGAATTAAATTGATGTTCCTGCGGACTAATATTACTTGTTAAAAAGGTTTCGTCATGAGCTTCTTTGCTATAACGTCTGTCACCTGCAGGACACAAATGCCCACGATCATAACCAGAATTTTTATAATTACGCCAACTGGCTGCTCCAGTCTTTACAGACTTATCAATTTCAAAATACGGTCTATCAAAATTAGTATTGGACAGATGTTCTTTTTTTAATTCATAAGCAACCCACTCGGCTTGTTCGTGCGGCTCACTATAGCTTAAGGAATAACCATTATGATGAACTATTTGTCCTGTAGTGCTTGTAGGTAGAAAAAAAGCTGCTGTAGGATTTTTGGGTAACTTACCTTTTTCTACAACAGCTTCTTGCTCTTTTTTATTAAGATAATATTCATAACCATATATACCAACAACCAAAACTATGGCTAAAATGGTATATACGGTTCGCTTACTCATTATTGAAGGCTAGCCAAACTCGCTTTTAACGTTTCAATTTTTGCTAAAGCATCAGCTTCTTTTTTCTTTTCACCTGCAACAACCTGTTCTGGTGCGCCTGAAACAAATCGCTCATTTGCTAATTTTTTCTGAACGGATTTTAAGAATCCTTCGGTATAGTTCAATTCTTCGGTTAACTTTTTAATTTCTTCTTCAACATTAACCGACCCAGCAATTGGAATAAAATACTCGTTAGATTTTACCCTGAAAGTCAAGGCGCCTTCAACAGCTTCAGAAACATATTCTAGGTCATTTATATTTCCAAGTTTCTTAATGACATCATCGAAATCTGATGAGATCTTTTCATTGTTTATAACTGAAAAATCGATAGCATCCTTAAACGAAATATTCTTTTCCTTTCTAATGTTTCTAATTCCAGAAACTACTTCTTGCGTAAAATCGAAACCAGAAATCAAATCCTTATCTATAGATTTTTTCTCTGGCCATGAAGCAACAATAAGAGCTTCTTCTGGTTGCCTTTCTTCCATATATTGCCAAATTTCTTCAGTTAAGAACGGCATAAACGGGTGCAATATTTTCAAAATGTTTTCAAAATGATTGATTACACCTCTTAATGTTTTGGAATCAATAGGCTGTTGGTATGCTGGTTTTACAATCTCCAATAACCAAGACGCAAAATCTTCCCAAATTAGCTTGTAAGTTGCCATTAAGGCATCAGAGAGTCTATACTTACCAAAGTGATCTTCAATTTCGATTAATGTTTCCTGAAATTTAGAGTCAAACCACTCTAGTGCTATTTTACTGGATTGCGGTTGTTCAATCGTATTACTTTCCTCCCAACCTTTAACTAATCGGAAAGCATTCCATATTTTATTGGCAAAACCTTTTCCTTGACTACAAAGCGCTTCGTCAAACATGAGGTCATTACCAGCTGCACTGCTCAATAGTAATCCAACACGAACACCATCGGCTCCGTATTCTTTAATCAACTTTAAAGCATCTGGTGAGTTACCCAATTGCTTACTCATTTTTCGACGTTGTTTGTCGCGCACTAAACCAGTTAGATACACATTTTCAAAAGGTCTTTCTCCTTTATATTCATATCCGGCTATAATCATTCTGGCAACCCAGAAAAAGAGGATATCTGGACCTGTAACCAAGTCACTGGTTGGGTAATAGTACTTGATATCATCGTTTTCAGGATTTCTGATACCGTCAAATACGCTCATGGGCCATAACCAAGAAGAAAACCAAGTATCTAAAGCATCGGTATCTTGACGCAAATCACCTGCTGTTAGCTTTTGGTTGCTGGTTTTTTCTTTGGCTAGATCTAAAGCCGCTTCAATAGATTCAGCCACTACAAAGTCTTCTTTGCCATCGCCATAATAATAGGCTGGAATTTGTTGACCCCAAAGAAGTTGCCTAGAAATATTCCAATCACGGATATTTTCCATCCAATGTCTATATGTATTCTCAAACTTTTTAGGGAATAGTTTTACATCGGGATCATCACCTAAAACTGCTTCAATTGCAGGTTTCACCAACTCATCCATTTTTAAAAACCACTGATCTGACAATCTTGGTTCGATAATGGCTTTGGTTCGTTCAGAAATACCCACACGATTAGTATAGTCCTCAATTTTAAGAATATGCCCTTTTTCTTCTAATTCCTTTACAATTTCCTTTCTAACGGTAAAGCGATCTTTCCCTTCATAATGTAGACCGTAGCTATTTAAAGTAGCATCTTCATTGAAGATATCAATCACCTCAAGATTGTGCTTATCACCTAGGACTTTGTCATTTTCATCATGTGCAGGCGTCACTTTTAAACAACCTGTTCCAAACTCAACATCAACATACTCATCTTCAATAATTGGGATAACACGTCCATTAATAGGTACAATCGCATTTTTTTCTTTTAAATTGCTATGGCGTTCATCATTTGGATTGATACAAATTGCTGTATCTCCCAATATAGTTTCAGGTCTGGTTGTTGCGATTGTCAAGCTATCATTAGTACCTTCAACCTGATAGTTTATATAGTAAAGTTTCCCCTGTTTTTCAATGTACTCAACCTCTTCATCAGAAAGTGTTGTTTTAGCTTCAGGATCCCAGTTGACCATGCGGTAACCGCGATAAATCAATCCTTTTTTATATAAATCCACAAATACCTTGATTACTGCTTCTGACATATCGTCATCCATTGTGAATTTTGTTCGATCCCAATCACATGAACAACCTAATTTTTTCAACTGCTCAAGGATAACACCTCCATATTCATGTGTCCAATCCCAAGCATGCTTTAAAAACTCTTCTCTGGAAAGGTCATTTTTATCAATTCCTTGCTCTTTCAATTTAGCTACCACTTTAGCTTCAGTGGCAATGGAAGCATGGTCTGTACCAGGTACCCAACAGGCATTTTTGCCTTGTAAACGTGCACGACGAATCAATACATCCTGAATAGTATTATTCAACATGTGTCCCATATGCAAGACTCCAGTAACATTTGGTGGTGGAATGACTATGGTATAAGGCTCTCTATCGTCTGGAATTGAATGAAAATAATTATGTTTCATCCAGTAATCATACCACTTACTTTCTACTTGATTGGCATCATATTTTGATGGAATTTGCATACTTTGGAATAGTTTTTGAAATATAACATGCAAAAGTACTTATATTTCTTTTTTATATAAAATTATATGAATGTAATATGTACATTTGTTATAGTAAAATGTAATCACAGGTGTGCATTACGTCTAATAATTTTGTAGAATGAACAAAAAGTGACTATGTTTACCAACGAATTAAATTAAAATATTATGAAACATTTAATTACAATACTGTTTATAGGGCTGATTGGTTTTTCAGTTAATGCACAAGAAAAAGTTGCTAAAATCGAGTTTAAGGACACTACCATCGATTATGGAACTATTGAAAAAGGCGCTGATGGCGTAAGAGTTTTTGAATTTACCAACACAGGTAATGCTCCTCTTGTTATTTCCAATGTTAAATCAAGTTGTGGTTGTACTGTCCCAAAAAAACCGGATGGACCAATTGCCCCAGGTGAAACAGGCGAGATTCAAGTAAAATATGATACAAATCGTGTGATGCCAATTAGAAAAACCATAACTGTTACATCTAATGCCGATACACCTACTGTTGCTCTTAAGATAAAAGGAGAAGTTATTGATCCTAGCAAAACAAGTGTACTTGAGAAAAAAGACAATAGTGTTATGAATAAGTAATCATGTTCATGATACGAATACAATAAAAAAAGCCTTGAAATTTCAAGGCTTTTTTTATTTCAACATATCCTTAAGTTTAAAAGCATATTCGAATATTTTATTTTGGCGCTCAACTAATAACTTGATTTTTTTTCCATCCTTTTCACTAAAAATATCTATCACTTCTTGAAGAGTAAAATCTTTGACATCTTTTCCATTAATTTCTAAAATAATATCACCTAGCTCAACACCTGCATTTTTGGCTGGACTGTTATCCCTTAACTTAACAACTTGAAAGGCAGGTTTTACATCCAACCTATAATTCTCCGATGTTGGCCTATTTGTAAGATATTCCGTGACATCAGTATTAAAATGTAGTCTGCCATTATCCAGTGTGTAATAATAATCCTTTACAACCCTAAAACCATGATGCTCTAAATCAATTCCGCTTTTATTATAGCTAAAGTCTTTATTGAATGTGGCATTCTTTTTAAAAATCACCAGGGAGTTTTTATAATCAAACGTCAGATTGAATCGTCTTAATATTTCGGCTCCAATGGTTCCATTTCTATCCTTGATTCGCCTTAATGTTTCAATTGATGAGCCTTCTGGGAAGGCAACCAATGACTCATTTAACTCAAAAGAACCAATAGATAGGCTGGCTACCTTTGAACGCTTGCCGTACAAACTACCATTTAAACCATAGCCTAAAAAATCCTCAAAATACTTATTGGTAGATACAATATCCTTTGATTCGTCTTCAAATAACCACAAAGCGTCACTAGCTCCCGTATCAATCAAAACATTAATAGGGATATTTTTATGTGCAATGGTCACTTGTACATTTAAATAAGGTTTGTTATTATAAAATTGAAGTGGATGCTTCTCACACTTCTTACACAACTTTTCATTATAACTATCATGTTTAATCAATTTGATATGTTTTTTGGAATAGTTGATTTCAACTACAAAATCCTTGAATAAATCATAGCCAATAATTCCATGAATAGGAATACCCAGTTTTGGGGAATAATCCAATCCCGTGTTATAAACCGCAAAAATTGTTTGATTGAATTTTACAGCTTCTCCTATTTTTAGGATGTTATTTTTAGATTTCACCGCTTCAACAACCTCACCATCGCCAAGCCCTTTTAGATAAATGGTTTCTTTGGTATCACCATTCAAGACATCAAAACCATCCAAAATATTAAAAAGTATCGGTTTGGTTACACCACTGTCAAAAATAAATGACAATTCCACGTCATTAACAATAACAGGAATGACGATAAGATTATTAATGAGTTGAAAATCAATTTTATTGGACGCAGCATTACCTTGCAAATAAAATTTACTTTCCTGCGCGTAGAGCCAATGACTTGCAATCAGGCATAAAATCCCCAATATAAGTTTGAAACGATACATCTCATACGGTGTTATAATTAATTAAATTACAAAAAAAACGTCAAATTTAGGTCAAATTGGGCTCTTTTAACAATTAGATTAGGATAATTTTTAAGACCTTTACGGCCAAATTTAATGACATGCCAAGAATATCAAAAAAAGGGGACACCATGCCCCAGTCACCTATACGAAAATTAGTTCCTTATGCCGAAATGGCTTACAAACAAGGAAAAACAGTTTATCACCTAAACATTGGTCAACCTGACATTAAAACACCCGAAGTGGCACTAGATGCTGTTAAAATTAACTCACTTGATATTCTAGCTTACACAAGATCTGAAGGTTCTGATGAATACCGTCAAAAGATTGCCAATTACTATAGCAACCACGATATCCAAGTTGTAAAAGAGGACATCATAGTTACTACTGGTGGCAGTGAGGCCTTGTTGTTTGCCTTTGGAAGTATTATGGACGCAGATGATGAGATTATTATTCCAGAGCCATTTTATGCCAATTATAATGGTTTTTCAACTGCTTCTGGAGTTAATATAGTTCCTGTCATTTCTAAAATTGAAGACAATTTTGCCTTACCACCAATTGAAGAATTTGAGAAACTTATTACGCCAAAAACCAAAGCTATTCTTATTTGTAACCCTGGTAACCCAACTGGATATCTCTACTCTAAAGAGGAAATAAAAAAATTAGCTCAAATTGTAAAAAAGCATGACTTGTTCCTAATTGCTGATGAGGTTTATAGAGAATTTGCTTACGACGGTGCTGTCCATTATTCTATCATGCAGGAAGATGATCTTAAGGACCATGCCATCATGATCGATTCAGTTTCTAAACGCTACAGTATGTGTGGTGCCAGAATAGGTTGCTTGGCATCAAGAAATAAACAGGTTATTGCAACTGCATTAAAATTTGCTCAAGCCAGATTAAGCCCACCTACTTTGGCACAAATTGCTAGTGAAGCTGCATTACAAACGCCGCAAAGCTATTTTGATGAAGTCATTTCAGAATATGTTGAAAGAAGAAATTTACTTATTTCCGAACTTGAAAAAATAGATGGTATTAAAGTCGCCAAACCAAAAGGTGCCTTTTACTGTATTGTAGAGCTTCCAGTAAAAAATGCCGATGATTTTGCGCAATGGTTATTAGAAAGTTTTGATGTAAATGGTGAAACCGTTATGGTAGCGCCTGCAGCAGGTTTTTATTCAACACCAAATGTTGGTTTAAATCAAATTCGCATTGCTTATGTGTTGCAAAAAGAAAGTTTGATTAAGGCTGTTAACATCTTAAAAGAGGCTCTTAAAATCTATCAAGATTAGTGCAGATTCAACACGACATATCTTTAAAATCTTATAATACGTTTGGCATTGATGCTAAAGCTAAACATTTTATTTCTGTTTCGAGCGTTCAAGAACTTACAGACGCACTGAACCTTGAGGATTATCCTGATATTTTTATCTTGGGAGGAGGCAGCAATATGTTACTTACGCAAGATATTAATGCATTGGTTATTCATGTTAATATTAAAGGCATTACTATTGTTTCAGAGAATGAAACGCATGTTTTAATCAAAGCTGAAGCAGGTGAAAACTGGCATGAATTTGTAAGTTGGTGTTTGGTTCGTGATTTTGGCGGAGTAGAAAATCTATCATTAATTCCTGGCAATGTTGGCACAGCCCCCATTCAAAATATTGGTGCCTATGGTGTTGAACTCAAAGATAGTTTTGTTTCATGTGAAGCATTGAATGTTCACACTAAAGAACTGAAATCCTTTTCAAATACCGATTGCCAGTTTGACTATAGAAACTCTATTTTTAAACAAGAAGCCAAAGGTGACTACATTATTTGCAATGTAACATTCAAATTAACCAAAAATCAGCATAAGTTACACACTGCTTACGGAGCTATTCAAAGCGAATTAGACAATATACAGATAAGCAATCCAACCATTCAGGATGTTTCCAAAGCTGTCATTACCATTCGCCAAAGCAAATTACCTGACCCAAAAGAAATTGGTAATAGTGGAAGTTTTTTCAAAAATCCTGTTATCACCAATGAAGCTTACCAAAAGCTCCAAATACTTTTTGAGGATATCCCAGGTTATCCTGTTTCCCAAAACGAAACAAAAGTTCCAGCTGGATGGTTAATTGAAAAAGCCGGATTCAAAGGAAAAAGATTTGGTGATTATGGTGTTCATAAAAAACAAGCCTTGGTATTGGTAAACTATGGAAATGCCAACGGAACAGATATTTTAAATTTGGCCAAACTCATCCAAAATACAATTATGCGTATCTTTGGCATTCAAATTGAAGCTGAAGTTAATATTATATAAATTATAAGAAATAACGTATTTTGCCGTTAATAACGGTTAAACTAACTAAACCCTACTGAACACTTGAGCACTTCTATTGAACAACAAATCGTTACCCTATTGGCAAAAAGTGACAAACGGGCCATTACATTGTTGTATGACAATTATGCTGATGCGCTTTATGGGGTGATTTCAAAGGTATTAACCGATGAGGATCTAGCCCAAGATGCCTTACAGGAGACCTTTATAAAGGTTTGGAAAAAAGCCAAATCTTATGATGCTTCAAAGGCCAAGCTATTCACTTGGTTATATCGAATAGCCTACAACACAGCTATTGACAAAGTCAGGTCTTACAATAATAAAAGTAGCAAGGAAATCCAAATCGACACTTCAACCGTATATAAGTTAACTGCTGATAGTATTAATCAAGATGTTTTAGATATTAAAAAGCATTTAAAAACACTTGACGAAAAATATCAGATAGTTATCAATGCGCTCTTTTTTGAGGGTATGACGCAGCAAGAGGCCAGTGACGAATTGGAAATTCCGCTAGGCACAATAAAATCGAGATTAAAAATCGGGCTTCGTGAATTAAAAAAAATATACGACCCAGAATTAAAACAGTCATGAATGGTAAAATAACTACAATATTGAATTCTGACCTATTAGAGAAATATCTTTTAGGTGAAACCACTTCAGCAGAAACTGAAATGGTAGAATCTTATATTTCGGAATATCCGGAAGTTAGAAAAGCCTACGATGAATTGCAGGACAATTTAGAAATTGTTGCTAAAAGCAATGCCATTGAGGCTCCTAAAAGCATCTTAAATGCTATTTTAGATGAATTGGATGAAAAGCCTGTTATAACTATGACCAACAGCACCTCGCAAAGAAAAAAATGGTACAAGTATAGTATAGCAGCTAGTATTGCCGCACTAATTTTTGCAGGAACTGCTTACAAATTTTATGATATGAATCAAAAGTTATCTCATGAAAACCAAGTGGTCGTTGATGAAATTTTTGATCTACGTGATGACATCGCTAAAAACAATCAGCGTTTGGATGAAATCATGAAGCAATTTAAGCAGCTAAATAATCCTGAAACCGAGAAATATATCATCAACGGAAATTATAGAGCCAAAAACTTAAAAACGGTTGCCTATATTAATCCAAAAGAAAAAACATCTATGATTGATGTCGTTTCTCTACCACAATTGCCTGAAGAACAATGTTATCAAATATGGGCAGAGGTTGAAGACAAAATGGTGAACTTGGGTATTTTAAGTGAAACGGATAGACAATTACGTGAAATTCCTTACACCGAAGATGCTTTGGCATTAAGCATCACCATAGAACCTAAAGGCGGAAACGCCAATGCGACCCTTGAAAATGCCGTTGCAGAAATATCTTTGAACAAAATCAAATAAATTAAACATACTCATAACTTGAAGTCTTGCTTTTCACTTAAAAAGTAAGGCTTCTTTTTTTTAAAAAAGTCTTATCTTTGCAAAAAATATCTTATGAAGCTTTTTCTATTAACATTAGTATTGTTGGGTTTAGCAATTGCAGGAATTGCCATTAAAATATGGGCTAAAAAAGACGGTAAATTTGCAGGTACTTGTGCCAGTCAAAACCCTATGCTAAATAAAGAAGGAGAAGCCTGTGGTTTTTGCGGCAAAACACCGGACCAATTTGACAGTTGCAACGAACCTCAACATTCCTAAACTATAAGCCTTGGTATTCTGTATACTTTTTTATGCCTTTATAGTTACTGTTTGCTTTCAATTATCATATTTCCTCTTTGTTTTTGGCAAAATAGCTTTCTTAAAACAAGAACCATTAGCCAAAAATGACATTAAAATATCAGTAGTTATTTGCGCTAAAAATGAAGCAGAAAACCTTAAGAGGTTTCTACCTTCAATAATCAATCAAGAATATTCAGAATTCCAAATTGTTTTAATCAACGATGCTTCCTATGACGATACGTTATTGGTCATGGAAGATTTTGCCAGTAAACACGACAACATAAAAATTGTAGATGTCAAAAACAATGAAGCCTTTTGGGCCAACAAAAAATATGCGCTTACTTTAGGAATTAAAGCTGCTAAATACCAGCATCTACTATTTACCGATGCCGATTGCGAACCAAAATCAAAACATTGGATACAGGAAATGAGCTCCCATTTTGATGGTGAAAAAACTATTGTTTTAGGTTATGGCGCCTATCAAAAAATTAAAAATTCTTTTTTAAATAAGCTTATCAGATTTGAAACTGTTCTAACAGCAATGCATTATCTTTCCTTAACAAAACTAGGATTACCCTACATGGGTGTTGGCAGAAATCTAGCCTATACCAAAGATGATTTTTTTAATACCAATGGTTTTATGTCCCATATGCATATTAAGTCTGGCGATGATGACTTGTTCATTAATCAGGTTGCCAATGCAAAAAACACGGTAATAAGTTTAACACCAGAAAGTTTTACGGTTTCGGTTCCAAAAGAGACTTTCAGTAGTTGGATTGTCCAGAAAAAAAGACATATTACCACTGCCAAGCATTACAAGGCAACACATAAGATTATTTTATCACTTTATTATTTGTCTCAAGCAAGCTTTTGGTTACTTGCACTTATCCTGTTAATATTTTTATTTCAATGGAAAATAGTTGTAGCATTGATTGCCTTTAGGTTTCTGGCTCAATATGTTATATTCTACAAAACAACCAAAAAACTTCAGGAAAACGATCTCATTATATTACTTCCAATCTTGGATTTCTTTTTAGTTGCCATGCAATTAACTATATTTATATCCAACCTTTTTGCAAAACCCAAACATTGGAAATAGAAGAAGCTATCAATAAAGCCAAACAGAACAATCAAAAAGCCTTTAATTTTTTGTTGGATACATTTTGGGACGATGTTTACGGATTTCAATTAAAGCGCACCCAAAACGAAAATGATGCCGAGGACATAACCATTCAGGCATTTTCAAAAGCCTTTGATAAGATTCATACCTACAACAGTGACTATAAGTTTAAGACTTGGCTTATTACTATTTCAAAAAACATCCATATAGATCTTGTTAGAAAAGAAAAAAACTCCATATCACAGAGCATTACTGATGCTCATGACGATGAATATTATGATGTTTTAGACGAATCACCATCACCAGAAGACAAACTCATCACCGACCAAAACTTGGCCAAATTACTTCGTGACATTAAAAAACTGAAGCCGCACTATCAAGAAGTCATTAACTTAAGATACTTTCAGGAATTGAGTTATAAAGAAATCTCACAACAACTGGATGAGCCTATAAACAATGTAAAGGTAAAGCTCCTTCGCGCCAAAAAACTTCTAGCTGAAATTATTCAAAAGAAAGGCCAATAAGGCCTTTACCATTATCAGAAGACCTTATATTGCCAATACCTGTTTTAAGATATTACTTTTGTATCTTTGCCAAGCAATTTATAGCGCATGAAAACGGAAACAAAATCTAATATATTACCAGGTCGCGAACCTAAACCAAAATGGCTACGAGTTAAGCTTCCTACAGGAAAAAAATACACCGAGCTACGCGGTTTAGTTGACAAATACAAACTAAACACCATTTGTACATCAGGCAGTTGCCCCAATATGGGAGAATGCTGGGGAGAAGGAACTGCAACCTTTATGATTTTGGGAAATATATGCACCAGATCCTGTGGATTTTGTGGTGTTAAGACTGGAAGACCTGAAACGGTTGATTGGGATGAGCCTGAAAAAGTAGCGCGTTCTATCAAAATCATGAAAATCAAACATGCCGTTTTAACCAGTGTTGATCGTGACGACTTAAAAGACATGGGTAGCATCATGTGGGCAGAAACCGTAAAAGCCGTTAGACGTATGAATCCTGAAACCACACTTGAAACTCTTATTCCAGATTTTCAAGGTGTAGAACAACATATTGACAGAATTATTGATGTAGCACCTGAAGTTGTTTCCCATAATATTGAAACAGTTCGCAGATTAACTCGTGAAGTCCGAATCCAAGCAAAATATGATCGTAGTTTAGGCGTTTTAAAATACTTAAAGCAACAAGGTCAAAGACGGACAAAATCTGGTATAATGCTCGGACTTGGTGAAACCCGAGAAGAAGTCATTGAAACCCTACACGATTTAAAAGATAATGATGTAGATGTTGTAACCATTGGCCAATATTTACAGCCCAGTAAAAAACATCTGCCTGTAAAACGCTTCATTATGCCTGATGAATTTGAAGAGTACAAACAAATTGGTTTGGATTTAGGTTTCAGACATGTGGAAAGCAGCGCTTTGGTACGTTCTTCCTATAAAGCCCAAAAACACATCAACTAATGGTGCGTGTTGGCATAAACGGTTTTGGACGTATAGGTCGTAGACTATTCAGGCTTTTACAAAACAACCCTGATATTGAAGTTGTTGCCATTAATGATTTGGCCGATACTAAAACTTTAAGCCATTTGCTAAAATACGATAGCATTCATGGTATTTTCAATCATGATGTGTCTTACAATTCCAATCACATTATAGTTGATGGTAAAAACATAGCCCTTAACAATCATAACCACCCAAAAAATATTGATTGGAAAGCATGTAATGTAGATCTAGTTGTAGAATGCACTGGAAAATTTAAAACTTCCGAAACATTAAATTTTCACATTCAAAATGGTGCTAAACGTGTTATATTGAGTGTTCCTCCTTTAGAAGATGACATAAAAACCATCGTAATGGGTGTTAATGATCATAGTGTTGATGGTTCGGAATTAATACTATCCAATGCCTCTTGCACAACCAACAATGCGGCACCCATGATTGACATCATTCATAAGTTGTGTGGCGTAAAACAAGCCTATATCACAACGGTACATTCCTACACCACAGACCAAAGTTTGCACGATCAGCCTCACAAGGACTTAAGGCGTGCGCGAGCAGCTGGCCAATCAATCGTTCCCACAACAACAGGTGCTGCTAAAGCTTTAACAAAAATATTCCCTGACTTATCCGATGTTATTGGTGGTTGCGGCATTCGTGTTCCAGTAGCAAATGGTTCCTTAACCGATATAACCTTTAATGTTGAAAAGGAAGTTTCCATAGAAACCATCAACAATACATTTAAAAAGGCTTCAGAGTCGTATTTAAAAAATATTCTTTCCTATACCGAAGATCCCATTGTATCTATTGATATTGTAGGGAATACCCATTCTTGTGTTTTCGATTCGCAAATGACTTCCGTAATAGGAAACATGGTCAAAATCATAGGCTGGTACGATAATGAAACAGGATATTCACAAAGAATTATTGATTTAATTTGCAATTTATCGATAAAAATGTAACTTTTATCGAATAAATATTTATATTTGTCGATATATAGTAATAACGAAATGTCCCAGATTACGAATTATATATGTGCTATCATATTGCTGTTTAGTATCAGTCTGTCGTCGCAAAATAGTATAAGTGATGACCCTGAAACTATTCAAATTTCAATAGATTACAAGGTTAATCAAGCGCAAAATGATATTGAGAACAGTGACTATTTTGAAGCTCAAAAGAAGCTTGAAGATGCATTGGTATTAGCCGAACAAATAGACAACAAAAAAAGTATCGGCATTATTTACTCCAAAATTGGTAAGCTTCAATATATTATTGAAGAGCCAGATAACGCACTTGTCAATCTATTTAAGGCCAATGAAATACAACGACTTGCCAAAGATGATGTCAACCTTGCAGAAACATACAAGGTTTTAGGCAATGTATACAGCAGCAAGGAAAACTATAAACAAGCTCTAGACTATTTCATTTCTTCAAAATCTCTTTTTGAACAAGAAGGTCTTAATGAATTTGTTGCCGAAGTCCTATTTCTTGAAGGACAAACACATATACAACTTGGCGACAATAAAAAAGCCAAAAACCTATTGGAAAAATCCATTTCACTAGCCACTCGCTACGACTTGAATAAAATTAAAAGTAGCGCTATGATATACGATGGATTTGCACTTGTAAAACTAGGACAGACCAATACTGGTCTTAAAATGGCCAATGACGGCCTCAACATCGCCAGAGATTATAATTTTAATACGGTTTTATCCAATGGATATTTAGTACTTTCAGACATCAACCAAATTATTGGAAACTTTAAGGAATCCAACGATTTCTTAAAAAAACACATGACACTGTCTGACTCATTATTGGAGGTGAAGCGCGAAAACTTATCGCCAGAAAAGCGTATGCAGATATTATTGGACAATCAAACCGAGCTTCAAAAACAGCAGGCAGCCGATTTGGAGGAACAAAAGGAAGCCAATAGCTTAAGCAAATTAACCACAATTTTAAGTATCGCCTTAATCACTATTCTGTCCTTACTAACACTTTCGTTATACAAGAACAATAATATTAGGCTGAAGACCAATAATATGTTGCACAAGAAAAATGGTGAATTGATTATTGCGAAAGAAAAAGCAGAATTGGCGTCCAAAACCAAAGCCAATTTCTTATCAACAGTAACGCATGAGTTACGTACACCACTTTATGCTGTAACAGGTTTGACAAATATGTTGTTGGATGAAGACCCTAAACCCAATCAAATTCAACATTTAAAATCCTTGAAGTTCTCCGGTGAGTATCTTTTAACCTTTATCAATGATATTCTTCAGATTAACAAAATTGAAGCCAATAAAGTCGATATTGAACCTGAAAACTTTAATCTTAAAAAGAAAATAACCAATGTTATTGCCGCCCTTAACAATTCAGCATTGGACAACAATATTCAAATGCATTTTGAATACGAACATGGTTTACCGGAAACATTTAATGCCGATCAGCTTAAAATTTCTCAAATATTGATAAACCTCATTGGTAATTCTATTAAATTTACCAAGGATGGTGATATCTGGGTAAGAGTTAACAAATTACAACAGGAAGGCGACGATTATGTCCTTCGTTTTGAAATTGAGGACAACGGTATTGGCATCAGTAAGGAAAAGCAGGAAATGCTGTTTGAAAGCTTTGCTCAAGGCTCCATTCAAATTAACAGAAAATATGGTGGTACTGGATTAGGTTTATCGATTGTAA
The DNA here is from genome assembly GCA_030425285.1 of Bacteroidia bacterium. GTDB lineage: Bacteria > Bacteroidota > Bacteroidia > Flavobacteriales > Flavobacteriaceae > Hanstruepera. The sequence goes on from JAUIAY010000008.1 coordinate 92,897, forward strand.
AAGGATTAATAGAAATTCTAAAAGGCAAAATTTATCTTGATAGCGAATTGGGCAAAGGCTCTAAATTTACATTTGAAGTACCTTTAAAATACGCTGAAGCTGTAGTCAAGCCACAGAAAGTTGAATATTTCGATAAAATTGACGATTTGGAATTAAGCAACATTAAAATATTGGTAGTCGAGGATAACAAAATCAATCAGATGATTACCAAGAAGATTTTGAATAAAATGAAGCTTAATTGTGAAATTGTTGACAATGGTGAAGATGCCGTAAGCAAAGCCAAACAGACTACTTATGATGTTATTCTTATGGATATCCACATGCCAGGAATAAGCGGATTGGAAGCTACAAAACTTATCCGTGGCTTTGATAAAAATATTACCATCTTTGCTTTAACTGCCGTAACGCTTGAAGATAAAATGCATGAGTTTGATGAAGCTGGATTTACCGACATCATCTCGAAACCATTTAAGCAGGAAGATTTTGAGAAAAAACTGTACGAAGCTCTTATTGGTGGAACTCCCGAATCGGCTTAATGTGATTTAATTGATTGAAATACTAATTCCTTAACAGATTTATCAAAACTATCTGAATCATGTATTTTAGTTTCTATAGGCAAATAAAATAATTTATTTGTCAATGATTCATAGCTCATCAATCGCATATAATCTTTTTCAGTCGTTATTATCAAACTCTTCTCCTCTAGTTTTTTAATATCCTCTGGAGTAAAATTATGATGATCCTTAAAACCAATGTGCTCATAAGTTTTACCTTGTATATCTAAGAACTCTAATAATGGTTTAGGATTCGCAATACCTGTCACCAAGGTAAAATTATCCTCTTCAGAAAGTGACTTGGATTCCTTGTCACTAAAAATTGTGTCCGAATACGCAATAGAACTAAAATAAACCGATTGATAACTTTTTGGATTAATTCTAGAAACAATCTGCTGCTTTTGAGTTTCAGTAAGCGATTCTGGACATTTAGTAACTACAATTATTTGCGCACGTTTTGCCCCAGATCTCGGTTCCCTTAAATTTCCTGTTGGCAAAACAATATCATTAGTATAAAGACTATTGAAAGCCGTAAGTAAAATATAGACACTTGCTTTTACTTTACGGTGCTGAAAAGCATCATCCAGAATAATTAAATTAGGACTGTATTCAAGCTGTCTCAATTCAGCAATACCTTCTTGCCTATTTTCGTCAACAGCTACCAAGGAGTCATTCTTAAACTTGTGAAAGAACTGATAAGGCTCATCACCAATTGTTTTTGCTGTTGCTTTTTCGGAAGCCAAAACAAATCCTTTGGTTTCCCGTTTGTAGCCTCTACTCAACGTAGCCAAAATGAAATCATCTTTTAACAATCGAATTAAATACTCAACCATAGGTGTCTTTCCAGTACCACCAGTACTTAAGTTACCCACGCAAACTACTGGAAAATCATAGGATTTCGATTGCTTTATGCCCCAATCATAAAACTTATTTCGTAACCATGTTATAACAAAGTATACAGGAACGATTGGAAACAGTAAGATTCTTAAAAATTTCATTAAGTAAATATGCGCTCTATTTAAAACAAAGTAAAGATTATTTTTTGTAATTAGGTTTGTTTGAACAGTTAGAACTTTTAAATCTTGTGGTTGAAAAAATTATATCTTTGTTTCAAATCAATTCAAGATATATGATAATTCAAGACGTTATCAATCATTTGGAGCAATTAGCACCTCAAGCTTATTCCGAAGATTTTGACAATACTGGCTTACTCGTTGGAGATTCAAATCAACCACTAACCGGTGTTTTAGTGACATTGGATACGTTGGAAGCTGTTGTCGATGAAGCCATTGAAAACAATTGCAATCTCATTGTTAGTTTTCACCCAATTATTTTCAAAGGCTTAAAAAAGCTAACTGGTAGTAACTATGTAGAGCGAACGGTTCTTAAAGCCATCCAAAACAACATTAGTATTTTTGCTATTCATACTGCATTGGATAATGCCAAAAAAGGCGTTAATGATATTATCTGCGAGCAATTAGGTTTAAAAAACCGAAAAATTCTAATACCTCAACCGCAAACCATTAAAAAATTGACCACGTATGCTCCAATTCAGGAAGCAGCGCAATTGCGTCAAAGGCTGTTTGAAGCTGGCGCTGGTGGAATAGGAAATTATGATGAGTGTAGTTTTAACGTTGATGGCACAGGAACCTACAAAGGAAACGACGAGTCAAATCCTACAAAAGGCAAAAAACTACAGCAACATCAAGAACCCGAAACTCAAATATCAGTAACCTTTGCCAAGCATCTTGAATCTAAAGTATTGAAAACCTTATTTAAAAATCACTCCTACGAAGAAGTAGCCTATGAGGTTATTACACTAGAAAACACAAATCAGAATATTGGGATGGGTATGATTGGTGAATTGAACAATCCTATGTCTGCCGAAGACTTTTTGAAATCCTTAAAAAGCGCCATGAAAACTGATTGCGTTAGACATTCTGTACTTAATGATCAACCTATTAAAAAAGTTGCTGTTTTAGGAGGTTCTGGGAGTTTTGCTATTTCAGCAGCAAAACGTGCTGGTGCTCAAATATTTATTACAGCCGATTTAAAATATCACGACTTTTTCCAAGCCGAAAACAAGATAATCTTGGCTGATATTGGTCATTACGAAAGTGAGCAGTTCACAAAAAACTTTTTAGTAGCTTATCTTACAAAAAAAATTACTAATTTTGCAGTCGTTTTATCAAGGACCAATACCAATCCTGTTAAGTATTTTTAAAGTATGGCAAAAAAGAAAGAAGTAACTGTAGAAGAGCGCTTAAGAGCATTATACGATTTACAGCTTATCGATTCTCGTATCGATGAAATTAGAAACGTTCGTGGAGAACTTCCTTTAGAAGTTCGTGATTTAGAAGATGAAGTTGCTGGATTAAACACCAGATTTGAAAAACTGGAAGCAAGCTTGGAAGTCATCAATAATGATATCAATTCTAAAAAGAATCTTATTGAAGAAGCCAAAGCATTAATCAAAAAATATAACGAACAACAAAAAAATGTTCGCAACAATAGAGAATTCAACTCTATTTCAAAAGAAATTGAATACCAAGAATTGGAAATTCAATTAGCTGAAAAAAACATCAAAGAATATAAAGCTCAAATCGAGCAAAAGAAAGAAGTTATTGCTGAAACTAAAGATCGTTTAAAAGAGCGTCAAAACCACTTAAAGCACAAAAAAGGGGAATTGGATGCTATTTTAGCCGAAACTGAAAAAGAAGAAGAAGCATTGCTTAAAAAGTCTGATGACTACAAAAATTCTATTGAAGAGCGTTTAGTTGCAGCTTACACTCGAATCCGTACAAATGTAAAAAATGGATTAGCAGTCGTTCCAATTGAAAGAGGTGCTTCTGGAGGTTCTTTCTTTACCATTCCACCACAGGTTCAAATGGAAATCGCGTCTCGTAAAAAAATCATTACAGATGAGCACAGTGGACGTATTTTAGTTGATGCCGCTCTAGCTGAAGAAGAGAAAGAGAAAATGGATAAACTGTTTGCTAAATTATAATCCATTCTAAATAGCATAAAAAAACCCAGACCAACCGTCTGGGTTTTTTTATTATGAAAACTTTCACAAAATTAGGCTTAAGGTTTTGTAAATTCATACGTCTATTAAAAAGAAAAAACAAAACCTATGAAACCCTTACTCCCACTTTTATTTTTGGCATTGCTTTTAAGTTGCAATAATACAGCACAAGTCAATCCAAAGCAACAGGCCGTCATGAATGCCGAACCTATTGAAGTCCATCTACAAAATGGTAAAGCCAAAGCTTATTTTGCCAGTGGCTGTTTTTGGTGTGTAGAAGCCGTTTATGAGAGCGTCAAAGGTGTAGACGAAGCTATTTCTGGTTATGCAGGCGGTCATACCAAAAACCCAACTTACGAAGACAGTAACACAGGTCGTACAGGTCATGCCGAAGCTGTTGAGGTCATTTACGATCCAAAGGTTGTAAGTTTTGAAACCTTGATTGATGTGTATTTTGCATCACAAGATCCCACCCAAGTTAATGGTCAAGGACCCGATATAGGCTCTCAATATCGCTCGATTATTTTCTATCAAAATGAAGCACAAAAAAATAGTATTCTTAAAAAGAAAACAGCGTTAGAGAAAAAATTGGGCGAACCCGTTGCTGCCGAAATCTATCCATTTCAAAAATTTTGGAAAGCCGAAGACTATCACCAGGACTACGAACGCTTACACCCTGAAAACCCTTATGTGCAAAATGTATCGATCCCTAGATTAAATAAATTTAAACGTAAAATGCCAGAGGTATTAAAAGAAAATCATTAGTAAGTTTCAACTTTGTAAGCTTTTTTTAGAAACACAAAAATCCAAATGCCAATTTCCAACCGTATATATTATAAATATCCCGCTGTAAGCGTCTATATATATTCAAAAATAGGCTTCTATTTATAATCGAAGCCTGTTTTTTTAGCCTCTAAAATCGTTTTTAACATGTGTACCGTCACAATACGGTTTGTTATGTGAAGCACCACAACGACAAAAAGCCGTGGTCTTGTTTTTGGTTTCTTGATTACCATCTTTATGGGTAACCTGCAAGGTTCCATAAACCAGCAAAGGACCATTCTCCAAAACTTCTACCTTGGTTTCCAATACTTGAGAAGAGGCATCAGCCGCGTCATTCATATAATAGCTTAAAGCTCCGGAAGGACATTGCTTAACTTGGTTTACCAATTCTTCAGTTGATGCCGCATCAATTTTAATCCACGGTCGGTCTTTCGGTTGAAAAACATTTGGTAACCCTTTTACACAAATAGCCGAGTGTATACACTTTTCGGCTTCCCAAACAATAGTGGTTTTACCATTGCTATATTCTTTTGTTTTTCCCATGTCTGTTGCTTTCTTTAAATATACAAAAAAGTACATCAAAATTATCTCCTCAAAGCTTCTCCATTTCTAAACTTATAATTCTTATTTTTGTTGGAAACCGAAAAAACATAGAAATTGTCCAACTATAAAACGGGTCTTGACTTTGCAAAAGAACTAGACCAAGACGACCCATTAAAAGCATACCGCAGTAAATTTCACATCCCCAAAGACAAAAACGGAAATGAAATGGTTTACATGTGCGGAAACTCTTTAGGTTTGCAGCCAAAAACCACAAAAACGTATTTAGATCAGGAATTAAACGACTGGGCTAATCTTGGTGTAGAAGGTCATACAGAGGCTAAAAACCCATGGTTACCTTATCATGAATTCTTAACCGAAAGTATGGCAAAAGTGGTTGGCGCCAAGCCTATAGAAGTGGTGACCATGAATACGCTGACGGCTAATTTACATTTTATGATGGTCTCGTTTTATAAACCTACTGCTCAACGTTATAAAATAGTCATTGAAGCGGATGCTTTCCCAAGCGACAAATATGCTGTTGAGTCGCAATTACGCCATCACGGGTTTGATGATAAAACGGGTTTAATTTTATGGAAACCCAGAAAAGGTGAAGAACTCTATCACTATGAAGATCTCGAGACCATTATTGAACAACATGGCGATGAAATTGCCTTAATTATGATTGGCAATACCAATTATTACACCGGACAGTTTTTTGACATGAAACGTATTACGGAACTTGGCCATAAACACGGTTGCATGGTTGGTTTTGATTGTGCCCATGGTGCTGGAAATGTCCAACTGAATCTACACGATTCTGGAGCCGATTTTGCTGTTTGGTGTACCTATAAGTATTTGAATTCGGGTCCTGGAAGTTTGGCAGGTGCCTTTGTACATGAACGTCATGCCCATGATAAAACTTTGAATCGTTTTACAGGATGGTGGAGTCACAACAAACAAACCCGATTTAACATGCGCCATGAATTTGATGTATTACCAGGTGCTGAAGGCTGGCAATTAAGCAATCCGCCTATTTTGTCATTAGCAGCAATTCGTGCTTCTTTAGATATTTTTGCAGAAGTTGGTATGGAAGCATTAACTGAAAAATCAAAAAAACTAACAGGTTATTTTGAGTTTCTATTGAAGCAATTGGGTGAAGACACCATTAGAATAATAACACCAGAAAACCCTGAAGAGCGCGGTTGTCAACTCTCCATTCAAGTAAAAAACGCTGATAAGGCTCTATTTGATAAATTGACGGCTTCAGGTGTCATATCAGACTGGCGCGAACCCGATGTTATTCGTTGTGCACCTGTTCCATTATACAACTCATTTGAAGATGTATATAACATGGTGGAAAAATTGAAAAAAATATTGAATTAACCTGTCACCTCGAGCGCAGTCGAGAGGTCTCATTTAGGTCTCGACTCCGCTCGACCAGACAAATAAAATATGAAAGACAAAAAACAAAACATACTGATAATAGGCGCTGGACTTTGCGGCTCTCTCCTAGCCTTACGTTTAGGTCAACGCGGTTATAACGTAAGCGTATACGAAATGCGCCCAGATTTAAGGAAAGTAGATATTTCAGCTGGACGTTCCATTAATTTGGCTTTTTCCGATCGTGGCATTAAAGCCATGAAATTGGTTGGTATTCAAGATAAAGTGGAACCACTTTGTATTCCTATGAATGGCCGTATGTTACATGATTTAGAAGGCAACACAACTTTGGCTCCTTACAGCGGTCGTGATCACGAATACATAAATTCCATATCACGAGGTGGTTTGAATGCTTTATTATTAGACGAAGCTGAAAAACACGAAAACGTGACCATTTATTTCAACAGAAGATGTAAATCGGTTGATTTTGAGAAAACAACTGCTACTTTTAAAGATTATGAGACTAACAAAGAATTTATTGAAGATGCTGATGTTATTATAGGAACGGATGGTGCTGGTTCGGCTCTGCGCAAGAGCTATTATTTGGAAAAGAAATTCCTGTTCAGTTTTTCACAGGATTGGTTGAGCCATGGCTATAAAGAATTAAGTATTTTACCCGGCGATAATGGTAGTTATAAAACTTATAAAAACGCACTTCATATTTGGGGACGTGAAGCTTTTATGCTCATAGCATTGCCCAATTTAGATGGCAGCTTTACAGTTACGCTGTTTTTGAGCTTTGATGAAGGTGAATACAATTTCAATAACTTAACAACCAAAGAGCGTGTATTGGAATTCTTTGAAAAATACTTCAAGGATGCTTTAGAGCTTATGCCTAACCTAGTCGATGACTTCTTTGAGAATCCAACAGCGCCTCTTGGCACTGTAAAATGTTCGCCTTGGCACTACAAAGGCAATACCCTATTAATGGGTGACGCTGCGCACGCTATCGTACCCTTTTATGGTCAAGGAATGAATGCCTCATTTGAGGATGTTGTGGAATTTGATAAGGTTTTAGATGAAGGACATACTGACTGGGAAACTATTTTTAAGGTCTATGAAAAGAACCGTAAAAAAGACACGGATGCCATTGCCGATTTGGCCATAGATAATTTCTACGAAATGAAGGGCCATGTCAATCACACGAACTTTAGAGAAAAACGCAGCTTGGAAATGGCCTTTGAAAAAACATTCCCCAATGAGTATTCTTCCAAATACTCTTTAGTAACATTTAATGAAGACATAGGTTATAGAGATGCTATGGTACGTGGACGTGCCCAAGATAAAGCCATTTTGAATATGCTTGCAGATGGCACATTGAAAATTGATGACGATTTAAGATCGAATTTAGAAAAAGTAAAAACGGAAACCGATAACATCCTTGAAGACGACAGAATTGCTGGATTAAAATAAACTGTCACCTCGAGCGAAGTCGAGAGGTCTTTTTTTATTAATTAAACTATGAGGTCTCGACTGCGCTCGACCTGACAAAAGAACTAAAGTTATGAGTGAAGGAACAAAAGTAACACCACGAGGGGCCTACCCACATGTGAAAGTGGTTGGCGATTTTATATTTGTATCGGGTACTAGCTCGCGCAGATCAGACAACACAATAGCCGGTGTGGACATTATTGACGAGATGGGAACCAAAAGGCTGAATGCCGAAGTACAAACTCGCGAGGTACTCCAGAATATTGATAAAAATTTACAAACTGTTGGGGCTTCATTAAAAGACGTGGTAGATGTCACATCTTTTTTAGTAAACATGAATGACTTTGCAGGATATAACAAAGCTTACGCTGAATTCTTTGATAAAGAAAACGGCCCAACTAGAACAACAGTAGCAGTTCATCAATTACCACATCCTGATTTGGTGATTGAGATTAAAGTGATGGCTTATAAAAAACGGTAATGATTAAATTCTTTCGACATATGAGGGAATCTTTACTTTTAGAAAATAAAACTTCTAAATATTTTAAATATGCTTTAGGGGAAATTATTCTTGTAGTGATAGGTATTCTAATTGCTCTTCAAATAAACAACTGGAATGAAGACAAAAAGATTCAAAACAACATAACAACATCTTTAAATTTATTAAAAGATGAAATCGAAATAAATAAGATGAGTATATCAAGTGTAAAGGACTATCACATCATGATAAGAGACACACTTCAAAAAATAAACATGTCCATTGAAGAAAAAAACATTGAATCTCGTCTAGGGTTTTGGAAAGGTATGCGCACACCAAGGCTGCGTAATGCTGCTTTTCAAACTACAATACAGTCAGGAATAAGTAGAGAATTCAACCCGTTTTTATTAAGTGCCTTAAACAATCTTTACACGTATCAAGATAGTTATAATCAATTCAACAATTCGTCCTCTCAAATTTTCTTTAACGCTGATTTTACCGATATTAAAAGTATTAAGAAAACTATGAGGTTAGTAGAAATGACAATGAATGATTTATATTACTATGAAAAAGAACTACAAGAATCTTTCATTTATTGTTTAAAACAAATAGACTCAATTTATCCTCTAAAATAGCTTAAAAACCAAAGTGAACATTCAAAACTACATAAATGGCGGTTTTCATAATCCAATACAAGACAACTGGATTGGCAACTACAATCCTTCCAATGGTGAAGTCTATGGACAAATACCTAACTCAAACAAGGAAGATGTTGAAAATGCCTATATAGCCGCAAAATCGGCTTTTCCGAGTTGGTCACAAACCACCTTGGAAGAACGCAGTCGTATCCTACTTAAAATTTCAGAATTAATTGAAGCCAAATTAGATAAACTAGCTACTGCCGAAAGTCAAGACAATGGTAAACCCATTAGTTTGGCCAAAACTATAGATATTCCTAGAGCTTCTAGTAATTTTCGTTTTTTCGGTAATGCTATTACCCAATTTGCTAGTGAAAGTCATGAGAGCATTGGTTTAAATGCCATCAATTACACTTTACGTCAACCCATAGGCGTCGTTGGTTGTATTTCACCTTGGAATCTGCCTCTCTATTTATTTACATGGAAAATTGCTCCAGCACTTGCAGCAGGCAACTGCGTAGTTGCTAAGCCCAGTGAAGTGACTCCAATGACAGCTTATCTTCTAGGTGACATTTGTAATGAAGCGGGTTTACCAAAGGGTGTCTTAAATATCGTTCACGGGTTAGGAACTACAACTGGTCAAGCCATCATTGAACATCCAGACATTAAAGCTATTTCATTTACTGGAGGTACCTCTACAGGTGCCCATATTGCTAAAACTGCGGCACCAATGTTTAAAAAATTATCATTGGAGTTAGGTGGTAAAAATCCAAACGTCATATTTGCCGATTGTGATTACCAAGACATGTTAACCACAACGGTACGTTCTTCCTTTGCGAATCAGGGTCAAATTTGTTTGTGTGGTAGTCGCATTTTTGTAGAGCAATCTATTTATGAAACCTTTAAAAACGATTTTGTAGAAAAAGTAAAACAACTTAAAGTCGGGCATCCTTCGGAAAGTACAACAAATATTGGTGCTTTAGTTTCAAAACCACATTTAGAAAAGGTGAAAAGTTATATTGATATTGCTAAAGCAGAAGGTGGAACTATTTTGTGTGGCGGTAATGAAGTAACTATCGAAGGTTATGAAAATGGTTACTATTTAGAGCCAACTGTTATTGAAGTTACTACTGATGAATGCCGTGTCAATCAAGAAGAAATTTTTGGTCCAGTGGTAACAATTATGCCTTTTAAAACAGAAGACGAAGTCTTGCAAATGGCAAATAAAGTGCAATACGGTTTATCAGCTACCTTATGGACTAACGACTTAAAACGCACTATGCGTATGAGTAACCAAATACAAGCTGGAATCGTTTGGGTAAACACTTGGTTAATGCGCGATTTACGTACACCTTTTGGTGGCATGAAGGCTTCAGGTGTTGGTCGCGAAGGTGGTTTTGAAGCGCTTCGTTTTTTTACAGAACCTAAAAATGTATGTATAAAATATTAATATTAAAGTAATGAAAAACTATATTGCTATTCTCTTTTTTTTAATTTCATTTTCGACTTTTTGCCAAAATAATTTTATCGAATTCAAAAAAGATAATTTCAAAATTAAGTATCCTGAGAACTGGAAATTAGATACCTCGGGACAAATGAATTCATCTTTTATTCTATTCTCTCCAAAAACAGATGATGACCTCTTTGTTGAGAACATTAACCTGATTATACAAGATTTATCTGGGCAAAATTTAGATTTAGAATCTTATTCAGAACTTTCTGAAAATCAGATAAAATCAATGGTTCCAAACAGCAAATTAATTGAAAATAAAAAAGTTAATAATCACAAGGAAGTTGTTTGGAGTGGTTATGTAACTAATAACGACTTAAAATTCAAGCAATATTATTATGTTATTGATAATAAAGCTTATGTTTTAACCTTTTCAGCTCTTGAATCAGAATATGACAATTATTTAAAAATTGGAACAGAAATTTTGAATAGTTTTCAAATAAATTAGCTTATGAATCTTAACTTAAACAAAAAATATGCATTAGTATGTGGTAGTACGGCAGGAATTGGAAAAGCTACTGCCATAGCACTAGCCGAAGAAGGTGCGACAGTGACTCTTATCGCCAGAAATGAAAATAAGTTAAAGGCAGTTTTAGCCGAATTACCTCAACATAGAAATCACGATTATATCGTTGCCGATTTTTCTAATCCTATGGAATTGAAAGATAAAATTGAAAGATACATTAAAAGCAATCACGGATTTCATGTGTTAATAAACAATACTGGTGGACCTGCTGGCGGACCTGTTTTCAATGCCAAACTTGAGGAATTTGAAAATGCTTTTACGCAACACTTAAAATGCAATCATGTACTGGTTCAAGCTGTCGTTCCCTATATGAAAGAGCAAAGCTATGGGAGGATTATTAATGTGATTTCCACTTCAGTAAAGCAACCGTTAGATGGACTTGGTGTGAGCAACACCATCAGAGGAGCAGTTGCAAACTGGAGTAAAACATTAGCAAATGAATTAGGTCAGTTTGGAATTACCGTAAATAATGTCCTTCCAGGAGCTACCGGAACCGAACGACTAACAGAAATTATAAAAAATAAATCGGCAAAGACTGGAAAAACTGAAGATGAAGCTGCCAATGCCATGAAGCAGGCAGTTCCAGCTAAACGTTTTGCCAAGCCTGAAGAACTGGCTTATGCCATTACTTTTTTAGCTAGTGAATGTGCTAGCTATATCAACGGAATTAATTTACCCGTTGATGGCGGAAGAACAAAATCTTTGTAACTTTATAGAATTCCTTTAAATTAAAACACAACATTATGAGTTCACTAGTTTCTCCTATAAATTTTAAAGCTTGGATTGAAGAAAATCGTCATTTACTAAAGCCACCTGTTGGTAACAAAGTCGTATGGAAAGATGGTGATTTTATTGTAATGGTTGTTGGTGGCCCTAATAGCAGAAAAGATTATCACTATAATGAAACTCCAGAGTTTTTCTATCAAATAGAAGGTGATATTGTTTTAAAGGTCATTGATAAAGGCACGCCTAAAGACATTCATATTAAAGAAGGTGAGATATTTTTGTTGCCTCCTAAAGTTCCTCATTCACCGCAACGAGGCGCCAACACCGTTGGTTTAGTTATTGAATACCCTCGAGAAAAAGGTGTTCAGGATGCCCTACTTTGGTTCTGTGAAAACTGCACAACAAAATTATACGAAGAGGATTTCACACTTGACAATATTGAAACTGATATGCCTAAAATTTTTGATGCCTATTATGGTGATTCTGAAAAGCGCACCTGTCCAAATTGTGGTGAAGTCATGCAACCGCCAAAAAAAGTTCAACTAGAAGATTAATTTATGAAACGTAAGCTACGTATAAACGGTCACTCACATTTACTGCCTTATCCAGAGGAGATTCCACAGTTCATGAAAGATAAAGGCATTTTCTGGGTAGATAAGGATCGAAAGTTTATGCTTCAAAAAGATTGGAACCGACCGATTACAGATTCCAGTTTCTTTTTAAATGAAAAACTAGCTTGGATGGAACGTTTTAAAATTGACCATGCTGTTGTATTGAATTTATCGCAATTGTATGGTAACGGTCTTCGACTAGAAGAAATGAAGCAAGCTTTGCGTTTCCAGAATGATTTTAATGCCAGAATTCAAGACGAAAACCCAAGTAAGTTCACATGTGGTTTTGTGGTTCATCCAGGTTTTGTTCGTGGTGCTTGTTGGGAAATTGAACGTTGTGTAGAAGAATTGGGTATGCGATTGCTTTGCTTACCAACGCATTATATGGATACCATTGGGACTTGGCGTTGTATTTTTGACGAGGAAAATGAACCCATCTTTGAATTAGCCAACAAATACAATTTGGCCGTAGAAATTCATCCTTACGATGGCGAAAAATTTATAAAACTTGAAAATACAGCTTGGCGTTTTCACTTAATTTGGATGTTAGCCCAATGTGCTGATGCTTATCATTTTTTGACCTTAAATGGCTATTATGAAAAGTATCCAAACATGCGTATTTGTTTTGCTCATGGTGGACAATTAGCTCAAATTAACTTGGGAAGACGTATTCAAGGTTTTGATGGACGCCATGACTTATTTGAAGGTAAAGTACACCCTAGAAAAGCCGTAGGCCATCGAAATATATTCTTTGATACCTTGGTACACGACACAGGCTCTTTAGGGCTCTTAATTAAAAATCAAACGTCTAAACAAGTTCTCATTGGTTTAGATGACCCTTATCCACTTGGTGAAATGGAAAGTTTACCACAATCATCTTATCCTGGAAAAATATTAGATTTAGCTATTGAACGTGAAATTATTACAGAACCTGAAAAGGATGCTATGTGGGAAGACAATGTCCTGCAGTGGCTATTTGGAGATGATGAAAAAAGCAAGCAGGAATTGGTTAAAAAAATCATAGGATAATGCATTTCCTTTCGGAAGATTTAGATGATTACATAGTAAGACATTCGGAAGACGAACCCGAATTACTGCAAGAGTTAAACCGAGAAACCTATCAAAAAATATTACAGCCCAGAATGTTAAGCGGTCCTTATCAAGGACGCGTATTAAGCTTAATTTCCAAATTGATTAACCCTAAACACATACTTGAAATTGGCACCTATACTGGATATTCTGCTTTGTGTTTGGCTGAAGGACTTCAGCAAGGAGGCAGCATTGACACCATAGACATCAATGAAGAATTGCTAGATTTTCAGCGTAAATATTTTGATAAATCAGGTTTTGGTGAGCAAATACAGCAACATCTAGGAAATGCTTTGGATATCATTCCTAAACTTGACAAAACCTTTGATTTGGTTTTCATTGATGCTGATAAAGACAATTACCTCAACTATTTTAATGTTATAATAGATAAGCTAAAACCTGGAGGTATAATTTTATCCGATAACGTTCTCTGGAGTGGTAAAGTTTTGGATACGGAGTTTAAGAAAGAAGACATCTCTACACCTTCTCTTATAGAATATAACAAGGTTCTGAAAGAAGATCCAAGAATAGAAACTGTTATTTTCCCAATTCGGGACGGATTGACTATAAGTAGAAAAAGATAGCAGTCAAAATATTTTACAACTTCCTTCTTACTGAACCAGTGAAATCTTCAAGGTCATCTTTCACTTTATTAAGCTCATCTTGAACATCCTTGGTCACGCTAGTATCTATACCTTGATTCTCCGCGCTTTTGGTGATTTCCGTTTTAATGTCATTGGAAGCATCACGAAGCATACGCATGCCCTTTCCGAGCCCTTTGGCAATATCAGGTATTTTGTCAGCGCCAAAGAGCATGACTACCACAAAAAGTATAAAAACAACCTCGGTAGTTCCAATAAATAATAATGTTGATAACTGTATCACGTTGCAAATATAGTGAGTTGTAACATACGAATAAAAAAAGCCGACTCATAAAAGTCGGCTTTAGTAAAATTATTTTGAAACTAATTTTTTACTTCATTCTTAAACTGGTCAAATTGACTTTGCTTAACCTCTTTTGGCCATGAGTTATTAGAAGTATCAATATCAGCAGTTTCTAAATTAGGATCTACAGTTATTTTTACTATCTCCTTATCAGATGCTACCGCTTTACTAACTTCCTTATCATTCAAACGCCAGATTTGCGCTGGATATTTTTCGGTTTTGGAGGTGCCATCTGCATACGTATACTCTACAATAATTGGCATTACCAAACCACCTGGTTTTTCAAACGTTACGTTATAAAAATATTTAGGCTGCTTGATGTTTTTACGCTCTTCTTCAGAAAAGTTATCCATGACATACTCGTTAAGTGTTGATGAATTTTCTAAAAGTGTTCCATTCTTCATGCTTTCTTTGTATTCTTCACTTCCTTCTTCAACCATATAAACCAACGGTGGTAAATCACTTAATTTCATACCACGTCGCTTAACTAAATCCTTTACATATTCATTTGGCTCATTTGAAACATAATATTTTTTAACCTCTTTCACGCCCATATCAACATAATCAGTTGTATAGAACCATCCTCTCCAATACCAATCTAAATCAAACGCCGAAGCATCTTCCATAGTTCTAAAGAAATCCTCTGGTGTTGGATGCTTAAACATCCAACGTTGTGCATATTCCCTAAACGCATAATCAAACAGCTCACGCCCCATAACGGTTTCACGTAAAATATTTAAAGCTGTTCCAGGCTTCCCGTAGGCATTGTTTCCAAATTGATAGGTATTTAAACCTTTTGTCATGATAGGTGCAATATAGTCTTGATCGCCTCCCATATAAGGAACAATATTAGCAGCAGGACCTCTTCTTGAAGGATATTTATCGTGGCCTTCAGATAAAGCTGCTGGGTACCACTCACCAAAATCCTGCTCTGCAACATATTGTACAAAGGTATTTAATCCTTCATCCATCCAAGTCCATTGACGCTCATCACTATTCACAATCATTGGGAAAAAGTTATGACCAACTTCGTGAATAATTACACTTATCATTCCGTATTTAGTTCTATCACTATAGTTTCCGTCTTTATCTGGACGACCATAGTTAAAACAAATCATTGGGTATTCCATACCTTGATTTTTAGCGTGCACTGAAATAGCTTTGTGATACGGATAATCAAATGTCATTCTTGAATAAGACTTTAAAGTACTTGCAACCGCATAAGTTGACCATTCTTCCCATAAAGGGTTTCCTTCTTTAGGGTACATAGATACCGCCATAACATCTTTCCCACCAATTTTTACGGCCATCATATCCCAAATATATTTTCTTGAGGAAGCGAAACCAAAATCACGAACATTCTCTGCATAAAACTTCCAGGTTTTGGTGCCTGTTGCACGGCCTTTTTCAGCTTTTTCAGCTTCAGCTTGCGTAACAATCATTACTGGTTTATCATAGGATTTTTTTGCTTGCTCGTAGCGATTCATCATCTCTTTTGAAAAAACTTCCTTTCTATTAGTTAGTCTTCCTGTCGCATCCAAAATATGATCTGAAGGAACTGTAATATTCACTTCAAAATTCCCAAAAGGCAATGCAAACTCATCACGTCCCCAAAATTGGGAGTTTTGCCATCCTTCTACATCATTATAAACTGCCATTCTAGGATAAAACTGTGCAATAATATAGTTTCGGTTACCGTCTTCCGGGAAATATTCATAACCTGAACGACCACCCATGTTTACGTAATCATTGATGTTGTACCACCATTTTATTGAGAAAGAAAATTTTTCGCCAGTTGCCAATGCTTTAGGTAACTCGACTCGCATCATGGTACGATTTATCATATGCGGTAAATCTTTTCCGTGTATATCCTTAACACCTTCTATTTTAAATCCGCCATCAAAACCATCCGTCATATAAGTAGAAACAAATGATCCTGCTTGATATACGGGTCTTGAATCATCATCTTGAATCAATGGCGATTGTGAATCTTTGGCACGCATATTTTGGTCTAATTGTACCCAAAGGTATTTTAACTGATCTGGTGAATTATTGGTATAGGTAATGGTCTCAAATCCTGAAATTCGGGCTTTGTCATCATCCAATACCAAATCCATTTTATAATCAGCTTGTTGTTGATAGTAAGCTGGTCCTGGAGCTCCTGAAGCCGTACGGTACATATTAGGAGTTGAGAATTCATCATACAATTGTTTGAACTTGTTGTTATTTGTATGACCTGGTTTACGTTCGGGTTTTTGCTCATCGTCTTGCGCCAAGGCTCCAACAGACACAAACAATGCCGAAAGGAAAAGATACTTAAGTTTTTTCATCATTAATTTTGGTTACGAGAATTGAAGCGAAAATTAACGATTTTTTAAGGTATTTTAAGGGCTTTTTTAAAAGTTTAACAAACCTTTATCATTTTCCTTTATCAGTATAAAACTCTTGTTTTTATTGTTAATTTTTGTGCGAACAATATTCTGTTGATCACTATATAAATCAAACAGTACTTGGTTGCTTACTTCAAAGGTTGAAATATTTGAAACATTTTCTATTTCCAAATAGCAATAAACAATGTCAGCTTCGTATTCTTTGCCAATAAAATTAATAGAGGCTTCACTGCCGTTGATTTTCACCTGAAACTTTTCGGTCAAATATTTTTCTATATAAAAATCAACTGTTGTTGGTTCTTTTTCGTTTGCGAGAGTAATATTAGGATCGTAGCGTTCTTGTAGCAATTTTTCAAAATCGTCTATAAAAATCCTGGATATTATTTGTACCGATTTTTTTTCCTTTACATACTCAATTTGAGTAACGCTCACATAATATTTGTGCACATTCGTAAAAGCCATTAATGGCAGAAGCAGTACTAATACAATCTTTTTTAAATAGCCCATCTTAAAAATTTATTGACAAAAATAACAGTAATCCTCTTTCAAAAAACATTCCAAAATGATTTCAATCATTATCTGGGTATTTGTTGCTTTTATACTCTTTTAGCTTAACCAGCAAATAATCGAGAATTAAAATATCGGTTTTGTTTTTACAGCGCAACAAAAAATCATCAGCTTCAGACACAAAATAGAAATACTCCATAACATAATCTTTATGCAGTGGTTCTAAACTAAATAAATCTTCTGATAACCTCGCTTTAATGCTATACATGAGTGTTTCCTTTTCCTCCAGTAAGATTCTTCTTTTTAATTCTTTGGTTCTACCGGTTATGGCATTAATAATTGGGTTTAAAGGAACAATACCTCCTCCTGTTGTTGCCTCGTTCAACCGTCTTTCACTTTGCGTTTTGGGTTTTCCTTGATAACTGGGTATACCTGCTTTTTTGGAAGTCATAGGTTCACCTTCAACATTACCAACATCTGACATGATATCACCTGTTAGCACTTTTCCAACAACAACCTGATCTAATTGATTAATCTGTTCCTCTAAATAAACCACCAATGTTTTGTTGTCTACGACCTCTTGGTCGATTAGAACACTCAAAATTTTATGCTGAATGGAACTAAAAACAAGTGTATCATTTAACGAAACTGAAATCTGAAACTCTCCTTGATTGTTGGTTATAGTAAATCGTTGTGCCGTTTTATTGATAACATGCACGTTTTCAACATCTGATTCACTTTGCACCTTACCAAACAAATCAATGGTTTGGGAAAATCCAACAACAGAAAAAAACAAGAAAAAGCTTAAAAAAAATACGCTATTCTTTTCCATTTTTAGTGTTTAGGAATAGCTCACTCTGATTGTTTAGATATTCAATGAGCTTCATTTCATTGCCATCCTGCAATAAGGTTTCGTCAAAATTTTGTGAATTTACAAAGGCAATGAATTCAGTAACCCTTTCTTGTGGAATATTAAAGTTACCACTTATAAAAGCTTGAGAATACTTGGCGGCCAAAACATCAGTGTATTTTGAATCAAGCTCATCGTGAGTGGGTTTTTTATCATTTCGTTTAAATAGCCTATTTAGTCCAAAAATACGTGCAAAGTCTACACCATTGTAATATCTGCCTTCACTGGTAATCACATTTCTAACTTCAGAATAAGGGTCTTGACCAAATTCCATATCACTTAAATCCCCAAAATGCATTTCAATATAGCGTTGTGGTTGAGCCTTGTCTATATCAACATGTATTTCACCCGTAAGTAAAGAAGGTAACAAAATGACTTCGCTTAACTTATTAAGTTCTTCAACCAAAAACAATCTTAAAATTCTAGAGTCCACAACATCCTGAGTAACAATTATCTCAACAGAGACATATTGCAGAGCAGAAACCTCAATAACATCATTTAGAGCAACTTCCATTTTAAAATCTCCATTCTCATCGGCAATAGTTCCTTTGTTTGATGAAGAATTAAAAACAGTGACACCCTCTACATCATTTTGGGCAATGATTTTACCATTTACCTCAACGCGCTTTACATCCTGCGAAAACAAAGATATTGTTGAAATAAAGAAAGCTGCTATAAGTATATATTGTTTCAAGTTGATTAGTTTTAAAGGTTAAAGTAAATACATCTAATCTTAAATTTGGTTCAAAAGCACCATAAACTTTTGTTAAAACCAATGTTTACTTAAATTTACGAAAAAAAATCAATCCTTATTGCTTTTTATCCTTGATTCTAGGTTATGTTCTTTAAAAAACAATTTGCTTTTCTGCAGCAAAAACTCCATTAATTCCATTTCGTTCTCATAATTCAATAATTTTATCTCAAAACCGTTTGCATAAATGTAAGCATAGAATTTATCCATAAAATCTTCTGGGATATTATAGCTTTTCTGAATAAAGTCACGATTGTACTTTTGAGATAAATCATATGTCTTTCTCTTATATTGCCGATCCATTTCTTCGTATGTCAATCGTTTTGGTTTTTTATTAAGCCATTTGTTAATTCCTAAAATTTCAGCAAAATTAATCCCATTGTAAAACTGCCCTTGTTTAGTCAATGTATTATCAACTTTTGTCAAGTGGTCAATTGGAAATTCGTAAGATTTGACATCACCAAAATCTATCATAAGTGGTTTAGGAAGTTCTACCCTTTCAATATCCACAACAATACTCCCTGTTAATTCATTTGGGAGCAGCAATACTTCATCTAAAGTATTTACTTGTTCCGTCAGGAACACTGTAAGCTTTTTGGTCTTTACAATTTGATCATTTACAATAATTGTGACTGCTTTAAACTGCAATGCCGATAACTCAATTCGATCATTTAGGGATACTTCAAGTTTAAAACTCCCTTGAGCATCCGTTATTGTTCCCTTGTTGGAAGAGGTATTAAAGATGGTAATCCCTTCAATATCATTTTCCTTTGCAATTATCTTTCCATCAATTTCTATACGCTCAACATTTTGAGAAAATAAATGCGGTAGACTAGCTAGAAAAGTCAGTAATAGAATAGGTTTTTTCAAGTGGTTATTATTAGTTCGATAAAGAAACACTTTGAACTCTTAAATAAATTCCAAAGTCCCCACAAAGTTTTGTTAAAAACAATGATTGCTCTTAACTTTACCAAAAACAATAGGATGAAAAAACTAATTCTAGCCAGTACATCAACGGTTCATGGGTCTGGTTATTTAGAATACCTTTTAGATGATTTAGCTATTTTTTTTAGCAATATATCTACTATAACTTTTATACCATATGCCAGACCTAGTGGCATTAGTCATGACGCATATACTGAAAAGGTTCGGGAAGCATTCAATAAAATCAATAAAAAAGTTGTTGGACTACATGAATTTGAGTCTCCTACAGAAGGTATAAAAAAAGCTGAAGCTATTTTTACAGGAGGTGGTAACACTTTTGTTCTACTCAACCAACTCTACAAAAACAACTTGGTGGATGTGCTAAAAGATTGTCTAGAAAACGGCACACCTTATCTTGGAACCAGCGCGGGAACTAATATTTGCGGTCTTACGATAAACACTACCAATGATATGCCTATTGTTTATCCGCCTAGTTTCAAAGCACTTTCAATGGTTCCATTCAACATAAACCCACATTATTTAGATCCAATTCCCGACATTAAGCATATGGGTGAAACGCGTGAGACTAGAATTCAGGAATTTCATCATTTTAACACACAACCTGTTGTTGGCCTACGTGAAGGAAACTGGATTGAAGTCAATGGTCAAGATATCACTATTAAAGGAAAAGAACTCACTAGAGTTTTTGAGTATAATAAAGCACCTTATGAAATAGAGCCAGAAACCAGTATTAGTAAATTAAGATAGTAAATGAAACAGGAGAATTTTAGCTTAAAAATCATTTCGGCACCAGAAACTTATTTGGTTCGTCATCCTGTTTTACGTGAGGGAAGGCCATTATCAGATTGTGAGTTTGAAGGAGATAATTATAACTCCACTTTACATCTCGGCCTTTATTCAAATGAGAAATTAATTGGTGTTGCCACATGCTTAAAAAAAAGCAATCCTATTTTTACCGAAAAAAAACAGTACCAATTAAGAGGTATGGCCATTCTTAAAGAATTTCAAAAAAAGGGGCTTGGCAAACTCATTTTAGATGAAGCCGAAAAACAACTTTCCGGTGAGTGTGACATGATTTGGTGCAATGCCAGAAAAATTGCCGTTAGCTTTTATGAAAAAAACGGTTATGTTATTTCTGGGGAACCTTTTGAAATTCCTAATATAGGTTTGCACTATATTATGGGTAAAAAGTTTATTTAGAATTTTGCTTAAACTTTCGTAAATTGAAATCACAAAACACTAACCATGAAAGGTAGAAATTTTAAAGTCAGATTGTTTCTTGGCATAGCAATTGTTGCATTTGCCTACTTAAGAAAATGTAGCCAACAAGAGGAAAATCCTTATACAGGAAGAACCCAAACCATTACATTGTCACCCGAACAGGAAATTGCCATTGGCTTACAAAGTGCGCCACAAATGGCACAACAACATGGTGGTTTGCATCCAAATAACAACTATCAGGCATTTGTTGACCAAGTTGGAAATAAATTGGTCAATAACAGTATCGCCAATCAAACACCCTATAAATATGATTTTCATTTGTTAGCCGATGACAGAACAATTAATGCATTCGCTCTACCTGGTGGTCAAATATTCATAACCTATGCCCTATTTTCAAAACTGGAAAACGAAGATCAATTAGCTGGTGTTTTAGGACATGAAATTGGTCATGTTTTAGGTAAGCACTCCAACGAACGGATAAGTGAAGCTAATTTCTGGAAAACGGTAACCATGGGAGCCTCGGTAGGAGCCGATTTGGGTCAGTTTGCAAACAGTATTGGGCAAAACACATTATTGTCCAACGGAAGAGACGACGAACTGGAAAGTGATGATTTAGGTGTTAAATTTATGATTAAAGCTGGTTATGACCCAGAAGAAATGATAGGCGTCATGGAAATTTTAAAACAGGCAGCTGGTCCTAATCGGGTTCCAGAGTTTCAAAGCACCCATCCAGATCCTGAAAACCGGATTGAAAAAATACAGGAATCCATAGAAAAATATAAAAATCTTTAAAAAAAAGCTCTGCAATTGCAGAGCTTTTCCTTACTAACCAACCATAAAAAAGTAATTCACATTACTTCTTTCTTTTTAATTCTGTTTTAATGACAGTTTGAGCATCTGATGCGTTGGACATTTCAGCATACTCTGCTGCAGTGTGTCCTTTATCACATTTAGATTTCAAATTGGCACCATTATCAATAAGTACCTGCAAGATATCTGCTCTATTAAATTTAGCAGCATACATAGCAGGTGTCAAGCCATTCCATTTTTTGTTGACATCAGCTCCAAGGTCAATAAGTTTTTGTACAGTTTCAATATCTCCTTTTACAATGGACATGTGAAATGGGCTCGCTTCTACAATAGTTATGTTATCATAACTTGTTTCTGTTTCCAAATTTGTTGCTGCATTACTAGTAGCTAAAGTTAAGCTCAATGCAATTGCCGTTAAGACGATTGTTTTTTTCATGATGAATGATTTTTGATTAATGAAATAATTTTTGATATACTAAAGAGACGACATAAAATCGGAACTGTTACACATAAAAATTACAAATAACATTTATTTAACTATTTGGATACAAATCTGTTAATTTCATATTAAATCTTACTCGCCTACACAACAAATCAGTTTATTCATAATTATTCCCAGTTTTTATCCGTTGGCTATGTCCAAAAAATTATAAACTTTTATCTTTGGCTCATAAAGCCAAAAAACAATGAACAAGAAAGTTATTTTGATGATTTTGGATGGCTGGGGAAAATCTCCCGACCCCAAAGTTTCGGCCATAGACAATGCGCAAACACCATTTATAGATTCACTTTACAATAAATATCCTAATGCCTCATTAAGAACCGATGGTTTACATGTTGGTTTACCTGAAGGTCAAATGGGAAACAGTGAAGTGGGCCACATGAACTTGGGCGCTGGACGCATTGTTTATCAAGATTTAGTGAAAATCAATTTAGCTGTAAAAGACAAAACACTTCAAGACGAGCCTGTTTTGGTTAATGCTTTCAACTATGCCAAAAGCAATAATAAACCCATTCATTTTTTAGGATTGGTTAGTGATGGTGGTGTACACTCCCACATCAATCATTTATTAGGTTTAATTGATTCTGCCAACGCATTTGGTGTTCAAGAATCCTATGTACACGCATTTACCGATGGTCGCGATGTAGATCCAAAGTCTGGTTATGGTTTTATTACTGAATTATTAGATCACATTGAAGAGACACCAACCAAACTAGCAACCATAACTGGTAGGTATTATGCCATGGATCGAGACAATAGATGGGAACGCATCAAACTGGCTTACGATGCTATGATTCATGGTACTGGCAACCATACAATCAATCCGCTAAAGTCTATTCAAGAAAGCTATGACAATGATGCAACTGATGAGTTCATCAAACCTATTATCTGTACTGATAAAAATTCAGAACCTGCAACCACTATTCAAAATGGTGATGTAGTGATCTTCTTCAATTTTAGAACCGATCGCGGAAGGGAATTGACCGAAGCACTGTCCCAAAAGGATTTCCACGAACAGAATATGCATAAATTGAATCTGTATTACGTGACTATGACCAATTATGACGAATCGTTTCAAAATATCCATGTTGTTTTCAAGAAGGACAATTTGGAAGATACGCTTGGTGAGGTTTTGTCCAAAAATCATAAAAAGCAGATTCGAATTGCTGAAACGGAAAAATACCCTCATGTTACCTTTTTCTTTTCAGGTGGACGAGAAGAACCATTTGATGGAGAAACTAGAATCTTACGAAATTCTCCTAAAGTAGCCACATACGATTTAAAACCTGAAATGAGTGCTTACGAACTTCGCGATGCATTAATTCCCGAACTTAAAAAAAAGACCGCAGATTTTGTTTGTTTGAATTTTGCTAATGGCGACATGGTCGGTCACACAGGCGTCATGGAAGCAGCCATTAAAGCTTGCGAAGCTGTCGATACTTGTGTAAAAGATGTTGTAACTACTGCATTAGAAAATGATTATACAACATTACTTATTGCAGATCATGGAAACTGTGAAACTATGGTAAATCCTGATGGGTCGCCTCATACTGCCCACACAACTAATCCTGTTCCTATAATTTTAATTGACAAGGAACTAAAACACATTAACGACGGTATTCTTGGAGATTTAGCACCTACAATTCTAAAATTAATTGGTATTGATCAACCGGATTTAATGACACAAAAAAGTCTGATTTAAGTTTTCTTTGTATTTTGCATCGTAGATTATGGATTTTAACAATAAACTAATTATTGCTGTCGATTTTGATGGCACCATTGTAGAAGACGCTTATCCTAAAATAGGAAAACCGATGATGTTCGCTTTTGAAACACTACAAAGACTTCAAAAAGATGGACATCGATTGATTTTGTGGACTTACAGAAGCGGCGTGAAGTTGGATGAAGCTGTAGATTTTTGTAAAAATAACGGCATTGAGTTCTATGCCGTAAACAAAAGTTTCCCTGAAGAACAATTTGATTATAGCAAAAGTCGCAAAATACATGCTGACTTATTTATAGACGATCGCAATATTGGCGGTTTCATTGGCTGGGGTGAAGTCTATCAAATGCTGACCAATCCAAAATATCAACCTCTTAAGATGCCCAAAAAGAAAGGGTTTTTCTCATTTTTAAAATCCAATTAAGAAAGTACTCCCATTAAACTTTTCCTTGATTTTCAATAACTATATTAGTTGTTAATTTTAAGTATCTTTGCGCATATTTTTTTATCATGATTATTGTAAAGACCAAAGAAGAAATTGAATTAATGCGAGAGAGTGCCCTTGTGGTATCTAAAACCCTTGGCATGCTTGCCAAAGAAGTAAAGCCAGGTGTTACGACTTTGCAACTTGACAAAATGGCCGAAGAATATATTAGAGAGCAAGATGCCATTCCTGGTTTTTTAGGTTTATATAACTTTCCCAACACCTTGTGTATGAGTCCTAATTCACAAGTGGTTCATGGATTTCCCACTAATGAACCTTTACAGGAAGGCGATATCATTTCAATTGATTGCGGTGCTATTAAAAACGGTTTTTATGGCGATCATGCCTATACCTTTCCTGTTGGTGAAATCGACCCAGAAACTCAAAAACTTTTGGATGTAACCAAAGAGTCCTTGTATGTTGGTATTAGAGAGTTTAAAATTGGTAATCGTGTTGGTGATGTTGGTTTTGCCATTCAAAAACACTGTGAAGCTCATGGCTATGGTGTGGTTCGCGAACTCGTGGGCCATGGATTGGGACGTAAAATGCATGAAGACCCTGAAATGCCAAACTATGGCAAACGTGGTCGCGGTAAAAAATTTATTGAAGGCATGGTCGTAGCCATTGAACCAATGATAAATATGGGAACCCATAGAATAAAACAACATCGTGACGGTTGGACTATTACCACTTTAGACAACAAACCTTCTGCTCATTTTGAGCATGATGTAGCTATTGTAGATGGCAAACCCGAATTACTATCAACCTTTGCCTACATATACGAAGCCTTGGGTATTGAAAGTAATGAAGAGGACGAATTTAGACAAAAAGCTTTAGTGTTATAGTATGGGGAATATTGAACGTATTGAAAATGAGTTAGCGCCATTACGCCAGAAACTCAACGAACACAAACTATACAAATCCCTTAAAACCGTAGAAGACATCAAGATATTTATGGAGCAGCACGTATTTGCTGTTTGGGATTTTATGTCATTACTCAAGGCGCTCCAAAACCATTTAACAACTACCAGTTTACCATGGACCCCTGCTCCTAACCCAGCAACAGCGCGTTTCATTAATGAAATTGTGCTAGGGGAAGAAAGTGACGTTAATGAACTTGGAGAACCAAAAAGCCATTACGAAATGTATTTGGACGCCATGGAGCAAATTCATGCTAAAACAGACACAATCAAGCTGTTTATTACTTGTATTGAAAATAATTTGTCAATAAACGAGGCTGCTAAAAAAGCAGGAATTAATGAAGAGGCCTTGAAGTTTATGCAATTCACCTTTGATGTTATTGACACCCATGAGCCTCACAAAATCGCTTCGGCTTTTACATTTGGTCGTGAAGATGTCATTCCTGATATGTTTTTTCAGATTATCAATCAATCGGAAATGGGAAGTGACTCATTCAGTAAACTTACATATTACCTAAATCGTCATATTGAATTGGATGGTGATGAACATGGTCCTCTATCATTAAAAATGATTCAGGAGTTATGTGGAACCGATTCTCAAAAATGGGGCGATGTATTGGAAGTTGCCAAGCAATCCCTTGAACAACGATTGGCGCTTTGGGATAGCATAACTATGAAAATAGAACGTAATAAACTAACCGAATTGGTTTGAGAGTAAATGAAAAAACTCTTTAAAATAATTTTAAACACCATTCCCAGACCCATTCTAATTCGGTTAAGTTATGTAGCGCGTCCTGTGTTGGCTTTTATATTACGAGGTCAACGTTATACTGATCCTATTGATGGTAAAAGTTTTAAAACCTTTTTACCTTATGGCTATGGTAATCAACGTACCAATGTGCTATCGCCTTCTACCTTATCATTAGAACGCCACCGATTACTTTGGTTGTATTTACAAAATGAAACCAACTTTTTTACAGATAAACTGAAGGTGCTTCATTTTGCACCTGAACAGGCGTTTTACAAACGGTTTCGAAACCTCCAAAATTTAGACTATACCACTACGGATTTGTATTCGCCTTTAGCCGATGTTAAAGCTGATATTTGCAATCTACCCTTTGAAGACAATAGTTTTGACGTGATTTTATGCAATCATGTTCTGGAACACATTCCAGATGATATTAAAGCTATGCAAGAATTATATCGTGTTTTAAAGCCAAGCGGTTGGGGCATTTTTCAAATTCCACAGGATTTAACACGCGATAAAACATTTGAAGACAATAGCATTACTGATAAAAAAGAACGTGCGAAAATTTTTGGTCAGTATGACCATGTTCGTGTATATGGCAGAGATTACTTCGATCGGTTACGCCAAAACGGCTTTAACGTTGAAGAAGTGGACTACTCGACCAAACTAACGACTGAAGAAATTACCCGCTATTGTTTAGCTAATGGCGAAATTATTCCTTTGGTTAGAAAATAAAAAAAAGCTGAACTAAACTTTCGTCCAGTCCAACTTTTAGTTTTGATTAATAGCATCCTATTTATGACACTTGAATTTTAAAAAGTCACTTTTAGGATTCCGGAAATCCGTTGAATGATTGAGTCATCAAGTCTCCTTTTTCACTTTCATAAATAATAAACACTTGTAATTCGGGATGTGTTTTTAGAAATTCTTCTATTTTTTCAATACCCATAGCCTGAAAAGCCGTTGCAAAACCATCTGCCGTCATGCAGTTTGGTGTCAATACTGATACACTCAATATATTGGTTTTGGTTGGATAACCCGTTTTTGCATCAATAATGTGCGCATACCGATTGCCATTTTCATCAACTTTAAATTTTCTATAGGTTCCAGATGTTGCCATAGCACTTTCAGTTAAAGTTATGGCCTTCATCACCGATTGAGTACCATCAAAATTCGGTTTATCAATTCCTACTTTCCAAGCCGCTTGTTTTTCGACATTTATTCCTTTGGAGCGAATTTCACCACCAATTTCAACCAAATAATTTTCACTGTTTTTAGATTCTAAAAAATCGGCAATCACATCAACACCATAACCTTTGGCTATGGCATTAAAATCAATAAAAGTGTTTTTATGTTTTTTTATTAGAAATCGGTCTGCTAAAAATAATTTTTCAAATCCAACAAATTGCATAAGGCTATCAACCTTCAAGCTATCCAATTCGCTCATTTTTTCTTCTGGCCCAAAACCCATAGCATTTACAATAGTCCCAATGGTTGGATCAAAAACACCTTCTGTTTGTTCGTAAATTCTTTTGGCTGTTGTATACACCTCAACAAAGTGACTATCTACTTCGGTAGTTTCGTTTCTGTTCCATTTTGATATATTAGAATCTACTTGATACGTAGACATGGAATTATTTATAACAGAAAAGATACTATCAAATTCTTTTGAAAAATCCGATTCTAAATCATAAATAACTGAATATGAGGTTCCAAAAACCGATCCTGAAAGTCTGGAGTTTTGAAATTCTTTATCACTTTTGCACGATATTATAATCAGAACTGTCGATATTATTATGCCAAATTTTTTATAAAAATGATACTTCATAAAGTCATGAATTGTTTGCTCGTAAAATTACTATAAAAAAGCAACACCTCACAGTAATTCAGATTGTTAATAAAATGTTGACAACAACATGTGAATCCTAATATTGTGAGTGTTTTTTTACTAATTTTATTTATTAATCAATCACCACACAAAAGAACGGGGCATAAATGAAAATTCTTTTTTCTTTTTTATTGGCTTTTGCTTGTTGCATTCAATACGGAAATGCACAGCAATTGACCAAAAAACATCGTGTAAAAAAAGGAGAGACCGTTTATCATTTATCTCGAGTATATAATGTTTCGCCTCAAGAGATTATTTCATTAAACCCAAATTCCGAAAACGTTATTTATGTTGATGAAGTTTTGCTTATACCCTCAAATGGACAAACAATTGGCAATAACAATTCCACTCAATCAAACAATCAAAACCAAACTATCGCCCATCATGTCTTAAGAGGAGAAACAAAATATGGCCTGTCAAAAAAATACGGACTCACTATAGCCGAATTGGAGCAGCAAAACCCGCACATAAAAAATGGTTTACAAGCTGGTCATTATTTATCCATTAGTTCATCAAACCTGCCAACAGTTTCTTCAAGCTCTTACAAAGGTGTTAGGTATCATAACGTGCAAAAAGGAGAAACGCTTTACAGGCTATCCAAACAATATGAGGTTACCATTCAAGACATTAAATCGGCCAATCCTGAAATGACTATTTTAAAATATGGAACCACAATAGCCATACCAGCTACAACCGCAGTTGTAGATAATAATAATGAGGCTTCTGAACTAGAAGACAACCTAGTGAATGAAGTAACAGAAACAATTAACGAAACGGAAAACGCAATCATAGAAACTCCTCCTACTGAAGAACCAAAAGATAATAATACCATTGAGACTGTTAGTTACGAAGATTACACCATAAAACCCAAAGAAACTTTATACAGTTTGTCCAAACAAGCAAATATGAGCATGGAGGCATTTGTTGATTTAAATCCAGAGCTAAAAAAATCGGTCATGGTTGGCACAGTTATCAAAATGCCTGTAGCGTCAAACAAAACAGAAATAGTCCCTGTTGAGCAATCAACCAACCAACCTACTTCAATCGTTGGTCAGGATAATCTTTTAAAAACCATAGACCGAACGAGCAAAAAGAAAATATTGTTTGTAATGCCTTTCACTGAAAGCGAATTTAACAATAGCCTACATTCTAAAAGTAGTATAGAAACTGATTATGAACGAAATTTGAACTTTTATAGGGGATCCAAAATAGCATTAGATTCCATTGAAAAGTTTGGTATATCGGTTAATTCAGATATTATAGAAATTGATATTGAATCGACTGTTACGCCTTCAAATATCAGATCCAAAAACAACTCATTAGAAGGTTATGATGCTGTTATTGCTCCTTCGTATTCTGACAATATTGATTGGCTTGTGTCTTTAGCCAAAGACAGGAATATCCCTGTAGTAACAGCCTACAATGCTACAAATAATAGCAATCTAACCAATGTTGTTGAAGCTTACCCTTCTATTAATATTCAAAAGCTAAAAATTCTTGACTATTTAAAAACCCAGCAAGGAAATTTGATTCTTATCAGTGATTACAATCGCGAAAACAGTAGGAATTTCATTATCACCAATGCTCCTGAAATCAAAATTATTGAAACCAAAAGAAATGGCAATTATTCCAGTCGGGATTTAACCAATCTTTTAGAGGAATCAAAAACTAACTATGTTATCATTGACAGTGATAAAAACGGTGTGTTTTTAAACACAACTAACACCCTTTTGCGTGAACTATCACAATTTAAAATTCAGTTGGTTGTATTAGAAAAAAGTCTCATTCCTAGTGAAGAAGACATTTCGGCTAAAAGGTTTACCATTCTTAAGATGCTATATCCTGAAGTTAACCACACTATGGTTTCAAATCTTAATACACTTGCAAAAAACCTCAAATCAAAATATGGAACAGAATCATCACCAATAGCCCAAGAAGGTTTTGACATAACCTATGACACACTATTACGATTGTGCCAAAACAATTATGATTATACTAATAGTTTGAATGAAGTTAAAACAACACACAGCACATTAGAATTTAACTATAAAATAACCAAATCTGGAAGACACGTTAATGATATAATCTTGGTCAAAGAATTTAAAAGTTCTGATTCTAACAACTAACTAAAACTACCTGAAAAAATAAAAATGCTTATAAAATTACTTTTTTCAACAAAAAGCCTTATCGACTTAAAACCAACAATAATTTTATCATTGTTGTTAATTGCTTTTTCCAGTATAAGTTTTGCCCAATGTCCTACAGTCACCAATTCAGATCAATCCTTTTGTGATATTGACGATCCCACTATTGCAAATCTTGTAGCTATTGATAACGGAAATGGTATTCAATGGTATGATACGCCAAGCTCAACCACTCCATTATCTAGTACAACGGGATTGGAAAATGGAGAAGATTACTATGCCGATGATAATACTGGTGCCTGTGGCGCTAGAGAACGTGTAGATGTCACCATTTACGGCCCTCCTTTTGGCTTAAATTTTCAAGGAGTTTGTGTTGACGACCCTAATGATGCAACTATTTCAGACCTAACAGCTATTGGCAATAATGTGCAATGGTATAGCTTATCATCTGGAGGATCTGCTTTACTACCTTCAACAATATTAAACGACAATACTATCTATTATGCTGATCAGGAGAATCCTGATACTGGTTGCCGAACTTCTAGGCTATCCGTTTTAGTAAACATAGGGGTTGTTCCAGTACCAACAGGAAACTCTGTTCAAACATTTTGTTCAGAAAATCCACCAACTGTTGCCGATTTATCTGCAACAGGTGCAAACAATTGGTACACCACTGAAAACTCGGTAATCCCATTAGACCCTTCAACACCGCTCATTGATGGTGAAAATTACTTTGCAACATCTACTGATCCTCCTTGCGAAAGCAATGAAAGATTTGAAGTTACAGTCATAATTGAGAGCCCCTCAAACCCTGGTTCGAATGGCTTTATTGAAATATGTGAATCTGATATTAATTCTATAGGAACGATTGATTTAATTGATGAACTTTCTGATAATCCAGATATGACTGGTAGTTGGACTGGTCCTTTTCCTACTTCAAATGGAAGCTCAGGAACAGTTGATATAACTACAATGACTGTAGTTGGAAGCCCTTATATTTTTACTTATTCTGTTGATCCTGGAAATGCTTGTTCAGCATCCAGTTCGACCGTTACAATTTCCATTTCTCCACTCCCTAATGCTGGAACCAATGGATCTCTTGATATCTGTGCTAGTGACATGACAGTTATAGATCTTTTTACAATACTAGGAGGCACACCTGATTCCGGTGGAACATGGAGTCCATCTCTGGCATCTAGTACTGGTCTGTTTGACCCTGCCGTTGATGCACCTGGTGCCTATACCTATACCGTAACAGGCATTGATCCCTGCCCTGATGCCTCTGCCACAGTAACTGTGGCTATTGTACCTGAACCTAATGCTGGAACCAACGGATTCATTGATATATGTAACAATGATGCTACACAAGACCTCTTTACTGCCCTTGGCGGCTCTCCGGATTCTGGTGGAACTTGGAGCCCGGCCCTTGCATCTGGTACGGGCCTGTTCGATCCTGCTGTCGATACACCTGGTGTCTATACCTATACAGTGACTGGCACACCCCCATGTCCTGATGCCTCGGCTACCGTAACTGTTTCATTGGCCACTGAAGTCAATGCTGGAACCAATGGATCTATTGATATCTGTGCTAGTGACACAACTGTTATAGATCTTTTTACAATACTAGGGGGTACACCTGATTCCGGTGGAACATGGAGCCCTACTCTTGCATCTGGTACGGGTCTGTTTGACCCAGCTCTCGATGCACCTGGTGTATATACCTATACTGTGGCTGGAACAACTCCCTGTCCCGATGCTTCGGCTACAGTGACGGTGACCTTGATTCCAGAACCTAACGCTGGATCCAACGGATCTATTGATATATGTAATAATGATGCTACACAAGACCTCTTTACTGCTCTCGGCGGTTCTCCGGATCTTGGTGGAACTTGGAGCCCGGCCCTTACATCTGGTACGGGTCTGTTCGATCCTGCCGTTGATGCGCCTGGTGTCTATACCTATACCGTGACTGGCACGCCTCCATGTCCCGATGCTTCCGCTACGGTGACGGTGGCCTTGATTCCGGAGCCTAATGCTGGCACCAACGGATCTATTGATATCTGCGCTAGTGACACGACAGTTATAGATCTTTTTACAATACTAGGGGGTACACCTGATTCCGGTGGAACATGGAGTCCATCTCTGGCATCTGGTACGGGTCTGTTTGACCCTGCTCTCGATGCACCTGGTGTCTATACCTATACCGTGGCCGGCACGCCACCATGTCCTGATGCTTCGGCTACAGCAACTGTTTCATTGGTCCCTGAAGTCAATGCAGGGACGAATGGCTCAATCGATATATGTGCCAATGACACAACTGTTATAGATCTTTTTACAATACTAGGAGGCGCACCTGATTCCGGTGGAACATGG
>JAUIAY010000009.1 GCA_030425285.1 Bacteroidia bacterium
ATTGACCGTTACAGTCACTGAATCTGAATCAGATACATCTCCTTCACTTACGGTTACTGTATAAGTTGTTGTATTATTTGGACTTACTGTTATACTTTGTGTGATTTCTCCTGTACTCCATTCATAGCTGGAACCTCCAGAAGCTGTCAAGGTTGTACTCTCACCTTCGCAGATGGAAACATCATTTCCTGCATTGGCTGTTACCGTCTCATTGGATTCTACAGTTACCGTTACCGAGTCACTGCTCGTACAACCGTTTGAACTCACCTCTACACTATAGGTCGTAGTCTCACTTGGGTTGACCGTGATACTTTGGGTTGTTTCTCCGTTACTCCACTCGTAATCATCTCCTCCTGTTGCTGTCAAGGTTGTGCTCTCGCCTTCGGTTATTGTCACGTCGTTTCCTGCATTGGCAGTTGGCAATGGATTGACCGTTACAGTCACTGAATCTGAATCAGATACATCTCCTTCACTTACGGTTACTGTATAAGTTGTCGTTTCGCTTGGACTGACCGTTATGCTTTGTGTCGTTTCACCTGTACTCCACGCATAATCCGATCCTCCTGATGCAGTTAATACCACAGTATCATTCTCACAAATGGCTACGTCCTGGCCTGCATCGGCTTCTATGGGAGTCGGTATGACAGTTACTGTAACAGTATCTTCAGCCATACACCCATTTTGAATGACAGAAACAGTATATGTAGTTGTTTCATCTGGACTAACTGTAATACTTTGAGTATTGGCTCCAGTATTCCATTCATAAGAACCTCCTCCGGAAGCCGTTAATGTAACAGAGTCGCCTTCATCTATTGTAACATCATCACCAGCATTAGCACTTGGTAATGGATTGACAGTTACGGTAACAGAATCTGTAACACTATTTCCTGAATTATCTGATAGGGTTACAGTATATGTTGTGGTTTCGGAAGGAGAAACTTCTATGTTTTGAGAGTTTTCACCTGTACTCCAAGAAAAATTTGAACCACCTGTACCATAAGCTGTTAAATTGGTTGATTCTCCTTCACAAATTGCAATATCATTACCTGCGTTAACAGTCATTCCTACATTATTTTGAGGAAATTCCAAAACAAATGCTGGCGCACTCGTTTGATTTGTTTGTGTAGGGTCATTCCAATTACTGGCAAAAATCATTTTAGTACCATTTCTATTAGGGACTACCTGTGTTTCGTGTAAGTAACCTGTTGGAGCAGAATGGTGCTTGCCATATCTTTCAATAGTTCCAGAGTTGTCCAATTTTATAGCAAATATTTCTCTTGGAGCAACTGGATTAGAAGAACAGCATTGTTCACTTACATAGGCCCAACCTGGTCTGTCAATATTACGTGTAGAAACATGACCTCCCCAAATACCACGCCCATTGACATAAGGAAATAAGTTGGTCATTCCACCGCCATCCAATCGAACCATGTACATACTGTAACCTGCATCCCATTGCGCTTGATCTCCATAACCAACAAAGACTTCGTTACCAAAAGCATCATATCCCAAATCACCATGAGGCGTTGTATCGGCTAGATGTCTTTCATTTTGCATGTTAATATCATAGGATTTTAATCCTTGATTTGGTCCTGACCCATCTGTTCTCCAACATAAAACAGCATATTCACCAGATTGCGAAACTGAAAACCAGTCTAAATCACCACTTGGGATGACCATAGAACCTGTAACAACATCATTTTGGATATCATATACAAAAACCGTTTTTGTGCTTCCACTTTGGCCTATCAACCCTACATATCTATCATCATTGGATTGATTACCTTCTCCATAACCAAAATCGACACTCGAATATTCTGAAAACGTTCGAAGTGTAGT
This sequence comes from Bacteroidia bacterium, assembly GCA_030425285.1. Lineage (GTDB taxonomy): Bacteria > Bacteroidota > Bacteroidia > Flavobacteriales > Flavobacteriaceae > Hanstruepera. The sequence continues at coordinate 1,840 of JAUIAY010000009.1, forward strand.
TCGTTGATTTGTTGTAACATCAAACGATTGGAAATTGTTGCTACTACCACCGTACAATATGTGAGGATCTGTATTGGCCCAACGTCCGTATCCCGGAATATTGGCCCAGTATAAAAACTCATAAGTTTCAGCATCCAAAATAGCTGCTGGATGCCCAGATAACTTTATAAGAGTTTCGTCAGAATTCCAAGTTTGATCCTTGGAATAGTTATGACGAATCCTATTGGAATTCGTTCCAAAAACATTTCGGTCACCGATTCTCCTTACCGTACTACCTGATAAACCTTCAGTAAAGGGTTCAAGGTAATCAGGCATAGATTCAGAAGGTGGCTGATAGTTTTGATAATTTACATTGGATAATTGTTCTTGCGTCGGATAATTCTGACCGTTCATCGATAAAATTCCACAAAACAAACAAGTGATTACTATGAAATTCCTGATTATCAGAAATTCCCTCTGGAGATAAAAGTTCTTCATTTGGGGTTATTTGCTATTAACTTGAGCTAAACTATGTATTCAGACTTTTTAAAATTATACTTAAGGGTTAAAATTCGATGAAATACATAATTATTGTAAAAAACATACTACAAAAAATACGCTTTGTAGGCATTTTACTGCATTTTATCGATAAAAAATTGATTATAGCTATTCTCTGAAAAACAAGAATTGCCAAATATACGTTTAGATATCAACTTTGGACTTTCATTTAGTCAATTTTAACATAATAAGATATTAACACCTTATAAACAAAACAGTTAATAATGCTTTTTAAATAAAAAATGTCTACAAATACACTTGATATCATAAATATGGTATTTAGTCTAATATCCCAAATTGAATCAGGTATAGAAATAAAAAATATCTACTTTTATCCTGAAAACAAATTGATACTTAATCATAAAAACTGACTCGATTGAATAAAAGTAAGATTGCTTTTTTATTACCTAGTCTTGAAGCCGGAGGTGCAGAGCGTGTGGTTGCAACACTTTCCAACAGTTTAGTAGAGCATTATGATATTACAATTATTGCTCTCTATGAAAGCCCTGTTTTTTATGATATTGATCCCAAAATAAATGTCCTTTTTTGTGGAGGTAGCTATGAACCTGTTTTTAGTTTAAAACATTCATTAAAAACGCATTTCAGGTTAATACGTACAGTTATAAAGTTCTTGAAAAGGCATAAAATAGATGTGGTGATTGGTTTTATGATTACGCCAAATATCTACGCCGTTATAGCATCCAAATGGGTTAAAATACCTTGTGTTATCAGTGAACGTGTTCATCCAGACTATATTGACACATCCAAATTTTGGTTTAAATTGAGGAAGTTCCTTTATCCATTAGCCAATCGTTTAGTTGTTCAAACTAATGATATTGCCGAATACTTTTCTAAATTCGTGAATGATAATAAGATTCAAATTATTCTAAATCCATTAAGTCCTGAATTAATACAAAAAAAGAATCATACAGTTCCCAAAAAAAACATAGTATTGAATGTTGGACGATTAGATTATCAAAAAAATCAAGATATGTTAATAAACGCATTTGCCAATACCAGACATGAAGGTTGGAAATTGGTAATTGTAGGAGAAGGCAAGGAAAGAGAGCATTACAATAGTTTAATTGATGAACTACATTTAAATGACAAAGTACAATTGGTGGGTAATAGTACCAATATTGAAGATTTTTACAACAAAGCAAGTGTTTTTGCTTTTACATCAAGGTATGAGGGGTTTCCAAATGCATTAACCGAAGCCATGTATTTTGGTTTGCCTTGCATATCAACCGATTGCCCTTCAGGTCCTTCTGAACTTATAGCAGATTCTGAAAACGGTTACTTGATTCCTATTGAAAATCAAAAATTACTGGAAGACAGATTAAATATCTTGATGAGCAGTACTGAATTAAGGATTAAAATAGGTTCGGAAGCCGAAAAAAACACAGGAAAATTTAAAATTGAAAATGTAGCCAAACAATGGCAGGAAACCATAAACAATCTATTGAAATAATATGGACATAAAATCATTAATTCCAAGATATACTGCGCAACCAGAGAATCTATATGATTATACCTTTACCGTCTTTACACCTGTTTATAATAGAGCAGATACTATAAAGCGAGTGTTTGATTCACTTGAAAAGCAAACCTTTAAAGATTTTGAACTACTTATAATCAATGATGGCTCTACGGATAATTCTCATGCTGGGATTGAAACTTTAATTAAGGAATGCTCTTTTCCAGTGCGCTATATAAACAATAAAGAAAATAAGCATAAAATGGCTTGCTTGCTCCAAGGGGTTGAACTAGCTAAAGGTAAATTTTTCCTGACATTTGACTCCGATGATGAATGTACCGAAGATGCTCTAGAGGTATTCAAGAATACTTATGATGCTATTCCTGATGATAAAAAGGATAGTGTTTGTAGTTTGACTTGCCTTTGCAAAGACCAATTTGGAAGCTTAGTAGGTGAAAAATTTGACACAGATTTATATTACAGTTCCACATTTGGTAACATGATACAGAACCGATATAAAAATGAAAAATGGGGTTTTACCAAAACCGACGTTTTAAAAGGTGTCTTTATTAATGACTATTTATTTGCAAAAGGTTATATCCCTGAAGGCGTTATTTGGAATTTGCTTTCTAAAGAGGGCTTTAAAACGCTTTATTTTAATAACATTTTGCGCATTTATTATATAGATACTGAAAACAATATATCTTCAGGGCATATAAAAAACAATGCGCTTGGACTGGCAATTTATTCATTAGGCAATATCAATTGGTTTTATAAAGACTATTTCTTTAAAAATCCAATATTGTTCTTAAAGCAAGTTTATTTACTCTTGCTTTCTTCAAAATATTTAAGTTTTAAAAGATATGAATACAGCAAGGCTATAGAGAGTATTTTTTTTAGGTTGATTTTTAATGTTTGTTGGCCATTCAGATTCTTAATTACCCCAAAATCCATTTCATAGTTGCTACGCATAAAAGACATAAAATCCATAATCCAAAAAACTTTTAAAAGTTCTTTAGTGGTAAATATTACCACAGTGGCCTTGATTACTATTTTGGTAAAAGGATTTGGTTTTTATAAGGAGGTCGTTATTGCCTCCAATATTGGACTTTCTGAATTATTGGACACCTTTTTTATCGCTTTACTACTTCCAGGATTTATTAATCAGGTTTTTTTAATTGCATTCAAATCGGTTTTTATACCAAACTATGTTGCTGAATTAAAAGGAGGAAACAATGTAGGAACTGTGCAATCTACTAGTTTTTTGATTACACTAGTTGCTGGCATAACTTTTACAGGAATTGCATTTTTATTTACAGATGTGTTCTTGGATTTGTTTTTTGCAGGTCATACAGAAGATTATTATAATCTCATTAAAACACAGTTTTATTTTCTGGCACCTTGCATTGTTATTTGGGGCTTTTGTGCCCTTTTAGAAGGTATTTTAAACATTTATAATGAATTTAAGTTTGCCTCAATACACCCTATCTTAACATCAATAGCCATGCTAGTTTGCCTTTTAGGGTTCAAGGAACAACTTCAGGAAAAAGTATTAGCTGTTGGAATGCTGATTGGTTGCTCTTTAGAACTGCTCCTATTAGCTTCTGTTTGCTTTTACAAAAAGATTATTGATCTAAAAAAAGTGGATTTTCAAAACAAGAATGTAAGAATAATGTTCAATCAATTACCTGCTAGGGTTTCTTCTGGATTCTTGACCGGTTTAATTCCTGTAACAGACCAATACTTTGCTGCAACCTTGGCCATTGGATCCATTGCAGCCCTTAACTATGGAATGAAAATACCTGCATTTTTTTCGTCGATTATTGTTATGGCTTTGGGCAGTGTGCTACTTCCCTATTTTTCCAACCTAAACTATGACAATAGGGAATTGGCGTTTAAAAAATTAACAACTATTTTGAAAGTATTATTTATTTCACTTATAGTTGTCGTTATACCATTAATAATTTTTTCTACACCAATTATATCCATTCTTTTTGAAAGAAATGCTTTCAAAGCAGATGATACTGCTTTGGTCGCCAATATTCAAATGATTTTTTTAATAAGTATTCCATTTACTATTTGCGGTGATGCTATTGTAAGGTTTTTGACAAGTATCAACAAAAATGCTTTTTTGGCCTATGTTTCATTCGGAACCATGCTGTTTAACTTTATACTTGATTATATTTTTATGCAGTTTTATGGTATTTTAGGAATCGCTATCTGTACAACCGTTGTACAAATATTGAAAGTCCTTGTTTTTATGCAATATGCCAGAAAGCAAAAAAAAACTTCTGTAATATAATATGAAAGCGCTAAAATACTTATTGCTCATATTAATTTTACTAAATATACCCACATTTAGCATAGCATTCATTAGCCCTGGATTAGGCAGCGCTACTAGTATGCTTTTATTGCTCTGCGTAATTATTTTCTATTTTATGGAAGAAAAATTACGTCCAATAATCCCACTGGTTATTTTAGGACTCAGCTATTACATGATATCTAGTTTAAGTTATACAGAAGACACTTCTGAGTTTATTAAAGATCTTATTAAATATTTCATTTTTATTTTGGGTATCAGGAAGTTTGCCTCGCTAACATCTAAACAGGAAATTTGCTTTATACTATTGGTAGGTGCATTTAGTATTATAATAAATGCACTACTCTTTAGTAGTGCTTTTGGTCGTTACAGTGGTTTTTATGTAAACCCAAATAAAGCTGGGTTTGTTTGCATAATTGGTTTCGCGTTAACTTATAGTATTAAACAAAAAAATATAAAACTACTATCACAATTCCTTTTTGCAATTGCAGGACTTATGACATTATCCAGATCATTTATATTGCTCTTTGTTTTGGTGAATATCATTTCAATTGTAATTGATAAAAAGAATATTATCACCCTTGTTTCAGGTGTCATCGCATTAGTACTTATTTTGAGTTTATCAAGCCTACAGCTTAACACTGATAGGTTCAATGCCCTAAAGAGTATCTTTTCAGATGATGTAGATACGACAACTATTACCAAAGAATCGAGAGATGAAACTTGGGCAATCTATATTGATGATATATTAACAAACCCAATTTTTGGAAAAGGCTACAAAAAACTGCATGGAAAACCTAAAGGTTTCTATGCTGATAATGATATTGGCGTTCACAACGCGTTTTTAATGATTATCGGTGAGGCTGGTATTATTCCTTTAATGATAATTGTTGTTTTATATTTATCAATGTTATTCAGGAGTTTTAATATTTTCCACGAAGAACCCATTTATTTTTTAGTATCACTATTACTATTATCATACTTGATGGTTAGTCATAACTATTTTGATAATTTTCTAATGTTATTTTTGACCGTCTGGCTTTATGATAAATTAAAATCACATGATAATACTTCATTAAACACAATATAATATGTGCGGAATCTACGGTATAACATATTCTAAATACACTTCTGATCAAATTTCAGAAAAACTCAAGCGCATTGAATTCAGAGGTCCCGATTTGAGTGCTCAAAAAACAATAAACAATCGTATAGTTTTTGGACACAATCGCCTGTCCATTATTGATTTGGATCCACGATCTAACCAACCTTTCTCTTATCAAGACAAAGTACATATCGTTTTTAATGGGGAAATCTTTAATTTCAAATTATTAAAATCTGACTTAATCAAAAAAGGTTACCCTTTCTACACAGAAAGTGACACTGAAGTTATTTGTGCAGCTTATTTGGAGTATGGTGACAATCTTCCAAATGTACTAAATGGTATGTTTGCTTTTGTTATTTATGACCAAACAAATAATAAATTATTTGGAGCAAGGGACAGGCTAGGTCAAAAGCCATTTTACTATTTGTTGAATGACGATGGCTTTGAATTTTCAAGTCAACTTTCTGCCATTCAACTGTACAATACTAATTTGACTATTTCTAGTAAATCAATTACCCAATATTTTGCTTGGGGAGCTATCCCTGATCCAAACACTATTTTTAATGAAGTTAAAAAATTGCCCGCAGGCAATTGCTTTACATTTGATATTGATCGTAACGTATTAGACATTACACAATATTGGGATATTAATAGTGAAAGGACAAAGCTGTTTACAGGTTCATTTCAAGAAGCCAAATCGGCTCTAAATGAGCTTGTTCAGGATGCTGTAAAAATCCGATTGTTTGCCGATGTGCCTGTTGGTGTGTTTTTATCAGGCGGTATTGATTCCTCTTTGATAGCTGCTATGGCTCAAAACACAACTAATAGTCAGGTAAAGACTTTTTCGGTGAAGTTTAATGAGAAAGGTTTTGACGAAAGTATCTATGCGCAAAAAGTAGCCGACCATCTAAAAACAGACCATCACGTCATATCATGTAATTATAATGAAGGTTTAGATTTAATAGATAGCTTTAGTCATTACTATGATGAACCATTTGCTGATTCTTCTGCAATTCCTTCCATGTTACTGTCAAAATACACCAAGAAGCAAGTTACTGTTGCTCTTTCCGGTGATGGAGGTGACGAAATGTTTATTGGTTATCACAGATACCATTGGATGAAGCAAGTAAGCCCTTTATACAGGACGCCTAAATCGTTGCGCCAACTTACTTCATTTCTTTTGAATGCTGTTCCGCATTACAAATTAAAAACCATATCAAAGGGACTTCGTTTTAACGATTTGGATAGTCTTTATTTGGCATCCGTTACTGGGATTGATGCCAGTTGGATACAATCAGATTACGATTATTTAAACGTATCTGAAAGATCCTATTTAGAGCATAAAGACAAGAACATTTATGAGCGCATGTCAGATTTTGACATCAAGGCTTATTTAAATTGGGATATCAACACAAAAGTAGATCGCGCTACCATGGCTTATTCATTAGAAGCTAGATCACCATTAATGGACTATCGTGTTGTGGAATTTGCTCAATCACTACCAACCCATTTTAAATACAAAGGCAGCAATCAAAAAATTATATTGAAAGATATCCTATATGATTATGTTCCTAAAGAATACTTTAATAGACCGAAATCTGGATTTACTATGCCTTTTTCAGATTGGTTTAGAAATGAACTTAAGGATTTGGTGCTATCTGAATTGAATGAAGACGGTTTAAATCAAATTCCCAATATTAATGTTAATGAAGTGAAAACACGTATAGACCAACACATGAAAGGCACTTGGAATAGATACCCCTTGATTTGGAAACTATTGGTTTTAAAACAGTGGCTCAATAAAAATGGAAAGGGATATAGCATTATCTAATGGTAGAAAAGAGAATTAAAATACTGTTTATTTTACCGTCTCTAGTTCCTGGAGGGGCGGAACGTATCTTATCATACGTCGCTCAAGAACTTGACAAAAATGTTTTTGACACGACGCTATTAGTCACAGGATATGAAGCAGATACAGTATATAACCTTAAAAACCTAAAAATTGTCTATTTAAACAAACCTAGGGTTTTGAAATCGTATGGTGCTATTACAAAATATATAAAGCAGAACAAACCCGAAATTGTTGTAACTGCCATTGTACATTTAAACACATTAGCTGCTTTCATTTCATTAAGATTTCCAAAAATTAAATTTATTGCTAGAGAGACCAATGTGCTAACAAGCATTAACAACCATAACCCTCATCCTGGATCATATTTTCCAAATTCAATTGTAAAAATAGCCTATAAATTGATTGACAAAATAATTTGCCAATCAAAAGATATGCAGCAAGACATTATAGAAAATTATGGTATTTCCGAGAAAAAAACAGTGCTAATAAATAACCCTATTACTCAAAAATACCAGGTTAAAACAAATAACAGAGTTGAACAAGACAGTCTGAAATTTATTACCGTGGGGCGATTAGGAAAAGAAAAGGGTCATGATCGAATTCTTGACGCCTTATCAAAAATTTCGTTTAAATTCACATATACCATTATTGGTGATGGTTCAGAAAAAGAAGCGTTATTCAATAAAATTAAACTATATAAACTGGAAAATGTCATCGAGTACATTTCATATACCGACAGAGTAAGCAATTATCTTACTGACAGTGATCTATTTTTACAAGGCTCTTATGTAGAAGGGTTCCCAAATGTTATATTAGAAAGTTGTGTGGTTGGAACACCCGTTTTAGCATTTAAGGCGCCAGGAGGTTTGGCAGAAATAGTCCAAACGGGACAAAACGGTTATATAGCGAACAATATGGATGAATATGTAGAATTTTTAAATAATTTAAACACTAACTTTATATTTAACCCACAAACCGTTAGTGAAACAGTAATCAAAAAATTTGATAGTAAAGTGATTATTGGACAATATGAGGATTTATTCAGAAAATCAGTAAAATAGTACGTGAAAGACAAAAGAAAAATAGCGTTATTTGTTTCAGCAATTGGATATGGAGGTGCTGAAAAAGTGGTTAGTTTATTGTTGGATGAATTAACCAAATATTTTGATGTGACTCTAATTCTACTTTATGACGAAATAAAACTACCCATAGCCAAAAATGCAAAAGTTGTTATCTTATCAAAAAAAGGCGAAACATTTAAATCTAATGCCTTTTCTAGTTTCATTGATTATATAAAATTCATTTTTAAATATCAAAAAGCTCTTAAGAATGAAAATATAGATGTTGCTGTTTCCTTTCTTGTTAAGCAAAACATTCTTAATGGTATTGCTAAAATGTTTAATCCAAAACTCAAAACCATTATCAGTGAGCGTTGCTTCCCTTCCATTATGTACAGTAATGATAGGGCCACATCATTTTTAACTAAAATGCTTATTCCGTTTTTTTATAATAAGAATGATAAACTGTTCTCCAACTCTATTTACATCAATAATGATTTGGTTTCTAATTACAACATCAAAATAGATACTTCTGTAATATACAATCCAATCCTCACGGAAAATAGAAAACCAAGATTAAAAACCTATCCTGATACTGAAAAAATATTTAAAGCTGTTACCGTAGGACGTTTGATTCCAGTTAAAAACCAAAAAAGTATTATTGAAAGCATTGGTATGCTACCCAGTAACTTTTATCTGGACTTATATGGAGATGGTGAACTATTGGAAGAATTACAAGAACTATCTAGTGAACTTGAAGTTAATCAACGTATTACATTTCATGGTAATGTAAAAAACGTTAAAGCACATATTGTTGAAAACCACTGTTTTGTATTAAGTTCATTAACAGAAGGTTTTCCAAATGTGGTATTGGAAGCTATGTCTGTAGGACTTCCTGTAATTTGCACTAACTGTATGTCTGGGCCTTTAGAGCTTTTAAATGACAATGAAAAGGTAACCATTTTATCAGGCTCGTTTGTAAAAGCCAAATATGGTCTTTTGGTAAACGTTGATGATGCAGTTGGACTCTCACAGGCTCTCAAATTTTTGCAGAATAATAAAGAATATAGAGATCAATATAGCAGGTTGAGTTTTGAACGTGCTAAAACCTACGATGTTTCTAATATTGGTGTTCATGTTAAAAACCTAATCGACAGTCTTTAATCAATTTATATGTGCGGAATTAACGGCATAATAGTAAACTCCAAAGTAAAACATAAAGATTTGTCTTCTGTTATCAAGAAGATGAATACTTTAATTCACCATCGTGGCCCTGATGATGATGGATTTTATCACAATGATGAGGTTTATATGGCCATGAGAAGACTTTCCATTATTGACTTAAATACGGGAAAGCAGCCAATTTCCAATGATGACCATTCAATAACAATCGTTTTTAATGGCGAGATTTATAATTACCAAAAACTTCGAAAGGATTTAGAATCTCAAGGAATTTCCTTTAATACAAAAAGTGATACCGAAGTTATTCTCAAGCTGTATGAAAAATATGGAACTTCGAGTTTTGAAATGCTTGATGGTATGTTTGCTTTCAGTATTCACGACAAATCTCAAAACAAGGTTTTTATAGCACGTGATTTTTTTGGAGAAAAGCCACTTTATTATACAAAAACAGAAGAAACGTTTTTTTGGGCTTCTGAGTTAAAATCAATCATTTCTGCTTTACCTTCAAAACCAAGTATATCAAAAGAAGGCTTAAATCTTTTCTTTAAACTCACCTACATTCCAGCACCTTTTAGTATTTATCAGGATATTTTTAAACTTGAAGCCAATCACTTTATAGAATATGATATTCAGAAAGCTTCATACCAAATAAAACCTATCCAAAAAATTACCCACAAAAAGTTAGACCTTTCATTTAATGAGGCTAAACTAAAGCTGCATGATTTACTAATGAATAGTATCGAGAGTAGATCTGTGAGTGATGTTCCGTTAGGCACTTTTCTTTCTGGTGGTGTTGATTCTTCTATAGTTAGTCTTGGATTATCCAAAATTGTGGATTCAAAAATAGACACCTTCTCTATTGGCTTTGACAAAGCATCTTTTGACGAAACTGACAAATCAAGATTGGTTGCCAATCTCATCAACAGTAATCATCATGAGTTTGTTTTAAAAGAATCCGACATCATTACCGATATTGATTCTGTCCTATTAAATTTTGATGAACCTTTTGCTGATTCATCAGCACTACCAACCTATTTAGTTTCAAAGCAAACCAGTAAACATGTTAAAGTTGCTCTCACAGGAGATGGTGGAGATGAAGTTTTTGGTGGCTACAACAAGTATTACATGGGGAAATTGAACACCCATTACACGCAATACATTCCGAAATTCTTGCATCGTTCCTATAAACCTATAGCCCAAAAACTTTTATCCACAAAAGATGATAATCGCGGGAAGCGTTTCAAACTAAAAAAGTTTATTGATGCAGTTGATTATTCGGGAAACAATTATTGGAATATTATTTCGTTGGGTTTTCAAACACCTTCTGCTTTGTTAGATGATAATTATACTGTCAAGAATGTGTTTTCTTATTATTCCAAGAACATTTCAAACCCCAAAACGCTTCATGATTTTAGGGAAGTTGATAGGTTATTAAGCCTTGAAGGTGATATGCTTGTTAAGGTTGACCGAACCAGTATGCTCAATTCATTGGAATGCAGATCACCATTTTTAAACAAGGCGCTTTGGGAATTTTCAAATGGTCTTCCTGAAAGCTACCTTATCAATAAATGGGATAAAAAGCATATTTTGAAAGAGGCTTTTAAGCATGAATTCCCTGAAGATTTTTTGAATAAATCTAAGAAAGGGTTTGTAGTTCCTGTTGGCGATTGGCTTCGTGAAGGTTTAAGCAGTGAATTAAAAAGCTATATTGAAGATGATTTGCTAGAAAAACAAAATATCTTCAATAAGAGTTTTATCAAGAATTTGGTCAACGACCATCTTTCTGGAAAAAAAGACAGTAGTTATCAAATATGGACATTCTATACCTTTCAAAAATGGTATTTAAATATCTATTCCAAATCGTAGTTAAATGAAAAGAAAAATATGTTTGGTGGGAGGCGAAGATGTCCACAAAAGGATACAACTATCACAATACCTTATTGAGGCTGGTTTTGACGTTACTATTATTGGAACAAGCAAACAACTGTTTCCCAACAATGTAACTTATGTAAACTATAATTTGAAGAGAAACCTCTCTCCTATTAATGATTATAAAACACTTGTTTGGTATCGGAAGTTTTTCAATGAAAATCATTTTGATCTTATTCACACGTTTGATACAAAACCTGCTTTTTTGGTGCCATTGGCATTAAAAAACACCCAAACCCCTATTACAAGGACCATAACAGGTCTGGGAACAATTTTCATGTCTAAATCAGTTTTAAGCAAAGGTTTAAGGTTTATTTACAAGTATTTACACAAACAGGTTAAACCAAGAGTTTATACCACTATTTTTCAAAATTTAGACGATAGGGATCTATATCTAAATAACGGATTAATTTCAAAACCAAAATATGAGTTAATCTACAGCAGCGGTATTGAACTGAATGATTTTAAGGAACTAGCCAAAAGAAACAATAACCCTTTTACATTCATTTGTGTCGCTCGGCTGGTCTATGAAAAAGGCATAATAAACTTGCTTGAAGCAGCTAAAGAATGTCAAAAGCAAGGATACAATTTTAAAGTGCTTTTAGTAGGTCCTTTAGAAGAAAACTCTAAACGGCTAAATAAAGATATTTTAGATGGTTACAAAGATGTTGTTACTGTTTTGGGTGAAAGACAGGATGTTTTAGACTTGCTTTTAAAGTCAGATGCCTTTGTTCTTCCCACCTTCAGAGAAGGCTTCTCAAGAGTATTGTTGGAAGCTGCAGCAATTGGTTTACCTATAATTTCTACTAATGTGACTGGTGTTAGGGACTTTGTGCGAAACAACGAAGAAGCTATTTTAATTGAACCAAGAGATTCTTATTCATTAAGCCAAGCAATGATTAACCTAGCAACCAATAAAGGTTTATCTGATAAATTAGTTGAAAGCGCCTTAAAAAGGGTTGAACTGTTTAGTCTTGAAAATGTATCCAAACAATATATAACTATCTTTGAGAACGCTATTAACAATTGATTAAAATGAAGATTCCTTTTTCACCTCCCTACATTGATTCTTCTGTTATTGAAGAAGTTACAGATGCTCTAAATTCTGGTTGGATTACTACTGGACCAAAAGTTAAAAAGTTGGAAGAGTTAGTTTGTTCACATGTTGGTGTGTCTAATGCCTTATGTATAAATTCAGCCACATCTGGACTAATGTTAGCCCTAAAATGGTATGGTATAGGCGAAGGCGATGAAGTAATTATTCCAGCCTACACCTATGCGGCTACAGCTCTAGCTGTCATTCATGTTGGTGCCACACCAATTATGGTAGACATTAATGATGATTTTAATATTTCTGCAGAAAAAATCAATGAGGCCATTTCGTCTAAAACTAAAGCCATTATCCCTGTTGACTTTGCAGGTTGGCCATGTGACTATAAAGAAATTAAAGATGTAATAAATAAAAACCAACATCTTTTTTCGTCCAATAACAATAAACAAGAACAATTAAACAGAATTCTCTTAATTTCAGATTCAGCTCATGCCATTGGTGCAAAATACAACAATGAATATGTAGGATTGTGTTCAGATATTACTGTATTTTCATTCCACGCAGTGAAGAATGTAACAACTGCTGAAGGCGGTGTATTATGCTTGAATTTACCTAAACCGTTTGACAATCAAGATGAATACAATTATTTGCGCTGCTATGCCTTAAATGGGCAGACAAAAGATGCTTTCACCAAATCTAAAGCTGGTGGCTGGCGATATGACATTATATACCCTGGTTTAAAAATAAACATGCCAGATGTTCTAGCCGCAATTGGCGTGGCGCAATTACCAACATACTTTTCAAGTATCTTGAAGGAGCGTGAAAATATCTATCAATTTTATCAGGAGTTTTTTAAAGATAAGAGTTGGGCTATCCTCCCGCCTTTTAAATCTGAAGAAAAATTATCCTCGTGCCATCTCTATCCTTTAAGGATTAAAAACATTACAGAAGAAACACGAGATAGTATTATTAACCATATTTCAGAAAAAGGGGTTGCGGTAAACGTACACTTTCAGCCATTGCCTTTATTGAGTTTATTCAAAGGAATGGGATATAGCATTTCTGATTACCCCAATGCATATGACAATTATAAGTCTGAAATATCATTGCCAATTTATCCACAGCTCACCCAGGGTGAATTGAATTATATTGTGAAATCTGTTGAACAAGCTGTCGAGTCTCATTTATGATAAAACGAAGTTTTGATATTGTTTTTTCTTCTATAGGATTAATTTTATTATTACCTTTACTTTTAATAATAGCATTTTTAATAAAATTTGAATCTCGAGGTTCCATTTTCTACAGACAAAGTCGTGTTGGAAAAAACAATCAAGATTTTAAGATTTTTAAATTTAGAACCATGTTTATTGGTTCTGACAAAAAAGGTCTGCTAACAGTTGGTGACAGAGACCCTAGAGTTACCAAGGTTGGTTATTTTTTACGAAAGTATAAATTAGACGAACTCCCACAACTAATTAACGTATTACTTGGTAATATGAGCTTTGTTGGGCCTAGACCCGAAGTAAGACATTATGTAAATTATTATTCAGAAAGTGATTTAGCGATTCTTTCTGTTAAGCCAGGAATTACAGATTACGCCTCTATTCATTTTAGAAATGAGGTGGAGCTTTTAAAAGAATCTGAAAATCCTGAAGCATTTTACATTGAAAATATTTTACCAAAAAAAATAGCACTAAATAAAAAATATATTGAGCAAAACAATTTATTAATTGACATAAAAATAATTTTTAAAACATTATTAACCATCATTAGCTAATGAAACCAACCAGTGGTTATTTTATTGTTTCTCTAGACTTTGAGTTGTTCTGGGGTGTTTTTGACGTAAAAAAATTAAACGATTACAAAAAAAACCTCCAAAATGTTCGTGTTGTCATTCCAAGATTATTAAAACTTGCAGATGCTTATAACATCAAATTAAGTTTTGCTACCATTGGACTTCTGTTTGTAAAAAACAAAGAGGAACTTTTAGAGGCAATTCCAGCAATTAAGCCTACATATTCAAACCAAAATTTTAACCCTTATCGCCTTATTGAAGAAATAGGTACCAATGAAGCTGATGACCCATATCATTATGCTAATTCCCTAATTAAACAAATTCAGGAAAATGGGAAGCACGAAATTGCTTGTCATACTTTCAGTCATTATTATGTAAATGAAGATGGTCAAACTACGCAACAGTTTGAAGAAGATCTAAAAGCCGCCATAGCAATAGCCAAAAAAAATAATGTAGAATTAAAGAGTATCGTATTTCCTAGAAATCAAATTAACGAATCCTGCCTAAATGTCTGTAAAAAGTATGGTCTCACCAATTTTAGAGGAACCGAAAAGCATTGGATGTTTAACACACACGATACTAAAAAATTGGGAAGTCCTGCACATAAAGGTTTCCGGCTTTTGGATTCCTATATCAATCTTTCAGGATATAATACCTATAACTTATCTAGTATAAAGAACCTTTCAGGAATGGTCAATATTCCTTCGAGTAAGTTTTTCAGACCTTATAGTAAATCGCTAAAATTTCTGGAACCAAGACGAATTTCACGGATTAAAAAAGGAATGACACTTGCTGCAAAAAACAATGAGATTTACCATATCTGGTGGCATCCGCATAATTTCGGAGATAATATTGATGCTAACTTTAATAATCTAGAACAGCTTTTTAAACATTATAGTTCCTTGAATAATGACTACAACTTTAATAACGATACTATGGCCGGTCTAGCCGAAATAATTAAAAAAGTCTAATTCAATTTTAGTTTATGCTTTAGTTTCCAATACCACGTGTTAAAACCTTTTTCCCGTAAGTATTGTTTAAATGTGTAAGACATAATTACCATATTAGCAGTGACGTAACTTACCAAGTTTTTGGAATCGTATATAACATGGCAGTCAAAAACATAACTACCACTTGTGAAGCGCTTCTTATAATCTTGATCTCCTTTGGAAAAATCAAATGTATCAAAACCATTGTCTATACTCCATTCTATGAGTTTCATTAATTCCAAAACTCCCAAACTATAATTTTTATACGAAATGTCAAATGCTTTAATAGCTCCAATAACAGAATCTTTAGATAGAAATGCTAAAGAAATGGCACCAATTTCGCCATCAACCCGAATAAGATTCAAAATAGCTTTTTTCTCTTTAAGCATGGGATACACAAGCTCTAAATAAAATGGCCACTTGAGCAAAATATCGTTTTCAAGACCCAAGTCATCAAAACGGGTTTCCAAGAGTTTTTTAAAAGCTTTCATTACCTCTAAATAATCTTGATATTCAATCTTCTCATCAAGAACCTCATAATCAACCTCATGATTTTTTTCCAGCTTATTGAAATACCCTCTAAACTTACTTCGGCTTTTAGCATTAAAACGATTACCCAAAAAGGAATTCATAGAATCGTATTCCTTAATATTTAGTAAATGTCCTGCATATTGAGGTATTTTTTTTAAGCGATATTTATCGCTTTCTAAAACTACACTATGATAGCTTGGTACATCAAAAATTAAAAGAGTACTGTTTTTAACCAAGCTCTCGTTATCTGAAAAATGATAGGTAATTCCATTGGTCATGTTCTTACCACAATTCACAAAAAGTGGCAACCATGAAGCTTTACAGAAATTTAAGCCATCTACAACATCAACTTGCTTTATTTTGCTATCCTTTGCAAAATGATCAATCCAAATGTTTTGGTAAGTATCGCTTAAAAATGGATTGTCAATCATTTATCGAAATTTTAAATGCTTGATTATCACCTTTAGCATATAGTATATTTCCATCTTTATAAACCTTCATGCTATTGACTCGATCCGGATTCATATATAAAAAATCATACAAAGCTCTTCTTTCAGAACTAAATTGATCTAAATCCAAATCTATAGATTCTAAACTTTCAAAATCTATTTTGTTATCTGCAATTATATCTACAGCAAATGATTGCTGTGCCTGATCTTTGGCTGAATACTTTGGAAACAACTTATGCTTGAAATGATGGTACTTCTCATTAAACTTCTTATCCCTTAAAAATCGTTTTAAACTAAAATAACTTTTAAGAAATCGAGCCATCATAATACTTTTTAATGATTTAGAATCGTATAAAATATGATAATAGGTATCATAGGTACTATCACTCCAACGTTTTTTATAATCAAAATCACCTTGTGTGTAATCAAATATCTTAACGCCATTTTCAAAACTCCATTCTAGCATTTTTAGAATAGTAGTATGCCCAATGTTGAAACGGTAAAAATCAATATCAAAAACGGTCAACGCTTCAATTAAAATATCTCCAAAATGGTAACTGAATGTAATGCCTATCGGCTTTTGGTCACAATAAATAACAAATAAAGATGCTGTTTTTTCATTGATCATTTTATAGGCCAAATCCATATAGTAACTCCAAATAGTTGGCTCCAATTCTCCACACGGTTCACCTTTATCACTATATCGTTTTTCTAAAAGTGCGTAAAAAGCATCAAACACTTCTTTAAAATCAGGTTCAGAAATATGGCCAAAATACATCTTGTAATCTACTTCAAAACAAGCTTCCAATCTACTTACATTTCTGCGTAGTTTAGAACGTGTATTGGACTTATAAATAGTTTTTAGATAGTTTTCCAATGAGCCATAATTCTCAACTTGGGTTATGTAACCTTCATATTGAGAAACTTTTTTAAGCTTTAATCGTTTGCCTTTTGGATCATGCAGATTTTGGTAAGTAGGCAAATCTCTTATCAAAAAAGTCTTTCCTTTAAAATCGTCATGAACATCATCTTGTAAGTTATAAGTAATACCATTGGTTAAATTCTTCCCTATATTTATAAAATAAGGTAAAAAACCGTGTTTAACAAAAACTATATCATCTACAAACTTAAAATTCTTTGGCTGGTTGGAATCATTAAAATGATGACTCCAAGTCTCTATGAAAGTTTCAGTGACAAATGGGTTTTTTGGCATATTATGCGAGCTTTTAAAAACTAAAATTAGTATTAAAAATTAAGAATGCAGAAAGTATTTATTTTTTTTAGATGTAATAAAAAAAATAGCGATAAAAAAGTAACCAATAGAATAAAATTAAGACGTTTTGCAAACAATAGCCTTTTAAAATGAGTTGAATATAATTAATTACCTATTTTTAACTGGTAATTATTGCTGATTTATGCAACCGATTAAGTGCACAAAAAAAGGACTAAACCTTTGTTTAAAATTAAAAGAAAACAAAAATCGTAGAAATTAGTTATTTGTCGTATTTATTTGATGAATACTATTGAAACAATGATATTTACTATGGTAAAAAATGTTAAAAATTTGAATTCAAGAATTTGGTTATCTGCTCCTCACATGAGCGGAAATGAACAAGAGTTCATAAATGAAGCATTTGAAACCAATTGGGTTGCACCAATGGGACCGAACATTGATGGTTTTGAAAAAGACCTTGAAAACTATTTAAACCACGACTCAAATGTCGTGGCATTAAGTACGGGAACAGCGGCAATTCATTTAGCATTGATCTTATTGAAAATTGGGAAAGGTGATGATGTTATTTGTCAAACCAAAACATTTGTAGCATCGGTGAATCCGGTTACCTATGTTGGTGCCAATCCCATTTTTGTGGATAGCGAAAAAGAAACATGGAATATGTGTCCAGATTTACTTGAAGAAGCAATTAAAGATCGAATGTTGATTGGAAAAAAACCCAAAGCAATAATAGCTATTAACCTATATGGTATGCCATACAACGTAACACGAATACAAGAAATATCATCTAGATACAGCATACCTGTTATTGAAGACAGCGCAGAGGCTCTAGGTAGTAAATACCTTGATAGGCCTTGCGGCACATTTGGTGATGTTTCAGTTTTATCGTTCAATGGTAACAAAATCATAACCACTTCTGGAGGTGGTGCTTTAATTTCCAAAGAAAAATCCATAAAGAACAAAGCATTATTCTTGGCAACACAAGCCAAGAATGATGGCATGGCGTATTCTCATTCATTTGTTGGTTACAATTACCGTATGTCCAATGTTTTGGCAGGTATTGGTCGAGGCCAAATGAAAGTTCTAGAAAAGCGAATTGCCTCTAGGAGAAGTAATTATAATTATTATTTTCAAACTTTAAACGAAAATGAAAATATAGATTTTCTTCAAGAGCCAGAAGGTTATTTTTCTAACAGGTGGCTAACCTGCATCTTGTTAAAAAAACAAAATATGCGAGATGATATTTTAACTCTTTTGGTTGAAAGCAATATAGAAGCTAGACCTTCATGGAAACCCATGCATCAACAAGAACTTTACAAGAATTTTCCAGCTTATTTAAATGGAACTGCCGATGATTTATTTAATCGTGGTTTATGCCTGCCTAGCGGATCAAACTTAAGTGAAGTGGATTTATTACGCATTACAACATTAATTAAGAGCTATTTTGAATAAAGTCTACAACATATTAAGAAAGTTATCTAATCGCTATGCATCCAAATGGCTTGTTTTGCTATTTGATTCATGTGTGGTGGCTTTTACATTCTTTCTAGCCTACTTAATCAGGTATAATTTCCGGATTGATTTTGATTTTGCTATGTTTATTAAGCAAATCCCCTTTGTTGTACTAGGCGCCATCATCAGCTTTTTGTTGGTAAGTTCCCACAAAGGAGTGGTTCGATTTACAGGGTTTAAAGATGTTGTGAACATCGTTATTGGTGTAAATATATTAGCCACTATGCTTATCATTTCGACATTTATGAGTCGTAAATACGAGTTTCACAATGTTTTTGATATTCCCGGTTCTATTATTTACATACATCTATTATTAAATATCTTCTTTTTAATTGGCGCCAAGTTTTTCATTAAGTCTATATATAGAAGTCTTGTTACCGAATATGATGTATTAAGTAAGGTACTTATATATGGCGCTGGCGATTCAGGCATGATTACTTATAATGCTTTAATCAATGATGCCAAAAGTAATATAGAAGTCTTTGGCTTTTTAGACGATAATGTAAGCAAGGTTGGAAAAAAAATCAACTTGCTGAATGTTTACAACCCTAAAAAAATAACCAAGGAATTCATTGAAAAACATGGTATTGATGAAGTAATAATTTCCATTCAAAATGTAAGTTCCAATAGATTGCTTCAAATTACCAGCTCCCTTTTTGCGCTTAACCTAAAAGTTAAAATTGTACCAGCTGTACAAAATTGGATTGATGGCGATTTAAGTATCGGTCAAATAAAGGAAATAAAAATAGAGGATTTACTGGGTAGAGAGCCTATAAACATTGATAATCCTTTACTAACTAATGAATACACTGGTAAGACCATACTAGTTACAGGAGCGGCTGGCTCTATAGGAAGCGAATTGGTTAGAAAGCTAACAAACTTTGAGTTCAAGAGAATTATACTTCTTGACAATGCCGAATCAGCTCTTTATGACCTGCAACAGGAGTTGGCACAAAACAAAATTAAAAATGTACACCCTGTTGTTGCCGACATTCGGAACATGGTAAGATTGGACAACCTATTCAATAGCTATAAACCTGAAATTATTTTTCACGCCGCTGCATACAAACATGTGCCTTTAATGGAACAAAATCCCTTTGAAGCAGTTAGTGTAAATGTTCGAGGTACAAATAATGTGGTAAATTTATCAGTAAAACATGGAGTTGATAAGTTTGTACTTGTTTCAACAGACAAAGCAGTAAACCCTACCAATGTTATGGGTGCTACAAAGCGAATTGCCGAAATGATTGTTTGTTGCCAAAAGAACGCTAAAAACTGTAAAACTAAATTTATAACAACACGCTTTGGAAATGTTTTAGGTTCAAACGGATCAGTTATACCGCTTTTTAAAAAGCAAATTGAAGCTGGAGGTCCCATTACAGTTACTCATAAAGACATTATTCGTTATTTCATGACCATTCCAGAAGCCAGTTTATTAGTTTTAGAAGCCGCTGCAATGGGATTAGGACATGAGATATTTGTTTTTGATATGGGCAAGCCCATTAAAATATTTGATTTGGCTGTGAATATGATAACATTATCAGGTCTTAATTACCCTGAAGATATCGATATTAAAATTATAGGCTTGCGCCCAGGAGAAAAAATTTATGAAGAACTTCTCATTGATGGCGAAAACACAAAACCAACGTATAATGAAAAAATTATGATTGCCAAGTGTAAGATCATTGATGTTGAAAATGTTGAGAAAATGATAAAAGACCTTTGTTTGCTTGGTTCTAATTCTCAAAATATCGAAATTGTATCAAAAATCAAGGAAATTGTAAAAGAGTATAACCCAAATAATTCTACTTACGACGTATTAAATTAAAAAACCCACTAAAGTATGATTCTAATAAATACCTTAAAAGTTCATGCCAGCAAAGCTTTAGCCCTATTGGGTGCTGCCATGTTCCTATCGTGTGCTACAAGTAAAGAAATTGTATATTTTCAAGATGAGGCCTTAACTGAAGATAATCAGGTTAGTTTGCATTCTGCTATCATTTATAAACCAAACGATTTATTGTTCATAAGCATTGGAGGCGACAAAGACGCCGTTGCTCCATTTAACTTACCAGCAATATCATATAGCACATCATCCCTTGCTGCAAATGGTGAATTAAAAATGCCTACTTATTTAGTAGATAACAATGGTAATATAGAGTACCCTGTTTTGGGAACTCTAACATTGGGAGGTTTGACAAGAGAACAAGCTACCATGTATTTAAAAAATAAGATTTCTGAATATGTCAAGGATCCAATTGTTAATATCAGACTTATAAATTTCACGGTCACAGTATTAGGAGAAGTAAACAACCCTGGTTCTTTTACTGTAGAAGATGAGCGCATATCACTGACTGAAGCTTTGGGATTAGCAGGAGATTTGACCATACATGGTAAGCGTGAGAATGTTTTTTTGATACGTGAAACAGATGGTAAAAAACAGTACACTAAAATAGATTTAACATCAGTTAACGCATTGAGTTCGCCTTCATACTACCTTCAACAAAATGATGTGCTTTATATCGAGCCAAACAAAGCCAAAATACGTTCTGCATCCTATAATGAAAACAATGGTATAATTATTTCCGCAGTTGCAACACTAGCAACAATTGCTGCCATATTTTTAGCTAATTAAGCATTATACATGAAACAAAAGGAGGACTTTAGAGATTTAATACAGCCTTATTTACACAGATGGAAGTTTATTGTCCTATGTGTATTTATTGCAATTGTTTGTGCTTTTCTTTACTTAAGATATGCTGAATATGAGTATCAAGCTCATGCCACTATTAAAATTAAAGACGATAAATCTAAAAACAAACTTCCTGAAATTTCATCACTGCAAAACTATGGCCTGTTTAGTCGGGATCAAAACAACGTTTTAGATGAAATTGAAATTATCAAGTCCAGAAACCTTATTGAAAGCGTTGTTAAGGACTTAAAATTCAATATTCAATATTTTGTAGAAGGTCGCATCCAAGGACACGAAGTATACAAAAACCCACCTCTTCATGTTAATTTTAGTGCAACTGATTCTATTCTTCAAAAAACAGACACCACGTTTAACATCCGAATAAATTCATCTAAAGATTTTTATATCCAAGGAGTTATTGAGGAAAACAAGCTTATTAAGGAAATTAAGGGTAATAAATTAGTTGGTGGTGATTTATATGATTTCGGACAAAGTGTACCAACCAGTTTTGGAGACATAATCATAACACCCAATATTGGCCAATATGCAACCAAAATAGGTTCCAATATCAGAATAAAAATATCTCCTATTAATGGGATAACCAGTAATTATAAGGCAAAGTTGCAAATTGAAAGTAACGAATTATCCAGCATTATAAAGTTGACTATTCGTGATAATGTCAAGGAAAAAGCCCAACTATTTCTAAACAAGCTTATAGAAAAATATAATGAAGACGTAGTCAATGATAAAAACAAAGTTGTTGAAGCTACTTCCGAATTTATAAATAATCGACTAGAAGTAGTTTCCAAAGAATTGGGTGAGGTAGATTTAACTGCTGAAGACCTTCAGCAGGCCAATAAGCTAACAGATTTACAAACGCAATCGTCGCTTGTACTTCAAAATGAACGTGAAAACGAAGCCAAGCTTGTTGCTGCCGCAAACCAAATTCAGCTTATAGATTATATGAGTGAACATTTGGAAGCCAAAAATTCAGCAGATGATTTGCTACCCACCAATATTGGCATTAACGACAATAGTATCTCTCAAGTTACGCAAAGGCATAACGCACTTGTTTTGGAACGCAACAGAATTTTGAAAAATTCTAGCGAAAAAAACCCTACCGTTGTTAATCTTACGAATGAAATAAATCAATTAAAAAACAACCTAACGCAAAGTTTAAATAGTGCTAAATCATCCAATGAAATAAGTTATAATAGCTTACTGTCTGAAAATGCACGTATTTCCTCAAGAATATATAGTGCTCCTATCAAAGAGAGGCAGTTTCGTGACATCAAACGTCAACAGGATATTAAAGAATCCTTGTATCTATACTTACTTGAAAAACGCGAAGAATCTGCTATAACGCATGGTGTATCCTCACCAAATGCCAAGATTGTTGACAAGGCTTATGCCTCTTCAGCTCCTGTGGCTCCAAAGAAAATTATCATATTGTTAGCAGCATTGATTTTAGGGTTCAGTGTTCCTATTGTAATAATTTATTTATTGAATCTATTGGATACCAAAGTCCATAGTTCAAACGATGTCAAAAAAGCAATTAATGTGCCTTTCATTGGAGATATACCTCGCTCTAGCAAAAAGAAGCAATTAGTATCTAAAGTAGACTATTCTCCAAAAGCCGAGGCCTTTAGAATGGTTCGTACCAATATAGACTTCATGTTAAAAAGCATTGAAGGAAAGGCTAAAACAATTTTTGTTACATCTACAACCAGTAAAGAAGGGAAATCGCATACTTCAATCAATCTAGCATTGTCTTTATCTTATTCTGAAAAGAAAACGCTTTTAATTGAAACTGATATTCGTGTTCCTAAAGCAACCAATTATCTAAATGTCAAGAATGAAGTTGGATTAACAAATTATATAAGCGACCCTAAATTGGCTTTAAAGGACATCATTGTAAATTTAGAAGGGAATGAACATTTAGATGTTATTCCTTCTGGAGTTATTCCTCCTAACCCAGCTGAACTATTGATGAGTGACCGTATGCAAAAACTATTTAAATTAGTTGAAAAAGAGTACGACTACATCATTGTAGATACCGCAGCTGTAGGCCTAGTAACCGATACCATGCTAATTAGCAGTCATGCTGATTTATTTGTTTATGTAATGAGAGCCAATTACCTTGACACTAGACAATTAAAACTGGCCGAAACAATGTATCAAGAAAAACGCCTACCTAATATGGCCATTCTTTTAAATGGTGTTAATCATAAAAAAGGCAGCGGATACGGTTACGGATACGGGAAAAATCCGAACAAGAAAAAGTGGTGGAAATTTTCTAAATAAACTAACTATTTTAGTTTACGTCTTTCTTTTTCTTTTTTTATGAGCATAAGCTCTCGGCCTGTTTGTCCTGCCACCGAAGTATTTTCTTCAGCACGTCTAATCAAATAAGGCATCACGTCCTTTACAGGACCAAACGGAACATATTTAGCAACATTATAACCTAGATTTGCCAAATTAAAACTAATGTTATCGCTCATACCAAACAACTGACCAAACCAAACGCGATTATCATCATTGGCTATTCCTTTTTCTTTCATGATATCCATTACAAGATAACTACTCTCCTCGTTATGGGTTCCTGCAAAAAGAGAAATCTCCGACAGATTGTCCAATATATATCTGGCTGCTTCATTAAAATTTACATCCGTTGCCTGTTTGCTTTCACAAATAGGAGTTGGATAACCTTTTTCCAAGGCTCGATCGTGTTCTTTTTCCATGTAAGCGCCTCTTACAATTTTATAACCCAAAGTGAAACCTTCCTTCTTAGCTATATCATGTTGTTTCTTCAAAAAAGCCATTCTATCATGTCTGTACATCTGTAATGTATTGTAAACAATGGTAGTATCTGTATTGTATTTGCGCATCATATCGGTTACCAAATCATCCGCAGCATCTTGCATCCAACTTTCTTCTCCATCAATCAACACTTCAACATCTTTTTCCTTAGCAAGCTTGCATACAGCATCATAACGAGCAACAACACGGTCCCACTCTGCCTGTTCTGCTTCGGTAAATGCTTTTCCTTCTCCTTTCTTTTGATATAAATAAAACCGTCCAAAACCAGTAGGCTTAAAAACAGCAATGGGCATCGAATCCTTTTCAGCTGCAAAACGAATGATTTTCAGTGTTTTTTCCATAGCAGCATCAAAATGGTCTTCAGTTTCCTTACCCTCAACAGAGAAATCCAAAACCGAACTCACACCCTTACTGTACATACGCTCTATGATATCCAAACAATCATCTTCACTAACACCACCACAAAAATGATCAAAAACCGTAGACCTGATCAGTCCTTCAACTGGTAAATTAGCTTTAATAGCAAAATTTGTCACAGCTGTTCCAATACGCACCAAAGGCTCTATGGAAATCATTTTAAACAAGAAATGGGCACGCTCAAGCTCCGTATCACTTTTTAACTGAAAAGCGACTTCGGTATTATCAAATAATTTGTGATGTTGCATGAAATTGAAAATAATGCAAAGATAATTATCATTCAGTTACTTTTTTATAAAAAAACTCCATATTTTTCACTTGAAAAACCATAACAAATTCCCATGGATTCCATTAAAACAACTAATTACTCTATACACTTTAATTCAGTATGTTATCAGAAACTCAATGAGCATTTAAACAATACGAATTACTCAAAAATTTTCATTTTGGTAGATGAAAACACCCATAATTTCTGTTTGCCTCGTTTTCTATCAGAAATTGAAACTGGTGTTGACATAGAGATTATTGAAATTGAATCTGGAGAAATCCACAAGAGTATAGATACATGTGTTGGTGTTTGGAATGCCCTATCCGAGCTAGATGCCGACAGAAAAAGCCTTATGATAAATCTTGGAGGTGGTGTTATAACTGACATTGGCGGCTTTATTGCTTCAACTTTCAAGCGCGGCATTGCCTACATAAATGTACCAACTTCATTATTAGCTATGGTAGATGCTTCAGTTGGCGGTAAAACAGGTGTAGATCTAGGACATTTAAAGAACCAAATAGGCGTTATAAATTCAGGTGAAATGGTTTTAATTGACACCAAATTCCTATCTACACTACCTGATAGCCAAATGCGCTCTGGGCTTGCCGAAATGCTAAAGCACGGATTAATACATAGTCAAGACTATTGGGATAAGTTAGATAACGCTTTATCTCAAGAATCTGATGTTTTGGACAAGCTAATCTACGAATCGGTAATCATCAAAAAAGATATAGTAGAAAAAGATCCAAATGAAAACAACTTAAGAAAAACCCTAAACTATGGCCATACTTTGGGACATGCAATAGAAACCTATTTTCTAGAGAACCCTAATAAAAACACTTTATTGCATGGAGAAGCCATTGCTATCGGTATGATTCTGGCCAACTACATTTCATGTAAAATATTGGGGTTTAGCAAGGAAAAATGTGATGCCATAAAAAAGGAAATACTACAAATTTATAGCAAAGTACCATTTGAAGAATCTGATTTCGAGCCTATAATTCATCTGTTGAAATTTGATAAGAAAAACGAACATGGACAAATAAATTTTGTGCTATTAGAGAATATTGGTGCTACCAAAGTGAATTGTCAAGTTAAGAATGAATTGATTTTAGAAGCCTTTAATTATTACCTATCCTAACATTAAAAAAAATTTGTAACTTTATTACAATGCTATAAAACAGATTGTTGGTATTTATTAATCACTAATTATTTTTAAGATGAAAAGGGTTATCGTTGATTATAAAAAGCATCACTCCTGAAATTTTAAGCCTTCTAACCCAAAAGTTTCCAGATGGTTATGACGATGATGATATTATCACTTTTGACAATCACAAAAACGAAACCATAGAAGCTGTTGAGGTTAAGACTGATGACTGTATCTACCTTGTGAAGGTAAGCAGTAAATTACATTACACAATGACCAATTTTGAGGTTGGAGATGATTTAGAACTTAACGATTTAGGACATGTTATTGTAAATGAAGACATGCGTGTTGAAGACGAAGAGGAATAGACTGTTCTATCCTAATCCAAATAGCGCTCTCTTATTATTTTGCAATGATGGGTTTCGTGTCCTATTGTGACAAATCCCAACGCCCTTACCGACATATCTGAACCACTTGCCTGCCCTATCCTCATAAGCATCTCATTGTCAAAGTTTTTGAATAAAGCTATAGTAGATTGCCTTACAGAACTATAATGATTAAGAAGTTGGTCCAAACTTAAATTATTTGCCAAGCTTGCAGGCGCATAAGCATTTTCATCAAAACCAGGCAAACTGGTCTTATCATTTCTAGCAAACCGTAAAGCGCGATAAGAAAACACTATTTCGGCATCAATTATATGCTGAATAATCTCTTTAATGGTCCATTTACCTTCAGCATATTGATAGACTAGCTTATCACTTGGAATTGTTTTAAAAAACGACAGGGTATTTGCAAAACTATCTTCAAGACCTTCAATCAAATCCTTATAAGCAACTTGCATGATGTAGTTTTTATAATAAGGATGGTATTCGTTATCCGATAGATCTGAAGGTGCCATTATAACACAATTACATATTGTTGAAAATAGAATGCATCAATCGTTTTTTGTCATTTATACTCTCTTCTAATGATATCATGGTTTCAGTTCTATAAACACCTTCAATATCATCAATCATAAAAATAACTTCCTTGGCATGCTCTGTATTTCTTGCTCTAATCTTACAAAACACGTTAAATTTACCTGTAGTAATATGAGCCACGGTAACAAAAGGGATTTCATTGATGCGTTCCAAAACAAACTTGGTTTGTGACGTTTTTTGAAGAAACACACCCACATAAGCAATAAAGGAATATCCTAATTTCTTGTAGTCTAAAGTTAATGATGAACCCTTTATGATTCCAGCTTCTTCCATTTTCTTAACACGAACATGAACCGTTCCTGCCGAAATCACCAATTTCTTTGCAATATCTGTGAAAGGAACACGTGTGTTATCGATTAACATATCCAATATTTGATGATCTATATCGTCTAACTTAAATTTACCCATTTAGCAGTTTGTTTAAATAAAAATCAAAAATAATACATTATTATTGAATATTCCACATTGAAATTGAAGATTTTTATAATTTTAATGAAAATAATTCATCATTTATCAAAACGAAATCGTTTTCGAAACCCTCATAAATTGGCTTTCCATTATGGGTTAAAACCACACCACCATTGACATTGACTTCACGATGCCCAAAAAAACCATTCAAATTTTCGATTTTTTCAATTTTGGGATGAAATTGTATCTTGTTTTCAATTAATACTTCTTGATACAAAATTCCCACATCAACATTTTCTTCCCCTTTCTTAACATTCCTTATAATAATATCATAAAAGGTTTTTTCATTTTGAGGGATTTTAAAGTATGCTTCCTGAACGTTCTCCGAAGTGATTCCATTGGAAATTACATCAATAGCCAACATTAGCGATTGATAAATATATTCCCTAGTGATATCCCTAGCATAATCAGAATCATAATGCCCAGCTTCAAAAAGAATGGTTGGTGTGCCCAAACTTTGAAACGTATCTCCAACACAATTAATATTGAAGGAATCGTCATAAATACCTACTTGACCTGGAATTTGTTGTTGAAGATTATTATTCAAAAAGACTATAACTTCCATAGCCTTTAAGCGTGATTCGGTCACTGTACGATTTTCATCTGCCGCCGGAGACAAAAACGACACTGTGGCTGGCTTATTGGCGTCGCCTACTCCAAAAATGGTCCGTTGACCATGCAAATTGAAACAAAAATCAGGTTTGAATTCGTCATACAAATTTCGCAATATCACCGATTCGGGTTGTGAAAGATTTTGCGCGTCCCTATTCAGGTCAACCTCATTCGCATTAAGACGTGTGTATTTTCTGGCACCATCAGGGTTTAGAATGGGAACAATCACTATTTGACAATTAGATAAAGTAGTTTTGGCAAAATCAGAATCTGCTTGTAAGGTGTTTAACAAATCAAATAATGCTTTGGTCGTTGTTGATTCGTTTCCATGCATTTGTGACCAAAAAAGTATTTTTCGGCTTCCTTTTCCAAGTTTGATACTAAAAATATCCTCACTGTTTACTGATTGTCCAATAGATGAAACTTCAAAAATATTGGGTAATTTTTTTAATAACGGATCTATGTCATCAGCACAAATATATCTATGGTTTAAACTAGGTTCTTTATGTAAAGAGAAAGCTTCTTGTAATGTCTTTAACTTCATGAAAATAATTTACTAATTACAAAGGTAAACATTTAGTTATTTACATTTGTAAACATGCGATTTTACATTTTTGTATACAATACTATACAAAAGCAAACGTGATTTATAGGTCAATAAACTTGAATAACAACCTATTTTGAAATTTTAAAATTAATTCATTTATAATCAATAATTTATACTATTTTATATAAACTAAAACATCACTATTAAAAGTGATTTTAAGTTCTTTTTAACGCATTGAATGAAATAAATATTTACATTTGTAACACGCAGCCTCAAAAAAAATAGTTTACAATGATAAACAGTGATGAATTTACCAAAAGACTTGAAAAAGTAATAGAATTTTACAGCGAAACAGCATCTTCATTTGCTGAAAAAATTGGTGTTCAGAGATCCAGTATTTCCCATATACTTTCTGGAAGAAATAAACCGAGTTTGGATTTTATTCTAAAAGTGCTTTCGGCCTACCCTGAAGTCGAACTCTATTGGTTATTGAATGGTAAAGGCACATTTCCTCATAAAGAACCTATTTCTAACCAAAAAGACAGTTCGGCCGAAATTCAACCTCAAAAATCTTTTCAAGAACAATTCTCCTCCAACAAGGACATTGAACGTATTGTCATCTTCTTTAAGGATGGCACTTTTAAGAACTTCAACAATAATTAATCGTCGATCAGAATTTAATCTGTAAATTTTAATTAGTTGGTTGAATAGTTTGTAATTTTGTTTAAAATTCTCATATGAAAAAACGATTTTCGCTATTGGCCATCCCTTTTTTGTTTATGGGATGTTACGAATTTGAGAGAAATTGCTCCAATTTCCAAGAAGGCACCTTTCAGAGTAATATACGCATCAACGATTCGCTTTATACCTCCATATTTACAAGAACCAAGAACCTACAAATAGAAACGTATAACAATAAGGTAGATTCTTCCCATGTGAGATGGATAAATAATTGTGAGGTTGTTTTCAAAACCATTAATCCAAAAAATAGAGTTGAAAAAAAAGACATACATCTTAAAATACTGACCACCACAGATTCCAGCTATACGTTTGAATATTCGTATGTAGGCGAAGAGCTCAAACAAAAGGGTACTGCTATAAAATTAAAATAGTATGCTAGATTTTCTTTTGACCAGTGATGCCATCATGGCTCTTTTAACCCTTACGTTTCTTGAAATCATATTGGGCATTGATAATATTGTGTTTATTTCAATAGCAGCCAATAAACTTCCTGAAAATCAACGGTCAAAGGCTACAAACATTGGTTTAGTGCTGGCAATGGTTCAAAGAATTATACTATTGTTTTTTGTTACGTTTCTTATTGGTCTTAAAGAACCTTTTTATCACATTGAAACCTCTTGGCTACAAATTGGTATTAGTTGGCAAGCCATCATTCTTTTCGCAGGTGGGCTGTTTTTAATTTACAAGAGCACATCTGAAATTCGTGAGAAAGTCGAAACGCCTGAACATGATGAAAACAAAGTAAAAACGACTAAAATAAAATCACTATCACATGCCATAACACAAATATTGATAATAGACTTTATTTTTTCGGTTGATTCCATATTAACCGCTGTAGGCATGACTAATGGCCTTCATGAAAATCACAATTACAATTTAATGTTAATGATTATAGCTGTAGTTATTTCAATTGGCGTCATGATAGGATTTGCCAACCCAATTAGAAAATTTATAGACTCACACCCAAGTATTCAAATTTTAGGATTGGCGTTTTTAATCCTTATAGGCTTTATGCTCATTACCGAAGCTGCACATTTATCCCATACTACGATATTTGGAAAAACAGTTGGCGCTATCCCAAAAGGGTACTTGTATTTTGCTATAGCATTTTCGTTGTTTGTAGAGTTTCTGAACTACAGAATCATCAAAAAAAGAAAACAATAATCAATCAGCCATTTCATCAACCTCTTCTAAAAATTGAATGATTTTGGTATTGACAGCTTCAGCCTGATCAATAGAAAGAAAATGACCTGCATTCTCAAGTTTTTCACCTTTACCGTAAGGTAACACTTCATTGGCCATACGCAATGTTTTATCGTTGTTGATCATATCGTCATCACCTATTAAAACATACACAGGCATTTTTAAACTTTTTAACTCTTTCAATGTATATGGCATCATATTGATGGTAAATTTGTTTATGGAATCCTTATCAACAGCAATCTTATATTGATCCAAATACGTTTTGTTAATGTTTTGCGGATAAGTCGACATAGTTTTTAAAGTCTCTTCCATTTGCTTTTCTTTTGAAGAAAATGCATAAACAATGTTTTTTAAAAGATTGGTACTAGGCCTAACCCAAATAAAGGTTTGAGCAGGACTTATCAGCACCATGCTTTTTATATTTTCTTGATTGTGCAATGCTACTTTAACGGCTAACCAACCACCTCTAGAAGCACCAATAAGATGATGCTTTTTCAATTGTAGTTTAGAAAGTACTTCATGATACCAAATGGCAATATCATCGGTTGATTCCATTTCTTTGGTAATATATGACTTACCAGGTTCCAAAATAAAATCAATGGCATAAACCCGATAGTTACTAGCCAAGGGCTTAATATTGGCATACCACATAGTAGAACTAGCATTCATCCCGTGCAATAAAACCACAGGAATACCATCTTCAGGACCTGCTACAACCACATGCGCCGTACCAAAGGTTGTTGGAATGTACAACTCATCATAAGGTACATCCCATAGTTCAAGTGCTTTGTTATAAGCCTCAAAATAGGCTTGATGTTCCAGCGAAGGATTAGCCACATAATCAGGTGTTTTTTTAAATTTTGAAAACTCGGATTGACAACCAACAAAAAGACCCAATAGCACAAAGCCAAGCACAGCATTCTTTATCATAAAAAATCTTTTACACTTTTTTCAAATCTACATAATTAAACAGTTTCCGATTAATACTTTATCGTTTCTTTTTAAACTAATGCTTAAATTTGCCTACATTGAAAGTACCTTTTCAGGTATTGGATGGATTGCTATGGTAAATATTCACGAAAAAACACTTCAGGATTTAGAATTTTCAACTGTTTTGGAACAGGTGAGCGAGTTTTGTATCACAGCGTTGGGCAATGAAAAGACTTTGCAGATTGCGCCTTTTAAAAAACGTGAAGAAACCAGTCTGAATCTAATCTTAACCAACGAATATCTTTCATCATTTTACAATGAAAACAGGATTCCCAACCATGGTTTTGAGCCCATAGCCAACGAACTCAAGTTGTTAGGAATTGAAAATACATTTTTGGAAACCCATGCTTTTAAAAAAATAGCTTCTATCTCGCTAACGGTGAACACTATTTTGTTATTCTTAAAAAAGTTCAAGGAGTATTATCCTAATCTTCAAGAGCACACATCTAATATCGAAATCACCAAAAGCATTATAGAAGAAATCGACCGTATTATTGATCGGTTTGGAGATATAAAAGACAATGCTTCACCCTTGTTTACTGAATTAAGGCAACAAATCAACAAACTTAAAGGCAAAATAAATCAAAGCTTTGCTACTGCATTAAATACTTATCACAATTTAGAATACCTAGACGATATTCGTGAAACTGTTGTTGACAATAAACGTGTACTGGCAGTTAAGGCTATGTATAGACGCAAAGTCAAAGGCGCCATTATGGGTGGTAGCAAAACAGGAAGTATCGTTTATATAGAGCCCGAAACTACATTACAACAAACTCGTGAACTGAATAATTTAGAATACGAAGAAAACGAAGAAGTCATTCGTATTCTTAAAGAGCTTACCGATTTCATCCGCCCGTACAAACCATTGTTATCGGGCTATCAAGCTTTTTTAACCGAATTGGATGTCATTTCCGCTAAAGCCAAATATGCTAAATCCATTAATGCCATTCTACCGGACATAAGCAATGACCGTCATTTACACTTACGTGAAGCTTATCATCCATTGCTTTATACAAGCAATAAAAAGAAGAAGGAAAAAACCTTTCCACAAACAATTGAATTGGACCAAAACAACCGAATTATAGTTATATCTGGACCCAATGCAGGTGGTAAAAGTATTACTTTAAAAACGGTTGGATTACTACAAATCATGCTACAATCTGGATTGCTAATCCCAGTTCATGAGCGTAGTAAGGTTTTCTTGTTTGACAGAGTAATCTCGGATATTGGCGATAATCAATCTATTGAAAATCATTTGAGCACCTATAGTTACCGATTGAAGCAAATGAACTATTTTCTAAAAAAATGTAATAAGAACACCCTCTTTTTAATTGATGAGTTTGGGACCGGAAGTGATCCAGAATTAGGTGGCGCATTGGCTGAAACATTTTTAGAAGAGTTTTATCATCGTGAGGCATTTGGGATAATCACAACACACTATTCCAATTTAAAAATTCTAGCAAACGAATTGCCTCACATGCAGAATGCCAATATGATGTTTGATGAAAAAACATTGGAGCCCGTATTCAAATTAGCTTTGGGGCAAGCCGGAAGCTCGTTTACATTTGAGGTAGCCCAAAAAAATGGCATCCCCTACAGTTTGATAAATCGGGCTAAAAAGAAAATTGAACGTGGCAAAGTACGTTTTGACAGAACTATAGCCAAGCTTCAAAAAGAGCGCTCAAAGCTTGAAAAAACCGAGCAGTCATTGAAGTTAAATGAGCGAAAGAAACAAAACGAAGCTGAAAAGCTTGAAGAAACCAACAATAGAATTCAAAAAAAACTGGAAAGCTACCAAGAGCTATACGATAGCAATCAACGTTTAATTTATTTAGGTCAAAAAGTGAATGACTTGGCCGAAAATTACTTTAATAATAAACAAAAACGCGAATTGATGCACGAGCTTTTCAAATTGGTTCAAATTGAAAACGCTAAACGGAAGAAAGTATCAGTAAAGCAACAGAAGGCCATCAAGGCCAAAGAACAACAAGTAAAGAAAGAAGCCGAAAAAAAAGTAGCGGTTATTAGAAAAAAGAAACAGGCAGCCAAGAAAAAAGAGGCCTTAAAACCTCCAACTCCAAAACCCGTATTAAAAATTGGTGATCGAGTCAGACTTGAAGATGGCAGAGCTGTTGGAAGTATTGATAAAATAGAAAAAAATAAAGCTGTAGTGAATTATGGATTGTTTACGACTAATGTATCAATAGACCAGCTGGAATTGGTTGAGTCAAAAAAGTAACAATGTTTTTGTAAGATGCTGTCAATAATCCCAAATAACAAAAAATTAATCCTCTTTGATGGTGTTTGCAATCTTTGCAACTCTTCTATTCAATATGTCATTAAATATGACAAAAAAGACATCTTTATGTTTACACCACTTCAAGGGGAAACTGGCAAAAAAATAATCGAGTATTATAAAATTGACACTTCTAAAGTTGACTCCATCATTCTATATACTGAAGAAAATGGTTTAGATTACAAATCGATTGCTGCTCTTAAAATAGCTTCAAAACTGGGCTTTCCAAGAAATTTAATGGGTATCTTCTTAATTGTTCCAACTTTCATCAGAAACTGGGTTTACGATTGGATTGCAAAAAATCGCTATAAATGGTTTGGCAAGAAAAACGAATGTATGATACCAACACCAAATTTAAAATCAAAATTTTTGAATTAGCCAAAATTATATTTGTAATTTTAGACCACCAACCAAAAACAATAATTATGAAAAAGATATTCTACTTTGCCCTATTTTTCTCATTAATTACAAATTCAGCTTTTTCGCAAGAAATTGAAACACAGGAAGAAGACAAACGTATTGTAAAAAATGAAATATCATTTGAAGCTCTTCAACTTATTAATGGTGTTTATCAAATTTCATACGAACGTTATGTTTGGAAAAACTTTTCAGCTGCTTTAGCTTTTGGATATAAAGGCAAAGAAGGTCTGGTTAAGTTTTCAGGATTGGATTACAATGGTCCAAATGGCGGTCGTCTTTTAACTAATGATATCTTTTATACAGGGTTTCAAATAATACCCGAAATTAGATATTATCTTAAAAACACATCTAGCAATAACTTAAATGGGTTCTATTTAGGCCTTTATTTTAAATTCTCACAGTACAAATCTGATCTTAAAGGTGGCTATATAGCTTCGGACAATACGCCTTATGATGTAGAATTTGAAGCCAAATTAAATATTGCTTCAACAGGTCTTATGATTGGTTATAAACTACCAATCACCAAGCGTTTAAACATTGATTTCATTATCGCCGGACCTGGAACTGGGAATTATAATTTTAAAATTATAAATAAGAAAGACCTGCCTGACGAATTTTATGAAAACTTAAACGACGCATTAGAAAAATATAGTATTTTAGATTTCATTAATGGTGATTTCAGATTCTCTAAAATAGATTCTAGATCCAAATTTTCAGCATTTTCTTTTAGATACGGTATTGCATTAGGTTATACATTTTAAACAACTATTAATTATATAAATCCACAAATGAGAAAGACATTTAACTACATTTCAATTTTATTAGCAGTCATAACACTTTCAAGCTGTTCTGGTGTTAAAGTATTAACTTCTTGGAAGTCAGATTCTGTTAGCGATATAAAAGACAATAATTTTTTGGTTATCGCCAGAACCGATAATAAGCAAGCTAGAATTGCATTTGAACAGGAAATTTCGAATCAAATGCGCGACAATGGCATGAAAGCCACTGAAAGCTTTAGAGAGCTTCCTGATTTAAATCCTGACAAAGAATTAACCGAAGAACAACAAGCCAACTTCAAACAATTTTTGGAAAATGAAGGCTATAACGGTATTGTTTTAACAGTAATCAAAGATTATCAAGAAAGCACGAGAACTACTCAAGATGGCGGCTACTATGCAGGTGCTTCCTTGCCTGCATACTATCCTGGTTACTATGGCGGGTTCTATGGATATTACTACCATCCGCTATCATACTCAACCTATGGAAACTATGTTCCAATGTCATCAACTACCTATACCGTTAAAACTTATGTTTTAGAAACTGTTGCCTATGATTTAAGTCAAGAAGATGGTAAGCAATTGGCCGTGGTGGTCACCTCTCAAATAGAAGATCCAAAGGATGTTCAAAAAAATGCTGAAGAATACACCAAAAAAATAACGGATGCTTTAAGAAAATAATTTAAGCATCTTTAATCGTATCAATAGAAAAAGGTCTTGAGAATTTCAAGACCTTTTTCATAACTTAACTAACCAAAAAAATTAAACAAACAAAAAATAGTGCTGATATTTAGGTATTTAGCACTCTTATTTTGATATTTAAATTTACAAATCCATTGTAGAAAACAGCTAAATTCTCGATGAAGTGATAAAATTATTTGTTTAGGCATATTTTTTTGCAAAAATCATCCATGAAATGCTAATTGTTTCATTTAAAAGCAGTTATCTTATTTTTCAAAAAAAATACCCTTTTCAATTAAATTATTTATCAAAAGTTCCTTTTTCTTATTCAAAAGCATCGTTCCCTCATTCATCCTTTCAAAAGAATGATTTTTAAAATAATTTTAAGTGAACAAGAAAACCTTAAAGCAGATTGGTTAATTTGACCCTGGTTTCCGTTAATCAGGAACGAATCAAATTCTTATTGCGTGCATTAGTCTACCCACACAATAAGTTTTAGCATTAGCTATCGGACAAAAATATCTGCTTTGAGGTTTTTATTTTAAGCTTTTAAGAATAAAATCTAGACTTTTATTCGAATTATCATTAGTCAAATAAGAATCGGTATAATATTTAGAAGTATTGGCCAAGCTTAAACTTTGTAAAGCCATAATAGTGTCCTTGTATTCCAATGACACCTTTCCAGTCAACAGAACATCCAAATCGCCACCATTTTTGGCATACTTATAAACTTTATTTATTCCTGAAAGATACAAATGGTCCTTTGTGAAGCCGCCGCCTCGATGAACCCGTAATGAAATAGTAAACGCAGCATCTCTGTTCAATTTATACTGACTATGCAACAAATCAAATGTATCAGAAAAGTTATAGCCTTTATTCAAGGTATCCACTGCTATAACACGATAAGCCAACTCCTTTAAGCGATTAATAGTCAAACAGCCTGACATGTATTCTGAATATACTGCTAAACCTTCCTGCGTTTCAACATTGTTTGGAAATCCATTTGAAAATATCTTTAACGGCTGATTAAGAGCGTTAAAGGTAGTTACCATGTGGACCCCTATTTCATGGTTTGTTAAAACTTTAAGTTGGTTCAAACTGAACTTATGGTTCTTGCGCAACAACAAAGTCTGTGAATTGTTTTGCACCATAGCAGCAGCTGAAATATTAGTTGAAAACTTCAGGTTGTAATTAAAATCGTAACGCTTGGAATAATCTTCAAAAAATGCTTTGGCCTCTTCCACATTATACATAGGAAGCATTTCTTCATCAAAATCACTATTATCAAACCTCAAAATAAACTTGGCGTTTTCAATATCACGTTCCGTTGGTGTTCCAAAACTCTTTAGACTGTTGTAATAGAATTTTCGGCCTTTGTTGATGGTTTCAATACACTCAATAAGCCCAGAATACTCATATATGACATCCTCATATAATTGCCTGATGGTTTCGTCTTCTATACGCTCTAATCGTTGCGAGAAGAACAACCTATGCAACTTGTAACCATTGAACTTAATCTTTGGATACTTAAATTGAGGTTCATACTGATATTTTGAAGCAAAGAATTGTTTTTTTTCGCTTTCAATATTTAACGGATTGATATAATTCAACAGTTCTATTTTTTTAACCAACCTATTAAGATTGGCATCTATATCAAATAGATGTTGGTGCTGTTCAATTTGATTGTCAGAAATCATATAGCTTTATGACTTTTATAAAACATGGAAGCGTGTTCTGTTAAGCGAGTCTTAAGTTCACTCTCAACTGCATAAACTACTTCCGGATATATTATTTGATTATATTCATCGCAGTAAACCTTTGCGATTTCGGTTGCCAAAACTAATGTATTTTTAAAGTTTTTGGTAATATATTTTAAAAAATAACCGTTGCCCTGAAATGTATCATTAATTTTTGAAGTTGAATGAATTCCATTGGGTAATTTCATTTCAGATAAAGATTGTCGCCAAACTTCAACTGTTTTTCCAAAACGGTCATTATCAATATTACTGGTTCCCAAATTCCAGGTTGGCACTTCCCTATCCCAACGTTGCCAGTTATAACTATGCATGTCATATACGACACAGATACCAAATTTTTCTTCGATTTTTGCAATCAAAGCCTGTACAACTTTATAAAAATTAGCGTGCTTTTCTAGACTTGTCTGTTTAAGACTACTTTCAAGTGGTTTGCGCCAAAGTTGCTTTCCCCAAGCAGTTTCAAAAACGGCCTCTTCTGGTATGCGATTTAAATCATATTCAAACCTAGAGTCGCAACCGGCAATGACAATAGGATGTGAAAGAATCATTTGCTTGGTTTCTGGATCTTCTTCATACCATCTATCATATTCAGTATGCAAGCAATTACTCCAAAGCTCCTTCCTGAATTGATGTCCATCGTGAACGGCTCCACAAACATAATGCACATAGCTATCAATTTTAATCGTGAATGAATAGTCATCAGCTACAGCATGAAAACAAACTTCATTTTGGATGTTTTCGATAATTGATTCAATAGATAATCTTTCCATAAGTACTATTCGGTTGTCAAACTTCCCCATTCCGTCCAGGAACCATCATAAACAGATATGTTCTTGTAATTTATCAATTCAGCTCCCAAAGCCAAAATACAAGCCGTTATACCAGAACCGCAGGAAAAGGTTATAGATGTATTTTCTGGAACGATGTTTTCAAAAATAGCTTCGATTTCTGAAACAGTTTTTAGTTTATTACCATTTAATAATTGAGTGTAAGTGATGTTTTTGGAATTAGGGATGTTACCGCTTCGCAATCCCTCTCTAGGCTCTGCTTCTAAACCTTTAAACCTTCTTTCAGAACGTGCATCAATAATACAATCAGATTTGCTTGCTGATAATTCCTTAACATCATCAAAAAACTTCATAAAACCAGATTGTAACTGGGCTTTGAAATTTCCTTTTGCTCCATTATACGGTTCCTTTCTTGCTAAAGGATAATATGCTTCAATCCAAGCAGGTAATCCACCATCCAAAACTGCTACATTGTTAAAACCAAAAGCTTTAAACAACCACCAAACTCTTGGGCTGGAATAAATACCTTTATCATCGTATACGACAATAAAACTATCAGCATTAATTCCTAGGTTTTGCGCTTCGCGTTCAAATTGTTCTTCAGAGGGAAACGTATTTGGAAAAGGCGCTTGGGTGTCACTAAATTTTTTCTTTATATCAAAAAAACGAGCGTCAGGAATACAGAAATCATTAGTTGTATCTTTATTTTCAACAGCTTTTGGGATACTGGCATCAAGAACAATTAGGTTGGTTGCGTGCATATTGCTATGAAGCCACTCAACCGAAACTATGGGTTTATGGAACTTTGTTATGACCATACAAAATAAAAATTAAGCGTCTTCTACCCTTTTACGTAAACGAGAGCGCCTGTTGAAGGCTTCAAGGTTATCCAAAACCTTACTCTCTAAAAAGTCGATGACCTTTTCTTCAACCTTAAATTTATTCTTGTAAACTTTATTGATATAGGTAATCCCTCCAGGAGACATGACATTAACCTCAACCAGTTTTCCGCCAATGACATCAATGCCAACAAAATACAAACCATCCTTAACCAGTTTAGGGCCTATTTGTTTACATAAAGCCTTTTCGGCTTTGGTAAGTGTATGTTTTTGAACCGTCCCACCAGCAGAAACATTCGATCGATGGTCGTCCGAACCTGGTACGCGCTTCATAGCACCAACCGGCTCGCCATTGAGCATCAAAATCCTGACGTCACCTTGATCGGCTCCTTCAATGTAATCTTGAAGTATAACATAATTTGATTTTCCATCACTGGTATTTATATAAAAATCCAATAATGAATTGATATTGCTCATAGCTGATTTTTCAATCAAAATAACTCCAGAACCACCAAAACCATTCAATGGTTTCAAAATCATCTTATCAGCTTTAGATTCTTTTATTTGACGAATGAGATAGTTCTTATTCTTGGATACATGGGTGTTTGGAATGATGTTACTATGCGCATCACCAAATGCTGCGGTATATAACTTATTGTTGGCCTCTCGCATACCTTCAAGTGAATTGATGATAAATACATCATCCTTTACTGAATCCAAAAAATTCAACATCAAAGGGTCCAGTGGTGGATTGGCCCTAAAAAAAATAGCGTCAAAACCCGCCAAAGGCAACATTTCTTCTCGCAGAACCGCTTTTCTATAAAATGCTTTAAGGGAACTGGGTACTTTTTCCATCCTGCCTATTACTGTACAAAAAGCATTTGTAACGCTATTACGTATAGTTAAATTAGCAGGAGTACATATAGCTACACCATGATTTCTCTTGACACATTCCTTAATTAAAGCTAAACTGGTATCGTTTTCTGGATCAATATTTTCCCATGGATACATTAAAAAGCATACATTCATTGGTTCAGTTTTTCGGGTTGTTTAATAAAGTTTAAATTAAGTATTTATTTAACTTTATCATAATTGTCGTCCCAATTTTTTGGTTTTGGGTCATGAAGCTTACCCAAAGACTTCGCAACCAACATAGAAACGGTTGCGTCTCCCGTAACGTTTACCACTGTTCGACACATATCCAATGGTCTATCTACAGCAAATATCAAAGCTAAACCAATTGGTAATAATTCAGCTGGAAATCCTATAGATTCCAACACTATGACCAACATGACCATACCTGCACTCGGCACGGCAGCACTACCAATGGATGCCAATAATGCCGTTGCAATAATGACCAATTGATTTGTGAACGTTAAACCCTCTGGCCAAATAACCTGCATAATAAATACGGCCGCAATGCCTTGATAGAGACTGGTTCCATCCATATTAACCGTTGCACCTACTGGTAAAACAAACCCTGAAACTTCCTTATCAACACCAATATGTTCTTCAACACGTTCCATTGTAACCGGTAATGTTGCTGCACTGGAACTTGTAGAGAATGCCAATAGTTGTGCTGGTGATATTTCCTTTAAAAACCAAAATGGTGGCTTTTTAGTATACACACTTATTAAGAACAAGTAGAAAACAATCATCAGTGCCAGACCCAATACCACACATAATGAATAATTTACCAATTTTAGAAGTATTTCAGTATCATCAAAAGCAATAATGACATTGGCCATAAGTGCAAAAACCGCATAAGGCGCAAAAAGCATGATTAAATCAACCATTTTCATAACTACTTCATTGAGCGAATCAAAAAAGTCAACCAAAGGTTTAGCTTTCTTTTCCGGAATAAGCAATAAGCAAATTCCAACAAACAATGCAAAAAAGATAACCTGAAGCATTTGGGCTTCACCTAAAGCCGTAAAAATGTTACTCGGAAAAATATCAACTAATGCCTGCAAAGGTCCTGCATCATTCTGTGCTGTGGCTTTGGTCAATTTATCGGTTACACCTGCATCATTTTCATATTTCATTTTAATTTTCTCAATAGTATCTTGAGACATACCAGAACCAGGCTTAACCAAGTTTACAATTGATAGCCCTATTACTATCGCTACCAAAGTTGTGCACACATATATAATTATCGTGCGCAATCCCATAGATTTAATTTTTGAAATATCTTTTAAATCTGAAATGCCTTTTATCAATGAGGCTAGTATCAAAGGAACGGCTATTAACTTTAATAGGTTAATAAAAATGGTTCCAAATGGCGCAACCCAATCGGTTACAAAACCTTTGCCTCCATCTACTGAATTCATTACGAATCCAAAAAGGACTCCTAAAACCATTCCGATAATTATTTTCCAGTGTAATGCTAGTTTTTTCATATATCTATATCCTGTCTTTTCAGAATTAATTATACATTTTGTTTAGAAGATAGAAATCAACCAACACCAATGCAGCCATCGCCTCTACAATAGGAATAGCTCGTGGCACAACACAAGGATCGTGCCTGCCTTTTCCCTGCATTTCAACAATGTTTCCTTCAGAATCTAAAGCATTTTGTTTTTGGATTATGGTTGCCACTGGCTTGAAAGCTATTCGGAAATAAATATCCATTCCGTTACTGATACCTCCTTGAATACCTCCTGACAAATTGGTTTTGGTGCTTCCATCTTTATTAAAAAGATCATTGTGCTCCGTACCAGTCATTTTGGCGCCACAAAAACCACTACCATATTCAAATCCTTTTACAGCATTTATCGATAACATGGCTTTTCCTAATTCGGCATGCAGCTTGTCAAAAACAGGCTCACCCAATCCTACTGGAACATTTTGAATGACACAGGTAACTGTACCTCCAATTGTATTGCCTTCTTTTCTTATGGATTTAATGCGTTCAATCATATTATTGGCCACTTCAGCATCGGGACATCTTACAATGTTACTTTCAATTTTAGAAAAATCTAAAGCCTGATAGGGCTTTTCTAAAAATATATCACCAACAGATGATGTAAAGGCATGAATCTCAATTGACGAAATCACTTGTTTCGCTATAGCTCCAGCAACAACACGGCAAGCGGTTTCCCTTGCAGAACTGCGGCCGCCACCTCTATAATCCCGTATACCATATTTCTTTTCGTAGGTATAATCCGCGTGACTTGGGCGGTAAACATGCTTTATATGAGAATAGTCCTTTGACTTTTGGTTGGCATTCTTAATAATAAAACCAATAGGTGTTCCCGTTGTCTTGCCTTCAAATAATCCCGAAAGAAATTCAACGGTATCAGGTTCCTTACGCTGGGTAACTATTTCCGATTGACCAGGTTTTCGTCTGTTTAAATCATTCTGAATAGCCTCCATGTCCAACTCCAAACCAGCAGGACAGCCATCTATAATGCCACCTATAGCTGCACCATGTGACTCACCAAAGGTCGTTAGTTTAAAAATTGAGCCAAAGCTATTGCCTGCCATAAAATATCAATGTTAAAAGCCAATATTAGTCTTGCTAATGTAATTGTATTATTAGAGAAACAAAAATCGAATTTTGATCTAACCTAACAATTTAGTAACAAATAACTCACAAACAATTAATTATGAGATAATATTTACATAATCTTAAATCTAGTTATTTGCAATACATAATCATTTAGTATTGAAGCATAAGAGAAAAATTGAAATTTCAGTGATTTCCGATGTCCATTTGGGCACTTACGGATGCCAAGCAAAACAGCTCCTTACCTATCTGAACAGTATTAGCCCAAAAAAACTTATTTTGAATGGCGATATTATAGATATATGGCAGTTTAGCAAACGTTATTTTCCTAAATCCCACCTTAAGGTTATTAAGAAAATTATTGACATGGCTTCGGATGGTGTTGAAGTGATTTACATTACCGGTAACCACGATGATATGCTTCGAAAGTTCAGTGGGACAGCGATGGGCAACATTTCCATTGTTGACAAACTAGTTCTAAACATGGACGGCAAAAAAGCTTGGTTCTTCCATGGTGATGTGTTTGATGCATCCATACAAAACGCCAAATGGCTAGCCAAACTTGGTGGCTATGGTTATGACCTATTGATTGTGATAAACCGTATGGTCAACTGGTGTTTGGAACGATTGGGTCGGGAGAAATACTCCTTGTCCAAACGTATAAAAAACAGTGTAAAAGGAGCTGTAAAATACATTAGTGATTTTGAAGAGGTAGCTTCAGATTTGGCTATAGAAAACGGTTATGATTATGTGGTATGTGGTCATATCCATCAACCCAAAATGCTTCTTAAAAAGAATAAGCAAGGTGAAACAACCTATTTAAATTCAGGTGATTGGGTTGAAAACTTCACGGCCTTGGAATACCAGTTTAAGCGCTGGAAAATATACAACTACCAACATGATAAACTTTCCCCTTTTTATGCCGATGAGGATATCAAGGAAATGGAAATTACCGATTTAATTGCCGCAATTACCATTGTGGACAAGAAAGGAAAATAAAAAAGTATGTTTTTTCGTTAATTATTTTGTCATTATCAAAAATTCTTATTTTTGGATGAATTAAAATTTAAAACAACGATGAAA
Organism: Bacteroidia bacterium; assembly: GCA_030425285.1. Lineage (GTDB taxonomy): Bacteria > Bacteroidota > Bacteroidia > Flavobacteriales > Flavobacteriaceae > Hanstruepera. The sequence goes on from JAUIAY010000009.1 coordinate 45,897, forward strand.
ACATTAAAGCAATTATTTTTAATCTTGACAGTTTCTACATTTGTGATGGCTTGCTCATCTGACGACAATAATGATCCTGCTCCATCTAATCCACCTTCTGATAACACTGGAAACTATTTCCCTATGACAGTAGATGATTATTGGAATTATGATGTAGCCTACAGAGATAACAACGACTCTAATAATGATACAGATTCTGCTGACTTCCTTTTTGTAGACTCTCAAACTGGTGCTACTTATGATCTAGGCGTAAATACCAATGATATTGCCAATGGTGCTATGAATGCCATTTTGGTTAATGGTACGTTGGAACGTACTGAATCCACCTTATTGTTGGATGGTTCTATTTCTATACCATTTCCTGGTTTTGAAACATCAAGCATAGATTTTACTGACATGGTACTTTATGACCTAAATGCTGCTAACAATAGTGAATTGTCAAGTGTTTCTGGTACTTTAAATCAAAATATCGATCTAGGAACAGAAACTATTCCTGTGACTATTGATTATACGGTATCTACAAATCAAATTAACAATAACAGTTCTTTAACAGTAAATGGCGTTAATTATTCATCAGCTTCACGTGCAACTTTTAAATTAAACCTTAATGTGGTTGCAACTATTGTTAATCCTATAACTATGCAGCCTCAAGATTTGCCTATTTTAACAAATCAGGATGTAACTGTTGCAAATAATTATTTTGTTGAAAATATTGGATTGGTAAAATCTGAAACTGCCATTGAGTATCAAGTCAATCAATCTACAGTAGATTTATTAGAATTATTTGGCGTCACTATTCCATTCCCTACATCTGGTTCAGCTACTAATGTTCAAGAATTGACCGATTATATGGTAACTATAGAGTAGTTACTTTAATAACGCATCATAAAGAATTTCGATGGGATGTAATGCTTGGCGTTGCGTCCCATCTTTTATTTGGTGCCTACAGCTTGTACCATTTGCCGATATAATAACATCGTCATGGGCTTTTCTAACAGCAGGAAACAATGTCTGCTCTCCTATTTGCATACTCACATCATAATGCTCTTCTTCATAGCCAAAACTGCCAGCCATACCACAACAACCACTAGGTATTATGGTTACTTTATAATTCTTGGGAAGGTTGAGCACCGTAAAGCTTGACAATTGATTACTCATGGCTTTTTGATGGCAATGCCCATGAAATTTTATGGTTTTACTGTCTTCTAAAAACTGTTCGGCTGTTATGTTTCCCAATGTTATTTCATGTTGCAAAAACGCTTCTATCAGAAACGTGTTATCAGCAATTCGTTTAGCAGATTCCTTATCATCAGCCAAACGTAAGTATTCATCCTTAAACGTCAAAATAGCCGAAGGTTCAATCCCAATTAAAGGTCGATCTTTTGATACCCTATCTTTAAAAATTCTCACATTTTCATTGGCACATTTTTTAGCTTCATTAAGCAGACCTTTAGAAATAAATGCACGTCCAGATTCTTTATTATCAACGATGGTAACCTTATAGTTTAATGCTTTGAGAAGCTTAATAGCCTTGTAACCAATTGTTGTGTCTAAATGATTGGTAAATTCATCATTAAACAACAACACTTCCTTAATGTAAATTATTTTATCATTTTGATTAATAGTCGTTTTGAATAACTTACTTAAACTTTTATTTGAAATAAGTGGTAAACTCCTGTTTTGATGAACTTTTAGCGATTTCTTTAAAATTGAAGACGATATCTTATTGGAAAAAATAACATTAACCACGCCAGGAAATTTACTTCCAACACGATTCAGTTTATCATTGTATGCAAACAATTTCGATCGCAATGGAACTCCATTTTCCTTTTGGTATTGATATTGAAACTCGGCTTTCAAACTGGCTACATCTACACTACTCGGACATTCACTTGAACAGGCTTTACAACTCAAGCATAAATCAAACACCTCTTTTAATTCTTCGTGATTAAATTTATTAGCCTTCTCTGATTGTGTTAAAAATTCGCGAAGCGCATTGGCTCTTGCTCTCGTGGTATCCTTTTCGTTTCGTGTTGCACGATAACTCGGACACATGGTACCGCCAAATTCTGGGAGTTTTCTACAATCACCCGACCCATTACATTTTTCCGCATGCCTCAAAATGCCTTGAGATTCCGAAAAATCCATCAGCGTTTCTATTTCGGGCTCCTTCCTATCAGGTTCATACCGTAACGATCTATCCATTGGTTTCGCATCAACTATCTTACCCGGATTAAAGATATTATCAGGGTCAAATACCCTTTTGATGCGCTGCATAATACCATAATTCTTTTCACCAACCATCAACGGAATGAATTCAGATCGTACAATACCATCACCATGTTCACCACTCATAGAACCTTGATATTTTTTTACCAAATGAGCAACATCTGTTGTAATACTCTTAAACAACTTAACATCATTGGATTTTTTTAAATTTAGAATAGGACGCAAATGCAACTCGCCAGCGCCAGCATGCGCATAATAAACGGCTTTTTGATCATGTCTTTTCATCAATTGCGTAAACTCATTGATGTAGCTTGACAAATCAGGTAATGCAACAGCGGTATCTTCAATGCATGCAGCAGTTTTATTATCTCCAATCAAGTTGCCAAGTAATCCCAAGCCTGCCTTTCGCAACTCCATAGCCTTTTCGATGTCCTCACCTATCAGAATGCTGTTGTCATAACTTAACCAAGTATTGAATAATGACGCAACCAAAGCATCTATTTGCTTTTTGGCCTCATCAATCGTATGCGATCTAACCTCGCACATAAGTATGGCAGCAGGATCTCCTTTAATAAATTGCCGATTGGCTTCTTGTTTTTTATTGTGTTTTGTTAAGTCTAAAATGGTTTTATCCAGCATTTCACAACTGTACAAATCATGCTTCATGACCGTCTCAACAGCATCCAAACAGCTGCTAATGGTAGCAAAATGCGCTACAAGCATGACACTTTCCTTTGGAGGCAGCAGATCCAATTGAAGCGTTATCTCGGTCGTGAACGCCAAAGTACCCTCACTACCAGCAAGTAATTTACACATATTAAAACGCTCTTGCGATTCAGCAAACACATTAGTCCTCAAAACTTCATCAATGGCATATCCTGTATTTCTTCTGTGTATTTCAGGTTTTGGGAATTGGCTGGAGATTTCTTCAGCAACACCTTTAGCAGAAAGCTCTTTGTGCAATTTTTGATATATGTTGCCCTCTAATGATAGTAATTGGCATTTTTTCAAAAAATCATCTTTTTCAATACTTAAAAATTCAACATCACTCCCATCGCTCAAAATGGTTTTTAATCGCAAAACCTTATCTCGTGTTACGCCATATTTAATAGATGTTGTTCCGGAAGAGTTATTCCCAACCATACCTCCTATCATACATCTATTGGAAGTAGAGGTATTAGGCCCAAAGAACAAACCGTAAGGTTTTAAATAATTATTCAATTCATCCCGAACCACACCAGGTTGCACCGTAACGGTTCTTTCGGTTTCAGAAAAAGCTAAAATTTTATTGTAATATTTTGAAACATCTACCACAATACCATCGCCAACACATTGCCCTGCCAATGAGGTTCCTGCGGTTCTTGGTATGATGGATGTTTGGTTTTTCTTTGCAAAATCAATTAAAACCTTAATATCATTTTCATCTTTAGGCAAAGCCACTGCCAAGGGCAGCATTCTATAAACAGAAGCGTCTGTAGCATACAATGATTTCATTAAATCATCATAGAACAGTTCGCCCTTTAATTGGGATTTTAGAATTGCCAATTCAGCATTGCCGACCATAAACTTTTGATATTATATAAAACTAAAAAGAAATTCAATACTACATACTTTTTGGCGTTATTTTTGAAAGATAATTCCGAAGGTTTAATCCACAAAAATCATTTAAACGTATATAAAACGAGCTTAAAAAAACTTTTATGAGAAAACTAATTTTATTTGCTTTAACATGTTTAGCAACTGTCACATTCAGTAACGCACAAGAAATCTCAAAAAACACTATAGGTCTCCGCTTGGGTGATAGTAGAGGTTTTGGAGCCGAAGTTTCCTATCAAAGGGCTATTTTTGAAAAAAACCGATTAGAATTTGATTTTGGATGGCGTGACGGAAAAGATTACGATGGTATTAAACTAATTGGTCTTTATCATTGGATTTGGAACATTGATGGTGGATTTAATTGGTATGCTGGACCTGGTGCAGGATTTGCAGCTTTCAAACATGAATACGAAAGATATATTCCTGGGCAAGGCATATACTACCGTGAAGAAAGACGTGACTCATTTCCAATTTTAACAGGAACAGTTGGCATAGAATACAGTTTTGACTTTCCTTTACTACTCTCTTTAGACTTAAGACCAGAACTCGGATTTGGTGATGACATATATGATAATGACGACTTGGATTTTGATATTGGCCTTGGGGTCAGATATCAGTTTTAAAAAAGCCAATTGATAATTAGAAAACCACCCAAATGGTGGTTTTTTTATTTAGATTTACCCTCTTATGAAGCATCTAGAATTATCCAGTGAAAGATTGAATTTAGTAAACCCTTCAGAGAACCATGCTGAAGATTTGTTATTGTTAAGATCCAACAAATTGGTCAATAAATTTATCGACAGAAAAGCTCCTGAAAAGTTAGAAGAGGTTATAGCATTCATTGAAACTATTTCAGAAAACAATAAAAACAACAAGTCCTGTTATTGGTGCATTTCAGAAAAGAATCATAAAAAAGTAATAGGGACTATCTGTCTTTGGAATTTTTTAGAAGACAAAAAAACAGCTGAAATAGGCTACGAATTACATCCTGATTATCACGGAAAAGGGATTATGGGTGAAGCCCTTAAAACCGTTTTGGTGTTTGGCTTCAAAACATTAGGCCTTGAAACCATTGAAGCTTTTACCCACAAAGAAAATCACAATTCCACAAAGCTTCTTTCAAAACATCTATTTAAACATGCTACTGAAAGACAAGACAAACACAATGAAAACAATATTGTTTTTGTATTGAATAAGGAACAGTATTTATTTTAACTGCATGCAATTTGAAAGTGTGTTCTCGTAAATCACTTCATATTGTGGTACAATTTTGTGAATGTCAAATTTTTGGGCTTGCGTTTTAGCCTGATTTTTAAAGCCCCATAAAGTTTTAGAGTCCTTGAGAATCTTTAGGGCCTTTTTACTCATACTATCAATATCACCAACATCGCTTAAATAACCTGATACACCGTCAATATTCACTTCTGGAATTCCACCTGTATTACTGGAAATTACTGGAACACCTGATGCCATGGCTTCTAATGCCGCCAAACCAAAACTCTCGGTTTCCGAAGGCAAAACAAACAGGTCTGAAAAGCACAGGATCCTATCAATCTCATTACTGTTTCCAAAAAACACAACCCTATCATAAATCCCCAAATCCTTACACAGTTTTTCAGCAGGTTCTTTTTCAGGGCCTTCTCCAACCATCATAAGTTTTGCAGGAATTTCCTTCTGGATATTATAAAAAACCTTAATGACATCCTGAATACGTTTAACTGGTCTAAAGTTACTGATATGCGTAATTATACGCTCATCATCATGCGCCATCATGGAGCGTTGACAATCAGTAAAACCATGATTATACTTGGTTAAATCGATAAAATTGGTCACAACATGAATGGTGTTTTTAATATCGAATAATCGAAGGGTATCCTGCTTCAAACTTTCAGATACGGAAGTTACTGCATCCGATTTGTTGATACTGAACTCAACTGCTGTTTTATAAAAAGGATGGCTACCCACCAACGTAATATCGGTTCCATGTAATGTGGTTACTATTGGCACATAAATTCCCGATTCCTGTAACATTTTCTTTGCCATATAAGCAGCATAAGCATGTGGTATGGCATAATGCACATGAAGAATCTCTATTTTGTGCAGCTTAACCATATCAACCAATTTGCTAGATAATGCCAATTCATAAGGTTGGTAATGAAACAATGGATATTCAGGGACATTAACTTCATGAAAATGTACGCGACTTCCCAAAAGTTCCAGCCTCACAGGTTGTTTGTAGGTAATGAAATGTACTTCATGGCCTCGATTTGACAATTCGATACCCAATTCAGTCGCCACAACGCCACTTCCTCCAAAAGTAGGATAACAAACAATTCCTATTCTCATAATTAATCTTCTATAGATTCATAAATTAACCGTTGAATATCGGTTCTAATATTTTCTTTTAATAACGTATTCGATCCTGCAACAGGATAAGTTCTATTAGCCAAAAACACATATACTATTTCTTCTTCAGGGTCTGCCCAAGCATAGGTTCCCGTAAATCCAGAATGCCCAAAACTTGTCATGGACAAACAGCCACATGTGGGACCTGACTCACCTAATTGTGGTTTATCAAAACCAACTCCTCGTCTATTGTCCTCATCACAAAAGTAACAGGTATTAAACTTATCAAGTGTTTCAGGTTTGAAATAACGCTTGCCTCCATAATATCCTTTTTGCAAAAACAATTGCATAATTTTAGCAACATCATTGGCATTGCTGAAAATCCCTGCATGACCACCTACACCGCCTTGCATGGCAGCACCCATATCATGCACATAACCTTTTACTTCTTGATATCTATAATAATCATCAACCTCTGAAGGAACAATTGACTTGTTACTAAACTTGTTGTACGGATTATAGGTTGTATAATTCGCTCCCAATGATTGATATAAATGTTCCTGAACCAATTCATCCATTGATTGGTCGTAATGTTTTTCAATAAATTTCTTTAGAATGTAATATGGCAAATCACTATAACGATAACGAAGTCTACTTAATAAATCAGACTCCTTGATAATTTTTTGAATGGAATCCTGATAGTCTTTACGCATGTATAAATTATTTGCAACTTTCACACTAAAATCACCACTAAATTCATTTCGGTAGTATTTAGAATCCGGTTTTTTTGTAACCGAATCCAAAGTAGCATAGTAAAACGGAATCCAAGGTTTTAATCGCGCATAATGCGAAAGCATTTTTTTAATTGTCACATCCTTTTTGTTGGATTCTGCATATTCTGGTAATAATTGCGACAGCTTGGAGTCCAAGCTTACAACTCCTTGATCTTCAAGCTCCATCATCAGCGGTAATGTTGCCAAAATTTTGGTCAATGAGGCAACATCATAAATATCGCTAAATTTAACAGGTTCCGAATCTTTATCATAGGTATGCTTTCCAAAGTTTTTATTATAAATAACCTTACCTTTTCTGGCAACCAACAACTGAATACCTGGTGTCATTTCCTTGTCAACTGCGTATTGGGCTACAGAATCAAGTTTTGCCATTTTGCTAGAACTCATACCCACACGTTCTGGAACCGAGTAACCCAATAAAGACAATGAATTATAATCCACACCATGTCCTTCGCTAAAAAACGTTCCTATAGAAATCGGCAACTTGCCTTTTGCTTCAACAGCTCCAAAAATTATTTGCGCTGATTTTTCTTGTGCCGTTTCACTATTTTGATAACTTACCACCAATCCTTCAATATTCTCAAAAGTAGCAATATCTAACAATGCATAGGGCTTTACAAACACATCTAAAATCACTGTATTGTTCCTAGCTATTTCATAAAGCCAAACCAATTCTTGGTTGGTAAATTTATAATCCTTCCAAGGATGGTCATTTGAACGGTGAAAACCAACAACCACAGTATTGTATGACTTAAGTTTTTGAATTAATTCATCTAAATTATCCGCTTTTACCTCATGGACTTTTGTGTACTTTTTAAGCTCGCTAAAAAATACAGATCCAGAGTCATCACCTAACTGAACATAAGCTATTTGCTTATCTTTCAAATTCCTTACAGGCAACAGATTAGATTTGTTTTTCACTACGGTTATAGCATTTTCAAATGCTAATTCATTTAGAATATCATCTTTAGGTCTATTTAGGTCCTCTACTAAATTTTCAATCTCAATAGGTTTAAAATTATTAAGCCCAACTTTATATTTAGCCTGAAGGATTTTTTTAACGGAGTACGACAGTCGCTCTTCAGTTATTACACCAGAATCGTAGGCCTCACGTATTTTAGCCATAGCTTTTGGCACGTTTTCAGATATGAGCATCACATCATTTCCTGCAAGAAAAGCCGCTAAATCGATATCGCCAGGCTCACTAAAATCAGCAACACCTTTCATCTCCAAAGCATCAGTATAAATCAATCCTTGAAAGCCCAGCGAATCCTTGAGAATATCAGTAACAATGTGCTTTGACAGCGACGAAGGCAAACCTGATTCTGATTCCAGAGCCGGAACATTCAAATGAGCTACCATAACACTAGACAGACCTTTATCAATCAATCTTTTATAGGGGTATAATTCAACTGAATCTATTCGCTTTTCATCAAAACCTATGGTCGGCAATGTTTTATGGGAGTCACTATCTGTATCCCCATGACCAGGGAAATGTTTGGCATTTGCTAAAACACCAGCATCCTGCATACCTTTCATAAAAGCCAAAGCTTTTTCGGTTACATTATCTCTGTCCTCCCCAAAAGAGCGGTTACCAATTATTGGGTTTTTAGGATTAGTATTGATATCAACGACAGGAGCAAAATTAAAATGTACACCTATACGCTTACAATGTTCGCCAACTTGATAGCCAACCTGCTCAACAATTTTGTTGTCCTTTATCGCTCCAAGTGTCATGTTCCAAGGATAAGCAAAAGTAGAATCCAAACGCATGCTCAAACCCCATTCTGCATCCATACCAATCAGCAATGGTGTTTTTGCCAAATCCTGCAATCTATTGTTAAGCTTGGCTTGGGCAACTGGACCTCCTGTTGAATAAATAATTCCACCAATATGTTGGTTCATTATCAACTGACTCACGAGGTTTTCGTGCATTAAACCCTGATTGGAAAAAGCCCTAACCATAAAAAGTTGACCAATTTTTTGGTCAATACTCAAACTATTATAAACACTGTCTACCCATTTTTCCTGAAGCTTTGGATTGGAAGACACTAGTGGGTTTTTATTTTGAGAAAATGTGGTATTATATACTAAAAAACATATCGCTAGAAACGTGAGTCTACGCATAAAATCAAGGGCTTTTTACGAGATTATCAATAACGATACCAAAATAAAGTATTTTACAAAGAGTAAACTAAATTTTATGATAGATTTATAAAGAAGATAATCAACAATTACTTGCCGATTTGAAATTTGAGAAAACAATACTCGCAAAGCATGATTTACTTAATAAAACGTGCATGCCAACTTTCACTAGCTGGGACTTCCCAATGCTCATTGAATTCAGCTATGTTACTTATCAAATTATTAAAAACAATGGTGTTTTTTGAAACAGCTTTGTCTTTAGCCATTTTTCTAAAATCGGTTAGGGACTTGTAGGCAATAAATTCTCCCTGCTTATAAGAAACGTTCATTTTATCCATTAAATCCACATTATAATACTTTTCCAACTGCTGAATAAAATGCACAGAAGCATCGATAGAGCAACCAGTAGCTTTGTTTAAGTTTTGATTTAATCCAATAACTATAAAACGTTTATATTTAATTAAGTAACCAGATTGCAAATCACTGCCATGCGCTGTCCAATTCTCAATAAAAATATTCAACCTTTCTTCTATTTCAGCAATTTCACTTTCGGTAAAAGACCGATTAGCTTGGTAAATCCAAACACGCGACTCTTCGGGTAAACTTTTAAAATCTACTAACATTATTTCTTTTCTTCAACAACTTTATACCTAAACATCCAAGACATCAAAAGAGAAAAAATAATTCCTTGAAAAACATATCTCCCATATTGCAATTCCTCTCCACTATAATAGTCCCAAAGCCCTAAAGCAACCGCTAGCGCAACTGCTTGAATAACGCCAACGATTATTCTAATCTTCAAGGGTATTTTTTCTCGTTTAAGAACCATTGTTACTTTTCTTTTTTACTCTATATCTAAACGCCAAAGCCATAAAAAACCCAAAAAATGAGCCATGGAAAAGAAATCGCCAAATTGAAAAACTATCACCATCAAAATAGTAAAACGCTTCCATTCCAATAGCAAATATCAACCCTTGCACCAAACCTGTGATTATTCGGGTTTTTAATGGCAATTTTTCCTTTTCCATTTAATCTTCAGCGTCAGCAATCAGTTCGGCAATATCCATCACCTGAATATTATCCTCTTTCTCTTTGGCTTTAACACCATCAGTCATCATAGTGTTACAAAATGGGCAAGCCGTAATAATGACCTCTGGGTTGGTTTCTAGGGCATCTTCGGTTCTTAAAACATTTATGTCTTTATCGCCTTTTTCAGGTTCTTTAAACATTTGCGCACCTCCTGCTCCACAACACAACGATGTGCGCTGGCTACGCTTCATTTCTTTAAAATTTACGCCTAAAGTTTCTATCAGGGCTCTTGGCGCTTCAAAAACGTCGTTTGCACGGCCCAAATAACATGGGTCATGGAACGTAACATTTTTTCCTTTAAATTCTGATTCTTTAACTTTTATTCTTCCTTCGGAAATTAATTGTTTCAAGAATTGTGTATGATGGTAAACTTCATAATTTCCGCCTAATCCAGGATATTCATTCTTTAAGGTATTAAAATCATGCGGATCTGTAGTAATGATCTTTTTTACTTGATACATATTCATGACTTCAATATTGGTCATGGCTTGCATCTGAAATAAAAACTCATTTCCTGCACGTTTAGCAGCATCTCCAGAATCGGATTCTTCTATTCCTAAAACGGCAAAATCAACATTGGCTTTGTTAAGCAGTTTCACAAATGCTTTAGTAATCTTTTTTGCCCTATCATCAAAAGCTCCAGCAGAACCCACCCAAAACAAATAATCTGGTTGTCTGCCTTCCGCCATTGCTTCCTGCATTGTTGGTACTTTAAGTTGCTCGCTCATAGAAATGCCTTTTTATTATCACATCAAAGTGATGCGTTTATTAATCATGTTGACCATCGTCAAAAACCTGAATGGTCACTTTTTTATCCACTAAATCAGTAAATTTCCCTTTATAACGGGTTGCCTTTACTAAATGATTATCAATCCAATGGTAATTGCCTCCACGTGGTTTCCCCATTAACAAGCTATGAAACTTAAACCCATGCTTGTTTAACCAATTTTCGGTTACTTCGCGATGATCTTCAGTACGCGATGTAAAAAAACAAATTAAATGTCCTTCGTCATACCATTTATTACAGGTAGCCAAAGCATCAGGATAAGGCGCACAGGTTGCCATGCGTTCCGGTTCCTCATTCGGGACATCTTCTGTAATGGTACCATCAATATCTATTAAATAATTTTTGACTCCTTTTGGTAAAATTGGGCTTACTTTCTCACCTGCTTCAACTTTTTCATGCAATAATTTGTCTGCGTCTTCTCTTTTCATAAAATGTTAAGTTCTCTATCGTTTTTGGTTTTTATTATCTTCGGTTTCGTTTGTTATTGCTGCGAAATCTTCTTTAGAAATTCTAATTATTATAGCCAATTTCTTGGTTCCGTTTACCAAAACATTCTCCGGTAAATAGCGTTCGTCATGCGCCCGTAACAAAGCTCCATAACCTATTTTACTTATTTGTGCATCTGAACAATAGTCACAAAAAACCTTTATTAATTTGATGTCTTTGGCTTCTCTGTTCTTATATTCAATTTCAGTGTAAACCTTTATCTGCAAGGAGTCTTTAGCATACCCTTGAGAGAATCCCATTGAACTCCCCAAACAAAATATTAGTATAAATATGCTTAATCTCAAAAACTCGTTATTTATCCAATTTCTCTCCAAAATTCAACAAACTCATTCATATCCCTATAGACTCTACTCATTCTTCCAGTTTAATCGGTCCATTTGGTTATAAGGCCAAGGCGCACCATTATTTTCTATATTGGTCATCATATTATTCAACTCAACAGGTGCAGCACTTTGCTCCATAACCAGATAGCGACGCATATCCATGATAATAGACAATGGGTCAATACTCACCGGACAAGCCTCAACACAAGCGTTACAAGAAGTACAAGCCCAAAGCTCTTCTCTTGTTATATAATCATCCAGCAGTTGTTTGCCATCTTCTTTAAATTCACCATTATTGGCATCGATATTTTTACCGACTTCTTCGAGTCTATCACGTGTATCCATCATGATTTTTCGTGGTGACAATTTTTTGCCTGTTAAATTAGCTGGACATTCACTGGTACAACGGCCACATTCAGTACAGGTATAAGCATTTAATAATTGAACCCAATTTAAATCTTGCACGTCACTAGCACCAAATTTAGCTGGGACTGCATTTTCTGCTCCTTCTGGAGGTGCCGCAAAGGGGTCGACATTAGGATCCATCATCATTTTAACTTCTTTGGTAACAGATTCTAAGTTGCTAAACTGACCTTTAGGCTTGACACTACCATAATACGTATTTGGAAATGCCAACAATATATGCAAGTGCTTGGAATAGTATAGATAGTTTAAGAACACCAAAATCCCTAAAATATGCAACCACCAAGCAGAACGCTCAATAATATGTAAGGTTGTTTCAGGCAAACTACTGAACCAAGGCGCTATAAATTGACTAATTACATTACCTGAATCCATATTTTGGAATGGGATATCTGTAGCATTCATAACCAAAAACAAGGTCATTAATACCATTTCAAAATACAAGATATAATTGGCATCGTTTTTAGGCCAAGCTGTCATTTCAGATTTCCAAAAACGCTTAATTTTAATGATGTTTCGTCGAATCCAAAAAACAATAACTGATACCAAAACCAAAACAGCTAATATTTCAAAAGAACCTATTAAAACACCATAAAGACTGCCTATTGAAGAAAAAATTCGATGCGTTCCAAATAACCCATCAATGATGATTTCCAATACTTCAATATTGATAATTATAAACCCAACATAAACAATAACATGCAAGAAGCCTGCAATAGGTCTTTTGACCATTTTACTTTGCCCTAAAGCAATCATGGCCATATTCCGCCAACGCTCCGACTTTTTATCGCTAACATCAACATCCTGACCCAATTTTATATTACGCATAAGCTTTTTGACATTCTTTGCAAAAAAACCTACACCTGCAATCAAGGCTAGGGCAAATAATATATTTGGAATAAAACTCATATTGGTAATTTGTTAGTTTTCGGTCTCTTCGTAAGGAATTTCCTTTTTGGATAGTATTCTAAAATAGCGTTTTGGGTGTAATTTTATATCACGCAATAATTCTTCCAGTTCCTTGGTTGCTCCTTCAAGATTATTGTACAGTTCATCGTCTTTCAATAATTTACCCACAGTTCCTTCTCCTTCATCCAAATCAGAAAGTAAGGTATTGAAATTTAGAAGGGCTGCATCCAAATCGTTAATGGTTTTTGACAATTCGGCTTTCTTTAAATCATTTGAAAGGCTTGCCAAATCCTTGCTAATAGAATCAAAATTACTGATTACCGACGATAAATTTTTCTCATTTTTCGCAACAAGTGAATTGAGCGAATTAGACAGGCTTCTAAAAGATGTAATGGTTGTATTTAACTCGGCAATAGCATTCTTTAGCCCTTTATCTGAATTATCATCTACCAAAGCATTTAATCCAATAAGCAAGGTGTCAGCCGATTTTAAAGTGGTATCCAAACCATTACTCAAATCGGAAAAATTCCCAGCTAAACCATCCAACAGACCTTTTTCAACTTCCGATTGAATAACGTCTCCATCTTGTGCAAACTGATTATCTTCAGCAGGAATAATGGCCATGGCATTACCTCCCATCAATCCCATTTCATATAAGCGTATTTTACTATTCTTGGAAAACTTCAAACCCTTATCAACTGTAAAGGCTACACGAGTTTTTCCAGTTTCGAAATCGTATTTAATATTTTTTATTTTCCCTACATTATTCCCTTTAATGGTCACAGGAGACGATTCGGTAAGAGCATTATACTCAAATACCGTGAAATAGGTGTTTGATGCGTCTAGTAGGTTTCTTCCTTTTAAATAGTTTATTCCAAAAATCAAGAAAGCAATTCCCAGAATGACTAGTATGGCAGTTTTAACTTCTTTAGATATTTTCAAAAGTCAGGTTATTTGGTTATATAACAAAATTAAAGATAAATTTATAAAGAATGGCTCTAATTAGCCGATGAATTTAAGACATCGGAAACCGAAACCTGATGACCATTTTTAAAGGCTACTACAAAACAGGAACTATAACCTTTTTGCTTGGCTGTTGTTTGAAGGCGCTTTACTTCATTGTAATCCGAAGTATTTCCGTAATAATACTTGTAAAGGCCATCAAAATCGTCCCTTGAAATAGCATCCAAGCCATTAAAGTTATACGATTTAGGCTCCAACTTCCTAGAACTGGCTGCAATCTGAACTTTAAAAACGATACCTTCATAAATCTGTTTGGGTTCTTCAGTTGAAACGTTAGAGCTTTCTTCGTTGTAGGGAATGATATTGTCACCAACATTTAAATCCAAACCATGTTTATAATCTAATATAGCATCTTTGATGGCTGTAGCCATTTGATTTTGTCCTTTACCGGAATTTAAATAGCTCCCTTCAGGCTTATAAGTCAAAAAACCTGTTTCTATCAAAACACTGGGCATGTATGTATTATGCAAAACCCAAAAACCAGCTTGTTTTACACCTCTACTCTTTCTGTTAAGTTTACCCTTGAAGTTATTCTCAACTAGGTTTGCCAACAAAATACTTTGGTCCAAATATTCTTCTTGCATAAGGGTCAAGCCAATCAATGATTCTGGTGAATTGGGATCAAAACCTTCATAATGCTTCTCGTAATCCTCTTCTAAAAATATTACCTCGTTTTCCTTTTTGGCAACATTAAAGTTCCTTTCATTGGCATGCAGACCCAAAACAAAAGTTTCGGTACCATGAGCATTATTGGTAAACGAATTACAGTGAACAGAAACAAACAAGTCCGCATCGGCTTTATTGGCTATGGCTGCACGTTCATGCAATTTTAAGAATACATCGTTTTTTCTGGTATAAATAACTTTAATATCCGGATTCTTCTCTAATTCCTTACCTACTTCCAAAACTATTTTCAGGGCAATGTCCTTTTCCTTGTAACCATTCCCCAAGTTTCCTGGGTCATGGCCACCATGCCCAGCATCCAAAACCACTACAAACTTATCGGTTTTGGTTTGAGCCATCAGGCTATTTGGTATTAATATCCATACTGAAATGGCAAGTATGTAGTATTGTAATTTCATGATACTGTTCATAGTAAGTATAACAACTTTTAAGCAGGTTTATTTTAATTTTCGAATTTTAAGGTATATTAAATTAATCACAAAAAATATATGTAATTTTGGCAATTCAAAAACCGAGCCATACTTTTACAAAAATACATTTAAAAGCATTGCGTACAAACATCTTCCACATACTTTTTACCTTAAGTTTTACAGTGTTTATCAACACTTTTGGCTACGCCCAGGACATACCCAAACAAGGTGGGAAAGTTGAAGCAAGTAAGGAAAATGATACGCTTAATCTATCCATTGGTGATGCCATTAAGCCTGTAGAATCTGAAAAAGGTCAAGACTCCATTTTACAGGACTCCGTAAAACCGAAACCGGAACTATTAACTGGCCCAGTTACCTACAGAGCAACTGATTACACCTCCTTTAACAACAAGGAACAAAAACTATATTTATACAATGAGGCTGAAGTGTACTATGAAGACATGGAACTCAAGGCTGGATTAATTATCATTGACTACAACACCAACGAAGTATTTGCCGCTGGAATTGTAGATTCTTTGGGAAACTACAACCAACCACCTGTTTTTAAACAAGCTAATAATGTGGTTGAACCTGACTCCATTAAGTTTAATACCAAAACAGAAAAAGCCCTTATTTACAACTCCAAAACCGAACAAGGCGGCATGAACATTTTTGCGCCAATTACTAAAAAAGTGAATGATTCGGTTATTTTTCTACATAAGGGTCGCTTTACTACAGCCAAGGATATCGAGAATCCTGAATATTATTTTCAGGCCAATAAAATTAAAATTGTTCCACAGAAAAAAATTGTTGTAGGACCAACAAATATGGTTATTGCCGATGTTCCAACCATCATTGGTTTGCCCTTTGGTTTTTTTCCGCTTACTGACAAACAAACTTCTGGTGTCATTATTCCTAGTTTCGGTGAAGAAAACAACAGAGGATACTTTCTACAAAATGGCGGTTATTATTTTGCCATAAGTGATTTTGTCGATTTAGCAGTTTTAGGTGACTATTACACCAATGGTAGTTATGGTTTGCGATTTGAAAGTGCCTATGCCAATCGATACCGTTATAATGGTAACGTGAGTTTTAGGTATGAAAGTTTGATAAACAGTGAACGTGGCTTTCCAGATTATAATAAATCATCTATTTACAATATTAGATGGTCTCATAGTCAAGATGCCAAAGCCAATCCTAGTTCCCGATTTTCAGCATCGGTAAACTTGGGAAGTAGCCGTTACTATCAAACATCCATAAACCAAGTAAATGCGCCAAGTTTTTTGAACAATACCCTTGCCTCTTCCATTTCCTATTCCAAAACGTTTGAAGGTGAGCCACAGGTTAACATGAGTGTTACAGCTACACACTCTCAAAATACTAACACTGAAGTCATTAACATGACTTTGCCTACTATTCAGGCAAGTGTTAGTAGGGTCTTCCCTTTTGCACCTAAAACAGGTGTTAAAAAAGGGATTATTCAAAATATCAACTTTCAGTATAATATTCGAGCCGAGAATCGCATTCAAACAACTGATTCATTATTCTTCAAAAAAGAAATGTGGGACAGTGCCGAAAATGGCATCAGACATAGTATTCCGTTAACTACAAATTTTAAGGTGCTTAAATATTTTAGTTTAAGTGCCAGCACATCCTATGATGAAACCTGGGTTTTTGAGACAGTTAGAAAATATTATGATTTGAATGAAAATGAAGTTGTTACCGAGCCTGTCAAAGGATTTGACGCTTATAGAACCTATAATTTCAGTACTAATTTGGGGACGACGTTATACGGTATGTTTGACTTTAGAAAAGAAGGCAAAGACCCTAAAATTCAAGCCATCAGGCATGTTATGCGCCCTTCCATTAGCTATAACATCAATCCGTCTTTTAGTAATTATTATGAAACCTATGAAGTTATTGATGCCAATGGAACAACAACCGATGAAGTTGAATATACTCGCTTTGAAGGCGGTATTTATGGTGCTCCCAATAATAATTATTCAAGTTCCATAGGTATTTCTCTGTCCAATAATATTGAAGCTAAAGTAAGAGACAAGGATTCTACAGCTACTGAAGCAAAAAAAATTAAAATATTAGACAATCTAAACTTTTCAACTGCATATAATTTAGCAGGCGATTCCCTGAACTGGAGCCCTTTAAGAATGACTGGAGGGACGCAATTGTTGCAAAACAAAATGTCGGTGAATTTCGGAATGACATTAGATCCTTATGCTTTGGATAACAATAACACAAAAATTGATAAGTTCAATATTGATAATGGTGGTAGCTTGTTCAGATTGACAAGTGCCAATATGGCTGTTAGCTATTCACTGTCCAGTAGTAATTTTGATGGAACCCAAAATGAACGCAGTCAACAAGAAAATTTAAGAAGTGGTGGTCGAGATGACGATCTTTTTGGTCGTGCCCAAGATTTTTCTGATCAGCGATACAACAATGACGATGATGAAGAAAAGGAAACACCTAGCGAACTGTACAAATCCAAAATACCTTGGAACCTGAAACTAGCATACGCTGTCAATTATGCCAACTCTAGACGTGAAAATGAAATCTCATCTCACTCGTTAATGTTTTCGGGAGATGTTGAATTTTCACCAAGATGGACTGTTGGTGCATCATCAGGTTATGATTTTAAGAACAAAGGCTTTACATATACGCAATTGCGTTTTGAACGTGACTTATTGAGTTGGCGTATGAGTTTTAGCTGGGTACCATTCAGTACACGTAGTTCTTGGTATTTCTTCATAGGTATTAAATCAAATATTCTCAAGGACATTAAATACGATAAACGCCGTCAACCAGACCAGCAATTATAATTTCAATTTTATCATGAAAAAGATTATCAATACCAAGCACGCTCCTGCTCCAATAGGCCCCTATAATCAAGCCGTTTTAAAGGGCGACACCTTATATACTTCAGGTCAAATTGCCATAAATCCAGAGAATGGTGAATTAATTATCGATGATATCAAGGCCGAAACCGAACAAGTCATGCAAAACATGAAGGCTGTTCTAAATGAAGCAAATATGACATTTGAGGATGTTGTAAAAACATCTATTTTTATTAGTGATATGAATAATTTTTCACTGATAAATGAAGTTTATGCTTCCTATTTTGATTCCGATACGGCTCCAGCCAGGGAAACTGTTGAAGTAGCCAACCTACCAAAATTCGTAAATGTAGAAATAAGTATGATAGCAATTAAATAGCTATATATTTAGAACAGTATTGAATATCCTAATCCAATAGAATCTGTATCAGATCCAATAGATTTAACCGATTCTGAATGTAAATAGAATACTTTGGCACTTTGTTTTTTTGTTATTGGAAAACCGAATGCCAAAGAATATAACAAATCACCCCGTTCATCATTATTTGGTTGACTATCTACTATTGATTGCCCACCAAGTCCATATCCAGCACTCACTGAAGTCCACATCCTATTTCTAAATCGACGAATTAGATGGGTTTGTGCCGCAAATGTCGGGTCCTGTTTTCTTTTTTGGTTATTAAAAAAATCGTTGTTATTGGTATAGATAAAAACGGAAGCTGTAAATTCATAAGACCATAGCCCCCAATTTCGAACAAACCCAACTTGCGGTCTGATTACAAATCTTTTCTGTCCTAAATTCAATAATCTGTCTCCTGCATATTGCCCTAAAGGAAATGTAACAGACACTGAAGCTCCAAACATAGTATTTGAGGGATTTTCTTTGTAATAAGACATCATTTCTTGAGCATTTAATGCCTTTGGTCCTATCAAATTGATTGAAAACCTAACTCGAGGATCAGAAAAACCTGTTCTTGAAATATTAGTTGGCACACCCTGTAAGAGACCTTCCCAATTTGCATTTACATAAGGGAGTAATACATCTAGCCTAGCTAATCGGTTACCAATTTTTAACGGCTGAACATAAGATACGGCCATCGCATTTATAGCTATAGTAACATCTTCGGCTTGCAAAACAGGGTCAAATAAAATATCTCCAAAAGTATGAACATAACCACCTCCAACAACGTGTGTACCTATTGGCAAAGGCGTCCATCTTCTAGGCTCAATATCTTGAGCTATTGTAAGCTGGTAAGACAAAAAACATAATAAAAAAGATATATAAATCCTTGTTCTTTGAAAGTAATTGTTATTCATACCCTTAAGCATTAATAATGCAAAGTAATCATTTTCACAAAAATTACAACTGTAGTGAAAACAGATTTTTAATAAAGATTTTACAACTTAATAACTTTTATTTTCTGTTGTGGAACTCGTATATTTGATTGTAACATAAATAATTATTCATGCGAATAGAACATGATTTAAAACTAGGTTTTAAGGATGTCATGATAAGACCCAAACGATCAACTCTTAAAAGTAGATCGCAAGTTAATTTAGAACGTGATTTCAAGTTCTTAAATAGTCAAGATTCCTGGAGCGGAGTTCCAATTATGGCAGCAAATATGGATACTGTAGGAACTTTTGAAATGGCTTTGGCTCTTTCAAAAAGCAAACTGTTTACGGCCATACACAAACACTATTTAGTTGATGAGTGGGAAGCATTTATGAAAGATGCACCCAAGGACATAGCAAACTTTATAGCTATAAGTACCGGAACTGGAAAGGATGATGCCCACAAATTAGAAACCATCTTTTCTTTGTTTCCAGAATTAAAGTACATATGCATTGATGTGGCAAATGGATACTCGGAGCATTTTGTGAATTTTGTAAAGCAAACCCGAAAGCAATATCCCAATAAAACAATTATTGCTGGTAATGTGGTCACTGGTGAAATGGTTGAAGAATTGCTATTAGCTGGCGCTGATATCATTAAAGTAGGCATTGGACCTGGATCTGTTTGCACTACTCGGGTTAAAACTGGTGTTGGGTATCCGCAGCTTTCTGCCATCATTGAATGTGCCGATGCCGCTCATGGACTAGGCGGACAAATCATTAGTGACGGAGGCTGTACCACACCTGGCGATGTTGCCAAAGCATTTGGTGCTGGAGCCGATTTTGTGATGCTTGGAGGCATGCTTTCTGGTCATGATGAAAGTGGTGGCAAATTGTTTGAACGCGACGGTCAGTTTTACAAGCAATTTTATGGAATGAGTTCTACAACTGCTATGAAAAAACATGTTGGCGGTGTTGCCGAATATAGAGCTAGTGAAGGAAAAACAGTTGAAGTATCCTATAAGGGTGACGTTGAAACAACCCTTCAGGATATCTTGGGCGGATTACGAAGCACCTGTACTTATGTGGGAGCCCAAAGACTAAAGGAGTTAACAAAACGAACAACCTTTATCCGTGTAGCCGAACAGGAAAACCAAGTATATGGCAAAAATTAACAGCCTTGGAAATAAGAATCATTAAATACCCTTAATCAATAATTCAGCCGTTGCAGGGTTTGTTGCCAAAGGTATATCATGAACATCACATAAACGCATAAGCATTAAAACATCAGGTTCGTGAGGATGTTTTTCCAGTGGGTCTCTAAAAAATAGGACCATATTACATATTCCTTCAGCTACTCTTGCTGCTATTTGCGCGTCTCCTCCTAAAGGCCCTGACAATAATCTTGTGACTTCAAATCCTGCCTTTTTAACCTTTTTTCCAGTTGTTCATGTTGAAACTAATGATATATTTTTTTGAAGTAAAATTTCACGATGCTCATTTAAGAACTGAACCATTTCAGCTTTTTTACCATCATGAGCAATAATTGCTATTTCCATTAACTTAAATTAGAATGATATTTAACTAAACCTTCAATGGGTCTTCTAACAATATTACCAACAGTAAATCCCATTTCATCAGCAATTTCTTGAATCTCATCTTTTGAGAAAAAGGCAATCGAACCAGCAAAATGAACAGGCACTTTTTTTAATTCATCCTTAAATTGAAAAATCATGTTTTTTGCAAAAACACGAAGTCCTGATTTGATAACGCTTCTAATATATTCAGACTCTTTATTCAAAAACATAAATTCAGCGAATGAAGCTAAATAGGCATTTGGGTTGGGTTGCTTATATAAGTTGTACTTTATAAAATCAGCGTCTAAATTGTAACGTTCTGCAAATGAAACCTTAATTTCCTCGGGCATGTGATTAAAATAATAATCACGAATAAGTTGTTTTCCATAATAATTTCCTGATGCGTCATCCATCAAAGTGTAGCCTAATGAACTTACTCGCTGATGAAGATTTTTACCATCAAAATAACTACAGTTGGAACCTGTTCCCAAAATACAAACTACCGCTGCTTCTTCTGGGTTACTGATAGTTGCCCTAACAGCCGCAAATGTATCTTCTTTAACTTCTACCTTCGCATTTACAAAAATTGATTCCAATACTGCTTTTAATTGCAATCTAGGCTTTTCGGTTCCGCAACCAGCACCATAAAAATAAACATGAGTGACTTTATCTTTATGTGCATTTATTTCCGGTTGCTTGTTTATTATTTTAAAGAGTTTCTTTTCTTTTAAAATTGCCGGATTAAGACCTTTGGTTCTTATTTTTTCCAATAATTGGTTTCCTTCCTTATCAATTGAAATCCAATCACATTTTGTGGAGCCACTATCAACAATGAATATCATACGCTTAAAAATAAAAAAATCCGTAATTTATAATTATCAAACAAACTACGGATTTAAATTGAAATATTAAAAATTATAAAGAGTTTACATGTAATGCCAAATCTACCAATTTATTGGAATAACCAAACTCGTTATCATACCATGCAACAAGCTTAAAGAATTTTGAATTAAGTTCAATAGCCGCTTCGGCATCAAAAATTGAAGTACGTGCGTCACTAACAAAATCCTGTGAAACTACCAACTCGTCAGTATACCCGAGTACTCCTTCCATACTTGTTTCAGAAGCAGTTTTAAAGGCTTTTTTTATCTCTTCCAAAGAAGTTTCTTTTTGGGTTCTCACGGTTAAATCTACTACAGAAACATCGGCAGTTGGTACTCTGAAAGCCATACCAGTCAATTTACCATTGAGCTTTGGAATAACTTTACCTACAGCTTTAGCAGCTCCAGTAGAAGCAGGGATAATATTGATTAAAGCACTTCTTCCTCCTCTGTAATCCTTACGAGAAGGACCATCGACTGTTAATTGAGTGGCAGTAGTTGCGTGAACAGTTGTCATTAACGCTTCTTCAATACCGAAGTTATCATCTAGGACTTTAGCCATTGGCGCCAAACAATTTGTTGTGCAAGAAGCATTGGAAACAATGACATCTGAAGACTTAACTTCGTTATGGTTTACTCCCATTACAAACATTGGAGCATCTTTACTTGGTGCAGAAATCACAACTTTTTTTGCACCAGCATCGATGTGGTACTGCGCTGTTTCCAAAGTTGTGAAAATTCCAGTACAATCGGCAACAACATCGACTCCTACATCATTCCATTTTAAGTTCTTAGGATCACGTTCGGCAGTAACTCTAACGGTTTTGCCATTTACTACCAAATTACCATCCTTAACCTCGATTGTACCATCAAAACGACCATGTACAGAATCATACTCCAATAAATAAGCCAAATGCTCAACATCTAACAAATCGTTTATGGCCACAACATCAACATCTGGTCTACTGATAGTTGCTCTAAATACTATTCTTCCAATCCTTCCGAATCCGTTTATTCCTAATTTTAAACTTGACATATATCTTTTTTAATTTTTTACTTGTTATTTTATTGATTATGTTGTCATGATATCAGATACCCGCAACAATTCTTTATTAATTTCTGTTTTACCTTTTACAGCCTTATCCAATGGTGTTAGCGTTATTTTGTTATCAAGGATTCCAACCATATAATTGGATTTTCCTTCCAATAAGGATTCTACAGCTTTCACGCCCATTCTACTGGCCAAAACACGGTCGAAACAAGATGGCGAACCACCTCGTTGCATATGTCCCAAAACCGAAACACGTACTTCATACTCTTCCATGTTTTCTTCAACATAGTCCTTTAACTCAAAAACATTTTTCCCAATCTTATCACCTTCGGCTACAACAACTATACTAGAGGATTTTCCGGATTGTTTACTTCTTCTTAAAGACTCCAACAACCTATCCAGACCCAAATCCTCTTCAGGAATTAAAATTTCCTCGGCACCTGCACCTACACCTGCGTTTAAGGCAATATGGCCAACGTCACGTCCCATTACTTCTACAAAAAACAAACGTTTATGCGAGCTTGCTGTATCACGAATCTTATCGATAACTTCAACTACCGTATTTAGAGCAGTATCGTAGCCTAAGGTAAAGTTGGTTCCGAAGATATCATTATCTATGGTACCTGGAATACCAATTACTGGAAAACCAAATTCCTCATTAAAGATCATGCCTCCTGTAAAAGTACCATCGCCTCCAATTAAAACCAAGGCATCAATCCCAACACTCTTGAGTTGCAAAAACGCTTTTTGTCTACCTTCTTTAGTTCTAAATTCATTGGAGCGGGCAGATTTTAGCATAGTTCCGCCTGTATGGATAATATTGTTGACGCTTCTAGCAGAAAGAATTTTAAAATCACCTTCTATCAGGCCTTCATAGCCTCTATAAATACCAACACATTCTATTTGATGGAAAGCACATGTTCGAACAACCGAACGAATGGCGGCATTCATTCCAGGAGCATCTCCTCCAGAGGTCAAAACACCTATTTTTTTAATTTTTTTGGTCATAAAAACAACTTGAAAAAGTAAAGCTAGTAAAGAAATATCATATAAAACAAGGTATTAATGATATTTTAAGAGATGTGTAAAAATTCAAACGTTTTCGTTAATAAATAAGTTAATTTTTTGCTTTATAAAACAAAAAACATGTTTTTAAAAACGAAAATATTAGTCTTTTTCTTTTTTAAAACCTACGTAGTCAGGAATGTTTTTATCGTTGTTTTCTTCTTCAGCTTCTTTATCCATTTCTTCCTCAACATTTTTTTTGCCTTTAAGGATAATATTAATAAGTTCTCCAAACGTATCAAAATCAACACTCCATGCAATACCTATTCCTTGAGTATATCCTATTTCCTCTCCTAAATTTCTAATACTATTTTCCCTATTGAATACTTTAGCCCTCAAAGTTCCTTCTTCATTCAATAGAAAATCTATTTGAACATCTCCTGCCACAACCGTTTCACTGACTCCGCCTATCGGAACACCAACCTTACCGTTAACAAGGATTCTGTCACTTATATTGGTCTGTAATGTTACACCTAATCTGTCATCAGTTTGATATTCTGGTGTGTTTTCTCCTGCTTCTATATTAAGTCCAATGTTTACCTTATTGTCACTATCGGAGAAAAAACCATTGATAATACCATTGAGTCTTTCTGTGACAGTTCCAGTTATATTAACATTCTGTCTGTTTGAAAACGCTCCTGTAGCCAATAAAAACAAAGCTTGGTTGTCTCTCTCTTCCTTCGAGTCTAAACGATAATTCAATTCAGATTTTACAGTAGAGTTTACATTTGGAAACTCAAAATTGAAGTCTATTTCAGGTTTTTCCAAAGGCCCGCTTAAGGTAGTCCTAACATGAACTGGAATACTTCGGTTTATTGGATTATCCAACAATGGTGATGGGTTTGCCTGTGTTTTATAAATGGCATTGATTTCTATTTGAGCCCTAAAAGGATCACCTTCCCAAACCAATGAACCTCCAGACTCTACTTCAAACTTTTTCTGAACAAGACCACCATACATAAAATTATAAACCCCTTCATAAACTATGAAATCCCCATAAATATTAAACTTGCCATTCGTGTTGATGTCAATTAACATACCTCCTGCACCTCTTCCTTTAATAGTACTACCCGATACTTTATCTATAACAATTTCTATTTCTGCATCTTGGGTAATGTCCAATTCAAAATCAAGTTCCAGCCCAGTTATGTCTTTTGACCTAACTTCACGACCTTCTTTTTTGGCTCTTTTCTCTTCAGGCGTTAAAAAGTGAATATATGAGTTGTCTCCAAACGATTCTGAATCGCTCAATGGAATAACAAAAATAGTTCCTGGTTTTGTTTCGCCAACTACCGAAATCACCAATTCATCAGTTGGACCTTTTATACTCGCCACACCACCAATGTATCCTGTACCGTAATAGGGCGATTCTTCAGTTTCTTCCTCTGTGTTCAGAACAAGTAATCTTGGTGTCGAAATATCAATGTCCAATTCCCATTCCGAAAAGTTAACATGCGTTATAGACCCATTCAAAATACCTTTTGATTGATACTTGGTGTCTGTTAAATTGATACTATTAAAATTAAAACGTTGATTTTCTAATGTTACAGACGATTTATCATCAAAATCATAATCAACATTCAAAAGCGGTACTGTTAAGCCCGAATTGTTCAATTCCAATTCACCATTTATTTGAGGTAATTTTAAATCTCCCGTCACTCTGGCAACACCCGTAACGTCTCCCCTTATATTGGATAGAATGCCTGCCAAAAACGGGTTTAAAGGCGATAGATTAAACTCTTTAAAATTCAAGTCTAAATTTATAGTAGAAGCCGCTGAAGCTACGCTAATATTCCCGATAGCTGAAAACGACTCCGAAATATCATCCTTAATTTTAGCATTTATTGTGTAGTTAGAAAGTGTTTCATCTCCCATAATTTTGGCATCAAAAGACCCTAAAACCAAATCGTTGACCTCCAAGTCATCAATGGTGACAGTTGAATTGGGTAAATATACGCCATGTTCCTGAAGAACTTCTAATCTCCCATTAACATTACCCTTTAAATGCAAACTGTCAATTGCTGGGGTAATTTTGGCCAAATCCACATCCTTGAAATTCAATTTGATGTCTTTATAAGTTGAATCCCTCAATACACCGGATAATTTAATTTCTTCTTCATTATGGTTCATTCTAAATGAATCCAAATTAATAACCGATAGGTTTTTGTCTAAAACAATTTTGTTATTGCGGTCGCGTTTGTCATTTATGAACCATTTATTACCTTTAAAAGTTGCATCGGACCTTTTAAACCCTATAACCGATTTATTATCCTCGTTAATGGTGTGATAAAAACTTAAATTATATGAATCGGCATTATTGCGACCACCATTAAACTCTGATCGCATATACAAAGTATCATTGAGGGTGACATTTATTAAGTTGAATTTAGACAAGTTGTAGTAAGTAGTATTAATACTATCAACCTCTACATAGGCATTATACAATGGGTTTTTACTATCAACCTGAAGTGAAATTTTATCAGCAAAATAATCAAACAGCTTAATTTTTGGCGATTTAAATGTTAGTTTAAACTCTTTTTCATCGCTCTCAACGCGACCTTTTATATAAGTATTGGATCCCAATTCTATATCTGGTACAAATACCTCAACTATTTTATTGTAAATATTGAAATTGAAATCGATGTATTGATCTTCCTTCACTTTATGTGGTCTGTAATTTGCATATATGCTCCCAACAGCATTCTCAAAAAGATATCCAATATCGTTAAAGGAAAAAACGCCACTTAACTCACCTTGAATGATATCAGGTGAATTGACCTTAATGATACGTTTATCTCCAGCAAATGAAGACGTTATTTGAAAGTCCTCAAAAAAGTACTCATCATTTTCATTTTTGTAATAGGTATCATCAAAAACAATACTACCTACTGCATCATCTAACGAAGTGCCTGTCATTTTCATTTCAACCAGTCCTTTAAATATGGCTTGTTCATCACGTTTAACAATATTCATGGCCTTTAAATTGGCATAGGATACATTGGCAATAAAGTCATACTCATGAATTGTATTAGAAAAGTCGGCAAGTCCGTCAAAATTCACCCTGAAATTAGGATCGTGTGAAACCAACTTTCCGTCATAAATATTGTTCCCCAAATCCCCTGACAGCTCTATATCGTTATATTCGTAACCATTATAAAGCACTGAATACACATCACCTAACAATTGAGTATTCAAGCTCTCCAAAGTAAAACCTTTCCCTTCAACATCTAAATTAAGGGAGGCAATTCCCCATTTAGTACTTTCAATAAACTTTCCAATGTCAAAGTCATCAAAAATGATATTTCCTTTATAGGTGGCATTGTCGATATCGTTGATGGTTTTTAAATCCAGATTAGAATGAATAAACCCAAGCTCAGTATTAATACCAATATCAGCACTTACATTGGTAGTAGTAATTTCAGATTGTCCAACAATTGTAAAATTCCCTAATTTATCAAATGCGGTTGGTATAGACTTCCCTAAAACATTGGGCAACAAAGCAGTTAAATCTCTATAGTTTGAAGTTAAATTAGTGAACTTACCGTTCATGTAAAAGTTATGCTCTTCAGCATTAAAAAGGTTTAAAAAATGAATGTCTCCGTAAACTTTTGTATTTGTAATTGTATTAAGTTTCAAATCACTAACCTGTATATCGTTTAGTGTTCCGGTAATATTTGCACTAAAGGATGCATGCTGATTATCACCAAACTCATTATAAAAAGTGTTCAATTCATTGAATGCCACGTATGCATCAGTAAAATTAGCTTCTACATTTACCTTATCGGTAAAATCTTTTAAATCTTCACGCTTGTATAAAAATTTGACATCACCTTTTAATTCGGAATTGGCTGTTTTAATATCAAGATCATCCAAAAAAATCTGTTCTCTGGTATATGAAAAATTAGTGACTAAATTTTTCATTTTCAAACCTCGACTATCATTAAAAGCCAGTGTATTAACTCGTGTACTGACATTTGGCCCACTAATCACCAAGTTCGTAGCGTTGGTAAAAACATCTGTAAATTCCAGTATTTTTGGGTTTTCGTTATTGTAGTTAATAAGTCTAAAGGTCCCTTGAGAAATGGTAACATCACTTGAAGACATCAAAAAATCACTAGGATCAGTATTTGGTTGTTCTTCATCAAATTTAGCCACAAAAACATCCAGATTCGTATCGGTCTCTCCTTTGTAAGTGACAATATTAAAAATAAGTCCTTCCAGATTTATGTCACCAAAAACGAGCTTACCCTTGTAAAGGTTTCTGAAATTTAAAATAGAGGTGTTTAGTTCGGTAGCACTGATGAGTGTGTCCTTTTTATAATCGCGTATCAAAACACCTTTTAGCCCAACATTACCGTTTATTTGCAATCCAACTTTTTCAATATTTATGTTGGTCTTAAACTCATCATTAATGCGCTTTGTAGCGTAATTCCCAAGCCCTGTTTGAACAGCTGGAATTGAAAGTATCAAAACCAAAATGATAAACAACAACAAAAGAGTTGCCAGCAACCGACCCAGTATTTTAAAAAATTTTTTGATACGTCTTGAAAGTTATAACTTTGAAACCAAAATTAACAATAATTATGCCTAATATTCAGTAATGGCTTCAGAAAATATTTACATTCTTGGAATCGAATCTTCTTGCGATGACACAGCAGCTTCCGTAATATGTAACGGTCATGTTTTAAGCAATGTTATAGCCAATCAAAAAATACATGAAGAATACGGTGGCGTTGTCCCAGAACTGGCTTCAAGAGCCCATCAACAAAACATTGTGCCTGTTGTTGATCAAGCCTTGAAAAAAGCCCAAATTACCAAGGAAGATATTCACGCCATTGCTTTTACGAGAGGTCCAGGGTTAATGGGTTCCTTACTTGTGGGAACTTCATTCGCCAAGTCCTTGGCTTTTGGTTTGAACATTCCGCTTATTGAAGTCAACCATATGCAGGCGCATATTTTGGCTCACTTTATCAATGAAGAAAGCTACAGCAAACCACCTTTTCCTTTTTTGGCAATGACTATTTCAGGAGGTCACACTCAAATTGTTAAAGTTTCAGACTATTTTGATATGGAGGTTATAGGCGAAACGATTGATGATGCTGTGGGTGAAGCTTATGATAAGAGTGGAAAAATTCTGGGTTTAGGATATCCAGCTGGACCAGAAATTGATAAACGCGCACAACTCGGAAACCCAAAAGCATTTAAGTTTACCAAACCGAAAATTGAAGGTTTGAATTTTAGCTTCTCTGGCTTAAAAACAGCCATTCTCTATTTCATTCAGAATGAAACCAAAAACAATCCTAATTTTATTGAGGAAAACATAAATGATATCTGTGCCTCCATTCAATATACCATAATCGGGATTTTAATAGACAAACTAAAACTAGCAGCCAAGCAAACCAGTATTAAACATATAGCTATTGGTGGTGGTGTTTCTGCTAATTCTGGGATTAGACAGGCCTTGAAAAATGGTGAACAAAAATTTGGATGGACTACCTATGTACCAAAATTTGAATATACTACTGACAATGCTGCCATGATAGCCATTGTAGGGTATTTAAAATATTTAAACAAGGATTTTTCTAAAAGTGAGGTAACTGCTTCTGCAAGATTAAAAATCTAAAAATCATTATTCAAAGACTATTGTTAAAACTTCTGTTGATAATGTTTTGGGATATTTCAATTCAAAAAAAGATTTTTTGTTTTTTTGTTGAAACTAAATTTTGATTATGCATAAATTTTATCTTTTTGTAGTTCTATTGTCAATTTCCTCCTATGGTCAAGAAAGCATAAACAGAGAGCTGGACTCTATCTTAAATATCGATCAAGCTGAAATGTATCTGGCCAATAATCCTTCAAAAGATAGTAAGCTTATCAGTTTCAATGAGGAAAAGCACAAGACCACATTAGCTAAAGATTTGTTTGAGCGTGGTCGTTCAACAGTTGAAAGCGAATTTAAGATTACACATTACAAAGTTGTTGAAAGTAAAAACGACCTGCATTACAGATTTAGTTATATTCTTTTGGATACTGATAATTTAAGTAAATCAGAGATTTTTTCCTTAAGAAGTCAAGTTATGACCAAATTTGAAAATGGCGTGCCTTTTAACAAACTGGCCATGCAGTATTCTACAGATTCTAATGCTAGACGTGGTGGTGACTCTGGCTGGCTTAAACAAGGCTCTTTACATCCTAAAATTGAAGATTTTGTAATCACAAGCCCTTTGAGTATTGGTGATTTAGCAACATTTGATGTCTTGGATCAAAACAAACACTATCTGATTCTAAAAACACACGATATTAAATACATAAAAGAAGTTAAAGCACTTCAAATTGTTGAGCAAAAAAACTAATGCAGCTATTTTTTAATCCTGATACTACCGAAACTACTCAAGAAGTCGTTTTTGATAAAGAAGAAAGCAGGCATATTGTAAAGGTCTTGCGAAAATCTGTAGGCGATTTATTGGAAATTACCAATGGCAATGGCTGGCTGTTTAAAGCTTCAATTGCTCGTGCTGATATAAAAAAATGTGTTGCCACAATCATTGAGAAAGAAAAAAAGCCTGAAAAAAATTTCCGTATACAT
Organism: Bacteroidia bacterium; assembly: GCA_030425285.1. Lineage (GTDB taxonomy): Bacteria > Bacteroidota > Bacteroidia > Flavobacteriales > Flavobacteriaceae > Hanstruepera. Next base: position 76,509 of record JAUIAY010000009.1, read on the forward strand.
CTTGCCGTTGCGCCAACAAAACTCAATGACCGCTATGAATGGTTTTTAGAAAAAAGCACCGAAATGGGTATTGATGAAATCACACCTATTCTTTGCGACCATAGTGAAAGAAAAACAATTAAACTTGAGCGATACAACAAAATTGTTCAGTCTGCCATGAAACAGTCCCTACAATGTTATTTGCCCAAGCTCAATGAACTTGCTACATTCAAAGAATTTATAGATTTAAATTTAGAAGGTCAACGATTTATCGCACATTGTGAAGATAATCAAAAATCATCTCTCAAAGAACAATTAACACCTAACCAAGATGTCGTAATCCTCATTGGCCCAGAAGGCGACTTTAGTGTTAAAGAAATTGAAATGGCTTTAAATTCTAACTTTATTCCAGTAACTTTGGGAGAAACCAGATTACGTACAGAAACTGCGGCCATAGTTGCCTGTCACAGTGCTGTGTTTATAAATGAGTAACCTATGAGATTTTATCTGTTTTTAGCGTCTTGCATATTACCCTTTTTGTGTTTTTCTCAAGATATTGCTGTGCTTAAATATAAAGGTGGTGGCGATTGGTATGGAAACCCTACAGCCTTGCCCAATCTTATTAGTTTTTGTAACAATAATATTAAAACCAAAATTAGCCCAAAACCCGAAACCGTTGAAGTGGGTAGTACCGATATTTTTCAGTATCCATTTGTGCACATGACTGGTCATGGCAATGTGTTTTTTAACGAAGACGATGCTACCAACTTAAGAAATTATTTAATCTCTGGCGGATTTTTACACATCGACGATAATTACGGTATGAAGCCCTACATTACTGAAGAATTAAAAAAAGTATTCCCCAATACAGATTTGGTTGAAATTCCTGTAAACCATCCTATATTTAATATCGCTTATCCATTTCCTGACGGACTACCAAAAATACACGAACATGACGGGAAACGCCCGCAAGCGTTGGGCATCTTTCATGAAGATAGATTAGTATTACTATTTACCTTTGAAAGTGATTTAGGAGATGGTTGGGAAGACCAAGTGGTTCACAATGATCCGGAAGATGTTCGTGAAAAGGCGCTAAAAATGGGTGCCAATATTGTAAAATATGCTTTTGAGAATTGATAAAACTAATATTTAAAAGTATTGCAATTAACACATTACACTACAACATTCCCGAAAAAACAATTCCCAATAGTTGTTATCTGTGATAATATTTCAAATGCTTCTAACATTGGAAGTCTTTTTAGAATTGCCGATGCTTTTGGTGTCGAAAAATTAATCTTTTGTGGTGAAGGGATTTCCATAAGCAGAAAAGCCACAAAAACTTCTAGATCTACCGAAAAAGTTGTTCCTTTTGAGTTGAATTGTGATATAGAATCCGTTGTTAGTAATTATATAGAGAATGGTTATCAAATTGTAGCTCTTGAAATTACCACAAATAGTCTTCCTTTAAGAGAATATAAATTGCAAGCCAATAACCCTATTGCCTTAATAATTGGCGATGAAAATTTTGGAGTTTCTGAAACTATTTTAAACACGTGCAATCTAGCTATACATATTGAAATGTATGGCCAAAATAGTAGTATGAATGCTGTTCAGGCGACTTCTATAGCCCTTTATGAAATCACAAAGCAACTAAATGAATTTTAATGTTCCCAAATTAAGCACCAATATGTATATTTACTAAATGAATTCAAAAGAAATAGCCAACGGAATTTTAAGGGCTTTAGCCATTGTATTGGGAATAGCCGCTTTAATTTACTTTCTCTACGTTATCCAATCGGTAATAGTCTATATTGTTATTTCGGTCGTGGTGTCGCTAACAGGCAGACCTATTGTTAGGTTTTTAAGAAATAGACTCAAGTTTAAAAACACTCTAGCTGTGGCAGTAACTATGCTTTTATTAGTTGGATTAATGATTGGCCTTATCATGTTATTCATCCCTTTATTGGCTGAACAAGGACATAATCTCTCGCTTTTAGATATCAATCAACTAGAAGGCAGTGTTAAAGATCTTTATAATGAAACGACCAAGTTTTTTGGTATAAATCCTATAGAAGTTGAAGAATCGTTAAAAGAAAGCCACATACTATCAAGAATAGATTATTCAGTTATCCCCAACTTCCTAAATACCCTTATGAGTGGTTTAGGCAATTTTAGTATTGGGTTGTTTTCGGTAATGTTTATTTCGTTTTTCTTTTTAAAAGACAGTAAGCTTTTTGAAAATAGCTTAATGACATTGGTACCAGATGATAAAGAAGACCGTTTAAAAAAATCAATTGAAAAAATAAAAGACTTACTATCCAGATACTTTGTTGGGTTGGTTCTTCAAATTTCGATACTGTTCATTATTTATACAATTGGGCTTTTAATAATAGGTGTTGAAAATGCCATAGTCATAGCCTTTTTATGTGCACTTATTAATCTTATACCCTATTTGGGACCAATGATTGGAGGAATTATTATGATTTTCTTAACCATGACTAGCAACCTTGGTGAAGGCTTTAATGACGTTATTGTACCCATGATTCTTAAAGTCTTGGCTGTTATTACTATCGGACAGTTAATTGACAATTTCTTTAGTCAGCCACTTATCTTTTCAAAAAGTGTCAAGTCTCACCCTTTAGAAATATTTTTGATTATCATTATTGGCGGACTACTATTTGGTGTTATCGGTATGATTATAGCAGTACCTGCCTATACTGCTACCAAGGTTATTTTAAAGGAGTTTCTTTCGGAGAATAAAATTGTTCAAAAACTCACAAAAGACTTATAACAAAACTTGAATACATCAATATTAAATATTGAAAATCAAGAATTTATAGACTTACATCTTGAGGAAGACATCTCAAAGCTGCTCTTTAAAAAATATTCAGATACATCGGTCGATATTAAACTGTTAATTGAACAAATTGAAGCCAAAAAACGTTGCAGAACCAAACTACCAACTTGGTTTCATTCGACTTCAATTATTTATCCCAATAAACTGAATATCGAGCAAACGTCTTCAGAAATTACAGCTAACTACAAAGCAAATCTTATTAACGGAAGTTCATTGGTTGATCTAACTGGAGGATTTGGTGTTGATAGTTATTATTTTTCCAAATACGTTGATTCTGTAACTCATTGCGAAATTGACAGTAATTTATCTGAAATTGTCAAACACAATCTTCATGAATTAGGAGTCAAAAATATACAATGTATCAATGAAAATGGTATAACTTATCTTGAAAAGACTGACTTAACCCTCGATTGGATATATGTAGATCCTTCCAGACGTCATGAATCTAAAGGAAAAGTGTTCTTTTTAAACGATTGTTTGCCAAACGTACCAAAGCATCTAGATTTATTGTTTTCAAAAAGCAATAACATCCTTATTAAAACGTCTCCACTATTGGACATTTCGGTTGGTATTAACGAACTTAACCATGTAAAGTCCGTTCACATAATAGCAGTAAAAAACGAGGTTAAAGAACTATTGTGGATTTTGGAGAACGGATATAATGGACCAATTGACATAACGGCCGCTAATATAAAAAAGGAACAAAAAGATGTATTCAGCTTCAACCTTACTGAAGAGTCCAATAAGCAAGCGCCTTACGCCCAGCCACTAACATATTTATTCGAGCCCAATTCAGCAATTTTAAAGGCTGGAGCTTTTAACAGTCTGGCTATTCAATTCAATTTATTTAAATTGCAAAAGCATACACATTTGTATACATCTGAACACTTGATTCAATTTCCTGGTAGGGCTTTCAAAATTGAAAAAGTAGTTCCGTACAATAAAAAAGAGTTAAAAGAACTAAATATCACACAGGCTAATGTCTCAATTAGAAATTTCCCTGAAACGGTTCAACAAATCAGAAAGAAATTTAAGATTAAGGATGGCGGTAATACCTATCTCTTTTTTACAACCAATGATGATAACAATCGAATAGTAATCGTTTGTAAAAAGACCAAAAAAAGTTTATGTTAAAAGCAGTATTATTTGATATGGATGGCGTCATTGTAGACACCGAACCGTTACACCATAAAGCCTATCATGGTATGTTTGATTCCGTTAATATTGATGTATCGGAAGAACATTACCAAACGTTTACGGGACAATCAACCATTAATGTTTGTAAGCATTTATGTGAGCATTTCAGCATACCCAAAAAGCCTGAAGAACTCGTACAGATAAAGCGACATATATTCAAGGATTTATTTGTCAATGACTCGGGATTACAAATGCTTGATGGTGTTTATGAACTCATAAAAGAATATCACGACAATGGCCTGACATTGGTTCTGGCCTCTTCGGCATCCATGCAAACCATAAATAGCGTTTTTAACAGATTTGAGTTAGATCAATACTTTAAAGGAAAATTAAGTGGTGCCGATTTAAAAGCTTCCAAACCTCATCCCGAAATATTTATAAAGGCAGCTCAAACTGCTGGTTTTAATAAAGAAAACTGTATAGTTATCGAAGATTCAACCAATGGTATTCAAGCTGCAAATTTTGCTGGAATATACTGTGTTGGATTTAAAAGTCCACATTCCAAAAACCAGGATTATTCCAAAGCCAATAAAGTAATTTCACATTTTAGTGAAATTAGTTATGACAAAGCTAAAAATCTATTAATGCTTTAAGTTTAAGTACTTAACCAAGGAACTTTTATCAAAAGCGTCCTAAAATCAAAAAACAACATAAAAAATTCAAAAAATAGTTGCGTTCTTTGCAATGATAAGTTACATTTGCATCCGCATTTAAAGAACGTTCTTTTTAAATTGGAGAGGTGCCAGAGTGGTAATGGAGCAGATTGCTAATCTGTCGACGCGTAAGTGTCGCCGGGGTTCGAATCCCCGTCTCTCCGCATTTTAATAATAACCTATTTCGGGGTGTAGCGTAGCCCGGTTATCGCGCCGCGTTTGGGACGCGGAGGTCGCAGGTTCGAATCCTGCCACCCCGACAAAATAAAATGCTAACTTTTTCACAAGATGTTTGCGTTTAAAATTTGGTGTTATTAGAAGAGTAGCCGACGCGTAGTCTGGCACCTTCGTTAAAAATGTCCACTGGACATTTTTAAAACACTCGGTCCGGTCGCGTAGCTCAGCTGGATAGAGCATCTGCCTTCTAAGCAGACGGTCACAGGTTCGAATCCTGTCGCGATCACATTAAGCCATGTCAGTAATGACGTGGCTTTTTTGTTTTTAGCCGTTCCCTTTTCTAGCATTTCTATATATCTTTTCATTGATTTTTTTTCATTAATTTAGATGAGTAAATTCCAGTGACAGTTTACAAAAAACCAACTAAAATCTCACATCATGAAAAAAGTATCAAAAATCCTTATCGTCATTTTTCTTTTTGTGGCTTTTTCAGTCGCAAGCGCCCAATCCTGTAGTGACTATTATCCAATGGTCAAAGGCACTTCTTACGAATTAACAACGTATGACAAGAAAGATAAGTTAGAATCCGTTATTACCAACACAGTCATCAATTTCGAAAAAAAGGGGTCTACTGAAGTAGCAACTATTCAATCTATAACAATAGATAAAAACGGTAATGAAAAGTTAAATTCAGAGTACACCATTAGTTGTGATAGCAAAGGTGTGACTATGGATTTAAATACTTTATTAAAAAATAAGATAGAAGCCACTCAAACCAATTCAGATGTTCAATCTGAAATAACAGGTACAAATCCTTTTACACCAAACAATTTAAGCGTTGGGCTAGATTTACCTGCCTCGGATATGAAAATGGACTTCCATGCTGGAGATGTCAAGATGAGCTTTGGTGCTAATTCAACAGATAGAAAAGTAGTTGGCAAAGAACAAGTAACGGTTCCAGCAGGCACATTCGATTGTTTTGTTATTACTGCAAAAAATGAAATGAAATTGCTAATCACCAAACATACAACGACTAAAATTTGGATAGCTGAAGGCGTTGGTGTTGTTAAACAAGAGACCTATAACAAAAAGGGACATTTAGAAAATTATGAAGTACTGACTAAATTCAAAAAATAATATTAACTAATATTAAAAAACACTTTATAGGCCTTATATTTTTTTAGTTGAATTACGCTCTACTATTTTAGTTTTCACAACTTCATGTACAATATGCTTAGTTGATTTTTCCTCAATTCTATCAACTAATGTCTTGACCGATAATTTGCCTATGTTTTCAGCATGCTGACTAACAACAGTCAATGATGGGATTGCATGTTCGGATATCAATCCATTTGTAAAACCAATTATGGAAATGTCGTCGGGTATTTTAAAACCGTGCATTCTAGCAACATTCATAGCCAAAACAGCCGAGTATTCATCAGCTGTTAAGATAGCATCAACAGATTTTTTATTAAGAAAATCAACTAACTCCTTTTCAATTGAATTATAATTTTTGGGGTTTATAACATGCGGTGTCTTCTTTAAATCAGCCATAGCTTTTCTGTAACCTTCTTCCCGTAATTGTCCTACACTAATGTTAGAGATAACATTTAAAAACAAGATATTTTTAGAATCTATGTCATTCAAAAATTTTGTAGCATTATAGGCTCCTTCAAAATCGTCAACAGTTACCTTATCACAATCAATATCGTTTACCACACGATCAAACATCACCATAGGTACATTATACTTCAAGCTTTTTTCAAAATGCGAGTAGTCTTTTTTTTGTTGAGTCTCTTCGGCTACAGACAAAATAATACCATCAACGCTTCCATTTATGAAAGTATCAATACTTTCTTTTTCTTTTTCAAAACTCTCATTAGATAAACAAATAACTATTTTATACCCTAAAGCTGTTGCCTCCTGTTCAATTCCGTACAACACCTTGCTAAAGAACTCCAATAAAATAGCTGGAATAATAACTCCTATTATCTTGGTTGATTTTGACTTTAAACTTCGGGCTATGTTATTGGGAACATAATTATATGAGGCTGCTATTTCTTTAATGCGGTTTCTGGTATTAATTCCTATTTCCGGACTATCATTTAATGCTTTGGAAACTGTAGAAACAGAAACATTTGTAAGGTTAGCAAGATCCTTTAGAGTTATTTTAGGCTTCATATTAATAAAAAATTAGCAACGATCTGCAAATTAAAAATTCAACACTTTTATTTATAAACTGTTTACTTCTATTTAAACAATAAAGTACCACTGAAATATTCGCATCGCTTTCAAATTATATTTAATTAAAATTTAGTGTTGATTATTCCGGATATTCTATCCGTAAGTGATAAATATTGGCAAGCTTGTGCTTTAAGACCTTTTTGATTGATTGGATCTCCTTGAATGTAATATTCGCATTTAAGAATTGTCCATCACTCATTTGCTTGTTGATTATGTTTTCAACAAAAACATCAATTTTTGATGAAGTTGGCTCCTTGAGACTTTTGGAAGCTGCCTCAACACTATCGCACATCATCAAAATAGCCGTCTCTTTACTAAAAGGCTTGGGTCCTGGATATTGAAAATCTGATATATCTAAATTGTCATTTAACTCCTTTTCCTTTTTATAAAAATAATAAACGACGCTTGTACCGTGATGAGTTCGTATAAAATCTATAATACGATCTGGTATATTGTTCTTTCGGGCTATTTCAATACCATTGATTACATGGTCAATTATTATCAAAGCACTTTCTTTTGAAGACAACTCATCATGAGGGTTTATACCTGTTGATTGGTTTTCGGTAAAGTAGGTAGGATTTTTCATTTTACCAACATCATGGTATAGCGCACCTACCCTAACTAGCATGGCATTTGCTCCAATTTCGTTAGCAGCAGCTTCAGCCAGATTGGCAACATTTAATGAATGATGAAATGTTCCAGGAGCTTTATTAGATAACTCTTTCAATAGTTTTGAATTAGTATCAGAAAGTTCTAACAACGAAACATCGGAAACTAAACCAAATAATTTTTCATAGGCATATATCAATGGCTGGACAAACAATGTTGCCAGACCACACAAAACAAACAATCCAAAAGTTTCCCATTTCAATGTATCTACACTACCCTCATGTATGACAAAAAAGGCAAAGTAAGCTACAATATAAATAAGGGTTATTTGTCCAACTGAAATAAATAGATTTGCCCGTTTATACAATTCGGAAACAGTCAAAATGGTCACGATACCAGCGATAATCTGCAAAAACATATACTCATAACTATTGGAAACTATAAAGCCCAATAACAATACTGTTATGACATGCGTAAACAGTCCCAATCTTGCATCAAAGAAAGCCTTGAGAACTAGAGGAAGAATACAAATTGGCACTACATAAACATATTTGGAGTTGTAATTTACCACCAAGGTTGTGATGAAAATCATCAAAAGGACATTAAAAAATATAAAGGTTACTTTTGTGTTATTTTCAAATACTGAAGGTCTATACTTTTTTATAAATAACAACAGCATGAGCAGTGCTAATGACACCAACAAGGTGTAAGCACAAATAACCCAATAGTAGTTGGAATCTGTCCAAACTTGTGATTCATATTCGGCTTCAAGTGATTTTAAAATCTGGAATTTATCTCCTTCAACAACTTCTCCTTTGGATATTATTAAAGTTTCCCGTTCTATACTACCTCGCGTATAGGCTATTTTATCCAATTCACTTTGTATAACCCGATCGGTAAAGGCTTTATTAAAGGTAATATTGGGCTCAATAATATCATAAAACAACGATACAAAATCAGTTTTAAAAGCTTTAAAAACATCATCTTGCAAACTGTTATCTATTATTGAAGTAAGTTCACTTTGCTTAATTAGTTGAGAAAATTGAGTTTGCTCTTTTTCTATTCTGTTATTGAGAATGATAATCTGCCTGCCACCAGAAAAGCTATATTCATCACCTAAAATACCTTTTGTATAAAGTCTATCTATTATTTGTTCACCATGTTTATAGAGCAACGCACTAGTGGCTATATCTAATGTATCAGGAAAGGTGTTTTGAAATTCAGTTCTATAATTCTCTACCACCCTATTGTAGACCTTATCATCTAAATCAAAATATAAGTTGGCATTATCTTTTATTGCTTGCTTTTCAGAATTTATTTCTAAATCGGTTTTCTTAATAGCAAAATCAAATGGTGCCTGTAAGCTCTCTGATTGCCAGGGTTTACCTTTTTCAAAGTTATACTTAAACTTACCACTTTTAGGGAATAAATATACTATCAGGAAGGTCGTACTCAAAAACAACAATAACTTATATCCCAAAGAATGGTTTCTGTATAATAAATTAATGAAGTCTTTCATTAGATAGGTTTATAATGTCAAATGTAATAAAAATATCACCGTTTTTTGTGCAAGTATAATCTATCAATCATTCTAAATTCTGTGAAAAAATGATTAATTTTGCGCCTATAAAAATTAAACCCACACAAAATGAGTAAAGAAGTTGTTATTGTCTCTGCTGCACGAACTCCAATTGGTAGTTTTTTAGGTTCACTATCTACAATTCCAGCTCCACGATTAGGAGCTATTGCCATAAAAGGTGCTTTAAGTAAAATAAGCTTAAAACCAGAAATGGTTCAGGAGGTATTAATGGGCAATGTTGTTCAGGCTGGAACTGGACAAGCTCCAGCAAGACAAGCAGCTATTTACGCAGATATTCCAAATACGGTTCCATGTACTACAGTTAATAAGGTATGCTCTTCTGGAATGAAAGCCGTGATGCAGGGAGCTCAAAGTATTGCTTTGGGTGATACCGATATCGTTGTTGCTGGAGGTATGGAAAATATGAGTCTCATTCCGCATTACCTTCACGCTAGAACAGGTACAAAATTTGGACCAACAACTTTGGTTGACGGTATGCAAAAAGATGGACTTGTTGATGCCTATGACCAAAACGCTATGGGTGTTTGTGCCGATGCTTGTGCAACGGAATACAATTTCTCAAGAGAAGATCAAGATGCTTTTGCCATTCAGTCTTACAAGCGTTCAGCAGCAGCATGGGATTCAGGGAAATTCGATAATGAAGTTGTCCCAGTTGAAGTCCCACAAAGACGTGGTGATGCTTTGGTTGTTTCTAAAGATGAAGAATACATCAATGTAAAAATGGAAAAGATTCCTTCTCTACGACCAGCTTTCACCAAAGAAGGAACTGTTACCGCAGCTAATGCTTCCACCATTAATGATGGCGCTGGCGCTATGGTTTTAATGAGTAAGGAAAAAGCTGATGAACTTGGCTTAAAAGCTCTGGCTACCATAACAGGATATGCCGACGCTGCCCACGAACCTGAATGGTTTACTACCGCACCAGCTAAAGCATTACCTAAAGCTCTTGACAAAGCAGGAATAACAATTGATGATGTTGACTTTTTTGAGTTTAACGAAGCTTTTTCAGTAGTTGGTTTGGCTAACATGAAAATTTTAGGACTAAACGATTCCAATGTTAATGTTAATGGTGGTGCTGTATCTTTAGGTCATCCTCTTGGTTGTTCAGGCGTTAGAATATTAATTACACTTTTAAATGTTTTAGAGCAAAACAATGCCAAAATAGGGGCTGCTGCTATTTGTAATGGTGGTGGTGGTGCTTCTGCAATGATAATCGAAAGAAACTAATCTCCAATTAATTCATGCTATACGGCATTTGCAATTTAAGCATCGTTCCGCTTCGGATTGAATCTTCTGATGCCAGTGAAATGGTATCGCAGGTATTGTATGGCGATTTTTTCAAGATTCTTGAAAAGCGAAAATCATGGAGTAAAATACGATTGGCTTTTGATAAATACGAAGGCTGGATTGACAACAAACAGTATGCTGAAATATCCAAGGAGCAATACGATGCGTTACATGCCGAAAAACCTATTTTGTCTACAGATTTAGTAGAATTTGTAAAAGACGAATCCAATCAGTTATATCCTATTCCCATTGGTTCTTGTTTAAATGGTTTAACCCTACTCAATCATTCTCATGATGGTAATATCGTTCAGGACAAATTCCCAAAAGATCATTTAATCACAACCGCTTTTTCATACCTGAATACTCCTTATTTATGGGGTGGAAAAACGCCTTTTGGAATCGATTGTTCTGGTTTCACACAGATGGTTTACAAACTCAATGGTTATAAAATTTTTAGAGACGCTTCACAACAAGCCACGCAAGGCGAAGCTTTAAGTTTTATTGAAGAGAGCGACCCAGGTGATTTAGCGTTTTTTGATAATAATGAAGGTCAAATTGTCCATGTTGGTATTATTATGAAGGATAACTTTATCATTCATGCACATGGAAAGGTTCGTATTGATAGATTGGATCATTCCGGTATTTACAACATAGAAAAAAGGACCCACACACACAAACTACGAGTCATTAAAAAGATTATTTAATAAAAAAAGCGTCACAAATTGTGACGCTTTTTTTATTATTAAGGAGTCTTGATTTTACCCTCCAAGCTCATCAACCTTGGCTTTCATTTTCTTTTGATTTTCTGTATCACCAATGGCGCTATATATATTCATTAAAGTTCTGGCTACATCGACATTGTTAGGCTCAACTTCTAAAACTGAATTTAGATAAGGAATAGCCTCATTATAAATACTTTTACGCTTTTCTTTCAACTCATCATATCGTCTATTATCAGCAGCTGAATTGCCTAAACCATTCATCTCCTCAATTACAGATTTTTCTTCTTCCAAAATTAAAGCTGATAAATTTGTTAAGGCATCTACATAGGTAGGGTCCATATCAATCACTTTTTGATAGTAACCTTTAGCTGCTTCGACATCTTTAGCTTCAGAAGACAAAACACCTAAGTTGTAAATCAAATCAACATTATTAGGATCCAGTTTAACGGCCTCTTGAATTAATGATTTATATTCTTCAGTATTACCTAATTTGTATTGCAAATTGGCTTCTGTTAATATCAAATCTGAATTATTTGGTTCATTAACTCTTGCCTTTTTTATGGCCGCAATAGCTTCATCTTTTTTATCTAATTGCACGTAAATAAGGGCTATATTTTTAGTTATCTCACCTGATTTAGATTCAGACATGCGTTCTCCTGGTTTGATATGTGTTCCTGCCTTAACATATAAATCCCTTGTGTTTTCATCTAATACCTCCTCTTTTTTCTCTTCAACATTGTAAGCATAATACACTTTCTCTTTTCCCGTGTATCCTAATTCATCCAATTTTAGATAATTATCTAAAGCCTTTTCATAATCTTGACCGCTTACAGCACTTACGGCTGCATAATACAGATAAGTAGTATCAGTAAACTTAATCTGATATAATTGCTCAAACTTGTTAGCAGCTTCATTAAAACTACTTCCTGTATAAAGTGAGTTTGCCTTTAATAACAAATCGTTTTCCATTGATTGTCGTAACATTCCTGTTTCAGAATTATAATCACTTCCCACTTTATTTAAATGTTCAATAGCAGTGTTTATATCATTATCACTAGCTGTCCCTTTGGCATAAAGTGCTTCTGCCATTAATAAATGATATTGTGAAGTCTGCTTGTCATCCATTCCAGACATCATTGATTTAGCCTGACTTAACGCTGCTTTTGCTTCTGCATAGTTATTGCTCTTAATTGCCTTGTCCGCAGCACGTAACTCCTTCTTTTGAGCAAATGATAAAGTGCTAACCAACAATGCTAAAACAAATAATATTGGTTTATTCATAATTTTTAATTTTTAATTATCGTTATTAGTTTCATTCACGCCATCATTATCAATAGCCGTGCCATTTTCATTATTAACATCTGTAGCTTCATCGGTTATTTCTTCCTCATTTTCATCCTTCATGACTTTAGCTACTGCTGCAATAGAATCGCTTCCTTTTAGGTTAATCAATTTAACGCCTTGAGTAGCTCTACCCATAACACGCAAATCGTTAACCTGCATTCTAATGGCTATTCCTGATTTATTTATAATCATTAAGTCGTCTTCATCGGTAACAGATTTTATAGCAACCAAATGACCTGTTTTATCTGTAATGGAAATAGTTTTGACACCTTTTCCACCACGATTTGTAATTCTGTAAACAGCTTCGCCATCTTCAGGATCATCTATATAAGTTCGCTTGCCATATCCTTTTTCAGAAACAACCAATACAGATTCTTCCTGTGGATTTTCAATAGCAATCATGCCAATAACTTCATCTTGGGCATTAGCAAGTGTAATTCCTCTTACACCTGAAGCATTTCGTCCCATTGGTCTCGTTTTAGCTTCCTCAAACCTTATAGCTTTACCAGATTTTAATGCCAACATAACTTGACTATTACCTGTAGTCAGTTTTGCTTCTAATAATTCATCATCTTCCTTAATAGTAATGGCATTAATTCCATTGGTTCTAGGACGCGAATATTGTTCTAGAGACGTCTTTTTAACTTGACCATTTTTGGTAGCCATTATAACGTAATGGTTATTAATATAGTCTTCGTCTTTCAGATCTTGCGTACAAATAAATGCCATTACCTTATCATCCTGTTCTATATTGATTAGGTTTTGAATTGCGCGTCCTTTTGAAGTTTTACTCCCTTCAGGAATTTCATAAACACGCATCCAGAAACATTTACCCTTTTGAGTAAAGAAGAGCATGTATTGGTGGTTTGTACCAACAAACAAGTGTTCCAAGAAATCCTCATTTCGAGTAGTTGATGCCTTTTGGCCAACGCCTCCTCTATTTTGAGTTTTATATTCTGTAAGCGATGTTCTCTTGATATAACCTGCATGAGAAATGGTAATAACCACTTGCTCGTCAGGAATCATATCCTCAATACTTAAATCACCTCCTGCATATTCTATTTGTGAACGACGTTCGTCACCATATTTTTCCTTAACCTCAAGAAGCTCTGTTTTAATGATATCCATACGACGCTCTTTTTTAGCGAGAATATCTTTTAGGTCTTCAATGGTCTTCATCAATTCTTCATATTCAGAACGTAACTTATCTTGCTCCAGTCCTGTTAATTGACGTAATCGCATTTCTACGATAGCTTTCGCCTGAATTTCAGATAGCTTAAAACGTTCAATTAATTTTTCACGAGCTTCTTCAGCATTAGAAGATGCACGAATTAAAGCAATAACTTCATCTATATTGTCTGAAGCAATAATTAATCCTTCTAAAATATGAGCACGCTCTTCAGCCTTTCTTAATTCATAAGTTGTACGTCTAACAACAACTTCATGACGATGCTCAACAAAGTGATAAATTAAATCCTTCAGATTCAATAATTGAGGTCTTCCTTTAACCAATGCAATATTATTCACACTGAAAGAAGATTGTAGAGCGGTATATTTGAAAAGTTTGTTTAATACAATATTAGGAATAGCATCACGCTTCAAAACATAAACGATTCGCATACCATTTCTATCCGATTCATCGCGAATGGTAGAAATGCCTTCTAGTTTTTTATCATTTATAAGATCAGCTGTTTTTTTGATCATGTCAGCCTTATTGACCTGGTAAGGAATCTCTGTAACAATGATACATTCTCTTCCTTGTACTTCTTCTATATTGGCTTTACCACGCATAACAATACGCCCACGACCTGTTTTAAAGGCTTCACGAACACCATCATAACCATAAATGGTTCCACCCGTAGGGAAATCTGGTGCTTTGATGTGCGTAATAAGCTCGTCAACTTCTATATCATTGTTTTCAATATAGGCAACTGTACCATCAACCACTTCACTTAAATTGTGAGGCGGCATATTGGTAGCCATACCAACTGCAATACCCGACGCTCCGTTTACCAACAAACCAGGAATACGGGTTGGTAAAACTGTGGGTTCTTGCAAAGTATCATCAAAATTAAGCTTGTGGTCTACTGTTTCTTTTTCGATATCTGCCAACATGTCTTCGGATATCTTACGCATACGTGCTTCAGTATAACGCATTGCTGCTGGACTGTCGCCATCAATAGAACCAAAGTTTCCTTGGCCATCTACAAGCATGTAGCGTAAGCTCCACTCCTGCGCCATTCTTACCATGGTATCATAAACCGAAGTGTCTCCATGAGGGTGGTATTTACCTAAAACCTCTCCAACGATTCTTGCAGACTTTTTATGCGCCGAATTAGATCTCACACCCAGTTCATGCATTCCATATAACACACGTCTGTGTACTGGCTTTAGACCATCTCTAACATCTGGTAAAGCACGTGACACAATGACCGACATTGAATAATCAATGTAGGCTGATTTCATTTCATCTTCAATGTTAATTGGAATCAATTTTTCTCCTTCTGCCATATATAAATTAATTAGATTTTCTGTAGGTTTTCAAAACGTGCTAATATAACCATTTCAGTAGTGACAGCAAGACTTCCCTTTTTGTTTTTTCGTATTTTTTATTAACAATTTCGCCCCTTATTATAGTTAATAAGTATGCTGTTAATTATTTTGATTTTATAAACTTTTTTTTGTCTATTAGCAAAGAGCATATTTTAGGTACAGTTTTTGACCTTAAAAATATGTTTAGTACATTTAATGCAGAAAGGATATATATATGGACGATAATTTTTCACCTAGAGTAAAAGATGTTATAGCTTACAGCAAAGAAGAGGCTTTGCGTTTGGGTCATGATTTTATAGGAACCGAACATTTAATGTTAGGCCTTTTAAGGGATGGCAACGGTAAAGCTATTAATATCCTGAATGCTTTGGATATTGATCTAAATCATTTAAGACGAAAGGTAGAAATATTAAGCCCTGCAAATCCCAGTGTTGCTGTTGCATCAAATGAAAAAAAGAACTTACACCTAACAAGACAAGCAGAACGCGCCCTGAAAACCACATTTTTAGAAGCTAAATTATTTCAGAGTACGTCTATCAATACAGCTCACTTGTTGTTGTGTATTTTAAGAAATGAAAATGATCCAACCACTAAACTTCTAAACAAATTAAAAGTAGATTACGATAATGTTAAAGAGCAGTTTAAGTTTATGATAACAAACGATGAAAATTATATTGAGCCCAAAGCAGAATCTTTCCAAGATGATGATTCAGCCGATGAGGACACTTCAAAAGAGAATTTATTCAATTCGCCTTCAGGAAAAGCTAATAAGAAGTCCAAAACACCTGTTTTAGACAATTTTGGACGTGATTTAACAGCTATGGCTGAAGAAGGCAAGCTTGACCCTGTTGTAGGCAGAGAAAAGGAAATTGAGCGCGTCTCACAGATTTTGAGCCGACGTAAAAAGAATAATCCGCTCCTTATTGGTGAGCCTGGTGTTGGTAAATCGGCTATTGCAGAAGGTTTAGCCAACCGTATTGTAAAACGAAAAGTGTCCCGAATCCTTTTCAATAAACGTGTAGTAACATTAGATTTGGCAAGCCTTGTTGCTGGGACCAAATATCGTGGGCAGTTTGAAGAACGTATGAAAGCCGTTATGAACGAGCTTGAGAAAAACGATGATATCATTCTGTTTATTGACGAAATTCACACCATTGTTGGTGCTGGTGGCGCCACTGGAAGTTTGGATGCTTCCAATATGTTCAAACCTGCATTAGCCAGAGGTGAGATTCAATGTGTAGGCGCTACAACTTTAGACGAATACAGACAATACATTGAAAAAGATGGTGCTTTAGAGCGTCGTTTTCAAAAGGTGATTATTGAACCTACTTCGGTTGAAGAAACTATTGAAATTCTTAACAACATAAAAGAAAAGTACGAGAATCATCATAATGTTGATTACACACCAGAAGCCATTGAAGCTTGTGTAAAATTGACAAATAGATATATGACTGATAGATTCCTTCCAGATAAGGCTATTGATGCTTTAGATGAAGCAGGATCTCGAGTTCACATCACTAATATTAATGTTCCTGATCAAATAATAGATTTGGAAAAGCAATTGGAGGCCGTCAAAGAAAGTAAATCTTCTGTTGTAAAAAAGCAGAAATACGAAGAAGCAGCAAAATTGCGTGATGACGAAAAACGTCTAGAAAAAGAATTGGCTATCGCTCAAGAAAAATGGGAAGCCGAAACTAAATTACACCGTGAAATTGTCACCGATGATAATGTAGCCGACGTCGTATCGATGATGACTGGCATACCTGTTAATAGAATAGCCCAGACAGAAAGCAATAAACTGGCTCAATTACCTGAATTGATTAAAGGTAAGGTAATCGGTCAGGATGATGCTGTTGCGAAAGTCGTAAAAGCCATTCAGAGAAACAGAGCTGGGCTTAAAGATCCTAATAAGCCCATCGGATCATTTATATTTTTAGGTCAAACAGGCGTTGGTAAAACCCAATTAGCTAAGGTGTTGTCTAAACAGCTTTTTGATAGTGAAGACTCCCTAGTCCGAATTGACATGAGTGAATACATGGAGAAGTTTGCCATTTCTAGATTGGTTGGTGCACCTCCAGGGTATGTTGGTTACGAAGAAGGTGGTCAGTTAACTGAAAAAGTTAGACGTAAACCTTATGCTGTAGTACTTTTGGATGAAATAGAAAAAGCGCATCCAGATGTATTCAATATGTTATTACAAGTATTGGATGATGGATATTTGACAGATAGTTTAGGGAGAAAAATTGACTTCCGTAATACCATAATCATCATGACCTCAAATATTGGCTCCAGAAAACTTAAGGATTTTGGAACCGGTGTTGGTTTTGGTACAGCTTCACAAAAAGCCCAAGAAGATGCCAATGCAAGAAGTGTCATTGAAAATGCCTTAAAGAAAGCGTTTGCTCCAGAATTTTTAAACAGAATTGATGATGTAGTTGTATTCAATGCTCTTGAAAAAGAAGACATCAACAAAATCATTGACATTGAACTTGAAAAATTAATTGTACGTATTAAAGATTTAGGATATACGCTTAAATTAAGCAAAGCAGCTAAAGATTATATTGCCGATAAAGGTTTTGACAAGCAATATGGTGCTAGACCTCTTAAAAGAGCCATTCAAAAGTATATTGAAGATGCTTTAGCCGAAGAAATTATTAATTCTCAAATTTCAGAAGGTGACAAAATCATTATGGATTTGGACAACAAAACCAATGAGTTAAAAATAAAGATTGAATCGCCTAAAAAAGAAACCGAGTCTTAAAAAAATAGAAATTTCTTAATTAGAAAACTTCGCATCATGCGAAGTTTTTTTTGTTTAAAGTTTAAATCATTATCTTTATAATATGGGCAAAAGCATAATATATCCCTTTGGAAAAGTGTCTATTTATGATTGTTATCTAATAGCTGTCATGAATGAAGGTGCTATTGTTTCTCCTGATCTCAATGATGTTTTAGAGAATATTGCCCAAGAATACTTCACAAATAAAAAGTTTGTCTATATAACCCATAGGCTCAATTCCTATGCGGTCGATCCAAATATTTACTTTAGAACATCTAAAATCAAAAACTTGGTAGGATTTGCCGTAGTGTCAGGTAAAAAAATTGTCAGAGACAACACTGAACTGGAAAGCGTTTTTCTTTCTAAACCCTTTGAAGTATTCAACAAACTTAATGACGCTATAGAATGGGCCAAAGAATTGTGCAATTAATCTCATTCCGTAATCCTAAATTTTTTATCATTCATCATTTATAATTTATTAAAATAAAAAGGGAGCATTTTAAATGCTCCCTTTTTCATCTTATTGATTAACTCCTTAATCCCTTCTTTGTGGGCTAGAAGAAACAATCTTTTTAGTTACTGTTCCTTGACTAGTAGTCAATCTTACAATATAGAATTGATTGTTAGCATCAGATAAATCTATACGAGTAGACCCTTTAGTACTACTAACATAATTGTTGTTTGTAGCCTTTCTTACTAACGCACCTCTTGTATCAAATACTTCTATTAGAATATTTGTGTCGAATCCAAAGTTATAAGTAATATATACTTCTTTATCGAACGGTACAGGTGAAGCTGTGAAATCTATCTTAACTTGCTCTTCTACTTGTCTAGGAGGATTTTGACTCTCCTCACTCTCACCACAAGCTATGTTAAGTTCATAACTTCCAGTATTAGTTAGATAACCTCTAACAAATACTTCATATACAACTCCTGATTCAGCAAAGAAACTTACTTCAGATGTAAATCCTGAACAACCTAAACCATCATCATTATCTGCTACGAAGGTTAAACCACAATCAGTAAATATACTTATGCGTGTATCATACTGCGCAGAATCACATGTACTAAACATTACTTCCTCTCCATTTCCTGTGAAGGTATACCAGTTTCCTGTCCCTCCTGCAAAAGCAACATCTTCACTACCTCCATCACTGGTGTCTCCTGTAACAGAATCACCACAGAACAATTCACTCATGAATTCTAACTCACAAGGCTGCTCTCCACAAGCTATACTAAGTTCATAACTTCCAGTACTAGTTAGATAACCTCTAATAAATACTTCATATACAACTCCTGATTCAGCAAAGAAACTTACTTCAGATGTAAATCCTGAACAACCTAAACCATCATCATTATCTGCTACAAAGGTTAAACCACAATCAGTAAATATACTTATGCGTGTATCATACTGCGCAGAATTACATGTACTAAATATCACTTCCTCTCCATTTCCTGTGAAGGTATACCAGTTTCCTGTTCCTCCTTCAAAAGCAACATCTTCACTACCTTCATCACTAGTGTCTCCTGTAACAGAATCACCACAGAACAATTCACCTAAAATTGGTAAGTCACATGATGTAGAATTTGAAATAGTCCAAGAATAGGCAATATTGCATTCTACAGAGTTTCCGCAATCATCATTAGCTATAAATGTTCTTACAAAAGTGTGAATCTCTGCTCCAGTATTATCAACTATTACATCTATTTCACTGTCAGTATAGCTAGTTGATTCACTAGAACCTATACAATTATCTGTAAAAGTTACACTTTCTACAAAATTCGTTGGAACTTCATCAACAACACCAAAGTCAACATCTTCAGGACACTCTATAATAGGTGCATCTGTATCAACCGTCCATGTATAAGTTATACTCAAAGACTCTGCCACATTACCACATGGGTCTGTATAACTAGCTACCCATGTTTGGCTATATGCACAACCATCATTAGTTGGACCTGTTGTTTCAGGGTCTAAATAAACAACTCCTGCACAATTATCATCTGCCTTAAACAAAGGTGTTATAATTTCTGGGTTACAACCTAAATCATCATTTTGACTATTTGATGTAATAACTGGCACTTCATTATCTATCGTCCATGTATAAGTCACACTTACAGGCTCCGCTTGATTACCACAGGCATCAGTATAATTTGCTGTCCAGGTCTGGCTGTACATACAACCATCATTCGTTGGGCCTTGAGTAGTACCTACTAGCTCTACTTCTCCAGAACAATTGTCTTCAACCTTAAACATTGGCGATACTATTTCAGGACTACATCCTAAATCTCCGCTTTGGCTATCAGTTGTAATTACAGGTGCTTCCGTATCAACTGTCCAGGTATATGTAACACTACAAGCTTCAAAATCATTAGTTGTATTACCACAAGGATCTGTTGCTTTAAAAATATACGTCACACTTCTTTCACAACCTTCATCATCTAATATAGTTTCATCTACGAAAACAACTGATTCCGCGGCAGCTCCATAACAATTATCATCAACAGTTATAAGATCTATCAAACTTTCCCCTGTAGGAATTGATTGAGGGTTACACCCTAAATCTGCTCCAGATATTGCACTACAACTAACTTTTGGAGGCAATGTATCCTCAATCCAAGTGTATGTAATACTTACAGTTTCAGCTACATTTCCACATTCATCAGTAACAGTTGCTACCCATGTTTGAGTAAATGTACAATCAAATCCTCCTGCATTAATAGGCCCATCAGTCGTTACCACTGGTTCACCTACACCACAGTTGTCTGTAGCCGTGAACACTGGTGCTTCTACTTCTGGGTTGCAGCCCAAGTCACCACTTGCATTGTCTGTTGCAATTACAGGTGCTTCGGTATCAACTGTCCATGTATATGTAATACTTACTGCTTCGGCCTCGTTGCCACAGTTGTCTGTAACATTTGCTGTCCAAGTCTGGCTATATGCACATCCGTCATTGCTTGGACCATCAGTCGTCACTACTGGCTCACCTAC
>JAUIAY010000010.1 GCA_030425285.1 Bacteroidia bacterium
TGCCAACATTGGCTATAAGTAATTGCTGGTTCTCGCCTACTTCTGAAAATCCTCGCGGATTTTCAGTTTGGTGTGTACTTGCAAAGTTAGGTGCTAAACCACGCAACTACTCATAGCCGAGACCGTTCTACGCAATTTGACTAACCCATTAAACGAAAAAATAAATTGACAATTTTATACATAATATTAGCATTAGTTGGTGTTTTTGTGATTTTCGGAATAATTGGAACTATCCAAGAAAAGAATAATCCGAAATTGAAAGAGACTAAATCGACTAAAAAACCTCAAAATCGAACAACTAAAAAATTGCCGACTGTTCAACAATTAGTTGACGAAGTAAAAACAATTGAGGATTTTAAAAAACTACGAACTGCTTTCAATCGTGCAGAAAAGAGTTACGAAAATAGTCAAAACGACAATCCGCAAATTGAGAAGAAATACAGAATTTACGATGATGCTTTTTGGAGAGCAAGTGACAAAATTCTTTATCGACAATTTGTTCCTGATTTGGATTTGAATATGTCAAAAGACAAAATCGAAAATGCGTATAAAATCATCCCAATAGCGGAATATGAAACAGTACGAAATAAAATTGGCGGAACTGAATACGAATGGACTGAAATATCTGCAAACGACTTTATAGAAAAGGAATTTGAGAAAAAACCAATGTATTTTGACAGTTTATCAAAGTTCCAAGTAATATCAAATGATAACGAAAAAACATACGAGGAAAAAATAGAATTGATTAACGAGTTTGGAAAATCAAATAAACCTTTTGTGGACGAATTTTTTCACGGACTTAAACCAAGTGAGCTCGGAATAGAATGGATTAAGGAAAAATTTCAGGAATTTGGAATTCCTTTGGTTGATAAAGTTTATGAACTTGGTTATACAACACCAAATAAAGTTGTGGAAATTGACATTGAAGAAATGAAAAACGTTAGTGGATTTGGGCCAAAGAAAATTGAACAATTAAAACAAGCAATTGAACGAATAAAAACTGCGTAGAACAACGTGTATAATTCATTGCTAGTACTCGCCTTCTTACGAAAGTCCTCACGGATTTTCTATTCGGTTTGTATTTGCTAAATTAGTTGTTCAAACACGCAACGAAATCATACACAAGACCGTTGGCAATAATGTCGGAAATGCACAAAGGAATCATAATTTTAGTTTATTTAATTGCCTACCCAATATTTGGACAGAATATGGATTTACCAAAAGACTTGACTGAATTCCTAAAAGCAAAATCGGAATTGAATTACGACCACAAATCTGTGGAACCTGACTTTGTCGGAATTATTGACTTTGACAAATTGGAACTCGGAAAAGTATGGATTGAGGGAAATGTTAGCGGAAAATCTTATTACGAAATTCCTGTAATCAATCTGACTGACCAATGCGAACATTATGACCCTGAATACATCCTACTCTACTTGCCGAATGAAAAACTGTACGGAACTTGGGATTCTGACCATTGGACACTTTATGTTTTCCCGAACACTAATTGGACTGACATCGCTGAAAATCCAGCGGAATTTATAAACCAACAATGGAATCCGAAAAAAGAAATCGGAATTGAATTTGACCCGAAAACGAATTATAAAATGATTAATGGTTGGCCATTTTGAGCGATAATAACAACTTGACTTTTGACCAATTAATTGACTTTGTTGAGGAAAGTCAAACTGCGACTGAAATCGACAAAAAGATTGCTCAAAAAATCCTTGAAGCGGAAAGAGATTGGCGAACATCTTTTGACTCATTAGATAGTTTTATTTCTACGTTAGAAAAAGCAATTGGTGGAATAATAACTAAATCAAGTTTAAATAAACTTTCAAGACATTATGAACAGAACGTTTTACAAAATGCTTGGGAATTAGAAAGTATAAGTTATTTAAAAGACATATTTGACTTGACAAAAGAAAAGGAATTGAGAAATATTGTTGCTGAACTCACTGAAAAAATAAAATAAAACACTATTGCCAACAACGTGTATAGCTCATTGCGGCTGAATTCCTTAATCGGAATTCATTGCAATTTGCTATCTTTCGGTTTCGGCGGAAAATCATAGCTGATTTTCCGCAACGAGCCATACACAAAACCGTTGCCCACAATTATGAAAAAAATCTTTGCAATAATTATTTCGCTGATGATTGGACATTCTGTTTTTGGACAAAAAACACCAATTTCATACGTGAATAACGAAAGAGCCAAAGATAGTTCTGCTATGGGAATTGGTTGGGATGAACGAATTAGCGAAATTACTCTTAAATCACAAACCGAATTTGAATTTAGGAGTTTCCCAATGCCTTCGAGTTGTCTAACTTGGCGAGAATATAGCGGAACTTGGAAAAAGCAAAATGATACTCTTGTATTTTCCGACCAATATGAACTAATCGAAAATGATACCCGACTCAAGTTTGTTAAAAAGCCCAATGACAATTACTACACTTTGAATTTTAAAACCGATAAAAACTCTGATTTAAGAAATAAAGAGATTGTCATTAAATTGGTTTACGATTATGATTCTGGATTCAAGAGCAAAAAGCTGGATTTGGAACTGAATGACGAAAATTTCTTAATAATTCCGTTCAATAAAATTCCTGACCGAAATCAATTGGCCTCTTTTCGTTACGAATATTTGCTAACAGATAGCGACAAAAGGTATGGTTATATTACAGAAAGCAATACCGTCAATGAAAAAGAAAATGAACTGCCAAATTTCATAGAAATAACAATAGTTGAAGTTCCGAAAAAGGAAATAGTTTACCGCACTACAAAAGCAATTATAACAGCAAACAAATTAAAAATTGTTTCGACGGAAAAAACGGAATCGGATTTAACTGATTATAACGAAAACCTTGCTTTTAAGGAAAACTATGCTATTGAGAATAACAAATAACTGTGGGCAACACTGTGTATAGCTCATTGCTACTGAATTCCTTATCGGAATTCATTGCAATTCACTACATTTGAACTATGCGGAAAAATCCACACGGATTTTTCCGCAACGAGCCATACACAAAACCGTTGTGTGTAATTATGAAAAAACCAAAAACTACAATGAAATTGAA
This sequence comes from Bacteroidia bacterium, assembly GCA_030425285.1. Classification (GTDB taxonomy): domain Bacteria; phylum Bacteroidota; class Bacteroidia; order Flavobacteriales; family Flavobacteriaceae; genus Hanstruepera. Next base: position 3,078 of record JAUIAY010000010.1, read on the forward strand.
CCTAATTTATTTGACTTTTATTATCGGAATTCTAAATGTTTCGATAATGCATTCACAAACTGACTTAAAACTTGTAAAGAAAAAAAACGGAAATACAGTTCATTTTACAATGGTCGATAAAACACCATTCGAAAGTGATTGTGACGGATTTTCGGACGAAAAAGAAAGAACACAATGTTTAGAAAAAAGTCTTCGTGACCAAATCTTGAATCTGATTGAAAAAGATTATGAATATTCTGGAGAAATGTATGTTTGGTTTACTGTTGACAAAAAAGGGAACTTAACAGATATTGCAACAAAAGGATATCCGAGCTCACCTGAATTTGAAAGCGATATTAAAAAAGCAGTCACGGAATTAAATCTGACTAAATCGACTTACAGAAATCGAAAAGTTGACGTTAGATGTTATACTCGTGTTCTACCAAAAATAATTGAACCGAAAAAATAACTACACACAACACCGGCTATAGTTCATTGCTTCTGACTTTCCTCGCGGAAAGTCCTCGCAAATTTGCTATCTTCGGTTTACGGCGGAAAATCATAACCAAGATAGTTAGGTAAACATTTAGAAGAGCTTATGAAAAAAAGAAAAATTATTTCAATATTACTTTTAATTATTGCAGTTTCTTTAAGTATTGACTTTATATTAAAGATTGAATTCCCTCAAGGATTAGAGGCGTATTTTAAAAAAGAATACTACAATCAATTTGGCCCTTTAGCCATAAGTATTGAACTTTTATTTGCAAGTTATTACCTATTGATAGGACATAAAAAAACGAATTTCGCTTTAGCTCTTTTTGGATTTACTGCTTTGCTTGATCCTCTTTTTAATCAAATAGGTCTTTTTAATAGCATTGTACCCTTATACGGGACAATAATTTTATCTATTTGTGCACTGTTTTGTTTATGGTTAGCATTTTCAAACATATTTAAATTAAAACGTTTGTCTCGTTTGGCAGCCATATTGAGTGTTGTCCTTGGTGTTTTTGTTGAGCTATTCTTTAATTACATATAATTACAACAAGCATTTGCAAACAACATGTTTAGCTCATTGTGGCTAAATTCCTTAATCCAAAAAGTGTATCTTTAATCCTGTAACTGTCGGTTTTACGAGACCGTTATACAACTCATCTGCAAAAAACAACAATTGAGTCACTAAAATTAAACCATGTAACTGTTATTACTGAATTTTGAACCGTAAAACAAAACTCAAATAACAGTTACATGAAAAAAGAAACGCATTCATCCTCCAAATCTGGTAAAACCTTGTTTCAATTAATTTGGAAATGGTTCTGGCTTACTTTTCTAGTTGTTTCATTGGCTTACGCCTGGTATTCATTTTATGTGCCATCCAATGATATTGCATGGGATAAAAGTATTACTTCTGTTGAAACGCTTACCAACAATTCCAACAAAAACACACTGCTCTTTTTTACTGCAGAATGGTGTGTACCTTGCCGAGTCATGAAGCGCAACGTATTTGCTGACACCGAAGTCATGCAAGTGGTTAATACAGAAGTTACACCTGTGATGATTGACATTGACAGCCCAAATACCAAAGAACTCGTAGCGCATTATCAAATAGGTGCCACACCAACAACTGTTATTGTTGATTCTGAAGGAAATGTTCTTGATTATGCTGTGGGAAAAATTGAAAAAGAGAAATTCCTTGACATGCTTAATAATTTGAATACTACTAAATAATGAGTAGCTTAACAACCTTGTTCTTGAAAAATTTAAACATTATGACCAACAAATTACAATACATCATACGTACGCTCCTTAGCCTACAAAGTCTACCCCTGTTTGGGTTAGCCATCGCGCTTACCATAGGATCCGCTGCTTTTTCACAAGAATCGTCCACATGGGAACCCAAAGAACATGAGGTACCAAATGGTGGTAAAACCCATGAGCTTTCAGAAGGATTGCCCATAGCTGCATTTAGTTCGGGTGGCGCAAAAGAAAGTGCCTTGGAAGATTTTATAGAGGAACAGAAAGTGGCTGGACTTCTTATCATACACAACGGAAAGATAAGATTGGAACGCTATGCCATGGACCATAGCGATACCGGTTTATGGTCTTCATTATCCGTTGCAAAATCTGTAACGAGTACGCTTGTGGGTATTGCCATAAAAGATGGCTATATTAAAAGTGTTGATGACTACGTAACGGAATACCTATCCGAATTAAAAGGTAGTGCCTTTGACAGCGTAAAAGTGCGTCATCTACTTACCATGACCAGTGGTGTAAAATGGATTGAGAAGTATACAGACCCTGATTCTGATATTGCTGGATTTGACAAATACACGACAGCGGATGACATGAAAGCCATTGTAAGTTATATGCGCCGTTTGCCAGCAGTAGCTGAACCTGGCAAGAAGTTTAATTATAGTACCGGAGAAACGCATCTTTTAGGTGCTCTTGTCAGCGCGGCAACCAATCAGAGTTTATCAGAATATCTTTCTACCAAAATATGGATACCTTACGGTATGGAGCAAACGGCTACGTGGAGATTGGATCGCACTGACCAAGAAATGGCAGGTTGTTGCCTACAAATGCGACTCCGAGATTTTGGAAGGTTTGGACAATTTGTACTCGATGATGGATATATTAACGGTGAATCTATTGTACCAGATGATTGGTTTAAGACTGCAACCAAAATACAGATGCCGTTATGGCCAGGCGGAGGCTATGGATATGGTTGGTGGATTTTTAATGACCATAGTTTTGAAGCTTTGGGAATTCATGGGCAGAAAATTTATATAGACCCGTCACGAAAACTTGTGATTGCCATCAACAGTGCATGGCCAGAAGCTGATAGTAATGCACGACATTTTGCAGCCGCTAGTTTTATAAAATCCATTACTGATGAGATTGATAAGGAATAAGGGCATTACAACTTGGCTATAATTACTTCGCCAGTGATTAACCGAAAATCATTAACTTTAAATTTGTACTTTTATCATACATGATAGCTATTACAAAATAATAAAGTAAATACTATGGAGTCCAACCAAAACCAAGTAACTGTACAAGCGAAAATTGCATCAGATTTAGACCTTGTTTGGGAATGTTATACCAGTCCTGAACACATTACCCAATGGAATTTTGCCGACCCAAGTTGGCATTGTCCAAGCGCATCTAACGACATGAAAGTAGGCGGTACATACCTTGCCCGTATGGAAGCCAAGGATGGTAGTTTTGGCTTTGACTTTGAAGCGACCTATACTACTATAACACCTAAAAAACAGTTTACTTACGAGTTTGGTGGGCGCGAAGCAACCGTGACTTTCAATACTAAAGATGACCTAACCAAAGTCGTGGTTGTTTTTGACCCTGAAACGGAAAATCCTGTTGACATGCAAAAAAACGGTTGGCAAGCTATACTCGATAATTTCAAAAAATACGCAGAATCACTTTCATGAAAACAGAAATGAATTCTAGAACCCTTGCCAAAATTGCTGGAAGTAGTTACCTTATTATCTTCTTTGCCGCCATATTTGCCAACTTTATGGCATTGGAAGCTTTAAGCAGCAACCCATTGGAGACCATACAACAGCACGCCTATATGGTACGATTGGGCATCATGGCTTTTTTAATCACTGTAGTATTTGATGTGGTTGTGGCCTGGGCACTAAAACTGTTGTACAAGGAACACCCGCTCACGGGATTAAGCACCTATTTTAGAATGATGCACGCGGCTATAATGGGTGTTGCTGTATTTGCGCTGCCCATGACCTTAAACCTTGATAATGATGCTGACATTATAAACCAAGTAACCCTATTTAATACCATTTGGCTTATTGGATTGTTCTTTTTTGGTATTCATTTAATACTTCTTGCCAAAATAATTGGCAAGCCAAAACTCATAGTTTTTTTCCTTGTTGCTGCTGGCATTATGTACATGGTTGATACCAGTGCGCATTTTTTAATGCCTAATTATGATGACTATAGTGATTTATTTTTAGCACTTGTTGCTGTCCCGAGCATTGTTGGCGAAATGTCATTTGCTATATGGTTATTGTTAAAAGGCGCAAAAAATGACTAAAAGGCGAATTCCTGAAATGATAGGTTTTCTGCTTGGCTGGTTTGCCCTGATAACACAATTTGTTTTAATGCTTTTAAACAGAGAGGCTGACATCCCTGAAACCCTTATCCGGTTTTTTAGCTTTTTCACCATTTTAACCAATCTGTTGGTCGCCTTGTTTTTTACTTCAAAGCTTATTTCAGGAAAAGGCTTTTTAATGAATCTTTTTAAAAAAAGAGGTGCCCTAACAGCCCTAACGCTATTTATTTTAATTGTAGGGTTGGTCTATCAATTTGTATTAAGAGGGCTCTGGCAACCCACAGGTTTGCAATTTATAGTCGATGAACTTCTGCACAGCATTATTCCGCTTTATGTATTGATTTATTGGATTAAGTATGTAACCCAAGACCAATTACGTATTCCTTCTGTATTGAGTTGGTTACTATATCCCCTGTTCTATGTTTTGTTTATACTTATACGCGGATATTTTTCAGGATTTTATCCGTATCCTTTTTTTAATGTTACCGTAATTGGCTATAAACAGTTTGGTATCAACTTATTGATTATCTTTAGTGTGTCTATGGTACTCATGATTGCACTAGTACTGATTGGCAGACGTATATCACATAAAAAATAATTAAACTTTTTACGTATGAAATCTCTACAAATCCTCTTAATTGGCTTTTTAAGTCTGGCACTGACTGCTTGTAACTCGAACAAGAACACTGCTGACAATGATATTTATAACACCACTTGGGAACTGGAATACATTACAGGGCCTCGGATAGCTTTTGAAGGGTTGTTTCCAGATAAAAAGCCTAAAATAACATTCAATAAAGAGACCAAAAAAGTTACAGGCAATAACAGTTGTAATGGTTATTCGGCGGATTTTACTTTGGATGGAAACACCATATCGTTTGGCGAACCAGGTCCTACAACTATGATGTTTTGTGGTGAAGGCGAAAACGTATTTTTAAAAACCATGAAAAAAATTAACGCTTTTAACATTACTGATGGCAAATTGAACTTGTTGCTTGATGATGTTGACATGATGCGCTTCCATAAAGTTGAATAGTCATGAAAAAAATCACCTTACTATTTTTTGTTTTGTGTCTAGGTGTTTCATCTTGTGCTGATAAAAAAACCGATAAAGATAATCCCGAAGATGCTATTGACGCCAATGACATTGAAACGACTACTGATGACCTTAAAGAGACGCCCCTTAAACAACAAGCTGCTTCTGAAGCATATTTTAAAGCCAATGGCACTGAACCTTTTTGGAGTTTGACCATCTCTGATAATATGATTAAATTAAAAACCATCAGTGATTCTATCATGACACCTCACACCACTCCAAATCGTGCTCAAGATGCCAATGTAAAGTTATACAAGCTACATACCGAACTGGCCAAAATGAATATTCAAATTAGTCATTCGGAGTGTGTGAATGCCATGTCGGGTTTGTCGTCACCTTACTCAGTGACTGTTGAATACCTAAGAGGACGGGATACGGAATCCACAAAACTAGAAGGGTGTGGCACCTACCAAACAGACTATCGTTTGCATGACATATGGGTTTTAGAAGTATTGAACGGAAATGAAGTAACCCAAGAGGATTTTGGAAACAAGTTACCATCTATGGAGATCAATACGACCTCCAATTCTTTTACGGGCAATGCTGGCTGTAACAATATGAATGGCCGTTTGTTTTTTGAATATGGCTTATTGCGTTTTGTTGATATTCTTACTACCAAAAAAATGTGCCCAAATAATCAAGAAACAGAATTTTTGAACGCTCTAAAAGCTTCTACCAACTATAAAATAGAACATAATAGACTGTGGCTGTTAAACCAATCGAAACAATTATTGGTCTTTAAAAAAGTAGATTAACTATAAGATTTAAACAAATGAAAAAAAACATTTTATTCGCGTTATTGATTATTAGTTTCATCAGTTGTAAAAATAATGATGCCAAGCAACAGCCTGAAGTAGTAGAAACGGAAAACAAAGCCAAAGAAAGCCCTAAAGCTATTTTACAGGAAGGTTGTTATGCTTACAACCAAGATAACAACTCCATCAATTTGGAAATTACTGAAATAAATAAAGTCGTTAAAGGAAAGCTTTCATATTCACTTGATGGAAAGGACAAGAATTCTGGAACTATCTTAGGAACACTGGATGACAACAAACTATTTGCTGTTTATACTTTTACATCGGAAGGCGTTGAAAGTAAAAGGGATATTTCTTTTTTAATCAAGGACAATCAACTTATTGAAGGTTATGGCGAATTACATGCTGACGGAACTTCATTTGTTGATAAGAACAATATTACTTATTCGTCATCTTTTCCTTTGACCAAAACCGATTGTAATAACTAAAGAAGCTGTTTGTTTTTATGTGTTACTACACTTTCGTTTAAAAAAATTTATTTCGAGAAATTTGACCGGATATTCCTAACGATATCTTCTAACCCGTTTACCTTTAATTCGTAAACCGTTTGGAGATATTCGCCTAGTTTACCCTTTGGAAAGCCTTTGTTATGATACCACACCACGTAATACTCTGGTAAGTCAATCAGGTAGCGGTCTTTATATTTACCATAAGGCATTTTGGTGTGTGCCAATTTAATGAGGAAATCTTTATCGGGCTGCAGCATTAATCTTGTTTTGTGTAAGCTTTTAACTCCTGAAGTTGCTTGGTAATAGTTTCCTTCCAAAGTTGTTGTTGTTCTTTGTTCCTTGAAAAATCGCAGGCTGCATCGTAGGCATCCTGCATTGCCCCTAATTCCTGTAGTATTTGTTTATGATTGCTTTCCAATTGCTTATTGACAGAATTAGAAACTTTCAATTGGTTTATTTGTCGTCTTAACTTACGTGCATGGAGTTCTGTTATATCAAAATGTAACTGTTCATGTTCCAAAATATGTGCACTTACCTCTTCTGGTTTAAACCAAGATTTATTAGGATAAAAATGGGCTGTTACATCTGCTTTGAAGCTCTCAACCTGTCCATCAGTTTCACTCATTCTATATCCAAAAGTAATACCAGAAGCTGTAGTGGCTGCAGCATCAGAACTAGCATTGGGCTGCCCTTTAAAATCAGACCACTGTAGCTTATAATTTGGTGACCAAGCCATTTCGGGTTCGGTTGTTTGCAACGTTAAAAACGCCAATAAACAAAATAAGGATTTATACATTATTACCAGATTGATCCGTATAATAAAACAACGAAAGAACTGTGCTTATTATTATACGTTTTTATTCTTGGGGTTCTGGAGTTTCTTCTATTTCAACAATTTTTAGATCCTGATATTTAACCAAGTAAACCGAACTGTTATAATAACCTCCCATAAATTTCTTTTTGTAGGCAAATTTGTTTTCTACGTAAGCAGTTAAAGGAGCAGCATTAACAGATTCATAAAGATCTTCATAATTTAAAACTCTTAAAATAACATCCATAGTAATATCAAACCCTCGAACAGCTACTTTGTTTGGAGTGACTCCAAATCGGTTTACGTAGTTTTTAGCGAAACTATTGGCATTATCTTCATTGTATGTTTTAGCAATAGTCGCAAACTGAAATTGTAGATTGGATAAATGATAATTTGATACCTCATCATCTTCAAAGGCACTATTCATATTGGTAGTAACCAGAACAATTTGATTTTCTTTAGTATTAAAAGCATTCAATTTACTAGATACATTGGACACCAAACCAGGGTTTAAGGTTTCTAAAAAGATAACGTTTTTACCAGGCTTTAATTTGGGTAAAATATCGTCATTCAATATGAAATAAGCCTCTTCTCCCTCTTTATTCTTTCGAGAATATACTTGTGGTGCTGCAGGAAATTCCCTTTTTAGATTATCACTCACTTTGGTATGGTCATTATCGGCAATGATAATAATTTGACCAATAGTCTGGTCTTGCTTTACCGCTGTTACAATTCTATCATAGAGTAAATCTTCAGATGGTCGGGATTGAAAGACATTTTCAGTCAATGTCACATTTTTTGTTATTGGTGACACTATTGGAACATTGTACCTTTTAAGTTCAGAGGCTACTTTTTGGACATTGTTGGGCATGAATGGTCCGATGACAGCTGAAACCTCCTCAAAATCATTATCTCTTAAAATATCGGAAACTTCACTTGCCAGGTTTTTGGTATCATAAACATCAACCCTTAAGGATGCTCCCATTCTTTCCAAGGAATCTAAAGCGATTATAGCTCCTGAATAAAAATCCATGGACATTTTTAAGAAAGGATCTTTTCGCATTTGAGCTTTAGTATCATTAACCGAATCGACATCAACTTTATTCAGTTTAAATGGCAACATAATAGCAATGCGCTTGGTGTCTCGAGTGTTGATAGTGTTGCCCAAATTAACTTCTTGCAAACCTTGCGAAGCCGCTTCCATATTTTCAGAATACGGAATCTTTAAAACCATACCAACCTTAAGGCCACTTTCTTTAAGTTCTGGGTTTAGGGCTTCCAATTCCTCTTGCTCTAAACCTAACTTTAATTTCAATCTGTAAAAACCTTCTTTTGGTAATACCTCGTAATAGGAATATTTATTATCAACCTCTTTTTGTTCGGTTTGCTTAATATTGGGTACATTGATTTTATCGCCTGGATTAAGCACTTCGGCCATACCAGGATTAAGTGCTTCCAATTCATTTACCGTTATGTCATATTTATATGCAATACGCCACTTACCTTCTTTAGGCAACACAGTATATTGCTGGGTTGTAGGCTCAGGTTCGATAACTTCCAGCACGCGTTTATAAACTGGGATTTTTAAGCGATCTCCTTTACGTAGATTATTGGCATACAAAAACGTATTATGTTTTTTAATGTCTTCTTGTTCTAGATCAAACTTTTTGGAGATACTATATAGCGTTTCCTTTCTTTTAACCTTGTATTCCTTAAACCCTGTTAATTCTTTGGTTACAGTAGCTTGTGGAGTAGATGTACTAATTTTAGATTTAGGAATGATAAGAACGGCATTTCGTTTCAGCCCCTTTTTTGCATCAGGATTTAGACTGTAAATATCAAATGGTGTGACATTGTAAAGTTTAGCAATTTCTTCGATAGTCTCACCAGCTTTTACTTTATGTGTTTTATAGTTTTGTGCATTTGCAGTAGCACAACCTATTGTAATAATAAAAGCTAGGAGATAAAAAAACTGTTTCATGTATTTATTTTATTAATATACGTCGATTACAAAGGATTGGATTATTCCCATTCAATTGTAGCCGGTGGTTTGGAACTAATGTCGTACACAACCCTATTAACGCCTTTTACTTTATTTATTATTTCATTGGATGTTTTTTGTAAAAACTCATAAGGTAAATTTACCCAATCGGCTGTCATACCATCAGTACTTTCAACAGCTCTTAAAGCCACACATTTTTCATAAGTACGCTCATCCCCCATAACACCAACACTATTTACAGGTAACAAGATTGCTCCTGCCTGCCAAACGCTATCGTACAAATTGTACTTTTTTAGGTTTCCAATGAACACTGCATCAACTTCTTGTAATATACGAACTTTTTCGGCAGTAATATCACCTAAAATTCTAATGGCCAATCCTGGCCCTGGAAACGGGTGACGACCTAAAAGGGCTTTGTCCATACCCATGGAAGCTCCTACTCTACGAACCTCATCCTTGAACAGCGCTTTCAATGGCTCTACTACTTTAAGTTTCATAAAGTCTGGCAATCCACCCACATTATGATGACTCTTTATTGTAGCACTTGGTCCACCTGTTGCCGAAACACTTTCGATGACATCTGGATAGATTGTACCTTGTGCCAACCATTTTACATCTGAAATCTCGTGGGCTTCATCATCAAATACCTCAATGAACACGCGACCTATAGCTTTTCTTTTTTGCTCTGGGTCACTCAATCCAGCTAATGCATCCAAAAAGCGTGCCGAAGCATCAACACCTTTTACATTCAATCCCATACCCTTGTATTGTTCTAGTACATCATGGAATTCGTTTTTGCGTAAAAGACCATTATTAACAAAAATACAATACAGGTTCTCTCCAATAGCTTTGTGTAATAACATAGCCGCTACAGACGAATCCACACCTCCAGAAAGTCCTAAAACAACTTTATCATCTCCCAACTTTTCTTTTAACTCATCAACCGTTTCTTCTACAAACGATTGTGGTGTCCAATCTTGATTGACACCTGCAATATGCACCAAGAAGTTTTCTAAAAGCTGCTTACCATCTGTTGAGTGATATACTTCTGGGTGAAATTGAATAGCATAGGTTATTTCACCTTCAATTTTATAAGCTGCATTTCCCACATCATGTGTACTAGCTAACAATACACCATTTTCAGGTAATTTCTTGATGGTATCACTATGGCTCATCCAAACCTGACTACCTTCATAAATATTATGGAAGAATTCTTCTTTTTCCTTGACAAAAGACAAATTCGCCCTTCCGTATTCTCTAGTATTTGAAGGCGCTACTTCTCCTCCTGAAAAATGAGCTAAATATTGGGCTCCATAACAAACAGCCAATAGCGGTTTCTTTCCTCTGATGTCTTTTAAGTCGGGATGTAGTACATCTTCTCCTCTCACGGAATTAGGGCTTCCTGAAAGAATTACGGCTTTGTAATCATCAATGTTTCTTGGAATCTTGTTGTAAGGATGAATTTCACAGTAGATATTTAATTCCCTTACGCGTCGGGCAATAAGCTGTGTGTATTGCGAACCGAAATCTAAAATAAGTACGTTGTTGTGTTGCATGTGCAAAAGTAATATTTAATACTAAAAATGCTTTTATATAATTAAAAAATTACACCATGGAATCCAAAATCATTTGAATATCCTTTTCTGTTGTATCCGGATTAATAAAGCAAAATCTAGATACCGTTTCAAATGTATTGCCGTTTTTCCATTTGGTAGGTGTTACCAAAGCAAATCCCTTTTTATGATTTTCATAAGTCCAATGTGTATAATCTTCGGGTTGCCAGCCTTTTCTTCTGTATAATACACAAGACAAACTAGGTTCCCTTACCAACTCTAAATCAGGATGTGCCTCGATCATTTTTCCTGCAATCTGTGCTAATTCAATGCCACGCTCAACGGACTCTTTATAACGGTCAGTTCCATGAGTTGCCAAAGAAAACCATAAAGGCAATCCGCGTACACGACGCGTGAGCTGTATTTGGTAATCCGTTGGGTTAAACCCATGAGCACCTTCATCTTTAAAAATATCTAGATACGAACCCTGTTGGGAATGAGCTTCTTTCGCCAATTCAGGCTCTTTGTAAATGACTGCTCCGCAATCATAAGGAGAGAACATCCACTTGTGTGGGTCTATGGTGATACTATCGGCTTTTTCAATCCCTTTGAACAATGGCCTCACCGAATCGGCTGCCAAAGCACCTCCTCCATAAGCCGCATCCACATGAAACCATAAACGTTCAGCTTCGCATACTTCAGCGATTCCATCTAAATCGTCAATAATTCCAGCATTGGTAGTACCTCCTGTTGCCACAACGGCAAATAAGCGTTTCCGTTGATGGAATGTTAAATTTTCTATAGTTTCCTGAAGCGCTTTACCCGTCAGTTTTTCTTCTGTTTCAACCAAAAGGATATCGACATCGGCAACCTTTGCCATGGCTTTAATAGATGAGTGCGCACCAATAGATGTAATTATTAATCCTTTTTCTCGTTTATAAGTATCGTCTCTTCGCCAATATTCCCTTGCGGTTACAATTGCAGAAAGATTTGCAGCTGTTCCACCACTCGTGAATACTCCAAAAGCTCCTTCGGGCAAACCTGTGAGTGACACAATCCATTGCATGGCTTCATTTTCACAAAAAATTCCACCTGCTCCCTCCATCCAATAAGCTCCATGTATGCTTGAAGCCGAAGTCACCAAATCAAACATCACGGCAGCTCGCGTTGGTGAAGCCGGTACAAAGGCTAAATTTCGAGGATGGTCAACTGGGACATTCGCTTTGGACAAATGTTCCTTCCAAAGGTTGAAGGCATATTCTCCTCCTATTCCTTTTTCGGTAACTGTATCGCCAACAAGAGCTTTTAATTCTTCAGCTTTCTTGGGTTTGCCAATAGGATGTTCGGTTGCGGATATTCTACCAATAGCGTACTTCATGACGTCTAATGTCATTTCAATAAGCTCAATATCTATTTTATGCATGGATTAGTCTAAATTTAGTATTGTAAATTCGCCCTTTAGAGGTTGCAAATTTAATACTAACTCTTGAATTAATTGGTCTCCAAACTCTAAATAAAAATTGGAAAAATTGGCATAACGTTCCTGCAGACTCTGATTAGGAAACAGTTCATTTTGTACTTCGACAACGCGCTCTATGTGGTCTTGAAACTTTCGCTTTTGGGCTTTCAGAAGGCGCTTCTCCAAATGCTCCAAGCCTTTAATTTGCTTGCGCTCTTGTGCAGCAACTGCTCCAATAAAAGATTTATCGGTTTTTTCGGCCAAGTGATACAAGTCCTGAAATTGCTTCTCCAAATGTTGCTTTTGGTTAGAGAAATCAATATCAATTTGCGATAGCTGTTTGGTCAATTTTGAAATCAAATCATCTTGCTTCAAAAACAAATCATTGATAGAGACATCTAACTTCTCTAACTTTTTATTCTGTTTGTTGGTTATCAGTAAAACCGAATTGCGCAACAACAAAACAGGAAAAGGTATATTTTGGGATTCAAAATTGGATTTTAACTGAAACCAATAGGCCAATTCACCACCACCACCTATATAGCACAGGTTAGGAAGTACTACTTCTTGATATAGTGGTCTAGTAATCACATTCGGACTAAACCGTTCAGGATGTTTTTCAACTTCAGCCAACAATTCGGTTTTGTTCCAAGTGATGTCAGTTTCCAAAACACGGTATATTCCGTCAGTTTCCACAATACGCTCCCTAAGATTTTCTTTCAAATAAAATAGATTGATTTCCCTTGGATTGACCTGAATTTTATAATTGGTATCTAGAGTATTTAGCTTCTCATTTGTTTCTGTTACATTTTTAAAGGAAACGTTGTTTATCATTTCTTCCTTGATAAAAGGTATAAACAACTGCTTTAAGCTTGCGTCATGACCATCTAGAATCACCAAGCCGTATTTAGAAAAAAGCTCATTGACCAAATACCTTGTAGCTTCAGTTAAGGTTTTGTGATTCAAATAGGATTCCTTAAACAGGTTTTTTAATATATCAGCATTTTTCCCCAATCCAAGTTCACCCGAAAAGGCTTTATGCACTTCTTCCAAGCCACTTAAATCCAAATCGCCAACTGCTCCTGAAGCCTTTCTGCTCCACTGAACCTTTTTACTCTGATAATTGAAAAAATTTATTTCTTCAAAATCGTGATCTTCAGTTGCCATCCAATAGATTGGCACAAAATTGTATTCTGGATACTGTTTTTTTAATTCCTTGCACAGATTTATGGTGGATACAATTTTATAAAAGAAATAAAGCGGTCCGGTAAATAAATTAAGCTGATGTCCTGTAGTGACTGTGAATGTTTTAATATCCGAAAGTGCCTCAATATTTTCAGAGGGTCCTTTTGAAATATTTATACTCTGATACTGCCTTTTAAGCGATGCTACCAGAACTTTTCTCGATGATTCACTAAACGCTGATTGCTTTTCCAGAATTTGATCTTTGAAATTTTCAATATTTGGAAATCTATTGTAAAACGGCTGTAATTGAGATGATTCCTCTAAATAGTCACTAATTAGATGAGAAAAATAACCGGTTTCCCTAAACGGAATACAATCTGAAGGCATATTGTCGCTTAAAATTTATGTAAAGATACCATCTTTTACATATTTGGGACAGATATTCCGTTTTTAGCTTTTTTTTAACACGACTGACTCTTAAAGCAAAAACAAGTCATTCACTAACCAAAAGACATACTTTAATATCTATAAAGTTGAGTTTACTCATTATAGCACTATTCTTATTCATATTATTACTAAATTTATATATTATAAAAAATGCTTAATCAAAAAGAAAAACCATTATTATGAAAAATTTTAAACTAGTCGCAGTGTTTTTCTGCACGTTCTTGTTATTTAATTGTAGTAATTCGGATGACAGTGGAGATCCGATTGTACCTCAACGCACTTACGATGATGTCCGTCAGGATTTCAGCGAAATAGAATTCAATACCGGAAACAACGATATTGCATTGCTCAATCATTTCAATTTTATGTGGAATTTTAGAGTTATCATGCCAGATGTTGATTTCACAAATAATAATCGCCCCTTGATTGTAACGCTACATGGTGGTGTTTTAATAAGCAACCCTAATGCGCATAAAAACACCGATTGTTATGCCGAACCTGGTTTTGCTTTGCTTGACCCTATAATTATTAGCCCAAATGCCGATCAGTTGGCTTGGTTTCACTCCTACAATGTTGAACAAGTGCTATCTTTAGTAGATTTGGCCATTGAGTTTTTACCGGTTGATCCCGACAAAGTTGTTATTAATGGCTATAGCGACGGTGGAAACGGCAGCTGGTATTTAGGTGAATCTCGACCTAATGTGTTTTCTGCCGCTATTCCTATGGCAAGCACCTATGCTTCCTACAATCAAAATGGCACGCCAAGAGTCATGCCTATACCTATGTATGTGGTTCATGGTGAAAACGATGAACTGTTTCCACTGGAGGACATTGAAAATTGGATTATGGAAACCAATGGAGCAGGTAGCGATATTACCTTGGATGTAGCACCTGGACTGACTCATAATGAGCCATGTGAATACGTTTCATATTTGGAAAATGCTTCTGATTGGCTTTTAAACCACGTTTGGAATTAATAGTTTAAACCATGTGTCTGCTTCAAAACATAAAAAATTATTTTTTTTTACTGCTATTGGCTTTGCCTATTGTCACATCTATAGCACAAGAACAAATTAATTTTATAGAAATCAAAGGGTCTGTAGTTGACGCTTCGAACAACGACCCTTTGGTATTTGCCGATATTATTGTAGCCGACACCAATATTGCCACCATTACCAATACTGAAGGCGAATATTCATTAAAAGTTCCTAAAGACCATTTAAATGCTTTAGTCAATATCCAATACTTAGGATATGCAGACAGTAGTATTTCAGTTGCGCAACTTCGCAACAATAGTGATGTTTCTCTCAAACCTACATTTACACAATTGGATGAAATACAAATTTCCAGACCCAAAGATGCAGAGACATTGGTCAAGCTCATGTTAGGAAAAAGCGCTGACAATTATTTTTCAAATCCATCAACTATGACAGCTTTTTATCGGGAAACCATAAAAAAACGCCGTACCAACGCGTCACTTTCAGAGGCTGTGGTTAAAATACACAAAGAACCTTATACCAACAAAAGACGTGATGCTGTAACCATTGTCAAGGTCAGGAAAAATACCAATTATTCGAAACTGGACACTTTAGCCTTAAAATTGCAAGGAGGTCCTTTTAGTAATCTTTTTGCTGATATCGTTAAGTATCCGCAGTATATTTTTTCGGAAGACAATCTATCACAATACAATTTCACTTTTGACACATCAACTTTTATCAATGATCAATTAGTTTATGTGGTTAACTTTAAACAAAAACCCGAATTGAAGATTCCACTTTATTATGGCAAATTATTTATTGATTCTGAAAGTTTGGCACTCACTAGTGCCATTTACAGTCTAAATGTTGAAAACAGGGTTTTGGCCAGCGAACTTTTTATACGTAAAAAACCCAATAGGGTTCATGTGTATCCTACCGAAGCTAATTATAGAGTGAATTATCGCAACAGTAATGGTAAGTGGTATTTTAGTTACAGTAATATCCTATTGTCTTTCAAGGTAAATTGGAAAGGCCGACTATTTAACAGCTATTATACCCTAAACAGCGAAATAGCAGTTACCGATTGGGAGATTGCCAAAGAAAAATTTACAAAACCAGGCAATAAGGATTTGATATTAAAACCAACAACCATACTCATTGATGAAGCTTCTGGTTTTTCGGATCCGGAATTTTGGGGACAATACAATATTATTGAGCCTGAAAAATCCATTGAAAACGCGATTAAAAAAATTAATAAGCAGCTGGAAAAGGACGAGTCGCAATCTTAAATTTTTTCTGCATTATAATCAAACACTAATAAATGATAAAAATTTTTAGAAAAATCAGATACGACTTACTATCAAAAGGCCAAACCGGTAAGTATTTAAAATATGCCATTGGTGAGATTTTATTGGTAGTTATAGGAATTTTGATTGCTCTTCAGATAAACAATTGGAATCAGGTAAAGAAAGATGATAAGGCTTTGAGGGAATACATGGGCAAGATCAAATCACATACTCAAGAAGATTTGAGAATGTTAGACTCCTTAATTAAGTATCGAAAAAACATTGGAAATCTTTGTAAGAAAGCTCGAACGGTAATTCTGGATAAAAAGGATGAAGAAAACTTATTACTACTTATGTCTTGCGGAACTGCCTTTATGGATTTTTATTTCAAACCTAATACAGGTGGCTATGAAGCTTTAAAAAATTCTAATTACTTCGGAAAAATAAACAATACAGATTTAGATTCTCTTTTAATTCGCTATCATAGATTAGTTGATGATATTTCGCAAAACGAAAAAAGTTATAATGGTTTCCTAAAAGGTCAAGAAAATTATATTTCCACTCAATTTGATAAATCGTTAGTTCTTGCAACAGCATTCTTACCTCCAGATTCGTTAAGCATAAGAGCTACGCCACAATCAGAATATTTTGAAGATTTCAAAGAGTATACATCATCTGCATCATATAGAAACGTCATAAATTTAGCAGCTTTTCAGTTTGACTGGATGATTGATTTATATGTTCAACTTGATGAAGTAGGCAATAACGTGATCAAGGAAATAGATTCTTATGATAATTAATATTATAACATCAACGCAACAACATATAAAGTATATTACTTCTCAAAATCCTTGCTGATTTTTACGCAATATGCCTTGAACGAACAGGACAACGAAGTTTCCTAGCTCACCACTTCGCCATAAAGATCAAAGTCTGCGGCATCCGTAATTTTTACTTGTGTGTACTCCCCTGTTTTTAAATAGGTTTTAGAAGCATCTATCAACACCTCATTATCTACGTCTGGTGAATCGTATTCTGTACGTCCTACAAAATAATTGCCTTCCTTTCTATCTATAACCACTTTAAATTCTTGACCTATTTTAGCTTGGTTGAGTTCCCAAGAAATCTGTGATTGGATTTCCATAATTTCATTGGCACGCTCTTGCTTCACGTCTTCTGGTACGTCATCTTCTAAATTATAAGCATGGGTGTTTTCCTCATGGCTATAGGTAAAGCAACCTAAACGTTCAAAACGCATATCTTGCACCCATTGTTTCAGTTCTTGGAAGTTTTCTTCAGTCTCACCGGGATAACCTACAATCAATGTAGTACGAATGGTCATTTCTGGAACAGCTTGTCGGAACTGTTTGATGAGTTTGGTAGTCTTCTCTTTAGTCGTCCCACGACGCATACTTTTTAAAATATCATCTGAAATATGCTGCAACGGAATGTCCAAATAATTACAGATTTTAGGCTCTCGGTTCATCACATCCAGCACATCCAGTGGAAATCCTGTTGGAAAGGCATAATGCAAACGAATCCACTCAATGCCATCAACTTTTACTAAAGCTTCCAACAGTTCAGCTAGATTACGTTTTTTGTATAAATCGAGTCCGTAATAGGTTAAATCCTGCGCAATCAGAATCAATTCCTTTACACCATTGGCAGCCAACTTTTCAGCTTCGGTTACCAGTTCCTCAATAGGTGTACTTTTATGTTTACCACGCATTAAGGGAATAGCACAAAAGCTACAGGGTCTGTCACAGCCCTCGGCTATTTTTAAATAGGCATAATTTTTAGGTGTGGTAGTTAAACGTTCGCCTATTAACTCATGCTTGTAATCAGCTCCCAAAGCTTTCAATAAATGTGGTAATTCGGTTGTTCCAAAATAGGCATCCACATCAGGAATTTCCTTTTGTAAATCGGGTTTGTAGCGTTCACTTAAGCAACCTGTTACAAAAACCTTATCAACTTCGCCTGCTTCTTTCTTTTGCATGAATTCCAAAATAGTATTCACGCTTTCTTCCTTCGCATTATTAATAAAACCGCAGGTATTGATGACCACTACATTGCCTTCTTCTTCATGAGCTACGTCCTTCCCATTGGCTTTTAATTGCCCCATTAACACTTCGCTGTCATAAACATTTTTACTACAGCCCAATGTAACCACATTAATCTTATTCTTTTTAAGCGACTTTGTTCTCATAACTAAATTTCAGGCAGCAAAGATACAACCTAATTTAAACCTTTTATATCTTTATCAGTCATAAATAAAACATCTGTCCATGAAAACCATCCTTTTAGCATGTTTTAGCTTATCATTGTTGACATCCTGTTCTTCCAGTGATTCAGAACCCAATATTCCAAATACGCCAGATAATTCAACTGTATATTTTCCTCCTGTAGATTCCAACAGTTGGGAAACGATTGCTCCAAGTGAATTAAGTTGGAACGACCAAGAACTTTCAAATCTGATGAGTTTTTTGGAAGACAAAAACACCAAAAGTTTTATAATGCTTCACAATGGTAAAATAGCTGTGGAATGGTATATGAACGGTCATTCAGATTCCTCACCTTGGTATTGGGCAAGCGCAGGAAAAACATTGACATCTGCCATGGCTGGTATTGCTCAAGATAATGACATTCTTAACATCAACAATAAAGTTTCTGACTACCTCGGAACCGCATGGACTAGTGCTCCTTTAGAAAAAGAAAACTTGATTACCTGTAAAAATTTGTTGTCCATGGATTCAGGATTGGATGATAGTTTAGGCGATGATGTTTCTCCTGAAAATCTTCAATATGTTGCTGATGCAGGAACACGTTGGGCTTACCATAATGTTTATGTAAAAATGCAAGTTGTTATTTCGCAAGCTAGTGGTCAAACTTGGGCAAACTATTTCAATGTAAACTTAAGAGATGTCATTGGTATGTCGGGAAATTGGATTCCACTAAACGATTTAAGTGTTTATTGGAGTAACACACGTAGCATGGCACGTTTTGGGTTGCTCATTTTTGCCAATGGTAAATGGGAAGAAACCCAAATTATTCCTGAAGCTTTTTTAAATGAAGCTACAAACACTTCACAAAACATCAATGAAGCCTATGGTTACTTATGGTGGTTGAATGGTAAGTCCAGTTTTCATCTACCACAATCTCAATTTGAATTCCCTGGTGAAATGATTCCTAATGCGCCAAGTGATATGTTTGCTGCCTTGGGTAAAAATGACCAAAAAATTTATGTGGTGCCCAGTAAAAATTTAGTGGTTATCAGAATGGGAGAAGCTGCCGATGATGAAAATTTTGCACTCTCTACTTTCGATAATGACCTTTGGGAGTATATAAATGCTGTGATTGAATGAAATTAAGTATCAGGAAAATTCAATACAACAAATCCTAATTTGTTTGGGTTCAACCTTTTAAATATTATTTAATAGTTTCTGTTTGGTTTATATGCGATTTGCATATATTTATCGAATTAATTAACCCTAACAATATTTTATGAAGAAGCTATTAATCCTTTTTATTTCAATTTTAATTTTCAACTGTTCTGGTGACGATTCCAATAATGACAATCCGCCTGAAAATTCAGTAATTTGCGAAAGAGCCATAAGTATTGATGTATATCTTGTTTCAGAAAATTCTGCTGGAATTGGCTGGGTTACAGAAGTTTCGGGAGAAACTATTCCAAGCTCTTGGGTCGTGGAAATTGGCTCACAAGGTTTTGCTCCTGGCACTGGCACAACTTACAATACCTCATCAAATTATTTTGATTTTAACAATTTAAACCCTTCTACTTCCTATGATGTCTATATTAAATCAAAATGTGGCAGCAATGTATTTGGAGATAATGTTGGGCCTATTTCTTTTACAACAGAAGGTGTTTGTACAACGCCAAGCAATTTAAACTTGTACACAGTAGATACTTGTGGATTTGGTGTTGATTGGTATGGAGAGAATGAATCAGCTTGGGAAATTGAGTTTGGAGAATCTGGCTTTACTCTTGGAACAGGAACAGTAATTAGCACTTCGAATACAGATTATTATATCAATACAGATATATCTCCTAATACAACATATGAAGTCTATGTGAGAGCCAATTGTGGTTCACAAGGATATAGTAATTATACAAATGCTATTGTAGTAACTACTGATCCATTAACCTCTGATGCATTATCTGGTTATTTTGTTGGTAATTATGCAATCCAAGATGTCACGGCCACAGTGGGACCTAGCAATAGTACAGAGAATTTTGAGACGGGAACTGTTACATTGTCTGCACATCCAACAGATCCTAATAAGAGAATTTTTAATGCCAATATATTACCTGCATTTATTTTTTCCTCTCATGAGATTACTTTAGATTTTAATATGGACATGACTGTAGATATGTCTAATGTTAACACAACTTTATCTTGTAATAGCGGCGCTTCAAATTTAATTTTCACTAGCGCTGGTAGCGGTAATTCTAGCTATGACCCATGTAATGATGATTATATTCTTGTGACTTACATAGAAGATGCCAATGCTTCTTGTGGTGGTCCTTATACATCCTCATTCAGTTTAACCAAACTATAAAAAAAACAAAAGAGGCTAAATTTTAAAATTTAGCCTCTTTTTTTATATCCCTTTTTGAATACTTTTATTTGAAGAAAGAGTCTACAAATTCATACTTATTGAAGACTTGTAAATCCTCAATCCCTTCACCTACTCCAATATATTTTACTGGAATTTGAAACTGGTCCGATATTCCAATAACTACCCCACCTTTTGCAGTTCCGTCCAATTTGGTAACAGCTAATGAGGTTACTTCGGTAGCAGCTGTAAATTGTTTGGCTTGTTCAAAGGCATTCTGTCCTGTAGAACCATCTAAAACCAATAATACATCGTGAGGTGCGTCACCAACTACTTTTTGCATAACGCGCTTAACTTTGGTAAGCTCGTTCATAAGGTTGACTTTATTGTGCAAACGACCAGCCGTATCAATGATGATAACATCAGCATCTTGATTAACACCTGACTGTAGTGCATCAAAGGCTACTGAAGCGGGATCACTACCCATTTTTTGTTTAATCATAGGAACATCTACACGATCGGCCCAAACCTGCAATTGATCAATGGCAGCAGCTCTAAACGTATCAGCAGCTCCTAAAACTACTTTTAATCCTTTTTTCTTGAATTGATAAGCCAGTTTTCCAATGGTAGTTGTTTTACCAACACCATTGACACCAACAACCATCAATACATAAGGTTTTTTATCTGCTGGAATAGTATATTCTGTTTCCTCACCTGAATTGGTTTCGCTCAACAATCCAGCGATTTCTTCCCGAAGGATTTTGTTAAGTTCATCGGTACCCAAGTATTTATCCTTGGCAACACGCGCTTCTATACGCTCAATAACTTTTAAGGTTGTATTCACACCAACATCACTGGTAACCAAAACTTCTTCGAGGTTATCCAAAACCTCATCATCAACTTTAGATTTACCAGCAACAGCCTTACTTAACTTATTAAAGAATGATGTATTTGATTTTTCAAGCCCTTTATCGAGGGTTTCCTTTTTTTCGGAAGAAAATATTTTTTTAAAAAAACTCATAGTACTATTAATAACTAAATAGATCCTAGCAAATGCTTTGCCTTAATTTAAAATCTGCCCATTTGTCATTCGCACGTAAATATAAAACAAAAGCTGCTTCCGATAAACCGAAAGCAGCTTGAATATTTTTACTTAAGTAAAGGCTTATTATTGCTTACTTAACCAATCGTTAACCAATTCAGGAGCCATAACAGACTCAACAAATGTGTAAGAACCTGTTTTAGGAGATTTTACCATTTTGATAGCTTTTGTTAAACGCTTTGATCCTGTTTGTAACGATGCTACTGATTTCTTTGCCATGTCTAAATGTTTTAGGACATTTTCACTAGGTGAAAATCTCTATGATTACTTAATCTCTTTATGAACAGTCATTCTCTTAAGAATAGGATTAAATTTTTTAATCTCCATTCTATCTGGTGTGTTCTTCTTATTTTTTGTTGTAATATATCTTGAAGTTCCTGGCATACCAGACTCCTTGTGCTCTGTACACTCTAATATTACCTGTATTCTGTTACCTTTCTTTGCCATTTTTCTTAACTTTTAGCTATTACTTAATATATCCGTTTGCTCTAGCTTGTTTTAAAGCAGCAGAAATACCTATTTTGTTAATAGTTTTTAATGTTGAAGCAGCCACTTTTAATGTAACCCACTTATCCTCTTCAGGAATATAAAAACGTTTCTTAACCAAATTCGCATTGAATTTACGCTTCGTTTTATTCATTGCATGAGACACGTTGTTTCCAACCATTGCCTTCTTTCCTGTAAGTTCACAAACTCTTGACATTTTTCTAACTTTAAGTATGTTAATGTGCTTTGATCAATCTATTATTTCAAAACAGGGTGCAAATTTAGTAAATCTTTGGAATATCAACAAACTAAAATAACTACTTTTTTAAAATTTCTTTTTGTAGCATTTCAAAAGCTTTGTTTACAGCCTTTCCAATCACTTTTATGCGGTGGTTTCCAAAATTAAATTCTTCTGTATAAACCTGATCTTTGGTAGCTATGGCTATAAAAACAGTGCCGACTTCAGCATCGGAATCGCCTTTATCAGGTCCAGCATTTCCGGTGGTAGCTATGGCATAATCGGTATTGAACAATTTCAAGGCGCTCTTTGCCATGGCTTCAGCTACTTGTTGAGACACCACCGACTGATCCTCAATCAATTGTTTTGAAATACCTAACACATCCATTTTAGCTTCCGTGGCATAACTTACCACACTACCTTTAAAATATTTGGAAGCACCTGGAATAGCCGTAAAACTTTCAGCAATTTTTCCTCCTGTACAACTTTCAGCAGTAGCTACTGTTTTTCCTAAATGAGTTAACTGCTTGCCAATTAATGCTTCAATGGAATCATCCGTTTCATAGCCTGCAAAAATGTCTTCAATCTGCGGCAACAAAGCATCAATTTGTCTTTGCATTTCGGTTTCAACCAATTCTTTATCCATATCTTTAGCAGACAATCGTAATCTCACTCGTCCCAAACCTGGCAAATAAGCCAATTTCATAAAACTAGGCAAATTATCTTCCCATTCTTCAATTCTTGCTGCCAAGGAACTTTCACCAAGGCCATAGGTTAATAAAGTGGTATGCTTGATGTAAGGAAACTGATGGGTCTTCCTAAGTCTAGGAATAACTTCATCTTCTATGAGTGCTTTCATTTCGAAAGGAACACCGGGTAATGAAATAAATACTTTTCCAGTTTTTTCAAGCCACATACCTGGAGCGCTACCATACTTATTCATCAAAACGGTAGACTTGGATGGTACGAGAGCCTGATCGATATTGACTTGCGCCAGCGGCTTTTTAATATAGACTTCCCACAGATGCTCAATATTCTTTAAAGCCGCATCACTCTGCACTAAAGTATCATCAAAATATTCAGCGAGGGTTCGCTTAGTAATATCATCTTTTGTTGGACCTAATCCTCCAGTAATAATGATGATATCAGCATTTTCTTCGGCTTCGCGAAGTGATTTTAAAATGTGTTCCTTATCATCTTGCACCGATGTAATTTGGTACACCGAAACACCTATTTTGTTTAATTCTTTGCTAATAAAGGCCGAATTAGTATCGACAATCTGACCAATTAGAATTTCATCTCCAATGGTTATGATTTCAGCCTGCATTATAATCCGAAGTCTGCTTTTATCTCATCAATGGCATTTTCGACAGCCACAGTAACAATTTGTAGTTTTTCTGTTGGGTCCATATCTGTCTTCTCAAACTTCCCCCAATCTTGAACCTCAATAAGGTCCTGAAGAACACCTAATTCAAACAGATCTACGGTTGGTTTCATTTTGTGTGCTGCCTGATATGCCGAATAGTAATCGGTATTGGCAACAGCCACTTTTAAACGTTCTAAATCTTCGGGCACTTCTTCCAAAAATGCAGCTGCCAAGGCCGCCACAAAATCTTCGTCATTGTCTGCCATTTCACGTACTCTGAATAATTTGTAATGTTGTTCCATTTATTTTATTGTTATTGAAAACAGTTCTTTGTCTTCTAAAAATCCTTTTAATTTATCATTTGCAACTACCTTGCCAACTCCAGCAGGTGTTCCGGTAAATATAATATCTCCAATCTTTAAAGTAAAATATTTAGAGACATATTCTATTAATTCGTCTATTTTCCAGAGCATATGACTGGTGCTTCCTTGTTGGACGACCTCATCATTTTTTTGTAGTGAAAAATTCAGGTTGTTTAAATCTGAAAACTGTTCTTTAGGTAACCATTCCCCAATTACAGCCGCTCCATCAAAAGCTTTTGCCTTTTCCCAAGGCAGTCCTTTTTCTTTTAGTTTAGCTTGCAGATCGCGTGCTGTAAAATCAATACCCAAACCAATTTCATTATAGTATTTGTGTGCAAACTTTTTGTCAATGTACTTACCAACTCTGTTTATTTTCACCAAGACCTCAACCTCATGATGTACATCATCGGAAAAATCGGGAATGAAAAACGGTTGCTTTTTCAAGAGAATAGCCGTGTCAGGCTTTAAAAACACCACCGGATCAGTGGGTTTTTCATTCTCAAGTTCCTCAATGTGCTTGGTGTAATTACGACCGATGCAGATTAATTTCATTTTTTTAAGATTATAGAATATAGACCGCTGCGCTTTAGACGCTAGACGGTTATATAAATCATTATTTTATATATCCAGATTCCGGCCTTCATTTCGACAAGCTCAATGTGACACGCAGGAATGACATGATTAGTTTAGCTTATTGTTAAACGCTCGCAATTTAATGGCTGTTAGCACTTTTTTGGTGTATAACGGAAAATCGGCATTGAGCAACCAACCAAAATAACCTGGCTCTTCATTCAACACATCTTCTACACGCTTTCCTTTATGCTTTCCAAACGAAAAACACTCTTCGCCCTTTTTGTTGTAAACAATAAACCCGGCAAAGTCAGCAAACTTTTTACGGGAGCTGAACTCGGCTAAAAACTTGGAATCGTTTTCCAATTCATCGTATTTGGCTACTTGAGCTTTGAGAACTTCGTAGGTGGCTTTGGTATCAGCTTCAGCTGTATGGGCATCTTCCAAGGTTTTATCGCAATAAAACTTGTAAGCGGCACTCAAAGTACGTTGTTCCATTTTGTGAAAAATGGTTTGCACATCTACCGATAATCGATTTTTCATATCAAAATCTACATCAGCACGCAGCATTTCTTCAGCCAATAGTGGAATATCAAACCTGTTGGAATTAAACCCTCCTAAATCTGAATCTTTTATCATGTTGTGAATCTCCTTTGCCAATTCCTTAAAGGTTGGCTCATTAGCCACATCAGCATCCGAAATACCATGAATAGCGGTCACTTCTTTTGGTATGGGCATTTCAGGATTTACCAACCAGCGTTTGGATTCTTCCTTGCCATCTGGATGTACTTTTAGTATGGCAATTTCTACAATACGGTCTGATGTGATGTTAACACCTGTGGTTTCCAAATCGAAAAAACAGATGGGTTTTGATAAGTTGAGATTCATTAAAAAATAGTTTTGGCAAAGATAAATAGATTATAAACAAAACAAGGAGCAGAATACTTTAAATAAATATTCTTAATTTGCGTTATTCTTAAACAAATCTACTATTATGAAACCAACTTCACTCATTCTTTTCAGCTTAATATTAGTCATTTCTGCATGTAAAAACGAAATAACACAAAAAAACATATCACTATCAGGCTCAATTGAAAACCCTAATTCTGACACACTTAAAATAACTGATTACTCACAGAAAGTTATTAAGGTCTTTTTACTGAACAATGGTATTTTCAAAGATACACTAAACATCCAAGAAGGTTATTACAAATTAGATGATGGCAAGGAAAACACCAATATATATTTAAAACCCGGATTTGATCTAAACTTAACACTAAATACAGAAACTTTTGATGAATCAATTAATTATTCAGGATTAGGGGCCACTGAAAACAATTATTTAGCTCAAAAAGCCCTTTTGGAAGAATCACTATTTGAATTCACACATTCTACTTCATTTGTAAATTATAAGGAAGAACCCTTTTTAAAAACTGTAGATTCCATTTATAGATTAAGAATGGACTTATTTGAATCATCTGGAGAATTTAATGAAAGCTTCACCTTTCTTGAATCCAATAACATTGAAATGGATCGGATATATGCTCTAGCGAGCTTTGAAAACAGTAAAAGATATTTTTCAGAAGAAAAAGAGTTTCAAGTTTCTAATAATTTCCCAAATCCTTATGACAAAATCAACTTGTCAGATGATAGACTTTTGAAAACCTATCTATATTTAACTTTAGTAGAAAAATATATTTCCGATAAAACACGAAAGGAATTAAAAGAAAATCAAGATTTTTTTGTCGAGTATATTAAAATAGCAAATGAAAAAATAGACAACCCAAAGATAAAGGAAAAGCTTCTTTATAATTTAGGCAAATACAATTTAGCTTTTGTAGAAGATTTAGATTTAATCTATAATGAAATAAAACCTTTTATTACTAACCAAAATTACCTTTCTGAAATCACAAAAAGCTATGAGAAACTAAAAAAAATTGAGAAAGGTGCTATTTCACCTAATTTTAAATTTAATGATTTGGCTAACAAAGAAGTTACTTTAAGTGATTTTAAAGGCAAGCTTATTTATATTGATGTTTGGGCTACTTGGTGCGCACCTTGTTTACAAGAGCTTCCTGCTTTAAAAAAGGTAGAGGAAAAATACAAAGATGAAAACATAGTTTTTGTTAGTATTTGTAAAGATGACTCCAAAGAACGATGGTTAAAAATGATTAATGATAAAGAACTAAAGGGAGTCCAATTATTTGCAGAAGAAGACAACTCGTCTTTTTTTGAAGATTATGCCATTCAAGGAATACCTTGGTACATTTTAATTGATGAAGAAGGAAAAATAATTGATTCTAATGCCAAGCGACCTTCAGACCCTAAATTAATTGAAGAAATAGACTCATATTTATAGTTCAAAAAAATTGTTTAACACAAAAAAAGCACAATTCTAAAATTGTGCTTTTTGTTTTATATGAGATTAGCCTTGCTGAATCTTCGATTCCCTGCCTACATTTCGAGTTACCTCAATGACCGCGCAGGAATTTAAATTTCTCTATTAGAATCCCAAGCTTCTAAATAATCCTTTACAGCCTTCACAAACTGACCACCCAATGCACCATTAACGACTCTATGGTCATACGAATGTGACATAAACATGCGGTAACGGATACCTATAAAATCGCCTTCAGGTGTTTCTACAACTGCTGGTACTTTTCTAATGGCACCTAATGCTAAAATACCTACTTGTGGCTGATTGATAATTGGTGTTCCCATGATACTACCAAAGGTTCCCACATTAGTAACCGTGTAGGTTCCGCCTTGAATATCGTCTGGTTTTAATTTGTTCTCTCTAGCTCTACCTGCTAAATCATTAACCTTTTTGGTCATACCAACCAAGTTTAACTGATCGGCATCTTTGATAACAGGTACAATTAAATTACCATCAGGTAAAGCCGCAGCCATACCCAAATTGATATGTTTTTTCTTGATGATGTTGTCTCCTTGCACCGAAATATTCATCATAGGAAAATCGCGTAATGCCTTGGCAACGGCTTCCATAAATATTGGTGTAAAGGTTAGGTTCTCTCCTTCGCGAGCTGCAAATTCCTTTTTGACCTTATTACGCCAGTTCCAGATTTTGGTAACATCAGCTTCAATAAAACTCTGCACATGTGCTGATGTTTGAACCGACTCCACCATGTGGTGTGCAATAAGTTTACCCATACGAGTCATTTCAATAATCTCATCATCACCGGAAGCCACAACAGGTGCTGTTTTTGGTTTTTCTGGTTCTGAAGCTTGCGATTTTGGCGCTGGAGTAGCTGCTTCAGTTTTTGGAGCTGCTGAACGATTTTCTAAATACCCTAGAATATCATTTTTAGTCACACGTCCATCTTTACCGGTTCCAGGCATAGCATCCAATTCACTTTGCGAAATGCCTTCCTTCTTGGCAATATTTTTAACTAAAGGTGAGTAAAAACGATCTCCAGAAGATACAATTGGCGCTGCTGTTTCTTGAGCAGCAACCACAGTTTTCTCTACTTCCGCTACCGCTGGTGTTTCAGGAGCTGTTGCTTTGGCTGGTTCAGGCCGTGATGCTGAAGCACTTGCTTCTCCTTCAGTTTCAATTATGGCAATGGTTTGCCCTACTTGCACCACATCATCAACATCAAATAGTTTTTCAACCAATACACCTTCTACTTCACTTGGTACTTCGCTATCTACCTTATCGGTTGCGATTTCTAAAACAGCCTCGTCAGCTTCAATGGTTTCACCAACTTCTTTTAACCAAGAGGTGATGGTTGCTTCTGCGACACTTTCCCCCATTTTTGGGAGCTTTAATTCAAATTTTGCCATATCTGTAATGGAACGGTGTTTTTTTAAATTACGACTGCAAAATTAATGAAAAATCATTGAAATGATTGCAGTTTATTTAATTAATTATTTGATACGAATGACCTCTCCACGACTTTTTGAACTGTTACTACCCAACATAAATGTACTGCTCGCAGATAGTATTTTAAACGAAATACCTTTTTGCGTTTTGTAGTTATCAATCAATTCAATGATTCCTTTATAGGTTATGGTCCTGGCATCAAAAATGATTTCAGTATGCTCCTTTAGGTCAGGTAATTCGGTAACAACCTCAAATGGTTTTTTTAAAGCAGTCTTTAAAAACTCACAGTTGTGATTGGACAAAACAACATATCTGTCAACTCGAATTTTAGGATTTTCGGGTTCGATTCTTGCCAAATAAGCGCCTTTAATGCCCAACCAGACTATGGTATTGAAGAACCAATTACTTTTAAAGTGCTTCTTGTAGAAAATTTGCATGGCACCATAAAACCGTTTGGCATAATTAACATCCTTAAGTGTACTTTCACCTTTATAATGAATGATACTGGTGTTTCCGTTATAGAAATTACTGTAACCAGTAGCCAATATTTTGTAGGAAATATCAACATCTTCACCATACATAAAATAGTCTTCATCAAACCCACCCACTTTATTGTAAAGCGTTTTTTTAAGCAACATAAAGGCACCAACAAAAATAGGAACCTTGCCTGTTTCAAATTCGTTTACTTGATTGGCATAATAATCATACGGATTGCCCAACAGCTTTTTAAGTGCAACTCCTGGTCTTGGAATATTACGCTTGCTTTCGGGCAGAAAATGCCCAGTGCCATCTATCAACCTACAACCTACAATACCTAAATCTGTCTGTGAATCGGCAAACTGCAATAATGTGAAAAACGTATCTTCAGCTACAACGGTATCAGGGTTTAATATGCAGATATATTCGCCCCTAGCTTGTTTAACACCTAGATTATTTCCTTTGGAAAAACCATCATTGCTTTTGTTCTCAATAAGATTGACATTTGGGAACTGCTTTTTTACCATTTGGCAACTATCATCTTCGGAATTGTTATCGACCACAATTATCTCGGCATCTAAATCGGCTATAGCCGCTTCTACACTACTCAAGCATAACTCTAAAA
Source organism: Bacteroidia bacterium (assembly GCA_030425285.1). Taxonomy (GTDB): domain Bacteria; phylum Bacteroidota; class Bacteroidia; order Flavobacteriales; family Flavobacteriaceae; genus Hanstruepera. Next base: position 32,869 of record JAUIAY010000010.1, read on the forward strand.
AGTAGCGTACATTATAGTTTAATATGACAACAGATAATTTCAAATAAAATAAGCCTTAAGATTTGAGGGATGCTTCAAACGGAATGCGATTAATGATACTTCTTCCAAGGGTAATTTCGTCGGTATATTCCAATTCGTTTCCAACCGAAATACCTCTGGCTATGGTTGATGTCACCACATTATAATCTTGAATTTGTCTATAAATATAAAAGTTGGTTGTATCTCCTTCCATAGTTGAACCTAAAGCGAAAATCAGTTCCTTAACATTTCCAGCTTTTACTTTTTCAACCAATGATTCTATATTCAAATCATTAGGCCCAATACCATCCATAGGCGATATTTTGCCTCCCAATACATGATACAATCCTCTAAACGAACTGGTATTCTCAATGGCCATCACATCACGGATATCTTCTACTACACAGATAATTTCTTCTGTTCTATGCGGATTAGAGCAAATTTCACAAATAGTATGGTCACTGATATTATGACATTTTTTACAGAAATTAATTTCAGAACGCAAGGTTTTTAAAGCATCAGCTAATTCCAAAGATTGACTTTCTGGTTGGCCCAACAAGTGTAAGATCAAACGCAATGCCGTACGCTTTCCAATACCTGGTAATTGGGACATTTCATTAACGGCCCGTTCCAATAATTTTGATGAAAATTCCATTGCTGCGAATTTACGATTTTACATTTAAGAATTGTATATACAATCGTAATTTGTATTTTGTCATACCAATAATTTTTTATGAGTCCAACACAGATTATCTTACTAATAGTAGCCTACTTTGGCTTACTGATATTAATCTCTTTTTTTACTGGAAAAAAATCAGGAAACGATGCCTTCTTTAAAGGCAACAGGCAATCACCTTGGTATGTTGTTGCCTTTGGTATGATTGGTGCCTCGCTATCTGGCGTAACCTTTATTTCGGTTCCTGGATGGATTGAAGCCTCCCAATTTAGTTACATGCAGGTTGTATTGGGCTATATTGTAGGTTATCTGGTCATTGGATTGGTGCTACTTCCTCTATATTACCAATTGAACCTGACTTCAATATACACCTATTTAGAAACACGCTTTGGAAACTACTCCTATAAAACAGGTGCTTCATTTTTCTTGATTTCTAGGGTTGTTGGGGCAAGTTTTCGCTTGTATCTAGTTGCTAACGTCCTTCAAATTATTCTCTTTGATGAATTGGGTATACAGTTTTGGCAAACCGTTACCATTACAGTGCTTTTAATTTGGTTATACACTTTTAAATCAGGTATAAAAACCATAGTATGGACAGACACGCTTCAAACGCTTTTTATGTTGATTGCTGTTGGTGTTACCATATATTTTGTGAGTGATGAGTTAGGTTTAGGTGGAAGTAATATTATGAGTTTTGTATTGGATAGTGATTTGAGTAAGACCTTCTTTTTTGACGATTTTAAATCAGGGAATTATTTTTGGAAACAATTTATTTCCGGTGCTTCTATAGCTATAGTCATGACAGGTTTAGACCAAGATATGATGCAAAAAAACCTAACCTGCCGAACACTGAAAGATGCCCAAAAGAATATGTTTTGGTTCACAATTGTACTCACTATTGTCAATTTTGTTTTTTTGAGTTTGGGACTTCTCCTAACTGTTTATGCCCAACAACATGGTATTGATGCCCACAAGGATGATTTATTTCCTGTGCTTGCAAAAGATCATTTAGGCATTGGTGTTTTTATATTCTTCTTGCTAGGTTTAATAGCTGCTGCCTACAGTAGTGCAGATTCTGCACTGACCTCATTGACAACCTCATTTAGTATTGACATTCTTGATATTGAAAAGAAATACAGTGCTGAAAAGCAGGTTCGCATCAGAAAGAATATTCACGTGCTTATTTCCCTAATTTTGATTTTGGTAATCATTGCCTTTAAATACATTATTAAAGATGCCAGTGTTATTGCCAAGTTATTTGTCTTTGCAGGTTACACCTATGGTCCTTTATTAGGGTTATATGCTTTCGGTTTGTTTATTAAATGGCAGGTTAAAGACAAATGGGTTCCCATAATTGCCATACTTTCACCTATTGTGTCCTACATCATAAGTATGAATAGTTTAAAATGGTTTGGTTTTGAATTTGGTTTCTTTATTCTAATACTGAATGGCTTACTCACCTTTTTAGGTCTAATACTGATTCGTAGAAAGTAACACCAGCGTACAGGATTCTTCAAATGGGATACCATTCGTTTTTAATATTTCATAAAATTCCGGATTTTCAGTTCCGGGATTAAAAATAACACGCTTCGGTTTTAAACCTATAATATAATCGTAATATGCTTTTTGCCTTTCAGGGTTGAGATATAGGGTTACTGTATCAATTGCTTCATATTGTAGTAAATCAGTATCAATAGTCACCCCTGAAACCTCACCAGATTTCAAACCAAAAGCCATGACTTCATATTTATTGGCTACCAATCTTTGTATCGCATAATTAGAGTAACGGTTTGGTTTTAATGATGCACCAAGTACCAATGTTCTTTTTCCCATATGTTAAAGTGTTGTTAAGTATTGTTAAAATGAGTAACAGCATCTAAAAGTAAGCGTCTATGATAATAATTACAAATTGCAATCATCAATCAAAAATCGATCAGCCATTATGAAACAACTACTAACCCTATGCTTGTTATTTACGACTATTGTAATCCAAGCCCAAACATCGGTCAATAATATTGCCTCACTATTAAATGGTAGTATTACTGGTACAGTTTTAGACGCAAACCTAAACGAACCCTTACCCTACGTAACCATTGTAGTAAAAAATGCTGCCGAAGAAACCATCAACGGAACGATTACCGATAATGATGGGAAGTTTCGTGTTGAGAAAGTTCCTGCTGGCAACTATACTGTAAACATTCAGTTTATTGGTTACAAAACTATCAGCAAAACTGTTAGCATTAATAATGACAACAAAGATGTTGACTTGGGGAATCTTTTATTAAACGAAGAAGCCACGGGACTTGATGAAGTAACCGTAGTTGCCGAAGTCTCGACTATTCAGCAGAAAGTTGACCGTAAAGTGATAACTGTAGGCAAAGATTTAACCACAACAGGAGCTTCTGCTTCAGAAATTATGAACAATTTACCCTCTGTAAGCGTTGATAGTCAAAATGGTAACATCAGCTTACGCGGCAATGAGAATGTTCGTGTTCTGGTTGATGGAAAACCAACTAATGTTCCTGCGTCTCAATTATTGAAACAGATTCCTTCAACATCCATTAAAAGTATTGAGTTAATTACTAATCCTTCTGCAAAGTACAATCCGGAAGGAATGAGTGGAATTATAAATATCATCCTTCACAAGAATACCAATATAGGCTTTAACGGTAGTATTGATGTTGGTTTGGCAAAAGAAATCAATGCCAACTTTAACAGTGCTATTGACATGAACTATAGAAATGGTAAATTTAATTTCTATGGTAATTATGGAAACAATATAGGCAAGCAAGCTAATTATGGCCAAATAGAGCGATTTGATGATAACTCTACACAATTGTTCAATTTTGGAAATAACAATAAATCACATCTTTACAAAATAGGTGTAGACTATTACATCAATGACAATAACACCTTTTCTGTTTATACCAATCAGAATATCTACGACGGAAAAGGCTATGGAACTACCGATATTTTATATCCTCAAGGAAATGGCACTGACTTTAAACAGGTTTTCAATAATGAAAACAGCAATAATACATCTACTTATAATGCTAGCTACAAGCACGAATTCAAGAAAGAAGGGCATAATATCATTTTAGAAGGTGATTATAGCACCTTTGAAAGTGACGAAACTGCCAATTTTAGATTTTCCGGTGCACCAAGTTATTTGGATTTAGTAAACAATGGTCGCGATAACACCGTTATCAATTTAGATTATGTGAATCCGCTTTCAGAAAAAAGCAAATTAGAAATTGGCGCTGAATATCGCGACAACAATTCCGACAATGTTTACAATACATCCAATATTGGCTTATTCAATTCCAATTATAGTTATGACAGAAGCATTTATTCATTTTACACAACCTTTGGACAAACATTTGAGAAATGGTCCTATCAAGTTGGTGCTCGTATCGAGCAGTATGATGTAGAAGCCAACTTTGAACAAGTAACACAGGAAAGAGCACAATTTACAGATGACCAATTTAGTATTTATCCATCAGGTTTTCTTACCTATACCCCTTCAGAAAAGAACACCTACCAATTAAGTTTTAGCCGACGTGTAGATAGACCTGGATTAGGACAAATCAACCCTATTAGGGAATGGAGTACACCACGAGTAACCTCTGTTGGAAACCCCAACTTAAGACAACAGTTTACCAATTCAATAGAATTTAATTACACACGAAATCTTGAAAAAGGCAGTATTACAGCTGGTGGTTTTTACCGAATTATAAATGACGAAATCAGTCGATCGGTTTCTTTTGATCCTCAAGATCCAAATGGCGACCGCTTATTATTGAGCTATGATAATTTTGACAACAACAAAGCTTATGGCTTTGAAGCTTCAACCAATTATAGACCAACAGCCTGGTGGAGTGTTAATGCTAGTGCTGAATACTTTTTCAAAACCGTAAATGGTGTTGTTCAAGATGCTACTGCTACACCTACCAATGTTCAAATTGATAATGGTACGTTTAACTTTAGACTTAACACGAATGTCAAAGCCACTAAAAAGCTAAATCTTTCTGTTTTCGGCATGTACCGTGGACAAGATGAAGGGTTACAATTTATCAGAAAACCTATGATTATGGTCAATACTGGCTTGCGCTATTCATTCTTGGAAGAAAAGGCAACATTCAGCTTTAGTTACAATGATATTTTCGATACTATGAAGTTTGCTTTTGATGGAACCAGACCTTATGAATCTGAAGGTGAATTTAACTGGGAAAGCAACCAATGGCGTATTGGTTTAAACTACCGTTTTGGCGGCGGAAAATACAGAGCATTACAACGTAAACAACGAGACAGTCGTGAAAAATCCGGTAGCGGCGGATTTATGTAAAACATATTTAATAGCCTAACATAATAGTTGATGGTTAGTGTTAATGTTTTGGTTATTAAATTAGAAAACCCAGGGTGTCACTGCCTTGGGTTTTTACTTACCAAGTGTTAAATCATCGTTAAATACAGTTCCATATGAAATAAAAATAAACTTTTTACGTCTATATAAATAAGTGATAAGTTTTTAAGTAATATAACTGTGAACTTCTCGCGGTTAGTGTTAGTTAAAATTGGTTAATAGCGAAAAAACCCGGAGCAGACTTGCCTCGGGTTTTTTTTATATTTATTCATGCATTTCAAGAATTTATTACCATTTAATAATCACACTGCCCCAAGTAAAGCCACTTCCAAAAGCAGCCAGCACAACTGTATCATCTTCTTTGATTTTACCTTGTTCCCAAGCTTCGGCTAAAGCAATTGGAATGGAAGCTGCTGTGGTATTTCCATATTTCTGGATATTATTGAATACTTGGTCATCTGAAAGTTTAAATTTCTTCTGTATAAATTGAGCAATTCTCAAGTTAGCTTGATGAGGTATCAACATATCAATGTCTTCAACTTGAAGTTTGTTTGTCATAAGCCCTTCCATAATCACCTCACTAAAACGAACCACGGCATTTTTAAATACAAACTGCCCATTCATATAAGGAAAGTAGCTTTCATCATTAGGGTCATTGTCTGCAATGATGTCATTTACCCAACGTTTGCCCATTCCAGGTGCTACCAAAACCAATTCTTCTGCATGCTCACCTTGTGAGTGTAGGTGTGTAGATAAAATACCTTTAGAAGTATCCTCTTCACGAGTTAAAACCGCTGCTCCTGCTCCATCACCAAAAATCACAGACACACCTCGTCCTCTAGTTGTTTTATCCAATCCATGAGAGTGTAACTCACTACCTATAACCAGTACATTTTTATACATGCCAGTTTTAATAAAATTGTCAGCAACCGATAGTCCATAGACAAATCCCGAACATTGATTTCTCACATCCAACGCACCAACCGTTTTTATATCCAAAGCGTGCTGAACCTGAACGCCTGGTCCCGGAAAATACATATCAGGACTCAAAGTAGCGAAAACAATAAAATCTATATCATCTTTATCAATTCCGGCACGATCTATAGCTATTTTGGCTGCCTCTACTCCCATACTAGCCGTTGTTTCTCCAGAATTTGGTTTCACCCAACGACGTTCTTGAATACCTGTTCGTTCCTGAATCCACTCGTCACTGGTATCCATTATTTTAGACAAATCATCATTCGTAACCACATTGTCAGGAACATAATATCCCAACCCAATTATCTTTGAATTATACATATGCAATGTTTAAAGTAAGTCACGCAATTTAACTATTTACGACCTAATTGATTTCAAATGTCAAATGCAATCGTTATGCATGCATAACAAATGAGATTTAAGTTTTCTTAACTTTTTAGCATAGGCTTTTTAAGTATCTTTAAGGCTCTAATTAAAATTTATTGTCATGAAGCATGTTTTTACACTCTATTTATTTCTTTGTTTTTCATTTGGTTTTTCGCAAGAAAATCTGACCTACCAAAAACCTCATCAAAACATTCTTGAATTGGCCGAAGCTCCCTTGGCACCTAGTATTCGAATGGATAGCAAAGGTGAGAACATGGTGTTTTTATATCGCAGTAATTACAAAACAATAGAAGAACTCTCTGAAACCGAATTACGCTTAGGCGGTTTACGAATAAACCCTGTTACCAATATAGGCAGTAGAACGCGTTACTATACCGATGTAAAAGTTAGAAATGGTAAAAGTGGTGATCCCAAAAATATATCTGGCATGCCAGAAAGTGGCCGTTTTGCTAATTTCTCATGGTCTCCCAATCAGGAATACATGACATTCACTAATACAGTATCCAATGGTGCCGAACTTTGGTTACTAGATATACTAAACGCTTCGGCTAAAAAAATAACCGATGCCAACTTAAATGCCAATATGGGAAATCCTGTAACTTGGTTTAAAGACAGTAATGCCATGCTGGTTAAAATGCTTCCTGATACTAGAAAGCCTTTAATCAATACTAAAGAGGCTATTCCAACAGGACCAACGGTTTCCGTAAGTGAAGCCGGTGTAAAAGCCCAAAATAGAACATATCAAGATTTACTGAAAAACAAGAATGACGAGCATAATTTTGAGCAATTGGCGCAATCGATTATCTACAAGGTTAATTTAGATGGTTCAAAATCTGTGTGGAAAGAAAGCGATATGTATCGTGGTTTATCATTTTCGCCTAATGGTGAATATGTTATGATAACAACTATTAAAAAACCATTTTCATATTTAGTTCCTTATTACAGATTTCCATATGCTTCAACCATTTATAAAAGTAATGGTGATAAGGTTAAGACTGTTCTAGAAGTTCCTTTAATTGAAGATTTGCCAAAAGGCTTTATGGCTGAGCGTAAAGGTAAACGTAATTTTACCTGGCGTGATGACAAACCAGCTACTTTAGTTTGGGCTGAAGTACTAGATGGTGGCGACCCTGCCAACGAAGTTCCTTATCGTGATGAAGTATTTCAGCAAGATGCGCCATTTGATGGACCAGCGAAATCCATTATAAAAACCAAGGATAGGTTTAGCGGAATTATTTGGGGAAATGACAACACAGCTGTAGCTTACGATTACTGGTGGAACACTAGAAACACAAGAACTTACGTGTTTAATCCTTCAAGCCCTAATCAGGAAACAAAGATTCTTTTCGATAGAAATTATCAAGATCGTTACAGTGATCCAGGTAGTTTTGTTACCTCTAAAAACGTATTTAACGAGTATGTTTTAGAATTGGATGACAATAAAGTCTATTTAATTGGTGACGGTTACAGCAAAGAGGGTAAATTTCCTTTTGTAGATGAATTGGATTTAGAAACCAAAAAAACCAATCGTTTATATCAATCGCAACTTACTGATAAAGTTGAAGACATATCAAGTGCTTTAGATGCCAAAAAAGGCGAATTTGTCGTTCGCATAGAATCGAAAAACGAATATCCTAACTATTATATTAGAAACATAAAAAAACGTATTGGGTTAATTCCTTTAACGCAATTTGAAAATCCATTTAAAAGCATTCAAGATGTTGAAAAGCAAGTAATAAACTACAAACGTGATGATGGTTTAGACTTAAGCGCCACTTTGTATTTACCAACCAATTACGAGGCAGGCAAAAAGTATCCGATGATTATGTGGGCTTATCCGCGTGAATACAAAGACAAAAACAGTGCAGGTCAAAATACATCAAGCTCCAATGAATTTACCTACCCATATTACGGTTCTCCAATTTATTGGGTAACTCGTGGCTATGTGGTTTTGGATGACGCGTCTTTTCCGATAGTAGGTGAAGGTGACGAAGAACCAAACGACAGTTTTATTAAACAATTGGTTGCCAATGGTAAAGCAGCCATTGACGCTGTTGATAATATGGGTTATATAGACCGAGATCGCATTGCTGTTGGCGGGCATAGTTACGGTGCGTTTATGACGGCAAATCTATTATCACATTCCAATTTGTTTGCTGCTGGCATTGCCAGAAGTGGTGCCTACAACAGAACATTGACGCCTTTTGGTTTTCAAAGCGAAGAGCGCAACTATTGGGAAGCACCAGAGATTTATTATAACATGTCGCCTTTTATGCATGCAGACACTATGAAGACTCCTTTACTGTTAATTCATGGTGAAGCCGATAATAATTCGGGAACCTACCCCTTACAAAGTGAGCGCTATTTTAACGCTTTAAAAGGATTAGGTGCTCCAGTGCGCTTGGTTATGCTGCCAAAAGAGAGTCATGGTTATGCAGCCAAGGAATCTATCATGCATATGCTTTGGGAACAAGACCAATGGTTAGAAGAACATGTAAAGAACAAAGCAGAGGTTAAAACTCCTGAAGAAACTATAAAGAATTAAGTTTTGAATTTTATTTTATTAAAGCACCATTCGCTTGAATGGTGCTTTTTTTTTTGCTTAAAATGTCAGTTTGTCACATTTTTTGTCTTGGTACTTTTTTTGCCTAATTCTTGTCAGAATAATCAATACAATTAAAATAGATATATTATGACAAAAGGAAATATTAATGTTTCGGTAGAAAACATCTTCCCGCTCATTAAAAAATTCTTATACAGTGACCACGAAATCTTTTTACGTGAGTTAATTAGTAATGCTACAGATGCTACTTTAAAGCTTAAGCATCTAACCAGTATAGGTGAAGCCAAAGTAGACTATGGCAATCCGCAGATTGAAATTAAAATTGATAAAGCAGGCAAAAAACTTCACATTATTGATCAAGGAATTGGTATGACTGCCGAAGAGGTTGAAAAATACATCAACCAAGTGGCTTTTTCTGGTGCTGAAGAGTTCTTAGACAAATATAAAGATGCTGCCAAAGATTCTGGAATTATTGGTCATTTTGGTTTAGGTTTCTATTCGGCTTTCATGGTAGCGAATAAAGTAGAAATCATCACAAAATCTTACAAAGACGAGCCTGCTGCACATTGGACTTGTGATGGATCTCCTGAATTTACTTTAGAACCAGCTGAAAAAACAGAACGTGGTACTGAAATTATTCTTCACATTACTGAAGATGACAAAGAGTTTTTAGAAGAATCCCGTATTCGTGAGTTATTGGTAAAGTATAACAAGTTTATGCCTGTGCCAATTAAATTTGGAACCAAGGAAATAAACGATCCAGATTTTACGCCTAAAACCACAACAGATAAAGACGGTAAAGAGACTACCGAACCACATAAAAAAATCACGGTTGACGATATCATCAATAACCCAAATCCAGCTTGGACCAAACAGCCTACGGATTTAAAAGATGAAGATTATAATAATTTCTACCGTGAGCTCTACCCGATGCAGTTTGAGGAGCCGTTATTCCACATTCACTTAAATGTTGATTATCCGTTCAATTTGACTGGGATTTTATACTTCCCAAAAATGACTAACGATTTAAATATTCAACGCGATAAAATTCAGTTGTATCAAAATCAGGTTTTTGTAACAGATAATGTTGAAGGTATTGTACCTGAATTCTTAACCATGTTACGTGGTGTGATTGATTCACCAGATATTCCATTGAACGTTTCACGTAGTTACCTTCAAGCTGATGGCGCAGTTAAGAAAATTTCATCTTATATCACTCGTAAAGTAGCCGACAAATTAAAATCACTGTTTAATAACAATCGTGAAGATTTCGAGAAGAAATGGGACGACATTAAAATTGTGATTGAATACGGTATGCTTTCAGAAGAAAAATTCTTCGAAAAAGCCGATGCGTTTGCATTGTACCCAACAGTTGATGGTAAGTATTACACCTATGATGAATTGTACAATGTCATTAAGGCGAAGCAAACTGATAAGGATGACAAATTAGTGATTCTTTATGCTTCTGATACCGATGCACAACACAGTTACATTGAAGCTGCTAAAGCCAAAGGTTACGAAGTGCTGTTATTAGATTCTCCTATTGTTTCGCATTTAATGCAAAAACTAGAAGGTAGCAAGGAGAATATATCATTCGCTCGTGTCGATGCCGATCATATTGATAATTTAATCAAAAAAGATGATACAAAAATATCCAAGCTTTCAGAAGACGAAAAGAAACAATTGGATGAGTTGCTGAAAGAAGTCATTCCTTCTGAAAAATTCATGGTGCAATTGGAAACTATGGATAGTGATGCCGCACCATTTATGATTACGCAACCAGAATTTATGCGTCGTATGAAAGAAATGCAGCAAACTGGTGGAGGCGGCATGTTTGGTATGGGCAATATGCCAGAAATGTACAACCTGGTTGTTAATACCAATTCTGAATTGGTAGGTGAAATATTAAATACCAAAACCAAGAAAAAGCAAGAGCGTTTAATTAACCAGAGTTTAGACTTAGCACGATTAAGTCAAGGGCTTTTGAGAGGTGAAGAATTAACAAACTTCATCAAACGAAGCTATGATATGATAAAATAGATATTAGACAGCTTCGCTGCTAGATTATAGAAACAAGACTAAACCACTTCCTAACCGAAGTGGTTTTTTATTATTTATTCACTCAACCACAAAATCAAAATACGTATCTGGAAATGGCTCATTCCGTAACGTAAAGTGCCACCATTCTTTTGGGTAATTTCTAAATCCGTGTTTTAGCATAACGGTTTGCAACAATTGTCTGTTGGCCTTTTGAACTTCAGAAATATTAGAATGTGCCAACCAGGATTCCTCCCCAAAAAAATCATAAGGACTTCCCATATCCAAAGGTTCCAATGTATTAGCATCTATAATAGTTAAATCAACCGTACTACCCCTACTATGCCCAGAGCGCGATGCAATGTATCCGTCACGAAATAAGTGCCGCTTTTTAACATCTGGATAAAACTCTTTTTTTTGCAAAGTATCATTCCAATCTTTTGCCCAACGCATAAAATGATTCACCGCGCGTTGCGGTCTATAACCATCATAAACCAACAAGCATAAATTTTGTTGTTGTAGTTCTTCCTGAACCAATTTAAGAGCTTGAGCTGTTGGTTTAGTAATTATAAGTCTGTTGGCATGGTATCCATCAATAGTATCACCTACAAAATTATTAGTACCAAAGTAGCGCAAGTCAACTTCTAAATCAGGAATGACAGATTTAGCGTACACAAAATTTTCCGGCAAATCAGTTTGTTTTGAAAAAGCCAAAAGAAACAAGGCGGATACTAATATAAAGACTTTGTTTTTCATACTATAAAAGCTAATTTAGAAAAAAAATAGCATGGATTTGTTTTCAACCGAAAAAACCACAATAAATTTACCCAATGCGCAAATAACGTATCAACCTCATTTTCTGACTTCCAAACAAGCTGACAAATTATTCCAAACACTAAAAAGCAACACCAATTGGCGGCAAGACACCATTACCTTATTTGGCAAAACATATAATCAACCTAGGTTGACAGCCTTGTACAGTACTATCGGTAGAACTTACACCTACTCCAATATCACCATGCATCCAGAACCTTTTTCAAAGGATCTATTAAAAATTAAGTCTGATATTGAAAATAGCGCAGCAACTAAATTTAATTCTGTGCTATTAAATTTATATCGGGACGGAAAAGACAGTAACGGATGGCATGCGGATAATGAAAAAGAATTGGGTGAAAATCCTACGATTGCTTCATTGAGTCTTGGAGCTGAACGCGTTTTTCATTTTAAACATCGGAAGATTAAATCTCAAAAACATAAATTGACATTGTCAAACGGAAGTTTATTGATTATGTCAGGTAAAATGCAACACCATTGGTTGCACCAAATTCCAAAAACGAAAAAACAAATTGGCGAACGTATCAACTTGACATTCCGTCAAATTTTTTAAACAAAAAAAACCGAGGTCCCTCAACCTCGGTTTAATTTAATTTGCACTTTTATTATGCTGTTAGATTTAGGGTCTCTAGTATCAACGACATAATGCAAATATTAATTAATTAATCCATTGAACTAAAAAGTATGTCTTTTAGTACCCTTCAAATGTAGAATTATAATCCAAAACCAACGTTTAAATACATTTATTTTCGATGAAATGCACTTTTTTTTAACATTTGAAGTCGAAATATTACATTTTATCGATGAAATGCACTTTTATTGAAAATTGATACCAGGTTTCTAATCAACAGAATTACATAATAAAAAACTATTTTTACGGTTATTAAAAAATATGTTATCCATTAAAAATCTAATTCTCAATGAGGGCATCGCTTTTAGTTTTTCTTCTACTTTTTAATCTTCTAGGGTTTTCGCAAGAAGATAATCAACTGGAAACCAACATTACGGTCAATGAGCACATTGAAGGATCTCTCCTGTTGCCTGAAGGTGGACAATCGGATTATTTAACTATTATTATTGCTGGATCAGGACCAACAGATAGAGATGGCAACCAGAACTTTTTGAAAAGCAACAACCTAAAAAAGCTCGCCAAAAGTTTGGCACAAGAAGGTATTGCAAGCTTTCGTTATGATAAACGTATTGTAAAGCAGATTCGTAAAGGCAATGTGGATAAGAACATCATGTTTGATGATTTTGTAACCGATGCATCATCCGTGATTGATTATTTTTATGAGAAGAAACAATTTAAGTCCATTTATGTTATTGGCCATAGCCAAGGCAGCTTGGTAGGCATGATGGCACTTTCTGAAAAAGCAGCTGGCTTTATTTCATTAGCTGGTGCTGGACAATCTATTGATATTGTTATTACTGATCAAATAGAAAAAATGGCACCTGGTCTCACCGAAGATGCGAAGAAAACATTTGAAGTTCTTAAAAAAGGGGAAACTACAACCGACTACCCTCCTGCTTTGGCTTCGGTTTTTAATATAGATACGCAACCGTTTATTACTAATTGGATGCAATACAAACCTAAAGAAATCATTTCTAAAGTAGAAACACCTATTCTTATTATAAATGGTACTAAAGACCTACAGGTTTCAGTTGAAGAAGCCAATCAATTAAAGGATGCCAATCCTAAAGCAGAATTAAAAATTATTGAGAATATGAATCATGTACTCTTTATTATAGAAGGTGATGATTTAGAGAATTCAAAATCTTACAACGAATCTTTCAGACCTATTTCAACCGAACTTGTTGAAACCATTTCTCGTTTTATCAAACAGTAAGCACATCACAACACATAGGTTTCCTAAAAGAAAAGCATCCCGAGAGGGATGCTTTTACTTACTAACCAACCAAAAATATGAAATGTTATTGCCTTTTATTAAAGTAACCACACTTTAACTAAAAGTTAGCTACAATAACAATTTATATACTTCAATTAGCGTGCCAAACTTGATTTGCAGGACAAAAACTTTTGTGATATATTTGTGATATCATTTTAATATCATTATAATTTTTAAATCATGAAAGAAGAAAAAATCATCGTCCCTGCAAATGGCTATTTGATGTTGTTTGTGTTTTTGGTATTGTTTTTTGGAACCATTGTATTGGCCATCCTACAAGAACAACCTGAATATTTACCAATTCTAATCATAGCCCTACTTATAGCTCCAGGTTTTATTATGGTTCAACCAAATGGCTCTCGTGTACTATTGCTATTTGGAAAGTATGTAGGCACTGTTAAGAAGAATGGTTTTTATTGGGTAAATCCTTTTTATACCAAAAAGAAGATTTCCTTAAGAGCTAGCAACTTTGACAGTGAACGCTTAAAAGTTAACGACAAACTTGGTAATCCAGTCATGATCAGTACTATTTTGGTTTGGCGTGTTCAAGACACTTACAAGGCTGCTTTTGATGTCGATAATTATGAAAACTTTGTTCGCGTTCAAACGGATGCTGCCGTAAGAAAATTAGCCAGTATGTATCCTTATGACAATTTCGCAGATGAAGGTGTTGACGAGGATATCACACTACGTTCCAGTGTTAATGAAGTGAGTAATGCCTTGGAAAAGGAAATAGATGAACGGCTATCTATTGCCGGAATTGAAGTTTTGGAAGCCAGAATTGGTTACTTAGCCTATGCTCAAGAGATTGCCAATGCTATGCTTAAGCGCCAACAGGCAACTGCCATTGTTGCTGCAAGACATAAAATTGTAGAAGGAGCTGTGAGCATGGTAGAAATGGCTTTGGAAGAACTAGGCAAAAAACAAATTGTTGATTTAGATGAGGAACGCAAAGCAGCGATGGTGAGCAATCTTATGGTCATTTTATGTGGTGACAAAGATGCTTCTCCTGTTGTTAATGCAGGTACATTAAACCATTAAAATATGAAAGAATATAAAGTAATAGTTCCTAAAATCGGATTTAAAAATAGAACACAAAATTTCGAAGATATTTTAAATCAATATGCTCGAGAAGGATGGGTAGTTAATCATATTGGGCAAAGTTGGGGCAGTGTTGTTTTCGAAAGAAACAAGAATAGGTAGATATGACAAACAATAGACCTAGAATAAAAGTTCCGCTTGAAGGTATCGATATTGTACTTGAATTGCTTTCAATTGCTTGTCTGTTATTAATGTGGGCCTATTTATTTATTGAATATCCAAAACTCCCTGACACTATTGCATCGCATTTTAATGCAAAAGGTGAAGCAGATGGATACAGCAATAAGGTTTATTTATGGTTTGTCCCATTAATATCTACTGCTATGTACATTGGATTATTTGTCTTAAATAAATATCCACATGCTCATAATTATATGATTAACATCACTGAAGAAAACGCCTTAAAAAACTATCGATTCAGTACACGCATTGTACGAATTGTAAATACACTAACAGTTATTATGTTTGCTTACATTATTTATTATATTGTCCAGAGCGCTAAAGAACAAGACATACAATTTAGCAGTTGGTTTTTACCCATTGTTATTTCCTTTAGTGTGTTATTACCCATTGGGATATTATTATATAATCGAAAAATAAACAAGTCTTAAAAACATGTCTAAAAAAAAGGCCTTTGCATTACGAATAAATGAAGATATGCTCAAAGCCATTGAAAAATGGGCTTCAGATGAGTTCAGGAGTACCAATGGACAAATTGAATGGATGTTGATGCAATATTTAAAAGACAATAAAAGAGAACCCAAACCCAAAAAAGACACCAATGACAAAAGCGACCAATAAGGTCGCTTTTTTTAACCCATTAATTTTGGTATTTTGCGAACGTAATTTTGAAATTTTATGGATAATCAACCTATTTTTACCAACGACGCTATTGTTTTTGGATTGCTGATGCTCTCTTTAGGGTTTGTTTTTTACACCGAATCTAAAAAAACAGGTTTTTGGTCAGTTTTTTACAAATACATTCCTGGCCTACTCATGTGTTACATGATTCCTGCAGTTTTCAACTCTCTCGGATGGATTTCAGCTGATGTATCTCAAACTTATTTTATTGCTAGTCGTTATTTGCTACCAGCTTCTCTAGTATTATTAACCATTAGTATAGACTTAAAAGCCGTTTTTAATTTAGGCTGGCGAGCGTTAGTGATGTTCTTCACGGGTACCATCGGTATTGTAATAGGGGGACCATTGGCTATTTTATTGATATCTTCATTTTCACCTGAAACGGTTGGAGGTGTCGGTTTTGATGCCACTTGGCGTGGGTTAGCCACTTTAGCAGGTAGTTGGATTGGTGGTGGAGCCAACCAAGCTGCTATGTTGGAAATATATGAGTATAATCAAGAATTATATGGCGGTATGGTATTGGTTGATATTGTAGTTGCTAATATTTGGATGGCCATTATTTTATTGGGAATTGGTAAACGTAGAAAAATAGATGCCTGGCTTAAAGCTGACAATACGGCTATTGATGAATTACAACAAAAGGTACAAACCTTCAGCGATAAAATTACACGTATTCCTTCGTTAACCGACTTAATGATGATATTGACATTTGCCTTTGTAGCTGTTGGTATTGCACATTTTGGTTCTGAAAAAATATCAACTTTTCTGAATGACAATTTTGAGGCCGTCAGTAATCCAAAAAGTGCCTTATCATCATTTGGAAGTAGCTTTTTCTGGCTGATATCCATTGCCACGCTGATAGGTATTTTATTATCATTTACCAAAGCAAAAAATTATGAAGGTGCTGGTGCCAGTAAAATAGGAAGTGTATTTATTTATGTATTGGTAGCAACAATTGGTATGAAAATGGATTTAGGAAAAATATTTGAAAACCCAGGACTGATTTTAATCGGATTAGTGTGGATAACTATCCATGCTTTGCTTTTGTTTATTGTTGCTAAAATCATCAAAGCACCATACTTTTTCTTGGCTGTAGGCAGTCAAGCAAATGTAGGTGGTGCAGCATCCGCTCCAGTAGTGGCGGCTGCATTTCATCCTTCACTGGCTACGGTAGGTGCTCTTTTAGCAGTTTTTGGTTACGTAGTAGGAACCTATGGTGCTATTCTTTGTGCCGAACTAATGAAAATAGCCGCAGGAGGTTAGTATTTGATTAAATTTTATATGATATTTGCGCTCCTAATTTTGACAATTTCATGAAAAAAATATTGCTTTTTGCGTTTATCTGTTTGATAGTATCCTGCGGTAAAGAAACCCACGATCTAACCGTAAAAGGAACCGTAAAAGATTTAAAAAAGGGTACACTGTATCTTCAAAAAATGCAAGATTCGACACTAATCAATGTTGATTCGTTGGTAGTAAGTGGACAAACTGAATTTGAACTACACAGTGAATTGGAATCACCAGAGGTCTTTTTTCTTCATTTAAATAAAACCAATGAGGATAGTGACCGCAAGATTGTATTCTTTGCCGATAAAGGCGTAACAGAGATTCACACAACACTTAAGGATTTTGCCTACGATGCTCAAATAAATGGTTCGGAACAACAAAAAAAGTTGGAAGAGTATTTAAAAATGATGGAACGCTTCAATGATAAAAATTTAGACTTAATAAAAAAGGAGTTTGAAGCCAAATCTTCCAATGATTCTACTTTAATACTTGAAAACCAAAAAGCTTTTGAAAATTTAGTTAAGAGCAAATACTTGTACACTGTAAATTTTGCAGTTACTAACAATGACAGTGAAGTAGCACCATATTTAGCCTTAACTGAAATCTATGATGCTCAAATAAAGTGGTTGGACACGATAAACAATTCACTTACACCAAAAATAAAAGACTCCAAATACGGGAAGGAGCTAGAATCCTTTATAGCCAAAAGAAAAACGGAATAAAAAAACCTCTCGAAATGAGAGGTTTTTTTGAGCCGATAGAGGGACTCGAACCCACGACCTGCTGATTACAAATCAGCTGCTCTAGCCAGCTGAGCTATATCGGCAAAAACAGTTCGCAAATATAATCTTGTGGAAAATATTTGCAAATATTTTTTTCAAAAATTAGCCTAATTTGTTGATTTTTTCGATTAAGGCTCTGCCCTTATCTTCAAGCTCTTGGTTTACAGCTTTAAAGTGAGCCTTTTTATCTTCAACAGCTCTATCGTTCACTTTAGCTATTAATGAATCAAAAGTCTCAATAGCTTCATCAATAATCGCTTCACTCTTTTTAGTGTCCTTGTCAGTATTGTTGTATTCCCATACATAAACTGCCTCAATAATGTCGCCTAAAACATAATTAATATCTTTCTTTAGGTCTCTCTTATTTGCCATAATATTTATTTTTTATTAGTGCAAAATTACACATAAACTTCTAATAGTGTCGCTTTTTCAGAAGTAATTTCATAGTCTTTAATCACAGCTGGCATCAATATAGTTTGCCCTTTCTGAATCATTTGTTCCTTGTCTTCAGTTCTAATCATTGCTTTGCCTTCCACACAGATATATATGACAAATGAATCAAATATATTTTGCTTCTTTAAATTTTGAGAGACTGTAAGATAATTTGTTGTGAAATAGGGACAACTCACCATCTTATTTGACTTATTTTCATCCTTATCATAAGATACCCTAAAATTATCTGGCATATTAAAATTAAAGGCATCGATGGCCAAATCATTGTGCAATTCACGTTCATTACCCTGATCGTCTACACGATCCCAATCATAAACTCTGTAAGTTATATCACTTGTTTGCTGAATCTCCGCTAGCATGACACCGGCGCCAATAGCATGTACCCTACCTACTTCAATAAAATAGGTGTCTCCCGCTTTTACCTGATCAAAGTTTAAAATTTCTGTTAAGGTTTTCTCTTCAAGGTGTTTCAAATACTTTTCTGCCGTCATATCTTGATTAAAACCCACAATCAAGTTAGAGTCTTCATCAGCTTGCATCACATACCACATCTCGGTTTTACCAAATGAATTATGGCGCTTTGCAGCCAATTCATCATTTGGATGTAATTGAATCGACAAATCCTCGCGTGCATCAATAAACTTAATTAGTAATGGAAATTTTTCACCAAATTCCTTGAAATTTTTAGTTCCAATAAGCTCATCTTTATATGTACTCAATATCTGTTTTAAAGACTGTCCCTTGAGAGTCCCATTGGAAACTATTGATGTGTCGCCTCCAACATCACTTATCTCCCAACTTTCACCTACATTGGACAAGTCAGAAGATTTGTTCAATAAGGTTTTTAGTTTTTGTCCGCCCCATATTTTATATTTCAATATAGGTTCAAACATTAAAGGGTATAAATTGTTCTTCATACTACTATGCGTCTGAATAGCTCACAAAATTTCTAGGTGTTTCGTAAAGTGTTACTTCTAGACCCAAATGATTTGACAAATGAGGTCTTAACTTATTAAAAATAACCACAACAATATTCTCAGCAGTTGGATTTAGATTTTTAAATTCAGGAACCTCTACATTTAAATTCTTATGATCGAAAGCATTCTCAATTTCACTTTTTATTAAGTCTTTTAAAACTTTCATATCAATCACATAACCGGTTTCTGGGTCGATTTCTCCTGTTACGCTAACTATCAATTCATAATTATGACCATGAAAGTTTGGGTTGTTACACTTTCCAAAAACCGCATCGTTTTTTTCATCATCCCAATCCTTTCGATACAAACGATGGGCAGCATTAAAATGAGCTTTTCTACTAACGGTTACTTTCATAATTGGAAATATTAATGTGCTGGTAGAATTTATCAAAAATAATTTTAAACCATGCGGTATATGCCTCTGGATAATTTTCCATATCCTGCTTAACGGCTTCCAAAGACATCCACTTCCAGTCGGCTACTTCGTCTTCATTTATTTGAGGATCATCATTATAGTAACCAATCATAACATGATCAAACTCATGCTCCGTCAATCCATTATCAAAAGGTGCTTTATAGATAAAGGATATGGTTTCTTTTAATTCGGTAGTAAATCCCATCTCCTCATCTAAACGTCTTTTACCGGCTTCAATATTACTTTCGCCTTCACGCTGATGACTACAGCATGTGTTGGTCCACAAACCAGGTGAATGGTATTTATGCAGAGCGCGTTGCTGCAACATCAATTCATTATTATCATTGAAAACAAAAACGGAAAACGCCCGATGCAACAATGCTTTTTCATGTGCCTCCATTTTAGGCATTAAGCCTATTTGCTCATCATGTTCGTTTACAAGAATTACCAATTCTTCATTCATATTACAAAAATACTATTCCTACCACTAAAATATGTCAAAGTTTTAATAAAATAAAAAGCTCCAAAAACAATGAATTAATTTGTGTTTAATAATACTATCTTTGCATCCCATAATTCGTAATGCAACATGAGTTTTAAATCTGAAATAGAAAGACGTCGAACCTTTGGAATCATCTCGCATCCTGATGCTGGAAAGACAACCCTAACCGAAAAATTATTACTTTTTGGAGGAGCTATTCAAGAAGCTGGAGCTGTAAAAAGTAATAAAATAAAAAAAGGTGCCACAAGTGACTTTATGGAGATTGAACGTCAAAGAGGTATTTCGGTTGCAACGTCTGTTTTAGCTTTTGAATACAACGGAATCAAGATTAACATTCTGGACACACCTGGTCACAAGGATTTTGCTGAAGACACTTTTAGAACCCTAACAGCGGTAGATAGTGTCATCGTGGTAATTGATGTTGCTAAAGGTGTCGAGGAACAAACTGAAAAATTGGTGGAAGTTTGCCGCATGCGAAATATACCAATGATTGTTTTTATCAATAAATTGGATCGTGAGGGGAAAGATGCTTTTGATTTATTGGATGAAGTCGAACAAAAATTAGGTTTGAGTGTTGTTCCTTTAAGTTTCCCAATTGGTATGGGTTACGATTTTAAAGGTATTTATAACCTGTGGGAAAAGAATGTAAACCTGTTTAGTGGTGATAGCCGAAAAAATATTGAAGAAACTATTGAAATTAATGACTTGGCTTCACCTGAACTCAACAAATTGGTAGGCGACAAAGCTGCTGATACACTACGTGAGGAGATAGAATTGGTAGAAGGTATTTATCCAACTTTTGATAAGGAAGAATATCTGAATGGAAAACAACAACCTGTTTTCTTTGGCTCGGCCTTAAATAATTTTGGTGTTCGTGAGCTTTTGGATTGTTTTGTTGATATTGCACCAAAACCAAGACCAAAACAAAGTGAGGAACGCTTGGTAAAACCTGACGAAAAGAACTTTACTGGTTTTGTATTTAAAATACATGCCAATATGGATCCAAACCATCGTGATAGATTAGCCTTTATAAAAATTGTCTCTGGTAAGTTTGAACGTAACAAACCTTACTTGCATGTTAGGAACAACAAAAAACTAAAATTTTCTAGTCCAAATGCTTTCTTTGCCGAAAAGAAGGAGATTGTTGATGTTTCATATCCTGGTGATATAGTTGGACTTCATGATACTGGTAATTTTAAAATAGGTGATACATTAACTGAAGGTGAAACTATTAATTATAGAGGTATTCCAAGTTTCTCCCCTGAACATTTTAGATATATCAATAATGCCGACCCATTAAAATCGAAACAACTTTATAAAGGTATTGATCAATTAATGGATGAAGGTGTCGCACAGCTATTTACTCTTGAACTTAACGGCAGAAAGGTTATCGGTACCGTTGGAGCTCTACAATATGAGGTTATACAATACCGATTGGAACATGAATACGGTGCTAAATGTACTTATGAAAACCTGAATGTTCACAAAGCTTGTTGGGTAGATCCTGAAGATGAAAAAAATGAAGAGTTCAAGGAGTTTTTAAGAGTTAAACAACGTTTTTTGGCTAAAGACAAACATAATCAATTGGTCTTTTTAGCCGATTCACCCTTTTCTTTGCAGATGACCCAACAAAAATATCCGAGTATTAAATTCCATTTTACTTCCGAATTTAATTAAAAAGGTGTGTCGTTCATCTAATATTTTTGAAAAAATTTGCTTTTAATCGAATTTTTGATACTTTTAATCGGTGTTTTGAATATGCTATTTATTTAGATACATACATTTAAAATAGATTATAACCCCAAAAATGATCTACTTATGAAACCTAACGATAATGTTTTCAGTAACAGAGATATTACTGTGACCTATAACCCAAATGCATGTGTTAATGCAGAGCGATGTGCTCGTGAACTTTCAAATGTTTTTAGAAATTCTGTTATTCCTTGGATAGACTTGGATGGTGCATCAACTTCTGAAATCATTCGACAAGTAAAAAAATGTCCTTCTGGGGCTTTACAATATTGCTTAAATAAAAAAGAGGCCTGTTAATATACAGACCTCTTTTCTATTCTCTAATTAAGCATTACGCTTGACCCGTTGGTCCAAAATTCAAAGGAATTGGTGGTTGCTGCATGTAACCATGTCGAGCAACCTTTCAACAATTAAATTTATGCTTGACCCGTTGGCCCAAAATTCAAAGGAATTGGCGGTTGCTCATAATCTTTGATTTCACCATGCGCATTTTCAAAACGGGTAACATTTTCTCCTAATGCTTTCAATAATCGCTTGGCATGTTGTGGCGTTAAAATGATACGCGACTTCACTTTACTTTTTGGTGTACCTGGCATAATACTTACAAAATCGACAACAAATTCTGAAACTGAATGATTGATTATCGCTAAATTAGAATATGTTCCTTCAGCTACTTTTTCATCAATTTCAATATTTATTTGACCTTGTTTTTTTTGATTTTTATTATCACTCATAATATATATTGTAAAAAAATAGCGTGAATTTCTTCACGCTATTTTTATAATTAGTTATAATTAACTTCTTGTTTAGCTTGCATCATTTCATCAAACTCTTCTTTGGAACCTACAATAATGTTTTCATAGGCTCTCATACCTGTACCAGCAGGTATTCTGTGTCCTACAATTACATTTTCTTTAAGTCCTTCTAAAGTATCAACCTTACCATTTACAGCAGCTTCATTAAGAACTTTAGTAGTTTCTTGGAAAGAAGCAGCAGAAATAAACGATTTGGTTTGAAGTGATGCTCTAGTAATACCTTGCAGTATCGGTGTTGCAGTTGCTGGTTGAGCGTCACGTGCTTCAACTAGTTTCTTATCCTCACGACGTAACAATGAGTTTTCATCACGTAATTGTCTTGGAGAAATAATCTGACCTGCTTTGATGTTTTCAGAATCACCAGCATCTTCAACAACCTTCATTCCGAATATTTCATCGTTTTCCTCAATGAAATCATCTTTATGAACCAATTGGTTTTCAAGGAATGTGGTGTCACCAGAATCCATGATTCTAACTTTACGCATCATTTGTCTTACAACAACCTCAAAGTGCTTATCGTTAATTTTCACACCTTGTAAACGATATACTTCCTGAACTTCGTTAACTAAATATTGCTGAACCGCAGAAGGTCCTTTGATATTTAAAATATCGTTAGGCGTTACAGAACCATCTGACAAAGGCATACCTGCTTTTACAAAATCGTTTTCTTGAACAAGAATCTGATTTGATAACTTCACTAGGTATTTCTTAATATCGCCTAATTTAGACTCAACAATAATCTCACGGTTACCTCTCTTAATCTTACCGAAAGAAACGACACCATCAATATCACTAACAACAGCTGGGTTAGATGGGTTACGCGCTTCAAATAATTCTGTTACACGAGGAAGACCACCAGTAATGTCACCAGATTTAGCTGATTTACGTGGTATTTTAACTAAAATCTTACCAACTTTAATTTTCTCACCATCGTCAATCATCAAGTGTGCTCCAACTGGTAAGTTGTAAGAACGGATGACATTTCCTTTTGCATCATCAATGTGCAATGTTGGAATTAACTTCTTATTTCTAGATTCAGAAATTACTTTTTCTTGGAAACCAGTTTGTTCGTCAATCTCTACTTGGTAAGTAACACCTTGCTCAATGTTTTCATAACGAACTTTACCAGCAAATTCAGAAATAATTACACCGTTATATGGATCCCACTGACAAACTACATCACCTTTCTTAAGCTCTTGTCCGTTTTTAACGAATATGGTAGAGCCATAAGGAATGTTATTAGTACTTAATGTAATTCCTGTTTTCTTATCAATTAATTTTAATTCAGATGTTCTTGAAATAACAATATTAACTGCATTTCCTTCAGAATCTTCACCTTTAACAGTTTTCAATTCATCAATTTCAGCAATACCGTCAAACTTTACAGCTAACTTATTCTCTTCAGAAATATTACCTGCAATACCACCTACGTGGAAGGTACGTAATGTTAACTGTGTACCTGGCTCACCAATAGATTGCGCAGCAACTACACCAACAGCCTCACCTCTTTGAACCATTTTACCGGTTGCAAGGTTACGACCATAACATTTAGCACAAATACCTTGTTTTGCTTCACATGTTAAAGCAGAACGTACTTCAACAGATTCAATTGGTGAATTCTCAATGTTATTGGCAACTACTTCATCAATCATTTGATTAGATGCAACCAATAATTCATCAGTTAAAGGATTGTAGACATCATTCAATGAAATACGTCCTACAATTCTCTCACCTAGAGTTTCAACAACTTCATCATTCTTCTTTAATGGTGTAACTTCAACACCTCTTAATGTACCACAATCTTCACTGTTTACAATAACATCTTGCGATACATCAACCAAACGGCGTGTTAAATATCCAGCATCGGCTGTCTTAAGTGCTGTATCGGCAAGACCTTTACGAGCACCGTGCGTAGAGATAAAGTATTCTAAAATTGAAAGACCTTCCTTAAAATTAGAAAGAATTGGGTTTTCAATAATCTCACCACCACCAGCTGTCGATTTTTTAGGTTTTGCCATCAGACCACGCATACCTGTAAGCTGACGAATCTGTTCTTTAGATCCACGAGCTCCAGAATCTAGCATCATATATACCGAGTTGAAACCTTGTTGATCTTCACGAATACGCTTCATAGACAATTCAGTCAATTCGGCGTTTGTAGACGTCCAAATATCAATTACCTGATTGTAACGCTCGTTATTGGTTATAAGACCCATGTTATAGTTAGCAGTAATACCATCAACTAAACCATTGGCTTTTTCAATCATGTTGTGTTTCTCTGGTGGAATAATAATATCACCTAAACTAAATGACAGACCACCTTGGAAAGCGAAATTGTAACCTAATGTTTTAATCTCATCAAGGAATACAGCTGTTTCAGGAACACTAGTAACTTTTAAGATATCTCCAATAATGTTACGCAATGACTTTTTAGTCAATACCTCATTAATGAAACCTGCATTGTGTGGTACTTTTTCATTGAAAAGCACACGCCCAACAGTCGTATCAATAATTTGAAGTGCTAACTTTCCTTCTTCGTTGAAATCCCAAGTTCTTACTTTGATAGCAGCGTTCAAATCAACACGTTTTTCATTGTAAGCAATAATCACTTCTTCCGGAGAATAGAACGTTAAGCCTTCACCTTTAATTTTAACATCATCAGTAGATTTACGCTCTTTGGTCATATAATATAAACCAAGTACCATATCTTGAGAAGGTACAGCTACTGGCGAACCATTTGCTGGGTTTAATATATTATGAGATGCTAACATTAAAAGCTGTGCTTCCAATATAGCCTCTGGTCCTAAAGGTAAATGAACCGCCATTTGGTCACCATCAAAATCGGCGTTAAATGCCGTAGTAACCAATGGGTGTAATTGTATAGCTTTTCCTTCAATTAATTTTGGTTGGAAAGCTTGAATACCCAATCTGTGTAATGTAGGAGCACGGTTTAGCAATACTGGATGTCCTTTAAGAACATTTTCCAAGATATCCCAAACCACAGGCTCTCTTTTATCTATAATTTTCTTTGCGGATTTTACAGTCTTAACAATACCTCTTTCAATTAATTTTCTAATTACAAAAGGCTTGTATAATTCTGCTGCCATGTTTTTTGGCAATCCACATTCATATAATTTTAATTCAGGTCCAACGACAATTACCGAACGTGCAGAATAATCAACACGCTTACCTAAAAGGTTTTGACGGAAACGTCCTTGCTTACCTTTAAGTGAATCTGATAACGATTTTAACGGTCTATTAGAATCCGTTTTGACTGCTGAAGACTTACGCGTGTTATCAAATAACGAATCTACAGATTCCTGTAACATACGCTTTTCGTTACGTAAAATTACCTCTGGTGCTTTAATTTCAACCAATCTTTTCAAACGGTTGTTACGGATAATAACACGACGATATAAGTCATTCAAATCTGATGTAGCAAAACGCCCACCATCCAATGGTACTAACGGACGTAATTCTGGCGGGATGATTGGAATAACTTTCATAATCATCCATTCAGCGCGATTCTCACGGTTTTCGTTAGACTCACGTAATGCTTCAACAACTTGTAAACGTTTTAACGCTTCCGTTTTACGTTGTTTTGATGTTTCAGTATTGGCTTTATGACGTAATTCAAATGATAATTCATCTAAATCAATACGCGATAACAACTCAATTAAACATTCAGCACCCATCTTGGCCAAGAATTTGTTAGGATCTGTATCCTCCAAATATTGGTTTTCTTGTGGAAGGGTTTCTAAAATGTTTAAATATTCTTCTTCAGTAAGGAAATCCATTTTTTGTACAGGTTCTCCTTCTGCATTCTTGGCAATACCTGGCTGAATTACTACGTAACGTTCGTAGTAAATGATCATATCTAATTTTTTAGATGGTAAACCAAGTAAGTAACCTATTTTATTTGGTAACGAACGGAAGTACCAGATGTGAGCTACAGGAACCACTAAATTAATGTGTCCTACGCGATCACGACGTACTTTCTTTTCAGTTACTTCAACACCACAACGATCACATACAATACCTTTGTATCGTATACGCTTATATTTTCCACAAGCACATTCGTAATCCTTTACAGGACCAAAAATACGCTCACAAAACAAACCATCACGCTCTGGTTTATGAGTTCGATAATTGATAGTTTCTGGCTTTAAAACTTCACCACGAGATTCTGCTAAAATAGACTCTGGTGAAGCTAAACCAATTGAGATTTTGTTAAATCTCTGTACTGTATTCTTATCTTGTTTTCTTGCCATAATATATGGTTGAAATGAATTTTATTAATTAACTACTCCTCTAATCTGATATCCAATCCTAGACCTTTCAATTCATGCATTAATACATTGAATGATTCTGGTAATCCAGGCTCTGGCATTGGCTCACCTTTAACAATACTTTCGTATGTTTTGGCTCTACCAATAACATCATCAGATTTAACGGTCAATATTTCTCTTAAGGTTGCAGACGCTCCATAAGCTTCAAGAGCCCAAACCTCCATCTCACCAAAACGCTGACCACCAAACTGTGCTTTACCACCTAATGGTTGTTGCGTAATTAATGAGTAAGGACCAATAGAACGCGCGTGCATCTTATCGTCAACCATATGACCTAGCTTCAACATGTAGATAACACCTACAGTTGCTGGTTGGTCAAAACGATCTCCTGTACCACCATCATATAGATAGGTGTGTCCGAATCTTGGAATTCCAGCTTCGTCTGTAAACTCGTTGATTTGATCTAGAGTTGCACCATCAAAGATTGGAGTCGCATATGTACGGTTCAATTTTTGACCAGCCCATCCAAGAACGGTTTCATAAATCTGACCGATGTTCATACGCGATGGTACACCAAGAGGATTCAATACGATATCAACAGGCGTTCCATCTTCAAGGAATGGCATATCTTCCTGACGAACAATACGAGCAACAATGCCTTTGTTACCGTGACGACCTGCCATTTTATCACCAACTTTAAGCTTACGCTTTTTAGCAATATAAACTTTAGCTAACTTGATGATACCTGCTGGTAACTCGTCACCTACAGAAATCGTAAATTTCTCACGACGCAACGACCCCTGTAAATCGTTTTCTTTAATCTTGTAGTTATGAATTAAATCAGCAACTAATTTATTAGTATGGTCATCTGTAGTCCATTGACCACTTGTTAAGTGAACATAATCATCAACAGCGTTCAACATTTTAAGTGTGTACTTTTTACCTTTTGGCAATACTTCTTCACCTAAATCATTGTAAACACCTTGAGCAGTTTTTCCTCCAACTATAGCAAATAGTTTGTCAACTAAAATACTTTGTAAGTCATCAAACTTCTTGTTATAAAGTGCTTCTAACTGTGCAATATCTTCCTTATCCTGTGCTCTTTTACGCTTATCCTTAACCGCACGAGAGAATAATTTCTTATCAATTACGACACCATTTAATGAAGGAGACGCTTTTAATGAAGCATCTTTTACATCTCCGGCTTTATCACCAAAGATGGCACGTAATAATTTTTCCTCTGGAGTAGGATCTGATTCACCTTTAGGCGTAATCTTACCAATAAGAATATCACCAGGCTTTACTTCAGCACCCACACGAATCATACCGTGTTCATCTAAATCTTTAGTTGCTTCTTCCGAAACGTTAGGAATATCATTAGTCAACTCCTCGTTACCTAATTTAGTGTCACGAACTTCTAGCGAATACTCATCAATATGAATAGACGTAAAAATATCTTCACGAACTACCTTTTCAGAAATTACAATCGCATCCTCAAAGTTATACCCTTTCCAAGGCATAAAGGCTACTTTCATATTTCTACCTAATGCCAATTCTCCGTTTTGAGTTGCATAACCCTCACAAAGTACTTGACCTTTGGTTACCTTATCTCCTTTTCTAACAATGGATTTCAGGTTGATAGAAGTTCCTTGGTTAGTTTTTCTAAATTTAACCAAAGGATATGTTTTGATCTCACTGTCAAAACTTACTTTAGCTTCATCTTCAGTTCTATCGTACTTAATGACAATTTCATTGGCATCAACATACTCAACCACACCATTTCCTTCAGCATTGATTAAAACACGAGAATCCGTAGCTACTTGTCTTTCCAATCCAGTACCAACAATAGGTGCTTGTGGACGTAATAATGGAACTGCCTGACGCATCATGTTTGATCCCATCAAAGCACGGTTCGCGTCATCATGCTCCAAGAACGGAATTAAAGATGCAGAAATAGAAGCAATTTGGTTAGGAGCAACATCGGTATAGTGAACTTGAGTTGGTTCAATTACTGGGAAGTCACCTTCCATTCTAGCAATTACCTTATCATGAACAATTTTACCTTTGTCATCAACTTCAACAGTTGCTTGAGCAATTAATTGCTCTTCTTCTTCTTCAGCACTTAAATAAATTGGATCACCTTTAATATCTACAACACCATCTTCAACTTTTCTATAAGGTGTTTCAATGAATCCCATTGAGTTTACTTTGGCGTAAACCGATAATGAAGAAATCAAACCAATGTTTGGTCCTTCAGGTGTTTCAATAGGACACAATCTTCCGTAGTGTGTGTAGTGAACGTCACGAACCTCGAAACCAGCTCTTTCTCTTGATAGACCTCCAGGTCCTAAAGCTGATAAACGACGTTTGTGTGTTATCTCTGCCAATGGATTCGTTTGATCCATAAATTGAGATAACTGGTTAGTACCAAAGAATGAGTTAATAACAGACGATAATGTCTTGGCATTAATCAAATCAATTGGTGTAAATACTTCGTTATCACGAACGTTCATACGCTCACGAATAGTACGTGCCATACGAGCTAAACCAACACCAAACTGTTGAGATAATTGTTCACCTACAGTACGTACACGACGGTTAGATAAGTGATCAATATCATCAATCTCTGCTTTAGAATTGATAAGCTCAATTAAATATTTAATGATGGTAATGATATCTTCTTTGGTAAGCACTTGCTTATCCATTCCTATATCAAGACCTAATTTTTTGTTCATTCTGTAACGACCTACTTCACCTAAAGAGTAACGTTGGTCAGAGAAGAATAATTTGTCAATAATACCACGAGCAGTTTCTTCATCTGGCGGCTCGGCATTACGTAATTGACGGTATATGTGTTCAACAGCCTCTTTTTCAGAGTTTGTTGGATCTTTTTGTAATGTGTTGTGAATAATAGCGTAATCACCTTGTTGTGCACTTTCCTTATGTAAAAGAATAGTTTTAACACTTGTTTCAAGGATTTCTTCGATATTGTCTTTATCAAGAACCGTATCACGGTCTAATACAATCTCGTTACGCTCAATAGATACTACTTCACCTGTATCTTCATCCACAAAATCCTCGTGCCATGTATTAAGAACACGTGCTGCAAGTTTACGTCCTAATACTTTTTTCAATCCAGCTTTAGATACTTTCACTTCTTCAGCCAAATCAAAAATTTCTAATATATCTTTATCTCTTTCAAAACCAATAGCTCTAAACAAGGTAGTAACTGGTAACTTTTTCTTACGGTCAATATACGCATACATCACACTGTTGATGTCTGTTGCGAATTCAATCCAAGAACCTTTAAATGGAATTACTCTAGCAGAGTATAATTTTGTTCCATTAGCATGGAATGATTGACCAAAGAATACTCCAGGTGAACGGTGTAATTGTGAAACTACTACACGTTCGGCTCCATTAATGACAAAAGTACCACTTGGCGTCATGTATGGAATTGTTCCTAAATACACATCTTGAACAATGGTCTCGAAATCCTCATGTTCAGGGTCTGTACAGTACAATTTTAACCTAGCCTTCAATGGAACGCTATATGTAAGTCCTCTTTCAATACACTCTTCTATGGTGTATCGTGGTGGATCGATAAAGTAATCTAAAAATTCTAAAACAAATTGATTACGTGTGTCTGTTATTGGGAAGTTTTCCATGAAGGTATTGTATAACCCTTCATCTCCTCGTTCTTCAGATTTAGTTTCTAGCTGGAAAAAATCCTGGAAGGATTTTATCTGAATATCCATAAAGTCTGGATATTCAGTTCTATTGACAATAGATGAGAAATTTAATCTTTCAGCTTGTTTTTCTAACATCAATGGACGGAATTTTGATTAAAAAAAATGTGACTGCGTATAGGTCACGGTTATATACGCAAAATGGTCTAGGCCCAGAAGTGATTAACTTCAGGCCTAAACCTTTATGTGTTTGGGGTGTTAAGCTTACTTAAGCTCAACCTCAGCTCCTGCTTCTTCTAAAGAAGATTTTAAGCCTTCAGCTTCGTCTTTAGATACACCTTCTTTAATTGCGCTTGGTGCACCATCAACTAATTCTTTAGCTTCTTTTAATCCTAGACCAGTTAATTCCTTAACTAATTTTACAACTGCTAATTTAGAACCACCAGCGGCTTTAAGGATTACATCAAATTCTGATTTTTCTTCTGCAGCTTCACCACCACCAGCACCTGGGCCAGCAGCAACAGCTACTGCAGCAGCAGCAGGCTCAATACCATACTCATCTTTTAAAATAGTAGCTAACTCATTAACTTCTTTTACTGATAAGTTAACTAATTGTTCTGCGAAATCTTTTAAATCTGCCATTTTTCTATCGTTTTAATAAATTTTTAATTTTAATATAATTGTGTAAAAAGTGCGTACTTTTTTGGATTATCCTTCTTTTTCGGATAATGTTTTAATAATACCTGCAAGCTTACCACCACTAGATTGAAGTGCTGAAATAACGCTCTTCGCTGGCGATTGTAATAAGCCGATAATATCGCCGATAACTTCTTCTTTAGATTTGATATCAACTAAAGCGTCTAATTGTTCGTCACCAATGTAAATAGCTTCCTCGATAAACGCTCCTTTTAAAAGAGGTCTATCTGATTTTTTACGGAAGTTTTTGATTACTTTGGCTGGCGCATTACCAGTTTCAGCATACATGACTGAAGTATTCCCTTTTAATATAGTAGGAAGATCTCCGAAGTCTTTATCTGATGCTTCCATTGCTTTTTGAAGCAAGGTATTCTTAACAACTGCTAATTTAATGTTAGCCTTGAAACAAGCACGACGTAAATCTGAAGTCGTACCTGCATTTAATCCTGAAATATCTGTTAAATAAATATTTGAACTATCGGCTAATTGTGCAGTTAAGTCTTCAATTACTTGTGATTTTTCTTCTCTTGTCATAATAAAAGTTTTAAACTACTTAACCAATTTTTGGATCAACGGCTAAACTAGGACTCATAGTACTTGACATATAAATGCTCTTTACATAAGTTCCTTTAGCTGCAGTTGGCTTAAGTTTTATTAATGTTTGTAATAATTCATTTGCATTACCTGCAATTTTATCAGCACTAAAAGATGCTTTACCTATAGATGCATGTACAATACCTGTTTTATCAACTTTAAAGTCAATTTTACCAGACTTTACATCATTTACAGCTTTAGCAACATCCATAGTCACTGTACCAGTTTTTGGGTTTGGCATTAAACCACGAGGACCTAACACGCGTCCTAAGGGACCTAATTTACCCATAACACTTGGCATAGTAATGATAACATCTACGTCAGTCCAACCACCTTTGATTTTATCAAGGTATTCGTCTAATCCAACAAAATCAGCTCCAGCTTCTTTAGCTTCTGCTTCTTTGTCTGGTGTTACCAATGCTAATACTTTCACGTCTTTACCAGTACCATGAGGTAATGTTACAACCCCTCTAACCATTTGATTAGCTTTACGAGGATCAACTCCTAAACGTACTGCTAAGTCAACAGAGGCATCAAACTTGGTATTGGTAATTTCTTTCACTAATGAAGATGCTTCGTCAATAGAATAAAGTTTCCCTTTTTCTATTTTAGCCAAAGCCTCCTTTTGTTTTCTTGTTAATCTTGCCATTTTTTAAAATTTTTTAGATTAATTAGGGGCTTGGCCTCCTTTTACAGTTATACCCATAGATCTTGCAGTTCCAGCTACCATTGTCATGGCAGACTCTACTGTAAATGCATTTAAGTCTTGCATTTTGTCTTCAGCTATGGTTCTAATCTGATCCCAAGAAACTTTAGCTACTTTTTTAATGTGAGGCTCTCCAGAACCTTTCTTCACCTTGGCCGCTTCTAATAATTGTACTGCTGCAGGAGGTGTTTTGATTACGAAGTCAAAAGACTTGTCTTTGTAAACAGAAATCACAACTGGTAATACTTTACCAGCTTTATCTTGGGTTCTCGCATTAAACTGCTTACAGAACTCCATGATATTAACTCCAGCGGCACCTAAAGCGGGTCCAACCGGTGGCGACGGATTCGCAGCACCTCCCCTAACTTGTAGTTTAACTACTTTACTTAATTCTTTTGCCATTTTTAATAATTTAGTTTATACAATCCTTATGATTGGAAGCGTAAGGTTGTACTATATCTTGTAACAATTATTATACTTTTTCAACTTGCATATAACTCAATTCCAATGGTGTCTTTCTACCGAAAATCTTAACCATAACCTCAAGTTTACGCTTTTCTTCATTGATTTTTTCAATGGTTCCATCGAATCCGTTGAAAGGCCCATCAATAACCTTAACCGTTTCTCCTTTTGTAAATGGAATGGCTACATTAGCATCTGCCTCAAGAGACAATTCATCCACTTTTCCTAACATTCTATTTACTTCAGACTGTCGTAACGGCACTGGATCTCCACCTTTTGTTTCACCCAAAAATCCGATAACATTTGTAACAGATTTAATGATATGAGGTATCTCTCCCGTTAAATTTGCTTTTATCATGATGTAGCCAGGAAAATAAACTTTTTCTTTGTTTATCTTCTTGCCATTTCTGATTTGAATAACCTTTTCGGTTGGTACTAAAACCTCATCTACATAATCTTCAAATCCTAAACGGGCAATTTCGTTTTCGATGTAAGTTTTGATCTTGTTTTCCTGACCACTTACAGCTCTAACTACATACCATTTTTTTTCGTTTCCTTCAGACATACAATTTTAATTTAACCGTTTAACCATTTAAAGTAAAATCCTATGGCTTTGCTGAACACTGTATCTACTCCCCAAATTGCTAGTGAGAAAATAATTGAAAAAACTGCCACTAAAACAGTTAAGCTCTGCGCTTCAGCCCAAGAAGGCCAAGTCACATTATTTTTTAACTCTCCAAACGATTCTTTTATATAGTTTACAATTCCAGCCATTATATATTTTTTTTACAATATTAGAGCTTCAACATAAAGACAGCTCTGGGTTTTGTTTAACTCTGCACGGGTTGAGAGACTTACTTCGTCTACGCTCAGCATAAACTTCTTGCTCACAATCCTTAACTTCGCACGGGTTGAGAGGCTCGAACTCCCGACACCTGGTTTTGGAGACCAGTGCTCTACCAACTGAGCTAAACCCGTAAATACAAGTCAAGGTATTCCGAATCCGGAATACCTTAACTTTACTATTTGATGAATTTTATTAGTCTAAAATTTCAGTTACCTGACCAGCACCAACTGTTCTACCACCTTCACGGATAGCGAAACGTAAACCTACGTTCATTGCAATTGGTTGAATTAGCTCAACAGTAATTGTTAAGTTATCTCCAGGCATAACCATCTCAACTCCATCAGGAAGTGCAATGTTTCCTGTTACGTCAGTTGTACGTACGTAGAACTGTGGACGGTAGTTATTGTGGAATGGTGTGTGACGACCACCTTCTTCTTTTTTCAAGATATAAACCTCTGCTTTAAATTTAGCGTGAGGAGTAACAGAACCTGGTTTAGTAATTACCATACCTCTAGAGATTTGAGTTTTCTCAATACCTCTTAATAAGATACCAGCGTTATCACCAGCTTCCCCTCTATCAAGAATTTGACGGAACATCTCAATACCAGTAATAGTAGAAGTCAACTTCTCTGCACCCATACCGATAATTTCAACTGGGTCACCAGTATTAGCAACACCTGTTTCAATACGACCTGTAGCAACAGTACCACGACCTGTAATTGAGAATACATCTTCGATAGGCATCAAGAATGGCTTATCCATATCTCTTTCTGGCTCTTCAATCCAAGAATCACAAGCTTCCATTAATTCCAATACAGTATCAACCCATTTTTGCTCACCGTTAAGTGCACCAAGAGCTGAACCTGAAATTACAGGACCATTATCAC
Source organism: Bacteroidia bacterium (assembly GCA_030425285.1). GTDB lineage: Bacteria > Bacteroidota > Bacteroidia > Flavobacteriales > Flavobacteriaceae > Hanstruepera. The sequence continues at coordinate 67,747 of JAUIAY010000010.1, forward strand.
CATCATACTCATAGAAGTTCAATAAATCTCTAACCTCCATATCAACAAGCTCTAAAAGCTCTTCATCATCCACCATATCAACTTTGTTTAAGAAAACAACGATACGAGGAATACCTACCTGACGACCTAATAAGATGTGCTCACGAGTTTGTGGCATAGGACCATCTGTAGCAGCTACAACCAAAATTGCACCATCCATCTGCGCAGCACCAGTTACCATGTTCTTAACGTAATCGGCGTGACCTGGACAGTCAACGTGTGCATAATGACGATTAGCAGTTTGATATTCTACGTGAGAAGTATTAATTGTAATACCTCTTTCTTTTTCTTCCGGAGCGTTATCAATTTGGTCAAATGATCTTGCTTCTGAATAACCAGCATCTGCCAATACTTTAGTAATAGCAGCAGTTAAAGTTGTTTTACCGTGATCTACGTGTCCAATAGTACCTATATTTAAATGCGGTTTTGAACGATCGAAAGTTCCTTTTGCCATGTTAAATTTATTTAATCTTATTTATATTAGTGTTCAATTTAATGCAAACCTAAAAGAGCCAATGACGAGATTTGAACTCGTGACCTCTTCCTTACCAAGGAAACGCTCTACCCCTGAGCTACACCGGCTTTTCATTTACGATTGCCGATTTAAGATTTACGATTCGTAAACCGCATACCGTAACTCGTAAACTTTAGAGCGGGAGACCGGGTTCGAACCGGCGACATTCAGCTTGGAAGGCTGACGCTCTACCAACTGAGCTACTCCCGCAATTTTAATTTTTTTTTTGGATTACCTCGCTATGCTCAGTGATCCGTGAAGGGAAACCCTTCACCAAAAATCTTAAAACGCAGCTTTACAAAAATGAGTTTTTGACAACTGCTTGTTTAAAATTTTTGTGGGGAGAGCAGGATTCGAACCTGCGAAGTTAAAAAACAACAGATTTACAGTCTGTCCTCGTTGGCCGCTTGAGTATCTCCCCAATAAAAAATTTGTTTCAGTTTCTTTAAGAACTTGAGCCGATGGAGGGACTCGAACCCACGACCTGCTGATTACAAATCAGCTGCTCTAGCCAGCTGAGCTACATCGGCTTTTACTTACTTTTTTAACTAAAAAAAAGCCCGCTATTTCTAACGGACTGCAAATGTATATATTTATTTTCTTATTCAAAACATTTTTTGAAAAATTTTATCATAAATATGCTCTTAATTTTTCTTTACGTTTTTTTAATTGCCTTTCTAAAGACGCTATAGCTGTATCAGCTCCCTCTTCAAAGGTTTTACATTGTTTCTTTACAACAAAACTATCTCCCGGAACACTTAATCTAGCTTCAAATATTTTATTGGCTTTATCACTGGTGTTTTCTACTTTTAAAAACACATCTGATTGAATCACCTTGTCATAAAATAAATCTAACTTATCCATACGCTTCTGAATAAAGTCTATCAATTTTTTATCTGCGTTAAAATTGACTGATTGCGTGTTTACTTTCATACTCTACTAATTTAGGTTAAACAATAGATTTAATTCTCATTTGTCACTTCTAGGATGCGCCTTTAAATACACTTTCTTTAATTCTGAAATACTATTATGTGTATATACTTGGGTGGCAGCTAAACTAGAATGACCCAGCAGCTCTTTTACTGCATTTAAATCTGCACCTTGATTTAATAAATGAGTCGCAAATGAATGTCTTAATATATGCGGACTCTTTTTTACCTTGGAAGATGCTAAACTAAAATACTCATTTATTATTCGGTAAACAAGTGTTTCATAAATTTTAACTCCTTTTTGGGTTAAAAACAAGTGTTCAGAATCTTTGATTTCTTCTAACGTATTTCTTGAATCAAGATACGTTTTCAAGGTTTCAATCACAGATTGAAGTAACGGAATAAAACGCTCTTTATTGCGTTTACCTAAAACTTTTAAAGTTTTTTTAGAGAAGTCAATATTTGAAATTTTCAGTTCTACTAATTCTATTCGACGAATACCAGTTGAATAAAACAGCTCGATAATCAGTTTGTCGCGAATGCCTTCAAATGAATCATCAAAATGCCATTCATCCAAAACAGTTGTCACCTCTTTTTCTGAAAACGGAATCTGAACCCTTTTGCTTGTTTTGAGCGCTTTGTGCTTTGCCAAAGGATTGGTTTTAATATCACCTATTTTTAAAAGGAACTTGTAATAGGAATTAAGCGATGTTATTTTTCTATTTATCGTTCTGTTTGTAATACCCTTCTCAACCAACGAAACAATCCAACTTCTTATTTGAGCATAATTAACCGACTCTATCTTATCGGATTCGAATTCAGACTGAATAAAATCCCTGAACTCACTCAAATCACTTTTATATGCTTTGATAGTTAGTTCAGAATAATTTTTCTCTAACAATAAATAATCTAAAAAAGACTGTAATGCCATTTTACTGTTTCAAGTTTTTATAAAATTACAATCTTTTTTACAAAGCAAAGTTTGTAACAAAAAAAATCCTGCAACATAATGAATGTGCAGGATTTAATATCTTCAGATTAGTACAATACTAAATATCTTCTTGATCTCTTAAACGCTGAATGTATTGCGCTTTTTGGATTTGCGCTCTACGAGCTACAGAAGGTTTTGTAAACTGCTTACGCGTTTGCAAAGCACGTTTTGTTCCCGTTCTATCAAACTTACGCTTGTAACGCTTTAACGCTCTATCTATATTTTCTCCGTCTTTAATTGGTATAATTAACATAGTTCTTAACCTCCTCTCTTTTAGAATTTTCAGGATGCAAAAATAAAAACAAATTTAAATTCTGCAATAGAAATTATATTTTTTTATTCTTTGAACAATGAATAGCGTTTGGTTAAGTCCTGAATGAGCTTTTCTTCTTCCTCACTCTCAAGAAGTGTATTATAGTTTTTCCAGAACACCTTGTCATAAGGTTTTGGCGAAAACATATCAGAATCCCAAGTTTTAGAAAGCGCATCAGTAACAGATTCTTGATCGGTAACAATCTCAGTGAAGAGAATTTCTTGTATTGTATAATAGTAACGTTCATCTTTATTAACTGCCGATTCATCTACTTCGGTTCTTGGATCATCTTTTGCCACACCAACATTTACTAGTTTAGGTGTTTCATAGTAGATATAATTTAAATACATTTTGTCTTGATATTCCTTATAGGAAATCACTAGCTTATGGTTTAAATAGGTGTCAAAAAGTGTTTTGCTTCGGCTACGTTGTGCTTGTGAAGCTGCATGCAGTTCATACTCTATGCGCTTTATGGCATAGGTGTCCCAATACACATAAATCCAACCCTTGGGTTGAAATCCGTCATTAAACACACCTTTGGTCTCAAGATTGACATGCTCAAAGCTTTCAGAAATTTGAATTTTGTAAATCTTTCTGTCGTTTTCAACCAAAACGGTATCCAACTTAAATTGATGCTTACTCAAAAGCTCTTCTGTATCTAAAAGCGATTTTGAATTTCCAGAGTTTCTAACCATGTTCAACTTACCATGGAACAATGTTTCCAATCCGTTAATACGATTGTCGTTCCATTTAATAGCCTTAATTAAAGAAGCCGTTGCAATGGTATCTCTATTTAAATTCCTTGATCTTAATTGAATGCCTTTGTTTCTCAAATAGGATGTATAGGTCAATAAGCTATCCACATCTCGCAGATCATAACTTTTTCTAACCTGATCGACATTTACTTTTACCTCACCAAGCGAAATAGAATCAAAACCTGGGTCGTACAATGTAATAGCGCTTTCAATCAACCACTTGAACTCCTTTTTGTTTCGTTCCTTATGACGTAGAAATCCTTTTTGCAAATAAGATGAATCTGGTAAGTTTTCAGGGAGTTCTTCCAATACCCGAAGCATAATATCATTTCCTGTTTTGGGTCTTGTCTCGGCTACCAACAGCACTTCATCAAGTGAAGCAACATCAGGATCAAGGTAAACTTCAAACGTACTATCGAATTCACCAACAGGCACCTTATGACTCTTAAACCCTATGGAAGAAATCACTAGTGTATCCTTCAGGTGTTTATTGGGTACAACCAGAACAAATTTACCATCGGTGTTGGTTATAGTTCCTATCGTAGTGTTTTGAACATATACGCTAGCGCTTTCCAAAGGCATAAACGATTCCCCGTCCAAAACGGTATTCTTTATTTCGGTTTGTGAAAAAGTCATTACTGTAAACAGTAACGCCATGACACCAAATACGCCTTTAGCAAATTTCATTTTCAACTTATTTATTAGGTTGCAGGTTTGTAGTCTTTACCATCCAAAGTCATCTTGGCTATAATCTCACGAAGAATTTCAGAAGTTCCTCCGCCTATTGGCCCTAAACGGCTATCACGAAGCAATCGTGCCATTGGGTATTCTTCCATATAGCCATAACCTCCTAAAAATTGTAGGCATTGGTAAATAACTTCATCGGCCATTTTGGTTGATTGCAATTTGGAAATAGTCGCTTCTTTAACAACATAGTCGCCTTTATTCATTCTATGGGCAACCGAATAATTAAATTCTTTGCAAACTTCCATATAGCTGTAAGCATCAGAAAATGCATGACGTAAAGCTTGGAAGGAATTGATGGTTTTACCAAACGCCTGACGCTCGCTCATGTATTGTTTGGCATAATCTAAAGCATATTCCGCTCTTGCATGTGCATTCACACCCATTATTAAACGTTCAAAAGCAAAGTGTTGCATGATGTAAGGGAATCCTTTGCCCTCTTCACCCATGAGGTTAGAGGCGGGAATTTTCACGTTATCGAAAGCTATTTCAGCAGTGTCACTAGCACGCCAGCCCAACTTATCCAATTTTGTTGAAGAAACACCTGGAGTATCACGATCAATAATGAACATACTAATACCCTTATTCCCCAATTCTGGATTGGTTTTAGCAGCCACTACCAAATAGTCGCTATATACGCCATTGGTAATAAAGGTTTTTGATCCGTTAATTATATAACTATCACCTTCCTTAACAGCAGTTGTTCGCATACCTGCCACATCACTACCTCCAAAAGGTTCTGTAACACAAAGACAACCTATCATATCTCCAGCGATACTAGCTGTTAAATATTTTTGTTTGATAGCTTCACTTCCTTCAGCATTTACGTGCGTCATAGCCAAATAAGCGTGAGCCCACATATTGGCAGCAAATCCGCCAGAATTTATTTTTTGTAGTTCTTCAAGAAAAATTACTGTATAAAACAAGTCTAAATTTAAACCGCCATAAGCTTCAGGGTAGTTCACGCCAAAAAAGCCCATATCTCCAAATTTCTTCCAGATGAAACGCTCAACGGTTCCGTCTTTCTCCCATTTCTCTATATATGGCGCAACTTCTTTCTTTAAAAAATCTTGTAGGCTTTGCCTAAACATATGATGTTCTTCGGCGAAGTACATACTATTCATAAATCAAATTTTAACGTTTTATTCGAGCATCAAATATAACTTAATTATCTCAATTTTATTGAGTGGAAAACCCTTTACTTTTGTTAAATCGTCCAAAGATTTAAAGCCTTCTCGCAAGGTACGCTCTTCAATAATGTTATGCGCAATTTCGTAGTCAATATATTTAATGGTAACCAATTGATCACGTGTGGCAGTATTTAATTTTATTCTCTGTATGCTCCTTGGAGTCTTTACTGTAAACTTATTGGTGATGTTTTCAATGACATCTGGTTTTAGCCCATAAACTTCTTGTAATTCCACATCGGATGCAAAACCACCATCAAACTGGTTTCGCTTATTAATAATATTAGCCGACAACTTCTCTCCTACACCATAAACACTTTGCAACTGGCTAGCAGTAGCTTTATTAAGGTCTATTTTTTGATCGTAGGTTTTAGGTTCATTATTGAATACATTACTTTTCTGGTAAGTCTTTTTAGGTTGAGTTACCCATTCTGGAAATTTGAAATAAGGTGAAATAATTTCCAATAACGAATCAGATACTCGAGTAACTTGTTGAAACTCTTTAGCTGAATTAACCCATTTATCGTTAGCCCTGAACGCTAAAAGCCTATCGATTTCTTCAGACGACATCCCAAGAGTATAGCCTTTATAATCTGTTATAAAGTTTGGATTGAACGGATAGATTTTTGGTTTTGAGTTTTCTACCTTCAATTGTTTTAATGAATCAATCTCATTTTGGAAAGCGATTAATTCGGGGCTGCTTTTAAAAGGTTCATCATTTGAAAAATCAATAAAATAATACAAGCACTGAAAAGCAACAACCAATAGCAACAATAAAAAAATCCCATTCCGTTGCTTTTTAGTAAACGTGAAATGGGATTTCATATATTTTAGTTTTTTGATTAGTCTTCTATAGCATCAGCCTTTAATTTAATGGCATCCAAATATCTGTTCAATTGTTTTTTCACAACTGGGAATAAGAAGAACAATCCAACCATATTAGGGAAAATCATAGCAAAAATCATGGCATCAGAGAATGACCATATTGATCCCATACTAGCTGCAGCACCAATTACTACAAAGGTTAAAAATAATAACTTATATACTAAATCAGCTGTTTTACCTCTTCCAAATAGAAACTTCCAAGATTGTAGTCCGTAATACGACCATGAAATCATGGTTGAAACAGCAAACAATACAACAGCTACTGTTAAGAACACATTAGAATATGGAATATATTCCGCAAATGCTTTTGAGGTTATCCCAGCTCCTTCGTAAGCAATTCCATCAATTAAAACTGCTCCAGAACCATCTCCTCCATATTCAAAAAATCCACCAAAATTAAAAATGATTATAACCAATGCGGTCATAGTACATATAACCACAGTGTCAATAAAAGGCTCTAATAAAGCTACTAAACCTTCACTAGCAGAATATTTAGTTTTTACAGCTGAATGCGCTATGGATGCAGAACCAGCTCCAGCTTCATTTGAAAAGGCTGCCCTTTGAAAACCTACCAATAATACACCAATAATTGAACCTACTCCAAATGCTGTTGGGTTAAACGCTTCTCGAACAATTAAACCAATAGCATCATCTATCAATCCGAAATTACTAAAAATGATATATAGACAAGCTACTATGTACATTACTGCCATAAATGGCACAACTTTTTCAGTTACAGAAGCAATTCTTTTTATACCTCCAATGATGATAATACCTACCAAAACAGCCAGAACCAATCCAACAATCGCACCTGCAGCAGTACTTTCCCAATTAAACAATTCCTTAATCACAATGGTTGCCTGGTTAGATTGTGCAGCATTTCCACCTCCAAAAGATCCTCCAATACAAAAAATAGCAAATAAACCAGCAGCTACTTTTCCTAAAGTTTTAAATCCCTTAGCTTTTAACCCTTTACTAATATAATACATAGGACCTCCATATACAGTACCGTCTTCTCCAACATCTCTAAATTGAACACCTAATGTACATTCAACAAATTTTGTTGACATTCCTAATAAACCACATATAATCATCCAAAAAGTAGCTCCTGGGCCACCAAGTGCAATCGCTAAAGCCACACCTGCAATGTTTCCATTACCTACTGTACCAGAGACTGCTGTTGCCAATGCTTGAAAGTGAGAAACCTCACCATCTGAACTTTCATCTCGAATGGTATCAACAATATCACCATCAATTGCCAAGTCACTATCCTTACCAAGCTTTTTTTCAACCTTTTCAAGGTGTTCTTCAATATCAACATTAGTCAAATCCTGCCCTTGCGCAATACCATCTTCACCATACAGTTCTGAAGCACCATGCTTTTCTATATCTTCATATTTTCCCCTGACAGTATTAATAGCTGTTGGGAAATACCTAATATTAGGAAAGCCAAAATAAATTGTAAAAAACAACGCACTACCTACCAATAAAACTAAAACAAAAGGTATGGTGTAAACATCGTCTTGATAAACTGGGAAGAAAATAACATTAGTAAAAAATTCTGCAACTGGCGCAAATGCTTGATCTATTTTTTGATCAAGTCCGACTTCTTCTTGGGCAAAAGTTACAAACGGAACGATTAGAGATACTATGAACAGAAGATATTTCTTCATAATTTAAAAAGTTAGTTAGTTTTTGTTATTATGGCTAGCAAGATGCTAAAAAAAATTGAGTTTTTAAAACAAGAGTTGTTAAATCCCTATAAATGGGCTTTAATATTGTATTCGGAATGTAATTTTTGAATTTGTTCCGGTCTTCCTAAAACAATGATTTTAGAGTTGGGTCCCAAGCGTTGGTCTGCTTCAGGATTAACCAGATATTCACCATCGCCATTTTTGAAACCAATCACATTGCAACCTGTTTTTTTGCGTAAGTCCAAATCGCGAATGGTTTTGGCCTCAGAAGTGTCATATAGTTCATCTACTGATATTTCTTCTATATTGATGTTAGCTTTACCAACAATGGATAAATTATCTATAAACTCAATTAAATCCGGGACCACAACCAAAGACGCCATGTGGTCTCCGCCTATTTTATCAGGAAGAATGACATTGTTTGCCCCTGCCAATTTCAATTTTTTATAAGATGTTTCTTGTGATGCTCGACTTATAATAGTCATCTCACTGTTAATTTGCCTGGCTGATAACACGACAAAAAGATTATCAGCATCATTTGGTAAAGCCGAAATTAGCGTACTCGCTCGCTCGATACCTGCCTGCAACAAAATATCATCTTCATTAGCATTTCCATGAATAAACGGAACCAACTCATTTTGGTATTTATCAATAATTTCCTTATCCCTTTCTATTACTACAAAAGGTTTTTTATAGGCTATTAGTTTGGTAACGGCCTGCTTTCCGTTTCGACCATAACCACATACAATAATATGGTTGGTTAGACTATCTATTTTCTTTTGCATCTTTCTTTGTTTTAATTCGTCAATACTATTTTGGCTCAAAATATACTCTGTGATAATCTTCAATGCATAACCAACTATTACCACACTGGCCAATATTAAAAAAATGGTAAATATCTTTGAAGGGTCATCCAGCGGGCGAACTTCACCAAAGCCAACGGTAGTAATGGTTATAACCGTCATATACAAGGCGTTAATCCATGAATAACCTGACAAGACTTTAAAACCGATAACACCAATAAATAAAAGTGCCACTAGCAGAATAACCGCAGTGTAAATTTTAGATCGGAATAAGCGCAGTATTTTATTACTCATTTTTATAAATCAAAAACCGATGAGCGTTTGGTGTATAATAAATCCTTTATTCGCATCCAAAAAGCAATGAACAAATACAAGGCAAAACCAAAGCCCAATGTCACAAAAGTCAGGTACATAAACGAGGTTCGGACCACCTTGGCGCGTATTCCCAAACGGTCAGCAATCCTCTGGCACACATAGTATCCATGCTTCTGAAAATACAATAATGCTTTGTAAAAAATGTTCATACTGCAATGTAATAATTATTTGAAAATTTGTTGCACATGTAGCTACTTATAATATTTCTATACTTACGTCTGACTAGGTTATTTTAGTTATTATATTTGTTTATGACCATTTAATGCAATGAAATACTTATTGACCAAAATAACATTTATACTCTTGTGTTGTTTTTCAACCATCTCTTTGGCACAAGAAAAGAAAAAAGATTCTACCAAAAGTTGGGATATAGATTATGGCACAAAAGGTTTAGAAATAACATCACCAAACAATCAATATTCCATACACGTTCAAAGCAGATTCCAATTTCGCTTTGCTACACCAAACGATCAAGACCCGATTACTTTTGACGATTATGATGGAGAAAGCAACACTGTTTTTAAAATCAATAGATCCAGACTAAAGGTTGGCGGTCACGCCTATAAAACATGGCTAAAGTACTATTGGGAATATGACTTTGGAAGTTCAAACCTTTTAGATTTTAGGGTCATGATTGAGCGCTGGAAATGGTTAAACCTAAAAGTAGGGCAATGGAAAGTTGAATACTCCCGAGAAAGGCGCATAAGCAGTGGCGAACAACAGTTAGTTGACAGATCCATACTGAACAGACCTTTTACAATTGACCGCCAACAAGGCATTGAACTTTATGGAAGACTGGAAGGTAAAGGCAGTTTAGACTTTAGTTATTGGATAGCTGCATTAACAGGTACTGGTCGTGGAAACACATTTAATGATGACAACCATCTTATGTATTTTGGGAGGTTTCAGTGGAATGTTTTTGGTGAAGATTTAGGTTTTGAAAGTAGCGATTTGGAGTTTCATGAAACCCCTGAAGCCATTATTGCCGTGGCTGGCGTGACTAATAGGAGTGCCTATACACGGTTTTCTTCCAATGGTGGCGGCGAAATGATTGGTTTTGAAGATTCTGAAAACGGACAGTATCGGGTTAACCAAATAAATCTGGAAACCGCTTTTGTTTATAATGGATTTAGTTGGCAATCCGAATTTCACACAAAACAAATAATAGATAAGTTTAACAACAATGCCAAAACAACCTTAAGAGGCTATTATCTACAAGCAGGCTTTTTAGGGCACAATACTTTCAAATGGTGGCCAAAGCCATTGGAAATTGCCACTAGGTATGCGCATTATGTTCCTGATAAAGAAGTTATTCACAACAACGAGAATGAGCTATCATTGGCACTAAACTGGTTTTTTAAAGGACACAAGAACAAGTTGACTATGGAATTCAGCAGGTTTGACTACGAAACTATTGAAGGGACATTGGATAACACTTCTCGTTTTAGGATTCAATGGGATATTTCCTTCTAAAAAGATCTGTCTAAAAGCGAATTTCCAATAGCACACTGCAAACACCTTTTCTTATCGCAATAGGCTGTTTTAAGCTGAATGAGTGCTTGCGAATATCCAGCCGAGTTTGGTAAGGCCCTTATATCCTGAAACTTGGAAACAATACTGTTTTTCTCTGAAGGAATCTGTTGTATTAAATCAAAAATGGATTCGGTTATATTTTGTCCCTGACTTTTGGCATAGGCAAATTTTATCGGTACAATCGTGTTAATAATCAATAGGTGTATAAAAGATTTGGTCAATCCTTTTTTTGATTTTCTTGAAGGTGTTCCAAAGTTATAATGTACTTCCCAATAGTTGGATGTAGACACTTCAAACAATCTGTAAATGCTATCCAAATCATTACACTTTATAATACTGGAAAACAAATTGGGATGTGTATGGTACAATCTAGCCAACTGCGACAAACGAATGGTTGGAAAATTGGTGGGACGCAGCCTAAAAAACTGTACTGGCAGCACCTGTGCATTATCTAATGAAAACTTATGCTTTACAAAAGTATATTTCTTGATTAATTCATCATAATAGCTATCTTCATGTTGCTTGTCTAACAACCCAGCTTGTCCAAAAAACAAAGCTTCTAAATTTTGCTGATTAGATTGTAATTTTCTAATGATTGAAAAATCGAAGGAAGTTGCCATGCTCAAAAAAGCCTCACCGTTGATATTGAGCCCAAAGTTTTTGGCCAGCATAGCAAACAATACCGCTTCCCAATTGTTTTTTGATTTTAACAACAGATTCCCGATAACTAGAGACTTTTGCTCCAAACGTTCAAAGTAGAGACGCTCCAACCAATTGGAAACGATGAAATCATCTACTTGTGCAAAGTCTTTTTCACAATAAATCCATTGATTTTGCTTTTGGAAAAGTTGGTTATAATTATTTAGAAACTTACTATCTACAATTGATTTTAACTCTAATGTGGGAATAGCCGTATTGTCTTTTCTGAACACATCAGTATCATGCTCCCAAACCACATGCAAGATGACGTTGTCATAATTGACATCTGTTTCATGATGGTGTACATACCAGTCACTGGATTTTATATGAATTTCTACATTACCAGCCCATAATTGCCCATCAATACTTATTTGGGCATTAAAAAAATCAGGGCCTGCACCCAAATTGTGCTGACCCAATGATTTGATAACAACCGGTTGGTTTTGGGTTGTCTTTAAGTTGGTAGATTGGAATTTGTTGAACTTCCAGATATGGTGCAGTAGGGTTTCTTGCATTAAAACAAGTTACTAAAAATTACTTTTGATTTAAGAGCCTTTTATAAAAATCACTATTTTGTAGGTCCACAATTAAGCAATGTCTTTTTATGTATGCCCTTTTCACTCTTTTATTTTTGATTACTCAAAATACTTTGATACTCTATGATTTTAACACAGAAAGCCAAGCTAATGATTGGCTGGTTGTCGATGATGTTGTAATGGGTGGGCGCTCTGATGGCAATTTTTACATAGACGAAAACGGCCATGGCGTTTTTGAAGGTACTATATCGTTAGAAAATGATGATGGTTTTTCCTCTATTAAGCATGATTGCAGAACTATTGAAGTTAAAGGATATTCCAAAATAAGGTTGCGCGTAAAAGGAGACGGCAACACATATCAATTACGTTTAAAAAGCAAAAGAACTGACAAACATTCCTACAGAGCCTATTTTAATTCGTCAAATAACTGGGGAACTATCGATATCCCTATTAAAGCTTTGTTGCCCGTTTTTCGTGGTAAAGAATTAGACATGCCTAACTTCCCTAATCAAACCATTGAAGAAATCAGTATTCTAATAAGCAATAATGAATCGCTAACATTTAAGTTGCTCATTGACAAAATTGAATTGGTGAAATAATACGTATTTGGATCGATAAATCATAAAATCAAACTTGACTTTGTAAAATAAAAAGTCGAACTTCGTTTAACGTCGTATATAAATCATTAAAACGATATCATATACCCAAGTTGTAACACATTTGACCGACACGGAAAAACAACCTTAAATCTGAACAAAATTGCAATCTGAATATGAAAAAAATTAAATTGACACGTGAAAGCGTTGCAATGGGAGATGATATTGACGCACCTCATTTTTTGGAAATTGACATAGAACCAAACTGGACAATAACTGAAATTTTAAAATATATTTCCAATATTAATTATTTACCGAAAATAAGTGGCGGAAGAGCAACTTGGAGTGTAGCCATTAGTGAACCAATAGCTGTTTTGACACAAGAAAACCCGAACGAACCATTGCTGATTTGCCTTCCTGATTATCCTTATCACGGAATGAGAGGTTTCGTTGAATTTGACCATATCCACTTCAATTATCACGCACAGAAAAAAGCAAGTGAAGTATTTGAGGTGTTATCAAGATTTAAAATAAAATAAAAACGTGTTACAACAACGTGTATAATTAATTGCGGCTGAAATTCCTAACGGAATTTCATTCTTATTAATTATCTTTGGTTTACAGCGGAAAATGACTGCGTCCTTTTCCGCAACTAATCATACACAAGACCGTTAAACGAAACTTTATAAAACTGCTCAATAATTTTACTTTACAATAAATCTTATAGATTGAAAACCATGATAGGTATAGAGCACTAAAAAATAGTGCCCAGCCTGCAAACTTGATGCATTCCAATTTATGGAGTGGTTTCCAGCTAGTTTTCTTTCCTTTGTTATAGTTTGTATTCTTTGACCAGAGGTATTATAAACACTTAACTCACAATAGGTATTATTGATTAATTGCAATTCTATTGTGGCTTCACTTTCAATAATATTAGAATCTTTTATAGCTAGTGAATGTCCTTTTGGCTTTACTACTTCAAATTCGTCAATACTTAAAAGAGAGGGATCTACATATTTATAGACATTAATCCCTGATGTATACATTAACGTATCATTTACTCTTTGAAAACGGTTGAAACTTTGCCCAATTGTTGGCTTATACTCCCAAGAGTTCCCTCCATTTAATGTTTCATAAAACAGGTTTCCAAAACCTCCAACCCAACCAATGTCTTCGTTTAAAAATCCTATTCCTTGCATAGTCCCAGAAGTGTTACTGGTAACAATTGTTTCCATATTCCAGTTTTGTCCTCCATCAGTAGATTTAAAATACTGTGGACTAGGTTCAAATTCTTCGATGGATGCATACATAACATCATTACTTATCATTTGTAATTTCCATGACCTTTGGTTATTATGTTCACCAATAGCCAATTGAGACCATGTATCACCACCATCTGCGGTCCCAACAATAATAGCTTTCAAACCAGTACCTTGTGCACTTTGACCAACTGCTAAACCTATGTTTTGGTCTTTAAAATAAATATCGACCAAGCCATTACATAAATTACCCATATTGATATAATTCCATGTTTCGCCTTGATTTATTGATTTCATGATATAGGCATTCCCATAAAAAACACCTGTAATAAAAATAATATTCTCATCAACTGCGTGCATTCCACAAATTCCTGCTACGCTTACGGGTAAATTATTTGAAATATCTACCCAAGTAGCACCGCCATCAGTCGTTTTTAATAGTGTTGCTGTAGGGTTTCCATTTGCTAAAGTTCCGGCATAGCCTATTTCTTCATTAAAAAATTCAACACTTCTAAAATATCTATCTGAATTATAATACTGCTGTGACCATGTTTCTCCACCATCTATTGTTTTTACTATTTGTCCGCCACCATCAACAACCCATCCTACATCAGGATTTACAAATTGCATATCTTCAAAACGCCAACCCAATGTATTTACATTTAGTGTTTGCCAAGTTTGGGCTTCAATAAAAAAGGATATGAGTATTAGAAAAAAAGAAAAGAGAAATTTTAAGTACGAATTGGTTTTCATAACTTTTAAGTTTAATTACAAAACTATCTACAATTAAACTCACCAAATAGTAAAAAAACGAAATAGGCTAATCTACTTTTAGGTTTAAAATATCTCCATCTGGACTGATGGATTTTAAAAACAATTTTGGATTGATACCCGTAAAATGTTTAAAATCTTTAATAAAATGTGCTTGGTCAAAATAGTTATAATTTAATGCCACTTGTGTTAATGATTGCTTTGGCTTTAGTTTCATTTCATTAATTACTGCATTTATTCTAACTGTTCTTAAAAAAAGTTTGGGCGAAATACCTATTTCATTTTTAAACCGTTGTTGCAACCTCCTTATTCCTACATATTTTTTAATAGTGTGTAGTGATTGATTGTTTTCTAATTCAACGAGCAAAGGTTTTAAGCTTTCATGGTTATTATAAGACAAAAAAGGTGAGAGATAATTTTCAACAAGTTGAATCCTTTGTTTAACTGTTGAAGCCAAACAAATTTTTTCTTGCAGTATTTGCATTTTTGGTAGTTCCAAATGCATTAAATCTAAACAGGTGTTGGTAAGGTAATGCATATCTACCTTCCAAATCTTATTGGAAACCCATGGGTAAAACTTAACGCCAAAAATGTTTAAAGAATCCTTTGGAAGCGATAAGTCAAGGTGTTTTTTTATTTGGCCAAACGCATGAAATTTACTGGTTTTAGTTTGACTGCCTGAATCAGGAAAATCACATTGCCAAGGCGCACCTAGATGAAACACCCAATCTACATAAGTGTCAGGTACAAATCTGTACTTTACATTTTCCAAATCACTTTCTGAAGATTTTAATGTCCAGAAATACGTAATTAGATGCGCGTACTCTTTTGATGGTTTGAACTTTTCAAATAACATAAGTGCTTTTCCAGTACACTAAAATAAAAAAACAGATTATATGTAGTTTTATAAAGCTTGCCTTTGTAAAATAAAAAGCCGAACTTCGTTTAACTGCTGATATAAACAATTGAAACAGTTCATATCAAAACATTGTACGCAATTTGCCCGAACCGAAAATGGACGAAAACACTAAAAAACAAATCGAATTACATTCTGCTGGAGTAACAGTAAGACACAAAAGTTCATTTGAGGAATTGGTGCATTACTCGAACAGAAC
>JAUIAY010000011.1 GCA_030425285.1 Bacteroidia bacterium
ACTTCAGTGCCCCGAACGAGGGCGCAAATATAACACCCTTTTCCTTTCCCAAACAAACTTTTTGCAACATTTTTTTTAAACAAATTTAACCATACCTTAATATCAGATAGTTAGAGGGGAAATTTATATTTTCATTAACTAATCATTATATATTGTACATAATTATTTATACCATTATCTTTGCCCATTCAAAATAATATATACGTATATAATGATAGATATCACTTTACCTGACGGTAGCATAAAATCAGTTGAGAAAAATTCCACTCCCATGGATGTGGCTAAATCAATTAGTGAAGGACTAGCAAGAAATGTTATTTCTGCAAAATTTAATGACACTACGGTTGAAACCAAAACACCATTAACCGAAAACGGTAGTCTTATATTATATACATGGAATGATGATGAAGGCAAAAAAGCTTTCTGGCATTCTTCAGCACATATTTTGGCGCAAGCCATTGAGGAATTGTATCCTTCCGCTAAACTGTGGGTAGGTCCTGCCATTGAAAACGGTTTTTACTATGACATTGATTTAGGTGATGAAACAATCTCTGACAAAGATTTTAAGCGCATAGAAGATAAAATGTTGGAAATAGCCAGAGGCAAACATGAGTTTACTATGCGTGCTGCCTCAAAAGAAGAAGCTCTATCTTATTATAGTGACAAAAATGAATACAAAGTTGATCTAGTGAACAACCTTGAAGATGGCACCATTACATTTTGTGATCATTCTACTTTTACAGACTTATGTCGTGGTGGACACATTCCGAATACAGGCATAGTAAAAGCAGTTAAAATATTGAGTGTAGCAGGCGCTTATTGGAAAGGCGATGAAAACAACAAACAGCTTACTCGAGTTTACGGTATTTCGTTTCCTAAACAAAAAGAGCTTACTGAATATTTAGAATTACTTGAAGAAGCAAAAAAGAGAGACCACAGAAAGTTAGGCAAAGAACTGGAACTGTTTACCTTTTCACAAAAAGTAGGACAAGGACTACCGCTTTGGTTACCTAAAGGAGCTGCATTGAGAGAACGCCTTGAGAACTTTCTTAAACAAGCTCAAAAGAAAGCAGGTTATGAAATGGTAGTAACACCTCATATTGGTCAAAAAGAATTATATGTAACTTCAGGACATTATGCAAAATATGGAGAGGATAGCTTCCAACCTATTCACACCCCTAAAGAAGACGAAGAATTTTTATTAAAGCCGATGAACTGTCCCCACCATTGTGAAATATACAAAAGCAGCCAATGGTCTTACAGAGATCTACCTAAACGTTTTGCTGAATTTGGTACTGTATATAGATATGAGCAAAGTGGTGAACTGCATGGATTGACAAGAGTTAGGGGATTCACTCAAGATGACGCGCACTTGTTTTGTACACCAGACCAATTGGACGAAGAATTTAAAAATGTCATTGATTTAGTTCTGTATGTATTTGGTTCATTAGGTTTTGAAAATTTTACAGCTCAAGTGTCTTTAAGAGACCCTGAAAATCCAGATAAATATATAGGTAGTGATGAGAATTGGGAAAAAGCAGAGGCCGCCATACTTAATGCCGCAAAAGACAAGGGTCTCAATTATGTAGTTGAAACTGGCGAAGCAGCATTTTATGGTCCAAAATTAGATTTTATGGTCAAAGATGCTTTGGGAAGACAATGGCAATTGGGTACCATACAAGTTGATTACAACCTTCCTGAACGTTTTGATCTAACCTATGTTGGAAGTGACAACCAAATTCATAGACCTGTTATGATACACCGAGCGCCATTTGGAAGCATGGAGCGGTTTGTTGCTATTTTACTAGAACATACAGCTGGAAACTTCCCTTTATGGTTAGTTCCTGAACAAGTTATCGTCTTATCTATAAGCGAGAAATACGAAAAATACGCTAAAAAAGTTTTAAATTTGTTAGAAAATCACGAAATTCGCGCCCTAATTGACAATAGGAACGAGACCATGGGTAAAAAAATTCGGGAAGCCGAAATGAAAAAAATCCCATATATGATTATTGTTGGTGAGAATGAAGAACAGGAAAATATGATATCTGTTCGTCAGCATGGTGGTGAAGATCTTGGCATGATACGTGTTGAAGAATTTTCGCAAATAGTAAAAAATGACATTAATAAATCATTAAAACAATTTTAAAAAAGTAAGTTAAACTAAAATTTTATAGCCATAGCAATACGTAGAAGAAAACAAGCTCCAAGGCGAGTAAATCAAGAAGATCAGCACAGAATCAACTCTAAAATTAGAGCTGAAAAAGTGCGCGTAGTAGGTGATAATGTTGAAGTAGGTATCTACTCAACCAAACAAGCATTAGCCATGGCTGATGAGCAAGGTTTAGACCTTGTAGAAATTTCACCAAAAGCCGATCCGCCTGTATGTAAAGTAATGGATTACAAGAAATTTCTTTACGAGCAAAAGAAACGTGAAAAAGCTCTAAAGGCCAAAGCTTCTAAAGTTGTTATCAAAGAGATTCGTTTTGGTCCGCAAACCGATGATCATGATTACGAGTTTAAAAAGAAGCATGCTGAAAAGTTCTTGAAGGAAGGTGCCAAATTAAAAGCCTTTGTATTTTTTAAAGGACGATCTATTGTTTTTAAAGAGCAAGGCCAAATATTGTTATTAAGACTTGCTCAAGATTTAGAAGAGTTTGGCAAAGTTGAACAAATGCCAAAGTTGGAAGGAAAACGAATGACTATGTTCATTGCTCCTAAAAAAACGAAATAACACCTATATTTAGGTTTAAAATAATAAGCGAAGTAAATTAAACTAGGAAGAAAGATGCCTAAAATGAAAACCAAATCTAGTGCCAAAAAGAGATTTAAAATCACAGGTACTGGTAAGATTAAAAGAAAGCACGCTTTTAAAAGTCATATCTTAACAAAGAAGTCTAAAAAGCGTAAGTTAGCATTGACTCATAGTACTTTGGTACATGATAATGATGTTAACAGCATTAAGGAACAATTACGTTTAAAGTAATAAAGTTCGGTTAAATTATTTATAAACCCTGGAGTTAGGCTCATTTAAAGTATTGGAAACAATCGCCTACTACAAAAAACAATTAAAATTATGCCAAGATCAGTAAATTCTGTAGCAAAAAGAGCCAGAAGAAAAAAGGTTCTTAAACAAGCAAAAGGTTACTTCGGACGTCGTAAAAACGTTTGGACAGTAGCAAAAAATGCGGTTGACAAAGCGATGCAATATTCGTACAGAGACCGTAGAAACAAAAAGAGAACATTCCGTGCTTTATGGATAACCCGTATTAATGCTGGTGCCAGACAACATGGTATGTCTTATTCGCAATTTATGGGTAAATTAAAAGCTAATAATATCGAATTAAACCGTAAGGTTTTAGCCGATTTAGCTATGAACAATCCTGAAGCATTTGCGGCTATTGTAAACAAAGTAAAGTAAGGCGTTTCGCCTATTGTAAAACATATTTCGCTTATAAAAAAACCGACTCGTTTGAGTCGGTTTTTTCATGTTTTGCATTTAGGTTTTTTGCTTTTTCTTTTTAGCAGCAGGGAATAACACGTTATTCAAAATC
Organism: Bacteroidia bacterium; assembly: GCA_030425285.1. Taxonomy (GTDB): domain Bacteria; phylum Bacteroidota; class Bacteroidia; order Flavobacteriales; family Flavobacteriaceae; genus Hanstruepera. The sequence goes on from JAUIAY010000011.1 coordinate 3,555, forward strand.
AAACGATAACCTGGTGATGTAGGGTACAAATCCAATTCGGTTTTTGGGTCACCTACCCTATGCGTATAATCTTCAGGATCATGTCCACCATAAAAGGTGAAAAATCCCTTCCCTTTTATCCCGTGAATATATTTTGCCTCACCATTGGTCTTATTTTCTCCCATAACCAAAACATTAGATTTAATCTCGTCCCTTGTAAAGGAAGTAGTTTGTCCCATAAATCCTTTAACCAAAGCTGTGTGATTCTGACAAAGCATCGTGGGAATTGGATCCCATTTAGCTGAAAAATCCATTAATGTAAAATAATCGGTCATTTTAGGAATATGACGCTTTTGGGTCATGTCAATTGAAGAAAACTCATAAACCATTGGATTTCTTTCTAATGTAAAATCCTTAAAAGCAAACGTACGGCTATAATCAATTCTTGATTGATAGTTTGGATCACTCCCATCACCATCAAACATGGGTTCGCAAATATCAACACCATCAGCGGATAAGGCAATATCGAAACTATCTGTTGCACTACACATAGCAAACATGAAACCGCCTCCTATAACATAATCACGAATCTTTTTTGAAACAGCTAATTTTTCTTCAGAAACCTTATTATACCCTAATTTGGTAGCTAATGCTTCAGCTTCTTTCTTTTCTTCAATGTACCAAGCGGCTGTTCTGTAACTGCCATAAAACTTCCCATACTGCCCTGTAAAATCTTCATGATGTAGATGCAACCAGTCAAACAACAATAGACCATCGTTTAAAACTTCTTCATCATAAATAGTTTCGTAGGGGATTTCGGCATAGGTCAAAACCATTGTTACAGCATCATCCCAAGGCAATTTCCCTTTAGGCGTGTAAACTGCAATTTTAGGAGCTTTCTCCAAAACCACAGCTTCCATATTTTTGCTTGGACTACTAATCTCTTCTAAAATGGACTCTGCTTTAGCATTAGAAAGAACTTCAAAAGAGACACCTCTTATCTGACATTCCCTTTGAATACGTTCTGAATCTGGCAATAAAAAGGAGCCTCCTCTATAATTCAATAACCATTTGACTTTTAATTGTTGTTCCAAAGTCCAATAAGTAATTCCATAGGCCTTTAGATGGTTCTTTTGACTTTCTGCATCCATGGGGATTAGAATATAGGAAGCAAACGTTTGGAATGAAACAAGTATAAAAAATGTGAACAATATCTTTTTCATAATGGAAATATACTCAAAAAATATACCTTATAACAGGTTTTAAAACAATTTTAACCTGATTAAAAAAGTTACTGTTTACCAGATAAGATACTAGCTATAACTTTTGTGTTTGGAAACTGTTCCAACATAATCTTGAGGAAAACAGTTATTGGAATAGACATAATCAAACCTGGAACACCCCAAATATAGCCCCAAAGCATCAGCATAAACAATACTGTAATCACATTCAACGAAAAGGATTTACCCATAAAAATTGGTTCCAGTATTGAACCAAATAATACTTGAACACCAGTTATGGCGACAATAAAAAAGAACAAGGTGCTTGTTGGTTCCAATTCAATAAACGCAAAAGCAGACAACAAAACCACAGTAATAATTGAACCCACCATTTGAACAAAATTGATAACAAAGGCAAATAATCCCCAAAATATTGGGAAGCTCACATCGAAGAATAAACAGGCAAGCCCAGTTCCTATTCCTGTTGCCAAACTGACTAAAAACTTTACTTTTATAAACGTGATTAAATCCTTTTCAATTTTCATAAAGGCCTTTACTGACGTGTGCTTTTGCTTTAATATGGTACTATTTAAAACTTTTTGGATATTAATGGATTCTGCTAACCACAGCACAACAAAAAAGGCAGTCATCAGTATCATGGTTACAAATTTTCGGACAAATTCAATAGTTACCGAAATATCTTCCTTATGAATAAATTCCTTCATAAATGTCCGCTTGTTTTCAATTTGGAATCCAAACGTTTCTTGAGCCGTCATTAACAAACTGTCAAATTTTTCTTCGGCTTTAACAAAGAAATCGGTTTCAGAGTTTAGGATTTCTCGGCTTGAAATTTGGATCAATTCTGCTCCTATTTTTAATCCTCCAATAATGAGTAAGACTACTATGATTATACTTAAAGGTTTAGGAACACGCTTTTTTCCCAACCATCGCATCAAAGGCAAAAACAATAATGCAATGAACATGGAAAATATTAGTGGAATAAAAATAAAGGATAGAGTTTTAAGTAGGTAAAACACCAAAGGAATAACTATTACCAATAAAAGTATGTTGGTTGTACGTCTTTGATCCATGATTCAGAGGTATAATAAACTTTTAAGGATGATTAAAAAGGCACATCGTTGTCCTCATCCGGTGAACCAAATGCTTCATTGGCTGATGGGAAATTATCCGGTTTAAAAGTATCATCATTAGCCGCTGCATTCATCTTGGAGTGGAATTCATGTCCAAATGGGGAGTCGAAATCATCTAAATTATCGAACTTTCCTAAATGACCAATAAACTTTAATCGGATGTTATCTAAACCACCGTTTCTATGCTTGGCCACAATAAATTCGGCTTGACCCTCGGTTGGTGATCGCTCTTCATCATCCCATTCATCAATCTTGTAATATTCAGGACGATAAATAAAGCTTACGATATCAGCATCTTGTTCAATGGCTCCTGATTCACGCAAATCGGATAGCAAAGGTCTTTTACTTCCACCACGTGTTTCAACAGCACGGGATAACTGGGACAGCGCAATTACCGGAACGCTTAATTCTTTTGCTAATGCTTTTAGGTTCCTTGAGATTGTTGAAATTTCTTGCTCACGATTACCACCTTTTTGACTACCTCCAGCAGTCATTAATTGCAAATAATCAATAACTATCAATCGGATACCGTGTTGCGAAGCCAGTCGCCTAGCTTTTGCTCTTAAATCAAAAATAGAAAGTGATGGTGTGTCGTCAATAAAAAGCGGTGCTTTTTCCAAACCTTTTACCTTAACATTTAATTGTTCCCATTCATGCTTTTCTAATTTACCTGTACGTAGTTTTTCTGAAGACAGTCCTGTTTCACTGGAAATCAAACGTGTGATTAATTGTACTGATGCCATTTCCAAAGAGAAAAACGCTACTGGAATATTTTGGTCCACTGCAATGTTTCTGGCCATAGATAAGGTTAATGCCGTTTTACCCATACCTGGACGTGCTGCAACAATAATCAAGTCACTGTCTTGCCAACCGGATGTTAATTTATCCAATTTTGAAAATCCTGTTGGGATACCACTTAAACCTTCCTTATTTGAAATTTCCTCAATTTTCTTTTTTGCTTGAATGACCAAACTTTGAGCAGTTTCACTGGATTTTTTAATATTTCCTTGAGTAACCTCGTATAATTTGGCTTCAGCTTTATCCAGTAAATCAAAAACATCCTGCGTCTCGTCGTAAGAATCTTCAATAATTTCAGATGAAATTTTAATTAGACTTCGCTGAATAAATTTCTGCAAAATAATTCTGGCATGAAACTCAATATGAGCTGAAGAAGATACTTTTTGAGTAAGTGAAATCAAATAAAAATCACCTCCTACCAAATCCAACTTCTGATTCTTCTTAAGTTGGCTAGAAACGGTTAATAAGTCAATAGGCTCACTGTTTTCAAACAGCTGAAATATTGCTTCAAAAATATATTGGTGGGCTTCCTTGTAAAAAGCTTCTGGACTTAAAATATCGATAACCTCATCAACACCCTTTTTGTCAATCATCATTGCACCAAGAACAACTTCCTCTAAATCAAGAGCTTGAGGCGGTATTTTTCCTTTTTCAAGATTAATCAGAGTACTTTTATCTACTTGATATCCTTTAATTTGGTTTGGTTGTTTCATATAGGCGAAAGTAATTAAAACAACGCTATAAATGAAGCGCTGAAGAAGCTACGTTGTTAACTGCGAGTTAACAATCTAACTGTTAATAAGTTAATTTTATTGTTGATAAGCACAAAAAAATCTGAAACGCAACATTTCAGATTTTAATGTACATTGATTTTAGGGAAGTTACCCTTTATAGACACCCATTTCCAAATATTTTTCCATCCTGTTGGATACTAAATCTTTTGGTGATAAGTTTTTTAACTCATCTAGGGTTTTTAAAATAGCATCTCTAACTGTTAAAAATGTTTTCTCTCGATCACTATGAGCTCCTCCTATTGGCTCTTTGATTATCTCATCTACCAATTTGAGTTTTTTCATATCATTAGCAGTTAATTTAAGCGCATCAGCAGCTTGTTCTTTATATTCCCAACTTCTCCAAAGGATTGATGAACAAGATTCTGGAGAAATGACAGAATACCAAGTATTCTCCAACATTAACACCTTATCTCCTACTCCTATTCCAAGTGCTCCCCCTGAAGCGCCTTCACCAATAATAATGGTAATGATAGGCACTTTTAAGCGTGTCATCTCTAAAATATTTCTAGCTATAGCCTCGCCTTGTCCTCGCTCTTCAGCTTCAAGTCCTGGGTAAGCACCAGGTGTATCAATAAATGTGATTACAGGAATACCAAACTTTTCGGCTGATTTCATAAGGCGTAACGCTTTTCTATACCCTTCAGGATTAGCCATACCAAAGTTTCGGTATTGTCTGGTTTTAGTGTTATATCCTTTTTGCTGACCAACAATCATAAAACTTTGATCGCCAATCTTACCCAAGCCGCCAATCATAGCCTTATCGTCTTTGACATTTCTATCGCCATGTAACTCCAAAAAAGAATCACCACATAAAGCTTTGATATAGTCTAATGTATAAGGTCTATTAGGGTGTCTAGACATTTGAACACGTTGCCAAGGTGTCAAGTTTTTATAAATTTCTTTTTTAGTTGCTGTTAACTTCTTTTCAATTTGCTTGCAGGTCTCTGTCACATCCACATCACTTTCCTCACCTATGATTTGACATTTCTCAAGCTGCTCTTCCAGTTCTTTTATAGGTAGTTCAAATTCTAAATATTCCATAGAAATTTGTTATTAAATTTAGTTAGTGTACAAATATAAAAACTTTAAACGTTTAAAATGTTATGACCGTTTTCTTTTTAGCTTTTTTGAGTTTTTGAGAATGCCATTAAATAAAACAACTACAATAATTATTGTAGCTCCTAAATAAAAATTGGGACTCATTGTTTCCTTTTCTGGAAATAATAAAATAGCGAGTACTATTCCATAAATGGGTTCCAAATTATAGGTCAACACAACAGTATAAGGACTAATATACCTCATAACATAAACCGAAGCAATAAAAGCATAAGCCGTGCACACCGAAGCCAACAACAATAAATAGACTACATCTGAAGTGCTTAAACTAAAAAAGGCCTTTGAAAATCCTGAATCAGCAAAAAACAAATACAAACTAATGAAAAGGACACCACTTATAAATTCATAAAAAGTAATGACTGTCGCCGAATAGGTTTCCAAAAACTTTCCGTTAAACACTGCGAAAAGTGATGCTAGAAAAGCCGAAACAATACCTAAAATGATTCCCAATAAGTATTGAAGTTCGCTTTGGGTCACGATATAAACACCCATAATTACCAAAAAACCAAAAACCAATTCGTACCAAATAACCTTTCGTTTATAGATAATGGGTTCAATCAAGGAGGCAAAAAATGCACCTGTTGAAAACATTACCAACGCTATAGAGATATTAGCTGCTTTAATAGAACCGAAAAATGTAATCCAATGTAATGCAATAATGACACCGGCAAAACTTAATTTTAAAATTGCCCTACTCGAAATATTAACTTTTGCCTTTGAAACAAATGCAAAAACAGTAATAAGAACCAAAGCAAATACCATACGGTACCAAACTAATGGAATAGCTTCTATGGAAATAAGCTCACCCAAAATTGCCGTAAATCCAGCAATAAAAACTAGAAAATGTAAATGGAGATAGTTCTTAAATTTAGCGCTTGGCATTATACAGCAGGTATATAGCTAATATACCAAATAAAACATTTGGAAACCATACGGCCACTAATGGTGGGAAATCGGATTGGGATGCCAATACCCCAAATATTTTATCAAAGAATACAAAAACCATGGCAATACAAATACCAAAAGCCAAGTTCACACCCATACCTCCTCGGCGTTTAATTGAAGAAACCGCCACTGCAATAATGGTCAAAATAAATACTGAAACAGGTAAACTCCATTTTCGATATTGAACCAATTTATAACGACTTATGTAGGAAGACCCTCGCTTTTCTTCCTTTTCTATAAACCTATTAAGTTCTCCATAAGGAAGTGTTTCGGCAATGTATTCAACTGGTGTTAAATCTTCAAGATCAAAAGAAAACAATGTATCCTTTCTTCTTGCATTTTCAATAATATCTTCGTCTTCTTTTATAGTTCGCTTAACATAATTGATTAAACGGTAACTCGTGTCTTGTTCACGGTATCTAATGGACATGGCACTAATTTTATAAACCAATTTATCGTTCTCAAAATGCTCCAGTGTAAAATTTTGGCCCAAACTCTGCGCAGCATCAAAACTACTTACGTAGATATAGTCATTATCATTGATTTGCCTGTATACATTTTGATTATCAACAGCACTTTTATTATTCTTCAGGTATTTATAATTAAAGTCATTAAATCCCTTACTGGCCATTGGTGCCAAATACAAACCTAAAGCCAAAGCCAAAATTGCTACAATAAAGGCTCCAAACATATATGGTCTTAAAAACCTTGAAAATGAGACACCTGAACTTAAAAAGGCAATGACTTCGGTGTTGTTGGCCAATTTGGAGGTAAACCATATAACCGATAGAAATAGGAACAATGGAAATAACAAATGAGCAAAGTAGATGGTGAAATCATAAAAATAGAGCATCACTTCTCCAAAAGGCACTTCATTTTCAAGAATTTTACCAATTTTTTCAGCTAAATGAACCGTAATGCCTATTGGTATAAAAAGCAATAGCATTACAAAAAATGTAAACAAATAACGCTTTAATATGTACCAATCTAATATTTTCATTTTGCTACAAACGCTTGTCCATTTGTTTTACCATTTTATCTTTCCATTCCCTAAAATTGCCTGCCAATATATGCTTCCTTGCTTCTCTTACCAACCACAAATAGAATCCTAAATTGTGAATAGTGGCTATTTGGGCTCCCAATCTTTCGTTGACACTAAACAAATGTCTCAAATAGGCCTTACTATAATCCGTATCAACAAAAGTTATTCCCATATCATCAACTGGCGAAAAATCGGCTTCCCATTTCTTATTTTTGATGTTTATAGTACCATGGGCGGTAAACAGCATACCATTTCTGGCATTTCTGGTTGGCATCACACAATCAAACATATCGATACCCAAAGCAATATTTTCCAAAATATTAATCGGTGTACCAACACCCATTAAATAACGCGGTTTATCTTCTGGAAGGATATTCGTAACCACTTCGGTCATAGCATACATTTCCTCTGCTGGCTCTCCTACAGACAAACCGCCTATAGCATTTCCAACTGCTCCTGCATTAGCAATATATTCTGCTGATTGCTCTCTCAAATCCTTATAGGTACTTCCTTGAACTATTGGAAAAAACGCTTGATTATAATCATACTTTAATGGCGTTTTCTCTAAATGATTGATACATCTATCCAACCATCTATGGGTCATGTGCATAGAACGCCTGGCATAATTATAATCACAAGGATAAGGCGTACATTCATCAAAAGCCATAATGATATCAGCTCCAATGGTTCTCTGAATTTCCATGACATTTTCAGGAGTGAATACATGGTAGCTACCATCTATATGCGATTTAAACTTAACCCCTTCTTCTTTAATTTTTCTGTTTGCAGAAAGCGAATACACTTGATAACCTCCAGAATCGGTCAAGATATTCCGATCCCAATTCATAAACTTATGCAAGCCGCCAGCTTGCTCCAAAATACCGGTTTGAGGTCTTAAATATAAATGATATGTGTTACCCAATATAATGTCAGGGTTAATATCATGCTTTAATTCACGCTGATGAACCCCTTTAACAGATGCTACTGTTCCAACAGGCATAAAAATAGGTGTTTCAATAGTGCCGTGATCAGTGGATATAACTCCAGCTCTAGCTTTTGACTGTAAATCCTTTCCTTTTAAATCAAATTTCATATCAGAATATTCAACCGGCGACAAAGATAATTAACTGAACAATTTAAGCAGTACAATTGTAATTAAATTAACTTATTAACAATAGCACTACCTTTTTAACAATACAATTTATTTTCTTTTATAAGCTATGATAAAAGCATATTTTTGTGCCCATAAAAAACTAAATAGCAATCATGGCAAATATCCAACAGTTAGAAGATTTAACAACCCAAGTTCGTAGGGACATTTTACGCATGGTCCATAAGGTAAATTCCGGCCATCCTGGAGGTTCTTTAGGTTGTGCCGAATTTTTTGTTTCACTCTATAATGTTATTATGGATCGCCATGATAATTTTGAAATGGACGGTATTGGTGAAGATATTTTCTTCCTTTCTAACGGTCATATTTCACCTGTTTACTACAGTGTTTTGGCGCGTTCTGGATATTTTTCCGTAGATGAACTGAACACCTTTAGACTTATCGATTCGCGTTTGCAAGGTCATCCAACGACCCACGAAGGTTTACCAGGCATTCGAATTGCATCAGGTTCTTTGGGACAAGGTATGTCAGTGGCTTTAGGAGCAGCACAAGCAAAAAAATTAAATAACGATTCCCATTTGGTATATAGTCTTCATGGTGATGGTGAGCTACAAGAAGGTCAAAACTGGGAAGCTATTATGTATGCCGCTGGAAATAACGTAGATAACATTATCGCTACCATAGATTTAAATGGTCAACAAATAGATGGTTCAACCGATCAGGTTTTACCTCTAGGAAACGTAAAAGCCAAGTTCGAAGCATTTGGATGGACGGTTGTTGAAATTAATGAGGGCAATAACATTGAAGCTATTTTAAATGGTATGGCTGAAGCCAAATCTAAAACTGGACAAGGAAAACCTATTTGTGTATTACTAAAAACCGTAATGGGTAATGGGGTTGATTTTATGATGCACACTCATGCATGGCATGGTAAGGCTCCAAACGATGAGCAATTGGCTATTGGATTGGCACAAAACCCAGAAACATTAGGCGACTATTAATATTACTGAAAATTAAGCAATGAAAACATATATAAACACAGGAAGTAAAGACACCCGTTCAGGATTTGGAGCAGGATTAACCGAATTAGGAAAAACTAACGAAAATGTTGTTGCCTTATGTGCGGACTTAATTGGTTCTTTAAAAATGGACGAATTTAAAGCCAATCATCCCGAACGCTTTTTTCAGGTTGGTATTGCCGAAGCCAATATGATTGGTTTAGCTGCAGGAATGACCATTGGTGGCAAAATTCCTTTTACGGGAACCTTTGCTAATTTCTCAACTGGCCGTGTCTACGATCAAATACGCCAAAGTGTTGCCTACTCTGGAAAAAATGTAAAAATTTGTGCTTCTCATGCTGGATTGACTCTAGGTGAAGATGGTGCTACACACCAAATACTTGAAGATATTGGACTGATGAAAATGTTGCCTGGTATGGTTGTCATTAACCCTTGTGACTTTAACCAAACTAAAGCGGCAACTATTGCTATTGCCGACCATGATGGTCCTGTGTATTTACGCTTTGGGCGACCAAAAGTTGCTAATTTCACTCCAGAAAATCAAACTTTTGAAATTGGTAAAGCCGTACATTTAATAGAAGGTACTGACGTAACTATCGTTGCTACTGGTCATTTAGTTTGGGAAGCTTTGGAAGCTGCCAAAGAACTTAATGAAAAGGGTATTTCTGCGGAAGTTATTAATATACACACCATCAAACCTTTGGATAAGAAAGCTATTTTAGACTCTGTTGGTAAGACAGGATGTATAGTTACTGCGGAAGAGCACAATTACCTCGGTGGATTGGGAGAAAGTGTAGCTAGAGTGTTGGCAACCAATAAACCTACTCCTCAGGAATTTGTGGCAACCAATGACACCTTTGGAGAATCTGGAACTCCAGCTCAACTTATGGAAAAATATGGCTTAAATGCTGATGCTATTGTAAAAGCTACCGAAAGAGTCATTAAAAGAAAATAAAAACTTAAGTATCTCGTTTTATAGTTGTAATCAAAAAACAACAACAATTATGAGGTATTTAGTTTTAAGTCTTTTGACTTGTCTATTATTTTCTAACCAACTATGCGCTCAAACTGCCAATGGCTTTGGTTTTAAAGGCGGTATTAATTACAATGCCAATGGTGATTACTTTGAATCCATTAATACTAACGCCAAAAATCCGGATAGGAACGTTGGTTTTCATTTTGGTATTTTTGGTAAGGTAGGTAAGCAGGTTTACTTTAAACCCGAATTGGTTTATACTCACACAAAAAGTGATTATGACAACGACAGTTTTAAGATGCAAAAGTTAGATGCGCCTCTTTTAGCTGGTATAACCTTTTTCAAGCATTTAAATGTATTTGCTGGTCCATCACTTCAATATATTCTTGATACGGAATTTGACGGTATATCAATTAGCGAAGTTGAAAACGACTTTACAGTTGGCATTAACTTTGGCGTTGGTTTCAGTTTAAAAAAGTTAGGTATTGATTTGCGCTATGAACGTGGTTTTTCAGAAAATGAAGCCACATTTCTTAACAACAACGGAGTAGGTGTTAGTAGAATTGACACAAGACCAGATCAATTAATTTTAAGTTTATCATTAATTCTTTAATAGAAAAGCCGCTGATCAATTAGACCAGCGGCTTTTTTATCTTTAGAAATCACGCTTATTCTGGAATGGTATTTTTGTCTAAATAATCTGGAGTACCGTCTCCATCCGAATCTGTTATGATAACAGTATTCAATGTAAATGTTCCATCATTATTGTCATCAATACTTTTAAAAATTTCATTTGGCAATGCGTTAGTATCAAAATAATTTTGTGCATCTTCTTTAGACATAAACGGTGTCATAGTTTCATCTTCAGTATATGAAGCTAATTCTATTTCGTCAGCAGTAAAATAACCATCCCCATCATCATCGTTGTCAATAAAATCTGGCCCAAAATCCCCATCGGTATCATCATCAAAAACATCTGAATCACCATTTAAATCTTCTAGGTACGAAGGAATATTATCATTATCATGATCTCTAATAACGCGTTCAAAAACATTAAACTTAAAAATTAGAGGTGAATAACTTGCTACACCAACCAATGGTTGCGAGAAATATCCTAATCCTGAAGGAATAAAAACTACTCCTATCCCATGATTATGATATGAAATAGTACCATTTCCATTATCAGTATAGTTTGTGCTAGTTTTAAACTCAATTAATCCTTGTTGGAAACCTGTAACAACCCCTGCTTCGGAACCAACCGTAATTAAATTAAACCCACTCGGAGAAACAGCACTGTCAAAAACATATCCAGTAGTTAAACCACCCTCATAGGTAACAAAAGCTTGGTCGCAGAAGTGTACTACATTTCCATCACCTTGCCTCACATTTAAATAGTAAAGCTTATAATCAACTCCTCTATCCTCAACAATTTTATAAAGGAGTTCAGGTCTATCCATTAAGGGATCCTTATCATCATTAACACCCTCGATAATTGTGTCAAAAACCACCTCAAAAGTATCATTTGAAGGGTTTGTATAAAGATTTTCAAAATCAAAATCTTCATAATTATAGGTATGTGTCCTAAGGAACTCTTCTATTTCGGCTATATCTTCTTCATATACCTCACCTCTAGGCCTATCAGGAATAGCATCAAAACCATCATCATCGTCATTACATCCTGCCAAGATTACAAAACCTAATAATAATGATAGGGTTAATTTTCTTAAATTCATAATTGCTTATTTTTGTGCAGCAAGATACAATATTTAAATAATTTTGCGCAACAACATTAACGTTGTTTTTAGAGGAATTGTATGCGAATAGACAAGTATTTATGGTGTGTTAGGTATTATAAGACCAGATCTTTAGCCACGGCAGCCTGCAAGAAAGGTCATGTTAGAGTGAATAATGACATTGCTAAACCCAGTCGCGATGTTTACGCCACTGACAAAATTCAATTGCGCAAGAATCAAATAAACTACTCGCTAACTGTTAATGACATTCCTCCAAATCGTGTCGGAGCTAAATTAGTAGATATTTACAGAACAGATACGACTCCCAAAGAGGCTTTTGAAGCCCAAGAACTTCTTAAATTCTCAAAGGATTATTATAGAAAAAAGGGTACTGGTAGGCCTACAAAAAAAGATAGACGGGATATAGAAGATTATACAGACGAATTTGACAATTAAATTTATGCTACTAATAATTTCTCTTTTATCTTTGGAAAAACTATAGGAAATGAAGACAATTGATAAAAATGTAATCCTCAATCATGATGAAATCTCTCATAAAATACGACGGATAGCTTATCAAATTTATGAAAGTAATGTTGATGAAAGTGAAGTGGTTTTAGCAGGAATAGATGCCAATGGTTATATTTTAGCTAAAAAACTAAAAACGATTTTATCAAAAATATCTCCTATATCCCCTATACTCTGCCGAGTTGAAATTGATAAAAAAAATCCTCGAAATACTATTAATACATCATTAAAAGTAGAAGAATACACAAATAAATCTGTTGTACTAATTGATGATGTACTTAATTCTGGAACTACTTTAATTTATGGGGTGAAACACTTTTTGGACGTCCCTTTAAAACGATTTAAAACTGCCGTGCTTGTTAACAGAAACCATAAAAAATATCCTGTAAAAGCCGATTTTAAAGGTATCTCTTTATCAACATCCTTGCACGAACATGTAGACGTTGTTTTAAGTTCAAAACCCTATGAGGCTTTCTTAAAATAATTGAAGGACAATTTCTTCAACCACATCTTTCGGTTTTTTATTGGCATTGATAATGATATCTGCTTGGTTGTAGAAATTTATCCTTTCAAATAGATGCTTTCCAACAAACTCATCCATATCATTTTTTGAGTCAATAAACTTTAACAACGGTCTATTAGATCTATCCTTTAAAAGCCTATTGGATAATTCTGAAACACCAACATTCAAATAGATACTTTTAGCGTTGTTAGAGCTTTTTATCAATTGTATGTTATTGCCATAACAAGGTGTGCCTCCACCTAATGATACAATGGAGTTAGACACAGTATCCAACAATTCTTTCAAATATAAACTTTCAAGCTTCCTAAAATGAATTTCTCCTTTCGTCTCAAAAATATTGTTTATAGATACTCCTTCTCGTTCCTCAATGAAGCTATCAAAATCTACAAAATCCAGATTTAAAGCTTTGCTCAATTCCTGACCAATCAATGACTTTCCGGATCCCATATACCCCATTAAAATAATATTCATAAACGTGTTTGAAATTGGTAAATTATTTAGTGTCAATTTGTTCAACAAAAAAACAAAAATTTATCTAAAAAAAGTATTGTTTTATTAATTAAACATTTTATATTTGCACCCTCATTAGAGAGGTCTAATAGACCGGGTAGCTCAGTTGGTAGAGCATCTCCCTTTTAAGGAGAGGGTCCTGGGTTCGAGCCCCAGCCCGGTCACAAAAAAAGTTAAGCAATTGCTTAACTTTTTTTATTTTTACCAAAATTTAAGCGCACGTGGCGGAATTGGTAGACGCGCTGGCTTGAGGGGCCAGTGACCGTTTTAGGTCGTGGAAGTTCGAGTCTTCTCGTGCGCACATTTAGAATTATTCTTTTTTTAAGAGGTCTTCCAATAAAGATCTTACCGATTTACTGTTCCAATTGGCTGCACCAGTTTTTTCTATGACGATATTTCCAGATTTGTCAATCACATAAGTTTGCGGAATACTTGATGCATTCAATGCATTCGGTTCTTCTGATAACGGATTATAAAACTTGAAATCATAATCATTTTTTGAAACAAAATCTAAAACCGTTTCTTTATTTTCGTATGTCACTAAAAGAAAAACAACTTGATCCTTATAGTCGTTATAAAGATTATTAATACTTGACATCTCTGCTATACATGGTGGACACCAAGTAGCCCAAAAGTTTATAAAGACCACCTTCCCTTTTGCTTCGTTAAAATTATAAATAGTAGCATCACTACCTTGTAAATTCCAATTGTAATTTGATAAGGTTCTTTGATTAGATTCTTCGACTATTGAAGGACTTATTAGTGCCAATCCCTTATGGATAAAAACTTGAATGGGTTTACGCGTAGTTGGAACAATCAATAAAATGATAACGACCAAAAATAAAATATTACGGAACTTGACTTTTAAAAACTTCATAGAACAATTTAAGGTATAGTTTCTTTGACAAAACTATACCTTAAAACTTACAAAATATATGTGCTATTAATAAATTATCTTGTTACTGTACCAGATAGTGAAACAGTTGGACCTTCATTCATAGTAATTGCTGAATGTACCATCGCATCATTGGGAACCATGTGAGCTAAAGGTTTTAAAGTAAATGGCATTGGACTATTGTCTGGATATGGTTCAACCGATATTACAACTGTAGTTCCCCTTAAATCAGTTGGAAAGCTTAAACCTGTTGGAGCATTTTGCAAATAATCCTCTCCAGGAAAACTTGGTCCATTACCTGAATCACCTTTATATGGTGACGTTTCGGCATTATCATCAAAATCCATAACAGATGTAAAAGTACCTGTGCTAACTGGCATGCCGTCTATGACTGCCCAGCCTTCATACTTCCATCCGTTTTGAAGTTCTGGTAAACTTAAACCCGTCATTGGACTACCACTTGAATTATCTAAAAACCAAACACCACTGGCTTCATTAGTGTCATCCATATCTGTAGGAGTAGCCAAAATATAAGTCCCTGAAGAAGAGCTAAAATCACCAACTATACTATTACTATCAACCTGTGCTGAACTTCCGGAAAAAACTCCCGCTAAAATTTTAGTTTCTGCTGGAGCTGGGTCAATATCTATAGCAGGTTCGATTGAAAGCACAAACATAGTTGCAGAAGTCAATTGACTCCTATTCACCGAAAATGTTTGTGGAAATGTTACACTTGAAAAAGTTCCTGTAGAAATAGGCTCTCCGTTAACAATAATCCAACCCTCATAAACATAATCACTACCCAAAGGTTCTAATCCGCTTAAATTTAAGGTTAGTTCTGAATTTGTTGGTACAATAAAATTATTGTCATCATCGCTACTGCAAGATGTCAGTAATACCATAAAAACCATTGTCGAAAAAATTACTTTTTTAATCATTGCATTTTATTTTTAAATTATTATTCAAAAATATTTTATCACAATGACAAAAAATGTTAGCTAGCTAACACTAAACAGCATTTTTATAAATTCTAATTTCTTTTCTGGAAAAATTGAGATAATTTTCTTCCTTGAGCTCTTTCATTAAAATATTAAGAGTAGGTCTTGAAGTACCAATAAGTGAAGCCATATCTTTTTGTGTATATGGATGTTTGACAACATGGTCTCCAGTCTTTTCACAGTTATATCCATAATCTTCACAAAGTTCCTCCAAAAACTCCATTAACCTAGTTTTGGTATCTTTAAACAATAATAACTGTAAGCGTCTTTCGAGTTTTTTAAACTTTAGCCCTATGAATTTATAAATCTTAAAACTGAAAGTTTTATTGTCCCTCATTAAATCATGCATTGTTTGAACACCAATAGGACAAATAGAGGTTGTGTTTTCTAAAGATTGAGCAAATTCATCCCGTTTAGATTCTCCTAAAATAGCCTTTTCTCCAAATAATTCCCCTTTTGTCAATATAGCCTTGACAACTTCATCACCTTCATCACTATAATAACCAATTTTTACTTTCCCTTTTTCTATTAAATATATCTTATTAGAAACATCCTCTTCAAAATAAATATAGTCTTTCTTTTTGTAAGCATTAAAACTGTGTGTTTTCTTATAAGCCTTAAACTTATGAGGGCATAGCACTTTAAATAAATTAACGTCTTCGAAAAACCAAATTGAACTCATAATGTAAGTGATAGTTGTATTAGATGTCGTAATAATCTAATCAACATTACATAGAGCTTTAGAATATTGTTATTGCAACTGCTTCTTTATAGTAAAGAAAATACTAGCTTTCTTCACTGTAACCATAACCATAACCGTAATTATAACCATAGCCACGAGATTTACTAGAACCGACACTGTTGACAACGTAAGCCATATTTTTAAGCTTACCTGTCTCATTCAACTCTTTCGAAAATTCCAATAAACTCTTTTCCGTGAAATTTGCTTTCACTATATACACATTTGTGTCAGCTAAATGCGAGATAAGCATTGTATCAGTCACTAAAATTGTAGGTGCCGTATCTACTATAATGTAATCATAAATCCCTTTAGCTTCTTTAATCAACGTTTCAAAACGGCCATTAGTTAATAAATGTGCTGGATTAGGTGGTATTGATCCAGAAAGTAAAACATCATGGGTTTGATGGTTTTTAAAACCCTTAATCAACATACCTTTCCAATCCAAATCAAAATCATGAAGGTAATTAGATAAGCCTGCAGCATTTTTATCTTTTGTAGAATATGAATGAATTTGCGGATTTCTTAAATCAGCTCCAATCAGTAATACTTTCTTGTTCAAGCTAGACAAAGCTAATGACAAGTTAATACTAACATATGTTTTTCCCTCTCCCTTTATGGTTGAAGTACAAAAAATAACTTGTCCATCATCACTATCTTTTCTAGGCAATACATACCTCACGTTAGAACTTAAGATTCTAAATGATTCAGCCAATATTGATCGGTCACTTGGGTTTTCAAAAACCAGCTTAACTTTTTCTTTCACTTCGGGTATTTGACCTATAATAGGCACATTTCTAACTGCGTTCTCTATATCTTTCTTATCATGTACTTTTGTATCTAGCATGAAAATCAAATAAAATATCCCGAAAGGAATCAAGAGTCCGCCCAATAAGGCTGCAGCATAAACAATATTTGATTTAGGTGATATTGGTCCTGAGCCTGACAAGGCTTTTTCTACTACCTTAACTGAATGTCCTGTATTAGCTATATTAATAGCTGCTTCTTCACGTTTTTGTAACAATAACAAATAAAGACTCTCTTGAATATTCTGTTGTCTTTCTATCTCTCGTAATTCCTTTTCTTTTTCTGGAAAACTTCCAATCTCTCCACGAAAAATGGAGTTTCTAACACTCAACTGTTTTCTTGACAAATTCAGTTGATTACTATAACTCTCAATAGATTTAGTTATATTATTTCGCAAGTCAGATATTGTCGCCTTTAACTGTTGCACCATTGGATTGTTTGCTCCTCCGCTTGTGACATACTTGTCATGATCCAAAACAGCAGTATTGTATTGACCTATTAATTCATTAATACTTCCGTTTTCAATACCAACATTTGATGGCAAAAGACCTGATTGATTTTCAATATCGTCCAAGGCATTCTTAACTAATTTAGTCAGTTCAATTTGATTTTCAATTCTAAAAAGTTCATCTTCAGACTGCGTACGTTTTTGAAGCCCCAACTCTGCATCGCTAGGTAAAAACACTAAATTATTATCTTGTTTGAAATCCTTTTTGTTTACTTCTATAGAATCAAGTTTTTTGGCAAGAATATTAAATCGATTATCTATAAAATCCAACGTGCTAATTGAAACCTGTTTCTTGTCATTTATTCCATCTTCATCAAAAACTCGAACAAGTGTATTTAGTACATTTTCAGACCATTGGGTACTTTCAGAATTAATGGTCAGTTTGAGTAAATCACTCTGTTCTCCAATGGGTTCAATTTTAACTTTAGACTTTAATCTTAAAGTTTCAGACTTTAAAGGTGTAAATCTAACGATGTACTTATTTCCCACTAAAGAGTTTAAAAGTGACGTGTTCTTTAACTTAATATCAAACGGTAAGTTATGAGTACGACTATAAGAATCGTGATTTTCAAATAATTCAATTTGACTGGTTTTCACATCTCTTACTTCAAAATCTTTCTCATTAACCAAAATCTCAAATTGAAGGTTACTAGGTATACTATCAGATTCTACATGCTGGTCAAACTGAAAAGGAAGTTGGGCTATTAAGGTTGTCTGAATCTGTCCTTCTTGCTGAAAAATAGTATTTAGCTTTAGTTCTCTAACTACTTGTTCAATTATATTATAAGAGGTGAGTATCTCAATCTCATTTTCTAAATTAATATTGGAACGCTTAAAAACGAAAGCAGAAGAAGGCAACTCCAAACCATCTGATTCATCTAAAATTTTAATTTTAGTACTAGTTTGATAAATCCTTGGAGAAAACCTTAAATAAACGTAGGCAATAGAAAATGACAATCCAATAGCAAATAAAAACCAAGGCCAAAACCTGAAGTATTTTTTTATTTCCTGCTTTATATCAATTTGATTTTCATCTTGTTGAAAGTAATTACTAGGGTTGTTATCCATCGCTATCTTGTTACTAAAATAATGACACTTAAAATCACAGATGTTAACCCTAATAAAGTTGCTATGTCACCTACATAACCAGCGGAAGTTACTTTTGGCGGGTTTTGATTAATAACTATAACGTCATTTGGTTTAACATAATAAAAGGGGCCTTCCAACCAATCAGAAGTCGTTAAATCTATATGTGTTATTTTTCTAACACCTCCAATCTCTCTCATAACAAGCACATCGTCACGCTTTCCTCGAATTGTCAAATCTCCTGCATAACCTATCGCTTGTAATAAGGTAATGCTCTCTTCAGTAAAAGAATAAGTTCCAGGTTTATTAACCTCACCAAGCACAGTTACTTTAGCATTGAGAATACGTATAGTTACTGACGGTTGAAGTAAATGTCCTTCATCAGATAATCTTTTCTTTAAATAGACTTCTAACTGTGAAGTGGTTTTTTCTTCGACTGAAACCTTACCTAAATTTGGAAAGTCTATTGTATTGTCTTTTGATACCAGATATCCTTGCAATTTAATTAACTCTATCGAATTTGAATTCACATTACCACTAAAATTTCTATTATAAGGGATTGCTGTTTCAGGAACCAACGCTCCTACGGATATGTTCAAAATATCGTTTGGTTGTATTGTAATATCAGAATAAGCAATTGGATTATCGTTATAATCATCTGCATCTTGAAGATAAAAAATTTCTTTTTTTGAAACACAGGAACTTAAAACTGCTAAAAGCAAGATTCCAATAAAATTTATTTTCATTTAGTTTTGATTACTATTTGTGTCTACAAATATAGTTGCTATTAAAAGAATAGCAAAGGTATTTTATGGCAATAAAATTTAATCGGATGTCTTAAAATCGAGATTACTTAATCGTTTTCTCATAAGAACAAATGGTAATGCATACAGAATACTACCATAAAAAAGCAGCAAAGCGATTTGAGTATTTAAATTAAGATGGAGTAAATTGAAAGCGATCCCAACTATTGCTACATTAATTACAATGATTATTGCCGTAGTTACAGCATGACTAAACCCAAAATTCAACAAACAATGATGAATGTGGTTTTTATCTGGCTTAAATGGGTTACCCTTCAATATCAGCAATCTAACCAAAACAACCCTTAATGTATCAATAAGAGGGAAGAACAATATGGAAATTACTAGAGCTGGTGAAGCTTTATGATATTGCGAATCGACATTAATTTGAGATTCAGAAATAAAACTTATTGCAAAAAAAGCCAACAAAAAGCCCACTATCATTGAACCCGTGTCTCCCATAAAAAGTTTGTTTTTACTAGAGAAATTAAGTCTCAAAAATGCAATTAAAGCACCCATTAAAGCAATAGAAATTGTAGCCAGACTATATTCATCTGCTTTTATAAATAAAACTGAAAAAACAGAACAAGCAAAAAAAGCAAATGAGCCTGCCAATCCATCCACACCATCAATTAAATTATAGGCATTGATTATTAAAATATAAACAAATAACGTAAAGCCAATAGATACCCAATAAGGCAAAGTCTCAACATCCAAAATTTTTGAAAAACCTATAATTCTAGTATCAGTAAAAACAATCAATAATAATGCAGCAAATAGCTGTCCTACAAACTTTTTTCTAGCAGAAAGTACTGTTAAATCATCTTTAAGCCCCAGAAAAAAAAGAATCGTTATGGCTCCTAAAACCAAAAGTAGCACTTTAGTGTTTAGAAACGCTCCTGTTATCGTCATAACCACCACCAAACTAATAAAAATCCCAATCCCACCTAAAGTTGGAATATTATGAGAGTGAATACTTCTTGAGCCTGGTTTATCAACCAAATGCTTCTCTTTTGCTACATACAATATTGTAGGAAATGTACTATAAGCAATAAAGAAAGCCATTACAAACGCTGAAACCAACCAAACAACAAGATGGTCTTCAGGGTTAAACAACTCTATAAAAGATTCAATCATGTTAATACTTAATTAATAATGGTTTATGCAAATATCCATCAATTAATTGAACTTTGCACATAAAGAGATTTATAATTACAATTTTTTAATATTTAAATAGGCTCGTTAACTCTTTGGAAATCCCAACATTGCTTTAACAATTCTATTCGAAGTTTTTCCATCCCAAAGTGGGATACCTTGGTTTTGTTTCCAAGTGCCTGAAAACAATTTTTCAAGATAAGGCTTGATGTTTTTAGGGTTAGTACCAACTAATTCATTGGTGCCCAAAGTAATTGTTTCAGGGCGTTCTGTATTATCACGAAGAGTCATACAAGGCACATTCATAATAGAAGCTTCTTCCGTAATACCTCCAGAATCCGTGATAACGGCTTTGGCGTTTTGAACAAGACAATTAAATTCAAGATAGCTTAATGGAGCAATGGTATGAAGTCGATCATGTTTAATATTCAATTTCTCAAGAATTTTTGCCGTTCTAGGGTGTACTGGAAAAACAATTGCCGCATCTTTAGTATTAAGCATGATCTCATCAATCATGGACTTTAATTGATTTTCTTCATCAACATTAGCAGGACGATGCAGGGTCATAACAATGTACTCTTTTGGTTTCAATGACAATTCATTCCAAACGAAAGGCTTTTTAAAATTGGGCATTTGTTTCAAAAGTGTATCAATCATAGTATTACCTACAAAAAATATTTGATGGTCTTTTACACCACTTTTCTTGAGATAGTCATTTGCCGTATCTGAAGTTGTAAAAAAATAATTCGTAATACTGTCGGTTACCAACCTATTGATTTCTTCGGGCATAGTCCAATCGTTAGATCGAATACCTCCTTCTACATGAGCCACTTTTGTATGTAATTTTTGTGCTACCAAAGCACAGGCCATAGTTGATGTTACATCTCCTACCACTAAAACTAAATCTGAAGGATTTTTCATCAAATCCTTTTCAAAGGCAACCATTATGTTTGCTGTTTGTTCCGCTTGGGTTCCACCACTACACTCTAAATTTACATGTGGCTCTGGAATTTGTAATTGCTCGAAAAAGTCTCCAGACATGTTTTTATCGTAGTGCTGTCCAGTGTGAACCAACCTAAAATCAATATCATTTCCCTCTTGCTTAGCCTTTTCAATTTCATGGATTATTGGTGCTATTTTCATAAAATTTGGTCTTGCACCAGCAATAATGGTTATTTTGTACATATAAGAAAACTATTTTAGTATCTATTCAAATGCAAATTAACAAAGAATTTCACCAAATGTATTTGCCTTTTTATTCTTGAGGGCTGATTAATTAATCGATACGTCCATTCCAAGTTATTTTTAACCCACCATTCAGGAGCTCGCTTGACATTACCAGTATAAACATCAAAACTCCCTCCCAACCCTTGATATACAGCTTCATGCTCATTTTGAATCCGTTCCATTAGTAATTCTTGCTTTGGAGAGCCCATAGCCACAAAAACAATATCAGGCTTATGCTTTACTATATCAGCAATCAGTCCATCTTCTTCAGTTTCTGATTTTATGTAACCATTTCTAAAATTACAGATGTTGATTCCACTGAAATCTTGCTTTAACTTTTTAACTGTCTCTTCAATAACTTCTTGTTTTCCTCCAACAAGATAAAATGATTTTTCTTTGTAAAATCTATGAACAATATCCAGCCATAATTCACAACCTGGTATTTTCACAACGGATTGATGGCCTTTTTTCTGTAATGCCCAAACCGCTCCAATACCATCTGGGTAACCAAGGTTTCTATTTATTAAATCACGACTTTCACTAGTAGCGTGTAATATTTTTTCTGCATTAACCGCAATCATGATGTTTTTATGCCTCATGGCATAATCCATTAATTCTTCCCTTGAATTAGGAGCGTAGGTTTTTATTCCATTAAGTTCTTCAACAATCATTTACTAGAATTAATTTCAAAATTATAATGCGCCATAGCGTTAAACATAAATGCATTACTCCATCGCATGTAAGGTATTTTTGAACTAATACCCTGTTTTAATTGGTAGTAAAAGTAACCTTTTCTGTGCTGCATATTATCCACTGTCCAGTCTAAAACCTTTTCTAACAAATTCTGATGTTTTTGAAAGACTTGTAATTTTGAAGCCGTCACTATTATTTGTGCAGGACAATGTATATCTATTGGGTATGTTTTATTATGATAATATTTTGGCATCCCATTTTCTTCAAAGAAATTATTAACATAATAATCCATTCCCTTACTTATATAGTCTTGGAAAGATTTATCTTCTGTGTTTTGCTGATAAGTCTTAATAGCATCTAAATTAAAACCTGTATGAAAACTGTCTTTCCATGATTGAATAGGTAATAATCCATATATCCAAGAACCATCTTCCTCTTGTAATTCACATGCTGCAAGTACTGCCTGTTTGGCTAATTTTAAATGCTCATTGTTTTGGCTATACTTATACGAATAACTTAAAATTTTAGCTCCAAGAAGCGACGCATTTATTACAGTGTTATTACCATCTTTTACACTATAAGAAAATAAAAATCCTCCACCACATTGCGTTCTGGACAAATCATTTGTCACAAAATCCGCTGCAGTTAAAGCCTGTCTTAAAACTGTTTCATTTTTTGTAATCTTATAACTCTCTATCAGTGCCTCTACACAAAAAGCAGTAGCAACAACGGTTGGTGTATGTTTTTTGAACAAAAACAATCGTCTTGCTTGCCAGTCAAAATTATATCCCCAACAAGAGCCTGAGTAGCCCTTTGACGACATGTCCAGTAACAAACTAGTTAATTCATTGATTTTATTGAGTAAATCATTACTACTTCCACAAGAACTATCTTCGTTTAAAGAAGCTTGATATAATTTGCAGTATCCTAATAAAAAAAGTGCAACGCCTTTAGCATTATGTTCCTTTGGCACCAACAATAGCTTCCTAAAATTAATAGGACTACGTTTAAATCCCTGTATCCAAGCCAAGCGCGCTAAATCCCAATGCTTTAAAGGTAGTGATTGAAAAATTCTGGAGTTTAAACCGTCATAGGGATCCCAGCCCTTGAAGTTTTCTGTTTCACAGTAGGTTTTTAATTTTAAAAAACTGGTTTGAAATTTAGATTTCAATTTGTTTGCCTCCACGTTTTATTGATTCAATAATTGCAAAACAAGTTTTAGTCACAGCAACAACCTCATCAAAAGATATTGGTGTTTTTCCATCATTTAAGAGACCATTAATATATGCCTCAACCATTTCTTTTTGCCCCTTGTTTTGATTCAATAATTTTTTCTTTTTTGGCTTACCTTTCCCATATAATTTTAACTCCTTAAAATCATGAATAACACCTGAAACCCCAGATGAAAATACTTCAATGTATTCTTTAGTCAATGATTTTGAACCATTTGAATAATAAGCAATTACGCCTGTAGATCCATTAGCAAATTGAAGTAACACATTAAGTGTATCGTTTAACTGATTAGCATCGGGTATTGCGTGTGCGGAAACCTTTGTTGGCAAGCTCCCATTTATAAAAGTTAGATAGTCAATAAAATGACAAACTTCCCCATGAATTCGTCCGCCACCAATCTCCATATCCTGAATCCAATTATCCTTTGGAATTGCCCCAGCATTAATTCGGTAAATCATACTTACAGGGTTATTACCCAAAGACTTTTTAAGTTTTTTTGTAAGTGGTGAAAAGCGTCTGTTAAAACCAATCATCACCGTCTTATTAGATTTGTTTTTTAACTCAACTATATTATTAAGCTCTTCCTCTTTTAAGCACAAAGGTTTTTCAACAAATACATGTTTGTCTGATTGTAATGCTTTAAGAACATAAGGACCGTGTGAATCATGTCGAGTGGCTATAAAAACAGTATTGGTATTTTCGTTTAGAATATCGCTTTCTTGGCTAGCACAAAACTGGAACTTAAACTTTTCGGCAACGCGTTTAGATGTTGTACCAGTATTTGTTAGAACCCCTATTTTTTTCACATCTTTATGCTCTGGAATATTAGGCAACAAATTCCCTTGAGCATAACTTCCTGCCCCAATAAAAGATATATTGACTTCGCCAAGGCTTTCGGATTCTGATGTCTTAATTATTCTTTTGGAAGCTGATTTAGAGGTGTCATACTTCAAAGCAATACCCGTGTAAGGTTCTGACTTTTCAACCACCAAATCAAACGCTTTTTTGGCATCGTTAAAATCAAACTCATGAGTTGTCAAATAATCGATGTTTATTTTCTCTGAAGATAAAAGTGATTGAAAGGCCTCCATATTCCGCTTTTCAGTCCATCTCACGTAAGCAACAGGGTAATCAATTCCTTTTTCTTCATAGTTCAAGTCATAACGCCCAGGACCATAAGAACAAGCCATTTTGAGCTCCAATTCTTTTCTATACCAAAACGGATCGCGATCAAATCCGGTAGGGACAGCACCCAAAACAACCACTTTACCTCTTTTTCGAGCTATAGCCCCTGCAAAATTTATGGGATCTAAACTGGAAGTTGCTGCTGCAATAATAACCGCATCAGCACCAATACCATTAGTAGCATTTAAAATTTGTTCTTCGATGCCTGCTGCATTTCTTGTAAGTCCAATATCTACAGCATGGTTATCCACAGCTTGTTTAACCGCTGAATCCGAAACATCAATCCCAATTACAGTGACACCTGAAGCCTTCAATATTAAGGAGGCTAATTGTCCTAATAGTCCCAAGCCTATAACTACGCATGATTCCCCTAGCCTTAAATCAGCTTGACGGACACCTTGCATGGAAATCGCTCCAAGCGTATTATAGGCAGCATTTTTCATATTTGAATTTTCGTCGAGTTTCACGCATAAGTTAACAGGTATAGCAACAATTTCAGCATGATTTGCATAACCTGCACCAGCACAAGCCACTTTATCACCCACTTCGAATTCGGTAACACCCTCTCCCACTTCAACAACTTCACCTGCACAACTGTAACCTAATGGTGAGTATGCATCTAACTTTTTCATTACAGCCCTGTAGGTCTGAATGGGACCTTGCTTTTTTAAGGTATCAATAACCTGTTTAACTTGCTGCGGTCTTTCTTTTGCTTTCCCAATAAGGCTTTTACGGGCAGCTTGTACGGTAGAACCTTCAGTTCCCGCACTAATTATTGAGAAGTGGTTTTTTACAATTACCATTCCTTTACCCAATTGCGGATAAGGAACCTCTTGTATTACCATATCTCCCGAACCGAGCTTTTGTGTGAGTTGTTGCATTTAATTTTTCTTAATAAATAAATCATTTTTTAGTAATAACAGTCCTATTATGCCCCATACTAAAATATTATAATAATAATAAACGCCTGGAACTAACCCTATACAATCAATAAAATACATACCAAAAAACATTAGGGCAAAAACAAGAACATGTCTTGGGGCTTTAAAAATTCTTTTTAGCATGGCGACTGCAAAAGTAACCAATAATATCAAGCCTATTATACCATTGGCAAGTAAAACTCTTAAAAATTCGTTATGAACTGGTCTCATCAAACCATCACCCATCCATTGAAAAAAGACCGTCTGTCTAGTGGTCCAAAACTCCCAAGCTCCTTCCCAAATATAGCCTCTACCTGCCAAAGTATAGCGTGCATCTTTTACCTCACCAGAATCGTAGCCAATTTCTTTGCTAAATAATTGTTCTAAATTATCATAAAAGACATCTCCAAAAACTAAAAAGATTACTGACATACCTAAAACCAGAGAGAAACCTTGATTTATTTTTGATTTAGAAAACAATAACATTAAAACAATCCACAAACCAATTATTCCAACGGCTGCCTTACTAAACACCAAATAAATTGAGAAAAAAGCTCCCATACTTATTAAAACCATAAAGAGTTTTAGAAACAATGAGTTCTTCTTAAAAAGTGTTGTATGTATTAATACAGCCATTAAAGTCATTAAACCATAAAAACGCACCGGAAAGGCATCATGATAAAATCCAACATAGCGTATCAATCCTACAGTTTCTCTTTGTTGAAATATAACTCCTGTTTGAAACTGATAAACACTAACTAATATTGGAAATATCCCACAAACCATAATTGCGAGCAATAATTTTTTAAGCTTTGATTGATCGGAAACTACCATTGGGATTAAAAAAAAGCCTAAATAAGCATTAAAACTTAAAAAAACATTCTCAATAGCACCAATTGGCTTTTCAACAAAACCCCATACTAATCCAAAAGACATAGCTAGAAAATAAATACTTGCTATCCTCAACCAACTTTTAGGGAATAGCTTTTTCTTTTTTAGAACATCAAAAAACAAAACAGGAACCAACACTCCCTGAAGTGACAACATTGAAAGTGGCCCTAATTTAAATTCCCAAAATGCATCAACTATTGATTTTGTAGCAACAAATACAATTAGAGCTGCAAAAACACCCTTCTGAAGCCTCACAATCACTATTGTAAGCAAAATAAGAAGCGGAATAATAATCATTCTACTGATTTATGTTTTTTTGGTAATGGCCTGTAAGGTTTAGGAACCTCTTTTAATATTTTTACAGGGTTTCCTGCCGCAACTACCCCTTCAGGAATATCCTTATTAACAACTGAACCTGCACCAATAATGGCATGATTTCCTATTGTTACATTTCTCATTACTACTGTATTGACTCCAATAAAAACATCGTCTCCAATAGTTACGTATCCAGAACCTGAATCGTTATCATCCAATACATGCGCTGCTCCATCATGAGATAATATATAACAGCCATGTGTGATTAAGCAATTATCACCAATACTTACTTTACCGCGTCTTACATCTATTTTCGCTCCCAAGCTAATCATGGTATTCTTACCAATTTTAGCACCAGAAGCCCTCAAAAAAGACAAGTGAAAAAACCTTAAAATATTTCCGAGGTAATGAACCAATTTCCTTACAATTGTTTTCATTGAGCTAATGTTTTAGAAATAATATTTTTAAAATAATTCACGATGGTTTCAACAGAAAAACTTTCAACAACATATTGTCTATTTGTCTCACCTATCTTCAATCTTTGAGATTCATCTTCAAATAAATTAACCAAAGCATGTCTCATTTCTTCCAAATTACCTGGTGTAAACGAAAAACCATTTATAGTATCCTTAAAAACCTCACGATGAGCACCTACTGGTGTATAAGCTATTGGCTTGGCAACAGCCATTGCCTCCAACAAAGATCTTGAAAAACCTTCTGAATAAGATGCTGTCAAAAATACATCAGCGGTTCTTAAATGCATCATTTTATTATCACCACTTATTATTCCTAGATTGATATAATTATCCTTAAATTTAGAATTCAAAATTGTGTTTTCAGCTTCAAAAGGATCCTCATACAGTATCTTTTCACCTGTAAGCTGGTTATAAAACACACCTCGTTCCCCACTTCTAATATTACCAGCAAAATAAAATTTCACAAAAGGATACTGTTGACAAATTTCAGGAATTATTTTTAAAATGTCCGTATAGCCTTTGGCTTTTGTCATATGGCCCATGACAAGCACCTTACCCTTTTCAATTGAAGTCTCATTATTTGGAGAAAACTCTTCAGTATCCATAGCCTGATAAAGCACAGACATATTCTTTTCTGAAATAAAAGGCTGAAACTGATCTTTCAAATATTCAGCCTGAACAATACCACAATCAACTCTTCTTAAACTAAATCCTACTAATTTTTTAATAGCTGCATTAAAGTTTTTAAAATTCAGCTTAAAATGGCTTCCTCTTAAATGAATGATAATTTTAGCTCCAAACAATTTGCTCAAGAGTATGGTCCAAACATCACGACCAATCCAACCAACTTGAGTAGGCGTTATGGGATAGTATACACAATTAGGTCTGAACGATAATAACAACCCAATTAGTTTATAAAAAAAACTAAAGAAATTCTTAACCATGGAAAAATCCAATTTCCCTTTCTTGGTATTATCGGTTCTAAAATTGGTTTTAAGGAATTTTATATGAAACGCCTCATTTAAGGTTTCAGAGTCCAAAAATTGTTGCATACTCAATTCAGGACCTGAATAAGGAGGTGGTGTAGGACCAATAAATAATATTTTTGGTTTTTGTTTAGTCATGCATCAAACTAGTCTTTATTTGATTAACCCAGTTATGAACTGAAAGTTGTTTTCCCGTCTCATTAGCCTTACCACAGAAACTCTGCAGTTTATCTTGGTCATTCAACAAATCGCAGATAACATTAATATTATCTTCAAAATCACCATCTAAAATATAACCATTTTCATTGTTATCAATATAATCTACTTCGGGAGCATGACTTGGCCCTTGCAATGTTATATAAGGTCTTCCATAGGAAAAAGCATGATTCACTGATAAACCTGAATGACCAGGAACAAACACAAAACTTGCCCGTTGCATAATAGGTGCAATCTCTTGTTCATCTGTCAAGGTTCCATGACAAATTATGCCTTTGTTTTGTTTACAAGCTTGTTTAAGAATTGACATATCAGGCCCATCACCTATTACTTCTAAACTTAAATTAAGATTAGGCAATTTTTCTTGTAAGGTCTCAAAATATGTAATTAATAAGTCAACACGTTTTGAAGAAATCAATCTACCAATAAAAACTATTGTTTTAGGGTCTTGTGGTGGTAGAGAAAAACTAGAATATTTGCTTATCTCATCCGTATCAATAGTGTTATTAGCCCAAAAGGCTTTATCCTTTTTTATAAAATTATTCTCTAAAGCCCATTTGTAACTTTCCTTGGTATAGAAGATTACTCTATCTAATTTTTTAAAATAAAATCTAGTTAACCATTTGTCTAAAAAGGTTATTCTACCGTTTCCAGATTTTAATATTGGGTGATTATAAGAAAATAGCTTTGTTCCTGCCGATTTCTTTTTTAAAGAAATTGCATAAAGAAATAACATAAGGTTTTTCTTTTCTGCTGGGATTAATATCCAATCAAATTGATTAAAGTGCTTTTTTAAAAATTGTCGCACTACTTTTGATTTGCCAAAATCCTTCTTGGACACGGATAACTTAACCTCCTCAAACTCCCAATTTTGCTTAATTTCACCGTCACCCATGTTCTTTCGACCAGTACCAGAAAGTATAGTCAATTCAATAGCCTTCTCTTTCGCTAAATGATTTAAAAATCTAGCTTTATAATGATTGAAATTAGGTGCTAGCCAAAGTATTTTCATCATAATAAAGCATTAATTAAACTGTTCCAATTGGCTGTAAAATATGTAAGATCATATTTACTAGCAAAGGTAAATCCAGTTTTCTTATAATAGTCAGGATTTAGTAAAACAGCTTCAACTACTTTATTTAAATTATCTAAATCAGTAACTATAGGCTGCCCTCCTTTCTCTAGCAACTCCATCATGCCACCAGAACCCGAGCCAATCACTGGAGTTTTAGCCAGTAAAGCCTCATGAGCTATTCTATTCCAGCCTTCGGGCATAGTTGACATACACAATACCAAATCACAAGAGGCTAAAAACAGTCTAAACTCATCATCCTCAAAAAAATGAGTCTTTACCATTGGGTTTGGGTGCTTTGTATTACCAGTAACGACCAAATGATAATCACCTTTAATTACATTTAACACCTCATCTACACCCTTCCCACGGCTATTTGGACCAATATAAATCAAAGGTTTGCCAGTTGTAAATCCATACCTTTCCTTAAATATCATTCTTTCTGCTTCAGAAAACACATATTTTGACGTGTCAAAAGCGTTGTATATTACTTTAATATTTTTTACGCCTTTTGATTCGAGCTCATTTTTCCAAACTTCTGAAACCGTTACAACAGCATCCATTTTTTTTAAATTTCGAAATAAATTATTGTAAAAAAGTTTAGATACTATTACGTTTCCTAAAGATTTTTCATCTATATGATGAATAATAGCAATATTCTTCCTTTTCGAATCAAATTTTCCGAGAGCTATTATATAAGGATCCAGTACACATATATCTCCTTGAATTTTACTTTTATGATTGAATAAAACATATTCAAAAAAATTGTTTCTTTTTACATAATAAGGATTCAAAGAAATTTTATATGATTTTTTAAGAAGTTCAATAGCCTGTATTTCATACAATCTACCTCCTCGCACAGAAATTTCAGAGGAACCTTCCAAAAAATCATACATGCTCAACGATTTAGTAAGCCATTCAATTTTAATGGTTGAAGTCATACCCAATTTGTTTAGCAATTGGCCCGCATATATCATGGAAGCTAGCCCTCATTTCAGTTGTCCATTCTGAATAAGCACCTATAGTTTCTATTTGAGCCTCTTTCATTGTTAAAACTGACTTCAGTTTTTTTCTAAATATAGCTTTTTTGGAAGTATTCTTTGGTTTTGATATTTCATGTTTCCAAAGCGATTCTGGCACTGTTGGAATTCCCAAATAGCCTACCGTGTCTGAAAAAACGCGATAATCTGATACTAAATCTTCAAACTTAACACATTTCTCAACAGCATTCAATAACATATCATTGGTATGTGACCAATACCAACAAATTTTTTCAAATCTATTCATCATATGCCATTTTTCCGCATATGGACTGTTGTTTTTAGGTACAATATCAAGATGAGAACTTCCTTCCTTATATACGTTTCTGGCATAAATCGATGGCACCACTTTTTTAGGGTCTCTAACAATATGAACTACACGAGCTTTTAAATTATCTTGCAACCATTGAGTGTTATAACGCAATAATGAATTAACCTCACCATAGTAGTTATATTTTGGATGCTCTGAAAGTTCGTTTTGAACATTTTGAAAACGTTCACGCAAGTTACTTTCAACTACCTTTAACTCCGGACTGTAATATGATAACGGTAAGTTACTATAATCTTGCCTATAGGGCTCATGATAACACAGAACTTCATCGCTTGATTGGTTTATAAGATTAGCAAAAAACTTCGTTCCAGATCGCCCTAGGGACGTTATAAAAAAATACGTCATAAATAAGTATTAGTTGTGTTCAGGAAATGATCTGTCATGGTAGTAACAGAATGGTTTTTTTTAGCATAATCCCTAACGTAACTTGACATTTCCAAATACATTTTCTGATCGTTTAACAAATCTAGCAAAATAGATTTAGCCTGACCCGATGAAGACGCAACAAATCCAACTTTATTATTTGTGAGTACCTGATCTGGATTAAAGCCATAACTCAATATAGGCACACCACGCATCCAACTTTGGATAAACGTATTTGGGAAACCGTCGCCTCCTGGCGCAGACGTATTGACAAACACTAAAGCCTTTTCAAAATAACGCAGCGCTTCATCAAAAGACAAGTGCCCTGTGACTGTTACGTTTTTGGGCTTATCTTGTAAAAGCTGGTTTACATAAGCTTTATCGGCATGACCACCAACCATCACAAATTGGTAAGGTGTGCCCTGCATTTGTCTTGCCAATTCGATAAACAATTCTGGACGTTTGTGCTTTCCAAAATTGGCACACCATAAAATATGGGTGCGTTCTATTCCCTCTATTTTTTTATCTGGACATGGGTGTCCAGAAATCATAAACGCACTCGTCTTGCCAAAGTTACGTTTTAGCTCTGTCTTTTGAAATGTGTTTTGAGACAGTACCAAATCCACTTGTCTCATCGCTTTGTTTCTTAACAGGTCACTTAATACAGCATTGGCATAAAACACATGGTACTTAAAATAACCAACTGTTTTTTTATCATTACGATCCTTATAACGCCTTCTAAAGAAATTCTTGAAAGGTGCCAAGTTATCTGTACAAATCCATATCAGTTTAGTAAGGTGCGCTTTTCTATATCTTGCAGATGCCATTAAAATAGGTGACGAGTTTCGCTGTATAATAACATCCGGCCGAACTACTTTTAGTTTCCTTAAAAAGGGGTTAATATTCATCCACGCAAACTTTGGCGCTGCTTTAAGCCAATGGATTTCAACACCATCAATTGTCGTTGTTGTCTCTATTTTTACAGTTATCGTTGTTTGACACACATAGGATACTGAAAATCCCCTGTGAGCCAACTCTTTCGCAAGGTAATTGGCCTGTACCTCGGCACCTCCTCCGCGTTCGGAAATATGCCAAGGCATTACAAATGCGATCTTCGAGTTTTTATCCACGACCTTCAAATATGTTAAGATAAGACTTTAGGATTTTAGGGTCTGAAAATTGTGCTTTCGCAAACATTTGAGCGTTCTGACTCATTTTCGAGAGTTGTTCAGGGCTGTCTATCAATTCTTGTAATTTTATTATCAATTGATTCAAATCGCCTTCAGAGCAATACCCAATATTCTGTTTTTCCATCCAATTGTTGGGATTATGGTGCAATGATAAAACGACTACACCATTTAACCAACTTTGTATGTAAGCATTTGGTAAACCATCGGCAAATGGTTTGCTTGTATTAATATAGATTTTCGCTCTTTGGTAATATTGAAAAGAATGTTCAAAATCTACTTTGCCAATCATCTTAATAGCATTGGCTCTAGCCAATTCACCAATCGTTTCTTCATAAGTTTTGTCTTTAGAACCACCAGCTATTTCAGCCTTCCAATCTTTCAAATCACACTTTTGAATAGTTTCAATAAAACACTCTGGCTGTTTAGCTATAGATAAATTGGCAAACCATAGCACAAGGTTTTCTTTGCCAACAACTGTTTTAGAAGTATTAAAAAAATAGCTTGGAAGTACCTGACCTGATTTTCTCAAATTATTTTTAGTGGCTTGCCGCTGTTGCTCCGACTGATTAATCACTTTATGCGCCATTTTCATACCTTTATTAATGAAACGGTCTTCGTAAGATTTAAGAGGTGTTAATGTCAACTTCTTTAAGAGGTTCTTGTTAGAGCTCCATATACGCTTGGTATTTTTATAAAATTCAGCACTATCCTCTCCATTGGTTCCCCAAACATAAGTCACCTTATTGGATTTAGCATAGATACCAGCAACATATTGTAACACACTTCGTCCCCTTACATAAATGGCATCAGGTTGTATTGTTTCAAGAATCGTTTTGTAATTGGTCATTGTTTTTTTCCAAGCCAACATCCCTTTTTTAGACGGAATCCAGTGAAAATTAATACCGTCAACAACTTGCGTAAAAGGTTTGGAACGGTCTTTAGTTTGGGCGACATAGTGCACTTCAATCCCAATGGAACTAAATCCGTGGGTTAAATTGTGTAATTGTACCAAAGTCCCATTAATTGGCGCTGTTTTATCAAGAAGATAGGCCTGAGCCAAAATAGCAAGTTTCATGTTAAACTTTAATTATTTAGGATTACATCCTTTTCAAAATATACTTATGGAACAACAGTTTGAAGGTTTTAAAAACCCCAATAACTGGTGCGAACGACAAAAATATATTTATTATATAATTCAAGGAATGTTTATAGCTATATTTTAGGTTAAGATTTTTTAAATTTATTGTTGTTGACTTTTTATCAGTCGCTTTTGATAATTCTTCGCCGTAAACATTTTCAATAGTTTCTACAAACTGATCAGACATTAATGACTTGTATTTATTCACATTATTGACCAAGAGCTCATTGGCTCCTTTTTTAGTACCTGATTGACTTTCCTTGATTCTTAACTTCGATAAATCAAAATTATCATCAATATTCAGAAAGCTAGACACCTTTTTGAAAAAGCTATTAGAATCTCCTAAAACCTCTTCATAGTTCACCTCTATATAATCAATGTCTTTCTCTTGAAATACGTGTCGCGTTTTTGTAATATTCTTGATACACACACCAACTCGTTTCAACAACAACTGATTGTCTTTTTTACTAAAACGTTTCCAGGCCTCATTCAATTGGGTTTTGGAAATAAAGTTATAATGCCTAAATGTGAATTTATCTTGAGATAATGCAATATCGATAGGATGACGTGTCAATAAAATATACTTAGCTTTCGGGAAGTGCTTTATCAGCAATTTAATGTCATTGATATGTTGAGGCGATTTATCTCCTAACCATTTTAGGTCTGCATCCGATTTTCCAAAAACTTTAGCATGATGATAAAGTAATCCTGTATAAACCGATTGAAAATCATAAGCATCAAGACTCTCGAACCATTTGGACTCCTCCAGTTTTGAAATGTCAGCATTTTCAAATCCGCCTTTACGAAGATCCAATGTTGTTAGATTCTCGTGAGTATTATAAAATCGTTTAAAGTTTTTCCGATTGCCAAGATTACCAAATGCATCAACGTTTTTTAGTACCGATAACAAAGAACCATATTCACGTTCAGGTATGCCGATCGCTTTATGTGTATTCAACATTTGCCGTAACATGGTACTTCCAGAACGTGCATTACTGATAATGAAAACTAAATTATTCCTATTAATTGACATGTACTGATTGGTATTTAATTTTGATTTGTTCGCTTTAAAATCTTCAAAATATCCCCTACGAAAGTCTGGCTAAAGACTTTAGAACCTTCAGCGTTTAAATGTGTTGCATTATGAAACCAGTCGATTTTTGAATTGCCATACCAATTAGTGTAATCCAGAAAATAAACATGATTGTATTTTGATGCAATGACTTCCATATTAGTCAGAATTTTTTCCTTGCCTTCAATAATGTCATTAGCACTATCATGTTCTGGTGCATAAACTACGCACAGCACTTTCCCAAACTCTTTTGCCATTTCAGCTTCTTCTTCAATGTAGGTTGTTGCATTATTTATATCCGCTTCGGAAATTGTTTTGGATTCAATAGCAATGTTTCCATCCCATACACTTTCGAAAGCTCTAAAGCCTTTATATTTGGTATAGTCATCTTCTGAATGCGATACATTAGACATCCATCCTTTTAAGGCATATTTATAATAGCCATGAAATTTATACAATGGAACATATCTATCTTTCCAGAGGTTTTCATCCAATGGCTTTAAGTTTGAAAACACAGCTTCATTTTTCAGATAAGGAAAAAACTTATACTTTTTGAAAATTCCATCATTACGCTTTGAAAATTCCAAAGCACCAATAACATGTACAATACATTCCACATTATCTTGAGACGATATTGCAGGTTCCCACAAAGCACGTTGCATGATATAATCGGCTCCTGAAAGTCCGACAACTCTTGTTTTCAGATTAGTAAGGGACTCTATCTCCTTTACGTCAAAATGATTCCACGCTCTGGATGATCCTAAAACGAGAAGTTTCTCATCTAATTTTTGATCATATAATAGATTTAAATCTTTGTAATCGTCATCATTCAATGTTGAAAGCCCTCTTAAAGCCAGCATATCCAACACCAGGAAAACCACAGATAAAACTGTGACAAAAAGAGCGGTATGGATTATAAATCGTTTCATCTCTTAAAATTGAAAGTAAATGAATGAATTGGCCTCATTTGGCATAAATAAAATTATAAGCAATACAATAATACCATAAAAAATCTGCCTAACACTTCTTGGCCAAATCATTATAGCTTGCAGCGTATGTACACGTTTTCTTCCAAACCATTCCATCATTACCAATCCCAAAATCAGTATGATTAAGATTATAGGATAAAGTATTTCTCCTGAATTAGCACTGCCAATTAATGTGATATAGTTCAAACTGTCAGCTAATGAATTTGATCTAAAAAAAATCCAAGCCAAGCACGTTAGCACAAAGGTCAATCCTATCTGTAAAAACTCCTTGAGATTAGGCAATCTCTTATTGTATGCTACAATTTCGATATGGTTTCTATTATTGCTCGTAAGCAACAAAGGCAAAAAAAACAGAGCATTTAAGAAACCCCAAATCACAAAGGTCCAATTCGCACCATGCCAAAACCCACTAACCAAAAAAATGATAAACGTGTTTCTTACCTTCATCCATTTACCACATCTACTACCACCTAAAGGAATGTAAAGATAATCTCTAAACCAGGTTGATAATGAAATATGCCAACGTCTCCAAAATTCAGCAATATCTCTTGAAAAATAAGGCGTTGCAAAATTCTGCATCAAATTGAATCCGAAAAGTTTAGCTGTTCCAATAGCGATATCAGAATATCCTGAAAAATCGCCATAAATCTGAAATGCGAACAAAACCGCCCCAAGGATTAAAGTCGGACTGCTATAATCTTGAGGTGCTTCAAAGATTTGGTTTACATAAACCGCACAATTATCAGCAATGACCATTTTTTTGAATAAGCCCCAGAGTATTTGACGCATGCCATCTGTAGCCAAATCATAACTGAATTTTCGTTTAACCTTGAATTGCGGCAATAAGTTTGAAGCCCTTTCTATTGGTCCAGCAACCAATTGCGGGAAGAAGCTAACGTACGCAAAAAAC
This sequence comes from Bacteroidia bacterium, assembly GCA_030425285.1. Classification (GTDB taxonomy): domain Bacteria; phylum Bacteroidota; class Bacteroidia; order Flavobacteriales; family Flavobacteriaceae; genus Hanstruepera. Next base: position 40,238 of record JAUIAY010000011.1, read on the forward strand.
TGAATCCAATTATGTGTGGGTTTCATTTTCTTCCTGTAAACATCAATAGTGTAACTCATGGTCTGAAACGTATAGAAACTAATCCCTACCGGAAGAATAATCTGCAACGATGAGATTTCCATATGGATACCAATGGAATCAAATGCAGCCTTAAAGTTTTCGATAAAAAAATTGTAATACTTAAAATACCCTAAAAAGCCAAGATTTACCAATACGCTGGCCATTAAGAGTAATTTTCGTTTGCGCTTTTCGGTTGCTTTGTCCAGTAACAATCCAATGTTATAATCGATAAGCGAGCTGAAAACAATAAGACTTAAAAAACGCCAATCCCACCAACCATAAAATACATAGCTTACAACCAATAATAAAATATTCTGTAACTTAAGGTTGTTATTGAACACAAACCAGTACAGTACAAATACGGTTGGTAAAAAGATTAAGAATTCAAAGGAATTAAATAACATACTTATAAAATATCTTTGTACACTTCTAAGGTTTGCTTTGCTATATTATGCCAAGTAAGTTGTTTCACTGAAGCTTTCACCTCGTCGCTTTTCGTTTTAATACTCTCACGGCTATTGTAAAGCTCTATAATTTGGTCGGCTATTGCTTTTGGTGTTTCATTGTGCATAATCCAACCCGAATTGCCTTCTTTTATAATATCAATAACGCCGTGTTTTTTTCCTACAAAAATTGGTATCCCACAAGCTAAAGCATCTGCAGCTGCATTTCCAAAAGATTCCACATAAGATGTTGATACATAGACATCACTGCTTCTGTAAGCATTAATAAGTTCTGAATATGGTTGAGGCATGTTAAAATTAGCCTTATTGGGTATTCTTCCAGCTAAAATCACACGTTCTGAAACATTAAATTTTTCAGCTAGTTGTCCAAGATTTTCTTTTGGGCCAACACAAAGGCATTTGATCTTCTTAAACTCTTTTAAATGCTGTAAGGCTTCAAATAAAAGCTCCATACGCTTAATAGGACGATTTCTACCTACAGTAATCAAAACAAAATCATCTGGTGCTAGACCAAGTTTGGATCGTAAATCTTGAAAAGGTACGGCATTGATTTCATCTACAAAAATCCCATTTGGGATGACTTTTATATGCTCTTCTTTTGCTCCCAATTGCAATAAATCATTCTTGTTGATTTGACTAACCGCAATGATTTTATTCGCTTTGGCAATTGAAATATCAAGCTTCTTTTTAGTTTCCTGTTGCAATTGAGCACCATAACCAATAGACTCTACCACTTGCACATCAGACCCTCTTGAATGAACTACAACAGGCAAGTTGAATTTTTCGGAGAGTTGTACGGCCTCGTAACCTCCACCATGCAACATTGGCCCATGTAACACATTGATCCTGTTATCTTTAATCATTTTTTTTTGATTCTGTTGTATCAAAAAAGGTGTAAAAACAGAAAAGCTTTTAGCACGATGACAAGGATACGGATAGCTAAAGTTTTTTGGTATTTCAGGCATCGTACTACAAGCTACCGCAGAAGACACATTTTCTAGTTTGTGCAACTCCTTTGCCAAGTTATGCACAGCGATTTCCATGCCTCCTAAACGTGGGTAATGATTAGCCGTTATGAAACCAACATTAATCATCTTGAACTATGTTTTTAATTTCTGAAAGTCCGACAGAATAAGAACTCTCTAGAGATGTAAACCACTTGAAATAGGAATCCAATCTTGAGAGCATGGTTTCAATAGCTGATGCTTCCAAGCTATACGGACTAGCCCCTAATTCAAATTCATTACTATGGAACATCATACACAAAAACACATCTTTCCCTTGTGCCTTTTTTATCAGGGCTTCGGTAATCGCTTTCATCGTCCCAAAATTGGCATAGGTTGGCCGTAACCAAATCGGTTTTGAAAAATTTGTAGTATAATTAAAAAGAATATGTTGGTAAGATTTCTGAAGTTTAATCTTCCGCTTTAACCCTAGCGGAACGTTTAGAAGTTTCTTGTTGTATATGGTTACTGGAACCTGTAAGACATTCATATCCCCTTTTTTCCGATAGTCGGTTTTGGAGGGAAAATACGGTTGATAAGGCGCTCCAAAATAATTCACATGTGTTTTGGCTTTACTATGACTGTGGCTGTTGTCAGGGGTCACTGAACTATCTACCCAATAGCCTAAATTTTCCAAAAAACTCAAAGAATGTTCACCAATTCCGAAGCGACCAGCTCTAAATGATCTTGGTTGATACCCAAAAGTTGTTGTAAAAAGTTGTGTCAGATTCCGTAACTTTTCGCACTCTATTTCTGGCTTGTAATTACATTGGAATGCCTTGGTATTGTCGGTGTCAAAATCGGCTTCGGGTTCTATGAACTCAGCATGTAAATGTGTTCCTAATTCGACACGATCTCCAAAACTCTTGAGTATTTGCACCGACTTTGTATCTGAAATGACTTCAGGACTCAATAAATAGGTTGGTCTAATTTGATAAGTATCGAAAAGCGGTTGTAGCTTATTGACCAATCCATTATACATATTTTCGAATTGCAATGGTTGCTTGACCTTCCATTTTGCACCTTTATCACATTCGGTATCAATTGTAACTGCAAGATGTAACTTTGATGTCATTTCCTATTCATTTTTATCGATTCGCATATAATGCATTCGGTGATTGATTTCTTCTGGAACTTTAAAACTTAAATCAATAATATGAATCATTGCACTTGATGTTGACTCTGATATTTTATAGCCATTAGCCACAAATACTGGAGTTAATTCTCCAAAATTATTATGAGTACAATTGATCTTATATAATGAAGAATCGCTAACCACCAATTTTGTAGCATATTTCAACATCTTGTCTGCATATTCGTTAGAATTTTCTGCACAAATCAAATCAACAATAAACAATTTATCTTTTTCATATTTAATTACCATGACCCCTTTGATAGACTTGTTACTATCGAAAGCGCCATATATATAATAATCGCCTGTGGTTTCAGCCAACCTCCACGACATATATTCTTGTGATTTACAAAAAAAAATCTTTGGTTTTGTATTCTCTTTTTTCAGAAAAAAGCAATATTCATTTATTGTTATTTTTTCAACATTAAGGTTTTGGGGCAATTTAAGATTTGTAATTTTTTTGATAAAAAAATTATATACTCCAGTCAATTTGTGATTATACTTTATTTTCTTCACAGCCTTATAGGCATAAAAAAAATCGTCAAATCCAAGTTTAATAAATGCCTTTCGAGATTTGCTATTACCAGTCCCATAATAAAAAGCAATGTTTGATTGTATGCAAAAAACACTGATGTGTTTAAGTAATTTTTCAAACAGACCTAATCGCCTGTAATCTTTATGGGTAGCGCCATCAGCTAGTAAAGCCGTTCTATACACTTTGCCATTTATTACCATCTCATTTATTATAATTTGCAATGTAGAAATGCAAATGGTATTATCAAAAATACAGAACGTATATTCCTCTATATTTTCGGATTGCTCAATGTTGTGCTTCCAATGGTAATATTCATAACCCTTATTGAAACTTGTCTGCAGTAAGTCTAAAACACTTTGAATTTCAGTTTCAGAGCTCTTATCAAGCAGTTTTACGTTATACATGGTCTATGATTTTATTTTTTTCAATTTTATTTTTTCTAACAGACTAAAAAACAACTCTTTTTTAACGGTTCTAAACAACACTATAAAAACTATAGTACCTACAACCATTTGTATAATAAGACCTAAATAAACGTTAATTGGTAGAATATTTATACAATAGACAGGAACAAAAATTATTATAGTCATCATCATGGCTTCTTTAATAGCCTTATATGCAGCATGTTTTTGTTCTAAAATGATATTGTAATGGTAAGCTGTATAGACCCATCCGAAAAGTGCCCCAACCAAATAACCTATTATAAGTCCATAAATTCCATAAGGCTCCATAAGAAAACACATTAAAGGCAACGATGCTATCACCTCTACAATTACAGATACAAATATAACTTTTGATTCTCCTTTAGCTATGATTGCACTGCGTAGAATATGAGCCAACCCTCTTAACAAACCTACAACTGCCAATAGCATAAGGTATTTCCCTGCTTCTTGCCACTTCTCTCCATAAAACGCTGGAATGAGGTTCTGGCTAATAGCTATTAACATAGCCATAAAAGGCAAAAATAAAAGCGATGTGAGATGTAAGGCTTTGGTTGAATTCAACCTGAATTTTTCTTTGTCATATTGTATTTTTGACATTCCGGGTGTTAACACATTGGTTAATACGGATTGTATTTTTGTTGCTGGCACTATGGCTAAATTGAAAGCTATGTTGAACAGCCCCATTATTTCTTTGCCTAAATATCTACCTGTGAGTAGTCCAATCATATTTTCAGCAAAAAAATATACCATATGAGCACCTAGCATATTCATACCAAATTTAAAAAAGGGCTTTATTCCTGAAAACTGTGGTTTGGACGGTAGCCATTTCCCATAATAAAAAGAAAGTAATCCAAAAATAGAACGCTGTAAAATTAAACGCCAAACCAATGACCAGACTCCAAAACCTGTATACGCCATCATAATAGCAATAATATTTGCTGACAACATAGACCCTATTTCTGCCAATGAAAAACCTTTAAAGTCCATGCGCTTTCGCATTAAAATATTTGGAAACTGAAATGTTTGAAGCAAAATAACAAAAGCTAAAGTTTTAATAAGCGGAACAAGTTCTGGTTCTTCAAAAAAAGAAGCTGCCAACCCAGCACCAAAAAAAACTACGGCAGTAAGTACTGTATTTAATGCAAATTGGATATAAAAAATGGCTGAAATCTGCGCTTTAGTAATTTCCTGACTTTGAATGATTGCAGAACCAAAGCCAATACTGGTAATGGCTTTAACAAAACGATTTACAATGAGAGCCATGGCCACCAGGCCAAAATCAGCTTTTGTTAAAAGTCGTGCTAAAATTATAGTAAATATAATTTGAAGGACTTGTTGTATAACATCTGAGCTGCCTCTCCATGCTAAACCACTAAAAACTTGCTTTTTTAAAGTTTTTTGCAAAGTTATTTGGTAGATTTTTTTTTGAAAATTTAACTTTCTTGATAAACTTGAACAAAGATATCTTAAAATCAAAACCAATAACAAGCTATTGCACGTATTTTTTTAACTAATATTCTTACATTTTTTTTTTATAATCAGGCACTTTTACTAACTTTGAGCCAGCTATTAGTTTGATATCAATCATAAATAAAACGCTAGATATCAAATCACTAAATCTAAAATCATGAAAAAAAAATACTTATTGTTGTTGACTTTAGGCTTGTTTTTGACTTCTTTTGCCCAAAGTCCCATAGTAACAATTGATAGAGAGAACATTACAGGACCAACAGCCACTGGGAACGCTGCTTCTATTTCTTCTGTTGGTTTAACAAGAGGAAATGGTGTTATTCAAAGAAATGGGAATGACTTTTCTGCGCGTGACTGGATGGGAACTTCTCAAGCGACTGCCGAAAGCAATGAAGACTATTTAGAATGGTCTGTAACGGCCAATGTTAATTATGATATTGAAATTACTGAAATTGATGTCAGATTACGAAGAAACCTTGATGGCCCAACTAATTGGCAATTATTTTATAGTACAGATAATTTTACCACTGCTGGTATTTCGGTTAATACAGCGGAGACATTGGCTGCCAACAGTAATGTCATTTTTAACTTGAATGGGTTAAGTATTAACTCGGGAACTTCTGGTACTATTACTTTTAGATTATATGCATGGAATGCAGCAACAGCTAGCGGGTGGCTTCGTGTGAGACGATTAGCTGCATGGTCTGATTTTGGGATAGCATTGCCTGGAATTAGACTTACGGGAAATATTACAACTTCCTCAAGTAATAGTAGTGAGTCAAACATAGTAAGCTCTATAGTCTTCGACCCTTCAGACAACATTAATTACCAAATGTATAGTGCAACATCTGGATTGACTACCGGTAATTCCTTAAAAATAGGTGAATTCACTATCCAAGATGGTGGTGATGATTTGACTGATAGTGACGCTCTTAGTACAATTCTCAATGATATTTCATTTTCAGTTTTAGGAGATCCTAATATAGCAGCCCTTGCTATTTTTGATGGTACAACAAATATTTCCGAAGTAACTTCAGTTACACCAACAACCCTTTTCTCTGCAATCAATGGAGGAAGTGGTTTAGTAGCTTCTGATGGTGCATCTAAAACATTTGATGTTTATGCTACTTTCAATACAAACGTTACAGATAATCAACAAATTCAACTTACAGTCAATTCTGCCATACCAGATGCTTCAGGTTCTACTTTTGATGCTTTTGATGCTGGTGCAGCTAGCACTTCTGTAGCTGGAGATGATAACAGACTGGAAGTTACTGCTACAGCAATTACCTTTGCCCAAGAACCATCTGATGTCAACAGATTTGAAACCATGACACCTTACCCAACTATTAATGCAATAGATAGCAACAGTAATTTGGATTTAGATTTCAATGATTCAGTTTCAATTTTATCTAACGGACCATTAGATCCGCCATCCAGCAATTACAATTTTATTAATGGCGAAGCTGTTTTGGATAATATCATGTTTTCTGATGAAGGCACTGACTTTTACCTATTAGCTATTACATCTGGATTTTTAATAGATGCTAGTGCCGTTTTTGATGTTGTAGGCCCAATTGTTACTATAGCCGTTCAAGATTTTGATTCTTCTTCTCCTGAATGGACATATACCAACGATATTTTATTCTTTGATAATGGCTGGGGAACAGACGGATATTATGGCATTATAGATAGTTCAGTAGCTGCTCCTTTAGATTATACTTTTTTTGAGAACAATATATTGGGTGAAAATGATTTAAATGATGAAGGTGACAACGGAACAACTGGCTGGGCTACTATTCAATTTGACGATGTGGATATTAGCGGTGTTTCTAATGTACAAGTACGATTTGATTGGCAAGTTATAGGCTATGTCAATAACAATGATAATGCTCAATACCAATTATTTTATGATGGTGTAGGACAAGGCCAAGTTTTCCTATTCGATGGTGATAATGGTTCTAGCATTAATGATGGGTCGGGTTCAATAGTATTAGATATTCCTGATGTTGTAAACACGGTTAGTTTAGCTATACGCGTTCGTAATAATGGCCCTGCTGGCTTTTCAGGTTTTGACAACTTTAAAGTTATAAGTGTTTTTGATGGGCTTATTTATACTGACAATGCTTGGACGCCAAATCCTCCTTCTGGCTCTACTGGTTCTGAAAACGCTTTAATTAAAGATGGTAATTATATTGTAGGCGAAAATATAGCCTTAAACAACTTGTTCATTGAAAACGATGCTACAGTGACTGTTGCCCAAGGGCAATCTATCCAGATTAATGGTGATTTGCACAATGCAGGTGTTCTTGAACTTAATTCAGTATCCACAAGTTACTCAAGTCTAATTATTGAAGGCAAGTCTAACGGAGAGGTTGTTTATAATAGACATGTTAATACTAATGCTGAAACAGGGGGAAATGATTTAGTTTCAGCTCCAGTAACTGGTCAGACATTTGGTGATTTTGCGTTAAACAATCCCAATTTATTTTCCAATCCATCGAATCCAACCGAAAAACTATTTGGACCTTTTGACAAAGCTACTGACACTTATTTAACTTATGATACCGCTATTCCTGCTGAAGCTAGTGTTGTCTTAAGTCCAGCAGTTGGCTATAGAGCTGCTTCATCAGATGGTGGCACACTTGCTTTTACTGGAGAAGTTAATACTGAAGATGTAGATATAGCTATAGTTTATACTGGACCAACAAACACGGAATGGAATCTAATTGGAAACCCTTACCCATCGTACATATCGTTATCTGACTTTTTAAGTGTTAACAATTCAGTAATGGATCCTGTAAGTTCTGGAGTTTACGGATATGATGGTGATGCGTCAGATGGATGGACTATTTGGAACCAAGCATATTCTGATGCCAACCCTGGAGCCGTTATTACTCCTGGCCAAGGATTTCTTGTTGCTTCTGTAGCTGATGGCGGAACTGTTTCTTTCTCAACTAGCATGAGAAGAACAGGAACAACTGATGATTTTATTAGTGGTAGAACCTCAAATAATTCTTTGATTGAGCATCTAAAGCTTGAATTATCAAGTTTAAATGACTCTTATAATACAGATTTCTATTTTACTGATAATGCCACATTAGGTCTTGATCCTGGATATGACGCCAGCATCTATTCAGGTGTTGCTCCATCGTTCTCCATTTATTCACATTTAATTGAAGATAATCAAGATAGAGATTACGCTATCCAATCTTTGGACTACAACGCAATTTCTGATGTTACTATTCCGTTGGGAATCCACGCTAATCAAAATCAAGAAATTACAGTATCAATTGTCGAATCAACCTTACCTGAAGATATAGATGTTTATCTTGATGATATCGTTGGCAATACTTCAACACTATTAAACAATGACCCTTTCATCATTACTCCTGATAGTGATTTAAGTCAAACAGGACGTTTCTTTTTAAGATTTTCTGGTTCAGCTCTTTCTACTGAAGAGCACATAGCTAATAACAACGTTCAAGTTTTTGCAACGATTACTCCTAAAAGTCTATTTGTTAAAGGTAATTTAGACAGTTTAACAACTGTTAAAATACATGACTTGCAAGGGCGTTTGGTGTTAGAAACAAATTTAGATTCAACTAGCACTAATAATCAAGTTGACCTTTCTAATATAGTTTCAGGAGTTTATACGGTTTCCTTAACTAACAAAACTCTCTCTAAAACTCAAAAAGTAATCATTAAATAATTACATATCAACACATTAGCTTATCAAATTGAATATCATAAAATAAACTAATGTGTTGATTATTTAATTTTTAGCTATTAAGCTCATATTATTTACTTATTTTTAAAATGATTTATATATTTGCAATATGAATAAAAAAATGTCCGAAAACCAAATAACACGTAAGGAAGCGTTAAAAAAAATGGGGAAATACGCAGCAATAACTGCGGTGGGTACATTTTTAATTTTAAGCCCTAAAAAAGCCCATGCCACTTCTCCACCTGATCCAGGCGGAGGCTTTGGAAGAGAAAGTAATCCAGAAGAATTATTTGAAGGATAATTTGACTCTTTTAGCTCCAAATTTAGTACGCAAGATAAATGGAGTTTACATTTTGTGGTTTAAAAATTCCAATAATTATATTTTATTGGATGATATTAATTATTCATTATTAACACTCTGTATTTCAAGTTTAAATGAATTAGATTTTTTTAATTCAATATCAAGATCTGACTTGAAAATTCATGAAATACCTAAAAGTGTTTATAGAGAATTGCGTCAACTACTTTTAGACTGCAACACTCCCACTAATCAAATAGAATCAAAGACAAAAGATGTTAGATTTTTTCAGTACACTGAAAGTGCTATCTATAAAATAAATGAAAAGACTTTTCGGATTAATTTTTATGACAACTACGTAAAACAATTAATTCACCCTCAATTTAAACATTTACAATTAGACTCCCCTTTTTTAATAGAAGACTTTACTTTTCATATTTCGTTGGATAGTGAACAATTATATTTGTTTACTAATAAAAAGTTTAGCGGTACGTTTAAAAAATCCAGTTATCATTTACTTCAAGGTAAGTTTGCTATAGAGTTACTTTGTGCACTTACCAACACTCATGAAAATGATTGGCTAGGGACTTTTCATGCCTCAACGGTTTCTAATAATAAAGAAGCTATCATGCTGGTTGGGGAATCTGGTAAAGGTAAGAGCACTTTATCTGCGCTTCTAATGGCTAATGGTTTTAATTTGGTTGCAGATGATTTTACACCAGTTCACGCAAAATCCAAATGTGTTTATAGTTACCCTTCAGCTATTTCCATAAAGGAAGGTGCTTTTAAAGTTATAAAATCCCATTTTAAGGATTTTGATATGATCAATACTTCAAAGAAAAGCACTTCAAAGGGAGGTATAAAGTACATAGCTCCGACCAATATGGCAAAAAGGTCTCTTCCTTGCAACAAAATTGTATTGGTGAATTATAAAAAAAATGCATCAACTGTTCTAGAAGAAGCGACTATTGAATCAGTCTTAAAAATACTAATACCAGATTCTTGGCTATCACCAATACCAGAAAATGCAGAATATTTTTTAAATTGGTTAGAAGAAATTACTTTTTATAGACTAACTTATTCAAATACTTCTGAAGTAGTTGAAGCTTTTAACAAGTTGTTTTAAAATTCATTGAGTTTTTAAAACTCTATAGCTATAACAAAAATATCTCAATGACATCATTGCATCAAACATATTCAACACTTGCAAACATTTTAAGTGACAAAAACAACATTGATGAACTCCTTAATGATATTAAAAAAGATCAAATTGATTGGGTTAACCTTGTAAAAGTATCCAGCGAACATCTTGTTTTAACTACGGTATTTTGTAAGCTAGAAGAAAAAGAACTTCTGCAATTAATTCCAAAAGATTTAAAAGATTATTTGCAAGAGCTTACGGCTATCAATAGGAATAGGAATCAAGATTTGCTAAATGAAATTAAAAACATCGCTTTATTATTTAACGAGAAAAACATTGATTATGTCTTCTTAAAGGGTGCTGCGCTACTAACTCTAGGTTACTACAATGATTTAGGTGAAAGAATGGTGGGTGACATTGATGTTCTAATAGAAGAGAGCCAAATACCTATCGCCAAAATTGCTTTAGAACACAATGGTTATAAAAGTGTCAAGCCACGATTAAGTGACAAATATTTAGAAAAGAGGCACATCCCTAGGTTAGTCAATAAAGAAAAGCTTGCAGCTGTAGAAATCCACAGCCAACTTCTCAAAAAAAAACACGCTACCAAATTAAAACCATCAACAGTATTAACTAACAGTCAAAATGTTGGCGGTATTTTGTTTCCAAACGATATAGATTTATTAAAGCATGCTATTTTGGGCTTTCAGATTAATGATTTGGGTAATTATTTCAACTCTATTCATTTTAAACATATATATGACAGTCTCATCCTCATCAATAGAAACGGAATATCAGCCTTAGCCATAAGTTCAATAAACAAAAAACATTTTATTTATGGTTCAATTTACTTTGATGATTTTAGCATGACAAAGAGCAATTTAAAAGATAAAGTATGCAAGAATTTGTTCCGTTTCAGAATGAAGCATCAATTAATCAATAAAATCTGGAATTACTTTTTAAGAAAAATTTGGTATTTAATGACAATAGTTAATAGAACACAACTGTTTATTATGAACAGTGATTATAGAAAAGACGTTTTACTATTACTCAAAAAAGTATAGCCCTAATAAAAAAAAGACCTATCAAATATTCTTTTTTAAGTCTTATTTATTCAAAATTTAATTTGTTAATGTTTTAATTAATCTTATTTTTACTCCTAAATTCATCATTTATGAATAGATATATTTTTATTGGATTATTTTTTATATCCTCATTAGTCTCTTCCCAAAATTTCGATTTGGACACTGATGTGCCCTGGACCATTGGTGTAGGTGTTAATATTGTTGATAATGACGGATTTCGGTTTGACAAGCCTTTCGATACCGATAATTGGAATTTTAAAAATCCTTTATCAATAAATGTTGAAAGAAAATGGCGAGATTATTTTTCAACAAATCTTGCAATCACTCTAAACAAACTGACAAAGGACAATAAGCAAAACAATGGTTATTTAACTGAATCAAGTAATTTGTTTGCTATTGATTTAACAGGACGTTTTATTTTTGACCAATTTATTTGGGAACAAAACCCAAGAATAGATCCTTTTGAGGGCTATGTCCTTGCTGGTTTTGGATATACTTCTGTTTTAGACACAGACAGCATTATGTTTGATGTTGGTTTAGGTTTTAATTTTTGGTTGTATGAGGATATAGGTATCCGATTGCAAACTATGGGTAAATTTGGATTTAATGATTATCAATACCTAAAAAATTACATTCAACATACAGCAGAATTTATTTTTAGATTTTAATTCTCTAAATAAACTATTACAAATAAAAAAGCTCTTGAAATTTCAAGAGCTTTTCTTTTTATATTAATATTTGTTTGGAATTATTAAACAACATTTTGCTTTTTGATCAAGTTTAATGCCGATCCTTCTTTATACCAATCAATTTGAGCTTGGTTATAAGTATGATTAACTTTAATAACATCTTTACTACCATCTGTATGAACAAACTCTATATTTAGAGGCTTATCTGGTGCAAAGCTATCTAAATCCAAGAAGTTAATAGTATCATCTTCCTGAATCAAGTCATAATCATTTTCATTGGCAAAAGTCAATCCTAACATACCTTGCTTTTTAAGGTTTGTTTCATGAATTCTAGCAAACGATTTTACAATCACAGCTGCAACACCCAAGTGTCTTGGCTCCATAGCAGCATGCTCACGAGAAGACCCTTCACCATAATTATGGTCACCAACAACTATAGAATAGATACCTTTAGCCTTGTACTGTCTGGCAACATCTGGCACGCCTTCATAATCACCTGTTAATTGGTTTTTAACAAAGTTGGTTTTCTTATTGTAGGCATTAACAGCACCTATCAACATATTGTTAGAAATATTATCCAAATGTCCACGGAAACGCAACCAAGGTCCAGCCATAGAAATATGGTCTGTAGTGCATTTCCCAAAAGCTTTTATCAATAATTTAGCTCCTTTTATTGTATCTCCAATAGGCTCAAAAGGCGTCAATAATTGTAGACGCTCTGAATCTGGACTAACATTAACCTCAACATGGCTACCGTCGGCTTCTGGAGCTAAATAACCATTGTCATCAACTTCAAAACCTTTTGGCGGCAATTCCCATCCTGTCGGTTCATCCAACATAACTTCTTCACCATTTTCATTGATAAGCTTATCGGTTAACGGATTAAAATCCAACCTACCCGCAATAGCTATAGCAGCAGTTAATTCTGGAGAAGCTACAAACGCATGTGTATTTGGATTCCCATCCGCACGTTTAGCAAAGTTTCTATTAAAGGAATGTACAATACTGTTTTTAGGTGCATTTTTAGGGTCTTCATAACGTGCCCATTGTCCTATACAAGGACCACAGGCATTTGTAAAGATTTTAGCATCCAATTTCTCAAAAACCTGAAGAATCCCATCACGTTCAGCTGTAAACCTAACTTGTTCTGAACCAGGGTTAATACCAAATTCAGCCTTTGTTTTTAAATTTTTATCTAAAGCCTGTTGCGCTATTGACGATGCACGGGACAAATCTTCATACGATGAATTAGTACAAGAACCTATTAATCCCCATTCAACTTTCAACGGCCAATCATTAGCTTTTGCTTTGTCGTTCATTTCTGTACCAACTGGAGTCGATAAATCTGGTGTAAATGGACCGTTTAATAATGGCCCTAATTCAGATAGATTAATCTCTATAACCTGATCAAAATATTGCTCTGGGTTTGTGTAAACCTCTGCATCACCAGTTAAATAGTCTTTAATAGTATTGGCGGCTTCAGCAACATCAGCTCTATCAGTAGCTTTTAAATAACGCTCCATAGACTCATCGTAACCAAAAGTTGATGTTGTAGCACCTATTTCGGCTCCCATATTACAAATGGTACCTTTTCCAGTACAAGACATCGCAGTTGCTCCAGGTCCAAAGTATTCAACTATGGCACCTGTCCCTCCTTTTACGGTCAGTATTTCAGCAACTTTTAAAATAACATCTTTTGGTGCTGTCCAACCAGATAATTTACCCGTTAATTTGACACCTATTAATTTAGGGAATTTTAACTCCCAGGCCATTCCGGCCATAACATCAACAGCATCAGCGCCTCCTACTCCAATGGCAACCATTCCCAATCCACCAGCATTAACGGTATGAGAATCGGTACCAATCATCATCCCTCCTGGGAATGCATAATTCTCCAAAACAACCTGATGAATAATTCCTGCACCAGGCTTCCAAAAACCAATACCATATTTATTGGATACGGATTCTAAGAAGTTAAAAACTTCGTTACTGGTATTAAGCGCGTGTTGTAAATCTTGATTAGCACCAACTTTAGCTTGAATTAAATGGTCACAGTGAACCGTTGTTGGAACCGCAACTTTATCTTTACCAGCTTGCATAAACTGCAATAAAGCCATTTGGGCAGTCGCATCTTGACATGCTATACGGTCAGGTGCAAAATCTACATAGTCCTTACCTCTAACAAAAGCTTTGGTGGGATTTCCATCCCATAAATGCGCGTATAAAATCTTTTCTGAAAGTGTTAATGGTTTACCAACAACTTCACGTGCTTTATCTACACGCTCGGCCATATTAGCGTAAACCTTCTTTATCATGTCAATATCAAATGCCATATATAATATTTAATAAGTTTACAATTAATCAATAGTCCTATTTATAGGAATTGCAAAAGTACAAATTATTAAGAAGATTTAAAAATGTGTAATAAAATAGAATTAATCGTAAAATATTTTCAATAAAACGACTAATATTAGTAACTATTTTAATGAATCGTTAATTTTATTGTTTAAAAAATAATAAATTAACAAATAAATAAGCTTAAATAGAATTGAAAATAATTTAGAACGAATTAAAATAAACTCTTAATTATTTGTTCATCGGAAATGCCTTCGGCTTCGGCTTTGTAATTCTTAATCACACGGTGTTTAAAAATAGAATAGGCTACGGCCTGAACATTTTCAATATCAGGCGAAAACTTACCGTGAATAGCCGCATGGGTTTTGGCAGCCAAAATTAAATTTTGTGAAGCTCTTGGTCCTGCTCCCCAATCTATATAGTTTTTTACTAGATCGGTTGCTTCAGGACTATTGGGTCTTGTTTTACCGGTCATTCTAACAGCATATTCAATGACATTGTCAGCAACTGGAATACGACGAATTAACTGTTGAATATCAATAATTTCCTGGGCCGTAAAAAGTGGATTCACCTTACTCACCATATCAGTTGTCGTTGATTTCACAACTTGCACTTCTTCTTCGAAGGTTGGGTAATCTAAATTAACCGCAAACATAAAACGGTCCAATTGAGCTTCTGGTAAAGGATATGTCCCTTCTTGTTCAATAGGGTTTTGTGTAGCCAATACAAAATAAGGCAGACTCAATTTATAGTGGTGACCAGCAACCGTTACGGCACGCTCTTGCATGGCTTCCAATAAGGCTGCTTGGGTTTTAGGTGGTGTTCTGTTAATCTCATCGGCTAAAATGATGTTAGAAAAAACAGGTCCCTTTATAAATTTAAAATTTCTGTTTTCATCCAATATCTCACTGCCCAAAATATCACTTGGCATTAAATCTGGCGTAAACTGAATACGCTTGAAATCCAAGCCTAAAGCTTGTGAAATAGTATTGACCATTAAGGTTTTTGCCAAACCTGGAACTCCAATTAATAAGGCGTGGCCACCTGAAAAAATAGCAATCAATATTTGGTTGACAACATCATCTTGACCAATAATTACCTTGGCGATTTCAGTTTTTAATGATTGATACTTTTTTACAAATCCCTCAATAGCAGCTACGTCCGACATATTTATTTTTTTAACCAGTTTCCAGTAAATTCACAATCTCTATACTCGCCATTAATCTTTATATAGGTATCCATAATTTTTTCTTCCTGCCATTTGTCTATAGCCCTAAAACGCTTTTCATTTAAGGCCAATTCCTTGATTTTTAAATAATCACGAGCATAATCAGCAACATGCTCGTCTACTCGGTCACTTACTTTCAGAATTTGAAATTTAACGTTTCCAGTTTGTCCGTGGTCGGTTTGTACCAGGCTAATTTCATCTTCTTTTAGATCCTGTATCAGCCCATAAAGTTCCGGATCCATCTTGGTAAGTTCAAAATTATAACCTTCGTTAACCGGATTGATTAAATAACCACCTTCACTTCTGGTTTCTTTTTCATCACTAGACTCTCGAGCAGCATCCTCAAAGCTAATGTCTCCATCAACTATACGCTGTCTTATTTTTACAAGTTTTTCTCGTGCTTCTTTGATAGCATCTTCGGAAACTTTGGGCATCAAAAGAATGTGCCTTACATCATATTCTTGGCCTCTGATTTTTTCCAAGTAGATAATGTGGTACCCAAAGTCTGTTTCAAACGGATCGGATATTTCACCTTCTTGCAATGAAAAAGCAACTTCACGAAATTCCTTAACCATTCGTGGTTGCTTTCTGTTCAAGGTGTAAAGTCCACCCTGTGGAATAGAAGCTTTATCATCCGAATACAAAACCACTTTTGATCTGAAACTGGCGCCGTTTTCCATAACATCTGCCTTAAATTGTTTCAGTTGGTCAATAACACGTTGTTTTTCTTCATCAGAGACTTTAGGTTCAATAACAATTCGGGAAACTTTTAATTCGGTTCCAAAAGTAGGTCTCTCATCTTTAGGAATATTATTAAAAAACTGTCTAACCTCTTCAGGAGTCACTTCTATCTCATCAATAATCTTATTTTGCATTTCGCTAGCAAGCTTATTGCTTTTATTTATTTCATACATTTCATCTCTAAAGCTTTTTTCATCCGGCTTATTATAAAAAGCTAATAACTCTTCCATTGATTTTCCAGATTGGGCCAAAAATTGCTGGATTTGGTAATCCACATTAGAACGAATTTCAGCATCAGAGACTTCTATACTATCCTGAATGGCATGGTGTGCATACAGTTTATCTTCCAAAAGTTTACCAAACAACTGGCATCTGGTAACACCCTCCAGTGAAGCTCCTTGCGCCTTCAACTGAATAATGGTTCGATCGATATCTGAATCTAAAACCACGTAATCACCCACTACAGCTGCAACACCATCTAGTTTCTGGGCTCCGGAAGTTAAAACGCTATCTACCTTTTTAGGTGCCGATTTCGTCTCTTCTTCAATAATCTCTTGGGCACTCAACACTTCAGGCAACATTAGTATTACTGCCAATAGAACAGTTCTAGTTATATATTTCAAATTGTTTGTTTTTGATAGCATCCGTAGTTATATCTTTTTCTAATTCTTTTATGAGTTCTAATTTTCGCTTGTTTATGACTATTTGGTCAATGGTAGGTTTGACATACTCCAGTGGCGCCAAACTATTTCGCTCAAGCACATCTTTTATTTGCATCAAATATAATCCTAATGAATCTTTGAGTTGTATAAAATTAGATTTTTTTAACAATTCATTTTTGTTTTCAGTAGTAATCACTGGAATTTTGTCAATGGCTTGCGTTACCTTAATCCAAATGGAATCGTTCAAAGAATAAGATTTGAACTGTATTGCAATAGAATCCAACTCTTTCCTATCGCCTTCATTGAAACGGGTAAATTTTGTTTTTAAA
The DNA here is from genome assembly GCA_030425285.1 of Bacteroidia bacterium. GTDB lineage: Bacteria > Bacteroidota > Bacteroidia > Flavobacteriales > Flavobacteriaceae > Hanstruepera. Next base: position 57,604 of record JAUIAY010000011.1, read on the forward strand.
TCTTCTAGTTGAAACCTGTTTTCGTCAATATTAACGTATCTGAATTTTATGAGATCTTCGTTAAGTTTGAATACATCCTTGTTTTCATTATAATAGGATTCAGCCTCCAACCAAGATACCGCAGTATCAATGTTTCTAGTCACCAAAGCCTCAAGATAGGCTGTTGAATACAATTCATTTTTATACTGGTTGGCCAAATCATCAAAACGCTTGAGTTTTTGATCATTTAAGTTTCTCTTGGCGCCATCTACCAACAACTGCTCTGCAGCCCATTTATTAATGAAATTCGTTAATCTGACAATACTATCTTCTTCTGATATATTCTCGGTAAACAAATGGGAAACATCATCTTGATAAAGATAGTTTTCATTAACACGTGCCAATGGTTTCCTATCATCTTCCTGCTTATAAAAATAATCGCATGAAGTTGCTAAAACAGCTAACAATATGACTAGAAAACCTGATTGTTTCAATTATTGCTTTATTTGATTTTTTACTTTCGTAAGAACGTCCTCGTTAATAACAACAGGGTATTTTGTCTTTAAATCCTCCAACCAAAGTGATTCTTTATAAACCTGGTAATCACTTATAATTTGCCCTTTGGCATCTTCATAAGCTTTAGCCTCTTTAGGTAATACCGCTTTAACAAGAGTCACGATGTAAGCATCATTATGCGGGTATATTTTTGAAACACCTGTCTTGTACTCAAAATCTTGCGGCAAGGCTTGGTGTTCTTTATCCATGACACCAGATGTAAAAATAACATGTACTGTTTCGTCGGAATTCAGTGCGCCTTTAATGTCGTCTTCAGATTTACCATCTTCAAGCATCTTTTTAACCTTTTTAATAGTGCTTTTACTTGATGAAGAAGCTACAAGGGCATCTACACGCTCGTTCCAAAAATAAGTATTCTTGTTTGCTTGATAAAAATTCTCCAAACCAACAGAATCCGATTTTGAAGCATTCCATATCTCGGTTTCCATTAAATCAAACAATAACAACCCATCACGATACTCTGCAACGATATGGGCAAAGTCCTCATTTTCATTTTCTAAATTTTCTTCTTGGTATTGTATTAAATTAGAATCTAAAAATTCTTTGTATTTTTCTTCAACCAGTTTATCCAATGGTTTTTTGGCTATAGCTTTTCGTTGGCTTTTAAGTAAAAACTGTCCGAAATCATTATAACTAAACTTTTTATTGTCAATGGACACAAGGTCTTTTTCTCCTTGAAAATCATTAGGCAAAATCCATCTTCCAACAAAATAGTCATTACTTAATAGCGATTCAAAATAAGGTAAAGCTGGTTGCTCATAGCTAACATGATAACGCTCCATAAGATTATTTACCAACGATGTGTTAATTAACTGGGATCTAGAATCTTTCTTGACTTTAGCTTCTAATTCTGGCTTCATGGTTTCAAAAGACTCAACACTTTTCTTATCGAGCAGTTTGATGATATGCCAACCAAATTCAGTTTTGAATGGTTTAGAAACATCACCCATTTCCTTTAAAGCAAATGCTTGTTCCTCAAACTCGGTTGAGCTTAACTGTCCGCCACTAAAGGGAGATAATTTACCGCCATTTTTTGCCGAACTTTTATCATCGGAAAACTGTTTAGCCGATGACTCAAACGGCTCTCCTTGTTGTAATTTATTGTATATGTCGTTTATGCGTGTTTCTGCCAAGATCGGATCTTCTTGGTTTTCGCTTACCATAATGTGAGCAACGGTACGTTCTCCTCTGGATTTTCTCACATCGTTGACAATCACTATATGATAGCCAAATCTGGTTTTAAAAGGCATGGAAATTTCACCAACAGGCGTGTTATAGGCGGCTGTTTCAAACGGGTAAACCATCTTGAATCCTGAAAAATATCCAAGGTTTTCTGCATAAATAGTTTGTCCGTTATGAATATCTTTTTGAACAGTTTCAAAACCTTCATTAATCACACGCTCCCGAAACTTCAGGAGCTGGTTATAGGCCGCCAACGTATCTTCTGGTGTTACACTTTCATTAAGCCTGATTAAAATATGATCGGCATTTACCTCATTTGACACACGCTCATAAGCTTCTGAAACCAATTCATCAGTAACTTTGGAATCGGTTAAGTAGTTTTTAGCTAATTGCTTTTTGTAATTGCTCAATTCCCTAACATAAGATGGTTTTTCATCAAGACCTTGTGCCTTTGCTTCCTTAAGCTTAAGCTTGTAATTCACAAAAAGCTTTAAATATTCGTCAACATCCTTCTGGGATTCATCCTGTACTAAATCCAGGTTCTTATTAAAAATCCTTATAAACTCCGAAGCGTAAACAGGTTCTTTATCTACTGTAAACAGAACATCGCCTTCAGTTGTTTGTGCCTGCACACTGCACAAACCAAACACTAATAGAATAGTGTACAAATATTTAGTCATAGGTATCTATTGATTTTATCAATTCATGCAAAAATAGGAATAATAGCCTATAATACAAGGTGTAAAACTAACGGCTTATAAAGTTTTTTAGTATTAAAAGGTCAAAGCCAAAATAAAACTCAAAAATAATGTATCTTTAAGTTTCTCTAATAGCATAATTATGAAATATACAACTGAAATAATTGTCAACGTTCCGCTTAAGGAATTCATTGAAAAGCTTGATAATCCCGAAAACATCAAACATTGGCAACGCGGCCTTATAGATTATGACTATATTTCAGGTACTCCAGGCGAGATTGGCTCTAAAATGAAACTCATTTACAAAATTGGAAAACGGGAAATGGAACTCATTGAAACCATCACCTTTCAGGATTTACCCCATGCCTTTCATGTAACCTACGACACCAAAGGCATGCACAATCTACAGGAGAATTTCTTTGAGGAACTGGACGAAAATACAACCAAATGGACTTCTAAAAGCGAATTCCTTCCAACCAGCTTCATGTTACGTATGATGACATTATTGATGCCAGGTGCCTTTAGAAAACAATCCAAAAAGTATTTGGAGGATTTTAAAAATTTTGCCGAAAAAGGCATTTCAGTAGCTCCAAAAAAGTAACCAACTTACATCTTAAAAATTTAAATTTTTGCCAGCCAAAACCGTTGTAGGTTTATTTTGTTTTAGTAATTTTAAGATATGACAGAAATAGATATTGAAAAGGAAAATGCGGCTATTGCACAAGCGTACAAAGAATTACTGCGCGTCAGTTATCGTACACTTTCTGCAAAGGATAAAAAACAAATACGAAAGGCATTTGATGTTGCTGTAGACGCCCATAAGGACCAACGCCGAAAATCTGGCGAGGCCTACATATTCCACCCAATAGCCGTTGCCAAAATAGTGGCTCAGGAAATTGGCTTGGATGCTACGTCTATTACGGCAGCACTACTCCACGATGTTGTTGAAGATAATGATGATTATACGCTCAAGGACATCGAAGATATGTTTGGCGAAACGGTGGCCAGAATTGTTGACGGTCTTACTAAAATTTCGTCGCTTAAAAAGGATATGGATGTTTCCTTACAGGCCGAAAATTTTAGAAAGATGCTTTTAACCCTTAACGATGACGTAAGGGTAATCATCATCAAAATAGCCGATAGGTTGCACAACATGCAGACCATGGATTCCATGAGACCTGACAAGCAAGTAAAAATCGCATCGGAAACATTGTATATCTATGCACCTTTGGCTCATAGAATTGGTTTGTACAACATCAAAACTGAACTCGAAGATTTAGGATTAAAGTACACAGAGCCTGATGTCTATTACGATATTTTAAATAAAATTAAGGAGAGTAAGGAAGACCAAGATAATTACATCAAGGAATTCAGTAAGGTTATTTCAACCTCATTAGATAAAGAACATTTGGATTATGAGATTAAAGGGCGTCCTAAATCCATTTTCTCCATTAGAAGAAAGATGCTCAATCAAGGGGTATCATTTGATGAAGTTTATGATAAGTTTGCTGTAAGAATCATTTACAAAAGCGACCCTGAAAACGAAAAATTTCTGGCTTGGAAAATTTACTCCATCGTTACTGATCATTTTAGACCCAATCCAACAAGATTACGCGATTGGATTTCGTCTCCAAAATCCACTGGTTATGAAGCGCTACATATCACCGTTGTAGGCCCTAAAGGCCGTTGGGTTGAAGTCCAAGTACGTAGCGAACGCATGAATGAAATAGCCGAAAAAGGTTATGCAGCTCACTATAAATACAAAGAAGGCGGAGAAGCCGATGATAGTATCGATATGTGGATTGCCAAACTGCAGGAAACATTGGAAAACCCTGAAATTGACGCCGTAGATTTTGTAGAACAATTCAAACTCAACCTTTACTCCAAGGAAATATTTGTATTTACACCCAAAGGCGATTTAAAATCCTTGCCAAAAGGTGCTACACCTTTAGATTTTGCCTTTAGTATCCATACCGAAGTGGGCATGCGAACCCGAGGAGCCAAGGTAAATGGTAAATTGGTACCCTTAAGCCATGTCTTAAAAAGTGGTGATCGTGTTGATATTTTAACGGCTGAAAATGCCAAACCTAATGCCAACTGGCTCGATTATGCCACAACTGCTAGAGCTAGAAGTAAGATTAAATCGGCTTTAAAAGAAGACAAAAAAGAAATTGCCGAAGAAGGCAAGGAAATTTTACGCCGAAAACTCAAACAGCTTAAAATAAATCTAGACGAAAAGTCTGTAAATGAAATGGTAAATCATTTCAAACTCAAAACAAGTCTAGACCTCTTTTATCGTGTTGGTGTGGGTTCTATTGATAACACCATGCTCAAGGAATTTGCTTCATCCAGAAGTAACGCCTTAATGAGTTATATTAAGAATAAAATCTCCCGAAAACCTTCTATTCCAAAAGAAGAAATCGATAAGGACGAAATTACGTCTAAATACGATATGCTCGTTTTTGGCAAGGAAGAAGAAAAATTGGATTACAAGTTTGCCAATTGTTGCAATCCCATTCCTGGCGATCCCGTGTTTGGTTTTTTAACCATTAATGACGGCATTAAGGTGCACAAAAAGAACTGTCCAAATGCCGTGAGTTTACAATCCAACTACGCCTACCGTATTATGCAGGCGAAATGGATTGATTCGTCTCAACAGGAGTTTGCCGCGCAAATAAAACTATCGGGTATTGATAATTTAGGGTTGGTCAACAACATCACCAAGGTCATATCATCAAACATGCATGTAAACATGAAAAGCATTAGTTTTGAGAGTGACGATGGTATTTTCTCGGGAAAAATCAATGTGGTAGTCAAAAACAATAACATGCTCAAAAAACTCATGGACAACCTAAAAAAAATTAATGGTATCGATAAAGTGTCTAGAGTTTAAAAATAAGTGTAAATTTGCAGCGAAATTATGAGTGTAAAAACCGATACAAAAAACCAGGAGATAGTAAAGAACGTGTTTACGGCTTTTTTAACAGAAAAAGGGCATCGTAAAACACCGGAACGCTATGCCATACTTCAAGAGATTTACAACAGTGACGAGCATTTCGACATCGAATCGTTGTACCTCAACATGAAAAATAAAAAATATCGGGTGAGTCGGGCCACGCTATACAATACCATTGAATTGCTTTTGGAATGTGGTTTGGTTCGCAAGCACCAGTTTGGACAGAGTCAGGCGCATTATGAAAAATCGTATTTTGACAAGCAGCACGATCATGTTATTTTGACGGATACAGGTGAGGTTATTGAATTTTGTGACCCACGCATTCAATCCATCAAAAAAACTATTGAAGAAGTTTTTGATATCGAAATAAAAAATCACTCACTCTACTTTTACGGCAACCGAAAATCAACTAAATAACCAATTTCACACATGGCAGTAGACTTACTACTAGGATTACAATGGGGCGATGAAGGCAAAGGAAAAATTGTCGATGTTCTAACCTCCAAATACAATATTATTGCACGTTTTCAAGGTGGACCAAACGCAGGCCACACCCTTGTATTCAATGGTATGAAACACGTACTTCACACCATCCCTTCGGGTATTTTCCATGAGGATGCCATTAATTTGGTGGGTAATGGCGTTGTAATTGACCCTGTGATTTTCAAAAAGGAATTAGATAAGTTGGCCGAACAGCATGTAGACTACAAAAAGTCATTGTACATTTCCAGAAAAGCCCACATCATTTTACCAACGCATCGTTTATTGGATGCAGCCAGTGAAACAGCCAAAGGAAAAGCTAAAATAGGTTCTACCCTTAAAGGTATTGGCCCAACATATATGGACAAAACCGGTAGAAATGGCATTCGTGTTGGTGATTTAGAATTAGCCGATTGGAAAGAAAAATATCGTGCCTTGGCCAACAAGCACGAAGCCATGATCAACTTCTACAATGTTGAGATTCAATATGACTTAAAGGAATTGGAAAACGAATTCTTTGAAGCCGTAAAAGTTTTAAAATCTTTGAAACTAATCGATTCTGAAGAATATATATTCCAAGCACAAAAAGACGGTAAAACCATCTTGGCCGAAGGTGCTCAAGGCTCCTTATTGGATATCGATTTTGGAACCTACCCATTTGTAACTTCCAGTAACACAACAGCTGCTGGTGCCTGTACAGGACTAGGTGTAGCTCCGAACAAAATTGGTGATGTATTTGGTATTTTTAAAGCCTATACTACGCGTGTGGGTTCTGGGCCTTTCCCAACGGAATTGTTTGATAAAGATGGCGAAACCATGGCAAAGGTTGGCCATGAGTTTGGTGCCACTACCGGACGACCACGTCGTTGTGGCTGGCTGGATTTGGTCGCTTTAAAATACGCTTGCCAAGTAAATGGTGTTACGCAACTCATGATGATGAAAGCCGATGTTTTATCTGGTTTCAAAACCTTGAAAGTTTGTACTGCTTACAAATACAAGGGTGAAACCATTACACATTTACCGTATAATATTGAACCTGAAAACGTAGAGCCTATCTATACCGATTTTAAAGGTTGGGCAGCCGATTTAACAGAGATGTCTGAAGCATCACAAATGCCAGATGAGTTAAACGCATATATTGCCTTTTTAGAAAAGGAATTGGAGACTCCAATTACCATTGTCTCGGTAGGTCCTGATAGAAAGCAGACTATTTTCAGATAATAGTTATACTTTTCTAGCTGTCACTATGGTATGAACATCAAATGTGGTGTCTGATGTTTTATAATTTACCTTAAAAACTGCTATTTCAGAAAAGCCTGTTTCTACTAGTGTCTTTTTAAGTTCATCTAATTGATGGTAGTAAAAATAAACACGGCCTCCACCTCCTGTTTTAAAATCGGATTGTTGTGGATTGCCCTCAACAAAACTGATGTAAAGCACACCTTGTTTATCCAATAAATTAAAAGCATTGGCCATAAAATCCTGACTCTCGCTTTGGGATAGGTAGGGCAAACAAAAGCCAGCTATTATGCCATTAAAATTAGGTTCTAGCTTTCCAATATCACGCGTATCCATAACCGCAAAGCTTGCAGAAGGATTATTTTTCTCTGCCAGCTCAATCATATTGGGTGCGATATCTATACCAAAAATATCGTAATCTGGGTTTTTAGAAATTAAATATTTAATAATGTTTCCCGGGCCACAACCAACATCTAGTATTTTGGCTATTTGTTTAGTAAGAGTATTACAAAAATGGTCATAGGTTTCGTTGTACAAGTCCAAATCCATAAACTTGTCTTCATAAACAGAAGCTATATTATTCCACGTTTCAAAAGTTTCTTTTTCTTTATCCATAAGCCAGTAAACTAAAATTTACTGATACAACACATACCGTGGTGGTTTCAATCTATTGAGGCGCATGTAAACCAGCATTTGCGCTCTATGATGGGTAATATGGTCTGCGAGTAATAATAAAATCTGTCTTTTGGTTCTGTTTTGTCCAAAATAGTCCAATCGCTCACCTAACCTGTCAACATCAAAATTTTTGATAAAGTCGATGGTCTTATCGAACGTTTCATCAATCTTGGCAATCATCTCCTCTTTCGTTTTGTCAGCAACTTGCAGCTCGGTATCCGTATTCCAGTCTCGAGCTTCTCGTCCACCCATTAAGGATTGACTGTGCCAATCCATAGCCCAGGCGATGTGCATCAAATGCTCTGCAAAACTCATGGATTCAGGTGTCGCTTTAAATGTATATTGGTCTTCCGGCATGATTTCCGCAACAAGAATCAAATAGGCTTTAGAACTTTCCAAACGCTCTAAATACTCGGTAATAAAGACATCTTCTTGAGCGAAAAGTGGTGTTGAAAATGCAGAAACAAGCATCATTACCATTAAAGGCAACTTACTTTTAAATACTTTCATAGTTTATTCTTTTTTTAATTGTGAATCAATCATCCCAATCAATGTGTTGACATTATCACCCATGTACGAATAATTTTCAGCCTGTCGTTGAAATGCCGACTTCTTAAAAATCACCCATGTATTAAAGGCTTGGTTAGTAGCCAACTCCCCTAAATCCAATTCTGGAAGGGTAGTTTCTATTCCCGTAAGAGAGTACGAAACCGACTTTGTAGGTATTATTAAAGAAAACAATGTTGGAAATACGTGATTTTGATTGGTTTCAAGCATCCTATTGTCCTCAAAATTAAGCTTGCTTAATTTGTAATAATTCAGAATTTCAAATCGCAGACTATCATCTTGAATCAAATCTATGTTACCCGTACTAATGGACTGGTCAAAAGTAGTACTGGTTGTCTGGAAGTAATTATTGCTTAAAACACGCTCAATACTCGTGGCAAAAGACATGTAATTAAAATCAATATGACTATTGACCATAAGCAGTATTGTATCAACTGCTTTAATTCCTTTATCAGCAGACTCATGAAACTGTTGGAGGAGTTGTGCATCAGTCTTTAAGTTCTTTTTAAAATTTCTTAAAATCAATTGCTCGCTTTGGCGCTCCTTTCTATAATCATTCCAATTATTAATTTGAAGGGCAATCAGAATACCAATAACAACAAGAATTATTTCACCAATGGCATAAAGCAAGTATTTTCGAAACTTATTTTCAGACACCAGACTATGGCGTATTTTGCGAAAGAATTGTATCATTAATACTAGGTTTCCATAAAGATATAATTTTTAAACAAATGGTTTTAAAGATTATAAGCACAGGATATAAAACAACAGAATATTAGAAATATTGAAACAATAAACTAGGCACGCTGTTGGCTAAAGCTTTTATTCAACTATATTTTTCCTTTTACTGAAAATGTTTTCTGTTGTTCAGAACCTTTCGGCCAATTTCCATTACAGGCTTCCTCCAACGTGTAAATGGATTCCCATTTGTAACCTGTTCGATTGTTTATTGATTCCAGTAGATACATTTCAACTGTTTTTTTTCGGTCAGTTTTTAGAAATTTAGCAACTACAATATCTCCAACTTTAAAAGGACAATAAGCTTCTCCAATCAAAGAAACGTCAATTACTAATTCCGATTCAAATTCAGATTTGTCAAATTCTACTCTGCATTTAACTACAATGTCTTTTCCACCACCAAAATATTCATTGTTTCCAATTACATTGGTTATTTCAGCTTTTCCACAATTGAGATCAGATTCAGTCCACGCTCTAGTCGTCGACTTTTATTTTCACAAGAGAAAGTCAAAATCAAGACCAAACTTAAAAGGCAAGTAATTAGTTTTTTCAAATTCAATTTTCATTCTTTGGAATGCTAGCCAAAACTTGACTAAACTCTGTTACTATTATTCCCAAATCTAATCAATTTAAACCACTTAAACCTTACTTACTTATACATAGTTTTTAGGGCCAAATTTGGGTCGGTTCTCCTTAAGGTCTACTTAAGGTCTGCTTAAGGTCAAACCGTGAAAATTCCTACAAAATATCAATAACAGTTGTCATTGTGAGGAGTGAGGAACGAACAACGAAGCAATCTGTACAAAAAAACCATCTAAATTTTATTTCTATTAAAAAATTCCTAATGCCTTACGCCACACCAATATTATCATTATTTTTGAGCCAAAATCTAGCGTTTGAAATTAAACCGTAACATATTTACCGCCTTGTTTGCCATACTCTTCTGGCAATTGGGCTTACAGGCCCAAGACCAAAAGCGTATTGAAATTGTCTATGGTGGGTTTTTGGAGTTTAAGGAAGCCGAGGCACCTGGCCTTAAGGTCATGACACGTGACGACTCGGGTCAGGTACATGTGATTCACGAAGGTGTGGATATGTGGTGCGACCAAGCCAACCTATACAGCAACGAGAACTTTGTGGAGGCCTACGGAAACGTCCGTATGAAACAAGGTGACACCATTAACATGAACGCCAAATATGTAGAATACAGTGGCAAGACCAAACTGGCCTTTGCCAGTGGCGATGTGGTGCTCACCGAGCCTAACTCTACCCTAACCACTGATACCTTGTTTTTTGACCGCGTTAAACAACAATCCTTTTACAAAAGTGGCGGCCGTGTAGTTCGGGATTCTTCGGGAACCATAACCAGTAACATCGGGCGCTATTACATGAATAGCAAAAAGTATCAGTTTGTCAATGAGGTTGTGCTGGTCAACCCAGATTATACCATCAATACCAATCAGTTGGATTTCTATTCGGAAACAGGACATGCTTATCTTTTTGGGCCTTCTACCATTGTTACTTCCGAAAGTAAGACCTATTGCGAGCGTGGCTTTTATGACACCGAACAGAAAACAGGTTATGGTATGAAAAACACCAAAATAGAATACGACTATAGGGTGTTTGAAGGCGACAGTATGTATTTTGACAACAACCGAAACTTTGCTTCGGCAACCAACAACATTAAAGTAACGGACACTACCAACAAGAGTGTCATAAAGGGGCATTACGCCGAAATATACAAGGCGAAAGACTCGGTATTTATTACCAAGCGTGCTTTGGCCATAACCGTTCAGGAAAACGATTCCATCTATATGCATGCCGATACGCTCATGGTTACAGGCAAACCCGAAAAGCGTATTACCAGAGCCTTTAGAAATGCCAAGTTCTACAAGTCTGACATGAGTGGTAAAGCCGATTCGGTGCACGTAAACCATGCCACCGGACTTACAGAACTCATCAACCTAAAACGGCTATCATCGCAGGATCCCTTTGCCAAGAGTCGCGACCCGGTAATCTGGAATCTAGAGAACCAAATGACTGGTGACACCATTCATATTAAATCCAACCCCGAAACCGAAAAACTGGATTCCCTTTTGGTGTTTGAAAACGCCTTTATTGTAAGTAAAGATACCTTGAGTGAGAATGGGTATAATCAAATAAAAGGGAAAACATTGGTTGGCCTTTTTGATGAGCAGAACAACCTGAAGCAAGTAGATATTGATAAAAACGCAGAGTCTATTTTCTATGCACGAAACGAAAACAACGAACTCTTTGGAATAGACAAAGCCCGTTCCGGAAGCATTTCGGTATTTTTTGAAGAAGGTGCTATTTCGCAATTTATTCGTTACAAACAACCTGATGCCATCACCACACCAGAATCGCAGTTCCCTAAAAACTCCCGATTGTTGCGTGGTTTTGTATGGCGCGATGATGAACGCCCCAAAAGTGTGGAAGACCTGTTTAATGACGACCCGCCTTTAGAACTTCCTGTGATTCAAGGGTTGGATGAATATGTTCCTCAAGAGAAGTTTTTTGATGATGACATGCTGAAACGTATTGAAAAAGCTGAAACAGATAGCAACCAAAAGACACCCAATAAAACGGACAAACCTATGATTGGTCAGCAGCCCTCAAAGGTTTCCAGAAATATTCCAAAGGAGGTATTGGACAAAAAGGCTTTGCAAACTGAAGATGGTAACAAACCAACTCTTGAAAAGGACAATAATTAATTGTGAAGGACGATTTCTTTAAATACCAAGCGCAAACTTCCACACATCCTTTGGCTATGGAAATATCCCATGCCGATGGCTCTTATATTTATGATAGCAATGATAAAGCCTATCTGGATTTTGTAGCAGGTGTTTCGGCTTGTACTTTAGGTCATAAACATCCTAAAGTGGTTAGAGCCATAAAAGAGCAACTGGATAAATATTTGCACGTTATGGTTTACGGTGAGTATGTACAGCAACCTGCTGTGACGCTCACTAAATTATTGGCAAAACATTTACCAGACAACCTCGAGCAAACCTATTTAACCAATTCAGGCACCGAAGCCGTTGAAGGTGCTATAAAATTGGCCAAACGCGCAACAGGTCGTAGTGAAATCATTGCTGCCAAACATGCCTATCATGGCAATACCATGGGTGCCATGAGTGTTATGGGGTATGAAGAGCGCAAGCAGCCTTTTAGACCTTTGATTCCTGATGTTCGGTTTATTGAATTCAACAATATTCCAAATATTAATACCATCACCCATAAAACAGCCTGCGTTATTCTAGAAACCATTCAAGGTGGTGCTGGGTTTATTGAACCGAAGAATGATTACCTGGAATTGGTTAGAAAACGTTGCAATGATGTTGGCGCACTATTGATTTTAGATGAAATACAGCCAGGTATTGGACGAACCGGAACACTATTCGCCTTTGAACATTACAACTGCCCTCCGGATATTTTGGTAACCGGTAAAGGTTTGGGAGGCGGCATGCCTATTGGTGCTTTTACGGCTTCTGGCGGGTTAATGAGTCTCTTGGCGGATAATCCCAAACTGGGACATATCACAACCTTTGGCGGCCATCCTGTGATTGCTGCTGCTGCATTGGCAACACTATCTGAAGTTGTTGAAAGTGATTTAATGGCTCAAACTCTAGAAAAAGAAAAACTGATTAGAGAACACCTGAAACATCCTTTAATTACTGAAATTCGTGGTAAAGGACTCATGTTGGCTGCCATGACACCTTCAGCTGAAATCACCAACCAAGTGATATTAAAAGCGCAAGACCACGGACTTATTTTATTCTGGTTACTGTTTGAACCTAAAGCTGTTAGGATTACACCACCACTAACCATTTCGAATGATGAATTAATCGCAGGTTGCAAAATTATCATTGACATTTTAGACAGTATTCAACAATAAATACAAGCTTCTGAAAATCAACCATAAAGCATCATTACCAATAGCACTGTTGATTACTTTGTTAAAAACATTTAAGCTTTTAAACCCAAACATACATATAGAATACTACATTTATTCAAGCAAAATCATATAAATGTGCCTATGGAGTTAAGTCCCAACGACAACAACAATTTGCCACTTACCCGATTCGAATCCATGCTAAAAACAAACCACGTTTTGTTTTTTGATTCAGAAGAATTCGAAAACATCATTCACCACTACCTCAATCAAGGAAAAATAGCACTCGCTAAAAAAGCCATCAAACTAGGACTGTCACAACACCCTACGTCGGTTAACCTAAAACTGTTTAAGGTAGAGATTTATGTGTTCGAAAATGAATTGGACAAGGCAGACATGCTCATTAACGAATTGCATGTCATTGACCCTCGCAATGAAGAAATCTACATTCAAAAGGCCAACATTCTCTCTAAACGGGATGACCATGAAAAGGCCATTGAGGTACTGAAACAATCTCTAGACCTAACGGATGATGTGGTGGACATCTATTCGCTAATTGGAATGGAATATTTGTTTTTGGATAAGTTTGAAGAAGCTAAAAACTATTTCATGAAGTGCCTGGAAGCCGATTTGCATGATTATGCGGCTTTGCATAACATGATTTATTGTTTTGACTTCTTGGGACAGCATGAAGATGCCATTTCGTATCTCAATACGTTTTTGGACAGCAACCCGTATTGTGAAGTAGCCTGGCATCAATTGGGCAAACAGTATTATGAACTTAAGGACTATAAAAAAGCCTTGGCAGCATTTGATTTTGCCATTATTTCAGAGGACACTTTCATTGGTGCTTATTTAGAAAAAGGCAAGGTACTTGAAAAACTCAAGCGCTATGAAGATGCCATTGAAAACTATAATATCACACTACAGTTAGATGACCCAACTTCGTTTGCTTTACTACGAATTGGCACCTGCCATGAGAGATTAAAAAATATGGAGTTGGCCGTTCAGTATTACAAAAAAACGGTTCAGGAAGACCCACTTTTAGACAAAGGATGGATTGCCATTACCAAGTTTTATATAAAGAAACGGAATTACAAAAAATCCCTGTACTACATCAACAAAGCCATAAACATTGATACTGAAAATGTAATCTATTGGAAACTTTATGCCCAAATAAACGAACGTCTATCGTTTTGGGAAGAGGCCGAACGCGGCTATAAAAAGGCTTTGGAATTGGGTAATTACGAATTGAGCACTTGGCTTACCCGAGGTGATATCCTGTTGAAAATAGGCGAGCATGATGCTGCTGTCTATAATTTTTTGCAAGCTGCAGAGTTTTACCCTGAAAATGCTGAAATAGAGTTCAGATTGGCTGGTTTATATTACATATTGCACGAAACCGAAAAAGGTTCCTACCATCTAAAAAATGGGATGCGTTTCAATCCGGAATTTGCTTTGATCATTGAAGAATTGTTCCCGCAGGTATACAGTAAAAGTCAAGTTAAAACACTCTTAAAAGCCAAGTTATAAACGTCCTTGTAACTTAAATTGGTTACCTTTGGGTTTTATTAAAACCCTAGAATGCAAAGACGTTTTTCAGATTATTTTTTGATTTCCCTCAAAGGAATGGCTATGGGTGCAGCTGATGCTGTCCCTGGAGTTTCAGGTGGAACCATTGCCTTTATTTCCGGTATTTACGAAGAATTGATTACAACCATTAGCGGTGTTAATTTAGGGCTGCTAAAAAAACTTCGCACCGAAGGTTTTAAGTCTTTCTGGCAAGCCTTGAATGGCAACTTTTTGATAGCCTTACTGTTGGGAATTATCGTGAGTTTCGTATCGTTTATGCGGTTAGCCAAATATCTCATTGAGTACCACCCTATTTTAATCTGGTCGTTTTTCTTTGGTCTCATTATAGCCAGTATTTATTTTGTTGGCAAACAGATAACCAAATGGTCGGCTGCTACAGTCATTTGCTTGATAGTGGGCGCGCTAATAGCCTATTATATTACGCTATTGCCCTCTTCGGCTAATAACGAGTCGCCTCTTTTTCTATTTCTAGCTGGAGCCATTGCCATTTGCGCCATGATTTTACCAGGTATTTCGGGCTCATTTATATTGGTTATTCTGGGTGCTTACAAAACATTGAGCGATGCGCTCCATGATTTTGACTTTAAGCGCATCGCCATTTTTGCTACTGGTGCATTGGTTGGTTTATTGAGTTTTAGTCATTTGCTAAAATGGCTGTTCAAGCATTATCACAATATGACCCTGGCATTACTAACGGGTTTTATTTTTGGTTCCTTGAACAAAGTTTGGCCATGGAAAATGACCGAAACGGTTATGGAAAAATCAACGGGAAGGGTTTTACCATTCTCTGAAATTTCTGAATTAGGACATTTAACGCTTTACCAACAACAAATAGCCGATTTCGAATCCTACAAAGTCGTTTCTGAAAAAAGCATATTGGCTGTTCGTTATTCGGAATTAAACAATCAGATTGATTCACAGTGGTTACTGGCTATTTTATTGATGGCAGCTGGATTTCTAACTATTTTTATTTTAGAACGTATAGGCAAAAAATCTGTTTAAATGCAAAGTACAAGAACATTATCTGACAAAATCTTCTTAATCCTTAAAGGGTTGGGTATGGGTGCTGCCAATAAGGTGCCCGGTGTGTCTGGAGGTGTTGTGGCTTTTGTAGCCGGTTTTTATGAAGAGTTTATTTACTCCTTACAAAAAGTAAATAGCAAAGCGTTTAAGTTGCTCATTAATGGTCGTTTTAAAAGTTTTTTTCAGTACATCAACGGTCGTTTTTTGAGTCTGTTGTTCTTCGGAATGATTATCAGCTACTTTAGCGTTTCCAAAATACTGGATTACTTAATTCAACATTATGAACTATATGTCTGGAGTGTGTTTTTTGGGATGATTATTGGCTCTATTTACTATATCAGTAAGGATTTTAAGGATTGGAACTATAAAACATATCTATCTTTAGCAATAGGCATCTTACTTGGTGTGAGTATCAGCTTTTTGGATCCAGCCAAGGAAAATGACAATCTTTGGTTTGTATTTTTCTGTGGTATGATTAGTGTTTCTGGTATGACCTTACCAGGATTTTCTGGTTCTTTTATATTGATATTATTAGGAAACTATGTACTCCTTTTAGTTGACTCGGTCAATGCACTTTACGATACCTTTATTGAAATCTTTAAAGGAGATTTTGGCTTTTTGGATAATTCTGAACGCGTACGCATGCTTAAGGTTTTGGCTGTGTTCACTTTGGGCTCTGTTGCTGGATTAGTCACCTTTTCCCATGTTTTAAACTATATCCTAAAACACTACAAGAGTATTACCATAGCATCAATTATTGGTTTTATAGTCGGATCATTAGGCGTGGTATGGCCTTGGAAAAAAACCATTTACAAAATGACTAGTGACGGTTCTTATGCCTTGGATTCTTCAGGTGCAAAGATTATTGAGAACTACAAGCGATACATGCCCGAATGGCAAACGGAAACATATTTGGCCATTGGTTATATTATATTAGGTATACTCATTGTTTTGGCTCTAGAAATTTACGGACAAAAAACCCGAAAAAAATATGCGTAAATTCGGATTGATAGGCAAAGACATTTCGTATTCCTTTTCTAAAAACTTCTTTGACCAGAAATTTGAAAAAGAAGGCATCCACGATGCGTCCTATAATAATTTTGATATTGATGCCATTACTAAATTTCCTGATATTCTGCATGAAAACCCAGAACTAATAGGACTGAATGTTACCATTCCTTATAAAGAAAGCATCATTCCTTTTTTGGATTCGCTGAATAAGAAAGCAAAAAAAATAGGAGCTGTAAACACCATTAAAATTTCAAAAAAAGGAAAACTTAAAGGCTACAATACGGATTGTTACGGGTTTAAAAAAGCCTTAAAACCACACTTGGCTTCCAAACACAAGCGCGCCTTGATTTTAGGAACTGGTGGTGCCAGTAAAGCTATTGCTTACACTTTAAAAGAACTCCATATTGCGTATCAATTTGTTTCCAGAAAACCTTCCAAGAAAGGAGAATTGACCTATACTGCGCTAACGGAAGACATCATAAACACGCACCAAATAATCATAAACTGCACACCCTTGGGAACTTTTCCGAATGTTAAAGACCATCCCAATATTCCCTATAAAGGCATCGGGAAAGACCATATTGCTTTCGACCTTATTTATAACCCGGAACAAACCAAATTTTTAGAAAAGTCACTTGCCCAAAAAGCGACCATAATCAATGGTTCGAAAATGCTGAAATACCAAGCTAAAAAAGCTTGGAGGATTTGGAACAAGTAATCTATATCATTAAAAATCGCTCTAGCTTTTGTAAATATTACAGTTGTTGTTATCTTTAACGCTCCAGTAGTATTACGAACCTAAACATTTAGTAAAATGTCAGAGCATGATAACCTGCAAGAAGCAGACGGAAAAGAAGAAAAAAAAACTATTCAAGAACCCGTAAATGAGGTTGAAAAGGAAGCCGTTCCAGAATCAGAATCAACCCAACAAGAGACAGCCAACGACGACGCACCCAAAGCTGAATCAAAAGACAATACGGAAAATACCCAATCAAACGATGATGAATCTGTTTTAAATGAAATAGACGAATCCAATGCCGAAGATGCCGAAGATGAAGGTAATAAAGACCGACACGATATTGAGCATAAGGAATATGATAAGATGTCTTTGGAAGCATTGGCTGATGAGTTGGAGAAGCTTGTAAAAAGTGAAAAAGTACAAGCCATTAAATCCCATGTTGAAAATTTACGGTCAGAATTCAAATCAAAATTCAATTCGTTACTTGATGAGAAAAAAGAAGAGTTTTTAAACGATGGTGGCAACGAAATAGACTTTTACTACTCGAGTTCTGTACAAAAACGTTTCAAGGAAACCTATCGGGAATATCGTGACAAACTAAACACACACTACAAAAACATAGAAAAGAGCCTCAAGGACAATTTGGCCGACAGATTGGAAATTATTGAAGAAATCAAAGGGCTTTTCAATGTAGAGGAAAATATCAATACAACTTACAAACATTTCAAGGAATTACAGGAACGCTGGAAAAATGCTGGTCCCATTCCAAGGGATAAATACAACAATGCTTGGAACAGCTACCACCATCATGTTGAAATGTTTTACGACTTTTTACACCTTAATAGGGATCTTCGAGATTTAGATTTCAAACATAATCTTGAACAAAAAACAAAAATTATTGAACGTGCCGAAGAACTAGCGGAAGACGACAATCACAATCGAGCTTTTAGAGAATTGCAGGCACTACACAAAATGTGGAAAGAAGAGCTTGGTCCAGTTGGCAAGGAACACCGTGAAGAAATCTGGGAACGTTTTAAAGCCGCTACTAAAAAAATCAATGACAAGCGTCAGGCCTATTTTGCCGATTTGGACAAGGTTTATGAGAAAAATCTGGAGGTAAAACACGAGATTATTTCAAAGATACAAGCCATTGCCGATAAGGGTGCCAATTCCCATAACGCTTGGCAAAATTGCATTAAGGAAGTTGAAGCACTACGAAATGATTTTTTTGGCGCCGGAAAAGTTCCAATAAAAGTGAACGAAGCTACTTGGGCACAATTCAAAGATTCTGTTAGAACTTTTAACAGAAACAAAAATGCCTTTTATAAAAACCTTAAAAAGTCACAGTATGACAATCTTCAAAAGAAGATGGATCTCATAAAAGTAGCTGAAGACAATAAGGACAGTGAGGACTTCAGTACCACAACTCCTTTGATGAAAAAAATTCAAAGTGAGTGGAAAAAAATTGGACATGTTCCTAGAAAGAATAGTGATAAAATCTGGAAACAATTTAAAACTGCCTGCAACCATTATTTTGACAGATTGCATGCCGTAAGAGATGCTGAAAATGCAGAAGGCAATCAAGCTTATGCTGAAAAGGCTAAACTTTTGGATGAGTTAAAGTCTTTGGAACTATCTGGCAAAAAAGAATCCGATTTAGAACAGGTCAAAAACCTAATTAATAAATGGAAGGACATTGGCAATGTGCCTCCCAACAAGCGATACATTGAGGGTAAGTTAAACAAGGTATTGGATGCAGTCTTCAAAAAGCTGGATCTAAACCATGAAGAAGCCGAACTTATTAAATTTGAAACCAAATTAGATTCCCTTAACAACGCTAAAGATCCGAAACATTTGGATAATGAACGGTCTTTTATTAGAAAGAAAATTAATGATGTAAAAGCTGAAATCAATCAACTGGAAAACAATTTACAGTTTTTCAGTAATGTAGATGACGACAATCCTTTGGTACAGGAAGTACATCAAAACATTGAAAAGCATAAACAATCTTTAGATCTCTGGAAAACTAAATTGAGAAAAATAAAAGATTTATATTAAACAATACATTTTAACCAAAAAAACCAAATCCCGCTTGAAGTACTAACTCAAGCGGGATTTTAGTTCTAACTAAACTAACTAAAGGGTTGCCTTTCCCAACTATATACAACTACCTTTACCAAAATGACATTTGAGAAGTTACTCTCGTTTTGATTATGCTATTAACCTACTTATGAAGTTGTCATTTTATATATATACGAGCAGATTTTATGTTTGGATGTTTTAATATGAAAAAAAAATGATTTTTTTTTATTGCCTCCATATTTTACTATTAAAAATCACAGATTTTCCAATGTACTATCTCCGCAATTGCTTCGCTTCTTCCATTTGATATATTTGAAAATCACAGATTTTCCAATGGACTATCTCGACAATTGCTTCGCTTCTTCCATTTGATATATTTGAAAATCACAGATTTTCCAATGGACTAT
>JAUIAY010000012.1 GCA_030425285.1 Bacteroidia bacterium
TCACATTCTGCGGTTACATCAGCAAGGGTTGCAACATCAGGAGTTGGTGCTGTTACATCATCAATTACTACGTTCTGTGTTTGTGTTGCTGTGTTTCCGTTTCCGTCATCGTATGTCCAAGTTACTACTGTAGTACCTTGAGTAGAGATAGGCAATGTTGCATCGTTAGTTACAGTTACTGTTCCGCCACAGTTGTCTGTAGCTGTTGGCGCCGTCAATGCTGTTACCTCACATTCTGCGGTTACATCAGCAAGGGTTGCAACATCAGGAGTTGGTGCTGTTACATCATCAATTACTACGTTCTGTGTTTGTGTTGCTGTGTTTCCGTTGCCATCGTCGTATGTCCAGGTTACTACTGTAGTTCCTTGAGTCGAGATTGGCAATGTTGCATCGTTTGTTACTGTTACCGTTCCACCACAGTTGTCTGTAGCTGTTGGAGCAGTCAATGCTGTTACTTCACATTCTGCTATTACATCTGCTAAAGTTGCCGCATCAGGAGTTGGAGCCTCATTATCTACAACAGTTACAGTAAATGTACAAGTGTCGATTAAATTATTTAAACCATCCCTCTCCTCAAAAACAATAACTGTAGAGCCAACAGGAAAACTTGAACCAGAAACTAAACCAGATGTTTGATTTATAGTATAACCTAAATTAGATACAAGTACGGGCCATGTTACAACGGCACTACAATTCCCGGAATCAACATTTACAGTAATATCACTAGGGCAATTTGTAATAGTCCTATATAATGTATTATCTATAAATGAATTTTCAAATTCTTGATTAAACAAAATATTATTGGAATCATCTAATGAAAAACTAACCTGAATGATAAATAAAAGAATTAAAAACGGATAGAAATATGGAGTCCTCATAGTTATTGATTTTATGGCGTACAAAAAAGACATACTTTTTATAGTACATCATTTGGGGTTTTTTTAATGTTTTTTGTTATGCTATTAACAATTCTGTGAGGGAGACCCAAAAATAATCATTGCGCACACGCAGCCTATAATATTCTCGATAAAAAGCATAGATACTCTTTAAAAGGAATACCAGTACCTTAAATAGGTGACTAAAGTATGTAATCAGAATGTAAAATACTGTTTATTAATAAGTTATAAAACTGCTTTTAAATAGGTCATTCCTGTTTCAGTTTTAGATAATGACTAATCAAAAAAAGGCTTTGGTAGCTACTTAATTTGGACTCTGCAAGTTAGGGTCAATTAAACCACACAGCATAGCGTTTCCTGCGCAACTCCAAAGCCAAGGCACGCTCCAGTTTTAAGGCTTCTGCTCGGGTATTCACAGGCGCAATATGGTTATACAAACTAGGGCGGAGGTAAGAGCCGTACTTTTCCACGATATTAGATGATAACTTCACGCCCTTGCTATTGCGGTATCCCGTTTTATGTTGTAGCAGGCGCTCTTGGGGAGTCTTGCTCGTCATACCCACATACAGGCATTCCAGCACCCCGTTAAATTGCGGATTGGCAGCCCGGAACTTGGCGTTCTCGGTGAAGACTTTTTTTTTGAGCTCGACTACGTAAATGCGGTATTGGGTTTTGGACATGGATTGATTATCTTGTTTTGTAAAGCTAATGATTATTTAGATTGATTTATCTGTTCTTTTTTAGTTATGTGTTATTGTTAGTAAAGGTGCTTGTCATCTTGAAAGGATGTTGGGGTCGTCGAAATGTCAAAACGTGATTAAATATCTACGTGTATAACGAAATATGGATGTCGTATTAAGTACGGCATGACAAGTTAGGGCATTATAGGACAGAGTGAAAAAAAATACCTCATTGCAAGGATTACACGAAAGAAAGCACTGCTTTCTTAAGGATGCCTATTGAAAACTAACGACATAGCAATCTCAAAATGGATAATAACTTATTGTTCAAAAACGTGTCTTTTATCATTTGGCATGAACAACAACATAATTCTGGCAAAGCTAGAAACCCCGACTGTCTGAAGACATAACGAGTCATCATAATAGTATGAAGTTTATCCAATAATACAGGAGTTATAAAATCATATCATGAATTGTACGGTTTAGTATAAAAAAAGGGAGAGAGGTCTGAAAGAATTTCCTCCAGACCGTCTTGACTCTTTTGGTTCGTTTTTTAGTCAAGCAATTGCGGAGCACATCATGAGTACAAAAAAACAATTAACGTGAACGAATAAAAAATGAACATAAACATAAGTACCAAAGCCAAAGTACAATCGTGACGTTACTACGAGTACATACCTTACAACAGCCCCCTCTAATGTTAAGGTAATGCTAAATCTATGATAACTAACAGTTTGAAACATCTATACGTGGTGTTTGCACCGTATCTTTAAAAACGCCAAAATACTTGTGCTATGAACTTATTAGAAACATTACGATTACAGTTACAAAAACCGAAAAAAGACACTACCCAAAAAACGGGAGGTAAACCAGTACTTACGCAAAAAAATAAGGTGCTTAAGAGTTTGTATAAAGACGAGGATGCCTTTTTGTTTATTTAGCTGGCTAGGGTTGCGCTTGTTTGTGATACATCAACATTTATAGGATCTGCGTTAGGTAGGCTGTACAATAGTAAAAGCCTTCAATACTCCTACTGCTTTTCATTCCTACCTTTCGATTAGCGCTCAAGATAAACTCTAACAGGAATCTATAGTAGTAACCAAAATGAGATTTAAAGAATCCAATTGGAGAAGCTTTACAGCAGTAAAAACCCACAATACTAGGTATTGCTGTCTTTTTTATGTATAGCGAGGACGAGATTTGAACTCGTGACCTCTGGGTTATGAAAATTTTAACTAAATGAATATCAGTTAGTTAAGTGTGTTTTTCATTCAAAACGTGTTCAAAAACGAGCTGGTTTTTGTTCACTTGATTAATAATAATTTTGAATATCAATATATAAATTTTTTGAATAAAACACTCTTTTTTAGAGAAATAATTTCATTTCTGATTTTAGCATGCATATCAGTGAATATATCTTCAAGATAAAAACAAAGTTTGAACATAATTGAACACGACTTTCAGTAATTATTTTTAGTTCTACATAATTTATATTATTACGTAAATATATGCTAACGCATATAAAATATGTTTTTTTATAAAAATTATATGTTTATACATATATTTTATTATATTTGTTAATAATTATATTTAAAAACATATAATGAATACGTTATCAAAGTTTGTGAAAGCTAGAAGAAAAGAGGTTGGGCTTACTCAGGAAGAGTTTGCAGAAAGAGCAGGAGTCGCATTAACAGTTATTAGAAAAATAGAGCAAGGAAAAACAAATCTTAATATGGAAAAGGTTAACCTAGTCTTACGAATGTTTGGCCATGAATTGGCAGCAGTTAGTTTGAAAGAATTGGAATCATCAAATAATACTAACTTATGAGACAGGCATTAATTTATTATAACAACGTTGTTGCAGGTGTTTTAAAAGAAACGAACGACGGAGAATTTGTTTTTCAATATGACAATGAATACATAAAAAAGTATCCAAATCAATTTATAACGTTCACCATGCCTGTTAAAGAAGAAGCATATAGCGATAAGCGATTATTTCCATTTTTTGAAGGATTGATTCCAGAAGGCTGGCTTTTAGATATTGCCGCTAAAAACTGGAAACTAAATCCAAATGATCGCATGGGATTATTATTGGCTTGTTGTAAGAATTGTATCGGAGCTGTTAGTGTAGTGCAAATAGAAAATAAGGATGAAGCATAAGTGTTTATATTGTTATCAGGAATTAAATCATGAAATCTATTTTCATGAAGCCTGTAGTTTAGCTTTTTTCGGAAGTAAAACCCCTCCGAAGTTAGAATATTCATTGGATGACATGACCATTTTAGCCAAGCAGGTTGTTAAGCGCAGTGTTTCTGTTCCTGGTGTTCAACCAAAATTGTCGATGTCTATTGAAAATGACATGAAAGATAGCCGTTTAACTATTGTTGGCACATTGGGTGGAAATTACATATTTAAACCACCATCAAAAGATTATCCGGAAATGCCTCAAAATGAACATCTCACAATGAGGTTGGCAGAATTGTTTGGCATAACAACGGTCCAATCAACACTTATGCCGTTAGTGTCTGGAGAATTAGCTTATATCACAAAACGCATTGATAGAACTGATGATAATCAAAAAATTCACATGTTAGATATGTTTCAAATTACAGAGGCATACGATAAGTATAAAAGCTCTATGGAAAAAATTGGAAGGGCATTAACAACCTATTCTGCAAATACCTTATTGGATAAAATTTTCTTTTTTGAAATAACAGTTTTTAGCTTTCTAACAGGGAATAATGATATGCATCTTAAAAACTTTTCCATGATCTACTCAAACTCTGGATGGATTTTGTCATCTGCATATGACTTATTGAATGTTTCTATAGTAAATCCTAAAGATAAAGAGGAAATGGCTCTGACTATCGGAGGTAAGAAAAGCAAACTAAAGCGTCAGGATTTTGAAGATTTAGCTATTGGTTTAGGGCTCAATGGCAAACAAATTGAAGGTGTATTTAAACGCTTTAAAAGGCATCAAAAAGTAGCTGTGAAATGGATAGATAATTCATTTCTTTCGAATGATATGAAAACTAATTACCGATCATTGTTGCAAGAAAGATATAATAGATTATACTAAAAAAGTTAGTAATGCGCATTTTTTTTTGTTTAGCTCATTATTTTTAAGCTTATGAATACCTGTTTTGCCCAAAAACTATAATAAAAAACCCAAAAAACCATAAAAAAACCTATTTTGACAATTATGTTTAAAACCTATTTTTCCAATATTTGTTTAAATAATACCTATTATTCCAATAATAAACCTATTTTTCCATATATTTGAAAATAAACGTTTTTTACCATAAACTATGAACAATAAACCCTATTCACTTAAAATAAGTGTTTTTCACGGATTAAAAACCCCTGAAGAAGCAACGCTTGTCGGTTATGGTGCTGTAATAGAAGCGTTGCAACTAGCGATGCCATTTCCAGAGCAGTTAGCATTAATAAGTGATAAAAGACGTAGCTACACTAATGAAAAATGGAATATATTATCTTCCAGATACGCTTTTGAGGATACGTTGTATAAGCATTTAGTATTTGCTTTAAAATATGAAGGTATTAACCTGTTATTTTTCAAAAAACTATTTACGCAATTGGATGAGAAAGACATTATTGAACTACTTCAAATTGAACCAACAGGTCAATACAGCAGAAAACTATGGTTTCTCTACGAATGGTTATTTAATGCAACATTGCCCATCAAAGATTTACCGATTAAAAACTACGTGCCATTGATAGATGACAAATTGCAATATACCGTTACAGGTGTAAAATCTTCACGTCATAGAATTATAAATAACCTTCCTGGTACACAAGAGTTTTGTACGTTAATATTTAAAACAGAGAAACTAGAAAATTATATTAATGCAAAACTATCAGAGCAAAAAAACACCTACTTAAATGGGGTTCATAAAGATGTATTACAACGTGCATCTTCTTTTTTGCTATTGAAAGATTCAAAGGCTTCATTTACTATAGAGAATGAAAATCCAGGAACCAATAGAGCTATGCGTTGGGGAAAGGCAATTGGGCAAGCCGGTAATAAACCCTTAAGTATTGAAGAGTTAGAGCGTTTACAGCAAATTGTTATTGAAAATGCCAGGTTTGTAAAGCTTGGTTTAAGAGAAGAAGGGGGATTTGTAGGTGAACATGATAGAACTACTGGTGAACCAATTCCAGAACATATATCGGCCAAGCATGAAGATTTATCATCTTTACTAAACGGACTAGTGAGCGCTAACGAATTAATGCAAGATGAAGCTTATGATGCCGTATTAGCATCAGCATCCATAGCCTTTGGGTTTGTGTTTATACATCCTTTTGTAGATGGTAATGGACGCTTACATAGATATTTAATACATCATATACTTGCTAAAAAGGGATTTACGAAACAAGGGGTTATTTTTCCAATATCAGCATCGATTCTAGACCATATTGATGACTACAGAATCACTCTTGAAAGTTATTCGCATCCATTGCTAGATTTTATTGACTGGAAAGAAACGGACAACCATAATATAGAAGTTTTAAACGAAACTATAGACTTCTATAGATATTTTGACGCGACCAAACAAGCAGAGTTTTTATATGATTGTGTTAATGACACCTTAAATCGTGTTATCCCTCAAGAGGTGAATTATTTGTTACGGTATGATGAGTTTAAACGCTTTATTGATAACGAATTTGAAATGCCAGACAAAATGGTTGCTATTTTAGTTCGGTTTTTGGAACAAAATGATGGTGTGCTTTCAAAACGTGCTTTAAAGAAAGAATTTTCAGAATTAAATGAAGATGAGATTAATATTATACAAGGGAACTATCAAGATATTTTTTCAAATAATAATTGAGCCATCAATCAGAAGTCATATTAGAAAATAACTTAATCAGACAAATAGTTGCCGTATTAATTAATTCAATTAATAACTTGGTATACCTCCGAGTAATTCACTCTGGATATTAAATTTAAAGCTGTTGGATTAATTCACTTGGTACTTCCAATACTTTTAGTATCTTTAATCTCTCCCTAAAATAGCGACTCAATACGAGCCGCTTTATTTATGATTTATATTTAATAGCTCAATTATATTTTTAAAATTTAATGTCAACAAAGTTTTTCACTAATAAAGAGCAGAACAGCTTAATAAATAAATTTCAAGGAATATTTGAAAACTTACCAATCCATTATTTTGATGCGTTAGTAGGATATTTCCGTTCATCGGGTTACTTCAAAATCCGTAAATATTTAGATAATGTAAATGAAATAAGAATTTTAGTCGGTATAGACGTAGACCACCTAATTAGTGAAGCTGCAAAAAAAGGATTGGAATTTAATTTTAATACAGACATCACAAGAGAAGAGTTTGTAAAAGAGTTTAAAGAGGATATTCAACAAGCAGACTATTCAAAAGAGGTTGAAGATGGTATCGTGAAGTTTGTGGATGATGTTGCTTCTGGAAGAATTAAGATTAAAGCGCATCCTGATAAAAATATTCACGCAAAAATTTACATTTTCCGTCCCGAAAATTGGAATGAGCATAACAGTGGTTCGGTGATTACAGGCTCAAGTAATTTAAGTGAATCAGGTTTAGAGAGAAACTTTGAATTTAATGTAGAGTTAAGAGATTATGACGATGTGGTTTTTGCTCAAAAAACCTTCAATAGTTTATGGGAAGAAGCAATTGATATTCTGCCTTCTGAAATTCAACAAGTAAAATCAGAAACCTATCTAAAAGATGATTTTTCACCTTTCGATTTATATATAAAATTATTAATAGAATATTTCGGAAAGAGCATTGAATACGACCCGGAATCTATTACTGATTTGCCAAAAGGTTATAAAAAATTGGCTTATCAAATAGATGCGGTAAATGATGGTTACAATAAGCTGTTAAAGCATAGTGGGTTTATTTTAGCAGATGTTGTTGGTCTTGGTAAAACTATTGTCGCTACGATTATAGCAAAGAAATTCTATTTCTCAAATGGTTACAGAACCAAAACCTTAATCATTTATCCGCCAGCATTAGAAAACAGTTGGAAAAAAACAATTAGGGATTTTGAAGTGCCTGGTATAGATTATGTCACAAACGGTAGTTTGCATAACATTAAACATCCAGAAGATTATGATTTAATCATTGTAGATGAAGCGCATAAATTTAGATCTGATGAGTCAGAACGATTCAATCAGTTACAGAAACTATGTAAAACACCTAGAAGAAGAAAAGGGAATGATGGTAGCTTAAAAAAGAAAGTCATTTTAGTAACAGCTACACCCTTAAACAATAAACCAGAAGATATTAGAAATCAACTGTATTTATTTCAAGATTCTAAAAGTTCAACCATAGAAGGAGCATTGAACCTACAGCACTTTTTTAGAAATCAAATTGAGAAATACAACAAACTAAAAAAACTAAACGATAGATTTAAAATAGCTGTTGGAGTAAAAGAAATATATAACGAAATAAGAGATAAGGTACTGGAGCCTATAATTGTAAGACGTACACGTACCGATATAAGAAACACACCAAGTTATTGGAAGGATATTGAAGAGCAAGGAGTTTCGTTTCCAGATATTGAACCACCACGACAAATACTTTATGAATTAGATGATTATACTGATAACCTCTATGATAGAACAATAAATGTCTTAAGACGACAAAATCAAGAATTAGGTTATTACCGTTACCAAGCTATTAAATTTTTAAATCCTGATGCTAAAGAAGCCTATAAAAAAGCAACAGGAGTAGCCCCAAAACAAGCCGATAGAATTTCAGAGCAATTAGCACATATTATGCGTATTCTATTGGTAAAGCGAATAGATAGTAGCTTTTTTGCCTTTAAAATGAGCTTGAATCGTTTTTATGAGGCAAACAAAGCAATGCTTAAAATGCTTGAAAATGGCAGGGTTTTTATCTCGCAAAAGCATAAGGTAAGTGAGTTTGTACTAAATGAAGAAGAGGATGAATTGGAAAACATCTTAATGAACTCTGAAAATCCAGAAGATATTCAAGGGTTTAATACAGAGGATTTTGCAGAAGAATTTATTAACGGTATTAAACAAGATAATCAAGTTTTAGAAAAATTAGTAAAGGATTGGAGCGTGGTCATTGAAGACCCTAAATTCAACACGTTCAAGAAAAAACTTCAAAAAGAATTGTTTGATGATACCATCAATGATAACGGTAAAATTGTAGTGTTTTCCGAGTCCAAGGAAACTACAACATATTTATCGGAAAGATTGCAGAAAGAAGGCGTTGAAAGAATCTTGTGTGTAGACAGTTCTAATCAAAAGGATTTGGCTGAAACCATTGCTCAAAATTTTGATGCCAATTATCCCTTGAGTGAACAAAAAGATGATTACAGCATCATCATCACAACAGAAGTATTAGCCGAAGGTGTCAACTTACACAGAAGTAACATCATTCTTAATTACGATATTCCTTGGAATGCCACACGTTTAATGCAGCGTATTGGACGTGTAAACCGTGTAGGGACAAATTCCAAAACCATTTTTATCTATAATTTCTTCCCAACGTCAAGAACTGATGACGAAATTGAATTGAACAAAAAAGCCTATATAAAACTTCAGGCGTTCCATTCGGCACTGGGTGAAGACAGTCAAATATATTCTGAAGATGAAGAATTTGGAACCTTTGGATTATTTGAAAAAATACCACAGGAAGAGAGTGATGAACGTTTGGAATACCTTAACTATTTAAGAAAGTTCAGGGACGAACAACCGGACGATTATTATCGTATTAAAAACACCATTCCAAAGCGCGCCAGAACGGGCAGAAAAAATAAAGCAGCCAAAGACCATTCCATAACTTTTATTAAAAACAGAAAGAGAGATAGTTTCTATTTAATTGATAAGAATATGGAAATTGAAGAACTCACCTTTGTAGAAGCTGCAAGAATGTATAAAGCACAAGTTTCTGAAAACCCTATGGATTTACATGACCTGCATCACGATCAAATCAACAAAGCTTTAGATGCTTTTGAGGAAGATGAAAACATAAACAATTTGGGCGACAAGAGTACTGTAAAATTGGGTCCTAACGAGAGTAGGGCAATTAGCTTTATTGAGAAAAAAATAATGCCATTAGAGTTTGTCAATCAAAATGATAAAGAAGTTTGTGAGGCTGGTATTAAGGCAATTCGTAGAGGTAAATTTCAAAAACTACCGCGTGAAATCAATAAGTACGTTAAGCAGCTTAAAATGACGAAACCAAGTTTATTGGATACCTACAAGACTATAATGAATATTTTAAATGGTTATCCGCTCTTGGACTTTATTAAGGAAGATGAAGAAAAGCAACATATAAAAACAACAAAAAAGCGAATTGCTAAATCACAAAAACCTTCAATCATTCTATCAGAATCATTTTCCGCTTAATCGCTTGTAATTATGAAAGAACAACTAACCAATATATTTAAAAGTAAGTACCAGTCTATTGAAGAGAGCAATACTTGGAAAGACTTTTTAAAATCTCTATTCAAAAATCAAGAGAGTGCATTTTATACTTCCCCAATTCAACAAGTTGAAGATAAAAAAGCGCACGAAGATGTTGAGAGTATTTTAGAGTTTGGGGATTTGAAATTGGCTGATGATTCACGTATTTTATTTTATGAAGTAAAGCTAAAAGACCACAAGCACATTACCAGTAGAGTAGGTTTACGCAATATCATTCATAGTAATGTAATTCCTGGAGATGTCGATGGTATTATTGCAACCTATTATAACCCTACAACCAACGATTGGCGTTTAACCTTTATTTCTAAATCTTTGTATTGGGATGATGAATTTAATGAAATTAAAGAGGAAACCCACCCCAAGCGTTATACCTATGTGTTAGGTGAAGGCGAAAGTATAAAAACAGCCTTAATTCAGTTTGAGTGGCTATTCAAACAGGTTCAAAATAAGGAAATTACTATTGAGGATATTATTAAAACCTTTTCAGTTGAAAAGATTTCTAACGAGTTCTTCAAAGAATACTTCAATCAATTTAAAGCCTTTACCGAGTATATCGTTGATAACGAAAATGCGTTTTCATTTTTCAAGGCGCAAGTCGATAAAAACAAGAAAGACAAGGAGCAACAAGAAGATGCCGAAAAACTGGTAAGGCATTATGTTAAGAAGCTGTTGGGTCGTATTGTATTTCTGTACTTCCTTCAAAAAAAGGGTTGGTTAGGTGTCCCACTTACAGGAAAATGGGGACAAGGGCAAAAAGACTTTATGTCGCAATTGTTTAAAAACCACAACAATAAAAGCAACTTCTACAATGAGGTTTTAGACCCTCTATTTTTTAGTGCGCTTAACGTAGATAGGCGCGGTGAACAAAATGACGAATTTCCTATAACTAAAACAAAAGTACCATACCTTAATGGTGGCTTGTTCGAGAAGGACAAAATTGAACCTGACACTTTACAGATTCAACCACAACTTTTTGAGGAGTTATTTACCTTTTTCGACCAGTATAATTTTACCATTGATGAAAACAGTCCAGACGATAAAGACATTGGTATAGACCCGGAAATGTTGGGACTTATTTTCGAAAACTTACTGGAAGACAACAAAGACAAAGGCACATTTTACACACCTAAAGAGGTGGTGCATTATATGTGCAAGGAAAGTTTGTGCAATTACCTAAAGGAAGAATTAAAAAGTAAGTGTACCAAAGAAGAACTTAAGGAAATAGAAACCTTGGTATTCGAAAATGCTAAAATAGACCTCAAGGTTATTGAGCAATATGCTTCAGATATAAATAAAGCTTTAAGCACTGTAAAAATTTGTGACCCAGCTATTGGTTCTGGGGCGTTCCCTATGGGAATGGTACACGAAATATTTAGGTTAAAACATTTAATTTCAGCGTTTCTCGACAATAAAGATTTTATCTACCTGAAAGAAAAACTCGATATCATTCGCCACAGCATTTATGGGGTCGACATAGACAAAGGCGCGGTAGATATTGCCCGTTTACGCTTTTGGTTAAGTTTAATTGTAGATGAGCAAGACCCACAACCGTTACCCAATTTAGACTATAAAATAATGCAAGGAGACTCTTTAAAAGAATCTTTTGAAGGCATTGCATTAGATACCATATTAGAAGACGAGCCTACGCACCAAGAACAGCAATACACTTTGGGTGACGAATTTGCAGAACCGCAAGCTAAATACAGTTTATCTCTTGAAGAAAAAAGTAACATTAAATATTGGGTAGACCAGTATTTTTCCTTGGAGCCACTCATCAAAAAACAGGAGCTACACGAAAAAATTGATAAAGCGGTTATCAACCACATCCATAAAAATGTAACTGCCAACGAAAAAGACTTGAAAAAACAACTGCAAAAACTGGAATTGAAGTATGCCAACGCAGGCAAAAACATTGCGTTATTAAAAAGTGGAAGAGATGTAAAGCTTTATAAAGAACTTAAAGCAGCGATTGATACCATTGAAGCCCAAGAAAAGCGTTTGGTAAAAGTACAGGAAACCACAGAGCGTCCTTACTTTTTATGGAACTTGTTTTTTGACAAGGTGTTAAACGAAGGCAACAAAGGCTTTGATATCGTGATTGGTAACCCACCGTATGGAGGTATTAAAATAGACGATGAGGTACGCGAGCGTTTTGGCTTGCAAAGCAAAGATCCTTACGGTGCATTTATGAGTATGGCCATAAACAAACTGCTAAAACCCAATGGTGTGCTGTGCTATATTGTAAGCGATACCTGGTTAACCATTAAAAGCCACAAACCCTTACGTGAGCAAGTATTACAACACCAACTTAAAAACGTCATCCGCTTACACCAAGACTGTTTTAAAGCAACCGTTAACTCTTGCATATTCACCCTTATTAAAACCAACAACCAGCAACTAACTACCAACAACCAAATAATCGCCGCAGACCTCACCAACATCTCAACACGTAAACAAGTTCCCGAGTTTAGAGACAAACTACGTAACCTTAACAGCTACGTAGGCCAATACACCCCAGACTTTGCTGTAAAAAAGTATCAACAAGGATTGGTGTTTATATCTGAAGATGTTCCAATAATTTTTGGTAGTCCGAAAATATTTGAAACTATTCATTCAAAAAGTAAGAAGCTAGGAAGTTTTTTTGAGATAAAAAGAGGTATAGATACAGGAAATAACATTGAGTATTTGTACCAAACTAAAGAATCTGGAAGAACTTATAGAGATGTTGAATTTTTATCAAAACAAATCTTTAGTAAAGAAGAATTAGAAATTATTACAGGTAATGAAGTTGAGAGAGATAAAGTTATAAAAGAAGGCTTTAAAAAAAATAGTAGTAAATATATAATTCCGTTTGATAAAGGTGGCGCAAGTAATACTGAAGATGGTTGGTTACCTAATTATTACGTAGCGTCAGAATACTTTATTGATTGGTCAAGGGAATCGGTAAAATCATTATATGAACGGTCTAGATACAAAACTAAAAAAGCAAATTTAAGAAATCCTGATTATTGGTTTAAGTCTGGTATAACATATAGCGCAAGAGGTGTTTATTCACCTACCTTTAGATTAAATTCTTCTTCAATATTTGATTCAAATGGTTCTTCTTTATTTCCTAAATCTAATATTGATATCAATTTGTTTTTAGGCCTTTTATGTTCGAAGTTTATAAAATACTATCTTAAAAATTTTATTGGTCATACTATAGCTAGTGAAGTTGATGAGTTAAAGCAGATTCCTGTTTCTTTAGATAATAAAAATGTTTGCTCTCAAATAGTTCAAAAGGTAAAATCTATAATTAACAAACAAAAGTCTGAATCAGAATATAATTACTTCGACAATGAGCAAAAAGAAATAGACCAATTGGTCTATGGCTTATATGGCTTAAATGCAGAAGATATAAACGAGGTAGAAACCTGGTTTGCACGTCGCTACCCAAAACTCGCAAACTATGCCTACTACCAAAGCCCAGAGGAGTTGGTGCAAGAGCAATTACAACAAGCCAATGCCAACGATAAGGTGTTGCAGCTTATAGCCAACGGTGAGAGCAAAACGGTGGAGTTTAAAAGCACCTTACGCTATTGCTTACGCCAAAACAGTCCACAAAAATATGTAGAGCATTCTGCCATAAAAAACTTGGCAGCCTTTTTAAATAGTGAAGGTGGCACATTGTTTATTGGTGTAGATGATAATGGTGCTATTTTAGGTCTGGAAAATACCGACTTTGCCAGCTTTAGCGATACTAACAAAAAAGATGCCCTCAACCTACATTTCGATAATTTGGTGCAAACCTATTTTGGTAATGCCATGACTTCAAAATTTAAGGTCGAGTTTTTAGAAATAGATGGTAAAACCATTGTATCCATTCACATCAAAGACAAAGCGTCCAGTCCAGTCATTATTAAAAACCCAGACAAAAACAACAAAGAAGAGTTCTACATACGCCGTAATGCAAGTGCAGTAGCATTAACCATGTACGAGATGTTAAACTACACAAAAGAGAATTGGTAATGGATAATGGCAATAATTTTAGGTTAAGAAGATTAGTTTTAAGGGGAAACCCTATTTTTTCAGATATCGATATTGACTTTACTGATCATGAGGATTCAAATAAATTGCCATATATATCTTTAATTATAGGTCCTAACGGAACGGGTAAAAGTAATTTACTTCGCATTATAATTGATCTGTTTAGGCAGATATATGATTATGAGGAAGGCAAGAATATCAATTATGTTTCTGGGGCATTCTATTTAGAATATAGTATTGGAGATGAGAATTATTTATATTATAACTTTGGTCCTGATGCCAATTTAGATATAGTTAGTCTTACTAAAGGACCTAAAAGGTTACTCTCAGCAAAAAGAAATGGTGATCGAATTAAAGTTTCTGAACTTGAAATACCTAAAAATTTATTGGCATCTTCTATTATGTTAACTGATAAATTTTATTACACTAAAGAGGAAGATAAATATCCCTATTATCATTATTTAGGTGTGAGAACAAGTTCAAATCAGTCAGGGACTTTAAGCTACATTCGAAAGTCTATTGAGTTAATGATTGAAACTATTGTTAATGATAAAAGAGCTTTTTTAAAAAAATTCAAAAGAATTTTTAATATTCTTGAATTTGATTTGAGAATTACCATTAGATACCGCATATCTTACAAGGATAAATTTTTTAGTGGTTCTTTAACCCAAAAGAACTTTAAGGACATTTTTAAGAATTGGAAGAAAAACTTTCCAAATAGGAAAACTGCACCCTATGGACACAGCTATTTTACCACACTGCAAAAAAATGACCCAGAGAAAATTAAAACAATAGTTGGAGTAGCTAACAAATTTAGGAACGAGGGTTTTGTTAGGGAAAAGGAAGGTACAAAAACAGAGTATTTAACATTTGATTTAATAGATGATAAAATTTCACAGGAAGATTGGGATGGAATAAATGAGTTGAATAAACTGGATATTTTAAGAACACCTAGTATTACGTTTTACAAAAATGGTATTCCATTAAGCTACAAGCAATCAAGTAGTGGAGAACAACATATAGTTACTACCTTAATTGGTTTAATGTCAAAAATAGAGCAGGGTAGTTTGATTTTATTAGATGAACCCGAAATCAGTCTACATCCTAATTGGCAAATGCGCTATGTAAATGAATTTATTACGGAACTTTTTAAGGAATATACAGGCTGTCATTTTTTAATTGCTACACATTCACATTTTTTAGCATCCGATATTAGAGGTAACACTTCTAAAATAATTGGGCTAAACAAAACACAAGAAAAAATAGAAAATATTGATTTTGGTGATATAGATACTTTTGGATGGTCTGCTGAACAAATATTATACAAAATCTTCAATGTGAAGAGCACAAGAAATTATTATTTGGAAGTTGAATTAAGAGAACTTCTTTATAAAATTTCGCAAAAGTCGCAAGATTTTGAAAAAATGAATAGAATATTATCCAATTTAAAAGAATTAGAAATAACGGAGTCAGACCCTTTGAATTTAGTAATTAATCAAGCAGAAAGATATTTGAGTAGATGATTGAGAAATTAAATTTTAATTTAACTCTAACTAAAGATGAATATCTGTCTTTAATTGCTATTAAAAATTGGAGAGGCAAAGATTGGAGTGATCCACCTAATAATGACATTAAAAACATTAAATCTGAAATTAGAAGACAATTAGATTTAAATCAGGTTAAATGTGCTTATTGTGGTCTTAAATTTAAAGACAAAGGAGATAGCCAAATTGAGCATATTGCAGCAAAATCAGATGCTAAACCAACTCGTCATCCAGAATTTACCTTTACATTAAAGAATTTGGTTCTTGCATGTGTTTCTTGTAATGGCTTTTCAAAAAAGTCTGCACAGGAGACTATTGCAAACAAGCACCAAACTTATTCAAAATGTACTTTTACTATTGTTCATCCTTATTTTGATAATCCTGACGATCATTATGATTGGGTTATTGATCTAACGGCGGTAATAATTCAAGTTAATAATGGTTCACTCAAAGGTGCTGAATCTATAAGAATGTTTGGATTAGATTCATCTGAAATGACTGAATTAAGAGCAGGTCAAAAACTTTTAGAGGACTTAAAGAGAGAAATGCCTCTTTCATTTAGTAAAGAAAATTTATTAAGGAGAATACTGAATAGATAATGAATAAGCCACAAACCATACAAATCTTTTTGCCAGACGGTTCCCCAACTAGTATTAGGGAGGCGGAATTAACCAACCGTTTGGTGAAAGCTATTTTGTTTCCAAGAAATAAAATACAAGAAGTTATAAAAAGAGAATTAGTGCATTTTACAGGGGTTTATTTTCTTTTTGGAATGAGTGAAGATGGTATCAAACCAAAAGTATATATTGGAGAAGGTGAGGAGTGTTTTAAGCGTATTCAATCTCACAACCGTAATAAAGATTTTTGGACTCACTGTGTTATTGTTACAACAAAAACAGATGAGTATACTAAAACAGATGGTAAATATTTAGAGTATTATTGCCTTTCTAAAGCACAAGAATTTGGGCGTTATGAAATTGATAACGACACTGGTTCTAAAAAACCCTCTATTTCAGAAAGTAGAGAATATGATTTGTTGGATAATTTTGAGACGGCTAAAATTTTATTAGCGACATTAGGTTATCCGATATTTGAATCTAAAAGATCATTAAGAAAAACTGAATTGTTTTATTGTAATGGTAAAAAGGCCGCTGGGATTGCTGAATATACAGACGAAGGATTTCTAGTTCGTAAAGGTTCTACATGCAATCTTCATTTGTCTCAAGGTGCTGGTGATTGGGTTGGACGTGTTAGAGAAAAATTAATTGATCAAGGTGTCATGGTAATTGATGGAGATGTCTATAAATTTCAAAAAGATCATTTGTTTAATTCTCCTAGTGGTGCGGCGGTAGCGCTTTTGGGAAGAAATGCCAATGGCTGGACTACATGGAAGAATAAGGCTGGGGAAACTTTGGATGAATTGAAAAGAAAATGAGGGAAGACGCTTTTAAAAATTGGTTATATCAAAAATATCAACAAAACACTGCCAATTCACGTTGGAGCAATTGTAGGACTGTAGAAACCTATGAAGGTGATTTGGATAATCATTTTAATGTTGATCGATGCAATCATTTAATACAAAAACTGACTTATTCTACTCAAGATGCTCGAGAAAATAAACCTCCGCGACATAGAATACCCATAAAGGGTGATATACGTAATGGTACGGCAACGCTAAAGCAGGCTGTCAGTTTGTATGTTGATTTTAGGAGCGGAATGGAACCAATTAAAGTTTCTGATGATGATTCTTTCCATAAGGCTGTTTTAAGAAAAATAAAAAAGCCAAAACAGGAATGGCCTGAATGGGAAAGACCATCAAACGATGATTTATATGAATTGGTTAAACTAACAGCAAAATTTGCCAAGTTTTTAAATCCAGAGATAATTAAAAAGCTTGTTGAGGATAATAATAGAAATTGGGCGATTTGGAGAGCACATTTTAAAATACAAGGAATAAATCCTGATATATATTTGTGGCATGGATCTCCCTGCGCCTTCCCTGGTGTTAGACGTTATTCTGGAAGTAAAGAAATAGCCTTTTTTAGAAAACACACTGAATTGGAAGGTGAAAAGATTCCAGACGCTTTCCAATTGGATGACAATGATTTTCCTAAACATTTATGGTCGTTTACTTTTCGAGGGAAGCCTTTTCCTAAATATGGTCCGAAAGGATATGCTTTAGCTCATTTGGCAGATCATAAAGACCATAAAAATAGAATGTACAAAGAATTTAATGTTATAGATGATTCAGATATTACACCTGTTTATGGATTGTATACTGCACCAACTAACACAGTGTTTTTGCCCACTAGCTTGATTAGACCATCTGATTTTTCACCATTGATTCGTAAGATATTAATTGAGAAGGCAAATGATTTGTATGGTGGTTTTTGTAGAATATTACCACCTAACATTAAAATTCCAGAAGAGACTTCAAGTAAATGGCATTTTTCAAATTTTGATTGGGGCGAACCAGTCGGAGAAACAAAAAATATTGATTTCTTTTTAAAATACAGACGGGAGAGAATGATAGGTTTTTTATCTTACTAATTGAAGAAAGTATATTGACTCTAATGATTGTTATTAATGCGGTCATAATTTTTCAAAGACAACTATTAGAGTCAAATATTAAATTTATACCACCCTTGATATTCAAAAAGAGTACCCTTGATAACTTAATTACTCACCCTTGGTGTTAACAGATAGCACCCTTGCAAAAAGCAATAACCACCCTTGCTTTTGGGGTCATTTGTAACCAATTTGGGTACATTTGTAACCAAAAGAAATAAAATTTGGGTTTAATCACCCTTGCTATAAATTCTTTTACGAAATTAACTTCACAAAAAATTTTATACATCTTCACATAAGTATTCTGGGTCTATCCCAAAAACTGTTTCCAAAATATATTTTCTGGCTTTATCATCAGTCATTAGAGATTTTTGTTGTTTAGTCTTAACAGGTTCTTCTTTTTTATCTTGTTTAGTAGGTATTTCAATCTCATTATTTATGTCGACTTCTGGAAGTTCCTCTAAAGTTTCAGATACTATTTCTAAAATATGATTGCCATCTACTTCAAATGTGATTGTTTCTTCTCCAAAATAGCTTTCCAATTTATTGGCATGTTTATCAAAAGCATTCGCCTGAACTTGAAACATGCTTTCCGTTTTAGAGGGCGTTATTGGAATATCATTTTTCACGTTTTTGAACATCCATTGTGTTAGTATACAATGTATCCCAACATAATCTCCATATTTTTCCATAGTATGCTTAAATTCTTCTGGAGACACATTGTTTTTTAGAGCTATAAGATCAATGACATTGTTATTCAACAGATTTTCTTTTTTCAAAATCTCTAAACCATCTATTGCGGAAGGGTTGTTATGTACTTCTTGCTGTAAATTGGAGTAGTAAACAATATTGACCATGTTAGGCTTTATAATGTCACTTAAAAATGTTGGGTCTATATAATGATAATACCGTTTTGGCACATAAAAAATATAGCTTCTTGATAGATTGGAAATGATCGTATTAAAAACTTGCTTACTATTCTCCATCCATTCGTATTAAATCGGAATAATCACTTGGTAAAAAAGCATCAATATCACGCAAGTATTTTTCCAAGGCTTGCATGGATGTATGGCCTGTAATGGTCATCAATACGCTTTTGGCCTCAAAAGGCGAACTATTTTCAAGTAGCTTGCGATATAGTTTTGTGATAAAGGTATGTCTAAAGCTATATAAACCAAAATCAGTTCCCAATTTGAATTTATCTTTGACTACACGCTTAAATCGCTTTGAAAAATAATCCCTTCGGTTATCAATAGCAGCATCCCATGGCAATCCAACGCCTTTTGGTGTTATGAGTACATTATCACCTGATAATTTAGTTAAATCAGGAAGTGATTCTAATATAAGCTCTGGAATAATTTTGGTCTTAAAATTACTATTCTTTGCCTGGAATGTTAAGGTTTTGGTTTCAAGATTCAAATCCTTGACTCGAAGTCTGTTAACCTCAATAGGCCTCATATAGTTGTAAGCGATAAATTTGATGTACAGCAAGAGTATGGGATCATTCTTTTCAAGGTAGCTAAATATTGCTTCTAAAGTCTGTGAGTCATATCGTTTATGGCGTTCTGGTTTGGCTTTTAGAACTGGTGTTTTTCGCATGACGTTTGCAGGGATGATTTCATTGTCCTCCAATACCTGCATCATACTGCTTAAATCTACTCGACTATTGTTTCTACTACGAGGGGTATTTTTAACAAGGTGCTGGTTCAGATAGCCCATAGCCATTTTTCGAGTTATCTGGTCTGGATGCTTGACTTCGGGATATTCTTCGTTCAACCATTTTATGAAATTCTTCGATCGGTTTCGATAATCCTGAAGTGTACGAGGCTTAACAATTTTTTCTTTCATCTTCAAGGCAAAATCAAAGCCTTCCCTTAAGGTCATTTTCTCCGCTTCTGTCTCATCGGTTTTAATTTCATTTACAGATACTTGATTTGTTGGTTGTGATATGGTTTGAGTATCTGTATTACTTTTGAGAAAGGGTAGGGGTTTAATATTCTCTTTTGGATAGGTTATTGCTGAAACAACTTCAACCTTTGGTTCTTCTGGAACGGAAGGTTGCTTGCCGCCTAAAAATCGTGATAAATTGTCTTCGTATGGATTATAGCCCTCCCTTAAAAGTCGATGCAAGGTCTTCTTATAAAATGTTAGGACATTAAGACGGTCTGTTTTGGTTTGTAATTTATTGGCTATGCCATATATATTTTTCTGCCGTTCCATCTTTCCTGTAGAGGGGTTTCTAAATGAAAAATAGACATACCAACGGCGTTTTAGGTTTCCGTTGCCAGTGTAGATCTTCGGGGCTGAAAATTGTTTTTTGTTTGCCAAATTGTGTTCTAAAAAGGGCTCCTTTTCGTGTTCAAATGTAAGAAATTCAGTTAAGGTTAACATAAAAAAAACGGTTTAGAGTGAACTAAACCGTCTATTTACGCTGAACAACGCTTTGTAGCGAGGACGAGATTTGAACTCGTGACCTCTGGGTTATGAATCCAACGCTCTAACCAACTGAGCTACCTCGCCATATTTCCTGTGAAGACAGGAATCTCTTATCCACGGCACTTACCGTTTTTAAGGCTGCAAATATAACAACAAATTTATTCAGTACAAATAAATGTTCCTATAAAATATTTATAAAAAATAGTTTTGAAAACTTATTAATTAATGTATATATTGAGCGCACAAACATTACGATTACTATGGACGACAAAGTGAAATTTGAAATGGAGTTTCCAATACATGCTTCACCGCAACTATTATATCAATACATTTCCACACCTTCAGGCCTTTCTGAGTGGTTTGCCGAAAATGTTAATTCCCGTGGCGAATTGTTCCGTTTTATATGGGACGGCACCGAAGAACAAGCTAAACTAGTGAGTAAAAAGAGCGGCGAGCGCATTAAGTTTAAATGGATAGCCGATGAGGACGAGCCTTACTATTTTGAAATGCGCATTCAGGTGGATGAGATTACCAAGGATGTATCGGTCATAGTCATTGATTTTGCCGAGGAAGATGAGGTTGAGGAGGCCAAGATGCTTTGGGAAAATCAAATCTCGGATTTAAAGCAAGTATTGGGTTCGGCATAACAAGCCTTTTTAATATAAAAGCTATCTTTGTCCCAAAATTTTTGGGACTTTTTTTATGATTAATTACAACGGCACACTCACCGAAAACACCACCGTTTTAGATATTGATAATAGGGGCTTTAACTATGGCGATATGGTCTTTGAAACCATAAGGGCTTCTGTAGGGAAACCTCTGTTTTGGGAGGATCACTACTTTAGACTTATGGCTTCCATGCGTATCCTGCGAATGGATATCCCCATGAGTTTTACTATGGAGTTTTTGGAGGAGCAGCTGGTTGCTACCTTACAGGCCAATAATTTGGAAGGAGCAACGGCGCGTGTAAAACTGGCCGTATTTAGAAAGACTGGGGGACTTTACACTCCAGAAAACCATGATGTGGATTTTGTGATTCAGGCTCGAGCATTGGATGAGGCTTTTTATCTGTTTCGTGATGGGAATTATGAAGTGGATTTGTTTAAGGATTATTATCTGACCCCAGGATTGCTATCGACCCTTAAAACCAATAACCGGGCTATTAATATAGTAGGTTCCGTATATGCCCAAGAAAATAAGCTGAACAATTGCTTGTTACTGAACACCAATAAGAACGTGGCAGAAGCCTTGAACGGCAACGTATTTTTGGTCAATGGTGACACTATTAAAACACCACCCTTGACAGATGGTTGCCTAAAGGGGATTATGCGTAAACAGGTTATGGATTTGATAAGCAGTTCCAAAGACTATACGTTGGAAGAAGCTTCCATATCACCTTTTGAATTGCAAAAAGCTGATGAGTTATTTATTACGAATGTGATTGGAGGTATTCAGCCGGTAAGTCAATACCGTAAGAAGGTGTTTGCCCATACTGTATCAAAGGACTTGTTTCAAAAACTGAATGTAAAGATACGCCTGACTAGTTAAAGCTAGGATCTTCGGGTGCGTTGGACCAAATGGAGTACTCGCCACCAAATTCCATCATTTTTTCTTTCCAGAAGGTTTCGTAGTCCTTCTCGATAATGGATTTTTTATAGACGTTTTCGGTGACAATCCATGAGTTTGATTTGAGTTCTTCCTCCAATTGATTGCTATTCCAGCCAGAATAACCCAAAAAGAAACGAATGTGTTTTTCGCTTAATTGGTTTGTGGCTATCAGTTCGGCCACCGTATTAAAATCGCCACCCCAATAAATACCCAATGAAATCTCAATACTATCCGGAATGAGTTCGGGTACTTTGTGGATGAAATAGAGGTTGTCCTGCTCTACAGGACCACCATTGTAGACCTTGAATTGTGCCTCGACTTCAGGGATGAGGTCGTTAATGGTATATTCCAAGGGTTTGTTGAGAATGAAGCCAATGGAGCCTTCTTCGTTATGGTCGGCAAGCAGGATAATAGAACGGTTAAATGATACATCACCAATAATTGATGGTTCGGCGATTAACAAATGACCTTTCTTGGGCTTAATGGTAATCATATAGTTGCGCGTTTACTAAATAAATCTAACATTTTTTTTCTTAAAAACAAACACATTTGGTTTAGAACTAAAAAAGGCCTTCAGAAACTGAAGGCCTTTGGATATGGTTAAATACCAAAAAAATTAGTTGATAGCCTTCGATAAATCCGAACCAGCCTTAAACTTCACAACATTTTTAGCTTTAATCTTAATAGTTTTTCCAGTTTGCGGGTTTCTTCCGTCTCTTGCAGCTCTTCTAGAAACTGACCAAGAACCAAAACCAACTAGAGATACTCTGTTACCTTTTTGTAAAGCACCTTCGATATCAATTAAAAAAGAATCCAATGCTTTTTTTGCAGCAGCTTTGCTAATTCCGGCATTTTCTGCCATGCCATCGATTAAATCTGATTTATTCATAGTATATATAATTTATAATTAACGTTAATGGTTAAACTTTTTAGTTTACAGCTTGAGACAAATCAGAACCTGCCTTAAACTTTACAACATTTTTAGCTTTTATTTTAATGGTCTTTCCAGTTTGCGGGTTTCTTCCGTCTCTTGCAGCTCTTCTAGAAACTGACCAAGAACCAAAACCAACTAGAGATACTCTGTTGCCTTTTTGTAAAGCACCTTCGATATCAATTAATAAAGAATCTAATGCTTTTTTAGCAGCTGCTTTGGTAATTCCAGCATTTTCTGCCATTCCTTCGATTAAATCTGTTTTGTTCATAAGTTTAATTTTAAATAATTAATAGATTGTTGGTTAAACGTTTATGTAGGTTACACATATTGTTTAATCCTCTACAAATTTATACGGAATATCAAATCACGCAAGTAATAGCAAGGGAAATGCCCGAATTTGTTAATAACTTAACAGATTTGTTAATAAAGACTGTGCATTTCGTCGATTATTTTAAAATATCAGTAACGACAAGGGGTTAGAGCATTTTGGCGTTGGGTGAAAATTGATATCCGTTTAATAAGGATATACTGTCCATTTTTCGTTTGCCCGGGAGCTTAATTTCGTGTATTATAATATAACCTTGGTCAACGGCGACCTTGATGGTTTTTTTATCGGTCAGGATATGACCTGCGTCATGGTTGTGCTTTTCAAAAACGATACTTGTTTTATAGATTTTAATATCTAGGGTATCCTCACCATTTTGCAAATAACACCAAGCTCCTGGATATGGATTGAGACCACGTACTTGGTTGTGTATATTATATATGGTATCATTCCAATCGATCTTGCAGTTGTCGCGGTTGAGTTTGTTGGCATCTTTCATGGCACTTGTTTCGTCCTGCGGAACAGTTTTTACCGTGCCTGCTTCAATGCACCTAACGGTTTCCAATACCAACAGACTACCAACAGACATTAGTTTGTCGTGCAAGGTACCTGCATTATTATCTGGTTCAATTTCGACTTCCTGTTGCAGAATCATATCGCCCGTGTCAATTTTTTCGTCAATAAAAAAGGTTGAAACACCTGTTTTGGTTTCACCATTTATAATGGCCCAGTTAATGGGTGCAGCACCCCGATAGTTAGGCAGTAGTGAAGCGTGTAGATTAAAGGTGCCGTATTCAGGCATTTGCCAAACCACTTTGGGCAACATTCTAAAGGCTACAACAATCTGTAAATTAGCATCAAGTGCCTGTAATTCCTGAATGAAATCCTCGCTCTTCAGATTGGTCGGTTGCATGATATGCAGGCCTTGGGC
The DNA here is from genome assembly GCA_030425285.1 of Bacteroidia bacterium. Lineage (GTDB taxonomy): Bacteria > Bacteroidota > Bacteroidia > Flavobacteriales > Flavobacteriaceae > Hanstruepera. The sequence goes on from JAUIAY010000012.1 coordinate 24,425, forward strand.
TTGGGCATAGGTTTTTACCGCTGACTCCTGAAGTTTGCGGCCTCTTCCCGCAGGTTTGTCTGGTGCAGTGATAACCCCAACGATATTGTACTGGTTTTCGACCAGTGTTTGGAGGGTTGCAACGGCGAAATCGGGTGTGCCCATAAAGACTATACGTAGTTTGGTGCTCATAGGTGTGCTAATTTATAAGTATTTGTTTTGGTGATACCAATGATTTGGTGTTCCAGTAATATATGTAATGTTTCTTGTATAAGATGCTTGTTATAGGGTAATATTTCCGTAAGCTCCCTAGATGACAGTGGACGGGTTTCCAACTGGGTGATAATGGCATGCCTCACTAATTTAGCGTCTGGTTGTTGGGTTGTTCTTTTCTTCTGGACACAAACTGAACAGATACCACAATCGGTTGGTTTGGTTTCTCCAAAATAGGTGAGTAGTTGGACACTTTTACAGGTTGTTTGATTACCTACATAGTCTAAAACAGTTTGAATCTGTTTGGTTCTTAATTGGTTTTGCTGTTCAATGGTTTGTGCAATGCGGTTAATGGTTTTATCGTCTTCCCTTGGCTCAATAAACGTAATTTGGGCATCTGTTCGGGATAGTTTTAGCGAAATGATTTCGTCTTTTTCCAGTTTGCGCAAGCTATCTTCCAATTGGTCTTCGGTTATGCCAGCCTTTTCCGAAATGCGTAAGGTGTTGATAGGGGTTTCATGTTCAAAGACGCCGCCATAGGTTCGTAAAATGGATTTCACAAGCAGTCCCAACTCTGGATAAGTATCCAGATAAGCGAATAGGGGATCGTTAGCTACAATGAACTGCAATTGGGTTTGGTTTTTGTATTGTTGAGTCAAACTGATAATGCTACTTCTGTCCAGAGCTTGCAAGGCGTTATAGGTCATAGGGCTTTCAAAACCATAGGTCTTGCAGAACAGGTTGAAGTTGAAATTGTGGGTTATTTGCTGTCCTTCACCATAAGGTATTTGGAAGTAACTGCATAGTTTACGATAAACGGTTTTAATAAAGCTTACTGTTGGAAGTGCACTTAAAAACTGATTTTTTAAATGCAGGTCGTCTTGCTTGCCCTTGAGTATGACAGCAAATGCCTTTTGACCATTTCTTCCGGCTCTTCCGGCTTCCTGGAAATAACTTTCTAAACTATCTGGTAAATTGAAATGTATAACGGTTTTAACATTGGGTTTATCAATTCCCATACCAAAGGCATTGGTGGCAACCATAACCCGATTGCTTTCATTAAGCCAGTTTTCCAAGGCGGTTGTTTTTTCGGTGTTGGAAAGTCCGCCATGAAAATAGTCCGCCGTTATGCCGTTGTTGTTTAAATAACTGCTTAACTCAATGGTCAATTTTCTATTTCGGGCATAAATAATAGAAGGTTCTGGATTCTTTTTAAGGATGCGTAATATTTCATACCGTTTGTCTTCGGTATCAAAAGTCATATATGCCAAGTTATCCCTACTGAATGACTGCTGAAATATTTTGGGTGAGATAAAATCCAGTTCACTAACAATGTCTTTTACCACGACAGGCGTAGCAGAAGCCGTAAGAGCGATACAATTCACCTGTGGGTGGTATTCGCGTAGTTTGGCAATATTTCTATAAGCTGGTCTGAAATCATGGCCCCATTGCGAGATACAATGTGCCTCATCTACGGCTATAAGGTTAACAGGCATTTGCCTGATTCGTTCCTGAACAATCTCCTGTTGCAGGCGTTCGGGTGATAGATATAGGAATTTATAATTGCCATAAATGCAGTTGTCGAGTTTGGTGTCCAATTCTTCATATGAAATACCACTGGTTAATGCCATGGCCTTTATGCCTTTTTCGGTGAGGCCTTGTACCTGGTTTTTCATCAAGGCTACCAAGGGTGACACCACAATGCAAATACCACCTCTAACAAGCGCCGGAATTTGAAAGCATAGGGATTTGCCACCACCGGTAGGGAGTAGGGCAAAGGTGTCCTCATTTTCCAGAACCGCCTGTATAATCTCTTCCTGAAGTGGTCTGAATGATGTGAACCCCCAATATGTTTCCAATATATTGATGGGCTGATCCATTAGAGGTCGTTTATTGTATTAAGGATATGTTGCGCTCTATTTTCAACGCTATCAAAAGGAACATCCATAAGCTTGTAATTAAAGCTCTCGTAGGTATTTAATAAATGATGATGTATCTTGACTGCCTGCTCAAAATTTTCATAGCGTTCATTGTCGCTTACAAAAATTTCCTGCCAAGGTTCCAATACGAACACCATGTCATATAAATGGTTTTGGCAGCTTTTTACAAAGGACTCTGGATAGGTGTCCCCAATATAATCCATATAAGCAATAACATCCGGTAAGCCTCTGTCAAAAAAAATAACCTCTGAATCCAGATTGAGGGCTTCATGGAATTGTTTTTCACGACCTTTTAGGAGCAACTCACTAAACAAAAGTGGTTGCGTCAAGAACAACTGTTCAATACCTTCCTGTCTAGCCTTAAGGGTAACCTCACGGGATATTTCCTCTAAACAGGTGTGTCCCAATCGTATTAATTCGTTAATAATGGAGGTTTTTCCAGTTCCGGGTCCACCTGTAATGACTATTTTTTTTGCTTTCAAGGTCACTTGATTTTGGTTGTAAAAATCGTAATTAAAAAGCAAACTAAAAAATGAATGGAAACTGTATCTTTGTGGTTTAATTTAATTACTATGGAAGAGAATCAGAATCCCGATGCTTTTTATGAAAAGCTTAAAGGACAGTTATACGATACGGCAACTTGGCCATCGGAATATCTATATAAATTTATCGTAAAATCGGACTCAACAGGTATTAACGATATAGAATCGTTGTTTGACAATATGGGAGCAGTTATTAATACCACTGAATCTAAAAACGGCAAGTATACCAGTGTTTCCATTAACGTTATGATGGAAACGCCAGAGGACGTCATTGCAAAATATAAAGAAGTGGCAGAAAAGGTTGAAGGCGTTATTAGTCTTTAGATTTTTTTTGTACTTTGCGCAAGCATGAGACTTCTTGCAAAACGTTAACATCTACACATTTTTATTTTGATAGAACATTTAGAATACAATTCAGAACGTGAACATTTGATTATTCCCGAGTACGGCAGGCATTTGCAGAAAATGATCAATTATGCCAAGACCAGAGAATCAAAGGAAGAACGTAATAAGTTGGCACGTGCCATTATTTCGGTTATGGGTAATTTACAACCGCACTTGCGCGATGTGCCTGATTTTCAGCATAAGCTTTGGGATCAGTTGTTTATTATGTCCAACTTTGAGTTGGATGCCGATTCACCTTTCGAAAAACCATCGAAGGATGTCTTGGCTGAACGCCCGGAACCTTTAACATATCCTCAGAACCACCCGAAGTACCGTTTCTATGGTAATAATATCAAGACTATGATTGATGTTGCCAATACCTGGGAGGAAGGCGAGATGAAGGAAGCTTTGGTGTATACCATAGCTAACCACATGAAAAAGTGCTTTTTGAACTGGAACAAGGACACGGTTGAGGACGATGTGATTTTTGAGCATCTTCGTGAATTATCAGGAGGAAAGATAAATTTACTGAATGCTGATGAGGACTTGACAGATGCCAGCAGCTTAATGCGTAACAAGAAAAAGTTCAGTTCAAACTCCAAAAAAGGACACCACAAAAAGAGTAGAAATAGAAAACGCTATTAAACTTCATGGGAATATTTAAAATTGAAGGCGGTCACCAATTAAAGGGTAAGATTCAGCCTCAAGGCGCCAAAAACGAAGCACTTCAAATTTTATGCGCGGTGCTTTTAACTCCAGAAAAAGTTACTATTCATAATATTCCTGACATAGTTGATGTCAATAAACTGATAGAATTATTAAAGAAACTAGGTGTCAAAATTGAAAAACTAGGGGCTAATTCTTATTCCTTTCAAGCCGATGAGGTGAATTTGAAGTATCTGGAATCGGAAGCATTTAAGGAAGATGGACGAGGCTTAAGAGGATCTATTATGATTGTTGGTCCGTTATTGGCGCGCTTTGGAAAAGGCTATATTCCAAAACCTGGTGGCGATAAAATAGGAAGAAGGCGTTTAGATACGCACTTTGAAGGCTTTATTAATCTAGGCGCTAAATTTCGCTATAACCGTGAGGATTATTTTTATGGTGTTGAAGCCGATAAGTTGGTAGGTACCTATATGCTTTTGGATGAAGCTTCGGTTACAGGAACAGCCAATATTGTAATGGCAGCGGTTTTGGCCGAAGGTAAGACAACCATTTACAACGCAGCCTGTGAACCGTATTTACAGCAATTGTGTAAGATGCTAAACAGAATGGGAGCCAACATTCAAGGTATTGGTTCCAACATGTTGATAATTGAAGGTGTTGATACTTTGGGAGGTACAGAACATACTATGTTGCCTGATATGATTGAAATAGGCAGTTGGATAGGTCTGGCAGCCATGACCAGAAGTGAGCTGACCATTACCAATGTGAGTTGGGATGATTTAGGTCAAATTCCCAATGTATTCAGAAAACTGGGAATTACTGTAGAAAGGCAAGGCGACGATATTCATATTCCAGCGCATGTTGACGGCTATGAGATACAGAATTATATTGACGGTTCCATACTAACGGTTTCCGATGCACCTTGGCCAGGTTTTACGCCCGATTTATTGAGTATTATTTTGGTAGTGGCTACCCAAGCTAGAGGTAGTGTATTGGTGCATCAAAAAATGTTTGAGAGTCGTTTGTTCTTCGTGGATAAGTTGATTGATATGGGCGCCAAGATTATTTTATGCGATCCACATCGTGCTACGGTTATTGGGCATGATTTTAAGTCGACATTAAAAGCGACTACTATGACATCTCCAGATATTCGTGCTGGTGTTTCTTTATTGATTGCTGCGCTTTCCGCTAAAGGCACTTCTGTGATTCACAATATTGAGCAGATTGACAGAGGTTATGAGAATATCGATGAACGTTTGCGGGCTATAGGAGCCAAAATTGAACGTATAAAAGAATAACAAAAAAGCTTCGAATTTTCGAAGCTTTTTTATTTCCTGTATTTTTCACATAGGTTTTTATTCCATACTGTAGAAATATTGTTCACTCGTAATCTCGCCATCCTTGACTTCGTACACGCAAACCTCTTCCATTTGCTGTCTGCCACGTTCTTTAAACGTGCAGTCAAATTCCATTTTTGATGTAAAAAAGTTGCCTGCTACCACAGGTTCACTGATGCTAGTTGCATGGAAGTCTTCCACACTATCCAACCATTCCTTGCTTTTGTTCCACACGTTTTGTTTTCCGGTAATGACTTCGTCAGGCATTCCAGGCATTTCCTTGCTAATGACATTGTCAGCATATAGTTCGTTGATGCAGTCTAGGTTTTTGCCTTCTTGGCACATAGACCACCACTTATTAGCTACTTCTTTAGTATTCATATCTAATGGATTTTTAAGTTACTGATTAAAGCTATTAAAAAAATCAATGTGGGCTATCTAAAGAAATGTTATAATTTGATTACGAATGGGTTAAAAAAACAAAAAGCCGCTTTTGGCGACTTTTGAGAGATTGTATGTTTGGGTTATTCTTTAATAATCTTATGAGTGGTTTTGGAATTTTGAGAAGTCAAATGTATAATATATATCCCATTGCTTAAGTGGTTTATATTAATTTGATTGGAAGCAGGTAAAACTGTTTCTGTCTGAACCTGTTTACCTGACAAATCATATATTGCATAGCTGAAATTTTCATTATTTGTAGTTTCAATATTTAAGATATCATTCGTAGGATTTGGTGCAATATGGATAGTTTGACTACCAAACGATTCCGTTGATAATGTTTCACCTTCTTCAATAACCAATACTTCATTAATATTCGGGTTTAAAATTGTATCGACACTTCCTGATGGCCAATGTACGATAACGGCATCAATACCTGTTGCTGTTCCCAATCCAAAATGCGTCATGAGGGAATTCATTATTCCATAGCTATCACCAGAGCGTACTTCTCGAATTTGTGTTCCCCAAGCTCCCTGAATTTCTATTCGGGCACCAATACCATTAATATTACTGACATCACCAACCAATCTAATTTCACTCCAATTATTGGTATTGCCATTATTTAGATAAAGCACATCAGGATTATTGGAAGGGCCATTGTAGCCTGTGGCAAAACCAGCTACTACATCAATAAACCCATCATTGTTTAAGTCGCCAACAGCTGCACTTTGTATTCTGTTAGGACCAGAAGGCAGGGTAAAAGCATTAGATGCTTCTGTGAATGTTTTGTCACCATCATTTAAAAATAATCGATGACTATCACTACGAGCAGTAATAAGGATATCAATAAATGTATCGTTATTAAAATCTTCCATGACAACTTGAATGCCTCCAGATCCTAAACCGGACAAAGTAGAGGCAATTCCTGAAGAAGCTGTGATATTAGTAAAATTACCAGTTCCATCATTTTCAAAAATCATACTTGTAATATCATGGTTAATGAGTACACAATCCAAATCGCCATCATTATCAATGTCTTCAAAATTAGCAGACCATGATTGCCCTAGAGGCGCCAATCCAACAGATTGCGCAACATCAGTATAGTTGTTGTTGCCGTCATTTTCAAAAAGTAGGTTTACGCGTCTTCCATCGTTAGGATTATTAACACCTAAACGACATTTAGAGATATATAAATCTAAATCATTATCATTGTCATAGTCTATCCAAATACTTCCATAATTTCCAGAATTACCACCAGAATTTGTTGCCACAGCATTTATTAAGCCATTATTTTCGGTCATGTTTCCTAAACCATCATTACTGAATGCTTTGGATGTGTCATCATCATGACAAGCGAAAATATCTATGGTGCCGTTATTGTCTATGTCAGCAAAATTTAAATTTTGGACAAAGATGGAAGATGTTAATGTTGACGAGGTGTAGGATGTTCCGTCACTGTTCGCTTTAATTAGTTTTAAACCATTGTAAGCACCACCAGTTAAAATGTCGTTATAACCATTTTCATCAACATCGGCTATAGCCATTCCCCATTGGGAACCACCAACACTCCCAAAAATATATTGTGTAAAATTTCCGCCTCCAGGTGTTTGGTATTCGATTTGTAGGTTTCTGGCATTATCCAAACGAATAAGGTCGTCTAGGCCGTCTCCATTCATATCACTAACACCAATAGCACAGCCACTAGTTAATGAAGCATTTACAAGTAGGGAGTTCGAATTTGTGAATGAAACTTGGGCAATTGTAATCATTGGGAAAAGTCCCAAAAGAAAAAGTAGTTTTTTGTTCATGATGTAAAAAGTTAGATGCGTAAAGATAAACGAAAAATTTAAAAAATCTAACTAACTGCTTGTTTGTAAGTCTTTAAGCAGCGCTCTCTAGCTTCTTTGTGGTCTACTATGGGTTGTGGATAAGTGAGTTCTTGATATTCAGGCACCCATTTCTTGATGTATTGATGATCTTTGTCAAACTTTTCAATTTGGGTCGTTGGGTTGAATATCCTAAAATAGGGAGCTGCATCAACACCGCAACCAGCAACCCATTGCCAGTTACCTATGTTGCTTGCCATTTCATAATCATGCAATTTTTCGGCGAAATAGGCTTCGCCCCAACGCCAATCAATCAATAAATGCTTACACAAAAACGAACCAACAAGCATTCTAACACGATTGTGCATATAGCCGGTTTCGTTTAACTCGCGCATACCTGCATCAACCAACGGATATCCTGTTTGACCATCACACCAAGCTTTAAATTCCGTTTCATTGTTACGCCATTCGATTCTATCATATTTGGGTTTAAAGCTTTCACTTACCGTTCTAGGGTAGTGCCATAATATTTGCATAAAAAACTCTCGCCAAATGAGTTCTTGCCAAAAGACTTCGTTTTTTTCGGAAATGGCCTTTTTAACCATTCTTCGAATGCTAACCGTACCAAATCGTAAATGAGGACCTAAATGAGAGGTAGCATCTTGAGCCGGGAAATTGCGTTTGTCTTCATATTCTTGAATAATTTTTGGAGTGACTTGGCATTCAGCAATAGATTGATTGGATTTTTCAAATCCAATATCGGATAGCGACAAATTTGGCAATCTGGAATGAGTCACGACATTTTTTAAATACTTACTAGTATCATAAGTAGTAAGATTTTCTGATTTAAATATGCTTTTCCAGGTTTTCATATAGGGTGTGTAAACCATATATGGATCACCATCACTTTTAACAATCTCATCTTTTTCGAAAATGACTTGGTCTTTAAAAGTTTTAAAGTTAATGCCTTGATTATTTAAAAACTCTTTAACTTCCTTGTCACGTTTAATAGCGTAAGGCTCGTAATCATGATTGGTGTAAACAGATTTAATATTATAATCAGTTGTCAAGCTTTTGAATATTGCTAATGGTTTTCCATAGAATATGGCAATACTACTTCCATGATTTTCCAGAAGGGAATCACGCATACCTTGAAGCGTGTTGTGAATGAATGTTACTCTAGCATCATTAGGAGGCAGTTTATCCAAAATTTCCTCATCAAAAATGAAAATAGGCATAACGGGATTATCACATTTAAGAGCTTGCATAAAACCATGATTGTCATCCAATCTTAAATCTCTGCGAAACCAAAAAATAGACAAGGGTTCATTCATAATTATAGAGTTCCAAAAAGTTCCGTTAATTTGTTTTGTCTATATTCAAAAATTTCTTCTAATTTAGGTTTCACTAAAATAGGATGAACCAACTGTCCGATAATACCCATTGGAATTTTGTAGTCAATAATATCTTCCATTTCAACACCCCCTTGAACCTCTTTAATGAAGTGTTTGTGATGCCAAAGTGAATAAGGCCCGAAACGCTGTTCATCTACAAAATACTGTTTGTCTTTGACATGCGTGATTTCGGTCACCCATTTTGTTTTGATTCCCAATATAGGGGTCACAATGTATTGAATGATTTGTCCGGCATACATGGGTCTGTCGGCTCCTGAAAGGATATTAAATCCCATATAATCTGGGGTGATAACTTTTAGGTTTTTAGCATCAGATAGGAAATCCCAAGCTTGGTTAACTGTTATGGGTAACTTTTGCTTCTTATGTAGTTTATAAATTTTCATTAGTTATTTAGAAAAATATAACCATTTAATGAGGTTGCTATAAGTAACCATAGTATATATGGAAGTAGTAAGAATCTATACATCTTAATTTCATCCATTCTGTACTTGAAAAAGAAATAAAAAATCACTAGAGTCAGAAGCACAATTGTTATTAGGCCTAACCCTATCTGACGTTGATTAAAGAAAATAAAATTCCAAATAATATTCAGAAACACTTGAAAGGAAAATAACGTTCTCAAAAATCGCGAATCTTCATTTTCGAACAGTTTGGCAAGATAGATAGAAAAGCAAATCATAATTATAGTCCAAGCTATACCAAAAACCCATCCAGCTGGTGTCCAAGGAGCCTTAATTAAGTTATTATACCAATCTGATTGTGGACCATTATTCATCAACCAACTTCCCAAAGCGAGACTTCCGAAATTGATGATTAGAAAAAAAACGATCCGCTTCACAAAACTCATTGTATGTGTTTAGTGATTTTGGAGCTTAAGGGTTTGGTAATAGAATAATAGTAATCTATAAGTTCACCATTTTTTCCAACCAAATATTTTTGGAAATTCCATTTAACAGAGGAACTCGATTGACCATTCTGTTCTTTATGGGTTAGCCACTTGTAGAGTGGATGTTGATTGTCACCTTTAACATCCACTTTTTCGGTCATGAGAAAGGTGACGCCATAGTTTTTCTCGCAAAAGGCTTTGATTTCATTGGCTGAACCTGGTTCTTGACTACCAAACTGATTGCAGGGCACACCGATAATCATTAAGTTGTCTTGATAAGTGTCGTACAGTTTTTGTAAATCTTCATATTGTCCAGTAAAGCCACATTCGGAGGCTACGTTTACAAAAAGTAAATATTTTCCTTTATAATCGGATAATGCTATTGGAACACCTTCCAAACTATTAATTTGAATATTATAGATAGAAGTAATTGGTGCATTTTGCGCTACTGATTTGTTAAATATGTTGAGCATCATAAAGGCTGTTATTAAATATTTCATAAGATGAATGGCTATGCTGTTAAGGGTTTTCCTTTAAGGCGTTTTTCCACTTTTTGTTTAATTGCCGTTAAGCGCTTCATTAAATCCATAATTTTAGCATCTTTTTTCTGTTTGTATATTTGGTTTAGATCTAAAATCAATTGTTTGGCCTCCCTAGAAATTTCAATACGATCACTGGTGGAGAGCGATTTCATTTTACGCTGTTCAAATTCCAAGGCCTTTTCAATTGTTTCAGGTGTATTTTCAAGATTATCTTTCATTTAGTTTTTTAATTTTTAAGAGCATATAGCTTAATATAAGTAATTGGATATTTCCTTAAAGCCCTAATATAATTCTAAATTAACATTTTAAAGAAGGATCTCAATATAATTAATTTATGACAGAATTGGTAAATTCTTTATTATGATAAAGAGTAAAAAATCAATGTATATGTTGTATATTTAGCTTATAACTATTGTTAAATGAAAAAAGGTATATATACTTTATTGTTTCTATTTTTATTTGGAGTATTTTCTGTAAATGGTCAGAACGGTAAATCACAAAAACAAATTAGGCGTGATGCTGCTAAAGTTGATACCGTTTATACTGTTAAAGAACGTGCTAGAATGGGACGTTGGCTATATGACAGGGTAAATGAAATGGGGTTGTCTGATGAAGTTAGGGAAGAGTATGACGCTATAGTCTTTTCACGAATTTATGATATGACGCGCCTGAATGACACAGATAAGAATTATTCAAGTGAAGAGATTCATGCTAAATTTGATGATCTTACAGACAAAATGAATAATGAAGTAAAAGACCTTTTAACTACGGAACAGTATATAAATCATTTAGAGAATTTTTCTAAATTGATTAGAAGTGTGTATAATAAATTCGATTGGGATGATAAATAATAAATACATTCATTTATAATTATCTTAACATTCCTATTTTTGCTAATTACTAATTTTACAATAATTAATTAATACTAATCATATGAAAAAACTTTTATTTTTTACTTTACTATTAGCCTTTTCATTCACTATGAATGCACAGGTTGTAACGCCTCAACCTAGTCCCTTATGCAAGTTGGAACAAAAGGTTGGATTGACTGATGTTACCGTTGAATATTCTCGTCCTGGTGTTAAGGGAAGGAAAATATTTGGAGGCCTTGAAGCCTATGATAAAATGTGGCGAACAGGTGCCAATAAAAATACCATAATTACATTTAGTGATCCTGTAGTCATTAGTGGTTATAAATTAAAGGCGGGATCGTATGCTATTTTTACAAAACCTGGGGAATCCCTTTGGGAGGTTTATTTTTATTCAGATACTAATAATTGGGGTACGCCTAAAGAGTGGGATGACAGTAAAGTGGCTGCAATCGTCAAAGTTAAGGCAATGGAAATTCCTTTTTCCATAGAAACATTTACTATTGACATTAACAATATAAGTAATTCTAGTGCTACGTTAGAACTTATTTGGGAAAAGACCTATTTGGCCATTCCGTTTGAAGTTCCTACAGACGACAAGGTATTGGCATCTATTAATGATGCTTTGAATGGTACGCCAACAGCTCAAGACTATTTTGCATCTGCAGTTTATTATTTGCAAGAAGGCAAAGATGTGAAACAAGCTAAAGAATGGATTGACAAATCAATGTCTATGACCGATGAGCCTGCTTTTTGGCAGTTGCGTCAACAATCTCTAATCTATGCTAAATCTGGTGACACAGAAGGTGCTATTGCATTAGCCAAAAAATCATTGGCAGCAGCTAAAGAAGCAGGTAATGACCAGTATGTGAAATTTAATGAGGAATCTATAAAAGAATGGGGTTCTAATTAATAATTTCAAAACCTAATAAAAAAAGCGACCATTTGGTCGCTTTTTTTAATCCGTATCTTCAAGAAAGAAAATATCCTCAACAGATTTTTTAAACAGTCTGGAAATCTTTAAGGCCAGAACAGTTGAAGGGACATATTTATTTTTTTCCATAGCGTTTATGGTCTGTCTGCTTACGCCAATTCGATCTGCTAAATCGGCTTGTGTTAGGTTGTGAATGGCTCTTTCTACTTTTAAATTATTCTTCATGACCAGCAGATTTAAACTTTATAAAATTGAATCTAAAAATAAAAAAGAGCAAAGGAGTAAAGACATTAAATATCAGCACATTGAAAAAAGTCATATCATATACAAAAACGATTGTAAGTAGTAGTAACACATAGTTGAATATAATAGCCCAAACCAACGATTCTGTTCGTAGTTTGTATATGTATTCATCTTCAACTTTTTCTTTAGTGAAGCCAACTAGCAAACCACCGATGATAATACAAATAAAGACCAATTCATCAGCAATGCCATTTTCAACGATTTTGAAGAAACCGGCATCACCTAAAAAAGGATCACTGTAAATAGAAAAAACCTTGGTCACCATGAGTTCGCCATCATAGCCAATGGCATAAAGGACGATACCCGCAAGTAAACCTACGCTAAAAAGTAACCAGCCTAGTAGCTTAAATTTATTTGGTAATAAATAATTTGTGTTCATAACTGTTCGATTTTTTAAATTGATAGACCAAATGTAAAACAAACTTTACATATAGACAAATAAAATTTATAAAAAGTAACAAATTGTTTACATAAAAGTGTTTTGAATATCAGTTTTTTAGTAAAGGAATAGTATGAACTAGGCCAGCTTTTTGGTAATAGGTTGTAGTAAATGGGCAATAATAATAACTATTGCACAACCAACAAAATTCAACCACAGGAATGGTAGATTGATATATTCGTATTCGTTTAAAAAGAATAACATGATTACTAATACTTGTGTAATGAGAGCAGCTATAAAGACTGCATGACCTTTTATGTATTTAAAAAAGAAGGCCAACAAGAAAATACCTAATACATTGCCATAGAAAATAGAGCCTATAATATTTACTAATTGAATCAAGTTTTCGGCTAGATTGGCCACGCAAGCAACCAGAATGGCTAATACACCCCAGGCTAATGTAAACCATCTGGAAGCTTTTACTATTTCTGTTTCGCTTTTTTCAGGCGTGTTTCGTTTGTATAAATCTATTGTGGTTGTCGAGGCCAAAGCATTTAGTTCGCTAGAGGTACTTGACATGGCTGCACTTAAGATAACCGCCAGAAGTAATCCAATAAGTCCGCGTGGTAAATTATTCAGTATAAAATGGATGAATACATAATCTTTGTCATTGCTTTCAACCTTAACCTGTTTAACTTCGCCGGCTTTGTCAATTAAGGACTGTGCACGTTTGCGAATACTATCATTTTTAGAATTGGCCAGAGCAACTTCAACTATAGTAGATTCATTTTTGTTGGATATGAAGTCTTCAATGAGTAGTTGTTTGGTTTCAAAAAGGGCATCTTGTTCTACTTGTAATTTTTGATATTCACTAGCATATTCTGTATCTAGAACAATTTCTGAAGCAACCGGATTAAAATTAAGCGGTGCTTTATTGAACTGATAAAAAACGAATACCATGACACCTACCAACAAAATAAAAAATTGCATAGGCACTTTAAAGAGTCCGTTAAAGAGCAGACCTAATTGCATTTCCTTAACCGATTTACCCGAAAGGTAACGCTGAACCTGACTTTGATCCGTACCAAAGTAGGAAAGCATTAAGAATGTGCCACCAATGATGCCGCTCCAAAAGGTGTAACGATTGTTCAAATCAAAAGAGAAATCCAAGATATCCATTTTACCACTGGCACCAGCTATGTCTAAAGCATTACTGAATGTAATATTTTCAGGCAGTTTGTTGACAATGAGAATGAAAGCAATGATCATTCCTGTGAAAATGACCACCATTTGATGCTTTTGAGTAACATTGACAGCTTTGGTACCACCAGAAACCGTGTAAATAATAACCAAAACACCAATAATGATATTCAGCAATAGCAAATTCCAACCAAGCACAACCGACAGTATAATGGCAGGCGCAAAGATGGTAATACCTGCAGCCAAGCCTCGTTGAATTAAGAATAAGATGGCAGTGAGTGTTCGTGTTTTTAAATCGAAACGATTTTCCAAAAACTCATAAGCTGTATAAACTTTCAATTTATGATAGAGCGGTATAAATACCATACAAATGACGACCATGGCAATAGGCAATCCGAAGTAAAACTGGACAAAACCCATTCCATCATTAAATGCTTGACCAGGCGTTGACAAAAACGTAATGGCACTGGCTTGAGTAGCCATAACCGAAAGGCCAATGGTCCACCATTTTGAGGTGTTGCCACCCTTTAAATAATCCTGAACATTTTTGCTGCCTCGGGTTTGGTAGGTTCCGTAAGCAACAATTGCCAGAAGGGTTAGTGATAAAATAATCCAGTCTAAAGTTTCCATATTAGAAGGCTTGCATTATTAAATAGAATACAATCCAATACACCACATTAGCTCCTAGAACTAGGGTGTACATCTTTTTCCACTTATAGCTGGATTCATTCATGGGTTAGTTTTTTAGCTTTTGATCGTTTTGTATGGTTCCTTTTCCAATGGATAGCATATTTGCAAAAAGGCGATAAGCACCAGAAACACCGGCAGGAAATTCTCTGAAGAAACTCAATCCGGTGTAGATGTAATAGCCTTTACCATATTGAGCCACTAATAGGCTTCCCTTCTTTTGTGATTCCCCTTTATCATGCATGGACAGTATTGGAGTGAATTCCTTGCCCCATTTATCCGGGAAATACAGTCCTCTTTCCTGTGTCCAGCCTTCAAAATCCTCTTGGGTAATTTTGTTGGGATAGTTTAGTAAAGTGTGATTAGGCTCTAAAAATTTGACCTCTGCAAATTCATCGGTTACACGGTCACGTGATAACTCTAATTTGTAAGGTGCTAGGTTGTCTATTTTTAATCCGCGACTGGTGTTATATTGCACAATCATGTTGCCACCTTTTTCTACAAAATCAAAAAGGATATCTTGTTTAAACTTCAAGTCTTCTACCGTGTTGTACGCACGTATACCAACAACCACGGCATCAAAGCGGCTTAAGTTTTCTACTGTTATTTCAGAAGGTGCTAATGTTATAACTTGATAGCCAATTTGTTCCAAGCTTTCAGGAACTACATCGCCAGCACCAGCAATGTAAGCGATGTTTTCGCCTGTTTTTTTGATGTCCAACCGTACAATTTTACTTTCGCTAGGCATCAAAACTGTTTGGAAGGGAATGTGCTCATAATCTAATTCAATAAGTTCATCAGAATATGTTTGGGCACCTACTGTTACCATCGGCGTAATCAATCCTTCAGACTGGCTTTTAGGTGGCATTACTTTAAAAATTACCGTTTGTTCTTCGCCTTTATTGGTAATATTGATTTCTTGACCTTTAGGGATTACATTCCAATTGTTCGGCACGGAAAGTGTAACGGTTGCTTGCAGATTATCATGGCCAGCTCTTACTATAACTGGGATTTCTTTTTCGGCATCCGTATTGAAAATGATGACTTTTTCAGCAATTTTAATCGTTGCTTCTGGAATGACTTCAAAGGGTTTGTAGACTTCGCCTTTTACGGGATCATTGGTTTTATAAACTATAGGTCTTGTAAACGGTATGGTTATACCATCAATAGTGACATTGAAAACCACATTAAAAAAGTCTGGGGTTTCCGGTTTTCCGATGAGGGATTTATCAGATACTTTATACATGCCCAACGTTCCCTTTTCGGTTAACCAATAGGGAGTGGTAACGATTTCTTCTCCTGAAGATGATGCTACCGTAAAGGATTCATCAAGGGATATCTTGTTGTTGTTAGTTAGGGTTATGCCCTTGTTAACATGAAGTCCGTTTGGATTGTTATAGGAAGCCAGAGTCATTGGAAGATTGCTTCGGTTGATGGCTTCAATTGTTACATTGATTTTATCGTTTAAAGTAGCTTGGTTGGTTTCGGCAGCGGCTTCCAAGTACAGACCAGCACAAGCCGCTATAATGTTTTTAATCTCTTTAGTCTTTATGGTTTTCCAGTGTTCATCTTCCAATCGTTGAATCATGGTGTAGGCCTCTACCAATTTAGGAACAGAAGCAGACGGGTTCTTGAAGTCGAAATTGGCTTCAACATCCTTTAAGATATTGCCAATGGCCTGACCACCTTTGACACGGTTCCAACTGGTATCGATACCTTCAAAGAGGTTGTTTTTGTCAGAAGGCATATTGCCTTTTATCAATTCGATGTATTCCATTTGGGAGCCACGGGTTCCTGTATTACCAAATCCCTGTGACTTGTGTTGGCTGCGGCTTAAGGCCGCTATTTCGGTGTTGCTCAAACCCGAAGACGGATAATAGACACCTATATCGAAACCGATTAAATTGGACTTATCGGCCTTTTCAAAGTTTTCCTGACTACCGTAAAACCACCATGAGGTGTTGAAAAATATACGTTTGGGTTGCCAAACATCAGCTTCCTCCAAGGTATTGGGAAATGCTGTTTTACTGGCTGCCAGATCAAAGGCTTCAACACTCAACATAGCTGAACTGGTATGATGCCCATGTGTGCTACCCGGTGTTCTATGATCAAAACGGTTGATGATGATATCTGGTTGAAATTGTCTGATAGCCAAAACGACATCGCTTAAGACTTCGTCTTTATTCCAAATCTCGAGAGTTTCGTCTGGATGTTTGGAGTATCCAAAATCATTGGCACGTGTGAAACGTTGCTCACCACCATCAATTTGTCTTGCCGTTAAGAGTTCCTGGGTTCTAATAACACCTAGCAGTTCTCGTATTTCAAGGCCTATGAGGTTTTGACCACCATCACCACGTGTGAGCGATAGATAAGCTGTTCTGGCTTTAACTTCATTGGCCATATAGGAGATGAGCCGTGTGTTTTCATCATCGGGATGTGCGGCCACATAGAGAACAGACCCTAAAAAGTTTAGCTTTTTAATGGATTCATATATTTCTGAAGCATTAGGTTTTTGGGGTTGTTGCGCTAGTGCGCTTAAGGAAATTAACAGGCAAATAAATGTGACTTGTATTCTTTTTAGCATAATAACGTGGTTAGCTAGAGCCAAATATAATAAAGTAATGTAGGGAAGGGTTGGGTTTTAAAGTTTCTTTAACGAAACAATAACTCTAAAGCCACTTCTTGCGTTTAAAATAATAGAGCATAGCCAAAAAGACGATGACCATAACGGCCCAAAGGATGTAGTAACTGTATTCATAGTGTAGTTCTGGCATGTGGTCGAAATTCATACCGTAGATGCCTGCTATAAATGTGAGTGGAATAAAGATGGTTGCCATGATGGTCAATACTTTCATGACCTCATTCATTTTGTTGCTTATGGAGGTCATGTACATATCCATTAAGCTGAATATCATTTCGCGGTAGATGTCAATGGTATCGGATAGTTGGATGATATGGTCATAGATATCGCGGTAGAACTGAATGGTTTTCTTTTTAATGAGTTTGTGGTCGCTTTTTTCTATACGACTGATGATTTCGCGAAGCGGAAAAATAACCCTACGGACTTTAAGCAGTTCTTTTTTGAGATCGAGTACCTGCTTGTTAAGATGTTCTTTTATGATCCCTTCGAAAAGCAGGTCTTCCAAATCCTCTACTTTGTTACCCATGGTTTCATTGACAATGTAGTAGTGGTCTACAACGGCATCAATGAGCGCATACAACAAGTAGTCTGAACCTAGATTACGTATACGGCCTTTGGACTGGCGCAAACGGTCACGAACGGTATCAAAAACATCGCCTTCAGCTTCCTGGAAAGTAAGTACATAATTGTCGCCCAGTACCATACTTACTTGTTCTGAAACTATGTTTTCGTCTTTATCATAGTAAAGCATTTTGAGGATGATGAAAATATAATCCTCATATTCATCAATTTTAGGTCGCTGGGAGGTGTTTACAATATCTTCAAGAATCAGTGGGTGTAAATCATAGTGGTTTCCTATTTTTTCAATCTCGTCAATGTAATTCAGTCCGTTGATATTGATCCATGTTGTGGATTCAGTGCTTTTGTAGCTAAAAACATCTTCAATGTTAGTGAGTTCCTGTTCATTGATAGTCGTTTCGGTATAGTCAAAAGACTCAATAAATAATTTTTGTTCTGTTTTTTCACCAGTATAAATGATAGCTCCTGGGACTTGCCCAATGTGTTTTTTGTATTTGGTTGTTCTCTTTTTTCCCATAGAGTAGAAATTTACGACAAAATTTTCTAAATAGCATCTGGGCCATCATCAATGGCGTCTTTTTCTACCAAGGTAACCGCCTTTTGGAGGATGAGGTTGTTGGGATAGGTAACCAAGTCGCCATTATCAAGTCTTAAGTGAAGGTGAAAAGCGCGAATGTCTTCGATGATGGCTTCGACTGGAAAATCTTTATCGTGAATTTGTATTTTGTCACCTACTTTGTAAGGGAATGAAAAAAACATAATCACCCCTGACGTGATATTGCTTAAGATGGACCAAATTGCAAAGAGGGCAATGCCCATAATAGCAAACACCGATGAAAATACGAGAGCTAAATCTTTAAATTCGGCTCCGAATATAAAGGCTTCCAATAATAGCCATATAGAGAAAATAGTGACTGTTGTATAACGACAGATTAGTTGAATACGTGCATCATTGATACCTGATTTTCTACCTAGTTTCTTTATTAATGTGTGTGCAATGGCACGAATAATAAATAGTAAAATAAGTAGAAAGGTACTGATGATTAATTCTGATTGGTAGGTTTCTAAAAACATGAAAGTTGTTCTTGGTTTTATTTGTAAAGATAGTGTAGAAATGTATATGTGTTTATATTTTTTTTTGCCTTTTCAGATGACAGATGACAGATGACAGATGACAGATGACAGAAGATGGAAGACATAACACTAATGTATGCCGGAAGACGGGTGAGGATTTAAGAAACGAGGTTAAGCAATGTTTTGTAGACCAAATGCGTGGGAAGGCCAACGACATTGAAATAGGAGCCCTCAATTTTTGTGATGCCTATTTGTCCTATCCACTCTTGAATACCGTAAGCACCCGCTTTATCAAAAGGTTTACATGTTTCTATGTAATAGTCTACTTCTGAATCTGTTATATTTTTAAAAGTTACTTTGGTAGTGGCGTTTACTGTCTTTTGAATTTGTTGGGTTGTAAAGCAAACTGATGTAATGACTTCGTGGGTTACGCCACTCAATGATTTTATCATGTTGATGGCATGTTCATGGGATTTTGGTTTGCCCAATGCTTCATTGTTGTGCCACACGATGGTGTCACTAGTTATCAATATATCATTTGCTTGTAACTCTTCTTTAAACGGAAGGGCTTTTAATTGGGCTAAATAATCGCTGATTTCGAAATGTTTTAATCTATGTGGGTATTCCTCTTTGAGAGGTTTTAAGCGCACTTCGAAATCGATACCTAAATCCTTAAAGAATTGTTGTCTTCTGGGTGAGCCAGAAGCTAGAATGATGTGGTAGTCTTTTAGTGCTTGCTGTAACATTAATCTAAAAGTACAAATTTATAGAGTAACAGCGAGAGCATACCAAAAAGCATGATAACCTTGGATAGGTTACTTAATTTTTTAAAATCCTGTTTGGTTTCAGCAGTATATAATTTAATAATCAAATAGATTAGTGGAGCCACAATGAAAATTAAAAAATAGAGAACAACCAAAGATTGTTTGTAAAGGTAGGTGACCACATAATATATCACCAAGCATAATGGGATAAGGGCAACGCCAAATGCGAGTTTAGTTGCGCGTTCACGCCCAATAGCTATGGGTAAGGTATTCATACCCGCTTTGTGATCGCCATCAATATCCTGAATGTCTTTAATGAGCTCGCGAACCAGATTGAGTAAAAAGGCAAATACTGCATAATCAAAAATGATTTTGAAGAATGTTAATTGGGTTTCCTGATTTTGAGTTGTGATAGCTGGCAACAACTCAAATAATCCCACCAATATCAGACTCATAGCAACCAATGCGGAGATAACCAAATTACCAATCAGCATCATTTGTTTCAGGTAACTGGCATAGATATATAAGAGCGCTGATATTATTACAAAAAGGGCAAAGAATCCGCTTCTGCCAACTAGGTGTGATAGATAAAACCCTACTAAAACACCAATTACATTGAATACTATGAATAGCGTATAGGCTGTTTTTTCGGAAATACTTTTTCCAACAATCACTTTGTTGGGTTTATTTATTAAATCGGTTTCTACATCATAAATGTCATTAATGATGTTCCCAGCAGCAGCAATGCTTAATGTTGCCAATACCAATAGGGAAAACCCAAACCAATTGAGCGTGATATCTATACCGAATGGAATCAGTAAGGCATATTTAATAAGGAATTGCACCAAGGCAATCATTAAGAGGTTTTTCCAGCGGATGAGGTTTAGGATATTCAATGAGTTAAAGGTTAATGAGACAATGAAATAATGAGTTAATCGTATTTGGCATCAAAACTATCCAGCCACTTATCTTGCACCTTAAGCACTTGTTCAATAACATCGCGTGCGGCACCTTTTCCGCCATTTTTATGCGATACATATTTTGAAATGGCCTTAATTTCTGGAACAGCATCTTGCGGACATGTGGGTAGCCCTACCATTTTCATAACGGGTAAATCTGGGATATCGTCTCCCATGTAGAGCACATTTTTTAAATCGATGCCTTTGGATTCAGTATAAGTATTTAACTGTTCAATTTTATTATGCGTGCCCAAAAACACATCGGTGATACCCAAACCATTTAATCGTACTCGAACACCTTCATTAGAACCCCCGGAAATAACACAGATGTTATACCCTTTATCAACTGCCGTTTTTAATGCATAGCCATCTTTTATGTTCATATTGCGCAGCATGTCTCCTGATGTGGTAACCATGACTGTACCGTCGGTTAATACGCCATCAATATCAAAAATGAAGGTGGTAATATGCTTGAGGTATTCTTTATAACTTTTGTCTTCCATGTTTTCTTATTTCCTTTTGTCAGTTTTAGTTCTTGGTCGTGATGAGACACCATGCGTTTTTTTTATAGATTCCGTGAGGAGTTCATAAATAGCTTTGTGGTTTTCGTTTTCAAGAAGCTTGAGGTGTTTCTTTATAGTTTTCTTGTCATTGCGTTTTGCTGGGCCCGTTTGTGCCATATAAGGTGAAACCTCTTGCACTTTTTTGGCTGTTTCGGTTATTAAGGGCTTTAAAATATCGAAATTAATATTTTTGGCATCGCTTATTTCATGAGCTATTCGGTATAACTGATTGGTGAAATTGTTCACAAACACCGCTGCTAGATGAAGCGTTTGGCGCTGTTCGGTGCTTATTTTGTACCAAGGACTTCCAATAGCTTCTGCTAATTGCGCTAGTGGTTTGAGGTCCGTTTTATCAAGGGCTTCAATGCAAATGGGAACATTGGCGAAGTTTACCGGAACATCTTTTGAAAATGTTTGCAATGGGTAGAACACTCCGCGTCTGTTCTTTTTGTCCAGACTATGCACATTGACGCTGCCTGAAGTGTGGACAACCAGTCTGTTCTCAAAGGGTAGTGCTGTAGAAACTTCCGGAATCACATCGTCGCTTACAGCAATAATGTAAATATCGGCTTCCGATAATTTGGAAATATCATCAGTTATGTCAACGGTGTTCTTAAAAGTGGATATCTTTTTTATATCCCTGTTGTACCACTGAACCAAGTTGATACTTTTGGTATTTTGGAAAGCGTTAAAAAGATGTGTTGCTACGTTACCAGCTCCTAAAAGACAGACTCTAATCATAACGCTAAAATAAGTAAGTATGGCATGATATAAAAGTAACAAGCTGTATCTTTGTAGGGACATGAGTAAAAAAGATATTGAAACCCGTAGTGATGTACACGTATTGGTGTCATCTTTTTATGATAAAGTGAAACAAGATCAGCTTTTAGGGTCTTTCTTTTTGCCAATTATTTCTGATTGGGATGCACATATTGAAAGGCTGACCACATTCTGGGAAACCAGTCTGTTTATGACAAGAAAGTTACCTGAAAAGTATTATGGGAATCCTTTGGAAGTTCATGTACAGGTTGACAAAAACAACAACCATCAAATCACTGATCTTCATTTTGGGATATGGCTTAATTTGTGGTATCAAACCATTGACGAACTTTTTGAAGGGGCGGTAGCCGATAATGCTAAACGTAGGGCCAGAAAAATGGGTACTTTTTTGTATTTAAAAATATTTGAGGCAAGGCAATAATCAGTTGAATTTTAACAAACATTTCGAGTAGCTTAATGACCTTTAACTAAACAAAAAGCCTTAAATTTGCACGACCCAATTTTAGAGTCTCATACTATGCTTAATAAACTCTCCAAAATTCTTTTTTCTACCCGTTTGACATCCATTTTATTTATTGCCTTTGCTGCAGCTATGGCTATTGGAACTTTTATGGATGCAGGGCAGGAAACATCGCCAACACCCTATACGCGAAATTTAATTTATAACACCTGGTGGTTTGAAGCCATTATGTTACTATTTGTGGTTAATTTCTTGGGGAATATCAAAAAATATCGTCTGTGGCGTAAAGAGCAGTGGGCGACCTTGATTTTACATTTATCCTTTATCCTGATTATTGTTGGAGCAGGCATAACGCGATATGTTAGTTTTGAAGGTATGATGGCCATTCGTGAGGGCGAAACCGAAAACACGTTTTTATCACTAAAAACATATATCACGGCTTATATTGATGGTGATTATATGGTTGATGGTTTACCACAACGTAAAATAGTTGAAGAGGAAGTGGATTTTTCACCACGTTTGACTAATAGTTTCCAAATTACTGAAGATTATAATGGCCAACTTGTGGTGTTTGAATTGGAAAAGTTCATTGCTAGTGCCGAAAAAGATATTGTTCCCAATGACGATGGTGAAGCATATTTAAAGATTGTTGAAGCAGGTGGTGGTGCTCCACACAATCACTTTTTAAAAGTAGGTGAAGTACAAAGTCTTCATAATGTATTGTTTTCATTGAATAAAGAAGTTGAAGGTGCTGTTAACCTAACTTATGAAGATGGTTCTCTAACCATTCAATCGCCATTTGAAGGTGAGTATATGACCATGGCAACCGGTCAAACGGGTAAATTGGTTAAGGATAGTATTCAGCCTTTAATGCTACGTTCGCGTTATATTATTGGTAACATGCAAATGGTATTTCCGAAACCAGTGATAAAGGGAACCTTTGATATTGTTAAGAAATCACAACTGTTAAAAGGCGATGAAGATGGGCTTGTTTTAAAAATAACTTCAAACGGCGAAACGGAACGTGTAAGACTTTTGGGTGGACAGGGTTATAGTAAGCCTTTTGAAGTCGTTACAGTTGGCGGTTTGGATATTGCCGTAAAGTATGGTTCAAAAATATTGGAATTACCTTTTAGTGTCAAGCTAAACGACTTTATAGCCGATAAATATCCTGGAACCGACAAGAGCTACTCTGCATTTGCCAGTGAGGTAACCGTTTTGGATAAGGAACAAGGCGATTTTAATTATCGTATTTTTATGAATAATATTCTGGATCATAGAGGCTATCGTTTCTTTCAGTCAGGTTTTGATCCTGATGAAAAAGGCACCAAGCTTTCTGTAAATCATGATATGCTGGGTACTTGGACTACATATATTGGTTATTTTCTATTGTATTTGGGGCTATTGGCGATATTGTTTGATAAAAACTCCCGTTTTGCCGATCTGAAACGTTTACTTGAAAAAGTGAAAGATAAAAAAGCCAAGACCTTGTCTGTGCTTTTTATAGCATTAGCATTGCAAGGCTTTGCACAGCAGCAGCATACAGCCGATGATGGGCATGACCATGGCAGACCTTCCAAAACGCAAATTGATTCCATTTTAAAAGCCAATATTACGCCAAAGGATCATGCTGATAAATTTGGGCATTTGGTTATTCAAGATGTTGGTGGTCGTATGATGCCAGTCAACACATTTGCTTCAGAAATGTTACGTAAATTGAGTAAGCATGATACCTATGAAGATTTTGACGCTAATCAAGTGTTTTTATCTATACAGGAAAGTCCGTTGTTATGGTATAATGTCCCTATTATCTACTTAAAACCAAAAAAAGGAGATTCTATCAGGAGTTTGATAGGTGTAGAAAAAGACCAAAAATATGTAGCTCTAGTTGACTTTTTTACCCCTGAAGGGAATTACAAGTTAGCGCCTTATTTGGAAGAGGCTTACAAAGCGCAAATACCTAATGGTTTTCAAAAGGAATTCAAAGAAACTGACCAGCGTGTTAATTTGTTGTATAATACCATTGACGGTTATGCGTTGCGTATTTTCCCAATTCCAGATGATGAAAACAACAAATGGATTTCTTCGATTGAGTTTCGTCGTGATGGTTATCGCGAACAGATAAAAGATTCGCTTTATGGTAATTTCATCAATAACGGATTCAGTGCCTATTTGATGACGTTGAATATGGCTAAAAAATCAGGAGACTATACCCAGGTTAATGAGATATTGGAATCCTTCACCAAAACCCAAAACAAATATGGCAGCGAGGTGATGCTTTCTGAAAAGAAAGTAAAAACTGAAATAGCCTACAATAAGTACGATATTTTTAAGAAGTTGTTTAGTTGGTATTTATATGCAGCTACTATTCTGTTTGTGATTCTAATCGTTCAGATTTTTAAGTATAACAACAAGACTATAAACAAGTTTGTGAAGTTTAAATATGTGATTCATTTCTTGTTTGTTCTTCATACGCTTGGACTCATTGCGCGTTGGTATATTTCAGGTCACGCGCCATGGAGTGATGCTTACGAATCCATGATTTATGTGGCTTGGGCAACTATGTTTTTTGGTTTGGTGTTTGGTCGTAAAAGTGATTTAACCATAGCTTCCACAGCATTTGTTACCTCAATGATATTAATGGTAGCACACTGGAACTGGATGGATCCAGCTATTGCCAATCTACAACCTGTTTTGGATAGTTACTGGCTCATGATTCACGTTGCCGTAATTGTGGCTAGTTACGGACCTTTTACACTAGGTATGATTTTGGGTGTGGTGGTATTACTACTCATGATTTTTGCCAACAAAGACAATTACAAACGATTGCAACTTCACATACAGGAGTTAACCATTATTAATGAAATGGCTTTAACCGTTGGATTGGTGATGCTTACTATTGGAAACTTTTTAGGAGGTATGTGGGCCAATGAAAGCTGGGGTCGCTATTGGGGTTGGGATCCTAAAGAAACTTGGGCCTTGATTAGTATTATGATTTATGCGTTTGTTATCCATATGCGTTTGGTGCCTGGCTTACGAGGTCGATTTGGGTTTAATCTAGCTTCCATTATTGCATTCTCAAGTATTATGATGACCTATTTTGGTGTGAATTTCTACTTGGCTGGATTACATAGTTACGCCAGTGGCGACCAGATAGTTAGTGTGAAATTTATTGCTATAGCGTTTGGTATCGTGGCCGTACTTGGACTGCTTGCTTATCGCAAATACATTAAATACTATAAAAAATAGTGGAGGTGTAGTTGCACGCTTTTACTATTTCTATTAATTTTTGAGTTAATTAGCGTTAGCTACAATCATAGGATAATATACTGTGCCATCCATATAATATTTTGTTGTTGTAGGTACTTGATGACCATTAATTTGCGTAAGGTTAACATTAATAGTTTCAGATGGTAATATTTTAACGTTTATGGAACCATCATCATTTACTGGGATAGTGACATTGTTTTTAAGTTCACTTATCGAATTAGCATGCGCTTTTGGAATTATACTCACATCTTTTAATGTAGCAAATGTTAAATTAATAGCTATGATAGTTAGTATGGTTTTTAAATAGTTATCAGATTTCATAGTTTTTCTTTTTATGGTTATATATCAGAGCGAATCACTTTAAATTCACCATTAGTTATTTCTATATAATTATCGTTAGAATTATAGAACCTCCCTGAAAAAGTCCCTTTCATATATGTTGTAGTCACTTCAGTAAAAAGAATTTTTGCGTTAGCTACAGCGGCTGGATATAAGTTCGTTAAATCATCTTCATTAAAAGTGCCAAAGGAAGTCCCTCCAGTATCTAAATAAGTGAATAATAAAGCATCTGGTTGGGTTGTAGTAGTCGACACATAATTTGAATAGGTCGTATTTGTTTGAATCTCACTAGGGTTTCTAATGGATAATAGAAGTCCTTCGTCATTCCCAATTTCATGTCTACCTGCGCCTATTGATGCAAGGTTGTTTCCGGAGTCAATGAGGTTAAAATACCCAAAAGCATTATCAATATGGTTGTTTCCATTAAATAAAAATTCAATAAGAGTTCCATTGATTTCGTAGCGGACATAATAATCGATATCGCCAGATGTCCCTCCATTATCGTCTCCTGAAGAACAGCTGTTTAAGGTTGCGAATAATAAAAGTAATAAAGAGGCATACTTAAAGGCATGTTTGATTCTCATAATTATAAAGTGTTGATTAATAGCCTTATAAAAATAGTTTAATTTTTTAAATTTCCTACTTTAAATTTTTACAAGATGTGTTTTTTATTGAAACTGATATATTTGTGCTCTATAAAATAGATTGTATGAAATTTTTACAAGAGTTTAAAGAATTTGCCGTAAAGGGTAACATGATGGATATGGCCATTGGTATCATCATTGGTGCCTCATTTAATAAGGTTATAGATGTCTTGGTCAAGAAAGTATTTTTACCACCTTTATCATTAATGACAGATGGCGTTAACTTTCAGGATAGACGTATTATTCTAAAAGATGCTGTTTTGGACAATTCAGGTGTTGTTGTTACCGATGAGGTAGCAATTGGTTATGGTGCTTTTGGAGAAGCCTTATTAGATTTTTTGATTATTGGTTTTACGGTTTTTATTGTTGTTAAGTTTATGAACCGTTTGCGCGAAAAATCCCATGATGCTAAAAATAAAACGGTTGCTACACCAAAAGACATAGAACTGCTCACTAAACTGTCCGATTTAATGGAAGAACAGAATAGGCTTTTAAAATCGAAGTCTGATAAACTATAACTTGATAGGATTCTTGTCTAAATTTAGATCATCCAACATGTCTTGGGTGAACTTGTAGTGTCCGCGACGGGTGATGATTCTAAATTTGTGGTCTTTCATTCTGGTTAGCACATCTAAAAAACGCCATTTTGATTTTAACAGAATAGGTTCTTCAGATTTTAAACTAATCTCAAAATAGTGTTTTCTGCCAGCTTTTTCGGCAACAATATCAGGCGTTATGGTAATGTCACTACCTTTTTTGTGATACGATTTTGGTGTTTCATAGCCATCAACATCTGCCTTGATGTTGTCGTAACCTAAATTTTCTAAATAGCTTAAAGATTCTTTTAAAAATACGGTACTTTCTTGTTTGTCTGCTGTGGTCATAACTGTAAAGATATTGAAAATCAATGAGAAATCCAATTTCCGTATTTTTGAACGCGCTATTTAGCAGGTTAAATAGACCATTCTTTTTTTGAATTTTATAATTAAATTACCATATTTGTTCCGCCTATGATTGTTTAATATAACCTTTCGGAGATACTGTCGTAAACAAAACGACCCTTATTTTCAAGTCACTCTTTTGACTTGATGACTATTTATATTAAACAATTTCAAAATGCAACAAAAAATTTCAATAAAACAATTTTTTAAATATTTTAAGATTGCTGTTTCCGGTAAGGAACAGGAATTTACTTCAGGTAGTATCCGTAGAGCTGTATTCATGTTATCCATACCCATGATACTTGAAATGCTTATGGAATCTATATTTGCACTGGTTGACATTATGTATGTATCGCAAGTCAGTGTTAATGCGGTAGCTACTATTGGCTTAACCGAATCGGTGATAACGTTGGTTTATGCCATTGCCATAGGATTGAGTATGGCTGCAACGGCAGTAGTAGCAAGACGCGTGGGAGAAAAGGATATTGCAGGTGCATCAAAAGCAGCTGTGCAGGTTATTTTTTTAGGTATTATTGTGGCTTCCCTTGTTAGTGCAGTAGGTATTTTATATCCGAAGGAGCTCTTATCGCTGATGGGAGCAGAACCTGATTTGATTGCCGAAGGCTACGGTTATACCCAAGTTTTAATAGGCGGTAACATTACCATTATGTTGTTGTTCCTTATCAATGCTATTTTTAGAGGTGCTGGTAACGCTTCAGTAGCCATGTGGACTTTGGTGCTTTCCAATGGTTTGAATATTATTTTGGACCCTATCTTTATTTTTGGTTTTGGTCCCGTACCAGCTTTTGGTGTAGAGGGAGCAGCCATTGCTACGACCATAGGAAGGGGAACGGCTGTGTTGTTCCAATTGGGTATTTTATTTTATGGCTATAGTAAAATTAAAATCGGATTGAAAGATTTAACATTACAACTTCAGGTTATGCTAAATCTCATTAAGGTTTCCTTGGGAGGTATAGGTCAATTCTTAATTGGTACTTCTAGCTGGGTATTTTTAATGCGTATTATGAGCGAATTCGGTAGTGAAGTCTTGGCTGGATATACTATTGCAATACGCGTCATGATGTTTACATTGATGCCTGCTTGGGGTATGAGCAATGCGGCAGCGACATTGGTTGGACAAAATCTGGGTGCCCAAAAACCCGATAGGGCAGAGCAATCGGTTTGGAAAACAGGAAAATATAATGCTTGGTTTATGGGATTGGTTTCCATAGGGTATTTAATATTTGCGCCTCAAATAATATCTTGGTTTAATACGACCCCAGAAGTAGTTAAATACGGTAGTTTGTGTTTGCGTGTTATGGCAGCAGGGTATATTTTTTACGGCTATGGTATGGTTATTATCAACGCCTTTAATGGTGCAGGTGATACTAAAACACCAACCTATATAAACTTTGTTTGCTTTTGGTTGTTTCAATTGCCTTTTGCTTATATCATGGCAGTTTCATTGGACTTTGGACCCATGGGTGTTTTTTTGGCCATAACCATTGCGGAAGTTCTTATTGCCGTAATTGGTATGATTTGGTTTAAAAAAGGAAGTTGGAAGATGGTTAAAGTCTAAACATAATTCGTAATTTAGTTGGGCTTTAATAATCAAAATTCATGACAAAGAATAAGTTAGGTTTAAATACGATCTGTACCCATGTTGGTGAGGTAAAGGACGAACAATTTAAAGGAGCTGTTTCTCCCATTTATCTGTCAACCTCCTATCAATTTGATGATGTTGATGTTAAAAGATATCCAAGGTATTTCAATACGCCTAATCAGGAATTTTTATCTAAAAAGTTAGCAGCTTTGGAGCATGCCGAAGCGGCCTTGATTTTTGGCTCTGGAATGGCAGCTATTAATGCTATGTTCCTTACTTTTTTAAAAGCGGGTGATCATTTAGTTGTTCAAAACACGTTATATGGTGGCGCCAGTAACTTCATTAAGGAGCAGTTGCCCAAAATGGGAATAGACTATACCTTTACAAACGGTTATTCTGTTTCTGATTTTGAAATAGCTATTAAGCCCAACACCAAGCTTATTCATATTGAAACACCATCCAATCCATTATTAACAATAACGGATATTGAAGGTGTAGCGCAACTGGCAAAATCCAAAAACATCATAACAACCATAGATAATACCTTTGCTAGTCCTGTAAACCAAAATCCTATTGATTATGGAATTGATATAGTAATGCATTCGGCGACCAAATATTTAGGTGGCCATAGTGATATTTTGGCAGGAGCCTTAATGGGTTCACAAAAGCATATGGATGCTATTTGGGATGTTGCTAAAAATTTGGGAGGCAGTTTGAGTGATATGACTGTTTGGATGTTGGAAAGAAGTATAAAAACTCTGGGATTGCGAGTTAAAGCCCAAAATAGAAATGCTAAACGCTTGGCCAAGTACTTATACAAACATCCAGATGTTAAACAAGTGAATTATCCTGGTTTGAAATCACATCCAGAACATGATTTGGCTAAAAAGCAAATGAAAGGATTTGGAGGTATGCTATCTTTTGAATTAGAAGAAGGTCTTGACGCCAGCGTATTTCAAAAGAAGCTGAAATTGATTAAATCCTCAATGAGTTTAGCCGGCGTCGAGAGTACGGTACTATCACCGCATCTCACATCACATGCACTATTAACCCAAGAAGAGCGTGATAAAATAGGTATTAGTGACCAATTAATTCGTTTTTCAGTGGGTATTGAATCTAAAAATGATTTGATACAAGATATCGAACAAGCTATTCAAAAAACCAAAGAAAAATCACAAGTATATTTATAAAGTAATAAGATGAAATTAGACATATTGGCCATTGGTGCGCACCCAGATGATGTTGAATTGGGATGCGGCGCAACCATAGCAAAGGAAGTAGCCAACGGAAAAAAAGTAGGTATTATTGATTTAACACGAGGTGAGTTAGGTACTAGAGGAACAGCTGAAACCAGAGATAAAGAATCTGAACAGGCTGCAAATATTTTGGGTGTATCTGTTAGGGATAATATGGAGTTTGCTGACGGTTTTTTTGTCAATGATAAAGAGCATCAAATAGAGTTGATAAAAATGATACGAAAATACAAACCTGAAATTGTCTTATGTAATGCTGTTGATGACAGGCATATTGATCATGGAAAGGGCAGTAGGTTGGTGAGTGATGCTTGTTTTTTGAGCGGTTTGCTTAAAATAGACACCAAATGTGAAGACTACGATGGTTATCAAGAGCCTTGGCGTCCTACAGCTGTGTATCATTATATTCAGTGGAAAAATTTAGTGCCTGATGTGGTTGTTGATGTCTCTGGATTTATTCAAAAAAAGGTTAATGCCGTTCTGGCTTATAAAACCCAGTTTTATGATGAAAATAGTGAAGAACCAGAAACACCTATTTCTAGCAAGAACTTTACGGAGAGTATTGAATACAGAGCCAGGGATTTAGGTCGTTTAATCAATACAGAGCATGGAGAGGGCTTCACTGTTGAACGCTATCCGGCCGTGAATAGTTTGTTTGATTTAAAATAATATTTGATAAACGCTTTGTAAAAAAAAGGAAATAATTTACATTTGCAGTCCAATTTAAAATGGTGGTTGTAGCTCAGTTGGTTAGAGCGCCTGATTGTGGTTCAGGAGGTCGTCGGTTCGAGACCGATCTTCCACCCAAAATAAAAGCCTTTCAGATTTCTGAAAGGCTTCTTTTGTTTATTGAGATATGTTGTCTTTTTTATTCTGTTGCTTTATCTACAACAATTCTATCAGCTCTATTGGCTAATTCCCAAGCGGTATAAAAAATTAAACGCGTACGGTTTTCTAACAGGTCGTAACGGATTTTATCTGGTGTGTCCGATGGTTTATGGTAATCTGCATGGGTTCCGTTGAAATAGAAAATAACAGGAATGTTATTTTTGGCAAAATTATAATGATCTGAACGGTAGTAAAAACGATTCGGATCGTTGTCATCATTGTAAGTATAATCAAAATTCATATTGATGTACTTTTTGTTGATTTCTTCAGAAATGTTGTGCAATTCAGTACTTAATTTATCACTGCCAATTAAGTATAGGTAGTTATCATCTCCGGCTTCCTCATGTTTTGGATCTACACGGCCAATCATATCGATGTTTAAATCAGCAACCGTATTTTCTAATGGAATAATAGGGTCTATGTCTGTGTAATATCTGGAACCAAGTAAACCTTTTTCTTCACCTGTTACATGAAGGAACAATATAGAACGCTTTGGTCCGTGTCCATTTTTTTCAGCTGTTCTAAAGGCATCTGCAATTTCTAAAACAGAAACGGTTCCAGAGCCATCATCATCAGCACCATTATAGATTTCTCCATTTTTGATACCTTCATGATCTAAATGAGCTGAAATAACAATAACTTCATTAGGCTTTTCAGATCCTTTAATAAAAGCAGCTACGTTTTCAGAATAAAACTCATTGGATGCACTTAAATATTGCAAATCAAATTGTTTTTCTATAGTCTGGCTTGTATTGTTTGTGTCAATATCTTCAAGAATTGCTTTTGCTAGGCTGGTGTTGATTAAAAAATAATACATATCCTCGGCATTACCTTTTAAAGACATGCGACCACTGGACCTTCCAAAGCGGCTAGCTGCCATAGAATAGATGTCAGGGTGGTATAGCAATACAGCTGCTGCACCAAGGTCTTTGGCTACATCACGTTTTGAAGCATATTCTTGTCTAAAATTTGACCATTTTGACGATTCTGTTGTGCCACTTACTAAATAGTTTCCATCAGCATTTTTAGGCTCACCAGCTTTAATTAAAACGACTTTTCCCTTAATATTCAAATCCTTGTAATCTGAATAGTTGTCATCCTGGATTCCATAACCAGCATATATAATTTCATTGGTTGATATACCACCGTCTTTAGAGGCGGATACCGATACAAAGTCATCAACGGCCTTAAACTGTTTGTTATTAAAAGTAAGGTCAACTTTGGGAACATCCATAATTTCCAATGGTACATTTTGAAAGTAATCACCATCCGATTTTGCGGCTGGAATGCCCATGTTTATATATTGCTCCTTTAAATAATTAACCGCTTTTTTTTGTCCTGGGTCACCTGTGTTTCGTCCTTCAAATTCATCTGAAGCATATACGTAAAGCATTTCTTTTAATTCATCAGAACTAATGCTATTGGCATAATCAACAGGGTTGGCAGGTACTTTACTTTTGGACGCTGTTTTTTCTTGAGTAGAACCACAACCTAGTATAAATAGGGAAGTGGTTAAAATTAATAAGGAATTTCTCATTGTAGTAAGAGTTGATAAAGTTGTTGCGATATTACGAAAAAACACTGTATTTCATAGGCTTATAAAGAACTTTTTAACAAATATTATAAGCGCAAGATGCTACAAATTAACGTTGTGAATCAAGTCACTTTCTTTATTGGCTAAATGCCAGGCCGTTACAAAAATAAGGCGTGCTCGTTTTTCTAATAAGTGAAACTCAATTTTATCTGGTGTATCGGTATATCTATGATAGTCTTCATGCTCACCGTTAAAGTAGAATATTACTGGGATATTTTGTTTGGCAAAGTTATAGTGATCCGACCGATAATAGTATCTGTTTCGGTCATTCTCGTCATTATAAGTGTAATCTAAATCAATGTTGAAATACTTATCATTTATTTTTTCCGAAATAAAATGTAACTCTTTACTAATCCTATCAGATCCAATCAAATAAAGATAATTGCTATTATTTTGATGTTTGCTGTCAATTCTTCCAATCATGTCAATATTCAAATTGGATATGGTTTTTTCCAAATCAAATATTGGATGTTCAGTATAATACCTTGATCCGTGAAGTCCAATTTCTTCTGCTGTAACATGGAGAAACAGAACACTACGTTTGGGTGTATGTCCGTTTTCGCTTGCTAATTTAAAAGCTTCAGCCATTTCCATTATGGCTGTGGTGCCGGAACCATCATCATCAGCTCCATGAAAAATTTCACCGTTCTCAACACCCAAATGATCAAGATGAGCAGAAATAATAACAACTTCTTCAGGTTTTTCAGAACCTTTAATGAAAGCTAATACATTTTCGGAGTCTCCCGTTCCTTCAGGTAGACTAGCGGCAGGAATATTTTGGAAATACACCGAATCACTAATAGGAGAGGCAATGCCCTGTTCCAAATAATAGTCTCTGATGAAATTAGCTGCTTTTTTTTGTCCTTTAGTGCCTGTTGCGCGACCATTAAATTCTTCAGAAGTGAAATCGTATAATAGAGTCTTTAATTCCTTGGCTGTTATGCTATTGGCGTAGGTCATTACGGTTGTGCTATCGTTTAAATGAATACCCTCTTTTAGGTTCTCGATTTTGGTGCTATAACGAGTAGTGGCACAAGATCCCACCAGTGTCAAAGCTGATATGATTACGAGAGATTTCATTGATTAATAGCTAATTATCGTTCAAATAAAACAAAAAAAATGCTATTAATAAAACAATATCAAGTATTTAATAAAGAATTATAATTCTAATTCATCCAATTCCAAATCATCCAATTCTTCTATAGCCTCTTCTTCAGATTGTTTTTCTTTTTGTTCCAACTCTTCGGTATTTCCAACTTCCGACGTGCTAAAGATACTTTTATAAGTCGTTAGGCCCAATGCTAAAATGGTTAGTAAGAAAGCTAATTTTATACTGTGTTTGGGCAATTGTTTTTTGTTGGATAGATAAAAAGCAATGAATCCAAAAACTAATGAGGCAATTGCGGGAATAAAAGCTAATTTATATAATGGTAAAACTGCTAGGACAACCGTTATGATTGCCGAAAGTAACGTTATAACTATAAAGAATACTCTCATAATATCTTAATTTTTTAAACCAGAGGCCGATTTGATTTTTAATTCACCGTTTCCTACTGGAATCTTAAACTTGGCAAAAACAGGAATTTTATTGGCATCAGCAGTTAGCCAAATTAAATTATCGTTACTGCCACTCAAAACTTGACTGTTGTTTATTGAAATGGACAGTTTATGGCAGGTTTTGGAACCAATTTTCGTGCTTATGGTTTCGGTTCCCTTGTATACAGCCACAACCTTAAACTCTTGGTTGTCAAAAAGAACATTAAATGTATAGGTTTTGTTAGTAGAAGCTTGAGATAGGTCTAAATTTCGCATTTTGTATATGGTGGTCACAATGTCTATCGTGCTACTTCCAATTTTAAGGTTCTTATTTTCTTCATAAAACCCACCTACTTTAGCTCTTTTACGTTTGGTGCTCTCTGCAATATTGGTTTTGTGTTTAAACTTGTACTGCATGAATTTGTAATAACCACCTTCATTAATATCCCGTTTGTGTAAATAAGGTGTTAAGGAATTCATATTCACATAACTTTCGTACAAATCCCTAATTTTAAAAAAGCTATCCCACTTGCTATATGTTGTTGCCGTGCATTTTAATTTTAACAAGGTTGCTTTTGAAGTTTTAACAGGACTGGTTTCCATAGTAACCTCGGCTAGGTCAGTCATTAATCCAGACATATTATAGGCAGCAGTAAATACTAATTTCTCATTAGAGGAAACAGCCGTATTTTGTGAAAATCCAACGGAAGTACAAATAAGGCAAATGAATAATAAGATGTAGCGCATAAATTAATGAGATTTGTTAGATAACGTATCTATGAACATTTATTGTGCCGAAAATACAAATGATTATAAAATATTACTAATAAAAAATGATGGACTCTTACCTACATGACAATTGTCAGTTTAAATAACGAAATAATATAATATCTTTAAGACACATAAAATAGACTATGAAAAATATTCTGATAACTACCGATTTCTCAAAGCCTGCCAATCATGCAATAGATTTTGCAATAAATCTGTTTCAGTATGAACCTTGTAGGTTTTATATACTGCACGTGGTTAAGGCTTCTAGTTTCATTTCAGATGATTTAATGAACATGAAACCATCTACTTCATTATATTCTCAAATAATTGCCGAAGATAAGGAAAGGCTTGAACAGGATATAGAAAGATTAAAAAATCAATATAATAATATTTTACATATCTTTTCACCAATAGTTGACTATGATAATTTTATTGGGGCTGTTAAGCAAAGTATCGAAAATAATGATATTGAATTGGTAGTTATGGGAACAAAAGGTGCTACCAATAGTATCAAGAAGATATTTGGCAGTAACACGTTGCGTGTTATAGAAAACATTAAAATTCCCGTTTTAGCTATACCGGAATCCTGTAAGATAAAACCCATTCAGAAGATTCTATTTACTACGAATTTAAACAGAAATTATCATAAGAATGATTTGAAGTTTTTAGTAAACTTTTCTGAACATTATAATTGTGAAGTCCATATGTTGCATATTTCTGAAAATAGTACTTACACGCAACAGCAGGAACGCATTAAACAACAACTGGATGATTTTTTTAAAAACACGTCACATCATTTGATTGATGTGTCTAAATCTAGTTTTTTGACTTCTGTCGTCAAATACATAGAAAGTAATGAAATAGATATGTTTTCAATGGTGAGTCGCCAGCATTCGTTCTTTGAAAAGTTATTCAATGAACAAAAAATAGAAAAAATAGCTAACCATTTGGACGTCCCTTTTTTGGCTTTAACTGACACACAGAATAGTTAACTACAACTTCCTTTCCAATTGACAGAAAAGAATTTACATCCTTTAATATAACGTTGCCAAATGGATTTTTGTTAAGTATTAAAAATACTTTATTAAGTTTTTTAAAACAATAAAGACCTACGTTAGCACTTATCAAACTAATAATGCTAGGCAGGCCTTTATATAATTTCCAAAAAGAATTGATTAATAGCAACACAAAATTGAAACAAATTCAAGTTTTAAACAATACTCAATTTGAGTATTTCGAGCAATCGTGCTTTTTTTCGATGAAAACACACAGTGGTTTTATGCCATTCGCCTTCTACAGAAATTACATTAGAAAACAATGTATTGATGTCTTATATATAATGAATAATTTAGAGCAAAGGAAGGCTACAAAGGCATTCTTCCCGCCTTTAACATTCCAATAAGTTCTCCAGTTGAAGCAATCTGTAGTTTTTTCAAAATGTTACGTCTATGTGTATCTACCGTATTAGAGCTAATAGCTAATTTTTTAGCAATTGTTTTACTTGAATGGTTCTGCACGAGCAATCTTATAATATCTCGTTCCCGATTGCTCAAGCCATCTGTCAACAGTTTTTGCGAAAAATTATTGTAGTATTTGGTTTCATAAACGTTTTGGTCATTTAAATACTTGGCCGTAGCTGTTATTGGCATAGAAAGGTTTAAATCGGCATGAAGTACTGTATAATGGGCTAATCCTATTACAGGTTTCATAACGGAATCAAACTCTAGGGGTGTAGTGTTTTGTACCACATTTACATATACACCATTGGCATTTTTAATTCGGTAGTTCCAGGTGTAGCTCATCCGATTACGCTGTTTTTCGGGGATTTCGGTAAGCGTAAAATCCATAAGATGATTCATGGCTTTGAGCCATATTTTAATATCTTCAGGATGCATCCTACTCCAAAAGTAGCGCATACCTTTGGCTTTTAAATCATCGTGATCCAATCCCAAACAGGCATGCATATTTTTACTAATGTACTCAAAGCTTAGTTCTTGGGTGTTGGTCACACAAAAATAAGTTGAACTATAAGGTAGGAATGTATCCAATTCCATCATTTTAAGAATGTGTTCCTCTAATGAAGGCTTATAATAAGACTTAAAAATATCCTTATATAGCGTTCTAATGTGTAATGATTCCATGAGTTGTTGAATGAATCCCTTTTTAAAATAATTTTAAAGTAGTACAATAACGGAACAAGAAATTAAAAAACCTATAAAACACCCTTTTTCTCGTTGAAAAAGCGTTCAGACATTAACAGATTAGTTTTTTAAGTTCAAATATTTAAAAAGATATCTTTTGATATTCTTAAAAACAAAAACCCGAAACAAATGTTTCGGGTTTTTTGCGGAGAAAGAGGGATTCGAACCCCCGGAGGTGTGACCCTCAACAGTTTTCAAGACTGCCGCATTCGACCACTCTGCCATTTCTCCTTGAGTGCCTCATTAGGTATTCCCTAAATGCGGATGCAAATATAGAACCCTTTTTCGTTTCTTTCAAATAAAAGACTGAAATTTTTGTACAAATTTTATATTCCATTAGTTGAACCAAAACAGGATTGTTATTTTTGTTAATTCAAAAATAGAAGCATGAATGTTATCAAACATTTAAATTGGCGTTATGCCACAAAAGCATTTAATCCCACAAAAATTGTAAGTGATGAAAAGCTAACAGTTTTAAAGGAAGCTTTTAATCTTACTGCTACATCCTATGGTTTACAACCCATAAAATTGGTAGTGTTTAGTGATAAGAAATTACAAACTGAATTAATTTCAGCAACAATGAATCAGAAGCAAATTGCTGAAGCATCCCATGTATTGGTATTTTGTATTGAAACAACTATTGATGAAGAATTTGTTTTGGAGTATTTTAATCGTGTTCATACTATTCGAGATACTCCAAAAAGTATATTGAAGCCATTTCAAGATTTTTTGATTTCAGATTTTGAGAAGAAGCCTCAAGATTATATTGAAGATTGGGCAACCAATCAAGCTTATTTGGCTATGGGGAATATTTTAACAGTTTGCGCATTGGAAGGTATTGACTCGTGTCCAATGGAAGGATTTGATCCAGAAAAGTATGATGAGGTCCTCGGATTAAAGAAACGAGGCTTAAAATCTGTATTATTACTGCCAATTGGCTATCGAGCAGATGACGATATGTTCGCAGATTTTAAAAAGGTTAGAAGATCTATAAAAGATTCAATAATTACTTTATAAAAATAATTATGCCAGGATTTGAATTATTTGGAAATACAGAACGAAAGGAATTGCAAGACGTGTTGGATAATGGTGTTTTAATGCGCTATGGATTTGATGGTATGCGAAATGGCCATTGGAAAGCTAAAGAGTTAGAACAAGCACTTGAGGAAAAACTACAAGTCAATCATGCGCAATTAGTATCTAGTGGTACAGCTGCAGTATCTGTGGCTTTAGCATCTGCAGGAATTGGAGCAGGAGACGAGGTGATTATGCCCACGTTTACTTTTGTGGCAAGTTTTGAAGCCATTATGATGTTGGGAGCTATTCCTATCTTGGTTGATGTAGATGATACTCTCACGTTAGATCCCAAAGCTGTCACCGAAGCAATTACAACTAAAACCAAAGCTATTATGCCAGTGCATATGTGTGGTAGTATGGCCAATTTGAATACTTTGCAAACTATTTGTCATGAGCATGACTTATTACTAATAGAAGATTCTTCACAGGCTACAGGCGCAACATATAATGGGAAACCGCTAGGCAGTATTGGTGATTTAGGGTGCTTATCGCTCGATTTTGTGAAAATAATTACTGCAGGTGAGGGTGGCGCTGTATTAACTAATAACGAAAAATTTTACAGACATGCTGACCATTATTCCGATCATGGCCATGATCATATAGGTAGTGACCGTGGTGCGGAAACCCATCCGTTTCTAGGATATAACTTTAGAATTTCTGAATTGCATGCAGCTGTTGGTTTGGCACAATTAAGACGGCTGGATGAGTTTGTGGCTATTCAAAAGAAAAATTATGCAATAATAAGAGAAGCTTTATCTCAAATTCCCGAAGTGACTTTTAGAAGGGTTCCTGAAGGAGGTGAGGAAAGTTACTCGTTCTTAAGTTTCTTTTTACCTGATTTGGAAACGTCTAGAAAGGTTATTCAGGCTTTTAAAGAAAACGGCATTGATGCCTGCTGGAATTACTACGATAACAACTGGCACTATATTAGAAAGTGGGACCACCTTAAGGAATTAAAAACACTTTATCCATTATCTGCCGAAGTGAAAGAAGGTTTACAATATCTCGAAACTAAAACTTTCAAGCAATCAGATCATTATATTGGGCGTAACATTTCCTGCTTGATTAAATTATCTTGGACGGAAGAAGAAGTAAAGGAACGTGCCAATAAGATGGTAAAGGCAATAATATCTGTTCTGTAATTAGGTTGTCAAATCTTTTTTATAACTTTAAGTAACGAACCAACTACCAATGAATTACTTGAGGTTGTTATTTATTTGCCTATTCCCAATACTTGTTCTTTCGCAAGAAAGTATTTTGCGAACCAACACATTTATAGCTGACTCTTTGGATAAAAAAGGTGAGTATGAAGAATCTTTAAAGTATAGGAATTTAGCTCTTAAAGAACCAGGCCATACGTCACGCTATGAAAGTTACCTAAAAGCTAAATGGCATTATACAAAATCCTGTGTTTTAGAGGCTAAAGGTGGTAGAAAAAATATACTGGAAGGGCTTGCAAATTCTAAAGAGGCTTATCGGTTAGTAACTGATATCGTTACAGAACATGATAAACAGCAATACTTCAGGCAAGCTATTCTCAATAGAATTTATCATCAATTCGGTTACACTGGGCAGTGGCCAGAGGCATTAGTTGAAGCTGAAAAAAATTACAAAGTTCTACGGGATACGTTC
Source organism: Bacteroidia bacterium (assembly GCA_030425285.1). GTDB lineage: Bacteria > Bacteroidota > Bacteroidia > Flavobacteriales > Flavobacteriaceae > Hanstruepera. The sequence goes on from JAUIAY010000012.1 coordinate 64,537, forward strand.
CCTGAACACGACATGGGAGTACTTTATATTTTAGACGACTTGGGATTTATTTACAATAAATTAAATAATCCTGAAAAGTCAAACGAATACTACGAACGTTCCTTTAAATTATATAAAGAATACCATCCTGAAAACTTAAAGGACGTTTATCTTAATAATCATAGAATAATAAGAAACTATAGAGAATTAGGTTTAAAAAATGATGAGTTTAAGCTTTTAGAGGAATCTGAAAATTATTGGGTTAATTTATATGATGGAGAAGATGCTTTTTTTCAACTTTTTAGGATTTATAGTGAATTGGTCAATTGGCACATAAATTATGGTAATAAAGAACTGGCCGAAAGTTATTTGTATAAAAAAGAAGAGCTTTTTGATTCTGTTGCCAATTCTCGTAAAAAAACTGAAAAAATTGCCTTAGTCAAAAGAGAAAGAGTTTTAATGAACGAGAGCTATATAAAGCTGTATCTAAAGCACAAGGATTATGATAAAGCCAAGTATTTTATTGCCGAAACCCATGAGATTTTAAAAGATTCGATCGACAAGTATCGATGGAATATAGAAAGCAAAGCTAATTTAAATTTAACTGAAGCAAAACTTCCGAATGTAGAATTTAAAACAGCAGAAAAACTAATTGATGATGCTTTACTGTTACTAGAAACATACAAAGAGAGTTATTACATAAATCCACTACAATACCAAATTGAATTATTTGATTTGTATGTCGCCCATAATAAGAAGGAAAAGGCTTTGGAGCTAATGGAAATAATTCTAAAAAACGAAGAGTTAACAAAGCACGACAAGTTAAATTTATTGTTCAAAAAATCATTCTTGTTAAAAGAAACATTAACTCAAGATCAATTGGAAATTCAGTTTAAAACTGCTTTTTCATTTTTGTTAAAAAATCCAAATTTCTCATTCAGTCTTGCTAGTTTGGAGATTAACGATTTAAATGAGTTTTACACGTTCGATATTCTCAACAACATTCTTGAAGTAGCTAACCAATATTTGGATTGGTATGATGTGTCCAATAATGATGAATTTGTAATAGTTGCCAATAATCTTTTTAAGCTTTCTTCAAATTTCTTTGACCGTATTTACAAAGGAGATGCCTTTAATGACAACTTGTATCAAAGTTTTGCATTGATTCAAGAAGGTTTACTTAAATGCGCCTTATTAAAACCATCTACACAATTGTTGGAAGCAACTGTTGAAGCTATCGAGAATAATAGTTCCAAGCTGGAATGGTCTAAATTCTTATATGGTAATCAAGTAAAAATTAATGTTCCAGATAGCTTGTTGTTAGAAGAAGAAAAGTTGAAGTCTCTTGTCAATTATTATCAAGAGCGTATCTATGAAGAAAAACAATCGCAGATTGAAAATACAGATACCTTAAAGCTTCATTTAACCGATTTGAATAATCAATTACGAAAGCATCAAAAGCATATTCATGATAATTTTATTCAATATGCCAATTCTTCTAGCAATGTGTTTAATTTACAGGACTTAAAAAAACAGCTTCAATATGATGAAGCAGTTGTGAAATATATACTTTCCCAAGAAGATTTATATGTTTTTATCATTACCAACAGGCAAATAGACTTACAAAAAATAAACCTTGGTAAAAACTTTACATATGAGGTGAAAAATTTTGTAGACACCATTTCTACGTTTAATTCTGAAGTTTCAATTCCAGATTTATTAAAAGAATTGGCTAATCCGATTATAAAAACAGATAAGAAACATATTGTAATTATCCATTCTGGATTACTCAATCTATTGCCTTTTGAGGTGTTGTTTCCAGATTATTTCAATTCGAAAAGAGTGTTATCTTATTCAAGTAGTCTTAAAATCTATTTAGAGCAGACAAAGACGCAAACCAGTAGCAAAAATCTTGATGTTGGAATTTTTGTTGCACAAAAAGAAAATAATTTAAACCAGAAAGGGTTTCTACCAGAACTTGATAGAGAAATCAATGGTATTAAAGAAAATACCCAAGCAACAGATTACTACATTAAAAACCGAGATGATTTAATAAAACATCTGCAATCACACAATGTCTTGCATTTTGGTATACATACAACTATTGATGAAGATACTCCGGAGTTATCAGTATTGAATTTTGCAGAAAGCGGTGTATTAATTGGGTCACTATATAATGCTGAAATTAAGGCCGATTTAGCAGTGTTGAGTGCTTGTGAAACAGGAACTGGTAATATCATAAAAGGCGAAGGTATACAGAGTATATCTAAAGCATTCACCTATGCAGGAATACCAAGTACAGTTATGAGTTTGTGGAAAGTAGATGATAAAGCCACAGCTACGCTTATGACTTCGTTTTATAAATACTTGAATGATGGCAAACCAAAAGATTTAGCTTTAAAATTAGCAAAGAAAGATTATCTAGATTCCAATATTGATGAAGAACTAAAACATCCTTATTACTGGTCTGGATTTGTAATTTCCGGGAATACTAAACCGTTTAAGTCACAAAGAGATTATAGATTCTTATGGCTGTTAATAGTTGTATTTCCGGCAATGGCTTTGGTCTATTATAAAAAATTAAAGGTCCGAAAGTAAGTCTTTTGCTTTTTCAAAGTTATAATTTGAGGAAGAACTAGTGATTTTTTCTAGAATATTTTGCACCTCAATCTGATTATTGTTCTTCAAGTATGCCAATGCTAGATACCATTTGCTTTTTCCAAGAAGTTTATCGTTGAAATTTTGATGCTTTAAAAATGTTTCAATGGCATTGTCTGTTTGTTCAATTTCCAAATAGCAAATGCCTTCGTAAAACAATAATTCAGAATTATTTGAGGTTTTATAAAGATTATTAAAAAGTTTTTGAGCTTGATTATATGCTTCACTTTCATAAGCTACAAAAGCCTTTGTCAACTCATCAGTATCGTTTTGGGTTCTTGTAATTGGGTGTGAGGTGTTGCTTGCTGTGGTGTAGTAGTCAGCAAAAAGTGTTTCAGGACTTGAAGAATATTGTTTCCAATAAAACCCAATTGAAACTAGAAGTATAATTGAGGCAGCAATCAAGTACCACTTGACTTTGTTTTGTTTTACTGGCAAAGAACTTTCTACAGTTTGTAGTTCTTGCTTTAAGTTAGCATGTTCCTGCTGGAAAATACTTTTCTTCACTTTAGCTTCAAATGCTACTTGTTCCTTGAATTCAGGATTTGAACTCATGAGCGTATCAAACTCTTTCTGTTCTTCAGCTGAAAGCTGATTCAGAAAATATTTAGCAATTAATCTATCAGAGTCCATGTTTTCTTTTGTTTATTAGTTCTTTCAAGTGCTTTAAACATCTTGATTTTTGACTTTTCACTACATTGTAATTGTCATAGTTTAAAGTCTTTTGTATATCTTCAAGCGTATAGCCTCTATAATAGAATAGCTGTAATAATTCTTGACACTGTTTTCCTAATTGGTTAAAACAGGCTTTGTAAAGTGCTATATCTTCTTTATCAAACTCTTGATTATCGCTTACTTCATCGGTATAATACTTTAATCGTTCTATGTCTAATGCAGTAGCTTGAACTTTGTCAAGGCGCTTTAATTTTTTAAATATCATATACTTACCAATGGAAAAAATATATGTTTTCAGCGAACTCTCTAAAGAATCAATCTTGCCATTTTTTATGTTGTCAAACAAAGCAAGGATACTATCCTGATAGATGTCTAACAAATCGGCTTCAGCTAAACTGTAACGTTCTCCAAATTTTAAAAACGGTTTTCTATGCGTCAAATACACTTCCTTAAGTACAGACAAATCACCATTTTTTATCTGAAGTATAAGTTCATGTAATGCTTCTTTATCCATTAGTTCAATTTAAGAGCGAAAGGTTAACACTTGATGGTACTTTTTTTCTATCTAAACAAATTAACAAAAAATACTATAATACATGTTGACCTTTTTAATTTGAAAACACTAATAGGTAGCTGTTAATCTTAAAGCCATTGGATTATTCTTATCCTATGGTTAGTTATTGCAATTTATGAGACATCTAAAATTATTTATATTTTTTTTGGTTTCAAGTCATTTGTTTTCTCAACAAATGGACAAACAAATTGCATTTAGAGAACTTTCCGTAGCTCATGGTCTCTCACAAAATAGTGTGGTAAGTATTGCTCAAGACAGCACAGGTTACATGTGGTTTGCAACCCAAGATGGGCTCAATAAGTATGACGGCAGAAACTTTAAAACATACCCTAAACAATTTGAAGACGTAACACGAACAACATATAGCAAACTTGGAAAAATATATGTTGACAGACATGATGGGTTATGGATTATTACCAGTTCAGGAAAACTAGAATACTTTAACAAAGCAACTGATTCATTTCAACCAATAAGTATTTCAAATGACGTCAGTAAAATTCACCAATTACCCAATGGAGATTTCTATATTGGAACCTTTGGAAATGGACTTTACAAGATAGACAAAACTTTAAAAGATACTATTCAGCTACTAAAGAGTAGTGATAAGAATTTAGATATCTATGATTTCAATAGTTACGAAAACACCTTGTTTGCAGCTACTTCAAAAGGTGTTCTAAAAGTTACAAAAGGCAACTATTCCATAGAGAATGTATCAGATTTGGAAGCTATAAACTTTAGCGCCTTGGAACTGTTACAGGATGAAACCATTTTTTTGGGAAGTTTCGGTAAAGGGCTGTTTACAAAATCAAAAACAGAAAAAGAATTCACCCAGTTTAAAGGATTTCACGAAAAGCCTTTCCCAACGGATCTTATTATTCAAGATTTGCTGATTGATAAAAACAAGAAACTTTGGGTGGCAACGTATGGTCAAGGCGTTTTTCTATTAGACTTCAAAACCCAAACCATTCAGCATTTTTTGGCTGATAAAAGTAACCCTTATGCCTTGCATTATAATGATGTATTGAGTTTATATGAAGATTTCACGGGCACTATTTGGTTAGGTACAGATGGTGCTGGTTTAAGTTATTACGATGAGCATTTGGCAAAATTTAATGTGTTGACCAGTCACCAAGTGCCACATGATATTCATGTAGATGTCATTAGAGCCATTTCGGTTGTTGATACTAAAATTTGGTTGGGAACATCAGGAAAAGGGCTAACGTCAGTTGATGTAAAATCACAGCAATTTAAAACCATAACCAGTGAAAACAGTAATCTGTCTGGTGATAGAATTATGTCTTTACTAAAAGATGAAAACGGCTTATGGATTGGTCATCAAAACCAAGGTTTGCAGTACATGGATTCACATGGGAAAATAAACACATTTGAAGAAACTAAAGGGTTTACCATCTGGAAAATTTATGCTATGGATAGTAATAGACTTTGGTTATGCACTAGAAATAATGGATTGTTATTGTTCAATAAAAAAGTAGGAGTTGAAGCAAGATATAACACTAATAACTCTATACTTCCCACAAATAATATCAGGACTGTAGAATACGATCATTTTTCAAGTTTGTGGATAGGAACAGATCAAGAAGGACTGTTTAAACTTGATATCAATACAGGGAATATAGAACCTGTTTCACAAATTCAAGATAAGATTAAGTCGTTATACTTTGGTGGAAACTTACTTTGGGTTGGAACTAACGGTAATGGGATAAAAAGTTACAACCCAAAAACCAAAGCCGTACAACAACTCACTATGTTGGAGGGACTTCCTAATAATGTTGTTTACGGTATTTTACCAGAGGGAAAGAATGGCCTATGGTTAAGCTCCAACCGAGGAATCACTAAACTGGATTTATCGGACTTTAGTTTTACTAATTATGAAAACTACGATGGGTTACAGGCTTATGAGTTCAATACAGGCGCTTACTTTAAGGATGCGAATGGTACCTTGTACTTTGGTGGTCTTGAAGGGCTGAACTGGTTTAATCCTGATCAGCTTTCTTACAATCAGGTCAAGCCTAAAACAATTTTAGCAGGTTTAGAGGTTTTTTCAAAACCACATCCCATAAAGCAAAACGAAGCTTTTTCTTCAAATCAGAATACCATGACCTTCACGTTTTCTGGTTTACATTTTTCTCAACCAGATAGAAACCATTACAAGTACCAATTGATTGACCACGATAAAGATTGGGTTTATTCTGGAAACAGAAACACGGCACATTATACCAATCTGCCTCCAGGAGATTATACATTTAAAGTTATTTCAAGTAATTATGATGGTATGTGGAATGAAGAGGCAGCGAGTTATTCATTCACTATAAAGCAGCCTTGGTATTTAAGTAATTGGGCGTTATTTACCTATGCTTTTCTTCTAGTATTTTCTGGAATTGGAGTTTACAGATACTTAAAATGGCGTTGGCACATGAAAATGCAGCTGGAATTTGAACATCAGGAAATGGAACGTCTTAAAAAGTTGGACGAATTCAAAACAAAACTGTACAACAATATTTCCCATGAATTCCGTACGCCTTTAACCTTGATTTCTGGGCCAGTTGAGAAACAACTTTCAAAACAAGAACTTTCTGAAAATGATAAGGAAGACCTTAACCTCATCAAACGAAACTCTAAACGCTTACTGAATTTGGTCAATCAATTATTAGATTTATCTAAACTAGAGACAGGGAATTTAAAGCTTTCAGTTTCAGAAGGGAATTTATCGTTATTGTTAAGACAATTGGCTACTGCTTTTGAATTTAAGGCAAAAGAGAAAGGAATTCGTTTCACTTATGATGTTCCCAATATAAATAACGCTTGGTTTGATAAAGATGTTATTGAAAAAGTGATTACAAATTTATTGAACAACGCTATTAAATACGCTCCCATAAACGGGTATGTTACATTCAGTGTGGCTGTATATGATGGAAATGTGATCCTCTCGGTTTTGAATAATGGTAATAACCTAAATGATGACGAACTCCCCAAATTGTTTCAACGCTATTATCAAAACAATACTCAAAAGGAAGGTGTTGGTATAGGCTTGTCTTTAGTTAAAGAGCTTACGGTGCTTTCTCACGGTAATGTGGTAGCGCACACATTGAATAAAGATGATATTCAGTTTACAGTAACCTTGCCTATTGAAAAAGATTTTTTTAGTACTTCTGAAATAGTCCAAAAAAGCTACGATGTTATAGTAGAGGAGGAAAACAAGATAGAGCATCAAGAAGTAAATGGAGTATCTGTTAATGACCTTGAGGAAAAGCCATGGTTGCTTATAGTTGAGGATGATGAAGATGTAAGAGCTTTTGTTACCTCTGTTTTTAAAGAGAGTTATAGAATAATAGAAGCAACAAATGGTGAAAGCGGTATTAAGAAAGCAGCGAAACATATCCCTGACATCATCATAAGTGATATTATGATGCCTAAAATAAATGGCATACAGCTTTGTAATACACTAAAAGAAGATTATAGAACCAGTCATATTCCTATAGTATTACTTACGGCCAAAGTTGGTGACCAAAATGAAATAGAAGGTTTAAGAACAGGTGCCGATGCCTATGTTACCAAACCCTTCAATAGTGAAAAGCTTAAGATTCGGGTAGAAAAACTGATAGCTAACCGAAAAAAGTTGCAAAATTACTATGGTAAGAGCAATGCCCTTGATTTCCATAACGTACAAATATCAAACACCGAAGAGCAGTTTATTGACAAGTTGAAAGAAACCGTAAAGGAAACGGTTTTACAACCAGATTTTAATGCGGAAAGCTTGAGCAAATTAATGCACATGAGCAGAATGCAACTACACAGAAAATTAAAAGCCATTACAGGTTTGTCTACTTCAGAGTTTATTAAAACAGAACGCTTAAAACTTGCCGTTGCTCTTTTGGAAAATTCAGACCATACTGTTTCGGAGATTGCTTATCAAATAGGTTTCAATTCACCATCTTATTTTATTAAGAGTTTTAAAAAAATCTATAGCTGCACGCCAATGGAATACCTTTCAACCATTGGTAAATAGGGCGTTTTTAGCCATTGTTACATAAGTTCAACACTTTGTTACATAAGTGTTATTCATTTCTTTCATCTCCTTTTAGTTTTACACAATCAAGAAATCCTTGCATTTGGATTTACTTAATAATAAATGTGACAATATGTTCAAAAGAGACAAACTTTCAAAAGACGAAAAGAGCATTTATATACATGTAGATCACTTAAAGCAAGGGGAATACATTATAAACATCATGCAAAATAAAAAAGTTATTAAATCACTTAAAATCTCAAAATCATGAAAACAAAATCAAAACTTATTTATGCCTTCTTGTGTTTTACACTAATGACTATGACATCATGCACTGAAGACAGTCCATTGTTGGACCCTTATCAAAATAACAATAACAATGATGATAATAATGATGATAACAACGAAGAAGTATATACCATTTCCGATTTACAAGGGACTTGGATGCGTACAGGTGGTAATCATACTGGGAATATTGGGATGATTATAGAAGTTACTGAAAATGATGGTGTAATTGTAGACCCTGTTACATCTGGGTTTGAAGTAGATGATGTCAAATGGATGAATATAATTCCAGATGATGTGAACGATTTTGTTCATTCAGAATTAGGTAGCGATTACAACTATTATAGTGCAACCATAAATTTTGAATCTAGCGATGTATTCTTGATATCGGTAGACGCAGGAGGAGCTGGAAACTATCAAGAATGGACGCGACAATGAATTGTTAATAAACTATAAGTATCATGAAAGCTGTAAAATTGATTATAGGAATCGTATTAGTACTCTCATTTTTTATCTCTTGTAGCAGTGATGATAATAACTCAAACAATCCATCTAACACTTTTATGGATAGATTAACCAATGGTATCTGGTATTTACAAGATGAAACCCAAGCCACGGTTAATAATTGTAAAAGAAACACGACCTATGATTTTAAAAGAGACAACACACTAGAGGTGCAAGCTTACTTTCAAAATAGTCAGGGAGTTTTCCAAAATCAAGCTGAAGGCAGTTTTACTTATGAAATCAATTCGGAAAACAATCAATTGACCACCACACAATTACCCGATGGACCAACAACAATTTATGATAACATTCAGCTTACAGACGATGAATTTGTTATTGAAGGCGATTATAATGGATTGATTAATACCATAACCTTTGATAGAACAGCGGGGTAACCTTAACGGCTTTAAAAATATTTAAATCATGAAAACACGACTATTCACTATTATCATACTAATTTTTGGTTTTTACACTTCAGCCCAACAACCCATAAACTATAAAGCATTGATTAAAGACGATTCAGGCAATGTTTTAGCTAACCAAACCGTAACACTGCAGTTTGCCATTTTACGAGGTGCAGCTCAAAACAATGTATACCAAGAAACACATAATCCAACAACCGATGCCAATGGTATTATTATCGTTAACATTGGAGAGGGTTCTACAAGTGATGACTTTACAGTTATTGCTTGGGGACTTGATGACCATTTCTTAAACGTGCAAATAGACTCTGGAGATGGCTTGGTGGATTTGGGAACTACACAGTTTATGGCAGTACCTTATGCACTTTATGCGGAATCTTCAGGTTCTGAAGTAGATGCAACAGGTCTTGAAGCCCTAGATGAAGGCAATGGTACTGGTTGGAGGTTTATTGGTAGAAACCCGAATTTTTATGGAGATATAGGTCAAAATG
>JAUIAY010000013.1 GCA_030425285.1 Bacteroidia bacterium
TATGGACAACCATTGTTATCTTCTCTTGGTATCTCATGTACTCCTACAGCATATTCTGTCCCTTCGTAGTTGAACGTTTCTCCTTCACAAACTTGGCCTGATGCCGCATCGTCTGGTGTTACTGGATGAGCCAAAATATCTACAGGAAAATTACCCGTATTAAAACAACTAGGGTTACCAGTATCTAAAATGTTTACACTATAGTTACCAGGTGCTAAATTTTCTATATCAAAGGAAAAATCACTTGTAGTAGTATAAAAGCTTCCATTTAATTTTATGTCAAAAGGTCCAACTCCATTTAATATGGAAACTGATATCGTTCCATTAGAATCACCTTCACAAATACTTGATCCTACAACATCTGCTGGTATTGGACAAAGGCTATTTGCTAAACTTGCAAAACAATGGGCTAAATTATCAAAGCTACCATCTATAAAATAATCTGCAGTAGCTATTGTATGACCTGGACCGTAAGAATCATCATCTGAAATATCGTTCATAAGTGCAGCGTCAACACCTCCAACACCCAAAATGAACATGTGAGTTCCTTCGCTTTTTATTTGATTTGCTACTTGAACAGCATTATAAATTTCAGCCTCTTCAGTATCTGAACCATCGCCACAAAAATCATAACTAGAACCTATATTGTTTGTATTTGGGGTCCAAGCAGTTGGTACACCATCTGTAAAAACCAACAATAAATCTGGTGGCGTTAAAGCATTTGCCAGCATTAAACCTGCTTGCCAATTGGTACCGCCTAAATCTCCTTGATCAGGATTATAGGTTTGTCCATTATAGGCTATTCCATTAAAATAGTTATTCATACCAGGTATTACATTTGCAACTGGCGTATATGAATTAACAACATAATTAGCCACTGATCCAAATTCAATAACGGCAACATTAACTGGTGTACATACTAATTCCTGAAGAAAGGCATTAACACCATCTTCGATATCCTGTTCAGCATTTGCATTGCCAATGGAATTAGATTCATCGAGAACTAATACAACATTAATACTGCCTTGGCAACTAACCACTAAATCCGGGTTATTTGTAACAGAGTAAGTTGGGCAATCATTACAATCGTCTCCTACGTCATCGGGACAAAATGTCTGTGAGTAAGTGAAAAGTGAAGTAAAAAAGAGAGTGATAATTAATAAAACTTCTTTTTTAATGAATTTTGATGGTAAAATAGCATTTTTGCTCATAACGGTTGATTTTATGTTACTTAAAACCAAACATAATGAGGTTTATCCTTTGAGATAAATTTGAGGTCGATATTACGCTATCAATCAACCTTAATTATTTCGCTATTATATATGTGAGTTGTGTAAGGGAATTTGATTTCGAAAATACTTATAAATCAAAATTATAAATAAAAAAAAGGACATCTTTCAGAAATAATCTGTAAGTCGCTTGAATTGTAATTTAAATCTTACAATTAATCAATTGACCACTAACATCTTAATTATCAGCACAAAAGATAAAGATTATTTTATAAGTATTTTCTTAATGATGATTTCCTGATCTGTTTTAATTTCAATTAAATAGAGTCCAACAGTAAATAATGATACATCAAATTGGTTTACATTACTATGAGAAGTCATTTTTTTGGTCAACACCTTTTTTCCCAAAGCATTGTAAATTGTGATGTTTGTAATAATTTGTGTTTCAGTTTTAATATTCAATATTCCAGATGACACAGGGTTTGGATATACGCTTATGTCTTCTAAATACACAACATCAGTGGTTGACAATGTTGAGCAACTTGAGTTTTCCATAAGATTTTGTCCACAAATTTGCTGACTGTTACTTCGACTATGAACATCATTGGCACCATCAATATCATTTTCGCTTAAGGTTCTCGAAACAGTATTGGCTGCCATTGAAAAATGCATCACTTCTGAATCGTTTATAACATGTCCTAGTTGTTGACCATGACCTAATTCATGGACAGCGACACTTTCAAAATCAATTTCATTAGAAGCAGGTGGATTTGATGTAAAATTCCAATTTACCGCGTGATTAAACACAATGTCCATTTCATCTACAAACCATTTGACCTCTCCGTTAAAAGGACACCCTGAATATCGAGATGTACATCTTCCTAAAACACCAGGAGGCAAAGGACTTGCATCATCAAAGGTTACAACATTAATACCATCGTCTGCAGCAGAATTGGCTGTGGTAGTGTTTGACGACACATCCCAATTGATACCAGATTCACAAGACCAAGATTCTAAAGCATTATTGAATGGTTCAGCAGCATTTGAATTGTAAAAATCGGTATTCATTTGCCAGGTAAACCCACCTGAATTATTAGAGTCTATATGTTGCGTTTGATAAGCAATATTGTTGTAATCTAAATTGATTTGGGCAAAATCGACAATTAAATTTGTCGATGAATATCCTGACTGACTTTCAGAATTTGTAACTTTTACGGTTCCTGTACCTGCTCGGTCAGGTATTTCGACTTGGATAGAAGTATCATTCCAACTTATTATTTGAGCTGATGACACATCATAATAAAGAGCACCACCATAATTGGCATCAGAAAAACCAACGGTAGGCATCTCGGTACCAAAACCGCTTCCATTTATGGTCAATATGGTTTTAGTTCCTGCTGTTGTATTATTACTTGAGAATGAACTTATAACAGGCGTTGAAGGTTGTACTCTATTTGGATCGATAATATTTTCCTCAAGTGGTGACTCTTCCACTTGTATAAATTCAGAACCTGTTACGCTTTTAATATCTTCATAAAAATTAGTGGAGATACCCGAAAAACTCTTAAAGGTATTAGCTACACGGTTAAGTTCGGGAGCATACTTATAAAAGCTCTGTATATTGCTATAAGGCATATAAGTAGCAATACCATCATTATTAAATTCGGAGTTAGAAGATTCATTCAAAATAAAGACACCATGATCGCCTATTTCCAGATCTAAAGCATTCGACACAACTTCAGCTTCAAGTCCAACGGTACCACCTAAAGTAATGACATCTAATTCACTGGAATTTGAACCTTTAAATACCTTATACACTCTTACGCGGTGTCTTGTATAAATATTCTTTTGAGCTTGATCCCAGAATGCATAGCTGTTGATGACTTCTCCTTCAACCACTTGAGAAGCTTTAGATACTTGTTCCTTTAATGGTATTTCAATTATTAATTCTTGAGCCATTATTGGTGAAGTAAACAATATAAAAAATACCAATAAGGCAAATACGAAGCGGTTAGTTTTGATCGTCTTCATAACGTAGTAGGTTAAATTACAAAATTTGAGTAAAGCAAGGCAATATATAATTTAATCGATAAAACACAAAAATAACACGATATAACGCATTAAAAATCAACTTTTTGTAAATATAAACTTACATTTTAAAAGTTTTATTTACTTTCAAAAAACATTATGTAAGCAAAATTTTACAAATTGTGTCATTCAAATAATTTACTTTTATAATTATTACAATTTACTATGAACACCACTAAAGTTTTTCTTGAAAATACCTACGTTAAACTATCACTTTTAGACTTAAGTAATTATAAAAATCTTTTAGAAATAGCGAGTGAGAAAGATTTAATTCAATATTCCCCTTCAAATATTTCTTCTCCTGAAAGTCTAAAAGAATATGTTCAAAAAGCTGTAGATGGTTATTACCATAAAACCACAATACCTTTTATTATTTTTGATAAGCAAAAAAATGTGTATGCAGGTTCAACCAGGTTTGGCTTAATAGATTGGCACAACAAAACACTTCATATTGGTTGGACGTGGATTGGCAAAGCATTTCAAGGAACGGGTTTAAACAGTCAGATTAAATTCTTGATGTTACAATATGCCTTTGAGGTTTTACAATTTGAAAAAGTAGAATTTCGCATTGATGAACGCAACACAAGATCCAGAAAGGCAGTTGAAAAATTAGGAGCTACACATGAAGGTGTTTTAAGAAAGGATACCTTAATGAAAGATGGTTTTAGGCGGAATACCTGTTGCTATGGTATTTTAAAAAGTGAATGGCCTAAAATCAAACAAACAGTTTTTAAAAACTTTAGTTAATTATTAATCAATTTAGTTACAATTTCCTTAACTGGTAAAATTTCATGGGTATACTCTATACTTGGTCCTGCTACCCAAACTGTTTTGTAGGTAGCTTTTAAAGCTGCTTTTTCAGTAGCCTTCATTCCAATGTAAAAACGTAGCATTTTTACCCATTTTTTAAACTTTTTATTTTTATTTAAAACCCTTTCAATCCAAGGTGATTTGGTTCCGATTTTTTGAACATATGGCGTATTGATAACTGTACAAGGAGTTCCCGAAATACGTTCGGTAACGACAATATCTTCAGCACCATAATCCACACAAGCTTGTTTATATTCTTGTGTCACATTAGCCTCTTTTGATGCAATAAACGGACTTCCAACCGAAACACCTTCGGCTCCATATTCAAGCATTTTATCAACATCAGCCTTACAACCTACACCACCGGCAGAAATAACCGGAATAGATACATTCTCTTTTAATGCCTTAATGATTTCTTGTGGTGATAAGTTCCCTCTGTGACCACCGGCTTCATTATTAACTGCTATAACCGCATCAGCACCAAAATTTTCTACTTTTTGAGCAAAATGTAAATCGGTTACATCGCAAAACACTTTAATACCTACTGCATGAGCCTCCCTAATCGTTTCTTCCGGGCTACCAAGTGATGTTATGATAAAATCACATCCTTCCTCACATAGTACACGCAATTGCTCTTTATACTTAACATTTGACTTATTGACAATCAAGTTAAATCCAAAAGAACCTCCTTCTACTTTAGCCGCCTTGAGCTCCTTAATGGCTGCACGTAATTCAGACAACGTTCTATAATTTAATGCTGGTATACAACCTGCAATTCCTGCTTTCATGGCTTCAATAACCATTTCAGTATTTGACACCAAAAACATTGGGGCTTGAATAATAGGATATTTTATATTGAGTAGTTGCGTGAGTTTTGTTTGCATAGTAGATTATATTTCCAACAAATATAAGGTAATTTATTATGCGTGCATAGTTTTAATTCTGAATAAAAAAAACGCAACCATTATTGATTGCGCTTTTTCAAATGTTATGATAATTATGCTTATTTCACTTCTTCGAAATCTATCTTTCGACTCCGCTCAAGACAGGCTACTTGACTTCTTCGAAGTCTACGTCTTCTACATCGCTACCTTCGTTAGATGCTCCTGCATCATCTTGAGGTTGCTCTGCTCCTGCTGCACCTTGTTGTGCTTCAGCTTGTGCTTTGTACATTTCTTCGCTAGCTACTTTCCAAGCTTCGTTTATTTTTTCTAAAGCTGGATCAATTACTGCGATATCTTTTGTTTCGTAAGCTTTCTTCAATTCTTCAAGTGCTTCTTCAATTGGTTTCTTTTTATCATCAGATAATTTGTCACCAAATTCTTTTAGCTGACTTTCAGTTTGGAAAATCATAGCGTCAGCACTGTTTAATTTATCAGCAGTTTCTTTTGCTTTTGCATCAGCTTCAGCATTTGCTTCTGCTTCTTGCTTCATCTTTTGGATTTCATCTTCTGTTAATCCTGAAGACGCTTCAATTCTGATATCTTGAGATTTACCAGTTGCTTTATCAGTCGCAGATACTTTAATGATACCGTTAGCATCAATATCAAACGTTACTTCAATTTGTGGAGTACCACGTTTTGCTGGTGGAATACCATCTAAATGGAAACGACCAATTGTTTTGTTGTCTGCTGCCATAGGACGCTCACCTTGTAATACGTGAATTTCTACTGATGGCTGATTGTCTGCTGCTGTTGAGAATACTTGACTTTTCTTTGTTGGAATAGTTGTATTCGCTTCAATTAACTTGGTCATTACGTTACCCATAGTTTCAATACCAAGAGATAATGGTGTTACGTCTAATAAAAGAACGTCTTTTACATCACCTGTTAATACACCACCTTGGATTCCAGCTCCTAATGATACAACTTCGTCTGGGTTTACACCTTTACTTGGTTTTTTACCAAAGAATTTTTCTACAGCTTCTTGTACTGCAGGAATACGTGTAGAACCACCAACTAAAATAACTTCGTCAATATCACTTTTACTTAAACCTGCTGCTTTTAATGCAGACTCACATGGCTCAATAGTACGTTTTACTAAATCGTCAATTAATTGCTCAAATTTAGAACGTGTTAATGTACGTACCAAGTGCTTTGGTCCGCTAGCTGTAGCTGTTACGTAAGGTAAGTTGATTTCTGTTTGTGCAGAAGATGATAATTCAATCTTTGCTTTTTCAGCAGCTTCTTTAAGACGTTGTAAAGCCATTGGGTCTTTACGTAAGTCCATTCCTTCTTCAGCATTAAATTCATCTGCTAACCAGTTAATGATTTTTTCATCAACATCATCACCACCTAAATGCGTATCTCCATCTGTTGATAATACTTCAAAAACACCATCTCCTAATTCTAGGATAGACACGTCATGTGTACCACCACCAAAGTCAAATACTACGATTTTTTGGTCCTGTCCTTTTTTATCTAATCCGTAAGCTAAAGCTGCAGCAGTTGGTTCGTTTATAATTCTACGAACTTTTAATCCTGCGATTTCACCAGCTTCTTTTGTTGCTTGACGTTGTGAGTCATTAAAGTATGCAGGAACTGTAATTACAGCTTCACTTACATCTTGACCTAAATAATCTTCAGCTGTTTTCTTCATTTTTTGAAGAATCATTGCTGATAATTCTTGAGGTGTATATAAACGACCATCAATATCAACTCTTGGTGTATCGTTATCACCTTTTACTACTTTATAAGGTACGCGTTCTGCTTCTTTTTTAGATTCAGAATATTTGTTACCCATAAAACGCTTGATAGAATAAACCGTTTTTGTTGGGTTTGTTACTGCTTGACGTTTTGCTGGGTCACCAACTTTAATTTCACCACCTTCTACGAAAGCGATTACAGATGGTGTTGTACGCTTACCTTCTGCGTTAGGAATTACAACTGGCTCATTACCTTCCATTACAGAAACACAAGAGTTTGTTGTACCTAAATCGATTCCAATAATTTTACTCATAATTTGTTTTTATTTGTTTTTAAGATTTCCGCTTTCGCAGAAATGTTGTGTTCTAATTTTAATTCGATTTGTATAAGTCAATGATTGTGCCATGACAAAAAATATGACACGATGTCATATTAAAAATAAGTTTCTTGTTATCAATCAAGCTTTCCAATAATAATTATTACATTTAAGAACAAATCCAAAACGAATCTATCATGAAAAAAACAGTGTTTATTCTTGTAACATTTATAAGTGTTTTAATAATTTCTTGTGAAGGTCCTCAAGGACCTCCTGGTCAAGATGGTGGTACTATTATCGCACCAGCTTTTGAAATTGAAATAGATTTTAATTCTGGTAATAATTATGAATATGTAGAACCTTATGGTTTTACTATCTATCCTGCCGATGGCGTCTTGGTTTATATTTTATGGGATGTCATAAACGGTCAAGAAATCTGGCGCCTAGTACCACAAACTGTGGAATTTGACGAAGGCTCCCTTGTTTACAATTATGATTTCACCAGAGAGGACGTCCGTTTCTTTTTGGATGGAACCGTGAATTTTAACTTATTGGATCCTGTTTGGACTCAAAATCAAGTCTTCAGGGTTATTGTTGTCCCTGCTGATGATGTTGGCAAACAAATGTACTCTGATTTGGATGCTGTCATGAATGCTTTTAATATTAAAGAATTTGAAAAGCATTAATAAGGTAATCATCCTTTTTTTATGTTTCCCTTAAAGAACTAAATGTATATTTGTGAACTAATATAATTGATCACTTTTTATGGAGTCCATTTCGGTTTTTGATATGCTAAAAATTGGCGTCGGGCCATCTAGTTCGCATACTTTAGGGCCTTGGCGAGCAGCTGAACGCTGGATTAAAGAACTAAAGGATTCTAACCGATTTGACAAAGTTGAAAGTATCAAAGTTGACCTCTATGGTTCCCTATCACTCACAGGAAAAGGACACGCCACTGATTTAGCCGTGATGCTTGGGTTGAGTGGAGCCGATCCAGAGTTGATTCCTACAGAAAGTATTGACGTGATTATTAACGCTATTACCAACTCTGGCAATATCATTTTCAATAACGAAGCTACTTTACCATTCAACCTGGAAAATGATATTGTATTTAACAAAAAGTTTTTGCCATTCCATTCCAATGGAATGACCTTTACTGCTACTATCAATGGTCGAAATTATAAATCAACCTACTACTCCATTGGTGGCGGATTTGTTGTGCAGGAAGAACGCAAAAGATCTAAAGCCAACAAAATCATTTTTTATTGCACATTTCCCTACCCTGTTGAAAACGGTACACAACTATTGAATTTTTGCAACCAGTTACAATTACCTATTTCGGGTGTTGTTCTTGAAAATGAAAAATCCATTAGACCAATTGAAACTATAGATTTTGAATTACAACGCATTTGGAACACCATGCTGGAATGTATGTATTTGGGTTGTCATACCGAAGGTAGTCTTCCTGGTGGTTTAAATGTAAGACGTCGTGCTTTTGATATGCATAAAAATTTAATTGGCAATACACCTTATAGTGATCCCATTGAATGGATTCAATCTATACGGAATACCGAAGTTAAGTTTAGACAAATCATCAAATGGGTTAGCTGTTTTGCGTTAGCCGTCAATGAAGTCAATGCCTCTTTGGGGCGCGTAGTTACTGCGCCAACAAACGGAAGTGCGGGTGTAATCCCTGCAGTTTTGATGTATTATTTGGTTATTGAAAACCACGATGGAAATTTTGAGGATATCAAACGTTTCTTGTTGGTTGCTGGTGAAATAGGCAGCATCTTTAAAAAAGGCGCAACCATTTCAGCTGCTATGGGAGGCTGTCAGGCTGAAATTGGCGTGTCATCTGCTATGGCTGCTGCAGCTTTGTGTGAATTGCAAGGAGGCACTCCCGAACAAGTACTGATTGCTGCTGAAATTGCCATGGAACACCATTTAGGCATGACCTGTGATCCAATAGGTGGATTGGTTCAAATTCCTTGTATAGAACGCAATGCCATGGGAGCCATTAAAGCCATAAATGCTTCTGAACTCGCATTGGACACCGATCCTAATAATGTAAAAGTCCCATTGGATAAAGTCGTCCAAACCATGTGGGAAACGGCAAAAGATATGAATTCCAAATACAAGGAAACCAGTGAAGGTGGTTTGGCCGTAGGTGTTAATCTATCCGATTGTTAAACACTCACTACAAGCTGTAAACATACCCTACGGAAAACAGGACACTTCCAACACGGCTTTTTCCAAATGTTTCATCTTTTTGTAACGGAATAAAACCATAACTTCCTCTGACTTCAAAAAGAAGTTCAGACTTCGGTGTGATGTTTCGGGTAACACCTAATCCAAAAACACCTCCAAAATTCACCTTATTTAAATTGTCCTTGACATCGGTTTCAGCATCAAAAGAAGATTCTGGAAACAAAACAATTTCTTGATTTTCATCAAAATATATTTCACTATTTCCGCTAGTAACTTGTGTAGCCTTTAACAAAAACCCCAAATACGGACCTGCGTTGGCAAAAAATCGCCAGTCTCTACCATAAGTATACTTGAACAAAATGGGTACCTCCAAATACTCCAATTCATTTCGGTTTTTAAAATTGGCATAAAAATCCGTATTAGGTGGTATTTGTTCAGCAATTTCAGGAGGCAAATTGCTTTCTAAAGCCGAAGGCGGAATAGGCTGATAACCATCACGTTCACCTCCTTTTCTGGCATAATTCAATTCCAATTGTAATGACATGTTACTATTAATACCGTAATTGACAAACAAACCTCCTTCAAAAGAAGCAAAAGACTTAAAATCTTTAGTGTATTTATTGTCAGAATTATCAGATAAAGATGGTAGGCTTAAACCGCCTTTCAATCCGATTTTCAAATCATTAGGAGAAGTAGAATCTTCTTTAAGAGATTCAGCTTCTTGAGCAGATAAAATTGAACAAGTTAAAATAGATAGACAAACAAGTGTTTTCTTGAACATAATCTTGATATTTGGTAGTTAGTTAAACCAAATATCAACTTATTTTTATCATAAAACAAATTTAAAATTAGTCCTGACAACCTTGTCGTCTTCTAGTATCGATCAAGTAAATAATTTTCCAAGTACCGTTGTCATGAAACAATTGAAAGGAATTGACACCACAATGGCTAAAATTACCATTGACCCAAAACTCATAAGGTGTCCATACATTGGCCATGTTTCCATCAACCTGAACTGAATAACTCAATATTTTTTCTTCCCATTTCTGATCAGCAGGACGTGAGGCTATTGTACTGATGAGTTTTCCTGGCTCATCAGTTACCAAAACATCTTTTCCTTCTTTGGTTTTGTAAACAGTTTGCATTAAGATCTTATCCATCATTACTGATTTCATAAGTGTTGTATCACCTTTGTGAAAACCTTCGAAAAATGTTTTAATGGTCTGTTCGGCTTGTTTTTCTGCCGATTCTTGTGCCATAATTGAAGTAGATATCAATACCGTTAAATAGAATATAAATCGTTGCATAATTAGTTTAGTTTCAACTAATGTACTACTTCAATAGCTTATACATAATCGTTTAAAGAAAAGTTTAACACTAAATATCTATTTAGTATTTTTACAATCTAGAAATTTCAAAACATCATTATGTCTGTTGCAAAAGAGGAATACAAAAGGATAACGGTCAAAACGTTAGTGGATATGAAATCGAAAGGTGAAAAAATATCCATGCTCACTGCTTACGATTACACTATGGCAAAAATTGTTGATGGTGCAGGTGTCGATGTTATTCTTGTTGGTGATTCTGCTAGTAATGTTATGGCAGGACATGAAACAACCTTGCCTATTACTTTAGACCAAATGATTTATCATGCATCTTCAGTGATCAGGGCTATTAACAGGGCTTTAGTTGTAGTCGATTTACCTTTTGGAAGCTACCAAAGTGATCCCAAAGAGGCCTTGCGCTCTGCTATTCGAATTATGAAAGAATCTGGAGGACATGCCGTAAAATTGGAAGGCGGAAAAGAAATTAAGGAATCTATCAAGCGTATTCTTAATGCGGGAATACCTGTGATGGGGCATTTAGGGCTGACACCGCAATCCATTTATAAATTTGGAACCTATACGGTTAGAGCCAAGGAAGAAGAAGAAGCTAAAAAATTAAAAGAAGATGCTTTAATGCTAGAAAAAGCAGGTTGTTTTGCTATTGTTCTGGAGAAAATCCCAGCCAAATTAGCCAGAGAAGTAGCTGAAAGTGTCAGTATTCCAGTAATTGGAATTGGTGCTGGTAATGGCGTTGATGGTCAAGTATTAGTTTTACATGACATGATTGGGATGACGCATGAATTCAATCCACGATTTTTACGTCGTTATATGAATCTTTATGAAGATATGACCAATGCCATTTCGCAATATGTTGATGATGTTAAATCTCTGGACTTCCCGAGTAACAAAGAACAATACTAGTGTCAAAAACCCTATCTAACAAGTACAATCTTCAGGTTTTATATGAAGACAATCATATTATTATTGTCAATAAACGAACTGGAGATATTGTACAAGGTGATAAAACTGGTGACAAGCCTTTAAGTGATGTCGTTAAAGACTATTTAAAGGACAAGTACAACAAACCTGGTAATGTTTATTTAGGTGTTGTACATAGATTGGATAGACCTACAACTGGTATCGTCTTATTTTCAAAAACCAGTAAAGCCTTACCTAGACTCAACAAGCTCTTTGCCGAAAAAAAAGCTAACAAAACTTATTGGGCACTTGTAAAAAACTTACCTAATAACACAGAAGGCACATTAGTACATTGGTTAAAGAAAAATCCCAAAAACAATAAATCCACAGCTTATATCAAAGAAACCGAAGGCTCTAAAAAAGCTATTCTCCACTATTCTATTCTGAAAGCATTAGATAATTATGTTTTATTGGAAATTTCCTTGGAAACTGGTCGGCACCATCAAATAAGGAGTCAACTAGCTAGCATTGGTTGCCCAATAAAAGGAGATTTAAAGTATGGATTTGATAGAAGTAATAAAGATGGCAGTATTAGTTTACATGCTCGAAAATTAGAGTTCATCCATCCCGTTTCTAATGAATCCATCTCTGTTGTGGCTCCACTACCCAAAAACCCAGTCTGGGACGCTTGTCTATAAATTGATCTGTTGTTTTTTTCTGTAAGGGTAATCAACTTTCAATGAGGTTCCTTTACCTTCTGTAGATTCCAACTTGAATTGTGCATTGATTAAATCGGCTCTGTTTTTCATATTCAATAAGCCTGCACCATTTTCAACTGTTTTGGAATTGAATCCCTTGCCATCATCTTTTGCATTCAAGATTAGTCGATCTTCAAAATATTGAATAGAAACCAAAAAGTTTTCTGCTGAAGCATATTTTATGGTATTGGATAAGAACTCCTGAAAGATTCTAAACAAGATGATACTATCTTTTTGATTGTGGAATAATTCAGGATTACCTTCAGCGGTTAACGTTGCGTTTAATATTTGTAACCTATTTAATCTATCTATTTCATTTTGAACAGACTCCTGAAATCCTTTATTCGCAATAACATCAGTGTTCAATGATTTGGACAAAGCTCTTACTTCCCGTAAGCTGTCCTTAACCACATCTTTAGTTTCCGTGAATTGTTCCTTTATGGCTTCATCAACCGAAGTTGCCATAATACTCAACTGCATATTGGCTACAGACAGTAACTGACCAATATTATCATGTAATTCTTGACCGATGTTCTTAAGGGTTTGTTCCTGAATTTCAATTTGCGTATTGGAAATTTCTTCCTCAAAAGCCTGTTGCTGTTTTATTTTATCTGAAATGAGTTTGTTTTTTCGTTTTTGAAAAACCACAAAAAAAATGATTATTAAAGTACATAGCACCAATAAAACACCAACCATATAAATCAATAGGTTGCGTTCAGCAGAAGTAGATACCAAAGGTTGTTCTTGCATTATTTTATAGAATAAACTAATCATAATCTGGATTGGAAACTATTAGACCTACTGTATATGCTATATACATAAATGAAATAGCTATTAAATTAATACTATTTCTTAAATTAATATAGCTCTTATCCCTTAAACTGTAATAATCTTCGTAAAATACTAATGGGGTTTGAATTAGCCATAAAATTAAGATGGCGCAGCTGATATAAAATCCTAGCGATTTATAAAAGTATAAGATTTTATCACTTTGTAATACTTCCAAAAAATAGTAAAAAACACATTGCAGAATAACAATTAAACTTGAAAGTCTCACCAGTGGAATTGAAGTTTTAAAAAAATCAGGATGCGTGTAAATTATTTCAGAAACAGAAATAATTAAAAAAATGACTAGAGAATATTTTAACCAGCTTTTTGATTTTTTACTTTTTAAAATTTTCTGAAAATACCACCCAAAAAAAACAGTCCCACCTATATTCCAAGAAATGGTTACCCACCAATAATTTTTTTCAAACAAAGTTCCTTCCAAAAAACTTAAAAAACCCTCATTTCTTACATAATGAGAATATCTTCCAATTACAACACATATAACAATATAAATTAAAAAGTATATAAAATATTTAGCAGCTGTATGACGATATTTTTTGAATAGAACAATACCTGTTACAGCTGCTATAATTTCAAGTGCTAAAAAAATTAAACCACTATGTTTCGTTAAGAATTCAATCAACAACTGATAAATTATTGTGGATAATTAGCAGATGGTGGATCTCCATCTGTTCCTCCATTCATACCATCACCTCCAGGGATATCGCCTCCACCAACACGCTTAAAATTAAAGAATGAACTATTTCCTTCAGACAAAGACTCATTGCCCGTTGGAACCATAAACATGGTGGTATAACCAGGTGTTTTTCCATCTGGATGCGCACCTAGATAAATGCGAATACCATCCATATCATAACCCAGGGCTGTTGCTTGGCTATCGGCATAACGCAAATAATTTTTAACATCCACCAACGAATACCAAGATGAACGATTATCTAAATTTGGTCCTCCAAATATGGAATCACTCACTAAATTATAGCGAACATTATAAGCTGAACTCAACACTTTAGCCTGATTGGAAGTTATTACTCCTGATGGTTTTACAATTGGCACTGCAGCCATTTCTGTGGTCCCAGCACAGCTTGGACATAAATAGTAGGTTGCCAGAGCACCTATTAAGGCACCAACAACAAGTAATGATAGTTTTTTCATGTTTAAATTAGTTTGGTTATTAATATTCTTAAAGTTAACAAAAAAATTAGCCCAACCAACCTTCTCTGTCTAAACTTCTATATTGAATGGCTTCACTAATATGCGAACCATTAATATGTTCAACATGTTCTAAATCTGCTATAGTACGAGCAACTTTTAGAATTCTGTCATAAGCTCTAGCAGATAGGTTTAATCGCTCCATCGCTGTTTTTAATAGTTGAAGTGAAGCATCATCTAACTGACAGTATTTACGAATTTGTTTGGTGTTCATTTGGGCATTATAATGCACTTTATCAGAATCCTCAAATCGTGTAGTTTGAATTTCTCTGGCTGCTGTCACACGTTTTCTAATATCGACAGATAATTCGGCTTTACGATCATCAGATAATTTTTCAAAGGGAACAGGTGTCACTTCAATATGTATATCTATTCTATCCAGTAATGGCCCTGAAATTTTACTTAAATACCGTTGCATTTCGGCTGGTGAAGACGTTACTGGTGCATCTGGGTCATTAAAATAACCTCCAGGACTAGGATTCATGCTAGCAACCAACATAAAAGACGATGGGTAGGTCACTGTAAACTTTGCACGAGATATGGTGACTTCTCGATCCTCTAGTGGCTGACGCATAACCTCTAAAACTTCACGTTTAAATTCGGGCAGTTCATCCAAAAACAACACGCCATTATGCGATAAGGAAATCTCTCCTGGTTGCGGATAACTGCCACCTCCGACTAAAGCGACGTTTGATATTGTATGATGTGGGCTCCTAAACGGTCTTTGAGACATCAATCCTGTGTTTTCTTTAACACGACCAACAACTGAATGTATCTTGGTGGTTTCTAAAGCTTCACTCAATGTCATAGGTGGCAAAATACTAGGTAAACGTTTAGCCAACATAGTTTTTCCAGCTCCTGGTGGACCAATGAGAATGATGTTGTGACCTCCTGCTGCCGCAATCTCCATACAACGCTTAATGCCCTCCTGCCCTTTAACATCACTAAAATCAAACTCGGGGAAATTGAGTTGCTTTTCAAATTCTTCACGCGTATTGACAATGGTTTGTTCTAATGGTTCGCCTTTATCAAAATAATCAATAACCTGTTTGATATTATCTACACCATAAACTTCCAAATTATTCACGATGGCAGCTTCCTTAGCATTTTGTTTTGGAAGTATAAAGCCTTTAAAACCTTCTTCACGTGCCTTAATAGCTATAGGCAAAGCACCTTTAATGGGTTGCAAAGTACCATCTAAAGACAACTCACCCATAATCAGGAAATCTTCTAAATTATCAGCTTTAATTTGATCCGAAGCAGTTAAAATACCTATAGCCAAGGTTAGATCATATGCACTACCTTCCTTCCGCAAATCGGCGGGTGACATATTGATGATAATCTTTTTACCAGGAATCTTATAACCATTATTCTGAAGTGCTGCTGCTATACGGAAATTACTTTCCTTAATGGCGTTATCTGGAAGTCCAACTAAATGATAACCAATGCCTTTATCAACATTTACCTCAACAACTACTGTTGACGCTTCAACACCAAATACGGCACTGGCAAAGACTTTTTTGAGCATAGACCATTAGTTTAGAATAAATGTAAGAAAAAATTTCAATAGTTTTCTAGAACAAACTCCAAAGCCCGTTTTTCGTTATAATAATGCTTACCAAACAAATGAAAACCCACATGCCCTCCATATTTTGGCATTTCTAAATACAAATTAGTGTTTTGCTTAGCTTCTTTTACAGGGTAACATTCAGGTGATAAAAAGGAATCGTTAAGGGCATTGATTATTAAAGTTGGTATTTTGATTTTATCTAGAAACTGAAGACTGCTACATTGCGTATAATAATCTAAAGCATCATCAAAACCATGAGCTTTAGACGTATAAACATCATCAAAATCCTTGAGTGTTTTAATAGAATTTATAGCTTCAACTGACAACTTATCCGTATGCTTTTTTTGCTTTTTACGAAGTCTGTTAACGAGATATCTCTTAAAGTTATCATGATAGGCTCTATTTTTTAGTTTATGTAATTCCTTGCACGAACCATATAAATCACAAGGTACTGAAACAGCAATTGCTGCTTTTATTTCTTTTGAAACATTATCACGTTCTCCAAGGTATTTTAGCAACATATTCCCTCCTAGACTGAATCCATTTAAAATGATTTCGGAATATGCTTTGGTTTCCAAAACATGGGTAATGATTGTTTCTAAATCTTCTGTAGCTCCTGAATGATAGGAACGATATTTTAAATTATCCTCACCACTACAACCTCTAAAATTTACACAAACAGCATCAAAACCGTTTTTGTTAAATAATTTGGCAGTTCCTGTCATATACGGTCTTTGGGCATTACCTTCCAGTCCGTGGAGCACTATAATTAATTTGGTTGTTTTTTCAGCAGAAAAACTCCAATCCAAATCTAAAAAATCACCATCGGGAAGTGTTATACGTTCACGTTCTTGTATAATGCCATTCACACGACGAACTAAACCAGAATAAATGGTTGACACATGACCATTCTTAAAAAAATACGGTGCTTTATATTGCGATTCTACTAAAGGCATGAGACTAAACTTCCAATGAGGTGAATGCAAAGTTAGTTCCGTCAAACAGGCCTTTGTCACTTAATTTTAATGAAGGAATTACCAACAGTGCCATAAAACTCAAAGTCATGTAGGGAGCATTTAGAGTACTACCAAGTTGTTTAGCCATTTTATCTAATTCGGCATATTGATTACCAATAGTTTCAGCATCTTGATCACTCATGATTCCAGCTACAGGAAGCGGAACAACTAATTCATCCGTTTCAGAAACTGCACAGATGCCTCCTTTGTTTTCAATGATTAAATTTACCGCCTTACAAATCATCGCATCAGAAACACCAACAGCAATAATATTATGGGAATCATGACCAACCGAACTGGCAATGGCACCTGACTTTAATCCAAAACTTTTAATGAAAGCCAAAGCAGGTCTATCATTATTATAACGATTGACAACCGTCATTTTTAGAACGTCCTTATCTATATTGGATACTAAATTACCGCTTTCAATTGTAGCAACTTCTATCAACTCATTAGTAATCAACTGACCTTCCAATGCTTCAATGACTCTGATTTTTTCGGTAGAAGAATCAACTCTAAAATCTGTGACTGATTTTTTTTCGGTATTGAAATTATTCAGAACCTGAAAAGGTGTTGAAGAAATTTTAGACTGACCATTATCAAAAACCAATTTCCCATCAATATACGTCTGAAGCGTTTTGAAATCTTTTAAATCCTCAACAACAATACAATCGGCTTTGTCACCAGTTTTTAAAAGACCAACATCCAAACTATAATGCTTAACAGGATTGACACAAGCTGCTTGAAGTACTTTAAAAACATCTATCCCTTTTGCTACTGCTCGGGCACATAGTTGATTAATATGTCCCAACAATAAATCATCTGGGTGCTTATCATCACTACAAAACATCATGTTTTCAAAATGTTCAGGTAATAAGTCTATTAAAGCTTCAAAATTTTTGGCAGCACTACCCTCTCGTATCAAAACCTTCATCCCTTTTTGAAGCTTCTCCAATCCTTCATCGTATGTGAAACATTCGTGATCAGTAGAAATACCTGATTGAATGTATTTGGTCAAATCTTGACCGCTTAATCCTGGTGCATGACCATCAACAGGTTTATTGAAATGTTTGGCCCAATGTATCTTTTTTAGTACCTCTTCATCATCATAAATCACTCCAGGATAATTCATCATTTCGGCTAAATACTTAATATCTGGGTTTTCCATTAATTCCCTGACACCATCTGAATCTATAGTAGCGCCAGCCGATTCAAAACTCGTAGCGGGTACACAGGAAGGCGCTCCAAAATTGAACTTGAAAGGTGTCTGCTTACCATTTTCAATCATAAACTCCACACCTTCAATCCCTAAAACATTAGCAATTTCATGAGGATCTGAAACTGTAGCCACTGTTCCGTGCTTGACAGCCACTCTAGCAAATTCACTAGGCACCAACATGGAACTTTCAATGTGTATGTGGGAATCTACAAAACCAGGTAATATATAATGGTTGACATCATGTTCGGTTTCAACAATACTATCTATTCTACCATCTTTAAAAGTGATTTCTCCTTTAAAAATACGTTTGTTAAAAATATCGACAATCTGACCTTGAAGCTTCATAAATCTATTTTGGTAAAACTACTTTTTTTCCATAAAAAAAGCGAGAACTTGTCTCGCTTTTATAAACTTTAAAATTCTACTACTGATCTTTGAAAGCCTTTATTCCTGCATCTAACCAATCATAATATTCATCAACATCAGGTGTGTATGCAACCGGTTTCCCAATATCATTACCGTTGGTGTCCTGAATAACATATAAAGGTTGTGCATTGGTATTATAATTCAACTGCTGATATTCCAACCACTTGTGACCGTAAGTGGTGATCTTGTTCCCAGTCAGTTCCGATTCATACTGCTCGTTTTTAGGAAGTTTTTTTCTATCATCGACATATAAAGAAATCAATACAACCTCATTATTCAACAAATTAAAAATACGATCTTCAATCCAAACCTGTTCTTCCATTTTACGACAATTCACACAGGTGATACCTGTAAAATCTAACATGACTGGCTTGTTAATTTTTTTAGCATAAGCCAAGCCTATGTCATAGTCATGAAAAGCCACGATGTCATGAGGTCCATAATGAGCGCCTTCAGGCAAATCCAAATGCTTTCCAGACGCTGCATCGGCTACTTGTTTTTTCATATAACCCACACCGTAAGGCGATTCGCTATTGGTGCTCATTGGTGGTGGAAAACCACTGATTAATTTTAAAGGTGCTCCCCAAAGGCCTGGAATCATATAAATGGTAAACGACAATGCCAATAGTGCCATACAAAGCCTCCCTACCGAGATATGCTCTAAAGGCGAATCATGTGGCAATTTGATTTTTCCCAATAAATACAAGCCTAAAGTTCCAAAAATAGCGATCCAAATAGCTAGAAAGACTTCACGTTCCAAGAAATGCCATTCCAGAACCAAATCGACCATGGATAAAAACTTGAAGGCAAAAGCCAATTCCAAAAACCCTAAAACCACTTTTACTGTATTTAACCACCCGCCAGATTTTGGTAAGGAGTTTAACCAACTTGGGAAAAAGGCGAATAGTGCAAACGGTAAAGCAATAGCCGAAGAAAAGCCTAACATACTAATAATGGGTGCAATCCCGCCTTTGGTAGCTGCATCCAATAATGCTGTTCCCGCAATCGGAAACGTACATGAAAACGATACAACAGCCAATGCCAATGCCATAAAGAAAATACCAACAATGCCACCTCTATTAGCACCGCTATCCACTTTATTGACCCATGAATTAGGTAGCATGATTTCGAATGCACCCAAAAATGAAAAAGCAAAGATTAACAAAGCTATGAACATAATCATGTTGAATGTTACACCTGTAGAGAATTCATACATAGCATTACTACCAAACATGGCCGAAACAGCTGTTCCCAATAATGTGTAAATGACTATTATGAAAAATCCATAAAGTAACGCATTTCTAATACCTTGACCCCTAGTTTTACTTTGCTTGGTAAAAAAACTAACCGTCATAGGAATCATAGGAAATACGCAAGGTGTCAATAATACCAAAAAGCCTAAAAAGAATGCTGTAAAAAAGATACTCCACAAACTTTTGGAATCACTTTCAGGAACTTTAACGGTTGGCGAATTAGCATCTTTAATGGTTGCTTCGGGTTCTTCCTTTATAATATTGGTTAGGTCAGCCTTTGAATTGTTTAATGTGAATACGACTGTTTTTTGAGGATAAATACACTTTTCATCGTCACAAACTTGAAAGGAAATATCAACGGAAATCTCATTTAAACTCTGATTGATCAGCTCAATCTTTTGGGTGAATGTTGCTTCATAATCAAAGTAATTTAGGTCCATTTCAAATACTTTATCAAAAGCAGTTATGTAAGGACTTTCTACTACTTTCCCAATCAACTTAAAATTATCTACTGTATCTATGGAATCAAAAATAAATTCGGTTGGCATAGGACCACCTTCTGGCAAATCTTGGGAGTACATATGCCAATGTTCCTCAATCTCGGCTTCAAATATGAGATTATACTCTGTTTCAGATAATTTTTCAACTTTAGTTTCCCATTTAACTGGGTCTAAAATCTGTGCCTGTATTGAAAAAATTGAAAATAATACGATGAATAAGAAAAGTATATTACGTTTCATTCCGGAAGCTAATTTTTAATGTTTGGTTTGTATTGTCAGTTACTTTAAATCTATTATCCATGCGACTGTTAAGTATCCAAATTAATTTATCATCGTTAGACACCAACAATAACACTTCTTCTTTTTCTGGAACTGACCATTTTTCGTCTTTGAAAAACTTGCTTAATTTCTTCTTGCCTGTCATTCCAAAGGGGTAAAAATAGTCGCCTTTTTCCCATTTTCTTACGGTCAAGGGATATTTTAACAAATCTTTATCAACAAAAACCGATGAACGGCTATCAGTATGTATGCCATCTACAAATTCAAAACTCAACGTTCCAGTTGGCAATTCAACTAGTTCATCTGCTTCATTAATTTGAACACTTTCGAAACCATCATCATCGAGTAATTCGGTAATGATTATATGCTTGCGGTCTTTAATGAGGCGGTGTGTGTTGGATTGCACATACTTACCCGATTGGCCATCTAACATATTAACAACATCATTCCATTCAGTAAAACCAAAATCCTTCAGTAATTCATACAAATAAACTTTAGGTTCCGATAATTTATGGACTTTTTTTATGTCAATTAGGATTTTATCATCATCCACCGAAACAACTTTCTTTTGGATTCGAGCCATGGCATCCTCAATAATAATTTTGGAGTCCTGTAAATAATTCTGGGTTTTAGAGAGGCTTTGTAATAACTGCGGATTTAATTCCTTTAAAGTAGGCACAACATCATGTCGTAATTTGTTCCGAAGGTATTTGGTTGAAGCATTACTGCTATCTTCTCGCCATTTTAAATTATTTTTTGTTGCGTAATCCAAGATGCTTTCTCGTGAAAAGGGCAACATTGGGCGTACAAAAAGCCCGTTCACTTCTGGAATACCCAATAGACCATCCAAGCCTGTTCCTCGCAAAGCGTTAATTAAAAATGTTTCTAGATTATCATCGGCATGATGAGCCGTCAACACATAATCAAACTGTAATTGCTCGGCTAATTCAGTAAACCAATCATATCGTAATTCTCTGGCTGCCATTTGAATGGATAGTTTATTTTCTTTAGCATAGTTTTCCGTGTCAAAACTTTCAACAAAAACCTCTAAATCCAAATCTTCGGCAAGATTCATTACAAAATCCTCATCGGCATCGCTTTCTGCTCCCCTTAAATTAAAGTTACAATGAGCCAAGCTAGCGTTTAAGTCCAAATCGTGACAAAGTTTTGTTAATACCACACTGTCCAAACCTCCAGAAACAGCCAAAAGAATCTTGCCCTTTAACAAGAAAGGCAATTGATTCGCTATATGTTCTTTAAACTGATTAAGCACGTTCAAAAATAAGCTTTTAATTTTCTAAAACCTCACGCATGGCTTTGGCTTTTACCAAACATTCCTCATACTCCTCCAACGGGTCACTCTTGGCTGTAATGGCTCCACCCACTGAATAACTTATATACTGATTAGTCTGGTTGTACAAGATACTTCTGATAACGACATTAAAATCAAAATCGCCTTCAGGAGTGAAATATCCAACTGCTCCCGAATACAATCCACGTTTGGTTTCTTCAAGGTCTTCAATGATTTTCATGGCCGAAACTTTTGGTGCACCAGTCATACTACCCATTGGGAAAGTCGATTGAATGACGTCTACTGGATGTGTTGCCTTTTCTATTTTAGATGAAATAGTTGATATCATTTGATGCACTTGCGGAAAAGTGTAGACTTTGCAAAGTTCTTCAACCTGCACACTACCCTTTCTTGCGGTTTTTGATAAATCATTTCGCACCAAGTCGACAATCATAATGTTTTCTGAACGGTCTTTCTCACTTTTTGACAAAGCATCACGCAAATTATTATCGGTAACCGCATTACTGGAACGCTTTGCTGTACCTTTTATGGGCTGGGAAATAATTTGACTGCCTTGTTTCTTCAAGTAACGTTCTGGTGAAGCAGACAACAAATACTTATCCTGAATCTTCAAGAATGTTGCAAAAGGTGGTCTAGAAATAGCATTAAGTTTTTGATAGGTTGATACTGCATTTATTTGTGAGGATTCAGCGTAAAACTCCTGACAAAAATTAGCTTCATAGATGTCACCACGGTGAATGTGTGCCAACATTTTTTGAAGTTTATTAAAATACTCATCCTTATGAATTCGCAATTTAATCTTTATGGAATCTTGAATAGGCTTTTCATCTTTAACAGATGTTGACTCAATACTGTCTAGGTCACTTTCCAATTCATCAGCAACGCTATTTAGATATTGAATTTGCAACACGTTACCTTTAATTATAAACAGCTTTTTTGGCTGCATAAAAAACATTTCTGGAAACTGAAGCCCATCAAAATTTTCAGATTTTAAATCTTCAACATCATTTTTTAAATCATAACTCAAATAACCAAAAAGCCAATCATTGGTTATACTTTGATAGTCTTTAAGCTTCGTAAAAGCATCTTGGAAATCGGTTTGAATACTTGTAAAGGCATCTACTGCAAGTACAACATCATAACTTGTATAGTTCTGTTGATAGTCATTGGAATCCATCCAGACAACTTCAGAAAACTGTTGACTCCAAACCAACAATTTTTGTTTATATTGTTCTACATTTTTTAATGGTAGTTTTTTTAATGTTCGCAACTTAAAGCTTGGCTTGGGTTTGATTGTCAAATTTATTAAGAAACTACGTAATTCGATTGTTTTTTTAAAAATTATCTTGTCTTATTCAGATTTCAGTTTATGCGTTCAAAACTAAACCCACCTCCATTTTACCGCAATGTGCTTTTGGTTGTTTTTTTATTTGTTATTTCATTTTGTCAATCACAGAACCAGTCAAATTATAATCTGCTTTGGAAAATTGAAGGTAAAAACCTCACCAAACCTTCCTATTTGTTCGGTACTATGCATGTAGATGACGAAAGAGCCTTTAATTTTAGTGATGCTGTCATGCCAGCTATAGAAGAAGTTGACATGTTTGCTTTGGAAGTCAATCCAGATTCCCTAATGCTAGCCATGACCTCA
Organism: Bacteroidia bacterium; assembly: GCA_030425285.1. Lineage (GTDB taxonomy): Bacteria > Bacteroidota > Bacteroidia > Flavobacteriales > Flavobacteriaceae > Hanstruepera. The sequence continues at coordinate 23,582 of JAUIAY010000013.1, forward strand.
AAAGTGGTTGAACAAGACCCTAAAGATGTTTTTAAAAGCATTCTTTCTGATGATGAATATCAGCTTCTAGTAGATAGATTTGAAGAAATCAACGATTTTTCCTTTGAAGAATCGGGACTACGTGATCCCAACACAATTTTAGCGCTTTTGATACCTGATACTGAAAATGAAAATGACAAATCTACTTTTGTGGATTTGTACTTATACAACCAGGCGCGAACCATGCAAAAGTCCATAACCGGACTTGAGGACATGTATGACCAACTCAACTATTTTGAAAACCTATCTCCAGAAAACCAACGCCTATATGTCCTAGAGCAAATAGAAGATAATTTAGATGATATGAATCGGGAACTTGAAAAATTGACCGAACTATATTACCAAGGAAACATTCAGGCTATTGATTCTATGATTAGAACTTATGATGGTTATGACATGGAGTTAACAAAGCGGAATCAAGTAATGGTCAAAAGTATTATGGACATTACAAAAAATAATAGTTTGTTTTCCGCAGTTGGTGCAGCACATTTACCTGGTGACAATGGAATTATTTCACTACTAAAAAAAGAAGGCTACCAAGTAACTCCTGTTGAAGCACAATTTACTGGTATTGCCGACACCTATGTTATTGACGAATCCAAAATGCCCTGGTACACATTTAACGACGAGTTATTGGGCTATAGCATAGACATTCCCAACGAACCCAATTTTAATGAGGAATTTCCGGGTTTTACCATTCATATGTATCAAGGACTGCAAGATGACATCTTTTATTTATTTAGTGGTTTAAATCTAACCTTTCAAAATGATGATGTAGACTACCATAAGCTCATTGGCAGATTCATAAATACAGTTACTACCAGCTACAGTGGTAAACTTCTAGATCTTGAAGAAGTGTCAGTTTCTGAAGGCATAAAATACATTGCCAAAATTGATATGGAAGAAAACAACATCATGCTCTTCCATATTATGGTCAAAAATAAAATGATGTATTTTCAAGGCGCTCAAACCAATGCCAAGGACATTGAATCCAATACATCCATCAAGCGCTTTTTTAACTCATTACAAACAACCGAGCCCAAACCTGTTCAAGAAACATCTTGGGTTGAACACCATGACAAAGTAGGCGCTTTTTCCATAAACATACCTGGTGAACCACAGAATATGTCACGTGAATATCCCAATCCGCATGAAGAAGATGGAGAACCTTATCAATTGTCTATGTTTTTAGTTACCGATTATGATTCTGGGAGCAACTATATTATTCGGTACAACGACCATCCAATTGGATATTTTATGGATAACTTCCAAGATGGATTTGATGAAATTAAAAGTAGTTTCGAAACTAAAGCCTCTATTATTGGTGAAGAAAAAACCATTTACCTAGATGGCTATGAGGGTCGGGAATACGAACTATTGCTTCAAGAAAAATACCATACCATCTGTAGGGTTTATTATAGGGGCAATCGTATGTACCTGCTCATGAACCAAAAACTCAACGAAACCGACAAAGTAAACACAGATAATCCATTCTTCAACAGTTTTAAGTTTGAGGCCTACGACACCCCAAATACTTTAATAACGCTAAAACCCAAAGGAACCAATTTCGAATTTCAATTCTTTGAGAAGAACAGACTCATTGTAGATTCGGTTGATTATGATGACACTTACATTAAAAATTCTAATGACTATTATACCAAAAACCCCAAATCAGGAGGTGTTTATCAATTTGGGTATAGCGACTTGCAGGATTATTTTAAAATAACTACCAAAAAAGAATTCTACGACACCCACAAGGATTATCTCTCTGGGTGGAATGACACCATTGTTAAGCAAGAAACCTTAAAGATTGACGATAATGAGGTGTTGGAATTTTACGTCATGAATAAAACAACCCAAATAAAAACCAGATACCGTTTTTGGTTGCATGATAAATACTTCTTTATGCTATCGGCTCATGTTGGTGCCGAAGAACTCAACAATGCTATTACTGACAGTATTTTTAACTCGTTTAAGACCACTAAACCAAATAACAAACCATTTGATGTATTCGCATCAAAAACACATGTAATCCTTAAGGACTTAAAATCTACTGACAGTACAACGTATAAACGTGCTTTGGGAGCACTTTCCTATTACGACTTTGAAGAATCAGATTTAAAAAGCCTGCACAAAACCATGGCCATCACATATCCGGATAGTTTAAAAAACAGTCAAATTAAAAATCATTTGGCGGCGATTTTTGAGAACCTAAACAACGAAAACACACTTCAGGTTCTAAAAACAGCTTATCAAGAACTAGATGCCAGTGACGACTTAAAAAGCAATATACTGGTTGTTTTACCAGACTTACCCAATGAAAATGCTTTGGAAACTTATAATGAATTGCTGTTTAACAATCCGCCTAAAAGTTCAGATAGCTACAATTGGAGTACGCTATCACCATTTAAAGATTCGTTGGCCTACTCGACTGAAAACTTCAATAAACTATTAACCCTTATGCCCTACACCAAGTTTAGACGGGATATTATAAACATTTCAACAAGGATTCTTGAGGACTCAATACAGGACAATCAAGTGGTTATTCAAGGTTTTAAACCATTAACCGAATACGTTATGGAGGATTTATCAGCCTATTTGAAAAATAGTGAAACCGAAGAATATGATTACACTTACAGCTCATTGATGTATGGCTATAGTGGCTTATTTAGTGAAATGGAAACCACTGAAAAAATCATGAACGATTTTACACAAAAAATCATAACCGATGACAGTAACGAATGGCTTATTGCCGATGCCATTACATTCCGTATTGAACGCCAGTTGCCAGTTGCCGACACATTGACAAACGCCTATTTGGAAAACCAAAACCACAGAATAGAAATTATTAAAGCACTGCATAAAGCCCAAAGATTAGAAGAAGTTCCTGAAACCTATCTTGATTTAAAATCGATTTCAGAAAGTGTTTTGTATAACTACACCAGCGAAGATTATACTGCTGAAAACATTAATTACCTTGGAACCATTACCGAAGATAACAAGGATTACTTTATTTATTCCTTCAATCATGAAACAGAAGAAAATGAAGAAACCGAAAACTATATTGGTATTGTAGGTCCCATAATCCCTATTTCGCAAAATGAACCACTTGTATTCCCAGAAGCCTATAGTAATTGGGATACTTTGGAAGACGATTGGAGAACACAAGGAATTAAACTAATTCCAGATTTGGAGGAATATGGCTATTAATTGTATTTATAAGCCTATTTTTGCACTATGGAACAACCAACAACTTTTCAGGACCTTAAACTAAACACACCTTTATACAATGCACTTGATGATTTGGGTTTTACTATTCCAACACCCATTCAAGATCAAGCATTTAATATTGTAGCTTCAGGTAAGGATGTGGTCGGTATTGCACAAACAGGAACTGGGAAAACCTTTGCCTATTTATTGCCTATTCTGCGGAATTTAAAATTCTCAAGACAAGATAACCCGCGAGTATTGATATTGGTTCCCACCAGGGAATTGGTTGTGCAGGTGGTTGAAGAAGCCGAAAAATTGGCTAAATACATCAACGTACGGATTTTAGGTGTATATGGTGGTGTTAACATCAACACCCAAAAGCAAGCCGTTGCGCAAGGTTTGGATATTATTGTGGCAACACCAGGCAGATTGTATGATCTAGCCGTTAGCCGTGTGTTGCAATTGAAATCCATTCAGAAGTTAGTTATTGACGAAGTAGATGTGATGTTAGATTTAGGCTTCAGACATCAGATTATCAATATTTTTGACATTTTACCAGAACGCCGACAGAATATCATGTTTTCGGCTACTATGACCGAAGATGTTGATGATTTAATTACCGATTTCTTTATTGCACCACAACGCATATCCATAGCTGTTTCAGGAACACCCTTGGAAAATATTAGCCAAACCAAGTATGCAGTTCCTAATTTCTATACCAAACTCAACTTACTGGCGAGCTTATTACAGGATAGCGAAACTTACAATAAGGTTTTGGTATTTGTGGCCTACAAGAAAATGGCCGACCGTCTTTTTGAAGCTCTTGATGAACGCTTTCATGATGACGTTTGTGTCATTCACTCCAACAAAACCCAAAATTACCGTTTGCGTAGTATTGAGCAGTTTCAGGAAGGCGAACACCGTATTTTGGTAGCTACCGATGTCATGGCTCGTGGTTTGGACATAGACCATATTTCGCATGTCATCAATTTTGATACGCCCATTTACCCTGAAAACTACATGCATCGTATTGGTAGAACAGGTCGTACCGAGCGAAAAGGTAATGCCCTGTTGTTTTACACTGAAAATGAAACTGAAGCTGTTGAACGTATTGAGTCTTTAATGAACATGACCATTCCTGAATTTCCTTTTCCTGAAGACGTTACCATTTCAACAGAATTAATAGAAGAAGAACGTCCACAAATAAAGGAACGTAACAATCCATTAAAACGAAAGCTTGACGACGAAGTTGGTCCAGCTTTTCATGAAAAGAAGGATAAAAATAAAAAGGTGAATTTAGGCGGCTCTTACAAACGGGAAATAGCTAAAAAGTACAAAAAGCCTAAAACTAGAGGCGATAAGAATTACAATAAACGTAAAAAAAGGAAGTAATTTGTCATTCCTGTCTGCGCAGGATTGACAGTAAACGTAAAAGAGGAAGAAACTTTAGTATTTTCTTAAAAAAATCCCTCGCCTAGCGGCAAGGGATTCGCAAATAACCTCGTTAGTCTTCAAAACCTTCCTAACAATAACTTATTACCATACATAAGTTCGCTCTGAATGTCAACTTGATTATTCGCAGTTGCACTATTAATCAATGTCTAATATCTTTAATTTTTGTTAGACACCAAAATTTAATTAAGCCTATATAAAAAAGATTTGAACACTTCTATTAACATCTTGTAAAACAGACAGGTATAAAAAAAACGACCCACACAGTCGCTTTTTATTACAAGATAATGGCTTGTGTTATTGCTTTTTAAATTGCTCCATTCTTTCTTTATGATAATCCGAACCGCTTATCTCATAAGCTTTAGTCACGTACTTTAAAGCACTAGCATAATCCTTTTGAGATTCGTAATAATCTGCCATAGAATCATATGCATTATCACTGTTTGGGTAATACTCCATAGCTTTTTCAAAATACAATTTAGATTTATCAGGTTGTTCCATTTCCATATTCATATATCCGCACATATTTAAAAGATCTTCAGGATATGGTGGTACAAAATAACCAAAGTGCTTTTTCAATTTTTCTGCGCGATGCTCTATGATGCGTTGCAATTCGTCAACTCCTGTTTCTGGATTATTTATAGCATAAGTGTCCTCCATTTGAAACCATTCAAACATAGCTATAAGTCCATCCTTAATGGAAGGTTGCGGAATGGTGCCATGTAATTCCTTTGGATAAAATTGCCATGTAAATTGCAGGTTGCTATTCTTGTTTCCTTCAATAGATTGATACAATTCAATATTGGAACGTGCAAACAACGTATATTCAGAAGAATCTTGCATGACGTTCTCTATAGTTATACCGGAATCTTGCATGTGCAATTGTCCTCCTAAAGACATAAATAAGCCTTTTCCATGGAAATTCTTATTCAGAAAATCTGATTTAGCTTGTTTCATAATTTTTTGATCATCCCAATCTAAACTGGGATCGATACTTATATAATTTGCAAATAAATCTGGTTCATTTAGTAAAGTATAGATAGTAAATAATCCAGCATAAGAGTGACCAATTAATGTTCTGTAATTTGTTACTGCGTATTTACTTTCAATGTATGGAATGAGCTCTGTTTTTATAAAAGACAAGAAATATTTTGCCTCGCCATGTTCTTCATTATAAGGCATTCCGCGTCTTGATGTGATTTTTGAAGTCGTTAAATCTCTAGTTCTGTTTTCGGCATTAGAAATACCTACAATAATCATTTCTGGCATAAAACCGCCACTATAAAAATCGTGAACATTAACGACTGTTGGCAGCAGTACATCGCCATCTAAAATATAAATAACAGGGTACTTTTCATTTGAATTTGCATTATAACTATATGGCAATTGAACATAAATATCTCTAGATTCATTAAGGATATTAGAATAGACGCTATCTTTTTTTCCTATTTGATACAAATAGTCCGATTGGGCGCAGATAGTGTGTTGTAAAACAAGGCCAATAATGACATATAAAACTGTTCGCATTTTGATTTATTTGATTTTGTTAATTAGTCTTTTTGTAAGCCTTTTAAGATTAGAATACCAACTCTTGCTATAATAAACGTCAATAAACCATAAGTTGCTGTAATTAATGAAACCTTCAGTCCATCAGCAAATATTGATGGATCTGGATTACCCATTGCTTCTACTGTATCGAAAGCCGTAATAAGTCCTAAAATAGATGCAAAAAAACCAATTACCAAACCTAACAAACTACTGTCTATAGCTAGACTAAGCATTTTTTCAGATTGTCCAGTATTTGATTTTAAACTTGCAAATCCTTTTATTAAAAAGAATATTGACAAGATTAAACATATTGTAATTAGGGACATCATTAAAGGGCCTCCATCTGTAAATGGACTAAATAAAAATGGAAATAGAAAAGTCATAATTTTTGTTTTTTTTGTTACTGCATCAAACTTATGGTGTTTTTGAAAATAAAATTATGGTTTTGCGATAGTTAACCTATTTAGCACTGTAAATAACAAAAATCTTCAATCAATCTTTAGTTTTATTCAACTCGGTTAATCGTTTCTTAAGCTCAAGTGAATCTGGATAAAAATAAAGGCCTGCTTTAATTGCTGTTATTGCAGCATCCAAATCATTTAGTTTGTTTTCGGCAAACCAACTAAATCCCATTAAATGCTTTTCCCTTGGCTTTATATTATAGTTCAGTTTTTGTGAAAGCAATTGATAGTGATTTATGTAATCATTCAAGCTATTTTCTCGCATTTTTGATTCATTGATGTACCAATCCTTGTAAATCCATGCCAATCCATCATAAATACCTTTATAGGCAGACAGTAAATGATCGGTATTATCCAAATATACCACAGTCCAATTCAAAGTATTGGGGACATTTTTCTTTAAAGTTTGAGAAAGAGTCCTAAATTCAGTTTGAATAAGCGAATGCTCCATTTCACCTATGGAAAGAAATATTTGATTGGTTAATTTTTCATTCTTCAATAAAAAGTCACGCAAAGCTGTTGCCATTTGAGGAGCATATTGAACTGATGGGCTTAAAACAACATAGGATGAAAAAGATTCAGGATATTGCATGAGTAATTGCAAAACAAACAATCCTGAAAGTGAATGACCAATGATAAAGCGACCACCATTGGTTCTGTAATTATTTTCAATATAAACGAGCGCTTCTTCTCTTATAAATTTCGAATAATTTTGTGACTGTGCGCTTAACTCAAGACTGCTGTCTTCTTTATATGGGAAATTATCATCACTGTAGTTGCCATTATGTGGAAGCCCAACAACAATCATATCTTCTACTCCATATCTAGATGCCTGAATAGCAACAATATTGCTCGCCCAGTTAAAATTATCCTTGTCATTTAGTGTAACTAAAACAGGATAACTTTTTAATGTGTCTTTGGAGTAATTTTCAGGAAGGCGAATCATCACCTCTCTTGTTTCATTCAACACCTTCGATTTTAATTTTACAATTTTTATGCTATCGTTCGCAAATGCTGTGAAGAAGCTAAATACCAAAAGAGCAATAATTACATTCCTAATCATATTCAATGCTTTAATTATAGTTAACAAACATAAATATCGCATCAGGTTTTAAATTTATAATGCGACAAACAACCCAATTAGCAATTGATATAACCTAAATGCTAAAACAAGTCTTAATTCCGTTATCCATCTACAAAACAATTAAACTCACGGAAATTCATTGTATCATTGTACTTCATAAATAAACATGGTGTATTTGGTTGTCAAAAAATTAGCAATAAAAGCTTTATTGCACACGCTGTTTTGGTGCTGTGTGTTGTTGTTTTTTACGTATTTTTTTGATTCTGGTCATTCAAATTTTAATGACACCTTGCTTTTCTCTTTATTTTTAATGCCTATTACAATGGCAACTACTTATGTTTCCATTTATAAGCTTATACCTGATTATTTAGTAAAAAAACGCTATTGGCTATTTGTTGTCTATAGTTTTTACACTTTTATTGTATCTATTTATTTAATAGTGGTTTCTGTTTTTTTTAGCCTGATTTACCTTGCTGGTTTTGAGTATTCCAATATGAATCCGCTTACTCGAAACATTATTATAGTGGCTTCTGGTGTTTATATGGTTGTTATTTTGGTGAGTGCTTTTAAATTACTGAAACTCAATTTAAAGCACAGCGAACAGACCAAGAAACTGGAAACAAAAATTCTAGAAACCCAACTGAAGCTTAAAGAGCAGGAACTAAACTATTTAAAAATGCAGATCCATCCGCATTTTTTGTTCAATACCCTCAACACCATGTATGGTTTTGCTTTAAAAAAAGCCGATGAAACTCCTGAAATGATATTGAAACTCTCTAACTTATTGGATTATTTATTATATCAAGTTGACAAACCGTTTGTACTTTTAACTGAAGAAATAGAACACATGGAAGACTATATTGCTTTAGAGAATATGCGGTTTCATGATACCTTAAGCGTGTCATTAAACGCCCAAAATATTTCACCAGATGCGAAACTGGCACCCATGCTCCTATTGCCTTTTGTGGAAAACAGCTTTAAACATGGTAGTCTGAAAAATGGAAAACTGGATATTGACATCCACATTAAAACAACGGACAATACCATTCATTTTTCAATTGAAAATACCTCTATGAAATCAGAAAACTCGGATAATGGTATTGGCTTACAGAATATCCAAAAACGATTGGACCTCTTGTATAAAAATCAATATGACCTAAATATCTGGAATACAAAAGACACGTTTAAAGTCAATTTAACCTTAAATAGTAACTAGTTGCAAAATCAAAACAACATAACCTGCCTGATTGTTGATGACGAAAGCATCGCCAGAGAAGTCATTGCAACGCATTTAAGCAAGATTGACAACATTACCGTATTGGCCAGTTGCAGCAGTGCCATGGAAGCCTTTAAAATTATCAATGCCCATAAAGTGGATTTGATCTTTTTGGATATCAACATGCCTGATGTGTCTGGCATTTCATTTGCCAAATCCATAAACAAGGACATCAAGATTATTTTTACAACGGCCTATCGGGATTATGCTGTGGAAGGATTTGAATTGCAGGCCGTGGATTACCTGTTAAAACCCATAGCGTTTGAGCGCCTTTTAAAAGCAGTCAATACCTACTTTAATGTGTATTCCAATACAACCTCTGAAACAGCTTCCCAACTGGAAGCCAACCCATTTATGTTTGTACGTTCCGATAGGCGTATGATTAAAATTGATTTTAACGCGATTGTTTACGTTGAAAGCTATAGTGACTATATAAAAATCCATCTAGAGAATGAAACCATTGTCACTCGGGAAACTATTAGTGCTATTGAAGCCAAGCTACCCAACAATCAGTTTTTACGGATTCACCGATCGTTTATTGTGTCCATAGCGCACATCACCTCCTTTACCAATGAGCATGTCATAATTCAAGGTAAAGCCTTAACCATTAGCCGAAGTTATAAAAAAGAAGCACTTGAGGTTTTGGAGCGGTATTAAATTGTCATTCCTGCGAAAGCGGGAATCTATATATTTTTAAAGTAGATTCCGCATCATGTGCGGAATGACAAATGCAAGGACTTCCGTAAGTAGGCTTGTGACAGCAATTTATTATAGCCATTGTTGTGCTTTGGTTGTTTTTTACTCAATGCTTTTTAATCAAAAGTCTGGAATGGTCAATCAAAAGTCTGGAATGGTTAATCTAAACTCTAGAACGAGTAATCAAAAGTCTGGAATGGTCAATCAAAAGTCTGGAATGGTCAATCAAAAGTCTGGAATGGTTAATCAAAACTTTGTACCACTCAATCAAAACCTTGCGGTAAGCAATCAAAACTTTGTGGTAGGCAATCAAAACTTTGTGGTAGGCAATCAAAACTTTGCTGTAGGCAATCAAAAGTAGAACATAGTCAATCAAAAGTGGAACATGACCAATCAAAAGTGGAACATGACCAATCAAAAGTGGAACATGACCAATCAAAAGTGGAACATGGTCAATCTAAAGTAGAACATGGTCAATCTAAAGTGGAACATGACCAATCTAAAGTGGAACATGTATAACTAGAAGTAAGCTAGAACAGCGCCATTACTTATAGCCATTGTTGTGTGTAGTGCTTTATTCATCGTTTTTCACTAATAATTTCATTACAGATTTAACAAATGTATCTTTTATTTTTTTATTTAAATCTCTCATATTTTTGTAATTACTTACATTAATTCGGTTCAGAATATCATTTGTGATATTTGCAGGAAGTTCAAAATCAAAATTCTTATTGAATTTTTCAATTATGTTTTTAACTCTGAATTCTGTGAACTTTTCCTTGTGGCTATGAAATAAAGGCATAAAGTATCCTTTATAATCAAATCTTGACCTTAATTCTGGTGAGATTCGTTTTGGGAATTCGTCTTTACTGATATTAGAAGTAAAAATAATAATGAAGCCGTTCAAGTCAATTTCTTCTGCAATTGAACTGACCATTTTTCCGCTTTCGAGAACGTCTAAAAAGTAATTAAAAAGAGTAGAGTTTGACTTTTCGAATTCGTCTATTAAGATGATTCCAATATCAGAATCTTTTACTCTAATGAAGAGTTCTCCACCTTCACTACCAACATAACCCCTTGGACTACCTATTAATGAATTCAAGGAATTATCACTACTGTAATTCCCAAAATTTATTTTAGCAAGTTTTTTCTTTCCACCAAGTGATTTATGAATTGCCCTTGCTACTTCTGTTTTTCCAACCCCTGAATCTCCCATCAAAAACAATGATAATATTTTGTGTTCTCCCAGTTTGTTGAAAACTCTGAAGTTTCTTATTAATTCTGTAAAATCGTCTTTGAATTTTTCGTGACCATAGATTTGATTTTTAAATGAATTAACAAAATCATCTATTTCATCATTATCAAGGTCTATAATTTTTCTGTGTTTTAATTTTTTAGATTGTACAGTATTTTCTACTTCGTTGTACTCGACATCGATATCTTCAATTAAATCGATGTCAACAAATTCTCCAAAGCAATATCGTAATTCGTGCTCAAATAATTTTTTATGTTCTTTATCAGCTATGAAAATTGTATTGAAAGGAAATTTAGGAAAAACTAACTCTGCATTGTATTGCAATCTGTCAAGTCCAGATAGAGAAGAAATATCTACAATCTGGATATCTTCATTCACTTCGTTTATTTTATCAAAATTCAATAATCCATCTGTGATACTTATGATTTCTTTGCCTTCTTCTAATTTTAAGGCTTTGTAAAAGTTGAAGTACAACTTATCAAAAAAAAGTAATTGCTCTCTCATTGATAAGTTTATTGATTTGGAATTTCTACATTCTGTATTATTGCTAATAAATCTATATAATGAAATTCTTTGTCAGCATCTTTTGAACTTGCAAATAGAAAACCTGTGTTCTCATTTTTTACTGTGTACTGACTGTCTTGAATTTCTTTAACTTCATCCTCTTTATTAGCCATCACATTCTGCATTGTACCTATTTCTTGGAAAAACTCTAAAGAATTTTTTAAGGAATCAATTTTAATTTTTCCTTTGTACAATCCAACAATTGAAACTTTGCCAATAAACAAGTCATCAACACTATAAGAACTTTCAAATTCGCTTTCAAAAGTCAAAGGGATTTTAACTAATAATTCATCAGTACTTTCCGCTATTACTCCTTTCATTTTGTAGGCGTAGTCTTTGAACATAGAATTAAATAAATTATTTATATCAAATCCATTTGCTCCAGGTATGTTCATTCCCTTAAAAGAACCACTTGTAAACAGTTTAACAGTTCTTAACTCAGGTTCATTTTCTAAAGTTAGATTGACATTGTCTATTTTTATTAAGCTCCCTTCCTTAACTCTGTCAAAACTTGTAATCAGTTTGCTTTTTTCAATTATCTCATTTAAAATAACTGATTTCGTTGTTTTAATCTCGAAAGTTTCCAGTACTTTCTGCGAATCCGATTTAATATTTTTGCGTCCAATTTCTCCATCAATTGACGCACCAGCTATGTTAAATAGATTAAGAAAATTAACGCCTAATTTTCCTCGATAATCTACTTCCTTTCCGTCTCTAACGTCAGTCTCCTTTTCTTTACTTAATGCAATAACATTACTTAACATCATTTTGATTTCGTAAACTTTGGGAAAATTAATATAGTAGATGTTAAATATCATTTTTTCAATTTGTTAACGGTTTTCTTTGCATTACACACAACGATTTGACATAAAATCGTTTTAATCTTGTAAACGAAGTTAAAATTTTATTTAAAGAATTCGTGTTCAAGTTATTAACAGTTATAAACAAAAAAAGCGAACCAAATGGTTCGCTTTTTATTATTAAGACCTCTCGACTACGCTCGAGGTGACACTATTTTTTTGTTAAACATGTAAGGCTCTATCACCGGTAGCAGCTAAAGCGGCTTCCTTTATAGCTTCGGTAAATGTTGGATGTGCATGTGACATTCTGGAAACATCTTCCGCAGAGGCTCTATATTCCATAGCCACCACAGCTTCGGCAATCATATCGGCTGCACGTGCACCAATCATGTGAACACCTAAAATTTCATCGGTAGTTTTATCTGCCAATATCTTTACAAAACCATCCAAGTCCATACTCGCACGGCTTCTTCCCAACGCACGCATCGGGAATTGACCTACTTTATAATCAACACCAGCGTCCTTTAATTGCTCTTCGGTTTTACCAACAGAAGCGACTTCTGGCCAAGTATACACCACACCTGGAATTAAGTTATAATCGATATGTGGTTTTTGTCCTGCTAAAATTTCAGCTACAAAAACACCTTCTTCTTCGGCTTTGTGAGCCAACATGGCGCCTTTAACCACATCTCCAATAGCATAAATGTTACTAGCCGATGTTTGTAAATGCTCATTAACTTCAACCTGACCTCTATCGTTGAGCTTCACGCCTGCTGCTTCAGCATTTAAGCCATCCGTATATGGACGACGGCCAACAGATACTAAACAATAATCGCCTTTAAATTCTACCTCTTCGCCTTTTTTGTTATCGGCTTTGACAATGACCTCATCGCCTTTTCTTTCAACTGATTTTACTTTATGGGAAACATTGATAGAAAACTTTTGCTTCTTCAATACTTTATTCAATTCTTTAGATAGTCCAGAATCCATGGTTGGAATGATACGATCCATATATTCCACCACCGAAACTTCAGCACCTAAACGCTTGTAAACCTGTCCTAATTCCAAGCCAATGACACCACCACCAATAACAATTAAATGTTTTGGTATTTCTTTCAACTTTAAAGCTTCTGTAGAAGTTATAATACGCTCTTTGTCAATATTTATGAATGGCAAACTTGAAGGTTTACTTCCAGTCGCAATAATGGTGTTTTTAGCTTCAATTTCTTCTTCCTTATCACCTTTTATTAAGATGTGAGTCGCATCTTTAAACGAACCCAATCCTTGATACACATCAATCTTATTTTTCTTCATCAAGAAATCAATGCCACCTGTAGTTTGATCTACAACCGATTGCTTTCTGTTAATCATTTGCTTTAGGTTAACCTTTATCTCACCTGGAATATCGATACCATGCTCTTCAAAATGCTTTACGGCATCTTCGTAGTGGTGAGAGGAATCTAAAAGCGCCTTACTTGGAATACAACCCACGTTTAAACAGGTGCCTCCCAAAGTGGCGTATTTCTCTATAATAGCTGTTTTCATTCCCAATTGGGCACAACGAATCGCTGCTACATACCCTCCAGGTCCAGAGCCTATAATGGCTACATCATATGAATTCATAAAGTAGTTTTTCAAAAGTTAATAAGATGCTTCGACAAGCTCAGCATGACAATGTTTCTAAAACGAATACAAAAATACAAATGTTTTATGGGTTGACCATAACAAAAGGGTTTGAAGATATGGTTAATTTCAATACCCGATTTGATTGGCTTTTCCGCTTCCGGAATAGCTCTTGTCTTTTTCAATATCCATTAAAATCCACTCCAATTCTGGATCTTTACCATTCAAGCGATCTTCGTGGGTTGGAACTATATAAACATCAGGTTTAATACCATAGCCATCAGGTTCTGTCTTGTATGGTGACTCAATTTGCATTAACCCAAACCGAATTTTAACTAAACTATTTGGCAACGTGTAATATTTGCAAATGCCGGCAACAGTTCCATTGTATGCGCCGCCTGTCTCCTCACCCACAAAAGTCGCCAGATTCAGAGCTTTCAGATTGGTTGAAATAATAGATGAAGCCGAAAATGAATTACCATTAATCAGCACATACACCTGACCTTTAAAATTGTTATCCTTGGGCTGGCGTATTTTGCTGTACTTAAATTTGTAGTACAAGGTGTCGTTTACCTTTTGAGTTTTTAACAGGTTATGTGTCACAATTATGGGTGATAAAATAGCTGATACTATTTTTAAGCCTGTCGGACTTCCATTGGCCATGGCAAATGTCATAAACGGTACACGTGTGGTGACTTCGCTTTTATTTATAAACTGATAAGGTTCCTGCGCCAAATACGAAAACAAATACTCAATTTCGCCAATGCGACCACCACCATTATCACGTAAGTCTAATATCAAATAAGGCGTGTCTAGCGAGTCTAACTTCTCGAAGCTTTCATTGTAAAATTCTTTGTAAGGACCATCAGAGAAACCTCTAATTTTCATTATGGCCACGGCATCATTTAAATAATTGAAGTTTCTTATGTATTCCTTTCTGGATGGGTTATATCCCAGTTTTTTATTTAGCTTTCGTTTTTCCTTTTGAGCAACTTTAGCAGCCTTCCTTTCGGTTTTTGTCAAAGGTTTCACAGTGGTCGAATCTTTAGGCTTTTGGACGGAATCCGATTTTTTGTTTTTGTCAACGCGCTTTAAGACTCTAGTAAAAACAGAATCTCGTAACTTGAAAGTTAGCGGCACGCTATCCAAAAACCCTTTATCTCTGTAATACAACCTGGTAAATCCTTTACTAATAGCTCTATTATATAGAGTTGTGTTATAGCCATCGGAAGCTATTTGATTTTGATATTTAGTAATTAAATCTGCTGGATACTCGCCATCAATCTTCAGTACCTCACTGCCAATCAACGCTGAATCTGTGCGTGCTCCAGCAACCCATAACGCATCATCCAAATACTCGAAATCGAGTTCGTAGAGCTCAAATTTCTTTTTGTTAAGTGCTTTACGTTCTGCTTTGGTGAATTTTTCTTTTGGTGGTACTACCGAAATATGCCCTTGTCTAACCTCTCTAACTACAGGTGCCAACTTTTCATAAAACTCTTGACTGGTTATAGGCTTGACAATAGTATTTTTAAGACTGTCGAATTTGAAATCGAGAGTTTCTTTGCTCGAGTATTGGTAAAGTCTTGGGTGATGCTTTCGCAGCTGTTTGTAAATAGCATCAACATCATCCTGTAAATCGGCAACACTATGTAAGCTAGTCACCTGGGCATTGTATTTTTCAACAGATTTACAAGAAACAATCAATAATAAAGAGACTAAAAGCAGAATATGGCGCATAATTATTTAAAAATGAATCACGAATAAACCTCATTTTTTTCAAAATAGAAAATGTTAGGTCTTAAAATTGGTTTTTAAGAAGGAAATCCTAACATAGAACCCATACCAACTGTAAACAACCAACTACCATAAATAGCATGTTCAATAGTTACCAAAGTTGTTGAGCGCGTATTTTTGAACGTGTAAGCAAACAACAAACCGCCACAAAAAGTCAACAAAAGCACCAACGTGTTTTGAAAAAACAAATGCGCCAAAGAAAATAAAACAGCATTAATAAAAATCACTAATCCTTCAGATGAAAATAGTGCTTCATAACGCTTAAAGAAAAACGTGCGGTAAATCAATTCCTGCGGATATACCGAAAACACCGAATAGACAAACAATATGGCAACCCATAGTAACGGTTTGTTTAAAACCACCACAAACAAATTCTCTACATCAACAAAAACCATGTATAAAACCGTGACAACACTTATAATCAACAGTTTAAACAATGTGTGCTTCCAAAATGCTTTCCAATTCAGGTTTGAAGACATTTTAAGCTGCAATTTTTCAATTCTAATCAATACAAATAGCACGTAAAGAAACCCCAATACTCCCAGACACAGTTTAACAACCAATGGGTAATTCAACACCAAACTCACTGGAAAAAGCACAAATAGAATAAAAGACTCACTTAATTTATACGTAACCGATTGCATCTATGAAATGTTTATAGCCGTAGTATGTTTGACTTCGTTAATTACAAACATACTATGCGTACTACCAATGTGATTAATGGACGTCAATTTATTGACCATAAATTCCCGAAAGTCTTCCATATCCGAAACAACAACTTTTAACAGATAGTCGTAATCACCGCTAATGTGATAGCATTCGGCCACCTCCTTTAAATTGGCTACTTCACGTTCAAACTTTGTGACGTACTCTTGTGCATGTTGCACCAATTTAATGTGGCAAAAAGCCACAAAATCTTTGTTTACTTCCTGCTTATTAATCAGAGCCACATATTTGTCAATGACACCACTGCGCTCCAACTTTCGGATACGCTCATAAACAGCCGTCACCGAAAGATTCAATTTGTTAGAAAGTTCTTTATTGGTTTGCTTGGAATCCTGTTGCAGGTAGTCCAATAGTTTTATATCAATCGTATCCAGTGTCATGACATTGAAAATTTTTCAGCTAATCGATAATCTATGCGCGAAATAATTACACAAAAACTAAATTAACTTATTTTGACAGTTTTATTTTCTAAATATAACCTAATATATTGATATATCATCTAAAAATATAGACTTTTACCGTACCATAAACTTAAATCGATACACAATGGCCTTTAAACCAGCAAACAACATACAAGACTTACAATACTTTGGAGAATTTGGAGGTGTAAATCCTTCCATTTCGGATTCGTCAACCTATACCTTTTTATCAGCCAAAACCATGTTCGATACCTTTGAAGGCAATGCGGATGGTTGTTATCTCTATTCACGCCACTCATCCCCTTCTAACCTATATTTAGGCGAAGCATTGGCAGCTATGGAAGGTACCGAAACCGCGAATGTTACGGCATCAGGTATGGGTGCTATAACGCCTGTTATTATGCAACTGTGTGGTTCGGGCGATCATGTTGTGTCTAGTAGAACTATTTATGGTGGTACTTATGCCTTCTTAAAAAACTTTACACCTCGATTTAATATTGAAACATCCTTTGTGGATATCACAAAACTGGATGTTGTAGAAGCGGCGATTACTAAAAATACGAAGGTTTTGTATTGCGAATCAGTGAGCAACCCACTTTTGGAAGTAGCTGATATTGAAGGTTTATCTAAAATAGCCAAAAAACATAACTTAAAATTAGTGGTTGATAATACATTTTCACCATTATCTATTTCTCCTGCAAAGTTAGGAGCCGATGTAGTTATTCACAGTTTAACAAAATTCATTAATGGATCCAGTGATACGGTTGGTGGTGTTGTGTGTGGTACCCAAGAATTCATCAATGATCTACGAAACGTCAATGATGGTGCTTGCATGTTGTTAGGTTCTACTATGGACAGCTTGCGTTCTGCTTCGGTTTTAAAAAACTTAAGAACCTTGCACATCAGAATGCAACAGCATAGTAAAAATGCCAGTTATTTAGCAGAAAAGTTTGAAAATGATGGTTTAAAAACGGTTTACCCAGGTTTAAAATCGCATCCTTCACATGAGTTGTTCAAAAGCATGATGAACAAACAATATGGATTTGGCGGTATGCTAACCATTGATGTGGGATCTCTTGACAAGGCCAATGAGCTTATGGAAATGATGCAAGAAAAGAATTTAGGTTATTTGGCTGTAAGCCTTGGTTTTTACAAAACATTGTTTTCTGCTCCTGGCAGCTCTACATCTTCCGAAATACCTGAAGACGAACAAGAGGAAATGGGTCTAAGTGATGGTTTGATTCGTTTCTCCATTGGACTAGATGCCGATATTGAACGCACTTACAATATGATGCGTGAGTGTATGGAAAAATTGTCTATCGAGATTAATTAATCCGCTTTAATTAATTCAATATTCATGGTAGCGGCATTTGACTTAATTATGACACTGCCGTTTGTTATATCAGGGAAAAGATATATTTGTTCATTTGAACTCAAATAGACAATTTTATTCATATGAAGGCTAATATCCCTCAATTCGTCTACTTGTGTATGCGCAAATGAACCTTCAATAATATCGGATGAATTGGTGCTTTTCGCCAGATAGAAACCCAAATTAATTGGACTTCCGGCTGTTTTTAAAACAGATACCGAATAAGTGACTCTATAATACCCTGAAACTGTGATTTGAAAGTTATCACTGTTACAAATAACTCCCTCACTAACAGCCACAGAGCCAAAGTTTATGGGCGTATTACTGTTTAAAGACTGCGTAGAGCTTGATGAACTCCTATATATATCTCCAAAAATCTTTGAATCAACACTAATCTTATTCCACTTACTATTAGACCAATAGTAAAACCCTGGAGTAACATCATTCACAGTATTAATATTATAAACTAGCAAACTTATTTCAGGGTTGGCAATCGTGACAATATCCAAAGTAGATGTTAATCCTATTCTAGGAAGTAAAACCCCAGAATTTGAACTCTCAATATCCAAAATTGATGATGTATGTGGATTTGTTGTACCAATACCCACCTGCGCATTTATGGCAAAAGAAAAACAAAAAAACAAGCAAAATGAAAGCTTAAAAATTTCTGTTGAATACATAGGTCAAATATTGGTATAACAAAGATATTATATAGCTGATTATTTAGATGTTATTAGAAGCTTAATTAGATGAAATATCCAATTATATAGCTGTGATGTAAAACAATAAAGGTTCAAACATAAAGTAAGATAGATTTTCATAAGAGCATTATATTAAAAAGTGCTGCTTTCTTGCTCCATTTGCACAGCTTGAAGTAAAATCGTAACATTACAAATCAAAAACAAACGTATGCAAGACGACGACAATATTTCTGAATTTAAAGCAGATAACCAAAACATAATTAAAAACAAAGCCTTAAGCTTTGGTGAAGCTATGATACCCGTAATCATCTTGATGGCTATGCTAGCTTATAACATTTTTTTTGCTGATGGTGCTTGGCTTGGAGATTATTCCAATCAAATAATACTACTTCTTGGTGGTGTTACTGCTGCAGTTGTTGGACTATTCAACAAAGTGTCTTTTGGAAGAATGCTCACTGAAATTTGGGAAAACTTAAAAAGTGTTTTTATACCAGTAATGATTTTGTTTTTAGTAGGTGCGCTAGCAGGTACTTGGCTTGTTAGTGGTGTTATTCCTGCTATGGTTTATTATGGATTACAAGTATTAAGTCCGAGTATATTTCTACCTGCTTCTGTTATCATTTCAGCTGTTATATCTATTGCTACTGGTAGCTCTTGGACAACTTCAGCAACAGTAGGTATTGCCTTGGTAGGTATTGGTTCAGCATTAGGTATCAACCCAGGAATGATTGCAGGCGCAGTAATTTCTGGTGCTTATTTTGGAGATAAAATGTCCCCTTTAAGTGATACTACTAATTTGGCTCCAGCTATGGCTGGAACCGACTTGTTTACTCACATTAAGTATATGGCTTTCACTACTGTTCCTACAATTATTATTACACTTATAGTTTTTACCATTATTAGTATGAATATAGACACTACTGGTAATACTGACATTAGCAATCTGTTAGAAAGTATTAAGAGGTCTTTTAATATAACTCCTTGGTTGTTTTTGGTTCCAGCTGCTGTAATAGTTTTAATTTTACTAAAGACTAAACCGCTTATTGCTTTAGGTGCTGGGATCATTTTAGCCGCTATTTTTGCTTTTATTTTTCAACCAGACATTTTATCTGGCTTATCTGAAACAAAATTTAAAGCCATCATAAATGCTGTGTTTACAGATACTGCTATAGAAACAGACAATGTAAAACTCAACGATTTATTTACCGCTGGAGGCATGAAAGGCATGCTTTGGACAATTTACCTTATTCTTTGCGCTATGGTTTTTGGTGGTGTTATGGATGCTATTGGTGCTTTATCTAGAATTACACAAGCTCTATTGTCTATTGCAACAACTGTTTTTGGATTATTTGCAAGTACCGTTATTAGTTGTTTAGGATTGAACGCTATTGCTTCTGATCAATATTTAGCAATTGTCATACCTGGTAAAATGTTTAAAAAGGCTTATGAAGACAAAGGACTTGCTCCTGAAAATTTAAGTCGTACTTTGGAAGATTCTGGGACTGTAACTTCTGTTTTAGTTCCTTGGAACACATGTGGCGCCTATCAATCTGAAGTTTTAAACGTTGATGTCAGTCAATACTTTTTCTTTGCCATATTTAATTGGTTAAGCCCTTTTATGACACTACTTTTTGCCGCTTTCAATATTAAAATTAGACAGTTAAGAGGTAAATTGGCATAATTTATAGCTTCATAAATTTTTAAAATATTATTGCATTGCCAAGGCATTTGTTATATGTATCTTTGCAGCCGAAAATTAATTTTTAACACAAAAAAGCAACTTAAAAATGGCTGTATTAGTAGGAAAAAAAGCACCTCAATTTAATGCACAAGCAGTAGTAAACGGACGTGAATTCGTTGACAATTTTTCATTAGATCAATTCATTGGAAAAAGTCATGTAGTATTATTCTTTTACCCAAAGGATTTCACATTTGTTTGCCCAACTGAATTACACGCTTTTCAAGAAAAATTGGAAGCATTCAAATCTAGAAACACGGAAGTTGTAGCAGTATCAACAGATACGGAACAATCTCACTGGGGTTGGTTACAACTAGATAAAAATAATGGTGGTATTAAAGGAATCACTTATCCATTGGTAGCTGATACCAATAAAACCATTTCTAAAAACTATGACGTTTTAGCTGGTGATTATTTTTATGATGAAAATGATATGTTACAAGCTGATGGTGAGTTAATCGCTTACAGAGGTTTATTCTTAATTGACAAAGAAGGTATTGTACGCCACCAAATTGTAAACGATTTACCTCTAGGTAGAAATGTTGATGAAGCTATCCGTATGGTAGATGCCTTACAGTTTGTTGAAGAAAACGGAGAAGTTTGTCCAGCAAACTGGAACAAAGGAAAAACTGGTATGCAAGCAACTCACGAGGGTGTTGCTGAATTTTTAGAAAACCACGTAAACTAAATTCTAGTTTAACCCTTTAAATAAAAAGCCTACTCAAATGAGTAGGCTTTTCTTTTTAATCAATACACGAAGTTACAAATCAAAACGATCGGCATTCATAACTTTGGTCCAAGCAACCACAAAATCATTCACAAACTTTTGTTTACTATCATCTTGAGCATAAACTTCGGCGTAAGATCTTAAAATTGAATTAGATCCAAACACTAAATCGACTCGTGTAGCAGTCCATTTTCTTTCGCCAGTTTTACGGTCACATATTTCAAATATCCCATTGATGACATTCCATTTGTTAGACATATCCGTTAAATTAACAAAGAAATCATTAGTCAAGGCTCCTTCATTATTAGTGAATACACCATGTTTTGTTCCACCGTGATTGGTTCCCATAACACGCATTCCACCAATTAAAACGGTCATTTCTGCGGCAGTTAATCCCATTAATTGCGCACGATCCAGCAACATTTCCTCTGGACTAACAACATAGTCTTTCTTCAACCAGTTTCTAAAGCCATCAGCTAAAGGTTCTAAAGGCTCAAACGATTCTACATCAGTCATATCTTGAGTAGCATCACCTCTTCCAGGAGAAAAAGGAACATTTACGTTCATTCCTGCATTTTTAATAGCTTTTTCAACACCAACATTACCTGCCAATACAATGACATCAGCCAAACTAATACCAAATTCACTTGCAATTGATTCTAGTACAGAAAGCACTTTAGATAGACGAGCTGGTTCGTTACCTTCCCAATCTTTTTGAGGTGCTAAACGAATACGAGCACCATTGGCACCACCTCTAAAATCAGAGCCTCTATATGTTCTAGCACTATCCCATGCTGTTGATACCATTTCTGAAACTGATAATCCTGATGCTTCAATTTTTGCTTTAACCGCATTCACATCATAATCTTTTTTGCCTTTTGGAATTGGATCTTGCCAAATTAAATCTTCTTCAGGTATTTCTGGACCAAACCAACGGTCTTTTGGCCCCATATCACGATGAGTCAACTTAAACCAAGCTCTGGCAAAGGCATCTGAAAAACCATCAAAATCGTCTTTAAACTTTAGAGAAATCTCTTTATAAATAGGATCCATTCTCATAGCCATATCCGCATCTGTCATTGCAGGATTGTGGCGAATAGAAGCATCTTCAACATCTACTGGTTTGTCTTCTTCCTTAATACTCACAGGTTCCCATTGCCAAGCTCCAGCTGGACTTTTGGTCAACTCCCACTCATGACCAAATAACATTTCAAAATAACCATTATCCCATTTTGTTGGATGCGTAGTCCAAGCTCCTTCGATTCCACTGGTAACCGTATCGCGGCCCACTCCAGTTCTTGTTGGGTTAGACCATCCAAAACCTTGTTCTTCCACAGAACCCGCTTCAGGATCAGGACCTAAAATACTGACGTCACCATTTCCGTGCATTTTACCAACTGTATGACCACCAGCCGTTAACGCAACGGTTTCTTCATCATTCATAGCCATACGCTTGAAGGTTTCTCGTACTTGAGCCCCTGTTTTTATAGGGTCAGGCTGTCCGTTGACACCTTCTGGGTTTACATAAATTAATCCCATTTGAACAGCTGCCAAAGGATTTTCCATCGTTTCAGGATTATCAACACTGCCGTAACGTTCATCACTTGGAGCCAACCATTCTTTTTCAGCTCCCCAATAAATATCCTTTTCTGGATGCCAAATATCTTCACGACCAAAAGCGAAACCATAAGTCTTAAGACCCATACTTTCATAAGCTATATTTCCTGCTAGAATAATCAAGTCTGCCCAGCTTACTTTATTACCATATTTTTTCTTGATGGGCCAAAGTAATCGCCTAGCTTTATCTAAACTCACATTGTCAGGCCATGAATTCAAAGGAGCAAATCGTTGATTACCTGTTCCTCCGCCTCCACGTCCGTCAGAAGTTCTGTAAGTTCCAGCAGCGTGCCATGCCATACGAATCATTAAACCACCATAGTGACCCCAATCTGCTGGCCACCAATCTTGACTATCAGTCATTAAATCGTTTAAATCTTTTTTTAGTGCATCAACATCTAATTTTTTTAATTCCTCTTGATAGTTAAAGTTCTCTCCAAGTGGATTAGTCTTTGTATCATGTTGATGTAAAATGTCAAGGTTTAATGCATTAGGCCACCACTCTGTTACTGTCTTTTCAGTAGCAGTGTTTGCTCCATGCATGAATGGGCATTTGCCGTTGGTTGAATTGTCCATACTTTTAATGTTTAATTATTGATTTATCTTGTTCTAATTCCATAAAGTTAGCAATTACTAATCAAAAAAAAATTCATCGCTTATTTTGAAATACTATATCAGAATTGATAAAATTTATTTAGACATTTTTAGATTAGTTTCATTTAACCAATCGGCTTTTTATTGTTACATTTATACCTAATAATTTTAATAAACATTATGGCAACAGTTACATTAAAAGGAAACGCAATACAAACATCAGGTCAATTACCAAAGGTTGGTGAAAAAGCACCAGATTTCAAATTAACGGTCACAGACCTTTCAACCCAAGTACTTTCGGATTTTGAAGGACATAAAGTTGTACTCAATATTTTTCCAAGTGTCGACACAGGTACCTGTGCGCAATCTGTAAGGACCTTCAATCAAGAAGCAGCTGAAATGGAAAACACAAAGGTTTTGTGTATTTCAAGAGACTTACCTTTTGCCCAAGGCCGTTTTTGTGGCGCTGAAGGCATTGACAATGTGCTTATGTTATCAGATTATAAAGATGGTAGCTTTGGAAAGGCTTACGGTCTAGAATTCACTAATGGCCCTCTAGTTGGTCTTCACTCACGATGTGTTGTTGTTCTCGATGAAAATGGTATTGTAAAATACACCGAACAAGTTCCGGAAACCGTAGATGAACCCAATTACAAAGCTGCCCTGTATGCCTTGTTAGATGAGTAGCAAAGAATCTTTTTTGGTAAATAGATTAAAAAGTATTGGTTATGCCTTTAAAGGTGCTTGGATTCTAATCACAACTGAAGCAAGTGTAAAAGTTCAGGTAGGCATTGGAATTATTATAACTTTTTTAGGGTTCTATTTTGAGCTTTCTAGAACCGAATGGATTATACAATGCCTGACCATAGGGTTAATAATTGCCATTGAAGGCATTAACACTGCTATTGAAGAAATTGCCGATTTCATTCATCCAGATCAGCACCCTAAAATTGGCTTGATAAAAGATATTTCTGCAGGAGCTGTTTTTATATTCGCAATCACGGCTGTAGTCGTGGGTATACTGATTTATTTTCCGAAGATTTTTTAAATACTATTTGCTTTAGGATAAACGTTTCTAATTTGTATTTTTGCTAATATAACAACCGGTGAATGGCGAAGAAAAAATCCAAATCCAAAAAAGAATCTAAAACAAAATTTAAAGCCCCTAGTCTAAAACTATCCAGTCAACAAAAATTGGTGTTTGGTAGTTTTCTTATTATTTTAGGTTTGCTGCTTTTCATTGCTTTTGTTTCGTTCTTTTTTACGGGAAGAGCTGACCAAAGTACCCTTTCTGAATTTTCCTCTAGAGGTGTACATTCTGAAAATTGGCTTAATAAGACAGGAGCTTGGTTAAGTGATTTCTTTATTTATCGCGGTTTTGGTATTTCTTCATTTATCTTTTCTGGTCTGATTTTCATTTCTGGCGTTTATGTTCTAACCAATGCCAGTAAAGCGCGCCTGCGTAAACATTGGTTTTGGGGTACACTAATTGTTATTTGGTTTTCTGTTTTATTTGGTTTTTTTTCAGATAAACTGGATGTTTTAGGAGGAACTATAGGTTTTGAAATGAATACTTTTTTACAAGAATACTTGGGCAAAATAGGCACGGTTCTATTATTGGTTTTTGCCCTAATCACCTATTTGGCTATCCGATTTGAAATGACTGCCGAAACATTCAAAAAGTTATTCAAATCGGCAAAAAAAGATATTCAGGAAAACTTTAGCGAAGCTACATCCGAAATAGAAAATAGCGAAACCGTAGTAGCACTAGATAATGATTTATCTGCTGAAGCTGAAGACATCAAGACAGCTTTCGATCTCACGGCAGACGTTTCAAACACTGAAGAAACTGCAAAACCAGAGCCTAAAAAGGAACCTATCAAGGTTGAACCAAAGGAAGAATCCGACGTTACAATTGAAGTTGAGGAACATGAAGAAGAACTTTCTGAAACAGATAACCTAGCCAATAAGCTGGTTGAAGATTTTGGTCAGTTTGATCCAACATTAGAGTTGAGCAACTATCAGTTTCCATCTTTAGATTTGTTAAAGAAGTACGAAACCGAAGGCATTACCATCAATCAGGAGGAACTTGAAGAAAACAAAAATAGGATTGTTGAAACGCTCAACAATTATAAAATAGGAATAGCTAATATAAAAGCTACCATTGGCCCTACAGTCACCTTATATGAAATAATCCCAGAAGCTGGTGTTAGAATTTCCAAAATTAAAAACTTGGAAGATGACATAGCCTTGTCCTTATCAGCTCTTGGAATAAGAATCATCGCGCCAATTCCCGGAAAAGGAACCATAGGTATTGAAGTCCCTAATAAGAACTCAACTATTGTTTCCATGCGTTCGGTTATTGCCTCTCAAAAATTTCAGAAGGCTGAAATGCAATTGCCAATTGCCTTGGGAAAAACTATTAGTAACGAAACCTTTGTGGTTGATTTGGCTAAAATGCCTCACTTATTGATGGCTGGTGCTACCGGACAAGGTAAATCGGTTGGATTAAATGCCGTACTGACTTCTCTCCTTTATAAAAAGCATCCTGCTGAAGTTAAGTTTGTTTTGGTTGATCCTAAAAAAGTGGAACTAACACTTTTCAACAAAATTGAAAGACACTATCTAGCCAAGCTTCCTGATAGCGAAGACGCCATTATTACAGATAATACTAAAGTTATCAATACATTGAATTCTCTTTGTATTGAAATGGACAATAGATATGAACTCCTTAAAAATGCTTTGTGTAGAAATATTGCGGAATACAATGCCAAATTTAAGGCCAGAAAGTTAAATCCTAATGACGGTCATCAATTTTTGCCGTATATTGTATTGGTTGTTGATGAGTTTGCCGATTTGATTATGACTGCTGGTAAGGAAGTAGAAACGCCTATTGCGCGTTTAGCCCAATTGGCTAGAGCCATAGGTATTCATTTGATAATTGCCACGCAAAGACCATCGGTAAATGTTATTACTGGTATTATTAAAGCCAACTTCCCTGCACGAATTGCCTTTAGAGTAACCAGTAAAATAGATTCCAGAACCATTTTAGATGGCTCTGGAGCAGACCAATTGATTGGTCGTGGAGACATGCTGTACACACAAGGCAATGATATGATTCGAATCCAATGTGCCTTTGTTGATACTCCAGAAGTTGAAAAAATAACTGACTTTATTGGTTCCCAAAAAGCCTACCCTGATGCCTATATGTTACCAGAATATATTGGTGAGGAAAGTGGCACAAGTCTTGATATAGATATAAACGATCGAGATGCCCTTTTTCGTGAAGCAGCCGAAATTATTGTGACAGCGCAACAAGGTTCGGCATCGTTATTGCAACGAAAATTGAAGCTGGGATATAATCGTGCTGGTCGATTAATAGACCAATTGGAGGCTGCCGGAATCGTAGGTGGTTTTGAAGGCAGTAAAGCCCGACAGGTTTTAGTCCCTGACTTAACAGCGCTTGATCAATTATTAGCAAACGAAGGACAATAAAAAGTTAATGTACATCACAATGAAAAAAATTATAGCACTTTTATTAATAGTATCATCTAGTATGACCTTTGCCCAAGACAATGAGGCCAAATCCCTATTAAAACAAGTTTCGGAAAAAGTTAAAAGCTACGACAATATTAGTATTGACTTTAAATATGTGCTTCAAAACCTTTCAGAAAATGTCAAGCAGGAAACACGAGGTGATGTCGTGATTCAGGGAGATAAATACAAGTTGAATATTTTGGGTGTTACCCGTATTTTTGATGGCAAAACGCTATACAGCATTAGCCCTGAAGATGAAGAGGTAACAATCTCTAGAGATAATTCTGAAGACGAAAATAGTATTACACCTAGTAAAATGCTATCATTCTACGAAAAGGGCTACACTTACAAAATGGACATTACCCAAAATATTAAAGGTAGAAAAATTCAATATGTTAAGTTAACTCCCATTGATTCAAATTCAGAAATCAAGTCTATTTTGCTGGGAATAGATGACAAAACACATCACATTTACAATTTAATTGAAACAGGCAAAAATGGTACACAAACCACATTAACTGTTAATTCTTTTAAAACGAATGAACCGTTGTCAAAAACCTTATTTACCTTTGATGAAAGTAAGTACAAAGACTACTACATCAACAAACTGGATTAGGTGACTTGAAAATACTTGACCGATACATATTAAGTACATATCTTAAGACTTTTATCAGCGTGTTTGTTATACTCATGCTGATTTTTGTATTACAGACTATTTGGCTCTACATTAAAGAATTGGCTGGCAAGGATTTAGACATCGTTGTAGTTGGTAAATTTCTGTTTTATTTCTCGCCAAAACTCATCCCACTCGTACTTCCTTTAACCATTCTTTTAGCATCCATCATGGTATTTGGAAACTTTGCGGAAAACTATGAATTTGCTGCTATGAAATCTACTGGCATTTCATTACAGCGTGCCATGACCGGATTAAGTATCTTTATAGTAGCACTTGCTATAACAACTTTTTTCTTTGCCAATAATGTTATTCCTTGGGGAGAATACAACTCTTATAATTTACGTAAAAACATACAACAACTCAAACCTGCCATGGTCATTGCCAAAGGGCAGTTCAATCAAATTGGGGATGAATACAACTTGAAGGTTAAGAATAAAAGTGGTGATCGAGGTCAGTATTTGGAGGAAGTTATTATTCACAAAAAAACGGGTAAGCACAAAAGAGGAAACTACACAACCATTATTTCAAAAACAGGCGAGTTAATTGGGGATGAAGATTCCAATATTCTCAAGTTCATTCTTCACGATGGTTATTTCTATGACGATACACCACCAACTGACCCAAAGGATAAGCAAAAACATCCTATGACAAGGAGTTACTTTGAAAAATACACTATAAATATTGACCTTTCAGAATTGAACAGTAAAGATTTGGATGAAAAAAATGTTACAGATAAATATAACATGCTTAATATATCTGATCTAAACAAACAAATTGATTCCCTTAAAATATCACTAAAAAAAGATCATGACGATTTTGCAGAAAGTCTATACAACCGTTCAAACCTACCCATTATAAACACCGGTTACAATATAAAAAAAGACAGCACTTACAACGGTGATATCTTGGACCTGTTTACGAGCAGCAAAAATGTACAATTAATAGATATGTCTATTAACTCCATTAAAAGTTCCAAACAGATTGTTAGCATTAAAGACAAATATTTCAAAGAGCGGAGTATGTGGCTCAACAAGCACATCATAGCCCTTCATGAAAAGCTTGCATTGGGTTTTGCTTGTATTATTTTGTTCTTTGTTGGTGCACCATTAGGTGCTTTGATTAGAAAAGGTGGAATTGGTCTGCCAATGGTCATTGCCATTTTATTGTTTCTCACCTATCATTTTATTGGGATTTTTGCAAAAAACAGCGCAAAAGATGGAAGCTTAAATCCAATAATTGCATCTTGGTTTTCAACCGTAGTCATGCTGCCTTTGGGATATTATCTAACCAAACGAGCTACTGCAGATCGAGGTATTTTTGAATTTGATCATGTTTTTGAACCAATTAAAAAACTATTCCCGTCAAAACCCGAAAAAGATAAAAAACAAGATGATGCAACTGAAAGCGAGTTAACACTGAATACGGCAATTAAAGATTCCTTCTTAAAACTATTCAGAGATTACAAAGCCTTAAGTATAATCACGTTTATATTTTACTTTTTGTTATTGGCATCTACAATACTGTTCTTTGTTTTTAGGAACAATAAACTACCTGAATTTGCTGATATTAGCTTACAACTAGGAATAATATCCTTAATCGTTTATTTAATCTACTTCTTTTTAGAATCCATTACGCTAACAAAAATGTTCCAGTTAATTGAATCCAGAATGTACATTAATGGTTTTATCCCCAATGTTTTGGCTATTTTCTTTTATCCAGTGATTTATTTTGTGAGGAGAAGTAAATTGAATGCAGCCTTGCCTAAAAGTGTAAAATAAGCAATATCTTTGCAACAGAAATATAAAAAAATGCTTAACGCTACAGATACCGCCGTGAAAGTTCAATTGAATACCATAGAAGAAGCCATAAATGATATCAGAAATGGTAAAGTCATCATTGTTGTCGATGATGAAAACCGTGAAAATGAAGGAGATTTTTTGGCAGCAGCCGAAAAAATCACACCTGAAACCGTCAATTTTATGGCCATGCATGGCAGAGGACTTATCTGTGCACCTCTTACTGAAAATAGATGCAGAGAACTTGATTTAAACATGATGGTTCACAACAATACCGATCCTATGGAAACTGCATTTACGGTTTCTGTAGATTTAAGAGGTAATGGCGTGACTACAGGAATTTCTGCAAGCGATCGTTCTAAAACCATTCAAGCACTTATTAGCCCAAGTACTAAACCATTCGAATTAGCCAGACCTGGACATATTTTCCCTTTGGTTGCTAAACAAGGTGGTGTTTTAAGAAGAACTGGGCATACTGAAGCAGCCATAGATTTTGCAAGATTGGCTGGATTAAAACCTGCAGGTGTTATCGTGGAAATCATGAATGAAGACGGTTCTATGGCACGCTTACCACAGTTGATGGAAGTTGCCAAAAAATTCGATCTCAAAATTGTTTCCATTGAAGATTTGGTTGCTTACCGCATGCAACACGACTCCCTAATTGAAAAGAAAGAAGACTTTGATATTGAAACCCGTTTTGGACAATTTAGATTACGTGCTTATCATCAAACAACCAACAACCAAATTCATATAGCTTTAACCAAAGGCAACTGGACTAACAATGAGCCAGTTCTTACAAGAGTTAATGCAACTCTGGTTAATCATGATATATTGGGAACCTTAACCAATAATGCAGATAAGAAATTGGATGATATGTTTAATGTTATCAATGAAGCCGGTAAAGGTGCCATTATTTTTATCAATCAGCAGTCACAATCCATGAACCTTTTAAAACGTTTAAATGCTTTAAAAGAATCTCAAGTACTTGGTGAAGTTGTTAAAGCACCACGTATTGAAATGGACAGCAAGGATTTTGGTATTGGTGCTCAAATTTTACATGATTTAGACATTCACAAGCTTCGTTTAATTTCCAATAGCGAACAGACCAAACGCGTTGGCATGATTGGTTATGGCTTGGAAATTGTA
Organism: Bacteroidia bacterium; assembly: GCA_030425285.1. GTDB lineage: Bacteria > Bacteroidota > Bacteroidia > Flavobacteriales > Flavobacteriaceae > Hanstruepera. The sequence goes on from JAUIAY010000013.1 coordinate 54,436, forward strand.
GAGTATGTAAATTACTAATCTACTATTTCAAAAACCTTAAACAGCCCTTTACTTTTAGTATTTGGTACTTCAGAAATGAAGGCGTATTTACCTGGTTTCAAATCTGCATAAAAATACCCTGTGTTTCCTGCTGGCATATCATTGACACCGCCTAAAAAAGTAACACCGTTTGGAACAGGTGTTATCAATCCTTTAGGATCTGACCAATTCATCCAAGCTTCCAAAGCTTCTTCACTAGCATGGGCCTCCAATTTCACCAAATTTAAATCATGCCACATAAAATTTTCGTGTTGCTTTTGGTCTTTTACAAATACTGAAAATATCTGCTTACCCTTTGTAATGGCTTTGTTGTAACTAATGCCTTCTTCCCCTGACAACGTAATGTTGATTGTGGCTTCTGGTGGTTGATTACCACTGTCGTTATCTAATACAATCAGAGGTTTTGCCATTCCCATCATAGTATGAAACTTACCATTGGGCATCTTCACATAACATTCCATAATATAATAACCTGGCTCCAACTTTACCGTAGTCATAGTCGTATGTTTTGGTGCGATTAAACCTGATCCTCCTGAAAAAATAATCTTACCGAACCACTCTGGCAGTTTACTAAAGGCCGCAAATCCTTCTTCTGACTTCCCTTCATTAATTAAATCCATTCCTTCTTCAAAAACGGGAGCTACATCTGCAATAGTATTTTCAACTGTTTTACCCTCTGGATATTTATCCAATAAAAAGAAATGCGTTTCATTGGATTTATTATCGTACCTAAACGTATTCCAGCCAGATGAAATGGTATCCACACTAATAAATTCCATACTTCGAGTCACAATGTCTATAACATTTTTTGGCTCTTGAATGATTTCTCCAACTTCTACTATTTCTTCTGAAATTGGTTCAGGTTTTTTTTCGTTCTTACACCCTATTAAGGTCAACAATAACAATATTAAGCACCATCTGTTTTTTATAATAATTTTCATAAATATTGAATTAAATATTAAACTTCTTTTTTGAGCTATCGGTTTATAATAATTCTCTTTGTCGCTTCTCCAGTATCTGTTTTGAATTTTAAAAAATATATCCCATTTGAATAATTACTTACATTAATGGTCTTGGCATCACCTTCAATATCAATTATTTTTTTTCCATGTGTGTCAAAAAGTGTCATACTTACTAAATTTACACCATTTTTTATATGTAACACATCATCAACAGGATTTGGATAAACAACTAAGCTAGATGATAACATTTGCGACTCATTAAATAATGTGGGTTGAGAGCTATCAAATAATGCATTTTGAAATTGCATTCCTGAATAAGTAACACAATCTGGAAAACCGGTTGAATCTTCTGGCCCACACGCTGCAAAGAATTGATCCCGACATTTATATACTCCTGGAGGTTGTTCTTCATTATCCTCAAATGCTATTGATGGTGGCTCACCAGGGTTGTCATATTTTATCTTAAAATGGAATAATAAAGTTGGTGTGCTTGTTACATTATTACCTATCATAGTCCCAGAGCTAACCCCTTGCTGAAAACTAAAAGCAAAACGGCTGCTTGTATTATTATTTAATATAAAATTGTTATAATAAGGAAACCCATTACTTAAGTTAAGTATGTACCCTTCTGGGGAGGATACTTCAATATTTTCTGATACTACATTCTCTCCAAACGCTTCTGGGTTGTAATTAATGTACAGTAAACCGCTTCCCAGTTTGAAGTCTTGATATCCATTATTGGTATTTATCATTACATCTGCTTCATAAAATGTATCCTCTCCATCATTTGTATTAGTAACATTGGCAAATGATAACTTAATTTGCTCTTGAGAAACGGCAGTGTTTATAAAAGCAAGAATGGTGATAATAAAGGTTATTGTTTTCATTACTTAAATAATTTAAAAGTTGTTTAATCGGTTCGAGGGGCAATAATATAAATCATATTTTCTCTTGCTTCATATTGCTCTCCGAGACCCAAATTGGGCAGCAATATGTTAATATCAGTATTCTGCACTTGCCCATTCATATCCAAATCTGAAAAAGAATAAAATGAAGCACCTAGGTTTATTAAAACATCGCCAATATCAACGTTCTGTACCTGACCATTCCCATCTACATCTCCTGTGTAGAGAGCATAGAATCCATTCATTGTGCTTACTGCATTGTCACCCCCATTTATTATAGATAAATCTGTGGTAAAATCCAGTTGGGTCACTGAATCTGTAAAAGTCAATGGATTTGCAGTTATAATTCCAAGATGCATTCTATGAGAGACAGCTACATAGTAGTCATCAATATTTAAATCAAAAACAAGAGGAGAAATCCCATCTACTCCTACTACGTCACCATCCCGTTGCAACAAGGCTGAAGTTGAAGCCAATATGCTAGCATTATCATCCTTGTCTCTAAGTTCGACCCACACCCAATCTACAATAGCATTACTACCGTTGACATCCAAAATACTTTGGTCTATCGTTAAATTGTCTCCATAGGGAGAAACCAAAGGAATAAACCCTATAGCCCTTAAATGATCATTCATTAAATTGGGCGAATCTGGTGTTAACAATGGCCCTTGTAAAAATAATTTTAAATCAAGTTTTAGTCCTGAAATAAATGTGGCCACTATAGATTTATCAGAATCCATTGTAATATCTAGAGGGTTAGCAGTACTGTCTATATCACCACTCCAACTATTGAACACCCAACCAGGATTAGGAACCGCTTCTAAAGTAACTTGAGCACCATCAGGATAATATGGGTTTGAAGGGCTTAATTGTAAGGATCCCTGTCCTATCTTGGAAACCGATAATTCGAAATATTGGATTGTTACCTCATTTTCATTAGGTGTTGTAAAACATAGAGAATTATCTATTAACAACTCGCTTAAATTATTCACATTATCTTTTACTGCTGGAGCAATGCAATAATCAATTCCAGGATCCCCTTCAAAAACAAATGTATCTCCTATTCTAATATTGGACTGATATAAATTAAATTGACCATTATCTTCGGATACATAAATATTATAACCTTTTACACCACTTCCACCTAAATCATCTTGAGCATTAATTCCAAAACTTTGTATTCTATCATCAACAAGCTCTAGATCATTAATTTCTAAAATTGAAGGCGGCATAGCGTCTACTATATTTATAGCATCATTTGTTGCTATAGGTGGATTAGTGTCAAAATAAATATTTGCATTAGCCAGTAGTTCATCTCCTGTAACTGTATTTGGATTTGCTTTTATACTATAGGAAACAAAACCTTGGCCAGCACCATTGTCATCATTAATTGGCAAGAATCCATTTAATGCTGAAGGATACAACCCTGTATCTGGATCAATGGATTGGAATGTCCAAATCAATTCAGAATTTACCACATCAATACCCATAGAAACAAATACATCAACTCCCAATTGATCTGCAAGAGGTAAAAGAGCGCTATAATTGGAAAGACCTTCAGGGATTGAGAAACTAAAGGAACCAAAACCAAAACTTGTTAATCTGAAACTTGCAGGATCAAATTCTTCATTAAGTGGTTGCCTTATAATAACATTTTGAGCTGCTGCTGTAGCAATTTCTGGGTCATTTTCAAAATTAATTGTGTAAGCAAGTGTTTCATTTTTAGAAACAAATTTTTCAGGACCAAAACCTTCTGGACCAATAATTTCGTTAGGATCGCATGAACCAGCAACAGGCTTGCATATATCATCTTGGAAAGCACAAACGAAAGCAGATATCCCAGCTGTTGCAAAACCAACTCCTCCTCCTAATAAATCCAGAGAAATTCCTGCTGCACAAGAAGTATCATTACCTAGTAATTCAGGAAATACTCCTAGCACACAAGACATAGTAGATCCTCCACAAAGAATAATACTTACACCCCCTGACACAGCAACAGTTGGTGGGAAACAGGTTAAAATGGCTACACCACAACTTACTACAGTATTAAAGTTACTCAAAACTTCAAAAATATGATTACACTCACTATTACTGCTGCCTTCACTTGGCACACAACCATCTTCTGGGGATGCAGGTGTGCTATTAGGATTAGTATTAGGATCATTAGAATTTGGATCGTTAGGGTCATTGGGGTTAGGGCTACCACCAGGTATAGTTGCTGGTGGATTATGATGTGGAGTACCTGGTGGCACACCATCTATATCTTCTGAATCTTCATCAACAAAACATGGGCAATCATCTGGTTCTGGTTCATTACAATCTTCATCTATTAGACCATCACAATCATTGTCTATTCCATCGCAAATGTCTGGTTCTCCTGGATTAATATTAGAATCATTATCATTACAATCTCCTTGACATTCGCTCCAACCATCTCCATCATCATCAATTGCAAGAGGTGATATTACACCATTCACAGGCCCATTACAGGGTTCACAACTTTCATCTTCATCTATTTGACCATCACAATCATTGTCTTTGCCATCACACTTCTCCTCTGCAGTAGGATGAATAGTTCTATCGTAATCATTACAATCACCTTCATAAATAGCCCACCCATCATTGTCAAAGTCAATCTCATGCGATGGAATAATGCCATCTCCATCATTGTCTATGCCATCATCAATTTCAGGTGCTCCAGGATAAACTGTACTGTCATAATCGTTGAAATCTCCCTGACAAATAGACCACCCATCATTATCTAAATCCAACTCTACCAATGGAATAATACCATCACCATCATCATCCAATCCATTACATTGTTCTTCACAATTAGAATCTTCCTGACACTCACAATCCACACCATAAGTACATCCATCTGGCCCGTCTGGTCCTTTTTGTCCATGAGGAATTGAACCATATCCTGGGCCGCCTAAACCACCAACACCTCCTTTTCCTGGAGCGATAAACTGATTGCCTGGACCGCCTGGACCGCCTGGAGAACCATTTTCTCCTATTCCTCCAGGTGCACCGGGAACACCATCTTCTCCCAATCCTGGCTTATAGGACGTAAAACAAATTGCTATTTGAAATTCATTAACTTGTTCAATAGAAAATGTTCCTCTATACGTATAATTATAAGCTTCAAATCCAGACAAATCGAGGACAAATTTTGATATATCAAAACCTTCAATTCCTTCCGCAGCAGTTAAAACAACCCAACATTTGTCTACAGCTGGGTACCAACCTGCTAAATAAGTAGGTGTATTACTATAATCTAAACTTTTAACCCTAATTGTAAATGGATTATCAGTGGTTGCAGTAATATTTAGTTTTCCGGCTGCGGTTATTGCATCATGTCCTAATGCTCCTCCTTGTTCACCATCATATTTGTTAATATCCCAAATATATTCACCACCTGGTTTAAACTTAATGTTATCAGCATATTTCAAGTTAGGACCATTACCACCTGGAGAGTATACTTCTTGTTCCAAAAATTGATTTTCGCAGTCGTCACAAGTAAACTCTAAGCCCAAAGTATCTGATGCTTTTAAGTAACCATATTCAACGTAATTATTAAACATAGCGGAAGTAAAAGCTCCTTGGTTTTCGACCAGTTCTCTATCTTCACTAAAAATTTGAGAATCTCCCAATGCTTGTAATCTAATATCTTCTGCCCTTCTAGCCAAACCATACAGATAAGCTTTAGAGTTTGTTCCATATACCTTTACTCTTATTGGAAAAGAATTACCTGAAAAGTTAGCAATATTTAAACTAGACCTTACCTCTTCACCTGGTATTAAATCTCTAGCAAGAAATGGTATTGAATAAAACCCATTTTCACTAACATAGTCTGGAGCATCCTGTAAACGACCAAAATTGTCTATTGTGGAATTTGATTTTAATTTCCCGTTAGAAGTAATCTCTAATATATCAACATCATCCTTAATTATCAATTCTGCAATCACAACAGGCACATCAACATTTCCATTATTTTTGATTACAAAATCGAAGTTGGCACTTCTTCCTCTTCTCAAAATACTTGGCGAAAGCACATCATAAGTAAGCTGGCTATATCCTGAACTTGTTTCAATGGTTAACGCATCTTGCAATGTAACCGTATTACTATCAGGATTGGTTAATTTTAAATTGTACACCCCTAAAGGAACATTATTTAAATCCCATTGGAGCGTAGCTTCCATACTGTTAGATAAAGTAGCTGTTAATGCAGTTGCAAATGTCGTACCTTCATTATTCACGAGAGTTGCTACCATACCATTTCTAAATCCTGCACCAATAGCTGTAGTTGTAACCTCTCCATCACCAACAACTTCTGGCGAAGAAGAAAGTATGCTAAAATCAAGTAATGTCGCTATTATGTCTATATTCTGTAACGCTTCAAGTTCTGTTTTAATTAAAATATAATAATAACCCGCTTGGGTTTCTGGCACTAATACTTTTTGATTTGTGCTGTTGGTATAAAGACTGTGGTAGTCATAATCATTAGAGTTAGGAATGTTTTCGTAGGAAACAAAAATTTCATTAACACCTATTGTACGGGATGATCCCAATTCTATTAATAAATCTTTATCTTCTTCAACTAGCACCTTATAATAAATCCATTTCTTATCTTCCATTGTATTATATACCAATGTTTCAAGTGGCAGCTCTCTAACATCAATTTCCATTGTATTGTCACTTGTCAAGATATTATTCGTGAAATCGACTTCGTGTATGGTAGACAAAATATTGGTTCTTGCGATACCAAAATAACTTCCTGGAAAGATATCTCTAATAGAAGTATCAAAATCAATAAACCTAGATTCACCTGGCTGAATGTCTACTTGCGATTCATTAGAATTAACTAAAGAAGACATATCACCTTGAAATATAGGTGAACTTGAAGCATATAAAGCATTTCCAAGGTTGCCAATTGCTGGATTAGAACCTATATTGCTTACTTCAATTTGCACATTAATATCATCACCCAGAAAAGCATCATCTGGAACGGTCCAATTGCCAACTAGCAGATCAGTAGGATCAGGTAATTCTACAAATATTAATTGAGATGCCTCATTATTTAGGTTCCCGCCTTCTAAACCTTCAAAAATAACATCTGAACTATCCGTTTTCACAAGTAGATAGTAATTACCTTGCATAAACTGTGGCACAACAACTTCCACCGTTTTGGTAATAGCTTCACCTGGTGCTAGTTCTCCTTGATTTATATCATACCCAATATTGTTTTGAACAATATTTCCTGTTAAATAGGGCAAATTTCCTAGATAAAATTGGTCGACCCAAGTTGAAGACACAGTACCTTCTCCCTGATTTTGAACAGTATATTCTATCTCAAATACCTGTCCACTGACTACAGTTGCTGGTGCGTTAAAATTAGTTATGACTAAATCGGCATGAGGTACCGAAAGAATTTCTACTGGAATTAAATATTGGTTATTTGCTTCACTCGTTTCGTTAATTACAGTATTATTATAATCAGCAAAAACAATAATATTGTAGTTACCTGAAATACCGTTGGGAATAAAAACTTCTTTTGTTTCTGTACGAATTTCACCTGCGCCTAACGGAGCCGTTGATTTGTTACTCAAATAATAATCTTCAGAATCTAAAGTATTATCCAAACTTAAGTAAACGCGTGTTTGGAAATAATTTTCTAAATCGGTTGTTCCTATATTTGATAGATTCCAACTTAAGTTTACAGCGTCTCCAGAATTGACTTGAGGTGGTGATGTAATTCCAGTTATTGTAATATCAATATCTATAATCTCTTCTTCATCAATAGGATTGACAATAACAGGAGATGGAACGTTAACTGATTGGTTACTGATTTTATTATTTAATTCATCCTCTTCAAATACCGCATCAAGTGCATCAACATATATGTGAAAATATATATTATCTGGTATGGTTAAAGGCAAATGGAGTGTGATTGTTTTCTCAATGGCATTGTCAGGTAAAATTATAGAATTTATAAGCTGATTTTTGATGAAGTGCATTTCAGAAGAATTCCATTCTGAAGATTCAGACCAAAAAATCTTGGTATAGAAACCAGATGCCATACTTTCTCCTACATTAAGTATTTGATATGAAAAAACAAATGACTCTCCTCGGGTTATTGTTTCTGGGTAATCCATTGCAACTGGAACAAGGTCAGGTCTAGCGTCATACTCTATGGAAATGGTATTCTCACTTCTTAAAATATTGTTGTCCCTTGTTTCGTATTCAAATACATCTGCTTCTTGATCCGTAATTACATACAGGTAATAATCGCCTTGGACAGTTTCAGGCAATTCAAAAGCATCTGTCGCTATATAGGTGTCTTCAGGTTCAAAATTATCAGTAATACTTACTCCTGAAATGTTGGTACTAGCATTTTGGGTAAAGTAATGTTGGCCAAGATAAATTGCTTCATCAATATCAAAATCTGATAATGTAGAAATGTATACTTTATCTTTCCATTGATCTGTCAAAGGTGGATTATTTCCTATGTTTTCTACCGTCCATGTAATGGATATGTCTTGACTAGCTATAGCACTTTCAGGAACATTAAGTGAGGTAACTGTAAGGTCTGCAGGTGGTCTTAAGACAATATTTATTGGGTCACTTCTTAAAATATTGTTTGAATATGTCCCCTCAAACAATCCTGCATAATTACTAATAACATAGAAATAATACTCTCCAAAAATATTTTCAGGCAGATCGACATTAATAGATTTATTATATATTTCATTTATAGATAAATAGTCCCCAACAACACAATCTCCTTGAACACCTCCTAAAAAAATACCATAATGCTCTAATTTAATAGCTGATGAAAATGAGAACTCTGGCTCATCAGAAATATAAACGGCATCTAACCAATATCTTTGAAACACACAAGGATCATAATCTGTACTATTCGGAATAGGAGAAAAAGACACACTACTTGAACCCGAAACACCTCCGCCACCAGATGTACCAGAACTCAAACCTGATTGATCATGATGCCAAAAACCACCAATAGCATCTCTCTCGCCTATATTTTCAACAATATATTGAAGAGTCACTTCATCACCTGAGAAAGCAGTTAAAGGAGACCCTACACTTTCAATTTTTAAATCAGGTGAAGGAGGTGTCTCAATATAAAGACTTTCATAACTAAAGTTATTCTGCTCATCACTCTCATCAACACTATCTCCATGAGAATATCTTGGATTAATACAAACCCCATTGGATATTGTACAATATCCATCAACATTATCAGTAATAATAAAAAGGTAATAAGTTCCTGATAATGTTATTGGTATAATAATTTCCTTTGACATAGAATAAGACTCTCCTGGGTTCAAGGATGAAATATTATTAAACTCTGCCAATAGAATATCTTCTGCTCTTCTTAAATCTAAATCACTAGAAAGATATATTCTATCTTTCCATGTTCTAGAGTTGGTATTCCCAGTTCCATTATTGGTTACGTCCCATGAAACCATTATTGAATTCCCTGCTATTGAATTATTTGGTATTGTAGCGTTTTCCAAAACTAAATCTGGAATTCCTGCTGGTGTGAATACTTGGGTATCGCTGCTTGTTTGAAAACATGAGTTTTTTGAAACAACCTGCCAAGCATATTCTATACCAGGTTCTAAATTATTAACTGAATAAGATAAGGTTTCAATATTTGAAACTACAGGAACTTCACTTTGTGGTTCACTTGACGGCCATATATAAAGGTCAAACACAACAGAATAATCCCCTGGATTCCAAGAAAGAGTTATTGGCTGAAGAAGATTAATAGTTCCATTTACCGGTTGCATATTTGTCACTTGAGTAGGCGGTGATGCAGGAATTACATTTACAGCAATAGTATCTGTAAATTCGCAGCCGCCATTGTAAGTTCCTTGCACTGTATAAACAATATCTTCAGTTGGAGATACTTCAATTAAACTTTCAATTTCTCCAGTAGACCAAATTAAATCATCAGCACCAATAATTGAAAGCTCAATAGTTTCTCCCAAACAAATTGTTGAAAGAGAGGATAATCGAATCTTTGGCTGGGAAACAATCTGAATATCAAATGTTTCAGAAATAGAAGTACACCCAAAAGAATTTGTAATACTTGCCTCATAAAGACCTGGTTGGTCTACAACAATCTCAATAGAATTACCAAGATTGTAAAATTCTCCATTATATATTCTTTTCCATTGGACCTCGCTATCAAGACTTGTAGATAATACCGTTTGAGTTCCTTCACATATTGAGCTTCCTTGACTTGATTGAATTATGGGTTGTGAATCTAAATTTAAAACTGTCAAGACTAAAGTACGCTCAACATCACAACCATTTAAAGTTGTACCATCTATAACCGTGTAAGTTCCAGACTCTGTAAAAAGCTGACCTGCAAACGAATAAGTTTCACCATCACAGATAGAAGCTTCTCTGTAGGTTTTTTGTGTAGATAAAATTTCAATTGTTGTTTCATCTGATTCGCCATTAAGTGCTGTGTAGGTCAAGTTGTATATTCCTGGTTGAGACTGGGATACTTCAAAAATATTGTTGTTCACATATTCGCCTGACCATGTTCCGCCACTAGGTATTCCTTCTGGAAGTGTAAAATTGTTTTGATTTTCACAAATAGGATCTAGATTAGGCGCTACCACATCTACCTCCTCTAAACTTATTACTACTTGTTGAGAACACGTCATTATATTTCCATTAACATCAGTCACTGTCCAATTAATAACAGTAGTTCCTAAAGGGTAAGTGTCTGATGCATCTGAAGTATTATTAAAATCATTGATTACAGAACTTATACCACAATTATCACTAACATCTAGAGTAGGGATTGTAACCGAAGCCATAGTTTCTGAATAAGGTATTGTTTGGTTTATATCTGTTGGGCAAACTATGCTTGGGTTTTCATTATCAGTTATTGTTACTGTCAACGTATCTGTTACAGTGTTTAACTCTGAACTAGTAACTTCATAGGTGATTTGAGTATCTCCAACAGGAAAAGTGTAGTTTCCTATTTGACCGTTTCCAGAGTCTGTTACCGCTCCTGCCATTTCCCATGTAATAATAGCATTACAATTACCTTCGATTATAACATCAGGCACTGCTACTTCTAAACTACAATTGTTTAATTCAGTTGATGCTAATATATCATCGGCTGCATCTACAGAAAGTGAATTACCTTCAACCATTACAATAGCTGTTTGACTAGCTGTATTTGAATTATCGTCCGTAACAAATAACGTTACTGTATTGGCACCGATATTTGAACAGTCAAAATCAGTAATATCAGTATTGAATGTAAGACCACCACAACTATCCGAAGAACCATTATTTACGGCATCCTCAGCAATAGACACTGATCCATTAGTATCCAGACTTACTGTAATGTTTTGGGTAACTACTGTTGGCGGTGTTGCATCAACTATGGTAACTATAGCATTTTGGTAAGCTTCGTTCCCACTTCCATCAGAAACAGTAAGCGTTACAGTATTATCCCCAATATCGGAACAATCAAAACTGGTTCTACTTGTGGAAAAAGACAAGGAACCACAAGTATCGGTAGAACCATTATCAATAGCATTGTTCAATATGGAAACCGTACCATTGGCATTGAGATCTACAATAATATTTTGAGTGATTACGTTAGGTGGAGTTATATCTTCAATTGTGACAATAGCCTCGCAAGTAGATGGAAACCCATTGGCATTGGTAACTGTTAGTGTCACCGTGTTTTCACCTATATGGGTGCAGTCAAAACTTGTCTGACTCAAAGAATATTCAGTAATGCTCGTACATGAATCATAAGAACCATTGTCTATATCTTCAGGGCTTATAGTTGCCTGTCCAAACTCATCCAATTCAACTGTTATATTTCTACAAATCGTTACTGGAGGTACATCATTGGTGTCTACAGTAAAGGTTTCATATAAATAATGAGACCACGTTCCATTGGCATCAACCACTCGAATGTGCAATTCATGGTCGCCAACTGGAAAACATTCAATAGGTATTTCAAACGTTTCATTTATTGTAAAATCGGCATTAACCGTCAAAGCTAGGCCATTACCTACTCCTGGGTCAATATCTACAAAGTATTCCGCTCCGACAATTTGAATTGGTGTTGGGTCAGTATATTGAGGCACTATAAAAAAGTATTTTTTATCAAAAAGACTCCAAGTCCCATTTTCATCTTTTGCTCTAATATGAAGCGTATGCATTCCTTCAAAAAGCCCTTCTGTGCTTAAAACAAATGTTTCGTTGATTGTATTTCCTGATGCAACTGCCAGTGTGTTTCCATTACCAACGCCAGGATCAGAATCAAAGAAATACTCGGCTTCAGATATGTTGTAACTTGGAGGCTCAACATAGCCGCTATTCGTGTATAAATAAAAGTATTGTCTTTCATATAAACTCCATGTATTGTTAGCATCCTTGGTTCTAATATGCAATACATGTAAACCACCCAATAATCCTGAAGTATCAATTGTAAAGCTTTCATTTATGCTATTACCACTTGTAACAGCTAGTGGTGAGCCATTACCCATTCCTGGGTCAGAATCAAAGAAATATTCCGCTTCTACAATATCATAAGGAATTGGATCAACATACGAATTGTTTGAATTTACATAAAAGTATTTTCTATCAAACAAGCTCCACGTTCCATTAGAATCCTCTACCCTAATATGTAACACATGTAAACCTTGAGTAAGCCCTGTTGTTGATATTGAGAAATTTTCATTTATAGTATTTCCATTGGTGATAGGAATATCTATGCCATTTCCTACTCCAGGATCGGAATCAAAGAAATATTCGGCATTGGCAATAGTATACTGTGCCGGCTCTTCATAGGCCATCGTTGAATTTATAAAGAAATACCTACGAAAATAGAGACTCCATATACCATTGGTATCTTGAGTTCTAATATGCAGCAAGTGCAAACCTTCTGAAAGTCCTGTTGTAGGAATGCTAAAAGTTTCATCAATAGATGCACCTGTTGCTAACGTTAAAGCTGTAGCGTTACCTACGCCAGGATCGTTATCAAAAAAATACTCTGCGGTAGCAATTTGCTGACCTAAAGCATAATTCATGAAAAGGATCCATATACAGCATATGAGACCTAGTTTTTTCATGATACTAGTTTTTTTGTGAAGCCTGAAATTCTACTGTTAAATTTTGACCTGGTTGAACAACCGTATTTAAAATGGTCATAACTTCTGGATATGGCATTGAATGTGGTCTACCTGTTGTATCAAAAGGAAAGTTTCTTCCATGAATCCCTATATCATCACCATCTGTAGCAGTGCCTACTGCTGGAGAAGCACCATTTAAGGTATAATCGTTATTGTAAAAATCTGTTATATCTGTCGGAATGTTAACAAACTGTGGATCTGTATTGTCTAAATTACCAGAGCCTGGCAGTGCAGGCAAAGCTGCTCCACCCCCAGCTTGAAATGTTAAACAATTCGTATATACAATAGTTGTTCCTGTACTTGTCAATGCAGTAATATCCGGATCAGTAAACACAAACATATTATTGGTAACCAATTGACTTGTAATACCATTACTACTAATAAAGACTTGAGCAGCACCACTTGGGTGATTTTGTATAAACAAATTATTAGTAAATACATTGGTATGGTTTGAGCCATTAATTCTTCCTTGTACAACATTGTTTCTAAATTGAATATTATTCATAGCGTCAGCAAATAGAACAGTAGTACTATAAGAATATCCTAAATAATTACCTTCAATAATCCAATTATTACTTTGGCCACTACCTGCGTACCCTCTAATATTACTTGTTATTTTATTATTTATAATATGAATATTATGGGTATTTGTACCAAAAGAATAAGCCGAAATTGAACTTGCATCCAAACCTGTAATAACAGTATCTGCAGAATCTGCTCTTAATGTGATGGTACTTAAAGTAGCACTAATACCGTCAAAATTGGCTGGATCATGTCCTGTTCCTACCAATGTTAGAGTTTTGGTTACATCTACATTTCCATACGATGTTGGCGAAGGATGAATATAGATGATATCGCCAGCTGATGCAGCATCAATAGCTGCTTGAACTGAAGTGAATTGTGCTCCAGATTCTGGGCGGTTATCTACGGTATAAACCGTTTGGGCAACTGTAAATTGGAATACGATTAGGGCGATTGTTGTTAATAATGATTTAGTTTTCATGATTTTATAATTTAGATTAATAGCATTCGTATTTAGTATTCAACAAATCATCGCTTAACAACAATTCGTTTAGTGACTTGCTTGTCTCCTATTGTTATTTTTAACAAGTACATGCCTGTACTTAATTCATCAACAGTAACTTGATTTTTATTATCTGCAGTATATTCTAATTTTCCAAGTACGCTAAAGAGTTCTATTCTATCTATAGTTTCATCTGAAATAATATTTATGGTTTCCGAAACTGGATTTGGATACACCTTAATATGTTCTGACAACACCACATGGTTTGTGTTTAAGGTTGTACCATCTCCTAGCGGATTTATAAACCCTTCTGATAGCTGAATACTTTCAGCACTGCTTTCCTGCACATGGACTTCGCCCAGCGTGTACAATACTTGTAGATTACCACTAGCAGCAGAAGCACCACCAGAGTCTACGCTAAATTTTTCTATGGTTTGAGAAACCATGGAAAAGCTAAACGCTTGTATAATTATCAGTAAAAAAAATAGTTTCTTCATGATTTTAATTTTTAGCTAATTCTATATTAGAGATTCGTTTAGATTGCTTTTCCAAAGCTTCTACACGTTCCAACAAACTTAATAAGGCCATGGATTGTCCAGAGATGGTTTCTTTTTGTCTTTCAATAATAACTTGTTGTTCTTGAATGGCTTTAATAAGCACAGGTATTAACTCTGTATAACTTACACCTAGAGTCTTGTCTTTATCTTCAGCTTCGTGTACAACTTCATTGATAATAGGCTGTACTTCCTGCGCAATTAGTCCTAAAGATTTTGGTTGGTCTGGATGTTTTTTCCAGTGATAGCTTACAGGATTAAGCTTAAGGATTTCATTTAAACCATAGTCTAAATTATTGATATCTTCTTTTAAACGTCTATCAGAATTTTGATTTAAAGAACCTGCTAAAATTGCATTACCATCTTGAAGTACCGTAAACGCATTTGAGCGAGTTCCGGATGCACCTCCATTACCCACTTGAAACATAACATTGGAATAAGCCGTCTCATCATTGTAACGCCCGACTATGGTTGAATAGTTATCATCGGCAATTGTCCAATGTCCGAAGACAGAAGTTGCAGAGCCTGATGCCACAGTATTACTCCCTGAAGCTAAAGATTCAGCACCAGATGCCTCGGCAGTATCACCAATTGTTGCACTGCCATTTTGAAAAACCGTAAAGGCATTACTGCGTGAATCAATTCCTGTACCATTACCTATTTGAAAAAGGGTTGTTGTAGAAGCTATATTATCATTGTATTGCCCTACAACGGTAGAGTTATCATCGTCTGCTATTGTTTGAAGTCCCATGGCAGAAGATGCATATCCTGAAGCAATAGTAAAGGTGCCAGCTGTAAATGATGTAACACCCGAAGCAGTAGTGTTAGTCCCAGTGGCAAAGGAATAGTGCCCGGTAGCTCCATTAGTATTTTCATCATAAATTGCTAGAGTATTACTTAAATCTATGGCAGCTATTCCTATGTTCCCAACATGATCAGGGTTTCTACCAATCATACGCCAACCAATAGCTCCACTTTCTGAGACTACTTCTAATCCAGAAGGTGCGCTGTCTGAACCCACGCCTATATAATTAACTTCAACATATTCTTTGGTTACTAAAGATTTGGGGTCCGTGATTTCCCCTACATCAAAGGTTGGTGCTGTAATTACTCCATTTTGAAATACGTTCAAGGCATTGGTTCTGCTGGCATCACTACCACCATTTCCGACTTGAAACATGATGCTTCCGGTAGAACTGTCGTTATACTTGCCAACTACTGTTGCATAATAGTCATCGGCAGTGTTCCGTAATCCAAAAACGGTCGCCCCTTCTGCAGAGGCTGTAGATTCGTAACCCATGGCTTTTGCACCTGTAGCTGAAGCCACATTATAACTCCCTAAAGCTAGACTGCCAAAACCCGTTGCTTCACTCTCATAACCTATCGCTGTTGCATAGGTTCCTGAAGCCACGGTATAATAACCCATAGCTGTGGCATTCTGTCCAGAAGCAGTTGTGTAGAACCCTGAAGCAAAGGATCTGTTCCCTGTTGCTCCATACACCTCTGAAGCCGAATTAGAAAAACTTAAATCGGTGGCATTTTGACCTATATCTCCATAAAAATTCGGGTTTCTACCAATAAACCTCCAACCAGTACCATTGCCTTCATCTAGGGCTTCAAGACCTGTTGCATCTACTTCAGAACCTGAAGATTCCGCATAAAGCGCATAAGGTACTGCCATAAACTGTGTAGTTCCCAAATCTACCAACTCATCTCCAGAATCTATTTGCACGTTTAAGAAATGGTCATCAAGTCCCCAAGCAATAGCTGTAAAGTCATCACTTGTAGAACCCTCTCCAATGTTAACGATAATAATACCGTTGGCATCGGTTGTTGGATTATGTGTTTCTTGGTATATATTGTTTTGAGTAGCGCCTCTCAAAATAGCAAACTGCACCGTTACGGTTTGGTTAGCCACAACATTGCCTGAACCGTCTTTAATCAATGCTTTATAGTTTATGGCTTGCTGGGCTGTAACCCAAAAGCAACCTAAAAAGGATATAATAACTATTAGTTTTGCCTTCATAGTTCTAATTTTTAACCCATTCTACTTGAGAAATACTTACAGACTGCTTTTCCAAAGCTTCAACTCTTTTTAATAAGACTTGGAATTCTTCTGTTCTATTTTGCTCTTGATTGTTAAGCAAGTCTTTAAGCTGTTTATTCTCTTCTGATAGCGCCTTAACTTCTCTCTTTAATTCTTGGATAGCTTTTATAGCTACTACTCCAAAACCTGAATAATTAAGCTGATAGATATCATCTGTCTCATTATAATTTACCAATTCTGGATATATGAGCTCTACATCTTGTGCAACTAACCCAATGTGAGACTGTTTGTTTACATCAGTCTTATAATGATAGGTTAAAGGTTGAAGTTGCATGAACTCTTCCCAGTTAAAATACAGAGCTTTAAAGTTTTCTTTAACTCGTCTATCGGACAAGGCCGTATAAGCGCCAGAGGCATCGTCAAAAGAGCCAACAGCATTAGTGTTACCACCTGCCTTGGAATATAAATACAACTGCCCATTACTATTAAGCGTATAAAAACGCCACCAGTTTTCATTCACTCCCTTGTTTTGTAGCTTAAACCCATTTAAAGTTCCATCATTATCATGGTAAATTTGAAAATCAGTAGAGGGTTCTTCATTGTGTGTTCCTATAGAAGTGTAACCATTATCTAATATTGTAAAGGCATTTCTTCTATTTGTGTTATAACCATTTCCTATTTGAAAAAGTGTATTAGAAGAGAAGGTGTTATCATTATATCTACCTAAAACGGTTGATTCGGAATCATCTGCTATTGTTCCTTGTCCCAATGCTGTAGATCTAAGACCTGAAGCTGTTGTATTAGAACCAAAAGCCGTTGAAGCATAACCAGATGCTATCGCACCATCTCCAACAGCTATTGATCTTGAAGATGTTGATTTAGAAAGATACCCCATAGCAATCGAATTTTCACCTGATGCTTCAGTACGATACCCTGAAGCTATCGAATTTTCACCTGAAGCTCGAACATCTATTCCCGTTGCAAAGGAGTAATTACCTGTAGCACCTCCTCCTGATTCAATTAGAGATAAGCTTAAATCTGTTGCATAATTACCTATGTTTCCGTTAACTCCATAATTTCCCAATAGTCGCCAACCTATTCCATTGCCTTCATCTATGGCTTCTAATCCTGAAGGTGCGTTTTCTGAACCCACGCCTATATAATTAACTTCAACATATTCTTTAGTTACTAAAGATTTGGGGTCCGTGATTTCCCCTACATCAAAGGTTGGTGCTGTAATTGCTCCATTTTGAAATACGTTCAAGGCATTGGTTCTGCTGGCATCACTACCACCATTTCCGACTTGAAACATGATGCTGCCAGTAGAACTGTCATTATACTTGCCAACTACTGTTGCATAATAGTCATCGGCAGTGTTCCGTAATCCAAAAACGGTTGCCCCTTCTGCAGAGGCTGTAGATTCGTAACCCATGGCTTTTGCACCTGTAGCTGAAGCCACATTATAACTCCCTAAAGCTAGACTGCCAAAACCCGTTGCTTCACTCTCATAACCTATCGCTGTTGCATAGGTTCCTGAAGCCACGGTATAATAACCCATAGCTGTGGCATTCTGTCCAGAAGCAGTTGTGTAGAACCCTGAAGCAAAGGATCTGTTCCCTGTTGCTCCATACACCTCTGAAGCCGAATTGGAAAAGCTCAAATCGGTTGCATTTTGACCTATATCTCCATAAAAATTCGGGTTTCTACCAATAAACCTCCAACCAGTACCATTGCCTTCATCTA
>JAUIAY010000014.1 GCA_030425285.1 Bacteroidia bacterium
TACTGGTGCTTCAGTGTCTACTATCCATGTATAAGTAATGCTTACAGACTCGGCTTGGTTGCCACAGTTGTCTGTCACATTTGCGGTCCATGTCTGGCTGTATGCACATCCATCATTAGTTGGGCCATCAGTGGTTACAACTGGTTCGCCTACGCCACAGTTATCTGTTGCTCCGAACATCGGTGCCATAACTTCTGGGTTACAGCCTAAATCACCACTTACAGCATCAGTTGATATAACTGGTACTTCTTCATCTGCCTCAACTGTAAATGTTGCTGAACATGTTTCTCTCTGGTCACAGTCATCTGTAACTACATAATCTATGGTAACTGTTCCTCCACAAGCTAGAGGAGCTTCATATCCGCTTAAATCTGTATCTACAGCATTTGTTCCGCCTTCATAACTAAATTGCCCTATCCAAGCATCAAATGCCGCATTAATCGCATCCTGTGATTGACAAGACGCTTCATCAGCATCACCTGGACAATTTATAGTTATTGGATTATCGATAACTGTAATCAGTGCTGCCGCATTGGATGTTGTTACACATCCATCTTCAGTCATTAATTCTACAAAGTAAACATAGTCACCTCCTACAGTCGGTGTATCTGGACATCCATCATTATTAGCATCCACAATAGCTTGTAATGGTCCGCCATTAAAAGTATAGCCAACCCATACTATTTCTCCTACTGGTGCGCTAGCATAGTTACAAATATTGGCATTTTCATCACCTAAACAGAATTCGCCTGAAGATGTATTTGGCTCTTCATTAGTACCTCCAAAGGTATAAGCAACCATATCTGAACCTACACATCCATTACTATCTGTATATGTATAAGTAAATGGTGAACATAATGGACTTGCAGCTGTTGGATCAAAAGCTCCACAGGCTGTTGTCCATACTCCTCCTTCTTGTCCTACTGGCTCTAATTCAGTAAGATCTACTGACGTAACATCTGGACACACTTCTTGATCGTCTATCTCTATTATTGGTAATGGCCATTCATTAACTATTAAAGTAAAAGTATAAGGACAACCATTGTTATCTTCCATCGGGAAATCGTACGAGCCTGAACTGTATTCTTGACCTTCATATGCATAAGTTTCTCCGGCACAAACATAAACTGTATCTTCCTCGTCTGCTGTAACTTGATATTCAATTACAATTAAAGTAAAGGTATAAGGACATCCATTATCACCCTCCATAGGGAAATCATATGATCCCGCACCATACTCTTGACCTTCATAAGCATAAGTATCACCCGCACAAACATAAACCGTCTCACTCAAGTCCTCTGCATCTAATGTCCAAGTATACGTAACACTACACGCTTCAAAATCTAAAGAAGTATTTCCGCATGGATCTGTGGCCTTAAATATATATGTTACACTTCTTTCACATCCTTCATCATCGAGAATAGTTTCATCAACAAAAATCACTGAATTATCAGCAGCTCCAAAACAATTATCGTCGACATCAAAGAAATCTATTAAACTTTCGCCACTTGGAATTGACTCAGGGTTTAAACCTAAATCACCACCTGTTACTCCATTACAAATTACTTTTGGGGGTAATGTGTCTTCAGTCCATGTATATGTAATACTAACTGGTTCTGAAACATAACCACATTTTTTGGAAAAGTATGCAGTCCATGTTTGTGAAAAACTACAATCAAAACCACCAGCATTTTCTGGACCGTTGGTATTGACTATAATATCACATTTTACATCAGTGTAGAATTGAGGAGGAACCACTACTGGGTTACAACCTAATTCTGAATCAACCGCATTGGTAGAAATCACCGCCTCTTGCGGTCCATCACCAATTAAAGAAATTTGACTAAACCCTTGAATGGAAACAAATAAAAAAGCCATTGACATCAACAGCATCTTAATACTGTTTGTAGCAATGGTCTTTTCATTCCCAAAAGCGAATAGTTTTTTTAGTGAGCTCCAACAATTCACAGCTCTTGATTTTGAGGAAAAAGTGTACATTAACATAACATTTTAGTTTGATTAATAATGCGTTAACATAACACAAATGTCCAGAAATAGAACATCACTTCTAGGATACGCTAATCCTAAAAATAATAAGTTATTTTATGAAGAAATTGAGGCATTTAAATGCTATTAACCAATTTAAATGCTTTAATCGTAGGTAGAATTATAAATATTCTAGAACGAATATATGTAATTCATCAGGGTGTTTCAAAGTAAATTAGATGATCGACATTTTTTTCAGTTAATGTGTAATCCAATTAGTACAATTCGGAAGCATCAATATTTAAATCTTGAATGAATTTGATGGATTTTTCGATATCAAAATAAAGCTCTCTATCGTTTGAAACAAAACCAACTTCAGTTTTAAAAATATTTAAAAAAGATTCAATAAATTCTGAAGATTTTAGTGGTCTCCTAAAGGATAAGGCTTGTGCCGCGTTGAACAATTCTATGGACAAAACACGTTCCACATTATTTATTAAATCATAACTCTGCGTGGCAGCATTAGCTCCCATACTTACATGATCTTCCTGTCCATTGCTTGACACAATACTATCTACACTAGCTGGAGAAGCTAATTGCTTATTAGCACTTACGATACTTGCCGCTGTATATTGCGGAATCATAAATCCCGAATTCAAACCTGGATTATCAACCAAAAATGTTGGCAATCCCCTTAAGCCTGAAACCAATTGAAAAATTCTGCGTTCAGAAATATTGCCTAATTCTGCCATGGCTATTTTAAGATAATCTAAAACAAGTGCTAAAGGCTGACCATGAAAATTACCACCTGAAATGATTTCATCTTCAGCACTAAAAATATTTGGGTTGTCGGTAACGGCATTTATTTCGGTCGTAAATGTTTTTCTTACAAAATCCAATGTATCTTTTGTAGCACCATGAACTTGAGGAATACACCTAAAGGAATAGGGATCCTGAACATGTTCCTTCTCTTGTGAAATGAGTTCACTACCTTCAAGAAATTCCCGAACACGTTCGGCTGTTTTTAACTGGCCATTATGCGGACGAACCAGATGGACTAATTCATTAAAAGGCTCTACTCTACCATCAAAAGCTTCAAGAGATATACTTCCAATTAAATCTGCCAAATAAGACAACTTGAATGATTTTATCAATAAATAAGTTCCATAAGCACTCATAAATTGTGTGCCATTCAACAACGCAAGCCCTTCTTTGGATTGTAGCTTAATTGGATGCCATCCAAATTTATTTAAGACAGACAACGCATCACAAACCTCACCTTCAAAACAAACTTCACCCTTTCCTAACAATGGTAATGATAAGTGAGCCAAAGGAGCTAAATCTCCAGAAGCTCCTAAAGAACCTTGTGTATACACTACCGGCAATATATCGTGGTTATAAAAATCCAGAAGGCGTTGAACCGTTTCCAGTTGCACACCACTATGTCCATAGCTTAACGATTGAATTTTAAGTAACAGCATAATTTTTACAATTTCTTCAGGAACGGTTTTACCAGTACCGCAAGCATGCGACATAACCAAGTTCTCTTGCAACTTAGTTAGGTTTTCTTTAGAAATCTTAATGTTATATAATGAGCCAAAACCAGTATTAATTCCATAGATGGGTTTGTCTTGATTCTTTAACTTATTATCCAAATAATTCCTACAACCAAGTATTTTTTCTATGGCTTCCTGCGATAAGGCTAACAACTTATTTTCCGACAGGATATTGGATACAGATTCAATGCTTAATTCTTTAGATGATATATGATGATAGTTTTCCATAATTTTAACTTAAGACCCCAAAATTCAGTATTCGTAAGGGATTATGCAAACAAATGTTAATAATTAATAGCTTTTAAATATAAAATTCTATTTTTGAGAAATTAAACAAACAAAACCATGAGAAAAACGTTAATTCTACTATCAGCAGTACTTGTATTTGCTTGTGAAAAGAAAGAAGAAGCCCCAAAAGATTATGTGACTTTTTCAGGAACAATTACCAACCCAAATAGTGACTCTGTTGTTATACGTACTAGAGATTATTCTAAAACCCTAAAAGTAAATGAAGATGGGACCTTTAGTGACACGCTTAAGGTAAAGCCAGGAATTTATAATCTTTTTGATGGTGCAGAATCCACATCCATTTTCCTTAAAAACGGCTATGAAATCAATATGACTTTAGACACTAAAATGTTTGATGAAACAGCCAAATATTCTGGTGAAGGGTCTGAACATAGCAACTTTTTGGCTGCAAAAGCCTTAAAAGAAGAAAAGCTCCTTGATTTTGAAGAATTGTCAGCCATTGAAGACATGGAAACTTTAGAAAAAACTTTAGATGGTATAAAAAGTGAATTAAGCGAATTCTATGCTTCAAATACGAACATAGATACGTTAATAACTAATGGCGCAACTAAAAATTTAGAACCTATGTTGGCTTCTTACAAAAGATACGTTGGTCAGGCCATTGCTTTAAAGAACGAATTACCAAAAGGTGCCACTTCACCTACTTTTGAAGATTATGAAAATATTGATGGATCTAAAACTTCTTTAGCCGATTTAAAAGGTAAATATGTTTATATCGATGTTTGGGCAACTTGGTGTGGCCCTTGTAAAGCCGAAATACCTGCTTTAAAAGCCATTGAGAAAGAATACCATGACAAGAACATCCAGTTTGTGAGTTTGTCCATTGATGATGACAGAACCCATGGTGGCTCTTGGGACAAAGCTCGGGAAGATTGGAAAGCTATGGTAAAAGACAAAGAATTAGGTGGTATTCAAATTTTCGCTCCAAAAGGCTGGCAATCTGATTTTGTTCAAGCCTATAAAATTACTGGAATTCCACGTTTTATTTTAGTTGATCCTGATGGAAATGTTGTAACACCAGATGCTCCAAGACCATCTAGCAACAAGTTGAAAGAACTGTTTACCGAATTGAACATATAAGCTTCAGCTTATTAATAAAAAAGCCGCTGCACATTGAGGTTCTCGAAATGCAGCGGTTTTTTTTATTGATTGTTTTTATTAATTGTCATCATCTTTATCTTCTTCCTCTGGCTCTTGTGTTTCGGGCAATTTGAACAAGTCCAAATATGCTTCGCCTAGAGCATCAATAACATGGGATGCCACCAAGCTTTGATAGCTTAAATCCTCCACAGCTATATCGGCCGCTTTGCCATGTAAATAGACCCCAAAAACAGAAGCTGCCAATGCATCATATCCTTGAGCCAGCAAGCCTGTTATGACTCCTGTTAATACATCACCTGTTCCTGCAGTTGCCAGACCAGGATTCCCTGTAGTATTTACATATAATTTATCGCCTAAAACGATTATAGTATTAGCTCCCTTTAAAACCAAAACGACTTTATACTCTTTAGAAAATGCTTTAGCCTTTGCTAATTTGTCAAAATCATCATCCCACTTACCAACTAATCTCTCAAGCTCTTTTGGATGTGGTGTCAATACAGTATTCTCTGGCAACAACTTTAAAAGTTCTTTCTTTTGAGCCATACAATTCAGCCCATCTGCATCAATAACCAATGCCGCTTTACAAGTCTTTAAGAACTTTTCAAGTGCTGAAATGGTTTTCTCATGGGTTGCCAATCCTACTCCAACTCCTATTGCTGAAGGCTCAAAACCAACTTCAATATTAGAAATAAAAGTTTCTTCTTCATCAGTTACAACCATAGCTTCCGGAAAACTGGTTTGTATGGGTATATATCCACATTTTGGTACAAAAACCGTTACCAAGCCAGCTCCAGACGACAATGCTCCTCTACTGGCCAAATTTACTGCACCTATTTTCCCATAACTACCTCCTATTATTACGGCATGTCCAAAATCGCCTTTATGCGAAAATTTCTTTCGAGGCTTGTATATGGGTAAAACTTCCTGTTTCCCTATTAATTCCACCTCAGTGGGTGTAGTCATTAAATATTCCCTGTCAATACCTATATCTAACACATCCCATTGAACCGTGTATTTTCCGGTTTCAGGCAAAAAGAACACAAGTTTTGGCGCTTGAAAACTTAAGGTATAACCTGCCCAAACAACCTGATTTTCATCTTCTGGAACTTTATCTGTTTTCAATCCAGAAGGAATATCAATGGATAAAGTAAATGCTTTAGATTGCCTAAAATGTTGAAACAGTTTCACTACCCAATCAGCTGGAGGACGATTAAGTCCTATACCAAACACAGCATCAATGATAATATCTTGCGGATGAATTATAGGTAACTCGTCATCAGGTCCCAAAAGTGTGGGCCATTTTTTGGTGGTTTCCTTTATACGCTCATAATTTATTAAAAAATCTTTGGAACGCTTATCACTATAATTTACAACAAAAGTATGCACATTGTAACCATGCGTTATCAAATGGCGTGCTACTACCAGACCATCTCCGCCATTATTTCCAATTCCACAAAACACATGAATGGGTACTTGCGCACCTTGCATACGCATATGTAACCAATTGAATATTTGGGTACCAGCTCGCTCCATTAATTCCGTTGAAGAAATGTTCTGTCTTTCAGCAGTTAATCTATCACCTTCGTATATCTGTTCTTTTGAAAATATTTTCATATCTATTGTTTGCTAAATCAACAATTTATCGAATAAAAAAGCCCTTCAATCCAAAAAAAGGCCATTAATTTTTTTATTACAGTAAAAATAATACTTTTGAAAAGGTATAGACCTAAAAAATGCAAGAATCAAACAATATAAAAGCTAACTTTTTTACCTCAACTTCTTCTTTGGGTAAAAATATTACTATTGTATTTTTTACGACCCTTTGGGGTTAGTTCTATATTCACCTCCGCAATTAATATAATTCTTTTTTCCCTTAACAGAGTATTAAATCATTCAACTGAATCATTATGAATGTATTAAAATTTGGCGGCACATCTGTAGGCTCCACAAAAAACATCAATCAAGTCATCCGTATTTTAGAAAATTATGCTAAAAACGAATCGCTTATTTGCGTGGTTTCAGCCGTTGGTGGCATAACCAATAAGTTACTCCAGGCTGGCGAATTAGCACAAAGCAAAAATGAGAGTTATTTATCTGTTTTTAAAGACATTAAATCAACTCATTTAAATATATTATTTGAATTAATACCAAGTCGGGATACCACTTCAAAAGAGTATTTAGAAACCAAGCTACAAGCTTTAAAAAGCCTTTTAGATGGCATTTATTTAATCAATGAATTGTCACCTAAAACAACTGACAAATTAGTAAGTTTTGGTGAACTGTTATCTTCGTATATCATTACTGAAGCACTAAAAGAACGTGGCAATAATGTCATTAGAAAAAATAGTCAAGAACTGATTATTACCGATTCCAATTTTACTAAAGCTGAAGTCAATTTTGATATTACAAATACGAATATCCAATCGTACTTCGCAAACTCCAAGCAATCCATCACAATCCTACCAGGGTTTATTTCCAAATCGGAAGATGGCGAACAAACGACTTTAGGCCGCGGAGGATCTGATTTTACAGCGGCTATCATTGCAGCTGCATTAAAAGTAAACAGATTGGAAATTTGGACAGATGTTAGTGGTATGTATACGGCCAATCCCAAATTAGTTAAGCAGGCCTACCCGATTAAAAACCTATCGTATCAGGAAGCTATGGAACTGTCGCATTTTGGCGCCAAAGTACTATATCCACCAACTGTACAACCAGTTTTGGATTACAACATACCCATTCATATAAAAAACACTATGAATCCAGATGCTTCTGGAACTGTAATCTCCAATGAATACACCAACGGCAAAACAACCGTAGCGAGAGGTATCAGCCATATAGATAATATTTCGCTGTTAACCCTTCAAGGTAATGGTATGGTAGGCATACCAGGGTTTTCAAAACGATTGTTTGAGACTTTAGCATTAGAAAAAATTAATGTGATTTTAATTACTCAAGCATCTTCGGAGCACTCTATCTGTTTTGGAATTTCTGAAGATGATATTGTGAAAGCCGAAAAAGCTATCAATTTGGCATTTGCCAATGAAATAGCCTTGCATAAAATTGATCCTATTCTTGTTGAGAATAATCTAGCTATAATCGCACTCGTAGGTGATAATATGAAAAACCATCAAGGTGTTAGTGGCAAACTATTCAGTGCTTTAGGAAAAAACAATATTAATATTCGTGCTATTGCGCAAGGGGCTTCTGAAAAGAATATTTCAACCGTAATCTCCCAAAAAGATGTAAAAAAAGCTCTAAATACCATTCATGAACGCTTTTTTGAAGACCAAAACAAACAACTCAATGTCTTTATAACGGGTGTTGGAAATGTTGGAGAGCGTTTGGTAGAGCAAATAAAACAACAAAGAAAATTCTTAAAAGAACAGCTTAAAATAAACCTTCGGGTGATTGGTCTATCAAATTCGAGTAAAATGGTATTCGATGATTCTGGCCTATCACTTAAAAACTGGAAAGAAAGCCTTGAAAATGGTGAAGAAGCCACTTTGCAGAGCTTTTTAGAACGTGTAAAAACTTATAACCTACGTAATAGCATTTTTGTTGATGTGACAGCCAATGAAGCCGTTGCCAATATGTATGAAGCTTATCTAAAGGAAAGTATTGCTGTAGTTGCCTGTAATAAGATTGCTTGTTCCAGTGAATTAGCTAATTATCAAAACCTAAAATATTTATCTCGAAAATACAACGCACCCTTTCTCTTTGAAACCAACGTTGGTGCCGGATTACCAATCATTGACACACTTAACAATTTAATAGCTTCGGGCGATAGGATAACCTCTATTCAAGCGGTACTCTCTGGAAGCTTAAACTTTGTGTTCAATAACTTTAATGATAAAACCAAATTTCAGGATGTAGTGAAACAAGCTCAAGCGGAAGGCTACACAGAACCTGACCCTAGAATTGATTTAAGCGGTGTTGATGTCGCACGAAAAATTCTTATTTTGGCTAGAGAAAGTGGCACAGATATGAATTTGGAAGATATCAAGAATAACTCATTCCTGACTAAAGCAAATTTAGAAAGCGATTCTGTTGATGATTTTTATCAGACCTTGATTGGTGATGAAGCGCATTTTCAACAACTTTACGCTTCAGCTAAATCCAAAAACTGTCAGTTGAAGTATGTTGCCGAATTCAATAATGGCAAAGCCGAAGTTGGATTGCGGGAAATCCCTGAAGGTCATCCTTTCTATAATTTAGAAGGGAAAGATAACATCGTCATGTTTTACACACAGCGTTACCCAGAACAACCAATGATCATTAAGGGTGCTGGTGCTGGAGCCGATGTGACAGCCTCTGGTTTGTTTTCAGATATTATAAGAATTGGCAATAACTAACTATGGATAAAATTACAATTTTTTCACCTGCAACTGTTGCCAATGTATCCTGTGGTTTTGATGCTTTAGGACTAGCTTTAAATGGAAAAGGTGACAAAATGGTTTTCACCAAACGTCAGGACAATCAATTAATCATTACTAAAATTGAAGGCGCCAATCTCCCCTACGACATTGATGATAATTTAGTTGGAACCGTTATAAAGGCCATGCTTAAAAAACTTGATTTGCAGTTAGGTTTAGACATCGAAATCTACAAAGGTTTTAAGCCAGGAAGTGGATTGGGTTCCAGTGCGGCCAGTGCTGCTGGCACGGCTTACGCCATCAACGAATTATTGGGAAAACCTTTTTCAAAAATTGAATTGATTCAGTTCGCCATGTTGGGTGAAGAAGCTGCGTGTGGCTCACAAATTGCCGATAATGTTTCAGCAGCCTTGTTTGGTGGTTTTGTGTTGATAAGAAGTTATAATCCTTTGGAAATTGTGAGTTTACCCGTTCCTGATGATTTATTTATAACCGCATTACACCCACAAATAGAAATTAAAACGGAAGATGCTCGTGATGTTTTGCCAAAGGATATTCCATTAAAAAGTGCCATTACACAATGGTCTAATGTTGGTGGTTTGATAAGCGGTCTCTATACAAATGATTACGCCCTCATCAGTCGGTCCTTGCATGATGTTATTGTAGAGCCTGTTAGAAAAAAACTGATTCCCCATTTTGATGCAGTCAAAACAACCGCTTTACAATCTGGTGCTTTGGGTGCTGGTATTTCAGGAGCTGGACCAACAATATTTGCCTTATCAAAGGGCATTGAAACAGCTAAAACCGTTGAAGAATCCATGCGCAAAATATATTCGAATACAGGCATTGAATTTTATACTTTTACATCTGAAATTAGTGTTGATGGCGTTAGGGTTATTGGGGACTGATGATGGAAGACGGATGACGGATGATGGGTGAATAAAATAAGCTTATAAATGGAACCTAAATTTAAATTTGAAAAATTAATAATTTGGCAAAAAGCAATGGCTTTTGGTGAGGACATCAATTCATTAACTAATGATTTTCCAGAAAAGGAAAAATTTAACTTATCATCGCAAATCATGAGAGCAGTAGACTCAATAGCTTTAAATATTTCTGAAGGCGCTATTGGACAATCAAATGCGGAGCAAAAAAAGTTTTTAGGTTATGCCATTCGGTCTTTAGCAGAAGTTGTAACTTGTTTGTATAAAGCAAAAATTCGCAATTATATTTCAATAGAGACCTTCAACAAAACATATGACGAAGCTTTTCACTTGATAAATATGATGAACGCATTTAGAAAAAATATAAAATAATTACCCAAAACTTCTGTCAACCGTCAACTATCTTCCGTCAAAAACATGAACTACTATTCCCTCAATCAACAAGCACCAAGCACATCTTTCAAAGAAGCCGTTATCAAAGGCATTGCTCCTGATAAAGGCTTGTATTTCCCGGAAAGCATCACACCTTTACCAAAATCGTTTTTTGATAATATTGACACCCTTTCCCATACTGAAATAGCTTTTGAAGCCATCAAACAGTTTGTTGAGCCAGACATTCCAGAAACGGTTTTAAAAGAAATTATAAAAGATACACTGTCATTTGATTTCCCAATAGTCAATATCAACAATCAAATTTCTACACTAGAATTGTTTCATGGTCCTACCATGGCATTCAAAGATGTTGGCGCTCGATTTATGGCGCGTTGTCTGGGTTATTTCAACAAAGACAATACCAACGAAGTCACTGTTCTGGTTGCCACATCTGGTGATACTGGTGGTGCTGTGGCCAATGGTTTTTTAGGGGTTAAAGGCGTTAATGTGGTTATCCTCTATCCTAGCGGAAAAGTCAGCGATATCCAAGAAAAACAGTTAACTACTTTAGGACAAAACATTACTGCTTTAGAAGTCGATGGTGTTTTTGACGATTGTCAGGATATGGTAAAGCAGGCCTTTTTAGATACTGACATTACCAACCATAAACAATTGACATCAGCCAACTCCATTAACGTGGCCAGATGGTTACCACAGCTGTTCTATTTTATGTTTGCTTACAAAGCATTGCACAATAAACATCAAGATATTGTTTTTTCAGTGCCAAGTGGTAATTTTGGCAATATTTGCGCTGGTATGATGGCACAACAGTTGGGTTTACCTATCAAGCATTTTATTGCCTCAAACAATGAAAACAACGTGGTGACCAATTATTTGAATTCCCAAAGCTATAACCCCAAACCTTCCGTGCAAACCATTAGCAACGCTATGGACGTAGGCAATCCCAGTAATTTTGTACGAATTCTGGAGATTTACAACAACAATTTTCAAGAGTTAAAAAAGAATCTTTCAGGATTTAGTTTTACGGATGCTCAAACACGAGCAGCCATGAAAGAACTGTACACCAATTACAATTACATAGCCGACCCTCACGGAGCCGTAGGCTATTTGGGCTGCAAAGCCTTTTTAGAAAACAATCCCCAAAGTCATTGTGTATTTTTGGAAACCGCGCATCCAACCAAGTTTTTGGATGTGGTTGAAGAAACCGTCAACACCCAAGTTCCTTTACCAAAACAGATTCAAGATGTTATGGGCAAAGACAAACACAGTATTAAAATATCCTCTTATAACGACTTAAAGAAATTCCTGCTTATGAATTAAAAAAACAAATAAAACTCAAGTAAACGCTATTATCTTATGACAACCATACTAACCGCTACTGGCATTGATGCCAAAATGCTCTCCGAATTGGGCAAGCAGACTTTTTTGGAATCGCACGGACACAGTGCTTCCAAAAAGGACATTACCAATTATGTAAAAGCCAAATTCGCTATTGCCGAATTTGAACGTGAGCTCAAGCAAACCAAAAATCATTACCACATTCTATATCACAACGAAACACCCATTGGCTATTCCAAATTGGTATTAAATGTTTCTGGTAAAAACATTCCCAATAAAACCACTACCAAACTAGAACGCCTGTATGTCCTGCAAGAATACCATCATCTTAAATTAGGTTTGGAACTGTTTAATTATTGTGTCACGTTTTCTAAAAACCACCAACAGTCTGGCATGTGGCTGTACACCTGGGTTGAAAACCAAAAGGCCATTTCTTTTTACAATAAGGCAGGCTTTAAAATTGTGGGCAGTTACGATTTTAAAATTTCAGACACCCATTATAATCCCAATCATCAAATGCTTTTGGTTTATTGAATGCTTTTAACTTTACAGGAAAAACAACTAAATGACGCGACAGCTGGCCTATTCGCTAAAACAGTTTGCCAAACCGTTTTTAAACGCTCTGTCTAGCAACGCCATCTCCTTGTCATTCCGCACTTGATGCGGAATCTAAAAAACCTTATACTATCTACCAACCCAACACACAAATAGTAATAAAACTAACTAGGTTTGTAAGAATTTTAATTACTTTTAGTGAGTAAACACAGTTGCCATTATCCATTTATTGTAAGCAATTAAAGAAAATCCGTGAAAAACAGAATATTCATTTTAATTATTGTTAGTTTAATCTTCAATTCTTGCGGAATTTTTAAGACTCATCATAAAGACAAATTGATTGATTTCGAGAATAACCAAATTACTCAAAAGACTTTAAAACTGAATGGTTATTATTTTGCGGAATTAGAGCGTGAAGCCCAAAGTTTTGACAAAATTCAAGGAGAAAAAATTAAATATCTTTCTGCATTTTTTATTTATGAAGATGGTTTTGTTGTTAATATTCGTGGAATTGACGGAATAACAAATTACACTTGTGCGCAAGGCAAAACTTTTGAAAACTCTTATAAAAGCGCCCACAAAGCTATTGAATTGATGCTTGAATTTCAAAATTCAGAAGAAAAGCAAACTAAACGAATTTGCGGATTTAAACCAAACGATATTGGAAATAAAGGTTTAGCTAAAATCAATAATGATAGAATCAAAATTCAGTTTTACAGTATTGAAATGCAAAAACCCGGAAAAGATTCATTCAATTCTGCTTATTTATATGAAATGAATGGAATTATAAAATCTAATTTGAGTTTTGTTATTGAAAATGAAATCGAATATAGAACTAACGAAACAACTACTGAAAACACTTTATTTCGATTTAGACAAACTGAACAAAAACCAAATATTGAGAATTTTTTCAAGAAGAATATAAACCGATTTAAATAACTGCTTACAACAATGGTTATAATCCATTATGACTAAATTCCTAATCTGAACTCATTGCAAATTTACTATCTTTCGGTTACGTCGGAAAATCCTAGCGGATTTTCTCACAACTAGCGATACACATAACTGTTGTAAAACATTTCAAAAAAATGAATCATAAAACTGATGGCACATGGATTAATGTAAGCGAAATGAGACCATTTCGTGATTTAGACATAATTACTTTCGAGAATGGTAAAATTAATTATTCTGTCTTGGAAAAGATTGAAAATGAAATAAACCTTAAAGCGAATAAAATTGAAAATCGTTCTGAAAACTTATCTGATTTAAACTTTGAATTCATTAATCCCAACCGAATTCGATTTTATCGAAAAGGGAAAAAGCATAAAGTAATTAACGAAATCGAATCTAAAACTGAATATAAAATTTTTGAACATGATTATGTCAGATTATTACCGACTGAATCAAAACTATCTGAAAGTAGAATTCAACTTTTAAAATACAATTTTGAATGGAATAACGAAAAAGGAATAATTGAATTCAATAAAATTTTAGATAAGCCAGAAATTCTTGAAATGCTAAAAAAAACTGGATATGCAGGTCGAAAAATACTATTAGAAAAGATAGATAATACATTTTTGATATCTTTTTTTCGTAATAACCACAAAGGATTGGTGCTTCCAATAAAGGAAATTGATGAAAATAAAGCTGTTTTATATGGACTTCCTTTGGAACCTTATGAAATGATAGCGAAACGAATTAATTAAAAAACTTTTAAAGCAAAGACCATAACTCACCTGCTTGACGAATGGCAGATTCTTGACACTTTTGATTAAGCAAACACTTGCGTTATTGAGTGGCACACCTGCGTTATTGGTCGGTGCAGTTCCGTGATTGAGTGGTACAGTTGCGTGATTGAGTGGTACAGTTCAGTGAGTAGGTGGTACACTCGCGTTATTGGTCGGTACATCTGCGTGATTGAGTGGTACATCTGCATGATTAGGTGGTACAGTTGAGTGAGCAGGTGGTACACTCGCGTTATTGGCCACCGCACTTCAGTGATTGGTCACAACATTTGCGTTATTGGTTACAACACCTGCGTTATTGGTTACAACACTTCCGTGATTGAGTGGTACAGTTGCGTTATTGGTCATGTTACTTGAGTTATTGACCATGTTCCTTCAGTGATTAATCATTCCCATTGCGTTATTGGTCGTTCCCCTTCAGTGTTTGGTCATTCCCCTTGCGTTATTAGTCGTTCCCGTTCAGTGTTTGACCATTCCAGTTCCGTGATTGGGTATTCCAGTTGCGTGATTAGTCATTCCCGTTCAGTGTTTGACCATTCCAACTGCGTTATTGGTCGTTCCCGTTCAGTGTTTGACCATTCCAACTGCGTTATTGGTCGTTCCAACAGTCATCAATATGTCATTGCGATGCTGACTGCAAACGTCAGCAGAAGCAATCTCATAGTCCATATGTAAACAAACAGATTACTTTGGTCGTTGTCTTCGCGCCAGCTGGCCCATTCGCTAAAACAGTTTACCAAACTGTTTTTAAACGCTCTGTCCCGTAATGACGATCAACCAATAACCAAATCAACACGTGTCCCAACCTTTAGCGTCGGGAGTCTTCGGTCATCAATCATCAATAAAAACAAACCCAAACAACTCTCACAAGCTATTTGGGTTTTATAAATGTTCTTTGGTTTTTATCTAATCTAACGTTGGCAATACAAAATCATCCAAAGCACTTTTTTCTTTCATCAAGGCTTCAATCTCATCAGACTTGCGTGGTGCTTCAGCAGATAAATTCACAGGACCATTATCGGTAATTAAAATATCGTCTTCAATACGTACGGCAATGCCCCACCATTTTTTGTCGCAAGGACTTCCATCAGGAATATAAACACCTGGCTCAACCGTAATAACCATATTGGCTTGTAAATCGCCATAATCACCCGGATCGTGTACATCCAATCCTAAATAATGTGATGTTCCATGCGGAAAATATTGACGCGCTTGGTCTTCGCTTTCAACAATGCCCAATTTTACCAATCCAGCATTAATAACTTCACGAGAGGCAGCATCAACCGAACGGAATGGCTTGCCAACAACACTGGCAGCAATACCTGCTTCCTGCGCTTCGTAAACCAAATCGTAAACGGCTTTTTGCTCTTTGGTAAACTTACCATTAGCAGGAATGGTTCTAGTAACATCGGCTGTATAGCCGTGATATTCCGCACCTAGATCCATAAGCACCAAATCGTTTTCCAATTTCATTTTGGTGTTTTCTATATAATGCAATACACAACCATTATGTCCAGCGCCAACAATACTAGGATAACCTTCATATTCACTACCGTACTTTTTATAAACGTATTCGTGTATTCCCTGAACTTCAGTTTCAGACATGCCTGGGTGCATGGCTTTCATGATTTCACGTTGTCCCATAGCTGAAATACGCACAGCTTTATTAAGCAACACCATTTCTTCTTCCATTTTTACTTGACGTAAACTCGCCATAATACTAGACAAAGACTTTGTGTCCAAGTTGCTTTTAGGTGCTTCCTGCTCAATTCTAATAACCTGTTGTTTTAACTCAATACGGGTTTTATCATCGGTTGCATTAACATAGTCGGCAATCACTTTATCTTTCTTCAAATCTGGAAACTGCTCAAAAGCTCTGCTAATCATCTGTGCAACATTGGCACTATTTTCTACTTCTGTAGCTTTTATCATCTCATAAACACGCTTTTTCACTGGATCTTCTTCAACAGATTCGTCAAAATTGGCTTGAGATTTAAAGGTTTTTATCAAGCTGTATAAATCGGCTTCATCACGTTTTGAGTCACGATAATCATTCTCGAAATTATGAAACAATACTTTGTTGAACTTGGCATAATCAATACCCGAATTAGCAAACTCCGAACCATTGTAGGCCACATCAAATCCTAAATCGTTTTTGGCGCCTTCGGTTCCCAAACGTCTTCCGGTCCACTGTTCTGCTTGAGGATTACGCTCCTGAACATACAACACCTCATTAAAGGTTTTGCCATCTGCAGCAGTTTGGTTGTCCTTAAATACCACCAATACAGCATGCGGTTCTTTATAACCGGTTAAATAATAAAAATCAGGGTCTTGATGGTACACATAATCAACATCATTGGCACGATTTCTCACTGGATTGGCAAAAAATACCGCAACGCTATTATCGGCCATTTTAGAACGTAAGGCCTCACGTCTTTCCTTGTGGAATTCAGCACTCAAATAATCGGTTGGCAAACCGTCTTGAGCAACCATGATGATTGAAAATAATAATGAACAAAGGGTAAATAATTTTAGTTTCATTGTGAATTAGTTTTTAAGAAGCCTAAAATTAATTTTTAAAACCGAAACAAACTGAATAATTTTAAAAATTAACAAACTTTTAAACGTAGAATATGTTCAGAAACCCAAAACAAAACAGATAATTTTCAATACTTTTGCGAGAAGTTTAACGACCAATTTAAGGTTTTTAATTAGCCAGAATACAAAATGAAAAATACAGCTTTAACTGATACACACATTGCACTTGGTGCCAAAATGGTTCCTTTTGCAGGATACAATATGCCTGTTCAATATGAAGGCGTCAATATAGAACATGAAACCGTACGAAATGCGGTTGGTGTGTTTGATGTCTCACACATGGGTGAGTTTTTAATTGAAGGGCCTCATGCCTTGGAATTGATTCAAAAAGTAACCAGTAACGACGCTTCCAAGCTGACCGTTGGTAAAGCACAATATAGCTGTCTGCCAAATGATACAGGTGGAATTGTTGACGACCTTATTGTATATCGCGTGAAAGATGAAACCTATTTATTGGTAGTTAATGCCAGTAATATTGAAAAAGACTGGAACTGGATTAGTTCCAAAAACGATGTTGGTGCCACTATGCGGGATTTAAGCGAAGACTATTCCCTACTGGCCATTCAAGGACCAAAAGCTGTTGAAGCTATGCAAAGTCTTTCAAGTCATGATTTATCAGACATTAAGTTTTACAATTTTGTAGTTGGTGATTTTGCAGGTATCGAGCATGTGATTATTTCTGCAACGGGTTACACAGGTAGTGGTGGATTTGAAATCTATTGCAAAAACAGTGAAGTAAAACAAATCTGGGATAAGGTTTTCGAGGCTGGAGCCGATTATGGTATCAAACCAATAGGATTGGCTGCACGTGACACCTTGCGTTTAGAAATGGGTTATTGCTTATATGGCAATGATATTAATGATACCACCTCACCTTTTGAAGCTGGCTTGGGATGGATAACAAAGTTCACCAAAGAATTTACCAATTCTGAAGCATTGGAAGACGAAAAACGTCGTGGTCCTAGTCGTAAACTAGTGGCTTTTGAATTGGATGAAAGGGGTATTCCTAGACAAGGATATGATATTGTTGACAATGAAGGTAAGAAAATTGGCGAAGTAACTTCAGGTACTATGTCACCTTCATTAGGAAAAGGTATTGGATTGGGATATGTACCTCCTATTTTCACTGATGAGAATAGTAAAATACACATTCAGATTCGTAAAAATGCTGTTCCTGCAACAGTTGTTAAATTACCGTTTTACAAAAAGTAAATTGCCGCTGGTCAGACGTTGGATTTCATGAAGCAGATAAACAGCAAACATCGCATTTTAATTTTTGGTGCCAGTGGATTCATTGGTAATGCCATTTATAGAGAGCTTTGTGGCTATTATAAAACGTTTGGCACTTATAGAACTCCCAAGCGTGAGTTTGAAAAAAACCAGCAGTTCTTTCACTATGATGTTGAGCAGGATGATGCCTATGAAATCCTAGAGGCTGTAAAACCTTCCATAATTATTTCGGCATTGCGTGGTGATTTTTCAGCTCAAATCATTGCACATTCCCATATGCTAGAGTACATGAAACTGCACAAAACCAAAATGCTTTTTCTGTCTTCGGCTAATGTTTTTGATGCCTACAGCAAATATCCTAGCTATGAGAACGATAAAACTTACAGCAATAGCGTTTATGGGCATTTCAAGATTAAGATTGAAAACATGTTATTGAGAATGCCCAAGAAGCAAGTGGCCATTTTAAGGCTTCCTATGGTTTTTGGAAAGCACTCACCGCGAATAGAAGAAATCAAAACATTTCTGAAAGAAAAAGAACCTATTGAAGTTTTCCCAAACCTGATAATGAATGTCACTTCTGACTACAAGGTAACGCAACAGGTACACTACATCATTAATCGGGAGAAATATGGTATTTACCATTTGGGAAGTCAAGATTTAGTGCATCACGAGAGTTTTATTGAAGAAATTCTGGACTCTTTAGGTGCTAAAAATGCGATTTTAAAACGTGTTTACACTACCAATGACGATAGATATTTAGCGGTATTACCCAAGGAACACCTATTACCAAAGCACTTACAGTTGCAGAGCAAGGAAACTTTAAAAGAATTGGAATTTTAGAGCGTATTCTTTCAAGGTTTTTGTAATTTAATGGAATAAAACTTCATTATGGAAAAATTGACCCTTCAAGAGATTGAAAAAAAATTACTGCGCTTTCCTGATTGGGAATATTACGAAAATGCCCTTCACGCAGAGTTTGAGTTTGATAATTTCAAGGATTGTTTTAGCGCCATGAGTCGCATTGCTTTTGAGTGTGAAGCGCAAAATCACCATCCGGAATGGACCAATGTTTATAATATTCTGTCCATCTCATTATCGACACATGATGCTAATGGCGTCACAGACAAAGATTTTAAACTGGCTGAAGCCATTGAAATGATTGTTGAAGTTCAAGAATAAAAGATTTTTTTATAGCATGGCATTTTTTTTAAATTTGCCACTCACTTTTAAATTATAATATATGGGAAGAGCTTTTGAATTCCGTAAAGCACGAAAAATGAAACGCTGGTCTGCAATGAGCAAGGCCTTTACCAGAATAGGTAAGGATATTGTGATGGCAGTAAAAGAAGGTGGTCCTGATCCAGATAGCAACTCCAG
Source organism: Bacteroidia bacterium (assembly GCA_030425285.1). Lineage (GTDB taxonomy): Bacteria > Bacteroidota > Bacteroidia > Flavobacteriales > Flavobacteriaceae > Hanstruepera. The sequence goes on from JAUIAY010000014.1 coordinate 19,509, forward strand.
ATTACGTGCCGTAATTCAAAATGCCAAGGCTGTTAATATGCCTAAAGACAATATTGAACGTGCCATAAAACGTGCTAGCGATAAAAATCAGGGCGATTATAAGGAAGTGATTTTTGAAGGCTATGCACCACATGGTATTGCTGTTTTGGTAGAAACCGCAACAGATAACAATACCAGGACTGTTGCCAACGTAAGAAGTTATTTCAACAAGTGTGATGGTAGCTTGGGAACTTCCGGTTCTGTGGTTTTTATGTTTGATCACACCTGTAACTTCCGAATCAATGGTGAAGGTCTTGACGCAGAAGAAATTGAATTGGAATTCATTGATTACGGAGCTGAAGAAGTATTTGTTGATGACGATGGTATTTTAATTTATGCACCTTTTGAAAGTTTTGGAGCCATTCAAGCTGAATTAGAAAATCGTGATATCGAGATTTTATCATCCGGTTTTGAACGTATTCCACAAGTGACCAAGCCTCTTACTGCTGAAGAAGCCGCAGACGTTGAGAAATTGTTGGAAAAGCTGGAAGAAGATGATGATGTGCAAAATGTCTACCATACTATGGAAGAGCAAACTGATTAAAAAAATTAATGATAAATAAATATTAAAATCCTAAACGAGATGTTTAGGATTTTTTATTTTTAGAGGTAACAAAACGCTATTATAATCGTTTATTAATTAAAAACACCTATGCGCAACAAACCTATCTCCTCCTGTCTTTTCGTTTGTTTTTGTTTATTCTTTTCAACTTCCCTTATAGCTCAAAGCATTAATGGAAAAATCATCAATGAGAAAGATGAACCAATTCCTTTTGCAACGATTCAAATTGGAGATGATTACGGTGTAATTTCAAATGACGAAGGCAATTTCACCATTGCCACTTCAGGTTTCAACCCTACAGATTCAGTTACAATTTCCTGTCTAGGCTACGAAAAACTCGGTATGCAGTTACAGGAGTTTTCATCAAAAAACTATGTGATGTATGAGATGGTGAATGAGCTTTCTGAAGTTTTCATAACAGATAGAAAACTAGGGATTGATTCCATATTGTATTATGTGAATGCCAATCTTAAAAAGAATTATAAACTAGATTCACAGTCTTTCAAGTTTTTTGGAAGACGCACAGAATACATTCTTGGAAAAACGGCCGATTTTGAAATAGAAAAATCATCTAGCTTTAAGAAAAAGCAACTAGAAGATTTTAATAGAGATTTTGATGCTTTGGAAACGTCATTAATTAACAATAAATCCAAGCAATATTCTGATGTTGTTTCTACGCTTTACGTCTTAAATGATAGTAAAGCAAAGCTAAACATAGAAAAAGCTGTCAGGCTTCTTGATGAAAAAAATGACCAATCGTTAGAGAAGATTGCCGAAAAAGGCAACGATATTGTTTTTAAGCATTTAGACAAGGATAAAGTGTATACTGTTAAGTCTGGTCTGTTCAAAGTTTCAGATTCAGCTACATTTAATAACCGAGAAGATAAAATGGGAGATAGCATCAATACGGTTAAAAATGTTAAAAACGCCACTTTTGGAATTTTGAAGAACAACAGTTTTGCTTCTGATGAACCCGCTTTGGACTTTGTGACTGAAAACCGCAAATACAAATACGAATTGGAAGACCTTACTTTGTTAAATGATGAAATTGTTTACATAGTAAACTTCAAACCCAAACGCAGTTCCGCAAAATATACTGGTACTATGTATATTTCGCATGAAACCTTTGCCGTTGTTAGAGCTGATTATAAATTTTATGAAAACCGAATAGGCGAAAAATTCAATTTACGCTTGCTTTTAGGTATTAAGTATGTTGAGCGCAACAGAGTTGGTTCAGTATCCTATAAAAAGCGTGATAATGGTATCTATTACCCCTATTATATAAGCGAGCAGGTTGATAGATATTTTTATGTCAACAGACCCATTAAATTCATTGATAATGCAGATAGCAGCAACAAAGTAGCTTTTGATTTTATGATTGAAGGAACTTTTAAAGAACGCTCTGAAATACTGATGCTTGAAGTAAACGATATTACAGATGCCGACTATAATGCTGCATCCCAATCCAAGCAAATCGATTATTTAATACTCAAGGAATATGATCCAACGGTTTGGTCAGACTACAACGTTTTGGAACCGCTTCAGGAAATGAAAGAATTTAAGGTTTCGGAATAAAAAGAAAAAGCTACTGTTTTAAGTAGCTTTTTTTCATGATACATGTTTCTTTTTAGGGACAAACGTTTACTTTATGTTTCATATACCATTTGAATATTATTACTCAAAATTCATGCCGTATTTTATGAATATTCTGGGATTTTTCCCTTTACACCCTCAAAAAAACGCTTCATAAAGGCAAAATCTGCTTCAAGATTATCTGTAGGATAAAACGGTTCGGATATTTTGTTTTGTTTGTTTTCAAAATCCAATGTGAACATAATTATGGGAACTTTGGCAGCTTTGGCTATATAATAAAATCCCGTTCGCCACTTCTCTACCTTTTTTCGTGTCCCTTCAGGTGCCAATGCCAACCTGAATTCTTCTTGTTGATCAAACAATTTAGCAATAGCCTCTACTTTGTTTTGACTGGAACCTCTATCTATAGGTGCACCTCCAATAGCTTTTAAATACCAGCCAAAGGGACCTATAAACAGTTCTTTTTTTCCTATAAAATTAGACTTGACACCAACAACTTTTCGAAGTAACACACCAATATAAAAATCATGCCAACTGGTATGAGGTACGGCTATTAAAACTGCTTTTTTTACCGTGTCTTTAGACATATTTACATTACCAACTACTTTCCAACCTAAAACCTTGAAATAAATAAACTTGGCAAGCCAACGCATGTTACATTTTTTGATATAGTTCTCTTAACCTTTCAGGTGTAATCTCCTTTTTCCAATTCTTGCCAATGGCGTTTTCCCATAAAGGCTGTAAACTTAATGCTACTTTAATCATGGTATCAAATTCTCCATCGGTTAAATTGGCACAAAGATTTTGAGGCAATTGAATATTGTGTTTAGACTTCATTTTCTTGAAAAGCTTCACCCCTTCCGGATAAAATTCTTCCAGATGATCAAATACAATACAATTACCGATACCATGTTTAGTACCCAAAACATAGCTCAATCCATAACTCATAGCATGTGCTACACCTACTTGCGAATAGGCTATACTCATACCTCCATGCCAAGAAGCCATCATGAGTTTATCTTGTGCTTCTTCAGCCGATAAATTATTATCCAAAAACAACTCTTTACAAAGTTGATAGGCTTTCTCTCCATAACTTTCACTAAACGCATTTAAAAAGGTTCCATTAAGCGATTCTATACAGTGAATGTAACAGTCCATACCTGTATAAAACCATTGATCTCTAGGAACATCCTTGGTTAATTCAGGGTCAAGAATAACTTGATCAAATGGTGTGAAATCCGAATTGATTCCTAGCTTTTTATCTGGTCCAGTAAGTACAGTGGTTCTAGATACTTCAGCACCAGTACCGGATATGGTTGGTATGCCAACATGATAAACAGCTGGGTTTTTGACCAAATCCCAACCTTGATAATCCTTGGATTCACCATCGTTGGTAAGCATTATGGAAACAGCCTTTGCCAAATCCATAATCGTTCCGCCACCAATTCCGATAATACCTGATGGACGTTCTTTTGTAGTTAAAATAATTTCTTCAACTAACGTATCGACCTGTGAGGTTTTGGGTTCTTCATTGGCAGATATGTAAAGTATCTTATCATTATAAGCCAAAGGAATTCGTGAAGTGAGCCATGAGTTTCCTTTAAAAACATCATCCACAAAAAAAATGAAAGGTGCATTTACATTTAACCTTTTAGGTGAAATAATTTCGTCTAATTGATTAAAACTGCCGCGTCCAAAAACAACTCTGGACACCATCGGATAATTTTTATAACTCATGTAATTGGTTCTGTAACAAAAATATTATTTTTTAGTTTAATAATGGTAATATATCCAATAAACTACGTACGGTTTTATATTCCGCACCATTTGTATCGTCTTCATGTACCTCTTCATGTAACCAAGTGGTATGAAACGGAACATGGATAGCATGGGCTTTGATATTTATCAGTGGTAACACATCCGATTTCAAAGAATTACCAATCATCAAAAACTCGGAAGGTTTAATATCTAAATGATTTAACAACTTGGAATAATTACCTTCCTTTTTATCGCTCAACACTTCAATATGGTGAAAGTAATCCAACAAACCCGACTTTTCCAATTTGCGTTCCTGATCCAACAAATCACCTTTGGTGGCCAAAATTAACCGGTAATCTTGCGATAAATTCTTTAATACCTCTTCAACACCTTCCAAAAGTTCTACAGGTTTGTTAATCATATCCTTACCTATTTCCAAAATGTCCTGAATGACTTGGTTTGATACTTTATTATTGGATAATTCCAAAGCCATTTCAATCATGGACAACACAAAACCCTTCACGCCATAACCATACAATGGTAGGTTTTTCATTTCCATTTTAAACAGTTCTTGGTCTATTTTGTTCAATGTTTCATATTTGGATAGTAATTTTCCAAAAGCCACTTCGGCATCCCTGAAATATGTTTCATTGACCCAAAGGGTATCGTCTGCATCAAACCCAATAACCTTAATATGACTGTAGTCTACTTCCATAATTTTTTGGCACGTTCTAAATCTTCAGGCGTATCAATTTCAACACCTTGAACATTAGTTTCAACCATCTTTATTTTTTTACTGTACTCCAAATAGCGAATACATTCTATTTTTTCCGAGGCTTCTAATTCCAACATAGGCAACCTATAAAAATCCAACAAGGCCTCCCTTCTGAAAGCATAGACACCTTTGTGTTTAAAATATTTGGTGGCTACAGATTTATCCCTTGGAAACGGAATGGGACTTCTGGAGAAATATAGGGCGAAATTATTTTTATCTGTTATAACCTTAACTGTGTTTGGGTTACTAATTTCATCCCAATCGGTTATGTGCACCATAAGTGAAGCTAGATCAATTTCCTTATCAGTATCGGTTTTAAAAACCTCAATTAGCTTTCTTAACGAAGTTTCTTCTGTGAAAGGTTCATCGCCTTGAACATTAACTACAATATCTACATCGTCCATGAACTCGATTGCTTCAGCTATTCGGTCACTACCACATTCATGTTCTTTAACACTCATGATAGCCTTACCTCCATTTTGGGTTATTTCATTGAAAATAATATCACTATCGGTTACTACATATACATCATCAAAAAGCCCTGTCTTCACAGTAGCTTCATAAGTGCGTAGAATTACCGTCTTCCCTTCTAAATCCTGCATTAATTTACCTGGAAATCGTGAGGCACTGTATCGTGCCGGAATCATTGAAATTATCTTCATTGGAATATGCTCATTGCTTCTTCAAAAATAACACAATTATATTAATTTATTGGCGAGATTTCATCTTTCTATAAAGCCTAAAAACGAAATATAGAATTATCAAAACCAAAACTGTGGCCAGTATAGGAATGAACACCGAAATGATAGATAACACAAAGGATGTAACCGTTTCAATAGTAGATACAATCGGATTTGCAAACCCAGCTGTTGTTGTGGTTGAAGCCAATCTAGAAACACTGGATGTACCAGCAACAACGGCAGCAGTTCCACCACCAGCAATAATAGCCAAAGACCATGTAGCCACAGGACTTAAATCTACCATGGTTGATGCCATAACAGCTGTGCCAGCTATGGTAGCCAACGGAACTGTTATACTATCCAATAAATTATCTACATAGGGAATATAATACGCAAATATTTCAACAAGTGTTGCCACACCAAATGTTATTAAAGCTGCTGTGCTGCCCAACCACATCCAAGATTCATTAAGCTCCCAAACACCATAATACGATGACAAACTTAAAACAAATAGTGGGACAAATACCCTAAAGCCAACTGAAGCAGCCAATCCAATACCTAAACAAATACTTAATAATGTTTCAGTCATTTTAATTCAGAAAAAAGTCATCTTTAAAACCTATAAGGTACAATTTTTCTTTGGCTCTAGTTACTGCTGTGTAGAGCCATCGTAAATAATCTTTATTGATGCCTTCTGGTAAATAAGGCTGCTCTACAAAAACTGTATGCCATTGGCCTCCTTGCGATTTATGACAGGTTATGGCATAAGAAAACTTAACCTGCAAGGCATTGAAATATTTATTATTCTTAACCCCTAGGAATTTTTTATAATTACTGCTTTCATTTTCAAAATCTTTCATAACCTCTTGGTACAATCTATTGGAGTCATCATAAGAAAGTGATGGTGTTTCCGCAGAAATAGTATCCAGTAGCAAAACGGTTTCAAATGGACGCATTCTTGGGTAGTCAACCATTCTCACCTTCACTTCTGCAAATCGAAAACCATATAATTCCAAAATATTGAATATCTCCAAAACTTCAATAATATCACCATTGGCAATAAAACCTGCTTCGGTTGTGGGTTTAATCCAAAAATAATTGTTCTTGACGACCATAAGATAATCACCTGAAGACAACTCATTTTCGTTAAATAGAATCCGACTTCTAATTTGCTGGTTATAAAGATTGGCGCGCTTGTTACTTCTAACAATAATAGCTGTTTCCTCATTACCCAAGTCACTATAGGCTTCATTAATGGCATCCATGATTTCATGTCCATCAATTAATCGGACTATATCCTTAAAACTATCCAATTGAAATTGGAAACCATCAAAGGTATTTCCAGACAAAATCTCCCTAATGTTTGTAGCATTCAACAATATTCCTGAATCTTGTTCCTGTCTGACTACCTCGTCCAATTCCATGTTGGCGACTTCTTTGTTATAGTTGAGTCCAAGGGAATTTTCATTCAAGGCTGGGCTTAAATCCAATTTCACAGGAGGTAATTGAGCTGTGTCACCAATAAGCAACAACTTACAGTTATGACCCGAATAAACATACTGCATAAGATCATCCAACAACGAGCCGTTCTCAAACAGTTTAGATTCACCAGGAGTATCAGGAATCATGGAAGATTCATCTACAATAAACAACGTGTTTTTATGTTTGTTTGGTTGTAAAACAAATTTCACGCCTCCACCTCGCTCCTTTTTTGGGAAATATATTTTTTTATGAATTGTAAAGGCTTCCTTTCCTGAATAATTTGAAATCACTTTTGCAGCTCTACCTGTTGGCGCCATTAAAACAGCGCTTTTTTTGGCTTTCCATAAGTTGGTCACTATAGTACCAATTATAGTCGTTTTACCGGTTCCTGCATAACCTTTTAGTAGGTATAGTCCATTTTTATTTTTGTCAAAAATAAATTCTGATAATTGCTGTAAAACGATGTCTTGCTTTAATGTGGGTTGAAATGGAAATTGCTGTTTGACAAGTGAATAAAATTCTTTGGAATTCATTAAAGCAGATTCAATTTTTTAATTTCATCAAAGATAAGAATGATTTTTAGTCGCATTGGCTTTTACGATTAAAAAAAAATTGTAGATTTGCGTATATCCTTAATTAAATTAATTAAACACTATGTTCAAAATAATCCTTATAGTTGTAGCTGTTATACTTCTTACAATTGGTTTGGTATGGTTGGTTGACAAATTTATCCCTTCTAAATTCAAACCTGTTTTAACTATTTTACTTTGGGTGCTTATTTTCTTTTTAGGCTACCAAACGTTTATGTCTATTTACAAGCCTATTGAATTTAACAAAGTAAAGAACGCGCGTTACGCTAAAGTTATTGAAAATTTAATTGACATTAGAGATTCCCAATTAGCGCATAGAGAAGTAACAGGAACTTTTGCTTCCAACTTCGATAACTTGGTAAAGTTTATTGATACTGCCAAATACACGATTACTCAACGTAGAGATACAACTGTGATAGATAAGGAATTGACAAAACGTTATGGTGGTGTAGAAACTCTTAAGGATAGTATTATCATAGATACATTGCGTTTTGAATCTGTAAAGGATTCATTGTTTAAAACATCTACCAGATACAAAACTATGATGAACGTACCAACTGCTAAAGAAGGTACAAAATTCACTATGAAAGCAGGGTTTTTAGAAGAAGATGAAGTTAAAATCCCAGTCTTTGAAGCATTCGTTAAAAAAGCTGATATTTTACACGATCAAGATAGAGATTTAGTGCTTCAAGAAAATGAAGTGATTTCTGTTGACGGTGTAAATGGAGATGCCTTACGTGTAGGGTCTATGGATGAAGTTAGCACGTCTGGAAACTGGCCTAAAACTTATGGCGATAGCGAATAATAAATCAGAAAATAACAATAAAAAAGAATTGTCCATTCAAATCAGTTTGAATGGACTTTCTTTTTGTGTCTTAAATAAGCAGAGTAACACCATTAGTTTTCTAAAGCGTGTTTCGACCAGTAAAAAAGAGACACCTTTTAAAATTTTGGATTTATTGGTTCAAGAATTTGATTCTGAAGAACAATTAAATCAATCCTTTAGTACTGTTCAAGTTGTTCACGACAACGAATTATCAACCATAGTACCCAAGGAGTTGTTTGATGAAGCCCATCTAGCAGATTATTTAAAATTCAATTCCAAAATCCTTAAATCAGATTTTATAGCTTTTGACGACATTAAAGTGAACAATAGTGCTAATGTTTATGTGCCTTATGTAAACATTAACAATTTTATTTACGATAAATTTGGCTCCTTTTCCTATAAGCATGTGTCGACCATTCTCTTGGAAAAAATTCTCGAAGCCGAGCAATATGCCCATAACAGCAAAATGTACATTCATGTAGAACAATCGCATTTTAATGTTATTGTGGTTTCTAAAGGCAAGTTGATACTTTACAACACGTTTGAATACAACTCCAAAGAAGATTTCATTTATTATGTTTTATTCTCGTTAGAACAATTGGAATTAAGCCCAGAAACAATCGATATTATCCTTTTGGGAAATATTTCAATGAATGACCCTATTTATGATATGATTTATAAATATGTTAGACACGTAAGCTTTGGGACCCGTTTTGATGATTATAAGTTTACAACTCCTGTTGAAGCCAACCATTCTAATTTTCCCATTATTCATAGTTTTTAATGCGTATTATCTCTGGAAAATATAAAGGAAGGCGTATAGTTGCTCCTAAAAAACTACCTGTTAGACCAACAACCGATATGGCTAAAGAGGCTTTGTTCAACATTTTGAACAACCACTTTTATTTTGATGATATCTCGGTGTTAGACCTATTTGCCGGAACTGGCAATATCAGTTATGAATTCGCTTCTAGAGGAACGGAACGTATCCTTTGCGTTGATGACCATTTTGGTTGTATTAAATTCATTAACGAAACCGCTAAGTGTTTTGAAATGCCTATAGATACTATTAAAAGTGATGTTTTTAAGTTTTTGGAATCTAACAAAGTAACTTACGATATTATTTTTGCTGATCCTCCTTACGATTTCTCACAAGAAGCATTTTCTAAAATTCCTGAATTGGTATTTCAAAACCAATTATTGAATAGCGATGGTCTGTTGATTGTTGAACATTCCAAACATACCGACTTGAGCACATTGAACAATTATAGTTACTCAAAGAGTTATGGAGGCAATATGTTTAGTTTTTTTGAAATTCTTATAGAAGATTAAAAACAAAGCCCTTTGACAATAATCAAAAGGCTTGTTTAAGTAAGCAAATCTATAAGCCGAATTCTGTACTTTTCTTTTTAGAAAAGAATTCTAAAAAGAAAATCCTTATCATTTATCTGGATGCATTGTTACCAATACACTCTAGCTGCCTACCCTCCAACAATCGCACGTGCCGCACTCAAACGTTGGTATACATGACATTGCACCTCATAGAGTTTACCTGATTTCACTACAGCATTACCTGTACATACTTTCTGTTGCACTTTTCCTAGCCTCACGGCTGGTGGCCATTAACCACTATGACTGCACTATGGTGTTCGGACTTTCCTCCATCACGCCAATGGCGTGACAGCGATAAGGCGATTTACTTACTGCAAAAGTAATTCAATAATTGTTAATAACTACTTTCAAAATAAGACTTCTGAATTCTTAATTCTGATTGGATTTTATATTTTTGTTATTCTAACGAATTTCAATGGAACATTTTGTAGTATCTGCTCGAAAATACAGACCACAAACATTCAAGGATGTTGTTGGCCAGCAGGCTATTACAAATACTTTACTAAATGCCATAGAAAACAATCATTTAGCCCAAGCACTCTTGTTCACAGGTCCTAGAGGAGTTGGTAAAACTACCTGTGCTCGTATTTTGGCCAAAATGATTAATAGTGATGGTAATGAAAAGGAAGATGAAGACTTTGCGTTCAATATTTTCGAGTTGGATGCCGCTTCCAACAATTCTGTTGATGATATTCGAAATTTAACCGATCAAGTTCGTATTCCGCCTCAAATTGGCAAATATAAAGTCTATATTATTGATGAGGTGCACATGCTTTCGCAAGCGGCTTTTAATGCCTTTTTAAAAACGCTGGAAGAGCCTCCCAAGCATTGTATCTTTATTTTAGCTACCACCGAAAAGCATAAAATCATTCCAACAATCTTGTCGCGTTGTCAGATTTTTGATTTTAAACGTATCACTGTAAAGGATGCCAAAGAGTACTTAAAGTACATTGCTGAAGAACAAGGAATTATTGCCGAAGATGACGCTTTGCACATTATAGCTCAAAAAGCTGATGGTGCCATGCGTGACGCATTATCCATTTTTGATCGTGTTGTGAGTTTTTCAGGGAAAAACCTGACACGCCAGGCCGTTGCTGAAAACTTGAATGTCCTGGATTACGAAACCTATTTTGAAAGTACCGATTACATTCTGGAGAACAAAATTCCGGAACTTTTGGTACAATTCAATACTATTCTAGCCAAGGGCTTTGACGGTCATCATTACATTGCTGGTCTAGCTTCTCACTTTAGGGATCTATTGGTTTGCCAAAACCCTGAAACTATCGAATTATTGGAGGTTGGTGATGAAACCAAGGAAAAATACCAAAAGCAGTGCAGACAAGCCTCTCAAGCCTTTCTACTAAAGGGTATTGAATTAGCTAATGACTGCGATTTAAAATATAAGAGCAGTAAAAACCAACGATTATTGGTTGAACTTTGTCTAATGCAATTAGCCTCTATCAATTTTGATGGAGAAAAAAAAAATAGCAAAAACTTCATAATTCCGGCCAGTTATTTTAAATCAAAGGGTATCACGCCTATTGCTGTTAATTTACCCAAAGAAAAAACTGAAACCTCTATTCCCATCAAGGATAAAAATGTTGAAGACTATGCTGTTTCTGAACAATCCGATAATTTAGAGGAAATAAGTTCCGAACCAACCGAAACGGTTGTTATGGAAAAGCGTCCTAAAATATCGTTGGAAGTCAAGAAAAAAACAACTTCTGGTCTTTCCTTAAGCAGTATAAGAGCAAAGAAGGAACACCAAATCAAACAAATGGAAGTAGTTCTTGACGAAGAAGATCTTCCAACTGACCCATTTACCGAAGAGCAACTCATTAAAGTGTGGAAGGAGTATGTAAGTATTATTGAAAATAAAGGACAGTTTAACCTAGCTTCCATTCTATCTATTGACACTCCAAAAGTCACAGGTACAGTTATAAACCTAGAATTTCCAAATGCTACCAACAAAGTTGAAGTAGAAAGACAACAATATGACATTTTAGCGTTTATTAGAAAAGAGCTAAACAATTTTGACATTAGTCTTTCAATTACCGTTAACGAGGTTATGGAAAAGCAATATGCTTACACGGCTCAAGAAAAGTTTGAAAAATTAAAAGAAAAGAATCCTGCCATAGCGGTCTTGAAAAAAACATTTGGGCTAGACATTTAATATGATGAAAAACCTATTTTACATTGCTGCTTTTATCTTCTCAATGGTGTTTTGGGCTTGCACCGACGGACAAGAGCGGATGTATAAATCTCCGCAGGAAGTTTTACATGAAAACAAATTGTTGGATTCGTTTTCAGATAAAGAAATACGGTTTATTCCTGAAACATACGCCGAAAAAACTACCGACACTATTTTTGATAATGGTTATGTTGTGAAAGTTAAAATGTACTCGGATATGGAAAACCATATTACAGTGAAACTGGGTGATGAAACGATCAATTATAGAGATTTTAATTTGGATATTGAAGTCATAAAAGAAGATAAAACTATTCTTTTTTTGACTATTTGCAAAGATCATGAAATCAATGAACAATTGGGTGATGGAGTTGATTTAAAGAAGTATTATTTAAGAGACTTTTGGATTGCAAAAGACAATAAATATCACAAAGACATTCCTGGAATTTATTTTGAGTATTATTCGCCAATTTCAAAAGACTCATTGATACAGGAAATATTACCATATCAGGAATATGGCGTTAAATTTTCGACTTCAGTAATAACCAATTAAATTTATGCTAGGCCTAAAACTTCCCACAGATCCTCGCTGGGTCAACATAGTAGAAAAAAACATTGAAGAGATTCTTACAGATCATGCCTATTGTGAACAAAAGGCAACCAGTACAGCTATTTCATTAATTGTTTCGTTTCCTGAATATACTGATTTAGTGAAAGAAATGACTGCCTTGGTTAAGGAAGAAATAAGTCATTTTAAAATGGTTCATGACAAAATCCTTGAACGTGGTTGGGTGTTGGGTCGCGATAGAAAAGATGATTATGTTATAGCGCTTCTCAAATTTTTTCCAAAAGGTGGCAGTAGAACGACTCAATTGGTTCACAGGCTATTGTATGCTGCATTAATTGAAGCCAGGAGTTGTGAACGTTTTAGGTTGCTTTCAGAAGAATTAGAAGATCAGGAATTAGCTGAATTTTATAGAAAACTAATGGTTAGCGAAGCCAACCACTACACCATGTTTTTAGGTTTTGCCAGACAATATGGTGACCGAAAGGAAGTGGATAAAAAATGGCAGGAACTTTTGGACTATGAAGCCAAAATCATGAAAGATTTGGGAAAAAGAGAAACCATTCATGGTTAAATAAAAAAACTCCCATAATTTCAAAAAACTATGGGAGCCTTCATTAAGTTGGTATAGTTAGTTAGATTTTCACACCAATACCTATTTGGATGTTTGTATTTTTAGCTTCCAAACCTGCAGGATTATCATCAAGAATATTTGTTAGACCATAATGGTATCTGGCATCAATAAAAATTTCATCAGTAATCATGAATTCCAAAGCACCAACACCTGAAAAACCAAAGTTTCTATAGCCATCCTCAAACTCATGTACTTTAACACCTACAAGTGGTCCAGCACCCAAGGCAACTTTATTCCCAATTCTAAATTTAAGTAAAATAGGCGCTTGAATATAATCAACACGCAATGATCTGTCCTTGGCTCCTTCAGCAGAAAACTGTATTTCAGGTGCTAAAGCAATAGACGCTGACAAGTCATATTCCCCAAAGAAACCAATAGCAAAACCATTTCTATGGCTGTTATCAAAGGTTGGGTCTGGTTCAAAATCCAAATTTGAAATATTGTAGCCAACACGCATACCATACTTTGCATTTTGAGCAAAAGAAATTGTGGCAAGCATTACAAAGGCTAATAAAAGTATACTTTTTTTCATAATTACTATTTTAATAGGTATGTTTATATTGATTTAAGCTGTGGCTAATATAATTTAATTTGTCAAATATTATATATTAAAAAGACAAACTGTTTAATTTTCACTGTGTATTACTTGAAACCGTGTCATAATAGATACTTTTAATAATTCCATCGGCCAAACCAATTTTAGGGACATAAATATCTTTAGCACCACTCCACTTCATAGCCGACAGGTAAATTCTAGTCGCTGGAATAATAACATCGGCTCTATCCTGGTTTAAATCCAATTCGGTTATACGTTCTTCATAAGAATAGGATTGCAACATATTATAATAAGATGTCAAATAGAAATATGTCAGTGGTTTTCCCAATGCCTTTCCAGAAATCTTAAAAATCTTATTGATGTTCCCACCAGATCCTATAACATCTATTTTATCATATTCTGCAGTTTCTTGCTTTATCCATTCTTCCAGTTCATTCCAAGTTTCCTTTTTAACGATATCATTCAATAAACGAACAGTTCCAATCTTAAAAGAACGGGATGAAACGGATTTTCCATTATGTATCACTGTAAATTCAGTACTACCACCACCAACATCTACATAAAGGTAAGTTTTGTTTTCGTCTATATACGATTGAAGGTCCGTAGCTGCAATAATGGCCGCTTCTTCCTCACCTCCAATAATATCAATCTTAATACTCGTTTTTTCTAAAATTTCATCAACAAATTTCTTCCCGTTAGAAGCTTCCCGCATGGCTGATGTAGCACAAGCTTTGTACTTTTCAACTTTATGGGATTTCATCAATAACTTAAATGCTTCCATAGAATCCAACATGCGCTCCTTATTGGCCGAAGAAATCTTGCCTTTTAAAAACACATCAGCTCCCAAACGAATAGGCACTCTGACAAGCGAACTCTTTTTAAATTTTACGGGTTTCCCTTTTTCTTCAATAATATTTGCAATCAACAATCTAATGGCATTGGAACCAATATCGATGGCTGCATATTTTTTGATTGAAAGCATTTACTCTTTTAGTTTGTTTAAATAATATTCATAGGTAGCAAATTGTGCTCTAACAATTGGCTTTTTACGTTTTTTGTAGGCGTTGTTTTGCGTATCGTTCAATATTCGCGCTTTGACATTGGCACTCCAACAAATATTAAAGTTATCGATTAACTCCTGTTTGATTTCTTCATCATAAATTGGACAACTAACCTCTACTCTGTTTTCAATATTTCTGGTCATCCAATCGGCTGACGAAATATAAATTTTAGCATCACTGTCTTCACCAAAAATATAAAGCCTAGAGTGCTCCAAAAATTTATCTACAATACTAATAGCCTCAATATTCTCGCTCATCCCTGGAACCCCAGGAATCAAACAACATATTCCACGCACTACCATTTTAATTTTTACTCCAGCCCTACTGGCCTCATATAGTTTATCAACCATTTTATAACTGGAAAGACTGTTCATTTTAAGTCTGATTCCGGCTGGCTTACCTAGTTTCACCTTGACAATTTCGGCATCAATAAGTTTGAAAAGTGCTTTTTCAGAATAATGTGGTGATGTGATGATATGCTTATACCTAAAGATACGGTAGTTGGTTTCAAAAAAGTTAAAGACTTTATTGATATCCTTTAAAATTTTCTGATTGGCCGTAAATAAGGTGTAATCTGTATAAACCTTGGCTGTTGACTCGTTAAAATTACCAGTACTAACAAACCCGTAACGTGTAATTTTATCATTTTCCTCGCGCTCAATCACACACATTTTACTATGTACTTTAAGACCTTGTACTCCAAAGTAAAGGTTTACACCTTCCTGCTGCATCTGTTCGGCATAATCGATATTGGCCTGCTCATCAAAACGTGCTTGAATTTCTATGGAAACCGTAACTTTTTTTCCGTTTTTAGCAGCATTTATCAAGGAACTAGCCACATGTGAAATTTGTGCTAATCGGTAAATGGTTATCTTAATAGTAGTAACCTTTGGATCCAGTGCCGCTTCTCTTAAAAACTTTACAACGTATGAAAAGGTATGATATGGTGTATGTATCATATAGTCCTTTTCACTAATGGTAGTGAAAATACTTTTTTCGAGGCTCAATCCCTTTACCGGAAGTGGTTCAATCTTATCGTAGAGCAAATCGGTTCTCCCAAGACTAGGAAAATCCATATAATCCCTACGGTTGTGGTAACGACCGCCAGGTATGATACTATCGGTAGATTCAATACCCATTCTATTCATCAAAAACGTGAGGGTTTCTTGGTCTATTGTTTTGTCGTAAACAAACCGAACGGGTTCGCCAATCTGTCTATGTTTAACACTATCGGAAATTTTTTCAATAAAACTCTTACTCAAATCACTCTCCAAATCCAATTCACCATCACGTGTGATTTTGATCATATGGGCACTAATATTCTCAAAATCAAAAATATTGAAAATATCATGCAGACAATATCTTAATAAGTCGTCTAAAAGCATGATATAGTTTTTCCCGTCAGATTCAGGCAACACTACAAAACGATCCATACTTTTAGAAATTTCAATCAAAGCGTACTGATTGCCATTGTCTTTCAATTCCAACTTAACAGCCAAATAGGCCGCACTATCCTTTAGGTTAGGTAAATCTACCGTTTCACTCAAAACAATGGTCACTAAAGCTGGACTGACTTTTTGAATGTAATAGTTTTTTATGAAATCATGCTGTTCAGGTTGTACCTGATTCTCGTCAATAATATAGATTTGCTCCCGCTCAAGCTTTTTTTGAATTTTGCTCAATATTTCAAGACTATCACTTTGTTGCTTGATTACAATTTGAGTAATGATGTCTAACAATTCGTCCGATTTGATACCTCCCAACTCACTTTTCCCGCCTTTTCCAGCTTCAACTATTCGCTTAACGGTAGCATATCGAACTTTAAAAAATTCATCTAAATTGTTAGAAAAAATACCCAGGAATCGTAACCTTTCAATAAGTGGTACTGTTTCATCATCAGCTTCTTGCAGAACTCGGGCATTAAATTGAAGCCAACTAACCTCTCTATTTATATATGTGTTTTGTAATTGGTCTTTAGTCATGAAGTGATTCGTTTGCCCTACAAATATATTTCATTTTTAACAGTAATTAAGGTGTTTGGCAATATTTCTGAAAACTACAAAAAAAGTAAGAATTTTACTATAAAACATGTATTTTGTCGTAAAAATTATACACTTTATTGTGTAAAAAATTAAAAAATCAGTTGTTTTTTTTAATAATTTGTCTAGATTTGCTGCATAGGAATAACTAAAATAATGTTAATATGAAAACTAAACTACTGGTTTTTTGTGCTATTTTTTTTCTGACTTCTAGCACTATTTTTTCCCAAACCAAAAATGATTCGCAAGGCATCATAAGCCAAAAGGTATCCATTAAAAAATATCATGACCGAGATGAGTTGGATCAAATGAACAAAGGACAACTTTTAGATCTATATATTGAAAGGATTGAAGTTATAGTTAAAATTCTTCCCAATATAGCCTTTACCAACAAACCAGGTGTTACAATTAAGGACCTTGGTATTCCCGATACCAAAGATCATAGAAAAGCACTTGAGGAAAACAAAAAGGCAGCTAGTGATTACTTTGAAAACACGATTGAATTTCAAACCAAAATATTACCGTATTCTGATAAAACCAACCTAATAGCTGCTATTCTGTTCTATGAGCAAACCTTAAAATCATTACATACTTATAATGAATTTAATCAATATTAAGTCGCTTTAAAAAATATTTAGTTTAGAATAAAAAACAATCCCTGATTTCTTAATTAGGGATTTTTTATTTTATGAATGGAAAATATACTCTATAAGCTGCTAATTACAACTTTTGTTTGTTGATTTTCAAAGCAGAAAGCACTTACAAAAATCAATTCTACTTTTAGTAATTCCATTAAAAATTTATGAAAAGGCATTTGAAAAAGTATTTTTGTAATCTTTTTCTTTCTTAAATTATACTTTTTTTGCATTTTATCGATATTTTTTGTCTTTCAAGGAGTTTTTTTCTATGTTTGGTTCTAAATAAAACAAATCCCAATAATTGAACAAAAACCTACTTTACTATGAAAAACTTTACACAAATTTTATGCTTGTTCCTATTGACTTGCAACACTGTGTTTGGTCAACAAGAAAAAGGAATTATCGGCTATAATAACTGGCTAACTTCATGGACTGAATTTCAACCCAATAAAGTTGATTATGGAGAGCCATCCCAAATATTGAGCGGTGACATTTCAGAAGACACAAAATTGCTCAAGAAAAACACATACCTTTTATTAGGCAATGTTTTCGTTACAGATAGCACAACTCTTACCATTGAACCTGGCACTGTAATTATTGGTGATTTTAAAACCAATGGAACCTTAATTGTTAGTAACGGTTCTAAAATAATTGCTGAAGGATTAGAAACCGATCCAATTATTTTCACATCAAACAGAGGTGTGAAAAAGCAAGGTGATTGGGGAGGTATTTTCATATTAGGCGATGCACCTACCAATAAATTTGGCAATGAATCGGCTATAGACTATGGACTACGCCCATCTTCTTACAAGAACATAAGCTATGGTGGCGATTGTCCTGATAGTAATTCTGGTATTTTGCGTTACGTAAGAATAGAATACGCAGGAAAAAGAACCAAAGAGTATGGTTATTTTAACGGATTGACTCTTGCTGGTGTTGGCTATAAAACAGTAATTGAAAATGTTATGGTAAGCCATTGTCAAGGTAATTCGTTCAATATCATTGGTGGCGATGTTACTTTGGAAAAAATGGTTTCTTATAAATCCAGTAGAAATGATTACGAGTTCAATCATGGAACACAATGCAAAATAACCAATTCATTAGCCATAAGATCACCTTATGTTTCTGGGTCTGACGGTTCTAAATGTATGTATGTAGCTTCATACGAAAACAAAGACGAGTCAGATTTAGCAAAAAGAATGACATATGTTGATGCTGAAAACATGACTTTAGTAAATGTTAGTGATGATTTGGAATCCGACATTAATATCGGACTGGTAAAAGAAGCTATTTACATTGCTCCCGAAACGTCGTTGACATTAAACAAAACTGTTATATCAGGATTTAATCCTGCAATTATATTGGATAATAAAATCTACATAAACAGTCAGAATTTGGAACGTTTAAAATTCCGTGAAATGTACTTCAACAATTGTAACGGAAACATTTTTACCAAAGGACAGTCCAACAACGATGATTTAGAAAACTGGTACGGCAATAGTATTTTTAAAAACGTCTATTCTAAAGGCGATGATAAAGAGACCTTTATCGATTTAAAAAATGACAAACGGCCAGACTTTAGACTTCGAATAAACAAAATCATTGCTTCAAATGATTAGGCACTAAAAGTTAAAGCAGGAGTATATGTGACATATACTCCTCTTGACCTTTTAAAAAAACCTAATAAAAAATCAAAACTGTTGAATTGATGCAAAAAACTACGCTTAAAAAGATTAGTGTTATAACATTTTGTCTGTTTATCTTTTTTATCTCAATAAAGATACAAGCACAAATAGTTATTGGTACGCCTAATTTAGGGTTTAGCCAGGCCTGTGCTAGTACATCATTCAACAATTATAATACAACCTTCGTTTTTTCACCTGAAGCCAATTTAGAAGCATCCAATCAGTTTATAATTGAAATGTCTGATGAGTTTGGCGATTTTACAAATCCAACCACAGTTTTTACTTCCAATCCAGGTTCGTTGACAACATCACCTGCAACCTTAAGTTTTTCTTTACCAACTACCACATCTGGAGAAGGGTATAAAATCAGAATCAAGAGTACAGCTCCTGCAGCTACCAGTGCACGATCTGTAGCATTTGCAGCCTATTACAAAATTCAGGATAGCCCATTTACCATTAATAATTTAGTTTCAACGGGTGCATTTTGCTCTGGCGGAAGTTACCTATTAACTATTGACAATCCTGGTACTGGGGATAATGACTCACCTTTAAACTATCCATCTTTAACGTTTAATTGGTTTAAGGAAACCGGCCCTACAACGTCTGTTTTTGTAGCAGAGGGCGAAACATTGGAAGTTACTCAAGAAGGCACCTATTTTGTGGAAACTAATTATGGTTCCTGTACGTCCGATTCATTTTCTAATCGTGTGGCTATAACCGAAGTGACTTCAGGTCAGGCAAGTGCCACAATAAACTCCAGTCTTGGCAATCCGTTTTGTCCAGATCAAGGTATGACTACATTGAGCACAATTAGTGGCGTGAGCTATCAATGGTATAAAGATGGTAATGCTATTCCTAATGCAACTGAACAAATGTATCAAACAGATGAATCTGGGTTATACTCTGTTCAGGTAGATTTGGGAGATTGTGCAGCTTCTGGTTCAATTGATTTGTTAAGCGAATTATTTGATGCATCCATAAATGTTGATGAGGAAAACACCTTGGAATCCGGCGAATCCTTAACAGTGATTATTAATTCTACCGCTACCAATCCTGATTATCAATGGTTTTTAAACAATTCATTGATTTCCAGCGCAACTGGTGACACTTACGAAGCTAATCAATATGGAGACTATCTAGTAATTGTATCTGAAAATACTGGATGTGAAGGAACAAGAGAATTTCAATTTTCAATCGTTGAACCTGTTGATCCATTTCCGGAAGTTGATAAAATTCCAAACATGATTAGCCCTAATGGAGATAATATTAATGATACTTGGGTAATTCCACCTCAATATGTAAGTGGAACAGATACCGAAGTAATTATAATGACTAATCAAGGAAAGGTTGTTTTAAAAACCAACAACTATTTAAACAATTGGCCTGAAAATCAATTAAATATAACCAATATCAACCAAGTATTTTATTACATCATAACAACATCAGACAACAAAACAAAAAAAGGATCGATAACAATCATCAAATAGTATGAAAGCCATAGTGTTAACCATATTATTCTTCTGTACTGCACAGATGTTCTATTCTCAACAAGAGGATGGTGTGGTTTCACTTGCCTTACCCGTAAGGAACTCTTTGACCTATAATCAGTATGCAGTCAATCCAACTTTCAGCTTTGTAAGACAACAAAATAAGTATATCAACATTACCAACAAACGGGAATGGATGCAATTTGATGATGCGCCTGTCACCTACTTGGTTGGATACTCTGGGCGTTTCAGAGAAAATATTGGTGCTGGTGTTAGCCTGTTCCAACAAAACTATGGTGTGCTAACGACTTTTGGTGGTATTTTAAACTTTGCCTATAACGCACAATTAAACACTGATAGCAACCTAACGTTCGGTATTAATGTTGGCGCCTACTCTAGCGGCATTAACAATGGACATGTAGTTACCAATGAAGCTGACCCTTCATTAAACAATATGCCTTCCAATTTTTTATTGAGTGTTAGCCCAGGTATCAATTACGGAACAGCATTTTTGGATTTCGGTGTTTCAGTTCAAAATGCTATTCTATACAATTTTAGTACGTCAGAACTTTTTAAGGAAGATCCGGAACAAAGCATTCAAGGCCACATTATGTATACAGGTTATATGTACAGCAACAGTTTCCTTGATGAAAGTAAATTTACTGGAAGAGTCATAGCACAGTTCAAGGATGAGAATACCGTTTTCTCCGGAACAGCCATGCTAACAATTCCTTTGGGAATATGGGCTCAAGCTGGTTATAACACCTTATATGGTGTGCATGGAGGTGTTGGTTTGAATATCACAAAAAACATCTCTGTTGAATATAATTATGAAAAAGCTATGGGTGATTTATCAAATTTTGGTAGTGCCCATGAATTAACCTTGGCTTACAAGTTCAACAACAAAGAACGTTACGATTACAGTCGTGAGGATGATGTTAGTGCCTTGATTGCTCCTACAAAGAAGAAAAATACAGCCAAACCAACCAATACACAAGCTGAAGCCAACAGAAGAGCTTCAGAGCAGGCAAAAGAACAAGCAAGACTAGCTGCGGAAGCTAAAGCACAACAAGAAGCTGAAGAGCAAGCGAGATTAGCTGCGGAAGCCAAAGTACAACAGGAAGCTGAAGAGCAAGCGAGATTAGCTACCGAAGCCAAAGCGCAGCAGGAAGCCGAAGAACAAGCTAGATTAGCTGCGGAAGCCAAAGCACAACAAGAAGCTGAAGAACAAACAAGATTGGCTGCGGAAGTCAAAGCACAACAAGAAGCTGAAGAACAAGCAAGATTGGCTGCGGAAGCCAAAGCACAACAGGAAGCTGAAGAACAGGCTAGATTGGCTGCGGAAGCTAAAGCGCAACAAGAAGCTGAAGAACAAGCTAGATTGGCTGCGGAAGCCAAAGCACAACAGGAAGCCGAAGAGCAAGCTAGATTAGCTGCAGAAGCTAAAGCGCAACAAGAAGCTGAAGAACAAGCAAGATTAACTGCTGAAGCCAAAGCACAACAAGAAGCTGAAGAACAAGCGAGATTGGCTGCGGAAGCCAAAGCACAACAGGAAGCCGAAGAGCAAGCTAGATTAGCAGAAAATGAAGATGTGCTTCCAAATGCAACTGATGCACTAGGTATATCGATGAATGAGCTGGCTCAATCAACTGAAGATTCAAAAAACACACAGGCAGAATTGTTAGCAAAACTGCAAGAGGTTGTTGATAGCAAGAACCAAGACCTTAAGGATCTAAAAGAAGAAAACGATTTGAGTGAACAAGGTATTTACATGGAACCTAAACCATTCAAGAGTATTTCTGAAGAAAACAGAAAGCTTGAAGCCATTAAAACGGATTTGGAAAGTGCAATTAGTGAGCGTAGCTCAAAAATCAAAGAACTAGAGGAGCTTTATGAGCAACGTCAGCTAATAGACACCATAAAAATGGATGAAGTAAATCTGTTCTACAGAAAAACCATTCGAGAACTAAAGGCTGAACAAGCGGTTGCACTAAAAACAAAATCTGATTTAGAAGCTAAACTGGTTGAAATTAAGATTGCGACAGATTATGAGCGTAAACGACGTATTAAGCGTGCTGCCTATAAAAATGAAGAAGATAGATTTGCTCAAGATAAGGCAACACTAAATTATATAAGAGAAAATACAGCATTGAGTGATACTCCATTAACAAAAGAAGATTTTGATTTTGGTGAAAAACGAAATGGTAACATCGAAATTTTGAAAAATGTTCAAAATGTAGAAAACGGTTATTATATGATTCTTGCTGTACATAGTGATACAGAAAAAAGAGATGAATTCTTAAGAAAAGCAGTAGCTTCAGGTCAAAAGAACATCAATTTCTTCCATGATGTCAATACCAGTAAATATTACATCTATTATGAAAAATTTGATTCAATTCAGTCGGCAAATGAAGCACAGCAATCAAAAGGAAGTAAACCATATAACGAAAAATTATCAATAGTGAAAATTGAAAACTAATACATAGATAATGTCCAAGCTTGTAGAGAATTGCCCCAAGTTCAATACAAGAGCATAAAACCAAAATACCATGAAAAGACCTACATTTTCAAAAACTGTCCTACTCGTTCTGTTAGTTTTTATTGGCATAACCACTTATGCCCAAAACTATGTCCCATTTACACCTCGATTCAATCAAGACTTACGAGGAGATATTGTATTGATTGGTAACAATATTCTGGGGCCAGACAACAATGCTTTTAATGAAAACAATACATACAACCACAATGTCGATATGCAATATATTGATATTGACGGCGATGCATCGACATTTAGTTCGTCTAGTGCCGATTTGGAAATTCCAAATCCAAACTGTTACCAAATTATCTATGCTGGGCTTTATTGGGGAGCTGTGACTAATGGTGACGAACCCATTACCAATGTTAAGTTGAAAGGTCCAACAGGTGGTTATAATGATGTCACGGGAACCATTATATATGATGCAAATGGATCAGCTACGGGCAATAGCTTTCCATATTCATGCTATGCTGATGTTACTTCAATTGTTATGGGTTTAACAAATGATTTAGGAACCTATACCGTTGCAAATGTTTCCAGTGCATTAGGGGAAACAGCAACTTTCAACCCTTATAACGGAACTGGATTTTCTGCAGGATGGTCTTTGTTCATTGTCTATGAAGATCCAACCATGCCAGGTAAATCCATTACCAGTTTTGATGGTTTTAGTGCGATTAGCAGTTCGGTAAATGTTGATATTCCAATTTCTGGGTTTAGAACAGTTCCAGCTCCAGCTCCAGTAAGAGCTAATTTAGCCTTTGCAACATTGGAAGGTGACAAACCCATCCAAAATGATCGCATGGAGTTAAATGGTGTGCCAATGTCTGCGGCAGATAGGCCAGCTAATAACTTTTTTAATAGTTCTGTTACCAGATTAGATGCAACACCTGTTACCAATAGGGTTCCTAATAGCACTAACACTTTGGGATTTGATACTGGAGTTATGGTTGTACCTAACCCAGGAAACTCCTTAATAGCTAACGATGCGACTTCAGCCACCTTTAGTCTCGTAAGTGATCAAGATGTATATTTTCAATATTTCTTTGCTTTTGCAGTTGAAATTATTGAACCCAATATCGTACTTACTAAAATTGTTGAGGATGATGCTGGAAACAATATTGGTGGGCAAACCATTGGTTTAGGGCAACCCTTGAACTACATCATCGGATTTCAAAATGTAGGTAATGACCATGCTACTAATTTTCAAATAAGAGATATTCTACCTATAAATATCATATTTAACTATCCTACCGATTTAGTGCTGCCTCCTGGCGTCACAGTAGCTAGTTATGATCCTGGAACCAGAGAAATCATTTTTAATATCGCTGATTATTTAGTTGAAGAAAATGATCCTGTTTATGAAATACGTATTGAGGCCCAAACGGTTGAAACCTGTAACGAACTTGCAGATTCTTGCTCAAATATTGTAAATAATCAAGCGTTTGCTTCATACTATGGCTATTTCAACCCAAACTTTTATGTTACAGACGACCCAAGTTATAGTAGTAATACCGGTTGTTTGATATCCCCACAAGCAACGAATTTTTTAGTGAATTTGGATTGTGAATTTGTTCAGGATATTTCACTATGTGGAGACAGTGTAGAACTAACTGCTGCCGATGGCTATGATTCCTATACTTGGTCAACAAGCCCAACCGGTACACCACAAATTGGAACTGGTCAAAGCATAACTATAACCTCAACAGGAACCTACTACTCTTTCAATAATGCCATAGCACCATGTCAATCGATTGTACAACAATACAATGTTTCAATTTTTGGCGGAAGTAGTCTTACAAATCCTGTCATTCCTTTTGCCGATGAGGTGGTCACCTGTCCCAATGATGGCAAACCATTACCGAATATCTTTTTATGTGGTGCCAATGACATTAGAGAGATTGAAACAAATATTGCGGGAGCATCCTCTATTATTTGGGAGCAATTGGATGAATCTAGTTGTGCTCCTGTTTCAGATCCTGACTGCGCCAATGAAAATAGCGCTTGTACTTGGAACCAAGTAGCAACTGGTCCAAATTATACGGCTAATACCGCAGGTCAATTTAGAGTCACCATAAACTTTGAAGGTGGCTGTTTTGCCCAGTTTTACTTTAATGTTTATCAAAATATTTTAAATCCAAGTGTTACCGCAACCGATATTATCTGTACAACACCTGGATCTATTACAGTTCATAATGTTCCTAGTGGTTATGAGTATAGTTTAGATGGCACTAATTTTCAAGCCAGCAATGTATTTTCGGTTAATACACCAGGAACATACACTGTATACATCAGACAAGTTGGAATTGATACAAACCCATGTATTTTCACCGTCCCAGATGTTCAAATAAGGGAGAGAGATTTTACAGTATCCAATATTATAACTCAACCGCTTTGCCATGGTGATTTAGGAAGTATTCACTTGGCTGCAAACGACGTTGAACCTCAATATTTCTTTGCTATATATGACGGTGGAACCTTGGTTAACAGTGTAGGTCCTATAACAGAAAACAGCTATACGTTCGGCAATCTAAACCCAGGTGTTTATACAGCCGTTGTAGAAACTGAAGATGGCTGTACCCATACAGAAAATATAGAAATCATTGAACCGCCATTACTAACCGTTACAGCTGCAATTACTATTCCACTTACTTGTATCGATGGCGAAATAACTGTTTACCCAGAAGGTGGTACACCTCCATATTTTTATTTTGTAAATGGTTCATCTGATTTTCAAACTGTTCCTGAAATAGTAGTAACTGCACCAGGAACTTATGACATAACAGTTATAGATTCCAATAACTGTAGTGCTAGTACGACTATAGAAGTTGAAGATATCCTTTCTCCAGAATATACTATTTCAACTTCCGATTTAGATTGTTCTAGTGATTCCAATGGTTCTATTAGCATCAATGTGACCAATCCCAATGGAAACAGTTTAGAATTCAGTATTGATGGTGGAACAACTTTTACAAATTCATCAACGTTTACCAATCTTCCAGAAGGTAATTATGATGTGGTAGTCCAGTACTCTTTTGGCGGTTCAATCTGTAATACTGACCCGCAAACGGTTACTATTTCTGCTCCAAATCCTATTGATGCAACAGCAACTTTGTCAGCGGACTATACCTGTAACTCAAGCGGGACAATAACCGTAACAGGCATAACTGGCGGGACACCTCCATATACCTATAGTATTGATGGTGTGAACTTTCAGGCTAGTGATACATTTACAGGTTTAACAAATGGCACCTATACTATAATTGTACAGGATTCTAGTGACTGTACTTTTATTACCAATGATGTTACCATTGACCCGTTAAATCCACCAACAGATCTAACCTTTGAAAATACACCACTTACCTGTCCTGCAAATACAACAACAGTGACCATCACTGGTACAACAGGAGGTGTAGGTGTACTACAATACCAAATAATCGCACCAGCTGCTGCTGCAACACCATATCAAGTATCCAACTCATTCTCTGGTTTAGCTCCGGGAACATACACCTTTCAGGTGATAGATGAAAATGATTGTACTTATAGCGAAAGCTATACAATTGACCCATTGCCAGCACCAACAGTTAATACTGTTCTGACAGAAGATTTGGACTGTACTACTAATCCTGATGCTGTGATTACAGGAACAATTTCTGGAACATCTCCATATAGCTATGCTGTTTCAATTAACGGTGGCGCTTATTCGAGTTTAGGTTCTACAGGAGCTACTTTCACCTATAGTACCACTACTCCTGGAACCTACCAATTTGAAATTACTGATGCCAATGGTTGTACAGCAGAATCTATGGTTCATACCATTAATCCAATTGTACCACCAGCCATCAGTTTGGTTACACAAACGCAACCAATATTGTGTAATGGTGATACTAATGGTGCTATAGACATTACCATTGACACCACAGTTGGCACACCGCCATTTACCATTAATGTGCATAACGATACTACTGGTACTGATTATGGATCACAAACTTCTGGGTTGCCAGCAGGTACTTATACAATCACTGTAACCGATGCCAAATCGTGTACAGGAACCGATATCATTACTATTGCCGAACCAGATCCTATTGTAGTTGATTATCACACAGTTGACATTACCTGTACTGGTAGTGGTATATCTCAAGGTTCTATTATAATTGATAGCGTAACTGGAGGAACGGCTCCATACAATTACTTTGTTACTGGAACTAATGGCTATTCTAATTCTGAAATGAATGCAGCAGGAACTACTTCTGTTAGTTTTGATGTTGTTGATTTTGGTCTGTATCAAATAAATGTTGTAGATGCCAATGGTTGTTCTGTTTTACACCAGGATGTTTTGGTTGCCTCACCACCTACTGATTTAGAAATAACAATCACATCAACTGTTAATTGTGCTTCTGGAGGAACTGCTGTTGTGAGTATAGGTAGTACTTTGAGCAGTTCTGGACCATTCTTTTTCAGTATCTATCAAGGCGCTGTTTCTGTCTATCCAAATCCACCTGGGTCTTGGATTCCAGAAGATTCGCCAGGTAGTGAATCTGCTACATTTACTGGCTTAACACCAGGTATAACGTATACATTCATTGTTTATGATGCCTCAACCAATTGTAGTTATTATGAACCCGCTACAACGCCTATTCCAACTAATTCCACGCTAACGTTAAGTGCCATTAGTTCAAATAACATTACCTGTACAGGAAGTGCTGATGGCAACGTCTCATTTACAGTGAATAGTTCCTA
Organism: Bacteroidia bacterium; assembly: GCA_030425285.1. Lineage (GTDB taxonomy): Bacteria > Bacteroidota > Bacteroidia > Flavobacteriales > Flavobacteriaceae > Hanstruepera. Next base: position 47,332 of record JAUIAY010000014.1, read on the forward strand.
TGGTGTTGCGACAAACATTAGTTATGAAATCTTTGACTCCTTAACCTTGGAAACAACTGGAGTTAGTAATACAGGAATTGTTCCAGCTGGTGGATCACTAACGATCACTGATTTAGGGCCATTACCCTTTGGAAATTATTATGTGTTAGTAAACGAAACTTCAGGTCCTAATACTGGTTGTGGAGTTGTAACAACACCTTTCAATATCACAGAATCAGCTATTCCTTTGAGTTTAACTACTTCTGTTGACCAGAACGCGAATTGCAATGCGAATTCAGGTGTGATCAGTGCTATTGGACACGATGGAACGGCTCCATATCAATACCAAATAACAACATCGGCAACGTCTCCACCTGCCAATGATACTTCTTGGGCAGCAACTAGTACCTTTAATATGGATGCTGGCAATTATTACGTGCATGTATTGGATGCTTATGGTTGCGTAGAAACAAGTCCTGTTGTTGTATTGCCAATGGACCCAACACCAGTTATTACAGCTTCTTTAACTGATCAATGTAACACAACAGAAGGCAATTTTGAAATTGAGGTTGCTTTAACTACTGCTGGTATTCCACCATATAGTTTTAGTATTAATGGCGGTGCTTTCCAAAATCAATCGGCACCATTTACCATTTCAAACTTATATTCGGGCACACATACCATTGAAATAAACGACGCTAATGGATGTAGCAATTTAGTGTCCGTGACTATTGAAGCACCGTTAAGCATTTCTCCTATGGTAACGACTAATACAACTTGTAACGACTATGATGGAGAGATAACGATAACAACTACTGGCGGATCAGGTTCATTTACCTATAGCATTAGCCCAAACCCTGCTTCAATCAGTTTAGCAGGAAACGTATTTACAGGTGTTCCATCTGGTATTTATACTATTACGATCACTGACACTATAACTTCATGTACAGAAAGTGCTCAAATATCAATATCTGCCCCTGCTCCACCTACTATAAACACGACATCAACTGCCGTTACATGTTTTGGCGGTAATGATGGCTCTTTTGAATTACTAGTGAACGGTTATTTAGGAGCTTATAACTATGAAGTTTTTGACAGTGTAGGAACATCAGTAACAGGCATTGTAGCTGCTCATACATCAACAAACCCTATTATCGTTTCCGGTATGTATGCAGGAAGTTATTCAGTAGTATTGACTGAAACTGAAAGCCCTTTCTGTTCGACAACTTCTAGCCTTATTATCGGTTCGCCTTCTGAAGCATTAATGGTAACCGCAACTGAAACTTCCAATGTAACCTGTGATAACATTAATGGAACCATTACAGCTATTGCTACTGGTGGTTGGGGAGATTATGAATACGAATTAACTAATGATGCAACAGTAGTTTATTCAACAAATAATTCGTTTACTGGTCTTTCAGCAGGAAATTACACCATTAATGTAAGAGACTCCTCTGGTTGTATAGCCTCTACATCTATTACATTAACAGAACCTACACCAATTAGTGCGACATTTACACCAATCACAACAATGCTGTCTTGTTTTGGTGACCAAAACGCCTCTATAACCATAACCAATGTTACAGGTGGACAAGGAAGTAATTATTCTTATATCTTAAACACCATTTTACCAACACCTAGTACATCTGGACCACAAACATCCAACGTGTTTTCAAATCTAGGAGTTGGAACATATAATGTGATCATCACTGATGGTTATAATTGTGAAACAACATCGTTGGATATTGTCATTGACCAACCTACTCCTGTAGAAGCTGACCTAGTTACCACAACAACCCAAACGTGTCTAACAGAAGCAACTTTGACATTGAGCGCAACTGGTGGGACAGGTCCATATACATATAGTAACGATAGTAATTTCTCTACTGTTTTAGGATCATTTACAACTTCAACAACATTCCCGGTAAGTCCAGGGACATATTCATACTTCGTTATGGATGCCAATGGGTGTACTGCTTATGTGTCTAATGAAATCACTATTGACGTGTTACCGACGTTAATCATTAATTTAGATGCAACTAATCCAACCATTAATTGTGCTGGAGATAATACGGGCAGTATTACGGCATCAGCCCAAGGAGGATTAGGAAACTATGTATATACCTTACAAGATATAGCAGGCAATACTATTCCTGCCACTCAAAATTTGCCAGGTGTATTTACTGAACTTGTAGCAGGCACTTATGTTGTATATGTTGAAAGTGGTGATTGTAATACCGCTACTGCTCCTATTACCATTACAGAGCCTTCAGAAACACTTGATGCAACCTTTACTGTCAATGATGTGACCTGTACAGGTTCTAATGATGGCGTTCTAGAAATCACAGCTACTGGTGGTACTGGAATTATTATGTATGCTATTTCACCACAATTGGATCAGTTTTTTGAAACCAATATCTTTGAAAATTTAGCACCTGGAGACTATGACGTGATTGTACAGGATGAACTAGGTTGTTATCTAACTTTTAACTTTACAATTACTGAACCTGTACCAGTAATTATCAGTATTGTTGCAGATTCTATGTTCCCTGAAGTATGTGAAGGTGACATGGATGGTGAGTTCAGTATTGAAATTTCTGGTGGAACAGCTCCATACAGTGTGAGTTTAGATAATTATGACGGACCTTATACAACTGGTTCTGCTACCCAAACGCAATTTGATTTTACAAATCTTGGTGGTGGTGATCATACTGTGTTTGTTAGAGACAGTCAAGGATGCGAATCTGAATGGAACATAACCTTTCCTGAAGCCGTTACCATAAACCCAACGATTGTTATTGAGTATAACTGTGTGAACAATGCTCAAAGCAATACAGTGACTGTTTTAGTTGATGAGAGTATTACTAACCCTGACGACTTGGACTACTCACTAAATGGCGGACCATATCAAGCAAGTAATGTATTTATTGATGTGCCACCTGGAACAGGTCATTTTATAGATGTAAGACATACTAATGGCTGTATCCAAACTACCGAATTCTTTGATATTGATGCATTAGATCCATTAACATTGGTTCTTACTGAAACCGAACTCAATACGTTTACAGCTAACGCCAGTGGCGGAACTGGAGATTATCAATTTACAATGAACGGTGAAGATTACGGTTCTACCAATACGTTTGTTATTACTGAATCTGGAGAATATGTTGTGGTTGTTACCGATAGTAGTGGTTGCACAGCTATGGCTACCATCTTCTTGGAATTTGTTGATATCTGTATCCCTAACTACTTTACCCCAAATGGTGATGGTGTTACCGATGAATGGGCTCCAGGTTGTACCACAAATTATCCAAACCTGACTTACTCAATCTTTGACCGTTATGGTCGTAAGATAGCTACACTAAATGTAGGTGAAAAATGGGATGGTAGATATAATGATAAAGAACTACCTACTGGTGATTATTGGTATGTTGTGAATTTAAATAGCTCTAATGTAGATCGTGATTTTGTAGGCAATTTCACATTATATAGATAATAACATAGGAGCTAAACCCAAGAACTAAACTTAACCTTATGAAAAAATTATTAACATATATACTGCTTATAACCATTGGCCAAAGCTTTTCCCAAGAGTTGAACCTACCTGTTTGGACCCAATATTTGGCTGATAATGATTTTGTGATATCACCTACCTATGCAGGTATTGGTGATAATATGAGAATTAGATTGAATGGCCTAACACAATGGGTAGGTATTAAAGATGCCCCAGATAACCAATCGTTATATGCCGATATTCGTGTGGGCAATAGATCTGGTGCTGGTATTTCACTGTATAATGATAAAAATGGTAACACGCACCAAAAAGGATTAAAAGTGTCTTTTGCACACCATTTAACTTTGGACTATACCAGCAGACAATTTCTATCATTGGGTATATCCTATAACTTGAACAGCTTTAGAGTGGATGTCAATAATTTTCAGCCAACTTATGATATTCCCATCGTTGATCCAAATATAGATGGAGATCGCTCTACCTCTAACAATAATTTTGACATTGGTGCTTTATACCGCTATGGTGGTTTTTATTTTAGTTTAAACGTCAATAACCTTTTAAGTAAGGATATTGAGGATTTTAGAGGTATTGAACCGGAATTGTTACGCAATTATCAAATTTACACGGGATATGTCATTCAAAGTAAATCAAACAAGCGTGTCGAGTTTGAACCGTCTGTTTTTTTCCAACATTTTGAAAGTGATAGCCGATCTACTACCGATATTAATTTTAAATATCGAAAATACAACCGAAAGGAAGATTATTATTGGATAGGTGCATCTTATCGTTTTTTAAATGACCAACCTTTCAAACCTTTAAACATTGGTCCAATGGCCGGTATTATGAAATCAAAGTTTTATTTTGCCTATTCATACCAAATAACCATGAACGACTTGGCAGGATATAACTCTGGAACACACATGATTACAATTGGCGTGGATTTCCTTCAAGGATTAAGTAATTGTATCTGTACCGATACTAACTAACCTTAAAACAGAAGTAATAAGAAAAAACTACCTTAAATCTTTAGGAAACAAGGTCAAAACAGTTTCTCCTTTGTTCAACTTTTGCCAATTGGTTATGTTAAACTGCATAACAACTACACCACTTGTAGGAACGTTATCAATATATTTACTTCCAAAGCTATTTACAATATTGGTCAAAGCATAGTTATGTCCAAAAATCATAAGAGTTTCTATATGAAATGGTGTGCTTTTAACAACTTCCAATACATTTTGACCTGAAAAATCATACAGACTATGATTTAAGACAATACTATCTTTAGGAAAATTCATGGTTTCAACAAAAATTTCTGCTGTAGTCATAGCCCTTACTGCATCACTGGAAAGAACCATATCTATCTTAAAATCAAACTCTAAAAGCTTACTAGATACTATTTTAGCATCTTTATAGCCTCTTTCCTTCAAAGGCCTGTTTATATCGCTTAAATCGTACTCCCATGAAGATTTAGCGTGTCTAACAAAAATTATTTTTTTCATATGCAATCGATTAAACGCAAAATATATCGATAAAGTGTTTGATAATTCAGACAAATAACATATATTGCTCCCGATAAATTAAATGCATTATTAATATTAACCAAATCTAGCGTTTTAAAATTAATCTATGGTAACACCCTGTATTTTAGACTTCAAAAAAGTCACCCGTTAAATTATCTCAATAATCCGATGAAAGGTTTTTCGCATACTTTTTATCGAATTTATGAGTTATTTGACATTTTTATTTGATTGGAAAACAATATCACTATTTATTTGTGTCGTAAGCTATTAATAAATTTATGATCCCAAATCAAATGAAATATCTTAATCCATTGGCATTATTATGTAATGCTCTTCCCTCTAAAACATTTTTGAACATTAATGATTGTCTAGGTATTATATACCCAGTCAGCAGCTAGTCTAGGCCTAATAATTAATTTATTAGACTTTTAGTTTTAGTTTTTTAATTAAAGTTAATTGAGAATTATTAACGTAAAGTATTATGAAATACAATTTTAACAAATTAGTAGTGAGTCTCGTGCTGGCTCTTACTTTCACGCTCTTGAACTCAAATAGTGTTTTGGCGCAAGAGAATTCCATTTACAGACTGTACGATGGAGATAACAATTCAGGTTCTCAACAAAGAGCATCTTCAAATGTCAATGTACCTGAAAACTTGTTGCATGGTAAAAACCCTACCATATATATCAAGAATGCTTCAATATTGAATGTAACCGGAGAAGAAAGTCCTAAAGTCTTAAAGCTGCTTGACACAGCATCTTTTAATATTCTCCAAAATTCAAATGCTTTATATAACAATGTTGAAGTTATTACCATAACCCTTGAAAGAGCTTCTGACCTGAACAACAGATTAGATGTTTCCCGTCTCAATGGTTTTAATGCTTTAAGATACATTTATGTTAAATGTTTATTTGAATGCAATGAGAGACAAATAAGTGGTTATTTGATGAATACAGAAAACATAACAACAATATTTTACAAAGTTGTTAATCCGTCCTAAATAAATAATAATGTAATTATTATAAAGATGAAAAATTTATACGCTATTAAAAACCAATCATCAAAGCTAATATTATTAGCCCTTTTGTTAATAGGTGCTAGTTTTATAGGCTACAGTCAGGTTAGGGTCCCTTTTTCTCCGAGAGAATCTGATTTTACACCTGGTACCACAGTTTACAATATCAAGGGTGATTTTACCATGGTTGGTAACTCCAACTTGACATTGGTAAACTATGGTGATAATACTAACAATAGTAATAATGACATGGAGTATGTTGATGTTGATGGTGATCCAACAACAAACAACTCATCCTCTGCAACATTGACTTTCTCACAAGAAAATGGTGCTATTCCAGGATGTTCAAACATTATTTATGCTGGATTATACTGGTCTGGCAGACACAATCAAGGTAATTTTACTGACCTTCAAAGAAGAACAATCAAGTTTAAAGGCCCAGGCCAATCTTATCAAACTTTGGTTGCCGATGCAAACGACATTAGGTACCCAGGTGATGTAGGAATGTTTGCTGGTTACAAAGAAGTAACTACTTTGGTCAGAGAAGGTGGATTAGGTGAGTATTTTGTAGCTGACATTGCCCTTTCTGAAGGTGATGGTGGTGGAACCGGTTACTATGGTGGCTGGGGAATGGTAATAGTATATGAAAACTCTAAAATGGATTGGAGAAACGTAACTGTCTTTGATGGTTATGCTTATGTTCAAGGTAGTACAACTATTAGTCACACGCTTGATGTATCTGGCTTTAACGCTGTGCAAAATGGCGATGTGAATATCAAGTTAGGTATGATGGCAGGTGAAGGTGATGTTGCTATTTCTGGAGATTATTTCCAAATACAAAGACAATCAGATAATCAATATCAAAGTTTAAGTCATTCAGGGAATAGCACGACAAACTTCTTTAATTCCTCAATCCAAACTGGTGGAAATTCAAGAAACCTGAATAGGCAAAATAATACTGGGTTAGATATTAGTATGTTTGATGTTCCAAACCCAAACAATAACATAATTGATAATAACCAAACATCTACTAGGTTTAGATACGGTTCTACACAAGACACCTACATTATTTATAATATCACTTTTGCAGTAGATGCTTATATTCCTGAAACAGAGGGAGTTGTAACTACCGCTTCAATTAACAACATGCCAAACCCAAATCCTTTGGAAGTTTTTCCTGGAGATGTTATTGAGTATGGAATAGAAATAAAGAATAAAGGTACTGAAGCCACCAATAATACGGTGATAACATTACCAATACCCTATACGTCGTCTTATGAAGACTTAAGTATTAACTATGCCGTGTACTCCCCTTTAACTACTACGGCAGTACCATACTATGATCCAAATGCTGGTGCAACTGGTTCCATAATATGGGAAATAGGTAATTTACCTGTACCCGCTAATCCCGATGACGTTTTAGCCGAGCTATTTTTCGAATTAAGAGCTACTACAGATTGTGCTTTATTAGTCAATTCAAATTGTGGAAGTAATGTCTCATTAAGTGGTTCTATCACTGGTGTAGGTAATACTTCAGGAACGGTTTTTGACCAGGAGCTTATTCAAGGATACCAAACATCTGGTGTTTGTATTGGAGAGCCTATTCCAACCCCAAGTATCATACCAATAAATTCCCAACAATATGTTATTGATAATTGTGGTAGCTATACAGCAGTAAGAGATTTTTACTTCTGTAACATTGGTGCCACACCAATTCAAACCTCTGAAGTAGCAGCTGAATTTCCTCCTGGAACAAGATACTACGATGAATATCCAGCAACTGATTCTTCTACCGAATACAGTAGTTCAAATCCATTTCCTCCAGTAACAGGAACTTATTATGCTATTCCACCTGGAGATCCAACTTGTTATTATGAATTTACGATTATTGTTGAAACAATTACAACAGTACCAACTGCTTCTGATGTTAACTACTGTTTAAATGAAACAGCCACTCCATTAACCGCTACTCCTAGTAGTCCTGGTAATGAACTGTTTTATTATTTAGACAACAACCCAAACACTTTACCTCAAACTAGCATTACACCTAGTACCGATGTAGCCGGATCAACAACATATTATGTAGCTGAAGGCTTATCAAGTGATTGTATTAGTACCAATCGAGTAGCTATTGAAGTAAATGTCTACGAGGAAATTTCAATATCATCAGTAATCATTACTGACGCTTTATGCGATGGTGAAAGTTCAGGATCAATAGATATTACAGTATCTGGTGGATCAGGAAGCTATACTTTCTCATGGGATGACCCATCAAACTCAACTACTGAAGATATAAGTGGAGTTCCAAACGGCACCTATACAGTAACCATCAATGATGAAAACTCAAGTTGTACATTTACTGATAGTTTTACTATTGGTGTTCAAGACACAACTGCTCCTACTATAACAGCTCCTACCGAAATAACAGTAGAAAGCTGTTCAACTTCTGATATTACAAATGGGAATTTAACAGCATTAGCATATTCTGAAATATTAGTTACTATTACCGAAGCTGAATTTACTGCTGAAGGTGGTTCTTTTACTGAAGACAATGTTCAAAGTATTACTTATCAAGATAGTTCATCTGGAACCTGTCCAATTGTAGTCATAAGAACATTTACAATTACAGATGATTGTAGCGAAACAGCTACAGCTAATCAAACCATTAATATAAATGACACAATAGCTCCTGTAGCTCCTAGTGCTCCGGCTGACGAAGCATACCAGTGCTTGACTGATGTACCAGCTCCTGGTGACTTAACAGCTACAGATAACTGTGATAACGATATCATTGTAACGGGTGTCGATGTTACTGATAATTCAGATCCTTGTAATGTTACTATAACACGAACTTGGACATTTACTGACTCTTGTGGCAACAGTTCTTCTGTAACGCAAACAATTACAGTAGCTGATACCATTGCACCAACGGCACCTAGTGCTCCTTCTGACACAACTTACCAGTGCTTGACTGATGTTCCAGCACCTGGTGATCTTACAGCTACCGACAACTGTGATGCTGATATCACCGTAACAGGTGTTGATGTTACTGATGATTCTAATTCTTGTAACGTTATTATAACGCGTACTTGGACATTTACTGACTCTTGTAATAACAGTTCTTCTGTAACGCAAACAATTACAGTAGCTGATACAATAGCTCCAAATATTACAACTGTTGGTGCTGATCAAACTGTGTTATGTGATGGGGCAGGAAATACACAAGAATTTCAAGCTTGGTTAGATACAAACGCTGGAGCTAATGCTACAGACAATTGTTCAAATGTTACTTGGACTTATGAAATATTAAATGCAATTGATCAGTGCGGTGAAACTTCTAGAACATTAGTAAGGTTTATTGCAACTGATGATTGTGAAAATTCAAATTTCACAACTGCTTTATTTACTATTATTGATTTGGTGCCTCCAACACTAGATTCACCTGCTACCGATTTAACAGTTGAGTGTGATGGTTCTGGAAATACCTCCGATTTAAATGGTTGGTTAAACAGCAACGGTGGTGCTACTGCAACGGATATTTGTAGTAATGTAAATTGGTCAAACAACTTCACTGGCCTTTCAGATGATTGTGGTGAAACAGGTTCGGCAACAGTAACCTTTACAGCCACTGATGACTGTGGAAATGAAGTTTCAAGCACAGCTACTTTCACAATTCAAGATACTCAAAACCCTGTTGCACCAAGTGCGCCAGCCGATATTACTTACGAATGTATAGCTGATGTGCCTGCTGCTGGCAATTTAACTGCTACTGACAACTGTGCTGGAGACATCACAGTAACCGGTGTTGATGCAACAGATAGTTCAGATCCTTGTAATGTAGTAATTACACGTACTTGGACATTCACAGATGATTGTAACAACACATCGTCTGTATCACAAACTATTACAGTAACAGATACCATAGCACCTACAATAGATACACCTGCAAGTGATATCTCTATTGAATGTGACGGTTCTGGTAACAATGGTGCCATTGAAGATTGGTTAAACAATAATGGTGGTGCTGTAGCTTCAGATAACTGTGGCGTTGTAACATGGACCAATAACTACGGAGGCGCAACATCTGATTGTTCTGCTGCTATTGAAGTAACCTTTACGGCTACAGATGCTTGTGGAAACGCTACTTCTGTAACAGCTTCTTATGCTATTCAAGATACTGAAGCTCCAGATGTGACTCCTGCCGCTGATGTGACTGTGGAATGTGACGGTTCTGGAAACTTAAACGAATTAAACGATTGGTTAAATAATAATGGTGATGCTACTGCAACTGATGATTGTTCAGCGGTTGCATGGTCTAACGATTTCAATGGATTATCTGATGAGTGTGGTGAAACTGGTTCGGCTATCGTGACTTTTACTGCTACCGATGGTTGTGGAAACGAA
>JAUIAY010000002.1 GCA_030425285.1 Bacteroidia bacterium
TGAGACGGTAACAGCCAATGCAGGAAATGATGTTTCCATCTGCGAAGGTGAGAGTACAACCTTGACAGCTTCTGGAGGTTCCAACTATGAATGGAGTACAGGAGAAATCACACAAAGTATAACAGTAAGTCCAAATAATACAACAACTTATACAGTAACCGTAAGTGAAGGAGATGTATCTGATTCAGATTCAGTGACTGTAACGGTCAATCCATTGCCAGCTGCCAATGCAGGAAACGACGTGACGATAACCGAAGGCGAGAGCACAACCTTGACAGCTTCTGGAGGATCGGATTACGAGTGGAGTAACGGAGAAACAGCCCAAAGTATCACGGTGAATCCAAGCGAGACCACTGTCTATAGTGTTGAAGTGACATCAAATGGCTGTACGAGCAGTGACTCGGTAACGGTAACTGTAGAGCCAAGTGTAACGGTAATAGCCAATGCAGGAAATGATGTTTCCATCTGCGAAGGTGAGAGTACAACCTTGACAGCTTCTGGAGGTTCCAACTATGAATGGAGTACAGGAGAAACGACACAAAGCATAACGGTCAGTCCAAATAATACAACAACTTATACAGTAACCGTAAGTGAAGGAGATGTATCCGATTCAGATTCTGTAACTGTAACGGTCAATCCATTACCAACTGCCAATGCAGGAAATGATGTAACTATTGAAAATGGGGCGTCAGCGACGTTAGTAGCCTCTGGAGGAACAAGTTATGTGTGGAGTAATGGAGAAACTTCTAATAATATTATTGTAAGCCCGAACGAAACAATAACTTATTCGGTTAATGTTTATTCAAATGGTTGCTTTAGTACAGATTCTGTTACTGTAACTGTTGTAGAGCCTGTTAATGCCTATGCAGGTGAAGATGAAGAGATATGTATTGGAGATACAGTTGTTTTAACAGCTTCTGGGGGAATTGAATATTTATGGAGTACTGGTGAGACTACGCAAAGTATAGAAGTGTCTCCAGTTGAGCATATAAACGAATATTCAGTAATTGTTTCAAATGGAATTTCTTCTGAAACGGCAACAGTAAACGTTATAGTTAACAATTGTCAAGATGGATTAGAAGTTGATGAAGAGGCAGAACCAAACCCAATAACAGCTATTAATATATATCCAAATCCGGCGCAAAGCACTGTTAGCATAAAAATGATAGGCTTCACAGGTGTTTCCAGTTTGCAATTATTTGATATGGCAGGAAGAATATTGATAAATAAAGCAATTCAGCCAACAGGTAGGTCTGTTGTTGAAGAATTAAATGTAAGTAATTTGCCTAGAGGATTTTATCTAGTATCTGTATTGCAGAATGGTAAATCTTATTCAAAAAGATTGATTTTGAATTAAACAGATTATTAAATTAACCATAAAATAGAAAAGACCTGAAATTAAAAATCAGGTCTTTTTTTATTCTTATTGAATGAAATGTTGAGCTATTTCCAAATAATTTCAGTAATAGTGGCTAAACTGTCACAATTTTCAATTTTAATATCCATTTTCGCGCTATCAGAAGTGTTCTCTAAATAATAAATACCACAAGGTTCCTTGCGTGTATCGCTTTTAGAGAATTGAATGTTGGCGTACTTTAAAACGTTACTAATTTCCAGTGAGTCAATGTTATGTTTTTTAAAATCAGCTTCAATATCTGTAGGTATTTGTAATTTTTTTGAATTGATGTTTTTTAGAACACGTGCTTCAGGACCGTAATCACAAGAAACTTTCTTTCCGTTTAAAAAAAATGCCAAAATAATAAGACCAATTGAAAAACCGCCTAGGTAATACCCTATTCTGTGTAATAATTTCACGTAATGTAGTTTGTGTTAGATATTCCTATTTAAAAAATAAGCAAATTAATATCGCTATGTTTTAAATCGAACCATTCGCCAACAGATTTGTTGGTCAAAATGCCGTGGTAAAAATACAACCCATTTTTTAAACCCCTATCAAAACGTAAAGAATTTTCCAAGCCGCCTTCTTCACCAATTTTTAGAAGATAAGGCGTAAAGATATTGCTTATGGAAATAGAAGCAGATCGAGAATAACGAGCAGGAATATTAGGGACACAATAGTGAGTAACACCATGTTTTACAAAGGTTGGATTTTTGTGAGTAGTTACTTCACTGGTTTCAAAACAGCCACCCATATCAATACTAACATCAATAATGACTGCTCCAGATTTCATATTTTCGACCATAGATTCTCCTACAATAACAGGTGCTCTATTTTTTCCCCTGACAGCTCCAATAGCAACATCACAACGTTTTAAGGCTTTCGATAGGTTTTTAGGCTGTAAGGTAGATGTGAATATAGTACGGCCTAAATTAGTTTGAACACAACGAAGCTTGGTAATTGAATTATCAAACACTTTTACATTTGCCCCAAGGCCAATGGCACTTCTAGCAGCAAATTCACCTACGGTTCCAGCTCCCAAAATTACTACTTCAACAGGTGGTACGCCACTAATGTTTCCAAACATAAGACCATTACCGTTATTGACATTGCTCAATAATTCCGAAGCAATCAAGACAGATGCGGTCCCTGCTATTTCACTTAAAGATCTAACGGCTGGATAAGCACCATCTTCATCGCGAATGAATTCAAAAGCCAAAGCCGTTATGCGTTTGGCGGCCAAAGCTTCAAAATATTTTTTGGATTGCGTTTTTAATTGCAATGCAGAAATGAGAATGGTCTGCGGATTGATAAGTTTTATTTGCTCAAGAGTAGGAGGTTCTACTTTAAGAATTATAGGACATCCATATACCTTGGCAGCATCATTAGATATTTCAGCACCTGCTTCACTATAATCCTTATCACTAAAATTGGCACCTTTCCCTGCGCCTGATTCCAATAAGATTCTATGTCCATTAGTTACCAGAGCTGAAACAGCATCTGGTGTCAAACACACACGTTTTTCCTGGTAAGCAGTTTCCTTGGGAATACCAATAAATAATTCACCTTTTTGCTTTAAAATTTCAAGAGTCTCTTCTTGAGGTAGTAGTTGCTGTTTTGTGAATGGCGATAAGGATTTCGACATAGTTTGACTAGTTAAATAGTTAGTCAAATTACGAATTAATTTTTGAAATTATAAAATGTAAATTAAAAATACTGCTTAATTTTCCCCCAAAGCGTAGTAGGCTTAATTTTAAACTCGTCTTCCAATTCTTCCAGTGATTTGTTAGCTGTATTGAGCTTATCAAACATTTGAGCTCTGATAAGATAAATGGAAGGAATAACAACAGCCATAACAGGAAGCATGTAAAGAATTAAATTTTCAGTATCTATAATATATAGATCACTATTTAGAGTTTCAATTGTTTGGTATATGAACATGGCAATTGGAACTAACAATGTATGATACCACCAATGACGACATGTGAAAAACCAAATAAGCATTAATATTAATGGAATTACTCTTCCTGCTAAAGTCCATGCTAAAACAAAAACACTTTCATAATATTTACTGTCATATTGAAATAAAAAAGTGTCCCAAACTTTAATGTCTGGAACACTTTGATATAAATTAAATAAGAAAGGAGTACATGCTATAATTGTAGCAAAAATACTGCCTAGAATTAACTCTTTACGACTATGACTGTCTTGGAGTTTTAATTCTACTTTTTTCAATTTGTGTTGTTTGTTGTCCATCTATTAAGTCAATCAAATTTGTTGCTTGAACTGTAAACAACGCACCGCCAAAAATTGCGATTGCTAGTACATACTTTTTTGCTTTCATTTTATTAAGGGATTAATTAATTAATAATCCAAATGTATAGCCGAAGCATGTACTATATAATGGTGAAATGTTAAAATTATGTTAAAATCAACGATTTCGAATTTTTTCGTTACGGTTTTTCCGTAAAACGAGACAATTTAGGGCAATTTGTTGTTTCTAATCTTATAAAAAACTTGTTATTTCAGTGTTACTTTTCGTTTATTATTATCTGATATTGATAACCAAATTTCTTGGTAATCACTATCAAGATGGTTTTCAATTATTTCAGGCCATTCTATAAAAAGCCATCCAGTTGTTTGCAAATAATCTTCAATTCCAAAATCATATGCTTCTTCAACTGACTTTAAGCGATATAAGTCAAAATGATAGATTATATCTTGGTTTAAAGCATATTCGTTGACCAGAGAGTAAGTTGGGCTGCTAACTTCATCATCACTCCCTAATGCCTTTATGAGCGCTTTTATTAATGTTGTTTTACCAGTTCCCATTTCACCATGAAATAAAATCGTTTTTGATTTCACAGTTTCAAGGATCTGATTGACAACATTATCTAGCTCATTTAAACTATATTCTATAGTCAAATCACATCTTGTTTGCATGCAATATTAAGTATAAATATTGAGAAAAACTAATAAAAAGTGTATTTCATCGGATTTTTTTGCATTACACGGAGTTATTTCGGACTTAAAACCACAAATGGAATTATCATTTCTTCAAGTGAAACACCACCATGTTGATAGGTGTTTCTGTAGTAACTGACATAGTGATTGTAGTTATTTGGGTAGGCAAAAAACAAATCATTTTTTGCAAAAATAAAGGAACTGCTCATGGTTATAGAGGGTAAATGAATAGTTTTTGGGTCTTTAGCAACTAAAACATCTTTGTCTTCATAAGTAAGACTTCTACCTGTTTTATAGCGCAAGTTTAAACTAGTGTCTTTGTCTCCAATTACTTTTGATGGGTTTTTAACATTAATTGTTCCGTGGTCTGTTGTCATAATAAGCTTAAAGCCCAGTTGTTGCGCTTGCTGTACCATTTCTAATAATGGTGAGTTCTTAAACCAACTTTGGGTTAATGAACGATAGGCTTTATCGTTGCTCGCTAATT
The DNA here is from genome assembly GCA_030425285.1 of Bacteroidia bacterium. Taxonomy (GTDB): domain Bacteria; phylum Bacteroidota; class Bacteroidia; order Flavobacteriales; family Flavobacteriaceae; genus Hanstruepera. The sequence goes on from JAUIAY010000002.1 coordinate 4,851, forward strand.
CTTTAACTACATCCATTTCGGTTTTGGAATGGGAGAGCATATCTACAAAGTTGTAAACAACCACAGTAAGGTCATTATCTTTAAGTCCTTTAAAATTTTCAACTAACTTCTTACCATTTTTCAAATTGGTAATTTTATAGTACTCGTGTTTTAAATGCGATAATCCCAATCGTTTCATTTGTGCTTCTAGAAAGTCAGCCTCGTGAAGATTTTTACCGCCTTCATCTGTATCGTTTTTCCATAAATTGGGATGCATCTTTTCCATATCAGCTGGCATTAAACCAGAGAAAATGGCATTACGCGCATATTGTGTAGCTGTCGGTAGAATACTGTAAAAAGGGGTTTCCTGTTCCTTTTTATAATAATTGTTCACAATGGGCTCAAAGGCTTTCCATTGATCATAGCGTAAATTATCAATAACTACCAATAGTGTAGGTTGTTCTTTGCTTAACTCTGGAACGATTTTGTTTTTAAATAAAGTGTGCGACATAGTTGGTGCATCAACATGTGGTTCAAACCAACTTGGGTAGTTTTTGTCAATAAACTTTCCGAATTGCGTATTGGCTTCATTTTTTTGTGATTCTAGAATCTCAAACATACCAGTATCTTCAATATCTTCTAATTGCATTTCCCAATATATCAACTTTTGATACAAATTTACCCATTCTTCAAATGAATTCACCATGGTTAAATCCATAGCTATCTTTCTAAATTCTTGTTGATAGTTTGAGGTGGTTTTTTCTGAAACTAATCTGGAATGATCCAAATTCTTTTTAATACTCAATAATATCTGATTGGGGTTCACGGGCTTAATAAGGTAATCGGCTATTTTATTACCTATGGCTTCTTCCATAATATATTCTTCTTCGCTTTTAGTAATCATCACAACAGGCAGTGTGTCACGTCTTTCCTTGATTTCATTCAGGGTTTCCAAACCAGTTAATCCCGGCATGTTTTCATCCAAGAAGACAATATCAAAGTTTTTATCATCTAAAATTTCTACCGCTTCGGTTCCACTTTTGCAGGTAGTTACCTTGTAGTTTTTTTGTTCCAAAAAGAGAATATGGGGTTTTAATAAATCGATTTCATCATCAACCCAAAGAATATTTATATTGTTCATGTATATTTGTTTAGATAATTAAAGTAAAAAAGAAAGCTTGATTCCAAAAAACAAACTTAAAATATTTAACGACCCAATTTACGGTTTTATTACGATACCCAATTCGGATATATTTAATTTAATTGAGCATAAATATTTTCAAAGACTTCGCCGAATTTCCCAAATGGGCATGTCTTATTTAGTCTACCCAGGTGCTCACCACACACGATTTCATCATGCCTTGGGTTGTATGCATTTAATGCAAAAAGCAGTCCAGACACTTCGTTTTAAAGGTGTTAGCATTTCCAAGGAAGAGGAAGAAGCTTTATACATTGCGATTTTGTTGCACGATATTGGCCATGGGCCTTTTTCGCATGCCATGGAGCACAGTATTGTAAATGGTGTGAGTCATGAGCAAATTTCATTGCTTTTTATGGAGTATTTGAATGCCGAATTTAACGGAACTTTAACGCTTGCGATAGAAATTTTTAAGGGAAGCTACAAACGACGGTTTTTATGCCAGCTTATTTCAGGGCAGTTGGATATGGATCGTGCCGATTATCTTAAGCGCGATAGTTTTTATACTGGTGTATCGGAAGGCAATATAAATACGGAACGCTTAATAACCATGTTAAATGTGGTTGATGATTCTTTAGTTGTTGAGGAAAAAGGTATTTATAGTGTGGAGAAGTTTTTGGTTGCTAGGCGTTTTATGTATTGGCAGGTTTATTTGCATAAAACGGGATTGGTAGCCGAACAGTTGCTAACCAGAATGCTACAACGAGCCAAAGAATTAACCACTGAAGGTGTGAAGCTCCAGGCTAGTGAGGCCTTAGAGTACTTTTTAGAGCATAATGTTTCAATCAATGAATTTGACGCAAAGACTTTAAACTTGTTTTCGCAACTTGATGATTATGATATTATTTCGGCTATGAAAGCGTGGCAATTTCATGATGATTTTGTGCTTCGCAATTTAAGTGAAATGATTATCAACAGGGACCTTTTGAAAATTAAAATTAAAAAGAAACCTATCAAAAAGCAATTGTTGGATGAGCACCTTCAAAAATTGATGGATAAGTACCAAATTTCAAAAGAAGAGGCTAGATATTTTGTTTTTAAGGGAGAAATTTCCAACCAGGCTTATGAAGAAAAGTCGCAAAACATCAACATTTTGTTTAAGACGGGTAAAATTCAGGATATTGTTAAAGCATCAGACCAGTTAAACCTGAAAGCACTTACAAAACCAGTTACAAAATATTTTATATGCTATCCCAAAGATAAAATGTGACACATTTTTTCTATTTTTGCGCTTAATGAAATTCACAGCAGAACAAATAGCAGGTATATTAGAGGGTGATATTGTGGGCAATGCTCAAGTCGAAGTCTCAAGTTTATCTAAAATAGAGGAAGGGACCGAGGGTTCACTAACCTTTTTGGCCAATCCTAAATATACACCATATATATACACGACTAAAGCATCCATTGCGATTGTTAACAAAAGCTTTCAACCGGAACATACTATAAGTTCTACCTTGATAAAGGTTGATGATGCTTACAAATCGTTTTCCAAATTATTAGAGTATTACAATCAGATTAAATTAAATAAATCTGGAATAGACCAACCGACTTCAGTTTCTGATTCAGCTCAATTAGGAGAAAACATTTATTTAGGGGCTTTTACTTATGTTGGTGACAATGTAAAAATAGGAGATAATGTAAAGATTTTTCCAAATTGTTACATTGGTGATAATGTGGTTATAAAAGATAATACCATTGTTTTTTCAGGTGCCAAAATTTATTCTGAATGTATAGTAGGGAGTAATTGTGTTATTAATTCGGGTGCTATAATTGGTGCCGACGGATTTGGTTTTACACCTAATGAAAAAGGAGAATACAGTAAGGTTCCTCAAATAGGCAATGTTATTCTGGAGGATTTTGTTGATATTGGTGCGGCAACTACGATTGACAGAGCTACTTTGGGTTCTACTATAATTAGACAAGGCGTAAAACTGGATAATCAAATTCAAATTGCCCATAATGTTGAAATTGGTAAGAATACGGTTATCGCAGCTCAAACAGGTATTGCTGGATCGACCAAAATAGGTGAAAATTGCCAAATAGGTGGTCAGGTTGGTATTGTTGGACATATCACTATTGGAAACAATGTTAGAATTCAAGCACAATCTGGTATAGGTCGAAATGTACATGATAATGAAGTGTTGCAAGGTTCGCCTGCATTGAACTATGGAGATTATAACAAATCTTACGTGCATTTCAAAAATTTACCTAAACTCGTAAAATCTGTAAACGAAATAGAAAAAAAAGTAAATGGGAATAATTAATACTGGAATAAAACAAAAAACCATTGAGAGTGAAGTTTCTCTTAAAGGTGTTGGGTTGCATACAGGAAAGGATGTGACATTGACATTTAAACCAGCTCCTGAAAATACTGGATTTGCATTTAAACGTATTGATTTAGAAGGGAACCCAATTATAGAAGCTGATGCCGTTTATGTTACAAACACCCAAAGAGGAACCTGTTTGGAAAAAAATGGTGTAACCATTCAAACATGCGAGCATGTATTGGCTGCATTAGTCGGTTTAGATGTTGACAATGCTATTTTGGAATTAGATGCTTCAGAACCACCAATCATGGATGGATCATCCAAGTTTTTTGTTGAAGCATTAGAGAAAGCTGGTATTGTTGAACAAGAATCAACAAGAGAGGTTTATGAAGTGACCGATGTTATTTCTTACACTGATGAAGAATCAGGCAGTGAAATTTTGGTCATGCCTTCTACTGAATATCAAATCACAACTATGGTTGATTTTGGCACGAAAGTTTTGGGTACGCAGAACGCTTCCATTAAAACTATTTCTGAATTTAAAGACGAAATATCTGATTCCAGAACATTCAGTTTTTTACATGAAATAGAAATGCTCCTGGAACATGGCCTTATAAAAGGTGGAGACCTCAATAATGCCATTGTTTATGTGGATAAAGAATTGTCTCCCAAAACGATGGAGAAATTACGTGTGGCATTTAATAAGGATAACATTGCAGTAAAACCAAACGGAATTCTTGATAATTTAACTCTTCACCATCCTAATGAAGCGGCAAGACATAAATTATTGGATGTTGTTGGTGATTTAGCGCTTATCAGAACACACATAAAAGGCAAGGTTATTGCTAACAAACCTGGACATTTTGTGAACACGCAGTTTGCAAAAAAAATGTCTAAAATTATTAAGAACGAACGTCGTAATAACGTTCCAAGCATCGATTTGAACCAAGATCCATTGATGGATGTCAATCAAATCATGAACATGTTACCACATAGACAGCCATTTTTATTAATTGATAAAATATTTGAGTTAAGTGAGTCGCATGTTATAGGTGTCAAAAACGTTACCATGAATGAACCGTTTTTTGCGGGACATTTTCCAGGAGCGCCTGTCATGCCTGGCGTTTTGATTGTTGAAGCTATGGCTCAAACGGGTGGTATTTTGGTTTTAAGTACTGTTCCCGATCCAGAAAACTACTTGACCTTTTTTATGAAAATCGATAACGTCAAGTTTAAACAAAAAGTAGTGCCTGGTGACACCCTAATTTTTAAATGTGATTTAATATCACCTATTCGTCGTGGTATTTGCCACATGCAAGGCTATGCTTATGCCAATGGTAAGCTTTGCGCTGAAGCAGAACTTATGGCACAAATTTCAAAAGTTAAATAAAATGAACCAACCTTTAGCATACGTTCATCCAGGAGCAAAAATTGCAAAAAATGTAGTCATTGAACCTTTCACAACCATTCACAATAATGTTGTAATTGGTGAAGGAACCTGGATTGGTAGTAATGTCACCATTATGGAAGGTGCCAGAATTGGAAAGAATTGTAATATTTTTCCAGGTGCTGTCATTTCTGCCGTTCCACAGGATTTAAAATATAATGACGAAGACACTACTGTTGAAATAGGCGATAATGTAACCATTCGTGAGTGTGTAACGATAAACAGAGGTACTACCGACAAAATGAAGACGGTTATCGGAAACAATTGCCTGATCATGGCCTATTGCCATATTGCTCACGATTGTATCGTAGGTAACAACTGTATCTTTTCCAATAACAGTACCTTGGCTGGCCACATTACAGTAGGCGATTATGTTGTTTTGGCTGGAATGACGGCAGTTCATCAATTCTGCTCTGTAGGAAATCATGCTTTTGTTACAGGTGGTTCTTTGGTTAGAAAAGACGTGCCTCCTTTTGTTAAAGCTGCTCGTGAGCCTTTATCATATGTTGGAATAAACTCAGTAGGATTAAGAAGACGTGGCTTTTCAACCGAAAAAATTAGAGAAATTCAAGATATATATAGAATCTTATATCAAAAAAACTATAACAATACCCAAGCTGCAGAAATAATTGAAGCCGAAATGGAAGCTACTCCAGAACGAGATGAAATTCTTCAATTCATAAAAGATTCGCAGCGTGGTATTATGAAAGGATATTTTAAATCAAATTAATTTATGGCTAGTACTTCAGATATTAGAAACGGATTGTGTATAAGATACAATCATGATATTTATAAAATTATTGAGTTTTTACATGTAAAACCAGGTAAAGGACCTGCTTTTGTTAGAACTAAATTAAAAAGTGTAACCACAGGTAAAGTTATCGATAATACCTTTTCTGCAGGCCACAAAATTGAAGATGTACGTGTTGAAACACACAAGTTTCAATTTTTATATCATGATGGAGAGTTTTATCACTTTATGAATCAAGAAGATTATACTCAAATCAGATTAATGGAAGCTGCATTAGACAGACCTGATTTAATGAAGGAAGGCGAAGTTGTGACTATTTTGATTAATTCGGAAGACAATATGCCACTTTCAGTTGAAATGCCGGCTAGTGTTATTTTAGAAGTAACACACACAGAACCTGGTGTTAAAGGAAACACGGCTACCAATGCTACCAAACCTGCAACTGTTGAAACAGGAGCAGAAGTGAATGTGCCTTTATTCATCAATGAAGGTGATAAGATAAAAATCGAAACAGAAAAAGGCACTTACAAAGAGCGTATTAAGGAATAGGGTGAAATTTCCTCGTAAACATACTTTAAAAGAAATAGCAAACATAATTAATGCTGATTATGTAGGAGCAGACGATTTTCCAGTTTTAGGTATGAATGAGATTCATGTTGTTGAATCTGGAGATATTGTATTTGTTGACCATCCTAAATACTATGACAAAGCTTTAAATTCAGCTGCTACCATAGTCTTAATCAACAAAAAAGTTGATTGCCCTGATGGTAAGGCTTTGTTGGTTAGTGATGATCCGTTTCGTGATTTCAATAAATTAACTCAACATTTTAAACCATTTAAATCGTCTAGCAGTAATATTTCTGAAAGTGCTAAGATTGGTTCTGGTACAGTTATTCAGCCAAATTGCTTTATAGGTAACAATGTGGTCATTGGTAAAAATTGTGTCATTCATTCTAATGTTAGTATTTATGATGATGCTGTTATTGGTGATAATGTCACGATTCATTCTGGTACTGTTTTGGGAGCCAATGCTTTTTACTACAAGAAAAGACCTGAAGGCTATGATAGATTATTATCTGGTGGAAGGGTCATTATTAAAGACCATGTAGATATTGGTGCGCTTTGCACCATTGATCGTGGTGTAACTGGTGATACCACAATTGGTGAAGGTTCAAAACTAGACAACCTCATTCAAATAGGTCACGATACTGTTCTTGGTAAAAAATGCCTCATTGCTTCTCAAGTAGGTATTGCTGGTTGTGTTGTGGTTGAAGATGAAGTAACACTATGGGGACAGGTAGGTGTGAAGAGTGGTATTACAATCTCAAAAGGCACAGTTTTATATGCACAATCAGGTTTAGGCCATACTACCGAACCTGGTAAAACATATTTTGGTTCACCAGCTGGTGAAGCTCGTGAAAAATTTAAAGAAATGGCCTATATCAAGCAGATACCAGATATTCTCAAAAAATTAAAGGATAAGTAAATGAGTGCTAAAAAAATCATTACAGAATTTTTCAATTCAGATTTAGCCAATGATATCAGTCTTATAGAAAAGTATTATCATAAAGATTCTGAAGTTCATTGGAATAGCAGTAAAGGTTATCAGTTCAGGGATTTTAATGGTACGCTGAATTTTTTTAAAGGTGTTACAGAGTCTTACAATAATTTAAGGTTTGATTTATCTCATTTATTGGAGGATAAAAACACGGTTGTGGCTCGATATACACTTTGTGCAACAACCATTGAGTCTTCTGATGAAATTCCTCTAGCATATTACGTTTCAATCATTGAAATGAAGGACGATAAAATATTCAGAGTATATGAAATGAGTCAACCAGTAGATTCTGATACTCTTGAATCCAATTCATTTTAAAGAAATTCTAAAAATACTTTTATAAATACTATCCAAAAGATTACTTTTGTAACGTTTTAAAAACAATAAAAATTCAAACTTAATGAGCGTTTTAGTTAATAAAAATTCAAAAATAATAGTACAAGGTTTTACAGGTAGCGAAGGAACTTTCCACGCTGGCCAAATGATAGAATATGGTACCAATGTTGTTGGTGGTGTAACACCAGGAAAAGGTGGTCAAACTCATCTAGACAAGCCTGTTTTTAACACGGTTGAAGAAGCCGTTAAGGAAGTTGGCGCTGATACCAGTATCATTTTTGTACCACCAGCTTTTGCAGCCGATGCTATTATGGAAGCTGCTGACGCTGGCATTAAGGTAATTATCACAATAACTGAAGGAATTCCTGTGGCTGACATGATCAAAGCTTCAGATTACATAAAAGGTAAGGATTGTCGACTTATAGGCCCTAACTGTCCTGGAGTTATTACTCCTGAAGAAGCTAAAGTTGGTATTATGCCTGGTTTCGTTTTCAAAAAAGGAAAAGTGGGTATTGTATCTAAATCTGGTACATTAACATATGAAGCAGCGGATCAAGTTGTAAAACAAGGATTGGGAATTACAACCGCTATTGGTATTGGTGGCGACCCAATTATTGGTACAACAACCAAGGAAGCTGTTGAATTGTTAATCAATGACCCAGAAACTGAAGCTGTGGTAATGATTGGAGAAATAGGTGGTCAATTGGAAGCTGATGCTGCCAATTGGTACAAGGAAAGTGGCAGTAAAAAACCAGTTGTAGGATTTATTGCTGGAGAAACCGCACCTGCTGGTCGTACTATGGGACATGCTGGTGCTATTGTTGGAGGAAGTGATGATACTGCTCAAGCCAAAAAGAAAATTATGAGAGCTTGTGGTATTCATGTGGTAGATTCTCCTGCGGAAATAGGAAAGAAAGTAGCCGAAGTTATGGCTTAAAATCATAAACTGAAAAGTGTTAAAAACCTTACAAAATCTTGTAGGGTTTTTTTATTTGGTGCAACTTGTATTTATTATATTTGACAAACAACTAATCTCAACAACATAAAATGAAAATATTAGAAGGTAAAACAGCTATAATTACTGGGGCAAGTAGAGGAATAGGACGAGGTATTGCTCAAGTATTTGCACAACAAGGTGCCAATGTTGCCTTTACGTATAGCTCTTCTGTTGAAGCCGCTAACGAATTGGAGAAAGAATTGAATGCTTTGGGTGTTAAGGCTAAAGGATATAAAAGTAATGCTGCCAGTTTTCAGGAAGCGCAAGATTTAGCTGACTCGGTAGTAAGCGAATTTGGATCTATAGATATTTTGGTCAATAATGCTGGAATTACCAAGGATAATCTATTAATGCGTATCAGCGAAGAAGATTTTGATACAGTTATTGAGGTTAACTTAAAATCGGTTTTTAATATGACCAAAGCTGTTCAACGTACCATGTTGAAGCAGCGTCAAGGCTCTATTATTAATATGAGTTCTGTTGTGGGTGTGAAAGGTAATGCAGGTCAGACCAACTATGCGGCTTCAAAAGCTGGGATTATTGGCTTTTCTAAATCAGTAGCATTGGAATTAGGGTCTAGAAATATTAGAAGTAATGTCATTGCACCAGGTTTTATTGAAACGGAAATGACTGCTAAATTAGACGAAGATACTGTTAAAGGTTGGAGAGATTCTATTCCTTTAAAACGTGGAGGAACTCCTGAAGACATAGCTAATGCCTGCGTATTTTTGGCTAGTGATATGTCTGCTTACATTACAGGACAAACCCTGAATGTAGATGGAGGCATGCTAACATAATTATTAGGTTTTAATGGGTTTATCAACTCTTTTATGGATAATATTATCTGGAATTATAGCGCTATTACTAGCGCTTTTTCAGTATTGGTATCAATCAAAAAAGAGATCGATTACCTTTAAGCTTTTAGCATTTTTACGTTTTGCGACTATTTTTATGATTCTGTTGCTGCTCATTAATCCAAAAGTTGAAAAAGAAACCTTTTATAATGAAAAGCCCAAGTTGGTTGTCGCTGTTGATAATTCAAGCTCTATTTCTTTTTTGAATCAAGAGGATACAATTTCTCAAATTATAGAAGCCTTTAAGGGGCATAAAGATCTAAACGATAAATTTGATATAGATTTTTTTGCATTTAGTGATGATGTTGTGATGTCCGATAGTCTTGATTATTCAGGTGGACAAACAAATGTATCCAATGCTTTTAGAAAGCTTCAAGATATTTATAAAAGCGATATAGCACCAACTATTTTATTATCCGATGGTAATCAGACTTATGGTTCCGATTACGAATATGAATCCCTCAAATATAAGCAGCCAATTTTTTCAATAACCATAGGTGATACGACTGCTCATGCCGATCTTAAATTACAGCAGCTCAATGTCAATAAGTATGCTTTTTATAAAAACAAGTTTCCTGTTGAGGCCATTCTAACATATAATGGCGATACAGAAATCACAACTGCTTTTAAGATACTGAATGGTAATACAACGGTTTGGTCGCAAAATATAACGTTTGATAAAACCAATAACTCTAAAGTTGTTAATCTCACGCTTCCTGCCAATCAAGTAGGTCTGTTTACTTATAAAGCTATGGTAGATCCGCTTGAAGGCGAAAAAAACACCATTAATAATGTCAAGGATTTTGCCATAGAAGTGGTTAATGAAAAATCGAATATAGCTATTGTAAGTGACTTTATCCATCCCGATTTGGGTATGCTCAAGAAGAGTGTAGAAAGTAATGAACAACGTACGGCAACTATTTTGGATATTAATGAGTTTGTATCAAAAGCTACAGATTTTCAAATGGTTATCCTGTATCAACCAAACAATAAATTTAGACCTGTTTTTGATGCATTGAATGCCAATCCTATGAACAGATTTGTAATTGCAGGAACTAAAACGGATTGGAATTTACTGAACAATATCACTAACGAGTATAAGCATGATATCAACTCTCAAGTCGAAGATTATCTTGCCATTTCGAATACTAATTATTCTGAATTCATTGTACCAGATTTAGACTTTCAATCATTTCCACCATTAAAAGGTAAGTTTGGTAACTTAAATATTTCAGTACCATTTCAAAGTATTCTTAATAAGCAGATAGGCAGTGTTGTAACTGATCATGTGCTTTTGGCAACGTTTGAGCAAAATGCTTCGCGACAAGCCATATTATTGGGAGAAGATATTTGGCGATGGCGTGCGCAAAGTTATTTGAATAAAGAGTCGTTTAATGAGTTTGATGATTTTATAGGGAAGATCATTCAATATTTGGCTTCTAAAAAACGAAAGGAACGTTTGAATGTTGAGTTTGAGTCCTTTTATAACGGAAGTACCAATGTTATTATAAACGCGCAATATTTTAATAAAAATTACGAGTTTGATAATCGAGAGAGTTTGAGCATTATTGTTACTGATGATGTTTCGGGTGATACTCAAACATTCCCTTTTGTACTTAAAAACAATAATTATGAAGTTGATTTAAGCAGCCTAAAAGCATCCGATTATAGTTTTACGGTTAAAGCGACCAATAGTAATATTTCAAAATCAGGAAAGTTTAAAATACTGGCTTATAATATTGAAGAACAATTTTTGAACGCAAATGTTTCAAAGTTGAAAACCATTGCTTCCAACACCAACGGAAGCTTATATTTTCCGGATAAGACAACTAATTTAATAGATAATTTATTGAGTGATACACGGTTTGCTATTATTGAAAAAAGTACAAAAAATACAGTATCTTTGATAAATTGGAAATACCTACTTGCACTAATAGCCTTATGTCTAGCTTCAGAATGGTTTATTAGAAAGTATAACGGACTTATTTAACTAAAAATTTCACAATGGAAAAATTACCAAAAATTGGCATACCAATTATTGCCACACTTGTATTCTTACTCATTTTAATAGCAAAATCTGCAGTAACCATAGATTCTGGTCATGCTGCTGTACTGTATGAAACCTTGAAAGATGGAGTAGATTCAGATAAAGAGCCTTTAGGACCTGGATTTCATATTATTGCGCCTTGGAATCGCGTGATTGATTACGAAACACGTCAACAAGAAATTCCAGAAAAGATGTCGGTATTATCTTCAAACGGATTGGATATTAAGTTAGATGCGTCTGTACTTTATGAGCCAGATGAGAAAAATTTGGGAAAGCTACATAATGAAAAAGGTGAGGATTACTTGACTCGTGTACTTCAACCAGCTATTAGAAGTGCTGCTCGTAGTGTAGTAGGGCGTTATACACCTGAACAATTATATTCTAGTAAGCGAGATGCCATTCAAGAAGAGATTTTTGAAGAAACTAAAAAAATTGTTGAAAGCCAGTATATTCAATTGAACAGTGTTTTAATTAGAGACGTTACGTTACCTCCAACTATTAAAGAAGCTATTGAAAGAAAATTGAAGCAAGAGCAGGAATCATTGGAGTATGAATTTAGATTGGTTACTGCTCAAAAGGAAGCTGAGCGCCAACGAATTGAGGCACAAGGTAAAGCAGATGCAAACAAAATTTTAAGCGCCTCACTAACCGATAAAATTTTGCAGGATAAAGGTATTGAAGCAACCATTAAACTGTCTGAATCAAGCAATAGTAAAGTTATTGTAATTGGTTCTGGCGATTCGGGAATGCCTATTATTCTTGGGAATCAATAAATTTTTCTAAAACTATTTGGATTTATAAATATTTTTTTTGAAAATTTGTTCAGTAAAAATCAGAACATGACATTTATTCAATTACATCATCATCATTTTCATACTTGCACTCAAGCGAGCTGAAAATGTATTGAATAAATCTAAATATATTTTAAACCCGTTTGAGTAAATCAAGCGGGTTTATTTTTATATATAAAACACTCCTAAAGGTTTACTCAAGCACAAACAAAAGATTCCCGCTTTCTCGGGATATTGTATGAGTAAATTAAAAATAGCGGTTCAAAAATCAGGAAGACTTCACGAGGATTCAATGAAAATCCTAAAAGACGTAGGCATTTCAATAGATAATGGTAAAGATCAACTCAAAGCTTCAGCTAGGAATTTTCCTTTAGAAGTTTTTTATTTACGTAATGGAGATATTCCGCAATACTTGCGTGATGGTGTTGTAGATGCAGCAATAATTGGTGAAAATGTGCTTATTGAAAAAGGACAAGATATAGCTATTATTGAAAAGCTAGGTTTCTCAACTTGTAAAGTATCAGTTGCTGTTCCAAAATCTTTTAAATACGAAAACATTAGCGACTTACAAGGAAAGCGCTTTGCTACATCTTATCCTAATACAGTTAATCAATTTTTAAAGTCAAATAAGGTAGAAGCTAATCTTCATATCATAAACGGCTCTGTTGAAATTGCTCCTAATATCGGACTTGCCGATGCTATTGTAGATATTGTTTCTAGTGGTAGTACGCTTTTTAAGAACAACTTAAAAGAAGTTGAAGTCATTTTAAAATCTGAAGCTGTTTTGGCTGCTTCGCCATTAATTTCTGAAGAAAATCAAGCTATTCTAGATAGATTACAATTTCGATTTCAATCGGTTTTAAAAGGGAGACAATCAAAGTATGTGTTACTAAATGCTCCTGATGAAAAACTTAATGATATAATAAAAATATTACCAGGTATGAAAAGCCCAACGGTTTTACCTTTAGCAGAAAAGGGTTGGAGCTCGATACACTCAGTAATTAATAAAAATGAATTTTGGGAGATTATAGATGAGCTTAAGGCTAACGGAGCTCAAGGAATTCTTGTTTGTCCAATTGATAATATGGTAATTTAATATGAAAACACTTATAAACCCTAAAAGAGAAAATTGGTCTGACATATTACAAAGACCAACTCAAACAGTTGAAAACATTGAAAATACTGTAAATCAAATTTTTATTGATGTTAAGCGAAATGGTGACAAAGCTATATCAAAATATACAGCGCTATTTGACGGTGTTAAACTAACTAATAGTGTGGTTACTACAGATGAAATTAATGCAGCTTGCAGTCAAATTTCAAACGAACTAAAGTTAGCCATTTCAACAGCAAAACAGAATATTGAAAGCTTTCACGCTGCTCAAAAAACAAGTAAAATTCAAATAGAAACAACACCAAGTGTTAGTTGTTGGCAAGAAAAACGCCCAATTCAAAAAGTTGGTTTGTACATTCCAGGTGGAACAGCACCTTTGTTTTCAACCGTATTAATGCTTGCTATTCCTGCCCAAATTGCGGGTTGTAAAGACATTGTTTTATGTTCGCCTCCAAATAAAGAAGGCCAGATTGCTAACGAAATATTATATGCAGCACAACTTTGTGGAGTCACAAAAATTATAAAGGTTGGTGGTATTCAAGCCATAGCTGGTTTAACCTTTGGTACAGAAACCATTCCTAAAGTATATAAAATTTTCGGTCCTGGAAACCAGTTTGTAACTGTTGCAAAACAGCTAGCAACCAAATTTAATGTCGCTATTGATATGCCTGCTGGACCAAGCGAACTTTTAGTTTTTGCGGATGATTCTGCCAATGCAAGTTATGTAGCTTCTGATTTATTAAGCCAAGCTGAGCATGGTACAGATAGCCAAGTTGTTTTAGTTTCTACATCAAAAACGCTTATTACAAACGTTGAAACCGAAATAGAAAAGCAAATACGTGAATTACCAAGACTAGACATAGCCAAGCAAGCCATTGCTAACTCAAAATTAATTTATGTCGAATCAGATGTTGTTGCGCTTGATTTAATTAATGATTATGCTCCTGAACATTTTATTATTTGTTCTAAAAATGAAACGTACTTTATTGATGGTATTCAAAATGCAGGTTCTGTTTTTATAGGGAATTACACACCAGAAAGCGCGGGCGATTATGCTTCAGGAACCAATCACACATTACCTACAAACGGCTTTAGTAAAGCCTATTCAGGTGTCAATTTAGATAGTTTTACAAAGAGTATTACTTTTCAAAAAATAACCTCTGAAGGCTTGAAAAATATAGGAAACACTATTGAGCTTATGGCCGAAGCAGAAGGACTTCAGGCACACAAAAATGCTGTATCAATTAGATTAAAAGACTTGAAATAATATGAATGCACTTTTTGATATAAACAAGTTGGTAAGATCTAATATTAAAACCATTAAGCCATATGCTTCAGCTAGAGATGAATACAAGGATTTACGTTCTGATATGATGTTTCTAGATGCCAATGAAAACCCATTTGATAATGGTGTAAATAGATATCCAGATCCGCAACAAACGGCTTTAAAACAGAGTTTGGCAGACATAAAGAAAATACCACAGTCGCAAATTCTGTTAGGAAATGGAAGCGATGAAGTGTTAGATTTAATTTTTAGAGCATTTTGTGAACCCAATTGTGATAAAATTATCACATTGCCACCAACGTACGGAATGTATAGTGTTTTAGCAGACATTAATGCTGTTGAAAATATAGAAGTGCCGCTAAACTCACTTGATTTTCAACCAAAAGTCGATGATGTTTTACGAGCATCAAATGAGCAAACCAAACTATTGTTTTTATGTTCACCAAACAATCCGACTGCTAATAGTTTTGAATCTTCTAAAATTGAAAAACTATTAAGTAATTTCAGAGGCATTGTTGTGATTGATGAAGCATATATTGATTTTTCTAAAAATGAAAGTTGGTTGAATAGAATAAATGAATTTCCAAATTTAATAGTAACACAAACACTCTCAAAAGCTTACGGTTTAGCTGGAATTAGGCTTGGTGTATGCTATGCTTCAGTTGAGATTATTTCGGTTTTAAATAAAATTAAGCCACCTTATAATGTTAATGAACTAACACAAAAGCGCGCTTTAAAACAACTTAATGATTTAAACGAAGTTAATGAACAAATTCAAACGTTATTAAAATCAAGAAAGTGCATAATAGAAGCATTAAAATCGATTAGTTTTATTAATAAAATCTATACATCTGATGCTAATTTCATCTTAATCAAGGTAGATAATGCAACAGCACGTTATAATCAGTTAATAAAAACAGGAACTGTTGTTCGTAACAGAACAAATCAATTAGGATGTGAAAACTGCTTACGAATTACAGTTGGCACAAATGAAGAAAACAACAAGCTTATACAAGCACTAAAATCCATAGCATGAGCAAAAAAGTATTATTTATAGACCGCGATGGTACACTTATAAAAGAATCTGCTGATGAGCAAATAGATGCATTTAGCAAACTTATTTTTTACCCTAAAGTGTTTCAGTTTTTAAGCAAAATCGCCAAAGAATTAGATTATGAAATCGTCATGATTACTAATCAAGATGGTTTAGGAACTGCTGTTTTTCCTGAAGAAACTTTTTGGCCTGTTCATAATTTCATCATTGAAACATTTAAAAACGAAGGCATAACGTTTGATGAGCAGTTTATTGATAAAACGTTTGCTAAAGATAATGCACCAACAAGAAAGCCAAATACAGGTTTGCTGACCAAGTATTTCTCTAAAGATTATGATTTAGAAAACTCTTTTGTTATAGGCGATCGCTTAACTGATGTAGAATTAGCTAAAAATTTAGGAGCAAAAGGTATTTACATAAATGATAATACGTTTTTAGGAACAGATGAAGTTACTGTAAATCAAAACGATTTAAATAGTTTCATTGCGTTAGAAACTAACGATTGGGAAAAAATATACACGTTCTTAAAAGCCGAAGATAGAACCGCGAGCATAGAAAGAAACACTAATGAAACTCAAATGAAAATTGCTCTTAATCTTGATGGTACTGGGAAAAGCAAAATAAAGACAGGTATTGTGTTTTTTGACCATATGCTAGATCAAATAGCACGTCATGGTCAACTTGATTTAGATATTCATGTAAAAGGCGATTTAGAAGTTGATGAACACCACACTATAGAAGACACAGCCATAGCTTTAGGCGAGGTTTTTAATAAGGCATTAGCAAATAAATTAGGTATAGAACGTTATGGGTTTTGCTTACCAATGGATGACTGCTATGCTCAAGCAGCTATTGATTTTGGCGGAAGAAATTGGCTTGTTTGGGAAGCTGATTTTAAACGTGAAATGATAGGGAAGATGCCTACAGAAATGTTTTATCACTTTTTTAAATCATTTACTGATGGTGCCAAATGCAACTTAAACATTAAAGCAGAAGGAACCAATGAGCATCACAAAATTGAAGCAATATTTAAGGCTTTTGCAAAAGCAATTAAAATGGCTATAAAACGTGATGTTGAGAAAATGATTTTACCATCAACAAAAGGAATGCTTTAAAAACAATTTTTATGAAAGTAGTAATAATAGATTATGGAGCAGGAAACATAAAGAGTGTACAGTTTGCTTTCAAGCGTATTGGTTTAGATGCTGCGTTATCAAAAGACTCTGAAACTATACAGCAAGCAGATAAGCTTGTTTTTCCTGGAGTTGGTGAAGCTAGCAGTGCCATGAAAAAATTAAAAGAATCTCAACTTGATTTGATAATCCCCAAGTTAAAACAACCTGTATTAGGTATTTGTTTAGGTATGCAACTTATGTGCAACGAAACAGAAGAAGGCAACACTATAGGTTTAGGGATTTTTGATGTATCTGTAAAAAAGTTTTCAAATCAACTTAAAGTTCCTCAAATGGGTTGGAATAACGTGTTTGATTTAAAATCAGAATTGTTCTCAAACTTAAATGATCAAGAATATATGTATTTAGTGCATAGCTACTATGTGGAGCAATGTGAATATGAAATTGCAAGCACCAATTATGGCGTCAACTATGCATCAGCATTACAAAAAGATAATTTTTATGGTGTACAATTCCATCCAGAAAAGAGTAGTGTGGCAGGAGAGAAAATATTAAAAAACTTTATTGAATTATAATTATGAGAATTATTCCAGCAATAGATATTATAGATAGCAAATGTGTGCGATTGACAAAAGGTGATTACAGCACAAAAAAAATATACAATGAAAACCCTATTGAGGTTGCTAAACAGTTTGAAGGAGCTGGCATTGAGTATTTGCATTTGGTAGATTTAGACGGAGCTAAAGCAAAGCATATAGTAAACTACAGGGTGTTAGAGCAAATAGCCTCTAAAACAAGTTTAAAAATTGATTTTGGCGGTGGTTTGAAGTCTAACGAAGATTTACACATAGCATTTAATTCTGGAGCCAAACAAGTAACAGGAGGAAGTATTGCGGTAACTAATACAGAATTGTTTGAGGGTTGGCTAGAAAAATATGGCAGTTCAAGAATTATTTTGGGTGCAGACTGTAAAAATTACAAGGTTGCAGTTAACGGTTGGCAAAAGAGTAGCCAATTAGAAGTTCTTCCATTTATTAAAGATTATCAAAAAAAGGGTATACGCTATGTAATTTGTACTGACATATCTAAAGACGGCATGTTACAAGGACCTTCATATGATTTATATAATGATATTATACAGAACTGCTCTAATAGTAATGGTCAGTCTGTGAAGTTAATTGCATCAGGTGGTGTAACAACTTTAGATGATTTGAATAGGTTAGAAAGTTTAGGTTGCGAGGCAGTTATAATCGGAAAGGCTATATATGAAGGTCATATTCAGCTAAGGGATTTAGAAAAACAATATTAACCATGCTTACAAAGAGAATTATACCATGTTTAGATATAAAAAATGGTCGTACAGTAAAAGGTGTGAATTTTGTTAATTTACGCGATGCTGGAGATCCTGTGGTTTTGGCAAAACAATATGCTCTTAATGGTGCTGATGAATTGGTCTTTTTAGACATATCTGCTACGCAAGAAGCCAGAAAAACTACAAGAGATATGGTTTTAAAAATAGCAGAACAAGTCAATATACCATTTACAGTTGGTGGTGGTATTTCTTCAGTAGAAGATGTTGATATATTGCTTAAAAATGGTGCAGATAAAATATCAGTAAATTCTTCAGCAATAAAACGTCCAGAGTTAATAAACGAATTGGCAAATAAATTCGGAAGCCAATGTGTTGTCGTGGCTATTGATGCAAAGCAAATTGATGGTAAATGGAAAGTGCATTTAGCAGGAGGAATCATTCCTACAAATCTCGATTTATTTGTTTGGGCAAAAGAAGTAGAACAACGAGGCGCAGGAGAGATTTTATTTACCTCAATGGACCATGATGGCACAAAAAACGGATTTGCCAATGAAGCGCTTTCAGCGTTGTCACAAGAATTATGCATTCCAATAATTGCTTCTGGTGGCGCCGGCTCTAAACAGCACTTTGTAGATGCGTTTAAAAAAGGTAAGGCAGACGCTGCTTTAGCTGCTAGTGTATTTCATTTTGGAGATATTCCAATTATAGATTTAAAGCAAGAATTAAAAAACAATAATATAGAAGTTAGATTGTAATGACTATTAATTTTGATAAAAATAAAGACGGACTTGTTCCAGCCATTATACAAGATGTTGAAACAAAAACAGTATTAATGTTAGGTTACATGAATGATGAAGCCTATAAAAAAACACTAAAAACTGGATTGGTAACATTTTATAGTAGAACAAAACAACGATTATGGACAAAAGGAGAAGAAAGTGGTAATGTGTTACAATTAGAAAACATTAAAATAGATTGTGATAATGACACCTTATTGGTTCAAGTAAAACCATCTGGACCAACATGTCATACAGGAAGCGATACCTGTTGGAATGAAGAAAACACATCATCATTTGGTTTTATTTCAAAGTTAGAAGCAACTATAAAAGACCGAAAGGAAAATTTTAAATCTAATGAATCTTATGTAGCTTCATTATTTGAAAAAGGTATTAATAAAATTGCTCAAAAAGTAGGAGAGGAAGCCGTAGAAGTTGTTATTGAAGCAAAAGACACTAATGATGCATTGTTTTTAAGCGAAAGCGCAGACTTACTATTTCACTATTTGATTTTGCTACAAGCAAAAGGTTTTTCTTTGTCAGATGTGATAAAAGAGTTAAAAAAAAGGCATTAGATTTCTAATGCCTTTTTTGTTTAGATTTTTAAAATTTCTACGATATCCATCCTTTGGATATTGACTTATTTGAAAATAAAATTAGATAAACACTGATTACTAATACCATAATAGGCATAATCATGCCACCTGGTCCATAAACATCCATTGCACCACTAATAAAGAGGTTGTAAATCATTTGAACTATTACACCAATCAATGATAGTAATAATAATGATTTGGCCCATTTTTTTCGCATTAATAAGGCAATACATCCTAATGCACCGGCAAAGACTCCGATAGCAAAGGCAGCAGTTGCCCACGCTGGAACGTTTTCATAAAGTGCTTGTTCAGCTTCTGGTAAAGCAGCTAGGTCAGCTTCAGTCATATAGGCTTGGCCCAAATAGGCCATAACACCCATTAAATTCCAAATAAGTGCAACAACACTTACAATCCAAAACCACATAGGTGGCTTGATAGATGAATTTGTCATAATGATTTAATTTAGTTAGTTAATATATAACAAGGTATAAAAAATTTGTGAGATGTTTAAAATACAGTAATTTCGAAGCTTGAAAACAATTATATAGTGTTCGGAAAACAACGATATTATTATCTAGTTAAATGTCAGTATTTGGGCTATAGATTTCATGGCTGGCAAAAACAGCCCAATCTAAAGACCTTACACCTAATGATTGATAAAACCCTTCGATATATATTGGAGGGGAAAGAATTCAAAACCCTAACAGCAGGAAGAACCGATGCCATGGTTTCTGCAAATGAAGCAGCCTTCGAACTTTTTCTTTATCATCAAATTGAAGATGTTGATGCGTTTCTGGAGCTTTTCAACTACAATTTACCACAGGATATCAGAGCCCTGAGCATTGAGGATGTTCCTAAAGAATTCAATATCATTCAAGGTTCTAAAGTTAAGGAGTATATTTATGTTTTCGCTTTTGGAGGTAAGTTCCATCCATTTTGTGCACCATTAATGACTACAATTCTAGATGATTTGGATATACAGTTAATGCAAAAAGGAGCCAAACTGTTTGAAGGTAAGCATTACTTCAAATCCTATTGTTATAAGCCTACAGACAAAGGCATTTATGATAGAGAGATCGATGTTTGTGAAATTGTTGAAAACACGTTGCTTACAGCAAATTTTTTTCCTGATCAATCATATGTTCTACGCGTTAAGGGCAAAGGCTTTATGCGCAATCAAATCAGATTGATGATGGGTGCCTTAATTAAACTTGGGAAAGGTGAACTATCGCTTGAAGATATAGAGGATAGTTTGTTGCCAAATAATAATATTACCATAGATTATATTGCTCCAGCATCAGGATTAATACTGAACAAGACTGAATTTTTATAGGAATTCACAAACGTTTTTTTGTTAAATTCCATTAAGAAATAGCTTTATCGTTTAACATAATTTATGTTAAATAAAACTTAATACCGTTAAAGCCTGTTAAACTACTTGACTTTCCACATCCAGCCCATAGTTTATAACCGTAATTAATTATAAATCAACAAAAAACAATTATGAGTTATTTAAACATGAAAGATGAAAAGTTAATACCTGTGGTGGTGGAATTAAATACTCTATTAGCAGATTACCACATTTATTACCAAAAACTACGTAGTAATCACTGGAACATTTTAGGTCAGAATTTCTTTGATCTCCACAACAAGTTTGAAGAAATGTATAATGATGCTAAAATTAAAATTGATGAAATAGCAGAACGTATTCTGACCTTGCGATTTCACCCGATGAGTACATTCAAGGATTATTTTAAAGTATCGGCCATTACCGAAAAAGATGATCTAAATACCGATGTAGAAATGGTGAAAGAAACGCTCAATGACCACAAAATTCTTTTAAAGCAAATGAATAAGGTCATTGAAAAAGCTGAAACCATTTCAGATGAAGGAACAATTGATTTAATTGGTGCCTACATAAGAGAACTGGAAAAAACAAGCTGGATGCTTCATGCTTGGAGTAAAGACACAAAAGACTCCTTCAAAAAAACACCAATTGAAGTGTAAAAGACTAAAAAATTGCTATAAAAAAGAAGAAGCAAACATCTCTAAAAGCTAGAGAGGATTATTCTTAATAATCTGTTTTAAAAACTTTAAAACTAAAATTATGTTACGTTGGACAATCACATTTGTAATTATTGCAATTATTGCAGGAATATTAGGTTTTGGCGGTATCGCTGGAGCTTCAGCAGGAATTGCCAAAATATGTTTCTTTATTTTCTTGGTACTATTTGTTTTATCATTATTTAAAGGTGCCTTGAGCAAGAAATAGAATGCAAAAATAAGTAACGACAATTATTAACCATTAAAAATTAAAATCATGAAAAAAGTAATAATAGCCCTTGTATTTTTATTTAGCCTGTCAACAGTATTTACTGGTTGTAGAGATGAAAAAGATCCAGGTGAGAAAATTGAGGAAACTGTAGATGAAGTAGGAGATGGTGTAGAAGAAGCAGCCGATGAAGTTGAAGATGCAGTAGAAGACATCACTGATGATCACTAGAAACAGATTGATTAAAAAAAGAAATCGATTTAATTATTAACCTTTAAAACAAAAACAATGAAAAATTTAATATATATAGGCATATTTCTGTTTTCTGTGAGCTTTTATGCTCAAGACAAACCAAGGAGTATGTCCGAAACAACAGAAGTTAAAACCGTAAAAATAGATAACGGAAAAGAAGTGGTAGAGAACAAAGTAAAAGTAACTACCCGAGAAGAAAAAAGCATTAAACTAGACAAGAATGATGCTGGAAAAGTGAATCAGGATATGGTGGTGGACAATGATAAAACCGTTACCAAGACTATTCAAATAGATAACGATAATGATCCATTTTATGATTCTGAAATTGAGTTAGTGACTTATTTAAGAGATAATAGAGAATATAGTTTTATTAAAAATTCAAATGGATTTTCAGTTACTGCAAAATCTTCCAAAAAGAATTTTGGTACGGCATTTCGCTCTAATCTAAATGACAATTATTATATTTTCAATAATTCAGACTATTCAGGTGTTGGGTATTTTGATAAAAGTGGAAATTTTATAATCGAGTATTATGATACAGATAGTAATTCGTTGATGACCACAAAATTTATGACTGTAAAAGAGTCTAAATAATCAGATTTTTGATTGATGAAAGAAAAGCTCCAATTTATTTGGGGCTTTTTTTATAACTTTAACCAAATAAAACCTTAACAATGAACGAAACAATACCAAGAGAAACCTTTGATTTTTTTAAACGTTTGGAAAAGAACAATAATAGGGATTGGTTTAATGAAAATAAAAAGGAGTTCAAAGAAATAGAATCTGAAGTAAAACAAGTCTACAATCAATTACTTCAATTGCTTAATGGACATGACGATATTGATAAAATGAAAATGTTTCGCATCTATAGAGACGTTAGATTTTCAAAGAATAAATTGCCTTACAAGACACATTTTGGAGGTTCATTTCACCGTAGAAAACCGGAATTGAGAGGTGGTTACTACCTACATGTCCAACCGAATAATGAATCGTTTATAGCTACAGGATTCTGGGAGCCAAACAAAGATGATTTGTTACGTATTAGAAAGGAATTTGAAATGGACGATCAAGAAATCAGAAAAATTATTGATAATAAAAAATTTAAATCTATTTGGGGTGAATTTGTTGGAGATGAAGTAAAAACTGCTCCCAAAGGCTTCAGTAAAGAACATAAGGCCATTGGTTTGATTAAGAAAAAGCAGTACATTTTCGTTAAAAAATATACCGACAAGGAGGTGCTTTCCAATAATTTTATTGAAGATGTCAATAAAGCGTTTAAAGCCGTAAGGCCTTACTTTGACTATATGAGTGATGTGCTGACTACCAATTTAAATGGCGAATCTATTATTTAATTTCAATAATAGTATGCTTGTTACCATTGAACTCAACAGTATCACCAACTTCTTTGTTTTTGAGTAATTGTCCAATAGGCGAAAGAAGCGATATGCCAAAATAAGTTGTACCGTCTATTTCTATAGAACCAATACTGGTTGAAATAAAAAAGTTTGAGGTATTGGTTTTGACGATACTGCCCAAAACCACAGTAGAATAGCTTGACTTCGGATTTATTAACTTTAACGTATCTAACGTTTTGGTAGCTTCGCTTAGATGCTGGGCATTCTTTTCTAAATCATTGTAAAGCTTTCCATTTCCTGAATCGTCATCTTCATCATTACTCTTGTCATTATTTTCAAGAGAATCCTTTATGGTTTCAATCTCATCCTTGTAACTAGCAATACGCTTATTGGCGTAGTCATAACAAATAGCTAGTAATTGTTCCTTGATGGTCATTTAGGCAACCAGTTCCTGGAAAACTTGGATATTATCAATTAAACGTTCCTTAACGATGTTCATCATGCGTTTGTTCAATGATGACGAATTAGTAATGTAGAAGCGGTATTCTTCAACAGTGAACTGTCCGATAACCATACCTTTCAGGGAATTTCTGAATTTCATATCCTTCTGAATAGCATTTTCAATGTAGTCCATTTGCTTTTCAACAGTCAAGTGATAAAAAACATTTTTATGTTTATCCACATAGTTTTTGAACACTTCAACAAATAAATCATTTTGTAGTTTTATGATAGGCCTTAACGTTGCGTTTTGAAAACGTTCATCAGGACTCATAGTATCAAAAAATAATGCCGTAGAAACTTCTGGACGACATTGCAATAGGTCTGTAGATCGGTTCATGAATTTAGTTTTAATAAAAATAAAAATTACGATAACCTATAAATGTTCAGACTATTTAGAATATTAACAGTGTTATTAACAAATAGGTTTTTGCCATACGGCTATTGAACTTAATTATATTATCTGTTTTAGATTATAGCTATTAAAAACTATATTTGGTAAAAACAAGACTTATGAAGTTTGGAAGTGTAGAAAACCCTGAAAGTATTGATTTCACTTTACCTCAAGATCATATTGATACGGCAAGAGTATTGAATAAGGTGAAGGATGACAATCTGCCCGAAATATATGTTGGTTGTGCCAAGTGGAACAAAGCCGATTTGAAGGGTTTTTACCCAAGAGGAACCAAGGATGAGTTGGGTTATTATTCCAAGCAATTTAATTCCATTGAGTTGAATGCCACGTTCTATAGAATTTTTCCAGCAGAACAGTTTGCAACTTGGTATGATAAAACACCGAAAGGATTTAAGTTCTTTCCTAAACTTAATCAAGAAATAAGCCATTGGAAACGATTAAATGAGGTTCAAGCAGTTGTGGAAAATTATTTGTATAATGCTTCCAACTTAAAAGAAAAATTAGGAACTATTTTTCTGCAAATGCACAACAACTTTGCACCAAAGGACTTTGATAGAGTGGTCAATTTTGTTGAAAATTGGCCAAAAGAAATACCATTGGCCATTGAATTTAGACATACCAATTGGTATAATGATGAATCGGTATCCAACCAGTTATATGATTTGTTGGAAAGTAATAATGTTTCAAATGTCATAGTAGATACAGCAGGAAGACGCGACCTTATGCACATGCGTTTAACCAACCCAACAGCTTTCGTTCGTTATGTGGGAGCTAACCATCCTAGTGATTATGAACGATTGGACGATTGGGTATTGCGTTTAAAAGATTGGCAAGATCAAGGCATTAAAGAGATTGATTTCTTTGTTCATCAAAATATAGAAAAAGAATCACCCTTGCTTTCGGCTTACTTTATTAAAAAGTTCAATGAAACTTTGGGTTGTCAATTAAAAATTCCAAATGAAGATTCCCAACAAACATTATTATAATATATGAGATTTCACACACGAAAATGGGTAAAACCCGAAGACTTAAATCCAAACGAAACACTTTTTGGTGGTAGACTATTGGCCTGGATTGATGAAGAAGTGGCTCTTTATACACTTATTCAATTAGAGAACAAACGTATTGTGACCAAGTTTATGTCTGAAATAAATTTTATGAGTTCGGCAAAACAAGGTGATATTGTAGAGTTGGGAATAGAAGTTGTTCGCTTTGGTAAATCATCTTTAACGCTTAAATGTGAAGCAAGAAATAAAATGACTAGAGAAACCATTTTGACAGTAGACAATATTATTATGGTTAATCTGGATGAAGACGGTAAACCTGCTCCTCACGGAAAAACCCAAATCGAGTTTGTAAAAGACCGGTTAGGGGAGTAGTCTAATTTTCAGAAGTTTCAATTCCTGTAGACAACTCAAATATCTCCAGGTCAAAATAAGGAACAGCAGCCAAGGCGTGATCAAATATATCCGACATGATATATTCGTAGTTCTCCCAACGTTTGTCACTACTAAACGCATAAATCTCCAAAGGCAATCCGTGAGCTGTTGGAGCAAGTTGCCTGACCATAATAAACATATCTTTGTTGATAGCCGAATGATTCGCAATATAACTGTTTAAGTATTTTCTAAAAACACCAATATTGGTCAAGTTTCTACCATTAATTAATGTAGCTTTATCAATATTGTTTGAAGAATTATAATTGTCAATATCATTCTGTCTTGAGGTTAAGTACTCTGTAATTAACTGAATTTTTTTAAGCTTTTCAATATCTTCCTTGTTCAAATAATGAACACTCTTGGCCTTTAAAATAATAGAACGTTTTATACGTCTGCCACCAGAGGATTGCATACCACGCCAGTTCTTAAAGGAGTCGGAAATAAGAGCGTAGGTTGGGATATGAGTAATAGTCATATCAAAATTCTGTACCTGAACTGTAGAGAGATTTATTTCTATGACATCACCATCTGCGCCGTACTTTTCCATGGTAATCCAATCGCCAATACGCACACTATCATTCACTGCAACTTGAATACTAGCTACAAAACCAAGTATGGTATCCTTAAATATTAATAATAGTATGGCGGAAGCCGCACCAAGTGTTGTAAAGAACTTGATAAAGGATAGGTTAATAACAACTGCCAAACAAGAAGCAATGGCTATTATCCAAACGAATAACATCACGACTTGTATATAACTATCAATGGGTTTGTCTTTTAAACGTGGTAAAGTTTTAAAATAGGATTCAAAAGTTTTTAGAATACTACGAATAATCCATACCGTAAGGATAATTCCATATACCTTAAGAATGGTAACAATATAACTTTCAAAATGAGGAAAATCGTAAAAGACATAAGGAAAGAGCTTAATGGTCAATATCAGCGGAACAATATGGGCGATGTTTCTAGGTGCTTTATGATTTACCAATAAGTCATCAAAATGCGTTTTGGATTTTTCTGAAAATTTACTAAAAGCGTTGATTAGTAGTCTACGCGCTACAAAATCGGTTATATAGATAATTATAAATAGTGCAATTAAAAGCACCAACAAGTTTAAGTACTTGGCTGTGGTTTCGTTTACATCCAGAGATACTAAATAATCATAAACAAAGCATTGAATGTCTCTCATAAATCTATTGCTTCAAAAACTTTTTGTCTACATAAAAGGTTCCAAAAGGAATAATAGACGCTAATAAAACAGTACGCATGGTCTTGGAGTTCCATTTTAGATTGCTACCAATAATTACTGCCAATACAATGTAAGCTATAAATAATAGCCCATGTGGCATTCCCAATAGCTTCACGTATTTGGGCTCGTTCATAAAATATTTGATAGGAGTAGCAATAAACAATAATAGAATATAGGACACACCCTCTAACAATGCAATAATTCTAAAAAATGGTAACATATTTCAAAAGTTTCGTGCAAAAATACAATTCATTATACTATTATTTTACACTTTTCGCAAATTACATGCTAGAAATTATCCTATGCAATTTTATGTTTTAAGTAGCTTAACGATAAAAAGTTACAAATAACGATTTTAATCTTTGCGAAAGGTATTTAATAATACTTTTAATCTGTAAATGATATTTTATTATAGTTTGGCCTCAACAAAATCTACAATAAATTTTAGAAAAATCGCCATAATATCTTGTGCGATAATACTTTTATGCGCTAATGTTTCTGCGCAAACCACGCCTATTCCTGATTCAAGTTTTGAGCAAGCGCTTATTGATTATAACATAGATACTAATGGATTGAATGGAAATATACTGAATAGTGATGCCGAAAGCGTAGAAACCCTTAATATTTTCAGTAAAAATATTACCGACTTAACAGGAATAGAAGCATTCGTCAATCTAAAATATTTATACTGCTATTTCAATAATGTTCAAGAACTGGATTTACAGTATAATTTAGAGCTTGAAGTTTTGGATATTGAGAATAATAGCTTGATTAATTTGAATATTTCACAAAATTCTGAACTCAAGGAATTATATGTAAGCAATAACCATTTATCCAATTTAGATGTTTCCAACAATTTAGATTTAGAGGTACTTTCTTGCAACCTTAATAATCTTAATGAACTTAACGTAGAAAACAATGTTGACTTATCAGTTCTTTGGTGCTATTCAAATAGTTTAAGCAATATTGATTTGGGACAGAATGTACTATTGGAATCTTTATTTTGTGGAGACAATAATTTGAATAATTTGAATATTGCCAACAACTTGTTGTTAGAATCTATTTCATGTGGTCAAAATAATCTTTCGGAATTAATATTTAGCAATTGTCAAGATTTATCCTATTTAGATGTCAGCGGAAATAATTTAAACCAAATAGATGTTAGTTCCAATCATTCTTTGAGACGCTTATTGTGCAATAACAACAATCTTCAAGAATTAGATATATCGCACAATCCTGAACTTATGTTATTCTATGCAGGTTTCAATGCGTTACGAAACATCGATTTAGCTATTAACGATGAACTTAAATATGTTAGGTTGGAAAGTAATGAATTGCAAAGTATTGATTTAAGAAATGGTCAAAATAGTATAATTTCCGATTTCAATGCAACTAGCAATCCTGCATTAACATGTATTTATGTTGATAATACCAATATGGCCTATTTATTAAATTGGCTTATCGACAATTCAACAAACTTTGTAGTTGATGAAGCTTCTTGTAATGCATTAACCAGCGAGGACGTCAAAGCAGATATTGTAACCTTCGAAATGTATCCCAACCCAGTTGTTGATTACTTAAACATTACAACAACACATGGTAAATCAGCTATTAATCTCTATACTGTAAATGGTCAACCGGTACTTACTAGCCATTTATCTTTAGGAGTTAATAAGCTCGATTTTACAAGCTTAAGTTCTGGTGTGTATTTTGCTGAAATAATTACTTCTAACCAAACAACTTTAGTCAAAAAAATAATTATCCAGTAAATATTAAATGTTTATTGTTTGATTATTTTCTGAATTTCTAAAGTAGTATTACTTTCACTATTTAAGATTTTTAATAAGTACAGACCGCTTTGTATGTGTCCAAGTTGAACTGTTTCTTGACTGTTTATAATCCCTTCAGCTAACAATTTCCCATCCAAACTATATAATTCATAGCTGGTTTTTTCTCCCAAGTTATGTTTGATATTTAATTCATTATAAAAAGGATTTGGATACACATTAACAAAATTAGTTTCTGATGAATCCGGAGTTGATAAAGTGTTATTAAAATACTGAATAGCCAAATCATAAGCTTCAACACCAATTTCGGCACCTATCAAACGTCCTCCAATATCATCTATGGGTGGGTGTATGCCTCCCCAAATTCTTGATAAACTACATTGATCTGAGGCATCTCTATAAGTTGCCCATTGTAGTTGAAATGTTTCACTAGGACCTTCCTCAAAAACTAAAAACTCATTTTGAACCGCATCAAAAGTCCCCATGCCTCCTGGAAAAAACGAATCACCAGTCAATAAAGTCAATACTTCGGCTGCTGCTCTTGAAAAAGTTGAATGCCCAGAAACATATCCTGCAAAAGGAGGTGTTACAAATGTTGGTCGTTGATATGGCCACCAATGACTTCCCAATATCCAGTCTACACCAGCTACATCTGTATCTGGATTAGCAATATAATCAGGCCCTTTCCAAGCGTAAATTTTTACTTCACCAACATTCTCATCGGAATCACCTGCTAGAGGATCACCAGATTCTATGAGCTCTATACGCCCAGGAACTAATGGTAATCCGTGTGGGTCATAGTTGGGTAGTGAAGCATCACTACTTTGTCCTTTTGCGGCCATATAACGAATAGCCGAAATAGGTCTAACGTAATCATAGTATCCCTTTACGCCCCATGTTGTCACTGCACAATCATGCATGGCGCCTCCAAGTGCTAGGTAGCATTTAACATCCCATTCTAGATCACTCAATACAGGTCCTTGTCCATTTAAGCGTTTTTCAAGAAGAGGATGATCACTTACATAATTAATAATAGTGAACCAATGTCCAGGAGGTGTTTCAGAATCGGGCCCGTCTGCCCAAAATTCAGCTAAAACACGTGTATAGTCAGCGCGTTTGACCATTTGAGAGGCATAAGGCGCGTTGGTAATAGGGTTCAAATCATGACCTGTTCCAGGATCGCCGCCTTCCATATAATCATAAAATGCTCGGTATTCTTCAAACGTTTCTGGCATGTCATCAATACTCAATCCACCAATACCGTTAGGTGATGCATCAATCATTGTGTTGTCGGCAGGATCTAAATGGGATGACCAAGAGGCCACTAAAGTAAAATACCACTTATAAGGGTCATCAAAACCATCTTCATTTGAATTTTGAATTAATGGAGGTTGTCCTGGATTATGATAAATGTAGCTATCAAATCCGTTATTTAAAATCTCCAAATCATCTGAAGACAAACTAAATGGGACTACTTCTCCCCATTCAGGGCTTACAAAATTAGGGGTGTTTAAGGGATAAGGATTCCCACTTTGATCTATAAAAACATCAAAAGCAAGTGGTTGCCATCTATTTGGATTAATATTAGAGTTGTCTTCATATAATTCAAGTATCAATGGTTCGTTAACAGGTGAATAGTAGAGACTATTATAACCAGTCTGCTCATGTGAACCATCCTGTAAGCCAAAAGTTATTATCTCACTAGCAATATAATTTCCCAAAGCTGCGTATGATCCTGTGCTATAATCAGTTGAATTAAAACTATTGTCATAACCATAAGACGCAAAATGTGAACTTAAGTCATTTAAAGTTTCAGTAGCATTTGGTGAATTTTGAAATCTATGGGTTAAAATCCTGTAGGCTGCATAGCTAATAACTTCGTGTCTAGCGGCATCAATATCGGTTGGTGTTGTTATTCCTTCAAAACTGCAATTAAATCCTCCAAATTCCTTTCCAAGAAAAACAGTTTCTGCTTCATTGTCAAATACAGCCCAAGCATCGTACATGGCCATTGAAAGATGAAATAAATTTCTAGCATGAACGGTTGGCCTTGCAAAATCCTTTCTTATAGCATCCAAAAGTTCTTCGTTCCACTCTCTAGCAACTGAATGTTGTGACCAAGCATTGCTTGTGAATATTACAATAGCAAACAGTATAAATCGTGTAATTTTTTTCATAATAGAAGTTTTTAATAAATGTATAAAAAAATGTTAATAAAAGTCATTTTTTTATGTTTCTATCGATAAATGTTTGAAATTTATAGATTAACTTATAACTATATCAAAAACTTAAACTATGCGTATTTTTAAATGGAGTGTGTTTATAATATGCTTGATTATAGTTTCTTGTCAAAAAGACAAAGAGACCGTTCAAGTAACTGAAGACACAAATGATTTTGCAATTGACTATGAAAAATTCACTTTAGATAATGGTTTGGAGGTTGTCTTACATAAGGATGATAGTGATCCTATCGTAGCAGTTGCCACCATTATGCATGTGGGATCCAACAGGGAGAAACCTGGAAAAACTGGATTTGCCCATTTCTTTGAACACATGAGCTTTAACGATTCGGAAAACGTACCCGTTGGAGCCAACCGGAAAATGATTCCCGAATGGGGAGGAAGCCGAAATGGTGGAACTTCAAATGATTACACCGTTTATTATGAAGTGGTGCCAAAAGATGCTTTTGAAAAAATTATGTGGATTGATTCTGATCGTTTTGGCTACATGATCAACACGGTTACCAAAGCCGCTTTGGAGCGTGAAAAACAAGTGGTGAAAAATGAAAAGCGCCAACGTGTTGATAACGCACCCTATGGCTATACCGATGAAATAATTAGATCTAATTTGTATCCAGAAGGACACCCTTATAACTGGACAGTTATTGGGTCCTTACCTGATTTACAAGCCGCTACAATAGATGATGTCAAGGAGTTTTATGACATGTATTATGGTGCATCCAATGCCACATTGGTTATTGCAGGTGATATTGATTTTGAGGAAACCAAAAAACTCGTAACACAATGGTTTGGTGAAATTCCTAGTGGTCCAGAAGTTGAAATACAAAACCCTATGCCTGTTACCTTATCAGAAACTAAATCATTATACTTTGAAGACAACTTTGCAAAACTACCTGAATTACGTATGGTTTATCCAACCGTTGAAGAATACAATAATGATAGTTATGCTTTACAAATTTTAGGACAATTGTTAAGCGGTAGTAAAAAATCACCTTTGTACCAAGTGGTTGTAGAAGAAGCTAAATTGGCACCTGACATTGGAACCTATCAAAGCAGTAGCGAATTGGCTGGAGAATTTATTTTTAGAGTTCGCGCCAACGCTGGAGCTGATTTGGATTCAGTTAAAATGGCTATTGATAACGGATTGAAACGCTTTGAGAATGATGGTGTTAATGAACGCGATTTAAAGCGCATAAAGGCTGAATTGGAAACCAGTTTATACCAAGGCGTAAGTACCGTTTTAAACAAGGCATTTCAATTAGGTATGGACAATGAATTTGGAGGAGATCCGAGTTATATTTCTAAAACAGCAAAATTAACCAATGCTGTTACAGCTGATGATGTAATGCGTGTTTACAATAAATACCTTAAAGGGCAGAACTATGTTATGACCAGTGTTGTGCCAAAGGGGCAATTGGATTTGGCTGTTGCTAGCTCTCAAGAGGCAACTGTTTGGATTGAAGAAGTTAAGCAGAACGTTGCCAACGAAGAAGTCAGTCAAGGTGAAGAAGCGGAATATGAAAAAACGCCAAGTAAATACGATAGAAGCGAACCTGCTTTTGGCGATTTGCCAAAGTTTAAAATGCCAGATATATGGACATCAGAATTAAACAACGGGATGAAGTTGTATGGCATTGAAAACAACGAAATTCCTTTGGTGCAATTTGACATTACTATTCCAGGAGGTCATGTTTTAGACCCAGAAGGCAAAGCTGGAGTAGCGAATTTGTTAAGCGATTTAATGATGGAAGGTACAGCGAATAAAACGCCTGCCGAACTGGAAGAAGCTATAGGCCTAATAGGTGCAAGTATTGGTATGTATAGTAGTAATGAGGAATTTCATATTACAGGCTCTTGTTTAACTAAAAACTTTGAAGAGACTATAGCATTAGTAAAAGAAATTGTTCTGGAACCACGTTGGGACGAAAAGGAGTATACACGATTAAAACAGGCTTTAGAAACGAGCTTAAAAGATCGAGAAGCCAATCCGAATGCGATTGCTAGCCTGGCCTATAACAAATTATTGTATGGGGATGGTCATCCATTTGCAGTACCAGGAAGTGGTATGCTGAATACTGTTGAGAACATTACAATGGACGATTTAAAAACCTATTATAAAAACTTGGTTCCGGCTAACGCTTCATTTCATATAGCAGGAGCTATTACTCCTGAAAATACTAAAACTATTTTAGCAACTTTAAACGACTGGACAGGAGAAGTACCAGAAATTACTAATTACACCATTTCAGGTAACGATAAAAAAGATTTGCTATTCTTTATAGATGTGCCAGATTCTAAACAATCGGTTTTAAATATTGGAAAACTAGCTTTGTCAGCTAAAAATCCTGAAGCCAATAACCTGGATTTTGCCAACGAAATTATAGGTGGTGGCTCAAGTGGCCGCTTGTTTCAAACATTGCGTATAGAAAAAGGATATACCTATGGGGCGTATTCAGGAGTTGGAAGCAGTTTAGAAATTGCACCATATACAGTCCGTTCAAGTGTACGTGCTAATGCCACATTAAAATCTTTGGGAATTATTGAAGATATGTTGGCAACCTATGCTGAAAGTTTTGGAGCGGAAGAGGTAGAACTAACCAAAAACAAACTTTTAAAAGCCAATACAAGAGCTTACGAAAGTTTAGGTGCTAAACTTTCTATACTACGTAATATCAGTAAGTATGGTTATGCAATGGATTATATTGAAAAAGACCAAGAGGAGCTTATTGCCATGACTGTTGATGACTATAAAAATATTATCAATAAATATTTAACTGAACCAGATATGATTTATGTGGTTGTAGGAGATAAAGCGACGCAATGGGACGAAGTTCAAAAACTGGGTAAAACTGTTATTGAATTGGATATATTTGGAAATCCAGTAGTTTCTCAATAAATAAATTTATTAGAATTTAAAATGCACAGTGATTTTGTTGCTGTGCATTTTTTATTTTTGAAAACGGAATAATTAGATTGCTTTGAAAGATACTTTGAATATACTTGATTACAATAGACCTATTTCTCGTTTGGCTATCAAACTCAACAGTAATGGTGAACGCAGCGTATTACAAGGTCATCCTTGGGTGTTTGAAAACAGTATTATCAAACAGAACAAGGAAGGGCAAACAGGCGATATTTGTATCATTTTTAGAAAACGTGATGATTCGGTTATTGGTATTGGGTTGTTGGATAATTCATCACCCATTCGTGTAAAAATGCTGCATCATGGTGGCTCACAAAAAATTGATGATGTCTTTTTTAACAAG
The DNA here is from genome assembly GCA_030425285.1 of Bacteroidia bacterium. Lineage (GTDB taxonomy): Bacteria > Bacteroidota > Bacteroidia > Flavobacteriales > Flavobacteriaceae > Hanstruepera. The sequence goes on from JAUIAY010000002.1 coordinate 39,119, forward strand.
GCTATTCAAAGGGCGTTTAAAAAAAGGGAATCGCTCTTAAAAACCAATACTAACAGTTATCGTTTACTTTTTGGAGAGAATGATGGATTTCCAGGACTTATTGCAGATGTTTATGCCAGCGTACTAGTTGTAAAGTTGTATTCAGCTATTTGGTTTCCTTATTTAAGGTCAATTATACAAAGTTTAATCGATATCTCTAAAGCAGAAACTGTAGTATTAAGATTAAGTCGTAGTTTACAGCAATCGGCTTCTATTTTAAAGGATGGTCAAGTTATTTACGGTGAATTGGAGAATGAGGTTGTTCGGTTTGTTGAGCATGGTGTTCATTTTTCAGCTAATGTCATTAAAGGGCATAAAACCGGTTATTTTTTAGATCATAGACACAATAGAAAACGAGTTGGCGAATTAAGTAAAGGCAAAACAGTTTTAGATGTGTTTTCGTATGCTGGAGGTTTTTCGGTTCATGCCTTGGCCAATCAAGCCAAAGAAGTCACAAGCTTGGATATAAGTAAGCAGGCTCTTGATATTGCAGTAGAAAATGGCAAACTCAATGACTTTTCAGGAAAACATACTACCATTACAGGTGATGCGTTTGAAGAAATGGAAAAACTTATTCAAGCAAAAAAAACCTTTGATGTGGTTGTTATAGATCCACCAAGTTTTGCCAAGCAACAATCTGAAATTCCGCTTGCCAAGAAAAAGTATGCACAATTGGCTAGGTTAGGAGAGAAGCTAACTACAAGAAAAGGGCTATTGGTTTTAGCGTCGTGCTCGTCTCGTGTTTTAGCCGATTCATTTTTTGATATTAATCAGCAGGTTTTAAAAGCCTCAAAACGGCCATTTAAAGTAGTTTTAAAAACGCAACATGATACCGATCATCCCATTGGGTTTCCTGAAGGAGCCTACTTAAAGTGTGGGTATTATCGGCTAGATTGATTTGTAAATAACGTATAGCAATCATGAATAAAATGCCACGATATAAGTTACTGATAGTACTGGCTTTTTTTGCCATTTATGTTATTTGGGGCTCTACCTATTTGCTTAATAAGATTGCTGTTTCTGAAATAGCACCGTTGTTATTGGCTGCATACCGATTTATAAGTGCAGGAATTATAGTGGTCATAATTGCTCTTTTACTCAAGTTGAAACTTCAAATAACCAAAAGACAATTAATAAATTGTGTTATTGCCGGATTTTTATTTCTTACGTATGGCAACGGTATATTTGTTTGGGCTCTTAAATATGTGGATAGTGGATTTGCAGCTTTAGAAGCTGCTACACAGCCATTGTTTGTCATTTTGTTGATGCGTGTACTTTATGGTGTAAAAATGGCTCCAAAGTCCATTTTGGGAGTTTTCTTGGGAATAGTTGGCATGTTTTTATTGGTTTATCAAGATGGATTGGAACTAAACGAAAATAGTATCATTGGTATCCTAATGATTCTTTCAGCAGTCATAAGCTGGAGTTATGGTAGTATTTTTGTTTCTAAAGCCGATTTACCTTCCAATTTTTTTGTGAGTACTGCCTATCAAATGATTTTTGGTGGCCTGATGTTATTGTTATTAAGCTTGGCTGTGAACGAAACTTGGTCAACTCCTGTTTTTTGGAGCTATAATGTTCAAGCGTCCATGATTTTATTGGTGATTTTTGGAAGTATTGTTGCCTTCACCGCGTTCAATTATTTGTTGAAAGTAGTATCAACTGAAAAAGTAGCTACTTCAGCTTATGTTAATCCTGTTATAGCATTGCTTTTAGGCTGGTATGTATTAGGTGAACATATTTCTATTCAATCACTTGTAGCTGCTGCCATATTGCTTACAGGAGTATATTTCATTAATTCAAACAAACCCAAAATATAACATAACTAAAATTCTTCACCTTTAGGCATTGCAATTAATTTATTTATCGTAATATTGCAATAAACAAATTAAATATGGGTATCACCAAAAAAGAAATATTTACAGAACAGCAAAACAGGATAGCTTCTTTAGCGAAAGCCATTGGTCATCCGGCTAGAGTGGCTATACTACAACAACTATTTAAATCAAATGCTTGTATTTGTGGTGATTTGGTAAACGAAATAGGTTTAGCACAACCTACAATTTCACAGCACTTGAAAGAGTTGAAAAATATGAAAATCATTAAGGGCAATATCGAAGGCACAAGTGTTTGCTATTGTATAGACCAAGAAACTTGGTCAGAAATTGAAACATTGTTCAAAACCTTTTTTACTCAAAAAGTGAATAGAGCAGGTGATTGTTGCTAATAAACTATAAAACTTTAGAATTATGAAACTATCAGAAATTAAAAAGCATTTACAGCATTTAAAAACCATTGGTTTTCAATTGCCTAATGGTGACATGGTTGCCAGTCATTTTCATGTTACAGAAGTAGGTAAAATAAATAAACACTTTATTGATTGTGGTGGAACTGTAAGAAAAGAGGATGTTATTAGTTTTCAATTATGGGAAGCTAATGATTATAATCACAGATTACATCCTGAAAAACTAATTCACATTATAGAACTTTCAGTGCGCGTACTGGAGTTGCCGGATTCGGAAATAGAGGTTGAGTACCAAGGAAATACCATTGGAAAATATGGGTTAGATTTTGATGGAGTAAACTTCCTCTTGACAACAAAAAAAAACGGATTGTCTAGCAAAAGACAATTGTGGTATTCCAAAAGTAAAGCCAAAAGTTAGATTAGCAGAATTAAATAACGAACCGTGTTGCTTACCAGACGGAAATTGCTGTTAAATCCTAAAATGAATTAAACTATGATACAGACTCAAAATTCGTTGTTTCAAGCCATAGAAGACACCATTGAAAAACTTAATATCGAAACCGTTTCTAGTGAAAGAAAAGCAGTTTTAGAACCTTTAATAAATTATATTCAGGATAAAGTTTCTAATAACGAACCCATCCGTATTAACTTTATTTGCACACACAACTCCCGAAGAAGTCATTTGTCACAGATATGGGCACAAACATTGGCAAAATATTACAACATAAATACTGTGGAATGTTACTCTGGTGGGACAGAAGCTACAGCATTGTTTCCCATGGTTGCGAAAATACTTAAGAAATCAGGATTTGAAATAGAAACGTTATCGAATTCCCAAAACCCCATTTATGCCATTCGTTATAGTGACAATGATCATCCCATAATAGGGTTTTCAAAAACTTTGGACGATTCATTCAACCCTAAATCACATTTTGCAGCAGTAATGACCTGCTCTCAAGCCGATGAAGGTTGCCCATTTGTTTCAGGAGCCGAAAAACGGATTCCCATTACTTTTGATGATCCAAAAGCTTTTGATGGTACACCAGAGCAACAAGCTAAATATTTAGAGAGAAGCCTGCAAATTGCTACAGAGCTCAAATATGTATTCTCTCAAATCAAAAAGTAAGATACTTCATGAAAAAGTTAAGCTTCCTAAATCAATACCTAACATTATGGATTTTTTTAGCAATGGCAATAGGTGTTGCTTTGGGCTATTTAGTACCTACTTTACCCGAAAAGATTAATGCATTAAGTAGTGGAACTACAAACATTCCAATTGCAATTGGCTTAATACTAATGATGTACCCACCATTAGCTAAAGTTGATTATACACTTTTACCAAAGGTTTTTTCGGATGTTAAAACCTTATCCATTTCATTGGTTTTAAACTGGATTATTGGTCCGGTATTAATGTTTGTTTTGGCATTGATATTCTTACATGATTATCCGGAATACATGGTTGGATTAATTTTAATTGGTTTAGCCAGATGTATTGCCATGGTTTTGGTTTGGAATGATCTTGCTGAAGGCAGTAGCGAATATGGAGCAGGTTTGGTGGCTCTAAACAGCGTTTTTCAAGTGTTTGCCTACAGTTTTTATGCTTGGTTATTTATTACCGTGTTACCACCTTACTTTGGGTTTGAGGGAGCTATTGTAGACATTTCTATAGCTACAGTCGCTGAAAGTGTCGCTATTTATCTGGGCGTTCCATTCTTGATGGGTATTTTCAGTAGACAGATTTTAGTTCGTATAAAAGGGGAGAAGTGGTACTCTGATCAGTTTATTCCAATCATTTCGCCACTCACATTAATAGCTTTATTGTTCACTATAATTGTTATGTTTTCACTTAAGGGAGAATTAATTGTAGAAATACCAATGGATATCATTATTATAGCAATGCCTCTGATTATTTACTTTGTTATCATGTTCCTAATAGGATTTGGAATTAGCAAAATGATGGGTGCACCTTATGACAAAAACGCGGCTATCGCCTTTACAGCAGCCGGTAATAACTTTGAATTAGCCATTGCTGTCGCTATTGCTGTTTTCGGGTTAAACTCTGGTCAGGCATTTACAGGAGTTGTGGGGCCATTAATTGAAGTTCCTGCTTTGATACTTTTAGTTCGTGTGGCCTTTTGGTTAAGGAAACGATACTATAATTAAAAAAAGCGAGACAAGAGTCTCGCTTTTTTTATAACATTTTAAAATTATACTACTTGCAATTATTAGATTTTTCAGCTCGGGCTATGTAATAGTTTTTGCTGTATGTTTTTATACATTCATCTTTTTTGCTATTGTACCAAAGCTTATAAGTAACACCATCTTCTTCAAATGTTTTGGTGTTGCTAAAACCATGTTGTTCCAACTTTGCATAAGCAGATTTAGATTTCATGCCTTTCAATTCTAGCATACCAAAATCACCACCATTACCACCATTACCTGTGCAACCACTTGAATTTTCAGCACGAGCTATATAATAATTCTTACTATATGTTTTTATACATTGGTCTTTTTTGCTGTTATACCAAAGTTTATAGGTAACACCATCTTCCTCAAATGTTTTGGTGTTATTAAAACCATGCTGTTCTAAACTAGCATAACCTGCTTTAGACTTCATACCTTTTATTTCGTTAACATCAAACTTTTCACGAGTATTCGAGTTTTTGTTAATTTTAGAGGCTATTTGTGCTGTAGAAGAAGACACTGCAAACAAGAATAGAACAAAGAAAACGGTGTTGAAATTAATATTTTTCATAATTATAGATTATTGGTTTTCACAAATTTACAATAATTAAACTAGATATTAAGACGTAACGGAATATTTTATCAATTTCTAAATTATCAATATAACCAAAATCAATTTATTGGGTGTGATCTAAAAAAAAAAGCTATAGTGTCTTTTCAATAACCAGTTTCTGACCAATACGTAAAGTGGAATTTTTACGAATGTGGTTGGTTTTGCACAAGGCTGTAATACTCACATTATTTTTTGCTGAAATTCGTGAAAGCGTATCGCCTTTTCTAACAATGTAAACCTCGGTAGGTCTTTCAAGATAGGCTTCCAACTCTTCTTCTGTAGTTAAAAGCTCTAATTTACTTTGACGGCGACTACTGTGTAATTCTGGACGGGTCCATTTTTTAGTGACCCATAATTCCGATGCATTCACATCATTGTTTTCATCAAACTTTAAAAGGTATTCTGGATTGATATGAACGCCCTTGTAGGTCATTTCCAAATGCAAATGACTGCCTCGCGCGTTTCCTGAACGGCCTCCTTTACCCAAAAAATCACCTGCTCTTACCGTATCGTTAGCTTGAACACCGTAACTGGATAAATGAGCATATAAGGTTTCAACACCATTGTAATGTCTTACAACTACCGTGCGACCATGTCCAGAACTATAGTTGGCAAAACGTACAATGCCATCAAACATGGCATAAAGGCTGTCGCCTGTTACCAAGTCAATATCAATACCTCTATGGGCTCGTCCCCAACGCCAACCAAAGCGAGAGGTAATAACTTTGTCTCTTCCTATGGGTGAAACATAATTGGAATCTTTGAAAGCAATCTGTAATGGAAAGCTTGCCTTAGTATCGTAATCAATCTTGACATTTTCGGTATCCCAGTTTTCTGATGTAATACCATAAACAGAACTGTGTTCGGTTACTTCATCAGACGAAGCGTTCTCAAACTGTTCAATATTTTCAAACAAGGCCAATATCTTATCGGCTTCTTTTAGCTCTGGACTGTTTTGGGCAAAACCTGTAAGTACAGAACCTAGGAAAAGTAGGTTAAATAATGATTTCATTTGCTATTAATCTTTTGTTGTTGATTGATGATGATTTTGGTTGATTTTATTTTTAATCGACGAAAATAATAAAAAAAACGACAAAGTGTGTTAAAATATTGTTAGACCTCCAGAATATTCAGTTTTTTTAACAGTTACCTCTATATGAGTATTTTATCGATGATTTTGACTTCCTTTTCCTATTTAACGAAAATATTTAGTGTTCATAAGGTTTTTTACAAACTAACATGCTGTGTGTTATAATTTTACCTCAATCAAAAACCTACTATCATGAAAAAGCTTATGCGAATTTTAGTATTCATCGTAATTCCAGTTGTTTTTCACACCTTACATGCTCAAGATTCTGCAGCCGTTTTGGAAGAAGTTCCAATTGATTATATGTCTAGAAACCCAATCTATGATTATGATGCTGCAACATTAAGCAATACCGATACCATTCCAGATTTCGATTCAAAGGTATCCAAACTGAAAATTACTGGAACTGTTTATCAAAGTGATGGTATTACCCCAGCCAAGGATGTAATTTTATATATCTGGCATCAAGACGAAAATGGTTATTATGATATGAAAACGGATAACCATAAGCGTTATGTAAACCATAGAGGCTGGATAAAAACCGATGCTGACGGTCAATACACATTTTATACTTTTTTCCCAGGGTCTTATCCTCACAGTAGAGAAAAGCGCCATATTCATGTAGAAGTAAAAGAAGCAGGTAAAACGGACTATGCCTTAAATGGTTTCCTATTTGAAGATGATCCATTTTTATCTAAAATCTGTCGTAAACGACTAACTAAAAAAGGTATTAATAATATCCTATCTACGCCTAAAAAGGGAGATATACACGTTGCTAATCATGATATCGTCTTAAAAGCTGATAATCAATAGTAACTATAAGCTTTCCAGTTTTTTTAACATAGCTACCGCGTTACGATTGTTTGGATTGAGCTCCAAAGACTTTTTATAGTTTTCAATGGCTTCCTCGTTTCGGCCTAATGTCACCAAGGCTTCGACATGACTATCATACAGATTTCCTTTTTGAGGAAATTAATCGATACTCAAATTTAATTTTTTACTGCGAGTTTAAAATATCAAAATGATCTGTATCTATTTTGTTCGCTTTTTGATTTGATGAAATTTTAGTAGGTTGTTTTTGTCTGCACGATAAACCAAGTGTGATAATACAGAAAACTACAAGTATGAGCTTTTTATTCATAAGAAATATAAGTTTATGGTAGATTTTGGAATTAGCAGCCAAAGAATTCAAACTTCAAGGTGTTGTTGCTGTATTTGATAATAAAAGGCACTTTTTCCATGGTGCAAGCTGGCTCAATAACAAACTGGATATATCCCTTAACTTCAAAGGAGTTTTCTGTAAGTAATGTAATCTGTTGCGTGTAAGTTGTATTTTCGCGTACCCAGTTAACAGGACCGTTAACAAAAGGATGCAAATCTAATTCCTCTCTAGTTAAAGGATTTTCAATAAGTTTACCTTCAACAGCAATGGCATCGGAATCATCAATAATCATAGTAAATTTGCCTTTAAAATCCCTGGTAGCATTAGGTGAAACAAAATGCCCATCGTTTTTCAAACGCATGTCAATAATTAAGTTATGAATCAAAGCATCTTGTTGCTCTGCACGAAATGCCACGGCATAGAGCTCTCTATTAAGATCAGGTTGGTCAAATAGGGAATATTCAAGGGGTCCTTTTTTACAAGTTGCTTGAGTTTCGGTTTTGTGTGTGGCCATAGCCAAATCTCGTGATTGGGTATCTTTATTATTGCAACCTAATATGGCAACTAAAACAAAAGTTAAGATAAATCGTGTCATGATATATGTTTTTTTAAATTCATCATAAAACTAGGTCTATCAAGTGTTTAAAGTGTCAAAAAAATGTAAAAGAAGTGCAAACAGTTTCAAAAAGTCCTAAAAAAGTGAGTAATTTACAGACGTTATGAGTAAAAAAGTCTTTTGCATTGCTGTGGGGTTGCTTATGGCTATCATTTCAGTAGTAAACCTACTTCGCCCAGAAACCCAAACTGCCAACTTTCCAGAAAAGGTTAAAATAGCTTTGCGTGATGCCGGAAACCAACTGCTTTTGAATAATCAGGATTCTACTTCATTAATTCTTCCCATAAAGGAGTTGGAGCCCTTGAAATATGAATTATCTTTTGAAAGACCACTTAAAATTGAGCCAGACAGCCTCGTGAGTATTCTAGATAGGAGCCTTAAAAAAACCGAACTACCCAATGAGTATCTAACCGAAGTTTTGCAGTGCATAGATAACGAAGTGGCCTATAGCTTTGACATGAAAAAAAGTATCGACACCGTTGTCATTCCATGTGGCACACGCGATTTACCAAACAACTGCTACACCATTACCGTAAAGTTTACCAATAGTCAATTGGCATCTTCCCATAGTTCCTTATGGTGGTATCTGCTATTGACAATGGGTTTTATTATGATGGCTTTTGGGTTTATGAATACTAAACCCCAACTTCAAGAAGCTATAGCAACCAATCATGTGGAACTGGGCAGCTTTTATTTCTATCCCGATCAAAACAAACTGGTTAAGCAGGCCACGGAAATTAGCTTATCCAAAAAGGAGTGTGAAATATTAGCGCTTTTTGTTGAACGTCCTAATCAAATTATCAAACGTGATGAACTGACCAAAACTGTTTGGGAAGATAATGGTGTTTTTGTGGGTCGTAGTCTAGATACCTACATTTCCAAACTTCGGAAGAAACTTAAAAGCGATAAAAGTATTAAGCTAACCAACGTACATGGTGTGGGTTACAAATTAGAAGTTAATTCGCAATAAGTATTTCAGTATATTTATACCTAAATCTTATATAGTATGGATTCAAGGGTTGACGATTTTATAAATCAGCAGGATAAGTGGCAGGACGAGCTTCGTATGTTACGACAGATAGCATTGGACTGCGACTTGACAGAAACTTTTAAGTGGAAACAGCCTTGTTATATGACACGTGGCAAGAATATTGGGCTATTAGGTTCCTTTAAGGCACATGCCTTTATGAGTTTTTTTAAAGGTTCTCTCATAACCGATTCCGAAAACATTCTGACCAAACCAGGCGAAAATACCCGAGCAGGTAGAATAGCAGCTTTCACTAATGAAGAGGACATAAAAAAGCATACCCAGACACTAAAATTCTATATCTATCAGGCTATAGAACTAGAAGATAGCGGTATTAAGGTCCCAAAAACAAAGGAAGCTATGGAGATTCCACAGGAATTACAGCTGGCTTTCAAAACCGATTCCGATTTAAAGGAAGCCTTCTTCAACTTAACACCTGGACGCCAACGCGGGTATATTTTGAACTTTACAGCACCCAAACAATCCAAAACCCGTACAACACGTATTAATAAGTATCGTGACCGTATTTTGAAAGGTAAGGGCATCCATGATTGTGTCTGTGGCCACTCCAAGAAAATGCCCAATTGTGATGGCTCGCATAAGTTTGTGGGACTTTAAAGATTCTTCTGTATATTTATATTCCAAAAGACTACTTATGTTAAAATTACCGTGTTATATAATGCTACTCGTTGCTTGGACTTTTCAGGCGCAAACCCAAACCCATAATTTTGAAGTCATTCACGATAGTAAGCATTTGGGAACGCTCCAAGCCACCAAAACGGTTACTGGAGACCAGATTGTCTATACTAGTCATACCGATATTCAGTTTAACTTAATGGTAAATATTAGGGTGGTATACGATTACGATGTAACTTATAAAAATGGAGAACTTCAGGAGGCCAAGGCTCACATTACCGTAAGAGGAAACGACAAGACCAAAGTCAATACTATAAAAAAGGGTAGTGGCTATGAATTCTATTCAGAAGGTGAGTTGGAGAAAACCATACCTGGAACCATTAACCACAGCATTATCCAATTGTTGTTTGAGGAACCTTTGGGTGTCGATAAAATTTATGCCGAAGAACATGGCGAGTATCATAATCTACGGGAATTGGCTACTCACACCTATCTAAAAACAGCACCTAACGGTAATAAAAATACCTATTTCTACCAAAACGGTGTTTTAAGGAAGTCGGATGTTAATGCAGGTATCATTAAGTTTTCCATAATCCTAAAAGATTAAGGATTTCGTAATACCGTCTCCCGTTTTTTTCAGTATATTTATAGTCCCTTCATTTACTGCTTCTTACTGCGTATTAATCAAACTTTTTAAAGACTATGAATACACAATCCGTTAAGGCTTACGGAACGGAGTCTCCAGAAGCCGATTTAAAACAATTACAAATAGACCGTCGTACCGTTCTGCCAAAGGACGTAGAAATAGATATCCTGTATTGTGGCGTTTGCCATTCTGATTTACACTTCGCCCGAAACGATTGGGGCATGACCCAATATCCCGTAGTACCAGGCCACGAAATAGTGGGGCGTGTCACCCAAGTAGGTGGTGAGGTATCTAAACATAAAGTAAGCGACCTAGTAGCTGTAGGGTGTTTGGTAGATTCCTGTAGAACCTGTAGTAACTGTGAAGCCGATTTAGAACAATACTGTACTGGTGGCTGGGTAGGTACCTATGGAGGTTACGACAAACATTTGGATACTAATACCCATGGAGGTTATTCAGAAACTATTGTAGTAGATGAAGCCTTTGTATTGCGTGTTCCTGAAAACTTGGACAAAGCAGGCATTGCTCCGGTTCTGTGTGCTGGTATTACTACATGGTCACCACTGCGCCATTGGAATGTGGGTAAGGATAGCAAAGTGGCTGTTGTCGGATTGGGTGGCTTGGGCCACATGGCTATTAAATTAGCATCAGCTTTGGGTGCGCATGTGACCTTGTTTTCGCGTTCAACCAATAAAATAGATGATGCCAAGCAACTAGGTGCTAACGAAGTAGTTATATCAACAGACCCAGATGCTATGGAAGCTGCTGCAGGACGCTTTGATGTCATCTTGGATACGGTACCCTATGCGCATGATTTCAATCCCTATATCAATACTTTAAGTACAAACGGAACGCTAGTGGTCTTGGGTTATTTAGGGCCTATAGACCCAGCATTAATTACGGTACCTATGATTATGGGGCGTAAAACTGTAGCGGGTTCTCTAATTGGCGGTATTGCCGAAACACAGGAGCTATTAGACTTCTGCGGTAAGCATAACATCACATCCGATATTGAGGTTATCAATATGCAGGATATCAACAACGCCTATGAACGAATGCTGAAGAGCGACGTCAAATACCGTTTTGTGATTGATATGAAGTCTTTGAAAGCCTGATGATTTTGCTTCAGCAGATGGGTCTTATAAAAAACAATATACTCTATTTATCCGTAGCACTGGTGTTTGTAATGTCTTTGTCAGTAAAGGCTCAAAATGAGTTTGGTTGTGACTTTTTTCCAAAAGATTCCCTAATAAGCCAACGTTATACTGAAACTACCACAGGAGGTTTATTGGGAGACAGTTTTAAAACCTTTGAAATCAAATATGTCTACCAAGGCAAACGTGATATTGATGGCCGTAGTTATCGTGTGTACAATAAGTATGTAGATGATGCCATTCCAGAAGTCAACCAACATGTTTTGATTTATTGTGTTGATAATAGTTTGGTAATAGGTAATGAGATTTATGCATTTAATAGGGAAGTGGTAGGCGAACTAAGAGACATCACAAAAGTGGTCGATTTTTATGCCACGCCCATTTATTACGTCAGTATGCAGCCCACGGGGCAATTTTATCTACCTACGGTATTGAAGCCTAAAAATGAGATTGGGCAATCATGGACCAATGATGCTGAACTTCATGGTAGTTTGGTGTCTATTGTCAGCAATTTGGTTGAAAAGGATGTAACTATAGAAATCAATGGCGAAAAATACACTAATGTATATCAAGTAAACCAAAAATTCTATAACCAAAAAGCCTTGATTTCAGAAAAAGATATCTTCTTCGCCAAGAATATAGGCATGATCAAAACAGTCTCAATTTCAAACATATTGGGTAGGGAAATTAAAAACACTATTGAGCTGTATAATCCAGACAATAACAATATGCTTATTGCTGAAATTGAAAAAGACATACAGCAGTTACCAAAAGATTCACGAATTTATAAAGATTTCTACAGAATGATAGATCTTAAGGATTTATTACCGCCTGAAGATTTTAAAAAGTTTTTAACGGATTTCAAAAGAGGACTTGCTTCCGAGATTGACAAACAAAACGAAAAGATAAAAAGGGAAGAAATCCAGGCCAAATACCAGAAGGATTTTGAACAATTAAAAAGTAGCATACAGTCTAATCCTGTTCTAAAACCAGAACTTATTGGAACATGGAGAGAATTAAAAAGGGATGTTTATAAAATAACATTCTATGAAAATGGTACCTTAAAAATATTTGGTGCAATGAGACCTAGTAACACAAAAGATAGGTATTGGTATACCATTACCAATGGAGATATTTTGGAAACTCTTTTTGAAAGACCACATTCTATCAGTATGGCTCCTATGTATGATAAATACCGTATTACAATAAATAACAACAAACAAATTACACTCGAATGTATAGAAACTTACGATAATGATGGTGGTTGTTACTTGGGATCTATTGGTGCCAAACGTGAGTTTATCAGGCAAAAATAAAGGCACCTTGACTTATCGCTTTGTGATTGATATGAAGTCCTTAAAAGGCTAGTTTAAAACAAGCGTTCAGCTACTTCCAACCAATTGTGTACACGGGTATAGTCCGTGTCATGCACATTGTGAGGCGAATCAAAGAGTAGGATATCTCCTTGGAACTTGTCCAGGTTATAGCTGCGGTCATCTATTAAAAGGTCACCGTTTAATATAAACTTGTGCCCACACATTATGCGATGTTGCCAGGTTATAAATGGAAAGTGTTCATCCAGCCAGTCGCTTTTTTCCTTTAAGGAATTGGGAAATTGGGTAGCTGCTGTAGCAATGTATACCTCATGCTTGTGCCAAAGGGCTTCCATAACTTGTTGACTGTCCTTTATAGGTTCCAAATCTCTAAAGAAGCCCGTGCGGTTCACATGATCGTGAATACTCATTTGGTGCTGTTCGGGTACATTCTGCCAGACTTCACCGCCGTTTATATGGGCTAAAGTAAGTTTCTGTTGGTGTTCTTGGTTATAAAGTTCAATGTGTTTGCCATAAGTATCGGCTAGCACATCATCCATGTCTACAAAAATGGTCATAGGTTTCTTTTTTGCAAACTAACAAGCTTTTAAAACAACAGGCAAACAATTCACAAAATCTTAATTATTAGATAATATGTAAAAACTTTTCAGGAGTTTTTAAACTTGGGTTGTTATATAGCTATAAACCAAAAATCAATAAACATGAAAAAGTTACTCTTGATGCTTGGAGCAGTAGCATTGTTCAACTGCTCATCTGATGACAACACCATTCAAAATCCACCTGTAGACCAAACCCGTTACAATCCCGATCTCACCATTGTTGAGAATTTGGACAATGGCGTAGCGGTATTGGATATTACTGCCGAACTGGGCGATGAAGCCTTATACGGTATTGAATATGGCGGTGGTTATATTTTTCATGTAGATGAAACCGATGGCAAGCTGATGGTTGCCACCGATTATTCTTCTATAGGAAGAAAGTCCTGGGGCGATCATTTTGATTTATCCAATAGTGCCGAAATAGGAGCAGGGCAGGACAATACCCAGCAGATTGTAGATGGCAACCTAGCCGATAACAGTGGTGTGCCTAACGGTCTGGAGTTTGGAAGTGATGACTATGCCTTTAAAATAGTATGGGATTTGGAACACGCCGGTTATGACGATTGGTTTGTACCAAGTAAAGGCGCTATGGAAGCTATTTTTGATAATGTACACATGCGTGGCATGGGCAATTTTGATGAAACCCAGTTCTACTGGACATCAACTAAAGAGGGTTACCAGCCTTACGTCATGACTTTTAACCCAAACACCTTTAATGGCGATTGCTTTTTGGGCACCTGTTTTGCCTCTAATGCGGTTGTTATTGTAAGGATGTTTTAGAATATACGACCATTGAAAAAGAAATAGTTAATTAGTTAGTTAGTCCAAAATGGTGCTTGAGCAGTTTGTTTGAGCACCATTTTTTATTTGTCATGCTGAACTCGTTTCAGCATCTAAAAATTTGTTACATTTAGTTATGGTAAAAAGAGCCTATCATAACTATTGGGTATATATCCTAACAAATAAACCTCAAGGAACACTATATATAGGAGTTACTGGTGGGATTGATGACCGAATGGAACGCCATATAATTGGAGAAGGTAGCAGCTTCACTTCCAAATATAAATTGAACATGCTGGTTTACTTTGAAGAGTTTCAATACATACATGATGCCATCGCTAGAGAAAAACAACTAAAAAGATGGCACCGACAATGGAAAATAAATCTTATTGAAAGTGAAAATCCAGAATGGAATAATCTTTTGAAATCCTAATGCACTAGGCCCTGAAACAAGTTCAGGGTGACAAACCCGGTAGGTCATAGAACTGTCATGCTGAACTCGTATCAGCATCTATTCTTTTGTCATTGAATTCGTTGAATCTTCGATTTCAGCATCTCTATCTAGTTCGTCATACACATGGCCTTGTCATGCTGAATTTATTTCAGCATCTAATCATCCCAATTTAAGACAACTTTATGACAATTCCCTTTACTATCAAAACAGAGCTTATTATCTTTAGCTTATAACCTTAAAATAAAAAACAATGAAAACATTATATGAAGCTACCACCGAAGCGGTTGGTGGGCGTAAAGGCTACGTAAAATCAGAGAACAGTCCGATTGACTTTAGCTTGTCTGTCCCTAAATCTATGGGTGGCGATGGCGGTAACGGTGCCAACCCGGAACAATTGTTTGGAGCAGCCTATGCAGCCTGTTTTGGTGGCGCCATACAGGCAGTAGCACAAAGTAAAAGTATAGAGATTGACGAGGACGCGTTGAGCGTCACGGCCGTAATTGGTTTTTGTCAAGATGATGATGGTTTCTTTTTGGAAGCTACGTTGGACTGCTATATACCAGGTGTAGATTTAAAGACCGGAGAGAAACTGGTTGAAAGTGCCCATGTGGTTTGCCCGTTTAGTAAGGCAACCCGTGATAATATTACGGTGACCTTAAACTTGTTACTGGACGAATAACTTTCAAACTTTGTCATGCTGAATTCATTTCAGCATCTCATGAGATATCGTAAAAAGAGACCCTGAACCAAGTTCAGGGTGACAAGTCTAGTTTAAACCAGTTTTGTCATGCTGAACTTGTTTCAGCATCTATTTAAATAGGTGTCTAAATTTTAGGTTTGGGCGCCTTTTTTTGTGCCTTGTCATGCTGAACTCGTTTCAGCATCCAGTCTTTTGTCATTCTCACAACGAAGAATCTTTAAAACTAACATTCAACATCTTAAAAAAATCACTATCTTTATAAGGCACTTATAGTATCTAGTGCAACTCCCTCTAAAACTTCTCTAATAGCGTAAAGCTATATCCTTCACATGGGATATGGCCATATATAGTTTCGTAATCAAAAAAACTAAAAGATATGTGGTACAACGATTTACGCCCAGACAACGAGCTAACCAATGACCGCTATGCACTCATCATGTTAGACGAAGTCAACAATTACAGTCGCATGCTCACCCAAGCCGACAAAAAAAGAACCCTGTCCAACCTCCTAAAACTACGAGCAGGACTCAAAGAAAAGATTCCGCCCAAAACCGTCGATACCAATTTGCTCCTCTGCTCGTGGAACATCAAAAACTTTGGCACACTCAAGGACCGTACGGCCGAGTCCCTATATTACATTGCCGAGATTATTAATGCTTTCGATATTGTGGCTGTACAAGAAGTGAATACCAACTTAAGCGACTTTAAAAAAGTACTCCGCCTATTAGGTAGCCATTGGAAACACGTGCTTACTGATACCACCGAAGGCAACGCTGGTAACGACGAACGCTTTGGTTTTATTTACGATTCCCGTCGTGTTACCCATTCAGGGTTATCAGGTGAAATTGTCATTTCTCCAGAGCTTATTCAAAACAACCCTATAATAAGCCAGTTAAAGCGTACGCCCATCTTTACAGGTTTTGAGAGTGGTTGGCGCAAGTTCTCCATTGTTAGTGTGCACCTGCATCCTGGAGATGGTACCAATGACAAGGCTATCCGTAAGGAGGAAGTGCGCTTGCTCATTGAGGTGCTCAAGAAAAAGCTTAAAGTGCCTGAAACCGAATATCTCAATATGATTATCTTGGGCGATACCAACCTCTATGAAGACGATACCGATATTGTAAAAATCATTACCGATACCCAATTTGAAGAAAGTAACGGACTCATAGGCAAGTTCACCAATACCAGTTTGAACCAGATTTACGACCGTATCTTTCTAAATGTAGACGACTATTTTAAAATAGCTACCGACGAGAACGGCACCGAAAAGGGTGGGGTATTCAACCTGTTTGAATATGTATACCAAAACACACCCGCTGAAATTGCCCAATACCACCACCTTATGTTGGAGCATAAAGACGATCCCAGCACGCTCACATCAGATGCCAAATTCCAGTCGTATTTCAATGCCCATTGGAAACGCAACCAAATAAGTGACCATTTGCCTGTTTGGCTGGAAATACAAACAGAAAGTAGTGATGAGTTTTTGGCTATTAAACTGAATAAGATGTAATAGTTATTGTCATGCTGAACGGACATTGAGGTTCTCGAAATGCAATTCAGCACCTCATGAGATATCGTAATAAGAGACCCTGAACCAAGTTCAGGGTGACAAACTCGGTAGTCATAGAACTGTCATGCTGAACGGACATTGAGGTTCTCGAAATGCATTTCAGCATCTTGTATTATATCTAAATTAGGAGACCCTGAATCAAGTTCAGGGTGACAAATCAAAAACTATCTGTCATGCTGAATTTATTTCAGCATCTCAATAATCTAAACGTCATTGCGATGCTGACGTTTACTGTCAGCAGAAGCAATCTCTATGGGGATAGGTAAACAAACGGATTGCTTCGTTCGTGCCTCACTCGCAATGACCCACACAGAATGGTCAATGATCTACAACAAGTATGAACCCAAATACGTACTGGTAGCTGTCATACCAGTTGCTGTATTGGTAAAGGTAGCCCAAAGCTCCACATGATGATCCCGAAAGGAATCTGGGAATTCCAAAATAGCTTGGGTATCCTCACGAAGTGCTGTTTCCAAGAACAGTTCAAAAGTATGTAAAATAGGTGAGTAGGCTATCACTAAAAGACTATCATCTGCATAGGCCATACCTTGGTTGCTATTATCTGCCCACTGAAGGCGTAAGGTACGCGGTGCCAATACTGTTACTTCTGTTTGGGCGATACCGCATAGTGGGCCTTGACCTATCAGTACTTTAGGATATGCCATATAAAACCCGTTAGCATGATGCTGTACTGCTTCTTTTAAATGATAGGACAGGGCATTGTTAAAAGGTGTTTTGGTACTTTGGTTTTCACCAAAGGTTTCCATAAGTAATGCTTTTATGGGATTTAAAAATTGCAGAGCAAAAGCAAATTTATCGCGTTGTAGCTGTTGTGCTGGGCTTGGAGCTTTGTTACTTTTGGTTGGTTTAGACCGTATTACGGACTTACCACGCCATTGTGAACCAATTACGGGGCCTATAGTTCCAGAGAAACTTCCTAATATGCCATTGTTATAAGTTGCCATACCATGATGTTTTTTTAGGGGTTAGCATATCAAATATAATCAAATAATCGATAAAGTGTATAAAAATATCGATTAAATGTAATTATCTGTATAACTCATGTTCGGGAATCCTTCGGGAATTGTTCGGGTTTTCTCCGTAAAATAAGGGCTTTTGCGAAGAATTCCCGAAGGAATGTGGTATTTGTCCCGAAGAAAATAGTAACAGATTAAGATTGTGTTTAGTAAACCCGCTTTGGTTTTGGAGAGAGCCAGAGTGGGTTTTTTGGATTACTTTTTTTTAACATATGAAGTGTTCAATACGTTTAGTATAATTCACTGAATAAATGAATATCTTATATATTTGATTTTAATAATATCCTAGTATTTATTTATGAGTAAAGCAAGACAGTACAAAACATCTCACTTAAAAAAGTTATTTGCCTTATCAGGTAATAATTGTGCTATGCCAAATTGTTCTAGAAGTTTAGTTTCCAAAGATGGTAATACTGTTATTGGAAAAATATGTCATATTGAAGCGGCAAGTGAATTAGGTCCTAGATGGAACATAGATATGACTGAAGATGAAAGAAGAGATTTTAAGAATTTGATTTTAATGTGTAGTGAGCATCACGATGAAATTGATGATAAAGCTAATATTAAAAAATATACCACAAGTGTCTTAAAAACTATGAAAGAGGATCATGAATCTGGAAATAGAATCATGCCTTTTGAAGTAAAAGAAGAGCATATTGAACAAGTTTATAACCAACTTGATGAAATTTTAGATATTGTAAAAATTTCTCATAAAGATATACAAATTGTAAAGTCACAAAATGATGAAATGTTTAACTTAATTAAGGAAATCCATATAGCTACTACTGGGAATATCTCTGCAATCGATAAAGAAAAGATGGCTACTTTAATTGGTGAAAATTTTGATTGGGTGGATTCTAATAAAATGCAAGCGTTTCAAAAGATTCTTGCAAATTATAACAAAACTATTTTGGACCGTAGAGAAAAATTCATATTCAGTCAAAAAATAACTCGATCATTATTTGAAATATCTGTTCTAGAAGATATTTCAAAAGCGTGGTCTAAAGATTCGTGGAATCCAGAAAACTTGGATCATTTGCGTTTTATTCAAGGAGGTATAATGGCATACAATTGTTTAGAACAAATTCCAAAAGAAATTATAAATGATTTTAAAATGCTGAATTGGGGTCCAATTCATCATGGGTATTTTGATGGCTATCTAGGATCATTTATTAGTGAAATAAAGCTAAAAATGAAGCTCAATATTAATTTGGTTGACGCATATCGTAATGATAGATATTTATTTGAAAACCTAAACAGAATTTTTATTTCATTGCAAGGATATCTTAAATTTGATGTTAATGATTTATATGTTGAAAAAGAAGAAGCGCTCATTATAAAAAAGCTTCCCCGAAATTTTCTTCTTTTAAATAGTTCTAATAAGATAACCATAAGAAAAACTACCGATTTTGATTTTGTTTTAGCAAGTCTTCCACTAAATAAGCTATTTAGAGTAATAAAAACAGAAGTCATACGAAATAAAGATAAAGTTGTAATATTTGGCTTCTATGGTGGTGAGTGTTTTTATTGGAACCCTGAAGAAGATATTACATCAAAAGTTCTCTATAAATCCGAAGAAAATGAAAAAATAACTAATATGTTTTGCGAGTCCATGATTTCGGGTAAGATAGAGTGTTATGTTCAAATAAAGAATAAATTAGTTCATTTTATCGATTTTAAGGAAAATGAAACGATCTTTTTTGAAAAAAAATTAGACTTAATTAAATCTGGAAAAAAATTCATTGGAGTAAATATTCAGTTATACAATAAGAAAGATGTGATTATTTATTCTATAAATGAAAACTTTAAGATTAAACCAATATTAAAATGGGGTGATTTATGGGAAAAAGTTAGGGCAGATGAAAATGTTAAAAGTTGGATTGAAATTAATAAAAGTGATGACGAGATTTTAAATCATATTAATGACTTAAACAACTTAAGTGTTCAAAAATTAAACTATGATAAAAAAGACTTGTACTTGATAAAAGGTACAATCTTTAATGCAAATGTTTTAGTAATAATAGAAATCAGTGAAGAAATTGTAGAATACCACAATATTATACTATTAAAAAAATCAAGAACTATAACTATTGACTCGCAATATAATTCAAATGTTTTAGAATTGTGTTGCGGATATTTAGACTTAAACAGGAAAGATTCAGTATTTGAATATATTAAAATCACAAACTTAGATAAAGTAGAGTCGATTACAATAAATAAGGAGCGAAATGGGGATTTAAATTGTAGGGATGTTTTTCAAATTTGCTTCGGTGCAACGGATACTATTTATTTAAATGAAGAAGGAAATAAACTTTACAAATATTCTTTTTCAAAAAATGAGTTTTTTCTATGTTCAACTGAAGAAAATGAAAAAATTAATGGTATTGAGTATATTAACTAATCTTAATGAATAAGAAGATAAAGTAAATTGATAGGAATAATTTTAAAATACTCTAATTTTTATAACAAACCAATACCAGAAAACCCAATTGGATTAATAACGCATTTACCAAAAAATGAGGTTATTGTAACTATTGCAAAAATAAATACCCTTTTACAGCCACAGGGATATCGTAATTCTGATAATTCTAAAGAAACTCAAATAGAATGTCTAAAGGCAATTATATTACAAGACAAAAAAAATACTCCATTAGAGTATCGTAGGACATTTCAAAGGTATAAAGAATATCTAAACAATCTACCTGAAGAATATACTGTTTTTACGAGGGGTTGCTGTCTTTATGCATTAAATGAAATACTACAATCAGATAACTTTTTAAAAGTTGACAAAAAAAAGTATTTACAAGAAGAAAGATTAGGCATATTTGATTATTTGTTATGTTGTAATGAAAGAATTTTGAATTTCTCAAATGTAGAACCGTATGAAAACATTACTGGGCAAGGGTTAAATTTCTTTGAATTTTTTGCATTTAATCAAATGCCATTCAATCAATATTCAATTACGATAAATAGTTTGACTAAACTTTATAAATCAGCTATTTTCCTTAAATGTTTAATGAATGATGATTCTACAAAAGACCATTTAGTGAATTATTTTAAAAGCAAGTATGGTCTTGATGATATTGAAGAATTCTTTAAAGTATTTATTTATTCATTTTTAAAAATGTACGATGAAAAATTAAAAATTTATCATCTAAAAATCGACAATCAACAGAAGGCTATAATAAAAATAATTAAAGGTTTTAGTGATAATACTCCTATTAAAACAGTAAACCACGATGATGTTAAAATTTTAGATTTTTTAGCTGTTAAAAAGAACCCTATATTTTCATGGGAAATATTAAGTTCAGATGATTTTACTGGGTTTGTAGTTTTGGATATGGCATTTTTATTAGAAAAAATGGATTCATTCTTTATTAATGATTTTTGGTTTGATTACTTAAAGACCCATTCAGACTTCAACCGAAAAGCTTGGGGTAATTTTATTGGTTCAAATTTTTTTGAACCTCTTGTAGAAGATGTTATCTCTAATACATTCAGCAACAAATACGATTATTCAATAAAATTACTTGATGATTTAAAAATTACTCTTCCAGGTAAGCCAGAAATAGAAATTGCAGATGTATATATAAGACAGAAACAAAAAATTGCTTGTATTGAAGTGAAAAGCAATTTTATTAATATGGTTGATGGATATAAAAGTGTTACTAACATTGAGGAATTTAAGGCATTAGATTTAAATAAATTTTATAAAAGCTTTGGGTTAACACAAATGTTGGATACTATGAAAAACTTTCATATATATAAGAACTATCTTAATGATGGGGAATTGAATTTGAATCGAAAATTACATTTATATCCTATAATACTTGTTAATGAGCCTATATTGTCAAGTGGTCTATTTAATTTCCCCCTTCGACAACAATTTGAAAATATGTTAAGTGAAGAAAATATTGCACAAAAATCTAAAGAGCATATTATTTGGCCACTTGTAATAATTAATATTGAAGAATTCCAGGAGTTAGAGCAATCCATTCAAGATGACGACATAGATTTTTTTAAGATTCTAGACTCATTAATTGACAAAACCTCAATACATGGAAAGATTTCAAAGAATAAATACAAAACATTATTGACCATGCATAATTTAATTAATGAAAAAATTGAATTTGATAAGTTATTTCCTTCAAGGCTGAAGGATTTTAAATGGACATTTGCCAAAGAATAAATAATTATTAATCTTTTATTTTAATCTAATAAAAGACTGACTCCCAACAACCAATTTGTTTGTAGTGTTAGACCCTGAAACACATTTCGAGAGCCTCAATGTTAGTTCAGGATGACAAAGGTGGGCTTGTAATAAGATCCTGAAACAAGTTCAGGATGACAAATTGCGTGTGTTATGCCGTTATAGTCTACAACTAACGCTTAACCGTGATTACGTACGTCCCTGTACTTTTATTTTGAGTGTTAAAAAGTATTTTGTTGCTTTGTTTTATAATGGCTACTAGCAACACCCTACATACCCGTAAGAATAAACTATCGCTTTATTGGTCCTGTCAGCTTCTGGGGTGGAGCCTGGTATCTATCTATTGGGCCTATACGGTGTATACACGCGATAACTATGGAGCCTTTTACACGCTTATAAACTATGTGCTGGATATTGCCATTGGTATCTTTTTAACGCATGGTTACAGACGGTTTGCTTTACATAGACAATGGAACCAACTGCCGCTGAAGCGCTTGCTGTATCGGGTGGTGCCCAGTATTCTTGTTTTGGCGGTGTTATATGTGTTGCTAAATAATGTAAAATGGTACGTGTATTGGACTGCCATTGCCGGCGAAGACAAAGATTTGGGGCAAGCCCTGGTGTATTGGGATCCTATATTGCTTACGGGTTTACGCTTAATGTCTATCTGGATTCTGGCGTATCATCTGTACCATTATTACCAAAAAGAGGTGGCAACGGCCCAAGAAAATGCTCAACTATCTATATTGACCAAACAGATACAGCTGGATAATCTTTCGGCGCAATTGAATCCGCATTTTTTGTTCAATTCATTAAACTCCATTAAGTCCTTAATAGAGGAGAACCCTAGTAAGGCCAGACGGGCAATCGATTTGTTATCGGATTTATTACGTTCGTCACTTTATGAAACCAATGCCGAATTAATAACGATTAAGGACGAGCTGGCCTTGGTAAGCGATTATATAGAATTGGAGAAACTGCGATTTGAAGAACGCTTATCTTTAGACATTACATTAGGCCCTGGTCTGGAGCTTGTTAAAATACCGACTTTAAGTATTCAACTATTGGTAGAGAATGCCATTAAACACGGTATTGATAAATCGGTTAAAGGTGGTATTGTGCGCTTGGTGATTAGTCAGCGTGATGACAAACTACTAATCAGTGTACAAAACCCTGGAACGCTGACAACAACAAACACGAAAGGGGTAGGGCTAAAGAATTTAAAAGAACGCCTGGCCTTGCAATACAAAACCGCAGCAGCCTGCACCTTAACGGCTTTGGATGACCATACCGTAGAGGCGCAGCTCATTTTACCTTTAAATACCCATGAAGACATTTAAAACCCTAATTATAGACGATGAGCGTTTGGCCCGAGAAGAGGTGAAGCGTGCTTTAAAGCCACACCAGGAATTTCATGTAGTAGGGGAGGCTTCGCATGTAGATGAGGCTATAAAACTAATAGAAACTGAAGCGCCCGATATTATTTTTCTGGACATTCACATGCCTGAAAAGTCTGGTTTTGATTTATTGGAGGAGCTGGGTACGGTGCCAGAAGTGGTCTTTACCACGGCCTATGACCAGTATGCCGTTAAAGCCTTTGAGTTGAACGCATTGGATTATTTAGTTAAACCGTTGCGTGAAGAGCGTTTTGCCAAAACCATTGCGAAGGTAAAACAGGAACTACTCAAGAAACGTCAGGCGACACCTGATGTATTGCCCATGCACCGGAAGATATTTATTAAGGATGGTGAGGCGTGTTATTTTATTCCGCTGTCGGAGATTCGGTATATAGAATCGTTGGAGAATTATGCGCGCTTGTATTTTGGCGAGCAGAAGGCCATGATTAAGCGCTCGTTAAATCTTCTGGAGGAAAAATTGGATCCTACGGTGTTTTTTAGAGCAAATAGAAGTCAGATAATCAATACCCATTACATACAAGCGATTCATCCGCATTTTAATAATAGGTTGCAAATTAAACTGACATCGGGCGAAACGATAGATGTGTCTAGTCGTCAGTCGGTTAAGTTTCGGAATTGGAATAGTCTGTAATGGTAAAATACCCCAATTATTGACGTTTAATGCCGTTATGTTACGCTCCTGTACTTTTTGTTTTTTGCCACGTTTAATGACCTTTACTTTGTGTCATTAATCATTAAAAACTAGAATTATGAAACCTTTTTTTATTCAGAATTACATTGTAACATTCATAGTGGCTTTAACACTATTGGTTTTGGCATCGTGTAAAAGTCATCAGGCAGCAAGCGTGACAAAACAACCCGTATTGTCTGATTATTCGCTAGGCGAGAAGTGGGTATGGAAATACAAAGGCGTTACTGATGAAGGCGAAGTACGATCGGATGGAACCGACACCAGAAGGATTGTTGATTTAAATGGCGCATTAGGCATGACCGTTGGGACGGATACCGTATTGGTATCTGACATTGTAAAGCCCGAAACGAGTGCCACACCACGCTATAAATGGCCTTTGGAAGTTGGTAAAACATGGACCTATGAAAAGGACTGGACCAGTCAAGATGGTACTACCGGAAAGCAAAGTCAGGACGTAGTCGTGCTATCTTATAAAGAAGAAACCGTGGGAGCCGGTACGTTTATGGCTTATACCATAGAGTATAAGGGAACCGTTTCCAATTCCAGAGGGTATAGTGCCCAAACAGATGAAGTATGGGTATATGCTCCAGAAGTCAAGAACTTTATAAGAATGACCCAAGTGCAAGATGGTTTTTCTTATACCGAGGAGTTAATTGAATATTCCAAATAAAAGCAATCCATAACCATGACAGCATTTAAATTATTAAAGGTCGCATTTGTTCTACTGTTAGTCGGGTTGGTTTCCTGTAACTCGATACCAGAAGAACAGCAAGAGCCCAGAACTGTGAGTAGAGATGGTAAAGCGTATTTGGTGCAGGATTCTGTGTTAATCACCACCAGGGATGGTGCGAAAGTATCTGCTATAATAGTTAGGCGCAAAGCGGGAACAAAACCACAGCCAGCCATACTATTTCATACCATATATACGCGAGCAGAGGACATTAACAGAGCTTATGAAGCAGCCGATAAAGGCTATGTAGGTGTGGTGTCGTACACCAGAGGGAAACATTTAAGTCCGAACGACATAACGCCCTATGAGTATGAAGGTCAAGATGTGTATGATGTTATCGATTGGATATCAGAGCAGGCGTGGAGCAATGCTGAAGTGGGGATGTATGGTGGTAGTTACGCTGGTTTTGTTCAGTGGGCTTCGATGAAGGAAGCTGTACATCCGGCCTTGAAAACGATTGTGCCATCGGTTGCTGCGGCTCCAGGTATTGCAGAACCTATGGAAAATGGTGTTTATTTTAACTTTCATTATCCGTGGTGGCATTATGTGACGAATAACAAAACGCTAGATACCGTGTCGTATTATAATGGCAAACGCTGGAATGATTTGTATGTTGATTGGTATCAAAACGGTGTGGCTTATAAACAATTGGATCGTTTGGATGGTGTGCCCAATCCGGGATTTAATAAGACACTGGAGCATCCAACATTTGATAGTTATTGGAAACGCATGACGCTCTATAACCAGGCGGATTTTTCTAAAATTGATATACCTATCTTAAGTACTACAGGGTATTATGATGGTGGGCAGTTTGGGACCATGCACTATTTAAAATCCCATTATCAATTTAATGCCCATGCCGAGCATTACCTTTTGATAGGGCCTTATTCTCATTTTGGGGCACAAGAACGTCCTGAAAATCACATCCTAGGCTATGATATTGATCCCGTAGCGCAGATAGATATTAAGAATTTAATCTTTGAATGGTTTGATTACATATTCAAAGATGCCCAGAAACCCGCATTGTTACAGGATAAAATAAATTATCAAGTAATGGGTGCCAATTCTTGGAAACATGCACCATCACTGGATAAAATGACTACAGACTCGTTGCAAGTATATTTTAGTAAGCAACGTTCTAGTGTGGCGTTTAAATCGACCTATGATACTGGCAATCTAGGTGTAAACGAACACTTTAGTTTAGCTAAAAGTGCTGATGCAACAAGTTATATAGAACAAACCATTGATATGTCTGACCGGAGTCAATTCTCATGGAATTTAAGTGGTGATCGTAGTATTGTATCAGAAACCTTAACGGTTGGTCAAGGTTTCTCGTTTACTACAGAACCCTTTGATGAAGATACGGAGCTAACTGGAGCAGTACGTGGTGTTCTAAACGTGGCTATCAATAAAAAGGATTTTGATTGTCATGTGTTACTCTATGAACAAACCGCAGATGGCAAGTTCTTTAGTTTGACTTTACCATTTACAACACGAGCCAGTATGTCTCAAGATATGGAACACAGAAACTTGCTGACTCCAAATGAAAAGACTGCTATACCCATTAGTAATTTTAGAATGACCAGTAAGAAAATTAAAAAAGGAAGTCGCATAGTTGTTATTATTAATGGCATTAAACATCCGTTTTCTCAAATAAACTACGGAACCGGAAAAGATGTAAGTGATGAAACTATTCAAGATGCTGGAGAACCTTTAGAGATTAAATGGTATACTGATAGCTATATTAATATTCCGATTTCGAGGCATTAATGTTTTTATTTTTGTTGTGACGACATGCTGATGCGTGAGAATTGCGTAAAAGCAATCTTTGTGGATATTTTATGGAATACGCGATTTTTGGAATAACAGAATAAGGATGATTATTTTGAATTGATGATGACAGAATTATTTTGATATATACAGATTAAATAGCCAAGCATTAGATGGACAGAGATAACTGAATTACTTTTACATAACATCTGCCGATATAGAACTAAAGTTCCTATATCTGATGTTATATAAAATAGCAGAGCTATACGTAATTCTTGTATAATAAATTAGAACAAAATGGCTGTGACATAATATTCGCCATTTCCACTTAATATACAAATGTACTATAATTTATATTATGTAAAATAGAACTTTTCTGTAGCCGTATTACTTCCCCTTTTTGTATCTAGTTATCAAACATCCACTGGATGTTCGCCTCTAGATAGTATGTAAAATAGAGTTTTTCAAAAGGACCTATTCTATGGGTAACTAACATTCGTGAGAATCATCTAGAAATGGTATCTTTAATCCATTCTATGGATACGCTCACCTCACAGCAACAACAATTGCAATTACAATATCAGGGTTTTATACAAACGCAACCATTATGGTTTGGCCAGTTAGAAACTAACTTGCAGCAATTTGGTTTGATGGCTTTACAGGATTCGTTGCCATTGCATCCTCAAGATGCGCCCAAACGTTTGGGCAACCGTGTGGAATATTTTGTGTTCCAGAGTCTGGCACAGCAATCACATATACACATTCTGGAAACTAATTTGCAGATTCAACAAAATAAGCAAACCTTGGGTGAACTGGATGCCTTGCTAATGGTTAATAACCAACCCGTTCATTTGGAGATTATCTATAAGTTCTATTTGTACGATCCGCTAATTGGTACCACCGAACTGGATCATTGGATTGGTCCTAACCGCATAGATAGTCTGGTCTATAAGCTGGATAAAATAACAAACAAGCAACTACCCTTGCTACACGCTCCAAAAACACAACCGTATTTAGAACGCCACGAATTGGATTCGGCATTCATTCAACAACAGGTTTTGTTTTTGGCGCAATTGTTTGTGCCCAAAGCTTCGGCAACTGCTGTACCATTCAAGCAGTTGAACCCGAAAGCTGTTATGGGAACTTATCTACGTTTACCTGATTTGGAAGCCTATACAGATTGTCATTTTTATATGCCACCTAAACAGGATTGGCTGGTAATGGCGCACAATACGGTGAGTTGGCTACCCTATGCCCTGTTTCAAATGGAATTACTGGACTTACTAGATGCACAACGATCACCATTAATATGGATGCGCCATCCTGATGGACAATTGGAACGCCTGTTTGTGGTTTGGTGGTAGCCAAAAAACAATCGACGAACGGTAAGTTGCTGTGATTCAACGAAAATATAAACCGTATAACATTGTTTTTTGATTGAGCTGCTACCAGTGCAGTATCTTTAATTTATAATTAGGTCCCCAAACCTATTAAATAACAGACTTATGGAAACGAATCTTTCGCTATTCAATCAGATAAACAGTTTGTCTTATTGGTTCTTATTAGAGAGCAACTACAAAAGCTCTATAGTCCTAGACGCTGAAAAAGACACTTATTTTGTGACCATAAAAAAGGGCAATAAACCGTTGTACACACACTGCATCAGTCATTTTAGTAAAAAGAATAAAAACTTCTTAAAGTTTGAGTTGATTGCTGTGGTAAACAGTTTGTTACATATTAAGGAATCGGTTACCCACAGGCAGTTATCACAGGCTTCGTAACCGCCTACTACTGCCCTTCTAAATACGCTTTTAAGGTTTTGAGCACTTCTGGCCAAGCTTGTTTTACGGCTTCGTAGTACCAATCCCAATCGGGACCTTGCTGGTAGCCTTCCTGACAGAGATAAGTAACTGTATGGTTTTCATTGTGTTTGGCAATAACCGTAAGCGTCATACCGCCTAGTATGGGTTTTTCGGGATTCATATAGGTGAAGTTGTCAATGACCAATTGCATATTGGGATTATAGGTTTTTATAGTACCCACGGAGACATACCCAAAGCCTTTGTCCGTTACCTGCCAAGTAAGCGCATACATACCATCTACCTCTCGATCAATATAGGCGCGTTCTACCTGCCACCACCCTTTTAGCATATCGGGATTGGTGAATGCCTTGATAACCATTTCAGGCTTGCAAGCAATACTAATGGTTGCTTCGACTTTTCTCATTTAGCATTTACTGGTTGGATAATATAAATATAACTAAAGTTGTCATGCGGTAGTATAATTGTTAAAAAAAATATAAAAGAAGTAATTCAACGTCTAAAAGATGTTTTTCAGCGTAGATACACATATAACCATTAAAAACTAATAAACAATTATGAAGAAAATTTCAATCCTTGTACTAACCGGAGTATTTATAATGTCGTGTGTGTCTAAAAAGAAGTATGTAGCTTTACAACAAGAAAATGGTGAAATTAAAAGCGAGCTGACCAAGACCAAAGTTGAGAAAGAAGATCTAGAGGCTAAATTTGCTGAAATTCAAGCACGCATTGATACTTACAATGCCAAAATCAATTCCCTTACCGAAGAAAACGATGCGCAGTTAGTAACTGTTGGTGATGACTTGGTAATCTCCAATGATGTGCGAGACAAAATGAATGAAACTTTAAAGCATGTGGATCCAGCTGCATTAGCTGAAGCTAAAACTCTTAAGGATTCCATGAATTTAGCAGTAGGCTACAACTTACGTAAATCTATGGACACGAGTGATATGAACGAAGATGAAGATATTGCCATCAATATTGACGAGACTGTGGTGATGATTTCTATCTCTGATAAAATGTTGTTCAACTCTGGTAGTTACCGCGTGAGCAATAAAGCTGATGGTATCTTACAGAAATTGGCAGACGTTATTAACTCCGAAGAGAGTTTGGAAGTGATGGTTGAAGGTCACACCGATAATAAAACCATGGTTCCTGGTGCTGCTGTAAAAGATAACTGGGATTTGAGTGTATTACGTGCCACTTCAGTTGTAAAGAAATTACAAGAAGATTTTAACGTAGCACCAGAAAAGTTAATAGCAGCTGGTAGAAGTTTTTATCAACCACTGGTTGATAACGATACTAAAGAAAACCGTTCTAAAAACAGACGTACCCGTATTGTAATCTTGCCAAACATCAACAAGTTTTTTGCGATGATGGAAAGCAATCAATAAGACAGTATTATATATTATTAATTAATCCCTCAATAAAAAAACGCTCCAACAACAATTGGAGCGTTTTTTTATGTTTTATGTTGATTATCCCTAAAAGGCTCTTTGGTCAAAGACTATTAATGGTACATCTAAATTATGGCTGATGGCCTTACTATGGCTTCTTGTTGTGAGCTTTTGAAAAAAGGTTCGTTTTTTAGTTATTAAAGCCAACATACCTAGCTTTCTACTCTCGCTAAAGACATGAATTCCCATTTCAACAGGTACATCAGTAAGTGTAAAATAATCTAAAGACAATGGTTTAAGAGCGTTTTCCAATAATCGCTTTTTAATATCTAAATCAGACA
The DNA here is from genome assembly GCA_030425285.1 of Bacteroidia bacterium. Taxonomy (GTDB): domain Bacteria; phylum Bacteroidota; class Bacteroidia; order Flavobacteriales; family Flavobacteriaceae; genus Hanstruepera. The sequence goes on from JAUIAY010000002.1 coordinate 69,382, forward strand.
CATCGCCTGAACTTTTATTGACCACGTTTACAACCGATATAGTGGCATCATTGGTTTGAGCAATTTCTTTTAAAAGATTCATTCCATCACCATATTTGTCTATGGTGAAATCTGTTGCAAAACCTATTTCTTTAAGATTACTAGCATCAGCTGTTTCTGGTACAGCAATAATAGGGCAAGATATCTTTAAGATAAGTTGTGCAGCATTACTACCAAATGTGGCCTTTTGAATAGCACTAGCTCCTTTATTACCTATGACTACCAAATCAACTTTTAAATCCTCGGTAATAGCCTGAACAGATTCCAATAATGATCCGTTAACTAATTTCGTTTTAAACGTATGTTCGGGGTTACTGGCTAATTCCTGTGATTGTTTTAAGGCATTAGCCAAATCACTATCGGTTGATTTTGTTCTGGAATCATGAATGGCCTGATATGCACGCTTGGAGGTAACTGCTGTTGAGGGAGCCGATGCCTGTAGTTCCAATGCATGCATGATGTAGAATTTGCAAGCTTCATTTTTAAAAAGATCTATAGCATAATGAGCTGCTTTTAGGGCGTTATTGGAAAAATCGGTTGGTAATAATATGGTCTTCATGAAAGATTTTTGTTTAAAATTACTAATAATAATTTATACTAATCAAGAACTTTTAATAATAGTTTACCCAATTTTTCTCCTGTAAACAGCCGCTTAAAGGTTTCCTGAAAGTTTTCAATGCCTTCATAAACACTTTCGTTGCTTTGGAGCTTGCCTTCCAGCATCCAACCAGCCATTTGTTGCATAGCCATTGGGAATTGGTCTGCATAATCCATAACCACCATACCCTGCATGGTAGCACGGTTTACCAATAAGGACATATAGTTACGAGGGCCTTTCATGTTATCAATATTATTGTATTGTGATATGGCACCACAAAGCACAACACGCGCATGCTTTCGCAACCGGGATAAAGCAGCTTCGAGTATCTCCCCTCCTACATTATCAAAATAGACGTTGATACCTTTAGGGCAGGTTTCCTTAATGGCATCGAAGACATTTTGGGACTTGTAATCTATGGCTGCATCAAACCCTAGTTCGTCGACTATATAATCACATTTTTTCTTTCCGCCTGCGATACCTACCACTTGGCAACCCCTTATTTTGGCTATTTGGCCAACCACACTACCTACTGCTCCTGCAGCACCCGATACCACAACGACATCGCCTTCGGTTATTTTACCAACATCCAATATGCCGAAATAGGCCGTCATGCCAGGCATTCCCAAGACACCTAAAAACTTGGTCATGGGAACCTGACTATCATCAACAGGATATACATTCTCCCCGTTTGAAACAGCATATTGTTGCACGTCATTCCATCCAGTTACGGTTTGCCCTACCTGAAAGTTTTGGTTTTTGGATTGTATAACCTTGCCAATGGAACCGGCACGCATTACAGCACCTATCTGAACAGGCTCAATGTAGGATTTAGAATCGTTTATCCAACCACGCATGGCTGGATCCAATGAAATGTAATGATTTTGGATTAGGAATTCCCCTTCCTGAATTTCGGGTATGGGAGACTCTTTAAGCACCCAAGTATTGCCATCGGGCATGCCTTTGGGTCGTTCGTTTAGGATAAGCTGTTTGTTCATACCCTAAATTTACAATAAATAATGAAAATTTATTCAGCAGGGCGACCGTGTACTTCCAAAAAGACATCGTCAAAATTACTGCGAAGGTATGCACGAAGCTTTTTACGGTAATCGTCCTTTAGCCATTCCACAAAATTAAAGGTACTTTTACTGATGCATTTGGTATAACGCTGAATACGATAATCAATGTCATCACCCAATTGTTTGGCCAAATCAAGTGCATCATAAACATCCTCACTGTTTTCTACGCATATTTTGGCATGATGTGCTATGGAGCGTTCCAAGACTACTTTTGAAGATTCACCTGCCCGAACCGCATCGATATACGTTTTCTTGATATCGAAATAGACATCTTCGGAATTGGCGAATGAGAGTCTTAAATCTTCAGGCATTTCATAGCGGAAGTTTTCTTCAATTTCCTCATCACCCAAAATACCATCTAGATAGAAATTAGGCGTTCTAAAAATACGATGCCAGTCTAAATCGGCTCCCCAAGGACCAAAACGGTGCAGGTTGTTTCCTAAATCGATAACCGTAAAGGCATTCTTATCTTTCAGGATTCGGGAACCACGACCAATCATTTGATAATAAAGCGTCAATGATTTAGTTGCACGGTTCAGGATAATAGACTCAACGGTTGGTTCATCGAAACCAGTGGTTAAGATACTAACCGACGTTAAAATAGCATCTGGTGTTTCCTTGAACCATTTCAATATTTTTCTACGTTCTTTCTTGGAGTTGGTATTATCTAAATGGGCAATGGGATAACCAGCTCGTCTAAAGGTGTCATAAACATGCAAAGAGGTGTTGATACCATTATTGAAAATAAGGGTCTTTTTGCCTTTGGAACGTTCCTCATACGCTGTGATAAGCTTTGAAAGCATATCGTTATTGGTATATAAATCTTCAGAAGACTTTACCGTGTAATCGCCATTGGCTCCAACTACTAATGAGGTTAAGCCCACATTGTAAGAGTAAATTTCGGCACGAGCCAAAAACTCATTATTGATTAATGACTCTATGCTTTCTCCCACAATCAGTTCATCATAATTATCCTTCATGGGTAATTTGATATTGGAACTTAATGGTGTGGCCGTTACGCCTAAAATAAATGACTTTTCAAAAAACTTAAACAGTTTTGTGAATGAGTTGTAATGGGCTTCATCTATAATCACCAAGCCAATATCAGAGATATCCAGTTTGTCTTCATTCAAACGGTTATTCAAGGTTTCCACCATAGCCACAAAGCAACTATACTGCGCTTGATCGTCTAGATTGGCCTTACTGTTAACCACCTTGTTTTCTACTCCAAACTCGGTGAGCATGGCAGATGTTTGTCGGCATAACTCAATACGATGGGTCATGACCAAGACCTTTTTTTGGTGATGTTTAAGGTATTGACGTACTATTTCGGAGAAAATAACCGTTTTACCACCTCCTGTTGGCAATTGATATAATAAATGATAATCTTCAGGGGCTTCCTCAAAGCTCTTGAATATCTTATTGATGGCTCCTTTTTGATAACTATAGAGGTCCTTCCCTACTTTTCTATCTTCTAACTCTAATGTTGAAATCTGACTCATAAAATTTTCCAATGTGCAAAAATAAGTTCTTTTGTAGGTTTTTCCCGAATATTTTAAAATTAAAATTCAGACTTTTTCAACAGTTCATAGTTTAAAACTTAATTTTGTAAAATAGCAGACATTTCATATTTTATGGAAAGCACCAAAACAACTTCCCACCGACATTTTAAACTCTACAAACCCTATGGTTACATCAGTCAGTTTGTTATAAATGGTCGCCAAAAACGTCAAAAGAAGTTGTTGGGGGAATTATATGATTTCCCTGAAGGTACTATGGCTATTGGTCGTTTGGATGAAAAATCGGAAGGGTTGTTGTTATTAACCACTGATGGTAAGACCAGTACCCTTATCACCAGTGGTGGGATTGAAAAGGAATATTATGTTCAGGTAGATGGCCAAATTTCGGAAGCCTCTATTACTGCTATGGCTCAAGGAATTACCATTGGCTTTGATGGTAAGAAATATGTAACCAAACCATGTATAGTAGAATTATTGCCAGAAGCACCCAACTTGCCTGAACGCTCTAAAAAAATACGAGACTCCAGACATGGCCCTACGTCTTGGATACGAATAGTTATTACTGAAGGAAAATTTAGACAGGTACGAAAAATGACTTCGGCAGTTGGACACCCTACCCTACGCTTGGTTCGCGTTCGGGTTGGAAATATTCATTTGAATGATTTAGCTGTTGGCGCTGTTTCGGAATTGGAATCTATTCCTTAACTACAATGATCGTAGCTTTTACGCCTGTACGTAAAGCCCAATATTCTTGAGCAATGACATTACCTCCTTCATCCAGAACCAATAGCTCGGCAGTGTTAGGGACACTTTCTCCCATATTTAAGGCTTGAAAATCCAGTTTATTGAATCCTTCTTTTAATTCAACGTCAAAACCACTAAATCGTGAACCAAGAGACACTTGCCCACGTAACACCACATCGTCAGCATAAATTCTGATAAGGTCACCATCTACTGCGCCATAATCCCGATAGGCTATGGTTACTTTATTCCCTTTTGTTTTAAAGTCTCCTAAATATTGATCTTCAGTTTCACCAATAACCTCTCCTTCAATTACCTTTTTGAATTTGTTTTCTTCCCGTTCAAAGCGATCTTTATATTGTTCTGCTGGATTTCCAAACTTTTCCTTTGGAAACATAGAGAATTCACTGTTATTGTTTGAATTACGAGAATTAGGGACAGACATCCCATTAATTTTATTGTTATTTGGATTACTCAGGCCCTTGTTGTCCAAAGGTTTTATATCCAAAGATCCGGAATTACTATTATTATTTGTTTCGGCAGGTATGGCAGTTGATGAGCCTGAATTACTGTCTATTTGGGCCAATACTGTGTTGCCCAATAAACCTAAAATACAGATGATACCATAGACTCTTTTCATGTTCATAAAAGTAGGTTCGTGTTGTTATAACGAAGATTATACAAAAACCGTACCTATTGCATTTTGTTTCAAATATAAATGAATTGCCTGCATTATAGTGCCTCTACCCTATAATGTTTAATTAATATTTGTTAAAAAGTGTTAAATCATTACTTTGTATTGCATAGTACTGTAACAATTTAATTTTAACGTCGTCTATATAGTACATCAATCAATTAAAAGAAATAAAATCATGAGAACTTTAAACAACAATCAATTAACAGGAACATTAAGTAATACGAAAAGTAATACTTGGAACAGCAAAAGACGCTACAGATAATTTTATCTGAGGAACATCAAATCAATCAAAAAAACGAATTATGGAGGCAGTTAACAAAATATCGAGGGACCATAGCGAATTCCTAAAGAAGCCCTTTAAAAGGAGTTGTGAATCCGTATCATTCTCTAACTGCCATAATACACTATGGAAAGGTATTAAACGGTATTTACATTAGTTTGAATTAGTTAAAAAAAAGGAAAGCCAGCGATTCATCTTGCTGGCTTTTTTTATGGTTTTTGCCAATTGGTATTGTTTTTGAGTCTGTCTTTTTAAGCTATTATATTAATTTAAAACGACTTCTCATGAAAAACTATCGCACTTCCGAAAAAGTGAATGCCGGTTCCATGGCCGATATTGCATTCCTATTGCTAATTTTCTTTTTGGTAACTACGACTATTGCCACCGATAAAGGTATAAACCGACAACTTACTGAAAAATGTCCTGATCTTATGGATTGTACCAAAAATATTGCAGAACGCAATATTTTAAGAGTTTTACTGAATAGCAATCAGGATATTCTGGTCGAGGATGAATTGGTTAGCATAGACCAATTAAAAAATAAGGTCATGGTGCATATTGATAACAATGCCGATGAAAGCTGCTCCTATTGCAAAGGCAGTTCACTTGGCGATTTTTCAGACAATCCTAAAAAGGCATTTATAAATATCCAACACAGCCGGGAAACCTCTTATGAATTGTTTGTTTCCGTTCAAGATGAGATTTCCAAAGCTTACAAATTGTTACGGGAAGTATACGCCCAAAACACCTATCAAAAGACATTATCAGATTTATCGGTAATGGAGCTAAAAAAAGTTCAGGATGTATACCCTATTCAGATTTCAGAAACCACAAACGATTAATCTTCAATACCTTCTAAATGGAATAAAAAGGCATAATAAAGTGCCGTGCGCTTGTGTCGTTCAAAACGTCCAGAAGCTCCACCATGGCCTGTTTCCATATTACAATCCATAATCAAAAGGTTATCGTCTGTTTTAAGTTCACGTAGTTTAGCAACCCATTTGGCAGGTTCCCAATATTGCACTTGGCTATCCCAATAACCTGTTGTGACTAGCATATTGGGGTAATCTTGTGCCGTGACATTATCATAAGGCGAATAGGACAACATGTAATCATAATAGACTTTATCGTTAGGATTTCCCCATTCATCATACTCAAAAGTTGTTAGTGGGATACTGTCGTCCAGCATAGTTGAAACAATATCTACAAACGGTACGGCCGCAATAACACCATTCCATAAATTGGGTTCCATGTTCACAACAGCTCCCATAAGCAATCCACCGGCACTTCCACCCATAGCATATAAGTGATCTGAACTGGAATAGCCTTTGCCCAACAAATATTTACCAGCATCAATAAAATCAGTAAAAGTATTTTTCTTTTTAAGAAGTTTCCCGTCTTCATACCACTGTCTGCCCATTTCCTGACCACCTCGAATATGTGCAATAGCATATACAAACCCACGGTCCAGTAAACTCAATCTATCAGATCTGAAAGTTGGCTCACTACTATTTCCATAAGAACCATATCCGTACAAAAGTAATGGTGTATCTGACCCAATTGCAATACCCTTTTTGTATACCATGGAAATAGGAATTTTAGTACCATCGGTTGCTGTGGCCTCTAATCGTTCTGACACATAATCATCGGAATTAAATCCACCTAGAACTGCTTCTTGCTTCAAAAGTACCTGCTCTTTGGTGTCCATGTTGTATTCATAAGTACTGAAAGGGGTAGTTAAAGAAGAATAATTATATCTTAAAATACTCGTGTCAAAATCCATATTAGATGTTGGAATTGCTGTATAGGCTGGGTCTTTGAATTCCATATAGAAATCCTCCCCTTCCCAAGGCATGATACGAATGGTTCGCAATCCGTTTAAGCGCTCATTGACTACCAAGTGGTTTTTAAACAAATCGAAACTCTCCAATAAAACCGTTTCTCGATGTGGAATAATATCAACCCAATTTTCTTTGGTAGTAGCTGTTACAGGCGTCTTTACCAATTTAAAATTGATGGCGTTGTCATTGTTTTGTATATAAAAATAATCGCCAAAATGATCAGGTTGATAAATTAAATCCTTTTCACGTGGTTGTAAAACCTGCCACTCGCCATTAGAGTCATTAGCATCCAAAAAGCGATACTCGGTTGAAAGCGTCTGAAAGCTTCCAATAAAGATATAATCTTTAGATTTACTCTTAAAAACAGCGCATCGATAGGTGTCGTCTTTTTCTTCAAACACCAACACATCTTCAGATTGATCTGTTCCCAAAACGTGTTTGTATATTTTATCCTGACGTAGTGTTTGAGGGTCTTTAGTTGCATAAAAAACAGTTTTATTATCATTGGCCCAAGTTGTGCTACCGCTCGTGTTGCTCAACTTGTCCTGCAATAGCTCTCCCGTTTCTAAATCTTTAAAGTAAATGGTGTACTGTCTTCTTGAAACCGTATCAATTCCAAAAGCCATGAGCTTGTTGTCAGGGCTAACATCCCTACTACCTATACCATAATATGAAAAACCTTTGGCCATTTTTGGACCATCCAAAACAATTTCTTCCGCATCATTGTCCTCCAGTTTCTTTCTGCAGTACAAAGGGTACTCATCGCCTTCTTTATAACGTGTGTAATAAGAATAGCCATTGTCGTTAATAGGAACCGATTGGTCGTCTTTTTTAATTCTGCCAACTATCTCATTGTACAACCTGTCTTGGAAGGCATCTGTATGCTGCATGACCTCGTGTAAATAATCATTTTCAGCATTCAGGTAATCCAAAACATCCTGGGTTTGCTTATCTGGAGTTTCTGCATTTTTTTGGTTATCGCTTAAGCGCATCCAAAAATAGTTGTCTATTCGAGTATCATCATGAATAGTGTGTTCAACACGAAATTTTTCGGCAATAGGTGCTTCTATAGTTTCCTTGATTTCTTCTTTTTTATTGGATTGACAACCCATAATAAGAAGAAGCAAAACAGAAAATCGGAGTAGTTTCATTGTTTTGGTTGTTTTAATATTATTTTTTAAAAATAATGAAAAAAAAGAAACGTTGTTTCTATTTCTTTGAAGTGTTTTCAATACCATAGGCTATTTGGACTTTCTTTCGTCCCCATTCTTTAGCTGCCTTTACATCGGTACCCATATAAATATCAATGCGTTTTTTCCACCGAGAATGCATTTTGTCCTTTACGAGATATAAGCCAGTCATACCTTCAATAGCAACAGGCGTATTGTGCTTGAGTCCTAAAGCCAAAAGGTCACGGGATACAGCAATGTACTTCATGCCCGGTTTTAGGCTATCGCCAAAGGCCGTTATATGTGGATTGCTATTGGTTTGGTAGGCCAAAGAATTGTAAGCTGTAGCAGTGACTTCCAATTTTTTCCATGTATAAGTTGCTTCAGAATCGTTTTTACATCCTAAAATCAATACGAAAACAAAACATAAGAAACGATACATGTCCTAAACATTAGTAACATAAAGATACATTTCTTTTTTTACGAAAGACCGTATAGATTAATTTACTGTTAGATTAACAGTAATAAAATCTGAAGGTGAAGATTTAAATTTTAGCTCGTAATCGCCAGGAGTATCAGCTGAAAATTCATAATTAACAATTCTTATTGGGGCATCTTGAGTACAAATACAACCAACATATTTTGCCACAACTTCTATAGTTGCATTATTTCCATTGACTGTTTCGATGTATTTGTCAAATCCACCACAACCATTGCTAACCCCAAAACTTACCTCAATATCAATAGCTTCATCTACCATAGCTGAACTGGGCGCATTAATAGATGTTACATATCCAGCCCCATACTCAACACAATTACTATCTTCATCAATATTATCATCATCATTCTTATTACAAGAAACTGTCACAAAAAATGCAATTAATAAAATTATACGATTAAGATATTTTGATTTCATCTTCTTGATTTATAATAAAAAATGTGATTTAAATAATTGCAATCAATATGCTAAAACTTCCTTAAGTGCTGCTTCAAATTTGCCTTTAGCCAAATACTGCTGTTCCAATTGGTCAATGAATGGTATTGGTGTTTCCATACTGGCGACACGTTTTACTGGAGCATCTAAATATTCGAAGCAATTTTCCATAATGATAGCGGCAATATCTGAAGCAATACCTCCAAACAATGAGTCTTCTTGAAGAATAATAGCACGTCCTGTTTTCTTTACGGATTCCAAAATAGTTTCAACATCCAATGGTTGGAGAGTACGCAAATCAATCAAATCAGCTGAAATATCATTATTGCTATCTAATGTTTCTATAGCCCAGTGTACAGCAGCGCCATAGGAAATAACCGTAACGTCCATGCCTTCTCTTAACATAGCGGCCTTACCCATTGGCAAGGTGTAGTAGTTGGTAGGTACTTCCTGTCTGATACTTCTATATAATGCTTTATGTTCAAAAAATAGCACGGGATTTGGGTCGTTAATTGCTGTTGCTAATAAACCTTTAGCATCATAAGGAAATGCTGGATATACCACTTTTAATCCAGGAGTTTTAGTGAACCAGGCTTCATTAGTTTGAGAATGAAACGGACCAGCTGCAACACCAGCACCACATGGCATTCTAACAACCACATCGGCCTGTTGTTCCCATCGATAATGGGATTTTGCCAAATAATTAACTATGGGATTAAAACCTGACGAAACGAAATCGGCAAACTGCATTTCAACAACAGCTTTCATGCCTGCAATAGACAGTCCCATACCAGCCTCTACAATAGCGGATTCACAAATAGGTGTATTGCGAACACGTTCGCGACCAAATTGTTCCACAAACCCATCGGTTATTTTGAATACACCACCATATTCAGCAATATCCTGCCCCATAATAACCAAATCGTTATGCTGTTCCATAGATTGTTTTAATCCTTCGGAAATGGCATCAATCAATCGTAATTCAGTTGTTTCTGAATCAGGTTCAAAACTTTGATAATTAAAAGGTTTGTACACATCATTTAATTCGTCACTTTCATTAGGCGTAATAGGCTCTTCATCAAATGCCATTTGAAGATGCTCATTAATTTCATGAACAATATCTTCTTTCAAGGCAACTTCAACTTCTTCAGTCAACAAACCAGACTCACGTAAAAATGCTTGAAAATTTTCAATAGGATCTTTTTTAGCCCAAGCATCCATCAAGTCTTGTGGCACATATTTAGTACCACTAGCCTCTTCATGACCACGCATTCTGAATGTTTTAAACTCCAAAAGGACAGGTCTTGGATTGTTGCGAATACTTTCAGCGATGTCGCTTACTTTGGTAAAGACTTCAATAATATTATTACCATCTATGATATGGGACTCCATACCATAGCCCAAACCTCTGTCGGCAATATGCTCGCAATTATATTGTTCAGAAGTTGGTGTAGATAATCCATATCCATTATTTTCAACACAGAACATAACGGGTAGTTGCCAAACCGAAGCCACGTTTAATGCCTCATGAAAATCCCCTTCACTGGTTCCTCCCTCTCCTGTAAAAACTGCGGTGACTTGTTTTTTGTTTTTTAGCTTACTGGCCAAGGCAATGCCATCGGCCACACCCAATTGAGGGCCCAAATGGGAAATCATACCCACAATTTTATAATCTTGAGTGCCAAAATGAAATGAACGGTCACGACCTTTAGTAAACCCATTGGCTTTACCTTGCCATTGACTAAACAAGCGATATAATGGAATTTCACGTGTTGTAAATACACCCAGGTTACGGTGCATAGGTAATATATACTCATCAGCTTGCATAGCCATAGTAACTCCTACAGATATGGCTTCTTGGCCAATTCCAGAAAACCATTTTGAGATTTTACCCTGACGAAGCAGAATTAACATTTTCTCCTCTATCAACCTAGGCTTAAGCATATTCTTGTATAATGCCAACAATTGGTCCTGATCGAGATCGGAAGTTTTATATTCTATATTGTTTAATGAAGACACGTTTGAGCTCATAAAATTTGTTTGTCAAATATAGTATAATTTGATATTTGGCATTACAAATGAATAAATAATTAGTGTTCTAAACTTTGTAATGTTTTCGTACATTTGTAATACATTCTTATTAAATATTTTAAACAATGAATAGCATACCTAGTGTAAATTTAAGCGATTTCATATCGGGTGATCCTGTTAGAAAGCAAAAGTTTGTTGATGAAATTGGAAAGGCTTACGAGGAAATTGGATTTGTTGCCCTTAAGGGTCATTTTTTGGATGATACTTTGGTAGACAATTTATACAATGAAGTCAAGGAGTTTTTTGCATTGCCGCTTGAAACCAAGCAGAAATATGAAATTCCAGGTATTGGTGGCCAACGTGGTTATATATCATTTGGAAAAGAAAGTGCTAAAGGTAAAAAGGAAGGTGATCTTAAAGAGTTCTGGCATTTTGGGCAGTATGTGGAAGACAATCCAAAACTTGAAACTGAATATCCTAAAAATGTTGAGGTTAACGAATTGCCTGAATTCAACAAAGTAGGTAAGGAAACCTATCGCATGTTAGAGAAGACGGCTAAATATGTTTTAAGAGCATTGGCGTTGCATTTAGGATTGGAAGAAACGTATTTTGACAAATACATCCATAATGGTAACAGTATCTTAAGACCTATTCATTATCCACCAATATTAGAAGAACCAAAGAATGCTGTTCGCGCGGCTGCACATGGTGATATTAATCTCATTACATTATTGATGGGAGCCCAAGGTCGTGGCCTTCAGGTTCAAAACCATAAAGGTGAATGGCTGGATGCTATTGCCGAACCTGATGAGTTAATGATTAATGTTGGCGATATGTTATCAAGACATACCAACAATAAATTAAAGTCAACCATTCACCGTGTAATTAACCCACCACGTGAATTATGGGGAACTTCACGTTATTCCATACCGTTCTTTATGCATCCAATAAGTGATATGAAACTAGATGTTTTGGAAAGCTGTATAGATGAAGACAACCCGAAACTTTACGAAGATATTACAGCAGGTGAATTCTTAAATGAGCGCCTTATAGAGCTTGGTCTTATCAAGAAGTAGTTTTATGGATTTACAAGACCAGTTAAAGAACCTCTTTCCTGACCATGTACCCGAGAATGATGATTCCAATGACCAGAAAGAGTCAGGTATTTGGTTACAGGACGACCCCATTATATGTAAGTACGAAAAAAGGAAAGGCAAGCCCATTACTATTTTAGAAGGTTATACTGGAGCTACTGAAGATTTCAAGCAATTGGCCAAGGAACTAAAAACGGCATTGAGTGTTGGTGGTAGTTTTAAAGATGATAAAATCATTATTCAGGGGGATTACAGGGATAAAATCATGCAAATACTAAAGGACAAGGGCTTTCAAGTAAAGCGTGTTGGTGGTTAAATGGGTAAAAAAATATTACATATCACCAATGGCGGAAGCCTAACAGACTATCTCAAAGAGTTAGATGTCAAAGGCGAAATCTTAACCTGGCATGAAATGCTTTGTGAAGGCAGTACCTCTTCTGAAATTGACACAACAGCTTTTCTTAATCTTCGAAAGGCTTTTTTAAGCACCTATTATGATATTGAAATCGATGAATATAGGTTACGTGAAGAACTTTCTCTTTTAGATCACGCCAATAATTATTCCGAAATTGTCCTTTGGTTTGAATATGATTTGTTCTGCCATATCAACCTTTTAGCTGTTATTAGTTTGTTAAAAGAAAAAAACATTAAGCTTCCCCTTTACTTGGTGTGTAGCGGACATATTGAAGGCGAACGGAATTTAAAAGGCTTGGGCGAATTAAATCAGGAGCAGTTACTGAACCATTACCATGATAAAATAAAGCTAACGGATGACGATATTGATTTGGCCATAACCATTTGGAGGATTTATTGCGGTAAAGACCATAATCTATTAAAGCCGTATGTCACTAAAAACTCATCTTTCAAATATTTAAACAATTGTATAAAGGCCCATTTTGGTAGGTTTCCAAATATCAAAAATGGGTTATCAATACTTGAAAAAAATATTCTGACCATTATAAAAGACAATGAAGTTAATTCCAGACACCATTTATTGGGGTATGTTTTGAATTATCAAGGCTACTATGGATATGGTGACACCCAGATCAATAGAATAATTGACAACTTATCTATCTTTTTTGATGAATCCGAAACGAGTATTACCTTAAACAGAAAAGGCCATGAAGTTTTGCTGAACGCCCATAACTTTGCTATGGAGATTAACAACAATATTCCTTATGGTGGAATCAATCGATTGGATTATTTCTACAGTGAAGAAAAAAAGATATTGATTAAAAACCCTGCATTATGCCCATTAAAGAATCTGAACTTATACTAAATCCTGATGGTAGTGTCTATCACTTAAACCTGAAACCAGAACATCTTTCGGATCAGATTATATTTGTGGGTGATCAGGATCGTGTAGCTCGTGTTACGAAACATTTTGATTCTATAGAATTCACTATTCAAAAACGGGAATTTAAAACACAAACCGGCCGTTATAAGGGAAAACGCATTACGGTTTTATCAACTGGTATTGGGCCAGACAATATTGATATTGTTCTTAATGAATTGGACGCATTGGTCAACATTGATTTACAAACACGAAAGCCCAAAGAAAATCTAAAATCGTTACAGATAGTTCGTATAGGAACTTCAGGGTCTCTTCAGAAAGATATTCCTGTAGATTCGTTTCTTTGTAGTTCCCATGCTTTAGACTTAAATGGTATGCTGCATGCATATAATATTGAGAAGATTAGTAATCCTGAAATTGAAGATGCTTTTATAGCGCACACCAATTGGAATCCAAACAAATCCAGACCTGTGGTTATAGAGAACAGTAAACTTTTGGAAAGTAAATTCCTCGATTCAAAGATGTTTTTGGGTATGACCGCAACTGCAGGAGGATTTTATGGGCCTCAAGGCCGTGTTCTAAGATTACCGCTTCAGGATAGTCAGCTTAATCAAAAAATAGATTCTTTTGATTTTGAAGGTATTCGTGTAACCAATCTTGAAATGGAAACTTCGGCTATATATGGCCTATCCAAATTATTGGGGCATGAAGCCTTATCCTTAAATGCCATTATTGCTAATAGAGCAACTGGAGAATTTAGTAAAGACCCTAAAGGAGTTGTGAATGAATTAATAATTTATGCTTTAGATAAACTTGTGAATTAATGAAGACAGTAAAAATTGGCGGTGTTCCAGAGCACTTTAATTTGCCTTGGTATTTAACCCTAAAGAATGGCGAATACAAAGCCGAAGGCATTAATCTGCGTTGGCATGATTATCATGGCGGCACAGGAGCTATGTGCAAGGGGTTGCGTGATGGTGATATAGACATTGCCGTTATACTGACAGAAGGCATTATAAAGGACATTATTGATGGTAACCCAGCAAGAATTGTCCAGACATTTGTACAATCGCCACTTATATGGGGCATACACGTGGCTAATCACTCAAAATACACACATATTGATGAATTAAAAGGAACAAAAGCTGCTATTAGTCGTTATGGTTCAGGCTCACACCTTATGGCATATATTAATGCCGAAAATAACAATTGGGATTTGGAAAAGGACCTTAATTTTGAAGTCATCAAAAATTTAAGTGGTGCTGTTGAAGGTTTAACAAATGGTGTTGCAGATTATTTTATGTGGGAAAAATTCATGACAAAACCCATTGTAGACGAAGGTGTTTTTAGACGTATTGGTGAATGTCCTTCTCCTTGGCCTTGTTTTGTTATTGCCGCAAGCAATGATTATATTGAAAACAATGAAACCGATTTGAAAACTATTTTAGATATAATCAATAATACAACTGAAGATTTTAAGGGTATTCCGAGTATTGACAAGACTATTTCAAATAGGTACGAACAGAAATTGGAAGATGTTCGGGAGTGGCTATCCTTAACCGAGTGGTCCCAAGATGTCTTGACACAGCCAACCGTCAATAGAATCCAAAAAGAACTACATGCATTACAAATTATACCAGAAGTAGCAAACTATGATGCTTTGATACATAAGGTGTTTTAATATGATTATTTAATATTTAAAAAGTAGAAAACACTAGAAATCATAATGTTAAAAAAGGCTTATTGTTTTAGAAATGTTAAAATTTATTTAATTTTTAAAGCAAAAAGTTTATATTTGTTTTTATAGAGAGACAAAAAACCCAAAATTACTTATGCTATTAACAGTAATTCTAGTACTATCAGTTTTAATTGCCATCAATTTTTTATTACTTATTTTTAGTTGTAACAAAACAACAAAACGGGTTAAATCTATTGACCAGAAACCTACATTTGTTGTTACAAAAAACACTACCAAGCAACAGACTTCAACCCAGCTTGCTCCAACAGGGAGTTAGTTTTACTGAAGTGTTTGTTTCCAAACCAATATCCTCTATTGGCACTTAATGGTGATGGATGTCCCGATTGAAGCACATGATGTTTCTTGTCATTTATCAATTTAGATTTTCTTTTAGCATAGCCTCCCCAAAGTAAAAAAACTACATCCTTTTTATTATCACTGATTATTTTAATCACGGAATCTGTAAAGGTTTCCCAGCCCTTGTTTTGATGGCTTCCAGCCTGATGAGCTCTTACTGTTAACGTGGCGTTCAATAATAGGACACCTTGATCTGCCCAGCGTTCTAAATTACCACTCGTAGGATAAGGAACCTGTAAATCCTGTTCAATTTCCTTGAAGATATTTATTAGGGATGGTGGATGTGCAATACCGTCAGCGACACTAAAGCACAAACCGTTAGCCTGATTAGGACCATGGTAAGGGTCTTGACCAATAATCACAACCTTAAGATCGTCAAAATGGCAATGTTCAAAAGCATTAAAAATTTGCTTTCCTGGTGGATAGCATATGTGATTGCGATATTCATTTTTGACAAAACTTACTAAATCAGAAAAGTAAGGCTTCGCAAATTCTGCTTTTAAAAAAGGTTTCCAACTCTCGTGTATATTGACCTGCATTTTTTTAAGTGAATTTTTAGAGACTTCTAAATTAATACTATCTTTAGTTTTATTAAAACTAACTCCTTTGAAAAAACTAAAATTCCCTTCGGCTCAGACCATTTTATTGATTATTGCTGGCTTGGTGGCTATCTTAACGTTTTTTGTCCCTGCCGGCAAATATGATACGCTACTCTATGATAGTGCTTCAAATACCTTTATTAGAACTAGTGAAGATTCTACAGAAAACTTACCAGCTACTCAAGCTACGCTAGAAAACCTAGAAGTTATTATTCCTTTGGAAAAATTCACAAATGGAGATATTTACAAAGCCATTAATATTCCGAATACTTACACAACTTTAAAGGCACAACCTCAAGGGTTAGTCGCTTTTTTAAAATCTCCAATCAAAGGGATTATTGATGCAGCAGATATCATTTTTCTGGTACTTATTATTGGCGGTTTAATTGGTATTATGAATCATTCTGGAGCCTTTGATGCTGGTATTGCTTGGTTGGCTAAAACTCTTCATGGGCGTGAATTTATACTCATTATATTGGTTACTCTTTTAGTAGCTGCAGGCGGAACTACTTTTGGTTTTGCAGAAGAAACCATAGCTTTCTTCCCTATTTTAATTCCAGTATTTTTAGCTGCTAAATACGATGCTTTAGTTGCTATTGCCTGTATTTTTATAGGATCATCTATAGGAACCATGTGTTCAACTATCAATCCGTTTAGTACCATTATTGCTTCTGATGCCGCTGGAATCAATTGGACAACTGGGTTAACAGGTCGAGCTATTATGCTGGGCATGACCTTACTCATTAGTATTATTTATCTTATACGCTATGCCAATAAAGTAAAAAAAGACCCTTCAAAATCTATTGTTTTTAGTCAGAAAACAGAAATAGAAAGCTTATTCCATCAAGAAAATGTTAAGGTAACCGCATTTAATTGGCGTTTACGATTAGCCTTATTGGTGTTTTCCGCTTGTTTTATTGTGATGATTATTGGTGTTTCGGTTTTAGGCTGGTGGTTTTTAGAAATGACGACTACATTTTTAGTGGGAGCGATTATCATTGGTTTTATCACTAAAATTCATGAAGGTAAGTTTATTGAAGTATTTGTAAAAGGCGCTGGCGATTTATTGGGAGTCGCTTTAATTATTGGTATTGCACGTGGTGTAACCGTAATTATGTCTGACGGATTGATTAGTGACACCATGCTTTATTATGCAAGTGATATCACATCAGGTATGAATAAAGGACTGTTTGCTAGTGTTATGACAGTTACCTATGCTGGTCTCTCCTTCTTTATTCCAAGTTCATCTGGTATGGCTGTGTTAACCATGCCAATTATGGCACCTTTAGCCGATACGGTTGGTGTTGGTAGGGAAATTGTTGTAAATGCCTATCAGTATGGTATGGGCTTATTGTATTTTATTAGCCCAACAGGACTCATTTTACCATCCTTGGCCATCGCTAAAATTGGCTATGACAAATGGTTGAAGTTTGTCATGCCTCTGTTCATCATTTTAGTTATTTTCACACTCGCAGTTATGACCATTTCGGTTTATCTGTAAGCAGAAAGAGAATTAAAACAAAGACGTTTGTCCTTTATCATCTAATGAAGCAGGTGGCTCTTCGTTTTCGTCTGATTCAGATTTTGTTGTCGGTTCTGGTTTAGATTCCTCTGTAGTTTCTTCTGAAACATCTGTTTCATCAACAACTTCAATTTCTTCGGCAGGCACTTCTTCAGGAGCATCATAAGGCAATGATTCCAACAGACTTACTTGGTTTATTTTTTCCTTGGTCAACTGATTACCAAGTGCACCAATACCTTTTATAGCAATAAATTCTTCTAAATTCACTTCCATGTTGTCCTTCCGGTCTTTGCCACGCTCTTTGGTAAACTCAACTTCTGCCATAGGACGCCAATCGGTTGAAACGATTTCTAGTTGTGAATTGGGGTGGTCAGAAATGAAATTCTCTTCCTTGCCTTCGTTTTCCACCAAGAAACGCTTTACAAAATAACGCTCTTTTTCTCCATCGTAGTAAATGGCTGAAATAGGTTTTTTAGGAATCCATTTTTCCATGACAATCATATCTTCATCAAAATGAGTGGTCACCTCTGGTATAATGGTTTTTACAATACCAGACTGTCTGATAATTAAAATGCGGTCTTCACCTCTAAATTCACCTACCAATTCCCCTCTACCATCTACATTCAAACGTTGAACGGTATCATCAAACCAAATCTTTCTAGGCTTTAGAGTAGAAACACCCTTTTCCTTTAGTTCAATTTTCTTAACGGCATATTTAGTAACTAAATTACCTTTGGAAGCACGGCCTTTTATCAGGATTTCAGCAAAGTCAATATCCCATTTCAGTTTTTTGATACTACCTACCTGTCTTAAGAAAATAGTCACCACTTCAGCCTCTCCATTTGGATTAGCAGAAAAATACCATACTACTGAATTCTTATTACCATTGGTCAAGTCGTACTCACGATCTCTGGTAATGGAGGTCACGGCAAAACGCTTCACATAGGTTGGACCACCTTTACCATCACGATACATCATATTGTAAATGGTACGCTTGTCTTTTTTCTTGAAGACTGCTACATGAATAATATCCTTACCAATGAATGTTTTGCTATCCACTTTGGTCACCATCATGATACCTTCTCTCGTAAATACAATGATATCATCAATATCACTACAATCACAGACATATTCATCTTTACGAAGCGAAGTACCCACAAAGCCCTCTTCCCTATTGACATAGAGTTTGGTGTTCCTAATAACCACTTTGGTAGCATCTACATCATCAAAAGTGCGGATTTCGGTCTTACGCTCTTTACCTTCACCATATTCTTTTTTAAGACGCTCAAAATAAGCAATAGCATATTCAATCAAATTAGCCAAATGATGCTTCACCTCCGCTATTTGATCTTCCAGAGCATCAATCTTTTGTTGGGCTTTATCAATATCAAACTTTGAAATACGCTTGATTCGGATTTCGGTTAAACGCACAATGTCTTCTTCGGTTATGGCACGCTTTAAATGCTTGATATGTGGTTGCAAACCTTTATCGATAGCTTGAATAACGCCTTCCCAGGTTTCTTCTTCTTCAATATCGCGGTAAATTCTGTTTTCAATGAAAATACGCTCCAATGATGCAAAATGCCATTGTTCTTCAAACTCACCTAATTTAATCTCCAACTCACTCTTTAAAAGCTGAACGGTATTATCGGTAGAGCGACGTAACATTTCAGAAACACCAATAAACAATGGTTTGTTGTCTTCAATTACACAACCTAAAGGCGAAATGGATGTTTCACAATTGGTAAAAGCATACAAAGCATCAATGGTTTTGTCAGGTGAAATACCTGAAGGTAAATGCACCAAAATCTCTACATCGGCAGCCGTGTTATCTTCAATTTTTTTGATTTTAATTTTGCCTTTGTCATTGGCTTTAAGAATGGAATCAATTAAAGACGATGTATTAGTTGCAAACGGAATTTCGGTAATGACCAATGTATTCTTATCAAGCTGCGAAATCTTGGCACGAATACGCACACGTCCACCTCGCATACCATCTTTATAATCCGTGAAATCAGCAATACCAGCGGTTGGGAAATCGGGAACCAGTTTAAAACGCTTACCTTGTAAGTGTTTAATTGAAGCATCAATCAACTCAATAAAGTTGTGAGGTAAGATTTTAGTTGAAAGACCTACTGCAATACCTTCACCTCCTTGTGCAAGGAGTAATGGAAACATGACAGGTAAATTTACCGGTTCTTTACGTCTACCATCATAGGATGCTTGCCATTCAGTTATTTTAGGATTGTAAACAACGTCTAACGCAAACTTGGATAGTCTGGCTTCAATGTAACGTGAAGCAGCTGCACTATCGCCAGTCAATATATTTCCCCAGTTACCTTGAGTATCAATTAATAAATCTTTTTGGCCAATCTGAACCATAGCGTCGGCAATACTGGCATCACCATGTGGATGGTACTGCATGGTATGACCAACGATATTCGCTACCTTGTTGTAACGTCCATCATCCAAGTCTTTCATAGAATGCATAATCCTACGTTGTACGGGTTTGAATCCGTCTTCAATAGCAGGGACAGCTCGTTCTAAAATTACATATGATGCATAATCCAGAAACCAATCTTTGTACATACCAGTAACCCTGGTAATGGTTTCGTTATTTTCTTCCTGTTCATTTAACAAATCGTCGTTCTCTTCGCTCATTAACTATTTGCTCTTTTATTTAATTTAACCATTTTGCTCAATGACTGCTTCATGTATTTGCGCTTTTTCTTGGCCACCAAAGTGATGTTAAAGCGATATCTCTTTATAGTCTCATGACCGTCCCATTTAATCAATAGTACCAATTCCCTGTAGATGAAAAAGTTGTACATTTTAAAGCCAACCAATTCAGACTTATCACATTCCAACTTTTGCTGGCGGTAGTTGAATCGTTCAGACAACAATAAGCCTTTGTTGATGACTATCAATTTGGCACCGTCACTATCATATTCAAAGTATTTGGCAACCCTGTGTACCAAGAAAAACAACAAGCCGAAAATACCAACAACCACCAAAAATAGAATTAACGGATTAACCTCCATTCCCGTAACGGCATTGAATACAAAGATGGACGTGATAGCCAAGACTATCATGATGAAATACACGCCAATAATAACGCCTTTTACTTTTTCGTTATTGGTTCTCATGAAGCTTCGTCTACTAAATCCAGTTCAACTTTTAGATTATTGATAATGAACTCCTGTCTGTCTGGTGTGTTTTTACCCATGTAGAATGACAACAACTCTTCAATGGACATCTCTTCATCTAACATCACAGGGTCAAGACGGATATCTTCGCCTATAAAATGCTTAAACTCATCTGGAGATATTTCACCCAATCCTTTAAATCGGGTGATTTCTGGTTTAGGCTTTAACTCATCTATGGCATTAACACGTTCTTCGTCGGTGTAACAATAAATAGTTTTCTTTTTGTTACGGACTCTAAACAAAGGCGTTTGTAAAATGTATAAATGCCCTTCTTTTATTAACTCTGGGAAGAACTGCAAGAAGAAGGTAATCAACAGGAGTCGAATGTGCATACCATCCACATCGGCATCGGTAGCGATAACAACGTTGTTGTAACGCAAATCTTCCAAAGATTCTTCAATGTTTAATGCGGCTTGCAATAAATTGAACTCTTCATTTTCATACACAATTTTCTTGCTCAACCCGTAACAGTTTAAAGGCTTTCCTTTTAAACTAAATACCGCTTGCGTGTTCACATCGCGAGACTTGGTGATACTACCAGAAGCCGAATCACCCTCGGTGATGAACAAGGTAGTTTCGAGATTGCGTTCGTTTTTGGTATCGCCAAAATGCACACGGCAATCTCTTAATTTTTTATTGTGAAGGCTGGCTTTTTTAGCTCTGTCTTTTGCTAACTTTCTAATACCTGATAATTCCTTACGCTCACGTTCAGCTTGTAAAATTTTACGCTGAATCTTTTCTGCGGTATCTGGGTTTTTGTGTAGATAGTTATCTAGGTATGTTTTTACAAAATCGTTTATGTAGGTACGCACCGTTGGTAAATCGCCACCCATATCGGTGGAACCTAACTTGGTTTTGGTCTGACTTTCAAAAACGGGTTCCATCACTTTAATGGAAACAGCTGCAACTACCGATTTACGAACATCAGACGCATCGTAATTCTTTCCGTAGAATTCACGAATGGTTTTTACCAAAGCTTCACGAAAGGCTGCTAAATGCGTACCTCCTTGTGTGGTGTTCTGACCATTTACAAAGGAATGATACTCTTCAGAATACTGTGTTTTACTGTGTGTTAGAGCTACTTCAATATCGTCACCCTTTAAATGCACAATAGGATACAGCAAATCGGTTTCCTTGATGTTTTCACTCAATAAATCCTTCAGACCGTTTTCACTGTAATACTTTTCACCATTGAACACAATAGTCAAACCTGGGTTCAAATACACATAGTTCTTGAGCATTTTTACGACATACTCACTACGGTATTTGTAGTTTTTAAAGATGCTATCATCTGGAACAAAAGATACCTTGGTTCCTTTTCTTCTGGATGTATCTTCCAACAGTTCTTCGTTAGTCAGATTCCCTTGTTCAAATTCCGCAGAAGCTGATTTGTTGTCTCTTGTTGATTCTACTCTAAAATAACTGGAAAGGGCATTCACCGCTTTGGTACCAACACCGTTAAGCCCAACTGACTTTTTAAAAGCCTTACTGTCGTACTTACCACCCGTGTTCATTTTAGACACCACATCTACAACCTTCCCTAAAGGAATACCACGACCATAATCACGAACGGTGACTTTGTTGCCATGTACTGAAATCTCAATGGTCTTCCCTGCTCCCATCACGTATTCGTCAATGGAGTTGTCCAGAACCTCTTTTAGAAGAATGTAAATACCATCATCAGCCGAAGAGCCATCACCCAGTTTCCCGATATACATACCGGGACGCATACGGATGTGTTCCTTCCAGTCGAGTGAGCGTATATTTTCTTCAGTATATTTGGTTTCTTGGGCCATTGTGATGCAGATTTTTTTGAGACGTTGCTAATATACATTTTCACTTTAAAAAATGAAACCGCAAAACCGTAAAGTAATTAACAATGAAAGCTAGAGTTTTGTTGACAAAATCACTTTTCAATTAAAAATATTGAAGCAATAATTCTTTTTCATTAAAAAAGTGAAAAACCATCAATAGAGCGAACCATATTAATGATGAAATGAAAAAAAAACTTTACAGTAATGTCAAAAACAATTTTTAAGAATAGATGAATAAAAAATGTATTCAAAAAAAAGACAAACGATAAATCAAATAAAGGGTCATCTCCGAAAATTAATTCGACGAAATACTGCAAAATAAGTGTTGGAAACATAAAAATACAAGCCAAAAACAAAGACCCAATAACTGGAGCTTTGTTGGCTTCATTTAAATTTTTAATCCATGAAATCTTACTTGATTTAACGGTAGTAATTAGCATATTTTGCTACACGTTAAACAGAAAATGCATCACATCGCCATCTTTTGTGATGTAATTTTTTCCTTCTACGCGCATTTTACCCGCTTCTTTTACTTTGCTCTCGCTACCGTATTGTACGTAATCATTATAGGCAATCACTTCGGCACGAATAAAGCCTTTTTCAAAATCGGTGTGGATAACGCCTGCTGCCTGTGGTGCTGTGGCTCCCACATCAACCGTCCAGGCGCGGACTTCCTTCACACCTGCCGTGAAATAGGTTTGCTGATTCAATAGTTTATAGGCACCACGTATCAATTTGGCTGAACCAGGTTCATCTAATCCAATATCGGCTAAAAACATTTGGCGCTCTTCGTAATCGTCCAATTCATTAATATCGGCTTCAGTACCAACGGCCAACACCAATACTTCAGCTTGCTCGTCCTTAACGGCTTCGCGAACGGTTTCTACATAGCTGTTGCCAGACACGGCCGAACCTTCGTCTACATTACACACGTACATAACGGGCTTATCGGTGATGAACTGTGCTGGTTTTACAAAGTCTCTATCATCATCTTCTGAAAACTCTAATGAACGAACCGATTTCCCTGCTTCTAAACCTGCTTTAATTTGTAACAACACCGCTTCTTCCTTTTGGGCATCTTTATTGCCTGTTTTGGCAGCACGTTTTACCTTGTCTAATTTCTTATCTACGGTTTCCAAGTCCTTTAACTGCAATTCCATATCAATGGTTTCTTTGTCGCGTATCGGGTTTACGCTACCATCTACATGCACAATATTGTCGTTATCAAAGCAACGCAACACGTGTAGAATGGCATCGGTTTCGCGGATGTTTGCCAAGAACTGGTTGCCCAGCCCCTCGCCTTTGCTGGCACCTTTTACCAAACCGGC
Organism: Bacteroidia bacterium; assembly: GCA_030425285.1. Classification (GTDB taxonomy): domain Bacteria; phylum Bacteroidota; class Bacteroidia; order Flavobacteriales; family Flavobacteriaceae; genus Hanstruepera. The sequence goes on from JAUIAY010000002.1 coordinate 93,263, forward strand.
AATATCAACAATCTCTACGGTTGCAGGAATTACACGCTCTGGTTTTACCAGTTCTTCAAGTTTTTGAAGTCTGGGGTCTGGTACGTTTACCACACCAATATTAGGCTCAATGGTACAAAACGGAAAGTTGGCACTTTGCGCTTTGGCATTGCTTAAACAATTGAACAATGTGGACTTTCCCACGTTTGGTAACCCGACAATACCTGCTTTCATATCTATTTCCCGTGAAAACGGGAATCTTTTTTAATTAAACATCATATCCCGATAAATAACGGGAATTTTTAGAGACCTTTCGACTACGCTCAAGGTGACAAGTAAACGACTACATCATGCGTTTAACAGGGTGCAAATATAATTATAGTTAACGTTAGTGGAAACAAAAAGTTTAGTTTTCTGTGGGGTGGTGAAGACCGAAGACGGGAGACGGGAGTGTGTTGATTTGTTTATTGGTTTATGACGGGAGACTGATGATGAAGACGGAAGTAATATGTTTGTTTGCTTGTTGACTGTGAGATGCTGAATCACGTTTCGAGAGCATTTCGACAGGCTCAATGTGACACCTCAACGTCCGTTCAGCATGACAAGTTTGTGGTTATCGGGATAGTTGATTGTGTGTTCTTGCTAGTTTTAGTGTTTATTAGTTTCAATACTGCGTGCATCAGAAATTAAGTGCCCAACAATTTCCCAATTATCTTTTTTATAAAATAGCCTATGATGTGTAGTTTGGCGTGCCCCTAGTTCTTCCCCATCACTTAATTTTTGTCCTTTTCTTTCTATTGTAGAAATAACGAGTATGGTGTTTTGCGTGATAAACTTTAGTTTCATTGAAGTTTGTTCTGACTTACCTGCCATTACAAAATTCATTTTAAATACTCTTGACAAGTAGGATTCAATATTTTTTTTTCCAACCATACTAAATCCAAAAGCATTTGTGAAATCGGCATCATTAGAATACCATTTTGCTGCTAAACTTGCATCTTTAATTTTCCAAGCTTGATTCCAGTCATCAATCTTTTTTGTGATTTCTAAACTGTCTTGTTGAGAAATGTTCTGCGAATTGATTGTGTTAAACCCTCCTAGCACAATTAATAAGATTACGATTTTTTTCATAAGAGTTACTTTTAAATTGCTTACAACGTTTAGATAAACACCATTGTGTTTACTCCACTAAAGTTAGTTAAATAATTGGAAACCAGTATTGTTTAGCAGTTTAAAACAAATTAAGCACGACAAATGGGTGGTTATCAGGATAGGTGATTTGGTTATTTTTTGTTTACATTCAGCTCCTCGTCTATTCTTTTTATGACTGCGTCTATTTTTTGGATGGTGTTTACTTCTTCATTGACTTTTAAGCTTCGGGTAAATAGAATGACCTGTAGGGTTTTTAGGAGGTCGTTATCATTTAAAAACTGCTCATAGTTTTTTACTTTTAATTTGTAGACCATGATAGTATCGGTGTGTTTAAAGCTTAAGTGCATGGTGTCGGCAGTATCGGCAAATAGATATTTGTCCTGAAACGGATATAGGCTATTTCTAAAATCGAAATTGGTGTTTTTCATTTCCAGTTCATTTTCCAAGCGTTTGAGGTCCAGTTGAAATAGATTGGTGATGGCAATGCGCAGGCTGTCATTAGACAAGGTGTTCAAGCCCATGTTCTTTAGGTTTTCAAAGGCACTTGTTTTGGGGATTATCTGAAAGTCGTCACTGGCATCTGTAAATAATTTATAAACGGTATCGGAGTATGGCTTTTTATCATGAATATGAAATATTAATTTTTGATTTGATTTTAGTACTTCTTTATGCTTTGCAATGGTTTCTTCAATATCAGTTTTGGTTTGTAGTAAGTCGTTTTTTAGTTCGTTGTAAATTTGTGCTTCTCTGATTTTTACTTTTCGGTTTTCGTTCCAGTTGTTGATTTGTAGGGCAATTAGAATACCGATAACTACTAGAATGATTTCGCCAATGGCATATTTTAGGTACTTGCCTGTTTTGTTTTCACTCATAAGGTTGTAACGTATGTGTCTGAAAAACTTAATCATATTAACAGTGTTTGTCAGGTCGAGCGGAGTCGAGACCTATTTTGCTATTTAAGTATTTAGAATGTGTTTCATTTCGGCATTGTGCTAATAATTGTAATAAATCGTACTCTTTATTTGCTAAAGCCAATTTCTTTTTTGCGCTCCATTTTTTAATTTTCTTTTCAAAAAAGATAGCTTGCTCAACATCATTGAACTCTTGATTAAAAATGAGCTTTAAAGGCCTCCTTTTATATGTAAAGCATGTTTTGTTTAAGCCCTTATTGTGTTCTTCCATTCGTCTTGATAAATTATTGGTGATTCCAGTGTATGTTAATCCATCAGAACAAAGCAGTATATAAACATAGTATAATTTCATTGTGTAGTTTTATTATTGAGGTCTCGACTCCGCTCGACCTGACATTCCCCGACTGCGTTCGACCTGACATTCCTCGACTCCGCTCGACATGACCGTTTTGTATTTCTAAAGAATTTTATCATGGGTTGGTTAGTTTATTATTTCCGATTCTATTAGAACAGCGATGTTATTAAGAAATTTCAACAATTCATTCTCTTCATCTAAACCTTCTTGCCTTACTACTGTAATGAAATTCACCCACCAAATAAATTCAGGATTTTGAAATGATTCTTTATTAGCTGAAGAGACTTTTTTGTTATAAATAATGGCTCTTTTTGAAGCTATCATTGGCCAATAATATTCGGATCTAATTTTTTCTATAACCTGTGTAGATTCTTTTGCATCAATAATAGATTCGTTAATTGAAGATAACATATACCTTATTTCCTTATTCTGAATGAGATTGATTCTTCCTGAATTTATTACGGAATTCAAAATGCCCAGTTTGGGGTCATAGGTATAGTTATAGTTCATGCTTATTAAAATGGAATTCAAACTATCGTTTGATATGCTTTTTAGTTTACTGGAATCAATTATCATAGACATTATTTCATTGCCTGCAGCCAACGATTTTTTATGCTCGTCTATTATCATTTCTAATTCCTTGATGTTAGATTTTATCTCGTTGTTTAAATCAAATAAGACCTCTTGTTCAGAAAGGGTATCAACCCGCTGTTTGTTCCAGTTACTAACTTGTAAAGCAATTAAAATCCCTATAACAACAAGAAAAATTTCGCCAATGGCATATTTTAGGTACTTGCCTGTTTTGTTTTCACTCATAAGGTTGTAACGTATGTGTCTGAAGAATTTAATCATGCTTATGATTTTAGATTATTATCAATTAAATCTAGTAAATGTTTTATTTCTTCAGTAGTAGTATCTAAAAGTTCATTTTGACCATCCATATTTGCAATCATAATTAGAAGATGAGAATAAACTTGCGAATCACCATGTATGTTAGTCTCTGAAATATCGGGTAAATGAGAATCGTGTTTCGTCAATTCTTTTACAAATTGTCTGCTGGTTATTTTAGGCATGATAAAATCTACAAATTTGCGCGTTTGCTCTTTAATACGCTCTTGGGTACTATTCTCAAAATCTCTTTTATAGTATAGTGAAAGGTTTTTTCTTAACTCCATATTAGTAATAAGGTCAATATTTTCTGAAGCTATCATATTTTCAAAAGCAATATTGTTAGGTTCAAAAACATTAAATTCAGCCATTACATACATATAATCAGTAATTACAGGTATATACTTTTCAGGGTTAGAAGACTGTTCTAATACTATATAGGTTGTGTCTATGTAAAAAGCTTTTTCAGCATTAAATTCTTTTACTTCTTTTATGCTTTCTAAATCATTGTTTAAGCTAATTCTAATTTGTTTTAAATAGACCTGCTCTTTGGACTTTAATAATCGCTTGGTATTCCAGTCATTTACCTGAAGTGCTAAAAGAATGCCAATCATTACTAGGATGATTTCGCCAATGGCGTATTTAAGGTATTTACCCATTTTGTTTTGGTTGATTAGTGAGTGACGTAGATGACGGAAGAATTTAATCATGGATTGGTTTTACTTTTGCTATTGACACTTTTTGGCTTTTAATAGTTTTAAAGGTTCTTGCATTTCGGTTTTTAAATTAGACAAATGGTGTTTCTGTCTAATCAGCATACCTATAAACAAAACAAGATTGTCCTGAAACTTTATAAATATGGGATTATTAGGATCATTTGTCCAATTATTTTTTGGTAAAAGGGCAATATGTTTTTCATCAAGCTCTCGCTTTAGATAATCAAGATCTTGAAATCCAAATTCAGTCTTCAACTCAAAATCACTCATACCGTTAATAATGACATTCCTATTTTCTTGAAGTAGATTTAAAATGTTGTTCAAAAATGTACTATGCTGAATCAGTCTATTTTTTAGTTCTAAATCTGTTAATAGCTTTAATTGTCCAGAGGACGTGATCTCTTCAAAGGCAATATTGCTGGGTACAAAAACGTCCTGCCTTAAGGCCAATACAAATTTATCAAGTATGTCACTTCTGTTATTGGGTATGGTGTTTAAATCTAATAGCAACTCTTTAGCAAGCTTTATTTTGTTGCTTATCTGTTCAGAAGTTTCATCAATTAATTTTTCATTAAGTTCAAAATCATCTAAAATTCTACAGTAGTAGTCTGCTTCTGTTATCCTGTTTTTTCGGTTTTCATTCCAGTTGTTTATTTGTAAGGCAATTAGAATACCTATAACCACTAGAATGATTTCGCCAATGGCGTATTTTAGATATTTACCAGTTTTACCTTCTGATAGTAAATTTTGTCTAATCTTTCTGAAGAATTTTATCATGGAATAGTTGGTTATGCTTATTAATATTGACTTTCATTTAGTTCAGTCTTTATCAACTGAATAATAGATACTATTTCATTGTGAAGATTTTTTCTATATCCTAATGCTTCATTCGTCAGAACAGCTTTAATTCCCATTAAGTTGCGCACTTTTGGTTGTGCCATAATTTCGATATAGTCGTTTTGGGCACCTAATGAAATATTATAATCAGGCATTTTAAATTTTAAAAGTTGAAGAAAATTAACATTTTCCACGCATATTTCATCAATCCTGATTTGATGAACATTCATCCTATCTTGTATTAACTTATCTAAATTATAAATATTAGCCTCTAAAATGCTTAATCGGTCTCGAATAGAATCGTTTTGAACAATGGCAATTTTTCCTGCATTTTTTAAATCGGAGTACGTATTAATTACAGGGATTTTTATTTCGAAGTCCCAAAACGCTTTGTTAAAATATTCTATCGTTCTATCATTATTATTTAAGATTGTTTTTATGGAATCATTATGTAATACCGTTTGAATAACATCAAGATAACTTTGCTCACTTTTAATGTATTGCGCTGAAAACGCTTTTGCAGAGTTTAAATCTTCCAGTAATACATTCAGAATTTCTTTTTCAACTTTTCTAGTTTGTCTAGTCTCATTCCAATTATTAATCTGAAGGGCAATTAGAATACCAATAACCACCAGAATGATTTCGCCAATGGCATATTTTAGGTATTTACCTGTTTTACCTTCTGATAGTAAATTTTGTCTAATCTTTCTAAAGAATTTTATCATGGGTTAACTCTTTTTTTAATGAGGTTTATGATTTTTTGTCCTTTTAATTTTAGGCTATCATAGACAAAAAAGTATTTTTCAGAAGCTACTCGTTGCATTATACCATGCATTTTAGAGTTTTTATAAATTTGGTGTAATGCTTTTTGCTGATCTTCTATAGAAAACGCATTTGGTGGTTTTGAGTTAGAAAATACTTTGTAAACAATAGCTACATCCTCATACTTTTCGTTGTAAAGTCCTGCTTCCATATTTTCTATAAAATTGTTTAAGCTTATCTCGCTTTCGTGTATTTCGTCGTAGTATGAGTAATAATCATAAATAGCATCTTCTAGTTCTGTGCCTTGAAGATTTGCGATGTATCCAGAATTTTTAAGGGCCTCAAAACCTGTTTGATTTACATTTAAGTATTGCTCACCTAGTATGCGACCAATTTCAGGAACTAATTGCATTGGCATCGTATCTGTGTAAGTGTATTTTACATAATCTATTGCAGCACTATTGTGGCGTTTTCTTAAACTTTTAATTTGATTAATTTCAATAGTATCCTTTTGTATATTTTTACTGATACTATTTAAATAACCTTGCAATTGGTTTGTTGTTTTTCTTCTTTCATTCCAATTGTTGATTTGTAGCGCAATGAGAATACCGATAACCACCAGAATGATTTCGCCAATGGCGTATTTTAGATATTTACTAGTTTTACCTTCACCAAGGAGTGTTCTACGGATGTTTCTAAAGAATTTAATCATATTTCACACATTTTAATTTTGAACTTTCCGCAAGCGGCTATCTCCACCAAAGGTCTGCTAGACCTTTGATTTTGCAAATGCAAAATTGCGTTTCGATAATGAAAGAACTTAATCATGGGTTGGTTGGTTTTCTGTTGATGGTGTGGATTTGTTTATTTGTTCATAATGAGTTTGTTGTCTAATTTAGGAAAAAGATTTTATTGTTTTTTTATCAGCTTTGGAATGTTGCTATACTTAATGAATAGTAAACCGTCAAACCTGTCTTTTGCAATGAACTCGGCGGTGCTTCCACCATTTTCCATACCTAATAGCAATTGATTGGTGAAATCGTTTTTAATTTTTAAATAAGAGTCGTTAGCCTACAATAAAATAGGCTTTCTTAAGTAGATGTAATTATAATTCTACCTAAAAAAGCCTACTAAAGAAAGATTGTAAAACAATCTTTAATTTAATCTTATTCGCCTACAATTATGGTCACTCTGGCTGTAGCAGTAACGGCTTCACAATTGCCTATGGCCTCATCAAGGTAAATTAAGGAACCGCTTCCAGTACTGGTATTGGCATGGTAAACGCCTGGTGTGTATTCTGTAAGATGGCTGGCGCCTGATCCAACATTATTGCCTGTAGGTAAAGTTGAATCTGGTGTCCAAGAATATGTTCTTCCAACATTAGAAGGTATAGGGTCTGGACTGTATTCCAATATTTCTACATGATAGCTAACGGCGTCCTCTACAGCATTAATTTCAAAATAATTAACAATACCATAACCACCTGCACCTTCCCACCATCTACATTCTATATTTACCTCAAAAATGATTACTTCTGGTTGCGTAGTAAAAAAATATGGCGCTTGTGAAGTACCACCATTACCATCTCTTGCTTCTACATAGCCCTCATAAAGTGTTTCTGGTTCTAAACCTGAAAAACTGTAGCTTAAGGAAGTACCTCCTGAAGCTATTTCTTGTCCGTCTAATATAATGGCATAAGTTACTTCATCTCCATCAGGATCGTTAGATTCTGTCCATTCAATAGTTGCGCCGTCAAATCTTATTTCTACAGTGTTAGCGGAGAAAATACCTGGTGCAGTATTGTTTGGATTATCGTCATTGTTTGAACAGGCGGTAAAAAGTAATAATAAGATGATTAATAAAGGGGTGTGATTTTTCATAATAGTGGTTTTTATTTAACATTTTCTCTATTACATCGATTGATTTTTAAAATGTCATCACCTTTATTATTATTTTTAATACGAAGAGTTTTTTTAGGATAAATTTATTTTGTTTAGAAAAATGAAATAATAATGTTGCTGAATGATGGCTGTCGGGATTGAACAGGACAGGTGTTGATTTGCTGGTTTGTTTATTTTATATTAAGAAGGATGTTGTTTAATTTAGGAAAAATATTTATTGTTTTTTAATCAGCTTTGGAATGTTGCTATACTTAATGAATAGTAAACCGTCAAACCTGTCTTTTGCAATAAACTCGGCGGTACTTCCACCATTTTCCATACCTAGTAGCAATTGATTGGTGAAATCGTTTTTTGTATGGTTTTTTAAGTCCAGTACGTATTTTTCTTTTTGAAATTGGTTAAGGTGGTATGCCAGATAATTGGGGTCTTTATGTTCAAAATCAAACGAGTTATTGTAGTTCTGGTTTTTACCACTATAAACAACAGCTCCCATTGAATAGTATTTGTTGCCGAACGTATTTTTAAGATAATGCCCCATCCAGTTTACATTGTAATTGGGCTTTGACTTGTTTTCAATGTGACTGTTTTGTGCCCAAATGATGATTTTAGATTCGGGATTATTTTCTTTGAACCATTTTACGGTTTCAAAAAGTGATTTGTCCCTAATGTTAGCGGTTACTGGCCAGCTCATTAATTCGCCCATATTGATTTTTGAATAGGTATCTATAAAAATCTCATTCGATTTTTTTAAGGCACTGATTTCATTTTTTGTTGTGCCAGATTTTAATAAGTTGGTTAAATTGTTATCCAAAAAGGCATTGTAGTTATTTAAAAAATCAACAAACCTATCTCGTTGCTTGTTGAATGCTATAGTGTCCTTGTCGTTTTCATATTGATATAAGTTGTTGAAACTTCTCATTTCCAACGGAACTGATTTAGCAAATAGGGAATCCAGCTGTTGAACTATATCACTCATGCGTTTTACAAGGTAGTTTTGCTGTGGTTGGCAATCTAACCCTTGGATTTTTAATGCTCCGTTATGTGATTTTGAATAGCTTACAAGGTCTTCAATTTCTTGCGAATTATAATAAAAATTTGAGCTAAACACACTTGTAAATTCTCTAGACGAAAGGGAATCTATTTGCTCCCAAGCCAATGCCGCATCTCCATATCCAGATTCAAAAAGCACTAAATCGAAACCGAGTTCTTGATGTAAGAATTTAACCAATTCTGTTTTGGCTGCAAATACTTCCCCAAGTCCGTGGGTGTTTTCACCAAGCGCTATTATTTCTACATCTTTTAAGACTTCTTTAAATGCTGAAAGGTTTTCAAATTTTTCTAAATCTGAAGTAAACGCTATTGTAGCAGTGGAATTATTTTGGGCTTTACCAAAGTAAACGTTTAAAACCAATAGTAGTGTTAGAACTTTGTTCATTCAATATTTTGTAAATGGTTGCAACCAACAAGATACATGATATTTTTATACTGAAACACATTTACTATTACAGGTGTTGTTTTTGTAGGTGGGTTTGTTTATTCGTTTATAATGAGGTTGTTGCTGGATTTTATGGGAAATATTTTATTAAAGCCTTTATATAAAAACCTCAAGCAAATACTTGAGGTTATTTTTCCGATGCTTAAGGTCGGGGCAAGTTATTGGTTATTATTGTATAATTAGTATCTCATGTCGAATTGTCCATGTCTTATTTCTACAATTACATCGTTTTCATCTATGGCATCATATTCAAAAAATCCGCCTAAAATTCTATTCTCTATGTCGTGATAGAGGATTTCTAATTGCCCTGTATGTTGGTCGTTGGTTGCGTAATTGTAATCTATATTATAAATACTGTATTTTCCACTGTTTGAATCGAGTTCGCTTTCTAAAGGGAAAATATCTCCAACATGCACATCTTGAGGTGTGACATTAGTAATTTTGATTCTAATGGATTGAGAAATGTAATCGGGTGATTGACCACCATCTCTAAAATAGATACTCAAATAATCTTCATTATCCCAAGAGACAAATTGTATATCGGCTGCTGCACCAGTTCCACTAAAACTTACTTTGGGCTTTAATAATTCACCATTTGCTCTACATTTTATCCCGCCTCTTCCATCATATACATAATATGGGTCGTAGGTATCTACAGGAGCTACATCGCAACTTGACAGTGTTATCAAGCAGATTATTATCATTAATTTTAATTTCATTGTGTTGGTATTTTTAATGTAGATACGTTTTATTAAAAAAGGTTGCGTCAAAAGTTTAATTATTTTTATAACAGTAGATTTTATACTGAAATGAATTGTGCTCCTATTGATAAAAATAGTTTTAATACCTATTAATTTCAAATTTTGAGCAACAAAAAACCCCAAGCTTGCACTTGAGGTTTTCTTTATTCTATTCTAAAACGCATTAATCTTCTGGATGCATAAAGCGTTGTTTTCCTAAAAGCACTTCATCGGTTTCTACATGGTCGTCGTCCGGTACACAGCAGTCCACTGGGCATACAGCCGCACATTGTGGCTCTTCATGGAAACCTTTACACTCGGTACACTTATCTGGGACAATGTAGTATATCTCGTCACTAATGGGCTCCTGGGCTTCTTCAGCGTTTACGGCTTTTCCGTCGGGCAGTACAATATCTCCAGACAGACTGGTACCATCGTTATAACGCCAATCGTCTGCACCTTCATAAATAGCCGTATTTGGGCATTCCGGCTCGCATGCGCCACAATTAATACATTCGTCTGTTATTATAATTGCCATAGTAATTTTTCGTTTAAGTTTGCGTACTTTTGCGACTGCAAAAATAAAGCCAAAACCATTCATAACCAAATGAACTATGGATTTACAAAAAAGAATTGATGCATTTGCGAAATTAGGTGATTTTTTAAGGCAATTTAGTCAACCTAATTTTACTAAAAATGAGCATGTGTTGTACAACGATCTCTTTTTTGATGGTTTTAAGCACCAAATAAAACTCGCCGAAGAACACAACGGTTGGTTTAATACAGACAATATCGTATTCGCGTTTAATAGCTGGGCTAATGCACTGACTGAAAGCAACCTAAATCAATGGCTTTCAAAATATAACTTTAACAGCGTAGAACCTAAAACGATTGCCATTATTATGGCTGGGAATATTCCTTTGGTGGGCTTTCATGATTTTTTGGCCGTGTTGATTTCGGGCCATCAGGTTTTGGTAAAGCAATCGTCTAACGATAGTCAGCTTCTACCCTTTTTGACCAAGTATCTGGAATATGTAGAACCCGAATTTAAAGGCTGTATTCAATTCACTAAAGACAAATTGGAAAACTTTGATGCCGTGATTGCCACAGGTAGTGACAACACCGCACGTTATTTTGAATACTATTTTAGAGGGAAGCCGTCCATTATTAGAAAGAACCGAAATTCGGTAGCCATTCTAACGGGTAATGAAACTCCTGAAGATTTTGAAAAGCTTTCAGAAGATATTTTTAGATACTACGGTTTGGGCTGTAGAAACGTATCGAAACTATTCGTTCCCAAAGATTACAATTTTGATGGTTTCTTTCAAGGCATGTATCATTGGCATCCCATCATCGAGCAGACCAAATATTCCAACAATTACGACTACAACAAAGCCGTGTATTTAATGAGCGAGTTTGACATGCTTGAAAATGGCTTTTTGATGATTAAGGAAGATGCCAGCTACGCCTCGCCTATTGCTACCGTATTCTACGAATACTATGACAATCTAGAACAACTGCAACAAAAACTGCAAACCGATGCGGACCAGATACAATGTGTGGTTTCCAAGGATATTTTGCCAAACGAAGTGCCTTTTGGCGAAACCCAAAATCCGCAGCTTTGGGACTATGCCGATGGTGTGGATACCATTGCATTTTTGTTAAAAATATAGTTGATAAATTATCAATTTATTAACGCCTATTTTATAAGAATTTAGCACCTTTGTGCATATTAAAAAACTCACCATGAAAAGACATAATTTTAGTGCAGGACCTTGCATTTTACCTAAAGAAGTGATGCTAAAAGCTTCGGAAGCCATATTGGATTTTGACAACGGACTATCCTTGATAGAAATCTCACACAGAAGTAAACCTTTTGTGGATGTTATGGAAAATGCACGAGCCTTGGCCCTGGAATTATTGGGATTGGAAGGAAAAGGTTATAAAGCCTTGTTTTTACAAGGTGGTGCCAGCACTCAATTTTTAATGGTAGCCCTAAACATGTTGGAAAAACGAGCAGGCTATCTAAATACAGGAACCTGGAGTGATAAGGCCATTAAGGAAGCACGTATTTATGATGATATTTATGAGGTAGCGTCTTCTAAAGAAGCTAACTACAATTATATCCCGAAAGGATACGACATACCAACAGACTACGATTATTTTCACTGCACCTCAAACAATACCATTTTTGGAACTCAAATGAAGAGTTTTCCAGATTGTGAGATTCCAATGGTTTGTGACATGAGTAGTGATATTTTCTCACGTCAATTGGATTTTAGCAAATTTGATATTATTTATGCTGGAGCCCAAAAGAATATGGGTCCTGCCGGAACAACCTTGGTGGTGGTTCGTGAAGATGTACTAGGAAAGGTTTCGCGTAAGATTCCATCGATGATGGATTATAAAGTACACATTAGCAAAAGTAGTATGTTCAACACGCCTCCTGTGTTTGCCGTTTATGTATCGATGTTGACTATGGAATGGCTTAAGAATTTAGGTGGTATTGCAGCTATTGAAAAAGAGAATGATAAAAAAGCTCAATTGATTTATTCTGAAATCGATTTAAACCCATTATTTAAAGGCTTTGCAACCAAGGAAGACCGATCAACCATGAACGCGACCTTTACCTTGGCAAACGAGGATTTAAAGGAAACCTTTGAAACCATGGTAAAAGAAGCTGGAATAAACGGTTTAAATGGTCACCGTAGCGTGGGTGGTTACCGAGCATCTATGTACAATGCTCTGCCTCTTGAAAGTGTAGGTGTATTGGTAGATGTCATGAGTGAGTTGGAGCGTAAAGCATAACAAAACGATAATATATAAAAATCTAGTTTTAATGAAAGTATTAGCAAACGACGGTATTTCAAATAGTGGTATTGAAGCATTGGAAGCAGGCGGATTTGAGGTATTAACCACTACCGTTGCCCAAGAGCAATTAGAAAACTTTATTAATGAGAATGCCATTTCGGTACTGTTGGTACGTAGTGCTACCAAAGTGCGCAAAGACATTATAGATAACTGCGAGTCTTTAAAAATCATTGGTCGTGGTGGTGTTGGCATGGATAATATTGATGTGGAATATGCACGTAGCAAAGGAATTCACGTCATTAATACACCTGCGGCTTCTTCACAATCTGTTGCGGAATTGGTTTTTGCTCACTTATTTGGTGGTGTTCGTTTTTTACACGATTCCAACCGAAATATGCCATTGGATGGTGATACCCAGTTTAAATCCTTAAAGAAGAACTATGCTAAAGGTGTGGAACTACGCGGAAAAACTTTGGGGATTATTGGTTTTGGGCGTATTGGTCGTGAAGTGGCTAAAATAGCTTTAGGTATTGGTATGAAGGTTGTTGCTACAGATAAGTTTGTTGGTAAGGCAGATATTAAGGTTGAATTCTATAATGGTCAGTTTATCAATGTAGAAATTGAAACCGAACCTATGAAAGATGTTATAAAACATTCCGATTTTATCACTTTACATGTTCCAGCACAGGAAGATTATGTAATTGGTGAAAAACAGTTTGAACAAATGAAAGATGGTGTGGGCATCATTAATGCTGCACGTGGTGGTGTAATTGATGAAGTAGCCTTGATAAAAGCTTTGGAATCAGGCAAAGTATCCTTTGCTGGTTTGGACACTTTTGAAGAAGAACCAAAACCTGCTATTCAAGTATTGATGAATGGTCGTATTTCCTTAACGCCACATATTGGAGCTGCCACCAACGAAGCTCAAGATCGTATTGGAACGGAATTGGCTTCTCAAATTATCAGTTTGTTAAAAGTTCAGGAGGCTTAACCTTAAAAAATTAGTAGTTAGTGACTTTTTTCAGTAACTTGTGTCTAATTGAATGGTTACTACAGCAGTAGCTTCTTAACTTAAAACAAATTAACATGTCAGGAATTTTAGATTTATTAAACAGTGATGTTGGAAGAGCAGTAATTAGCGGTGTTTCCAATCAAACCAATCAGCCAACCAATAAGACTGCTGATGTATTAACAATGGCTTTGCCAGTACTTATGGCAGCTATGAAACGAAATGCCTCTACCCCTCAAGGTGCAGAAGGCTTAATGGGTGCTTTAAACGGTAAACATGATGGTAGTATTTTGGACAATCTTGGTGGTTTGTTCAGTGGTGGTGTTGATAGTTCCGTAATGACCGATGGCAGTAAAATTCTTGGTCACGTACTTGGTTCAAAACAACAAGGCGTTGAACAAATAATTGGTCAGAAGTCTGGTATGGATACTGGATCTGTAGCTCAAATTCTTCAAGTAGCTGCTCCTATTTTAATGGGTGTTCTTGGTAAGCAAAGTAGACAAAACAACGTCAGTTCAGCAAATGATTTAAGCGGTATGCTTGGTGGTTTATTGGGTGGAAATGATGCACAAGAAGAGCAAAGCTTTTTAGAAAAGATATTAGATGCTGATGGCGATGGTAGTGTTGTGGACGATGTAGCCGGAATGGTTTTGGGTAATGCTAAAAGCAAAGGTGGATTAGGCGGCTTATTAGGTGGTCTTTTCGGGAAGTAAACACTGTTTCCAAATAAAATAATTTAAAAAGTCAAACCCTTGGGTTTGGCTTTTTTGTTAAATAGACTTTGGGATTAAGCATAAGATTTTAATTTTTTGTAACTTTAGTAAAAGTTGCATTATGAAAAATCTTATTTACATTTTACTCATAATCTTGGCAATAGCTAGTTGCAAAAGCAAAGATATTTCTACAAAATCAAATTCTGATACTACTGAAGCTTCTGAAAAACAAGATACTATTCGCATTGCTAATGACTCTTTGGAATATGAGGTCATTATTTTTGAAGTTGGTTTTGAGTCTTGGATGGCTCGTAGAGCCAGACCCAGAGGATTCTATACCCAAACTTTTTTGGAAACCAGAAATATCCAATATGTTATGGAATGGAACAGGCGTGTAATAACTTCTACTTACAACCCTGACCTATACGAAATGCAAATAAACTACCAGCAAGGCATTGACTATGGGTTTGAGGTAAACTACATACTGTATCACTATTTTGTATTTTTTGAAGAAAAATATAGGCAAAAATTAACAGCCCATAATCCTAGATTTTAAACTATCTTTGCAGTTAAAATTGACTGATGGATAACTTCAAATCGCGATGGCAAATAACTAAAAACTGGCAGCTTTTGTTTCCTTTTTTGGGTATCGTTATTTTGGGCTATAGTGCTTTTAGAATAGCCATGGCGTTCACAGAAGATTTTCATCTAGTCATTACTTTGGCGCTTTCTATTCTTATATATTTTATACTTCTGAAGCTTACCTTATTCATTTTCAAAAAATTGGAAAACAAATGGGTGGTTCTGCATCGTTGGGAAATGATTCGTATTTTTATCGTTTTTGCAGTTACTGGTACGTCTTCAATGTACGTGAGCAGGCCTGTTTTTAAAATGTTGGGAATTACTAAAGAAAGCTTAAACCCTATTGTTTATTGGATTTTATTCATTATTATTGGCCTCATTTTCTACCAAATATTATTGGTGTTTTTTGGCTGGTTATTTGGACAGTTTCAGTTTTTCTGGGAGTTTGAAAAGAAAATGTTACGTAGATTCGGATTTAAACGGTTTTTAGATTAATGCTCAAAGACAAACTACATAAAGTTCTTATGGTGCTATCATTTATTTTGGTAGTGAGTCTTTTAGTACCTTCAGCGGTGAAGCTTGCTCATGTGTTTGAAGATCATAAGCATGAGGTTTGTTTGGATACTTCTACTACCCATCTACACACTTTAGATATAGATTGTGAATTTTATAAGTTCAATATCAGTAATCCGTTGCTGATTCCAAATTTAGATTATGAAATTCCTAATCTATCAAGCGATTCCACTTTAAAAACCAGTGGGTTATATAACTTTAAATATAATCATCAGCAATTATACTTTTCTTTAAGGGCACCTCCTAGTTTAGTTATGTAAAACCATCTTAAGGAAGATGCAATGTAAGTTTAACATTGCCTATTCATCATAACTAAAATATAAAAGAACTATTTATTAAAACATGAAACACTGCGTGTTTATCATTGCTGTGTTTTTATTAGGATTTACAGCGGTTGGTCAAGATTGTCAATTGACTATTTCTGGTAAAATCCAGGATTTTCATAATGGTGAACCCATTGTGAACGCTACTATTTACAATAAGAACACAGAAACTTATACAACATCCGATTTAGAAGGTAACTTCGTTATTGAAAATCTTTGTAAAGGCAGCTATCAAATAACCATTTCTCATATTTCTTGTGAAACCAAGGTTATTGAAATAGACCTACAAAAGGACTATCGTAACACGATTTACCTTGAGCATCATGTTGAGGAACTTGATGCTGTACATGTTGAAGGATCGACTATAACCAAGCAAACGGTAACAGGTCAGGAAACATTGGTCAAAAAAGACATTATTGACAATAACAGCGCAGCCAACCTAGGTGACATTGTTAAACATGTAACGGGTGTAAACTCCATAAATACTGGTAACGAAATTGTAAAACCCGTTATTAATGGATTGCACAGTAGTCGAGTTTTAATCATGAACAATGGTGTGAGGCTTGAAAATCAAGAATGGGGTATTGAACATGCTCCTAATATTGATGTTAATGTGGCCAATTCTATTTCTGTAATAAAAGGATCTAGTGCTTTGGCCTATGGCAGTGATGCTATTGGAGGTGCTATTATTTTGGAGCCTAAAAGTGTTGCCGTTAAGGATACCCTTTTTGGAAAAACCATAGCTGGTTTCCAAACTAACGGTCGTGGTTTTAATATAAATAGTTCGCTCGCTAAAAACTATGCTTCAGGCTGGTTTTTAAATGGAAACTTGGGTTATAAGCAAAATGGTGATTTGAAAGCGCCTGATTATTATTTGAATAATACAGGCTCTAAAAGCTACTCTGGGAGTTTTCAAAGTGGTTATAAAAGCTTTGAAAAAGGATTTGAGGTCTATGCTAACTACATCGATAGTGAAATTGGTATTTTAAGTGCATCGCATATTGGTAACACAGCCGATTTAGTTGCTGCAATCAATAGTCCCGTACCACTTATTAGCGAACCGTTTAGTAACTCTATTGAATCACCAAAGCAGGATGTGAGCCATTTATTGGCCAAAGCTAGCGGATATATGCGTTTTAAATCATTTGGTAAAGTTTCTTTTCAATACGATTATCAAAGCAATCATAGATATGAGTATGATAAGCGCGTTGGAGCCGATAGAGATAAGCCTGCTGTAGATTTAAAATTGCAAACCCATAGTGTTAAGGGCGATGTTCAAGTTGATAAATTAGGGAACTATTTAATTAATTTCGGAGTGTCGGGTCGTTATCAGGATAACTTTGCCAATGCCGATACTGGTGTTAGACGATTGATTCCTGATTACACAAAATACGATTTAGGGCTTTATGGAATCATTAAATCTAATTTTTCAGATAAACTAACTGGCGATTTAGGGTTTCGATATGACTTAAATCATATAGATGCCTATAAGTATTATAGAGAAAGTAGATGGATAGAGCGTGGATATGATGAAGATTTTAGTGACATTGTTATTGAAGACATTGGTACGCAAATCTTAACGAATCCTGTTTTTACCTATCATAACTTTGCCATATCTACAGGATTAATGTTTGAGTTAAATGATAACAATACATTCAAGTTAAACTATAGCTTATCGTCTAGACCTCCAAACCCTTCGGAGTTATTTAGTGAAGGCTTGCACCACTCTGCTGCGCGTATTGAGTTGGGCGATTTAAGGCTTGGGAAGGAAACTTCAAATAGAGTTGGATTGAGTTATCTTTTTGATAATGATACATTCAGTTTAACCCTAGATTCTTATTTCAATAGAATTAATGATTTTATTTTTATTAAACCTATTGGAACAGAAGATACCAACAGAGGTGCTTTCCCAGTTTGGGAATACACTAAAACCGATGCTAACCTAATTGGGTTGGACACCAATTTAGATTACTATTTAAATAAAGCCTTTTCATTTAATGTTAAAGCATCCTATATATATGGACAAAATCTGGATGAAGATTTACCACTAATAGATATGCCGTCATTTAGACTGAATAGTTCTGTTTTTTACAGTAATGATAATTGGAATGGTTTTAATGCCAGCTTGAATTATGTTTTTGTGGCAGAACAAAGTAGATATCCTGATTACAATTTTGAAGCTTTTATAGCTTCCACAGGCACGTATGAATTAGTTGATATAAGTACCCCTCCTCCTGCTTACAATTTGTTTAATTTTCAGGCAGATATGACGTTTGATGTATTCAAAAAAAGCAAACTGACAGTTTTAGCAAGGATAGATAATATCTTCAATACGTCCTATAGAGAGTACTTAAATAGATTAAGGTATTTTGCTGATGATACTGGAAGAAATATAACAGTACAATTACAATTAAATTATTAAAATAAAAAGATAACAAGATTATGAAATCAATATTAAAATTATTCACATTATTACTAGTTTCTAACTTCATCGTATCATGTTCTAATGATGATGATAATTCCATTCCACCACCGGTGAATGAAGAAGAGGTTATTACAACTATGACACTAACTTTTACCCCTGTTGGCGGTGGAACAGTTGTAGAATTGAAAACTCAAGATTTAGATGGTGACGGACCTGATGCGCCAGTTGTAACAATTTCAGGATCTTTCCAAAGTGACACTACCTACAACGGTACTGTTGAATTTTTAAATGAATTGGAAGATCCTGCTGAAGATATTACTGAAGAAGTTGCAGAAGAATCACTTGAACACCAAGTATTCTTTACTGTTACTGGTGGTTTAGGTACTATGACTTACAATGATACAGATGCTGATGGTAACCCAATTGGATTGGATATTAGTTTCCAAACTGTAAGCACAGGAACGCCTATCAATGGTTCCATAATAGTAACATTGCGTCATGAGTCTAACAAAAATGCTTCTGGTGTTAGTGATGGTGATATTACCAATGCAGGTGGAGAAACAGATATAGAAGAAACTTTTGCACCAATTACCGTGGAGTAAACAAATTAAAGTATATAAAAAAAGACGACCTTATTTTGGTCGTCTTTTTTTTTAATCGTTTATTTCAACTGGAATGACTTTCTTTTCTTTACTGAAAACATAGGTGTAAAGCCACATAATCGTAAATGTTGGAATAATATCCAATCCAGGAATAATCTCTTCAATAAAAGATATGGTTCCTGCTACTTTACCTCTATTTCCTGAATACATTTTAGTCATGAGATAAGCCGATAAAGGTGCCCAAATAATATCTATAATGGTTATAAAACCAATAGCATCAAATAAAATACTCAATGCCAGTTTTTTGTTTTTGCTTAAGTTATCTAAATTCATCGTTGTGTTTTTTTATTAAATAGCAGCAAGAAATATACCAAAGATAAAATTACGAAAATTTGTCGCTAATCAATTTCAAGAATTCGTTACGAGTTTCAATTTTCTCAAACTGTCCTCTAAAACCCGATGTGGTTGTTACCGAGTTTTGCTTTTGTACGCCTCGCATCATCATGCACATATGTGAGGCCTCTATCACAACAGCTACACCTTGAGGTTTTAAAGTGTCGTTAATACAATCTAATATTTGTTCAGTTAAGCGTTCCTGAACCTGTAGGCGTCTTGCAAAAACATCAACAATTCGTGGAATTTTACTTAATCCTACAATATGCCCGTTAGGTATATATGCAATATGGGCTTTCCCAAAAAACGGCAAAATATGATGCTCGCATAATGAATATAGCTCAATATCCTTAACAATCACCATTTCGTTATAGGATTCTTTAAACATTGCACTTTTCAGTATAGCTGCAGCATCTTGATGATAACCTTGTGTAAGAAATTGCATAGCCTTTGAAGCACGTTCAGGCGTTTTTAGCAAACCATCGCGACCAGCATCTTCACCTAAATCTTCAATTATTTTTTTATAACGGTCCTTAACATCATCGGTTACTTGGATATTGTATTCTTCGAATTTTCTATATGGCATATTTAGCTTTTTGATAAATGTAGTAAAAATTTGTTTGTCATGATATTTTACAAAACCTTAACAAAATTAACCTCTTTTTAACTTTTAGTTAGGAATTTTGGAAGTCAAAGCCCACTAGTTTTGTTTTGTATACTGTAACAATGTGATTTTTCTATTGTCTTTATACCATCAATCAAAAACCAAGACCAATCACTTTTATGAAAAATTATGTATTCCTATGGGTGTTTTTGCTAGGGTTATCTCTGACTTTTTCCCAAGAAAAGAAAAGCTTAAACATCAAGCGTATAAGCGATCCTCCCAAAATTGACGGTGTTTTAGATGATGCTGCATGGCAAGATGTTGAAGAGGCTAAAGACTTTGTACAATTTCGTCCTGAAATGGGAATCAAAGAAACTCCTGAAACACGTACCGTTGTAAAAATAGCTTATGATGACGATGCCATTTATGTAGGAGCTTATTTGTATGATGACCCCTCAAAAATTATGAGGCAGTTTACCAGTCGTGATAATTTTGGACAGTCCGATTTCTTTGGTTTTATATTAAATCCGAATAATGATGGCCAAAACAACACAGAGTTCTTTGTCTTTAGTTCTGGTACGCAAGCTGATGCCTTGGAATCACCTAGTATTGGTGAAGATTTTGGTTGGAATGCTGTTTGGGATAGTGCTGTTGAAATAGTTGATGATGGTTGGATTGTGGAAATGAAATTGCCCTACAGAACCTTACGATTCTCCAATCAGGAAGTACAAACTTGGGGTATGAATATCCACAGGCATTTTAGACGTGATCGCTCGCAATATACTTGGAGCCCTGTTGATGTTACAAAAGGTAATATTGGTATTTACAATGGCGAATTAAGAGGGATTGAAAACATTGACCCTCCTACTCGATTGACATTTTATCCATTTGTTTCAGGAATTGTTAACTCATATGATGGAGAAACTGAAACGCAATTTAATGCTGGAATGGATGTTAAATACGGTATAACCGAAAACTTCACCCTTGATGCTACTTTAATTCCTGATTTTAGTCAAGCGGGTTTTGACAATGTGGTGCTTAATTTAGGTCCATTTGAACAAACCTTTTCAGAACAGCGCCAATTCTTTACTGAAGGTGTCGATTTGTTTACCAAAGGAGGCTTATTCTTTTCAAGGCGTGTAGGTAGTGGCCCTACAGGTGATGGTGATATAACCAGCGAAGAAGAATTTGTGGAATACCCAAAGTCCGTTAAAGTACTGAATGCCATTAAGGTTTCTGGAAGAACCAAAAATGGGTTTGGAGCTGGATTATTTAACGCCATTACAGAAAAAACGAGTGCCGATATTCGGAATACGACAACTGGTGAGGTAAGAAAGGCTGTTGTTGAACCATTGACCAATTATAATATTTTGGTTGTGGACCAACAGTTTAATCAAAACTCTTCAGTTGGAATTATTAATACTAACGTTACCAGAAATGGTCATTTTAGAGATGCCAATGTTACGGGTGTTTTAGCTGATTTAACAACCAAAAAGAACACCTACAATCTAGGGATTGAAGCCAAAATGAGTAACGTCAATAAAGAAACTGGTACTGAAACGGGATATAGTTATGAAATAGAATTCAGTAAGGTATATGGCAATTTACAGTATTGGATAGGTCATGAATATGCTGATGATGTTTACGATATCAACGATTTAGGGCTTCAATTCCGTAATAACTTCAGCAATTTTGCAGGTAATATCCAATACCGAACTTTTGAACCTACCGGAAAATTTAATAATTATACCGTTGAGGCATGGTATGAATATAGACGCTTGGCTTCTCCTAGCACTTATACAGGAAGTAATTTTGGAGTTGGTGCTTGGGGAAATCTAAAAACCCTGCATAGTTTTGGAGGCAACTTCAATTTTCAACCAGGAAAACAATACGATTATTTTGAGCCGCGAGTTGACGGACGTTATTTTATTTCTGAAAACAGAATAAATGGAAATGTTTGGATTTCATCAAATTATAACAAAAAATTTGCGATTGATGCCAATATTGGAGGTGCCACATTTTTTGAGGATAACCGAGAAACAACAAATATCTGGTATAGTGTAAGCCCGAGATTCAGATTTAACGATAAAATGCTCATTGTGTATTCTTTTAGCGTTGACGATTACAAAAAAGACAGAGGTTATGCCAATATGATGGGCGATGATATTGTGTTTGGGCAACGAGACCAGTATACTATGGTCAATACATTATCAGGTAGTTATAGTTTTAACCCGTTTCATACAGTTGGTTTAACATTTAGAAATTATTGGAGTACTGTTGATTATGATGACAACATCTATTTACTTCAAGAAAATGGTCGTTTATTGGAAACTCAAACAAGTTTTGAAGATGCTGGCTTATCAGATCCCAATATAAATTTTAGTACTTGGAATTTAGACTTAAGTTATTCATGGCAGTTTGCTCCTGGAAGTTTTGTAACCGCACTTTACAGAAATCAGTTATTCAACAGAGATAATGAATCACAAGCCAGTTATATAGATAGTTTAGATAGATTGTTTGAGCAGCCTATTTCTAACACGTTTTCATTAAAGGTTCAGTATTTTATTGACTATAACAATGTTAAAAAAATCTTCCGCAAGAAAACAGATTCCTAATTGTAAGACCGCTTTTAATGTAGTACATTGCTAGTTCATTAATTAAAGATGATTATAGCTAAAAATATTCATAAACACTACGCCGATTTACACGTGCTAAAAGGTGTTTATTTAGAAATAAAAGAAGGTGAAATAGTATCCATAGTTGGAGCTTCTGGTGCTGGAAAAACCACATTATTACAAATCTTAGGAACACTGGATAAACCTGAATTTAATGGTGAAACGACCTTCTCCCTCAATAATACAGATATTAAGAGTCTAAATGAAAAGGGATTGGCGAAATTTAGAAATGAGCAAATTGGTTTTATTTTTCAGTTTCACCAATTATTACCCGAATTTACAGCATTGGAAAATGTTTGTATTCCTGCCTTCATTAAAAAGACCAATAAACAAGATGCTGAAAAGCGTGCCAAAGAGTTGTTGGATTTTCTGGGATTAAAAGATCGTTATCATCATAAACCTAACGAACTTTCTGGCGGTGAACAGCAACGTGTAGCTGTAGCCAGAGCATTAATCAACAATCCGAAAATTATTTTTGCCGATGAACCTTCTGGAAATTTAGACAGTGAATCGGCTGAAAATCTGCATAATCTTTTCTTTAAACTGCGTGACGAATTTGGTCAAACATTCGTAATTGTAACCCATAATGAAGATTTAGCCAATATGGCTGATAGAAAATTGACCATGGTCGATGGTAAGATTCTAAATTAAATAGTACATTTAGTACATGCTATTTATTTTACTTTCCTGGATATACATTTTAGTAGTTTCCGCTATTATTGGTGTTAGCTTCCAGCGTGTTTTAAATATCACAAAAGGTCATTCCGTAATAATCATTATTTTAGGTTTCTTTGGTGTTACCTTGCTTACATCTATTTGGGCTATTGTTTGGTCTGTAAATTGGCAGTTTCATTTTTTTTTGTTTCTGATTTGTAGTTCGTTATTTTTTATAAACAAATCATTTACAGTTAATTATATTAAAAAATCTATAAATGAGTTTAAGTCGCTTAAGATATTTAGTAAGGTGCTTTTCGCAATTATTTTCTTGCTTATTTTAGCACAATGTGCTTCTCCTCCTTTTATTATTGATAACGAATCATACTATATCCAAACCATCAAATGGCTTAACGAATATGGTTTTGTAAAAGGTTTGGTCAATCTGCATTTGTTTTTGGGGCAGACATCTGGTTGGCATGTACTTCAAAGTGCTTTTAATTTTAGTTTTTTATACGACAGGTTTAATGATTTAAGTGGATTGATATTGTTATTGGGGAATTACTATGCCATTACACATTTGAATGACTTTTCGTTTAAAAACAAACTAAACATAGCCGATAGCATCATCACTTTATTTCCTGTCTTGAATGTGTTCTTTTTTCAATTTATAAGCACGCCTTCACCTGATATGGCTATATATGTTCTATCACTGATTATGGTCCATCAATTTTTGACATGTTACGAAGAATTCGATAAAAGCAACTTTATTTCGTTAACAGCTATAACGTTGTTTGCAATTTTAATCAAACCTTCTGTTATACTATTTGCCTTATTACCAATAATACTATTTTGGCGTTATTTCATTTATACAAAAAGTCAGACCAAATCATTATTAGGTATGACGTTTTTGGTGATGGGAATAATCATGATTAAAAATAGCATCATTACTGGAAATCCTTTTTTCCCGTTGACTATCACAAATCTATTTGATTTATCATGGCAATTACCGAGCGATATTGCATCATACTTTTCTGACTATGGCAAGGCTTATGGTTATCATATGTCTCCTGAATCCTTTGAAGCCGCTTCTTGGGGTTTGCGATTTAAAACTTGGTTATTTGCTCCTGGATTACATGGAATTTTTAATAAAATGATGATAGCTTTGATTATAATCATGCCTTTTGTTATTTATAAATTTTATAACAAAAAAGCTTATTGGATATTCTATGTCCTAGGAATATTGAGTATGATTTTACTGTTTACCATATCACCACAGTATCGTTTCTATTTTCCGTTTATGATGATTTTCGGATTAATGATTTGCAGATTATTGATAGTCAACGGTAAAGTCTTAAAAGTCGTTATGGTTTTTACCACTGTAATTGTGGCAATACCGCTCTTTTTCACAATTAACAACCAACAGGTCACTAATAATAAGTATCATGTTGCAAATAGTCAATTCTCAACTGATTATTTCGTTCAGTCTTTTGGGTTGAGTAAATATCCATCAAATTATGAGGTTGTTCAAGAAGGTAACTTAAAATTCAACTCACCCACACAAATGGATTTCTTTTGGGGAACTGGCGATATTCCCTTACCTGCTATTAACAAAGAGCAACTTGAATATTTTAAAGCCAACTTTAACGTTATGCCACAGCAATTCTCTGAAAATTTGAAGGATGGGTTTTACTTCAAGCTTGTAAATGAATAAATATTGCTTACTTCAACACTACAAAGAAATCCTTTAAGCCAGTTAAAATACTCTGAACAGCATAAGCTGCCAAAATAAGTCCCATCACTTTACTAATCACTGTAATGCCATATTCACCAACCCGTTCTTTAACTTTATTGGCCATTAGCAATAGTAAACAAGTAATTATTATAACAACAAGTACCAAAACAGTTGTTAGTGCCTGTTGTTGTATGGTATAAACATTATTGTCCGTCATTAAAACAACAGCCATTATAGCTCCAGGAGAAGCAATTGAAGGTATTGCTACAGGAAAGATTGTTACATGCTTGTAGTCTTTAATCAAGTGTTTTTCGGACTCTGGTTTACCATCTCCAAATATCATGGTAAGAGCAAATAAAAACAGAATAACTCCTCCTGAAATTTGAAAGGCATCTAAAGAAACTTTCATCCCTTCCAGTATAATTTGGCCAATAACAATAAAAGCCAGCAATATTACAAAGGCTACACCAGAGGCTCGAATAGCTATTCGTCTTCTATGTTTGATGTCAAATTGCTTGGTTGCCTCCAAGTAGACAGGTACAGAGCCTAGCGGATCGATTACAGCAATTAAAAAAAGTAACGTTGTTAACAACTCGTTCATGTTCATAGCTAATTATGGTTTTAAAATACATAAAAATACGGTTTAAACAAATGCTTAAACCGTATCATTAGACTCAAACTATTCCTTGATATAGTATTCTGATTAACTTGCTTTAAGGTGGGTATTGATAATGTTTGACCACTTATTGCATAATAAAATCTCTGAACGTAATTGCACATCGTCTTTTTCGTTGTAAAGCTCTAATGTTTGAGATGAACTATTCTTCGAATTGCCCTCAAGGCACAACTCTACACGGTCAATCACATCATTTTTTCGTTTTCCATCTACAACAACTGAACGTAAGACTTTATTTGGATAACAGGTTGCTACCTCGTTAAGATTTATATATTGCTCAAAATCTTTGTCTTCTGTTTTCTTTATAAAAATTAACGCTTTTTTTTGCTTGTCCAAGCCTATGATAATCGAGTCATATATTTCATATTCGTCTATTTGACAGTCGTGTTTTTGACTCATAAGCTGTAATACTTGCTTGTTTTTCTTTTCTTTTTTTGTGTTTCCCAAATACATAAATATAAATGGAAGAATACACACAATGGTAATGAATATACCAATTGCTATACTTTCTGTACTCATTTTTTAATGTTTTTAATTACTGAAATGTTTAAACTATTTTCATAGTTTCTAATTACAGGCTACTGTAAACCTGTTTGGATAAAACACTAAAATGATTACCAGTGATAATGGAAGGGGAAAATAATATCGGTTTTTCTATAACATCGGAAAGTATCTTTATAACCTTCAACATATTGATTATAAAGCGCATCCAAAAGACCTTGAGGTTCATAGGCCTGAACGGTAGAAAAATGTTTAAGAAAGAAATCTACATTTGAGGATGAGAAGGATTCTGATTGCGAAACAGAAAAATGCTCAACTTCTGGTGTCAGTGAAAATAATTTAGAATTGGCTGTTTTAAAATATGAACTCTGACTATCGGATAAAGTACCTTCGTAAGACCTTAAATCACTGTAACCATGATTAGAGGCAAACACAGAAAAGCTATAGATTATAGCTAAAAAAACTGCATTAATATACTTCCAATTATTTTTCACAAATCAAAGATAAACTATGAAAGGTTAGAAACGTTTTTTTTCTTTTTATTTTTAACAAAACATTATTAAAGAGCTTAAAATAAGGGTTGGCAATAAACTTAAATAATCCTATAAATTTGTAGTGTTTTATACAATATGTTGAAAAAAGAATTAAGTAATCCGCAAATATTCAAAGAATTTCTGGACTCCAAAGTCATTGAGTACAATAACCCCAAGTTTATTGAATCTGATCCTATTCAAGTACCTCATCAGTTTTCAAAAAAAGAGGATGTTGAAATTGCTGCCTTTCTAACAGCTACCATTGCTTGGGGCAATCGTAAAAGCATAATCAACAATGCACATCGCATGATGGATTTACTGGACCAATCGCCTTATGACTATGTTATGAACCATCAAGAAGCCGACTTACAGAAATTAGAAGGTTTTGTACATCGAACCTTTAATAGTATAGACCTAATAACATTTATTTCTGGTTTACAACATATTTACAAAAAGCACGATGGTTTGGAACGTGTATTCAAGAAGTATGCTGAAGAAGACAGTTTACAAAACTCTATTCATGAGTTTAAAAAGGTTTTCTTTGAAATAGAACATCTACCCAGAACCCAAAAGCATATTTCAGACCCTTTAAAGAATTCAGCTGCCAAACGTCTCAATATGTTTTTAAGATGGATGGTAAGACCCAATAGCACAGGTGTAGATTTTGGTATTTGGAAGAGCCTATCACCTGCCCAACTGTCGTGTCCATTGGATGTGCATTCCGGGAATATAGGTCGGAAATTAGGTCTTTTAACGCGTAAACAAAATGATGCCAAAGCCTTGCAAGAACTAGACACAAGCTTACGTAGTTTAGACCCTAGCGACCCTGTAAAATATGATTTTGCCTTGTTTGGTTTGGGTGTTTTTGAGAAATTCTAAAAAAGTTCTGTAACTTTAAAAACTAATCAATTAATACCTATGAGACCATTTCTATTTATTTCAATTTGTTTTATATCTATTGCCGTTTTTGGGCAGAATATTCAGATACCATTAGATACCACAATCATTACAAAACATAACACCACCATAAAAGGTGTCAGTTTTTCATATACTGCTGAGACAGGAACACAACCTGTCTGGGATGTGGATGGTAACCCTATGGCAACCTTGTTTTATACTTATTATACCAGAGATAACGTAAAGAAACAAGCCAACAGGCCTTTAATCTTTTCTTTCAATGGTGGACCTGGTTCTGCATCGGTTTGGATGCACATTGCGTATACAGGGCCACAGATATTGAATATTGATGATGAAGGCTATCCGGTACAACCTTATGGCGTTAAACAGAATAACTACTCCATTATTGATGTTGCTGATATTGTTTTTATCAACCCAGTAAACACGGGTTATTCGAGAATGGTAAAAAATAAGGATGGTGAATATCCTGATAGAAAACAATTTTTTGGAATCAATGAAGACATTCGCTACTTGGCTGATTGGATGAATACCTTTGTTAGTCGACGCAATCGTTGGGAATCGCCTAAATATATTATTGGTGAAAGCTACGGAGGTACACGTGTTATGGGACTTGCTAAAGCATTACAAAGCAATCAGTGGATGTACTTAAATGGCGTAATCATGGTCTCTCCTGCCGATTATAATATTTACAGTACGGGACAACCCATTTATTCGGCCTTAAACCTACCCTATTTTACAGCTGCAGCGTGGCATCACAACATGTTGGAAACGAGTCTGCAGGGCCAAGATTTAAATGACATTTTACCAGGCGCAGAAAACTTTGCAATCAATACGTTAATCCCAGCCATTGCAAAAGGAAGTACCATTTCGCAAAGTGAGCGTGAGCAGGTAGCCGAACAAATGTCGCGATTTTCTGGTTTAAGCAAAAAGGTTATTCTTCAGCATAACTTAAACGTGCCCACATCTTTTTTCTGGAAAGAGCTTTTACGCGATAAAACAGGTCAAACTATTGGTAGGTTGGATTCAAGATACTTGGGAATAGACAAAACCGAAGCGGGATCTAGTCCAGATTATAATGCCGAATTAAGTTCTTGGCTACATTCGTTTACACCAGCTATAAACTATTACATTCGTGAGAATCTTAATTTTAAAACGGATATTAAATACAATATGTTTGGAGACGTTCATCCGTGGAACAGGCAAAACAATACGGTACGTGAGGATTTACGTCAAGCTATGGCCGAGAATCCTTATTTACATGTTTTGACCCAATCTGGCTATTATGATGGTGCCACAACATATTTTGCGGCTAAATACTCATTATCGCAGATAGACCCTAGTGGAAAAATGAAAGACCGTTTATCTTTTAAAGGTTATAGAAGCGGACACATGATGTATTTACGGAAAGAGGATTTGATACAGGCCAATGAGGACTTACGGGAATTCATTAAGCAATCTTTACCCGACGGGAAATCTGCTAAATACTAATAATAAAAAAGCCTGACAGAATTGTCAGGCTTTTGACTTTAATATCTTAACTATTTATCCTTTTAACCAAGCCTTACGTAAAGCAATTTGCTCTGGTGTGGCATCAGCCTTTGGCATTAGGCCTTTACCTGTGGTATAAGATTGCGTCAGTTTAGTTTCAATAACGATTTCTTCACCATCTCTATCCAATACTACTTTTACATCGGTTCCTGGTTGCCATGCAAATACTTTTTGGAACACTTGGTTAGCCGTTTGCATAGTTACTTCTGTACCATCAATAGATTTAACGACATCATTAGGCTTTACACCTTGCTCATTCCAGAAGCTATTTTCCGTAACAGTTTCATTAAAAAAGATAACACCTCTACCTTGATCTGGAGATACTACTAAACCGTTTCCTGCTTGAATATAATTGGTAGGTACTTTTCCTTCAGAAATTTCAAGACCTACTTTGTTGAAGAACTCATTATAATCAATTGGAGTTTCTCCTATAACATGCGTATCAAAGAACCCTCTTAAAGATGGATACGTCATAGCAACTATTTCGTCAATGATTTTATCATCTTCAAATGGCTTGTTCTTTCCATATTTCATAGATAATTCCTTCATTAGAGATAAAATACCTCTGTTTCCATTACTACCCTCTCTGATTAAAATATCAACACACATACCAATTAAAGCACCTTTTTGATAGACATTGTAATACTGACTTGCATAAGGCTCATCTAATACG
Organism: Bacteroidia bacterium; assembly: GCA_030425285.1. Taxonomy (GTDB): domain Bacteria; phylum Bacteroidota; class Bacteroidia; order Flavobacteriales; family Flavobacteriaceae; genus Hanstruepera. The sequence goes on from JAUIAY010000002.1 coordinate 122,947, forward strand.
TTTTCACTCATTACAGTAAAACTCATGGAATCATTCATGCCACTTGCTGTACCTATTTTACCCATAATGGTATTGTAAAACTCATCTTCTGTCACCAAACCTTGGTCTACTTGGAACAATGTTGCAAAATATTCGGTAACACCTTCATACATCCATAAATGCTTTGAGAATGTAGGCGCATTATAATCAAAATAATGAACGTCTTCAGAATGTACACTCAATGGTGTTACAATATGGAAAAACTCGTGAGAAACCACATCAACCATACTTTTGTCCAAAGCAGCTGCTGGCATAGCCTCTGGCATTACAACTACAGTAGATGTATGGTGCTCTAATGCTCCAAATCCTTTTGGTGATTCGGCTGTGCCTTCAGATAAATACACATAAATATCATAACGTGGTGTACTATTGACATCTCCTAAATAGGTTTTTTGAGCTTGCATCATAGTTTCCATAGCATTTCGCATAGAAGTAGCAGAATGGGTTCCGTTTGGAGAATACACACTCAATACAATTTTAATATCACCAACCTGAAATTCTTCAACATCTAAATTTCCATACATCATAGGGTTATCGGTAATGTCAAAATAACGTGGTGCAAAATAACTAGTTGTCATTGACTTGCCGTCAGAACTAGTCGTAGAATTTACTGTTTCTAAAGCAGAAGTACGTTTGAAAGTAGCATCAGCAGTAACATCTAATTTATATTGACTGTTCTTTAATGAATCGAAATAACCAATAAATCCATGTAAATTCAATACGTAATTATCAGGTTCGATATTGGTACCAGCAGGTGAAAAAGGTTGCTCACCTCCAATACCACCAACTGATTCAATATCAAAAGTATCATTAACATAGTAAGTAATATGAGATAGTTTAGTAGCATTACTGATTGTCCAAGTGTTGGTATCAACCTTTTCTACTGACAATTCATTACCATCATAATCAATGGCTTTAAAATCATCTACATATTTCCCAAAATCACTTACGGAATACGTTCCCTGAACCACTTTTGGTAATCTATAAGTTACTGTTTCAGTGGTAAATCTACCTGGATTGATGGTTACTGGCGCTTTATCATCAGTTACTTTTGTCAAGTCAATAGAGGTTTCTATTGGGTTACTGTCAGCTAAATCATTTTTTGATGCTGTTTTTGAAGAAGATCCACAAGCAACAAGCAGCGTGCTAAAGCCAAGAATGGCTACTAATTTTTTCATTATTTTAAGATATTAAGTTTTTAAGTTGACGCCCAAAATTACAATGTGTTACAGATATAAACCTTAACTTTTTGTTAAAATGAGTTATTGTTATATTCGTGGCATGCAAAACAAGCTGGTTAGTATATTAACACCTTTTAAAAACACGGCTGAATTCTTACCCGAATGTTTAGACTCTATTTTGGTGCAAACCTATGAAAATTGGGAATTGCTCATTGTTGATGACCATTCTATCGATTCTAGTTTTCAAATAGTTTCGGATTATGCAAGTCGAGACTCCAGAATTAAACTTTTAAAAAATAAAGGAACTGGTATTATTGACGCACTACGACTAGCATTTAAAAATAGCAACGGTACTTACATCACAAGAATGGATAGTGATGATATCATGACACCTAACAAACTGGAAGTACTTGTTAACAAACTGGAAGAGTATGGCAAAGGCTATGTAGCTGTTGGTCAAGTTAAGTATTTTAGTGATGTTGGTATTAGTGACGGCTATTCTAAATATGAACAATGGATTAACGGACTCACTCAAACTGGTTCCAATTATTTTGAAATTTACAAAGAATGTGTAATTCCTTCTCCTTGTTGGATGATACATCGTGAAGACTTGATTAAATGTGATGCTTTTAACCCAAACTTATACCCTGAAGATTATGACTTAACCTTTCGGTTTTACAAGCATGATATAAGCTGTATTCCTTGTGATGACATTTTGCATCATTGGCGAGATTATAGCACCAGAACATCAAGAACACATGAGCATTATGCTCAAAACTACTTTTTGGAAATCAAATTAAAATACTTTTTAGAACTGGATTTTGACACCAGAAGACCATTGGTGATTTGGGGAGCTGGTTTTAAAGGAAAAACCATTGCTAAATCGTTGGTTGAAAATAACGTACCCTTCCATTGGATATGTGATAATCCCAAGAAAATAGGAAAACATATTTATAATCAGGAAATGCTTCCCTTTTCATTTTTAAAAACCATTCCGAATCCGCAAAGTATCGTTACTGTTGCCAATGAGCAAGCCCAAAAGGATATTAGTAAATACTTTACTTCTTTAAATTTGCATCCAGTAAAAGACTATTTCTTTTTCTGTTAATTTTGTAATTTGTTGTTAAAAGGTTTCCTATTTCAGCTTAAACATTATTTTTGTATCAAACAACTCAATAAGGAATGCAGTTTAAACATCCCGAAATTCTTTACGCACTTTTTCTGCTTATCATTCCTATTATCGTTCACTTATTTCAGTTACGCCGTTTTCAAAAAGAAGCATTTACCAATGTGGCTTTTTTAAAGCAAGTGGTTATTCAAACCCGTAAAAGTTCACAGTTAAAAAAATGGTTGACCCTGCTAACACGTATGCTCCTGCTAGCTTGTGTTATAATTGCTTTTGCACAACCCTTCACATCCAACAACAATGCTTTTAACGCGACACCCGAAACAGTTATTTATTTAGATAACTCCTTTAGTCTGCAAGCCAAAGGCGAACAGGGAGAATTATTAAAACGTGCTGTCCAAGATATCATAGATGAAGTGAATCCTGATGAGAAAATCTCTATTTTGACCAATGATGCGGTTTTTAAAAGTACGACCATAAAGACGATTCAGAACGATTTGTTACAGATGGGATATTCTGCAAACCAATTATCGTATGATGCAGCATTGCTGAAAAGTAAGAATCTATTTAATGAAGATTCCAGTTTAAAGAATTTAGTTTTTATTTCAGATTTTCAGCAAAAGTCAGAACCGTTGACAATTGAACAGGACTCTTCGTATCAAATCAATTTGGTGAAACTGGAGCCTGTAAACCTATCCAATATTAGTATTGACAGTGCTTGTGTTGAAAAGCCTACAGCTAACACCACGCAATTAAAAGTTATTTTAAAGAATAGCGGTAGTCCAATTGATAATGTTTCAATCTCATTATTCGACGGTGAAAAGCTTTTAGCCAAAACAGCTACTGAAGTTACAGATAAAGCCACTGCTGAATTTAGTATATCTGACCAAGAAATTACCAATGGGAAAATTATTATTGATGACATAAGCCTGCAGTTTGACAACGTGTTGTTTTTTAATTTAACTAAACCGCCAAAAACTAATGTGCTCGCAATTAGCGACAGTGCTAATGACAGCTACTTGAAAAAATTGTATGCTTCAGATGAATTTAGTTTCACAGGCACTACCCTTTCACAACTTAATTACAGTACTATCGATAATCAAAATGTGATTGTTTTAAATGAAGTATCCCGAATTCCAAGTTCGCTGGCCAATTCTCTAAAAACTTTTATTTCTAATGGCGGCTATGTGGTGGTGGTTCCTTCTAAAACTTCCGAAATAGATTCATATAACTCGTTTTTGTCTGAATATGCTTTACAATTGAATACAAAAATGGATACTGAAAAACGCGTAACCCAAATACAATATGCGCATCCTATTTACAATAATGTTTTTGACAGACAGGTTTCAAATTTTCAATACCCAAAAGTGTCTAGCTACTTTCCAGTTTCTTCAATTGGAAATTCTGAACCTTTGCAGTTTGAAGATTCCAAACCGTTTCTAATCCAAAACAACCAATTATTTGTATTTACAGCTCCGCTTAATACCGATAATTCGAGTTTTTCCAACTCACCATTAATTGTACCCACGTTTTATAATATTGCTAGACAAAGCCTAAAGACACCGCAATTGTATTATACCATTGGAACTGAAAATGTATTCGATATAACCACTACCATGCAACAGGATGATATTTTGACTATTCAAAATACCAAAACAAATATTATACCTAGACAACAATATTTCAACAACAAGGTGACCGTTACCACCAACGAAGAACCAAGTATTGCAGCCAGTTATGATGTAATGAACAAATCTGAAGCCGTTTCAAAAGTCAGCTTTAATTATAACCGTGATGAGAGTAATATGGTTTATCAAGATCTTTCAACATTACAGAATGTCACAATAAGCAATTCAACTGCTGATATGATAAAAACCCTAAAAAGTGACTCAAAAGTTAATGAGCTATGGAAATGGTTTATTATTTTTGCACTGGCTTTCTTGATAATTGAAATGCTCATCTTAAAATATTTTAAATGAACATACTTCTGAAATCTGTCACTATAATTGATTCCAAAAGCGATTTTCATAATCAAACAGTAGATATTTTAATAGAAAAGGGCATTATTTCCAACATATCCAAGCGTATTTCTAATCCAAACGACTATAAAGAAATAAGGTTAGAAAATTTACATGCTTCCCAAGGATGGTTTGATAGCAGTGTGAGTTTCGGCGAACCTGGATATGAAGAGCGTGAAACTATTGCTAACGGATTAAAAACTGCTGCAGCCTCTGGATTTACGGCTGTTGCATTAAATCCGAATAGCAATCCTGTTTTAGACAGTTATGCTGATATTTCTTTTGTGTTATCCAAAGCTCAAAATCAGGCCGTTTCAATATATCCTATTGGTGCACTTACCAATGGCTCCAAAGGAAATGAATTAGCCGAATTATATGATATGACAAATGCTGGTGCAGTAGCTTTCTATGATTATCAGCAACCTATTGAGAATCCCAACTTAATGAAGATTGCCCTGCAATATGCCAGTAACTTTGATGGTTTGGTCTGCTCATTTCCACAAGAACCTAAAATTACAGGCTCCGGAGTTGTGAATGAAAACTATATGAGTACCTCACTGGGTTTAAAAGGTAATCCCAATCTATCTGAAGAACTACAGATTTCTAGAGATTTGTTTTTATTGGAATATACTGAAGGGAAACTACATATACCAACCATATCAACGGCCAAATCGGTTGAGCTGATTCGGGAAGCTAAAAAGAAAAAATTGAATGTAAGCTGTAGTGTGGCAATCCATAATTTATTTTTTACTGACGAGGTTCTTGATTCTTTTGATACGCGCTACAAGGTGAATCCACCGTTACGTACTCAAGATGATATTGATGCCTTAATAGCTGGAATAAAAGATGGTACAATTGATATGGTGACTTCGGATCATAATCCTATAGATATCGAACACAAAAAAATTGAATTCGATTATGCTGCCTATGGTACCATAGGTCTAGAATCGGCTTTTGGAGCTTTGAATACTATTTTTTCAACAAAAAAAGCCATCGATTTGTTGACCAAAGGTCGTGAACGATTTGGAAAGGAATCAAAGTCAATAGCTATTGGAAACAAGGCTGACTTAAGTCTGTTTAATCCTAATGGTACTTATGTGTTTGATAAAAATAACATCAAATCCACCTCTAAAAATGCTATTTTCTTGAACAACACATTAAAAGGTAATGTTTATGGCATAGTTGCAAATAATAAACTTGTTTTAAATTAATCTATGGACGAGCAAACGAAACAAGACGGTCGGATTTTTGCTATATTGAGTTACTTTCATATCATTGGAGCTATTATAGCCATCATTATGAACCATGATAAAAAAAATCCATTTACGGCCTTTCATGTTAGGCAAGGTTTAGGTTTGACCATTTGCTTTATGATAGTTGGTTTTTTTGTTAGCGGTTTTGATAGCTGGAATGCTACAAGAGCTTTTTGGTTGGCATTTTTTGTCCTATACATCTATGGTATTTACAGTGCTGCAACTTTAAAAACGACTCCTATTCCTATTCTTGGTGATTTATTTCAAAAAATATTTAAAGGTATTGGCAGTTAATGGCTAGTGATTTATTTTACATAAAGAGACCATCTACATTATCTGAAAATGCCCCACTGTTAATAATGTGCCATGGCTATGGCAGTGATGAAAACGATCTGTTTTCATTTGCTTCAGAATTACCAGAAGAGCTATTCATTATCTCATTAAGAGCACCTCATCCCATGCAACCATTCGGCAATGCATGGTATGCCATTAATTTTGATGCCGAACAAGGCAAATGGAGTGATGATGAACAAGCTAAAGATTCTCGGGACAGTATTGCCAATTTCATTGATTATGCTTGCGAAAAATATCCTGTAGATTCCAATAATGTGACTTTACTAGGATTTAGCCAAGGAACCATATTGAGTTATGCAGTTGCTCTTACTTTTCCTGAAAAAGTGAGTAACATTGTTGCATTGAGTGGTTATATCAACCCAAACATTATCCCAGATAATGTTGCGAGTATGGATTATTCAAATCTTCATTTTTACTGCTCGCATGGCACTGTTGATCAGGTAATCCCAGTTGATTGGGCTAGAAAAGCACCAAAATTTCTGGAAGCTTTGAAAATAAATCACACCTATTCGGAATTTCCAGTAGGACATGGTGTTGCTCCTCAAAATTTTTATGAGTTTAAGGAGTGGTTGGCAGATAAAATCTGATTTTACTTTATCGTCATTTAATCAAAAACTTTAACACATACAAAAGTTGGTTTTGTAGGAATTTTATTAGCTTTGATTCTGACCAATTTTAACCATGCTTTTTAATAAAACCTTCTTGCTCTTTTCTTTCTTGTTGATATCTTTTCAATCTGGATTTTCACAATCAGATGATTATAAAGAAGAAAAAAACTACTATTTAGCTTTCGATTCTATTGTTGGAGCTGCTAATACAGGATTGTACAACGGAAAACGCTATATTGACAGGTTTCGATCTTCAAAAGAAAACCATCGCTTTTTTAAGGATTATGCATTTGCCAATGGCTATGTGATGTACAACAATCAGCCATATTTCAATATAAACTTAATGTATGATTTATATGAAGATATCTTGATTGCCAAACTGAAAGGTGATAAGAATTTTTTCAATATGGTTTTCATTTCCAATGACGTTAAGGAATTTAATATTTATGACACCCATTTTGTAAACATTCTTAATTATTCCAATGATGATAATACTCCTGGATTTGCTGAATTGCTATATGAAAGTGATAAACTGGTGCTTTTAAAAAAATACGAAAAAGACAAGAAGGATAAATTAAAAAGACAAACGGTTGTACATGAATTCAATTTGGTTACCAGTTATTTAGTTTCAAATGGCGATAACTTGACCGCTATCAAATCAAAAAAAGATTTTAAAACCATTTTCCCTAATAAAATCGATTCTATTTATGCTTACTATAAAGATAATAAGTCCCTGCAAGAGAATAATCCTGATTTATTTATGATAAAATTGGCTCAATTAATCAATAACCTGAACTAGACAAAATTGCTAATATGATCAAAAAGTATTTTTATATAGTCTGCATTTTATTTTGTCATGTTCTATACGCACAGAATAACCAATCCATAACAATAGCATTTGACAATACTCCTCTAACCGAAGTTGTTAATCAGCTGGAAGAAATAACCAATTACCAATTTTTCTTTCAAGATGAATGGTTTAAAGATCAGACAATAACCGTAAGTTTTGATAACGCCACTATTCATCAAGTATTGAAAGGTGTTTTTAATCAATCCTCCATAAATTATTATATCACTGATGACCGAATAATCCTTACCAATAATAGTTTTATATATAGTTCACTACCAGATGGTTTTTTTGACAATCAATCAAATCAAGAAGACAAATCTGCTGTGTTTTATAATGAATATGAATCCAAAAACATAACGGGCGAAGTTATAACCATAGGTAAACAAAATGAAAATTCCAGTCAGGATTATTATACAATAACAGGAATCGTAAAGAACGAAAGTACTAACGAGCCTATTCAAAATTTAGTTATTTCAACTAACAACAAGGCCAATTATACAACCACAAATAGTAATGGATATTTCTCATTAGAGGTCCCGGCAGGTATTAACATTATAGAAACCAATCTTTTGGGATATGAGTCCACAACAAAAAATGTGCTTGTTTATGGAGATGGCTCTTTAAACTTTGAAGTATTGGAAGGTGCAGAGCAACTGGACGAAGTACTGATTGAAGCCAAAAAGGACGACAACGTAAAAACAGCCGTTGTAGGTGTAACAACTATTGATGTTGCTGGCATCAAAAACATACCTGTTGTTTTGGGAGAACGAGATATTCTAAAAATAGCCACTACCATGCCAGGAGTCAAAACAGCTGGTGAAGGCTCTTCTGGATTCAATGTAAGAGGTGGTCGTACTGATCAAAATCTTATTCTATTGGATAATGCGGTAATTTATAGCCCATCACACTTTTTAGGCTTCTTTTCTGCTCTAAATCCTTTTACAACTGGAAGCCTGGATATTTATAAAGCGAGTATTCCCGCCGAATATGGCGGACGATTGTCTTCTGTTTTTGATATTAGAACCAAAGATGGCAACCAAACAAAATTCTCTGGTGAAGGTTCTATTGGACCCGTTACAGCCAATTTATCAGTAGAAACACCTGTTTTCAAGGAGAAATCATCTGTAATTGCTGGTTTTCGGGCAACATATTCAGATTGGGTGCTTAAAGCCATTGATGAAGAAAATCTAAAAAACAGTGAAGCATCATTTTACGATGGTATTGTAAAATACAAACATCGTTTTAATGAAAAAAACACCCTACAAACGTCTTTTTATTATAGCAACGATAAGTTTAGCATCACATCAGATTCGGTTTTTAAATACAATAATAGATTAGCTTCATTAAAATGGGATCATACATTCAATGACAAAAATAAAGCAGAAGTTATTTTAGTTAATAGTCAATATAAGTACAACATTGACTATGAGGCCGATGCCAATAGAAACTTTGATTTTGGCTATAAAATAAACGAAACACAATTAAAACTTAACTTTGATTACTTCTATAATAAAAAGCATAAGTTTAAATACGGTATTAGTAGTAAACTATACCATATAAATCCAGGAACCATTGAGCCCACTGATGGTAATTCAGACATTGAGTATAAATCCCTAGAAAAAGAAAAAGGGCTAGAATCTGCGATTTATATAGCTGATTTGTTTGAAATCACTGACAGGCTTTTATTAGACCTGGGAATTCGGTATTCCTTTTATGCATCTTTAGGTCCAACAACCGTAAACATCTATGAAGATGGAAAACCAAGAAATCCATCAACCATAATAGATCAGGAAACCTACGGTAACAATGCTTTTGCAAAAACGTATGGAGGTCCGGAATTTCGATTGTCTTTACGATATTTTCTGGCACCTGAATTATCTGTAAAAGCGGCTTATAACAAAACCATTCAATACATTCATTTATTATCGAATAATACAACTGAATCACCAATTGACACTTGGAAACTCTCTGATTTTAATACCAAGCCGCAAAAAGCCGATCAATATTCTTTAGGCCTATATAAAAACTTTGATGCTGGTAATATTGAAATTAGTTTAGAAGGTTATTACAAACGCATGACAGACATTCTCGACTACAAAGTAGGCGCCGATTTAATCTTAAACGAAAACCTTGAACAAGAATTACTTCAGGGAGAAGGCAAAGCCTATGGAGTCGAATTTCTAATCAAAAAGAAGAAAGGCAAATTAAATGGTTGGTTGGGTTATAGTTACTCCAGGTCGTTTGTTAAATTGGAAAGCAGCATCGATGAAGAAACCATTAACAATGGTGATTTCTTTCCTGCAAATTATGACAAACCTCATGACTTTACAACCGTATTAAACTATAAGCTGACACATCGTTTTAGTTTCTCGGCGAATTTCACCTATCAAACAGGAAGACCTGTTACCTACCCTATTGGTAAATATATTATTGCCAACGAAGAACAAGTAGTTTATAGTGATAGAAACCAATATAGAATACCTGATTATTACCGATTGGATTTAGGGCTAAACATTGAGGGAAATCATAAGATTAAAAAACTGGCACATAGCTTTTGGAATATTAGCGTTTTTAATGTTTTGGGAAGAAACAACCCTTACTCTGTATTTTTTGTTAATGAAAATGGAAAGGTTCAAGCCTATCAAACGTCTATCTTTGCAGTACCTGTTCCAACAATAACCTATAACTTTAAGTTTTAGTTATGAAAATAAGGATCCTAAATACAATATTTATTTGTTTGGCGCTTGTTCTTCAAGTTGCCTGTAGGGAACCTTTTGAACCAGAATCTATAGAGTTTCTAGATGCCCTAGTTGTTGAAAGTACCATTACCAATGAGCTTAAACACCAAGAAGTAAAACTCTCGCGTACGTATAGTTTGGAAAGCAACGAACCTATTATAGAAAACAATGCAACTGTTACTATTCAAGATAGTAACAATACCGTTTTTACCTTTTCACAAAATGAGGAAGGTATTTATGTTTCCGATACGGAATTCCAAGCGCAAGATGGACTAGTATATCAATTGTTAATAGTTACACAAGATGGTAAAGAGTATTTATCTTCTGATGTAACTTTGACACCAGTTTCTGAAATTTCAAATTTATACGCTGAATTAGTCACAAAAGATAATGGTGAACAAGGAATATCTGTTTTTGTTGATAGTGATAACACTTCAGGAGAAGCACAATACTTTAAATACAATTATGAAGAAACCTATAAAGTCGTTGCTCCAAATTATTTTGGTTTTGATATAGAGTTGACAAATTTAATTCAAAATGCGAATGGTCTTGAATACGATATAATAGTCACAGAACGAGAACAGGAAGAAAGGGTTTGTTATACCTCTGAAGAATCTATTGGAATCATACAAACCTCTACTAATAATCTAGGAAACAACTTGATTTCGAGATTTGAGGTGAATTTTATACCTATAAATTCAGCCAAAATAATAAACCGTTACAGTATTTTAGTCAATCAATATGTACAAAGCATAGAGGCATACACCTATTACAACACTATTGATGAACTAGGTAGTTTAGGTAATGTATTATCCCAAACACAGCCTGGGTATGTTTTAGGAAATATCCAGCCAATAAGTGAGAGTTCTGAAAGAGTAATTGGCTATTTTGAGACTACAACAGTTTCATCTGAAAGAATTTATTTCAATTTTACAGATTTTGATATACCTCAACCAGATTATTTTTATGATTGTGATTTACTGACTCTAGATTATAATGATAATTCAGCACAAGATGGTGATATAAATGAACGCAACGCACTTTATAGGCTAATTACCATTAACAAATATAAGTTGGCAGCAGGTGTTGACAACAGTGGATCCATATATGATATTGTAAATCCTGAATGTGGTGATTGTACATCAATATCATCAAATATAAGACCTGATTTTTGGGAAGATTAATATGATAAGAATATATTCCAAATACCTTTTGATTTTCATCTTCCTATTAGGATGCAGAGAGCCTTTTGAGCCAGAATCTATAGAGTTTCTAGATGCCCTAGTTGTTGAAAGCACCATTACCAATGAGCTTAAACACCAAGAAGTAAAACTCTCGCGTACATATAGTTTGGAAAGCAATGAACCTATTATAGAAAACAATGCTACTGTTACCATTCAAGACAGTAACAATACCGTTTATACCTTTTCACAGAATCAAGAGGGTGTTTATATTTCTGATGCTGAATTTCAAGCGCAAGATGGACTAGTATACCAATTGTTCATAGTAACACAAGGTGGTAAAGAGTATCAATCTTCTGAAGTAGCCTTGACACCCGTTTCTGAAATTTCAAATTTATACGCTGAATTAATTACAAAAGACACTGGAGAACAAGGTATATCTGTTTTTGTTGATATTGATAACACATCAGGAGAAGCAAAATACTTTAAATACAATTATGAAGAAACCTATAAAATAGTCGCGCCCAACCACGTCAATTTTGATTTAGAAATTGCAAATTTGGTTCAGGACCATACTGGTCTTAGGTATGATATAATAATTACAGAGCGGGAGCAAGAAGAGCGAGTGTGCTACACGACAAAAAAGTCTGTTGGAGTTATACAAACAAGCACTAACGAATTGGAAAACAATTATATTTCTAGGTTTGAGGTGATTTTCATACCAATTGACGACAGTAGATTATTGGAACGGTATAGTATACTAGTTGAACAATATGTACAAAGTTTAGAAGCATATACCTATTATAATACTATAGATGAATTGGGTGGATTAGGTAGTGTGCTATCCCAAACACAACCTGGATATGTTTTAGGAAATATTCAACCGATTAGTGAAAGTTCTGAAAAAGTTATAGGTTACTTTGAAGCTGCAACTATTTCTGAAGACAGAATATATTTTGACTATACCGATTTTGACATGCCTCAACCAGGATATTTTTACGAATGTGAGATTTGGACTTTAGATTACAGTGATAATACCGCGTTGGATGGCGATTTAAATGAGCGTAATTTCCTCTATCAGCTCGTTACAGTTGACAATTGGAAACTAGCTATAGCAGTAGACAATTCATCAACTATTTATGATGTAGTTAATCCAGAATGTGGCGATTGCACATCAATATCATCTAATATAAGACCCGATTTTTGGGAAGATTAAAATATGAAACAGCGCTTATTAATATTATACCTATTCATTTTATCACTAAAAAGCTTTTGTCAAATTAGCGCAAAAGATTATAACGTTTTAAAGAAGTCTATTCCGGAGGAATCTACCGTTTTAATTACCAATTCCGATTTCTTTTTAGCAGGTGAATATATATACTACAAAACTATTTTATGTGAAAAAGAGCAATTTAGCAATATTAGTAAACTTGTTTACGTTGAGCTTATTGGAAAAGACCATAATCCTGTTTTTAAACACAAACTAAAAGTAAAAAACAGTTCGGTTAATGGTGATTTTTTCATTCCTTCATCTATAAAAACAGGGCATTATAAGCTGGTTTCTTATACTCATTGGTCTCAAAACAATACGAAAGACAACTATTCTGAAAAGGATATGTTTATTATCAATCCATTTTCAACAGAATCAAAAAGTTATGAAGAAATTAATACTAAAAAAGTTGTACAGATAGCCAAAAACGATTCTGTGGTTTATCCTAAAACTATTGATGCAGATTTTGCCGCGCTACAACTAAATCAATCATCATATTCTAGTCGGGAAAAAGTTTCTATGGAAATACAATTGAATGAAACTGACAACTCAATCCATACACTATCTGTTAGAAAAGTTGATTCTATTGTGATTTCAAATTATCCTGAAGAAAGAAGAATTAATAATACATCCACTACCCGATTTTTACCTGAATTACGAGGCGAAATTATTTCGGGTTATTTAGAATCTAATAATGATGTACCTGTTGATAACATTGATATTTCATTATCCTTTGCAGGGAAAAACCCCATAGTTAAAAACGCGGTTACAAATAGTAATGGGCAGTTTTATTTTATCCTTAATAGCAATTACGGTAATAAACTTTTGAATGTTCAGGTTTTGAACAAGGATAAAGACCATTATAAAATCACTTTGCAAGCCAAACAATTCAACTTTCTCAACCAGCTTGAATTTCATGATGTAACACTTGAAAGTAATTTAAAAAAATGGCTAGAACAGGAAAGTGTTAATCACCAAATTGAAAACGCCTATTTTGCCGTGAAAGCTGATAGCATTATGGTAAATGATTTAAACAAAGACTTTTACAATTCCATTGAAACCATATTTAATCTAGACGATTACACAAGATTTAAAACCATTAGGGAAACTTTTGTTGAGATTGTGAATACAGCATCATTAACAAAACACGATACTACTTATGTTTTTAATGTACCAGATTTAGTAAATATCAATTACAATAGAGATTTAAATTATTTGACACCATTGATATTGGTTGATGGTATTTTAATTCAAGACAATTTGGATATTGTTAATTATGATGTGGCCAGCATAGAAAGTATTAGTACAGTAACCGGTCAATACATTTACGGAAACACCCTTTATAATGGTGTCATATCATTTAAGACCTACGATGGTGACTTTGATAATGTTGCTCATGATTATTTTAAAAAGATAGATTATGCTTCAATCCAACCTTCAAAATTATACTATGAACCGAACTATGAAAACAACCAAACACTAAAGCGGATACCTGATTATAGAAAGCAACTGTTGTGGGTTCCTAATCTAGGCTTAAAAGAACGTACCACGATTAGCTTTTTTACGTCAGACAATAAAGGTCTTTACCAAGTTTTATTGAAATCAGTTACGCCTAATGGAGAAACCAAAACTGTATCAAAATATTTTACCGTTAATTAACCGGATAAATAAACGATTCAACTGTTTTGAAGCTTAATAGCTCATCTTCACTTAAATCATAGGTCAAAAACAATTCGCCCCAATATTTTCCATCTGAAAAATTAGCAATAATCCATTTATGGTTTAACACACGAATAGAGTTTATAAGCATCTTACTTCCTGTTAAAGACGGATAAGGTATCAAAGGATGTTCATCGCCCTTTACCGTATTAAGTTCATAGAGTTCCTCTTTAATAAACGGAATTAATTTATCTACCCGATACCCTTGCTCTTCAAAATAGGTCATAGCTGGTTCACTTTCCTCAATTGAGAATTCAGATAAGGTTAAAACACGATCACGTAATTCATTTATGGTATCGGCATATTTTTCAAATTTTAATTCTTTTTTGGCTAGCTTATTTTCATAATCTTCCAATATATTTTTAGAATTTACGTATTGGAAAACAACCAATAATAAGGCAAAAATAAACAGATACATAAAAATTCTATTCTTCATCTATAAAGTGATTTGTAAGTTATCGTAAGCTAAATAAACGTCTTTTGGTAATTTTTGTTGTACATCGTCATGAAAGCCCAATAAGTGACTTATATGTGTTAAATAAGTGCGTTTAGGCTTGAGCGTTTCAATAATTGTCAATGCTTCGTTTAAACTAAAATGTGAAGGATGCGGCTCCTCCCGCAAGGCATTAATGACCAAAACCTCTAGGTTTTGTAATTTATCCAACTCAGCATCTGGTATAGCATTCATGTCGGTTAAATAAGCAAAATCCTGAAAACGATATCCAAAAACCTGTAAATTATAGTGTATTCCATTTATAGGGACAACTGATAGGTCGCTAATCTCAAATGGATTATTGGTTATCTTATTTGTAATAACTGCTGGTGCACCTGGATATCTATTTTCAGTTTCAAAGATATAATCAAACCGTCTCTCCAATTCTCCTATCACACGTTCGTGGGCATAAATAGGCATATCGCCTTGTCTGAATACAAATGGCCTGATATCATCCAATCCTGCTGTGTGGTCAGCATGCTCATGGGTAAATAGAATACCGTCTATTTTTGTGCAATGGGCTCGAAGCATTTGTTGCCTAAAATCTGGGCCACAATCAATAACATAAGCATGCTGTTCCCATTCTATCAAAACAGAAACTCGTAAGCGCTTGTCTTTGGGATTTGTACTTAAACAAACTGGATGAGAGCTTCCAATTACAGGAATTCCTTGAGATGTACCAGTGCCTAAAAATGTTACTTTCAATGCTTAAAATTTGAAACAAAAATAGGGTTATTTTTTTGTTTAACATGGTAATTTAATACCTTTGTAAGTAAGAATTAATCCCAATTTACAATGGAAATTAGCTTAAAAGGCGACAGAGAGTTTGATGAAGTTCCTTCCTTGAAAACTAAAGCACTTCGAATAAATCTTAACGAAAATATTTACGGAACATTTGCCGAAATTGGTGCTGGTCAGGAAACCGTGAGACAATTCTTTAGAGCTGGAGGAGCTTCTGGAACCATTGCAAAAGCCATGTCTGCCTACGATAAGGATTTTAGTGATGCTATTTATGGTATTGAAGATGATGGTCGCTATGTTACCGAAGCGCGTTTACGTAAAATGTTGAACCATGAAATCAACCTTATTGAACAACGATTAATTCGTGAAAAACATCCTAATAAGCTCTATTTTTCTTATGCCAACACCGTGGCAACTATAGATTTCGCCAAGAAATACAAAGGTCATGGATGGGTTGGTATTCGTTACCAGATTGATCCTCATGAAAGAGAATACAATGAGATTACGCTTCACATTCGGTTTAAGGAGAATGATGCCAGGTTACAACAGGAAACACTTGGTATACTTGGAACCAATTTAATTTATGGTGCCTTTTACAAATATAATGAGCCTAAAAAGTTATTACGCTATTTATATGATCACCTAGACAAAGACCAATTGGAAATTGATACTATTAATTTTGATGGCCCTGTTTTCAAAAATGTCGATAACCGTTTAATGAGCTTACAACTGGTTAAAAATGGTATGACTGATGCCGTAATGTTTGCACCAGACGGCAATAACGTTCTACCTGCTGCTGTACTTTATAAAAAGAACATTCTAGCTTTAAGAGGGAGTTTTAGACCGGTTACCAAAGTAAATATGGACATGTTCAAGAAATCCTATGACATGTTTGTAAAAGAAAACAAGGTGGATGAAGACAAAACGCAAGTTGTATTCGAAATCACACTTTCCAATTTAAGAGCTGAAGGCGAAATCGATGAGCAGGATTTTATGGATCGGGCGAGACTTCTATGCTCTTTAGGACAAACCGTTCTCATTTCAAATTTTCAAGAGTATTATAAACTGGTTGAATATTTTTCTCAATACACAAAAAGTCGAATGGGCCTTGCCATGGGTGTCAATAATTTAGTCGATATTTTTGACGAAAAGTATTACCGACACTTAAGTGGTGGTATTTTAGAAGCATTCGGAAAACTGTTCTTCAAGGATTTGCGCGTGTATCTTTATCCAATGAAAAATGACGATGGCACCTTAACAACAAGTGAAAACTTAAAAGTTCACCCACGTATGAAAGAATTATACAAATTCTTTAAATACAATGGTAAAGTGGTTGATATTGCAGATTATGACGCATCAAACCTTACGGTATTTTCAAGAAAAGTATTGAAAATGATCAGCGATGGAAAAGATGGCTGGGAAGCCATGTTACCTGAAGGTGTTGCCAAATTAATTAAAGAAAAAAGCTTGTTTGGATTTGAAACCGAAGAGTTCATACATCCGGATGATCTTTAAAATATAAAACGACATAAAAAAAGGGAACCAAATCTGGTTCCCTTTTTTTATGTCAGTATCTGATTAGTATGTTCTTTTGTTTTCACTTTTAAAATAACATCTTCGATTATGCCTTTCTCATCAATAATAAAGGTAGTTCGGTGAATACCATCAAACTCTCTACCCATAAATTTTTTAGGCCCCCAAACACCATAGGCTTCTATTACTTCCTTATCAACATCAGCCAATAATCTATATGGTAATTCAAATTTCTTTTTAAAATTGCTTTGTTTTCTTTGGGTATCAGCACTCACTCCCAATATTTCATAACCCAACGATTGAAAACGTTCATAATTATCACTTAAATTACAGGCTTCAACCGTACATCCTGGCGTATTGGCTTTTGGATAAAAGAAAATGACCAACTTTTTTCCTCGAAAATCTGATAATGATACATCGTTTCCACTTTCATCTTTGGCTGTAAATTCAGGAGCTTGATCACCTGGTTGTAATTGTGTCATATTGTTTAACTTTGAAATTTCTACAAAAATACAATTTATGACCAAGCAAGAAAAGGTAGACTTCGTAATAAAGACATTAAATGACCTATATCCTGAAATCCCCATTCCTTTAGACCATAAAGATCCCTATACTTTGCTTATAGCCGTTCTTATGTCGGCACAAAGTACTGATGTACGGGTTAATCAAATTACTCCATTGTTATTTGCAAAGGCTGATAATCCGTATGACATGGTGAAACTATCTGTTGATGAGATTCGGGAAATTATCAAGCCTGTTGGGCTCTCTCCCATGAAAAGTAAAGGCATTCATGGACTTTCACAAATTTTAATTGACAAATACGACGGTGAAGTTCCTAAAACCTATGAAGCACTGGAAGCTTTACCTGCTGTAGGTCACAAAACAGCCGCTGTTGTTTTGTCGCAAGCATTTGGCATTCCAGCTTTTCCAGTAGATACACATATTCATAGATTGATGTATCGTTGGGGACTAACAAATGGAAAAAATGTGGTTCAAACAGAAAAGGATGCCAAGAGGTTATTTCCTGAAGTTTTATGGAATGATTTACATTTGCAAATCATTTGGTATGGTCGAGAGTACTCTCCTGCAAGGGGCTGGGACTTGGAAAAAGATGTAATTACCAAAACCATTGGTCGTAAATCCGTATTAAAAGATTATAACTCAAAAAAGAAATAAAAAAAAGTCCCGAGACTAATCAGGACTTTTTCAAAGTTTAGTTGAGAAGTGCTTCAAACTTCATCTTATTACAATTTATAACACTTAAAGCCTTCGAGTAATTAAGAAGAAAATTAACCGTTTCTTCTTTTGGGTTTAGATTAAGTTGTTTTTGAGGATTTTTTTTAGAGTAAAGTTTTGCCATTTAAATTAAATTTTTGGTTCTATATACTTTACCTAACGTTCATATTTTATATTTATTGTATTAATTTGTTAAAACTATATTATGCTTATCAATTATCTTACGCATATTGATAAGCGCATACCGCATTCTACCCAAAGCAGTATTGATGCTAACTCCTGTTTTTTCTGATATTTCCTTAAAGCTCATATCATTGTACATGCGCATAATCAAGACTTCTTTTTGATCTTCGGGCAACTCTTCTATAACGCGACGTACATCGTGCTCCACTTGGTTTTTAATAATACTTTTTTCTGCATCAAGCGTTGAGTCACTTAAAACTGAAAAAATATTAAAATCGCCCGTATTACTAAATTTAGGCATACGATTGTTTTTTCTAAAATGGTCAATGACCAAATTGTGCGATATTCGCATAACCCATGGTAAAAATTTACCTTCTTCGTTATATTTTCCGTGTTTAAGAGTTCTAATGACCTTAATAAAAGCATCCTGAAAGATATCCTCTGCGACATCCCTGTCAAAAACCTTCGAATAGATGAAACTGTAAACACGTTGTTTGTGCCTATTGATTAATATTTCAATAGCTTTTTCTTCACCTTTAATGTAATTGGAAACTAAAGTAGCGTCTGTGATAAGTTCGTGTTGCATAATCATTACTTTTAACCAGAAAATAATCTGGGTTGGGGTTAAAATTTTAAAAAAGTAATGTTTCGCTTATAGGCTACTATCGTGATTTTTAGAATTATACGAATTCAAATATAATAACAATCATTCCTAAAATGCAAAAAAAAATGCAATTTTATGAAAAATCAATGCTTGTAAATCTATTTTTTAAGATGAATTACTTGTAGTATCTTTGCTGAATTATTTCTCGTAAAAACCCTATGATTACTAACATTTCAGCCGTTAATCCCAAAGAAAACATCATCATTAAAGGTGCCAAATTGCACAATTTAAAAAATATTGATGTGGTTATCCCTCGAAATAAATTAGTTGTCATAACCGGTTTATCTGGTTCTGGGAAATCCAGTTTGGCTTTCGACACCTTATATGCTGAAGGGCAAAGACGTTATGTTGAAAGCCTTTCAAGCTATGCCAGACAGTTTTTGGGACGGCTCAACAAACCAAAGGTCGACTACATTAAAGGCATCGCGCCAGCCATTGCCATTGAACAAAAGGTTAATTCCACCAATCCGCGTTCTACAGTAGGTACAACCACAGAGGTTTACGATTACCTCAAGTTATTGTTTGCTCGAATTGGTAAGACTTACTCGCCAAAATCTGGAAATGAGGTAAAGAAACATACGGTAACCGATGTTTTAGACTATATAAAACAATTTACTGAAGGCGAAAAATTATTGCTTCTCGCTCCTATTCATCTTGAAAACGGTCGAAAAATTGAAGATAAGCTAAAGGTGTTGAATCAACAGGGTTATGCACGAATAAAAGCGAATGATACTGTATTAAGAATAGATGAAATTGATAAAAAAAATGATTTATCTGGCGAACTTTATCTAGTTGTAGACCGCGTTATCAAAAAAGATGATGATGATTTTTTAAACCGACTGGCTGATGCCATTCAAATTGCTTTTTTTGAAGGAAAAGGCACTTGCTTTATTGAAACACTGTCAGATAATAAACTACATCCATTTAGTAATAACTTTTCTTTAGATGGAATAGATTTTTTGGAGCCCAATGTTCATCTGTTTAGTTTTAACAATCCATACGGAGCTTGCCCAAAATGTGAAGGTTATGGTGATGTTATTGGTATTGATGAGGACTTGGTTATTCCCAACACAGGCTTGTCTGTTTATGAAAACGCTATTTTTCCTTGGAGAGGCGACAGCATGAGCTGGTATAGAGACCAATTGGTCAATAATTCTCATAAATTTGACTTCCCTATCCATAAACCTTACTTTGAATTGAGCGAAGATCATAAGCAGCTCATTTGGGATGGTAACCAATATTTTGAAGGATTGAATGATTTTTTTGCCGAATTGGAGTCCAAGGCCTATAAAATTCAAAACCGTGTAATGTTATCGCGCTATCGTGGTAAAACCAAATGCAAAGTATGTGGTGGCAAACGCTTAAGACCTGAAGCCAATTATGTGAAAATTGGTGGTGCTACAATTACGGATTTAGTCGATATGCCCATTGGAGAACTAACCACTTTCTTCAAACAACTGGAACTCTCGGACTATGAAATGGGTGTTGCCGAAAGACTTATAAAAGAAATTGAAAACCGATTGAGTTATCTAACCAATGTGGGATTAAATTACCTAACCCTCAATAGAAAATCCAACACGTTATCTGGCGGTGAAAGTCAACGTATAAATCTGGCAACCTCTTTGGGCAGTAGTCTGGTTGGCTCCATGTATATTTTAGACGAGCCTAGTATTGGTCTACATCCAAAAGACACTGAACGCCTGATAAGCGTTTTAAAATCGCTTCGTGATTTGGGCAACACTGTTATTGTTGTTGAGCATGATGAAGATATTATGCAAGCTGCAGATGAAATTATTGATATTGGTCCTGAAGCCGGTACTTTTGGAGGTGAAGTGGTAGCGACAGGTACCTATCAAAATATACTACAATCAAAATCTCTGACAGCACAATACCTAAACGGTAATATTGAAATTGAAGTTCCAAAAACACGTCGTACTTCAAAGTATACCATTGAAATCATTGGAGCTAAAGAAAACAATCTTAAGAATATTGACGTGACACTACCACTAGGTATGCTTACGGTAGTAACTGGAGTTTCGGGAAGTGGCAAAAGTACGCTTATCAAGAAAATAGTCTATCCAGCTCTTCAAAAAAAGCTAACCGATTTTGGAGACAAACCTGGACAATTTTCAGATTTAAAAGGGAATTTTAGCAATGTGAGCCAAATTGAGTTTGTAGACCAAAACCCTATTGGTCGATCTTCACGATCTAATCCAGTAACGTATATTAAAGCTTACGACGATATACGAGCCTTGTTTGCCAATCAGAAGTTGAGCAAAATCCGAAACTATCAAGCCAAGCACTTCTCATTTAATGTAGATGGCGGTCGCTGTGAAACTTGCAAAGGCGAAGGTGAAGTGACTATTGAAATGCAATTTATGGCAGATGTACATTTGAAATGTGAAACGTGTAATGGCAAACGTTTTAAAAAGGAGGTTTTGGAAGTGACCTTTCAAGACAAAAGCATTGATGACATTCTTAATTTAACTATTGATGATGCCATTGCTTTCTTTGAGCTACATCAACAAAACAAAATAAAAAACAAACTACAACCTTTACAGGATGTAGGGTTAGGCTACGTGACTTTAGGACAAAGCTCCTCTACCCTTTCTGGTGGTGAGGCCCAACGTATTAAATTGGCTTCGTTTTTAGGTAAAGGATCTAAAGGTGCAAATACGCTTTTCATCTTTGATGAACCGACTACTGGCTTACATTTCCATGATATTAAAAAGCTTCTAAAATCATTTCAAGCTCTTATAAAGCAAGGTCATTCCATTATTGTCATTGAGCATAATTTGGAACTCATTAAATGTGCCGATTACATCATTGATTTAGGTCCTGAAGGTGGTAAAAATGGTGGACAACTCATAGCGCAAGGTACTCCCGAAGAGATTGCAACCAATGAAAATTCAATTACCGGAAAGTATTTAAAGGATAAACTTTAATACGACAAAAACGCTACAAAAAGTACGGCCAAAGAAGCTGGAAGTAAAAACACGAAAAAGACAAAGGTTACCATACTACTTTTTATAAAACTTAAAAACCAACCTTGTTCATAAAATCGTTTCAGTGCTAAAAACAGATACATAAATGTTGAAAACATAATCAATGTAATTAGCCAACCCGGAAACGCATCCCAAATAAAATTGAGCAATAACAAGATACTGAACACAGTAAACAAAAAAGAAAAGAAATAAAAACTAAACACCAAATGATAGGCATAGGGTCCTTTTCTAAAATAGAATAATTTGAGGATCAGTGCAAAAATTGGCAGTAAAAAGAACATGGCAATTGGAATCGTATCATAAAATGCCTTGAGTATCGAACCACCACTTTTAGTTTTATAAAACTTCAGCATTTGAGCATAAAGGCGTTTTCTAAAGTATCCAGCGTCATCATCCATTCCCATTTCTTTGTAGATAGCTTTATCGGAAGCACCACTATCAATAAGGGAATCAATCTTACTTTCATCAATTTCACCAAAACCAAAATTCCAATTAGGTTTAGTATTGCCTCCTGTCTTAATAACGGAATCTAATTCTTTGAGTTCATCTTCATTTAAGCCTAGCTTATCCTTATTGGCTTCATAAGGTTTCATTAATTTGGCCATTTGGGTTGAATCCAAACCCTTTTCTGACAATGTATCAACTACTTTTTTAGCCTTTTCAAAATCACGCTTTAATGCCCTATCTATACTCTCCTCCTGTTCCCTGGCCACAAACGAAAACAAAAAGAAAAAAATAACCGAAATAAATAAGTACATCTGCGCTGGATGCAAATACAGTAAGCGCTTACCTTCCAAGAATTTTTTAGCCAAGTAACCTGGTCTAATCATCAACGGAATAAAACTCTTAAAGAATCTTGCATCAAACGAAAAATAATTACTAACGGTGTTGTAAAACAACAATCCCAATGTTAGTTCGTCTTTAGCTTTTTGTCCACAATGCGGACAAAACTCAAAGCCTTTTTCGAATTCCTTTTCGCAATTCTTGCAAGTAGTTTGGTTAGTATCAGACATAAAATTTATCCTTGGAATGTAATTTCAACTCGATTAACTTCTCAAACTTACAAAATACATCTCAATTTCACCCTTACCTTTAGCCTGCACTTTGCCTCTGCTTTCGAAAACAAAATCAGAATCATCTTTTAAATAATTATAGGTAATTTCAGAAATATTCACTTTACTTACTTCACCATTACTTTCTATCCTAGAAGCGGTGTTTACGGTATCTCCCCAAATATCATATTGAAACTTCTTAATACCTACAATACCAGCAACCACAGGGCCTGTATGAATACCTACTCGCATCTGAAAAGCGTGCTCGCCTTTCAATTCTTTTTCCTGATGTTGTTTTACTATAAAGTTTTGCATTTCCAAAGCTGCCAAAACTGTATTTTTTACCGAAAGGTCTTCAGGTATGGGCAATCCACCAGCAGCCATATAGGCATCACCAATGGTTTTAATTTTTTCGATGTTATACTTTTCGCAAATAACATCAAATGTTTTGAAGCAATTATTGATTTCTTTTACCAAGGCTGCTGCTGTTAATTTCTCGGATTGTTCGGTAAAACTCTTGAAATCTGTAAAGAGTATGGAAACCATGTCATAATTTTTGGCTTCTGCTTCTCCTTTTTGTTTCAGTTCTTCAGCTACTTCGGCAGGAAGAATATTAAGCAACAGCTCTTCACTACGCTTTTTTTCTTTTCCTATACGATTTCGTTGAGTAAAAAATACCCCTGCAAAAAACAACACTACTGCAAATCCTCCTATAAATCCGTTACGTAATGTTTTTTGCTGTTTAAGCTCTTGGGCGGCAACTGCATCTTTCTTTTCCTGTTCGGCTTGGGTTGCAGCTTCTTTTTTATCAAAGTCGTACTGCATTTCGAGTTGTGTTATTTTTTTGGTATTATCTTCGTTATAGAGGCTATCCTTTAATACAACTGCTTGCTCATAATACTCCAGAGCCTTATTGGTATTACCCATGGCCTTGTAAGCCTCATAGAGACATTGACATGTATTTAGCTGTTCATTTAGGGCTTCTATACTTTGAGCCTTCTCAAGGCCTTTCTGACAAAACTCAATAGCTTTAGGATAATTGCCTTGAAGATCTTTATAGATAACCCCAAAGTGATATAGTGAGTTTGCTACACCCTGACTATCTTCCAGTTCTTGTCTAAACTCAAGACTTTTTTTAGCATATTCCAATGCCTTTGTGTCATTTCCTTGCTTTCTGTATATAGATCCAACATTATTCAACAAAATCGCAATACCTTGTTTGCTTCCCAGTTCTTCATTTATTTTTAAACTTCTTTGAAAATAATCAAGCGCTTTGGAATAATTGCTTTGCTCTTCATAAATAAGCCCGATGTTATTGAGTGTATTTCCAAATACTTTTTTGTTGCTCATTTCATCAATTATAGCAAGACTTTTTTGAAAGTATTCCAGAGCTTTGGGGTTGTCACCCAGATTCCTATAAATCATCCCAATATTGTTCTGGGTATTGGCAATGCTTTTTTTATTGCCTATTTCTTCCCTTATCGGAAGGCTTTTTTGAAAATATTCCAATGCTTTGGTAGAAATGCCTCTAATACCATAAGACACACCTTGTGTATTAAGAGCATCAGCCAAGTATTCCTTCAAATCCTTTTCTTGGGCAAAATCATATTGTAATTGAGCAAAATAAACTGCTGAATCGGGTTGGGTAAATAGATAACCATCCCAAATGTACTTTTTAAAGGCTTTTAAACGTATGGTATCTTTTTGGTTTACATCTTCCCAAACCGCAAAAAGAGAATCTAACTGCTTTTGAAAATCAGGGTCACGGTTTTGCGAAAAAGTAGATATTGAAATAAGAAGAAAGACGAAAGTAAAAATCTTTATTTTCATAGTTGGTTGGTTAATAGCTTTCTAAAAATACAAAAAAATTAAGTACCCGATACTTAAATTTTGAAATAAGCAGTTAGCTAAAACAATATAAATACTTGACTATATGCTAGTTACATTTTTGGCACGACAATTGAAACTAGCTAAACAAATAGCGTAAGCCGAAAAGCTAAAGAGTAGGCAAAATCTTAAATCCTAGTATTATGAAAAAACAAGTACTTTTAATTGCAGTATTGTTAATGGGATTAACAACTGTAACAGCAACAGAAAAACAAACCTTTGCTTCAGATGAAGATTTAATGACGCGCTATCGTTATGCACAACCTGTAATGTTTGTAGAGCGTGGTGTGGAGTTTATGATCTTTCCAGATGGTAGCTTCGATTTTAACACCCATGTGGTTACTAATTACCACACCAGTAATAATTATTACTACCGAAGCACAACAACTACTACCAGACGTGGTTCGGTAAATGTTACATTTGGTGCTCCAGGTGTTACAACAAACAGGGTGCGTTTTTCAACACCTAGAGATCGTGGTGTTATCATTCAACATGACAGTGACGGAAAAGTAAGGCGTATTGGTAATGTATTTATAAACTATGACCGATTTGGAAAAGTGAAACGTGTGGGTAGCATCTACATGCAATATAATAGAGGCAACAACCGTTTGGTACAAGTTGGTGGTTTACACGTAAGATATAACGCTTGGGGTGAACTTGTTTACTCTAGCGGTCAGGTAAGTCCATTTAGTAGTCCATACGGATTTGGAAACAGCACTTTTGAATCGGATTGGAATACGACCGATGAAGATTTTTACTATTACAAAGAAAGCGAAGTAGACAAAGATGATAAATCGTTATTAAAAAAATAGCTTGACCTACAAGTTGGTTTTTATATATAAGCCCGAATGATCTGTTGATGGTTCGGGTTTTTAATTTACAAAATACATGTCTACTTCCCTATTGCCTTTTATTATTTGCTTTCCTCGGTATTCGCAAGGAATGGACTCTTTGATTAGGCGATAGGTATCCTCTGAAATATTAATTCTTCCTTGTAATCCAGAACCTTCCAGCCTGCTTGCCAAATTAACGGTACTGCCCCACAAATCATAAGCAAACTTATCATTGCCTACAATACCTGCTACAACAGGTCCGGAATGAATACCAATACGCATCTGCCATTTTATGGCGCGTTTGCTATTTCTATCTTCAATAAAATGCAACATCTTTCTAGCTACCACTATGCATCTAAAAGCATGCTCATTGTGAGGTTCTGGCAACCCACAAACAGCCATATAGGAGTCCCCAATGGTTTTTATTTTTTCCAGTTCCTGTTCTTTTATCAAGCTATCAAAATGGAAGAAAATTTCGTTTAGCTCTTCAACCAATTCCCTTGGTGATATTTCAGACGCAATCTTGGTGAACTCAACAAAATCGGTGAAAATGACACTCACATTCTCATGCCGTACTGGAACACTGTAACCATTATCCAGTAATTCCTTGGCTATTTTCTTGGGGAGGATGTTAAACAAGAGCTTCTCGGTTTTATCCTTTTCTTTTTCAAGCAATACTGTTTTCTCTTCCAATTCTTTAGTTCTTTGTTCTACCAAAGCGGTTAATCGATTATTTCTTGCTTGTAGAGCATCAAGCGGAAAGGCTTCACCATCGCCTTGGTCTTCTGAAGGGATAGATAAATGTATATGGGAAATCAGCCATTTGTTGTTCTTAAACACCAAAATATTGGTAAATCTTAAAAACAGTTTAAAATGATTCTTATTATCATCAAAGAATTCTACATGGGTTTCCGCTTCAACATGTCCTACCGTATCCGATAACAACCTGACATTTTCATAAAGATAATTGATGGTGAGCGGATTCTTAAACTCCGTAAAATCACATTCAAAGTTATATTTTACATTATCAAAACTATTACCAAATTCATGCTCGCCCGTTCCAAAAGCACTGATGTTTTCATCCAAAAAGGGAAGAATTTTATCTAGTGTATCTTTACCAAATTCACGCTTTGCCCAAGTTCCCCAAAAGGCTTTGAACGTTTTCAGAATGTCCCTCTCAATCTGTTTCATGGTTCTATAGTTTATGTCAGTGTTTCCATATTCCTAATCTTTCGGTAGCTTTTATAGCGTTTACAAAAATCGGTATGGTACTGATGGTTGGTTAAAAATTCCTTTTGTATCGCAATCCATTTACTTTTGGTCAAGTTTGGGTCATAGTGTTTTAACTCATTAAAGAGTCTGTCACTGCCTATTTGAAACCCGCTTGTTCCCAAATATTCCAAATCGGCATCAGCGAGGATGGCCTCTAGTTTGTTTTGGGGGTTCTGGGGTATTTTGGTTGCCATGATCATTCCGCAAATAGCTTGAATCTCCTCTTTAGTCAGGCTATACTTCTTCAATTTGGTTTTGGCAATCTTACAGCCTTCCTGTTCATGCTCTATGTTTGTATTGATAAAACCCATATCGTGGTACAAGGCTGCTATTTTTAATAAAACCATATCACTTTCCGAAACACCTTCCTTTTTACCAATATGCATAACCCTGTCAAAGACATACAGAGTGTGTTCCAGCGAATGGTAGGTTAAATACTCGGGCAGGTTTTCAGCAAGTAGGTCTAATGCTTCCATGTAAATATTTTGAAACTCGATTTGGGTCATGTTAGTGTGCTTTACGTTTGTTTACAATGCCGCCACTTATCTCGCCAATGTTCTGCACGTAGGTAAAGGCAGCGGGATCGGCATGGGCAATGGCTTTCTTGATTTTATGTACTTCCAGTCTGGACACTACAGTTACAATAATATCACAGTCGTGCTTGACATTAAAAGAGCCTGGCAAATTACCACGTTCACCCTTATAGACCGTTATGGCCTTATTGAAATCGTTTACGATTAGTTGCTTCACCAAATCGGAGTTGGGTGAAATAATGGTAAGCGAAATGAGTTTTTCAAAACCATCCACTACATAGTCAGAAACCTTTAAGGCAGTATAATAGGTTACAATGGAATACATGGCCTTCTCCAAGCCCAAGTAGAAAGCAATAATGAGGAATATTGTGGTGTTTATGGCCATAATAATCTCATTGGTTGAGAGACCAAATTTTTTATTAGAATATTCGGCTATAACTTCCAGTCCATCAATAACACCACCACCACGAATAACAAAGCCTATGCCCAAGCCCACAAACACACCACCAAAAACGGCCGTAAGGAAATGATCCTTGGTAATGGCTGGCACAGGCAGGATATTCATAACTATTCCCAAAAGGATAACCGCCAGAAAAGCGTGCGCTGCAAAGTTTTTGCCTATTTTTTTATAACCAATATATACAAAAGGTAGGTTTAACACCACCAGTGGAATACTCACGTCTATATTGTAGAATTCATGAATTAGAATGGAAATTCCCAAGAGGCCACCATCCAAAAAGTGATTGGGAATCATAAAGCCCTTGATGGCCACAACGGCACACACCACCCCAATGACGGTTAAGGAGATAGATTTGAACGAAAAAATGGTTTTAAAACTCAAGGACTCTGATGTGTTTGAACTCATAGATATGTGTTAAATAGTACCCTATCAGAAAAGTGTACAGTAAATTGCGGGACACCAACCAAAAATTGGCTTCACTAAAATAGCAAAATAATTTTATGATTGCACCACCAAAAAAACCAAGTTTATAATATTGGCTGTTTTGCTTACTTGGTTGGGTAGTTAGGAATATTGAGCCCCAAGATAATATCGTGTTTGGCAACCTGCATACCGTCCTTGAGGGTGGTTTTAAGAATACCGCTGCCTCCCCTATTGGTCATGTTGTTACGCTGTGAGGTGGTTAGAAAGGGGTCGTCGTCAAAAACCCATTCATCTATGTAATACGGATGTTCCAATTGGGGTTCCTTGATGGCTGGATGAATGTGCGCCATTATCTGGGTGTTGGGATAGCTGGCTGGCCGTACTGTGTAAATGGCATAGTGTCCCTTACTGTCAGATTTAACCCAGCCACGCATATAGCCATGACGTGCCACACGACTGTCCAAACTTTTGGCGTTGGGATACTTTCCGTAAACATCGGTGTGGTAATAGTAGAGAATGACGTTGGGTGCAGGTGTTTTGCCATCGCGTTTGTAAATGGTTCCGGTAACCAAGAGTTTTTGCCCATCTTGTTGCCAAGCCGGACAGGTATCTTTTGCCTTGATGTTTTGGGGCATACCAATAAACATAAAGTCCCGATTTTCAAAAGGGCCACCTACTATGGCACCTGTTGCATTTGCTGATTGCGCGGTGGTTGTTACATGTGTGGTTTGCCCTTGGCAGGATACTACCAAAAGGCCTAACGCAAGTAAAAAACTTGGTTTGAATGCTTTAGAACCCATAGCCTTATTGTTTAGTTTGTTAGGAAGTTACAAACAAACCCGATTGGACTGTGATAAAATACTGTTAATTAACATCCTTTAAGGAATCATAGCCCTGACAGGGCTTTTACACGGCTTATATAGGACTTATACATGGCTTATCTTCAAAAAGCCGTGTCCCATTGTTTTTGTAAGAAAAATCGATGCCTACCATACACTAGCCATACTTTAGCCATACTCTAGCTATATGGTGGCTATATAGGTGAACTGTGTAAAAATTGATAACCGATAAGAT
Source organism: Bacteroidia bacterium (assembly GCA_030425285.1). Classification (GTDB taxonomy): domain Bacteria; phylum Bacteroidota; class Bacteroidia; order Flavobacteriales; family Flavobacteriaceae; genus Hanstruepera. The sequence continues at coordinate 152,673 of JAUIAY010000002.1, forward strand.
GGACAAAAGTTCCTATTATCCCGAAAATGGACTCTAAAAATGAGTATATTTATCCACATATAACGAGTTGGGCACAATTAAAACCAAATGAACAGACTACTGATTTTATTTCTTTCTTTATCCATAATTGGTTGCAGTAAACAAAAGAAAATTTGGGACAACGGATTGACTAAAAGTGCGGAAGAAATAACTGAATATACGATTCGAATTCAAGAAGATTCTTTAAAAAACGAAATTCGAGACACACTTTTAATTACAATAAAAAAATATAGAAATGACGACCAATTAGCACTTCAAACTCGAAAAACTTTGTTTGACAATGAACAGATGGAAATTGAGTATGTCTATGACTATTCCGACAGATTAAAGCACGAAATTGTGAAAATGTCAACAGACAGTCTGCCATTTAAAGTAAACTATTCCTATAAAAACTCATTGTTTTTTCAATCAAGCGGAATTTTGGACAATGAAACTGAAAGGTTTGAGCAAATAGAAACTCATTATTATAGAAATGACGATACTAAAGAGAAGTCAATTATGAGGCAAATATTTCTTGACAAAGAAACTAATGACACGATTAGAAATTCAACGGTTACTACATACTTCAATACTAACGAAAAAGTTGACAGTATTTTGTCCATCAATCTTCGCAGAAGAGGACAGAACTGAAAAGCAGTATACGAATTTGACGGGAAGAATTTTATCGGACTCAAGGAATATAATGAAACAGATTCTTTGTTGTCAAATCAGAAATTCGAGTATAAAATGGACGAATTTGACAATTGGACTGAAAAAAAGGTAATTGAAAACGGAATTCTGAAAAGAATAATAATCCGAAAAATAAAATATAAATAACTGTGCCCAACACAGGCTATAATTCATTAGGACTGAATTCCTAATCGGAATTCATTGCAATTTACTATCTTCGATTTTCTCGCAACGAAACCATAGCCAAACCGTTGGGCAACATTTGAATGAAAAACATCTTTTACATTTTAAGCTTTCTATTTTTTGTTTGTTGTAGCAAATCACCTCAAATTCAAAATGACTTAACGGAACTCGATTTAAAAGGAAAAGTTAAATCTGTGATTGAGACTTCTTATCCTAAAACACACAGATATTGGAACCAAAAAGACTTTGAATACTATTTTGACAATAATGGATATTTAAAGAAAAAAATAGAGTATAGTTTTAACACATACAAACAAATTGAGTATGACAAAAACAATCAAGTTAGTGAGATTAATCACTACGATTTAAATGACTCTTTGATTTTTAAAACTAAATTCAGCTATGACAATCAAAAATTATCAAATCAGAAAGTATTCAATTCCAAAAATGAGATTGTTCAAACTGTAAGTTATGAATATTCAAAAACAACTGACACAAGTAATTTAGTTGTCGAAAAAGCCTATAATCACAAAGGAGAAATAATTCATCTTAATTCCAATCTAAAAAACCAAAAAGGACAAGATTTAAAATGGAATGAATTTAATCTAAAAGGACAACTACAATTCTCACACGATTTGACCTATAACAAAAACGGAAAAATAATAGAGTATAAAAAGGTGGATTCTATTAATAATCTGAAATGGAAATGGAATAAAGTTTACAATTCAAAAAACCTTGAAACTGAAAGAAAACTATACAATCCAAATTTAGATAAAGAAACTAATAGAATTTCGACTTACAAATATGATAATCACGAAAATTGGATAATAAAGCATTTAATTCAAGATAACGACACTTTAAAGACCTTAAATAGAGAAATAAAATATTATTAAAAACTGTAGCCAACAATGTATAACCACATTTGCTTACGCACAGCTAACAATTTGTGCTCTTGTCATTACAATTCCCTATCTTTCGTTCTTCGGCCTATTAATAATAAAGCCACTAATCTGTATTAATTAAAATAAAACTCAAATGAAAAAATTATTGCTAGCTGTTATTGTGACTATTTGCACTATGGGAACCATAAACGCCCAAAAAATCAAGTTTAAAAAAGGCAACGTTCTTGTTGATGATGTTGAATGTCTCACTTACGAAAGTAATTCAACTACCGTTGAACTAGTAACCAAAGATGGTAGTCAAACCATTATTTTAAAATACATACGCACTGGTGTTGGTCACAATGGCGGCCTGTACAACAAGGTTGTTTTTGTGGAACAGGACAAATCGTTCACATCCAAATCCTATATTTTCAACAAAGGTAATCTTACTAAAAAGCTGATTACTGAAGGTGTAATAACCGATTGTAATGTTGATGAAAGTAAGATAGATAAATTCATTTTGAAATATGATGAATCTATTGAGGATACTTTGGTTAGGCATTAGGTAAATACCCGATCAAAATGATTAGTACTAAAGGAATACTATGCTAAACAATGTATACCTACAATTATGGCAACCCTTTAAAAACAAAGCACCCAAACCCATGACATATAAATCTCTTGTCTTTCTTATACTCCTACTAGCAAGCAAATGGCTTTTTGCCCAAGATGCCCTTTCCAACTATTTACTGTTTCAGCCACAGGAAATCACACAAAGCGAACCTGTTGCCATTCCGTTGTCGCAAATAGCGAGTCTTCAGGACCACTTGAGTGTTTTCATGGAAGATATAGCAACAGGAAAACACCAAATACAAACCACAACAGGCGTTTTTAACCTCTGTTTGCAATTAGATAGTAACCTATCAGGGTTTGATGCCTATCATATAGAAATCAACCCCATGAATATAGCTCTATCGGCCAAAAACTTAAATGCTCTACGCTACGGAAAGCAAACATTATGGCAACTGCTCGAGTATGCCAAAACCCAAAACAAACCCTTACAGACCATAACGATTACTGATTGGGCCAATTTTGAAAAACGCGGTTACATGCTAGACATCAGTCGTGATAAAGTACCAACCATGCAAAGCCTTTACCAGCTCATAGACCAACTGGCACAATGGCGCATAAACGAATTACAGCTCTATACCGAACACACCTTTGCTTACCGCAATCATCCAGTAGTTTGGGAACATGCCAGTCCGCTCACGGCTTCCGAAATTCAGGAACTCGATTCTTATTGTCTGAAAAAAGGCATTGATTTGGCACCCAACCAAAACTCCTTTGGTCACATGGAAAATTGGCTAAAGCATGACGCCTATTTGGAATTAAGCGAATGTGAAACCGATTGCGAAACCAAATGGGGAGCCAAAAGCAGAACGGCCCTATCACCCGTCAATCCCAAATCGTTTGAGTTAATGCAGGAACTCTATGCCGAATTGTTACCCAATTTTTCAAGTTCCTATGCCAATATTGGCGGTGATGAAACTTTGGAGTTGGGCTTAGGAAAATCAAAAGCCCTTTGCGACTCCATTGGCAAAGGCCAGGTATATCTGGACTTCCTTAAAAAACTAAACGCCGAAGTCATTAAAAATGGCAAACGCACCCAGTTTTGGGGCGATATTGTTCTAAACCATCCGGAACTTATAAAAGATATCCCCAAGAACATGACCGCCTTGGTTTGGGGCTATGATGCCACCTACCCTTTTGATGAAAATCTGGTTGAATTCCATAAAGCCGATTTAGATTTTTATGTCTGCCCAGGCACCTCAAGCTGGCGTTCAGAAATTGGCAGAAACCACAATGGCTTTATAAACCTTAAGGAGGCTGCCATTGCCGGAAAAAAATACGAAGCCAAAGGGTATTTAATAACCGATTGGGGCGACTACGGGCATTTTCAACCCAAATCGGTAAGTTACCCAACACTGGTTTTGGGCGCCAACTACGCCTGGAACTACTCCGAAAATACGGTGAACAATTTAGAGAATCTTCTCAACCGTTATGTATTTAAAGACACAACGGGTTACACCGCCAAAGCCCTACTCACATTGGGAGACGCCTATTTAAAAGCCGAAATTCCCGAAGGCAACGCCAATGCCTTTCATTTAATGATACGCCGCTTTAAGTGGACCATGCAAGGGCACTATCAAACCAAGCACCTAAACAAAGCTGGGTTATTAGCAGCCCAAAAAGACATAGAAAAAGGATTGGAAGAACTGCAAAACGCCAAACCCACTTCAGTTGATGGCAAGACCATTATAACCGAAATGAAACAAGCCTCCAAATTGGCACTTTTTGGCATTCAGTTGGGCTTGGCTCGTTTGGATGCTAAAAACAAGGCAACCAAAAACATATCCAAGCGCAAACGACAGGAACTAGCCCATCAACTCTCTGCCATTATAGAAACCCATAAAACCACTTGGCTCCTACGAAACAGACCAGGCGGCTTGCAGGATTCAACTAAAAAACTTCAGGATTTGGTAGATTATTTAAAGAACTGATTGAAATTATCAAAACGACCACTGAAATCTAATAACCAAATGACTAAAGTTTTAAAAATATTACCATTTTTTATACTGATAACTCTTGGCTGCAAAGCTCAAAATAGTGAGCCATCTGATCTTATTCCTGATAACTATGTGGAATTTGAAAAATATTTTGGAGACCTAAATAAAGACGGATTAGAAGATTGTGTTCTGATAATTAAAAAGACGGATACAACAAATATTGTTATGAATCGATTTGACAAAAAAGTTGACAGAAACAGACGAGGGATTATTGTGTTGTTTAAAAATAAAAATGGTTATCAACTTGCAGATAAAAATTACAACTGCTTTTCTTCCGAAAATGAAGACGGTGGCGTTTATTTTGCGCCAGAATTATGGATTGAAATTAGAAATGAGAAATTATATGTTCATTATGGGCATGGCAGATATGGGTATTGGGAATACACCTTCCAATTTCAAAATTCAAATTTTGAGCTAATTGGTTATGATTCAAGTAGCAATCGTGGTCCCGTAACAAATACAGAAACAAGTATTAACTTTTTGACAAAAAGGAAACTAATAAAAGAGAACACCAATGAAAATGCAGAAGGCGGAGATGAGATATTTAAGGAAACTTGGAGTAATATTGAGATAAAAAATCTAATCAAATTGTCAGAAATAAAAGACTTTGATGAATTAGACATGTATAATTATTAAAACGATCCCTAACAATATCTACCCTACCTGTCGCTTTACCTATAGTAGCTTGACAATGCAAACTGCAAACAACTAAAAGTGCCTTTACCCCTAAAACAACCCACAAAAAGAAATATATTTATACACGTATAATGAGTTAACTACAATTTAAACAACCAAATCGTTGGAAGAAAAAACAGTTGAATATATAATAAAAGGTGGAGCAAATCGACTGAACGAAATAATTCGAACTGAAATAAAACGAAAAACTTTTAGTAAACGGAACAATATTTCTGGCGAGTATTCTGAAAATGGTGGATTTGACCTTTCAAATACATTTTCTATGCTATATACAGAGCCGAATTTAGGTCCTCTTGTTAAACTAAATTTGAAATCTGTTAACTCAAATAGCGACGGAACTGAAAGTAAACTGATTCTGAAAAGAATAAACGGAATGACCTATAATATTCATTTTTGGTTTGCAGCTTTCTTTATCACTCTGACAATTGTTATTGCAATTTATCAAACTTTCACGAATGGAATTAATGAAAGTCTTATGATTTTCGTTCTTCCAATTTTTGGACTGATTTACATACTGTTAATTGAATTATTCGCCAATTCAACTATTTTAAGTTTGACAAGACGAATTGAGAAAATAATGACAGCGGAAAAAATTGAATATAAAAAGCTGTAGCTAGCAACAGCTATAATTCCTTTAGACTTTCCCAGTGAAAAGTCCTCACAAATTTGCTATCTTTCGGTCACGACGGAATTATAACCGAGACCGCTGTATACAATTTATGAAACATCTGATTTACATATTTATAATTCTTTTTTCTATTCAAACGAATGGACAAAACTCAACTGAAAAAAAACAGTTTAGAATTGACTTGTTGACTGTCGAAAAGAATACTAAAGACACTTTAATTGGTTCAATAATCGAAGTGTTTTCTGGAGAAAAAAGAATAGAAACTGATATTTCTGATTTTGACGGAATTAGTATATTTTTTCTAAAATCAAAAGATATTGTAAACAACAAAATTCGTTTAAAAATTTACGGAATGAAATGCGCTGAATTTGAAAAAGAATTTGAATTGACTGATGATTTGAATACTGAAGTTTATCTCGAATATGGAGAATCGGAATATACAAATCGGAATCAATTAAGCGAGATGTATAAAAAACTTGAGATAAAACCTAAAACGTCTGAATGTCAAGTCATAGAACCCAAAGTTATTTACATAGATAACAATTAATAAAAAACTGTGCACAACACGGCTAGTTCCTTTAGACTTCCCAAGTGAAAAGTCCTCGCGCTGAATTATCACCAGTTTTATTTGCTAAATTAGTGACCTAACCAATGCAACAAACCATACACAAACCGTTGTAAAACATTTGCCTAAACCAAAAGACTATTTCACTAAATCGAAAAAACTGATTACTAAATTGAAATTTTATTCAAAACATAAAAACGAATAAATTTGAATAAACATCTACTATGAAATTAAAGAAAATTTTAATTTTGACAATTCTCTTAATGAGTAAAAACCTTTACTCTCAAGAAAATAATAGAGAAAAAATCTTCTTTACGTCTGACAGTCTATCTTTTATTCATTTATTACCAAATCAAAAATTTGGTTTTATTTCATACAAAGGAGATTCGCCATTATCATATAATAACGATAAAAATCAAATAAAAGGACATATAGATGGACCATATTTTATAATCAATGAATTTGGTTCAGGAGAATATTCGATTCAAAACAAAAAAATTCAATTGAATTTCATTAAGCCGGAACATCCAATTGACAGCATTTCAATAAAAGAAACTAAAAACTTAACCGATTCCATAAAAGTCAAAATATCTTTCAAATCTTATGTGAATTCTAAAAACAATGACGGAATTGGAATTGGGAGTACTATAAAATCAAAAGATAGTTTAATCAACATAAATACGATGTTTGAAAGTTTCGCAACATTCGGAGTTAAAAAAGCTAAACTTCCTTTAAAATTAATAATTAACGAAAAATATAATTTAGAAATAGTAAGTGACAAGAATCATGATATTACGCTTTTTGTGAATGATTTTAAAAAATTCACGACTGACAATATTGAAAACAAGGTGTTTGAGTTAAATACTTTGACTGAACAAACGAATGAATAAAAAACGTTTTACAACAATTTATAACTCACTTCAGTTATTAGTTACAACACTTCCGTTATTGGTCACAACATTTCCGTTATTGGTTACCGCACTTGCGTGATTAGTCACAACACTTCCGTTATTGGTTACCGCACTTGCGTGATTGAGTACAACACTTCCATTATTGGTTACCGCACTTCAGTGATTGAGTACAACAGCCGAGTGATTGAGCGGTACACTTCAGTTATTAGGCGGTACAGTTGAGTTATTGAGTGGTACAGTTGAGTTATTGGGCGGTACAGTTGCGTGATTGAGTGGTACATTTCAGTGATTGGTCGTTCCCCAAGAGTTATTGGTCATTCCCCAAGCTTGATTAGTCGTTCCCCAAGCGTTATTGGTCATTCCCCAAGCGTTATTGGTCGTTCCCCAAGCGTTATTGGTCATTCCCCAAGCGTTATTGGTCATTCCCCAAGCGTTATTGGTCGCTCCCCAAGAGTTATTAGTCGTTCCCCGAGAGTTATTGGTCATTCCCCAAGCGTGATTAGTCGTTCCAGTTTAGTGATTAGGAGTACAAACTTCCACAAATAACCAAATTAACGAATAAACAGCAATCGGTCTTCAGTCATTAATCTTCAGTCTTCGGTCATTAATCTTCAGTCTTCGGTCAAAAACCAATAAACAAATAACCAAATTAACGAATAAACAGTCATCGGTCATCGGTCTTCAGTCACAGTCACAGTCGTCAATCATTTTTGGCACGCTGTTTGTTTTATATATCATGCGTTTAATTAAAACCCTTACTATTATGAAAAAAATAATCTATCTATTAACCGTGCTACTGGTTTCCGGTGCAACCGTTAATGCCGCAACAACCACCAAAGCAGATGCTAGTTTAGAGAACACTACCTACAGAGGTTATGGCAATAATTTTATTTTTGTTGAGGGTGGTATTGAATTTTCCATTTTCCCTGATGGACAGTTTGATTTCTATATGCCCAACTATGGGCCAAACGTCAACGTGGCCATCAACAGACCTGGCGTAAACATTAGTTTCAATACAGGGTTTGATTACAACCCTTATATACAGTATGATGAGTTTGGAGCCATTATCCAAATTGAGCATGTTCCGGTCTATTACGACTTCTTCGGAAGGGTTATTCAGGTAGGTGATATTTTTATAAACTACAACGCCATTGGGTATATATCCCGTGTGGGTGGACTGTATGTACACTACAACCGTTATAACCGGTTTGCCTACTGTACAGGTTTTATAAACCCGTTTAACCGTGTGTATGTTTTTAGACCATGGCACCAGTATTATAGAATTCCTGCAATAAACCACTGTGTGGTGTACAACAGGCCTTACAGACAGTATTACACGCCTGTACGCTATACCTACACAACACCTTACAGAAACAATTACCGTCGTACAACGGCAGTTGCCAGCAGACGTGGTAACACTGTTAACAGAAGCCGCGATTTGGCAACCGTAAGAGATGGAAGACGTACTGATGCCATTAGTAATACCACGCGTTCTACAAGTAGAAATGTAGGTACCACTACGGCCAGAAACACACGCCAAAACAGTGAGGCTACAACCAGACGCCTGACTACCGATGCACGAAGCAATCGTACCGAAAGTACGCCTAGAACCCGTAGCACCGTAAACAGTGCCGGTAAACCCAATCGTAGTCAAGCCGAGGCTAAACCTCGTGCAACAAGAAATACGAGCAAGGCACAAGTACGTAACTCAAGAAGTAATACTGTGAAGTATTCGAGTAATTCTAGTAGTTCGTCAAGAAAAACCACAGCGCAACGAAAAAGTAGTACGGTTGGAAAACCAAAAGCTACTAATTCTCGTATATATAATAAAGAAAATAAAACAACTACTAGGGCATCAAAATCACGATCGCAATCTGGTAGAGGACGATAAGAATTTTTTGGTTGGTTAGTTAGAAAGTCCTGCGAATAGTATGCCTCAAAGCACATTCGTGGGATTTTCTCGTTTTAGCGTTTCAGAAATTTATTGATAATGGCGGTAATATCTTCAGAAAAATCAAGCGTATATACCACCACGCCATAAAAAGCCGAAATAAGAATAGACTTCAAGGCAATATTAACCAAGGGATGAAACGAAAAATCCCAAAAGTAAAACACGCCCAAACTAACCATAATCAATAACAGCACTTTAGACGTATTTATGGTAAAAGGCAGCATCTTAAATTTATAGTTCACAAACCATATCTTGGCGAGGTCATAAAGCAATATGGCCAAAAATGTAGCTGCAGCTGCACCATTAATGCCATATAAAGGAATAAAAACCATGTTCAACACAATCGTTAACACCGCCAAAAACACGCCTAAAACCAGAACCATACGATAGTAATCACTATTGAACAGTATGGCATTGTTATTCCCCAACAGGCTATCAATAAGCTTTGAAATACCAATGATGAACACAATCAAAAGCCCATCGACATAATTCTCGTTGATTAATTTATAGAGTTCATTAATATTCAGAATAATGATCAAGAAGATAAATCCACTCACTATAAACAGATTTAAAGAACTCTTTTTGTACAGTTCCTTAAGTTCCTCTTTGTTCTTTTCGTTTAAAAGCTTCGCCGTAAGCGGACTCACAATCTGGTGCATGGACCTGCTGGGCACACTAATCACCGAAGCGATATAGATGGCTACACCATAATAGGCTACATTCTCAATGGCAACATATCTATTGAGCATAAATTTGTCAATTTCCAGAATGATATTGGCTACCGATCCCGCAATAATAATCAATGAGGTGTATTTTAACACCGAAGACAAATTAGGAATCTTGGTAAACTTAAACGACGGAAAACGCAAGCTATAGGCATACAACTTCATAATGACCATTCGCAGAAAATACACACCCGTTATACCGTAGATTAATTGTTCAACCGTAATCCATTGAAGATATAAACAAATCAACAGAATAGCAGTCCCTACCCTATGAAAAACTTCCTTCATAAAGTTACCGAAGACGCTCTGCAACTGCACACGTGACCAAGCATAAAAGATTTCGAAATAGGAAAAACATATAGCCGTAATGAAAATAAGCCATACATAATCACCTACAATAGCATTAGTCCCAATAAACCACTGACTGATGCTTTCAAAGGCCAGTATACCTATTATTCCCAAAGGAATTATAATGACGAATGGTAAGAATAGCATCAGCATTAAAAAGGTGTTCTGCGTCAAGCGTGTCTTGTAGGATGAGTAAAACTTGATAATGGTGTTATGAACCCCAAAAGCCAAAATGGGCATCATGACATTGGCCGTAGAGAGAATATAGGTAATGAGTCCAAAGTATTCATCACTTAAAAACTGGGTAAATAAAAACAAGACATTAATAGCCCCTATACCAAACCCGAGATAGGTGATAATGGTGTTTTTAATTGATTGGTTAATAACAATACCCATTTATAGGAGTTCTGCTAATGTTTTGGTTAATGCCTCTCTGCTATATTTTTGTAAGCCTATGCCTTGTGATTCTAGCTTACCTTCTTTATAACTCAAATAATGCTTATAAATTATGTCTTTCAACGATTGATAGGCATCATAATAAAAATAATCGCCCGTGTTGGTTTCCCTTAAAATATCTTCCACATCCGAACCTTTTGGTCCCAAAGCCACGATAGGTCTGTTGGAAACCATATATTCAAATAGCTTACCTGGAATGATGCACTTGGTATCGTCATTGTCTATTTCAATAAGCAACAATACTTGTGATTTTTTTTGACATACAATGGACTCATTGTGTGATACATAACCTACATTATTTACATAATTAATTATACCGCAGGATTCAATCGATTTTAGTACATCCTCACCAACATGTCCTACCAAATTTAGTTCAAAATCTGATGCGAAATCTGAATTCTCCGCAATTAATTCTTTTAGTACAATCCACAAAGCCTCTGGATTGCGTTCGGACAACAAGGAGCCAATGTGCGCCATTGAAAATTTAGAATCCAAATGAGGTTGCTTGACGCTATTGACATCGTAACCATTAGTAATGACCGTAATAGGCTTATTGGTTTTTTGTGCGAATTCCTTCTTGGTGACTTCGCTGGTCACAATCAGTCTATCGGCAGCGTTCAGCACCTGATACTCCATAGCAGTATGCTTTTTCTTTGACCTATTGGTCAGTTTAAGCTTTTTATGATATCCAATGGTGGTCCAAGGATCCCTAAAATCGGCAATCCAAGTAACCTGACTTTGCTCCTGAAGTTTTAATCCTATGAAATGTAGGCTATGAGGTGGTCCAGTCGTAATAACCGTATCAATCCCAAAATCGGAAATATAGGTACTTAAGTATTGAACCGAAGGCCTCACCCACTGCTTTCGCGCATCTGGAATGAACATATTCCCTCTGACGAACAACAAAAACTTATCGATAATGGATTGAGATCCTGTTTTAGGAATAATACCCTTACTAATGGTTTTTGATTTCTTTTTAGATAGGATTCCTGCCCATTTATACGGTTCCCGTATAGATTGTTTGATTATGGTAACGTCTTTTGGGATGTCTTCCAGTAAGCTTTCATCAATTATTGGGTAATGGGCATTGGAAGGGATATAAACAACAGGCTCAATGCCATATTGCGGTAAATACTTTACAAATTTCAACCAACGCTGTACGCCTGGACCACCTGCTGGCGGCCAGTAATACGTTATGATGAGTACTTTTTTAGGCACTATTTTTTGAGGTGTTTCTAAACTCATAAAATAATCCTCCTATCAACAATACAATAAAGATAATACTACTAGCCAATGACACACGGCTACCTGTTTTAACCACTTCTGGATCAAACCTAAACTCAATGGTATGGTTTCCAGCAGGAACTGGCATACCTCGCAATACATAATCTACTCGGAAATGCGGCGCCAATTGCCCATCAATATAGGATTGCCAACCATTACCATAGTAAACTTCAGAAAACACAGCAAAACCTTCGTTAGAATTTGAAGATTCATACTTAATATAGTTGGGCTTGTATTCAACAACTGAAATTTGAACCGTTGAATCTACTTGATAGGTTTTATCAAGTGACGGCTGGTCGTTATAGGCTTTGGTATAAATAGCTTTATTTTTGGTATCCAAACTGTCCAATAGCATAATTTCGTCATTGGCTGAACCAACCAAAGCAACCTCTTTAACAAACCAAGCATTGCCATTGGCATCCGTATTGGTGTATGGAAACACCTGATTTTCTTCATCTTCGGCAATAATGTACTTGGTATTTAACATATTAAGCACATTGATATTGTTTTTAGAGATATGGAAGTCGTTCAATTCATTAAAACGCTTGAGCTTGGCTGCATGATAACCACTCAAGGAATTATGGAAGTAAGACGCCTTTGCGCCTCCTGATGTCAAGTCGAATACCCTAAAATGTGATTGGTCTTTCATGATTGCCGCGTCGGCTTGATTAGGACTAAAGGGTTTGTTTGCTTGAATTGATGATACAAAATTGTCATTGTTCACATAACGACGGTCAACTCCTACCAAATCAAACAAAATCAGCACTGCAAAGGATACGATGGCAATGGTTTCTGATATTTTCTTTTTGATAAACAGCCAAATAACACCTGCTGCCAATAGCACTAATATCAGTGTCCGTAGACTATCTTGCGTAAAAATCATTTTTCTGTCATCCTTGATGGCATCTATAAAAGGCTGTCCATAATTCTGACGGTAAAAACCATCACTCACACCCACAAAATTGAATAAAGATGATTTAAACAATAATACGATTAGCGCAAAACCAGCAGTAATCGCTACTGAATATTTAAGAGCTTTTAGTTTTGTTTCTTCGTTTTCGAAATTATTAAATAATCTTGTCAAGCCCATAATAGCCAATATTGGAATACACAATTCGAGTATCACCTGAATGGAGCTAACAGCCCTGAACTTATTGTAAAGCGGCACATAATCAATAAAGAAATCTGTTAAAAAACCTAGGTTCTTTCCATAAGACAACAACAAAGACATCACTGCTCCGCCAACCAGCCACCATTTTAAACGCCCTTTAACTAAAAATAAAGCCAGAACAAATAGAAAAATCACAACCGCTCCTATATAAGCTGGCGCCTCTACAATAGGCTGATCTCCCCAATAAGTTGGTATTTGTTTGGTTTGCTCTAGCGCTTGCAATGGCGTGGCTCCCAAACTTAAAAAATAGTCGTAGGATGCGGATTCCTTACCAACATCTTCGTAGCTCCCACCTCCCATAAAACGTGGAATATACAGATTGAATGTTTCCAGAAATCCATAACTGTACTCCGTGATATAATCCTTGCTTAATCCATCTGTAACCTCCTTGGGGCTACCATCGGGATTAATTGTTAATTCACTTTTGCTTCGGGTGCTTTCCTTGGCATATTCCTGTGTCGCAAGAAAACCCGTGGCATTCAATCCGACAGAAAGCACAACAGCAACAACCAAAATACCAACCGATTTAAAAAAATGAGGCAATAGTTGTTTTTTGTAAGCATCCACCAAATAGGCAATTCCCAGAACAATCACCAATAGCATTAAGTAATAAGTCATTTGCGGATGATTGGCAACAAGTTCCAAAGCCAAAGCTACAGTTGTGAGCAGAAACCCCAAAATGTAATGCTTTCTAAACGTCAATATGATACCGCTCAAAACCAAAGGCATGTAAGCAATCGCATGCGCTTTACTATTATGCCCTACACCAAGAATGATAATGAGATAGGTAGAAAAACCAAATGCCAACGACCCCAAAGCTGCTAACCTAAAGTCTACTTTTAGTACTAGCAACAATACATAAAAACCTAGAAAATACAGAAAGAGATAATCGGCTGGTCTAGGTAAAAACCGTAGGGTTAAATCCAGTTGCTTGATATAATTATTGGGATATTTTGCTCCTAATTGGTAGGTAGGCATCCCACCAAAAGCACTATTGGTCCAATAGGTCTCCTCACCTGTTTCGGCTTTGAAATCCTTCTGTTGTTTGGACATTCCGATATAATGTTTAATATCATTCTGGAATATCTCTTTTCCTTTTAAAACAGGACTAAAGTAAGCTAGTGAAACACATATAAATCCTACAAGAACCAATATGTGCGGCAGGCATTTTTTAATAGAAAATTGCATGAATTGGTGTTAATCAATGATTGCGAAAATTAATCAATTTCTTCGTAATCTACATATTCACCAACAGTTTTATTTGAAGTTTGGCCTTTTGGCATTTTATCTATAACGGTTTCCCCCTCATTTTTTTGGGATTCCTGCCTATTGTATTGGTTAAATTGCTGCCCGAATTGCTTTTCGGCTTTTTTGGTAACATATCGTAAAAGTGCCGGAGCAAAAATCCTAGATAGAATCTTGATTCCGTAATACACCAACATAATTATTAATATGGTCTTCAACAAGCCAGTAAATGAAGCTGTTTGTAGCATAAAACTAATTTTTAACAAAAATACAATTCCTAGTGGTTAAATATGGCTTTATATACTTAAAAAAAGTATAAAATATTTATATTTGGTTCCAAACCTTAACTTATGAAATCGATTAAAACTAGTTTAGTTGTACTTGTTTCACTTACAACGTTTTATTCCTATTCCCAATATACCGAAGTTATCAACTCCAATAGACCTGGTGTTTCAAGCAGTGCGTTTTCTGTTGGAACCAATGTTATCCAGCTTGAAGTGGGTCCCTATATTTTGAATGAAGAACACAGACCGCTCAAAAGAGACGACAGAAGTTTTGGTGTTGATTTTGAAGGTCGTTATGGGCTGTTATGGCCACAACTGGAACTGAATGTCCGCGGAACCTTTCAGTCCACTAAACGCGAATATGGCAATGGTTTTTCAAACGAAGAAACGTTCAGTAATTTTAAAACACTAACAATAGGCGCTAAATATCTGGTGTTTGACCCCTATAAAAATGCCGAAGAGGAAAAACCCAATCTATATAGCTGGAAAGCCAACCATAGCTTTAAGTGGAAACATTTACTTCCTGCTGTCGCTGTCTATGCTGGTGCTAATTATGACACTAAAGAAAACCCGTTTGTTGCTACCAATGAAGGCTTTGTAGAAGGGTTCAGCCCTAAAATAATGATAGCCACCCAAAACAACTTTGTAGGCGGTTGGGTATTTGTCACAAACTTTATTAAGGACCGCATTGGCACTGACCGATCTGATTTTACCTATATCCTAACCCTTACAAAATCCATTACAGACCAATGGGTGGTGTTTGGGGAAACACAAGGCATAAGCAGTGATTATTACGCTGATAATTTAATTCGTTTTGGCGGCGCCTATCTATGGCATAAAAACTTTCAATTGGATACCGCTTTAACTTTTAACACTAAAGACACACCTTCAGTTTTTGGCGTGACATTGGGTGCTTCCTACCGATTGGATTTCCACAAAGACAAAGAGGAAAGCGATGGTACTTCTGCCGAAGAAGAATTAGAAAGACGAACTAACGAAGAGGCTCCCAAAAGAAAAGAGCGAAAAAGAAATAAAAGAAAAGGCAACGATTTTGATGACGGCCTTAATTAGTAGCAGAAACGATTTATGATAGAACTTCAAGAAGTTAAAACCAAAAAGGAACTCAAAGCATTCGTAACATTTCCTTTTAAACTCTATGCCAATTCAAAATATTGGGTTCCCCCTATCATTTCAGATGAAATGGCCACTTTGACCAAAGACAAAAACCCTGCATTGGAACATGCAGACACCTTTTTGTTTCTTGCTTACAAAGACAAGGCAGTAGTTGGGCGTGTAGCAGCTATAATAAACTGGACCGAAGTCAAAGAACAAGGCGTCAAAAAAATGCGCTTTGGTTGGTTTGACACCATCGATGATTATAACGTTTCCAAAGCCCTTTTGGGTAAAGTTTCAGAAATTGGCAAATCTCATGACCTAGAGTTTATGGAAGGTCCTGTTGGTTTTTCCAATTTAGATAAAAACGGCGCTTTAACTGAAGGTTTTGATCACATAGGCACTATGGCAACCTGGTACAATCACCCCTATTATATTGAGCATTTTAATAGGTTTGGGCTTTCAGTTGAAAAAGAATATATAGAAAGTAAGTTTGATTTCAATAAAGCACCTGTTGAACGTTTTAAGCGGGTGAACAAATTAATTATTGAACGCTACAAATTGAAGCCAGCCAATTTTACGAATTCAAAAGAGATTATCCCTTATTTGGATGATATGTTTGCTTTGTTTAATCGCTCTTATTCGAAATTATCAACCTTTGTACCTATTTCAAGCAAGCAACAGGCTTATTTAAAGAAGAAATTCATCAGTTTTATCAATCCAGAGTATATTAAGTTTGTTTTGGATGAAAATGATAATATGGTAGCCTTTGCCATTGTATTGCCTTCTTTCTCAAAAGCCTTACAGGAGGTTAAGGGTAAATTGTTCCCATTTGGGTTTTTAAAGTTATTGAAAGCCAAGAAAAACAGTAAAACAGCATTATTTTATTTAATTGGTGTAGAACCGCACTATCAAAACAAAGGCGTAACAGCGATTATATTTGAAGAATTCCATAAATCATTGTCAAAAAGTGGTGTTGATACCTGTATTAGATTACCTGAATTAGCTGACAATCATGCATCACATCAAATATGGAAAGATTTTAATGCAGAAATTATAAAACGTCGCGCTACCTTTAAAAAAGCACTATAAAAAAAAGCCTATTCATTTTGAATAGGCTTTTCAATTTCTATTATGTCTTATAATTACTCGCCCATAGCTGCCGAAACGGAAGCTGACAAACGCTTATAAGTACCATTTTCCAATCGGCTGCGAATAGCATCAAAGGCATCCAATGTTTCTCTAACATCCTCTAAAGTATGCGTTGCTGTAGGTATCATTCTTAATAGAATTAATCCTTTAGGTATCACAGGATAAACTACTATAGAACAGAATATTCCGTAATTTTCACGTAAATCTTTAACCAAAGCCATAGCTTCAGGAATACTACCTTGTAAATATACAGGCGTTACACAGCTTTGGGTTGTTCCGATATCAAAACCACGTTCTTTTAAACCTGACTGTAATGCATCAACTATGGTCCATAAATTCTTTTTAAGTTCTGGCATCGTGCGCAACATATCCAAACGTTTCAATGCACCAACCACCAACTGCATTTGCAACGATTTCGCGAACATTTGAGAACGCAAGTTGTACTTTAAATAATCGATAATTTCCTGATCGGCTGCAATAAATGCCCCTGTACTGGCCATAGATTTTGCAAATGTGGCAAAATATACATCTATACCATCTTGAACACCTTGTTCCTCGCCTGCACCTGCGCCTGTTGCACCAAGGGTTCCGAAACCGTGGGCATCATCCACAAAAAATCGGAAGTTGTATTTTTCCTTAAGCGCTACAATTTCCTTTAAACGGCCTTGCTCACCACGCATTCCAAAAACACCTTCAGAAATCACCAAGATACCGCCGCCAGTCTGTTCGGCCATTTTAGTTGCACGTTCCAAGTTTTTTTCCAAACTCTCAACATCATTGTGCTTGTAAGTGAAACGCTTACCCATATGCAATCGTACACCATCAATGATACACGCATGGGCGTCAACATCATAAACAATGATATCATCTTTAGCCACCAATGCATCGATTGTAGAAACCATACCTTGATAACCAAAATTCAAAAGGTAAGCAGCTTCCTTGTTTACAAATGCTGCCAATTCGTTTTGTAATTGCTCGTGTAAATCGGTATGACCAGACATCATTCTGGCTCCCATTGGATAGGCAGAACCGTATTTTGCTGCAGCTTCGGCATCAACTTTCCTTACTTCAGGATTGTTTGCTAATCCCAAATAATCATTAATACTCCAAGTGATTACTTCTTTTCCTTGGAATTTCATACGATTAGATATCTCACCTTCCAACTTTGGGAAAACAAAATAGCCTTCAGCTTGAGAAGCCCATTTACCCAAAGGCCCTTTATCTCTATAAATCTTATCAAATAAATCTTTCATAAAGCCATTAATCTAGTTAGATGCTACAAAATTAAATATTTATAAAGTTACAGCATAATAATTTTCAAACTCTTATTAACAAAAAAGATAGCTAACCTTAACAAAAAGTCAGCTATCACAAATATGTTTTTCTTGCTATTTAATAAACTCAATACTCTCTAAAGCTTCTTCATTGATACTATCGAAGAAACCTTGTTCATTCATCCATTTATCGCTATATATTTTGCTCATGTAGCGTGAGCCATGATCTGGGAATACTACCACAATATTAGAATCTTCATTAAACTCTCCATCTTCATTAAGCTGTTTGATGGCTTGCATAGCAGCACCTGATGTATAACCAACAAATAAACCTTCTGTTTTGGCTATTTCCCTTGCTGTATGAGCACTTTCCTCATCGGTTACTTTCACAAATTCATCAATAACATCAAATTCGGTTGCTGTTGGGATTAAGTTTTTACCTAGGCCTTCTATTCTGTAAGGATAAATTTCTTTTTCATCAAACTCACGCGTTTCATGATACTTCTTTATTACAGAACCAAAAGCATCAACACCAATAATCTTAATATTAGGATTTTGTTCCTTTAAATATTTAGCTGTACCAGAAATAGTTCCGCCAGTTCCACTACAGGCCACTAAATGTGTTATTTTTCCTTCGGTTTGTTCCCAAATCTCTGGTCCTGTAGACGCGTAATGTGCATCAATATTCAGTTGATTAAAATACTGATTAATATAAACAGAACCTTTTATCTCCTGATGCAAACGCTTGGCTACTTCATAATATGATCTTGGATCATCTGCCGCAACATGGGCTGGGCAAACATATACCTTGGCTCCCATGGTTTTAAGCATATCTATCTTATCTAGCGATGATTTTGAACTCACTGCCAAAATGCAATTATAACCTTTGATAATGCTTACCATAGCTATACTGAAACCGGTGTTTCCCGAAGTTGTTTCAATAATCGTGTCACCTGGCTTAATAATACCCTGCTTTTCAGCCTGTTCAATAATGTAAAGTGCTATTCTATCTTTTGAAGAGTGTCCGGGATTAAATGCCTCTACTTTAGCAAAATAATTCCCTTTAAATGGTTTTGTGATTGTATTTAATTTAATTAGCGGTGTGTTCCCTACTAAATCCAATACATTGTCAAAAACTTGATTTTTTCGTCCCATAAAAGCTATTTAGTCAACTGTATTTACTTCACACGTAAAACACAGTCCAAAACCTCGCAAAAATACAATTTTTTTTTAACTAGACAGAAATTCCTTCCAAATCCAATAAAAATGCATATTCCAAGGCTACTTCCTTAAGGCTTTCAAACCTTCCCGATGCTCCACCATGCCCTGTGTCCATATCGACATGAAGCAACAACTTGTTATCATCAGTTTTTAAATCGCGTAATTTGGCTACCCATTTGGCAGGTTCCCAATATTGGACTTGCGAATCGTGAATACCAGTAGTTACCAATAGATTTGGGTAATCCTGACTCGTAACGTTGTCATAAGGCGAATAAGATTTCATGTAATTGTAATAATCCTTTTGATTAGGATTTCCCCATTCATCATATTCTCCTGTAGTTAATGGAATACTATCATCTAACATTGTAGTGACTACATCAACAAAAGGCACAGCGGCAATAACACCGTTATACAGTTTTGGCTCCAAGTTTATAACAGCACCCATAAGAAGTCCACCAGCCGAGCCACCATAGGCATACAAATGTGCTGCTGAAGTATATTGTTGTGTAATCAAATGTTTTGAACAGTCTATAAAATCAAAAAAGGTGTTAGTTTTACTTAACAATTTTCCATTTTCATACCATTCCCTTCCTAAATACTCACCACCCCTAATATGGGCTATGGCATATATAAAACCTCGATTGAGCAAACTCAATCTAATAGAAGAAAAATAAGGGTCTATTGTAGAGCCATAAGACCCATAGGCGTATAATAAAAATGGATTCTGACCATTTCGTTTCAAACCTTTTTTATAGACTAGTGACATTGGTATTTTTGCACCATCCCTAGCTTCAGCCCAAATCCGTTCCGATTGATAATCATCTTTATTGAAATCACCTAAAACCTCTTGTTCCTTTTGAACTTTACTCTGCTTTGTTTTAAAATTATAATCTATAACCGAACTGGGTGTTGTCAAGGAGTTAAAGGTGTATCGAAGTACATGACTATCAAACTCCGGATTGTTACCCACGTAAGCCGTGTAAGTTTCACTGTTAAAAGGTAAGTAATAGTCTTCTCTGCCGTCCCAACTAATGACCCGCAATTTATTGAGACCGTTTTCCCGCTCGTTTAAAACGTAGTAATCCTTAAAAATTTCAATGTCCTCAATCAAGACATGTTCCCTATACGGCAATACATCTTCCCAAAATTCTATTTGCGTAATGTTTTCGTGCGTTTTTTGAAGCTTGAAATTGCTACAATTATCACGGTTTGTTATGATGTAAAATGAATCATTATAATGCGAAATAGCATACTCTATGCCTCTTATTCGTTTCTGAAACACAGTAAACTCATCATTTGGCGTATCGGCTTTTAATATTCTGTATTCTGATGTAAGTGTACTTGAAGACCCTATAACAATATACTTTCGCGATTTGGTTTTGTATACATATGTATTAAAGGTTTCGTCGGTTTCATGGTAAACCTCTTTATCATCATTAGGGTCTGAAAGTAATGTATGCTTGTAAATTTTATGAGCCCTTAAGGTAACTTCATCTTTTCTTGAATAGAACAACGTTTTGTTGTCATTTGCCCAAGTACATCCTCCAGTGGTGTTTTCAATTTTGTTTGTAAAAATCTCACCTGTGACCAAATCCTTAATTTGAATGGCATATTGTCTCCTACTCACTGTATCTACCGAAAAAGCCGCATACTGGTTGTTGGGGCTAATAGAAATACCTCCTAACTTAAAATAGGCAAAACCTTGAGACATCTCATTACAATCAAACATGACTTCCTCTTCAGCATCCAAACTTGCTTTTTTTCGAGAATAAATAGGATAGTCCTTACCAGTTTCATAACGGGTAATGTACCAATAACCATTGTAGAAATAAGGCACCGACGAATCATCTTCTTTGATACGTGCTTTCATTTCTTCAAAAAGTGCCTCTTGTAGTGGCTCTGTGTGACTCAAAACAGATTTGGTATAGGCGTTTTCAGCTTCCAAATAAGCTATAACCTCTGGATCCTCTCGTTCATTAAGCCAAAAATAATCGTCCACACGAACATCTCCGTGTATTTCAAGCTTGTGAGGGCGTTTTTTAGCAACAGGCGTTTTGATAGGTTTTTCCAAAAAAAGAAATTTACAAGGCGTCAAAAATATAAAAATTAATAGCTTTGTACTGAATAAAAAGAATAAAATATGTTTGGAGATTTAATGGGTATGATGGGCAAACTAAAAGAAACCCAAAAGAAAGTAGAAGAAACCAAAAAACGCCTGGATACCGTTCTTATTGACGAATCCAGTAGTGATAACCAAGTTAAAGTAACTATTACTGCCAATAGACACATTAAAGACATTTCAATTCATGAAAATCTTTTACAAGACAAAGAACAATTGGAGGACTATTTAATCTTAACCCTTAATAAAGCTATATCAAGAGCCACTGAAGTCCATGAGCAAGAAATAGCAGCCGTGGCTAAGGATGGCATGCCAAATATTCCTGGTATGGATTTATTTAAATAAGCCCATTCAACCAATATTAACAAAAATTTCATATTAAAAACCTTAAAAAGCTTTTAAAAAAGTAGTATTTTGAGTTGTAATTTAATATTAAAATTTAACCCTATGTTTGAATTATTTCAAAGTGAAAACAACCAAAAGTATTATTTCAATTTAAAAGCCAAAAATGGTCAGATAGTTTTATCCAGTCAAGGTTATGCCGATAAATCGGGTGCCAAGAATGGTATAGAATCTGTTAAATCCAATTGTGGCGACGATAGTAAATTTGAGCGCAAAACAGCTTCCAATGGGAAATTTCATTTCAACATTAAAGCTGGTAACGGTCAAATTATAGGTAGTAGCCAGATGTATGCAGGTGAATCAGGAATGGAAAATGGTATCCAGTCTGTTAAAACCAATGCGCCAAGTGCCGAAGTTGTTGATAAAACAGCTTAATTATAATTGAACAAAACATAAAAAGTAAAAAGCATCAGAAATACTGATGCTTTTTTTTTTGTTTAGGCTTCTAATTGTTTTAAAATCGACAAGAATCGCTCATGCAATTCTTGGGTATAATCCAAATGTGTAACCAAACGTAGCTTACCACTTCCCATCCCTATCATTTTCACTCCTTCTCGCTCTAATGAGCTTATGAAATGTTTTTCATTTACACCATCACGCAATTCAAAAATGATAATGTTCGTTTCAATGGGCTCAACAGATTTAATATAAGATTGCTTACGTAGCAACTCGCCTATTTCACTAGCGCGTTGATGGTCTTCAACCAGACGATTCACATTATTTTCCAATGCATACAGTCCAGCAGCAGCCAAATAACCAACTTGCCGCATATTGCCCCCAAAAACTTTTCGGATTCTCACGGCATCTTCCATAATTCTCTCGTCACCTATCAAAACGGAACCTATTGGGCATCCCAACCCTTTACTCAAGCATACTGAAATTGTATCAAACAACTCCCCATATTGTTTGGGTGTTTCCTTTTTTTCAACCAAGGCATTCCAAATTCGGGCGCCATCCAAGTGAAATCCTAATTGATGCTCATCACATACTTTCTTGATGTTTTTTATTTCTTCAAAATCCCAACAGGAACCTCCACCTCTATTGGCTGTGTTTTCAATTTCAACCAATGAGGTTTTTGCATAATAAAAAGCATCAGGATTAATCGCATCCTCTACCTGTTTGGCTGTAAACATACCTCGATTGCCATCAATTAGTTTGCATGAAATACCACTGTTAAACGAAGCGCCGCCTGCTTCATAATTGTAAATATGGGCATATTTATCGCAAATAACCTGTTCACCTGGTTTTGTGTGTAATTTTAAAGCTGTTTGGTTAGCCATACTCCCGCTAGGAAAAAACAACGCTTTGGGCTTGCCAAACATATTTGCCAATTGGTTTTCTAGAATTTTTACCGTTGGATCTTCATCAAAAACATCATCACCAACTTGGGCAGTCATCATAGCTTCCAACATGCCTTTGGATGGTTTAGTGACCGTATCGCTTCGTAAGTCTATAATCATCTTTCAAATTTGAAGTATAAAACTATAAAATTAATCCAGTTAAATTTTATGTGTTTGATTTTAATTTTATTTTTGTTTCATAATTAAAAACAATATGATTACTTCCGATCAAATTAAAGATCTTAATACACGCCTAGTGAAGCTACGGCACTATCTTTGACATAGATGCCAAATTAATTGAAATCCAAAACGAAGAAGAACAAACTTTTGATCCCAATTTCTGGAATGATTCCAAAGCAGCCGAAGCGGTTATGCAATCATTAAAGAGTAAGAAAAAATGGGTTGAAGACTACAACAAATCTAAAGTTTTAGTTGAAGACTTGGAGGTTATTTACGAATTCTTTAAAGAAGGCGAATCTACCTCCGAAGATGTTCAAAACCGTTTTGATGCTGCAGCTACATTGATTGAAGATTTAGAGTTTAAAAATATGCTTTCAGATGAAGGTGATAGTTTGAGTGCCGTATTGCAAATTACTGCTGGAGCTGGCGGAACGGAAAGCTGCGATTGGGCTAGTATGCTCATGCGTATGTACTTAATGTACGCCGAAAAAAATGGTTTTAAAGTCAAGGAACTCAACCTTCAAGATGGCGATGTCGCTGGTATAAAAACCGTAACTCTTGAAATAGAAGGCGAATTTGCCTTTGGCTGGTTAAAAGGCGAAAACGGTGTTCATAGACTGGTACGTATTTCCCCTTTTGACAGTAATGCCAAACGTCATACCAGTTTTGCCTCGGTGTACGTGTATCCATTGGTTGATGATTCCATAGAAATTGAAATCAATCCAGCCGATATTGAAATTACTACCGCTCGTTCAAGTGGTGCTGGTGGTCAAAATGTAAATAAGGTAGAAACCAAGGTCCAGTTGCTACACAAGCCATCGGGAATACAAATACAGTGCTCTGAAACACGTTCTCAACATGATAACAGAGCCAGAGCACTGCAAATGCTGAAATCACAATTGTACGAAATTGAACTTCAAAAACAGATGGCTCAACGCGATGACATAGAAGCTGAAAAAATGAAGATTGAATGGGGAAGCCAAATACGTAACTATGTGATGCACCCATATAAGTTGGTTAAAGACGTTAGAACAAGTCACGAAACTGGTAATGTTGATGCTGTTATGGATGGCAATATTCAACCGTTTTTGAAAGCCTATTTAATGATGATGGGGCAAAAAGAATCAGAATCTGAAACTTTATAATTAAAACTAATGATTACTATTTATCACAACAACCGTTGCACAAAATCAAGAGAAGGATTGGAAATATTGGAAAACTCTGGTAAACCATTTGAAATAAAGAAATATCTTGAAGATATTCCCAATAAAAAAGAGTTGCAGGAACTAATATCAAAACTTGGCATAAAACCCATTGAGCTTATTAGAAAAAATGAAGCTATTTGGAAAGAGAACTTCAAAGGAAAGGAATTATCCGATTCTCAAATTATAACCGCTATGGTTGAAAATCCAAAACTCATAGAACGTCCTATTGTCATAAATGGAGATAAAGCCATCATTGGTAGGCCTCCTGAAAACATTTTGGATATCATTTAAAATTTCAAACTTCAATGTAAAATCAAGCTTCAGTGTGAAAAACTGGAGCTTTTTTTATTTAACATAGTTTTAACCAAAGTGGTCTAAGCCAAAGGGTATTTTTGCAGTCAAATAGCCTAAAACCATAAAAAATGACTAAATATTTTCTGACCCTCATCTTAACAATCTTAACTTTTACTGCTTTTTCCCAAAACAAAGAAGTGACCATTACTGGTAAAGTGTTTGACAAAGCTACCAATACACCTTTGGAATATGCTACCGTAGCATTTTTTAACAAAGCTGAAAACCGACTAGAAACAGGAGGCATTACAGATATGGAAGGTACTTTTAGTATCCCTGTACCTTCAGGCACTTATGATATAACTGTTGAATTCATTGGGTTTGACAAATTAACCATACCTAATCAAGAATTAACTGCTGACAAAAATTTGGGAACTATTGGTTTGGCTGAAAATGCCGAAGCGTTAGATGAAGTTGAAATTATAGCTGAAACGACTACGGTTGAGATTAAATTAGATAAAAAAATATACAACGTGGGTAAAGATCTAACCGTTCGTGGTGGAACCGTTAGTGATGTTTTGGATAATGTACCTTCAGTTTCCGTAGATGTTGAGGGAAATGTTGCATTGCGTGGAAACGAAAATGTTAGAATTTTAATCAATGGTAAACCTTCCGGATTGGTTGGTTTAAACTCAACCGATGCGTTGCGCCAATTACCCGCAGAATCCATTGAACGCGTTGAAGTTATCACTTCGCCTTCTGCTCGATATGACGCTGAAGGAACAGCTGGTATTTTAAATATCATTTTAAGGCGTAGTAAATTACAAGGCTTTAATGGAGCCGTAACAGCAAGTGCTGGTTACCCTAATGCTGCCGGTATATCTGGAAACATCAACTACAGAACAGGTGATGTTAATATTTTCAACACAACAAGTTATAATTATCGCGAAGTACCAGGAAACTCTTCATCCTATACTCAATATTTTAATAAAGAATTTGATGAAGACGGAAATGAAATAGCTGACAACCCTGACACTTATGCTAACGAAACTAATGATTATGATCGTGTTAGAAAAGGATTGAGTACCAATTTTGGCGTTGAATGGTATATAACCGATTCAGCATCTTTAACAGGTGCCATATCCTATAGAGATGGTAACAATGAAAGCAACACTACCAATATTATAACACAATATGATTCAAACGGAGCCTTCGATTCAGAAAGTAACCGTTTTGATCCTGAATTAGAAGATGACAAAGTCATTCAGTATTCATTAAATTTTCAAAAAGATTTTAATACCAGCGGACATACGCTCACTATGGATTTTCAATACGAGGATAATTCTGAAAATGAATTTTCTGAAGTTTTATTGGAGGGTGTCAATACAGAACGAGTTTCTACGCTTGATGACCAAAAAAGAATACTATTACAAGCGGATTATGTACTTCCTATAGGAGAACGCAGCCAATTTGAAGCAGGATATCGCGGTAATTTTAACGATCAAGGCACTGATTATAAAGTTTGGTTTTTAGATCAGAATAGTAATGAATTTGAATTGAGTACTGGCTTATCAAATTTTTTAAATTATAGAGAGTATGTCAATGCGGCTTACACACAATTTGGAAGTAAAATAGGCGAGAAATTCTCTTATTTACTAGGCTTACGTCTTGAAGAAACTCGTATTACTATCGACCAGCCCACAAGTGGTGATTTTAATCGTAATAACTATTTAGGATTGTTCCCTACGGTAAACTTAAGCTATGAATTAAGTGAGAATGAAAATATAACTTTAGGTTATAGCAGACGTATTCGTAGACCTAGGTCTTGGTTTATTAATCCATTTCCTTCTCGTTCAAGTGTAACTAGTATTTTTAGAGGGAATCCTGAATTAGCACCAAGTTACTCTGGACTATTTGATATAGGTTATTACAAAAAGTTTGGCAAGGTTTCTTTAAACACATCAGCATATTACCAACACGCAACGGATGCCTTTAGTTTTGTTAGCTATGACACTGGAGAAACTGTTAATGTGGGAGGTCAAGAATTAGCCATTATTGAACGTTCTCCCATCAACCTTGCTGAAGAGGATCGTTTAGGTTTTGAATTCACATTGACTTATAACCATTCCCGTAAGTGGAATGTTAATGCCAATTTCAATTTGTTTCAACAATCTACGCGTGGAACTACACCTAATGGCCTGTCACTAGATAATGATAATACCAGTTGGTTTGCGCGAGTAAATAACAAGTTAACATTGCCATTGAATATTGAATGGCAAACGAGTCTCAATTATAGAGGACCATCTGCCGATGCTCAAAACAAACGAGAAGGTGTATTCTCATCCAATATGGCCTTTAGTAAAGATATTTTGAATAACAATGCTTCAATTGCTCTTAACATAAGTGATTTATTAAACAGTAGAAAACGAATTTCTGAAACCAATACACCAACCTTTTTTAGTGATTCAGAATTTCAATGGAGAGAACGTAGTTTAATGCTTTCTTTTACTTACCGTTTCAATCAGCAAAAACAACGTCAAGATAGAAACCGTAACGAAAATGGTGGCGGCGATTTTGACTTTGAAGGTTAAAATCTAGAACAAGCAAAATAAAAAAGGAAGCTAAATAGCTTCCTTTTTTATTTTATAATATACTAACGATAATTAACGTTTCGCTTTCTTTTCTTCTCTAATTTCTTTCAAGCGTTCAATCAAGGCACCACCTATCCAATAAGGGATTACAAAAGTCAATAAAAATATCATTAACCAAAAACCTATGGTTAAAATGGTTAAAAACGCTAAAAATCCTAAATATTGGTCAAAATCAAACATGATTGGAGAATTTACTATTAATTATGGCAAAGATATAATAATGAGATTTGTTTTACAACAGTAAATTATAAATTATTAACAGGTTTATTAAATGAGTACCAAAACATCTTTTCAACTTTTTAAATTGTTAATATCTAGAACAAAAACAATCATTCACATATTAACAATCACAACAAAATCCTATAAATTTGTAAAGTAGAATAAACTTAAATAATATCATGACTTTTAGAATAGAAAAAGATACCATGGGTGACGTAAAAGTCCCAGCCGATAAACTTTGGGGAGCGCAAACCGAACGCTCTAGAAATAACTTTAAAATTGGTGCACCAGCATCCATGCCTCTAGAAGTGGTGTATGGTTTTGCTTACCTTAAAAAAGCGGCTGCCTATACTAATTGTGAGTTAGGTGTTTTATCTGAAGAAAAGCGTGATTTAATTGCTAAAGTTTGTAATGAGATTTTAGACGGTCAACATGATGATCAGTTTCCGTTGGTTATTTGGCAAACAGGTTCTGGAACGCAAAGTAATATGAATGTTAACGAGGTTGTTGCCAATAGAGCCCATCAATTAGCTGGAAAAGTAATTGGCGAAGGAGACAAAACCATTCAACCTAACGATGATGTAAACAAATCCCAATCCTCCAACGACACGTTTCCTACAGGCATGCACATTGCTGCTTATAAAAAAGTAGTTGAAGTAACCATCCCTGGAATTATTCAACTTCGTAACACATTACACAACAAATCTATTGAGTTCAAAGATGTCGTTAAGATTGGTCGTACGCATTTAATGGATGCAACGCCATTAACATTAGGACAAGAGTTTTCTGGTTATGTATCGCAATTGGATCATGGTCTTAAGGCCTTGGAAAACACCTTGCCTCACCTATCTGAATTAGCTTTAGGAGGAACAGCTGTTGGAACAGGATTAAATACGCCTGAAGGTTATGCCGAATTGGTTGCCAAGTACATTGCAGACTTCACTAATTTGCCATTTGTTTCGGCTGCCAACAAATTTGAAGCTTTAGCAGCACACGATGCTTTAGTTGAAACGCATGGTGCCTTAAAACAATTAGCCGTTTCCCTAAATAAAATTGCTAACGATATCCGAATGATGGCTTCTGGTCCTAGATCTGGGATTGGTGAAATCATTATTCCGGCTAATGAACCTGGAAGTTCTATTATGCCTGGAAAAGTCAATCCAACACAATGTGAAGCCTTAACTATGGTATGTGCACAAGTTATTGGTAATGATGTCGCTATTTCAGTTGGTGGAACACAAGGGCATTATGAACTGAATGTATTTAAGCCCATGATGGCTGCTAATATTTTGCAATCTGCTCAATTAATTGGTGATGCATGTGTGAGCTTTGATGAACATTGTGCATCTGGTATAGAGCCAAATCACAGCGTTATTAAACAGCTATTGAACAATTCCTTAATGTTAGTTACTGCGCTAAACACTAAAATAGGTTATTACAAAGCTGCAGAAATAGCCAATACGGCTCACAAAAAAGGAACAACCTTAAAGGAAGAAGCTATAAATTTAGGCTATGTAACCGCCGAAGAATATGACGCTTGGGTAAAACCAGAAGATATGGTTGGCAGCTTAAAATAACGACAAAGTGTTTGCAAAAACCGATAAAATGCATTTTTTAAATAAATTAGCTATATTTGATAAACAAATCTATGTATTATGAAAAAAACATTACTTGCTTTATTTAACATTTTAGTTTTTAGCCACTTATGTTTGGCGCAAACTACCTTTGTTACTCCTATTCAGAATATTGATCCCAATACAGGTGAAGAACCTTATGAATTGGCATCTGGCGATTTAGACAATGATGGTGACATCGATCTTGTTATGGCAACTTACTGGTTTACTGGTTACGGAACACCTACACAAGACTACATAAAATGGTATGAAAACGATGGTTCAGGAAATTTTTCCATTCCTAGTACTTCGGTTGTTTCGTCAACAATATTTTATGTTGATGGTCTAACGGTTGCCAATATCGACAACCAATTTGGATTGGATATTGTTGCTACATCTGCTGATCAAAGTAAATTGGTTTATTATTTAAGTGATGGTTCAGGAGGATTTGGATCCGAAGTGGTTGTGAGTAGTGCAATTATAGGAGCTGGGCAGGTTTTTGCTGGCGATATCAACAATGATGGTCATACTGATTTAGCAACAGTTGCTTATGATGTAAACAAAGTTGTTTGGTTTGCAGGTGATGGAGCAGGAAATTTTGGTACCGAACAAATTATAGAAGATAGTAATACAGATGGCCCTTTTACTTTAGAGTTAGGTGATTTTGATGGTGATACCGATATGGATGCTGTAATTGGATTCTATAATTCTGGAACAATTGAAATATATTATAATCAATATGTCGAAAGTGGTACCAGTACGGTTTCTTGGGTAAAAGATGCCGTAACTGTTGATTCAGGAAATTCTTATTTTTTAGCTACTAAATTTGCCGATGTTAATAACGATGGTACAATGGATGTTGTAAAAGTAGATAATGTTACTGGAGAAGTTGAATGGTATAATAAAACAATTAATGGTGCATCAGTCGCCAATACCATTTCTTCATCTGCCATAATAGCAAGACCAGGAGCCATTGCCATTGCAGATATTGATGGTGACACATTTAACGATGTTATTTTAACCGATTCCGGAACTGCTGATGACGCTATAATATGGTTCAAAGGAGCCAACAATGCCAGTCCAAGCGCTACTCCAACCTTAATTGAAAACAATAATTATCAAAACTTTGCTATCACGGTTGATGATTATGATGCTGATGGCGATTTGGATATAGCCTTTTTAGGAAATCAAAATGACACACTAGGCTGGTATGAAAATGAATTGATTACACTAGGTACTGAAGACCTTACGGTTTCTGAAATAAAAATTTATCCAAACCCAACTAGCACTATTTTAAATTTTAAAGGCTTGAATTCTGAAGAATTGCAAGTTACTATTTATGATGTTCTAGGAAAAGAGGTTCTTAATACAAACTTAAGTGAATATGATAATCAACTAGACGTTTCTCAATTAGAAAGTGGTTTATACACAATAAAAATTGACAAAACCAACGAAACAATCAAATTCATAAAACAATAAAAATTAAAACATATAATGAAACGTCTACAATAACTTGTGGGCGTTTTTTTATTCCCTAAAAAATAAGCAACTTTGAAAAAAATTCGATCTTGACAACATTAATTACAAATATCAAGGAATTACTCCAAGTAAGAGAAACCAATCATGAATTGGTTTCAGGTGAAGCTATGAAAGCATTACCGACTATAAAGAATGCTTTCTTATTAATTGACCATGATACCATTGTTGATTATGGCGAAATGAAAGATTCTAAAGGGATTGTTGCTGATAAGACTATTGACGCTAGGGGTAAGCTAGTCTTACCAACTTGGTGCGATTCACATACCCATATTGTTTATGCTGGCAACCGAGAACAAGAATTTGTAGACCGAATAAACGGATTGAGTTATGAAGATATAGCCAATAGAGGTGGCGGCATATTAAATTCAGCTGAAAAACTACAAAACACTTCAGAAGAAGACCTTTATAATCAGTCTGCAGAAAGATTAAAGCAGGTGATTAAATTAGGAACTGGAGCTATAGAAATCAAATCGGGTTATGGTTTAACTGTTGAAGCCGAATTGAAAATGCTTCGTGTTATTAAAAGATTGAAAAAGGATTTTCCGGTAAAAGTTAAAGCCACACTTTTGGGTGCTCACGCGGTTCCAAAAGCATATAAAGACAATAAAGAAGCCTATGTAGATTTGGTTATTAATGAATTGATTCCGCAAGTGGCCAAGTTACAACTAGCGCGTTATATTGATGTATTTTGTGAAAAAGGCTATTTTGACTTAAACGATACAGAGCGTATTCTTAAAGCCGCTTCAAATTATAATTTAACCCCAAAAATTCATGTGAATCAATTCAATGCCTTTGGAGGTGTTGGCTTGGGTGTGAAATACCATGCGTTATCTGTAGATCATTTAGAAGAATTGAATGACGAGGATATTCAAGTATTGAAAGGTAGTAAGACTATTCCAGTAGCACTCCCCTCCTGTTCGTATTTCTTGAGTATTCCCTATACTCCTGCCAGAAAATTAATTGATGCTGGATTGCCTTTAGCGTTGGCAACCGATTATAATCCAGGGTCGACACCCAGTGGCAATATGAACTTTGTTGTTAGTACAGCTTGTATAAAGATGAAAATGACTCCTGAAGAAGCCATTAATGCAGCAACCATAAATGGTGCATACGCAATGGGAATCAGTAATATGTACGGAAGTATTACAAAAGGCAAAAAGGCCAATGTTATTATAACCAAAAAGGTTCCTAGTTATAACTTCTTACCTTATGCTTTTGGTGACAATCATATTGACACAGTTTTAATCAATGGAAACGTTCAATAACCTTAATATAACTTCCAACAAAGAATTATCGCAAAAGGTCAAAGAACTTGGTATTTATAATTTTAAAGACCTAGCATTGTTTGTTAAGAAACTACCCTATAGAAGAGTTTCCAATAGAGATAACAATAGTCTTGTATTGACAGAAGAATGTGGAACATGTTCAACAAAACATGCTTTTTTAGCACAAGTAGCAACCGAAAATCACTTTTCTGTTACGTTACATTTGGGTATTTATAAGATGAGTGAACAAAACACCAAAGGTGTAGGCTCTATATTACAACAATATAATTTGACTTATATACCAGAAGCGCATTGCTATCTTAAACTAGACAACCAAATAATTGATTGTACCAAAGAGTCAAGTAACGATAATCCATTTCAAGACTCTCTGCTTTATGAGGAAATAATAACGCCTAAACAAATAGGAAAGTATAAAATAGAACTCCACAAAATGTTTCTAAAAAAATGGCTTGTTGAGCATGATGTTACATATAATTTAGAACATTTATGGCGCATTCGAGAGTTATGCATTGGATCCATAAAATAACAAAAGCCCGAAGTAACTTCGGGCTTTTCATTATAATAGTTCTATGGATAATGTACTACAATAATGTAATTATTTTAACGTGAATTCAGATGAAGATACCAAGTCTTTTTCATTGAATACATTCACACGGTAACGTCCTTTTTCAAACTTTTCATCACCTTTAGGCAAGACAAATTCACAAACATTCAAGTTGGCATTTTCATAATTAAACTTACTAACCAAGCTATAGTTTAAAACTTTTTCACCAAAAGCTACTTGCTCATTTACGCCAAGCGTATTGTTATTAGGATCTATAACCTGTACATACAATTCTTGATCACCTGACTGTACCAAGCTATTTTTAGCTACAGTAAAGCATACGCGAATTTTATCTGTTCTACTAGCTCGTTCAGTAGGAATTAGTTTTCCAGACGTTCTTTCAATAACTCCAAATCCTTTTAATCCTACAGTTGATAATACAGCAGCATTTTCAACAACTTCAGCTAAAGCTGTATTTTGTACCAATAAAGAATCCGTGAACATCGTTCTTTCTTCTAGACGTACTTTGGTACTGTCTAGAGAAGTGGCCAACAATTCATTCTCAACTTTCAATTTGTCATTTTCAGCTAAAAGTACATCCATTTCCTTTTGAAGAGCCGCATATTTTGACTTATATCTCCAAAGGCTTTTTACATTGGCTTCAGAAACTTTTAAAGAATCTATCAATCCTTCAATACGAGATTTAGCTTCAACCAATTTGGCATTGGCAACTTCATTCTCACCAATAGCCAAGTCATATTGCTTTGCCATATTACTCAAATCATTCATTACCAACTCTTTTTCTTTGGTAAGCTGCGTTTCTGTTTCATTCTTTTCTTTATACAGTTTAGAAGTGTAAAAACCTGTTCCAATAAAAAGTGCCAAAGCAATTCCTAAAGCTACTTTTAAACCGATGCTACTTTTGTTATTTTCCATGTTTGCTTGTTTTAAGGTTTAAGTTTAAACTAATTTTTGTTTTTTAATTTTTTAATGTTTTCAATAATTAAAAGTACTTTTATATTCTCATATAACGATACTCATTTCAATGGACAAACTAGTTCTATTTACCGAATCACATTTAAAAACGCTTTTAAATAAACGTACTGGTGAATCCAAATTTGGAGAACATGTTAAGCTGTTGCCCCAAGTTACAGGTATATACGCACAGCTAAAAGATTTAGATGTCGACTATGTTATTTTTGGTATTCCAGAGGATGTTGGCGTGTTTGCAAACTACGGAAAACCAGGCACTTCAAATGCTTGGAGCACTACCATTAAAATTTTGTTAAATATCCAAAGTAATGCCTTTACCCAAGCAAATAGGGTTTTAATTTTGGGTCATTTGGATTTTGACTCCTATCAGCAAAAACTGTCTGGATTATCACAAAAAAACAAAAAGGACATCATAAAAGCTCGAAAACTCGTGTCCAAAATAGACACCCATGTCTCACAATTGGTGTATGATATTGTGAAATCCGGTAAAAAACCTATTATTATTGGTGGTGGTCACAACAATGCCTATGGTAACTTAAAAGGCACATCGCTAGCCTTGAAAAAACCTGTAAATGTTGTTAATTTCGATGCACACACAGACTTTAGAAAAGAAGAAGGTAGACACAGTGGCAACGGTTTTTCTTATGCATATTCAGAAGGTTTTTTGAATAAGTATTTTATGTTTGGCCTACACGAAAATTATACCTCAAGTCAAATATTCAAAACACTTGACACGAATGCTGATTTGGAGTACAACACCTATGAATCTATTGCTGTACGAAAGGAATGTAAGTTTAAATCTGAACTCAAACGAGCTCTTTTTCATGTAGAATCCAAGCCTTTTGGTATTGAAGTAGATTGTGATGCTATTCAAAATATTTCAAGTAGTGCCATGACGCCTAGTGGTTTTCAAGTTGCCAAAGCTAGAATGTTTGTAGATTTCTTTGGAAGACAACCTGGAGCAGGTTATTTACATATTTGTGAAGCTTACCCTACTTTAGAAAATGAATCGCAAATAGGTAAATTAATAACATACCTCATCACTGATTTTATTCGTGCTCATGAGCATTAAGATTATTCCTTTTGAAAGTCAATATGCCCAAGACTTCTATGACTTAAATATTGAGTGGTTGGAAACTTATTTTTATGTTGAGGATTTTGATAGAGAAGTTTTAAGTAACCCTGAAAAATACATTATAAACAAAGGAGGTCATATTTTCTTTGCCAAACTAAATGGTATAGTCATTGGAACTGTGGCTCTTATGCCTACACAAGATCCCTTGGTGTTTGAATTAACTAAAATGGCTGTATCACCAAAATTCAGAGGACAATATACTGGTCAAAAACTCATGCAACATTGCATAGATTTTGCACAGCAAAGTAACTACAAGGCACTCATGCTCTACTCCAATACCAAGCTTAAGAATGCAATATATATTTATAGAAAGTACGGGTTTGTAGAGTTACCATTAGAAATAGACTCACCTTATAAACGTAGTGATATAAAAATGGAATTAAGGTTTTAGTTCATTTGAACCATTCTATCCAATTCATCACAATAAGAATCCTTCTGATAACATAAAGCGCTTAAAGATTTAACAATTAAAGCCCTGATTTCTTTATGTTTAGGATTTATTTGATAGGCTAAATTAAATTCAGAGTATGCTGCTTCATAATCATTTTGAATTAAATACATCTTACCTGATTCTAATAAAAATTTAAAAGCATTAGTTTTTCTTTCAATTCTTAATTCTTCCAAATGATTTGAATGATTAGCCATCCTTGGTTTTGCTTCGAAAATTCCAATTGAAAAGATTACAACAAGAGCAATGCATATATAAGCTCCAATATTGTTAGAGGGTTCAGTATGTTGTAATTTAAAATCTCGAGTATATCTTGGTACTGATGTAAAGGCAACTTTTCGCTTACAAGAAAAAGGCTTTCTTGGCTGCATTGAATATATCCAACTCTGTAAACCGAACCCCATATAACCCATTACAAGACTTTATATTATCAGTCTAGAAATACAGTTAAATGTTACAGTTTTATTGACTCAACGCTTTTAAAGAATCTATTTTACGTTGCAGTTTTTCAATTTCTGCTTTGTCTTTGTCAATTCCTTCTTTAAAACCAAGAGTGTCAATTTTCTTAAAGCTTTCTTCAAAGGTTTCTTGTAGATTCTCAATGGCAATGTCTATATCCTTTGTTTCTTCAACAAAATAATAACCTATTCCTTCACTGGCACGCCAAGCTTCGTTTAATTGATTATATACCGTGAAGTCCCATTGACTAGGTTTTTTGACATCTATCCAAATAACATCACGGTACTCACTATCTATTAAAACCAAATCTGGTGTAGCGGATCCATCAAACTGTTGTGCATTGGCATCACTAATTGCTGAAACCGTTCCAAGGAAAAACATACGTTTTCTTCCTGCTATATCTTTAATATAAGGGCGAAATTCTACTGGCGTATTAGCTGTCCAGTCATATTCTTTACGAGACTCCTTAACCTTTAAAGGCATAGCCGAAACACCTGCATAACCTTGCTTTTTACTTGCATGATCATAATAATACAAAGCATCGGAACCATCTGCAGGAATAAAAACGCTAAAGCTTAAACTCGTTCGTTCTTCGCCTACAGGTTCCAGACCAAACCAATGATACAATCCGTTGTAAGCAGATGTTCCCAAACCTGAAAAATCAAAATCCGTGACATAAGGCTGCTGATTTTGATCCTTAGGCATAAGAGGAATTTTAACCGCTGTTTCCATCTTCCATGGCAACGGGTCAGTAAATCCACCCAAAAACTTTAACGATTCAGCTTGTAATTGTGATACTTTTTCAGAAAGTGTATTTTGCTTGGTTAAATAAGCATGATTACGCATATCATCTGAACTAATGAAGGTTCCCTTTCCAATTAAAATGCGTTCTACATAATCATTAAAATCGTGCTCGCCACTATCGATCACCATTACACCACCAAAAGTTGGATAAGGAAAAAAGAACCCTTTCCATTTTATTAAACTTACTACCTGAACCCATTGCCCTGTGTCGTTTTTCATGTAAAATGTATCGCTAGGCTCATAGTTAAACAACATCCAAGGATTGAATCTTTGAACGACTGCATTATAGGTATTACGGCTAAATTTCAAGGATTCCCCAATTGAAAAGGTTACTGGAATTCTATTTTCACTAGAAAACCTTGGAAATGGTGTGGTACTAGAAACCGAAAAGACCTCTTCAGTATTATCGCTAATACGTTGTAAGGTATATTTCTCCGAAGGCTGAATAGCCATAGTCCATTTATTTTCATTATCTACCCTGACTAAATGAGGTAGTGATACGTCCTTGGTTTCACCAACACTTTCATTGGCCATAGAGAAAATATTCCGTAAGGGTTGAATGCGTTCGTTTTGAGTTAATGGTAATTCGTTGATCTCAATTTTATTGGCATCATTAAAAACATTATAGGTTTGCATATAACTGTACATCTCAAAATGCCAACCAATTGTATATAATATTCCCATAAAGGCCAATAAGAGTCCTAAAATACCTATCCGTTTTCCAGTGCTTGGCTGTTTTCTAAACTTATGGAAACCAAAAAACAAAACCAAGGTCACCACCAAAATTATAAAAACGTATTTTCTTATAAATAGTAAAGCTGGTTGGTAATCATCCCTTAATACAAATAGCAATACTAATAAAATGATAAATCCTAATACCGTTATGAATTTTTGCTTTTTACCTTTATTCCAATAGTTTTTTATCATTTTACAATAACCCTTTATCTTTTAAACGTTCACGAGCACTTTTCTTTTCAGTATCTACATCTGTTTCATTCTCTGGTTCAACTGTATCTTCAACTTCTTCAACAGCCTGTTCTTTAGCTTTTAAATCTTCAATAAAATCCTTGCCTTTTTCTAAAGTATCCTGAAAAACATCTTGAAGCGAATCACTATTGTCTTCTATAACTTCAGAAGACTTAAATATGAATTGTGCCAAATATGTCCCTAGAAGCGTACCAACAATCATTGATGCAAATATGGATATGGTTGCCAAATCAATTGGAATCAAAAATCTAGTGATTACGATTCCAATTAAAAACAAAAATGAAATAAATACCAATCTTAATAAAAAGGATTGTTGAAACACAAAACCCTTTTTATCAGTAGCTTTCATTTGTAATTCTTTTGAATTCATCAATTTATTAAAAAACCGATAAAGTCCGTTACCATTGGATTCTCTCCAATACAACAGAATACCAAATAATATGGCGGCTATAAAAACAATTACTTCAAGTGTCATAGTTTACTGGTTTGAAACATTAATTTTTTAATTCTAAATCAAATTCAGAA
Organism: Bacteroidia bacterium; assembly: GCA_030425285.1. Taxonomy (GTDB): domain Bacteria; phylum Bacteroidota; class Bacteroidia; order Flavobacteriales; family Flavobacteriaceae; genus Hanstruepera. The sequence goes on from JAUIAY010000002.1 coordinate 190,836, forward strand.
TAACAAGTTGTTTACTAAATTAGTCTAAAATCCTTAAATATTGTTACTAATTGTCTCAATAACCCAATCCTTAAAGGAATCATCCCAACTTTGAAAACTATGGTAAAACGCTTCTTTGTCATACCAATAAAGGAACAAAATATCTCTTGGAGAGACATTGACCAACAGTTTCCAGATTAAATCTTGATGCTTGGGTTCCAATGATGAATGTGGTTGGTGTAATGCATTAAAAAAACCAACATCAACAACATCTGCAATTTTGTATTGATTACTAATCTCCAATTTTTCAAGATAGCGTTCCACACACATGACATGTTTACGAGATTCTATATCCAGTTTATTGAGATAGCTTTTAAATAGCACAGAATCTTTAAGAATATCCCTAATTGGATGTTGCGCATTCTTCAGAAAAGTCATCATCTCATATTTTTTAATGCGCTCATAACGATCCGTTTTCACAACAGATTCCAAATCATATTCAATAATAACATGGTCACGCAACTTATCCATTAGTTCAGGTTGCGAAATATGATAAATTAATACATCATAAGTGGTATCCTTTATGGCCTCTTTATGCCATTTTTCATCTTCAAAGACTACTATTGGTTTAATAAAATCGCGAAGTACATAAACACCTCCAAAGGCTAATGTGTAAAACGAGTCAGTAGTAAAATTCAAATCGTGTAATTCTAAATCTCGATTTCGCAAATCACCATATTTTTTGGCCGAATCCAATAACGCTTTATGAAGGTTCTCATCAATGAAATTATGATCTTTTTTAAAAGTCTCTACTAATTTTAATTGTTCGTCCTGTGCTTCATTCAATCTATTGATTAGATGAAAACCTATAGATACCGTTTTATATTTCAATACATCCAACGGCTCGTAAAAAGCATCAATATTCTGGTCAAAATCAATACAAATGGCACAGTCTCGCGTAATATCATTGATTTTATCTCCATGTGTTCGAAATATATGTTGCATCATTTCCCTATCAAAAGTATGATTGGGCGTGTAAACTGGTTTACCTTTTTGAAGCGGAGAAATAATAATACCATGTGGATTAGCTTCACCATTATTTAAATAGTGAATCTGTTCTCTTTCTTCAGCAATTTCAGGGCTCCAACCTATACCATCTATATGGAACTGTGAAAGTTTTGTGGGCTCAAAACCAAGCTTTATTAAACATTGATTGTAGCGTTCCACAAGTCTACCGCTTATGGGAATAAGTTCACTTCTATATAAATTGGCTGCTTTTAGTTTTTGCATAATTATTTTCCACGAAAGTGGGAAATCTGTATTAATTTATTCTTTAGTCAAAGTGCTTTCTGGCTGCAATTTCTATATTCATTTGACCAACTCGAGCCTCAACTTTACGTTTAAAGTCCGTATCAGCAATAGTAGCCACATTATCCAAATATCTTATAACTTCTTGTTTTCTTATATCAGAAAAATTCAACCCCTTCATATTGGCTTTCATCAGTTCCTGAAGCATACCAAACTTGGTATCATAATCTTTTTTGAAATATCTTTCAGGATTCTCAAACCAATCAGCTTCCAAATCAAAGTCGGTCAAACGCAGCGATATGGCGCTTTGAATATTTCGCACATCACGCGAAGAGAAAAATGGAAAAATCGCCTGAATTTCTTTGTATAGACTCGCATAGAACATATGATCGTCATCTTGATGCTGTTTTTCAATTCTCTCAAAAGTTTCTAAAACACGTGCTTCAGTTGGTTTATCGGTAGCCTGAAGAATATCACCCATATTTTTTGCCAAACCTTGATCACTTAAATATTGATATTGATTTGGGTCATCCATATTAACAAATCCAGGCATGGTTTTTTCAAACTTCTTCCACCAAATGTAATCCTGGTCTAAAAAGTCGTGCTCGGTTCTTGCTCCATCAATCTTAAAACGTCCTTGAACTCTCGAAATAACCGCTTTATCAAGCATTTCAGGAAGATTGGTAAACAATCCTATGGAGCTGTTTCCGTAGTTAACAGCATAAGCACCTTCGGTATATCGTAAAAACACACCAATAACCTCTTTAACTCCAGCTGAAACACCTTGAGCTGTTCGCTCTTGCAGATTGTTTTCAGCATCATCTATAGGAGCAAAAATTAATTTTGATGGATCTTGTAACGGTTTCATCCACTCAACCATCTTCTCTGCCGAACCACCTTGAAAAGTAGAAATCAGCGTGTCTGGCATAGGATGAAACAGAAACGGTAAGTCTAAATTATCACAGTGCTCTTTTAATCGTGTGGCAATAGCCGCAATGAGCATACTTTTTCCTGTACCAGGAATCCCATAACCCATGAAAACAGGCATAAATCCACCTAATTCCTGAAACGGGTTCTTTTTAGCTGTAAAATCATAGCTCAACATTCTTTCGGTTAAACGACGTGCAAAATGCTTGGCATCTCTATTACCTACTATTTGTTCAAACTGTATTTTATTGAATTCAACACTCTTGGCTGCTCCTACAAACACATTCTCCCAGCCTGAAACAGCAAAGTCCGAATTTTCCAGTTTATAAGTGCGATCCAATATGGTTTCTTGATATTCCAGCGTACTTTTACGCATTTGAATTTCCGAAATCAAGGCTTCAAAAAATACAACTGTAAAATCAACAACATCCTTATCAGTTTTAATAATATCGGGATGTCCCAAATACTTATCATAATAGAAAAGCATACATGAAATTCCTTTCAAAGGCGAAATCAAGGACACTTCAGGAATCCCAGCAAACTTTTGCTTCATAACACTTAAATCGTCTGAAGCGACAGCATTTAAATTGTAAAGTACATTGTAAGCCATTGAAAATAGCATAAAAGCCGTGGCTGTTTGCATTTTACTTTCGTACTCGCGCTTTCCCGAATTATCCAACGCAGATTTGCGCTCGTTTAACCCAGACAGTCCAGATGCATCATAGTAGCTATCTTTGATCCAAATCCCAAGCGTAATAGCCTCCTGAACATTATATAACGTCTGATTTAAATGTATAGGGATAGCAACCGACTCTGGCAATAAACGCTTTTTTAATGCCAAAATAGTTTTTGAAACAGAAGTGAGTTCCGATGCGTTTGTACCATTGTTGGCACGAGACAAATACAATAAAATAGAATCATCTTTTCCATTTTTATCTTTATTTCTAGCACGTTGCCCTTGCTCCCATTGCACACTTTTTAAATAGGAAGTGGCTTCGTCTCGAAGCATATCGAGTTCTGTTTTCTTTATTGGGAATGTTGAATTGTGTTCCATGTTTTAGTGTTCAATTTTCAGTTAGCAGTTTTCTATATTTAATAATCAATAATTATATCTAACATCATGTAAGCAAAGTAAAAACTTATGCAAACTAATTCTATTAGTTTAAACCCTAACTAGTTTAATCGAAAATGATATAATTTTGCAGACTCTACAATTTCGTCATCAATATCTCCATCATAACTAAAGCTTTGGATTCTCCATTCTCCATTAGGTTTATAAAATTGAAAAGTGAATCTTAATGGCTGTCTATCGTATTTAACTAGATAACTCAATAATATATAACTGTCCGATAGTCTTTTTTCAAGTATCAACTCTTTTCCATAGTACTCTCCAATAAAATCTTTACTCAGTCCCATCATTTGGCTTTTAAGTTGGGTAACCGCATCTCCATTTCTACTAATCCAATTATTGGTCTTATATAAGTTATCTAAAGCGACATCAGCACCTTTTTCTTTATAATCATTAAAAAAGGTATCAGCAATGTCTTTTGGCTGATTTTGAGCAGAAATTGTTAAAGAAAAAAGTACTATTGGTAAAATTAATTTCAGTTTATTCATGTTTGTTAATTTTTAGATAATTCAGCAATCTGAATGGGTTGTTTGGCCAAAGCATTCATAATATCTGGTGTTTTATTATGCAATAACTGAATCACTCTATGTGGAGCCAAAACATAGTTTTGTTTGATAACGTCACTCCAGTTTTGCAAGGTTTGCTTTTTAAAAAAACTACCTTCTTTAAACTCGCTTCCCGAAAATACTTCGTCTACTTTTAATGAAATGGCATACGATTCCAGAGAGACTTCCTTTTTAGCAATACTTTCCAGTAGAGTATGCGTTATTGGATTTTCATCTTTAGCAAATACGGAATGAATAGGCCCTAGATCAATACGCTTTATATGTTTAGGATGCACATTCGGCAGTTTTCTATCTATTGCATAAGCCATGCTATCCAAACTCATTTTACGGTCTGAAGTCTGCTTTAATGTAGTATAAATTTCATCCTTGTAATCATTAACCCTATTCCCATCAAAATTAAAATACATATAACAAATAAAAGGTCTGTTGTGGGCTACATCATAAAAACTCCAGCTAGTCATTAAATCTGCTTGAGAATTCTCTGGTGCTGATATTATTTTGCCTTGTACAAAGCGATTAAAAATATAGTACTTATTGACGCTTTTATAGTAGGCGATTGAAGCTGCTTGAAAGAGGCGGCTTTTTTTAACAGGTTCTTTTTTTCGCAGTAAAGTATCCAGAAATTCATCCTGTAAATCTGGAATAGGTGTCAACTTTTCCAAATATTGATCGCGCAATTCTAAATCGTTAAACAAATACCGGAACTCTAAATAATTAGGAAATCCTGAATCGGTTAAATCGATTTTCATATTGTCTTCCTCATCATACATATATTTAATGCGCATGGCTTCAATGGAATACAACAGTAAATCACAATATTGTTTAAAAAAGACAACTTCTTGATTATTGCAAAGTCCATGTTGTTGGACAGCGACAATAAGTTCTTTTAAAGCAAAATCAATGGCTTTGTGATAAAAAATGTATTGCTCTTTTGAATCAAGCTGTGCCGAATCAAGAGGTGTTACAATCATTGCATTAACTTAACAAGTCATCATTTCCTTCATTAGATGGCTTCTTACCTTCAGGCTCATCACCCGAAGGCTTGTTGGCATCAGCTTTATAATAATCCTCGAAAATTTCTTTCATATCTATACCGTAGCGCTCTGCAAAATTCTTCTGGATTTCAGAGTCTTTATCCCTTATTTCCTGAAGTGCTTCCGCATAACTACTATATACGCCCTGCATAACTTTTTCATGAACGGGAATGTTGTCCATCATTTCCTGACGTGCCTTGGCACTAGCCGTATGCATAGATGCTAATGTTTCACCAATATGCTCATCAGTTTTAACACCTAAATGTTCTAATATAGCAGCAAACTCTTGATCTGTTCTTGCCTTTAAAGCGACTACATAACCATCGTAATACTTTAAACGCTCTTCGGTATCACTTTTCAGTTTGGCACGATGTGTTTGTAAGTTACTTCGTAACGATGTAAGTACCTTTATAGTTAAGTTATGTTTATGGACAAAGCTGTCTTTACTCGCAGCAAGCGTAGTATAAGCATTTTTAAGACCTTCCAACTCCTCCACTTTTTGTTCTAGAGTTGTCACTTTACCAACCGCTTCAGCATATTCCGCAGATTGTTTATCTACAATCTCCTCTAGTTCTTGACGCGCTTGTTTTAACAATGCGTATTGTTCTTCAAGCTTGTCTTCAACTTCTTTTTTCTTCTCTAAAGCTTTTGTATGGTTTTTAGTCGCTTCAACAATGGCGTCCTGAAGCTTGTCTTCAACCTCTTTTATTTCAACCTCGCGATCTTTGAGGCGTTTTACAGCAGCCTGACTTTTAAAAGATAGTTCGTTCAATAGAGTTTGAACATCAGCCGTTTCAATTCGTTGTTGAAACATGGCTTTTGCTTTATTATCTGCCTCATCACGTGTTTTTTGAGCAGCCTTTAATTCTTCTTGGGCTTTGGCTATTTTGCTTTTTCTACCCCACAAATTGTTCCACCAGGTATCTGGCTTGGCTTCAGCATCCTCCAACTCTACTTTGGCACGCTCCAAACGTTTAATGGCATCATCGATAATTTTCTGCTCTTCAGCATTTAAATGCGAAAAATCCTCGAAAATAATGCCTACTTCATCTTGGTAATCGGTTAAATCCTTGATGGCATCCAAAAGATTTGTACGATCTTTTTCGGCCATGCCCACAACATCATCCAGTGTTGCATTTAATATTTTTTGGCGCATTTCAGGATCGTCTTCCTGTGCCAATTTTGATTTCATAGTATCAATGGCTTTTCCCCAATTGACATCTACTTTTTCTTGTTTCTCACTGGAATTGGTTTCTAATAAATCAAAATCATCAGACATATTGTGTGGTGTTTAAGTTGAACAAATTTTTGGATAAGCAATTTCGATAAAATTTATCATTATAAAAATTTTACCGACTAAAATATTGGTAGTGTTTTTTTATAATTTGTTACAAATTATGTTTTGTTATAAATGCAAACTATATTTATAGCTATTAAACACTTGTATTATGAAATCCAACCTTATCTTTTTTTTAGTAATCATCTGCCTCTATAGTTGCAAATCGGATAAAAAAGAACCCGTTATAGATCCTGAACCCGTCATTGTTGAAGATTCCATTCCTGAAATTGAAATGGATAGTATTCCTGAAGTTATTGAGGATACAATCCCTGTTGTTGAAGAGATCAAAGAAGTTAAACCACCAGCAAAAAAAACTGTATCAAAACCAAAAGAACCTAAAGTTGCCGAGAATTTTCTTGTTGAATCTGACATTAAGATTTCTCCTATAGAACATGGCACATTGGTAATATCCTACAATGGTTATAATATTTATGTTGACCCTGTTGGTGGTGCAGAAGCTTTTAAAGGATTTGGTCCTCCAAATTTTATACTTATAACAGATATACATGGAGACCACTTAAATGTTGAGACCCTTGAGGCGATTAACACTGCAAATACCATCATAATTGGCCCAAAAGCAGTAAAGGAAAAACTACCAGCTTCTTTGCAAGGTAATTTCACAACACTATTTAGTGGGTTGAGTCGTGGATTCTCTACATCAAAAATGTCATTAGATATAGAAGGCGTTGCTATGTACAATATTCGTGAAGAAGCTAAAAAATACCATCCCAAAGGTCGTGGACTTGGCTATGTTTTAAACTTAAACGGAAAACGTATTTATATATCGGGTGACACAGAAGACACTTTTGAAATGAGACATTTGAAAAATATTGATATTGCATTAGTCTGTATGAACTTACCATATACCATGCCTGTTGCAAGTGCAGCAAGTGCTGTTCTAGAATTTAAACCTAAAAAAGTATTGCCTTATCATTATAGAGGAACTAATGGTTTAAGTGATGTAAAACGTTTTAAAAAGCTTGTAAATAATGGTAATAGTAGAATTAAAGTTGTCCAATTACAATGGTATAAATAGTTTTTTAAAATTTTATTTTAACATTCATAATAAAAAATAAGCTATATTTACTTTACTATTAACCCAAATAATCAGCCTACTATGTTACTGAATTTTAACATCGTGTCTCTTAAATCACATTTTTTGATTGAACAATCGAGCATAGTAACCATGCTGGCGATTACGGTCGTATTCTTCTTAATATTGCTTATTTTGGGAATCAGAAAATCATATAAACTCAAAAAGGAAAATGATCGATTAAATGCCTTAAATACATCATTTGAAGATGATGATGACAAACCCTATACCGATTTTACAGAAGGGCATCTCTATCAAAACAACAATAATAACAAAGAATAAAAAATCCCGCATCTAGCGGGATTAATTTTTTATCGTACTAATTTTTTATACTTAATTCGTTTTGGCATTAAATCGCCACCCAAACGTTTTTTCTTGTTCTCTTCGTAATCACTAAAACTGCCTTCAAAGAAATAGACTTGGCTATCGCCTTCAAAAGCTAATATGTGCGTACAAATACGATCTAAAAACCAACGGTCGTGACTAATTACAACAGCACAACCAGCAAAGTTTTCTAAACCTTCTTCTAGCGCACGTAATGTGTTTACATCAAGGTCGTTTGTAGGCTCATCTAAAAGCAGTACGTTTCCTTCTTCTTTTAGTGTCATAGCTAAATGTAAGCGGTTACGTTCTCCTCCAGATAATAATTTTACTTTTTTGTTTTGTTCGCTTCCAGAGAAATTAAAACGACTTAAATATGCACGAGAATTGACTTGCTTTCCTCCCATCATCACCAATTCTTGCTCATCACTAAAGTTTTGCCAAATGGTTTTTTCAGGATCTATATTAGAATGACTTTGGTCTACATAAGCAATTTTTGAAGTATCACCTACTACAAACTCTCCTTTGTCTGGTGTTTCTTCGCCCATTATCATTCTGAAAATTGTGGTTTTACCTGCACCATTTGGTCCTATAACACCTACAATTCCTGCTTGAGGTAGATTGAAGTTTAAATCTTCATACAATAACTTATCGCCATAACCTTTACTTACACCTTTTGCTTCAATAACATTGGTTCCTAAACGCGGACCGTTTGGTATGTAAATTTCAAGCTTTTCGTCAAGTTGCTTTTGGTCTTGACTCATTAATTTATCGTAGTTCTTTAAACGCGCTTTTTGCTTGGTTTGACGTCCTTTTGCACCTTGACGTACCCATTCTAACTCGCGTTCTAATGTTTTTTGACGTTTTGAAGCTGCTTTTCCTTCTTGAGCCATACGTTTAGACTTTTGGTCTAACCATGAAGAGTAATTCCCTTTCCAAGGAATACCTTCACCTCTATCCAACTCTAAAATCCAACCTGCAACGTTATCCAAGAAATATCTATCGTGCGTTACAGCGATAACGGTTCCTTTGTACTGTGCTAAATGATGCTCTAACCAATGTACCGATTCAGCATCCAGGTGGTTGGTAGGCTCATCAAGAAGTAATACATCTGGTTCTTGTAGTAATAAACGACATAAAGCTACACGACGACGCTCACCTCCAGAAAGTACACCTATTTTTTTATCGCCATCTGGAGTACGTAATGCATCCATGGCAATTTCTAATTTGGTATCCAATTCCCAAGCATTGGACGCATCTATTTGATCTTGTAATTCGGCTTGACGGTTCATAAGCTTTTCCATTTTTTCAGGATTGCTATAGACTTCTTCCAAACCAAACATATCGTTTATTTTGTTGTATTCATCAAGAATAGCTACAGTTTCAGCAGCGCCTTCACGCACTACTTCCATTACTGTTTTTTCATCATCTAATTGCGGTTCTTGTTCTAGATAACCAACAGAATATCCTGGTGAAAAAACCACATCGCCTTGATAGTTTTTATCTACACCTGCAATAATCTTTAATAATGTAGATTTACCAGAACCGTTAAGACCTAAAATACCTATTTTAGCTCCGTAAAAGAAGCTTAAATAAATATTTTTAAGTACTGGCGTATTAGCCGATTGAAATGTCTTGGTAACACCAGACATTGAAAAAATTACTTTTTTATCGTCGCTCATAATTATACTCTTCCTTTTAATGCATTAAACACCCAAGCAATACAGAAAAAGCCAAAACCAACAGCAGCAAATCCCCAACCTGCAACATCGTCATAGCGAAAAGCTCCTAGTCCTATTAAACCTAATCCTACAAAAATCATAATCCATGTGGCCCAAGCCAACACTGTATTTTTATTCATTGCCATTTCTTAATCTTTATTTTTAGTTAGCAAATACAAATATCGACATTATTTAAGAAAAAACATATTATGGCAACAATTACCTTTTAATTAAGATAAAACTATCCTAATTAAAAAAGAATTCTTAAATTTGTAAAAAATCAGACAATAATTATGTTTTCAAAAGCTTGTGAATATGGTATAAAAGCAACAATTTATATCGCATCAAATTCTCATGAAGGAAAGCGTGTTAGCTTAAAAGGCATATCTAAACACATTGATTCACCAGAAGCTTTCACAGCAAAGATTCTTCAGATTCTTGCTCGTGAGAACGTTGTGAACTCCATAAGAGGAATCAATGGAGGTTTCGAAATAGAGGAAAGTCAACTCGAGAAGATTCAATTAGCTGACATTGTCAAAGCTATTGATGGTGACGCTATATACAAAGGTTGTGGAATTGGTTTGAAAGAGTGTAATGAGATTCACCCTTGCCCCATTCATAATGATTTTAAAATTGTTAGAAACGAATTAAGAAACCTTTTAGAAACGACCAATTTAAAATCTCTGGCAATGGATGTAAATTCTGGAGCATCATTTTTAAAGGTTTAAAAAAATTTAAAACTAAATAGGATAAATTTATCCGAATAAATACATGTAATATGGAAATTTTAGAACAACACACAAACAAACAAATAGGAAGCTTTGTAACGGATGATTATAGAACAGCTTCAGTATTTTCAAAATATGGTATAGATTTTTGCTGCAAAGGTCATAGAACCATTCATGAGGTTTGTAAAAAGAAGCATATTAATGAAGAGGAATTAGTTGATGCCTTGAATACTGTGATCAATTCAAAAACAAATGAAAATATAGATTATAAATCTTGGCCCTTGGATTTACTAGCTGAATATATTGAGAAAAAACATCATCGTTATGTAGAAGAAAAAATTCCCGTGCTAAAGCAGTTTCTGGATAAGCTATGTAAGGTACATGGCAATCGTCATTCTGAATTATTTGAAATCAACAAACTTTTTTTGGGTTCAGCAGATGAACTGGCAGCACATATGAAAAAGGAAGAACTCATCCTCTTCCCTTTTATAAAAAAAATGGTAAAATCATCTATTTCAGGTCAAGTTATTCAGTTACCGGGTTTTGGAACAGTAGAAAATCCAATTGCCATGATGATGCAAGAACACGATAATGAAGGTGAGCGATTTAGAAAAATTGCTGAATTAACGAACAGCTACAATCCACCTGCCGATGCTTGCAACACTTACAAAGTCACTTTTGCCATGCTAGATGAGTTTGAACAGGATTTACACCTACACATTCATCTGGAAAATAATATTTTATTCCCTAAAGCTGCTCAACTTGAAAAGCAGTTTTTAAATAATTGATTAATAGCATTTTTAGATAAAATTTTGATGTAATTGAAACACCTTTCTGTTTGAAAATATAAAAGTATAGTATAAAAGAAAGGTGTTTTTTTATCACTATATTTAAGATAGAAAAATACTCTTCATGCAAAAAAATCTTATAGCCACTTGTCTTATTAATTTTTTAATTGCTGCATTATTAGGGCTATTTCTGCGCTATGCTTTTATAGGAAATCTGGAATTCAACTATCAATTTCTAACCCATACACATTCCCATATTGCTATGTTGGGTTGGGTCTATCTTATGATATTTGTATTTTTTGTACACTACTTTACCACCAAGAACAAACGTTTTTACATTAAGCTATTCTGGGTGACTCAAATTGCCGTTTTAGGTATGCTTTTTAGTTTTCCATTTCAAGGCTATGCTGCAGTGTCCATTACCTTTTCAACTCTACATATATTATGCAGTTATGTGTTTGCCTTTAGGTTATGGAGAGATTTAAAAGCAGAAAATATGCTGGTTGAAAAACTCATCAAATGGTCATTAACGTTTATGGTATTGAGCACCATTGGCATTTGGTGTTTAGGTCCTGCTGTTGGGCTTATGGGTAAGGCTTCAGCTTTTTACCAAATAGCTATTCAGTTTTTTCTACACTTTCAGTTTAACGGATGGTTTCTTTTTGCAGTGATTGCGATATTTTTTTATCAACTTAATATTAAGCCATCAAAACAAACAACATTATTTCTGTGGCTATTGATAGCTTCAACCTTTTGCACACTAGCCTTACCAGTACAATGGTTCACACCACATTGGAGTTTGTATTACTGTAATGTATTGGGTTGCTTTTTTCAGCTTTTAACTTTGGTTTACTTTATAAAAATAATAAAATCACCTTTTAAAATCGCAACAACAAACCAACAAAAAGCCGTAAAACGCCTTTATGGTTTTGCATTGAGTTGTTTTATTTTAAAAATAACACTTCAATGTATATCCATTGCACCTGAATTTTCACAAACACTCATCAATCACAAAAATTTCATTATAGGCTATATCCATTTATTAATGCTAGGAGTCATAAGCGGGTTTTTATTTGCTTTCCTAATTTTTTCAAAAACCATAAAATCTTCGGTATATCTCAATCTAGGATTATCTAATTTTTTTATAGGATTTATTTTAACTGAACTCTTACTTACCTATCAAGGTGGTTTATTTTATTTTGGTAAAGGATTACTGCCACAATATCATCTATTGCTTTTTGTAAGCAGTATTCTTTTACCGTTGGGAATTGCCTTAATCTTATTTACATATTCAAAACAAAAACAACATGTCTAACAAACCCTTAAAACGCCATACAGCACTTCAACCATTAAGTAGAGAGCATCATCATGGATTATTGCTTTCTTGGAAATTACGAGAAGGTTTTAAAAAAAATATTGACATAAACCGTATGAAAACCTATACTGATTGGTTTTACAGCACGCATTTAATTCCTCATTTTGACATGGAAGAAAAACACATTTTCCCCTTATTAGAAAATGAAAATGACTTGGTAAAAAGAGCTTTGTCTGATCATGAAAGGCTAAAATGGCTTTTCACTGATGAAGTGAATCCGATTAAAGCTTTAAGCTTGATTGAAGAAGAGTTACAGCTGCACATTCGCTTTGAAGAGCGTGTACTGTTTCCGGAAATACAAAAGGTCGCTACCGAAACTCAATTTCAACACATAGAAAAATTACATCAATCTCATGAAAAATTTAGGGACAACCTGACAGATGAGTTCTGGAAGTAATTACTTCTTAAAACTAAACACCTCTGGTTTTACGGTTACCATAGCCCAAGCCCAGTTTTGAATTCTATTGGCATTACCACCTTTTAGCACTTCCATGGTATCACTTCCAAACATTTGCGAATAACCCAAATTTGCTGTTATGAATTTATGCAGTCTGTAAGTTGCTACAAAATCGATTTCTGCACCCAAATAGCTGTCCATGATTTCTGAACCATCCAATACACTTTCGGCAGATGAGAAGATATGTGCTGACAGAGTTAAAATCAATTTGTCATTTCTATATTTTATTTGTGCAAAAGCATCAATCAAACCAACAGAATTGGCATGATTTCCTACATAGAAATAATCCATTAAACCATTAAACTTATGATTGGTTCCAAACAACGGAGTAAACGATTTATTAGTTCCCGAAGTATCATCCATGGCTGTTCCTGACAAATATTCGCCTCCAAAACCAAAGAGCCAATGTTCTGTTGCCAAATATCCCAACGAAGCTCCACCATACCAAGCAGAAACAGTAGTGTCATTTCGTGTTCCTGTTTGTCCGTAAACAGAAAACTCGCCTATCCATTTATTGGTTTTCAAGCTGTAAAACATACCAAATGTTTGTGCATATTGGGTTTTCAGGTCTTGATTAGTAGTTTCAAACTCATAACCTGTATTTAAAAACAAAACACTCAATGTTGATGTCTTAAAGCCATATTGATACCACAACAATTGCATATTCTTGTAATTGTTTACCGAATACGCTGTACGCTCAACAGTTTCAGCATTTGAACTCACCGATGCGCCAACATCCAGTCGATGTTTTTTGTTGGGTGTTACCGAAACCAAAAAGGCATCGTGACTTCTACCTTGTTGTGCCCAATTGACTTCTCCTAAAATACGTTGATTATCATACGACAACGTTTGTCTTCCCACTTTAAACTTCCAAATATTATCCAATCTATATTGGGCATAACCTTCAAAAAGAGCTAAACCATCATGGGCATTACTTTGGTTTGTTGCAACATCTCCCCAGACTCTAATGTCTTGCGGTCTTAATACAATAGTTAGGTTTTCGTAATTAAAATTCAGATTTAATCTGCTACGTTGGGACACAAAAGACGTTGGGTCTTGTGTATCATCCAGCAATGTACCAAAGCCGTTTCTAAACTCGTATCGTGGTCTAAATTCGATACCTACTTCTAATTCTTGGGCAAAAAAGGTGTATGTCAACATTCCGAAGAACATTGTGCAAATTATATTTTTCATAAGATGTTAGATATTGTTAAACTGTTACATAGCGTCAACAGCTTCGTTAATATGTTTAATGGTATTATCGGAATTCACACCCAAACCTTCTTGCTGAAACACTAACTCTCCTTTATGGTTAAATACGCTAATAATGTTTGAATGTGAAAAATCGATTGGTGATATTTCTTTATAGCTTACCGCTAAAACCGCAGCAAATTCGCGCGTGTTTTCTTCTGTAGAACGTAAAAACAGCCAAGGGTCATTATCCATCAAGTTTTCTTTTGCAAAGGTTTTTAAACGTTCTGGTGTATCAACTTCGGGATCAATACTTACAAAAATCATTTTTACATTTTCTTTGGAATGTTCTGGTAGGCGTTCTTCTATGTTTCGCATATCGGCTACCAAACGTGGGCATGCTGCTTTACAACTAGTATAAATCATTACCATGACCAAAACATCACCTTTCAAGTCTTTAAGTTGAATATCTTCTCCATTTTGGGTGGTCCAAGTTGAGGGTAAGTTGTAGATAGACATCTCTGAAAACTTATCATCTGAAATAGTTTTTACATGGTTTTCTTCTACAACCAAATCCATTTTACAAACAGGGCAATTTCCTTTTTCGGTATATATTTTATCACCTTCACAACGCATAGGACAATGGTAAGCCACATCATCTTTTGCAGCTTTTGAAGAGGTGTTTTTACAAGATACCAACGTTAAGGCAATACATATTATATAGATAAATGGTTTCATAATGTTGTTTTTAAGGATTTACTTCAATGTCTTTTGCACATCTAAATCCAAGGTTTTTAATACTAAAACTTGCCTTTATACTACCTCTAAAAGCATATCGCATAAAAGCAGCATAATTCATTAAATCGGTAGCACCAATGGCTGCGCTCCCACAAAACAGATTACTATCTTTGTCAACATCTTTTCTGGATTCTCCAGAAATCAATACCGAGTTAAAATCGAGTGTCCATTCCCAAACCAAACCATGCATATCGTAAATACCCCAATAATTTTTAGGCGAATTACCTATAGTTTTTTCATCAGTTCTAGGTGTTTCGTACCAAGAGAGGATTTGTTGGTTATATGAAGGCTTTCTTCTGGCATCTGGTACGTCTTCATCTGCCATTGCTACATATTCCCATTCATCAATAGTTGGTAATCGTTTGCCTTGACACTCGCAGTAAGCTTTGGCTGCAAACCAAGACACATAGGTTACAGGGCTTTGAGGGTTTACTATATCGTTTAGAATTGTATCACTTTTAAATTGTCTCAAATAGTTTCCATCAGCATAGAGCTTAAGTATATTGTGTTTTTGCCATTTAGGGTTTTTCTTTAGAAACTCTAAAAACTGCTGATTGCTAACAGGGTATTTATCAAGTTTAAAATCTTGAACTTCAACAACAGTTGAATCTCTACCATATAAAGGGATATAGCGACTACCCTTTATATTTGCCATACCTTCAGTTTGTGAAAAACAAATGGTTTGAAACACTAAAAACACACACAATATTTTGAAGGTATGGTCAAACATAACACTAACTATTACTATTAATTACTTTCCTTTTACTTTATCCACCATTTGTTTAGTAACCACTGTTCCGTTATTATCCCAACTGTTATACACGTAGGTCAAAACATTGGCTATTTCTTCAGAAGATAACATTTGTCTGGTCATTACACTATTGTATTTTTTCCCATTTACGGTAATTTCGCCTGTTAATCCGTTTACAACTGCACCAATGGCACGATTTACATCTGCGTTTAAATAATCTGATTTTGCCAATGGTGGAAATGCATTAGGAACACCTTGTCCTTCAGCTTGATGGCATGCAAAACAAGTTTGCATATAAATTTGTTTGCCAAATTTCATTTGCTCCTCAAAGTTTTGTGCAGGAATTTCAGACTCTACAATTTCATTGGTTGTTGGCATTTCTTGAATTCCTGGACCTTCTGGTAAATAGATTCCTTCATATTGTTCTCCAGAATAGATTTTTTCATGTTCTTCTCCTTGTACTTTCAACATACCCAAAGCCCCTTTATTAAAAGCTCTAAAAATGGAATGGTCAACTAAAATAAATGTTCCAGGAACATCTACACGAAATTCTACAATAGCTGCTCCTCCTGCAGGGATTATTGTGGTCTGAACATTTTCATTTACCATATCACCACCTTCTACGTGAACCTTATCAAATATTTCTCCAATTACGTGAAATGAAGACACTAAATTAGGCCCACCGTTTCCTACAAACAGTCTAATAGTTTCACCCACATTAGCAGTAATAGCATTATCGCCTGTTAGAGCATTTACACTACCATTAAAGACAACATAATCGGCGTGTTCATCAACGGCCTTTTGCATATCAAAAGGTTGCAAACCACGTTCACCATTTTTTCCTTTGGTATAAAAATCGCCTTGCATAATATAATATTCCTTATCTACAAGTGGTAAACCACCTTCAGGTTCTACCAAAATTAATCCATACATACCATTGGCAATGTGCATTCCTACAGGAGCCGTTGCACAGTGGTACACATACAAACCAGGGTTGAGTGTTTTAAAAGAAAACACTTTTTCGTGACCTGGTGCTACAAACGAAGATTCTGCACCACCACCTGGACCAGTTACAGCGTGTAAATCGATGTTGTGAGGCAGCTTATTATCTGGGTGGTTTTGTAGTCTAAACTCAACCTCATCACCTACCCGAGTTCTAATGAAGCTTCCAGGAACTGTTCCACCAAAAGTCCAATATACATAGCGTACACCATCGGTAAGTTCGCCTTCTTCTTCAAGGATTTCCATTTCAACAATAAGCTTTTTGGCCTTTCGTCTTCCAACAGGTGTTGGTACGTTTGGTGGTGCAGTTAACTCTGCTGTCATTTCACGGCTAACAGGAATGTCTTGTGCTTCTTCATAAACGGTTTTCTCGTTGTTGAAACAAGAAACCATAAACAATGATACAACCACAAAAAATAGTATGTTGATACCTTTAATTTTAGTGTTTTTTAGTGTTCTCATAATAGTGATTTTAAATTAGGATAATTTTGTCTTGATTAATAAAACAAATTTAGTACACGAATAAGATTAAAAATATGATTAATGTCATAAAATGAAAAAAAGCATCACGTTTGTGATGCTTTAGTTTACTCGATAATCGAGATTAAATGCTCCAATGCTTGCCTCGAAATTAAACGTTTGTTCTTTTTAATACCTTGTGTGTGCTTGCTTCGAGATAGTTTCCTCCTGTTTAAACGCCTATAGAGTTATCATAGGAACTTCAATAAACAACAATTCAGAATCTTGTTTTGTTTCTATTGAAAAGCTTTCAGTTTCTGAAACACCTATAGCGTCTCTCGTTTCAAGGTTTTGATCTGCTATGATAATATCACCATAAATAGTCATTACGTAAACACCATGATTACTACTTTTTAAGTTATAGGTAAACGTTTCTCCTTGACTTAAATCAATGCGAGATAGTTTAGCATCTTGATGAATTTTTAAACTTCCTTCATGATTA
Organism: Bacteroidia bacterium; assembly: GCA_030425285.1. Lineage (GTDB taxonomy): Bacteria > Bacteroidota > Bacteroidia > Flavobacteriales > Flavobacteriaceae > Hanstruepera. The sequence goes on from JAUIAY010000002.1 coordinate 208,304, forward strand.
TCATCAATAGATGTTACCAAGGTTTGTAGTTTATTTTTCCTGTTAGAATCACTAAATGTTTTTTGGTCATAACGTGGTGAAACACCTTGTTTGTTAGGTATTACCCATATTTGAAACAAACTTAAATGCGAATCTTCAGAACCATTAATTTCAGAATGTTGCACTCCAGTTCCGGCACTCATTACTTGCACTTCACCTGGTAATACAGATTGCCATTCGTTATGCATAGAATCGCGATGTTTAAGCTCTCCACTTAAAGGAATGGTGATAATTTCCATATTATCGTGTGGATGTGTTCCAAAACCCATTTTTGGTGCAATAACATCATCGTTTAATACGCGTAACGCTCCAAAATGAATGCGCTCTGGATTAAACCAACCTGCAAAGCTAAACGAATGATTGGCTTGTAACCATCCGTGATTTGCAAATCCTCTTGTTCCTGCTTTGTGAACTACTGTTTTCATTTTATTATCCTTTCTAGGTTTCCCCTTTTATCTTAATTTATCTAATAAATCACTTAATTGTGATGCTTCTTTTTCTGTGATATTTTTTAACCAATCGTCATTAAAATTGTCTGATATATCTTCTAAAAGTTTTAATCCTTCGCTGGTGATAGCAACTTGTACCACGCGCCTATCGGTTTCAGAGGGAATGCGCTCAATGAGTTGTTTTGCACAAAGCTTGTCTGCCAATCGTGTGGCGTTTGGCGCTCTGTCTATCATTCTTGATTTTACATCTTGCATTGTCAATGGTTTATCTGCACCACGTAAAATGCGTAAAATATTGTATTGTTGTGGTGACAGCCCAAATTTTGCAAAAAATGTATTTTGTTTTCCAGTAATCCAATTGGCTGTGTACAAAATATTAATCAGCGCTTTTGTGCGGTTATCCTTAAACGAAGAATTAACGTCTTTTGAAATATCTCCCATAGTTGTTAGGCTTTTACATCATTATAATCATCAGCTTTCTTTTTAAAAACTGCTGCAGCAAACGGACAAAGTGGTAAAATTTTTAACGCTTTTTCTCTTGCAAATGCTACAGCTTCTTCTACTAGTTTGTAACCAACGCCTTGACCTTTTAGACTTGCATCTACTTCGGTATGATCGATAATAATTTTTTGTTCTCCTGCATAAACGTAAGTCATTTCAGCTATTCGTTTCGCATCTTGCTCTATGTAAAAAGCACCTTTTTTAGTATCGTCTTCTTGCTGGATGTTCATAACTATATTGCGTTTTGAAATTTATCTACTTCAACTAATAATTGGTCGTTTAATTCTTTATTAGTAATCTTTCCTTCAGAAAAATTATTTCCGAATTGCGGTAAAGAAAACACGCCTACAATATCTGCTTCATGTCTTGGAAAACGGTCTTCAGCAATGGTTAATACCGATTGTCCGCCTCTTGCTCCAGGTGATGTTGCCATAAGCAACATAGGTTTTCCTAAAAATGTTTTAGCTTCTATACGAGATATCCAATCAAATAGGTTTTTAAAAACTGAAGCATAAGCGCCATTGTGTTCTGCTAATGAAATAACCATACCATCAGCTTCCTTTATTTTATTGAATAGCTTGTGAGCGTTTTCCGGTTGTCCGCCCATGCTTTTTTCTAAATCTGTACTAAATAGCGGTACATCAAAATCATTTAAGTCTAATACTTCTGCTTTGACTCCTTCTACTAACCCTGAAGCGTATGTTGCCAATTGTTTGTTGATTGATGTTGTACTGTTACTTCCTGCGAATGCTATAATATGTTTCATGTTTGATTGTTTTTATTTTCCATGGCAAATATATGATAAAATATTTTATTTTCCAAGGAAACTATTTACATGGTAATATTTTTAACATAGCTTTTACATTACAACGTTTTCGTAGCAAGGTTAAGTTTTGTATTTTTAGCCAGCATTAACAACTTGCGTTAGGGGTTGCAGCTGCATCCTCCCTATTTTTAGGGAGATATAGCGAAAAACCCGACCACGCTATTGCGTGGGAACGCCCTAATTAACTATATAACATCTGATGGATTTAAACTTCAACAAAAACGAAGATCATAATAAATTATTAGTTTCTGAACTTAAGAAACGACTTGCAAAAGTAAAACTTGGTGGTGGCGAAAAGCGTATTGAAAAACATCACGCTAAAGGAAAAATGACTGCTAGAGAACGTATTGATTATTTGCTTGATGATAAAGCCAAAAGTATTGAAATTGGCGCTTTTGCAGGTGACGACATGTATAAAGAACATGGTGGTTGTCCGTCTGGTGGTGTTGTAGTGAAAATTGGTTACATAAAAGGGAAACAATGTATTGTAGTGGCTAATGACGCGACTGTAAAAGCTGGTGCGTGGTTTCCTATAACTGGAAAAAAGAATTTGCGCGCACAAGAGCTTGCGGTTGAAAACAAATTGCCAATTATTTACCTTGTGGATTCGGCTGGTGTGTATTTGCCAATGCAAGACGAGATTTTCCCTGATAAGGAGCATTTTGGTCGTATTTTTAGAAACAATGCTGTAATGAGTAGTATGGGCATTACACAAATTGCTGCTGTAATGGGTAGCTGTGTTGCTGGTGGTGCTTACTTACCTATTATGAGTGACGAAGCGCTTATTGTGGATAAAACTGGAAGTATCTTTCTTGCTGGTAGTTATTTGGTAAAAGCGGCTATTGGAGAAAGTATTGACAACGAAACACTTGGTGGTGCAACAACACATAGCGAAATTAGCGGTGTTACGGACTACAAGGCTAAAGATGATAAAGATGCATTGGATAAAATAAAAAATATTGTTGACAAAATAGGTGATTTTGACAAGGCTGGTTTTAATCGAACTGCGGCTAAAAAACCTAAAGAGAATCCTCAAGATATTTATGGCATTTTACCAAAAAGTCGTGCCGATCAATACGATATGTACGAGATTATAAAACGTCTTGTAGATAATAGTGAGTTTGAAGAATACAAAGCGGGTTACGGACAAACCATTATTACCTGTTATGCCAGAATTGATGGTTGGGCTGTTGGTATTGTTGCAAATCAGCGTCATATTGTAAAAACTACTGGATCTAAAACCAAACCTGCTGAAATGCAGTTTGGTGGTGTGATTTACAATGATTCTGCCGATAAAGCCACGCGCTTTATTGCCAATTGTAACCAGAAGAAGATTCCGTTAGTATTTTTACAGGATGTTACTGGTTTTATGGTAGGTAGTAAGAGTGAACATTCTGGAATCATAAAAGATGGCGCTAAAATGGTAAACGCTGTGAGTAACAGCGTTGTGCCAAAATTTACCGTTGTAGTCGGTAATAGTTATGGTGCTGGTAATTATGCTATGTGTGGTAAGGCTTACGACCCAAGACTTATTTTTGCATGGCCTAGTGCTGAACTAGCTGTAATGAGTGGTAAAAGTGCTGCTAAAGTATTATTACAAATAGAAAAAGCCTCTTTAGAAAAACAAGGTGAAAAATTCACCAAAGAGAAAGAAGACGAACTTTACAACAAAATAAAAGCGCGTTATGACAACCAAGTATCGCCTTACTATGCTGCTGCCAGATTATGGACCGATGCAGTTATTGACCCTTTAGACACCAGAACTTGGATTAGTATGGGTATTGAAGCCGCTAACCACGCTCCTATTGAAAAACCTTTTAATTTGGGTGTGTTGCAGGTTTAAGTATAAGAAATTAAAAAAAGCGACCAAATTGGCCGCTTTTTTTAATTAATACTGTTTTGTGAAGCTTTTACCAAACGAATAAACTCTGCTCTAAAACCATCATCATCATCTCCTCTACCTTTTTTTGCCAATGCAACTACATCATCAATATTAGCGTTATTATAGTATTTTGATTGCCTTAATTGCATACCGAACAAAGCTACTGCCGATGCAAAATTTAAGTCTTCTGAACCTTCGGAAAGTGCATCTTCTTGAACATGTACCATTTCAATACTTTTTTCTCCGTCTGGTTTCTTGTATCTGAATTTTACAGTGAATAATTCATCTGAAAACCCTTCAACTGAATTAGTTGTAGTGTATTTTAAGTCGTTGACTTCTTTTAAGTAACTACTAGTAACACCAACAGGAATCAACTCATAAAGTGCTGTAACAGTATGTCCACTTCCTAACTCTCCAGCATCTTTAGTATCATCAATAAAATCTTCGTCTGCCAACATTCTGTTTTCGTAACCAATCAATCTATAGGCTTGTACTTTTTTAGGGTTGAATTCTACTTGAATTTTCACATCTTTTGCAATCGTATAAAGTGTACCTCCAAACTCTTTTCCAAAGACTTTTTGAGCCTCTTGCATATTATCAATATAAGCATGATTACCATTACCTTTATCGGCTAAAATTTCAAGTTTTGAATCTTTATAATTACCATAACCAAACCCTAAAACCGACAAAAACACTCCTGATTTTCTTTTTTCTTCAATAAGCTTCTCCATTGCCTTGTCACTCGATGCTCCAACATTAAAGTCGCCATCGGTAGCAAGAATCACTCTGTTATTACCATCATTAATAAAGTTTTCTACTGCTAATTTATAAGCTAATTCAATGCCTTCGCCTCCAGCTGTTGAGCCGCCAGATTTTAGTTTATCTATGGCATTCATTATTGTTTCTTTGTCTTTACCTGATGTTGGTTCAAGTACAACTCCTGCTGCTCCTGCATAAACAACAATTGAAACTTTATCTCTCGCTCGTAACTGATTTACTAAAAGTTTAAACGCTGATTTTAATAATGGCAATTTGTTTTGAGAATTCATAGAACCTGAAACATCTATTAAAAATGTAAGATTTGAAGCCGGTAATTGTTCATTTGTATAAGTTTTTCCTTGTAATCCTATTTTAACAATTCTGGTATCGCTATTCCAAGGAGTTACTGCTGCTTCAGTATGAATTGAAAATGGATGGTTATCTGTAGGTTGGGGATATTGATAGCTAAAATAATTAATCATTTCTTCAATTTTAACGGTATCAATTGGAATTTCTTGCCCATTATTTATCATACGTCTAACATTACTGTATGATGCCTTATCTACGTCAATAGAGAAAGTAGAATACGGAGAAGTCATGACATTTTTGAATTGATTTTCGTTAATATGGGCGTATTCTTCGTCATTTTCTAATCTGTAATTACCTGCTTTAGTCGATATAACAATACAACCATGTCTTGCTGAAGGACCAAAGGTCTCCTTTGATTTAAATGGTTTCAAAACTCTAACGAAATCAATATTGTCCGAATCCAAGTTTTCAATGATTGAATTATATTGATAAGGAATTGGTACCCCATCAACTATATAGAGTGGAGCTCTTTTATTGGTATTTTCAGTATAATTTTCTAAACTACTGTTCAATCCTTTTTTATCAGGCATTTTTCTCTTTAGTTTATTAGAAATAGAATTATAATAGGCCCGTTGTTCATTTTTCCTTATTCTTGCATCGGAAACTCTTGAAATTCCAAAAGCCGTAATCACAACCTCTTCTATTGTTGAAGAATCAATTTGCATGGCGAAACTGATATTATTGCCACCTCCAATTACCTTTTCTTCTGTTAAATATCCTAAATATGAAAAAGTTAATATATCGCCTACATGAGCTTTAATTTCATAATTACCATCAAAATCGGTTTGTGTCCCACTTGTAGTTCCCTTTATAATAATATTAACCCCTGGTAATGGTAATCCGTTTTCGTCAGAAATTGTTCCTGTTATAATCTTTTCTTGTGAATTCGCTTGAAAACTTAGTAGTAGAACTAATATAATTTGTAATAGATTTTTCATGTTTTATAGTTTTAATTTGTTAATCTTTTATAACTGCAATTAATTCTGGCAGTAATGTTATAGCAGTTAGTACAATGGCTGTTCCATTGCCGGTTTTTGATTTATCTTGTTCATAATTTATCGAAGAAACCTTCGTGTTTTGCGTAGAATTTGACGCCAATGGATTTCTAATCATGACTATAGTATTGACAGAATCCTTCTCGTAAGATTTGTTTATATAGTCATAAGCAAATGCGATTCCATCCCTACATTTTTTATCAATTTGCCCTTTAAGATCGTCTAGGGCATTCAGGATTTTTTTTGTTTCACTAGGTGTTGTTTTTTCTAAAACCAAACCATTCATACCAGAATAAGCCACAATTGAAATATTATCGCTCTCGGTAAGTCTTTTAGACAAGAATCTAAAGGCCTGTTTTAAAGAAATGACATCTTCCTGCGATGGATTGGTTTTTGTTGTTTCAATTAGAAAAACTATGTTATTGGCTTGTTTTTCTGAATTGTCATCTTCTTCTGAATCATCATCAGAATCTTCTAAATTATCACTGCTAGAAAGTCTATAGTTTTCAGCAATGAATGAAATAAAGTCATCTAAAAGCACTGATTTTGTTTCTACTTGTTGTTGTGCGTTGCTGGCTGAAACCATCAAACAAAACAATAAAATGGTTGTTAGTGTTTTCATAGTATTTTAATTTTAAGTTTAGAGTAAACCTAACGCGAAAACACCACGAAAAAAACAGGCATTGAGCCAAATGGCCTTATGAATGAGTAAAAAAAAGGTTGAACTTTTCAGTTCAACCTTCATGTGTATTTATTTGAAAATAAACTATTTAAAAATCAACTTTATAAATCACCTGATCTTTTTTGTTGTTCGTTAATCGTAACATCTTAACAGTTTTAGTAGCATTGGATTTTCCATAGTTTTTATAAGCTGTTATTTTTATAAAACTAACTACTTCTTCTGGGTTTTGAGAATAATCGGCAACAACGTAATAAGACCCTTTTCTTGCATTTCTTAAAGCGTATTCAGATAAACCATCTAGTGTATTCATTTCACCACCTATTCTGGTAAAGTCATTGTCTGCCGATGAAATCTCTAAATAAGGTTCAACCACCTTTAAATTCAAGTTAACATCATCTCTATTCGATTCCATTACAATTCGTAGATCGTATGTGGTGTTTATTTCGTTTATACCGTTTAAATCTTTAGTGTCCAAATTAGAAGTATTTTGTAATAAATTGTTCAACTCGTGCATTGCAATTCCTTTAATTTTTGATGCGTTGTAGATTCCCTGATTGTACATATAGTCATTGTCAACAATAACATTCAAAGTATTAAAGGCTACTTGGTTTTTACCTAACTCCTGATTGATTAATGCCATATGTCTATAGGATTTCGCATCATCAGATTTAGAATTTAGAACTTTATTATAAGCCACATTAGCATGTACCAAACTTCCTTTACTCTCTAAATAATAAGCCATAGCTCTCAATGTTGCATAATCTGCTTTATCGGAATTTATGACGTCATCAAATACTTGTTGACTATAGTTGCTCTTTCCATTATTGTCAAAGTACTTATACATATCTAAAAAATAAGCTGAATGTCCCCAATAATTATCTCTATTGGTTTGATATTGAGTAAAAGCATCTTCAGTTGAACTTATATCTCTTAAATAATCTGGAGTGTTTTCTTTAACATTAACTTTTAGTCTTTTACCATATCTTGGAATAGATTCATTATTATAGTTTAATGAGTTGTTTGACGACCCTGATTTAGCAGATTTTTTTGTAGTCACCATAACAACACCATTAGCACCTCTACTACCATATAAAACGGCTCCGCTAGCTCCTTTATTTACTGTAATAGACTCAATAATGTTATTATCCATTGTTGACAATACCTCAAAATCTGAAATGATACCATCGATAACTACCAATGCAGAATTGTCTGACAGCAATGACCTATTTCCTCTAATATTCAAGGTTGTTGGCTTCCCACTAGGGTCATATCTAACGGTAAGACCGCTAACCTTGCCATTCAAAGCTTCTAGAGTGTTTGGGTTTCTACCAATCAATAACTCTTCCTGTTCAATCTTTTGGGTTGCATAGTTTACCATATCAGGTGATTTTCTAATTCCTAAAGGTCCAACTACTTTTTCAACTCTTTTTTTAGATAATTCTTCTTGTAAATAAACAGATATAGCATTATTGTTAGAAACAAATGCTAATGTAGGGTAATACCCATCATAACTAAATACCAATGTATCGGTAGGTTTAGCTACAATACTATATTCACCGTTTTCATCGGTACTCGCTATAGGTAAAGCGCCTATCTTTGAAATTTCAACACCAGATAAAGGTTGGCTGCCTCTTCCGTATACAGTTCCTACAACAGAATTTGAATCATTTTGTGACCATGCTATCGCACTAAACAAAAAAATGATAATAAGTGGTAAAATCTTTTTCATAATAATTGGTTTTAAATTAATACTTGAATGTCTTATATAACTGACATTGTGTTATATAAAGGTATTAATCCAATTGTTTATAATAATATTAATTTGAGTAAAATGCTCATTTCGGTGAGTGAAATTACCTTTTTAATTAGTTTAGGATTGTTTTAATGATACTTTTGTTTTTTCTCGTTGAATTTTCCCAGAATGCGTCTCAACAAAATTCTTGATAAAGAAAATATCTTTAGGGACTTCATACTTATCCAATACTTTGAAAATAGCCTGGTCAAATTGTTTGTCATCTGACTCAACAACAAGTACTAACTTTTCCCCAAAAATGTCATCAGGTAAAGAAGTTACAAAAAAACGTTCTGAAATAAAAGCCTGCAATTTAGTCTCTATAACTTCCGGATGTAGTTTAACGCCTCCTGAATTAATAACATTATTATAACGCCCCAACCATTCAAATGAGCCTTTATCTGTTAGTTTAACAATATCGTTGGTTTCTATTTTTTGATCCGTAATCATTGGTGCATCTATAACTAAACAATCCCGATTATCTTTTGAAATGCTTACACCTGGTAGTGTCTTAAAGGTTAAATCTGGTCTAGAGGACTTAAAACCATTCAATTGTTTTACGGCAATATGACTAACCGTTTCTGTCATACCATAAGTTTCAAAAAATTGAACTTTAGAATCTTTTATGCTTTCTATTAATTTAAAAGGAACTGGCGCACCACCAACAATTACAGTCTTTATGTTTTCAATTTTGCGCAGATTACTAGCAAGCTGCATGGGTGTGAGCGCACAAAAAGTATATTTCTTTCTTGGGTTAATATTTAAGACTTTTGAAGGCTTTATCGCATCCAATTCCAACCCGAGAATCATCGCTCTAACCAGCATCATTCTACCAGAAATAGCTTGAGCTGGCAAACACAATAAGGCCTTGTCTTTTGGCTTTAATCCAAAATAATCACCAGTAGCAATGGCCGAATTTACCATAGCTTGTTTTTTTATTCTAATGGTTTTGGGTTTTCCGGTAGAACCAGACGTTTTACATAAAACGTAGTCGTTCGGGTCTAACCAGTCAGCTATAAAATTACCAATTACCCTTTCAAATGGCTCTCCCTCTTTTATAAAACTATATGCTAACTCTTTAAGACCGTTTCTATCAAAGGAAATGCCATTTAGCTTAAACTTGTTATGTACCTTATCGAAAGTAGGAGTCACGTGAAGTTATTCTAGTATTTTATAATCTTCTTTAGGTGGTTCTTCAACTCGACCAAACAATTTATCTTTCCAGTTGGTCCATTTATACTTTTTAGAGAAAATAAACAATACTATTGGAAAAACAATAAATACTGGCATGAACACATCAAAAAAACCCGCTGTTTCAGGTGCTGAAATATCTTTGAAGATAGAATGTGTTTGAAAAGCTGTCCAATCTGCCGTAACCAATAAGGCCGTAAATAAGTTGTTGGCTGCATGAAAGCCCAAAGCCAATTCCATACCTTCGTCCATGAGAGTTATTATTCCTAAAAACAAGCCTGTTCCTATATAGTAAACCATTAACACATAGCCCAATTGCTCTATTTCAGGATTCGCAATATGCAATAAACCAAAAACTAATGAGGTTGAAACCAACGGAATCCATTTATATTTTGTAACGACACCTATTCCCTGCATCAAATAGCCTCTAAACAAATATTCTTCAAAGCTTGTCTGCAGCGGAATAAAAATCACTGCAATAAGGCAAAGTATCAAAAACGGCATGGGTTTGAGATTATACACATAATCTTCTGGTGCCATATAATAATCCAAAGCAATAAAACCCGATGAAATAACTCCCCAAAAAATAAAGGCAAACCACACGCGGCTCCAATCTATTTTAGGTCTGGATGTTGTAAGCGAAACTATCGTTTGTTTATGGAAGAATTTTACCGCCAAAAAAACACCGACCAAGCCAACAGCAAAGGACAAGAGCATTAAAAATAGATTTAAGTTTGGTTCTAATACAGACATCATTGCCGTTTCGTCCATTTCAAAAACATTCATGCCGTCGTTTACGGCTTTCATCATCACGGCAATGGTAAAAGGTATCTGCCCAATGATAACGGCAAAAACAACCAAAAGTACTCCAACAAGGTAACGCCACCAATCGTGCAGCACATTAAAGGCTTGAGCTATATACATATTATTCTAAATTAAATTTCCAATCCAAATTGTTATTGTACTGCAAAGTACCATTTTTTACCATTAAAGGGCTTTCAAAATTGTTTTTAAATAAACTACCTGTTCCTAAACCTTGTGGCATAACCGTACCTAAAGTATAGGTCCATTGGGCAATGGCATTCAACCCGATATTACTTTCCAAAGCACTAGTAATCCACCAACCTATATTTTCTTTTTGGGATATATTTATCCATTCAGTGCTACCACTCCATCCACCTATAAAACTGGGTTTTAAAATAATAAATTGTGGTTTCATGGTTTGTAGTAATTCCTGTTTTTTTGTTACAGAAAATACACCTATTAGTTCTTCGTCCAAAGCAATAGGCAAAGGTGTGTCTTCACAAAGTCTAGCCATTTCTTGTACTTGACCAGGCTTGATAGGCTGTTCAATGGAATGTAAGTCTAATTCTGATAAGTGCTTGAGCTTTTCCATGGCTTCATTGGGCAAAAAAGCGCCATTGGCATCAACACGCAATTCGATATCCGACTTTGAAAATTCTTTCCTTATGGATTTAAGTAAATGGTATTCAGTGTCAAAATCTATGGCTCCAATCTTCATCTTGATACAAGTAAAACCTGCTTCAATTTTCTCTTGTATTTGGGATTTCATAAAAGGCTCATCACCCATCCAAATCAATCCATTGATGTTAATATTATCCTTACCCTCTGTAAATGCTGAAGGAAACAATTCGAAGGGATTCTCACTTTCTAAAGATTTAAAAGCCATTTCCAACCCAAATTGGATACTAGGAAATTCAATAAGCTTATTTAACAAATTCTCTAACCCTAGTGCAATATTGTTACATACCCACTGCAACTTTTCTTCATAATCGGGTCTATCATCGACACTTAAACCTCTTAAAATACCGCATTCACCAATACCTTTTTTGCCATTAGCTTCTAAAACAATAAACCAGGTTTCCTTGGTCTTTAAAATACCACGTGAAGTTCCGCTAGGTGTTTTAAAATCAAGAATGTACTTGTGATACGTGGCCTTCATGATAAGCTAAAAATTATGATGCATACTGACTTGCAACTGTCCTTTTCCTTGGGCATTGGTTTTCTGGTTCATCCATCCCAATTGAAATTTTATTTTTGGGCTCAATACATATCCGAGACCTAAATAGATTCGGTTTCTATCAAAAAATTCAACTGTTCGACCATCACCAATATTTTGCTCTCCATTTATAAAAAGCTCGTTATACAACGCCGCATAAAACGTATTTTTTTCGAAGGTTTTTTGGTTGAAAGGAATATTCATAAACAAGTTATAACGGTAACGGGTTCTAAAATCCTGATCCTCTACAAATCGTTGCTCATACCTAAAACGATGGGTTAAATAAATACGTCCTCCAACTTTTTGAGGTAGCATTGCTTCTTGATAAATTCTGCTTTCACTAGATGTATCATTACTTTCTCCTAAAGCACCGGAGGTAATATGTGCATAACCTAGCGTTAATTTTATAGTGGTATTCTTGGGTCTATAAGTAAAACCCGAACGCAATAGCAACTGTTCCAAGTCTCCGATAATGTTCCAATTACGGTATTGAACATCACCTTGTATTCCAAATTGGCTTTCTCCAAACTTGGTGTCATAAAAATACATATACCAAGCTCCCATTTGATTGGGATTTTGTGCTTGAGTTGTTTGAAATGAAGCAATTATAAAAAAACTGAAAATAAATAAAAAGCGTGCCGTTTTGGACATAGTTAAATTTTTCTTTTGAATGATTTAAATCTAGAAGTTAGATTTTGAAAAAAAGCATTATTTTTAAAAACACAAATATCCTATTTAATGCCTGAATTTCCAAATATCATACACTTTGCAATACCGTTTTTTATACTATCCATGTTATTGGAATTGTATGTAACAACTCGCGAAAAATTTAAAGAAACCAAAGGTTACGAAACCAAAGATGCTTTTGCCTCCATTGCCATGGGATTGGGTAATGTGTTTTTAGGTTTTTTAAGTAAAGCTTTAGTACTTGGAGCTTTTGTTTTAATTTATGAAAACTTCAGAATTTTTACCATTCCTGTTGCTTGGTGGAGCTTTATACTTATCTTTTTTGCTGATGATTTGTCGTATTATTGGTTTCACAGAATATCGCATGAGTGTCGCTTATTTTGGGCTTCGCATGTAGTGCATCACTCATCACAACATTATAATTTAAGTACAGCTTTACGCCAAACCTGGTCCGGTGGATTTTATTCCTTCATCTTTTGGTTATGGATGCCATTGGTTGGTTTTCATCCTGCTATGATTCTATTACAAATGTCTATAAGCTTATTATACCAATTTTGGATTCATACCGAAGCCATTGACAAAATGCCAAAATGGTTTGAGGCCATTTTCAATACACCTTCTCACCATCGTGTACATCATGGAAGTAATCCAATTTACCTAGACCGAAATCATGCAGGTATTTTAATTATCTGGGACAAACTATTTGGTACTTTCCAACCTGAACTTGAGGAAGAAAAAGTACAATATGGCCTTGTTAAGAACATAAACACCTACAATCCTATTAAAATTGCATTTATAGAATGGTTTAATATGCTAAAAGATACTTTCAGTGGCAGTAAATCTCTTAAAGACAGATTTTTATATTTAGTTAAACCTCCTGGGTGGAAACACGATGGCACCGGAAAAATAAGTGATGATTTACGTAATGAATGGTTAAAACAACAGCATCATGACGTTTGAAAATAAAGTTGTTTGGATTACAGGAGCCAGTAGTGGTATTGGTAAGGAATTAGCTTTAACATTATCAAAAACTAATTGCAAGTTGATTCTTTCAGCAAGAAGAAAAGAGGAATTAGAGCGGGTAAAATCGGCATGTAAAAATGCTAAAAACATAAAGGTTGTAGCTTTTGACTTAAGTCATTATGCTAATATGAAAACTATTGTTGAAGATGCCATCAAAGCTTTTGGAAAAATAGACCTTTTAATCAACAATGGTGGTATTAGTCAGCGATCACCAATTATAGATACAACTATTGAAGTTGATAAAAAACTCATGGAAGTAGACTATTTAGGAACGGTGGCATTATCTAAAGCCTTACTACCTCATTTTATTGAAAATCAATCTGGTCATTATGTTGTAGTATCAAGCCTTATGGGCAAATTTAGCTCACCTTTTAGATCTGCTTATTGTGGTGCCAAGCATGCCCTGCATGGTTTTTTTGATGCCTTAAGATTGGAGCACGACAAAGACAATATAAAAGTCACAATGATTTGTCCAGGATTTGTAAATACGAATGTGGCCAGAAATGCTTTAACAGCAGATGGCAGTAAACAAGGCTATCAGGATAATATGACAGAGAATGGTTTACCAGTTAACGTATTTGTAAAACGCATGATTAGAGCTATTGAAAAAGAAAAATACGAAGCCTATATTGGAAAGTTTGAAAAATTTGGCGTGTTTGTAAAAAGGCTTTCGCCTAGATTATTACATCAATTGGTATTGAAAAGCCGTGTAAGATAGTTTGCTATTTAATTAGATTTCCCAAAAGGGATACCTACTGTAAAAAACAACCTAAGTTTATCAATTCCATTCACATAGGAAAGATCCAGACTAATGGGTCCAAAAAGCGAATAAAATGATACCGTAGAACCAACTGTAAACAATATACTTGGATCATGTGAAACAGACCAGTTATTTGATTGATTGGAGAAGTTTTCAAAATATTCATTAAAGTCTTGGTATCCTAATGACGCTACATCTAAATGTGGTGTAAGATAGATATTGTTTAAGGGATTGAATTGTAGGGCTACAGCACCCTTGATCATTTGGGTGACTATAATTTCACTTCCATAAAGTCCAGGTAACTGGTATGTATCTTTTCTTGGAGATTCTAAAAAACCTCCTAAAGAATATTTTGACATAAGGCCAAAATCTTCATAGGACAATTCATTAGACGCCTGACTTTCAATAGCAGTAAAATAACCTGCACAAGAAGTCATTATAGAAATAGAATTGGTTATTGGGAAACGCATTTCAAAATCAGCTCCAAATTTTAAATAACCGTTGGTTGATAGACCTTTGATGTCATCAATCCCTTGAGTAAGTTCTATATCTATATCGTTGAAAAAAGATTTTTGTACAAAAGCATTTATAATGGTTCCCTGTGAAGGAAAGAAGACAGATTCCATACTATTTGACCTAAACCTAATAACAGCTTCAAGATTTCTGGATTTAAAATTTTTAATGGCAAGATCACTGTTATTTATTTCTGGGTCTGTATCTGGCCAAAGTCTGTCATATTCATAAGAAATACCAACGCCCACATAACTCATAAATGGATAAATGTTTCTATTGAACTGTGTTGTAGCAGAAAAGACATTATGATGCAAGTTATTAGTTTTTATTCCTTCCAAATAGGTATCTTCCTTTAAAAGCTGTCCTAATATATCAGTGCGCCACCACCAATTTTTATTTGCACCTAGTATTTTTTGATGTTGAAGTCTTACTCCTGGTTGCTCCGCAATATCTAATGTGATTAAAGATCTCGAAGCTTTCCCAATTATGTTTCTACCTGTATAATTGGCAATGAGGCCAACACCTCTATGAGAATCAAAATGAATGCCTCCTTTAAACATATGCTTCGATCTTTCATCTATGTTCAATTCAATACCCAATTTTTCATCTTCAATCATCGGATTAAGATAAATAGCATTGAACTGCGTTGTTCCCATCAGTCTACCTATACCTTCATTGATATCATTAATACTGTAGCGCTTCCCTTCCGTAATTCCAAATCGGGCTTTTACCAATTCTAAATTAGCAGGGTCAAGGTTTGTAAACACAATGGAATCTAAAACAAAATCACTAGGCACATCAGGTATTGAAGATTTCGTTACATTATATGTCTTTAGTCGATTGGCTATTTCTACCAATGACTGTATGTTATCCTGAACAGCTTTTTTCCCTTCTTCATAAATTTCATCTGATTTCATAAAATCGGCAGTAGAAAATGTAAGGTTAGGAATATGGTCTATTAAAACATCACATAACTCCCTATTGGTACTTTCTTTTAAATTACCAATAAGCATACTTGTCTGAAAGAGAACCTTGATTGGGTTATTAAGTTGTTCCTTTGGAACCATGCCACCGCCCACATCACTTCCTATAATAATATCAGCTCCTAATTCTTTAGCAATATCTGTTGGAAAATTATTGAATATACCTCCATCTACCAACAAAGTATTTTTGTAATCTACAGACTTGAAAATGGTGGGTATAGACATACTGGCTCGCATTGCCAAAGCAAGTGACCCTCTTTCCATAAGCAATTGCTGACCATTAACAATATCAGTCGTAACTGCTCTATATGGTATTGGCAAATCATCAAAATCATCTACTCGATAAACAGGATAAGTCAATTCAGAAAGCAAAGCCCTCAAATTTTGATCATTTATGATTGCACTACCCAAAGAAGGCTTTCCATCAACTAAATTAAGATTGGCAAAATACCTATTGAATTCACTTTTCTCCTCCACTCCGACACTAGACAATAAAACATTACCACTCAAAATGGTTTTCCAATTAATGGCATGGGCTATATTTGCAATACTGTCACCTGAATAACCTACAGAATACATACCTCCAACAATACTGCCCATACTGGTTCCAATAATGATATCCGGAACAATTCCCAAAGAATCCAATTTTTGTAGTAACGGAATATGCGCAATACCCTTCGCGCCACCTCCACTTAAAACCAAAGCTACTTTTGGTTTGTCTTCTTGGGCAAAAACTGAAAAACAAAACAAGTAAAAAAATAGAAGTAACAGATACTGTTTCATACCAAACTTTTAAAGCTCTAAACTCTCTCCTATTTCCAAGAGCATCAAGTCCTTATTTTTATCAAAAAACTTTCGTTTAGCTTCTTCATGGTCAATTTCTATGTAACCAAAGGTATCAAAATGATAACCCAATACTTTGTCGCACTGTACAAAATCACTAGCCAAAATAGCATCATCAATTCCCATCGTGAAGTTATCACCAATAGGTAAAATTGCCAGATCCAAATTAGTCTGCATTGGAATTAACTTCATGTCCATAGTTAAAGCTGTATCACCAGCTATATATATGTTTTTGCGCTCACCTTCTATCACAAAGCCACCAGGTTGTCCACCATAGCTACCATCTGGAAATGATGATGTGTGAATGGCATTTACATATTTTACATTACCAAATTCAAAATCCCAATTACCACCATGGTTCATGGGATGATACTCCAAACCTTTATTCCCAAAATGTGATGCTATTTCATAATTAGAAACTATAACAGCATTGGTTCTTTTCGCAATTGCTTCAACATCCAAAATATGATCTTGATGAGCATGCGTCAATAAAATATAATCTGCTTGAAGTGCATTGATATTAATATGTGAAGCTTTTTCGTTGGCACTTATAAAGGGATCAACTAAAATGTGCACATCATTAACTTCGATTCCTAGACTTGCATGGCCGTAAAACGTAATTTTCATTTTTAATATTTTGGATTGAAAATACAAAAAAACTCAAGTATATTTAACAATTTACTTGAGTTTTCCATCCCGATCATCAAAACTGACAAATAGCTTCTTGGATGTTGATTAATCTCTTCAACAATAATTTAAAACAATACACATGAAATACAAATATTTAATGCTATCAGATGTTTTTAACCATAAAGCGTTTTTACAACAAATAACCAACACCTAATATCACCGCTAAAAAGAAAGTAGAAAGCGCTACCTTTTTAAGTTCAGGATCCAAGTCGGCTGGGTTTACAACAGCTTTTACTCGATTTAAATGCATAAATAACGGAACAAAAACCACAAGAAAAATAAAATTGAAAGGATTGGTATAATACAGAACAGCAAATATCAGGGTTAGTAGCATCGCGCTCAAAACCAAAAAATAGTGATATTTTTTGGCTTTTTGAAATCCCAATTTAACTGCCAAGGTCATTTTATCGGATTTTAAATCGGATTCAATATCACGCAAATTATTTAGGTTTAATACCGAGACACTTAAAAGTCCAATTGAAATGGCTGGTAGAATTACGACGTGGTCTACTTGCCTAGCAAACAGAAAATAGCCACCCACAACACTTACCAAACCGAAAAAAACAAATACATATAGATCTCCAAGACCTCGATAACCATAAGCATTATCACCAATAGTATACTTAATGGATGCATAAATCGAAAGAGCTCCTAAAACAAAGAATATTAAAGCATACCAAAAATGAGTAACTCCAAAAGCGGCCAAAATCAAAAAGAAAGCCAACGCAATGGTTACAAGTATGTTAACCTTAATGGCATTGTACATAGATTCAGGAGAAATTTTCCCACTTTGTATAGCGCGTTCTGGGCCAACACGTTGATTGTTATCTGTGCCTTTTACACCATCTCCATAATCATTTGCGAAATTAGATAAGACCTGTAAACTCAATGTAGTAAATATTGCCAATAAAAAAACAAGCCAATTAAAAAAACCGTTGTACTCGGCAAAACACCCTGCGAGGATAATACCAGAAACCGATAAGGGTAAGGTTCGTAATCTGGCGGCTGAAATCCAATCTTTAAAACTACTCATGAATTACAATTAAGGTATCCACTTTTTAGGAAAGTTAGGTTTTCGCTTTTCCAAAAAGGCATCCCTACCTTCTTTTGCCTCATCGGTCATATAGGCTAAACGAGTAGCTTCACCAGCAAATACTTGTTGACCAACCATACCATCGTCAGTAAGGTTCATGGCAAACTTCAACATTTTTATAGATGTTGGCGATTTGGCTAATATTTCTTGAGCCCATTCATAGGCTGTATCTTCTAATTCATCGTGAGGTATTACGGCATTTACCATACCCATTTCAAAAGCTTCTTGGGCAGAATAATTTCTTCCCAAAAAGAAAATTTCCCGTGCTTTTTTCTGTCCAACCATTTTGGCTAAATAAGCCGAACCGTAACCACCATCAAAACTTGTAACGTCAGCATCTGTTTGTTTAAAAATTGCATGTTCTTTACTAGCAAGCGTTAAATCGCAAACCACATGCAAACTGTGTCCGCCACCAACAGCCCAACCAGGAACAACCGCTATAACTGCTTTAGGCATAAACCGAATTAATCGTTGAACCTCCAATATATTCAATCTGTGATACCCATCCTCGCCCACATAACCTTGATGGCCTCTAGCCTTTTGATCACCACCAGAACAGAAACTCCAAATTCCATCTTTGTTTGAGGGTCCTTCTGCTGAAAGCAACACAACCCCTATACTGGTATCTTCATTGGCATCATAAAAAGCGTCATATAATTCACTTGTGGTTTTGGGTCTAAAGGCATTTCTAACATTTGGTCTGTTAAACGCAATACGTGCGACACCATTACTTTTCGTATAGGTAATGTCTTCATATTCTTTAGCCGTTTTCCAGTTTGCTACACTCATTTTTTATATTTTAGTCAAAAATAATTTTTTTTAAACAAACAGCTACTCCCAATGAAAAATATTATATTCATTTTCACTTCGCTATGCCTTTTTAATTTTGGTTTTTCGCAATCTTATAAATTTGAAACCCTTATCGATCTTGAGGCTACAGATGTTATTAGTCAAGGGAATACAGGTACGTGTTGGAGTTTTTCTACATCATCATTTTTAGAAAGTGAAATCAAGCGTATCTCTGGGAAAAATATTGATATCTCAGAAATGTACACGGTTAGAAACACCTATCAAGTAAAAGCTGAAAACTATATCATGCGTCAGGGAAAGGCTCAATTTAGTCAGGGTGGTTTAGCTCACGATGTTATCAATAGCATAGCAAAAAACGGTATTGTACCTCAAGTAGCTTACACAGGATTGGATCATGACGCTACAAAGCATAACCACTCTGAAATGCTACTGGTTTTAAAAGGTGTTTTGGATGTATATATTGATAACCCTGGAAAAAATCTTTCCTCTAAATGGAAGCTTGTTGTTGACGCGATTTTGGACACCTATTTAGGTGAAAATATTGAAACGTTTAATTACGAAGGTGTTCCATATACTCCTATGACATTCTTGAAAATGACCAAACTAAATCCTAATGATTATGTGAGTATAACTTCATTCACGCACCAACCGTTTTACTCACAGTTCATTTTAAATATTCCTGATAATTTTTCTAACGGAAGTTTTTATAATGTGAAATTGGATGAGATGATTTCAGTTATTAATCACGCACTTGAAAATGGTTACACCGTTGAATTGGATTGTGATGTGAGTGAAATAACCTTTTCAGCAAAACACGGTATTGCAGTCATACCCGAAGACGATGCCACAAAAGCAGAAGCCATAATTAGTGTTAGACCTGAAAAAAATATTACTCAAACCTTTAGACAGCAGGAGTTTGAAAATTACAATACTACTGATGATCATTTAATGCACATCACTGGTATGCTTAAAGACCAAAACGGGACTGTTTATTACAAAGTAAAAAATTCTTGGGGAACTGACTCCAGTCGCGTAGCGAATGATGGGTTTGTATACATGAGTGAAGCTTATATGAAGCTAAAAACCATCTCCATTATGGTGCATAAAGATGCGGTTCCTAAAAACTTAAAAAACAAATTGAAATTATAACAGGTAGATTCCGTCAGGTTCTATTCTAATTAGCTTTTGCTTGTAAAGAGACCCTATGGCTTTCTTGAAGCTTTTTTTACTCATTTGAAGTACACGCTTAATATCTTCAGGGTCAGATTTGTCCGAAAGATTTAAATAACCGCTATTGTCCTCAAGTTCCTTCATGATTAATTCAGCGTTCGGTTCAATGTTTCTATACCCAACTTGACCAAGTGCAATATCCAATTTATTGCCAGGGCGGATTTTCTTGACAACCCCTTTTAGTCTGTCACCTACACTTATATCCTGAAAAATATTATCGTTATAAATGAGTCCTAAATGTTTTTTGTTCACGATAACATTCATCCCAATTTCAGATGGATGTGAAACAATCAAATCAACTTCTTCAAATTGCTCAACAGTCAATTCCTTGTTATCCAAAAACCTATTGGTTTTGCTTGAAGCTACCAATCTATCGGTTTTTTCATCTAAATAACAATACACTAAATACCAGCCACCTTTTTTCATTTTAAAGGCCTGCTCCTTAAATGGGCAGAATAATTCCTTAACCATGCCCCAATCTAGAAAAGCACCCATTTTGGTAATCGCATTGCAACGTAATAAGGCAAAATCACCACGCTTGATGTAAGGTTTATCGGTTACAGCAACCAAACGCTCTTCATTATCTAAATACACAAAAACCTCCAATGAATCCCCAACTTCGAACGATGCAGGAACATAACGATTGGGCAACAAAACCTCATTCTCTTCATTATCTCCAAGAAACAAACCTGGTTCTGTGTCTCTTAAAATGGTAAGCGTATTATATTCTCCAATGTGTATCATACGGCAAAGGTAAGGATATTACTTTTGCAAAATACTAATGTTAAAAAATGAAACTGATAATTTGGGTTTAGTTTTCTAACCACAATTGGGGTGTGGCAC
The DNA here is from genome assembly GCA_030425285.1 of Bacteroidia bacterium. Classification (GTDB taxonomy): domain Bacteria; phylum Bacteroidota; class Bacteroidia; order Flavobacteriales; family Flavobacteriaceae; genus Hanstruepera. The sequence goes on from JAUIAY010000002.1 coordinate 229,284, forward strand.
TATTTTGAATTTCCTGAATAGCTGATTTAGCTTCTTCAATGGTTGTATAAGGGTGTTTTGTTGCCAGTTTTTCAATATCAGATTTAGACTTTGAGCTTAAATATTTGTTGTAATTTAAACTTAAGTATTTTGAAACTTGAACAGGATCATTCTTTTTTTGGAATTCACTTTTATTATCGGCAACAAAACTGAAAAGGTCTTTATTAGACCAAATGGTAACATATTTTTGAATTATATCCCAGTTTTCACTATCAGAATAGTTTTCCTTTGGTAAGGACTTAAAATATTTATCAATTACATTTTTAATCTGCATTAAATCATAAGGACTGTACTTTATATTTCTGTAGAGTAAAAATTGTTTGAGACTTTCCAATGTTAAATTATTACGTTTTTCTTTTTTAATGGTTTCCCAATTTTCTTCAACACTTAAATAATCTTTCCATATTTCTAGGTTTTCAGCGTGAGAATACTCTAGAGTATAAGTTATGTCTGTAATTAAGTTTTCATCTTGATCTATGAAGTATAATTGCGGTGACCCTCTCCAAGAATCATAATACTTTTTAAATCTTTTTACTGTTACATCACTAGATTTGTTCAAGTCAAACTCAAAAACAATAAAATTGTCATTTAAAAAATTAATGGTCTCACTATCATTGTTAAGATTAAGTTGAAAAACATCGTAAACAGGACAAGGATTTCCCTTCGTAATAAAAAAAATGTCTTTTTTAGTCAGCTTTGACGCTTCTAAAGCTGCATCAAAATCACCATTAAAATAGTTGATTTTTTCTTGGCTAAAGCCTTTTGAAATGGTCAATAAGAATATTAGAAGTGTAATTCTTTTCATGCTGATTAGTTTAATATATAACGTCACAGAATAATTATATTGCCCTTAAAAATCGCACAAAATATATTTATTATTTATTTAATAAAATTGAAATATTCCAGAAGCACTTCGTCATTTACCGTTCTTGGTGTGAAAACTTCTAATAGTTTTGGTGCTTCAGAAGCTTGAAAAAAGGTTTTTAGTTGTAATTTAAGTTGTTTCTCGGTTGAAGCTGAATCATACTCAAAACCGTACATTTTACACAAGTGCTTTGCAGTTAAGTTATGACTGGTTTCAAAATAAGTATCAAAATAATCTGCGTTCTTGTTTCCTGGCAGAATTCTGAATATACCACCTCCTTGATTGTTAATGACAATAATTCTAAAATCATTAGGAATATAGTTATTCCACAAAGCATTGCTATCATAGAAGAAACTCAAGTCACCTGTAATTAAGGTGGTTTGTTTTTCAGATACAACAGAAAAGCCAATAGCCGTAGAGGTACTACCATCTATACCGCTGGTGCCACGATTACAAAACACTTGAACTGTTTTGTTTAAATCAAATAGTTGGGCATAACGAACGGTCGAGCTGTTACCTAGCTGTAAAGCCGAATCATTTGGCAATGAATGAAGCACATTTTCAAAAATCTTCAAATCAGAAAATGGAATCTGTTTAAGATATTCAACGTGCTTTTCTGTCCTAGTTCTTTTAATGCTTTCCCAATACGGTTTATAATCACTTTTTACAAAGTGGGTAATTTCAGGCAAGAAGTTTTCGAAGAACGTATTTGGGTGCATTTGTAAATGTTTTTCCAAACAAAAAAACGTGTCATTGGCAGTGTGTTCGTCTATATGCCAATGTTGTTTAGGTTTGTACTTTCTTAAAAAAGCTTTTACTTTCTTTGATACTATTAGACCACCAAATGTCACTAAAATATCAGGCTGTAATGCAGTAAAATCATCATCGTCAAGTGGCGCAATTATTTTATCTATACTAGGAAAAAAGGATTCGTGGTGTAAATTAGAAGTGGTTTCAGTAAATACAATTAAGCTATTGTCTTTAGCCAATTCATTCAACCATTTTTGATCAATATCATCAGGATGGTTGACACCAACCAATATCATTTTTTTTGATGCTTGATTCCACTCTTCGAGACACTCATTGAAAATATAGTCATCAATCTTTATGGGTTTATTCTCTAACAGGCTGCTTTTTGGCTTAACAGTTAAATTGTCAACCAATTCGTAAAGTGGTTCATCAAAGGGAATATTAATATGTACAGGCCCTCTTTTTTGAATCGCTTTGTTCAGTGCTTTGTTTATTTCAGATTCGTTTTCTTGCTGCAGCTCTTGCTTTATACCCAAAAAACGCTCTAGCTTATTCTCTAGACTTTTAATAATTGCTGGTTCATCATCATCATTATTTTTAAACGTATCATCAATATTCAACTTTAAATTGGCCGAATACAGAATATGGTTTTTAAAAACGTCTTTTTGATTGATAGTCTGACCATCTCCAATGCCAATTAAATGCTTGGGTCTGTCGGCAGATAATACTACTAACGGAATTTGACTGTAGTAAGCCTCGGCTATTGCCGGATAATAGTTAAGTAAGGCACTGCCAGATGTGCAAACTAGTGCTGTTGGCTTCTGTAATTGTTGCGCTATACCCATTGCAAAAAAAGCCGCACATCGCTCATCTACTATACTATAACACGTAAAAAAATCATCGTTTGAAAAACCAATAGTTAGCGGTGCATTTCTACTTCCTGGTGAAATTATAATATGCTCAATGTTTTTGGCTTTACAAAGTTGAATAAGCGTTTGAGCAAGCGGATTTTTAGGGTATAGCATATATGATAATATCTATAACAAAAATAACAATTAGATAGCAGTCCTAAAATATTATAATACCTTTTTTATAGTACTGGTCTTGACAACCGTTTCTTGCCATTCATTTTCTGGAATGGAGTCGCTGGTAATACCTCCTCCAACATATATTTGAGCTGAATTTCCTTTTAATTGCATACACCTAAGGTTCACAAAGAGATTTGTTGTTTTTTTAATACTGGTGTAAACGTTGTTTTCTACGTTTCGTTTGTTTCGGTTTCTATTTTGAGATTTTTCTAAATTTAATTCTCCCAAATAACCTGTGTAAAATTCTCTATTGTAGTGTTCATTATCTATAACGAATTGCCTAGCCAATTCTTTTGGTCTTCCACAGACAGCTGGTGTTGGGTGCAAGCCAGAAATGACTTTTCTTAGAATGTCATCTTCAGATTTTAAAGTGCCTGAAATTGTTGTTTGTAAATGGGCCAGGTTACCAGCTCTAACCGTTCGAACATCAGAAATAGATAAATTCGTTACATACAGAGTCACATTTTCAACTATATAATCAGTAACTATTTGCTGTTCTTGCAATTCTTTTGGACTCCAATCAATATTCAAAGAACCCTCGTATAATTTAGTACCAGCCAAGGACATCGTTATGAGTCTATTGTTCTCAATTTGAACCAATGTTTCAGGCGTTGCTCCTAACCATAATCCAAAAGAAGGGTGATACCAACAATAAACAAAGGCATTGGGATAACTAGAAAGTAGTTTTTTAAAAATTCCCATAGGATTATTGTCTTCTATTTCAACAGATTCCTTTCTGGAAAGTACCACTTTATCAAATCTGTTGCTTTTAATTGCGTCAATACCTTTTTGTACTAATTGAATATGTTTATGCTTATCGTCTTCGGTTTCAGAATTAAAATCTTTCGCCGATGAATTGAACAACTCTAGATCAAAATAATCAACTTCAATTTGTTTTGAATCTGAAAGTGGTATTAAAATGACATCTTTGTTACTGTCAAAAGGAGACATCACAAATCCTCTTTCGGTAAAATCATTAACAATATGGGCTTTTGCGTCATTTTGTAAAAACGTATTAACCTTTGACTCACCAGTTTTTTTGTATACCGCAAACGGTAAGTCTTGCTTATAATGCTTTTCAATAATCTCAAAGAAAGACTCTGAAGTCATGCTATTTTTTTCTTGGAAGTGAAATAGTTGATAAGCGACAAACGGAAATTAAATTATCCTTATCATCTGTTACACGAATATCCAACAATTGTGTAGTCCTTCCTTTGTGCAAAAAAGTCGCTTTGGCATAAACATGGCCTGTTGTCACACTCTTTAGATGGTTTGCAGTAATTTCAATACCACGAACAAACACTTCTTCTAAATTAGAAAAAAGATGAGAAGCAAAACTACCTACACTTTCGGCCAAAGCAGCAGTCGCGCCGCCATGTAGTACGCCATCTGGTTGATAGACTCGTGAGTTGACAGGCATTTTTGCAACTAGAAAATCCTCTCCATAATCAGATATGGAAATTTCAAGTGTTTCCATTAATGTGTTTTTACAAACCTCATTTATTTGCTTTAGCTTTTCCGCTTTCGTTATTTGCATAAAATTCCTGTATTTTTAAATCGAATTGTAAAAGTACAAAACCCATTATTAAAATGAATCTAACAGAAAAAGAAATATCGTATACAACAACCAACACATATGCGACTTTAAATACGTTGACTGACCAAACCAAAAATATATGGCTCGTTTTTCATGGTATGGGCTATTTAAGTCGCTATTTCCTTCGCTATTTTGAATCATTCAATCCAGATGAAAACTATTTCATAGCCCCACAGGCGCCAAGCAAATATTATATAGGACCAAAATTCAAACACGTTGGAGCGAGTTGGCTAACGAAAGAAAATACACAAAAGGAAACCAAAAATATTCTGAATTATATTGAAAGCGTCCTACAGAATGAAAACTTACCCAATAATAAAAATGTCGTTGTTTTAGGATATTCTCAAGGCGTCAGTATTGCCATGAGATATCTAGCAGCTAAAAGGCTATCTTGCAACCATCTGATAGTTCATTCTGGAGGTATCCCTATTGAACTCACAAAAGAAAATTTCTTGTTTGTTAATAATGATTTTAAAGTTACGCTTGTTTATGGAACACAAGACGAATATTTAAACCAAGAAAGAATAACCCATGAAATTGATAGAATCCAAACACTATTTACAGATCATGTGGACATTATTCCTTTTGATGGAAATCATTCCGTTAATGTTAGTATTTTAAAAAGTCTGTATAAATAAAAAGGTGGCCAATTGGCCACCTTTTTATCAGTTAATTGTTTTTACTTTCTGTTTAATATTATCTTCTTAATTTCAGATCCTTGGTCTGTTGTCAATCTAACAAACAATACACGATCTCTAATTTGTGATGTGTTTATTTGAATGTTTTCCTCAGAACCTTTTTTATAATCACGAATATCCTGGCTCTTTAATACAATACCATTCATATTCATAATATCAATTTGAACATGAGAATCAAGATCTAATTCAAAGTTTATGTTTAACTCTTCAGTGTTAAGTGCTTGATATGTTCTAAAATTGAAGGATGAAGAAGAAATACCGCCCGAACTTCTTCTTCTACATTGAGCAGAATCAGTAGTATAATGAGCACCCTCATTTCCAACAATACTCGAAGTTGAAGAACATTGGCAATCTTGTCCTTGACTAATCATAGCACAAGCTATTACATAAATCGAGTCAATATTAGTAGCATCAATTGGACCAACAGTATAGGTAGAATATTCTACACCATCATTAGGTACAATAAAGTTATATCTATTTGGGTCAGCAGTTTCATTACCATTGCTTAAGAATGGGAATTCTTGACAACCTACATAAGTACTTGATGAATTAATTGTAAATCCTTCATTCATAATATACTTAACAGTAACACTACCGCCGTAGAATAGAACTTCAACTTTTCCTGCTAAAGCATTTCCATCAGATTCACATGAATTTGAATTATAATATAAATCTAGCTCATATGGTTTGTCTTGTTCAGAAGGCAGGAAGTTTGTCCAACCCCATCGACTAAAACTTGGCATAAAACATCTACTTCCATCTTTATCGAATTTCGCAAATGATTCAGTTAAGCTTTCATTAGAGTATTCAACTTGTCGTTGAACTTCCAGAATTTCAACATCACTATTCCCACAATCATCTTCAACAGCAAAAACATATTGAGCATATTCTACACATCCATCTGAAACTATATTGGATGGAGAGGCTGTAATAACACCACCTTCAGCACAATTATCGTACCATGTTGTGGATAATTCTAAAGGGAATTCTTCATTACACTCTAGAACAACATCAGGCAATTCAATTTTAGGATCTTCTGAATCCGTTGTCCATGTATAAGTAACACTAACTGGAACTGCTTGATTACCACATGCATCAGTATAAGTTGCGGTCCAAGTCTGGCTATAAGAACAGCCATTATTAGTTGGTCCGTTAGTGCTAGGTTGCAATGGTAGCCATTCATCGGAACAGTTGTCTTCAACTTTAAATAATGGTTCTTCAATATCTCCAGAAACACAACCTAAATCTCCGCTGTTTCCATTGGTAGAAATAACAGGTGCTTCAGTATCTACTGTCCAAGTATAGGTAATACTTACTGGAATAGCTTGGTTGCCACATGCATCAGCATAGGTCGCTGTCCATGTTTGGCTGTATGAACAACCATTGTTAATAGGTCCATCGGTAGTTGGTTGTATTTCCATAGTAGAATTCAAGCAATTATCTTCAGCCTTAAACGATGGAATCATAATCTCTTCTGGATTACATCCTAAATCGCCACTAATACCATTAGTTGTAATTACTGGGATTTCAGTATCTACTGTCCAAGTATAAGTAACACTTACCGGAATAGCTTGGTTTCCACATGCATCAGCATAGGTCGCTGTCCATGTTTGGCTATAGGAACAACCATTTCCAATAGGTCCTTCTGTTGTAGGTTGCAGATAGACTACTTCACTTAAACAATTATCTTCTGCCTTGAAGTCAGGTTCAATAACTTCAGGATTACATCCTAAATCTCCACTGTTTCCGTTAGTTGAAATTACAGGAGCTTCAGTATCTACTGTCCAAGTATAGGTAATACTTACCGGAATAGCTTGGTTGCCACATGCATCAGTATAGGTAGCTGTCCATGTTTGACTATAGGAACAGCCATTCCCAATAGGTCCATCTGTAGTAGACTGCAGATCTACCTCACCATTAAGACAATTATCTTCTGCTTTAAAAGATGGTGGTAAAACTTCAGGGTTACATCCTAAATCTCCATTAACACCATTGGTTGTAATTACTGGAATTTCAGTATCTACTGTCCAAGTATAGGTAACACTTACCGGAATAGCTTGGTTACCACATGCATCAGTATAAGTCGCTGTCCATGTTTGGCTATATGAGCAGCCGCTTCCAGTAGGTCCTTCTGTAATAGGCTGTAAATCTAACTCACCGTTTAAACAGTTATCTTCTACTTTGAAAGTTGGTGGTAAAATTTCTGGATTACATCCTAAATCGCCACTAATACCATTAGTCGTAATTACTGGAATTTCAGTATCTATAGTCCAAGTTAATGTAATTGATAGTTCATCAGCTGGGTTACCACAAGCATCAGAAACATTTGCTGTCCATGTTTGTGACATTCCACAACCTTCAGTAGGTGCAGGCCCGTTTGTGGACACGCTTACTTCTCCAACTGAACAGTTATCATTAGCAGTGAAAATTGGTGCTACAATTACATCTGGGTTACAACCTAAATCACCACTTGGTGTATTTGATGCTATTACAGGATTCTCATCATCTTCTGTCCAAGTGTATGTTATGCTAACAGGTTCTGCTGCATTTCCACAAGCATCAGAAACATTTGCTGTCCATGTTTGTGTATAGCCACACTCATCTGTAGCTATTGGCCCTTCAGTTGTAACAATTGGCTCAACTTCACCACAGTTATCTGTTGCTGTAAATGTTGGTTCAACAATTTCCGGATTACATCCTAAATCTCCATCTTCATTATCTGTAGAAATTATTGGAGCTACAGTGTCTCTAAATATAACCCTTTGTCTAGCAATGCTTGTATTTCCACAAGCATCAGTAGCTGTAAATTCTCTAATAAAACATTTTGTAACTGGACATTCGTTATTAATTTCCCAATTGATATTTGAAACTTCAACAACTCCTGGTCCACAACAGTCATCGCTTGGATTATAAATACCTAGTCCAAACCTATCACCAGCAGATAATTCAATACTAAAACTATCAGACCCTTCAGATCCAGAGCCTAAAATAGTGAACAACTGATCATTTAGGTAGTATACTAAAGTATCCCATTGTGCAGTGTCACCATCATTAGTATATGTCCAGTCAAAAGTCAGTATGACATTTTTAGCTGTTGTTAAACCTATTGTAAGGTATTCAACCCCAAAGTTTCCTTCATTTGAACCTGTTACAGTAAATCCGTTTGGTAAATTTGAAAAATCTACCGTTCCGTTTCCTCCGCCAAATACTCCAGAAACCCATGGTGTATGCTCATAGTAATCTTCATAAGTTACTACAACGGGTTCATCACTACAACTGTCTATAGCAATAGCCATGTCTGTAGGATCATCAGCATCGCATTCTAAATTTGCCGTTTCCGGAACAAAAGTGAATTCTGGTGGAGTTGTATCTTCAATTCTAAACGTAGCAGTTGTACTTGAAGAGTTACCGCAGTTATCTGTCGCAGTAAAGGTAACTGTTTCTTCTCCAGTATTTCCACAACCATCAGATAATCCATCTGAATCGTTAGTCCATGTAACTGGACCACATGAGTCAACAACCGTAGCTCCACCATTGTTTGTTAGCCAAGCCTCAAAAGCCTCTTCTGGTGTCTGGTTTAAACAATCTGCTACAATTTCAATTGAATTACTAGCATTTCCTTGGCCAACTACTGTTCCTTGAGAATCAGTAATTACCCAGCTTACTTCGTTAGGATAGTCTCCTTCATGGTAAACTGTAATAACAGCATCGCCTGTTGTCACCTCAAATGGTCTTGGGTCATGTTCTCCTGGTATAGGATCTTCGCCTCCATATAAATCGGCTAATGTTTGATCTTCTAAAACAATACTTCCATTAACCAACACATCTACTGTATCTCCTTGCCACCCATCATTGAAACTGTCAAATAATTGTATGTAATATGTGCAAACCGAAGATTCTCCACCTGTTCCACATTCAGCAGAACCATCAGAAGCTTCTGATATTTCTGGAGCCTGCGTCTCTATTATATATGTAAAAGACCAATCTACCGAACTACCATCACAATTTGTATATCTGTATAAATATTCAACAGTGCCATCACATCCTTCAAGTTGTGAAATAGTATCAACAAGTTCGGCTTGTAATTCAACATCACAAGAATCTAAAACAACTGGAGGTACAGGAGTTATAATATCATCAGGACAATTTACAGTCAACTCCCCATTTGGTGGAGCTACTAAACCTGCTTCATAGTCTATTAAAATAACCTGTTCACATACCATGACATTTTCACATGGTCCTGTAACTTCATAGAATCTTTTTATAGCAGCTTCACCACATCCTGGTTCACCAATTATATAAATATCTTCAATGAACTCTACTACATAAATATTACCATCATCTGGAACTCCAACTGTTGAAACATCAGGTTCGGGTAAATCTTGTGGACAGTTAATATTTATTTTTGGCACACAGACTATTTCAAAATCAAACACTCCTGGTCCAGAAATTACGTCTACACTATCTGATGCCGAGCAATTAGTATCTAAATCAGTAACAGTTAATGTATAAGTTCCAATAGCATTGACTGTAGGAGTTAAAGTGTCTTCTCCACTTACAATATTACCGTTTGCCGTGGTCCATAAATACGTAGCATTTACAGCATTAGAAGAGCCATTTAGCTGAACCTCGGTAATAGCACAATCTATTTCAGATCCTAGTCCAGCATCTACGACTGGAGCATTATTAATTGTAATTGTTACAGCAGCATTTGATGTGGTAACACAACCATCATCGGTCATTAACTCAACAAAGTATGCATAGCTTCCTCCAACTGTAGGTGTGTCAGGACAACCATCGTCATCCTCATCAACTATGGGTTGTAATGAACCTCCATTAAAGGTATATCCTACCCAAACTATTTCACCTACTGGTGCACTGGCATAGCTACAAATGTTAGCAGTTTCATCACCTAAACAGAATTCTCCTGAAGACGTGTTTGGCTCTTCATTGGTCCCTCCAAAGGTATATGCTACCATATCTGATCCTTCACATCCATTACTATCTGTGTAAGTATATGTAAATGGTGAACACAATGGACTGGCTGTTGTTGGATCAAAAGCTCCACACGCCGTAGTCCAAACACCACCTTCTTGTCCTACTGGTTCTAATTCCGTAAGATCTACTGATGTCACATCTGGACATATTTCTTGATCATCTATCTCTATTACTGGTAGTGGCCATTCTTCTACTATCAACGTAAAGGTATATGGGCAACCGTTGTTGTCTTCCCTTGTAAATTCATGCGAACCTACTCCATACTCCTGACCCTCAAAAGTAAAGGTGTTTCCAGAACAAACTTGAACAGTATCACTATCGTCCGGTGTTACTGGATAGGCTGTTACCGTCAGTATTGTTTTGTATGGACAACCATTGTTATCTTCTCTTGGTATCTCATGTACTCCTACAGCATATTCTGTCCCTTCGTAGTTGAACGTTTCTCCTTCACAAACTTGGCCTGATGCCGCATCGTCTGGTGTTACTGGATAGGCTGTTACCGTCAGTATCGTTTTGTATGGACAACCATTGTTATCTTCTCTTGGTATCTCATGTACTCCTACAGCATATTCTGTCCCTTCGTAGTTGAACGTTTCTCCTTCACAAACTTGGCCTGATGCCGCATCGTCTGGTGTTA